>JAILWQ010000009.1 GCA_025698865.1 Erythrobacter sp. | reverse complement strand
GCCGAGCTGGTCGATCGCGCGTTCGGAAAGCACCCGCGCCTCGTCGCTCGCATCCAGCACGCGCCGCTGGTCGGCGTCGAGGGCGCGGACGGTTCCCTGCAGTTCAACATGTTCCGCCCGCAGTCGTCCGAAGGAATTGATCACTTCCTGGACCAGGCCGGCCACGTCCGAGCAACCCACCGTGACCTTGCCGATCGCCGCGGGAATACCGTCGATCGCGTTCGCGCCCCTTGCATCGATCGATGCCATTTCCATTGTCGCCATGACCCCCTTGCAATCCTGTTCGGCAGCGTTCTAGGTCGCGATGGTTATCGTGCGGTTAAGCGCGGCGCAGGTCTCTTCCTGCGCCGGGGTGGTGGTGGCGCAGGCTCGGGCCTAGAAGGATCGGCATGTTTTTCGATTTCGTCGACGAGTTACGCGCGGCCGGCATTCCGGCGAGCTTCAAGGAACACCTGACGCTGCTCGAAGCGCTCGACCGCGAGGTGATCGAACGGTCGCCCGAGGCTTTCTACTACCTCTCGCGTGCGACCTTCGTGAAGGACGAGGGGTTGCTCGACCGGTTCGATCAGGTGTTCTCCAAGGTCTTCAAGGGCGTGATGTCCGATTACGGGCAGAATCCCGTGGACGTGCCGGAAGACTGGCTGAAGGCCGTCGCCGAGAAATTCCTCAGCCCGGAAGAGATGGAGCAGATCAAGAGCCTGGGCGACTGGGACGAGATCATGGACACGCTGAAGAAGCGGCTCGAGGAACAGAAGGAGCGGCACCAAGGCGGCAACAAATGGGTCGGCACGGGCGGGACTAGCCCGTTCGGCAATTCGGGCTACAATCCCGAAGGCGTGCGGATCGGCGGGGAAAGCCGGCACAAGCGCGCCATCAAGGTGTGGGACAAGCGCGAGTTCAAGAACCTCGACAACACCAAGGAGCTGGGCACGCGCAACATCAAGATGGCGCTGCGCCGCCTGCGCCGTTTCGCGCGCGAGGGCGCGGCGGACCAGCTCGATATCGACGCGACGATCGAAGGCACGGCAAAGCAGGGCTGGCTCGATATCCATATGCGGCCAGAGCGCCGCAATGCGGTCAAGCTGCTGCTGTTCCTCGACGTCGGCGGCTCGATGGACCCGTTCATCAAGATCACCGAGGAACTGTTCAGCGCAGCGACCAGCGAGTTCAAGAATCTCGAATTCTTCTACTTCCACAACTGCCTCTACGAAGGCGTGTGGAAGGACAATCGCCGCCGCTGGCAGGAGCGGACCAAGACCTGGGACGTGCTGCACAAATACGGGCACGATTACAAAGTGGTGTTCGTGGGCGATGCGGCGATGAGCCCCTACGAGATCACCCATCCCGGCGGCAGCGTCGAGCACATGAACGAGGAAGCCGGCGCCACCTGGATGCAGCGGATGACTAACACCTATCCCGCGACCGTCTGGCTCAATCCGGTGCCCGAAAAGCAGTGGAGTTATTCGCAGTCCACGCGGGTGATGAAGCAGCTGGTGAACGACCGGATGTACCCGCTCACACTCGACGGCCTTGACGATGCGATGCGCGAACTGAGCCGGAAACAGGCATAAGCCGCCGAGATCAGTAGAGGATATTGTCCCGCGGCGGGGTTTTCTGGGGCAGCTCGGGTTCGTCGAGCATATCGCGCAGGTCGATCTCGATCGTGCGACACAGCGCTGTCATGGAGACGTCGAAGGGCCGCCCTTCGAAAGGATCCTCCGAACTGTCGCCGATCTTTTCCCAGGTCAGGAATATCCACGAGACCAGCACCGACAGCGGAATGATCGCGAAGAGCGCCAGCGTGGTCGGACGGTAATCGTTGCCGAAAGTACGAGCGAATTCCACGCCCGCCAGCAATTCCTGCTCGTAGACCTCGAGCAGGCCAAGCGGCAGAATCAGGCAGAACACCACGGTGAAGAACTGCGAAAAGAAGGCGAACTGGCGCGGAAACGGCGTGTTCTTGATCCGCTCGCACATGCCCTGAAGGTCGTAGAATTTCTCGAGCGTCTCCATCAACAGGATGCGATCGAAGCCGTCGATATGGCCATTTTCCCCGCCCAGGCTTTGCAAGTGCTTGGCCTGGTTGTGGATCAGGCGGGTGGCGGAATTGGCGCGGGAGGAAAAGTCTCGTCCCTCGTCGTCAGACACGAACGGGCCGATGACCTCGGGGATTTCGCCGGTTTCGCGATGGCGCGAGATGAGGCGTTCGATCAGCGGGTTCTCGACGATCCCTGCCCCGTTGGGCCGGCGGAGCTGCGTCCTGAGCGCATAGAGCCATGCGATGTGGCGGTGGATCAGTACTTTCTTGTCGTCCCGGAGCTCGCCATCATGGCCGACCAAGCTGACGATCTGCATACCCCAGGTGCGTGAGTAGTTGACGATCTGCCCCCAGATCTTTCTCCCCTCCCAGTACCGGTCATAGGCTTGATTGTTCTTGAACCCGATGAAGAACGAGACGGCGATCCCGACCGTGCTGACCAGTTCGAACGGCACGTCGATCCATTTGACGTTGTACCAGAAAAACAGGGTCACCACTGTCGTCGAGTAGATCGCGGTCCAGAGCAGCGACGTCCAAGTGTAGCGGAGCACGAAGTCGGCGGTCAGCCGGCGACGGATATACATTCTCTTTCGTCTCCGAGGAGGGATTGGGGCGCCCTGCCGGCCCCTGCCGCGTTCGGCGGAACCGGATCATAGGACGCGGGCCCTTCCGTTTTGTTCCGAATAGCGGCGATGGGCGTCCCCGCGCCAGCCGAACCTCAAGCCGCAGCTGGTCAGATGGAATCATCGATCGAACGCGGCGGCTCGCTGAACCAGCGCGAGCCGCTCGCCGTCATGTAGAAGCAGTCTTCGAGACGAATGCCGAATTCGCCGGGGATGTAAATGCCCGGCTCGTTCGAAAAGCACATGCCGGGCGCCAGCCGCGTGGTTTCGCCGCGCACGAGGTTGACCGGCTCGTGACCGTCCAGCCCGATCCCGTGGCCGGTGCGGTGCGACGTGCCGGGCAGTTCGTATCCCGGCCCGTAGCCCAGCTTCTCGTAAAAAGCCCGCACCGCATCGTCGACTGCGCCTGCGGGCGTGCCGACCTGCGCGGCCGCGAAGGCAACGTCCTGTCCCTGACGCATCTGCGTCCAGACCTGACGCTGGCGGGCGCTGGGCGTGCCGAACACAAAACTGCGGGAGATATCCGACTGGTATCCGTGCACGTTGCAACCACTGTCGAGCAGGATCACCTCACCCTCGCGCACTTCCTGCGGTTTGCCGCTGCCGTGGGGATACGCGCTTGCCTCGCCCAGCAAAACCAGCGCGAATTCGGGTGTTCCGCCCATCCGGACGGTGGCCGAATTGATCAACTGGCCGATATCCGCCGGCGTCATGCCTTTCTCGATGCGACCGTGGGCATGACGATAGGCGGCCAAGGTGATGTCGTTGGCAGTCTGCATGAGCGCCAGCTCCGCAGGAGACTTGATCATGCGGCAGCCCCGCACGACCGCATCGCCGTTGATGATACGCACCTGTGGCATGGCGCGGCCGAGGCGATCGACCGCGAAATAGCGGACGGTTTCCTCGATCCCGATGCGCCCCTTCGCCAGCCCCCGCGCCGAGAGCCATTCGCCGACGGCGGCGAGAGGATCCTCGTCCTCGTTCCAGGTCAGCACCTCTGCCGGGACCGCCAGTGTCTCGCGCACGGAAGGTTCCTCGAAGAACGGCGTCACGACCGCGATTTCGCCCTCGCGGGTCATCACGGCGCCCGTAAGGCGTTCGCTGCGCCACCACTGGATGCCGGTGAAATAGACGAGGCTCGATCCCGCCTCGATCAGCACAGCATCGATATTGGCGGCCCGCATCAACTCGCCGGCCCGGGCGATGCGCGCCTGTCGTTCCTCGGCCGTGATCGGTTTCGCACCTGCCGCGAGATCGGGAAGCTCGCCCTCGCCTTCCCCCGGTTTTTGCGCCCGCAGAGGCAAAGCCGTTGCCGCTCCGAGAAGGCCGGCACTGGCCAGGAAATTGCGCCTGTTCATTCTCTTCCCCCAATCAGCGGTACAGCAGAAGCCCGGCAATCTGGTCGCGCCAGTTCTGTTCGTCGGCAGCGGCGATCCGGTCCAGTTCCTCCGGCCCCCGCCCGGTGTCGTCCACCCATTCGCGCAACGAAGGGCCGCCATTGATCACGTCGATCGCCAGCCGGTCGAATTCGTATTCGTAGGGAAAGTCGCGCCATATTTCATAGTCGGGGTAAAGCGAGCGGATCGCGCGGAATGCGAGGGCCTGCAACCGCCACGGGCGGAAAGCGTGATGGTCGTAGAACGGCCCCTCGGCATGGATCATCAGCCCGTTGCAAAGTTCGCCGGCATGTTTGTGGAAGGTCGGCGTGAACCAGCATTCGCGAAGGGCGCAACCGGCCAGCCATTGCGGGGCGATCCGCTCCATTTCTGCAAGCACGGCCTTCGCGTCGATATCGGGCGCGCCGAACAGGATTTCGAGCGGGCGGGTCGTGCCGCGGCCTTCGGACAGGGTGGCGCCCTCGATCATCACCGTTCCGGCATAGGCGCGGGCCATGTTGACGTTGGCGGCGTTGGGCGAGGGGTTGATCCACACGCGATCCTCCGGCCAGCCATGGCCCGGTCCGTCGGGTTGCCAGCCCTCCATCTCGATCACGCGGTAATCGACGTCGAGCCCGAAATGCCCGATGAACCAGTGACCCATTTCGCCCATGGTCAGGCCATGCCGCATGGGCATGGGCGCGGCTCCGACGAAGCTTTCCTGCCCTGGTTCGAGCAGTGTGCCCTCGACCGGGCGCCCGGCCGGGTTCGGGCGATCCAGCACCCATACGCTCTTGCCGTGCTTGGCCGCTTCCTCGAGCAGATAAAGCAGCGTGGTGACGAAGGTGTAGATGCGGCAGCCGAGGTCCTGAAGGTCGAACAGGAACACATCGGCGCTCGACATCATCTGCCCGGTCGGGCGGCGTACCTCGCCATAGAGGCTGAAGACGGGAATGCCGTATTGCGGATCGGTTTCGTCCGCGGTTTCGACCATGTTGTCCTGCTTGTCGCCCTTCAGCCCATGCTGCGGACCGAAGGCGCTCGTCACGTTGACGCCCGCCGCGATCAACGCGTCGAGACTGTGGGTGAGGTCCGCCGTGACGGAGGCGGGATGCGCCACGAGCGCCACCCGCTTGCCCTCGAGCGGTTTGAGCAGGTCCGGTTCGGACAGAAGCCGATCGATGCCGAATTTCATGCCGCGACTGGTGGCGGGAATTGCCCGGCAAAGCAATCGGCATGGTGGAAATCGGGCCGACCGGGCGGATGACGGATCGCCCAGTACGATCTGGTGCCGCCCGCCTCCTCGATCACCGCGCTCAAGCCGAGGCGCGTGGCGTCGGGCACGGCCACACGTGGCAGGGCGGCGTCGAAAATGCCCTGCGCCGATCGCCCTCCCCGCCATGCACCAACGGGTGACCGATCGACCGTCCGCTCGTTCATTTCCGCACGATAGCCGTCGAAATCATAGGCGGCCCAGGCATTCGATGGCGAAAAATTGAACTCGCTGTAGCCTTCGCCGTCCGCCGCGGCGACGAACATCTCGAAGCAGGTCGTCTGCCACAGACCATCGGCGCGGCGCCGCCCCGCGAAAGGCGGGAGGACGATCTGCGAGGTGCCATCCACCCGCCAGCGCAGCCTCAGCCAGTGCGGCCCGTCCCACCACGCCTTGGCGACGATCCCTTTCACCGCGCCCGGCTTATGGTCCGGGTGAGCGATCAATTCGTGCGTTTGCACCCGTTTCTTCCCATGCTAGCGGCGCTCCCACCATGAGCGACTACAGATCCGACCTGATGCGCGTGCTGGAGACGCGCGGCTATATCCACCAGACCACCGACGCGGAAGGGCTCGACGCGCTCGCCGCGAAGGAAATCGTTCCGGGATATATCGGCTTCGATCCGACCGCGCCCAGCCTCCATGTCGGCTCCATGGTGCAGATCATGCTCCTTCGCCGGATGCAGCAGACCGGGCACAAGCCGATCGTGCTGATGGGCGGCGGCACCGGCAAGATCGGCGATCCCAGCTTCAAGGACGAGGCGCGCAGCCTGATGGACGATGCGCGCATCGCGGCCAATGTCGCCTCGATCCGCACCGTGTTCGAACGGTTCCTCGCCTTCGGCGATGGGCCGACCGACGCCGTGATGGTCGACAACGCGGAATGGCTCGACCGGCTCGAATACATCCCGTTCCTGCGCGAGGTGGGCCAGCATTTCTCGGTCAACCGGATGCTCAGCTTCGATTCGGTCAAGCTGCGGCTCGACCGCGAGCAGTCGCTGAGCTTCCTCGAATTCAACTACATGATCCTGCAGGCCTACGATTTCCGCGAGCTGAGCGATCGGCTCGGCTGCCGCCTCCAGATGGGCGGCAGCGACCAGTGGGGCAATATCGTCAACGGGATCGAGCTGACGCGCCGGATGGACGGGCGCGAGGTCTATGGCGTGACCACGCCCCTGTTGACGACGGCGGACGGCGGCAAGATGGGCAAGACGGCGAACGGCGCGGTCTGGCTCAACGAGGACCAGCTCGGCTCCTACGATTTCTGGCAATACTGGCGCAATGTCGACGACCGCGACGTGGCGCGCTTCCTGCGCCTGTTCACCGACCTGCCGCTCGACGAGATCGCGCGGCTCGAACAGCTCGAAGGCTCCGAGATCAACGACGCCAAGATCGTCCTCGCGAACGAGGTGACCAAGCTCGTCCGGGGCGAGGAAGCGGCCCGCCTCGCCGAGGTGACGGCGCGCGACACCTTCGCCGGCGGGGGTCTGGGCGAGGATCTTCCCGTTCTTGCGGTCGGCAGCGAAGGGATACGCGTGGCCGCCGCGCTCACCGAACTCGGCTTCACCGCATCGAACAAGGAGGCGAAGCGCAAGCTGGCCGAAGGCGCGGTCAAGCTCGACGACCGGGTGCTGACCGATCCGGCGGAAATCCTCCTGCCGGAAGATGGCAGCGAAGCCCGCCTCAGCCTGGGCCGGAAGAAACACGCGGTCCTTCGACGCTGAGGCGGAGAAAAGCCCGACTAGTTGGTTTCCGGGACGTTTGCCTTAACCGGTTGTCAGCCTTTTTGCCCCATCACTTTCCTCCAAGCCAAAGTCCGGAGGGAAGCGAACCATGTCCGCGGGAGCACAGCTCAGCGTCACCGATCAGCGCCGCCTCGCGCGCCATCCGATCGATCATCGGGTGATCGCCGAGCATTTCCGTCATGGCGATGCGCGGATGCATATCGCCAACATCTCCGCGAACGGCTTCATGATCGACGATGCCCGCGATCTGGAACGGGGCGACCGCGTCATCGTGCGCCTGCCGGTGATCGGCCGGATCGAGGCCTATTGCATCTGGATCCGCGACAACCGCGCCGGATTCCAGTTCGAACGGATCATCCGCACGGATGATTTCTTCGGCATGATCGACACGCTGCAGCCCAATCCGCGCCTGCGCCGCTCGCGCTGAGCGCGCGCCGCCGACGCAGAAATCTCTTTAGTCCCGTACGCCGCGCTGCCATGGCATGGCCGTGAGCATCGCCGAAACAACGCCCGACACCTCCCCGCTCCGCATCCACAATTTCCGCGCCTATCTCGTCGCGCGGTTTTCGATGGTGATCGGGCAGTATGCGATGATCCTCATCATCGGCTGGCAGACCTACACCATCTCGCGCGAGAGCGGGATGGATGCCTTCGCAGCGTCCGGACAGCTGGCGCTGATCGGGCTGCTCCAGTTCCTGCCGCTGTTCGTGCTCTCGCCCTTTTCCGGGCTCGCAGCGGACCGGTTCAACCGCAAGACCGTCGCGCGGCTGACCATCCTGCTCCAGCTGGTCGGCGCCTCGATCCTCGCCTGGCTCACCTGGACGGGGGAGTTGCGAATAAGCTCGCTCTTCGCGGTCGCCGTGCTGCTCGGCGTGGTCCGCGCGTTCAACGGACCTGCGCTTTCTGCATTGGCACCCAATCTCGTGCCCAAGCCGATCCTGCCGAACGCCATCGCGCTTTCCTCGATCGCCTGGCAGACGGGGATGATCATCGGCCCGGCGGTCGGCGGCTATGCCTACGACGCCGGCCCCGCCCTGCCCTATGCCATCGCGGCCGTGCTGTTTCTCGTCGCGATCGTCGCGATCAGCACGATCGGCAAGGTCCCGCGCTCGCCCATCACCGGCGCGCAGCGGCCGATCGGACAGGTGATCGACGGCTGGCGCTATGTCCTGCGCAACAGGATGGTGCTGGGCGCGATCACGCTCGACCTGATGGCGGTGTTCCTCGCCGGAGCGACGGCGCTGTTCCCGCCCTTTGCCTACGACATCCTCCAGGTTGGCGAGACCGGGCTTGCCCAGCTCGCCGCGGCCCCGGCGGTCGGCGCGGCGATCACCGCGATGTGGTTCAGCTTCCGTCCGCTGAAGACAGATGTCGGGCCAAAGATGCTATGGGCGGTCGCGGTGTTCGGGCTGGCGACGATCGTCTTCGGCCTGTCACGTTCGATGCCGCTGAGTCTCGCCATGCTGGTGATCGTGGGCGCAGCCGACATGTTCAGCGTCTATATCCGCCAGTCGCTCATCCAGCTGCACACGCCGGACGACAAGCGCGGCCGGGTCTCTTCCGCCAGCCTCCTCACCATCAGCGCCTCGAACGAGGGCGGCGATGCGTTCTCCGGCTTCCTCGCCAGCGTCTTCGGACCAGCCATCGCGGTGATCGCGGGCGGGATCGGGGCGATCGTCACGGTCGCCATGTGGTCGCGAATCTTTCCCGTTCTGCGAACGACCCGGACCTTCGACCCGCCCGATGAATTGTTGGAAGAGACACCCGAAGAAATCTTGCAGGAGCGCATACCATGAAAGCCGCAAACGTCCTCGAAACCATCGGCCGGACACCGCATATCCGCCTCTCGCGCCTGTTCCCCGACCACGAGGTCTGGGTGAAGTCGGAGCGCGCCAATCCCGGCGGATCGATCAAGGACCGCATCGCCCTCGCCATGGTCGAGGATGCGGAGAAGGCGGGCAAGCTCAAGCCCGGCGGAACGATCATCGAGCCGACCAGCGGGAACACCGGCATCGGCCTCGCCATGGTCGCCGCGGTGAAGGGCTACAAGCTGGTGCTGTGCATGCCGGAAAGCATGTCGGTCGAGCGGCGGCGCCTGATGCTGGCCTACGGCGCGACCTTCGACCTCACGCCCAAGGAAGGCGGAATGGGCGGCGCGATCTCGCGCGCGAAGGAACTCGTGGAGCAGACCGATGGGGCATGGATGCCGAGCCAGTTCGAAAACGAATCGAACTGGAAGGTGCACGCCCGCACCACGGCGCAGGAAATCCTCGAGGATTTCCGCGATGCGCCCTTCGATATACTCATTACCGGCGTCGGCACCGGGGGCCATCTGACAGGTTGTGCCGAGGAGCTGAAAAAGGTCTGGAGCGACATGAAGGCTTTCGCCGTCGAGCCGGCGGGATCGCCGGTGATTTCCGGCGGCGAACCCGGCCCGCACCCGATCCAGGGCATCGGCGCGGGGTTCATTCCCGACAATCTCCACACCGGATCCATCGACGGGGCGATCAAGGTCGATCCCGCCGATGCCAAGGAAATGGCGCGCCGGTCCGCGGCCGAGGAAGGTATCCTCGTCGGCATCTCGAGCGGCGCGACCCTCGCAGCGATCGCGCAGAAGCTGGAGGAATGTGAGCCCGGCACCAAGATCCTGGGGTTCAACTACGACACCGGCGAGCGCTATCTGTCGGTGCCCGAATTCCTTCCCGAGAGCTGAACCATCCCCGCCTGTTTCATCGGGAGCAGCCGATGAGGCTGGAGCGGCGTGAGTTCATCGCCGGTGCCGCCGCCACCATGCTGGCGGCGTGCACCGGCGTTCCCCTCGCGCCCGTTTCCAGGCCGCCAATGGGCTTGCGGCTCGCAAGGCTGAAATTCGATCCGGGGCGTTTGATGCGGATTTCCGTCTGCGCCCGCCCCTTCCGCCCGTCCGGCCCGCGGCTGGAAGCCGAGCCCTTCGGCGAGAAGGTCGTGATCCACAATTACGGACATGGCGGCTCGGGCTGGTCGCTGTCCTGGGGCTGCGCCGAGCAGGCGGCGGCGCTGGCGCGCCAGACGGGCGCGCGGAGTTTCGCGGTTCTCGGCGCCGGCGCGATCGGGATGACCACGGCCCTCGCCCTGATCGACACCGGGGCCGACGTGACGATCTACGCCCGCGAATTTCTTCCCGATTCGCGGTCGGCCCGCGCGACCGGAGTGTGGTCGCCCAGCAGCCGCATCGCGCTGGCGGACTCGGTCGAGACCGGGTTCGCCGAAAGATGGGAGGCATGGACGCGCCGCTCCCATACCGTGCACCAGCAGATGATCGGACTTGCCGGCGCTCCGGTCGAATACGTGCCGCAATACAATGTGGCCGGAGGGGACGCGCCGCAATCCGCTGCGACCCGCGATTTCCTCCACCTCAACCGCCGCGTGCGCGATCTGACGCCGGACTGGGGTGCGGTCGAAGGCGTGGCCAATCCCTTTCCCGGGCGCTTCGTGAGAGGGGGCGAGACGATGATCTTCAACGTCTCGGAATATGCCGACCGCCTGATGAAGCTGTTTCTGCTCAAGGGCGGACGGATGGAAAAGCGCAGCTTTCCGGATCGGGCCGCCGCCCTCTCCCTGAGCGAGCAGGTGATAATCAATTGTCTCGGCTACGGAGCCAAAGACATCTGGGGCGATCCCGAGCTCGTGCCGGTTCGCGGGCAGATCGCTTGGCTCGTCCCCCAGCCCGAGGCGCGCTACGCCCTCTATTACGACCAGATCCAGGCGATCTCGCGTCGGGATGGGCTGATCGTGCAGATGCTCGGTGCGAACGACGAGTTCGGCTACGGCATCGCCGACGAGACGCCCGACCGCGCGGAGGCGGAACGGGCGCTCGCGACGCTGAACGCTCTCTACGAGTAAACGCCGGTCAGGCGGCCGTGGCGAACGCCTCCTCGCCCAGCGCCATCATGCTGTCCGCCCCGCTTTCCAGCTTGCGGCGCAGCGCGCCGGCATCGGGCACGAACCGGTCCATGTAATAGCGCGCGGTGGCGATCTTGGCCTCGTAGAACGCCTTGTCGTCCGGCGATCCGGCGAGCTTTTCCTGCGCCACCTTCGCCATGCGGAGCCACATCAGGCCGAGCACGACGATGCCCATGATGTGCATGTAGTGATGCGCGCCCGCGCCGAGGTGGTTGGGGTTCTGCATCGCGTTCTGCATGAACCACATGGTGGCGTTCTGCTGTTCGCCGAGCGCCTTTTCCAGCTTTTCGGCAAGCGGGCCGAGAACCTCGTCGCCCTTTGCCGCGGCAATGTCCGCGCCGACCAGCTTGAAGAAAGCCTGGATCGCTGCCCCGCCGTTCTGGGCGAGCTTGCGGCCGCACAGATCCATCGCCTGCACGCCGTTCGTGCCCTCGTAGATCTGGGCGATACGGGCATCGCGCACGAACTGGCTCATACCCCATTCCTCGATATAGCCGTGGCCGCCGAACACCTGCTGCATGTTCGTCGCGACCTCGTAGCCCTTGTCGGTGCCGTAGCCCTTGATGACCGGGGTCAGAAGGCCGAGGATCATGTCGGCCTCGGCCCGCTCTTCCTCGGTCTGCGCCTTGTGCGTCAGGTCGACCAGCAGGCCACCCCACAGCGCCAGAGCGCGCATGCCCTCGGTAAAGGCCTTTGCATCCATCAGCATCCTGCGCACGTCCGGGTGGACGAAGATCGGGTCGGCCTGCGCCTCGGGTTCGGCCGGGCCGGTCAGCGCCCTGCCCTGCCGCCGGTCGAGCGCGTAGGCGACCGCGTTCTGATAGGCGATCTCGGCCTGGCTCAGCCCCTGAATGCCAACGCCGAGGCGCGCGGCGTTCATCATGATGAACATGGCGGCGAGACCCTTGTTCTCCTCGCCGACGAGCCAGCCCTTGGCCCCGTCATAATTGAGGACGCAGGTGGCGTTGGCGTGGATGCCCATCTTGTGCTCGATCGAGCCGCAGGTGACGCCGTTGCGCTCGCCCGGATTGCCGTCCGCATCGAGCAGGAACTTAGGCACCACGAAAAGCGAGATGCCCTTGCTGCTGTCGGGCGCGCCGGGGGTCTTGGCGAGGACGAGGTGGATGATGTTGTCGGCAAGGTCGTGCTCGCCCGCCGAGATGAAGATCTTGGTGCCGGTGATCGAATAGCTGCCATCGTCCTGCGGTTCGGCCTTGGTTCGGATCATGCCCAGATCGGTGCCACAATGCGGCTCCGTCAGGTTCATGGTGCCGGTCCATTCGTTGGAGATCATCTTGGGCAGATACATCTCCTTCTGCTCCTGCGACCCCTTGGCGATCAGCGCGGAAATCGCGCCGTTGGTAAGGCCGGGATACATGCCGAAGGCCTGGTTGGCGCTGGAGATGAACTCCTCCATCACGAAGCCCAGCACATGCGGCATGCCCTGTCCGCCGAATTCCTCCGGCGCGGCGATGGTGCCCCAGCCCGCCTCGCGGAACTGCTCGAAGGCTTCCTTGAAGCCCTTGGGCGTGGTGACCGAGCCGTCCTCGTGACGGGTGCAGCCTTCCTGATCGCCCGACAGGTTGATCGGCACGAGGACCTCGGCACAGAACTTGCCGCCTTCGTCGATCACCGCGTCGGTGACGTCGGGCGTCGCCATCTCGAAGCCGGGCAGATTGCCGTAGCTGGGGAGATCGAGCACCTCGTTGACGATGAAGCGCGTGTCGCGGGTGGGGGCGGTGTAGCTGGGCATCTTCGATATGTCCTTGGCTGGATGGGATTACTTGGGAAGGTCGAGCGCTTCGACATGCTCGACGAATTCGGTGAGCTCGGCGATGGAGCTGTCGATATCGTCCCGCTGGCTTTTCAGCTTGGCGATATGCTTGTGGCATTTCTCCATCGTGACGCGGCGCTGTTCGACACGGCCGTCGTCGAGATCGTAGAGATCGATCATCTCGCGAATCTCGCCGAGCGAGAAGCCGACGTTCTTGGCGCGCATGATCCAGGCGAGACGGGCCCGGTCGCGCTTGGAATAGATGCGGGTGAGACCGACCCGGCGCGGGGAGATGAGCCCCTCGTCCTCGTAGAAACGGAGCGCGCGAGCGGTACAATCGAACTCGCTGGTGAGATCGGAGATCGAGAACTGTTCGCGGGCCAGTTCGTCCGGCCGGTCGAGCAAGGCACCGGAATTTCCCCGGCGCACGGCATTCAGAGGTTCGTCGGCAGGCGTCATGGTAGCGTAAATATTCAACGTTTACGTAAACGTCAACCTTCGCTCCGCACGAGCTTTCCATTCTCGATGCGCCGGTAGAAGCAGGAACGCGCGCCGGTGTGGCAGACTGGCCCGGCCGGCCGCACTTTCAGGACCAGAGCATCCTGATCGCAATCCACGCCGATCTCCTCGACGGTCAGGATATTGCCCGATGTCTCGCCCTTCTTCCACAACCGGCCGCGCGAACGGGAATGGAAGTGGGCTTCCCCTGTCTCCAGAGTGGCGTCGAGTGCCTCGCGGTCCATAAAGGCCACCATCAGGACTTCGCGTGTCTGATGGTCGACCGCGACCGCCGTCAGCAGCCCATTGGCATCGAACCGCGGGAGAAAGTCCCGGCCTTGCTCGCGCTCGTTCTTGTCAGTCACTTCGCGGTGTCCTTGATGCATCTTGACCACATCCCTGTCTCAAAATGGCAGCCGTTGAAAGTTCGTTGTTCAAACGCGGTCGTTAACCGTCCAAAAGCTGTTTTCGCAATCGCTTGCGGTTGTCGACCGGTTCACCGGAGCCGCAACGGCCCGGGTTCAGGGGTAACGGATTCGCAGCCCGCTTCTAGCAGCGCGGCGCATCCGTCACGATGAGGGATTGGATCGCTGTCCGGCATTGGGGGGTGTCCGGACATGGCCCGAGAGGGACGATCCGCTTGATTTCGTCACGTGGCGCCCGGAGCTTTCGCGGCTCCGGGCGTTTCGGTTTTACGACCAGTTTCATGTTGTTGTCCTGCCGGCATCGCCTCGTCCAGCACGCGGGCGAAGCAAGCGAGCACCACGCGCCCCGCGCCGGCCCGCTTCAGCGCGGACACGCATGCGTCGCTGGTTGCGCCGCTGGTCAGCACGTCGTCCACCAGCACCACGTCGCGGCCTTGCAGCCGCTCCCTTGCTCCGGGGCGCGCGACGATGGCACCGGCCAGGGCACGCTGGCGCGCTTTCGCCCCCATTCCTCCGAGCGAGGGCGTCGCCTTCCT
Organism: Erythrobacter sp.; assembly: GCA_025698865.1. Lineage (GTDB taxonomy): Bacteria > Pseudomonadota > Alphaproteobacteria > Sphingomonadales > Sphingomonadaceae > Qipengyuania. The sequence goes on along the minus strand of JAILWQ010000009.1, from coordinate 37,176 downwards.
GCGCGCCAGCCCGTCGACCAGCAATTCGCCTCGGCCCAGACCTTCGAGTTCGCGGGCCAGCAGAGCCGCCTGGTTGAAACCTCTTTTCCAGAGCCGGAAGCGGTGCAGCGGCACCGGCACGAGCAGCGGCGGCTCGGCGAACTCGGGTAGGCGCGCCGCGATCATCCGCGCCAGAAGCGGAGCGAGCCCGAGCTTGCGACCGTGCTTGTAGGCCAGGATCAGCTTTCGCGACGCGTCGCCGTAAAGCGTGGCCGCGGCGATGCCGTCGTGGCGGGGCGGCGCCTGAAGGCACGGCGCGCACACGATCTCTCCGCCGATCGCATCCGTTTCCATCGGTCTCTGGCATCTGACGCAGCCGGGTTCGGCTGGAACGACCAGCGAGGCCCAGCAATCGGGGCACAGGCCCGACTGCGTGCCGATCGAACTGCCGCAGGCAGGGCAGCGCGGCGGATAGACGGCGTCGACGATCGGCAGCAGCGCCTCGCCGAAAGCCTTTCGCAACGGCATCAGCACCCGCCCGATGCCTTGCTTCGAACGCCTCGCGCGGGCACGGCGGCAGCATGAGCGATGTTCCGAGGATATTCTCGCCGGCACGACGTGCGGCCCGCGCCGAACGGGCCGAGGCCTTGCAGCAGGCCCGGCATGATCCGGCGGACTGGTTCGTCGAGGCGATGGTCGAGGACGTTCGCGAGCGGATCGGCTTCATGCGCCTCGAGCCCGGCAGCGCGCTGGTCGAAGGCATCGGCGCGCAGCGCGTCGTGCCCGATCTGCCGGACGGGTGCGAGACCACGGTGGCGACGCTTGCCGGCGAGACCGAGCTCGTGCCCTCCGCCTACGATCTCATCGTCTCGCTCGGTCAGCTGGACACGATCAACGACCTTCCGGGACAGCTTCTGCGCCTGCGGTTCGCGCTCGCGCCGGGCGGGATCCTGCTCGCCGTGATTCCGGGCGCTGGCAGCCTGCCCCGGTTGCGCAACATTATGATCACCGCCGACGGGGACCGCGCCTTTCCGCGCATCCACCCGCAGATCGACAACCGCGCCGCGACCATGCTGCTCGAACGTGCGGGCTTCGCACGGCAGGTGGTCGACGGCTTCGATCTCACCGTGCGCTACGGCTCGCTGCACCGGCTGGTCGGCGATCTGCGCGAACAGGGCCTCGGCAGCACGCTCGCCCAGCCCGGCCCGCCTCTCGGAAAGCCCGCCCTCGCCCGCGCCCGCGCCGCTTTCGCAGGGCTGGCGGACGAGGACGGGAAGGTTTCCGAGCATTTCGAGCTTCTCGCCCTGACCGGCTGGAATTCCTAGCGCAAACTCGCCTGCGCGGCGGCGAGGCGCGCAATCGGAACGCGGTAGGGCGAGGCGCTGACGTAATCGAGCCCCACCTTTTCGCAGAAGCCGATGCTCGCCGGATCGCCGCCATGTTCGCCGCAAATGCCGAGCTTGATGCCGTCGCGCGTCCCCCGCCCCCGCTCGACCGCAAGCTCGACCAGTTGGCCGACGCCCTCGATGTCGAGGCTGACGAAGGGATCGCGGGCGAAGATGCCGCGGTCGACATAGGGTGTCAGGAACCGCCCCGCATCGTCGCGGCTGACGCCGAGCGTGGTCTGGGTGAGGTCGTTGGTGCCGAAGCTGAAGAACTCCGCCTCCTGCGCGATCTCGCCCGCCATCAATGCGGCGCGCGGCAGCTCGATCATGGTGCCGACCAGATAGTCGAGCGTGCGGCCAGTCTCCGCGAACACCTCGTCCGCGACCCGCTCCACCAGCGCGCGCAGGATCTCCAGCTCGCGGCGCGTGGCGACGAGCGGGATCATGATCTCGGGCACCGGCGCCTCGCCATCGGCGGCGACGTTGCACGCCGCCTCGAAGATCGCGCGGGCCTGCATCTCGTAGATTTCGGGATAGGTGATGCCGAGGCGGCAGCCGCGATGGCCGAGCATCGGGTTGAATTCGTGCAACTCGCCCGCACGGCGGCGCAGCTTGCCGACATCGATCCCGGTGTTTGCCGCCAGATCCTCGAACTCGGCATCGGAATGCGGCAGGAACTCGTGGAGGGGCGGATCGAGCAGGCGGATCGTGCAGGGCAGCCCGGCCATGGCGCGGAAGATGCTCTCGAAATCGCCGCGCTGTTCGGGCAGCAGCTTGTCGAGCGCTGAACGGCGACCCTCTTCACTTTCGGCGAGGATCATCTCGCGCACGGCGCTGATCCGGCCGGCGTCGAAGAACATGTGCTCGGTCCGGGCGAGACCGATGCCCTCGGCGCCGAAGCGGCGCGCGGCCTGGCAGTCTTCCTCGGTCTCGGCATTGGTGCGGACCTTCATGCGGCGATGGCGGTCGGCCCATTCCATCAGGGTGGCGAAGTCGCCCGCGAGCTCGGGCTCGATCGTCGCGACCTCGCCCGCCATCACCTCGCCGGTGGTGCCGTCGATGGTGATCGTGTCGCCTTCCTTCAGCTCGCGCTCGCCTATGGTAAGCGTCCGGTCGTCACCCGCCCCGGCCCGGGCAATGCTGACCTGCGAGGCACCGGAGACGCAGGGGCGCCCCATGCCGCGCGCGACCACGGCGGCGTGGCTGGTCATGCCGCCGCGTGCAGTCAGGATGCCGGCGGCGGCGTGCATTCCGTGGATGTCCTCGGGGCTCGTCTCGACCCGGACGAGGATCACCTTTTCGCCGCGATGCGCCCACTTCTCCGCCGTGTCGGCGTCCAGCACGATCCGGCCCGAGGCGGCGCCCGGCGATGCCGGCAGCCCCTTGGTCATCACGTCACGCGGTGCCTGCGGATCGAGCGTGGGGTGAAGCAGCTGGTCGAGCGCCATCGGATCGACGCGCAGGATCGCGGTCTTCTCGTCGATCAGCCCCTCGCCAACCATGTCGACCGCCATCTTCAGCGCGGCCTTGGCCGTGCGCTTGCCGTTGCGGGTCTGGAGCAGCCAGAGCGTGCCCTGCTGCACGGTGAACTCGATATCCTGCATGTCGGTGTAGTGCCGCTCGAGCAGGTCGAACACGCGGGCGAGCTCGGCGAAGGCATCGGGCATGGCCTCTTCCATGCTCGGCTTGTCGGCCCCCGCTTCCTCCCGCCGGGCCTTGGTCAGGTACTGCGGCGTGCGGATGCCGGCGACCACGTCCTCGCCCTGCGCGTTGACCAGCCATTCGCCGTAATAGGCCCGCTCGCCGGTCGAGGGATCGCGGGTGAAGGCGACGCCGGTGGCGCTGGTGTCGCCCATATTGCCGAACACCATCGCCTGCACGTTGACGGCGGTGCCCATGTCGTGGGGGATGTCGTTCAGCCGGCGATAGACCTTGGCGCGCTCGGTATCCCAGCTTTCGAACACGGCGCGAATCGCGCCCCACAGCTGTTCGGCGGGGTCCTGCGGGAAGGGTCGGCCAAGCTCCTGTTCGGCGATGCGCTGGAACTCCGCGACGAGCGTCTTCCAATCATCGGCGCTCATCTCGGTGTCGTTGTAGTAGCCCGCATCCTCCTTGGCGATCTCCAGCGCTTCCTCGAACAAGCCGTGATCGAGGTCGAGGACGACATCGGCGTACATCTGGATGAAGCGGCGATAGCTGTCCCAAGCAAAGCGTTCGTCGCCGCTGGTGGCGGCAAGGCCCTGCACCGTCTCGTCGTTGAGGCCGAGGTTGAGGACGGTGTCCATCATGCCCGGCATCGAGATCGCCGCGCCGGAGCGGACCGAGACGAGCAGCGGATCGGCCGCATCGCCGAAGCGCTTGCCGACCGTGCGCTCGACATGGCGCATCGCCTCCTCGACGGCGCCGCGCAGGCCCTCGCCGAAGTCGCCGCCTTCCTTGAGGAAGCGCAGGCACTCTTCGGTCGCGATGGTGAAGCCCGGCGGCACCGGCAGGCCGATGCTGGCCATTTCGGCGAGGTTCTTGCCCTTGCCGCCGGTGACGGTCTTGTCCTTCTGCCGGGGATCGTCGTGCGGCGCGTCGCCGCCGAAGTGGAAGACGGTCTTGTTCATCTTGGCATGCCCTCAGCTTAAGGGTGTTACAGGTGTTACACGGTTCAGGATCGGAAAGCTCACCCCTCGATCCGGGAGAAATCGGCAACCCGGTGGACTGCATCGCGGAAGCGGGCGAGCAGCGCGAGGCGCGCCTGCCGCCGGGCGGGATCGGGATCGTTCACGGTTACATTGTCAAAGAACGCGTCGATCGGCGCACGCAGCGAGGCGAGCGCCGACATGGCGGAAGCGAAATCCTCCGCCGCGATGGCCGCCTCGGCCTTGGGCTCGCTCGCATCGAGCGCGTCGATCAGGTCCTTTTCCGCAGGTTCGGGCGTGTAGGAAAGCGCTTTCGCACCGCGCTCAGTCAGCTTGGCATCGACCACCGCGCGCAGCTCGGGATCGTCAACCATGACCAGGGGGTCCTCCTCGCCGGTCTGGGGAATTTCGCCCTCCATGCCGTGCCAGTCTTCCTTCTTCAGGATGTTGGCGGCGCGCTTGTAGCCGGCGAGCAGATTGGTGCCGTCCTCGGTCGCGACGAAGGATTGCAGCGCCTTCACCCGGGCGAGCAGGCGGACGAGATCGTCCTCGCCACCGAGCGCGAACACCGCGTCGATGAGGTCGTGGCGGACGCCGGCCTCGCGCTGCTGGACCTTGAGGCGGTCCACACCAAAAGCTAGTATCTCATCGGCAATCCGCGACTGATCGGCATTTCGATCAATTGTTAAATCGTGAGATCGCAAGCCATAGAGATGGTCTTCGTAACTACTAAGCACCATCTTCCGCATGCGCCCGCGCAGTTCATTTTTCGCGATCAGCAAAAGCAAACCGATCATTGCACGTCGCAAAGCAAATGGATCCTTGGAGCCAGTTGGCTTCTCGTCGATTGCAAAAAAACCAGTCAACGCATCCAGCTTGTCCGCCAACGACACCGCCACCGTCACCGGCGCAGTGGGAACCTCGTCGCCCTGCCCGACGGGCTTGTAGTGGTCGCGGATCGCGTCGGCGACTTCGTCCGGCAGGCCCTCGGCGCGGGCGTAGTAGCCGCCCATCAAACCTTGCAGCTCTGGGAATTCGCCGACCATCTCGGTGACGAGATCGGCCTTGGCGAGCCGGGCGGCCTGTTCGGCGAGATCGGCCAACTCTTCGACCGTTCGTGCCGAGCTTGTCAAAGCACCGCTCTCCTCGCGAGGCGCAGCACCCGAAGTCGAGGACGGCCCTTCGACAGGCTCGGGGCGAACGGAGGAGGGCTTCACGATGCCTTCCTCGACCAGCCAGCGGGCGAGCTTCGCGACACGCTCCACCTTGTCGGCGACAGTGCCGAGCTTTTCGTGGAAGGTGATCCGCGCCAGCCCCTCGGCGTGCTGCGCGAAGGTCTTTTTGCGGTCGACATCCCAGAAGAAGCGCGCGTCCGACAGCCGCGCGGCGAGGACCTTGCGGTTGCCGTCGACAATAGCCGCGCCGCCATCCGCCGCCTCGATATTTGCGGTGCAGATGAAGGCGTTGGCGAGGCGATCGGCCACCGGTGCCCCTCCACCATCCTGCGGATGGTCCCCCTCCCCCTCACGGGGGGGATGGCACACGAAATATTTCTGGTTCACCCGCGCGGTCAGCTGGATGACCTCGGGCGGCACCTCGAGGAAACTCTCCTCGAACCGGCCGAGCAGCGGGATCGGCCATTCGGTGAGACCGGCATTCTCGACCACCAGCCCCTCGTCCTCGACCAGCGTCAGACCGGCTTCCTGCGCGACCTGATGCGCGCCCTTGCGGATCAGCTCGGCGCGTTCCTCGTGGTCGACGATCACATGGGCCGCGCGCAGCTTCATCGCGTAGTCGTCGGCATTGCCGATGGTGATGTCGCCGGAATGGTGGAACCGGTGTCCGAGCGTAACCGCGCCGCTCGTCACCCCGTGAACCTCGCACGCGATCACCTCGTTGCCCAGCAGCGCGACGATGCCGGACAGCGGGCGCACCCAGCGCAGGCTCTCGGTGCTCATCGAGGCCGCGCCCCAGCGCATCGACTTGGGCCAGGAGAAATCGCGAATGATCGCAGGGATAGCGGCGGCTAGGAGATCGCGTGTGGCGCGGCCGGGAATGTTCTTCACGGCGAACCAGGTCGCGCGGCCTTTCACGTCGCGTTCTTCCAGTCCGGACCGCTCGACGCCCGCCTTGCGGCAGAAGCCCTCGATCGCCTGGTCCGGCGCGCCGACGGGCGGGCCTTTCAGCTCCTCGCTCACCGCTTCGGTGGCCTCGGGAAGACCGCGCGCGATCAGCGCGAGGCGGCGCGGGGTCGACCAGACGGTGATGTCCGATGCCGATACGCCAGCCGCATCCATCTCGCGGCGGAACAGCTTTTCGAGCTCAGTCCGCGCTCCGGCCTGCATCCGAGCGGGTATTTCCTCGCTGCGCAGTTCGAGGAGGAAGTCGGTCCCACTCATGCCGACCACTCCGGATATTTCTCCGCCCAGCCGGCCTGTTCCTTCGCCATGTGCGCCTCGCATGATCCGCGCGCCAGATCGCGCACCCGGCCCATGTAGCTGGCGCGTTCCTGCACGCTGATCACGCCGCGTGCCTGCAACAGGTTGAACATGTGACTGGCCTCCACCGCCTGTTCGTAGGCGGCGATGGGCACGTCATGGGAAAGCGCGTTGCGGCACTCGGCCTCGGCCTTGTTGAACAGGTCGAACAGGGCGTCCGTATCGGCGACCTCGAAGTTCCATTTGGACATCTGCTTCTCGTTCTCGAGGAACACCTGCCCGTAGGTAACGCCGCGTCCGTTGAAATCGAGATCGTAGACGTTGTCGACGCCCTGGATATACATGGCGAGGCGTTCCAGGCCGTAGGTCAGCTCGCCCGCGACCGGCTTGCAATCGAAGCCGCCCATCTGCTGGAAATAGGTGAACTGCGTCACCTCCATCCCGTCGCACCAGACCTCCCAGCCCAACCCCCAGGCGCCCAGCGTGGGGCTCTCCCAGTCGTCCTCCACAAAGCGGATATCGTGCTTGAGCGGATCGATCCCGATCACGCCGAGGCTTTCGAGGTAGAGGTCCTGAATGTCGGGCGGGCTGGGCTTCAGGATCACCTGATACTGGTAGTAATGCTGGAGCCGGTTGGGGTTCTCGCCATAGCGCCCGTCGGTCGGGCGGCGGCAGGGCTGGACGAAAGCCGCGTTCCACGGCTCGGGGCCGAGCGTGCGCAGCGTGGTGGCGGTGTGGAACGTGCCCGCCCCCATCCGCATGTCGTAGGGCTGGAGGATCAGGCAACCGGCCCGCGCGCTCCAGAAGTCGTGGAGCGCGAGGATCATGTCCTGAAACGAGTTGCGCGGATTACGGTCCATGTTGCAGCGCGCAATGGCGCAGGCGGGGTGAAGGGTCAACGCCGCTAACCCAAGGCATCAGTGTAAGGTTACATTGACAATGTCGCTACATCCTGACAGATAGTCAGGCATACTTGATACTCAAAGGGGGGAGGCGTCTCATGGCTTATGTGCCAAATGCACCTGATGAGAAGGAACGTTCCTACCACTACAGCCTCATTTGGCTGAGCGCTTGCGGCACTCTGTTCTGGGTCGCGAACATTTTTGTCGGCATGGATAACATGCTCAGCGCTATTTTCTTCGGGGCTATGGTTGGCGGCCCCGCCATGGCAGCCTTCCCCAATCGGACCGACGAGTATTTTCGCAGCCTCTGCAACGTTGCCATGCGATGGATGTGCGGAGCGTTGGCTATTTACCTGTGCATATTGTTTTTGGTCGTCAACGGGGATCTCGCCCATCAGGCGGGCTCTTATCTTGCGTCCGGAGAAACCGGCGTGAGACGCTCTTCCGCATTGCTGGCAACCTTGGACAGCCGAACGCTGGCGATCGGGCTCGCTCTGGCTTTTCATGGCGGTTACGCCTTTGCGTGGGCGCATGACAAAATTGGCAGCCGCCCGTGAACAATCGCCTTCGCGTCCTGCGCGCCGAGAGGAACTGGAGCCAGGCCGAACTGGCGACGGAGCTCGAGGTCTCGCGTCAGGCGGTCAACGCGATCGAGACCGGCAAGCACGATCCCTCGCTCGGCCTCGCTTTCAGGATCTCGCGCCTGTTCGACATGCCGATCGAACAGATTTTCGACGACGGGCACGAGGCCCGCTAGTACACTGACACGCACACGGAGGAACACACGACCATGAAGCCGATCAGAACTCGCCTGACCACCGCCATATCCGCCGCCGCGCTGGTCTTCGGCCTGCAGGGGTGGAGTGCCGCCAGCGCGCAGGAGGTGGCACCCGCCCCCGCGGCCCAGGCCACGACCGGCCCCGCGCTGTGGAAGGTCGCCGACGAGGATACGACTATCTACCTCTTCGGCACTGTCCACGCCCTGCCCGAATCCGCCGACTGGATGCGCGGCCCGATCGCCGACGCCCTCGCTTCGTCCGACACGCTGGTGACCGAGGTGAAGAATTCGGAGCTGAGCGATCCGCAGATGCAGCAGACGATGCTCGCGCTCGGCATGCTGCCGGAGGGCACGGCGCTGCGCTCGCTGCTCGATGCGGACCAGACCGCGACCTACGAGGCCGCGCTCGCCAAGGTCGGCGTGCCGGCGGCGGCTTTCGAGCGGTTCAAGCCGTGGATGGCGGGCCTCACGCTTTCGGTCCTGCCGATCATGCAGGCAGGCTACACGCAGGAGAGCGGCGTCGAGAAGCGGATCGAAGAAGAGGCCGGGCCGGACAAGCCGCGCGAGGCTCTGGAAACCGCCGCTTCGCAGATCGCCGTTTTCGACACGCTCCCGCAGGAAGCGCAGGTCGCGTTCCTGATGAGCGCCGCCGAGATGATCGACGACATCGTGCCGATGATGGACCAGATGGTCGCCGAATGGCTGGCGGGCGATGCCGACGGGCTGGCCGAAATGATGAACCGCGGCATCACCGACCCACAGCTTGCCGAGGCCCTGCTCTACAAGCGCAACCGCAACTGGGTCGAATGGATCGAGAGCCGGATGGACGCGCCGGGCACGGTGTTCATGGCCGTCGGCGCGGGCCACCTCGCCGGCGCGAACAGCGTGCAGGACTATCTGGAACAGGAAGGCGTGACCGTCACGCGAGTGCAGTAACAGCGCGAATTCGCTTGCCGGCAGCGGTGGCGAAGGCTTGGGAGGGGGCGTGATCGCACGCCTCCTCCTTTTCGTATCCGCCCTCCTCGCCCTCGCCGCGTGTCAGGAAGCGCCGACCCCCGTCGCCGAGCCCGATGCGCTGCCCGCGATCTGGGAGATCGCCGGGGCAGACGGCGCGGCGGAAGGCTGGCTGTTCGGCACCGTCCACGCCCTGCCCGACGATGTCCCCTGGCGCTCGGCGAGGCTAGAACGATTGCTGGCGCAGGCCGACACGCTGGTCGTCGAGTTTGCCGGGCTCGACGATGGCGAGGAGCTGGGCCGAACCTTTACCGCCCTCGCCTACGACACCCCCGGCCCCGCACTGGCCGAGCGGGTCGAACCGGTCCTTCGCCCCCGCTTCGAGGAACTGCTGGCCGAGGCGCGAATGAGGCGCGGCCAGTTCGACGCGATGGAAAGCTGGGCGGCGGCGCTCTCGCTGGCGCAGGTCGCGCAGGTCGGCAGCGTGGAGAACGGTGTCGACAAGGCGCTGCTCCGCGACTTCGCCGGGCGCGACGTGATCGAGCTGGAAGGCGCGCAGGCGCAGCTCGCCATCTTCGACCGCTTGCCGGAAAGCGCGCAGCGCGAACTGCTCAACTCGGTGATCGAGGAGAGCGGGGATGCCGAAACCCAGGCGAAGCGCCTCGTCGAAAGCTGGCGCAGCGGCGACCTCGCAGGGCTCGAAGAGCTGACGAATGGCGGGATGCTGGAAGACGGCGAACTCTATGAGGCGCTTCTCGCCCGCCGCAACCGCGCCTGGGCGGACCGGCTGGAACACCTCCTCTCGGCCCCTGCTCGCCCCTTCGTCGCAGTCGGCGCGGGGCACATGGTGGGGCCGGACGGCCTGCCCACCCTGCTCGAAGCGCGCGGCTTTACCGTGCGCCGGGTCCAGTAGCGTGCGAGCCACCTTGCTTTTCGGCCCGCCGGCGCTATAGGCCCACGGCTTCGGCGCCATGGTCATCCCTGGAGGTGTGGCGGTCCGAAGCATATCAAACGCACTTGAAAGGCACTATTATGAGCGACGCTCTGACCCTGCCGGCCGAGACGCGCGAACGGGCTGGCAAGGGAGCCTCCCGTCACCTGCGTCGTGAAGGCCGTGTCCCCGCCGTGATCTATGGCGGCAAGGAAGAACCCACCCTGATTCACGTCGAGGCCAAGGAACTGGTCCGCCAGCTCGGCACCGGCCACTTCATGAACTCGATCGTCACGATCGAGCTCGACGGCAAGTCCGTGCGCACCCTGCCCAAGGACGTTGCGCTGCACCCCGTCAACGATCGCCCCGAGCATGTCGATTTCCTCCGCCTCGCCAAGGGTGCGAAGGTCGACGTGAACGTGCCCGTCATCTTCACCAACGAAGAAGCCAGCCCCGGCCTCAAGAAGGGCGGCGTGCTCAACGTGGTCCGTCACGAGCTGGAACTGGTCTGCGATGCGGACAACATTCCGAGCGAGATCGAGATCGACGTCACCGGCAAGGAAGTTGGCGATTCGATCCACATCAGCGAAGTGAAGCTGCCCAAGGGCTCCGAGAGCGCGATCACCGATCGCGACTTCACCATCGCCACGCTGGTCGCCCCGTCCGCGCTCAAGAAGAGCGAAGGCGAGGAAGACCAGACCGGCGAAGGCATGGAGCCGGGCGAGACCGCCGCGACCGAACAGGGTCCGGACGACGACGCCGCGCAGGAACAGGAAGACAAGAGCGAAGACTGATCGCTCCCGTCTCCTCGAGAGATCACCAAGGCACCGGGTTCCTGCAAGGGAGCCCGGTGTTTTGTTTTCCCGCCACCGGAGCTAGAGGCGCGACATGCAGATTTGGGCAGGCCTCGGAAATCCCGGACCGCGATATGCGATGAACCGGCACAATGTCGGATTCATGGTGGCGGACACCATCGCCGAGATTCACGGCTTCGGCCCCGTGCAGAAGAAATTCTCCGGCTGGCTTCAGGAAGGCCGCATCGGCAGCGAGAAGATCCTCCTGCTGAAGCCCGCCACTTTCATGAACAAGTCCGGTCAGGCGATCGGCGAGGCTCTGCGCTTCTACAAGCTCGCGTCCGAAGACGTGACGGTGTTCTACGACGAGCTCGATCTCGACCCCTTCCGCATCAAGGTGAAGCGCGGCGGCGGCGCGGCGGGGCATAACGGCATCCGCTCCACCATCCAGCATATCGGCGAGGATTTCCGCCGCATCCGCATCGGGATCGGCCATCCCGGCCACAAGGATCGCGTGAACGGCCACGTCCTCGGCAATTACGCCAAGGCCGAACAGGACGATCTTATTCAGATGCTCGGCGCGATCGGCGCGGAGGCCGACTGGCTCGCGCGCGGGGACGATGTGCGCTTCGCCAGTGACTACGCCCTGCGGATGCAGGACTAGATTTCGAGCGGCGCGCCCTCGCGCAGCGTCCATCCCAGCGCGGCCATGCAACCGGTGAATATTTCGCGCCGGCTCTCCTCGTCGGACACGAATTCCAGCTGTTCGCGGCAGCTGCGTTCCGCCTGCGCGAACGGCGTCGTTGCCCCGCCCCGCCAATTGTCCTCGTTGCTCGTGGTGCAGCCGCCGATGCTCGCCGCGGCGACGAGCAGGGCGAGGATGGAGGCGGTCGTTCGCATTGCAGGCATCTCCCGGGCGCGCCGTGCACGGCGGCCCGGTCCATGAATGCACGAGAGGCCGTGCCGGGTCCGCCCGTTTCGGGATTGGCGACCGGGCGGGCTGGCAAGGCGGGAGGTTTTGCGTCACTATCGGCCGGAACGAGACGATCATGACCGCACTCACCCGCCGCACTCTTCTGGCAGGCGCCGCCGCGACCGGAGCCCTCGCCGCGACCGCCTCTCGCGCGCAGGTCGATCCGGTGGAAACCGGCACGCCCGAGCTTTCCGGCAAGTCGATCCTCATCACCGGCACCTCCTCCGGCTTCGGCAGGCTGGGCGCGGAACATTACGCCGGGCTCGGCGCGCGCGTCTTCGCAACCATGCGCAATCTCCCCCGCCCCGAGGCCGAGGAGCTGCGGCAGTTCGCCTCCGACAAGGGATTCGACCTGCATGTCATCGAGATCGACGTGCTGTCCGACGAGCAGGTGGCGGCGGGCGTCGCCGAAGCCGAGCGGATCAATGGCGGCCCGATCGACGTGCTGGTCAACAATGCCGGGGTGGGCATCAGCGGGCCGGTCGAAGTGCAGGACATGGAGGCGACCCGCCTCGCCTTCGACACCAATGTCTTTGGCTATCACCGGATGGCACGCGCCCTGCTGCCGGGGATGCGGGCGAAGGGATCGGGGCAGATCGTCCAGGTTTCGAGCCAGCTCGGCCGGGTCATCTCGCCCTATGGCGGGCATTACAGCGCGACCAAGTTCGCGGTCGAGGCGATGGGCGAGCAGCTTGCCTACGAACTCGTGCCGCACAATGTCGAGGTGACCATCATCGAGCCGGGCGGCTATCCGACCGAGGTCTGGGTCAACCGCAACATCTACACCGGTGCCCTTAAGGAACGCGCGGAGGATATACACACCAGCGGCTATCCGCAGGTGGTCGCGGCGATGGGGACCGAGGACGGCTCGGGCCGCAGCGCCGATCCGATGGACGTGCCGCGCGCCATCGCCCGGACCATCGCCATGCCCGCCGGCACCCGTCCGCTCCGCCTGCCGGTCAGCGCCGGCTCGATCCCGCAGACCGCGATCAACGAGGTCAGCGCCCGCACGCAGGTCGAATGGCTCGGCCGCTCCGAACGGCTCGGCCCGGCGATCCACGCAGTGCACAACGTCTGAAGCTCTGGTCATTGCGCGGCGGCGGGGCTAAGCGCTCCGCCAAATCGCTTTACCGGAGTTACACATGGGTTTCCGCTGCGGGATCGTCGGCCTGCCGAATGTCGGCAAGTCCACCCTGTTCAATGCCTTGACCGAAACGCAGGCCGCGCAGGCCGCGAACTATCCCTTCTGCACGATCGAGCCCAACGTCGGGCAGGTCTCCGTGCCAGACGAGCGGCTGGAGGCAATCGCCGGCATCGCCAAATCGGCCAAGGTCATTCCCACCCAGCTCGCCTTCGTCGACATCGCGGGGCTCGTGAAGGGCGCGAGCAAGGGCGAAGGCCTCGGCAACCAGTTCCTGGGCAATATCCGCGAGGTCGATGCGATCGTCCACGTCCTGCGCTGCTTCGAGGACGACGACATCCAGCACGTCGCCAACAAGGTCGACCCGCTGGCCGATGCCGAGGTGGTCGAGACCGAGCTGCTGCTCGCTGACATGGAGAGCCTCGAAAAGCGGGTCGAGAATGCGAAGCGCCGCGCGACCGCCGGCGACAAAGAGGCCAAGGCCCTCTCCAGCGTGCTCGGCCAGACGCTGGAGTTGCTCAAGGACGGCAAGCCCGCCCGCCTGACCGAACCGAAGGACGACGAGGAAGCCCGCCTGTTCGCGCAGGCCCAGCTGCTCACCGCCAAACCGGTGCTCTATGTCTGCAACGTGGCGGAAGAAGACGCGGCGACCGGCAACGCCCTCTCCGCCGAAGTCTTCGCCAAGGCGGAGCGCGAAGGGGCCGAGGCGGTGGTCGTCTCGGCCGCGATCGAGAGCGAGCTGGTGGCGATGGATGCCGGGGAACGGGGAGAATATCTCTCCGAGCTCGGGCTGGAGGAAAGCGGCCTCTCGCGGATCGTGAGGGCAGGATACAAGCTGCTCGGCCTCAAGACCTTCTTCACCGCCGGCCCGAAGGAATCGCGTGCCTGGACCTTCCCCGAAGGCGCGAAGGCCCCGCAGGCCGCGGGCGAAATCCACACCGATTTCGAACGCGGCTTCATCCGTGCCGAGACCATCGGCTACGAGGATTACGTAACGCTCGGCGGCGAAGGTCCCGCGCGCGAGGCAGGCAAGCTGCGGCAGGAAGGCAAGGAATATCTCGTGCAGGACGGCGACGTGATGCTGTTCAAGTTCAACGTGTGATGTTCAACGTGTGATACGGTCGCGCCGGCACGCAGCGGCGCGATAACCGGATCGGGGAGTGGGGCGATGGTCGACAAGTCGGAAAAGTTCAACTGGCTGGTACGCGTGGGCTATTTCAGCCGCGCGATCCTCTATTCCGTGCTCGGTCTGGTCGCGTTGACCAATTCCGGCCGGATCGCCGAGGGCACCGATGGCATCTTCCGCGCGATCGAGGATTATCCGGCGGGGATCGCGATCCTGTGGATCATGGTCGTGGGCCTGACCGCCTATGCGCTGTTCCGTTTCTGCTCGCTGCTGTTCGATATCGAGAACAGCGGGTCGGACGCGAAAGGCTGGGCCAAGCGGATCGGCCATGCGGGCAGCGGCATCGCCCATCTCGCGCTCGCTTTTTCGGCCTACCAGTTCGCCTATGCGACCGGAGGTTCGGGCAATGGCGCGCAGGATGCGGCAGCGGGCATCCCCTCCTTCCAGTTCGGCGGCGTGGCGCTCGGCCTTCTCGGCGCGGCGTTCTTCCTCGCCGCCGTCCATCAGGCGAAGAAGGGCATCACCGGCGAGTTCATGCACCGGATCAGCAGCCGGGCACCCGACGCCACGCGCTGGCTCGGCGGCGCGGGCTATCTCGCGCGCGGCGTCGTCTATCTCGTCATCGGCTGGTCGCTGGTGCAGGCGGGCTTCATGTCCGGCGGCGCCGATCGCATCCGCACGCTGGGCGACGCGGTGGCGAGCCTTGCCGGCGAAGGCTTCGTCTTCACGCTCACCGCGCTGGGGCTGATGATGTTCGGGCTCTTCAGCCTCGTGCTCGCCCGCTACCGGATCATCCCGGACATGGGTGCGCACGGCAAGGTCCCCGCCTTCCGCGCCTGACCGCCCCTGCAATCCGGGTCTTGCCCGGCGCCGCGCCGTGAGGCATCTCCCGGCGCATGATCTATTTCGAAGACATCGCGCCCGGCCAGACCCAATCCTTCGGATCTTACGAGGTCACGAAGGAGGAAGTTCTCGAATTCGCCGAGAAATACGATCCGCAGCCGTTTCATCTGAGCGAAGAAGCCGCGGCCAGGACCCATTTCGGACGTCTGGCGGCGAGCGGCTGGCACACCTGCGCGATGACCATGCGGATGCTGGTGGAGAACATGTCGGTGGTGGAGCAGGCCGGGCTCGGCTCGCCCGGCATCGACAATCTGCGCTGGATCAAGCCCGTTTATCCCGGCGACACGCTGCGCTGCGAGACCGAAGTGCTGGAAAAGCGCCGCAGCAAGTCGAAGCCCGATATCGGTCTGTTCAAGTCCCGCGCGCGCGTTTTCAATCAGGACGATGTGATGGTGCTGGAAATGGTCTCCAACGGCCTGATCCGGGTCCGCGATCCGGAAGCACCGATCGAAAGCTGAGGGGCTAGGACCCGCAGGTGGCCTTGCCGCGCGCCTCGTAGACCACCCGGTCCCGCCCGTCGCGCATCGTCAGCCGGGCATCGTGCGCCATCGTTTCCATCCCGACCTGCTCGCCCTCGCGGTCGGTAAGGTCGAGCTGCATCGAATGGCGCGCCCCGTCGAACCTGACCCGCGTGCCGAACACTGATTCCGCGCTGCCCGCATCGGGGGCGAAGCGTTCGATCGAATCGTCGATCTTCATATAGGCATCGTCGAGGAAGGTGACCGCGATCGGGTCGGCCCCGCCGCCCTCGGGCACGAAGCCGCAGCCGACGCCGTACATGTCGTGCTCCTCGAAATCGGTCTGGCTCAACGTCTGGGGCTCGACGAGATCGGCGGGCGGTATCTGGCTCGCTTCGACCTCGGCAATCGCCTTCTCGTCCAGCCGGGTCTGCTCCTCGGGCGTCACGTCGGAGCCGCAGGCGGAGAGGACCAGCAGCCCGGCCAGCAAGCAGATACGCATCGGTTTCTCCCGGTCATTCATCGTCGACATAGAGAACAGAATCTCACGCCGCCCGCAACTGCGGAGCCGCTTCGGCAAGGACCCTCAGAGCGGAGCGCAGGAAGATCAGTGCCATCGCTCCGCCGATGACGATGTCGGGCCATGGCGAAGCGAACCACCAGACCAGCGCGGCGGCGAGCAGGACGCCGCAATTGTTGATCACGTCGTTGCGCGAGCATTCGAAGGTGCTGGACATGTTCACGTCCTGCGCCGCGAAACGCCAGAGAAGGCGAAGGCATACGAGGTTGGCGATCAGGGCCAGCCCGCCGAACGCCAGCATGAGCGTGGAGGATGGCGGCACGCCGCTTTCGATCCGGGCGACTACGTTGATGGCAATGCCCACACCGAGGACGAGGATCGTGACGCCCTTGAGCACGGCAGCGCCCGCCTTCCACCGGTCCGACCGCGAAATCGCGTAGATGCTCACCGCATAGACGATCGCATCGCCCAGCATGTCCGACGCATCGGCCATCAGGGCGGTCGACCCGGCGATCACGCCGGCGCCGAATTCCAGCACGAACATCGAGGCATTGATCGCCAGCACGATGACGAGCACCCGCCGCTGCTCGGCCTGGCGGGCCAGTTTCTCCAGTTCGCCAGATTTGGCGGAGCAGCATTCTGCAGACATGAGCATATTGTGGCGCGCCTCGCGCACGACCGCAATGGTGTCGTTTCGCGGCTAGTGCCGGCCGAACAGCTTCTCGACGTCTTCCATGGAGAGCTTCACCCAGGTCGGGCGGCCGTGATTGCACTGGCCCGAGCGCGGTGTGCGCTCCATTTCGCGCAGCAGGGCGTTCATCTCCTCGACTCGCAAGGTGCGTCCGGCACGGACCGAGCCGTGGCAGGCCATGGTCGCGAGCACGAGGTCGAGCTTTTCGCCCAGCAGCAGCGCGCCGCGCTCGGCGTCGATACCGTGGCGCACGAGATCGTCGTCGATATCGCGCAGCAGTTTCTTCGGATCGGTGCGGGCGAGCGCGTGGGGCAGGCTGCGCACGAGCATCGCGGACGGGCCGAACCGCTCGATCTCGAGCCCCAGCGTGGCGAGCTTGTCCGCCGCTTCCTCGAGCCGGTCGCAGGCTTCTTCTTCCAGCTCCACGACATCGGGCATCAGCAGCGCCTGCGCCCGCGTGGTCGCCTCGCCCGCCCCCGCGGCGCGCAGCCGTTCGAGGACCAAGCGTTCATGCGCGGCGTGCTGGTCGACCAGCACCAGGCCGTCCTTCGCCTCGGCCACGATATAGGTGTTGGCGACCTGCCCCCGCGCCACGCCGAGCGGATAGTCGGGCGCGTCCTCTGCCACCGGCGCGGCTTCCTCGGCCCGACCCTGGAGCGGCGCCAGCTGTCCGCGCTCCTCGCCGCGCCATGCCGACGGGCTCTCGGCCAGGCGCGAAGGCGGCGCGGACCAGTCGCGCCCCTCGAAGATCGAGCGCAGCGCGGACGGTTCCTCGCGCACCGGCTCGGCCTGCCAGCGGCCCATCGCGGCGGCATCGGGCGACTGCGCGCTGCGCCGGTCGCCGGTGGAGAGCGCCTGCCGCAGGCCCGAGACGATAAAGCCGCGCACGCCCGCCGCGTGTCGCGGAAGCGCACCTCGGTCTTGGCCGGATGGACGTTCACGTCGACCTCCTCCGGCGGCAGCTCGAGGAACAGCGCCAGCACCGCGTGGCGATCGCGCGCCAGCATGTCCGAATAGGCGCCGCGCACCGCGCCGGTCAGCAGACGGTCCTTCACCGGGCGTCCGTTGACGAACAGGTACTGGTGGTCGGCGACCCCGCGATTGTAGGTCGGCAGGCCGGCGATCCCGGTAAGGCGCATCGCCCCGCTTTCGGTCGGGCGCTCGAGATCGATGGCGACGCCGTTGTCCTTCAGCTCGCGCGCGACGATCTGGGCCACGCGGTCGGCCAGTTCCTGCCCCTGCTGGAGGCCGAGGATGCGGCGGTCGCCATGCTCCAGCGTGAAGGCGACGTCGGGCCGCGCCATTGCGAGGCGGCGCACGACATCGAGGCTGGCGGCATATTCGCTGCGCGGCGTGCGCAGGAACTTGCGCCGCGCGGGCACCTTGGCGAAGACCTGTTCGACCCGCACGCGGGTGCCCTGCGGCAGGGCGGCGGGGCCGCTCTCCTGCTGCACACCGTGATCGACGACGATCCGCCAGCCCTGTTCGCCCCCCTGCTCGCCCCCGCGCGGCCGGCTCTCGAGCGTGAAGCGCGAGACGCTGGCGATGCTCGGCAGTGCTTCTCCGCGAAAGCCCAGCGTGCCGACCTGCTCGATATCCTCGTGCGGGAGCTTGGACGTCGCATGGCGTTCGAGCGCCAGCGCCATCTCGTCGGGCGTCATGCCGCAGCCATCGTCCGACACCTCCAGCGAGGTAAGCCCCCCGTCGACCAGCCTGATCGCGATCCGGCCCGCGCCCGCGTCGATGGCGTTTTCCACCAGTTCCTTGAGCGCGGCGGCCGGACGCTCGACCACCTCGCCCGCGGCGATGCGATTGACCAGATGTTCGGGCAGGCGGCGGATGGTCGGCATGGCTCCGGAAAGCGGTTAGCGATGAACCGCCACGAATTCGAGACGGCAGGCAGGACTTTCCCCGCCCTTCCCCCGCGAATCCTTTGGCAATTCCCCGTGCGCTTGTCTAAGGGAACCGCCTTCCCCTCACCCGGGCAGTCGGAAGCGCCATTCGCGCGCCGCGCCTGCCCATCGCAGATCACGGACACAGGCAAGAATGGGCTTCTGGAACAATCTGTTCAAATTCGGTTCGCAGAACATGGCGATCGATCTCGGCACGGCGAACACGCTGGTCTATGTCCAGGACCAGGGCATCGTGCTCAACGAACCGAGCGTCGTGGCGATCGAGACGATCAACGGGATCAAGCGGGTGAAGGCCGTGGGCGACGATGCCAAGATGATGATGGGCAAGACGCCCGACAGCATCGAGGCGATCCGCCCCCTGCGCGACGGCGTGATCGCCGACATCGAGATCGCGGAAGAGATGATCAAGCACTTCATCCGCAAGGTGCACGGCCGCAAGAGCCTGATGCGCTATCCGGAAATCACCATCTGCGTGCCCTCGGGCTCGACCAGCGTCGAACGCCGCGCGATCCGTGATGCGGCGAGCAATGCCGGCGCCAGCCAGGTGTTCCTGATCCTCGAACCCATGGCCGCCGCGATCGGCGCCGATATGCCGGTGACCGAACCGGTCGGCTCGATGGTGGTCGATATCGGCGGCGGCACGACCGAGGTCGCGGTCCTCTCCTTGCGCGGTCTCGCCTACACCACCTCGGTCCGCACCGGCGGCGACAAGATGGACGAGGCGATCGTCAGCTACGTGCGACGACACCACAACCTACTGATCGGCGACGCCACGGCGGAACGGATCAAGAAGGATTACGGCATCGCCATGGTGCCCGAAGACGGCGCCGGGGAATCGATCACCATCAAGGGTCGCGACCTCGTCAACGGCGTGCCCAAGGAAATCACGATCAACCAGGGCCACGTGGCCGAGGCTCTGTCCGAACCGATCGGGGCGATCATCGAGGGCGTGCGTATCGCATTGGAAAACACCGCGCCGGAACTGGCGGCCGACATCGTCGACCAGGGCATCGTGCTCACCGGCGGCGGCGCGCTAATCCAGGGTCTCGACGACTATCTTCGCGACGAGACGGGCCTGCCGGTCACGATCGCGGAAGACCCGCTGTCCTGCGTCGCGCTCGGCACCGGCCGCGCGATGGAAGACGAGATGTATCGCGGCGTGTTGATGACCGCCTAACGGCAGATAACGAGGGGCCGACATGGCGCCGACAGGGCAACGGCGCTCGAGCTATTCGCGCAGGGCGCAACTATCGCAGTTCACCGGCTACATTGTCGCGGGGGTGGGAGCCCTCGTCGGCGCGGTGCTGCTCGCCCTGTCGATCTGGCAGCCCGCGCTTTTCTCCGGCCCGCGCGAGATCGCCAGCGACGCGGTGTCTCCGGCAACCAAGACCGTCGCGGCGGGCCGGACCGAGAGCAAGAGCCTTATCGACAGCGTGCGCGGATATTTCCGCGCCGGATCCCAGAACGCCGCGCTGAAGCGCGAGGCCGAGATTGCGCGCATCCGTCTCAAGGAAGCCGATGCCGTCCGGCAGGAAAACTTGCGCCTCAAGGGGCTGCTCGGCCTTCAGGACGCGGAGAATCCGCCGATGGCCGTGGCGCGCCTGGTCGGGTCGACGGCGGCCAGCACCCGGCGATTTGCCTATATCGGCGTCGGTCGCAATCAGGGCGTCAGGGTCGGGATGCCGGTGCGATCGCCGCGCGGCGTCGTCGGCCGCATCCTCGAGGTCGGCGCGGACAATTCCCGCGTGCTGATGCTCACCGACAATGAGAGCGTGCTGCCGATCCGGCGCACCAGTGACGAGGTCGTGGCTTTTGCCGAGGGACGGGGCGATGGGCTGCTGCGCATCCGGCTGATCAATCTCGGGGTGAACCCGCTGAAGAAGGGCGACGTCTTCGTGACCAGCGGCGCGGGCGGATACTACCCGCCAGGCATCGCAGTCGCCATCGCCACTGAGATCACCGACGACGGCGCGCTCGGCCGCCTCATCAGCGACCCCGCCGCGACCGACTTCGTCGCCGTGCTTCCGATTTTCGAGCCGGATGCGGCGATCGGCGCGCAGACACCGATCGAGAACGAGCTGGGCGAATAGATGGAACGGATCAATCCGCGCTCGCGCAGCGACACCTATGGCAGCCGGATCAATCGTTCGCATTCCACCGTGCTGGCCAATGCGATGCCATGGATCTCGATCCTGCTGGCCTCGTTCCTGCCGGTTTTCTTCATCGCCACGGCGCTGCCGCTGCTGCCGCCGACGGGTTTTCTCCTGCTGATCGCGTGGCGGTTGGTGCGGCCCGGTCTGCTGCCGGTCTGGGCGGGATTTCCCCTCGGCCTGTTCGACGATCTTTTCAGCGGCCAGCCCTTCGGCAGCGCGATCTTCCTCTGGTCCGCGGCATTGCTGGCGATCGAGGCGATTGAGATGCGCCTGCCGTGGCGCACCTTCGTGCAGGACTGGTTCACGGCAGGTATAGCGGTCGCTCTCTATTGTCTGCTCGGCATGGCGTTTTCCGGCGCCCCGCCCTCCCTCGCCACCCTGATCGCTCTCGGACCGCAAATCGTGCTTTCGATCCTACTCTTCCCGCTCGCCGCGCGCATCGTCGCCGCGCTCGACCGGTTGCGCCTGCGGCGCTGGCGGACACTGGGTTAGGGGCGCGGCGTGATTCTGGGAAAGAACCGCAGGCGCGAACACGTCACCGCCACGACGCTGGACACGGCGTTCACGCGCCGCAGCTTTGCGATCGCGGCCGGAATGGGCGGCATCGGAACGCTTCTGGCGGCCCGGATGGGCTATATCGCGATCGCGGAAAACGAGAAATACGAGCTCGAATCGGAGAGCAACCGGGTCAACCTGTCGCTGATCCCACCGCGCCGTGGCTGGCTCCTCGATCGCAACGGGGCGCCGCTCGCTTCCAACCGCGCCGATTTTCGCGTCGACGTCATTCCCGACCGGCTGGCAGACAGCGAGGCGACCATCGCGCGGCTTGGCGAGATCCTCGGCCTCGGCGATGCGCAGATCGCCGACATCAACCAGCGGATCGAGGAATCGCCCGGCTTCCAGCCCGTCGAGGTCGCGACCGGGCTGGACTACGAGCAGTTCGCCGCGATCAGCGTGCGCCTGCCGGACATGCATGGCGTGGTGCCGCAGCGCGGCTTCTCACGCTTCTATCCGACAGGCCCTGCGGTCGGCCATCTCGTCGGCTATGTCGGCCCGGCCAATGCCGAGGAATATGACGAGCAGGACCGCAATCCGCTGCTCATCACCCCCGGCTACAAGATCGGCAAGGACGGGCTGGAAAAGGTCTTCGAACAGGAACTGCGCGGGATTCCCGGCGCGCGCCGGGTCGAGGTGACGGCCTCGGGCCGCATCGTCCGCGATCTCGAAACGCGCGAGGACGTTCAGGGCGACCCGATCCACCTGACAATCGACGGGCCGTTGCAGGACTACGCCGCACGCCGCATCGGCCTCGAAAGCGGGTCGGTCGTGGTGATGGACTGCGAAACCGGCGACATCCTCTGCATGGCCTCCATGCCCAGCTTCGATCCCAACAGCTTTTCCGCCGGGATCGGCCGCGTCGAGTACGCCATGCTGCGCGACGACGAGCGCGTGCCCCTGCGCAACAAGGTGCTGAAGGGACTCTATCCCCCCGGATCGACCGTCAAGCCGATGCATTCGATGGCGTTCCTGCAGGCCGGCGTCGATCCGAACCACACCATCACCTGCGGTGGCGGCGTGCGGGTCGGCAACCGGTTCTTCAATTGCTGGGGCAATCACGGCCAGGTCAACATGGCCAAGGGCATCTACCAGAGCTGCGACAGCTATTATTACCGGATCGCCCAGGAAGTCGGCTTCGAGAAGGTCGCCGAATTCGCCAAGACACTCGGTCTTGGCAAGCAGTTCGACCTGCCGGTGCTCAGCCAGTTCTACGGCACGGTCCCCTCGCCCACCTGGCTCGAGCAGAAATACGATCGCGCCTGGCAGAGCTACGACACGGTCAACTCCTCGATCGGCCAGGGTTATTACCTCACCAATCCGCTCCAGCTCGCGGTGATGTCGGCGCGGCTTGCCACGGGCAACCACGTGCAGCCCCGCCTCAACCGCGCGGTGAAGCCGAGCGCCTTCCACATGGCGAATTTCCGCGACGATCACGTCGAATATGTCCGCCAGGCGATGAGCGACGTGGTCAACGGCCCCGGTACGGCCGGCCGCGCGCGTCTGCCGTTCGACGACATCCTGATGGCCGGTAAGACCGGAACCGCGCAGGTCGTCTCGCTGAGCAAGTCGGACGGCAAGTCCGGCCCGTGGAAATATCGCGACCACGGTCTGTTCGTGTTCTTCGCGCCCTTCGACAAACCCAAATATGCAGGCGTGGTGGTGATCGAGCATGGCGGCGGTTCGGGCTCCGCCTATCCGATCGCGCGCGACGTGATGACATTCATGTTCGATCCCGCGAAAGGCATGGAAGCGCTCCACGCGCTCGAGAAGCAATGGGGCGGCACCGCGCAGGAACGCCTCACCGCAAAATACGCCGCCTATGCAGCGGCAGCGGGCGAAGCCGTGCCTCCGGCGCCGAGCCGGGTCGAGGATATCGCCGATCTGGTCGAGGCCGAGGCACGGGTCGATGCGCGTCAGAGCGAAGAGATCGCGGACGACGTGATCGCTCCGCGCTCCGAAGCCAATCCCCGCGCCGAGGGGCCGCCGCCCGACGCCGCGGGCACCGCGACCGGCGCCGGCAATTTTGCCGCGCCTGCGCCCTCGCCCTCGCCCTCTCCCGCTCCGAGCCCGGCGGCCGGCACGGGTCCCGCGCGATGAGCTTCGTTCCCGCGCCCGTCGCTCGCCAGCCATGGCAGATGCTCCTGCCGCTGATCTTCCTCGTCGGCTTCGGCGCGCTGGTGCTGTTCTCCGCCAGCGGGGGAAGCTGGCAGCCCTACGCTGCCTCCCACCTCGTCCGCTTCGGGGTGTTCCTGGCCATGGCGACGGTGATGACGTTGTTCTCGCCGTCGCTGGTGAAGATGGCGGCCTATCCGATCTATGTCGTGGTCCTGCTGCTGCTGGTGCTGGTGGAAGCGATGGGCTTCGTCGGGGGCGGCAGCCAGCGCTGGCTCAATCTCGGCTTCATCCAGTTGCAACCCTCCGAACTGATGAAGCCCGCCATCGTCCTGGCCCTCGCACGCTTCTACGGCGATCTGCCCGTCGGCATGGTGCCGACCTGGCGCTCGCTGGTCCCTGCGACCGTACTCATCATGCTGCCAGTCGGCCTCGTGCTGCTTCAGCCCGATCTCGGCACCTCGCTCGCCATCCTGTTCGGCGGGGGACTGGTCATGTTTCTCGCCGGGCTGCCGATGCGCTGGTTCGCCATGCTCGGCGCCGCGGGTGCGGTGCTCGCACCGGTCGCCTTCTTCTTCGGTCTCAAGCCCTACCAGCAGCGACGCGTGACGACCTTTCTCGATCCCGAGAACGACCCGCTCGGCTCGGGCTATCACATCACCCAGTCGAAGATCGCGATCGGCTCCGGCGGCATCACCGGCAAGGGTTTCAACGAGGGTTCGCAAAGCCACCTCAACTATCTGCCCGAACCGCACACCGACTTCGTCTTCGCCACCATGGCCGAGGAATGGGGTTTCCTGGGCGGAATGCTGATCATCGCGATCTTCGCGATCATCCTGCGCTGGGGGCTGAACGTGGCGCGCAATTCGCCCGACCGCTTCTCCAAGCTGCTCGCGGCGGGGATGACGGCGACGATCTTCTTCTACGTCGCGATCAACCTGATGATGGTGATGGGCCTTGCCCCGGTGGTGGGCATTCCCCTGCCCTTCGTCAGCCATGGCGGCAGTTCGATGATGACCAACATGATCTGCATCGGCTCGCTGATGATGGTCTATCGCTGGAACCGGCAGGCGCGGCCCGGCGGTTTGTTGCACTGACGCGCAAGAAAACCCTTTCATCCGGAGGAAACGTCTTTATATGACGCGCCTCCCCCGAGTCGGACTTCAACCGCCTCGGCGCCGCAAACCGCCGGCACGTGGACGCATAGCTCAGTTGGTAGAGCAGCTGACTCTTAATCAGCGGGTCCTAGGTTCGAGCCCTAGTGCGTCCACCAAAACTTCCTAATAAATCTAAGTACATAGCGGGGCAACGGCGGCTAAGTCCGTGCTCCTTGGAGCCTAATTTTGACTATAGGCTCCATATAGGCTCCACCCCCTCTGCCGGCGTGATTCGCATCACGCTATCCACAGATGTTGGCCGATAACCGCCAGTAAGAACCGTGGAGGCATTAATGGAGCGCGCTCAAGCCACCGTGTCCCCTACCTCACGTTGTTCTGGCGGTTCCGAATTGCTAAGCATGCTCAATGGGAAAGCCGCGTTCCAGCAAATCCGCTGAGACTGACTTCGATGAGTATGTCGAACGGCGCATCCGTGAATTGGGATTAGCGACCACCACCAGGGAAATCCGGACGGCGGCGAGCCAGTTCGAGAGACTGTTCTCGTTCATCCACCAACAGGCAAATGTCCTCATCGTGCTGAGCGCCATATGCTTGGGCTTTATCCTCTACATGGTGGTGGCCACTCCCGACCTTTTGGCTTTCGACGTGCTATTGATCACGCTTTCTGGAGCAGTCGGTTTTATCTTTGCCTTTGCCGGGATGCAGCGGAAGAAATGGAAGTACTGTCTTGCTTGGTGGGTTTTGCCCCGCCGAGTCAGATGCCGCGACCAACGCCACATTGATGCGGTGCTCCATGAGGTGAACGCAGGCAACCATTCGATCATGCGTCTGGCGACATCTGGAGTGGGTGCGTTCGCCAGCCCTGTGAGCAACAAGCCGGTCGACCTCATCCTGAGCCAGAATGTGCTTTCTGATCCGTGGATCGCGGCCACATTGTTTGGCACCAAGAACCCGGATCAGCACTTCATCGTCGTCACGCCAGAACCCACCGGCGATTGGTTCAACTTCTACCTTTGGCATCCTCCCGTGGCACAGGAGCTGCTGCACCTTTTCGACAAGACGCCCGACATCTACCCTGATGAACGGATCAAGCGGCTCAAGGTGAGGATCGCCTTGCAGGTCATCATCGACGTGGTGACCGGTAATGTGGAGGCCCCGTCCAAGGAAAACCTGGTGGAGGGGAAAGTGGTCAAGAAGTTCGAGAACATCCTGAAGATTGAAGCGTCCCGGCTACTGCAAGCTGGCGAGATCAACGACCTTGAGGAACGGCTTCTGTGCAGGGTCAACATATCTGGCGAAGCCCCGTCAATCGATCCCGCTGAAGAAGGCAAGAAGCACACCAAGAAGCCGCATAGCTGGTTTCTTGAGCTGAAGGGTGGCCGGTACGCGGCGGTGATCGGCCCCTTGTCCAACACCGTTCAGGCTGAGCTAAATTTGTCGCCACGCTTCATCGCATAGATTTTCTCGCCAATTGGTGACCAACGCAGCGACCGGCAGCTCGCGATATGCATGATGAGGGGCCTCTTCAACGGAGGTTCCCATGCGTGAAACGACAATTGTTCTCCTCAATATGCGGCAGCTCCAGGCTGCGCTCAACATCCGCTCGCGTTCGACCATCTATAAAATGGTGGCACGCAATGCCCTGCCCCCGCCCTGCATAATCAACCGGCGCGGTTTGCGCTGGCGCGAGAGTGATATCAGCAGCTGGATCGCTGGCCTTCCTTCTGCTGCGGCTGCGCCGTCGTTGGAGCGCGCCAGCGAAAGTGCCGAACGCTCTCAAGGCAAGCCGTCATGAGCAGCGAGCCTCTGCATCGCCCCCGCGCCATCGCCGAGCTTGCGCCCAGCCTTGAACGCATTGCGGGTCACGCGGTCGCCATCGAATTGCTGAACTGGCCAGTCGGCGGTCCGCAAGGGACCTGCTGCGGCGGCTACCTCACGGTCGGCACCACCCGCCTGTGGCTCAATGCCGAGCACGCCAGCAACCTCGCGGACCGTGTCCGCTCGGCCATCGACGAGGCCGTGATCAGCGCCTCGCCTCATCCCCATTCCATTCGGAGATTGTCATGACCTATCGCCGCGACCTGTTTTACGAGATCGTCGCCTCCGCTGATTTTCAGGCTGCAATGGTCGGCCCGATGATCGATGATTTTGTCCAGAAGATGAAGCGGCCTGGGGCCGATGGCGCGACCTATCGCGGCTTCATCGAGGACTGGCTCTATCTCCAGCGCCCGCTGTTCGACCGGTTCAAGGGGGTGCGATACAACGTCCAGTTCGAAGGTCCGCCGCTGATCATCGACCAGCGCGAATACCCCCTTGGCGGATACATCGAGCGGCAGCTCGAATGGGCCAAGCTCGACCCCGTCGACGCCCGCGAATTGCGACAGCGCCTGCGCGGAGCCGTCGACGGCATCGTGGACGATTGGATCGGCGGACGACCGATGCAGTACCTGCCTTCGATTGCCCAGAAGCCTTTCAAGGATCGTGCTGCCGTGGACGCAGCGGATCACGCAGTGATCCGCGACTTCGTCGCCTCCCGGAATTCCAGAACAGGAGGCGATCAATGAGCAAGTCAGGGTTCAAGCAGGAACCGGAGAAAGGCTGCGATGCTACGCATCGAGCCAGTCTATCAGTCACACACCAGACGCGCCCTCGCGGGGCAGGATTCCGTCATTTCTGTGGGGGGCGATGCGCGCGCTCTTTTGGCGGTGCGTCGGAAACCCGCGAATTTGCGCCATTTGAGGAGCGCGCCAATGGCGCGCTCCGGGAGGCGCGGCCATGAACCGGGTCAAGCTCTCCGTTCGCGTCCCGATGGGGCAGGAAGTGATGATCCGGCGCTATGCCGAGGCGCGCGGATTGACACGCTATCAGGCCCTGTCGCGAGTGATTGAGGCCGGGCTTGGCGCGGTTACTGACGGCCCGATGACGGGTGGCGGCAGCAACGCTGGCGATGATGCCATGGCGGCATTCGATGCGCGGCTTGGCGTGATCGAAGCGCTGCTCGATCGCAGCCTGTTCACTGCCAGCGCGGCCTATGCCTATGCCCGCCGCGCGGCCTTGCGCGGCGATGGCGATGCCGACCGTACCGACAGCATGATCGGCGAAGCGGCGCACTCGGCCTATCGCCGTCAGCGCGCGCTAGCAGCGGAGGCGCTGTCATGAGCCGCGACCGCGATAATCTCCTGAGGGGCCAAGGCCTCTTCAAGCAGACCATCGCCGGGCTTGCCGCGCGCTGGCGCGGCTATGCCTGGACCGTTGCGGGCAGCGCCGGGCTCGGAGCCTTTTTGCTGTCGTCACGTAACACCCCGTCCGAACAATGGACCTGTGCCTATCAGCACTGGCAGGGTGTGGCGGTCAGCTGGTTTGCCAGCGGGCGCAGCGATCCTGCGATCACGGTTCACCTTCACGACCGGACCGCGCGGGTGCCGGCCAGCGTGCTGGCCAATGACCGGATATGGGTTTGGTGCTGGGATGATCTTTTCGGCAGGGCGCTGCTCGGCGGCACATTGGGCGCGCTGGTCGGCATGCTGCTGTGCTTTGGCTTTGCTATCTGGATACGCAGCGAGGGCAAGGAATCCACCCGCGACCGGTTCATTACTGGCACGCAGATCGTGACCGAACGCGTCCTTGCCCGGAAGACGCGCAAGGCCACCAATGCGCGCTCGATCCGCATTGCTTCGGTCGGCGTCCCGTCCTGGCTGGAGTGTCGCCATTTTGCCCTGCTCGGCACCACCGGGGCTGGCAAGACCACCGTCATGCGCCAGATGCTCGACCAGGTCGAAGCACGCGGCGAACCGGCGCTGGTCTACGACACCTCGGGAGAGTTCATCACCCACTACTACCGGCCCGAGCGCGGTGACATCATCCTCAATCCCTTCGACGAGCGTTCGTCGTTCTGGTCACCGTTTTCAGAGATTGCCCATCCGGCTGACGCCGATCGCATCGCCCGCCAGCTGGTCTCCGAGACCGGCGAGCGCGATGACGATGTCTGGCTGGAGACCAGTCGTATCCTCGTCGCCAACATCCTGCGGGTGCTGAGCGCCGAGGGGCGCACCACGCTCCCCGACCTGCTCGACGCGCTTCAGGTCAAGGGCAAGGAGGAGATGAAGGTCTGGCTGGCAGGCACCTCATCGGCGCGGACCTTTGCCGATGATGCCGACCGCGCCACGGGAAGCGTGTTGTTCATGCTCGCCAAGGCCGCCACCCTGCTGCAGTTCCTGTGGCGCGAGCCGGGGGATCGGGGGAGCTTCGCCTTCAGGGAATTCATCAGCGGGCTGGACGCGCATCAGGGGCCCAAACCCTGGCTGTTCGTGCCGCGCAAGGAAGATTACTTCGAGGCTATGAAGCCACTGCTCGCCTGCTGGCTGGAATGCGCCGCAAGTGCCATGTTGGGGCTTACGCCATCCTCGCAGCGCCGCATGTGGTTCTTTCTCGACGAGTTGGCCGACTTGCCCCGCGTCGACAATCTCACGCGGCTCTTGCCCGAGGGCCGCAAGTTCGGGGCAAGCGTGGTGCTGACCTTTCAGGCCATTGGCCAGATGCACCGCCGCTACGGCCGCGACAGCGCCGAGGCGCTGCTCGGCTGCTGCAATTCGAAGTTGTATTTGCAGCTGATCGACCGCGACACGCGGGAATGGGCGTCGCGGAACATCGGCGATGTCGAAGTGGAAGTGCGCATCGCCTCGGATAGCTTCGAGACCGGCCCGCATAGCGGACGCACGTCCGTCGGCAGCACCCGCGTGGTGCGCCCCGCCGTGATCGAGAGTGACCTGCGTCTGCAGCCGCACCACGGCTTCCTGCAATTGCCCGATGCCTTGCCCGTGGGGCGGATCAAGCTGACCCGCGAGCACATTGATGCGCGCGGGTCTGCCCGCCATCCGGCCTTTGTTCCGGCCCATATCAGCCGGATGCTGTGGAACCGCATGCCGAAGAAGGCTGATACCGGCACGGCCAAGGATGACCCGGCCACCACACTCAAGGGACCGGTCTGATGGTTGCTACCATTGGCGCGATCAGCAGTTCGGCCGCCGCTGCGAACTACTTCGAATCGGATGACTATTACGCCGATGGGGGCATCTCGCCCAGTGAATGGCAGGGCGAAGGTGCCAAGGCGCTGGGTCTCTCGGGCGAGGTCAACCGCGAGACCTTTCGTGAAATCCTTGATGGCACGCTGCCCCATGGCCAACAGCTTGGCACAATGCGCGAGGGCAAGCTCCAGCACCGGCCCGGTTGGGACGTCACCATGAGCGCGCCCAAGTCGGTCTCGATCATGGCCGAGGTGGCGGGGGATCGCCGGTTGGTGGTGGCGCATAACAATGCCGTGAAGGCGGCACTGGCCTATGTCGAGCGCCATGCCGCTGCAACTCGTATCCGCGCCGACGGCGGGGTCGAGCAGCGACAGACCACCGACAATCTCGTGATTGCAAGTTTCCGGCACGACACGAGCCGGGCGCAGGACCCGCAGCTTCACACCCACAATGTCATCATGAATATGACGCAGGACGCCGAGGGCAATTGGCGCAGTCTGGAGCCGCGCGCACTCTACCAGCTGCAAAAGGCCATCGGCGCGGTGTACCGGCAGGAGCTGGCGGTGGGCGTGCGGGCATTGGGCTATGCCATCGAGCAGGGGAAGGACTCCCTGTTCGAGATCAAGGGTGTCCCCGCCGCCGTGATCCGCGCCTTCAGCGAACGTGCAGCCCAGGTCGAAGCCCGGCTCGCAGAGCGCGGCCAGACCCGCGCAACCGCATCCGCCGAGGAAAAGCAGATCGCCGCGCTCGATACCCGCGAGGCCAAGCAGAACCTGGAGCGGGGCGAACTGGTCAGCAGCTGGCGCGCGGAGGCGGATGCGGCGGGGTTCGGGAAAGATGCGCGGGAGGCTCTGGTCGCAGCCAGCAAGGAAGCAGCGGCCAGTTCCGAGCATGGCAGTGCGCTGTCCGCGCAGGGACAGATCACCGCCCATCAGGCCGTTGCTCTTGCCGCCGCCAATCTTGGCGAACGGCAAGCCGTGTTTGCCGCCGCCGAGCTGGAGAAAGAGGCCGGGCGCTATGGCTTGGGGCGCGCAACATCGGCGCAGATCAGCGCAGCTGTCTCCCGCGCGCAGGGCGACGGCGCGCTAGTGCCGCGTACCTTCCTCGACAATCGCGGCGCGGAATTCGCCGGGTTCACCACTGCCGAAAACATTGCTCATGAGCGGCAGCTAGTGCGTCTTGAGGCCGAGGGACGCGGGGCGGCTGCGCCGATCCTGTCGGCGAAGCAGGCTGCCAGCGCGGTTGCGCGCGCCGAGCTTCGATCCGATCACCCCTGGAATGAAGGCCAGCGCGCGGCCACCCGCGCGCTGCTCACCAGCCCGCACCGCGTGACTGGCCTTCAGGGCTATGCCGGGACGGCCAAAACGACCACTGTGCTGGCGACCTTTGCGCGCGAAGCGCAGGCGCGCGGGGTTGCGGTGACCGCGCTTGCGCCGACCGCGTCCGCTGCGCAGACGCTCGGCGATGCGCTTGGCCAGCGCGGCGAGACCGTTGCCCGGCAGCTCGCGCGCAACAGTGCTTCACTGTCGGGCGGCGTGTGGATTGTCGATGAGGCCTCGCTGCTGTCCGCCCGCGATATGGCGGCGCTGCTTGGCCTTGCTGCTGACAGCAAGGCGCGTGTCGTTCTGGTTGGCGATGTTAAGCAGCTCGGTTCGGTTGGCGCAGGCGCAGCCTTTGCGCAGCTGCAATCCGCCGGCATGGCCACCGCACGGCTCGATAATGTTGTGCGCCAGACCAATACCGCGACGCGCGAGGCGGTGCTGGCATCGATCGAAGGCGATGCACGGAAGGCGCTGGACGCGCTGGAGCGCGGAGGCAGGAAGATTGTTGCCCATGGCAGTCAGGGCGAGCGCTTTGCCGCCATGGCCAAGGCCTATGCTGCGCTCGATGCCAGCGAGCGGGGGCGCACCCTTGTCATCGAGCCATCCCGAGATGGTCGCGATGCGCTCACCGCCGATATCCGCGGCGAGCTTGCCGCAGCCGGAGTCCTGTCCGGCCCTTCCGTCACCATGGAAAGCCTAGTCGCCAAGAACCTGTCGCGCATCGAGGCCCGCGATCCGGCAAGCTATGCGCCTGGCGACACGGTGCGGTTCCTGCGCGACTATGCCGACAAGGGCGTGACGCGCGGCGCTGCCTACCGGGTCGAGCGCATCGACGGGGAGAAGGCCGCCATCACGCTCAAGTCCGCCGACGGGTCAGATATCGACTGGCGGCTGCGCCAATGGGGCGCGGGCAAGGTCGAGGTGTTCGAGCCAAAGCCGATGGAGCTGCAGGCGGGCGACCGGGTGCAGTTCACCCGCAACGACCGCGAGGCCGGGCGCATCAATGGGCTGCGCGGCACCATCACCGGCATCGATCCCGAGCGCCAGCAGGCGACCATCGCACTGGCCAATGGCCGCGAGCAGCGGCTTGATCTGGCCGACCCCCGCGACGCCCATCTGCGCCATGCCTATGTCCAGACCGCCCACGCCGCGCAGGGCCAGACCGCCGAGCGGGTGCTGATCCACGCCGACAGCCGCTCCGCCAATCTGGTCGATCAGAAGATGCTCTATGTCGCGCTCTCGCGCGCGAAGTCAGAAGCCATTGTAGTCACCGACGACAGGCCGCGGCTGATCCGCGCCATCCACGAGCGCGCGGGCGAGAAGCAGACTGCCATGGAGGTCAGTACTCTCGAGGCCGCGAAGGCGAAGTCTCTGGGGGCTGGTCTCGGCTGATTATGTAGGGCGTGACTTCAGGGCCATGGCATCCTTCCCCCTGCCATTGGAATGAACTGCTCCTTGTAGAACAGGCCGTGCCGGGCGGGATCAACAGCCTGCCCGCTCCTTCGGGCTTCGCCCTCCCGTGTTGGCTGTTCCGCGCTTCGCGCTGACCCGCCCGGCCATCCGGCCCGTCCCTTCATCCGCGTTCCCAACGACAGGACGAAGGATTACTCTCATGGCCAGCACCGCAACCGCCAGTATCTACGACACCATCACCAACCAGATCATCGCCACGCTGGAGCGCGGCACCGGCGACTACACCCTTCCCTGGCACCGCAGCAGCGCGCCGCTCACGCGGCCCGTCAATGCGGTCACCCGCAAGGCCTATCGCGGCGTCAATGTCCTCGCCCTCTGGGCCAGCGCCGAGGCGCAGGACTTTGGGCACGGTCTCTGGGCAACCTATCGCCAGTGGCAATCGCTCGGCGCGCAGGTCCGCAAGGGCGAAAAGGCTTCGCCGATCGTGTTCTACAAGGTTCTGGACAAGCCCGAGGGCAGCGAAGACGAGGCACGCGAGGGCCAAGGCCGGATCTTCGCGCAGGGCTCCCACGTGTTCAACATCGCGCAGGTCGAGGGCTACGCTCTCCCCGAGGTGCCGGAAGCCGAGGCCTTTGATCCCGTCCCTGATGTCGACGCCTTCATCGCCGCCGCCGGGGCTGCCATCCGCATTCAGGGTGAGAGCGCCCACTACACCCCCTCTACCGACACGATCACCATGCCGGACCGCGAGCGGTTCTTCGGCACCGCCACCGCCAGCGCGGCGCAGAACTGGTATGCCATCCTGCTCCACGAGCTGGTCCACTGGACCGGAGCCGATCACCGTCTCGCCCGCACCTTCGGCAAGCGCTTCGGCGACGAAGCCTATGCCATGGAAGAACTGGTCGCCGAGCTTGGCTCAGCCTTCCTGTGCGGCGACCTCGGGCTGTCGGTCACCCCGCGTCCGGACCATGCCTGCTACCTCGCCAGCTGGCTCAAGGTGCTCAAGGGCGATAACCGGGCGATCTTTGCCGCCGCGAGCGCGGCGGCGAAGGCGGCGGAGTGGTTGGAAGAAGCGAACCGATAAGGTGTTGGGTCGGCGCTGGAGGTATGAAACCCGAGTGCCGACCCAATCCAATCAGCGCAGCTGGGCGCTCACCATTTCTTCCGCTGCGGTAATCGCCTGCTTTGCCCTATGTAGCGCTGTCAGCGCGGCATACGCATCCTTCCCGGCCGGATAGGGTCCCGGCGGTGGCAGGTTCGCCGCTACAGACGGAACGGCCCCGCTGAATGTCTTGCCGGTCGCGATTTCCGCAATCCGACCGCCATTGACACCGAACCATGCCGCGATGTCATGTTGGCGATCACCGCGGGCTAGCATTCCCTTGATCGTTGCGGCATCGGCTTCGGAAAGGCGGACGCCGCTCGGCTTTGCTCTATACGCCATGATCACCTCCCTCAGCTATTCTGAGCGAGCTTGAGCAGCTCGGTTTCAAAGGCGTCCAGCGCCAGCGCATAGCTGCCCTCGTTCTTGCCGATCTTCTGCGCATCGCCACCAAAGGCCTGGATCAAAACCTTGTATTTCCGTACAATCTCATCGAGGTGCTTTTCGATGAATTCCGACGGATCGGTCTTCCATACCAGTTTGCCATCAGCCTCGGTCTTGAGCAAAGCACGCAGACCCACGGCGAGCGGCACGATGAAGCCGTCCGGGTACCGATAGGCCGAATTTGTCTTCCCGTAGGGCGTCCGAGGCTTAGTCTTCAGCTTATCGGCGGGCGTAACTGCGCGGAGAAGGCCGAAGCTGCCCTGATTGCGGTTATAGGAGCCTGGGAACGCTGCATAAAGCTGATCGAACAACGCCGGCATGTCACCCGCGATCTTGAGCGCGCTTGCGATGGCAACGTTGTGTAGTTCGAACGTCCCGTCACCCGTCGGGGTCGAAACCGCCGGATGCTCCATCAAAGAATCAAATGCCATCGAGCACTTGCCCTTGCCGCTGTAGATATCGGCGGTACGCGGTACGGAGACGCCCTCCGGAAGCGTGGCCGCAGCCAAGGGAACCCAAGAAAGTGCAACGATGTCCCGCACTTTGACATCGCCGCCGTCGTTCGACTTCCATTCGACGCGCTTGGAAATGTCCGCCGGAACCTGCTCACGAAGGTAATCGTACAGCCCCTTCTTGTTCGCCTTTGCCTCATCTGCCAGCTGGCGGTTGTTGTTGCGCGCTGCGCAGATCTCGAACAGCGAGCTCGTAAATGCCTCGAGCTCGATTTCATCATCGGGATCGGCAGGGATCAACACTTCGAGCGGGACGAGAAAATCGAGCGGCCCACCTTCACCGGATGCCGCAGCCCCCTTCAGTTCCTTCACCTTATCGTGATGCGTTTCCCAAGCGACCTTGAATTCGGGCCAACTCTTGACCTTCTTCAGCTCCTTGGGTTCGACGCCCGCCGCGCCCAGAATGTGAAGACCGATGGCAAGCGTATTGTGCCCTCCGTCCAGGATCCCTTCGATCGCAGGGTTTTCGAAGGTCATATGGTAGCGGCGGCGCTCAAGCTCCCGGCAATTGGCCGATGCTACAAGGATTCCCTTGGTCTTGAACGGAAACAGCTGCG
Source organism: Erythrobacter sp. (assembly GCA_025698865.1). Lineage (GTDB taxonomy): Bacteria > Pseudomonadota > Alphaproteobacteria > Sphingomonadales > Sphingomonadaceae > Qipengyuania. The sequence goes on along the minus strand of JAILWQ010000009.1, from coordinate 2,348 downwards.
GTGTTGTCTGGATCGACTCGATAATATCCGCAGTGATCGGTCCGACCTTCGCGGTGCGCGGATTGGCCTCAAGGTCGGCAGCATCCAACAGTGGCAGGAGATTGCGTGCACGCGCAAAGCCGATGAGGCGCGTCACAGGCCCTTCGGTCTGGCGATCAACGGTTTCAAAGCGGATCAGAAGTTCGTTCGGGTTCATTTGTAGTCTTCCTTTCCAGGAGGACTGGCGCTGAACGGCGTTGGCATTCCAAACCAACGGAAAGAGACAGTGGGTTAGACCGCTCAACCGCCACCATCCGGTGACAACCCCATCCAGAACCAATCCAGGTTCATTTTCAGCCCACCATCTCGGCGAACGTGGGAAACGATGACATAAATGATCCCGTGAGTCAAACGCCCAACCAGACCAGCAGTGCGATGTGCGTCAGAAGTCGATGAAATGGATGCGGTCGTCAGGAGCGTCTGGCCTCGGCAGCATTTCACGTTGCAACTCCATCACCTTCTGGGGATGCGGCACTTCAATATGGATATTCATGTCGAAAGACTTGCTGGATGATCGCATGATCCGCTCACGAACACGCGCTACTTGATCGAGATCCAAATTAACGAGCATGTCAGTGAACTTTTCTGCTGCTAAACTTCGCTCCCAACTGCCGAGGTCATTCGCCCCCATATATGTAGCGGCAAACCAGCAATCATATTCAGTAAAGTACTCGCCATTCGCTTGAAGGTAGGCCTCACCTACGAAATAACCTTCCTCTTGCGAACGTAACTCCTGGCCACCGCGGCTATTCCGTCTCCCTCCCCAGCGAGCCTCTTCAGATCTTGCAACTGTGTCGCGACGCGATAGGACCAGAAAACCATCCAATATGGGCACTGCAATGTAGTGCGGAAGCACTCCTTCCGTCAGCAGGCATGAAAGCTCTACAAGTGCAGATACCCCTCGCACTCGGTTGAATGCTTCGGCCATGATGAGATGAAAATTTTGCCCATTACAAGCACCGCGCTCCCAGAGCCTCATCATGGCGTGGTAGGTAAATGCCACCGGCTGAAGAGACCACATAATTTCGTCACTTTTACCGCCGATGAGAACTTCTCGTTGGATCAGCATGACGACATCTTCGTCATACCCTGGAACTAGAGAAACATCATCGGAATTAAATCGCGCAACCTTTGTGCGTCCAGCTCTCGGCTCAAGGCTTCGAATGTAAAATTCATTCTTGCTCGCACTCTTAATCTGCCTCACTCGTAATTCGTAAATATGGGCATCGCGATACATATCAACGATTGAAATAGCGGCCTGAAGTGGAACATGGCCACGCGTCATCTTCTGTAGGATTTTACCGAAGCCCTCATCGATTTCTGTGAAGAATTGGGCGATCATCCGAACGTAGTTTCGAACTCCGTATTTCGCCTCGATCCGCCCGTCGAAGACAGGGAACTTCAGACCGATGGTCGGGGCAAGTGCGGGCGGGAGCTGGTCACCTCCTCGTCCGGCCTGATCGAGCCGCAGGCATTCAAAGAAACGACTTTCGCCTATCGAATACCGCTCGTGTTGTCCGAGGGGGACATCGGTATCAGACTCAGCACCTGCCCCTCCTGCGGCCACCGCCTCGGACGCACGAGGACCCAAAGGCTTCAGCGCCTCCTCATGATCTTCTCCTCCGAGACCGGGCAGCGCCATCGAGCGTCAACTATCGCCATTGCCGATCGCAAACGCCCCCGGCCAGCCGCCGTGGGTTTCGATCACGTTGTCGATCTCGGCCATGATGCGGCGGGTTTCAGTGAGGGCGGTAACGACGCGGCGATAGTGTAGGATGTCTTCCTCGGTTAGGACACGGCCAGGGCGGGAGTTCTGGCCGCCCTTGCCCGCGCGGTCCTTCAGCCATTTGTCGCAGACCTGATAGCCGCCGACATGGAACTCCCAGGTCTCCTTAGGGACATCCTCGAACCAGCGGTTTGCGTTGATTTCGACCTTGCCGTTCTTGTACTTGGGATAGCCCTTCTCCACCCGCGCCTCGGCCGTTCCGGCGAAGCGGATGTCCGGGTTTTTCAGGACTGGCTCTTCCTCCGGCTTGAGCAAATGGAGCGCGACGAGCCTGCGACCGAGCGGGACGAGCGCGGCAAAGGTTGCACGATCTTTCGGGATCGGAATACGCGGGAAATCCGACTTCAGAAATTCGGCATAGCGACTGCGATAGGAGGGCGCGTGGAGGATCGCGTAGATCTGACGTGACCCCCAGCTTTCCTCCAGCTGGGATTAGAGCCGAGCCGTTTTGTTGCGCATGAGCGCGGTTGAAGCAATGGGCTGCGTAGCGGAGCCCGTAGGGCGTAGCGAAGCAGGCCATTGC
>JAILWQ010000008.1 GCA_025698865.1 Erythrobacter sp. | reverse complement strand
GCGCAACAACACGGCTCGGCTCTAATCCCAGCTGGAGGAAAGCTGGGGGTCACGTCACAACAATGAGCGCACTTTCGATCCTGAAGGACATTCCGGTGAAGCTGAACACGGATCAGGCCGGGTCGCGATAAGCATGAGGAGGACCGAGTGCCCTTCGGCCGTCAGTGAGAACCTGACATCGTTTTCACTTTCGGAAACGATGAGTCCGCAGGCGTGGAGCCACATCAAGAACATCTGTGAGGCGATCCGGTTTCCTTCGAAGAGGTCCCTCGCGAGTTCCGCCTCCCGAACGACCCTACGAAGGACGGCTGCGAGGATGGCATGGAGGACCTCGAGGAGCTGCTGTGGCGGTTCTCCCTTATAAGATGGCATGCCCATCCGCCCGGTCCAGAATGCTGCACGGATGCTGAGATATTCCCCTCCGGTGAAGTCATCCACATAGCGTGGCTCTCGAGGTCCCGTCTCGAGCCTGAGCCAATATCCCCATGGCAGGTCGGGGTCGATGGCACGGGGCATCAGCCTTGCCTCCCGCTATAGCCGAAAGCGCGACGCTGCCCGCCGGGATCAACCTCTTGCGGATCGCGCCCGTCTTCGATGGCTTTGAGCTGCAAGGCCAACCTCGTGCATTCCTGGCGGACGAAATGCTCGTCCTTGTAATTGACGAAGTTCACGCCTGGGATGAATTCCTGGCGCTGGACGGGCTTGTCGACGGGGATGACGTCCCCTTCCCCATTGCAGCTGAAACCGAACCACCATGCCCGTTGATGGAGGACGAGGCTGCGCCCGGCCTGTGGGCCTCCCCTCCGCAGGCCTTTCGCCAATCCAAGATGTTGCACGTGGCAGACCGAAAGGGCTTCAGGCTGGTTGATCTCACACATCGCAGAGTAGGTGAGGCCTTCGTGGACTGCGATGCCATAACCATCGAGGGTCCCGGGCTGCCTCCCGAAAAGCGGGTGCGAAGGTTCAACCCCTACAAACCCCTCGAGATATCCGCCCCGAGCATTCCGCCTTAGAATGCATTGGTATGCGGTGTCGGGATCTACCCAAGCGATCTTATCGGCTTCGTTCTTCCATGGGCCGTCTGTCCTCGGATGAACGTCAGGAACCTTGTAAACGGCATGGACCTGAACGGGGATGGAGCCACCATTCATCAGATAGGGGAATGACTGTTCGCCAGACTGAGCAGCTATAGGCGCATTCGAGCTATTCTTTTTCGGCATAGGGACCTCGTTGTGGTTGAGGACCTCATTTTAGCCTTTGAGAAATAGAGTTTTTAGCTCTTTCGCGGCGCAGTCTTGTTGGAGCCGCGGCGCAGTTCTAATGAAGAAGGACAATGTGCTGGCGCGCCCGGCAGGACTCGAACCTGCTGCCTCAAGATTAGAAGTCTCGCGCTCTATCCAGATGAGCTACGGGCGCGCGCCGGGGTGGCAATAGCGCCGCTTTCCTCGCGCGCCAATCGGCGATAAGCGCGAAACCCACGATGGAGAACCCGCCCGCCAGCGCTCGGCCGAGCTTTCGCTATTTCGATCTGGTGATGGCGGCCTTCGTCACGATCCTGCTGCTGTCCAACCTGATCGGCGCGGCCAAACCCTCCTACATCGTGCTGCCGGGCGGTGCGCAATGGAGCTTCGGGGCGGGCGTGCTGTTCTTCCCGATCAGCTACATCATCGGCGACGTCCTGACCGAGGTCTATGGCTATGCGCGCGCGCGGCGGGTGATCTGGACCGGATTTGCCGCCTTGCTGTTCATGGCCTTCATGGCATGGGTGGTGGTTGCCCTCCCCGCGGCGGAAGGGTGGGAGGGGCAATCCGCCTACGAACAGGTCTTCGGCAACACGTGGCGCATCGTCGCCGCCTCGATGATCGCCTTCTGGGCGGGCGAGTTCGCCAACGCCTTCGTCCTCGCCAAGATGAAGGTGTGGACCAAGGGGCGCCACCTGTGGATGCGGACGATCGGCTCGACCGCGGTCGGCCAGGGGCTCGACAGCCTGATCTTCTATCCGCTCGCCTTCTATGGCCTCGCCGGATGGCCGCCTGAGCTGCTGTGGCAGGTCGTGCTGTCGCAGTGGTTCATCAAGACGGCCTGGGAAGCGGTGCTGACGCCCGTCACCTATGTCGTCGTCGGCTGGCTGAAGCGGCGCGAGGGTGTGGAGATCTTCGACACGGGGACCGATTTCTCCCCCTTCGCCACGCGAGGCTGACAGCTGGAAAACCGTCAGACGATATCGGCGCTGCGGGCAATCGCGGCAATGCCCCGCTTGCCCGAAGCATCGCGACCGAGCTGAACGATCACGTCGATCACGCTCGCGGCATAGGCGATGGTGTCGCTGCGGGTGAGGCCGATGCCGGTCTGCATGACCATCAGCGATAGCTGTTCGAGCGCGCCGCGCAGGCTGTTGGCGTGAAGCGTGGAGAAGCTTCCCGGATGGCCCGTGTTGATCGCGCGCAGGAAGCTGACACTTTCCGCACCGCGCAATTCGCCCAGCACGATGCGGTCCGGGCGAAGACGCAGCGCGGCCTGAAGCAGCTCGTTGGCGGTCACCTTGGCCTCGCCCAGTTCGCCTTTCACCGCGACGAGGCCGACGCCGTTCTCGCCCGGAAGGCGCAGCTCGGGCGTGTCCTCGACCAGCACCACGCGTTCATGCGCCGGTATCTCGCCGAGCATGGCGTTGAGGAAGGTCGTCTTGCCGGTGCTGGTGCCGCCGGAGATGAGGATCGTCTGCCGCTGGCGGATCGCTTCGCGCAGGAAGGCGACCGGCCGGGCCTGCGGATCGGGCATCGCCGCCTCGCCCGGCGCAGCGAGCGGGCCGGTGTCGTAGGCGTCCAGCGGCAGGTCGAGCCGCCGGTGGCGACGGATCGCCATCGCCCAGTGACGACGGGCGGCTGGCGGACCGCAGAACTGGATGCGCGCGCCCCCGTCCTTGCCGCGTGCAGGCAGAGTCGCGCCCAGCAGCGGGTGTTCGCGATTGATGCCCTGATGGCTGACCCGGGCGACCTGTTCGGCAAGGCGCTGAATCAGCCGGTCGTCGATCTCGGGCCGCACATGCTTGCGCATTCCCGGTTCGGCCGCATCCTCGATCCAGACCTCTCCCGGACGGTTGACGATGATCTCCGTCACCGTGTCGCGGTCGAGCCACTCGGCGAAGGGCGCGAGATAGGCGTCGAGATAGACGCTGCGCTCGCCCGGCAGGTCAACCGGCGGCAGCTCGTCCTCGTCGCCGCCGATCGCGGGGGCGAAGGGATGGATGTCGGCGCTCATGCGACCGCCTGCCCGCTCAGCTGACCTGCGTGAAGTCGAGGTCGCGGGCGGTAAAGATGCGGATCGGCTCGCCCTGCCGGACGCGCACGGTCGGTCCGCGCTGGCCGTCCTGCTGCGCCGCGGTCTGCGCCGCCGACTGGCTCGCCCCGCCGATCAGAATCCCGCTTGCACCGCCGGTGGCAAGGCTCCCCAGCCCGCCGACGACCGACAGCAGCATGGCCGAGCCGAACCGGCGGAAGAAGCCGCCGCCCGAAACCTCGCCCCGAAGCCCCGTCGTCCCGTCGAAACCGATCGCGGGCGAGGCGAGATTGACCGAGGCGCCGTCGGGCCGGATCAGCCGCGTCCAGATGACATAGGCGCGCTTCTGGCCGTTCTGGAGGCCGGATTGGTACTGTCCGATCAACCGGCTGGAGCGCGGAACGAGAACCTTGCTGCCATCGAAACTGCGCACGTCCTGACTCACCACGGCGCGGACATAGCCGGGCACGTTGGTGTCGATCGCCGTCTCCAGCACCGCCGGGATCAAGGTCCCCTGCGTTACCGTGGTCGAGGGATTGGTCATCGCCCTTGCCTGCGCCGGAGCGCCGCCGACGCCCCCGATGCGGCTGGCGAAATCATTGGCGGAGCTGCCGCCCTCGCCCGCCGGCTGTGCCACGGCGGCACCTTCGGCCGCAGCGGGAGCGCCCGCAAGGTTCGGCGCGGCGCCTGAATCGAACACCACCGTCGGGCTGGCATAGGGATTGGCGGCGGGCGCCATCGCGGCTTGCGGCGGCGCGGCATAGACCGGGCTGGGCGCAGGATCCGCCTGTTGCACCATCCCAGCGGAATCGACTTGGGTCATAGCTGCGTCGGGCAGCATCGGCACGGTTTCGGCGACCACTGGAGCGGGCGCGGGCGGCGCGACCTCGGGGCTGCCGACGCCTTCCGGTTCGGCCAGCCGCGCGGAACTCATGCTCCACAGCGTGACCGCACCGAGCGCGGCGACCAGCGCGATCCCGGCGACCATGCCGGTCGCGCCGCTCTTGCCGCCCTGCCGCGCCACCAGCGGGTAGGAATTGCGGCTGGCAAGGTCGATAACCTCGTGATCTTCCTGATCGCGCGGGTCCACGTCGTTCGCGACGCCGGCACCGGTGCCGGTGCTCTTCGGCGGCATTTTCATCGCCAGACGCATCATTTCTTCTCCGCTGAAAGGGCGAACGAGGCATCGCGCCCCGCGCTGGATGCGGGCCGCTGCGGGCCGGCATTGACCATGATCGCGCGATCTTCGCCCGACCTTAGCACGATTTCGCGCGGCACTCCGTCGATCACGATCGTGTCGCCGCGCACGGTGAAATTGACCGGGCCTTCGGTCCCCGCCGGATTGGTGGTGAGGATCGCCGGGACCGGGCGGCCCGAGGGCCAGGTCATGAAGGTCGCCGTGCCGTCATCGAAAACGCGGGTGGGCAGCAAAGTCTCGTCACCCGAGCCCGACCAGGCGAAATTGAGGTCGGAGGGATCGATCACCGCCAGCCCGTCCTCGGTCGCGGCACGCTCGACCGCGCTGCGCTCGTCCGCTGCCACCAGCTGTTCGGTCTGGGGCGCCGGCTTCGGCTCGTCGGGATAGGTGAAGCTCATCACGTAGAGTGGCCGTCCGGTCGGCGTGGCGACGAGGTCGAACAGATAGGTCCGCTTGTTGGTCACCACTGTCATGTTCGTCGCCGCGCGCGGTTCGAGCGGCTTCACGAACAGCAGGTTGGCGCGCTTGTTCGGCGTCACCTGCCATGCGGCGCTGTCGCCGATGGCAACGTTCTCGATCGATTCGTCCTCGGCGAAGCGGATGGTCGCCTGCACCTTGGGCTTGCCCTCGATACGGAAGACGCGCGCCTCGTCGTAGGCGACCTCGACCAGTCGCGCGTCCTGCGCGATCGCGGGGACCGCGGCCAGTGCGAGGGCGGAGGACATTGCCAGAAGGCGGATCATTTCACTTTCTCCGTGGAACGGGGTGCAGCGGCGCGGAAGCGGCTGCCGACGCCGGCCACCCGCGACGGGCCGCCACTATGCGGCGTCGCCTGAGCCGGGCCTGAAGAGGTGGCGAAGACCTTCGTCGTGCGATGGATGTTCGCGCCGCCCGCGCTGGTGCCGCTGTCGTTGGCGGCTCCGGCGATGGCAGGAGCAGACACGTCGATGCGGCGCGCGGCGGCGAGGGTCTGGCTCGCCTGCTGGGCCTGCGCGGCAGGCGAATGCACCGCCGGAGCGGGTGCGGGAGCGTGGGCGCGCGAGCCGCCCTCGTCCTTGTCGCTTCTGGCGAGACCGAACACGGTCCAGCCCGACACCATCGTCGCGGTGGTCTTGAGCACGAGGAACATCAGCGCGACATGGACCGCACCGACGAGGAAAAAGCCCATCGCCGCCTGCGGATCGGGCTGGCCCGGATTGGCGACCAGCGCCGACAGCAGCGGCACGGCCAGCTCGAGCATCACGCTGCCGCCCAGCACTGCGAAAAGCGGCGCGAGCGCCAGCATGGTCAGCCCCTTCACCCAGCCGGTGAACAGGCCGCGCGTGCCGTTGAACAGCGCGAGAACCACGAAGACCGGACCCAGCGCCACCAGCACGGCGAGCGCGATCCGCGCCGTCACCAGCAGGCCGACCGTGCCGAGCAGGAACAGCATCGCGCCCATCCACATCATGCCCTGCGGCGAGAAGGCGGAAATGTCGCTCTGCTGCTGCCCGCTCGCTTCCTGAATGGCGAGGAAGACGACGTCGATCTTCTGCGCGAAGGTCTTTGTCGCCGAACCGTCGCTGCCGGTAAGGATGCCGGCAAGCCAGTCGGGCGCACCGACCGCGAGGTTCCAGACGACGCTCTGATAGGCGACCCAGCTGGTCGCGAAGGTGATGACGAGGCCGACCGTGATCATCCGCGGCGTCAGCGCCCTCACCCCCAGCGTGGCCCGGCCCGTCAGCAGCTGGATGGCGAAGAAGGCGACGTAGAGCGTCAGCAGGATGGTCAGCACGGTGGCCATCTGCCCGCCGGGCGCGAACAGTCGCCCGAACGCCTGGCCAGTGACCTCGCCCGCCACGCAATCCACCGCCGTCAGCGCGGCGGAGATCCCGGAGCCCACCTGTTCGGCGGCCAGTTGGCACCCTTGCATGTTCATTCGGCGGCCAAGCGGTCGCGCGGATCGATGCCGAGATCGTTTGCCCCAGCGGGCCACGCGCTGCCGGTGAGCGAGGGGAACCAGTCGGCGGGATCGTCGCCCACCGCCTCGCGCAGCAGGTCGAGCCGGCGGACCGAGCTTTCGCGGCCCGACAGCACGGTCAGCACCTCGGGCGCGTTCGACAGGTCGAGCCGGACGACGACGCTGGCGTCGGGCTGGCGCACCAGGAAGCAGCGGCTGTGCGCCGGCAACGTGCGGATCAGCGCCAGTTCGTGATCGGTCAGGCCGAAGCCGTCGCAGTAATCCTCCGCCCGGGCGCGGCTGTTGGGCATGAACACCATCGTCGCGGTCTGTTCGACCAGCGCGGTCGAAATGCGGCTGTCGAGCGCGTCGCGCGCGCTCTGTGTGGCGAAACCGACCAGCGCATTGCGCTTTCTCAGCGTCTTGAGCCAGTCGCGGATGCGCGCGGCGAAGACCTCGTCGTCGAGCGCCTTCCAGCCCTCGTCGATCAGGATCATGGTCGGATCGCCGTCGAGCCGTTCCTCGATCCGGTGGAAGAGGTACATCATCGTCGGCGTGCGCAGGCGCGGGTTTTCCAGCAGCGCGGTCATGTCGAAGCCGAGCACGCGGGCCGACATGTCGAGCCGGTCCTCGGCGTTGTCGAACAGCCAGGCGTGTTCGCCCTCATTGATCCACGCGGCCAGCCGGTCGGCGAGGTCGCCGGGCTGCGGACGGCGCGCGCCGGACAGCAATTCGCGGAAATGGCGCAGGCGGCGCAGCGAGGCGTCGTTGGCGTAGGCCGCATCGACCGCGCCGGCGATGGTCGCTTCCTCCTCCGGGCCGCTGGCCTTCAGCAGCACGCCGAGCCAGTCGCGCAGGAACGCCTTGTTGCCCGGCGTCTCGGGCAGGCTCAGCGGATTGAAACCGGTCGGCTCGCCGCTGCGAATGGCGTCGTAATTGCCGCCGATCCCGCGCACGAACAGCTCCGCCCCGCGATCCTTGTCGAACAGGATGGTGCGCGGCCTGAATTTCTGCGCCTGCGCGGCGAGGAAGTTCATCACCACGGTCTTGCCCGACCCGCTCGGCCCGATGACCGAGAAATTGCCGAGATCGCCATTGTGGAAGTTGAAGAAGAACGGCGTCGAGCTGGTGGTCTGGAGCAGGGTCACCGCCTCGCCCCAGTGGTTGTTCTCGGCCCGGCCCAGCGCGAAGCCGTGCAGGCTGCCGAAGCTTGCCATGTTGGCGCTGGAGATCAGCGCGCGGCGGACGAGGTAGCCTTCGTTGCCCGGAAACTGGCCCCAGAAGGCAGGTTCGAGATTGGTGTCCTCGCGCACGGCGATCGCGCCGGTGTCGGCGATCGCGGCGGCGCAGGCGGCGGTCGCGTCGTCGAGCTTGGCGAGATCGCGCTCGCGCACCAGGACGGTCAGGTGATGGTCGCCGAAACCGACCGCGCCATTGCCGAGCGCGTCGCGCGCGGAAAGCATGTCGGCGCGCTCGGCGGCGGCTTCCTCGTCCGCGCTGCGCAGGCGGCGGATCGCGAGATCCATCCGCTCGCGCGCGGTCTGGCGCTCGGTCGGCGCGTAGCTCTCGCTCACCACCATCTCGAAGGGCAGGCGCAGCAGCGCGTCGAGCAGGCCCGGGCTGGTCGCCTCGGGATAGTCCTTGAGCCCGAGCATCGAGGAGAAATCGGGCGAGCCCGATCCGCGCTGCTCGATCGCGTCGATCCCGAAACTGACCCGGCGATAGGGCAGCATGTGCCCGATATCGACCTCGTCCGCGGGCTTGCGCACCGGGCGCATCTCGCCATTGTAGAGCGCCGAGAGCAGTTCGAGGATCTCGTTGTTCACACTGCCCTGCGGCCCGACATAGTCGCCCAGTACCTGAGCCCCGTAGGCCGAGAGCGAGGCCACCAGACCCTGCGCCGCCGCGCGGAGCGAACGCAAATCCTTGGGATCGGCTTCCACCTCCTGCCCGCGCCGGCTGAGCTTCTTCTGCGCGCGCTCGACCAGCCCCGCCTTGCCGCGCGCCGGGCGGCGGATCAGCGTGACGAACTGGTCGTTGATGAACAGCGATCCCGAACCCAGCCGTTCCTTCCACCGCGCGTCGATATGGCGGCTGAGCGGATCGGGGAACTCGGCGTCGAGATCGACCTCGACCCGGCGACGGATCACGTGATGATAGAGCACGAAGCGCGCATCGAGCGTCGAGCGCAGCATGACCTCGCGCGTGGCGGCATGGGCGTTCAGCGCCTCGCTGTCCTCGGTCTCGAACAGCAGGCCGGGCACTTGCAGGGCAGTCATCACGCTGCCGTCGCGCAGCAGCAGCGTGCTTTCGTCGACGAGGCGGGCATAGGGCAGGCGGTCGCCGGCGCGCGCTTCCTTCGCACCCCAGGCCGCCGCGCCCTTCCACTTGGCGTTACGCGGCATAGCTGTTGCACCCCCAGCGATTGTAGTTCCGCACGCGCGGGCACTTGGAGACCTTGGTGATCCACAGGTCGAAGATCCGGGGTTCGCGCAGGCAGGCGAAATAGCCCACCCCGTGGATCGCCAGCGCGGCGGGCAGCGCCAGCCAGCTGCCGGTGATCAGGAACAGCTCGGTCGTCACCATCCCGTTGATGATGAAATAATTGTACGTGACGCCCGCGAACATCTGCGGGCGGGTCAGCGCACGGTGGACGGGATGGCGGGCGAGCTGCGTCACATCACACCCCCGCGGTCGCGCCCTGGATGCCGGCGACGATCGAGGCGGCGCCGAACAGGATGAAGACCCCGATGATCACGGTCGCGCCGAACCGCCAGTTGAGCCGGCCGGTCAGCATCATGAAGCCGACCGCGGCCACTGCCATGACCGCGACCGCAGTGGCGACATTGCCCAGCAGAGTGCCCTGCAACCAGCCGAGCGCGGCGACGATCGGGCCCGAACCGGCGGGATCGGCCGCGGCCTGCGCGAAGGCGGCGGTGGGAGAGGCAAGAAGCGCCAGAAAGGCGGCGCGGATCAACGAACGCATATTCGGTTTCACTCCCGGGAATGATCGGACAGGCGGCCCATGATGGCCGCGACATAGAGCTGGGTTTCGCGGATGCGGGGTACGCCGCCGGATCGCTCGACCCGGCCCGGACCTGCATTGTAGGCGGCGAGCGCTTTTTCGACATCGCCGTCGAACCGGTCGAGTTGGGCGCGAAGATAACGCGCGCCGCCTTCGAGATTGGCGAAGGGATCGCTCGCATCGACGCCCAGTTCGCGCGCCGTGCCGGGCATCAGCTGGGCGAGCCCGCGCGCGCCCACCGGCGAGACGGCATCGGCGCGCCAGCGGCTTTCCTGCCAGACCACGGCCTCGAGCAGCGAGGGGCTGACATCGAAGCGCGCGGCAAGCTCGGCGATCTTGGCCTTGTAAGCTTGCGGGACAGCGGCCGCATGGAGATGCGGCTGGGCGACCATCCGGTCGGGAACCATCAGGTCGGCCGGAATTTCTTCGGGGACCAGTTCCGCGCTCATGGCGCCGGTCGGCACGTCAACGGCAGGCGCAGAGGTTCCTCCGGCGACCCAATGCGCCTCGCCCTGGTCGATCTGAAGAACATCGGCCTGTGCCGGCCCGGCCATCACGCCGATCCCAGCAAGCAGAGTGGTGCGCAGGCCCGCGCCTAGAATCATCTGACCCTCCAATCCGGCCCCTTTGCCTCCCATACATGACATCGGAGTGACAAGGAACTGAATGAGGGTCCACCGTTAGGCGGAAAAGGTTTCGTTAACCCTAACGTCCACTTAAATAGAGCGGCTTGGCGACGATTTCCGGTTCAGCGGCTGGCGACCATGGTCGCATCCGCGAACGCGCCGCGGTCCAGCATGGCGAGGCTGCGCGCGGCGATCCGCCGGGCCTTGATCCAGCGCCCTTCGGTGGTTTCCAGGAACAGCGTCCCGTCGGCCTGCATGGCCGCCTCGAAATAGCGTCGGGCCTTCGCGTCCTCTCCCTTGCGGGCATGGGCGACGCCGAGGTTGATGAGCCGCGCCGGATCGGTTTCCTCGAGACGGTCGTTCGTCATGATGGTCGAAATCGCCGCCGTGTCGCGTCCGGCCACGAGTTCCTCGCTCGCGACATTCGACGCAGCCGTGGCCGTCTGCGCGGTCACGGCGATGATGGCCGATATCAGAATGCTCATCTTGCCAATCTCCCTTTTCTATCTGCCGTGATGATGCGCCCGCCGCCGCCCCGACGCAACAAAACTGTAACACTGTCATTTTTCCGTCATCCGTCGGCGCGCTGACTGTCGGCCGAGCCGGGCGCGGCCGATCCTTTGTGGAAACTGTAAGAGAAGTGTCACCGGCGAACACGAACTGTCATCTGCCGGGCCTAGCGGGCGATTCGCGAACTTGATCTCGCGTCCATTCCACCGGTTTTATGAGGGGACCGTCGCTCATGAAAAATGTCCACCGCTCGCTCGTCATCGGCTGCTCCGCACTGGCTCTTGCCAGCTGCGGCGGTGACGAGATCGTCTCGCCCGGCACTTCGGGCGACATTATCATCAACAACCCTGCCCCGGCACCGACCCCCGCCCCCACGCCAGCGCCGACCTCGTCGCTGGTCACGCCGGCGGCCGGCTGCCCGACCATCAATTCGACCGGCGGCCTGCGCGATGCCGGCACGATCGCCGGGCCGACCGGCACCTACCGCGTCTGCGAGCTGCCCGCTCTGGTCAACGCCGACGACACGCTGCCCTACATCGCGGGCCTGCTCTACTCGCTGCCCGGCCGGGTCGACATCGGTGCGGATCGCGGCTTCGCCAGCACCGGCTCGGAGGTGGAGCTGACCATTCAGCCCGGCGTCACCGTCTTCGGCGGCACCGGCCGGTCCTTCCTCGTCGCCAATCGCGGCAACCAGCTGATCGCCAACGGCACGGCGGCGCGTCCGATCGTCTTCACCAGCCGCGACAACGTGCTCGGCCTGACCAACGATTCCTCGATCGGCCAGTGGGGCGGCGTCGTCCTCCTCGGCCGCGCGCCGGTCGCCGACTGCCGCGTGGGCGGCGTGAACACGGCCGCCGCGCCCAACACCAACGCCACCTGCGAGCAGGAACTGGAAGGCACCGCCACCACCACCCTGTTCGGCGGCAGCAACTCCGCCGACAGCTCGGGCTCGCTGCGTTACGTCCAGATCCGCTATTCCGGCTTCAGCCTCGCGCCGGGTCGCGAGCTCCAGTCGCTGACCACCGGCGGCACCGGCACCGGCACCACCATCGACCATTTCCAGAGCTTCAACAGCTCGGATGACGGGATGGAATTCTTCGGCGGCTCGGTGAACATGAAATACGTCGTGGCCGTGGGTGCCGACGATGATTCGATCGACGTCGATTCGGGCGCCCGCGCCAACATGCAATATGTCGTGGCCGTGCAGCGCACCGAAGGCGGCGACAACATCATCGAGCTCGATTCGCCGAACGAGGCCGCGACCAACAGCGCCGCGATCCCGCAGACGATCCTCAATGTCGCGAACTTCACCTTCATCCAGCGCGCCTCCACCGCCACCCAGTCGATCCGGGCACGCGGCGGGGCGAAGATGAACCTCGTCAACGGCGTCATCAGTGCCGACGGCGATCCCTGCCTGCGGATCGACGATCCGGAGACCTTCGCGGCCGATCCGGACTCCTTCTCGGTCGTCGGCGCGTGCAGCGCCTCGCGCCCGAACCGGGGGAACACCAACCCATCGGACCAGCAGGTGCAGGACGATTTCATCGCGGATTCGCCGAACAACAATTCGGCCTTCACGCTCAGCCTGACCGGCGTGATCGTGAACGGCGCGAACGAGACGGCGGTAACGGCGACCAACCCGACCACGATCTCGTCCTTCTTCGATGCGACGACCTATGTCGGGGCCGTGCGCAACGCGCAGGACACATGGTATCGCGACTGGACCTGCAACTCGTCGATCCTCGACCTCGGCAGCGCCAACGGCATCTGCACCCGCATCCCGGTCTATTCCTGACGGACCTTCGTCGCCGGGCAGGCCGCGATCGGCGCCCGCCCGGCGATCTTCGGAACACAATTCGCATTTTCGATATTCTTACGAGGGGCTTCACCATGTCGAACGGCATGCGCGTTGCGGGCATTCTCCTTCTGGGTACCGCGCTCACTTCACCTTCCATGGCGCTCGCGCAGGAAATCCCGCCCGGCAGCGATCCGAGCACCGAGCAGGCTGAAGAGGAAGCGCTGGGCCAGATCGACCCGGCCGAGGACCTCGACGCCGGTCCCGAAATCTCGGTTCCCGGCGGGGACGTCATCATCGTCACCGGCCGTCGCACGCGCGATCCGCAGCGCAGTTCCGGCCAGGTGCTCAGCATCCTCTCGGCCGAGGATATCGCCCGCACCGGCGAAGGCGACATCGCCGGCGCCCTCACCCGCGTCACCGGCCTGTCGGTGGTCGGCAACGGCCGCGTCTTCGTGCGCGGTCTCGGCGATCGCTACTCGCTCGCGCTCCTCAATGGCCTGCCCCTGCCCAGCCCCGAGCCGCTGAGCCGCGTGGTCCCGCTCGACATCTTCCCGACCAATGTCATCGCATCATCGCTGGTGCAGAAGACCTATTCCGCGAACTTTCCCGGCGAATTCGGCGGCGGCGTCATCAACCTGACCACCCGCGCCGTGCCCGAGGAAAGCTTCCTGACGCTGAGCGCCGGCATCGGCGTCGACACCATCACCTCGTTCAGCGACGGCCTCACCTATTTCGGATCGGACCTCGACCCGTTCGGCTTCGACAACGGCAATCGCGACATCCCGTCCAACCTCCAGGCCTTCCTCGACAGCGGACAGCGGATCGAGGACACACCGGTCGCCACGCAAGAAGCCATCGCCGGACAGATCTTCCCGCTCAACCTGGTGACCTTGCAGAAGGACAACAGCCTGCCGCCCAATTTCTCGGGCAACATCGCGGGCGGCACCTCGTTCGAGATCGGCGACGGCACCTATTTCGGCATTCTGGCGACGGCCGGCATTTCCAATTCCTGGCGCAACCGCAATGTCCGTTCGCAGCAGGCGACGCAGGATCTGGCGACCCTGACCGAGGATTTCACCAACTTCATCACCGACAACAACGTGCTGGTGAACGGGTTGCTCAGCTTCGGCGTGGAAGCCGACGACTACACCCTGCGCTGGACCAATCTCTATATCCGCGACACGCTGAAGACCGCGCGCCTCGCCTCCGGCACGCGGTTCCTGCTGGGGGCCGACGGCTTCGACTTCATCAACCAGAACACCGCCTGGTTCGAACGCCAGCTGATCGACACGCAGCTGGTCGGCGAATTCGAGTTCGACCGCCTGTCGGTCGATCTGCGCGGCGGCTTCGCGCAGACCGACCGCGAGGCGCCGTTCGACGCGACCTTCTCCTACACCCGCACCAATGTGCCCGACGATACGCCGGACGTGATCGATTCGATCGGCGAGCAGTTCGCGGTCTATCTCAACCGCGCCTCCGACACCGGCCTCAGCCGCGTCTCGTTCGACGATCTGCGCGAGAAGCTGCGCTATGCCGGGGCAGATTTCACCTACGAGTTCTCCGACCGCTTCAACGCGACGATCGGCGGCGCCTATACCGACACGGACCGGCGGTCCTCGCGGCGCGAGTTCCTGCCCTTCGCGCAGGTCTCGCCGCTGACGCTGACCGATGCGGAGGGCAATCCCTTCACCTTCACGCCCGACCCGCAGATCATTCCCATCATCGGCCTGCGGCGGCCGGGCGACATCATCAACGCCGCCTCGCTCGCTCTGCTCGACATCACGCTGGACGAGGCGAACCCCTTCCCGGTGTTCGACGCCGCGCTCGAGATTTTCGGCGCCTACGGCAAGTTCACCTACGTGCCCGTCGACCCGCTGACGATCGAGGCGGGCGTGCGCTACGAGACGGCGGACCAGTCGGTCCAGCTCGACCAGTCGGTGTTCGACACGCCGATCCTCGGCGCGACGCCGACCGCGCTCGACAACGACTATTTCCTGCCCGGCGTGACGGTGACCTATCTCGCCAGCGACGACCTGCAATTCCGCCTCGCCGCCTCGCGCACGCTCGCGCGCCCGCAATTCCGCGAGCTGGTCGAGCAGAACTATTTCGATCCCGAGAGCAACCGCACCTTCCGCGGCAACCCGTTCCTGATCGACAGCACTCTGTTCAATGCCGAGGCGCGGGCCGAATATTATCTCGGCGGGCCGGACAAGATCAGCCTCGCCGCGTTCTACAAGAAGATCAACGACCCGATCGAGGCCTTCGTCATCAGCAGCGCGGGCGGCGGTTTCCTGACCAGCTACGCCAATGCGCCCGAAGCCAAGCTGTTCGGGGCGGAACTGGAAGGGCAGTATTCCTTCGACCTGATGGACTGGGGCGATTTCTTCCTCACCCGCCAGTTCGTGGTCCGCGCGAACTACACCTACACCAATTCCGAGATCGGCGTGCAGCCGGGCGACACCACCTTCGTGCCCCCCTCGGGCGCGGCGGACGCCTCGCTCTATTTCGACGATGGCGACCGCCTGACCGGACAGTCGGACCATGTCGCCAATCTCCAGCTCGGCCTCGAGGACACCGAGCGCACCTCGCAGCTCACCCTGCTGCTCAACTACGCCAGCGACCGGGTGACCAGCCGCGGTTTCCAGCAGCCCGACGTGATCGAGGATCCCGGCCTCACCGTCGACCTCGTGGGGCGTCAGGCCTTTACGGTGGCGGGCAAGGAAATCGAGCTGGAACTGGAAGCGCGCAACATCTTCGGGCGCGACAATTTCGAATTTCAGGAATTCAATGGCAACCGGATCGAGATCAACACCTTCGAGGTCGGTCGCCGGTTCTCGGCCTCGCTGTCCGTCGATTTCTGATGCCCATCGAGGCGTAATCGCAGGGGCTGCGCCGGTCGCGCGGCCCCTCCGGCAATCAAGCTAGTCGCTGTCCCAGACATAGCCCATGGAACGGACGGTGCGCAGCTTGTGCCCTGCGCCCGCGGCCTTCAGCGCGCGGCGCAGACGGCCGATCCAGACATCCACTGTGCGCTCGTCGATCGGCGGGTCGAGCTTGCCCAGCCCGGCGATCAGCGCCCCGCGCGACAGCACGCGGTCCGGGTTCTCGACGAGGAAGCGCAGCAGGCGGAACTCGTTGGGCTGAAGCGCCAGCGGCTTGGCCTTCCAGCGCGCCTGCAAGGCGCCGAGATCGATCCGCAGGTCGCCTTCCTCGATCATCCGCGTGACCCGGCGCTGTCCGTCGGGGGCATGGACAGCGAGCACCCGGTCGAGCACCTTGGTCCGGTCGAGCGGCGCGGCGACATAGTCGTCGGCCCCGGCGCGCAGCGCGCGGCGGCGCTCGTCCTCGGCTTCGCCTTCCAGCACCATGGTGACATGCGCTTCGCCCAGCCGCCGGTCGGCGCGCAGGCGGCGGCACATTTCGAGGCCGGACAGCTCGTCCATCACCCAGTCGACGAAGATCCACACCGGCCCCTCGGCCAGCCGCGCCGGGCCGCTCGCGGACAGGCGCTCGAACACGTAGCGGCGGCCGTCATGTTCGAAATCCTCGAACGCCTCGGCATCCTCGCTGGTCAGAAAGATCGTGACGGTGTCCACTTCGCCCCCCGGTTGCGAGGGATGGAATGGCGCGGTTGCGTGACGCCCATGTGACGCCGCGCAGCCGAATGTCACAATCGGCGAAAGGTCAGCGGTCGCCTTTCATCGACAGGCGCAATTCGCCGCCCGCGGTGCTCTCGACGCCCACCGGATTCTTGGGCAGATAGGGGGCTTCGAGACGTTCGATCTCGTCGGTGGTCAACTCGATCTCCAACGCAGCGAGCGCGGAAGCGATATGGCCCCGCCGCGTCGCGCCGACCACGGGCGCGGTCACGCCCTTGGTGTAATGCCAGGCCAGCGCCACGCTCGCCCGTTCGACCCCGCGCGCATCGGCGATGTCGCCAACCGCCTCCACCACCGCGCGATCGGCTTCCACGTTCTGGCGATAGAGCGACTTGCCGAAGCCGTCGGTCTCGCTGCGGACCGTGCTCTCGTCCCAGGCCCGCGCCAGTCGTCCGCGCGCCAGCGGGCTCCACGGAATCACTGCCACGCCCTGATCGTGGCAAAGCGGGATCATCTCGCGCTCTTCCTCGCGGTAGAGCAGGTTGAGGTGGTTCTGCATCGACACGAACGGCGTCCAGCCATTGGCCCGCGCGATCTCCTGCGCCTTGGCGAACTGCCAGGCATACATGGAAGATGCGCCGATATAGCGCGCCTTGCCCGCCTTCACGATGTCGTGCAGCGCCTCCATCGTCTCCGCGATCGGCGTGCTCTCGTCCCAGCGGTGGATCTGGTAGAGATCGACGTAATCCATCTTCAGCCGCCCGAGGCTGTCGTCGATCGCAGTGAGCAGGCTCTTGCGCGACAGGCCCCCGGCATTGGGCGCGCGGCGCCACGGCAGGAACGCCTTGGTCGCCACCACGATCTCGTCGCGATGGGCGAATTCGGGCAGCAGCCGGCCGACCACCTCCTCCGACGCGCCGCCCGAATACATGTTGGCGGTGTCGAAGAAATTGATCCCGCTCTCGATCGCCTCGCGGATGAAGGGTCGCGAGCGATCCTCGTCCAGCACCCAGTCGCCGTGCCAGCCGCGCCGCGTGTCGCCATAGCTCATGCAGCCGAGGCAGAGCCGCGACACCTTGAGCCCGGTCGGTCCGAGATTGACGTAGTCCATGATGGGGTGCTCCTGTCGCTCGCGCCTGTGTCAGCCCGCCTGGAAGCGCGCGAGGCGTTCGGTGATGATCGCATCGGCCTGCGCCATGATCCGGTCGATCAGTTCCTTGCAGCTCGGCACGTCGTCGATCAGTCCGGCGACCATGCCGCAGGACCAGGCACCCGCATCCATATCGCCCTCGGTCATGATGCGCGGGTACACCCCGGCGACCTGCTCGATGATGTCCTCGAACTTGAGGTCGTCGCCCTTTTCCCGCTCGATCCGCAGCAATTCCTCGACCGCCGGGTTGGTCATCACCCGCTCGGTGTTGCGCAAGGGGCGCATCACCAGCCGCGTGTCGAGCTCGCTCGCCGCGATGATCGCGCGTTTCACGTTCTCGTGCACCGGCGCTTCCTTCGTCGCAATGAAGCGCGTGCCCATGTTCATCCCGTCCGCGCCCATCGCCAGCGCGGCGACGAGGCTGCGCCCGTCGGCCATGCCGCCACTGGCGACGAAGGGGATCTCCAGCTCGTCCGCCGCGCGGGGCAGCAGGATCATGTTCGGGATGTCGTCCTCGCCCGGATGGCCGCCGCATTCGAAACCGTCGACGCTTACCGCGTCGCAGCCGATCGCCTGCGCTTTCAAGCTGTGCCGCACGCTGGTGCATTTGTGGATCACCTTGACCCCGGCATCCTTGAAGAAGGGCAGGACCTGCGCCGGGTTGTTGCCTGCGGTCTCGACGATCTTCACCCCGCCCTCGATGATCGCGCGGACCAGTCCGGGATAATCGGGCGCGTTGACGGTGGGCAGGAAGGTGAGGTTCACGCCGAACGGCCTGTCGGTCATGTCGAGGCAGCGCGCGATCTCGTTCGCCAGCTTTTCGGGCGTGCCCTGCGTCAGCCCGGTGATGATCCCCAGCCCGCCCGCATTGCTGACCGCCGCCGCCATCTCCGCCAGGCCGACATAGTGCATGCCGCCCTGAATGATCGGATGTTCGATGCCGAACATTTCGGTGATGCGGGTCTTCATGGGCGCGGCTCTCCTTTGCGTTCGCAATCGCGACGGGTATCGCGGGGTCGATGGATGGGCAAGGGAAGGCTCGGATGGACGCAGAACGCATCCCGGTGATCGCGGGCGTGGGGCAGGTGAACGATCGGCCATCAGACCCGGCGGACGGGCTCGATCCGCTCGGCTTGATGGCCGAGGCGCTGCGACGGGCCGATGCCGATGGCGGCGGCGGCCTGCTCGCCGATTGCGACAGTCTCGCGGTGGTGAGGCAGATCGGCTGGCCGCAGCTCGACCCGGTCGATGGCGTTCTGGCCGAAAGGCTCGGGATCGCCCCCGCCCACCGCGAACAGACCGCCATGCCCAATGGCGACAGTCCTATCCGCCTCCTCCACGACGCCGCCAACCGCATCGGCGCGGGCGAGGCGCGCATCTGTGCCGTGGTCGGCGGTGAGGCGCTGCGAACTGCCGGGCAGCTGGCGGCGCTGAAACGAGGCGAGGGGGAGGCAAAGCCGAACGCGCTGCGCGATGCGAGCCACCGCCAGCGGCAGGGCTTCGCTCCGCGCCACGGGTTGACCGTCCCGGTCGACGTCTATCCGCTCTACGAGAACGCGCTGCGCGACGAATACGGCCAGACCCTGTCCGAGGGGCAGGCCGAGAGCGGCGCGCTGTGGGCGGGCATGAGCGAAGTCGCGGCGGGCGGCGATCACGCCTGGATCCGGCAGGCGGTGAGCGCGCAGGAGGTGGTGACCCCGTCGGAAAGCAACCGTCCGATCGCCTTTCCCTACACCAAGCTGCAGGTCGCCAATGCCAGCGTCAATCAGGGCGCGGGCTTCATCGTGACCAGTCTTGCCGAGGCCCGGCGGCGCGAGATCGCGGAGGACCGGCTGGTCTTCGTCGGCCACGGCGCGGCAGCACACGAGGACGCCGATTTCCTGAGGCGCGCGGATTATCGCGGGTCGCCCGGGCTCGAGGTCTCGATCCGCCGCACGCTGGCGCTGAACGGAGTGGAGCCCGAGGATCTCGATCATGTCGAGCTGTACTCCTGCTTCCCCTGCGTGCCCAAGATGGCGCGGCGGGTGCTGGGCTGGCCGCTCGAACGGCCGACTACCGTCTTCGGCGGGCTGACCTTCGGCGGCGGACCGATCGGCAATTACATGAGCCACGCCGTCGCCTGCATGGTGGAGGAACTGCGCCGCGTGCCCGGCAAGGGACTGCTCTTCGCCAATGGCGGCTACGCGACTCACAACCACGCGATCCTCCTGTCGAGCACCCCGACCGGCGCCCGCTTCCCGCAGGACTACGATTTTCAGGCAGAAGCCGACAATTTGCGCACAAAAGTGCCGCGGATCGACGAGGAATATGCCGGAAACGTGACGCTCGAGAGCTATACCGTTCACTATGCCCGCGACGGTTCGCCCCGTTTCGCCACCATCGTCGGCCGCACGCCGGAGGGCGCGAGGACGCTCGCCATCGTTCCATCGACGGATCATGAGGCGATCAAGCTTTTGGAATGCGCGGATCGCGAGCTGTTCCGCTCCACCGGAACCATCACCCGTCCGGCCGGCGAGCCGGGCGTCTGGCGCTTTTCCGGGATGATGCCAGGGGGCCTGTAAGCCGGGTTCTGTCCCGCGGCCGGTATCGCGAAAACGACCGGCGCCGCGGGGGCAGCCATTCATCTGGGCCACGGATTGCTCCGCGGCTCGAGCAGCCAACCCGGGCGGTCGCAGCTTGCGCCAGGGGCCAAACACCCCTGCCCCCGCGAACGAGAGCGCGCCGCCCCTATTCGGCCTTGCTCCGGGTGGGGTTTGCCATGCGGACCGCGTTGCCGAAGTCCCGGTGCGCTCTTACCGCACCCTTTCACCCTTGCCTGTGAGGTTGCCCTCCATCGGCGGTATGCTCTCTGTGGCACTTTCCCTACGGTTGCCCGCGGCGGGCGTTACCCGCCACCCTTGCTTGGTGGAGCCCGGACTTTCCTCGCGCCGATCCCGTTCGGAAATGCGACACGCGGCTGCCCAGCCCCCTGGCGAGGGCCTATCTAGTCCGGCCCTGGTCGCGATCCAAGAGCAATTGGAACAGGATCGCACGCACCTCGCCGTCGATCTCGCCGTCGATCTTGCGCGGGCGCCAGCGGCGCTGGAACGCCTCGACCGCCTTGTGCCCGTCGGTGATGTCGTAGCCGAAGCGTTCGAGCGCGAGGTAGAAGGCCGCGTCGTTGTCGAACGGATCGCCGCGTCGCAGCTTGGTCGGCGTCGGCAGGCAGAGACCGTATTCGGCCAGCCGCTCCCACGGGAACAACTCGCCCGGGTCGATTTTGCGCGCGGGGGCAACATCCGAATGGCCGACCACGTTCGCGCGCGGGATGTCGTATTGCTTCACGATCCGCGCGACCAGCGGGACCAGCGCCTCGAACTGCGCGTCGTTGAACTCGCGATAGCCGTAGCGGTGCCCGGGATGGTCGAGCTCGATCCCGATGCTGGCCGAATTCACGTCCTTGTGCCCGCGCCAGTAGGAGACCCCGGCGTGCCAGGCGCGCTTGTTCTCGGGCACCAGGCGGACGACCTCGCCCTGTTCGCCGATCAGGTAATGCGCCGACACCTTGGCCTCCGGATCGCAGAGGCGTTCGATGGCGAAGCCCTTGTCCTCCATTTCGGTGTAGTGGATCACCACCATCGAGATCGGCTGGGTCCGCTCGTCGTGATTGGGGGAGAGGACTTCCCGGTCGACCAGCTCGTCCTTGCTCGCCGGCAGTTCCTCGCCGGGCTTGCCGAAGTCGCTGCCGCCCGCCCCCTCGCTCATCCGATCAGGCCTTCCGGTTCGGGAAGGACCGCGCCGAGCACCAGCGCGTCGTCACCTCTGGCATATTGCAGACCGCCGCCGCATTCCTTTGCCAGCAGCGCGATCATGTGCGCCGCCGCGGTGCGGCTCGAGAGATCGGAGGCGGGCAGCGATCCGTCGAGCGCCTTGCCCACGACCTCGTCGAAGGCGATGCGCTCGGCGCTGGCGCGGACCACCAGCTCGCACGCCCCGTCACGCAGCTCCGCGCCGATATCGAGCCGTCCGCCGCGCACCAGCGCATCGATCGCGATCTGCGCGAAGTTGAGCAGCACCTTGACCGCGGGCTTGGAAAGAGTGGCGTGGGACAGCGCCCACTGCACCTCGATCCGGCCCTTGTCCGCGACCAGTGCCTCGACCAGCTCCTTCGGCTCCTCGACCGGGACCCGCTCGCCGAAGCCGCCGGCCGCACCGAAGGCGAGGCGGAAGAACTTGAGCTTGTTGGTCGAGACCGCCGCGCTCTGTTCCAGCAGCTCCATGCAGTTGCGCCGCATTTCCGGATCGGTCTCGCTGGCGAGCAGTTCGAGCCCGTTGGACATCGCGCCGACCGGCGAGAGCATGTCGTGGCACAGCCGCGAGCAGAGCAGGGCGGCGAGTTCGGTGGAGGACACCTCGTTCATACAGTAAGACGATTTCCTGAAGAGTGTTACGCGTGTTACACTGTCCTAGACGCAATGACCGGCCCCGCGCCAGTGGCCATCACCGGCATTCCCGACGAGCGCGCTTCTAGCCGGGGCGGACCGTGTAGGAAAGCGCGCGGAAGCCTTCCAGGTCATCTCGCCAGAAGGTCACCTTTCCACTCGCGACGATCGCCCAGATACGCCCGTCGCCCGATGCGCTCGCCTGGTCGGTCCCTGAGGGCGCGGCGCGACCGTTGGGATGCGAGTGGTAATATCCCGCCACCTCCGCCCCGCCCCCGCGCGCGCTGCGATGCGCGTCCAGCAGCGCCTGCGGATCGATCTCGAAATGACGGGCCGGATCGGGATGCACGTTGGCGGTCGCCTGCGCCCGCGCGATCTGCCTGCTTGTCCCGTAAAGTATGCCGCAGCATTCGCCGGGCTCCTCACGATCGGCATGGGCAATCATCGCCCCCAGAGCCTCGCTTGTCACGGTCAGGTCCATCGCCCATGAGCCTAGCGATGTCCGAGCCTGAAATCATCACCGGGATCATCCCTTCCGCCACCCGGCTCGACAAGGCGCTGGCCGAGGCGACCGGTCTCTCGCGCGAGCGGATCAAGGGATTGCTGGCCGATGGGGCGATCCGTGTGGAGGGCGCGGTCGCCAGCAGCGCCTCGGCGAAGATGCGCGGGGGCGGGGCCTTTGCCATTGCCCTGCCCCCGCCCGAACCGCTCGATCTCGAGCCGCAGGACATTCCGCTCGCCGTGGTGTTCGAGGACGAGCATCTGATCGTGGTCGACAAGCCTGCCGGCATGGTCGTCCACCCGGCGGCGGGGAACCGCGACGGGACGCTGGTGAACGCCCTGCTGCATCACTGCCGGGGGCGGCTTTCGGGCATCAATGGCGTCGCCCGGCCCGGCATCGTCCACCGGATCGACAAGGACACGTCCGGACTGCTGGTGGTCGCCAAGACCGACGCCGCACATGAAGGGCTGGCGGCGCAGTTCGCGGCGCACACCATCCACCGCCGCTATCTCGCCCTGTGCGCCGGACACCCCAGCCCGGCCGAGGGTACGATCGACGCCCGGCTTGGCCGATCGGACCGCGACCGCAAGAAGATGGCGGTGCTCGATCCCGGCAGCTCGCGGGGCAAGCGTGCGATCACGCACTACCGCGTGCTGGAGAGGCTGGACCACGCCGCGCTGATCGAATGCCGGCTCGAAACCGGGCGCACGCACCAGGTCCGCGTTCACTGTCTGTCAATCGGTCATCCGCTATTGGGAGACCCTGTCTACGGACGCACTCCCAAGGCGCTGCGCCCCCTCCTCGCCGACCTCGGTTTCGAGCGGCAGGCCCTCCATGCGGCGGAGCTGGGTTTCGAACATCCCGTCACCGGCGAGACGGTCCGTTTCCGGGCCGAAATGCCCGCCGACATGCGGGAACTCATCGACGAAACCACTCGTTGAAATCGATGAAACCCGCTTCAACGGCGGCGTCCGGCGGTTATACAGGAACAAGCGGCTCAGCGCCGCGGATGCCCATCCGGGGTCCGCGGCATCGTAGCCGGCTGGAGAAAGGTCAGGGTTATCGTGAGCAACAACAAGTCTTTGAGCGTTCCGGCGCTCGGCGGTGAGCAGAGCCTCAACCGCTATCTGTCCGAGATCAAGAAATTCCCGGTGCTGACGGCCGAGCAGGAATATATGCTCGCCAAGCGCTACGAAGAGCACGAGGATTCGGAAGCTGCGGCGCAGCTCGTCACCTCGCATCTGCGCCTCGTCGCCAAGATCGCGATGGGCTATCGCGGCTACGGCCTGCCGGTCAGCGACCTCATTTCCGAAGGCAATGTCGGCCTGATGCAGGGCGTCAAGAAGTTCGAGGCCGATCGCGGCTTCCGGCTGGCGACCTATGCGATGTGGTGGATCAAGGCCTCGATCCAGGAATTCATCCTGCGCAGCTGGAGCCTCGTCAAGATGGGCACCACCGCAGCGCAGAAGAAGCTGTTCTTCAACCTGCGCCGGATGAAGAAGCAGCTCGAAGCCTACGAGGACAGCGACCTCCACCCCGACGACGTCGCCAAGATCGCCACCGACCTCGGCGTGCCCGAGCAGGAGGTGATCAACATGAATCGCCGCATGATGATGGGGGGCGACGGGTCGCTCAATGTCAGCATGCGCAATGGCGAGGAAGGCTCGGGCGAATGGCTCGACTGGCTGACCGACGATCGCCCCTTGCAGGACGAGACCGTCGCCGATGCCGAAGAGGCCGAAGTCCGCCATGACATGCTGCTGGAGGCGATGGACAGCCTTAACGACCGCGAGAAGCACATCCTCACCGAACGGCGCCTGACGGAAAACCCGCAGACGCTGGAGGAACTGAGCCAGGTCTATGACGTCAGCCGCGAACGCATCCGCCAGATCGAGGTGCGGGCGTTCGAGAAGCTGCAAAAGGCGATGAAGACGATCGCCGGCGAAAGGCTGCTGCCGGGCATCGCCTGATCCGGGCGTCAGGTCGGTGGGCGGAGCACCCCGGATAACTTGAAGCACAACGAAAAGGGGCCGCGAAGCGATCTGCTTCGCGGCCCCTTTCCTTTACCTGTTATCCGATCAGAACCGGAACCGGGCACCTACGCGAATGGCGTAGAGCGACTGGCGCGTCTGCAATTGGACCTGCGGAGCCTGCACGTTCGTGTACTGATACTGTGCGCAGGGATTAGTGTCTGACGCAACACAGCTGACGCGAACGACCGCTGCATTGTACGGGAACTCGACTTGGCGGAGCGTGCCCCAATCGCTGTCGATCAGGTTCAGCACGTTCTCGATATCCGTGTAGAGCTCCAGCTTCGGACGCGAGCCCAGCACGCTCGGCAGGGGGATTTCCTGACCGAAGTGCAGGTCGACCTTGAAGAAATCGGGCGAGGTTTGCGTGTTCTTCGAGATGATCGAGCCTCGCGCTCCCTCGAGACCAAGGTCGGCGACCAGCTGGTTGAAAGCCGCCTCGTTCTGAGCCGCCGTCGCCGTGACGGTCGTCACTCCGTTTGATGTGACTGTGGTATTACCGAAGCGAACCAGCGGATCATTCGGTCCGGTGGGGACATAGAGCAGCTGATTGCCGAGGTTGCCGACGGTGCCGAACACGGCGCCACGGTTGCCCGAATTATCGAGCATCGTGAGCGAGTACGGGCGACCCGAGCGGTATTCGCCGAACAGACCGATATTCGTGTTCGCATCTCCGAAGAACGCGCGGTTGAAGTTCAGACCGAACTTCCAGGTGTCGCGGAATTCGTAGATCGAACGGCCGTAGGCGGGGAAGTTCGGGTCGACGAAGGCGTTGTTGCCGTAGTTCGAAGACGAGGTCGAGCTGGTCAACGCCGCGCGATCCTTGACGTCCGAACGCGTGTAGCTGCCGAAGATGTCGAGCCCTAAGTCAAACTCCTTGGCGAAGCGGAAGGTGCCGAAATAGCCCCGGCCGTCGCTGGTGTTGGTCAGCAGCAGGTCACGGTTGGAAATAGCCGACGCAGGGCTAGGAGTGTTGGTCGTGTAACGCGGACGTCCGTCGGGAAGAGTACCGGCCGGTACAGAGCGGAGGTCCGTCCACAGATAACCGTCAATCGTGTTGTCGTAGAGGAACTGCACGCCGAACAGCCAGCCCTCGCCGAGGAAGCCGAGATCGGCTTCGTAGTCCGCCGAAAGCGAGGCTTTCAGCTTGTTGGCGATGTCGAGGTCCGGGTCGATCGCATCCGTGCTGGACGTCTGCAGGCTGCCGACATTCGTCGTCAGGTAATTGATGACGGACTGCGGAATATCACCGGTAACGTTGTTGAGAGCGTCGCAAAGTCCGAGAGAGACACAATTCGCCCGCGTGATCGTGACTTCGTTCGTCAACTGACCGGTGTTCGAATAGACGTTCGACAGGAACACATCCGGCGTGCCGCCGCCGAAGATGCCGACGCCGCCACGAACGATCAGGCGATCGGTCGCTTCCCAATTGAACGCCGCGCGCGGCTGGAACAGGCCTCGGCCGTTGAAGGTCGAGCGGTTGCTGAAGCCATTGCGATTGAGGAAATTCTGGTTGAGCGGCGGCAGGTCGGTGTTGCCGTACAGGTCGTAGCGGGCACCAGCGATAAGTTGCAGCGTGTCGCTCACCTGCGATTCCACCTGGAAACCGAAATTGAACCCGTCGGTGCTGAACCGCGCCGCGGCATCGTTGGGATCGTTCGACGGAACGGCGTTTTGATAGCGCAATTGGTTGGCCCGACCCGCCTGGAAGTCGGCGAGCGAGTCGAAGTAGAAGTCGCCCAGCGACCGCTGAAGGAACAGGTTGTAGGCGCTCGAACGGCTGTAGCCGCCGATGAACTTCAGCTGCGTGGCGCCGAGGTCGGCACGCGCGGTCAGGTCGACATTGAAGTTCTCAGTGTTAAGCTCGTTCGACTGACGGCTGACGTCCGGTCCAAAGAACAGACGAGTGCCGCCACAAGAAGTCGCGCTTCCAGCCGAATTTGAGTCCGTACACACGCCGAATTGCGGGAAGTCGCGGCCGCCGAACGGCGTCTGGTTGCGGTTGTAGTCGCGATAGCTCGCGCGCAGCGTGGTCGAAAACACGTTCGACCAGGTCGAGTTCAGCTCGAACTGACCCGAATTGATCTCCTCGTTCAGCTCGTAGCCGTTCGACTGGAAGCCAAGCGCGGGCGAACCGGTGAGGAACGTGTTCTGCTGGAACTGGTTGGTGCCGACATTGCGGATGTAGGTGAGCACCGCGCGGTGGTTGTCCGAAAGGTTGGCGTCGATCTTGGCGACGAACTTCTCGTCGTCCTCGTTCGCATTGGCGATGAGGCCGAGCGTGTCGTAGCCATAGACGTTCTGCGCGGTCGCGCTGACCTGGTCGATCACGCCCTGCGTGAGGCCGGGGACCTGGTTCGCGAATTGCGGGCCGAAGCCGTTGTCGAACGGCGTGCCTTCCTTGGTCCGCTCGTAGGCGGCCATGAAGAACAGGCGATCCTGGATGATCGGGCCGGAGACCCAGCCGCCATACTGGTCGGACTTGAAGTCGAGATTGACGGTCGAGTCCTTGGCGGTGTCGCCGGTCAGTCCGTCGCCGGTGTAGGAGTAGAAGCCGCCGCCGTGGAATATGTTGCCGCCGGACTTCAGCACGACGTTGATCGCGCCGCCCTGCAGGTCGCCTTCCGAAACGTCGAACGGCGCCACCTTGACAGTGAACTGCTCGATCGCGTCGAAGGGAACCGGGCCGCGATTGGTCGGCAAGCCGCCATTGTTGAGGCCGAAATCGTCCGACAGCTGGATGCCGTCGACGCTGAAGCGGTTGAGGCGGCCGTTATTGCCGGCGATCTCGATCGTGCGGCTGTTGGTAAGGTCGATCGTCACCAGCGGATCGCGACGGGCGAGGTCGCGGATGTCGCGGTTGATCGAGGCGGTGTTCTCGATGTCCTCTTCGGTCAGAACCGTGGTCGGGCCGTCGGCGGCCGACAGGCGCGTCTGGATCGCGGCGCCGGTGACGACGATGACATTGGCTTCCCGAAGCGAGATCGGCAGGCGCAGCGGCTGGCCGGCCTGGAGATAAATTTCCGAAACCGTCGAGGTCTCGTAACCCGGCGCGTCGACCGTCACTTCGAACGGACCGCCGATGCGGAGCGCGTTGGCGGTGAAGTTGCCGGCGGCGTCGGTGGTGGCGGTGGAGGTGGTGCCCGAGGGCTGGTGAACCACGGTCACGACGGCGCCGGCGACCGGCGTGGTGCCGTCTTCCACGGTGCCGCGGATGGACGAGGAGGTCTCCTGCGCCTGAAGCGGAGCAGAAACGGGGGCGACGAGAGCGACACTGGCGGCACCGGCCGCGAGGAGAAATCTGATATGCATTTTGAAAACCTCAGGAGCGCGAGATGTTTCCGGCGGTCTCGGCTTCGCGAATCGCACGCGACACCCGACCGACCCGGGCCGCCCTCTACTCGGCTCGCCCCTACGGTCCAGACGGTATTTGGTGACATTTCGGTTACACAAAGGAGAGGCCCGGCGCCCTGCGCAGACCCGGCTTGGAAAAAATCCCGGAAATGGAACGATTTTCTCCGTTGAGAATTGTGACGGCCCGATGACATCCACTTGCGCGCCGAGTGCAATGGCGTCGCGAATTGACGACGAATGCTGCACTGCGGCAACACTCACTTTAGTTAGGTGCAACGAACGTGGGCGTTCCGACCCGCACTTCCGGTCGTTGCCCGGTTCTGCCGATCGCGTTAGATCGCGCCCATGGGTTTCCTCGTCCGGTTCGTCCTCAAGTTCCTCTTCGGCCTGATCGCGCTCGCGCTGGCGCTGGTCGTGCTGTTCAAGTTCGTGCCGGTGCCGGTCACTGCGACGATGCTGATGGATTCCAACGGCATCAACAAGGATTGGGAGCCGCTCGCCGATATCGACCGCAACCTCGTGCGCGCGGTCATCGCCGCCGAGGACGGGAAGTTCTGCAGCCATGACGGTTTTGACCGGGAAGCGATCGAGAACGCCTTCCGCCGCAATGCCGAAGGCGGGCGCATTCGGGGGGGCTCGACGATCAGCCAGCAGACCGCCAAGAACGTCTTCCTGTGGCAGGGCGGCGGCTATTTCCGCAAGGGGCTGGAAGCCGGCTTCACCTTCCTGATCGAACAGATCTGGGGCAAGCGCCGGATCATGGAGGTCTATCTCAACGTCGCCGAGACGGGGATCGGGACCTACGGAGCCGAGGCGGGAGCGCAGCGCTATTTCGGAAAGTCCGCAGCCTCGCTGACCCCGCTTGAAGCCGCGCGGATGGCCGCCGCGCTTCCGCTGCCCAAGGAACGCTCCGTGGTCAATCCGGGCGGCTGGCTGCGGCGGCACGGCAACACGATCTCCGCGCGGATCGGCGTGGTCGGGCGTGACGGCCTCGACGCCTGCGTTTACGAATAGCTGCGATGGGCGCTCACCATTCTCATGATCATTCGGCCGAGCATGTGCATGGTGGCGAGCATTCCCACGCGCACGCACACGCCCCCAAGGATTTCGGCCGCGCTTTCCTGATCGGCGTGGTGCTCAACTCCGGTTTCGTCGCGATCGAGGCGATCTACGGCTGGATTTCCGGGTCGATGGCGCTGATCGCCGATGCGGGGCACAACCTGTCGGATGTCCTCGCGCTGCTGCTCGCCTGGGGCGCCAGCGTCGCGGCCAAGCGTCCGCGCACCGACCGCTTCACCTATGGCTACAAGAGCTCGACCATTCTCACGGCCCTCGCCAATGCCGGGCTGCTGCTGGTTGCGATCGGCGCGATCCTGTTCGAGACGCTGCGCCGGGTCGCCGAGCCCGCCCCCGTGCAGGGCGAGACGATGGCGATCGTCGCCGGGATCGGCATCGTCATCAATGCCGGGACTGCCGCCATGTTCATGCGCGGGCAGCACGACATCAACATTCGCGGCGCCTTCCTCCACATGGCGGCCGACGCGCTGGTGAGCCTCGGCGTCGTCATTGCCGGGCTCGCGATCCTGTGGACCGGGGCGGCGTGGATCGATCCGGTGGTCAGCCTGCTGATCGTCGCCATAATCGCCTGGGGCACATGGGGCCTGCTGAAGGACAGCGTGGCGATGAGCCTGCTGGCGGTGCCCAGAAACGTATCCGAAGCCGAGGTGGTCGATTACCTCAGAACCCGTGACGGCGTCGAAGCGGTTCACGATCTTCACATCTGGCCGATGAGCACGACCGAGACCGCGCTCACCGCGCATCTCGTCATGCCCGGGGGACATCCCGGCGATGCGTTCCTGCGCGAGATCGCCGACGAGCTGGAGCACCACCACCGGATCGGCCATGTGACGCTGCAGGTCGAACAGACGCGCGATTGCGAAGCCGGCTGCTGATCAGGGCAGGTGACGCGCCATCCTCGCGCGAAGGATAGCCACCAGCTCGGGCTGCATGAAGCGATAGTCGTCCCGCACGCCCAGCACCACGATCGGGGCGCGCCGGGTCGTAAGGGGAAACCGGGCTTCGATGGCCCGGCGATGCCGCGCTTCCATGACGAAGACCCTGTCGGCTCAGCCGAGCATTTCGGCATCGAGCGGCAGGTCGGAGTCGGTGGCCACGCCGGCCGACATCACCGACAGGCCCGGATGGCCGGCGAACAGTTGTTCCGCAGTCGGACTGCGATGCCGGTTCTTGCCGCAGACGAAGAGGTAGCGGCGGCCTAGGCTCAGGCCGCCTCTTCCTTCTTCTCGTCCTTCTTGCCGCCATGGACCTGTATCGGTTCCTTGCGACCCTCGACCACGTCCTTGTCGATCACGATCTCGGTCACGCCGTCCATGTCGGGCAGGTCGAACATCGTATCGAGCAGGATACCCTCCACGATCGAGCGCAGGCCGCGCGCGCCGGTCTTGCGGGCGATCGCCCGCTCAGCAATGGTGCGCAGCGCCTCGTCGTTGAAGGTCAGCTCCACATCCTCGAGCTCGAATAGCTTGGCGTATTGCTTGACCAGCGCGTTCTTCGGCTCGGTCAGGATGGTCACCAGTGCCTCGACATCGAGATCGCGCAGCGTGGCGATCACCGGAAGACGGCCGACGAATTCGGGGATCAGACCGAACTTCAGAAGATCCTCGGGCTCGCCCTTCTCGAGCAGCTCGCCCACGCGGCGCTTGTCCGGGTCGGCGACATGCGCGCCGAAGCCGATGCTGCGCTTCTGCAGGCGGTCGCCGATGATCTTCTCGAGGCCCGCGAACGCGCCGCCGCAGATGAACAGGATGTTGGTCGTGTCGACCTGCAGAAATTCCTGCTGCGGATGCTTGCGCCCGCCCTGCGGCGGGACGGAAGCGGTGGTGCCTTCCATCAGCTTGAGCAGCGCCTGTTGCACGCCCTCGCCCGACACGTCGCGCGTGATCGAAGGGTTTTCCGCCTTGCGCGTGATCTTGTCGATCTCGTCGATATAGACGATGCCGTGCTGCGCCTTCTCGACATTGTAGTCGGAGGCCTGGAGCAGCTTGAGGATGATGTTCTCGACATCCTCGCCGACATAGCCCGCTTCGGTCAGCGTGGTCGCATCGGCCATCGTGAAGGGCACGTCGAAGGTGCGCGCCAGCGTCTGCGCGAGCAGGGTCTTGCCGCAGCCGGTCGGGCCGACGAGCAGGATATTCGACTTGGCAAGCTCGACATCCCCCGCCTTGCCGCCATGCTTCAGGCGCTTGTAGTGATTGTGCACCGCGACCGAAAGCACGCGCTTGGCGCGATCCTGGCCGATCACGTAATCGTTGAGCGTCTGGAAGATTTCGGCCGGCGTCGGAACGTCGCCTTCCTTCTTGCCGGTCAGCCCGGCCTTGGTTTCTTCACGGATGATGTCGTTGCACAGTTCCACGCACTCGTCGCAGATGAACACGGTCGGTCCGGCGATGAGCTTGCGTACCTCGTGCTGGGACTTGCCGCAGAAGCTGCAATAGAGTGTCGATTTGCTGTCGGTGCCGCTCAACTTGGTCATTTCCTGTTACGCCCTGCGATTCCCGGCCGAATATCGACCCGGATAGAGCACTGTTGGTTAAATTCCACCCTAGCGCAACCGCCTTGCCGCAAGCTGAAGCGGCAAGGTTGCCGAATTGCTACGGTGAGCCGTCGCCGGTCCCGGAGGTTCCGAAAGCACCGGGACGCGGCGTTTGGATCATTCCGGCGCGCCGCCCGATCCCTCGGCTTCGCCCGGCTCTTCGTTTTCCGGACGGGTTTCGAACACCTTGTCGACGATGCCGAACTTCATCGCTTCGTCGGCTTCGAGGAAGGTGTCGCGGTCCATCGCCTTTTCGATATCGCTGAGGCTCTGGCCGGTATACTTGACGTAGAGATCGTTCATCCGCTTGCGGATGCGCAGGATCTCGCGCGCCTGGATCTCGATGTCGGAGGCCATGCCGCGCGCGCCGCCCGAAGGCTGGTGGACCATGATCCGCGCGTTCGGCAGCGCGATGCGCATCCCCGGCTCGCCCGCGGCAAGAAGGAAGCTGCCCATGCTCGCGGCCTGGCCGATGCAGACGGTCGAGACGCGCGGCTTGATGTACTGCATCGTGTCGTGGATCGCCATGCCGGCCGTCACCACGCCGCCCGGCGAGTTGATATACATGCTGATCGGCTTGGAGGGGTTCTCGCTTTCGAGAAACAGCAGCTGCGCCGTCGCCAGGCTGGCCATCCCGTCTTCCACCTGACCGGTGATGAAGATGATGCGCTCGCGCAGGAGGCGGCTGAAGATGTCGAAGCTGCGTTCGCCGCGGCTGGTCTGCTCGACGACCACCGGCACCAGCGCGCCCGTTACCGGATCCCGGCTGAATTGCCCCTGGGTTCCGTGCCCTTCGCCGTTGAACAGATCGATCATAATTTCCCTCTTGTCCGTGATGCAGCGCCCTATGTCGCCCTTCCTGCCTGCAATTCAAGAGGCGCGCGGGCACTGTCCCAATCCTCTCGCACCCTGCCCTCTGGCGACCTGCCGCCCGTGCCCCGACCCATCCCTTCGAAGGGTTTCGATCGGCCACCGGAAAAGACTTTCGTCGGAACCGGACGCCTGTCCGTCGAGCTGCGATTACAGTTGTCGATGATAGCAGCCACCGCACCGCCTCGACCACCAACCCGCCGGAGTATCCATGTCTTTCTCGCGCGCCGCGATCCTGCTCTCGGGCACACTGCTCGCCGGGACCGGCGTTCCTGCCGGAGCACAGGATGCCGACACCGACGCCAGCACCAGCGCACCGACCGCCAACACCGCGGATGGCGTGCCCGCCGGGCGCGGGCGGTCGTTCGAGCCTGCCTATTTCGCGCAGTACGGTCCGCGCAACGCGCTCGACATGGTGGTCCAGATCCCCGGCTTCCTCATCATGGACGACAGCAACGGCCAGCGCGGCTTGGGCCAGGCCAACCAGAACGTCCTCGTCAATGGTGAGCGCTTTTCGAGCAAGTCGGACAGCGTGCGCGACCAGTTACAGCGCATCGCGGCGAGCGAGGTCCTCCGGATCGATCTGGTCGACGGGACCACGCTCGACATTCCGGGCCTCACCGGACAGGTCGCCAATGTCATCGTCGCCGATGGCGGCGGGGGCTCGGGCCAGTTCCGCTACCGCGCCGGCTTTCGCGCACACAACACGCAGGCCCAGCTCTATGGCGGCGAGATTTCGTGGAAGGCGAAGGCAGGCGCGCTCGAATACACGGTTTCGCTGAAGAACAACAACGACCGCTTCGGCGCCGACGGTCCGGTGATTCTGACCGACGGCACGGGCGCGCTGATCGAGGCGCAGGACACGAAGTTCTCCGGCGGCTTCGACAATCCGACGCTTGCGGCGAACCTCACCTATCGCCCTTCGGACAAGGTGCTGGCCAACCTCAACCTGCGTTATGGCCGGGACTATTATTTCCGTGACGATCCGGAGATCGGCGTTCCGGCCTTCGGCTCCGTCCGCACCCGGCTGGCGACGGTGCGGGAGCGCGGTCCGGAATACGAGATCGGCGGCGACGCCGAATTTCCCCTCGGACCGGGGCGCCTGAAGCTGATCGGGCTGGAACGCTTCGAGAGGGACATCTTCGAAAGCGTGGTGGTCGACGCCTTCGACGACGGCTCCGCCGCCATCGGCAGCCGCTTTACCCAGACCAACGATATCGGCGAGCGCATCGGGCGGTTCGAATATGGCTGGCGAATGTTCGATGCCGACTGGCAGCTGGCAGGCGAGGCGGCGTTCAACCGGCTCGACCGGGCATCGGGCCTGTTCGATCTGGCCGATGGTGGCGAGTTCGTGGTCGTCCCCTTCCCCGCCGGCACCGGCGGCGTGACCGAGGATCGCTACGAGACGATCCTTTCCTTCAGCAAGCAACTGACGGGCAAGCTCGCCTTCCAGGCGACGGCGGGGGGCGAATATTCGCGGATCGAGCAGACCGGGTCGGCGGCGAATTCGCGCAGTTTCCAGCGGCCCAAGGGATCGGCCTCGCTCGCCTGGCGGCCGGCCGCCGATTTCGATACCACCCTCAAGCTCAGCCGGTCGGTGGGCCAGCTTTCCTTCGGCAATTTCCTCGCCAGCGTCGCGCTCAACGACGAGAACCAGAACGCCGGCAACAATGCGCTAGAACCCTCGCAGAACTGGAAGCTGGAATTCCAGGCGAACAAGCGGTTCGGACCGTGGGGTTCGGTGACGTTCCAGCTGGAGCGGACGTGGTTCGAGGATTTCGTCGACTTCTTCCCGCTTGCCAGCGGAGGAGAGGCGCGCGGCAATGTCGGCAATGCCGATGCGACGGTGTTCGAGACGAACGCCACGATCAAATTCGATCCGATCGGCTGGACCGGCGCGCAGATCGACGTCAACGCGGCGATCATCGACACGAGCGTCGTCGACCCGTTTACCGGAGAAGCGCGGTTCTTCTCCGGCAACACGATCGATTTCCTCGAACTCGATTTCCGCCACGACATTTCGCAGACCCAATGGGCTTACGGGGCGAGCTATTTCACCAATGCGAACGCCTTCTATTCGCGGCGCTTCGAGGTCGGCCGCAATCAGGAAGGTCCGGGCTTCCTCGACCTGTTCGTGGAGCACAAGGACGTGCTGGGAATGACCGTGAACGTGAGTGCCGCCAACCTGCTCGGCGCGACCCAGAATTTCGAGCGGACGGTGTTCGCCGGCGACCGGCCGGACGCCCCAGTCCTGTTCCGCGAACTGTCGCGCCGCCGGATCGGACCGATCTTCCGCCTGACTGTCAGCGGGAATTTCTGAGGGGGCTTTGCATCGCCTTCGCGCGGTGCCAACAAAGGCACATGATCGCACGCATCGCACTGCTCGCCGGCATCGCCGCTCTCGCTGTTCCGGCTTCGGCACAGACGCCGACGGGGGATGCCGATGCGCCCTTGCCAACGATCCGGGCCATCCCGATACCACCCGGTTTCGAGACA
Source organism: Erythrobacter sp. (assembly GCA_025698865.1). Classification (GTDB taxonomy): domain Bacteria; phylum Pseudomonadota; class Alphaproteobacteria; order Sphingomonadales; family Sphingomonadaceae; genus Qipengyuania. The sequence goes on along the minus strand of JAILWQ010000008.1, from coordinate 36,704 downwards.
CCGCACAGCCCGATGGAAGCCGAGGCGATGGGGCAGGTGGTGAAGATCAGGCGCTACGACGACGGCCCCGACGGTCTCAATGCCGTGATCGCGCTGGCCCCGGACATCCAGCAGCAGGTCCGCGCGGCCGAGGCGACGGGCCTTCCGCTCGGCGGGCGCACCGTGCTGGTGAAGGACAATATCGAGACGCGCGAATTGCCGACAACCGCCGGCAGCCTCGCGCTCAAGGACAGCATGACCCGGCGCGACGCCCCGCTGATAGCCAATCTGCGCGCGGCGGGCGGCGTGGTCATGGGCAAGGCGAACCTGTCAGAATGGGCCAACATCCGCGACGACAATTCGACCAGCGGCTGGAGCGCGGTGGGCGGCCTCACCCGCAATCCGCACGCGATCGACCGCAACACCTGCGGCTCCTCCTCGGGCAGCGGCGCGGCGGTGGCGGCGGGTTTCGCCTGGGCGGCGATCGGGACGGAGACGAACGGCTCCATCACCTGCCCTGCCAGCATCAACGGCGTCGTCGGCTTCAAGCCCAGCGTCGGCCTCGTCAGCCGCACCCATGTCGTACCTATATCCAGCACGCAGGACACCGCCGGCCCCATGGCGCGCAGCGTCAGGGACGCGGCGCTCCTCCTCGGAGCCATCGCGGGCGAGGACAGCGCCGATCCCGCCACGCTCGACGTTCCGGGCCGGGTGCGGGACTATTCCGCCGGGCTCGACGACTATTCGCTGCGAGGAGTCCGCATCGGGGTCCTGCGCGAGCAGATCGGCGATCGCGAGGATCTCAAGGGCGTTTTCGAAACGGCGCTCGCCGACATGGAGAAGGCCGGCGCGGTGCTGGTCGATATCGAATTCCAGCCCGATGCCGAAATGTACGGCGCCAGCTTTTCCGTCCTCATGTACGAACTGCGCGAGGAGATGGGGAAGTATCTCGCCAGCCTCCCGGCCTTTGCGGGAGAGGACACGCCGCGCACCCTTGCCGACCTCATTGCGTTCAATGAGACCAACGCCGACACAGAGCTTCGCTGGTTCGGGCAGGACCTCTTCAAGCAGGCGGAGGAAACCACCGACCGCGCCGCCTATGAAGAGGCTCGCGCCAGGGCGATCCGGATCGCGGGCGAGGAGACGCTCGACAAGCTGCTGACGGACAACGACGTCAGCTTCCTCGTCGTCCCCACTCGCGGCCCCGCCTGGATGAGCGACCTCGTTAACGGCGACAGCTTCAACGGCTCCATCGGCTTCGGCAGCCCCTCCGCCATCGCCGGGTACCCTCACCTCACCGTGCCGATGGGCGCGATCGAGGGGCTTCCGGTGGGACTTAGCATCCTCGGCGCCAAATGGGACGATCACGCGGTGCTGAAAGCGGGCGCCGCCTACGAACGCGCACGCAGCGTCGAGCTGGCCGATCCCAAATTCCAGCGCTGGATACCGCGCGGCACGAGCGGCCCCGCCGCGAACTGATTGCCCGGTTGCGCCTAAGCGAAACACCGTTGCTCGCGTTCAGGCGACAGGCGCGGAGTTCGTCGCGGATGACCTTGCCTTTCAGCGTCCTTCCGACGCCCGAACTCTGAACGCAACAACGCCCGCTCCCCTGGCTCGGGAAGCGGGCGCTGCTTGATCGGTTGATCCGAGCCGGGCTGGCGTCGGCTCAGCTCTTCTTGGCTGGAGCCTTCTTCGCGGCTGCCTTCTTGGCCGGGGTCTTCTTGGCAGGCGCTTTCTCGTCAGACGTCTTGTCGCCTTCCGATGCCGGCTTGGCCTTCTTCGCAGCGGGCTTCTTCGCCGGAGCTTTCTTGTCCGCTGGCTTCTCGCTGCCCTTATCCGCCGTTTCGCCGTCGGCGGCTTTCTTCTTGGGTGCGGCCTTCTTCTTGGCCGGTGCCTTGGTCTTGGCGGCTTCGGCTTCCTGCTCGTCGGCCTCGATCGCCGCCTCGAGCTCCTCGCGCGTCACTTCGCGATCGGTGATCTCAGCCTTGTCGAAGAGGAAGTCGACGACCTTGTCCTCGTAAAGCGGGGCGCGCAGCTGGGCGGCGGCCATCGGTTCGGACTGGACGTACTGGACGAAACGCTCGCGATCCTCGGCACGGTACTGCTGCGCCGCCTGCTGGACCAGCATCTGCATTTCCTGGTTCGAAACCTGGACGTTGTTGCTCTGGCCGATCTCGGAGAGCAGCAGGCCGAGCCGCACGCGGCGCTCCGCGATGCGACGGTAATCGTCGCGCTCGCTCTCGATCTCCTTCATCTCGGCTTCGGGATCCTCGGCCCGCGCGGCTTCCTGCTCGAGCTGCTGCCAGATCTGCTGGAACTCGGCATCGACCATGCCTTCGGGCACGGGGAAGTCGTGGCCGGCGGCCAGCTTGTCGAGCAGCTGGCGCTTCATCTGCGTGCGAGTCAGGCCGGCGGTTTCCTGCTCGAGCTGGCCGCGCAGCAATTCCTTCAGCTTGTCGAGGCTCTCGAGGCCGAGATTCTTGGCGAACTCGTCGTCCACCTTGCCCTCGGTCTCGACCTTCACCTGCTTCACGGTGATGTCGAATTCGGCATCCTTGCCGGCGAGGTGCTGGGCCTGATAATCCTCGGGGAAGGTGACGGTGATGGTCTTCTCGTCGCCCGTCTTCACGCCCTTGAGCTGCTCTTCGAAGCCCGGAATGAAGGTGCCCGAACCCAGCACCAGCGGCGCGTCCTCGGCCTTGCCGCCTTCGAATTCCACGCCGTCGAGCTTGCCGACGAAATCGATGATCAGCTGGTCGCCATCGGCCGCCTTCTTGGTCTTGGCCGCGTCCTTGTAGCTCTTGTTCTGGCCGGCGATGCGCTCCAGCGCCTCGTCCACCTGGCTCTCGTCCACGGGGACGGTCAGCCGCTCAAGCGCCAGCCCGTCGGTGTCGGGGGCCTCGATCTGGGGCAGGATTTCCAGCTCGACGGTGAGTTCGGCGTCCTTGCCTTCCCCGTAGCCTTCGCCGAGTTCGATCCGGGGCTGCATCGCGGGACGCAGCTCCTTGTCCTTCATCAGCTGGTCGACCGATTCGCGGATCGTGTCGTTCATCGCCTGCGCGTGGATCTGCTCGCCGTGCATCTTGCGGACGAGGTTCGCCGGAACCTTGCCGGGGCGGAAGCCGGGCATGCGCACCTGCGGCGCGATCTTCTTGATTTCGCCGCTCACGCGCGCGTCGATCTCGCTTGCCGGAATGGTGACGGTGTAGGCGCGCTTGAGACCGGAGTTGGTCGTTTCCTTGATGTCCATGGACTTGCTGACTTCCGCTGGTTCGAATTCGTTTGCTGCCCGGGGCAGGAGGGCGGTTCTGGTGCGGGCGAAGGGACTCGAACCCCCACATCTTGCGATACTGGTACCTAAAACCAGCGCGTCTACCAATTCCGCCACGCCCGCTACCCGAACGAAGCCGCGCGGCAGCCGGGGCCACCGCGCGTCAGATGCGACGAGCCTCTAGTGCCATGCGCCCGAAAGGGCAAGCGCGGCGGCGAACGGGGGAACGGGGGCGACTTCCCGGTGGTTGATCGGGAGAAAGGCAGGCATCGTCATGAGCGATTACGACACTCCGAAAACGCCACCGGTCACACCGCCCGTCATCGATCCGAAGGTCGAACCCAAGACCGCGGCGGAAATGGAGGCGGACGGCGAGACCGAGGGCGAGGTCCTCGGCCATCGCAGCGATCCCGACGAGATCGACACCGAACGTTCCGACGCATTGACCAAGCGCGACAAGCTGGACGGCGCAGGCGAGATGATGCTCGACCTTCCGCCTGACTGAGGAGACTGAACATGGCTACGCAACCCGACCCCTCTCCCGACACGATCGATCCGGGCGCGCCTGACGAGATGCCGCCCGACAGCCTCCCCGGCTCGCCGGAAGAGGCGCCGATGCAGGACCCTCCCGGGTTCGATCCGCCTCAGCCCGATATCGACAACCCGGGCCGCGGGCCGGCTGAAACGCCGCCCCCGCCGGATTGATCTTGCCGGTTCGCTGATCCGAACCTACAGGCCGCGCGCATGAGCGAAGACACCCAGACCGACCTTCCCCCGCACCGGCTCTCCGTCAATCCGGGGAGCGAACATTTCGATGCGGAGGTCCTCCAACGGGGCGTCGGCATCCGGTTCAAGGGCAAGCAGCGCACCGACATCGAGGAATATTCGATCGACGAGAACTGGGTGCGCGTGCAGGCCGGCAAGACCGTCGACCGCAAGGGCCGGCCCCTGACGCTGAAGCTCACCGGACCGGTCGAAGCCTGGTACGAGGATCTCGGCGAAAACGCACCGGTTGCGAAGGTCGGCTGATTTTTTGCAGCAATCGGGTGGCCGTCTCGCGGCTGTCCGGCTGGCTGCTCGACGACCTCGCGCTTGCCAAAGCGGCGCGCAACCTCCAACTGCGCGGGCGCATAGGCATGAGAGCGCACCCGTGAAACCGACCGTCATCATCATCGGCCGCCCCAATGTGGGCAAGTCCACGCTGTTCAACCGGCTCGTGGGCAAGAAGCTCGCGCTCGTCGACGACCAGCCCGGCGTGACACGCGACCGGCGTATGGGCGACGCCAGCATTGCCGGCCTCGAATTCACCGTGGTCGATACCGCCGGATGGGAGGACGAGGACCCCGATACCCTCCCCGGCCGGATGCGCGCGCAAACCGAGGTTTCGCTCGAAGGCGCGGACGCGGCCATGTTCGTGGTCGATGCGCGCAGCGGCCTGACCCCGCTCGACGAAGAGATCGGCCGCTGGCTGCGCGGGCAGAGCGTGCCCGTGGTGCTGGTCGTCAACAAGGCGGAGGGCGCCGCGGGCGAGAGCGGGGTGCTGGAAAGCTATTCGCTCGGCCTTGGCGAGCCCATCCCGATTTCCGCCGAGCACGGCGAAGGTGTAGCCGACCTGTTTCAGGGTCTGTGGCCGGTCATCGGCGAGAAGGCGGAAGGCGCCGAGGCGCTCGCAAGCGAAGCCACTGGCGATGCCGCCGACGAGGATGCGCCGCTTGGTCCGCTGAAGCTCGCCATCGTCGGTCGGCCCAATGCGGGCAAGTCCACGCTCATCAACCGGCTGCTGGGCGAGAACCGCCTGCTGACCGGGCCGGAAGCCGGCATTACCCGCGATTCGATCGCGATCGACTGGCAGTGGACCGCCCCGGGCGGCGAGACGCGCGAGATCCGGCTGATCGATACCGCCGGAATGCGCAAGAAGGCCAAGGTGCAGGACAAGCTGGAGCGCCTGTCCGTCGCCGATGCCCGCCGCGCAGTCGATTTCGCCGAGGTGGTTGTCCTGCTGCTCGATGCCACGAAGGGCCTGGAGCATCAGGACCTCAAGATTGCCGACATGGTCCTACAGGAAGGTCGCGCCCTGATGGTCGCGATCAACAAGTGGGACGTGGCCGAGAATGCGAGTTCGCTGTTCAACGGCATTCGCGGCGCGCTCGACGAAGGGTTGTCGCAGGTTCGCGGCCTCCCGCTGCTGGCGGTCAGCGCCAAGACCGGCAAGGGGCTCGACACGCTGCTGAAGGCCGCGTTCGAGATCCGCGAGAGCTGGTCCAAGCGCGTGCCGACCGCGGCGCTCAACCGCTGGTTCGACGATGCGCTAGATGCCAATCCCCCGCCCGCACCCGGGGGCAGGCGGATCAAGCTGCGCTACATCACGCAGGCCGGGACGCGGCCGCCGCGTTTCGTGGTCTTCGGCACGCGGCTCGACGATCTGCCCAAGAGCTACGAGCGCTATCTCGTCAACGGCATCCGTGCCAAGCTCGGCTTCGATGCGGTGCCGGTGCGCGTGGTCCTCAAGAGCCCGAAAAACCCCTACAACGCGAACAAGGGCGGCGGCGGAAACTACAGCGGGGGACGATGACGATGTTCGATATGGTCACCACCGGACAGCCGCTCGCGGTCGAGCTCATCCAGCGCACGTCGAGCGCGGTGCGGGTGCAGCACATCCTGCAACTGAGCCTCGCGCCGGTGTTCCTGCTTGCCGGGATCGGCGCGATCATGAACGTGATGGTCAGCCGCCTGATCTGGATCGGAGGACGGATCGACCTGATCGACAATCGCGCGAACGACAACCCGCGCCGGACCGACGTGTCGGAGCGTGCCTGGCTGCTGAAGCGCCGTCAGCTTGCGCAGACCGCCGTGATGTGCGGCACCGGATCGGCCGTGCTGATCAGTCTGGTGGTGATGCTGCTGTTCGTGAGCGCCTGGATCGAGGCGCAGATCGGCACCATCATTGCGATCGCGTGGATCGCGACCATGGCGCTGCTGATCGTCGGCCTCGCGCTGTTCTTCCGCGAGGCGATGCTGGCCCGGCGGCCGGTCGGCAGCCGCCGCTCCTAGCGTTCCGAGAGGCGTTTCTGCATTTAGCGCCGAGCCGTTCCGTGCTCGCGACTCCGCGCGGGCGGTGTCGCTGAATATTCACCCGGCGCACCTTATTAGGGTCTCTACAAGGAGTACCCGAATGACCGCCCCCCGCCTCACGGTCCGCGTCCATGATGATGCCGAAGCGAGCGAAATCGTCTATGACACGGCGGATATCCGCACCGCTCTGGCGGTTGCCGAGATCAACGCCGTCCATGGCCGCGCCGACATCATGCGAGGGCGTCGGGTTATCGCCCGGCTTGCCAAGCGCGGCAAGAACCGGGCGAATTTCTGGGAAGTGTTCTAGCGCCGGCGTTTAGCCGACATCTCCGCCATTGCCCTCGCCGGCGGCCGCGCTGTTGAGCTGGATGTAGTTTTCCAGGCCCATCCGAACGATCATGTCGAACTGCTTTTCGAGGAAGTCGACATGCTCCTCCTCGTTGCGCAGAATATCCTCGAACAGCTGACCCGAGGTGAAATCGCGCACGCTCTGGCAGTATTCCGCAGCTTCACGCAGCAGGGGGATCGCCTCCATCTCGAGCGCGAGGTCGGCTTCGAGAACTTCCTTTACCGACTCGCCGACCTTGAGCTTGTGCAACGCCTGAAAGTTGGGAAGCCCGTCGAGGAAGAGGATGCGATCGGCCAGCCGGTCGGCATGGACCATTTCCTCGATCGATTCCTTGCGCTCGTATTCGGCGAGCTTGTAGATGCCCCAATTGTCGAGCACGCGGTAATGCAACCAGTACTGGTTGATCGCGGTCAGCTCGTTGGTGAGCGCCTTGTTCAGATATTCGATGACCTTCTCGTCGCCCTTCATCGCGCGCTCCTGCATAGATCCCTTGAAGACGGGGATCTATGCGCGAGGCGCGCTGTCCTGGCAAGAGTAGAGCGTCAAAAAATGGCAGAATTCCGCCATTTGCGAGAGATTTTCAGTAGCGCAACTCAGGCTGCGACATGGGTCGGAACGAACGCACAAGCCCGTTCTTCCGCGATCATTTCATCTGCTTCGCAGAGGCAGGAACCGCAGCTCGGCAGCTTGCCGAGCGCCGCGTAGCAGGCTTCCGCATCGCCCGGGCAACGACGCGCCACGTTGCGCAGCTCGCTTTCCCGAATGGCATTGCAAATGCAGATATACATTCGCGCGGATCTCCCTGCGATTGATTCGCATGAGCGAAGCTAGTGCGACCAGTTCTCAATAGCAACCCCTACCGGACCAGCGGAAACCGCCTGCCATAGGTGAGGCAGCGCCACAGCCATTCGAGCGGCCCGTACCGAAACCGGTCGAGCCAGGGTTTGGACCAGCCCAGCATCACGGCCCAGCCAGCCAGCATCACCAGATAGAGTTCTCCACGCGCGAGCTGGCCGAACAGACCACCCGCCCATCCGTGGAAGACCACCATCATAGCGATGGACGTGCCCAGATAATTGGTGAAGGCCGCCCTGCCCGCCGCTTTCACGCGCACGGCGAGCCAACCCTGCGCTGTCGCGCCCCAAACGGCCAGCAAGGCCGCGTAGCCCAGCGTCATCAGCAGCTGCGGAAAATGGCCCCAGCCGGTGAAGGCGGCCATCGTGCCGTAATAGCTAAAGCCGCCTTCGGCGACGCGCAGGGCGATCCACAGGCTTGCCGCGCCTCCGACAAGCAGAGCCGCCGAACCGAACAGCAGAAGTTTGCGCCGCGCGATGGCGCCGGAGAAGAATCCGAAGCGATAGAGCGCCATGCCGATCAGCATCAGCGGCAACGTTTCGGTCCAGAGGGTCATCAAGGTGTTGGCGAGATCCTCGGTATGGTCAGCGAACCGGTGAGCCACCAGGCCGGAATAGTCGCCCGAACGGATCAGGGTCGCATCGACAAGAGCTTCGCGGAGTTCCTCCTGCTTGCCATCTTCCAAGGCGACACGCATTTCCTGCGCCGCTTCCGGCGTCGCGGCAAGCGATCCATCCGCCGCTGCCTCCATCGAGAAGGCGAAACCGAGATACAGCAGCCCGCCCAGCGCGTAGCCGATGATGCCCAGCGCCAGCTGCTTTTCCTCGCTCAACTTCACGAACAGCAACGCGACCAGCCCGGACGCGGCGTAGAGGAAGAGGATATCCCCCTCCCAGATCAGGAAATAATGGATCAGGCCGAACAGGCCGAGAAACAGCAGGCGACGGGCCTGCAGCGCCCGGCCCGCTCCCCGCGCCCACGCCCACGCCCTCTCCATGAAGAGGTAGAGGCCCGCCCCAAACAGCAGAGTGAACAGTCCGCGCATCTTCCCGTCGATCAGCACGAATTGCGCGACCCACATGGCGTTTTCCGCCGCGCCGTGGGGCGTCAGGAACGCGCCCGGATAGATGTAGGCGCTGAACGGCTGGCCGAAGGCGACGATGTTCGCGGCGAGGATGCCCATCACCGCGATACCGCGAATAAAGTCGAGGCTGGCGATCCGGTCCGGCGACGGGCCTGCCGGCGCGAACTGATCGGGCGTACCCGCCGGCACTGGAATCGCATTCATCCGGGCCTCTCCTGTCGCCCGCTCGTTAGGCGCAGGCGGAGCGTGCAGGGAAGCGGTATCTCGAGATGTGTCAGCGCGTCACCAGGCAATCCTGCCCGCCGGCCTTGAGAGCGGCACAGGCGCGGCTTGCCTCCGCCTGACTGGCAAATCCGCCGGCGAGCAGCTTGGTCAGCCGCCCCGCCGGTTCCTTGAGCTTCGTCGCACCGGAAAGCGCGGGGTTGGCGGCCAGCCGATCCCACAGCCGATCCGCATTGCCCACGACCCCGAAAGCGCCGAGCTGGATCTTCCACGGACCGTCCCGGCGCGTGGATGGCGCGCGCGGCGCCGCCACGCGGGCGGGTGTCGGTTGTGCCGCCGCCGTGGCTGGCGTCGAAGGCGGTGCAGCTTCCCGAGCGGCCGCGATCGTGTAGTCGGCCCCTGCCCGCTCGAAATCGGGCGCCCGCGCCACGACAACCCGCTCGGGTATCGGCGGCGATTCAGCCCCGCTCCCAGCCTGTCGCTGCGGCCTTTCGCGCGGAACCACCATCTGCTCGGGCGCGCCCCCGGTGGCGAGATCGGCAGCGGCGAGATCGCTGGCCCGCGCCGCCTGCGCCTCGCTTTTCAGAGTCCCTGCAAGGAGCTGCGCCTCCTGCCGCTGCGCGAGCGGAATATACTCGTCCATCTGGGTAATCGCGCCGCGGGCCTGCGGGAGACCGGCCGAATTGGCGAGCGTCGCGAGAGCATAGGCCCGAACCCAGTCCTTCTCCACCAGATCGCCGTTGAAATGCGCGACACCCAGCAGATACTGCGCGCGCGGATCGCCCCGCTCCGCCGCCGCCTTCACGTAAGGCAGGGCCTGTTCATGCCGACCGTCCTGAAACACCAGCAGCCCGTAATTGTCGGCCGCTTTCGCGTGCCCCTGAGTGGCGGCGAGCAGATAGAGCGCCTCGGCCTGGCGAGGGTCCGCCTCCACGCCGCGTCCCAGGCGATAGGCCTGCGCGAGATTGAACTGCGCATCCGCATCGCCCTCAGCCGCGGGCTGCGACCATTCGCGCACCGCGCTGGCATAATCGCCCGCACTCCAGGCATCGACCCCGGCCTTCACGTCCGCTGTCGCGGGGGCCGCCAGTGCGGCAAGGGCGCCCGCCGCGAGGAAAGTGGAAATGGTCTTGCCGCTCATGGTCCTGCTCCCCGAGACGAGAGATCGGCGCGCCGCGCGCCGGTTCATGGGCGGACCTATAGTAAACCACCCGTTAGCAAAAGATTGCCGCCCGGCCCACTACGTTGCCCAAGGCAGCGATTTGGCCGCGCCGCTTAACCCAAAATTAGGGGTAGTCTGCCAATTCCCTTTCCAGAACCGCTCCATGCCGGGGCGATCGGATACGAGCTCAAGGGCGTTTCAGCAGGGGGACAAGGCCGTGCGAGTACTGGCTTTGGCATCGCAAAAAGGCGGATCGGGCAAGACCACCCTTTCCGGACATCTCGCCGTTCAGGCACAGCGCGCCGGGGCCGGGCCGGTCGTGCTGATCGACATCGATCCGCAAGGCTCGCTCGCCGACTGGTGGAACGAGCGCGAGGCCGAATATCCCGCCTTCGCCCAGACCACCGTATCCCGCCTCGCCAGCGACCTTCAGGTCCTGCGCCAGCAGGGCTTCAAGCTGGCCGTGATCGACACGCCGCCCGCGATCACCATGGCGATCCAATCGGTGATCGGCGTGGCCGAGCTGATCGTGGTGCCCACCCGCCCCAGTCCGCACGATCTGCGCGCCGTGGGCGCGACCGTCGATCTGTGCGAGCGCGCCGGCAAGCCGCTGGTGTTCGTCGTCAACGCCGCCACGCCCAAGGCCCGCATCACCTCCGAAGCGGCCGTGGCGTTGAGCCAGCATGGTACCGTCGCCCCGATCACGCTTCACCACCGCACCGATTTCGCCGCCTCGATGATCGACGGCCGCACCGTTATGGAGGTCGACCCCGACAGCCGCAGCGCGGCCGAGGTCACCGCCCTGTGGAAATACATGTCGGACCGGCTGGAGAAGAACTTCCGCCGCACGATCTTCGCCGCGCCGAACTCGCAGGCCGCCATGGCCGGCATGCATCGTCCCGCAGGTGGCTTCGGCCGCCGCGTGGCCCAGTAACCCAACGGGCTTTCGGGAGACCGCGGACATGAGCGAGACCAGTTTTGCTTCCCTTTCCTCGACGCTGCTCGCCCGCAAGGGCGGCGCGAAGCCGGCCATGCGCCCGCAGAACATGCTGGGTCCGATCGACGGCAAGGAAGCCGCCGCCAATCTCGAGGACCTCGGCTGGGATGACATGGGCGACGAAGCCCCGGACCAGGAACGGACCAAGGGCGATCTGGTCGTGCTGAAGGGCGATTCCGATGTGCCCGTGCCGCTGGTCAGTCCGGTGCGCGAGACGATCGAACGCATTGCGCAGAAACTCGAATCGTCCGGACGCGCCCGGGCCAGATCTCAGCCCCGCACCGCCGCGAACCCCGGCAAGGGCAAGCGCCGCGCCGCCTTCACCCTGCGGCTCGACCCGGATCGCCATTTGCGCCTCCGGCTCGCCAGCACGGTCCATGGAAAGAGCGCGCAGGTCCTTGTGACCGAAGCGCTCGACGCGATGCTCGCCGGAATGCCCGAAATCGACCAACTCGCCGCGCAGGTCTCGCGCGACTGACATGACCGCACAGCCCGCACCGATGAAAGAACGCCAGATGAGCACCACCATGACGAACAAGCGCTATGTGAGCCTGGCCCTCGGCACCGCGCTGACCACGCTCGCGCTGGCCGGATGCAGCGCGAAAGTCGCGCCGCCCGCCACGGCCTCCGCCGCCGCGGCCCAGACCGCCATCGCCAAGGGCAAGACCTCGGCGGCGGTCGAGTTCGCGGAAGCCGCCGTGCTGGCCGCGCCCCGCGATGCGGCGGGCCGCGCGCTGCTCGGCGCGACCTACGTGAAAGCCGGCCGCTTCGTCTCGGCCGCGACCACGCTCGGCGAAGCGATCGAACTGGGCGATACCTCGCCGCGCACGATCGTCACCTACGCTCTCGCCCAGATCGCGGCGGGCCAGCCGAACGATGCGCTGGTGACCCTCGATCGTTGGGAAGCTGCGCTCGACCCGGCCGATTTCGGCCTCGCCGTCGCGCTCGCGGGCCGTCCGCAGCAGGGCGTCCACGTGCTCGGCAACGCACTGCGCGACGGGCATAATAATGTGAAAGTCCGCCAGAACCTCGCCTACGCCTTCGCGCTGATGGGTGACTGGCAGTCGGCCCGGCTAATGGCCGCGCAGGACGTTCCCGCCGACAAGGTCGGGGACCGCCTCGGCCACTGGGCGCAGATGGTCCTTCCGGAGATGTTCCAGCAGCGTGTCGCCGACCTGCTCGGCACCACGCTCGCCGTCGATCCGGGCCAGCCGACGCATCTCGCGCTCGCCAACCATCCGAGCCACGAGATGATGGTCGCCGAAGCAGCCAATGCTTCGGAATACGCAACCGCCCTCGCGGCAGTGTCCGAACTTCCGGCGGTCGAGCCGGTTTCAAGCACGGAAGAAGCCACCTCGTTCGCACAGGCCGCCGATCCAGCGCCGGAAGCCGAGGCCTATCGCAACGGCCCGGCCCTCGTCCGCTTCGTAACGAACGAATTCGTCCAGTCCGTGCCGGCCGCCCGCAGCGAGCCGCCGCAGGCCGTCGCCCAGCGTCCGGCACCGCAGCCGCAGCGCGTTGCGGCAGCACCGGAGCACGCCCGCGCCGAGACCGGTTTCGTCATGAAGTCCGGCGGTTACCGGGTCCAGCTCGGCTCCTATTTCTCGATGTCGGACGCGCAGGCGGCGTGGAAGCTCTTCCTCAAGCGCCATCCCGAACTCGAGGGCGCGGAAAAGGTCATCACCAAGGCGAACGTCAAGGGCAAGATGTACTACCGCGTCGCCGCGGGCGGTTTCGCGCAAAGTTCGGCCCAGCGGATGTGTTCGATGGTCAAGCAGGGCGGCGGCGGTTGCCTCGCCTATGCCGCGAACAGGCCGCTGCCGGGCACGATCGAGACCGAAACCCGGGTCGCACGCCGCTGATCGCCAAACATAGTTGCAGTTTCCAGGACCCCTCCCCTCATCGGGAGGGGTCTTGCATTTCCGCTCAGAGCCCCAGCGGCACGCCGCCCTTGTAGAGCGCGGTGACGCGGCCCTGCGTCGGCTGGCCATCGAAAGGAGTGTTCCCGGCCGTCGCTGCCATCATGCGGCTGTCGATCACCCATGGCTTTTCCGGGTCGACCAAGGCGACGTCGCCTTCGTATTCCGGCGCCAGCGCCCCGGCCTTCACGCCGAGAAGCCGCGCGGGCGCTGCTGCGAGCAGGTCGAAGGCCCGCGCCATGTCGATCACGCCGTCGCGCACCAGTGTAAGCGTCATCGCGAGCAGCGATTCCGCGCCCGCCATGCCCGGCGCCGCATCGGCGAAGGGCAGGCGCTTGTCTTCCGGGCCGCGCGGATCGTGGCCCGAGGCGATCACGTCGATCGTCCCGTCCCCGATCGCTGCGATCACCGCCTGCCGATCCTCTTCCGACCGCAGGGGCGGCGACAAGCGCATGAAACTGCGAAACTCCGCCGTCGCGAGGTCGGACAGCATGAAATGCGCCGGAGTTACCCCCGCCGTCACAGTGACGCCGCGCGCCTTGGCTCGGCGGATCAGGTCGAGCCCGCCTCGCGTGGTCACCTGTCGGAAATGGATGCGCGCGCCCGCCAGCTCGACCAGCGCAAGGTCACGCGAGATCGCGAGCGCTTCGGCCTCCACCGGCGCTCCCGCCAGACCGAGCCGCGTGGCCATCTCCCCCGCCGTCGCCACCGAGCCGCGCGCAAGGCCGGCGTCTTCGGCATGGGCGATCACCACCATGTCGAGCATCGCGGCATATTGAAGCAGGCGCAGCATCGTTCCGCTGTCGCCGATCCAGCTTCGCCCGGTCGCCACGGCGCGGGCGCCTGCTTCCCGCATCAGGGCGATCTCCGCCAGAGCGTCTCCTTCCAGTCCGCGCGTCGCCGCCGCCAGGGGATGGACCCACAGATCGGGCTTGCCGCTCTTGGCGATATAGGCGACCCGGCTCGGCAGATCGAGCGGGGGTGACTGGTCGGGCATCAGCGCGGCGCGCGTGATCCCGCCGAAACGAAAGGCCGGCTTGTCGATCTTGAACACGCCGAGATCGACGAGGCCCGGCGCGACCAGCCTGCCGCGCGCATCGACGATGTCGTCGCCCTGGCGCGGCTCGGCATCGACGGTCGCGATCCGGCCATCCTCGAGCCGCAGCACGCTCTCGCGCACGCCGTCCGGCAGGACCAGCCGCCCGCCGGTGATGGCGATCGGGCGCACCTGCTTCATTCCGCCCATCCCTCGACACCGCGCGCGCTGCGGGTCAGCACGTCGAGGCAGGCCATGCGGATCGCGACACCCATTTCAACCTGCCGGGTGATGATCGAGCGGTCGATCATGTCGGCGACGTCGCTGTCGATCTCGACCCCGCGGTTCATCGGTCCGGGATGCATGACCAGCGCATCGGGCGCGGCATTGTCGAGCCGCTGCCGCGTCAAACCGTAGAGATGGTGATATTCGCGCGCGCTGGGAATGAACTGCCCTTCCATCCGCTCCGTCTGGAGCCGCAGCATCATCACCACGTCCGCGCCCCGAAGCGCGGCGTCGAAATCGTGGAACACCTCGGCACCCATCGCCTGTACGCCGACCGGCATCAAAGCCGGCGGCGCGCACAGGCGAACGGTCGCGCCAAGCGCCTGCAAGCACAACAGGTTCGAGCGCGCGACGCGGCTGTGCAGGATGTCGCCACAGATCGTCACGGTCAGGCCGGTGAAATCATCGCTCGGATCGCCGCGCTCGGCCAGCGCCTCGCGCAGGGCCAGCGCGTCGAGCAGAGCCTGCGTCGGGTGTTCGTGACTGCCGTCGCCCGCATTGAGGACGGGGCAATCGACCTTGTCGGCGATCAGCTGGGTCGCGCCGCTCGAAGCGTGGCGGATCACGATGGCATCGGCGCGCATCGCGTTCAGCGTGATCGCGGTGTCGATCAGCGTCTCGCCCTTCTTCACGCTCGACTGCGCGGCGTGCATGTTGACGACATCGGCGCCCAGCCTTTTGCCGGCGATCTCGAAGCTCAGCAGCGTGCGCGTGGAATTCTCGAAGAAGGCATTGATGATCGTCAGCCCGGCGAGCGCATCGTGATGCTTGTTGCGCCGACGGTTCAGTTCGACCCACTGTTCCGCCTCGTCCAGCAGGAACAGGATCTCATGCCGCTCCAGCCTGCCGATCCCGGTCAGGTCGCGATGCGGGAAGGCCAGCCGGCCCGCGGGATAGCGGCCAGAGGCGGTCGAGGCGCGCGGCGATGTCACTTGGGCGGAGGCCCTAGTCGAGCCAAATCGGCCGCTCAAGCACATTTGCATGGCCCTGCGCCGCGCAGGCCCCTAGACGGGCGGCAACGCAAGCAATGGAGGTGGGGAATGCGGTTTGCACGTGGCGTCTGGCGTCTGCTGGTGGGCATCAAGGACGGGCTAGTGCTCGTCTTCATGCTGCTCTTCTTCGCCGCGCTCTTCGCGATCCTGACCGCCCGCCCCTCGCCCGCACAGGTTCGCGAAGGTGCGTTGCTGCTCGCTCTGGACGGTCAGGTGGTCGAGGAGCAATCGAGCATCGACCCCTTCCAGGCACTGCTGGCGGCAGAGGCGCCGGTGCGCGAATACCAGGCGCGCGATCTGGTGCGCGCGATCGACGCGGCGGCGACCGACGACCGGATCACGGCGGTCGTGCTCGATCTCGACCGTTTCCTCGGCGGCGGGCAGGTCCACCTGCAGACCATCGGCGAGGCGCTTGACCGGGTGCGCGCGGCGGACAAGCCGGTGCTCGCCTTCGCCACCGCCTATTACGACGATTCCCTCCTGCTCGCGTCCCATGCGAGCGAGGTCTGGCTGGACCCGCTCGGCGGCGCGGTGATCGCCGGCCCGGGCGGCTACCGCCCCTATTTCGGCGGCCTGCTCGATCGGCTGAATGTGAATGCCCGCATCTACCGCGTCGGCACCTACAAGAGCGCTGTCGAACCCTATACCCGCACCTCGATGTCCGAGGAATCGCGAGAGAACTACACGGCGCTCTACGGCGCGCTGTGGGGCGAGTGGCAAGCGCATGTGAAGAAGGCGCGGCCCGGCATCGATCTCGCCGCAACCCGCGATCCGGTTGCGGCAGTCGAGACCGCGAACGGCGATCTCGCCACCGCCGCGCGCAATGCTGGCTATGTCGACACGCTCGGCAGCCGTGCCGACTTTGAGGCGCGGGTGCAGGAACTCGTCGGCGAGGACAGCTGGAGCGGCGAGCCGGGCGCGTTCCCTTCGACCGGCTACGACGCATGGCTCGCCGATCTCGGAGAGGCGACGGGCGGCAGCGGCATCGGCGTGGTGACCATCGCGGGCGAGATCGTCGACGGCGATGCCGGGCCGGGCACCGCCGGCGGCACGCGGATCGCCGATCTGCTCGACGATGCGCTCGACGACGATCTCAAGGCGCTCGTCGTGCGCGTCGATTCCCCCGGCGGATCGGTGCTGGCGAGCGAGGAAATCCGCCGCGCGATCCTGCGCCACAAGGCGAAGGGCATCCCGGTGGTCGTCTCAATGGCCAATGTCGCGGCCTCGGGCGGCTACTGGGTCTCGACGCCTGCCGACCGCATCTTCGCCGAGCCAGAGACCATCACCGGTTCCATCGGCATCTTCGCCATTCTGCCCACATTCGAGCAGCTGGCGGCCGACTGGGGCGTCGGTTTCGACGGCGTGCGCACCACGCCGCTGTCCGGCCAACCAGACCTCATTGGCGGCCTGACGCCCGAGGTTGACACGATCCTCCAGGCGTCGATCGAGGACGGATATCGCGATTTTCTCGCCCGCGTAGCCGAGACCCGCAACCTCACCACGGAAGAGGTCGACCGCATCGGTCAGGGCCGTGTGTGGGACGGCGGCGCGGCGCGGCAGATCGGGCTGGTCGACCAGTATGGCGGCCTCGACGATGCGCTGGTCTGGGCGGCCAACCGGGCCAAGCTGGGGCAAAGCGACTGGCATCCCGTCTTCCTAGGCGCGGAGGACCGCAGCGCCTACGACACGCTGCTGCGCCAGATGCTCCTGCCCGAAGATGCGGACGCGCGGCCCGATGTCGCCGCCCTGTTCGCCCGCAAGGAAGAGGATGCGGTCCGCTCTCTGCTCGCGGATGCCGACCGGCTGATGCAGGTGAAGGGGATGCAGGCGCTCTGCCTGGAATGCCCCGGCGCCGGACCCTCCACCCCCAGGCGCAGCGAGAGCTGGCTGGCGATGCTAGTGCGGTTCTTCGCCGGCTGAACTATGCTTGTGCGGCGAGGAGAAAATCGATCCTTCGCCGCACCAGCCCATTGCCAATGCGCGATTGGCGGCGTATTGGCGCGCCCCTGCCCCGGTGTCGACCGCACGGTCCACCGGCGAGCGGGCGCGTAGCTCAGTGGTAGAGCACACCCTTCACACGGGTGGGGTCGCAAGTTCAATCCTTGCCGCGCCCACCATTTCTCAAAGACTTACGAAGCATCTCGTTGTCAGTATGAAACAAGTATGAAAAAGTTCGGCGTGCTTTTTCATGTACGCGAGGCTCACAGACATCAACCTTCGTTCACAGCGCAAGGAGCCGAGAGGCGTAGGATCATCGAAGTGTTTGGACTTGCTGGGCTGCGGGAGGCTGGCACAGCGATAATTGCTAATTGCTCTGCTTCAACTAGTTTCGGCCAGTGCGGTTTTCGTGACGCCCGTTTCTAAACCGGACATGCGCGCTGCGTACGGTGTGCGCGAAGTTGTTCCCTATTTGGACCGTTGTGATCGACCACTTCCCCGCCTGATTTCCGATGGCAAAGGCCTTGGTTTCACGCGGATTTTCTAGCCCATTCGGCGCTTGAGAGATAGCCTCCCTGTGACGTTGAACGCTGCGCATGATGAGGTTTTTGTAGCACCTGGCCATCGCTTCGTTCGGGACTCGAACCCGCGATGCTGAGGTGCAGACAGCCCGAGTTTTTATCAGTCATCTGCCCTTGCACGATCGGCATGTCGCTGACTAAACCGATGATGTTTCTAGAATTTGGGGCTCCAAAATAGACGATGACTGATTGCTCTACGGCATTGCAGACGATTGCGGCATTGGCTTCCGCAATCGCAGCCATCGCCGCCTTTTGGGTGGCGAAAAGCACGTTTTCTTTCCAAAGAAATTCACTGCTCAAGGCTGCGAGCGTTGAGCAAATTGTTAAGCTATTGCAGCAACTTTACTATTTGAAATCTCTCGCAGGTCAGCCGGTTCTGGGAGCGGCGGACGAGGACGTGATGGGACTTCAACAGAAGATTGCAGAGGTAAAGCATAGTGTTCTTGTGCTCGAAGGTATGGTGTCCGCCAGCGGGCAAGAGGATGTGAAAGAGGTCTATGACATCGTGCATCAACTGCGCGAGGACAGCGTCTTTCCTACTGGGCAAAACGGACCGAATACGTCCCTCAATGAGCGATTGGAAAAGGCGATAAATGCACTGCAACGCATTTATCGGACGGAGATGAAATGAAGATGCGGAAACTTTCCTACCTGGTGTCCATTGCGAGCGTCGTTGCATGCACGACCTCGGCATATGCCGGTTCCAAGCCCAAGGCGATCAACTATCAGGAGGCTTCAGAGTTCGAGAGGTCGTTGCTAGCCAGACCGGCAGCGGCTCCTCCTCCCCCTGAGAAGCTTTACGTTCAGCCCGCCAACAAGACCGAGCCGTGCAAGTTGCCGACTACTCGGGATCAGCTCGAACGGCCTAACTTCCGCGCATATTGGGACGGCGAATGTCGGAACGGTTTTGCCTTTGGGCTAGGTCGCGACATTGCAATGTCTGATACCCATCATGTGGAAGAGATCACGATCCACGACGGCACGGGAGGCGACTGGTCCGCCCCGCGAGTAGACTATGATTTCGTCAACAACATGGTGGTCTATGCAGTCGGTGGATCGCAGTTCCCCGCAGTGACCCAACTTGCCGAAAAAATGGACAACTCGATCAACGGGTTTAACGCGCTTCAAACCCTGAGCGTCATCGACGGGCAGGGTAACGGCTACATCATTCAAAGCGCAGCGTTTAACCCGCAGCGGAATTATCTGCTTACGCAAAATTATGGCGCTCTAGCGTTCAAATTTTCAGATAATTCGGCTGCGCCAGTGGTTAATCCCAACGCGGCAACCTTCGCTATCGAAATCATCGATCCGAAGACCAATACACCGGGCGGTGTTGCTATTGCACGATATGGAAATGGAGCCGTCGCTCATTTCAAACGCGTCAACGGGAGGCCGGAGCCGGTCAGGTTGCCAACCGCATACACCGAGCATTTGCAGGCAAAATATCAGGAGATTGCAACGGCAACTGCGAGCGCCAGTTCGACCCTACAGCGCGCACAGCAAATCGAGCGCGAGTACCTGTATAAGGCCTGCAATGGGAAAGGCAGCGTCCATGGTTTGGACCAGACCGAATACACCAAGATCTGCACTTGGAGAGACCAGTTCAAGGAACCCTATGCCGTGGCCTCGGCAAATTACCAAAGGCAGCTTGAAAGCTTGCAGCAGAGAGCCGCTACTGCTGAACAGCAGCGCCAGATTCAGCAGCAAATAGCGATGCAGCAATACATGGTGCAGCAGCAGCGGAATCAGCAGGCGTGGAACGATATCAGCCAAGCCAACAGACAGCTCCAACAGCAAACTCAGCAGACTTTACAAGGAGTGCAAAGCTGGCAGCCACCTCAGGTGCAACCCATCACCCCTCCGGGCGGAAACAAGGTCATCTGCAACACCATCGGCACAATCACTACGTGCCGCTGACCGGACAGGACGAGGGGGCTGGCTAGAGATGTGGCGTGGCAATTGTCCCGGCTTACGCCACCGCATCCAGCCCGCTGCGCTGGATGATCGACAGCAGCCGCAGTGCCGGTCCTCCCGGCTTCTTCGCGCCGCGCTCCCAGTCCGACACGAGGTTCTTCGACACGTTGAGATAGCGCGCGAAGACCGGTTGCGAGACATGCTCTGCCTCCCGGATCGCCTTGATCTCGTCGGGCGACAGGACGGGCGCAGGCGCAAGGCAGGCCTCGTCAAACTCGCGCATGGTGCGTTTGTCGATGCTGCCTGCGTCGGACAAGCCTTCCATCATCTCGTGGACGGCGGCCATCGCCTCGCTCTTGTAGGTCTTTGCCCTAGCCTTGCTCATCTTTGTTCACCTCGACCAATCGGCCTGCTTCAACTTCCGTTTCGATCTGGTCTTCGCCCAGTTCCAGCATGATGCTGGCAGCCTTGCGATAGACCTTCAGTTCTACCGCACTCATGTTCGCCTTGTCGCTCTTGGCGAAGGCGAACACGAATATGGCCCGCTCGCCCGAGCGAAAGATCAGGATCGAGCGATAGCCGCCCGATTTGCCTCCACCCTGGCGCGCAATGCGCTGCTTGATAAGGCCGCTGCCGAGGTCGGCATCGATCAGGCCGGTCTCGGCCCGATGCACGGCGTCAGCAAGCGAGGCATCGCTGATCTTTTCCTTTGCCGCAAACTTGGCGAACCAACGGTTGGCATAGATGCGGATGCGCGGGTTCTTAGTCATGCAGCAACGGCCCACTATCATACTTAGTGTTACGGCTCAATGAATATGAGCCGCTCATGTTTTGCTCGATCAGGTCGCCGATGCGCTGCGCTGCCTCGATCACATGACCATCGTCAAGATGGGCATAGCGGGTGGTTGTGCGGACATCGGCATGACCGAGCAGCTTGCCGATCATCGGCAGCGTTTCGGAATGGGCGGCGGCATGGCTGGCAAAGCTGTGCCGCAGATCGTGAATGCGGACGCCGGGTAAACCCGCCTCGTCACGCAGCTTGCTCCATAAGTTGCCGATGTCGGTAATCGGACGCTGGGTGGCCGGGTTCCAGAACACATAGCGTTGCTTCTCCCGGCGTGGCAGGGCGTGGAGGATGGTTGCAGCCGCTTTGGCCAACCAGACCGTGCGCGGGCCCGTCTTGCTGTCGGTTAGCAGCAATCGCCTTCCCCGCACTTCGCTCCATTTGAGGCAGGTGATCTCCGACTTGCGGCAGCCGGTCAGGATCAGCAGGCTGATCGCAGCGCAATGCAGCGGGACGGTCTTGCGATGCCGGTCGAGGACCGTACCAATCCGCCTGAACTCCTGATCGGACAGGAAGCGTTCGCACTTCCGGCCCTTGTTCTTGCGGATATAGAGGCAAGGGTTCGATCCTTCGGACCTAACGCCCCATTGCTCCGCCTTGTTGAACATGGCGCGCAGGATTTCACCGCAACGATTGGCGGCACCGGGGCCGCCAGTGTTGGTGATCCGGTTGAACCACTCCTGCACATGGCGTTCCTCTATCTCGTCGAGAAACAGCCCTTCGAAGGCCCGGTCGAGATATTTCCGCTTGTAATAGCGGTGAGTGTAGAGCGTGGACGGCTTCCACTTGGGCGATACCCGGTCCCAATAGGTCTTGAGAAAGTCGCGGTAGGAGGGAACCTTGCGCAGCCGCTTACGCTCCTCCGCCGGGTTTTCGCCAGTCTGGGCGCGCAGCAGAACGCGGCGCGCCACATCCATCGCCTGCGCGCGGCTCAGCACCTTGGCGTTGCCGATCGTCACCGTGCGGGTGCGCCCTTCCATGTGTGCCTGGACGATGTAGACCTTGCGCCCGCTGGCATAATGCCGGGTGCCAAATCCCGGCAGTTCTCGCGTCCAGCAAGTCTTTCGCAGCTCGCCCAGGCCACGGCACTTACCAATCACATGGAATTTGAGGCTGCCCAGCTCCTCGGCGACGATCCCCCGCAGGGTAAGCGCGTTCATTTCCCGACTCCGATCAGGCGAGCGATGGAGCCGGATACGCGCTCCGCTGCATCGGCGACGATCTCATCGGACAGATGCGCATATCGGGTTGTCGTTTCTGCCAGCGCATGGCCCAGCAGCTTGCCGATCACCATCAGCGAAATGCTGTCGCGGATCGCTACCGAGGCGAAGCTATGGCGCAGGTCATGCAGGCGCACATCTGGCAGGGCCGCGCAGTTGCGGATTTTCGACCAATGGATGCCGAGCGTGATCGGCTTATCGGGATTGCGGAACGAGGGAAACAGCAGCCCGGTCGGTTTCCGATCTGGTAGGCCTGCGATCACATCCACGGCTTGCCGGTTGAGATAGACGATCTTCGCGCCGGTCTTGCTGTCCGGCAGCATCAGGCGCGGTTCCTGCACCCATTCCCAGCGCAGTTGCTCGATCTCACCGCAACGTGCGCCGGTGTAGATCAACAGGCGGATCGCCGCGACATAGAGCGGCTGCTCTGCCTCGTAGTCCCGCAATGCCGTGGCAAGCCGGGCATACTCGTGTGGTGACAGAAACCGTTCCATCGGTTTGCGCTTGTATCTCGGCGTGCCTTTGCAAGGGTTGGAGCCGCGCGGTCGCAGGCCAAGGCGCTCGGCATAGCCCATCATCACTGAGAACACCGGCAGGGTGCGGTTGAAAACACCGGGGCGCTCAACGAAGCTGTCGCGCCAGAACAGGATGTCACCCTTCGCCAGATCGTCGATCCGCCGGTCGCCAAACGCGCTGACGATTTCCTTGAAGATTGCGCTCTCGTTGCGCTTGCGGGTCGATGGTTTCCAGTGTCGCGAATAGTCAGCCCAGAAGCGTTCGGCGTAGTCGCGCAGCAAGGGCGCGTCGCTCTTCTGCGCAGCTCGGGCCTTCTTGCGCGTTGGCAGACCGTCTAGCGCCACCTCCGCCAGTTTCGTCCGGGCGAGGCGGCGGGCCGTTGCGGGCGAGATGTCGCGAGAGGTTCCGAGCGACACCCTCCGTAGCTTGCCGCGCTGACGGAACAGCACAAACCATGTCCGCCTGCCGCCGGGATTTACCCGCAGGCCAAAGCCCGGCAGGTCGGTATCCCAATACTCCCGGATGCGCTTGCCCGGTTTACGCCGCGCGATATTGCCGTTGAGCCTAACCCGATTGCTCGGCTTTGCCTTTTCATCACTCCCGCGCCGATCACTGGATCGGGACGGGGAATGATTCGTGGTACCATTCGCTGGTAGCAGATAGCCATTTGCTTGCATTGACTTGCTCCTCTTTGTAGAGGAACAACTTCGCGTAACCTATTGCTTAACAATCTCTTTCTGCCGCATGGCGGCGTAGGGTGTGCTTAATGTTCGCTTTCGCGAGTCGTCATTCCGCGTGCGAATGTCTGACGTGAGGTGGTATTTCCGACCACCTGCTTTCCGATCGCCAGCACATTGCCTTCAAATCCCAATGCCCCGCCCTCGCCCGAGATTGAGGCCATGATGAAACGCGAGCTCGCCTCCAAGTGATCGACCGCTGGCGGTGCCGATACCCAACTCAGCTTTGCGATTGGCGAGGAGCGATTCAAGCTGGGGGTCGCGCTGAAGGCTCTTAGCCATACTCGCCATCTCAGACCGAGTTGAACGGTAGCTGCTCATCTCTCCGTGCACGTAATTGTGCTGGCTCTTTCGCTCAAGCTTTCGCCAGCGGGCAACAAACTGATCGGCACGCTCTTTCCCCGCTTCCCTGATCCTTCCTTCGGCTTTCATCGCGAGGATTGCGCGACGGACCTGACCGTTTGCGGCTTCGTGGGCAAGCGGATGATCTGCGAGGTAGGCACGTTCGATATCGCGCGAATAGTTAGCCCCAAAGGGGTTCAACTCATTGCGCGCGGCCGCGAGCTCCTGCCCCATCGGCGCATAGCGGCCCTGCTCGACAAGCTGCGTCTTGGTCGTGCCGTCCTCTTGTGCCAGGAGAATGTTGCTGACCGCCCGGGCGTGCCGCCGGACAGCCGCCTGCGCCCTGACTTGGCGATCTGCTTCGGGCGCGGGCGCTTGCGGGACTCGCAGCCCCTCAAACATACCGCGCACTTTCTCCGGAACCTTGCGGACGATCTCGGCAACCCTCTCGCGGAAGCGGATGCCGCGCCGCTCGGCAAAGCGCCGTTCCATTCCTGCGTCCAGACCATAATCGGAAACCATGTCCTTGGCGCGTCCGCGCGACAGGACGCGGGCGAGCTTACCGGCATCTACAAAATCATCCCTGCCATAGTGAAGGTCGACAGAGTCGCGATGGCGCGACAGCGCAACGTAGCTGCTGTGTTGGTCCATTCCCGGCGTCGCGAGCACATGCGCGCGGTCCACGGTGACGCCTTGAGACTTGTGGATGGTCGCGGCGTAACCGTGGTCGATATGGTCATAGTTCCTGATGTCGAACGCCACGCTTTTACCATCGTCGAGCAGCACGGCGATGCGCTGCGTGCTGACCGATTGCAGAGTGCCAAGGCTTCCGTTTTTCACGCCAAGCTCGCGGTCGTTGCGCAGGAACATCAGCCGGTCGCCACTCGCAAATCCTCGCTTGCCGCGCTCGGCATCGATAGACACGTCCTCGCCCAGCGCGCCGTCCTCGCGCATCCTGGCGCGCGCCAGCTCGTTGAGCGCACGCACTTCGTCATTGGTGTGCGTGAGAATGATCCGCGAGTGCTCGGGATCGGCGGAGCGTTCGCGGTTCCAGCCCTCGATCAGTTCCTCGCGCGCAGCTTTGCGCGTCCCGGCACCATACACCATGCCATTCGCGGAATACGCGTCCAGTGCCTCGGCGGTGCGCCCGGTCGCCAGATGGCGCGTTGCATCACGCTGCCAGTCGACCTGCTGTCGCCTGATCTCGGTGATCTCGACATGGCCGTGCCGTTCGGCAATCGAGCGGAATGCTGCGCCCGCTTCGATGGCCTGCAATTGCTGCGGATCACCTACCAGCACGACCTTCGCTCCGGCATTCTTCGCGACAGACAGAACCCGCTCCATCTGGCGCGAACCGATCATCCCGGCCTCGTCGATCACCAGCACGTCACTCGCGGTGAGCAAGTCACGGCCCTGCGTCCATTGATGCTCAAGACTGGCGATGGTGCGCGACGCTATGCCCGATCCGGCTTCGAGATTCTCGGCAGCGATGCCGGACAGCGCTGCGCCGCGCACTCTCAGACCACCATCCTCCCAGGCCTCGCGCGCAACGCCCAGCATCGCGCTCTTGCCGCTGCCGGCATAGCCAACGACCACGCCAAGATCCTTGTCCGCAGTGGCATGCTCGAAGGCCGTGCGCTGCTCGCCCGAAAGGACAAGACCCCGTTTCTCGGCGGCGGCCAGCGCCCGTTCGCGAAGCTGCTCGTGAACGCGATGCCGATCTCGTTCGACGATCCAAGCCGACGCGCGTTCCAGTCGCGCTTCGACCTCGATCATGTCGCGCCACGTGAAACGTTCGTTCCCGCGACCATCCGTGCCCAGCGCAACCAGATCAGACGAGGACTGCACCGCGCTGAGCGCGCGATCGAACTGGTCCTTTCCATCCGAATGGCGATGCACGAACATCTCAAGGTCGCGGCGGGTGAATGTCGCCTGGCTCTTCGTGATCGCATCCAGCGCAATGTCGGGGTTGGCGATGATGCGCTCGCCATTCTCGCGGGCAATGGCGTGATGTTCGATCAGCCGGTCTGCCTCGAATCCCATACGTAACGACGGCGCACCGATCTTGGTCTGGGGCTCCAAGTCGATTCCCTGCGCCTCCAAGCTGCGGTGATCGATCCGCGCATCGATATCGAGCGATGCCAACCGCTCGTTGGCATGACTTGCCCAGCGCTCGCGCCACGTCTCGATCAGCCCGGTGCGGTTCCAGTCGCGCACCTTCTTGCCGAAGCCGTCTTCGTTCACCTCGCGCATTGTGAGCATGACATGGGCATGCGGTCTGGCGAGACCGTCCGCGCCGATATCCCAGTGGACATTGAGGTCGGCGATCATCCCGCGCTCAACAAACTCGGCCTGCACAAAATCGCGGGCAAGCCCGATGCCCTGCTGCTGGTCGAGCTCGCGCGGGATCGCAAACTCGATCTCGCGCGCAAGCTGCGCGTCCTTGCGCAGTTCGATAGCCTCGACTGTGTTCCAAAGGGTCGAGCGGTCGCCGAGCACTTCGGGCGTGCCCTCGGGCAGCATCACTTCGGAATGGACGACGCCAGCCTTGTTGGTGAAGTCATGCGAACGGTCTAGCCGCTCATCGTGAAGACGTTCGGCGGAACGGTAAGCAGCGGAGGCGACTGCGCTCGATCCCGCGCTTCTTGAAATGACTTTGGCCGAGAAATGGTAGATCGCCATGACGGCAATCCAGTTACGGCAAACAAGCAACGTCGGCACGACGTATAAGCGCGCCCTCACATGATAAAATCCTGTTCGGGACCGGCGCGTATCAGCCCGTCCCGGCAACAATGCAGCAATCGGCAGCCTTGCGCTTTAGGATGGTCCCATCACCCAATGACGGAGACAATCATGCGCAAGCCACGAGACTTCGACGCAGAACTCAGAGCCCTCAATGAGAAGGCAGCACAGCTCAAGACCCGCAAAGTCCAGCAGTTTGGCGAACTGGTAATGGCTACCGGCGCCGACACGCTCAGCATCGAGGAACTGACCGGTGCGCTGGTTACGATCGCGGCGACAAGCGAGCCTCAGGAGCGGGAGGGGTGGGCGAGGAAGGGTGCGGCCTTCTTTCAGGGTAAGTCGCGAAACGCTGGCAAGCCAACTCAAGGCGACACTCGAAGCGGCGCGAAAGATCCGGACAGCGATCCTGCGCGTTGAAGCAAGCCAGCGCCGCACCGACAAAAGAGCCTGGGCCATGAAAAGACGCGAGCGCACACGCCAGCTGATCGAGCTTGGCGGACTGGTCCAAAAGGCAGGCCTCATTGAACTGACCGACGATGACCGCGCGGTCCTGCTCGGCGCGTTCCTTGCGGTCGCCGCAAAGCTTCAAGACGAAGAGCGCGAACAGGCATTGATCTTATGGCGGCGGCGCGGTCGCCGCGCGTTCGAACCAGAATGACGCGAATACGGGGTGCAGGCCCACCCCGGCTTTGCTAGTCTGATCGCCATGCGCACCGACCTCGATCATCTTCCCCCGCAAAAACAGCGCGAGCTCGAACGCGTGGTGCAGCTGGTGTTCGAAGAGTTCGATGACGCCTTTGCGCTGGCCAGGCATGAATGGAAGAAGGCTGGCCGGATCCTCAAGGTCATTCTTTACGGCAGCTATGCGCGCGGGACCTGGGTCGACGAGCCGCACACGGCCAAAGGCTACCAGTCAGACTACGATCTGCTCATCATCGTCAACGACAAAAGGCTGGCGGAGAGGGTCAAGTACTGGTCGAAGCTAGATGACCGGCTCATGCGCGAGTACGGTGTGACCGGAACGCTCAAGACGCCGGTCAACTTCATCGTCCATACGCTGCAGGAAGTGAACGATGGGCTAGCCCATGGCCGCTATTTCTTCATGGACGTGAAGCAGGACGGAGTCGCTCTGTATCAGTTCGACGACACCGAGCTGCATACGCCCAAGCCCAAGACGCCGACGCAGGCGCTTGCCATGGCGCAGGAGTATTTTGATGAGTGGATGCCAAGCGCGGCGAGCTTTCTAAAGGGCTACCGCTTCTACATGTCCGAAGGTGACTGGAAGAAAGCAGCCTTTCTTTTGCATCAGGGGACAGAGACCCTCTACCACTGCGTCCTTCTCGTCTGCACCTTCTATACGCCGCATGTGCACAATCTGGGTTTCCTGCGCACGCAGGCCGAGCGTGTCGATCCACGCCTGACCTATGTCTGGCCGCGCGACAATCGCAAGGATCGCGCAAGGTTCGAGAAGCTCAGGGAAGCCTACGTCAAAGCGCGCTACTCAAAGCATTATCGCATCACCAAGGAAGAACTCGAATGGCTGGGCGAGCAGGTTGAAGAGCTTGGTCGCGTCGTGCACGAGGTGTGTTCGGAGCGGCTTGAAAAGCTCAAGTCAGAGGCCAAAGCGAGACCAGACAAGATCTAGCGGTCGCGTGAGTATGTGGGAGGTCAGCTTTCGCCGTATCGCAGCCAAGAGCGGAAATTCAGCAAACGACCCATTGAGGACACTTCGAATCTGGGGCAGATTGAGTTGATGGCTCTGAGGTTAGCAACTGTATGGCTGTGCGCCGCCTTAGCTGTTTTCGCGCTTTCTTGTGGCATCATGTTGTCTGCAGCCGCTTGAGATTTTCTGTCGGAAGCCGCGCTAATTTATCCTTTCATCGTGGTCTGGGGGGCTAGCGCCCTCGCAGCATCTCTTCTGCTTGTACGCGTCATAGTCCTCGTTTTGCGGCGAGCGCGCACGAGACAGAAATGGCGCTGAGCCTCGCGTCTGCTTTCCGCCCCAGTGGCGGACATTCGCAGCACGCATCGAAAATGCCATTTGTGATAGCGGCAAGCCAATGAAGGAAATGGTATATATCCTCAGCGGAGGAATAGTCGCAATCGCCATCGATTGGGCAATCTACACTCACCTAAGTGCATACATTCGGTTGGCATTCCCAAACTCTGAAGACCGTAGCTACCGCGAAATGTCTTTTGGGCGTCCCGTGGCGATTGTTCGCACAATGGTTGTCTTTCTGTCAGGGTTGGCATGTGGGCTGGCACTTACAATGAAGTATCCGCTGCTATGGCTAGTCACTTTCGGTCTTTTCGCTTTTACGCACTCGTTGATCTATGCCCTTCTCTATCGGAGAGGCGGCCAACCTTAAAATCCGCCTTCCACCCATTTGTCGGCCCTCCGCACTTGCTCCACTGAATCTCAGACGCCGACGGTCTGCTAAAAGCTACTTCACGCCAAGACCCGTCATTCCGCAAACGAGCTCATTGCGGACGTTCGCCGCTTTGGCCAATATGCAATGATGAAGGCTATCCAATATGTCCTCGCCGCTGCCACCCTGTCCCTGGCGACAAACTCTGCAAGCGCATTCACGCCCGATAGCTGTCCGCTTGCGAATATCGAGAGCCAGAGAGAGCTACACGAGTTTTTGAGCTTGCGTGCTGCAGATATCGTAAATCTTGCGATGAGTGGCGACCGCGAGCGTCTGGCGGAATGGGTCATTCCATCTGCACCTTTTAATCTTGGCGCTGGAGATGTCGGTAGGCCACTTGGGATCGGTACGCACGGTGCTGAAGCGCTTGCAGCCACAATGAACGCGGACACTTACCGCTACCTCGGCTGGGACTACATAGATGGACCCGCCACGCCCTGCGCTTCACAGATGGTGACGGTGGAGTTCGTGGACAGCCAGCGCTTCAGACTGTCACAGGTGAAATTCACTTTCGTGGGTGGTCGCCTAGCTGATGCCACTGGGTGGAAGCGGTCTTTCGCCGAAGGCTCACTGAATACTGTTCGCGACAAGAACCAATAGCTTCAGCTTGCCAACTTAAATTCGGTCATTTCCCTAGTCTCGACCGATCGCTGGAAGTCGACTGTCAACTAAGGGCTATCTTTCGCTAAAAGCCGCCTGTCAGCAAACGACCCCGTTGCGGACGAGTTGAACGGCTAATAAGCTTGGCGAGTGCGACCGTTAGCTTTTCTACTTTTTCCTTTGCTCACCAGCTGCGACGCCTGGCCGACTATCGTTGACAATCAAACTCACTCAGACATTTCAGTGCAGTATCTTCATGCAGATTACGGTGAGTGGTCTGCTCCCTTTCGGATTTCGGCCGGCAAGGCCACGCCGCTTGCGCGGGGTCACTGGATACAAGGCATTAAGGAAATTCGCGTGAGAGACGGGTCGCATTCCTATCTACTCTCGGGAAAAGAGCTTCGCCGCCTCGAAAAGTCATGCCCAAGCAGTAGATTGGCTCGAACGTACTCACTGGCTGCTAATTGCTATATGACCTATTTGGGCCGGGGTAGACTGGTGGTGACGGCGGCGAAACCTCAAGACTTACGATATCAGAAAATTGGGAACGGTAGCTAATCCATGTGAAGCTGTCCGGCAGCAAAGGACCCCATTGCGAACATCGACGGCCTGATACATTTTCGCGTAACTCAATTCTCTAGAATCTGGATTTGCAGAATGTATTCTGACGCTTGGAAACTCTCCCTCAAGACGCTCTGCATCGCCATCCTGCTTCTCATCACTGTGACTGTGACGCCGGACTATCTGTTGCCGCGTGAACTCGGTCTTGTTCTTTTTATCGCAGGAACAGGCGCAATCTCGATTTACATGCGCGTGCTAGCTCGGCGGTTTCCTTGTCCTGCCTGCGGGCAGACTATTTTTTCGAAGTGGGGAATTCCAAGTTTCTTCCCCACTTCGAAATGCAGCAAGTGCGGTCACCGCTTTACCAGGCATCAAAGTTGATGTCAGTTTCCCGCTCCTGCGACCATCTGATCAAATCAGTCTTCGAAGCTTTCGCCACACTTGCTGCAGCATCTATTCGGCCATGGCCAAGAGTAATCCATAATTCGCCCCCGGCGCATGAAAATCGATTCATGACAATTTGAGCAACGAAATCCCAAGGAAGCTGCCAACGCGAACAAACCCAGCACTACCACTCCCAGCAACACAGTCGTCCTAGCATCTAGAGGAAGGAGCGAAGACAAAACTAGCAGGAGCGGCCAGCTGAGAAATAAAACCGAAAAAATCCGGGCGCTTTCATACTTCGTCATGCTATTATCTTCCTCTAGGCTTCGTGGACAAAGCTTGACTGTGGACTCTGGCGCTGATTCAAGGCTGTCTTTTGGAGGTAGCCTTGGGCGAGCGGATCGGCGTTACAGACGAGGAATGGGAAGTGATCGGGCCGTTGCTGCCGCCTGAACATGGTCGTGGATGCCGCCCGGCGCAGGATAACCGCCCCTATTTTGAAGGCATGATGTGGATCGCGCGGACCGGTGCGCAGTGGCGGCACCTGCCGGACGAGTACGGCAAGTGGAACAGCGTGTTCCGGCGCTATCAACGATGGGTCACGACCGGCGTGTTCGATGCCATGCTCGAAACGCTAAGCGAGCTGGCGCGGCGCGACAGGGCCGCCGACATGATCGACAGCACGGTGGTCCGGGCACATCATTGTGCCGTCGGCATAAAAAGGGGGCTCAGCAAACCGAGGCGCTTGGCCGATCGCGAGGCGGCTTCAGCACCAAGCTTCACGCAAGATGCGATGCCAGAGGCCTCCCGCTCGGCTTCGTGCTGACACCCGGACAGGCGCACGATGTGCAAGGCTTCGCTCCGCTGTTCCGCATGATAACCGACCGGATCGAGGCCTTCCTGGCCGATCGGGGCTACGATGCCGATACGATCCGCGAGGAGATCGAGGCAGCGGGCGTCGAGGCGGTGATCCCGGCCAAGGTCAACCGGCGCGACCCCGTCCCGCACGACCGCGCCAAATACAAATGGCGCAACCTGATCGAGCGCCTGTTCAACAAACTCAAGAACTGGCGGCGCGTTGCGACCCGATACGATAAGACCAAGGAATCCTACCTCGGCTTCGTCGCACTCGCATCCGTCAAACTCTGGATACCCTTTGTCCACGAGACCTAGCGGCGTAATAGTCTGCGAGTCCGACACGTTGATGTTCATTCCATCGGTCAATGCACGGATAATTGCTTGCCGGTCAGCTTGAGTCTTGATGTCGAAGATGTGGTAAAGTTCACGCGTGCGCTCGGCTTGTTGTCCTTGCGCAGGAGTAGATGTGGTAATCGCAAGCAGAGCGATGACCATCAGGGTCTTCAGTTTTCGGGGCATGGTTCGTCTCCAGTTTGGTTTAACCGCATGTTTTGAGTGAGGGGCCGCTCCTCGGCCGTCCGAGGGTCGGTGATCGGTTTGTCCGCGGATAATTCAGGGTCAGACAGCCGGATCTTGGCAATTGCGAGATCAGAAACTTCGATGGCGCTCTTAATCCGCTGCTCTTCGTCGCGAAGCGTAGCCAGTCTTGACGCGCTGGCGAACAACCAGCGCGTCAGCCAACATCGCCGTTCCATTCGGTCGATCCTGTATCCGACAGCTCGGGCTTGTTCGCACAGTTTTTGATGCTCGTTCTGGGCAAGCGCAAGCTTGCGCTTCCATGCTCCTGAGCGCGCCTTTGCACGGCGCAACTCATCCCGCTGATCCTTTTCGAGCCGTCTCCGTTCCATCTGACGGAGCAATGCGTTGTGTGCACGTTCTCGCTCTTGCGCCTGCTCCGCAGCAGCCGCTTCTCGTTCGCGAATGAGTTCTTCGACAGCCACAGTGTCGCCATCGGGACAAGCATTTATGATCCACGCCAGTCTGCGGAAGGCTTTTAGCTCAATCTGGCCCACCCTACTGCTCGAAAGTCCTATGAGCTCGGCAACCTGGCGTTGAGTGTGTCGGGCCGTGGTGCTCACACCATGGCGCAAACGAACGATCTGCTCCTCTCGTTTCGTGAGTGTCCCGAGCAGCCGTTCCACGAATACCGGGCAGTCGATCGCCCAGCTTGCGCCTGCTTTTCGCAAACGCTGCGTGAACGACTCGAGTGAATAGCTTTGCTCAATCGATGGAGGAAAGGTGCTCGATATCTACGCCACCGCCGTGGACTATGATCCGAAGGCAGAGGCGAGCACGCAGTTCTTCCAGACGGTGCAGAATAAGATGCACCATGCCGCCCACGGCCAGACGGCAGCTGAAACCAAGCTGGCGCGCGCCGACAGCGCCAAGCCGATGATGGGGCTGACCAGCTGGACCGGCGAGAAGAAGGGCAGCCTGCCCACTAAACAGGACGCGCAGGTGGCCAAGAACTATCTGGCGGACGACGAAATGGAAACGCTCAATCGCATCACCGTCGCCTTCCTGGAATTTGCCGAGGCCATGGCGAAGAACCGCAAGCCGATGCACATGGCCGACTGGATCACCAAGCTGGACGACTTCCTGAAGCTGGGCGATCACCCGCTTCTGAGCGGCGCGGGCAGCTCTCGGCATCCGGGGGATGAACACGGCCGAGCAGCGTCTCCAGCCCCGACAGTTCGGCGGGGATAGAGGCCGGTGCTTCGGCCACCGATCGCGCCGGAGCCTCGGCACGGCCGTGGCCCGGCACGGCAATGGCGGCCAGCGCGATGGCCGTGGCGCGCAGCGGAGAAACGCAGAAGCTTTTCATGTCAGGGCTCCCCGTCCGATCGGACAGAGCCGCTTTCACCCTTGTCCGGCCCGGTCACGTTGCGGGCCGGAGCAGCGGCGATTGCGGCTTGCGTCCAGTCGGCCAGTTCTGCGGCGGCGGTGGAAACGCCCTCGGCATGCGCATCGACGATCGCGCTCACCCGATTTTCCCGCGCCGGGACTGCGCTGGAGAAGGATCGGACCGCGACCGGCTCGCGACCCCGCCCTCGAAGGCGCGCTTCGCCCGCGAAGATCGCCACCGGCGCCGCTTCGCTCTCGACGTCGGTGCCCGCCGGGTAGCGCGCCTCGAAGCGCGTCACATGCACTTCGAGTGCGAATTCGGCGCCCGCATTGTCGCGCCGGTCGGCGAGCAGCAAGGCGGGAGCGCGCACGTCGAACGCGCTGGCGAGCGCATCGCTGACGAGGCTGGGCGCGGGCGCGACCCAGCGCGCATCCTTTATGTAGAACGCTTCGCGGCCGCGCCCGGCGAGCATCCGGTCGCCCTCGATCTCGGGGGCGAAGGACAGCGGGAGCAGCACGATTGCCGTGCGTTGTGCCGCGGGCACGCCGGCGGCGCTGCCGCCTTGCGAGGCCGGCAGTTCCGCCTGCAGACGATAGAGCTGGTCGGAATCGCCCTCTCCCAGCAATCCGCCGACGCAGCCTGCGACAAACGGCAATGCGGCCAGTGCGATTGCTGCACGCGGAACAATCATTGCGGTATCTCCAGTTCTCGGCCGCCGCTCTTGCCCAATGTGCCTTGCGGGTCGCGGCGGATGTCGTCGATCAGCCCGTCGAGAGATTCGGCGGTCTCCTCGATGCTGCGCATCGTGCTGTCTATCGTGGGCAGCGTTTCGGCCCCCAAGGCATCGGACTGGTCGCCAAGCGATGCCAGCGTGGCGCGTGCATCGCTTGCAGCGAGTTCGATTTCGCGGGCTGCACGCGATATGTCGGCAATTGCCTGGCGCCCGTCGCCCTGCACCATCTCGCGGATCGATGCGGAGACCTGCTGGACATCGCCGGCCGCGGCGTCGAGCTTGGCCAGCGCCGATGCGGCATCGTCGAACATCGCCCGGTTGGCGGCGAGCGATTCGCTGGTGGCCCGCATTGCCGCTATCGCCGCATGCAGGTCGGCGATGGTCTCGTCCGCCAGCACGCGGTTGACGCGAGTCACCGCCTCGTTGACGTTCGTCAGAACCTCGCCCCCGCCTTGCAGAAGCGACGAAAGTGCGTTGGGTTCGCTCGGGATGATGGGCCGTTCGCGGTCTGAAATCCGCTTCAGCAACGGCTGCCCTTCCGATCCGGGGCTGATCTGGATCGCTCTGATCCCCGAAATGCCCTGCAATTCGGTCGAAGCCTGCGAATCGCTGCGAACCGGCGTGCTGGCATCCACTTCGATATCGACGACGACCTTGCTCGGCGCCTGATCGTCGAGCGCGACGCGCTCGATCTCGCCCACCTTGATGCCATTGAACAGCACGTCGCCCCCTTCGCTCATGCCGTTCACGGGCCCTTCGAACAGGATTCGGTATTGGTCGTATTGCTGGTTGAACTGGACGCGCCCGAGCCAGACCACGAACACGATGGCGGCGATCAGCACCCCGATCGAGACGACGCCCACCAGGGCATAGCGCGCGTGGCGTTCCATCAGCTCTGCTTCTCCCTGGCGGCGCGGCCGCGCGGCCCGCCGAAAAATTCGCGGATCCAAGGATGGTCCGAGCGCTCCATCTCGGCCACCGGTCCGATCGCCGCGACATGCCGGTCGGCCAGCACCGCAACCCGGTCGCAGATGGCGTAGATCGTATCGAGATCGTGGGTGATCATGAAAACGGTCAGGCCCATCGCATCGCGCAGATCACGCACGAGCGTGTCGAAACTGGCCGCGCCCACCGGGTCGAGGCCGGCGGTCGGCTCGTCGAGAAACAGCAAATCCGGGTCGAGTGCGATCGCCCGCGCCATGCCGGCGCGCTTGCGCATGCCACCGGAGAGATCGGCCGGGCGCTTGTCCCCCGCGCTCGCCTCCAGCCCCACCAGGCCGATCTTGAGCCGGGCCAGGTCGCGAACGAAATCGGGCGGCAATCGAACGTGTTCGAGGAACGGCGCCTCGACGTTCTCGATCACGGTGAGTGTGGAATACAAAGCGCCGTTCTGGAACAGCACGCCGGCACGCCGCTCCAGTTCGTCGCGCGCCTTCT
Source organism: Erythrobacter sp. (assembly GCA_025698865.1). Taxonomy (GTDB): domain Bacteria; phylum Pseudomonadota; class Alphaproteobacteria; order Sphingomonadales; family Sphingomonadaceae; genus Qipengyuania. The sequence goes on along the minus strand of JAILWQ010000008.1, from coordinate 1,739 downwards.
CGTCCGCAAGATCGCGGCCGAACACCTCGATTGCGCCACCATCGGGTTCCTTGAGCCCCAGGATCGTGTTGAGCAGCACCGACTTGCCCGATCCCGATCCGCCGACCACGGCGAGGATCTCGCCCCGGCAGACGTCGAGGTCGAGATCCTCGTGCACGACATGCTCGCCGAAGGCGGTGCGCAGGCCACGCACACATATGGGCGGGACTGCCGCGTCGCCGTTCCCCGGATCGCTCACAGGTCGAGCACCATGAAGATCACCGCGAAGATCGCGTCGAACATGATGATCAGGAAGATCGCGTGGACAACCGCCGCCGTCACGTGCCGCCCGAGGCTCTGCGTGTCGCCTTCCACGAGCAGGCCTTGGCGGCAGCCGATCGCGGCGATCAGCAATGCCAGGAACGGGGCCTTGCTCATCCCGATCCAGAAATGGCGCAGCTCCACGGTCTCGATCAGGCGGCTGATGAAGAAGGTCGGGCTCAGATCCATCGTGATCCAGCTGACCAGAAGCCCGCCCACCAGGCCGCCGATATCGGCCACGAAGGTGAGGATCGGCATCATCAGCAGCGCCGCCAGCACTCGCGGTACGACCAGTGCATGGAACCGGTCGACACCCATTACCTGCATGGCATGCGTTTCCTGGTTCATCCGCATGGATCCCAGTTCGGCCGCGAAGGACGAAGCCGATCGTCCGGCAAGCAGGATCGCCGCGATGACCACCCCGAACTCGCGCAGGATGGCGACACCGACCAGTTCGACCGTGAAGACCGAAACCCCCAGCGTCGTCAGCAAATTGGCGCCGACCAGCGCGATCACCGCGCCGATGAAGAAGGTCATGGTGAAGACGATCGGCAAGGCGTTGACGCCCACCGCCTCCATCATCGCGAACAAGGGCGTAAGCCGCAGCCGCCGCGGTGCCGCGAGCGTGTGGCCGAGCGTGAGGGTCAGGCGTCCGGCGAACACCATGCTGCCATAGGCTTCGTGCCACAATGTCTCGACCCGCTCACCGGTGCGCACGAAGAAGCCGAACAGGCCGTGCGGCCTGGTCTGGCGGGGCGCTTCCGGTTCGCCGGAACGCTCGATCAACTCGGCAAGGCGATCGAGGTCGTCGCGCCCCGAGTTACGCAACGCCGCGGCGCCTCCGGTGAGGCGCGCAAGCGCAAAGGCCCCGGCGGTGTCGACCTCGCCCATATGGGAAACGTCGAGCCGCGCTCTTTCAGTGCGGTGCGCGCCGAGCTGTCCCGTCACGCCGCTCAATTGAGTCACGATCCAATCGCCGGAGGCGATTAGACGCAGGTCCGGGTGTTCCTGCCACTCGACCCCGGCCGGAGCACGACGATCCGGCGATGCTTCGTTGGCCGCCGCTTGGTCCGTCACCATCGACAAGCTCCACATTCCGGCTTGGCGGCACCCGAAGCGACCGACCCGGAACGCAGCCAGACCCGGTCCCCGGAGCGCCTCTGCCACGAACATGAAAAAGCTCCACCGAGCCGCTGTGCCAGAACGGTCATGGCACGGTATATGGGGCCCGAGACGAACAGCGACCGATCACTCCTGAAGCAAGACCGACCTTGGTCTAGCACGGTCTTTCCGAAAACGAAACGGTCTGGTTTAGGCTTCGTGGACAAAGCTTGACCTGAGACTGAGCGCTTGATTCAAGGCTACCTTTTGGAGGCAGCGTTGGGCGAGCGGATCGGTGTAGCGGATGAGGAGTGGGCGCTGATCGGGCCGCTGCTGCC
>JAILWQ010000007.1 GCA_025698865.1 Erythrobacter sp. | reverse complement strand
GCAATGGCCTGCTTCGCTACGCCCTACGGGCTCCGCTACGCAGCCCATTGCTTCAACCGCGCTCATGCGCAACAAAACGGCTCGGCTCTAATCCCAGCTGGAGGAAAGCTGGGGGTCACGTCAGATCCAAGATCGAAGCGCCCTTCGGCGGGATCAAGCGTTCGGGCTTCGGCCGCGAGCTGTCGCATCACGGCCTTCACGAATTCATGAACCTGAAGACGCTGGTTCACCCGAAATAAGGCCGCATCCGGCCAAGGAGCATACTTTATGAGCAAGAGCATTCTCATCGTCGGCGCCTCGCGCGGCATCGGCCTCGGCCTCGCCAGGGAACTCGCCTCGCGCGGGTGGAGCGTCCATGCGACCGAACGCGACCGAAGCGACGATTTGCACAGCGCGGCCGAGGGGGCGGAAATCACCCTGCATACCGCCGACGTGACCGATCCCGACAGCTACGCCGATCTCGGCATCGATGAGGGTTCGCTCGACGCGATCCTGATCAATGCCGGGATCACCGGCGCGAAGCATCAGGACGCCTCACAGGCCACCGCCGACGAGGTGGCACATGTCATGATGACCAACGCCTATGGCCCGGCGCGCATGGGCAAGGCGCTGCTGCCGCTGGTGAAGGATGGCGGAACGCTGGCCTTCACCTCCTCGATCCTCGGCTCGATCACCAACAGCAGCGGGGGCTACGACCTCTACGGCACCAGCAAGACCGCGCAGAACATGCTGGCGAAAGGCATTGCCGAGAAGGATGCGGGCGCGCGCGACATCCAGGTCCTCTCGCTGCATCCGGGATGGGTGCAGACCGACATGGGCGGCTCGAGCGCCACGCTGACTGTCGACGAGAGCGTCACTGGCCTCGCTGACGTGATCGAGAATGCTGCCAAAGCCACCGAAAGCGGCGGCTACCGCTACCTCGACTATACCGGCGAGGAATTGCCCTTCTGACCTAGCCGACCACCCCGGCGCTCGCCAGCACGGCGAGCGTCAGGAGGTCGGGCGCGGTCGCCGTCATCGGCGCGATCTGGACCGGCTTTTCCATGCCGATCATGATCGGGCCGATGGTCGCGTCCCCGCCCAGCTCGCGCAGCAGCTTGGCCGAGAGGTTGGCCGATTGCAGGCCTGGCATGATCAGCACATTGGCCGGGCCGGACAGGCGGCTGAACGGATAGAGCTTCATCACCTTGGGATTGAGCGCGGCATCGGGCGCCATCTCGCCCTCGTATTCGAAGCCCGGGTCCTGCGCGTCGAGGATCGCCACCGCATCGCGGATATTGGCGAGCCACTGGCCCGACGGATTGCCGAAGGTCGAATAGGAGAGGAAGGCGACGCGCGGCTCGTGCCCCATCCGGCGGGCGACCGCGGCGGTCTCCATCGCGATATGGGCGAGTTGCTCGGATGTCGGCCGTTCGTTGATCGTGGTGTCGGCGAGGAAGGTCGTGTGGTTCTTGCCGATGATCATGTGGATGCCGAAGGACAGCGATCCGGGCTTGGCATCGAGCACCCGCCCGATCTCGCGCGCGGTCTGGCTGAACGGGCGGGTGAGGCCGGTGATCATCGCATCGCCATGGCCCAGCGCGACCAGCAGCGAGGCGAAGACGTTGCGCTCCTGATTGACCATGCGGGCCACATCGCGTTCGGTATAGCCGCGCCGCTGGAGCCGCTTGTAGAGGAAGTCGACCATGCCCGGCACCTTGTCCGACACGTTCGAGTTCTCGATCACGAAGCTTTCCGGATCGTCGACCTGGAGCTCTTCCAGCTTCTTCAGCACCTTTTCGGTGCGGCCGACGAGGATCGGCGTGCCGTAACCGAAATCGCGGAATTGGATCGCCGCGCGCAGCGCAACCTCTTCCTCCGCCTCGGCGAAGACCATCCGCTTGGGCTCGGCCTTGGCGAGCGCATAGATGTTGGTCAGCGCCGAGGTGGTCGGATTGAGCCGCGACTTCAGCTGATGGGCGTATTCGTCGAAATCCTCGATCGGCGCCTTGGCCACGCCCGAATCCATCGCCGCCTTGGCAACCGCGCTCGAGACCACCTCGATCAGGCGCGGATCGAAGGGCGCGGGGATGATGTAGTCCGTGCCGAACTGCGGATTGGTGCCATAGGCCGCCGCGACCTCTTCCGGCACCCGCTCGCGCGCCAGCCGGGCGATGGCTTCGGCGGCGGCGATCTTCATCTCCTCGTTGATCGCGGTCGCCTGCACGTCGAGCGCGCCGCGGAAGATGAAGGGGAAGCCGAGCACGTTGTTGACCTGGTTGGGAAAGTCGCTGCGGCCGGTGGCGATGATCGCGTCGGGGCGGACGGCCTTGGCGTCGTCGGGCATGATTTCGGGCACCGGATTGGCCATGGCGAAGATGATCGGACGATCGGCCATGTTGCGCACCCATTCGGGCTTGAGCGCACCCGCAGCCGACAGGCCGAGGAAGATGTCCGCCCCCACCAGCGCCTCTTCGAGGCTGGTCGCCTTGGTCGGCGTGGCGTGAGCGCTCTTCCACTGGTCGACATCGTCGCGGCCGGGCGTGATCGGGCCGCTGCGGTCGCACATGATGACATTGTCCGGACGCACGCCCATCGCCTTGACCAGCGCGGTGCAGGCGATGGCGGCCGCACCCGCGCCGTTCACGACCACCTTCACGTCGCGCATGTCGCGCCCGGTGAGGTAGCAGGCGTTGAGCAGGCCGGCGGCGGTGATGATCGCGGTGCCGTGCTGGTCGTCATGCATCACCGGAATGTTCATCCGCTCGCGCAGGGCCTGTTCGATGATGAAGCATTCGGGCGCGGCGATGTCTTCGAGATTGATGCCGCCGAAGCTCGGCTCCATCAGCGCGACCGCCTCGATGAACTTGTCCGGGTCCTCGGTAGCGAGCTCGAGATCGATCGAATCGACGTCGGCGAAGCGTTTGAAGAGCACCGCCTTGCCTTCCATGACCGGCTTCGAGGCCAGCGCGCCCAGATTGCCGAGACCGAGGATCGCCGTCCCGTTCGAGATCACCGCGACCAGATTGGCCTTGGCGGTGTAGCGCGCCGCGTTCGCCGGATCGTCGGCGATCGCCTGCACCGGCACGGCCACGCCGGGGCTGTAGGCGAGGCTGAGATCGCGCTGGGTCGCCATCGGCTTGGATGCGACGATCTCGATCTTACCGGGGCGGATCGCCTCGTGATAGAAGAGAGCCTCGCGCTCGGTGAATCCGGAACGTTTGTCGTCGGCCATGATCATCCCTTGTTGTCGAATGGGGGCCCTAGCGTGCCGTAGCGTCGCGGGGAAGCCAAACTGCCCCCCTTCGTGATGCGGCGGAAAAGCGCCGCGCTTTCCCCCGATGGATCGGCGACGACCCGGTGACCCGCGCGCCGTCTGGCGCTATTCGCGCATTAATGACCGGCAAGCCCACCCCCATGATGGCGCAATATCTCGCCTTGAAGCGCGAGGCGGGCGACGCGCTGCTGTTCTACCGCATGGGCGATTTCTTCGAGCTGTTCTTCGAGGATGCGAAAGTGGCGGCCGGCGTACTCGACATCGCGCTGACCAGCCGGGGCGAGCACGACGGCGCGCCGGTGCCGATGTGCGGCGTGCCGGTCCACTCGGCGGAGAGCTATCTCGCGCGGCTGATCCGGGGCGGGTGCCGGGTCGCGATCGCCGAACAGACCGAGACGCCCGACGAGGCCAAGGCCCGCGCCAGGCGCGAGGGCACGCCCAGCTCCAAGGCGCTGGTCGCGCGCGACATCGTGCGCTTCGTCACCGCCGGCACGCTGACCGAGGATGCGCTGCTCGATCCGCGCCGGGCGAACGTGCTGGTGGCGGTTGCGCCTCTGCGCGAAGGCATCGGGATCGCCGCCTGCGATATCTCGACCGGGCGCATGGAGCTGGAGGACTGCGCCCCCCACGCGCTCGACGCGGCGCTCGCGCGGATCGGCGCGAGCGAGGTCGTGGTGCCCGAGGACTGGGCCGAGAACGGTAATGCAGAAGGCGTGGCGCTGCCCGAAGGCGCGATCACGCGCGCACGGGCCGATTTCCGCAGCGAGGATGGTGAGGCCCGGCTGAAGGCGATCCACGGGCTCGCGACGCTCGACGGGCTCGGCAGCTTCTCGCGCGCCATGCTGGCGGCGGCGGGCGGGCTGATCGCCTATCTCGACCATGCCGGGCGCGGGACCCTGCCCTTCCTCCTGCCGCCTACGGCGCGCGGCGGCGGCGCGCATCTGGCGATGGACGCAGCGACGCGCACCAGCCTGGAAATCGTCGAGACCCAGACCGGGGCGCGGGCGGGCAGCCTGCTCGCCTGCGTCGACCGCTGTTCGAGCGGGGCGGGGTCGCGCCAACTGGCGGAGGATCTTTCCGCCCCCCTGGGCGAACGCGGTGCGGTCGAGGCACGGCTTGCGGCCGTGCACCGCTTCCACGGCGATCCGCTGCTGCGCTCCGATATTCGCGCCGCCCTGCGCGCCGTGCCCGATATCGGCCGCGCGCTCGGGCGGATCGTCGCCGGGCGGGGAAGTCCGCGCGATCTCGGCCAGACGCGTGACGGGCTGAACGAGGCGCGCCGGCTGCGCGACACACTGCGCGGCGGTGGCGATCTGCCGGACCTGCTGGCGCGAATGGCAGACGCGCTGGGTGGCCATGCCGAACTGACCGACCTGCTCGACCGCGCGCTCGTTGCCGCGCCGCCGACCGAGCGGCAGCAGGGCGGCTTTATCGCGCCGGGCTACGACCATGCGCTCGACCAGCTGCGCGAGACGAGCGGCAATGCGCGGCGCGCGATCGCGGCGCTGGAAGCGAAATATCGCGAGGAAACGGGCACGCCCTCGCTCAAGATCAAGCACAACAAGGTGCTCGGCTACTTCATCGAAGTGCCAGCCAAACACGGCGACAAGCTGATGGCCGCCGACAGCGGCTTCACCCACCGCCAGACCATGGCGGGCGCGGTCCGGTTCAACTCGCTCGGGCTTCACGAGGAAGCCTCCCGTATCGCCGAGGCGGGGGCTCATGCGCTGGCAGCGGAAGAGGCGCATTTCGAGGAGCTGACCGCCGCGGTCGTGGAGCGGCGCGAGGCGATCGCCGCCACCGCCGCCGCCCTCGCCCGGATCGACGTGAGCGCCGCCCTCGCCGAACGCGCGGCCGAGGGCGACTGGTGCCGCCCGGACATGCAGGACGAGCCGTGCCTCGAGATCGCGGGCGGACGCCATCCGGTGGTCGAGGCGGCGCTGGCGAAAGCGGGCGATCGCTTCGTCGCCAACGATTGCCGCCTCGGCCCCGAGGACCGGCTGTGGCTGATCGGCGGCCCGAACATGGGCGGCAAATCGACCTTCCTGCGCCAGAACGCGCTTATCGTCCTGCTCGCCCAGGCGGGCAGCTTCGTCCCGGCGAGCGCGGCGCGGATCGGCATGGTCGACCGCCTGTTCAGCCGGGTCGGCGCGAGCGACAATCTGGCGCGCGGCCGCTCCACCTTCATGGTCGAGATGGTCGAGACCGCCGCGATCCTGCGGCAGGCGAGCGAGCGCAGCTTCGTCATCCTCGACGAGGTCGGGCGCGGCACATCCACCTATGACGGCATGGCCCTCGCCTGGGCCGTGGTCGAGGCGGTGCACGAAAATCTGCGCTGTCGCTGCCTCTTCGCGACGCATTACCACGAGTTGTCGCGGCTGGCCGACAGCTGCGACGCGCTGAGCCTTCACCATGTCCGCGCGCGCGAGTGGAAGGGCGATCTGGTCCTGCTGCACGAGCTGGCGCGCGGCGCGGCGGATCGCAGCTACGGCCTCTCGGTGGCGAAGCTCGCGGGCGTGCCGTCGGGCGTGGTCGGCCGGGCGAAGGCGGTGCTCGACAAGCTGGAGAAGGGCCGGGCGCAGACCGGAGGGCTAGCGGCGGGTTTGGGCGATCTGCCGCTTTTCGCCGCCAGCGCAGCGGCGCAAGAGGAGCGGCGCGATGCCTTGCGCGAGCGTCTGCATGGGCTCGACATCGACGCGCTGAGCCCGCGCGAGGCGCTCGACCTCCTTTACGAGCTCAAACGCGAGGCGGGGGACGCGCAGAGCTGAGCCGCGCATCCCCCGCCGGTCTGTTTCCCGCCCCTCGGTTTAAGATGGTCAGTCGTTTTCGTTGGGCAGTTCGGGATCGGGCTCGCCGGCCTTGCCGTACTTGCCCTCATTGTCGTCGTGATTGGGCTCGCCACGATAGGCATCCATGTCGATCCGGCCCGAACTCTCCATGTCGCGCATGTGATCGACAGTGTCCTGGGTCGAATCGTTCATCAGCCCGCTCTTGTTGTCGCCCTTCACGCTTTCCGTGGGCGAAGCGGTTTCGGTGGTCGTGCGCCGCGCTTCCCCGGCCACTTCCTGCGCCTGGTTGCGATGATCGTCCTGCTCGTCGTTATGGGTCTCGGGCGCGAGATCGGTCTGGCGCGCTTCCTGGCTTTCGCCGACAGGTGTGTTCTGCTTGGTTGTGTTCGTATCGCTCATGGCGCAAATTCTCCTTTGTGCCTGAACGAGCGGGCTTCGCACCGCGTTCCCGGGAAGACAGCGCATCAGCGCGTCGGGACCGGTTCCTCACCCGAATAATCGTAGAAACCGCGCCCGGTCTTGCGGCCGAGCCAGCCCGCCTCGACATATTTCGCTAGCAGCGGCGCCGGGCGATACTTGGTGTCGCCGGTCGTGTCGTGAAGCACGCGGATGATGTCGAGACAGGTGTCGAGCCCGACGAAATCGGCGAGCTGCAGCGGACCCATCGGGTGGTTGAGACCGAGGCGACAGCCCTTGTCGATATCCTCGATCCCCGCCGTCGACTGGCCGAGCACGAAGACCGCCTCGTTGATCATCGGCAGAAGGATGCGATTGACGACGAAGCCGGGCTCGTCCTGGCTCAGCACCACTTCCTTGCCCAGCCCGCGCGCGAAAGCCGTGATCCGGTCGGTCGTGGCGTCCGCGGTGGCGAGGCCGGGAATGACCTCGATCAGGCCCATCACCGGCACCGGGTTGAAGAAGTGCAGACCGATGAAGCGCGCCGGGTCGGGCGAATAATTCGCCATCCGCGTGATCGGGATCGAGCTGGTGTTCGAGGCCATGATCGCTTGTGGAGCAAGCATTTCGCCGGCCTTCTCGAAGATCGCTTTTTTGATCGGTTCCTTCTCGGTCGCCGCCTCGATGATGAGGTCGGCATCCTTCATCGGCGCATAGTCGCCGACCGCCGTAATGCGGGCAAGCGCCGCCTCGGCATCGGCCGCCTCGATCTTGCCGCGACCGACCAGCTTGCCGAGCGCCCGGTCGATATTCTCACGCGCCTTTTCGGCGGTGGCGAGGTCGATATCGGCGAGCAGTACCCTCGTCCCGTTCGCCGCCACCGTCTGCGAGATTCCGGAGCCCATCTGGCCCGCGCCGATTACCGCCACCGTCTCGATCATGTCCCGCATCCTTCGCACTTGCAGCAAAGCGGCGGTCCTAACGGCTCGCTGCCGGAGTGGCTAGCGGTTCTTGCCGGGTATCCACTTCACGTCCCGCGTGCCGTTCGCATTGGCGACACGGGCGAGGACGAAAAGATAATCCGACAGGCGATTGGCATAGGCGAGCGCCTGCGGATTGACCGGTTCGGCAGCGGCGAGCGCCGTCACGCTGCGCTCCGCCCGCCGCGCCGCGGCGCGGGCGACATGGATGCGCGCCGCCGCCTCGCTTCCGCCGGGAAGGACGAAGCTGGTCAGCGGTTCGAGATCGGCGTTCAGCGCGTCGATCGCCTGTTCGAGCCATTCGACCTGCGCGGCGACGATGCGCAGCACCATTTCCGACGGAGCGAAATCCTCGTCCGGCCCGGCCGGCGTGGCGAGATCGGCGCCGAGATCGAAGAGGTCGTTCTGGATGCGATGGATCGCGTCGGCATGGTCGCCATCGGCCAGTGCGACCGCAGCCACGCCGAGCGCGGAGTTCGCCTCGTCCACCGCGCCGATCGCTTCCATGCGCGCGGCATGTTTCGGCAGGCGCGATCCGTCGACGAGACCGGTCGAGCCGGTATCGCCCGTGCGGGTGTAGATCTTGTTGAGCTTGACCATGTCCCGCGCGCTAGCGGGATTACTGCGCCACGGCGAGCAGAATGGCGACCACGACGACGGCCAGCGCCTGATACTTGATGCGGTTGAACATCATCTTGTTCTGCAACAGCTGCATGTCCGTCGCATCGGTCTGCTGCCCGCTCTGCAGGTCAATCTTGGTGCTCTTGAGGAAGGCGACGATCCCGCGCACCAGCGAAAAGACGACCAGCGCGCACAGAATCACGAGGAGGATGACGAGAAGAGTGGTCATGGTGCCTCCGATGTAGGCTCCGACAGCGAAATGTCATCCGGAAATCTCCGCAAGCGCAGTTGCTCGGCGAGCAAGCGTCCGTCTTCCCCGGCCGCGCGGCGATCGGCAAGCGAGGGCGAGTTGCGCCGCTTGGCGAGCTTCTGCCCGTCCGGATCGAGCAGCAATTCGTGGTGATGCCATCGCGGCACCGGCAGGCCGAGCAGGGCCTGCAACACCCGGTGGATGTGGGTCGCGTGGAACAGGTCGCGCCCGCGCGTCACCAGAGTGACCCCATCCGCCGCATCGTCGAGCGTGGCGGCGAGATGGTAGCTGGCGGGCGCATCCTTGCGCACCAGCACGACATCGCCGAACTCGCGCGGATCGGCGATCTGTGCCCCCGCCAGCGCATCGCTCCACCCGATCTCGCCCACCCGCGCCATGGCCCTGTCCATGTCGAGCCGCAGCGCGGCATGCTTTTCCGGATCGAGCAGCCGCCCCTTGCAGGTGCCGGGATAGATCGCGCCATCCTGGCCGACGCGCGGCTGCATTGCCGCGATCTCGGCCCGGGTGCAGGTGCAGGGGAACAGCAATCCCGCATCCAGCAAGCGCGCCGTCGCCGCATCGTAGCTGGCAAGGCGCGTCGATTGCGCCGGCACCTCCTCCCATTCGAGGCCCAGCCATTCGAGGTCGCGGCGAAATTCGTCGGCGAGTTCGGGGCGGGAACGCGGGCCGTCGATATCCTCGATCCGCAGCAGGAACCGGCCGCCCTCCCCCCTTCCGGCCGCCTCGCGCGCCAGATCATGCGCGGTGATCGCCGAGAAGGCATGGCCGAGATGGAGCGAACCGTTCGGGCTCGGGGCGAAGCGGGTGACGACCATCGGCACGCCCTAGCCGCTGGCGCGCGGCTGCCAAGCCGCAAGCGACGGGATAACCCTGTGGATAGGCTGTCCGTAACAGTCTTGACGCTTTGCGCTGCGATGGCATTCTCCATAATCGTCAGGGAGGGCATCGAGGCATGTCGAGTACCGATGTTAAGGGATGACCTGCTCGAGCGGGCCGCGCGCTTCCGCAGCACCGAGGACGATCCCACACGCAAGCTGGACGCCTGCCCCAGCCTGGTGCTGAACGCGGATTACACCCCGCTCTCCTATTACCCGCTCAGCCTGTGGCCGTGGCAGACCGCGATCAAGGCAATCTTCCTCGACCGGGTAACGGTGATCGAGAGCTACGACCGGCGCGTCCACTCGCCCTCGCTCGACATGAGAATCCCCAGCGTGATCGCGCTCAAGCAATATGTGAAACCAAGCGAATTTCCCGCCTTCACCCGCTTCAACCTGTTCCTGCGCGATCGTTTCTCGTGCCAGTTCTGCGGCGAGATGAAGAACCTGACCTTCGACCATGTCGTGCCCCGGCGCCTGGGCGGGCGCACCACCTGGGAGAACATCGCCACCGCCTGTGCGCCGTGCAACATGAAGAAGGGCGGGCGCACGCCGCAACAGGCGGGGATGCAGCTCTACGCCGAACCGATCCGGCCAACGCACTGGCAGCTGCAACAGCACGGCCGGCAATTTCCGCCGAACTACCTCCACGAGACATGGCGGGACTGGCTCTACTGGGACATCGAGCTGGAGGCCTGATCGACTTCGGCCCGCGCGGCGTTAGCAGAAAATTATCCTTGTCGGCCTAGCCGGGGCGCTCGCTTCCAGCCGGGGAAAATCCATGAGCCGCACTGCCAATCTTCGCCGCCAGCACGATACGCTGCTCGAAATCGTCTCGCAGTTGCAGGGCGACATCGACGCGGAGATCACCGCCTTCAGTGCCCGCCAGATCACCACGCGACTGGCCCGCCTTACGGGTGTCCTGCAGATGCATCTGGTGGCGGAAGACAAGGTGCTCTACCCCGCGATGATGGCGTCCGAGGACGAGCGGACCGCCGGCATGGCCCGCAATTTCAGCATCCAGATGGGCGATCTCGGTGCCGCCTACGCGGAATTCGTCGAGCGCTGGAGCAGTCCCGAAAAGCTTCAGCGGGAAGCAGAAGCGTTCCGCAAGCACAGCGCGAAGGTCTTCGCGGCGCTCGGCACGCGCATTCGGCGCGAGAACGAGGAACTCTATCCCCTCGCCGATGCGCTGGCGGACACGGCGCCGCGCGCCGCCTGACCCGCTTCAGGTAACCGCTGCCCTCTCGCCGAACTCGGGCCGCTGCCATTCGCCGCTGTCCAGCACCTCGGCGAGGTGCCGGGCCGCTTCGGCGATGTCGGCAAAGCTCAGATAAGCGGGTGCGAAGCCCAGGCGCAGGATGTCGGGATCGCGGAAATCGCCGATCACGCCGCGCGCGATGAGGGCCTGGCTGAGCGCATAGGCGTTTTCGTGACGGAAGGAGAGTTGGCTGCCGCGCATGTCCGGATCGGTCGGGCTGACGAGATCGAACGTGACGCCATGCTCGGACAGGCACTGGCGAAAGAATTCCGACAGCGCCTTCGACTTGGCGTAGAGCCGGTCGACCCCGATCTCGGCGATGAGATCCACCCCCACTTCCAGCGCGGCCATTCCGAGGATCGGCGGCGTACCGCAAAGCAGGCGATCAACGCCCGGCGCAGGCGCATAGTCGTCGGAGAATTCGAAGGGCGCGGCGTGGCCCATCCAGCCGCTCAGCGGTTGGCGCACCGCCTCGTGATGGCGCTCGGCGACGAAGGCGAAGGCCGGCGCGCCGGGTCCGCCGTTCAGATATTTGTAGCCGCAGCCGACCGCGAAATCGGCCTCGCATTCGCCGAGATGGACCGGATAGGCTCCGGCGGAGTGCGACAGGTCCCACAGGACCAGCGCCCCCGCCTCGTGCGCGGCGCGGGTCAGCGCGGCCATGTCGAACAGTTCGCCGGTCTTGTAATGCGCATGGGTGAGGAGCAGCAGCGCGACGTCCTCGTCCAGCGCGCCGGGCAGATCGCCGCGCTTCGCCAGCCGCCGCTCGGCAAGGCCCTGCCGTTCCAGCCCGTCGATCATGTAGAGATCGGTCGGGAAATTGCCCGGCTCGCTCAGCACCACCTTGCGGCCCGGTCGCATGGCGAGCGCGGCCGAGATCAGCTTGAACAGGTTCACCGACACACTGTCGCAGGCGATCACCTCGTGCGGCGCGGCGCCGATCAGCGGGGCGATCTTGGCACCGACGCGCTGCGGCATGGCGATCCAGTCGGCGTCGTTCCACGAACGGATGAGGCCCGTGCCCCATTCGCCGCGGACCACTTCGGCCAGCCGTTCGGGCGTCTCGCTCGGCAGGCAACCGAGCGAATTGCCGTCGAGATAGATCACGCCCTCCGGCACGTCGAACCGATCGCGATAGCTGGCCAGCGGGTCGGCGGCATCGAGATGTCTTGCCCGGTCCTTCATGTCACAGCTCCCGCAGGATCGCGCGGCAGAGGCCCGCATCGCCGCCCGCGATCTTGAGCGGCAATGCAATCAGTTCGTAGCGCCCCTCCGGCACGTCATCGAGCACCAGCCCCTCGAGAATGCGCATGTCGTGTTCCAGAACGGCCAGGTGCGCGGCCATGATCTTGCTCTCCTGCGGATCGACGCTGGGCGCGTCGGTCCCGATCAGGCGAACGCCCTGCATCGCCAGCCATTCGACCGTCTCGGCGGCGATGGCGGTGAAGTTCTCGTCCCAGCGATCGTGCGGAAAGGCGTCGAAGGTGCGGAACAGCACGCGGTCGGCGCTGCCGAGATGCGGCAGGTCGCCGATATCGATTTCGCCCCCGGTCACGCCCCGTGCATCGACCACCAGGCACTCGCCGAGATACGGCTCGAGCGAGACGCTGGCGATGTCGGGCGCATCGACCCCGTAATGGAGCGGCGCATCGCCATGGGTGCCCGAATGCGTGCTCATCGTCATCCGCCCGACATTGACCGGCGAGCCTTCGTCCATGCGCCACGTCCGCGCGAAGGCGAATTGCGTGTCGCCCGGCCACACGGGCAGTTCGGGCCGCAGCGTCTGCGAGATGTCCCAGATGCGCTTCTTCACAGGGCCGTCCTCACGCTCAGCAGTTCGGGGAAGAAGGCCTGTTCCAGCACCTTGCCGAGATAGGGGACGCCGGGCGTGCCGCCGGTGCCCTTCTTGAAGCCGATGATCCGCTCAACGGTCTTCAAATGGCCGAAGCGCCAGCGCTGGAAATGGTATTCGAGATCGACCAGCTTCTCCGCCAGCTCGTAGAGGTCCCACAGGTCCTGCGGGTTGCGGTAGATCTCCGCCCATGCCGCCTCGACCGCCTCGGAGCGGTCCCATGTCGCCTCATGCGGGCGGTTCAGCACGTCATCGGGAATGGCGAAGCCGCGGCGCGAAAGTAGCGCGATGGTCTCGGCATAGATGCTCGGCCGGGTCAGCTCCTCCCGCAGCTGCGCCGCGACCTCGGGGACCGCCTCGTGCATCGTCACCATGTCCGGATTGCGTCCGCCGAGCAGGAATTCCATCAACCGGTACTGCGCGCTCTGGAACCCGCTCGAGCCGCCGAGATGCGGGCGCACGGTCGAATAATCGTGCGGGGTCATGGTGCTGAGCACGTCCCAGCTCTGGATCAGCTGGCCCTGAGCCCGCGCCACGCGGGCGAGCATCTTGAAGGCGGGGCGCAGATCGTCCGCCGCGATCCGGTCGCGCGCGGCCTCCAGCTCGTGCAGGCAGAGCTTGAGCCACAGCTCGCTCGCTTGGTGGACGATGATGAACAGCATCTCGTCATGCGCGCCCGAAACCGGGTGCTGCGCCGCCAGAATGCGGTCGAGATCGAGATAGGAGGAGTAGGTGACATCCTTGGCCATGGCCCCGCCCTAGCGCGGGATCGCATGGAGCGAAACGTCTGGCTGCGCTACTGCTCGATCGTACGGGTGGCCGGGTGATGTTTGTCGAGATGCTTGCGGATGATCCGCAGGTTCCGGGTGTTGGAGCGGAAGGCAAGGTCGAAGGCGTCGCCCACCAGCGGGATCGCGCCGATCGCGGTGTCGAGCGCGATATTGCCGCCCATGCGCCACAGCTTCCACTTGGGCAGGCCCAGATTGCGCGCCTCCCACACGATATACGACCCCATGGCGGCGGCCACCAGATCGCCCACCACCGGGATCAGGCCGATAATCGCGTCTAGGCCGACGGGATAATTGATGCCGGGAACACGGAAGCTGCGCTCGAGAATGTGCTCCATCGCCTCCAACCGGCGGCGTATGGAATGGATGTCCCGTCCCATCGGCATGTCGAGACCCTCGCTTCCGGGGCCGGCGCTGGTCCCGAAGGTGAAGGACCGGGGCTGCGCGTTCGAGCGATTGTCGTCCATGCGGCCTAGATGGGCGCGCGGGACAGCGGGAACAAGGGATGCAGCGCCCAGGGATTTTCGCTGAAGCCTTCGACATCGGCGCGGACCATCGACCAGCGTATCGGCGCGCCGATGGGAATGAAGGGCTCCAGCGCGTCGAGCGCGGCCTCGGCCTCCGCCATGTAGCTTGCGCTCTCGGCGGGGTCGGAGGCGTTGTTGGCGAGATCGACCAGGAAGTCGACGTCCTCGGAGCAGATGCCGCGCGTGACCGTGCAGTTGAACTGGTTGAGGAACCACAGCGATCCACCGAAACGGGCGACCCGGTCGCGCAGGACCAGATCGACCGCGCCCTGTGCACCGCTGCGCACGCCGTCACCGGTGATGCGCACCAGCCGCACCCCGATCTCGCCCCATTGCGAGGCGAGCCCGCGCAGCAGGATGTCCGCCCCCGGACCTTCGGGCAGGACGATGCGCAGGACCACCTCGCCATTCGTGCGCGCCCAGGCCCCGACCACCTCGCGCGCGCGCTGGCGCCGCCGTTCGATCGTCTGCGCCGCCCAGCCCTCGTCGCCGGTCCCGTCGGTCTGCGAGATATCGTCGGGCACGATGCTCGTCGCGGCGTTCCAGCCGGCGATGTTGAAGGGCTGGATCAGAGCGGCCCGGTCGAGCGCCATCGACAGCGCCTCGCGATTGGCGGGATCGGCCAGGAACCCCTCGCCGCGCCGGATATCGAGGCCGAACAGCCCGATCGTCGAATTCAGCCGGATGGTCCCGCGTGCCAGCGGGCCGGCCTCGGCCAGCGGAAAATCGGTGAGAGTCCCGCCCAGCACCACATCGTAACGCCCGTCGGCGAAGCCCTGGACCGCGGCGGGCGCGGACACCGCGGACAGGCGCACCGCCCGAACGGCTTCTTCCCAGCCGGGCTGGCGCGGGAGCCCGCGTGCCTGGGGGGACATGGCGGCGAGATTGACCGAAATGTCCTCGCGCGTGGCGATCATCGGGCCGATCGCGGCCCCGCCGATCGAAAGTCCCATTTCGGGCTGGGCCAGCAGATGCAGCAGTTCGGGCATCGGACTCTTCAGGCGGATTTCCACCACCCGGCCCGCCATGGCCCGCACGTCGCGCAGCTTGCCGAAATCGAGGCCCATCGAGGTGCCCCGAAGCCCCGCGATCGTCGTCCGCAGCGAATCGCGCACGGCGCGCGCGTCCAGCCGCTCGCCCCCCGGCAGATCGAATTCGCGGATGCGGAAGATGTAGCTGGTGCCGTCGTCGGTGACGATCCAGCGCTCCGCGATGGCCGGCACCACCTGCCCCGCCTCGTCGAGCCGCACTAGGCCCTGCGCCCGGGCGGCGCGAAGGTGTTGCCCTACGGGGCCGAGGCGCAGGCCGTCGGCTGCAAGGTCCGCCGGATCGCCGATGATCGCGACGTCCACTTCCCCGTCCGAACGCCCGCCGCCGCAGCCCCACAGGAGCAGGGGCAGGAGCAGAAGGGCGAGAAGGCGTCGCATGGATGATGCGCTAGCAAGTCGCGCGCCCCGCGTCAGCACCTGCCTTGCCCGATCGGCCCGGTCGCGGTCGGAGCGTGCGGCGGTCAGAGCTTGCGGACGGGTCCGGTCCAGTCTTCGCTCACCGTTCGGGCGAGCACCGGGCGCGTGTAGCGCGGCGTGGTCTCGCCGGTTCCCACCGGAGCGCGGGCGAGCTTGGGATCGATCTCGTACTCGAAGGCGACGCCAATGCGATTGTCCTGCACCCAGGCGACGCTGCCGCTGACCTTGCCGATATTGCGCAGGGTGACGGTGACCCGTGCACCACGTTCGACGTCCATATCGCCCTCGGCCATCATGCCCCCGGCGGAAAGGTTGCGGATCTTCACGCGGACCGGATCGCCCTGCCCGTCGACGAGCAGCTCGCCCAACAGGAAAAGGCTGTCGCGGTCGAGATTGCGCGTGTTGACGGCGGACATTCTGGTCGGTTCCCTTCCTGACGTCTCGGGTATCAGGTCGATTGTGGCGGGTCGATAGGCTGGTAGTCGAAAATCGCTGAACAAAGGGTAAGCGCGCTGGCCCGGGAAACCCTATCTGTCGCGAGAGACCTTTTCGGTACGCTCGTGCGCCTCCTGCGCCTCGACCGTCATGGTCGCGACCGGGCGGGCGATCAGCCGGCCGAGGCCAATGGGATCGCCGGTCACCTCGCAGAAACCGTATTCGCCCTCGTCGATGCGGCGCAGCGCGGCGTCGATCTTGGCGACGAGCTTGCGCTGGCGATCGCGGGTCCGCAGTTCGATGCCCCAGTCGGTCTCGCTCGAGGCGCGGTCGGCAAGGTCGGGTTCGCGGATCGGGCCGTCCTGCAGGGACTGGAGCGTGCTTTCGGCCGCGTCGCGGATCGAACGCTTCCATTCGAGCAGCAGCAGGCGGAAATAATTGAGCTGGTCGGCGCCCATATATTCCTCGGCCTCGTCGGGAACATAGCCCTCGCCGACCTCGGCCTTGACCCGGGCGAGCCTCTTTTCGTCAAGACTGATCGCGGTGGCCATCGAACTCTCGAACCCCAGAAACCTGTCGGCCGTCGCCACCCCGCCGCGCCCGGATTATCCGTGTCGCTGCCGCCGGTCCGATGGGCGGGGCCTATAGGCATGCCCAGGATAAGGCACAAGCGAGAATCCGGGAAATCCATCCACTTGGCGCGTATCCCGGACTTCCCGGACGGGCCGGCCGACAGCGTTAACCCTTTGTTGACCATGACAGCGGCAAAAGAGGAATCGCGCCGGCCCGGGAATCGGGAGTGAACATTGGCTTGGAAGGCCGGCGGAAGGGGGAATTGCACATGCAACTCACGACCATCCAGGGGGGCGAAGGCCTTATCCGACAGGGGGCCGGGGCGGCCGAACTTCTCGGCAAGTGCCTCGCATCCCATGCCGCCGGCAACACGGGCGCGCTCTACGATCTCGCGGTCGCTTTCTCTACCGGCAGCCACGGGGTCGAATGCGACCTCGTCGAAGCGCACAAATGGTTCAACATCGCGGCGGCCGAGGGGCACGAGGAAGCCGCCTGGTGCCGCGCCGACATCGCCGAGGAAATGACCGCGCGCGAGATCGCCGAAGCCCAGCGCCGGGCGCGCGAATGGCTTGGCGCCAAGGCTCGCCGCGCGGCCTAGCTATCCCTTGCGGAAGGGCAGCCGCTCTTCGAGGAAATTGCGCTCCAGCGCCACGCCCTCGCGTTCGCGCTCGAGGAAGTCTGCCACTGCCGAGCGGAAGCCGCGATCGGCGATCCAGTGGGCGGACAGCGTCTCGACCGGTTCGTAGCCTCGGGCGAGCTTGTGCTGGCCCTGTGCGCCGGCCTCGACCCGCGACAGGCCGAGCTCGATCGCGGCCTCGATCGCCTGGTAATAGCTCAGCTCGAAATGCAGGAAGCGGATGTCCGCGAGGCAGCCCCAGTAGCGGCCGTAGAGCGCGTCCGGCCCGATGAAATTGAGCGCGCCCGCGACGGGTTCGCTCCCGGCGAAAGCCATCACCAGCAGCAATCGCTCGCCCATCCTCTCGTGGAACAGGTCGAACGCCTCGCGGGTGAGGTAGGGCGAGCCCCATTTGCGCGCGCCGGTGTCCTGATAGAACAGCCAGAACGCGTCCCAGTGTTCGGGCCGGATCTCGTCGCCGCGCAGCCGCTCGATCCGCACCTGCTCCTGCGCCGCGCGGCGTTCCTTGCGCAGATCCTTGCGCTTGCGCGAGGAAAGTTCGGCAAGAAACGCGTCGAAATCGACATAATCGCGGTTGAACCAGTGATATTGCACGTCGCTGCGCATCATCCACCCGGCATTTTCGAACAGCGGAGCCTGTGCCGGATCGAGGAAAGTCGCGTGGGCCGAGGAAAAACCGTTCTGGCCGCACAGCTGCTCCGCCGCTCCCAGCAGCGGGGCGGCCAGCGCATCGTCCGACAGCAACAGGCGCGGCCCGGTGGCGGGGGTGAAGGGCGCGGCGATCTGGAGCTTGGGGTAATAGCGCCCCCCGGCCCGCTCGTAGGCATCGGCCCAGCTGTGGTCGAAGACGTATTCGCCCTGGCTGTGGCCCTTGAGATAGGCGGGCAGCGCGGCGAGCAGCGGTCCCCCTTCTCCGCCCTCGTTTTGGGCAGAGATGACCAGCGGCACGGGCTGCCAGCCGGTCCCCTCGCCAACGCTGCCCGAATCCTCGAGTGCGGTGAGGAAGGCGTGGGAGACGAAGGGATTGCCGCCCGCGAGCGCGTCCCATTCGGCAGCGGGAAAGGCGCCGACCGATCCGCCGACTCTGGCGACGAGTTCGCTCATGCCCTCCCCGCCATGTCGAGGCCCGCCAGTTCCAGCCCCGCCCCCTCGGCGATCGCCGCGTCGGCGTGGCGGCGCACTGTCGCGAGCTTCTCCGGGCTGTCGACCGTCCAGCTCGGCATCGGAAATCCGCGCCGGCGCAGATCGGCGGCGAAGCGGTTGGGCAGCGCATCGATGTGGTAGGCGACGAATTCGGGCCGCGCGATCCACAGCGCCACATGCCGCCGCCACGCCGACTGCGTGTGGCCGTGCGCATCCTCGCGCATCACCAGCCCGCGCACGGTCTGCGGCGAGTGGCGGCGGAACCAGCGCGAAACGCGCGGATCGAAGCTCATCACGGCGTGCAGCCCCTCATAGCCCGACAGGCCCTGTGCCACGGCAGCGCAGCTGCGCGCGATGTCGTAGCGCGGGCGCGACTTGATCTCGATCAGCAGCGGCACGCGCCCGGCAACGAGGTCGAGCAGCGTCACCAGCTGGGCGATCCCGTAATCCTGTCCGCGATATTTCAGCGTCTCGAGAAAATCGCTCGCCTGGTCGCCCAGCGCGCCCTCGCTCTCGATCAGCCGGTCGAGCTCCCAGTCGTGGAAGACCATCGCCGTCCCGTCGGCCGAGCGCTGAATGTCGCATTCGATCCCCAGCCCGGCATCGGCGGCGGCGGCGAAGGCCAGCAGCGTGTTTTCCGGCACCTCGCCGCCATGGAATCCACGGTGGGCATAGGTCCACTGGGAGAGCCAGCCGACCCGTGCGAGGTCGGGCGGCGAGGTCAGCAGGCGATCGAGCGCGCGCAAATTAGAAGGACGATCACGCGCCCTTGAGGGCAATGATCGCATCCACTTCGACCGCGGCATTCAGCGGCAGGACCGGCACGCCGACCGCGCTGCGGGCGTGCTTGCCGGCATTGCCGAAGATCTCGGCCATGAGGTCGGACGCGCCGTTCACCACCTTGGGCTGGTCGGTGAATTCGGGCACGCTGGCGACGAAGCCGCCGAGCTTGACGATCCGCTCGACCCGTTCGAGCAGGCCCGCCGCGTCGAGCTGGGCGACGATCATCAGCCCGCACGCGCGCGCCGCGGCCTGTCCGCGGTCGAGATCGACATCCTTGCCGAGCTTGCCGGTGACGAGTTCCCCGTCGATGAAGGGCAGCTGGCCCGAGAGATAGGCCATGTCGCCATGGACGACGAGCGGCTGGTAGCTCGCCACCGGGGCGGCCGCCTTGGGCAGTTCGATGCCGAGATCGGTCAGTCGTTGGGCGATGGTCATGCGGGTTCCTTTTCCAGTTGGGCCTCGAGCCAGGGCAGCGCCTCGTCCCAGGTGTCGATCCGGGCGTCGGCGTGGCCGGCCTTGTGGGCGCAGTCGATATGCGGGGCGAGCAGCGGCTCGCCGCACAGGTGAAGCGTGGTGATGTCGGGGATCGTCTCGCGGGCCGAGAGATGGTGCTGCGGCAGATCGTCGATGAAGATCGCCTTGCTCGGCCGGTATTCGTCCAGAATGCGCTTGAGCGCCGGACCCTTCGGCCCCTGATTGGTGAAGACGCGCGCCTCGAGCCCCAGCTTTTCGAGCTGGACCCGGCGGCGTTCCTGCCGTGCATCCACCAGATTGGTGAGGATCACGACATCGGCCCGCTCCGCCAGCGTGTTGATCCCCTCGATTGCACCGGGAATCGGCAGCTGGCGGTCCATCTGCGTGTCGAAGAACTGGCCGAGCAGCTTCCACACCTGCGCCTGATCGACCGGGTCGCCGGTGCCGCGATGGCGCACCGCGCTGCCGAAATCGGCGCCGTCCATGAGAAAATCGACCTCGGTCTCCTCCGCCAGCCAGTCGCGGAAATGCGCGACCATGTGGAGCAGCACCTCGTCGCAGTCGGAGACGATCAGCGGCCTGTTGCCCGAATTGCCATTCGCATTGCTCATGCCCCGTTCCCGCCCTCGAGGCTCCGGTGCGCGGCGACCAGCGCCTCGGGCGTGGTCGACAGCGCGTCGGCCGCGAGCACCAGATCGGGTTCATGATTGGCGATGAATTCGAGCACGGCGGCCTGCACCGCCCGGTCCTCGATCCCGTGGCGCAGCCGCTCGGGCGTGAGGCCGGTCAGCGACAGCAGCCGGTCGGCGCGGTCCCCGTCGGCCAGCGCCCAGCCGAGCGCCTCGAGCGCCAGCACCGAAGGGTCGCGGGTCTCGGGCGGAAAGCGGCTGGGGGCGGATGGTCCAGGTGGAATTGTCTATCTCCGTCGAAGGGCTTAACGCGCCTGCCGGACAGGGCCGGGAGCAGTCGCGTGACGAAGCGTATAATGGTTGTCGAGGACAACGATCTCAACCGCAAACTGTTCTGCGACGTGCTCAAGGCCAACGGCTTCGAGGTGGTGCCGGTGGCCGACGGGCAGAACGTGCTGACGACGACCCGCAAATTCGCGCCCGACCTCGTGATCATGGACATCCAGCTGCCCCATGTCTCGGGCCTCGACCTGATCGCGCAGATCAAGGGGGACCCCGCGCTCGCCACCACGCCGGTGCTCGCCGTCACCGCCTATGCCGGCAAGGGCGACGAGGAGCGCATCCGCGGCGCGGGGGCGGAGGATTATCTTGCCAAGCCGGTCTCGATCGGGCCGTTCATGGCCGCCGTGCGCGAGCTGCTCCCGGCCTGAACCGGCAGCCTCGTTCAGGCGGCCGCAAAGGGCCATCGGCTTGACAAGCGCCCGCGCAGGCCGTTTGGCCGCGTGAAGGAACATCCCCGCGCGCGGGGGCGGATCGGCCCGAGCGCCGGACCTGCCCCGCCTGCACGCGGCAGACAATCGACGCAGACAATCGACAACGCAGGCAAGCAAGGACCCGACCCACATGGACCGCGCCGAAACCGACGCCAAGATCCGCGAGATCGCCGAGCCTTTCAACAAGAAGGGGGTGACGATCACCGAGGATACGAGCTTCCAGAACGATCTCGAATTCGACAGCCTGACCGTGATGGATTTCGTCGCCGAGATCGAGGACGAGTTCGACATCATCATCTCGATGAACCAGCAGGCCGAGATCGTGACCTACGGCCAGCTGGTCGACGCGGTGCACAAGCTGCGGTCCGCCTGATGAGCGAAGGCATCAGCCAGCCGGACCGCCCGGCGGACGAGACCCGGATCGACGAGAGCAAGGCGGGCGATCTGTTCTCCAAGTTCGACCCCGTCATTGCCATGCGCGAGGGACTGCTGGCGAAGGGCGTCGAGGACCCGTTCAACCTGGTGATGGAGAAAGTCCTCTCCCCCACCCGGGCGGTGTGCAACGGGCGCGACACGATCCTGCTCGGCACCTACAATTACATGGGCATGACCTTCGACCCCGACGTGATCGCGGCGGGCGAGCAGGCCCTGCGCGATTTCGGCAGCGGGACCACCGGCAGCCGGGTGCTGAACGGCACCTATCAGGGCCACCGCGAGGTCGAGGACGCGCTGCGCGAATTCTACGGCTTCGACCACGCCATGGTGTTTTCCACCGGCTATCAGGCCAATCTCGGGATCATCAGCACGATCGCGGGCAAGGGCGACTACATCGTCCTCGACATCGACAGCCATGCCAGCATCTGGGACGGCTGCAAGCTGGGCGATGCCGAGATCGTGCCGTTCAGGCACAACGATATCGAGGCGATGGAAAAGCGCCTCAAGCGCATTTCCGAAGGCGCGGGCAAGCTGGTCGTGCTCGAGGGCGTCTATTCGATGCTCGGCGACATCGCGCCGCTCAAGGAGATGGTCGCGGTCGCCAAGAAATACGGCGCGATGGTGCTGGTCGACGAGGCGCATTCGATGGGCTTCATCGGCGCAAACGGGCGCGGCGTGGTGGAGCAGGCGGGCGTGATCGACGACGTCGATTTCATCATCGGCACCTTCTCCAAGAGCGTGGGCACGGTCGGCGGTTTCTGCGTCTCGAACCATCCCAAGTTCGAGATCATGCGGCTGGTCTGTCGCCCCTATGTCTTCACCGCCAGCCTGCCGCCGAGTGTGGTGGCGACCGCCTGCACCTCGATCCGCAAGCTGATGGATGGCGGCGAGAAACGCGCGCATCTGTGGGAGAATTCCAAGGCGCTGCACAAGGGGCTGAAGGACCTCGGCTTTCAGCTCGGCACCGAGGAGCCCGAAAGCGCGATCATCGCGGTGATCATGCCCGACCTCGAACAGGGCGCGGCGATGTGGGAGGCGCTGATCAAGGGCGGGCTCTACGTCAATCTCGCGCGCCCGCCGGCAACGCCCGCCAACATGACCCTGCTGCGCTGCTCGCTTTGCGCCGAACATTCGGAAGAGGAAGTGGGCGAGATCCTCGCGATCTTCGAAAAGGCCGGCAAAGCGGTCGGCATCATCTGAGCCTCCCCTTGTCAAAGGCGGCGCGGTGAAACCGCTGCTCGGATGGCTGGGCCGCACCGGGCTGCTCTATTTGCTGCTATGCGCGGCGATCGCGTTCTACCTGTTCGCCTGGCCCGCGATCTCGGGGCAGTTCTCGGGCGAGAATCTGCGGCAGGACGCGATGTCGGTCGCCGAGGTGCGCGACCGGCTGGCCGAGGAGCGCGCCGCCGCGCAGGCCGCGCTCGAGGCCCGGACCGAAGCGATCGGCGGGGCGAGCGCGGAGGCGGTGGCAAGCCGCCTCGCCGCCGCGCGGGCCGAACGGGCGGCGCTGACGGCCGACCTCGCGGAAGGGAGCGGCTGGCTCGACCGCATCCGCCCCTCGCGCATTCTCGATCGCAAGCGGCTGGAACTGCAGGCCGCCGCGCTCGACGCCGAGATCGCCGCGCTGGAAGCGGCGAGCGAGCGCAGCACGCGCGAGGCCGCTCTGGCCGAGGCGGAGAACCGCCTGGCCGACTACGCGCGCATCCCGACCGAGGGCGCCATCGCCGCCTCCCGCCGGCTGTGCAACGAGGCGAGCGCCGCCCTCGCCACCTTTGACCGGCAGGAGCCGCTGGAGCGCAACCTGCGCACCATATTCCTGCGCGAGCGGCAGGCGCTGACCGAGCGGCGCGACACGCGCTGCGCCGAGGCCCGCGACCGGATCGACCGGCGAACACGGGGGCTCGCCGCCGCCCGCGCCGCCAGCGCGGCCCGCCAGCGCCTCGCGGCGCTGGAAGACGCCGCCGCCGCGATCCTGCCCGACCCGGCCGCTGGCATATCGAACACGACCCTGCGCGACGTGATGGGGCGCGCCGCCCTCGCCCTCCTCGGCATCCTGCTGATGCCCTTCGCCATCCGCACGCTGTTCTATTTCGGGCTCGCCCCGCTGGCCGAACGCCGCCCCCCGATCCGCCTCATCACCGGGCGCGAGCCGGTGCCCGAACCGATCGTGGCAAGCGAGCGCTCCGCCCCCTCGCTCCAGATCGAGCTCGGTGCGGGCGAGGAGCTGCTCGTGCGGCAAAGCTTCCTCCAGTCGAGCCAGAGCGGCGCCGACATGCGGACGAAATGGCTGCTCAGCTGGCGCGATCCGCTGACCAGCCTGGCGAGCGGCATGGCCTTTCTCACCCGCGCGCGCGGAGAGGGCGCGATGTTCGGCATCTCGGCCCGCGCCGATCCCTTCGCCGAAATCGCGCGGATCGACCTTGCGCCGGGCGCCGCGCTGGTGCTCCAGCCGCGCGCGCTCGCCGCGGTGGTCCAGCCGATCGACCGCCCGCTCGCGATCCGCAGCCGCTGGCGACTGTTCAGCCTCCATGCCTGGCTGACCTTCCAGTTCCGCTACCTCGTCTTCCACGGTCCCGCCGGGCTGATCGTCAAGGGCGGACGCGGCGTTCGGGTCGAGCCGGCGCGGGCGGGCCGCGTCTTCGGGCAGGACCAGCTGCTCGGCTTCTCGGCGCGCACCGGCTACGCGATCCGCCGCAACGAGACCTTCCAGCCCTACCTCTTCGGCCGCGAACCGCTGTTCCGCGACCGGGTGGCCGACGAGGATGCGAACGGACAGGGTGTCCTCATCATCGAGGAAGCGCCGATGGCCGGGCAGCGCAAGGGCGTGCGCGCGGGCCTCGAGAACACTTTTGACGCGCTGCTCAAGGCCTTCGGCATCTGACGGAACACGCCCGCGCCTGAACCGTCTTTCGAGTGAACCCCAAAAGAATCGAAGGACACACCATGACGATCACGAAGACCGGCAGCGCGAAATACGAAGGCCTCGGCAAGGGCGGCAAGGGCCATGTCTCGACCCAGTCGGGCGCGCTTTCGGACCAGCCCTACGGCTTCCAGACCCGGTTCGAGGACAAGGCCGGCACCAACCCCGAAGAGCTGATCGCCGCCGCCCATGCGAGCTGCTTCACCATGGCGCTCGCCTTCAAGCTGGCCGATGCCGGACACGAGGACGGCACGCTCGAGACCTCGGCCGAGGTCAGCCTCGAAAAGGACGGCGACGGCTTCACCGTGACCAAGTC
This sequence comes from Erythrobacter sp., assembly GCA_025698865.1. Lineage (GTDB taxonomy): Bacteria > Pseudomonadota > Alphaproteobacteria > Sphingomonadales > Sphingomonadaceae > Qipengyuania. The sequence continues at coordinate 56,137 of JAILWQ010000007.1, read as the reverse complement.
CGCGCTCTCGACCAGGGCGAGTGTCCCCGGCCTCGACAAGACGAAGTTTGAAGAACTGGCGGCCGAGGCCAAGAAGGGTTGCCCGATCTCCAAGCTGCTGACCTGCGAGATCACGCTGGAGACCCAGTTCGAGGGCTGACTGGCCGGAAACTTATGCCGAGCAGACGGGGCGGGCCGCGAGGTGCCGCCCCGTTTTCTTATGGTTGGGTACGTCGCTTCGGTGGGGGGCTGATGTGGGTGGAAAGCAGACGTTAGGCTTCTTTCGCTAGATTTCGCCGATGCCCCCGCTGCACGCCCTCATAGCGGCTCATCCGCTTTCGACGAAGCCTTACAATTCCATCCGGTTTGCGCGCTTTGATGGTTGCGGAACGGCGCTTTACACTGTCGGCAAGAATAAAAAGGAGGTTGGCGCGGCTGTCGCGCTCAAGACCGCCTTCGAGCAGTGGGGTGGCCATTGCTTCCACTGTAAGGTCTGGATGCCACCACAGCCTCTTTCTCAACAATGCACGAGAGACCACCTGCGACCTCGTGCGAACGGAGGCAGCGACCTCCTGCATAACATGGTCTTTGCTTGCGGGCCTTGTAACCGCTCTAAAGGGGGCGTTGACCTCATCACATTCCGCCAAGAGGCGGGCATTGAATATCTTACGGCGCTCGAAGCTCACCTGACGAAGTGCGTCAAAGCTCTTCGGATGAACGACACAACTCTAGGAGACAACCGTGCCTCGACGACGCCTCCGCGGACTTGATGAATTCGACAGCCAGCTGTGGTCCCCACCTCAAGCGAGCAAGCCCTTCGATTGGATATTCGCCGCGGTCTGCTTGTTCATAGCCATGTGCTCGGGTCTGGCCGCGGGCATCTTGCTGAGCAGCTAGATACGTTCGTACGCGCTAGGTTCCTTAAGGCCGGTGAAAGCCGTACGTCCCTTTAGGCCCCGGCCCTACCCCTCCAGCCCCAGGCTCTCGTAGGTCGCGCCCGCGCAGGCGTCGGTGGGGTCGTCGCCGCCGTGGCCGGCCATGGTGAGGACCAGCACGCCGCCGATCACCAGCGCCACGAAGGCCGCGGTGACGAGGCCGAGATACTTGTCGATGAAGCGCTTGATCGGGGCGCCGAAGATCCGGAACAGCACGCCCACGGTGAAGAAGATCATGCCCCGCCCCACCAGGCTGGCGAGCACGAAGGTGACGAGGTTCATCGCCACGAAGCCCGAGGCGATGGTGAGCAGCTTGAAGGGCACCGGCGTGGCGCCGGCGACCACGATCGCCTCCCAGTCGAATTCGCGCAGATAGCACGCGGCGACGGGGAAATTCTCGGCCATGCCCAGCGCGCCGACGATCTGGATGCCGACCGTGTCCCACAGGCCCCAGCCGATGGCATAGCCCAGCAGCCCGCCGACCACCGAGGCGAGCGTGGCGATCGTGCCAAAGCGCAGCGCCTTTTTCGGTTCGGCAAGGCACATCAGGCCGAGCAGCGGGTGCGGCGGGATCGGGAAGAAACTCGCCTCGATGAAGCAGAACAGCGCCAGCCACCACACGGCGTGCGGATGCGCGGCCTTGTCCATCGTCCAGTCGTAGAGCGCGCGCAGCGGTTTCATCACCATGATGGCGTGGCGATTAGGCGGAGCGCGATGTGTAGGCAAGCGCCGGGGCGCATCCTATCATATAACCTATCTGGCACTTTTTAATTGACATCGTCACGCTCTTTGGGTACATAAACGAAACATCGCGATAGTGCGAGTCGCCGGAGACGGCAGGAAGGGCGGTCCTCGCAAGGGGCCGCCCTTTTGCCGTCCGGCACGGATCGCACACGCGCCATTTCGGGAAGGGTCGAAGGATGACGGATCGCAAGGCTGAACCGGCGTGGGTCGCCGGATTCCTGGCGGCGCTGCGCAAGGGCGGCGGAATCGAGGCGGCGGCGCGCGCTGCCGGCGTGTCGAAGGGCACGGCCTACAACCGCCGCAGGAACCATGCGGGCTTCCGCGCCGCCTGGGATGCGACGGCCAGCAAGGCCCCCAGCGCGCCGCCCGCGAGCAGGGGGCTGCGCCGGATCGGCCTGAAGAAGATCGACCATTTCCTCGACGCGCTCGCCGAAAGCTCCAACGTCACCGCCGCGGCGGAAGCGGCGGGGATCGACGCCCGCGCGGTCTGACGCACGGGCTGGAGCCGTGGTTCGCGGGCGCCTCGGCCCGGGTCGATCTCGATCAGGTTCCGGCCATGTCGGAGGATCGCGAGCGGCTGTGGTCGCAGGTCGGCGGCGCGCCCGACACGCGGCTGATCGATCTGATCCACACGCTCAAGGCCGGGCATCGCCAGGGCGCGAGCTTCGTGATGAATTCGGCGACTTTGGCCGAGATTCGCAAGCTCAAGACCAGCGAGGGCGCGTTCCTGTGGCAGCCGGGCTTGGTCGAGGGGCAACCCGATCGCCTGCTCGGCTATCCGGTGGTCGAGGCCGAGGACATGCCCGATATCGCCACGGGCGCCTGCCCGGTCGCCTTCGGCAATTTCCGCCACGGCTATCTGATCGCCGAACGCAGCGCGACGCAGATCCTGCGCGATCCCTTCACCAACAAGCCCTTCGTCCACTTCTACGCGACCAAGCGCGTGGGCGGGCAGGTGATGGACAGCAACGCGATCAAGCTGCTGAAGATCGAGGCGTAGGGGGGGGAGTCTCTCTCGTTTCGAACCCGCCTCCGCGGGTTCGTCCTCGGTGCTGTTTCGACCCCGGACCTAGTCCGGGGTCGAGCACCTGCGGGCGACCAGTCGGCCTTGCGGTCGGCTGGTCGCCGCCCGTGCTCCGCCGCCAGGCCGACGAAAAGGGCGACCGACAGCGCGCGACCGCAGGAGCGCGGCGACGGAGGAACCGACCCGAGGCCGAACCGAGGGACATCGGTTCGAAAAACAAACAAAAGGACCAGCCTTTCATGCCGATCCCCCTAACCGGCCAGCCGCTCGACGAGCTCAAGCAGTGGCTGGCGATCACGACCGCGCGGGAGGATGCGCTGCTGTTGCGGCTGCTCGAGACCGCCGAGGCGATGTGCCGCGAATTCACCGCCGTGCCGCTGGCCGACTGGCCGGCGGAATGGGCGCTGCTCGCCCCGACGCTGAGGCAGGGGATCGTCCGCTTCGCCGCGCACCCTGCTCGACCCGGCGATGCCTGAACTCAGGCGCGCGAGCCTGCCGACCGGCTGGGCCTGGCCCGCCTTCGACAGGTTGCAGGTGGAGGATTACGACTGGCTCACCGCCGGGGCCGAAGCGGCGCGGCGCGCGGGCTATGCCGAGGTCGACGCGCGGCTGCGCTATCCGCTCTCCCGACAGGATTACCTTTCCGGCTTCGTGCTGCGTGCGGAGGACGGCGAGGCCTTCTGGCCGCATATCGACGCCGCGCTCGATCAGGCCGCCGCGCGCGGCGTGCCCCGCCGCTTCGTCTGGGCGCTGCCGCAGGTCGCGCGCGACGGATATATCCGCATTCCATCTCCACAGGAGACCGAAGTGAACGCCTTCGACGACATATCCTATCCGCTCGCGCTCGGCCGGGATGCGGCGGTGAGCCCCGAATTCTCGACCTCGATCGCGACCACCGCCTCGGGCCACGAACGGCGCAACGCCCTGTGGTCGGACGCGCGGCTGCGCTACGATGTCGGGCCGGGCATCCGCTCGGAAGAGGAGCTGGGCGCGCTGCTCGCCTTCTTCCGCGCGCGGCACGGCCCGGCCACGGGCTTCCGCCTGCGCGATCCGTTCGACTACAGCTCGAACGGCATGAGCGGCACGCCGCGCCCGGCCGACCAGCGCATCGGCACCGGCGACGGCCTCGCCGCCCGCTTCGCGCTGACCAAATCCTATGGCGAGCAGGTCCGGGCGATCACGCGGCCGGTTGCCGGTTCGGTTCGCGTGAGCGTCGGCGGCGTCGAGACATCCGACTGGACGCTGGAGCTAGGAGGAAGCGTGCTGTTCGGCGCGGCACCGGCCGCAGGTGCCGAGATCCGCGCCGGGTTCCTGTTCGACGTGCCGGTGCGCTTTGCCGAGGACCGGCTCGACATGTCCGGCTTCTCCTTTGCGGCGGGCGAGGCGCCATCGGTGCCGCTGATCGAGATCCGCGAAGGCGCGGCGGCATGAGACAGCGCTTCCTCGACCGAGAGCTCGACACGGTGGCGACGTTCTGGCGCATCCACCGCCGCGACGGGATCGCCCACGCCTTCACCACCCATGACCGCGACCTGTGGTTCGACGGTCTGCGCCATCTCGCCGCGCCGGGAATGCTGCCCTCCGCGATCCGGCTGTCCACCGCACTCGCCGACGACGGCGCGGAGATGGCGGGCGCGCTGGCGCATGACACTCTGTCCGAAACCGACCTCGCCCTCGGCCGCTTCGACGATGCGGGGGTGACAATCGGCGCGGTCGACTGGACCACGCGCAAGGCCATCGTGCTCCATCGCGGATCGATCGCCGCGGTCGAGCGCGAGGGGGCGGGTTTCACGGCGCAACTGCGCTCGGCCAAGGCAGCGCTGCGGATCGATCCGGTGCCGCGCACGAGCCCGACCTGCCGGGCGCGGTTCTGCGATCGCGGCTGCACCCTGCCCGCCGCGGCCTTCACCCGGCGGGCGCGCGTCGTCGCGGTGGACGAGGAGAGCAATGAGGTTACGGTCGACCTGCCGGAAACCGCACCTTTCGCGGACGGCGAGCTGCGCTGGATCGACGGGCCGCTGGCGGGTCTCGCCTTCGAGATTCTCGATGCATCCGAACAGGAGTTGCGGCTGGCTCGGCCGATAGCGGCGGTTCCGGCACCCGGCACGCGGGTGCTGCTGCGCGAGGGATGCGATCACACCATCGCCACCTGCGCCGCCCGTTTCGACAACGCCGCCAACTTCCAGGGCGAGCCGTTCGTGCCGGGTAACGACCTGCTCGTGCAATATCCGCAGCCGCGATGAGTGTCGGAACGGCGGTCGCACACGCGGCCGAAGCACTGGTCGGCACGCGATACCGCCTGCATGGCCGGGTTCCCGAAACCGGGCTCGACTGCGTCGGCCTCGTCCATGCGGCGCTGTCGCGAGCCGGGCTCTCGCCGCGAGCACCTGCGGGATACCGCCTGCGGAGCCTCGATATCGAACCCCTGCTGGCCTTAGCAGCCATGTCCGGCTTGCGCCCCGCCGAAGGACCCGCGCTCCCCGGCGACGTCCTGCTCGTCCGCCCCGGTCCGGCGCAGCACCATCTCCATGTCGCGCTCGCACCCGGTGCGTCGGGTGGCGCCCGCTTCGCCCACGCCCATGCGGGACTGCGGCGGGTGGCGATCCATCACGGGCCGCTCGCCGATCCCCTCCTTCGTCACTGGCGCCCTTAAGGAACAGGAATAGCAGACCATGGCCACTCTCGTTCTCGGCGCCATCGGCACGCTCGTCGCCGGGCCGCTTGGCGGCGCGATCGGCACGCTTGCCGGGCGCCAGCTCGACCAGCAGATCATCGGATCGCGCACCCGCGAAGGGCCGCGGCTGCAGGACCTCAAGGCCTCGACCTCGAGCTACGGCCAGCCGATCGCGGTCCATGCCGGCCGGGTGCGGACGGCCGGGACCATCGTCTGGGCGACCGACCTCGTCGAGGAAAGCGAGACCGGGGGCGGCGGCAAGGGAACGCCCAGGACCCGGACCTACAGCTACTCGACCTCCTTCGCCGTGCTGCTGGCGAGCCATCCGGTCGAGCGAATCGGGCGGATCTGGGCCGACGGCAATCTGCTGCGCGGCGCGGCGGGCGATCTGAAGACCGGCGGCGCCTTCCGCTTCCATGCCGGCCATGCCGATCAGGAACCCGATCCGCTCCTCGCCGCAGCGCTGGGCGAGCGCTGCCCCGCCTTTCGCGGCTCCGCCTATGCAGTGTTCGAGAGTCTCGACCTCGCGGATTTCGGCAATCGCATCCCGGCGCTGACCTTCGAGCTTTTCGCCGGACCGGGGGCGGAGGTCTTCGCGCGGCTCGCCGGGCCTGCCGGAATAAAGGCCGATCCGGACCTCGTCGTGCCGGGTCTCGAAGGGTTCAGTTACGACGGCGGGGGGATCGACACCGCGCTCGATCTCCTCGGCCGCGCCGCGCCCCTCCTGGTCGAGCAAGACCGTACGCCCCCGCTCATCCGGCCTGCCGCGATCCGATCCCGGCCCCCGCCCCTGCTCGGCCCACCGGTCGCCTGGCCCGACGCCGAATTCGGCAGCGCAACCGGCGAACGCCGCATGCGCGCAACCGACGTGGAGAAATACGGGGCGCTGCGCTATTACGACATCGATCGCGATTACCAGCCGAGCGTCCAGCACGCCATGCATCGCGCCGCTGCCGGGCAGATCCGCACGCTCGACTTTCCCGCCTCGCTGAGCGCAAGGGCGGCGCGGGCGCTGGTCCAGAAGATGGCACGGCAGGACCGGGCGCGGGACATCACCCTGCTCCATCGCACGAGCGCGATCGACGCAGGCATCCTGCCCGGCGCCATCGTCCGCGTGCCGGGCGAGGCGGGGCTATGGAGCGTCACCGCCTGGGAATGGCGCGACGGTGGTGTCGAACTCGAACTGGAGCGCTGCTTTGCCCCGATGCCGCTTTCGGAGGCTGGCCCTCCCGTCGCGGATCCGGGCGCGGCATGGACGCCGCCGGACCGTCTGCCGGGCGTAACCCGACTGCGCGTGTTCGAATTGCCGTGGGACGGAACAGGGTCCCCCGACGACCGCCAGATCTATGCGGCACTGAGCGCGTCGGACGGCCGCTGGGCCGGCGCCTCGCTCCATGCCGAACGCGATGGCGGTCTGGTGCCGCTCGGTATCGCGGCCGACCGGCGCAGCGTCACCGGCCTCGCCACGAGCGCGCTGTCCGCCTCGCCGGGGCTGGTTTTTGAACCCGATGCCAGTCTCGACCTCCTGCTCGACGACACGGCTATGGTGCTCGTCCCGACCACCCGCGAAGGAATCGCCAGTGGCGACAACCGTCTGCTGGTGGGCGACGAGATCCTCCAGTTCCGCGATGCGATGCCGCTCGGCGGTGCGCGCTGGCGGGTCACCGGTCTCCTGCGAGGCCGCGGCGGCACCGAATCGGCGGCGATGGCAGGTCATGGTGCTGGCGCTCGCGTCGCGTTGCTCGACGAAAGGCTCGTCGGTCTCACGGGAAATACCGCGGGGCTCGCATCGACGCGGCTTGCCGCGCTCGATGCGAGCGGAGCCGACCCGGTCGTCGCGCCGGTAGAAGGGTTCGGACGCACGCTGGTGCCGCTCTGCCCGGTGCATCCGCGCGTCCGGCACCTTGCCGATGGCGGGATGGAACTGCGCTGGACGCGGCGCGCCCGCGGCATCTGGAGCTGGCCCGAACAGGTCGAGATTCCCCTGATCGAGCAGAGCGAACGCTACGAAATCGGCGCTGGAGACATCGGCGCGGACGGCACTGCCAGCCCCGGAGTGCTGATCGAAACCGACAGGCCCTCGGCCCGAATCGAGAGCGACGTTCTCTCGGGCCTGCCCGCCTCCACGCCGATCTGGGTCCGCCAGGTCGGAACCCATGCGAAATCGCCGGCCCTTCTTGTGACCCGCGCCTGATCCCCTCACAGCCAGGATATTTCCTATGCCCGAACCCCTTGCCCTGCCTTCCGCCACCCCGCGCCATGAACTGCCGTTTCTTTTTACCGCACAGGCGCAGAAGGAAGCCTTCATCAACGAAGCATTCGTGCGGATCGACATCCTTCTCCATCCGACCTTCATCGCCGAACTGGCCGCTCCGCCGGAGAACCCGGAGGTCGGATCGACCTATCTGGTGGCGAGCGATGCGACCGGGGCGTGGGAGGGAAAGACCGGAGCACTCGCGGCGTGGACCATCGGTGGCTGGGTGTTCGTCGCCCCCCGCCCCGGAATGATCGTACGCGACGTGGCCAGCGGGCAGATGCTCGTCCACGACGATGGCTGGCGCGGCGCCACCGCGCCCCCCGCACCGAGCGGTGGCGAGACGATCGACACCGAATGCCGCGCGGCGCTCTCCTTTCTTCTCGATGCCATGAGAAGTATTGGCGTGATTTCTTAGGAGACTTCGGAACCGCCACTACAAGAGCGCGTTAGGCGCACACGGACGGGTCTTCCGCAGCGAGAATTGATCGGGAAATGCACGCAATCGCGTCTTTCTTGCAACAGTTCCGGAGATTGTCCGCTTGCCTCCGCAGGGGGGAAAAGTTAGATAAAGTGCCACTCGATGGCAGTTATTTTCGATAAAGGGGAAATACATAATGCGGAAACTGGTCATAGGTTTGGCGATGGCCTCTTCGGCCCTTGCCTCGCCGACCCTGGCGCGTGATGGCGCCTGGTATGTCGGTGTTCAGGGCGGTCCGATGATCGTCGAAGACATCGACATCAACGTGGCGGATACGTTCGATCGCACCTTCGACACCGATGTCGGCTACGATGCTGGTGGTTTCGTGGGTTATGACTTCGGTCCGGCTCGCGTGGAAGTCGAAGCGCGTTATGCTGAGGCCGATGGCGATCAGCTGACGCTCAGCCGCCCGGAAAACTTCGGTGCCGGCACCTTCCAGAGCGGTTCGTTCGCAACGGACGGCGACATCAACACCCTCGCCTTCATGCTGAACGGCCTTGCTGATTTCGGCGATGACGACGGCATTCAGGGCTTCGTCGGCGGCGGTGTGGGCGTTGCTCGTACCGACCTCACATCGCGTCTCGCGGTTGCCGGTAATCCGACTTTCGATGATTCGGACACTGGCTTCGCCTGGCAGGCTCTTGCGGGCGTTCGTGCTCCGATCTCGGAAAATATCGATGTCGGCCTGAAGTATCGTTACTTCAGCGCTCGCGACGTGACGCTGGTCGACGGTCTGGGCAACCGGACGCGGTTCGACAGCGATTCGCACTCGATCCTCGGCACGCTGACCTTCAACTTCGGTGCGCCGGAAGCTGTGGCCCCGCCGCCGCCGCCTCCCCCGCCGCCGCCGCCTCCGCCGCCGCCCCCGCCGCCCCCGCCGCCCCCGCCGGCTCCGGCGTGTGAGTCGGGCCCGTACATCGTCTTCTTCAACTGGGACGAATCGGACATCACCCCGGCGGCCGCGACGATCCTCGACAACGCCGTTTCGTCCTACGCGAACTGCGGTACGGCTGCGGTCATGCTGGCCGGTCACACCGACCGCTCGGGCACGACGGCCTACAACATGGGTCTCGCCGAGCGTCGCAACACCTCGGTCCGCAACTACCTGACCGCTCGCGGTGTCCCGGGTGGCCGGATCACCAGCGAAGCGTTCGGCGAATCGCAGCCGCGCGTTCCCACCGCTGACGGTGTGCGTGAGCTCCAGAACCGTCGTGTGGAAATCACCTACGGTCCGGGTTCGGGCATGTAAGTCAGACGGAAACGTCTAAAAGAACGAGGGGCCGGAGCAATCCGGCCCCTTTTTCGTTGGGTCCTCGTAGCTTGCAACAGGAGGATACCCATGAAACTGACCTATCTCGCTTCCCTTTCCCTGCTCGGCCTTGCCGCTTCCGGGTGCGCCACCATGGATCAGCCGGCGTCCGGCTCGATGACTGACGAGGTTGTCGCGACGGCCGATCTCATGCGCAGCAACGGCGCACGCGTCGGAACTGTCGAACTGATGCGTGAAGGCGGCGAACTCGTGGTGGCCGGCTCGCTCAGCAATCTGCCGGCCGGTGCCCATGGCTTCCATCTGCACACGACAGGCCGCTGCGACGCGCCGGACTTCCAGTCCGCCGGAGGCCACCTCAACCCCTATGACCGCGCGCACGGCAAGCTCGACCCGCAGGGCAAGCATCTCGGCGATCTCGACAACATCACCGTACCCGCCTCGGGCACAGTGCCCGTACGTCAGAGTGTCGGTTCGGACACGGCCATGGATCTGGCCCGAATCTTCGACACCGATGGTACGGCGGTTATGATCCACTCCGGACCCGACGATTACCGCACCGATCCCTCGGGCGATGCCGGTTCGCGAATTGCCTGCGGCGTGATGCGCCGGGTGAGCTGACCCGCGATCAGAGGCCGGGCTCGCCCGCCAGACGGGCGCGCTCGACGAGCGTCTGCTCGGCCTCGGGTACGCTGCGATAGGCGAGCCAGAGCAGTACACTGCCGATCGGCGCCGCTATCAGCATGGATAGTACGCCGGTCGACAGGTTCTGCGTTATCGTTGAAACCTGTCCGGCCATGTACGGCCCCAGCGCCAAGCCAACCAGCGTCGTCGAAAGGAAGAAGGTGGCAGTGGCCGTCCCGCGCATTCGCGGCAGAACGAGATCCTGCGTCGTGGCTGCAGCAGCGCCCAGTGCCGAGCTCCCGAACAGCGACAGCAGGAAATTGAGGACATAGAACAGCGGCACATTGTCCGTCGTGAACGCCACGATCAGCGGGATCACGGGCGCCAGCACGCCGAATGCGATCACAAGGATGCGGCCCGAAGGGTTGCGTTCACGAAGCCAGTCCGAAACTCGCCCGCCAAGGATCACGCCGAGAAAACCGCCCAGCGCGCCCCCGCCCCCGATCCAGAAGCCGAGCACCGATTTGGACGCGCCGAGCACGCGCTCGGCATAGGGCGCTGCCCAGAAGGAAACCGAATAGGACGCAAAGGCAACCATCCCGTATCCCAGAACCACGTAGAGAAAAGCCGGCGTGCCCCAGATCAGCCTGAAAGTCGGCGGGTCGCGATGGCGCAGCGATGTCGCCCAGGAGAAGACCGCGTAATAGCCGATCGCGATCGCGCCCCATTGCTGGTAATTCTCGGTCAAGTCGCCAAGCACCCAGCAGAACGCCCCGATCGCCAGAGCGGCAATCAGGTTCACCGCCAGCTCCCTGGTCCCGCGCCGGGCGGCGGCAATGACCGTGAAGGGCGGGATCACGGTGAACATCTCGGAGAAGAAGCCCCGGAAAGGCCGCTCCACCCGTGGGGTCGGCATTCCCTCGATGGCGCCGCGCACCGGCTCCCGCAGGCTGAACACCCACGCCGCCAGCAGGATTCCCGGTATGCCGACCGCCAGAAAGGCCGCCTGCCAGCCGACCAGTCCCAGCGGCCCGCCGCCCGGATAGGTCGCGTTCCAGCCCTCCACGATCAGCCCGCCGATCAGCAGCGATATGCCCCCGCCGAGATACAGCCCCGCCGAGTAGATCGCGAGCGCCGTGGCGCGCATCCGCTTGGGGAACCAGTCCGAAATCAGGGAATAGGCAGCGGGGCTGGCGCTTGCCTCCCCCACGCCGACGCCGATGCGAGCGAGGCTCAGTTGCAGGCCGCTCCGGGCGAAACCCGAAAGCGCCGTCATCACCGACCACAGGGCCAGCCCCAGAGTCATCAGACGGATGCGATGCCAGCTGTCCGCCAGCCGTCCCAAGGGAATGCCGAACAGAGCGTAGAAGACGCCGAACGCCGTGCCGTAGAGAAAACCGAGATCCGCGTCGCTCAGGCCGAGGTCGGCCTTGATGTCGTTCGCCAGGATCGAGAGAATGTTGCGGTCGATGAAGTTCAGGAGATAGACCAGCACCAGCACGCTGAGCGCGTACCAGCTGTAGCCCGGTACCTTCTGTTCCGCGATTGTTTCTGCCTGCCCGGTCCCTTGCGTCGATGTCGCCACGCTTTTCTCTCTCCCAGTCGCAGCTCTCAGTCTGCGTAGGGTGTGGTATCGACCAACCCCGCCTCGGCAAAGCCTTTTCGCCGCAGCCGGCAGGAATCGCAGATTCCGCATGCCTCGCCCTCGGGCGTGGGATCGTAGCACGACCAGCTCCAGGCAGGGTCCAGCCCCAGCCTTGCACATTCACGCGCAATGTCCGCCTTGGTCATGTGCTGGAGCGGCGCTTCGATCCGGAACGGTTCGCCCTCGACACCCTGCCTGGTGCCCAGTCGCGCGGTCTCGGCGAAGCTCGCAATGAATTCGGGCCGGCAATCGGGATAGCCGGAATAGTCGAGCGCATTCACTCCGATGAAGATCGAGCGAGCGTGCGAGGTTTCGGCGAAGGCGGTCGTCAGCGCGAGGAACACCAGATTGCGCGCGGGGACGTAGGTGATCGGAATGCCCTCCCCGACCCCGTCCTTGGGCACGTCGATATCCTCGGTCAGCGCCGATCCGCCGAACCTGCGGAGGTCGAGCGGAAGTTCGACATGGCGCGCCATGCCCAGGCGCGCCGCGATCTCCCGTGCCGCCACCAGCTCGCGTGCGTGGCGCTGGCCGTAATCGATGGTCAGCGCGTGGAGGGTGTGGCCTCGTTCGCGAGCGATGGCGGCCGACACCATGGAATCGAGCCCACCGGACAGCAGGATGACCGCCGGGCCGGGATCCGTATCATTCAGGGCAGACATGGCCTCGCGCTAGAGCCGATATGCGCCTCCCGCAAGCCGCCGGGCCCGCCCTCCCGATCGCCTATCGGCACGCCCCGGTGCGACGCGCCTCGGCCGAAAGGCTGAACGGCCGCCCACCGGCGATGCCCTGGCTCTCGACCTGCACGAGGCTCGGCGTCTCGCGCCTGATGCTCGTGCGTCCGTAGCCGTTGCCGCGACAGGTGTACTGGACGGTCACAACCTCCGCGCCGTCCTCCACCACGAAGCGGTTGCAATTGCCGCGATGGCGCAGCTGGACGAGTTCGCGGCCGTCGCGCACGCAGATCTTGCGCGGCGCCGATCCGTCGCGAAAACGCAGTTCCCACGCGCCCTTGTCGAGCTTGGACAGCATCGCCAGCGAGGATTGGGCCACCGCCGGCAGTCCGACCGCCAGCAACGGGGCCGCAAGGCCAAGTCCCAGCACCATCCGAAAACCACGAAGTCGCGACATCAATTCATCCTTGCAAAAAACGATCGTCTCTTCGCGCGGTCGAGACTGGAAACGCAAAGGTCGGCCAGATCAGGCGTCGATCGGAAACTTCTTCGAACAGAATGCGCAATCGACGACGATGAGACCGTTCTCGTCGCGCATGTCCGCGCGTTCTTCCTCCGGAAAGCGGGTGAGAACGTCCCGGTAATGTTCGACCGAACACCGGCACCCCCGTGAAAGTTCCGCCCCATTCGTGACGCGGACCTCCTCTTCCTCGTGAAACAGGCGCCAGACCAGCGCATCGAGCGACAGTTCGGAATCGAGCAATTCGTCGTGCCTGATCGATCCGGCAAGGACCGCGACATGCTCCCATTCGGGATGATCGAGACGCGCGTGCAGCCGCTCGCGCCCTTCCTCGCCATCGGGAAGGTGCTGCACGAGCAAGCCCGCGGCACGGCAGCCCTTCTCTCCGGACGAAACCGCCGTGCGGATCAGAGTCGGCACTTGTTCGGACTGGAAGAAATAGTTCTGGAACGCCTCGCCCAAGCTGTCGCCCTCGAGCGGGACGATCCCCTGATACCGGCCCTTGCCCGCGGGAAGATCAAAGGTGAGCGCCAGATGCCCCTTGCCGAACAATCCGAACAGCGACGGGTTGGCGCCGAGCTCCGCCAGACGGTCGGCGTCGAAATCGGCATAGCCGCGCAGCGCACCGCCCTTGTAGTCGCAGACGAGCAACCGCACCGGACCGTTCTCGGTCTGGGCCTGCATGGTCACCTGCGCGCCGTCTTCCTTCAGCAGCGAGCCGGCAAGCGCGGTCAGCACCAGTGCTTCGGCAAGCAGATGCGTGATGGAGGGCGGATAATCGTGGGCGGAAAGAACCTCATCGAGAACACCGTCGAGCCGCACCATTCGCCCGCGCGCGCTCCGCGAGGGGATGGTGAAGCCGAGAATACGTCCGGAGTAGGTTTCCGCCTGATCGGGCAGTTCGGTCATGCGCTTCATATAAGAAGCGCGGACGCGGTTGGTAGGGTTCGCTCCGCTCAGAGCTTTCCGAAACACCAGAGCAGGATGGATTTCTGCGCGTGGATGCGGTTTTCCGCCTCGTCGAAGACGACCGATTGCGGTCCTTCGAACACGCCCTCGCTCACCTCGTCGCCGACATGGGCGGGCAGGCAGTGCAGGAACTTCGCGTCGGGTTTCGCGCGCGCCATCAGCGCCTCGTCGACCCGGAACGGTTCCATCGCAGAGAGCTTCGCCTCGGCATGGGCCTGCCCCATGGAAATCCAGGTGTCGGTGACGACTATGTCCGCCCCGTCTACCGCCTCCCCTGCGTCCTGCGTCAGCGTGACATTCGCCCCCGCCGCGCGGGCCGCCGTGACGAATTCGTCGTCCGGCTCGTAACCCTGCGGCGTGCCGACGCGCACGTCGAACTTGAAGATGCCGGCGGCTTCGAGGATCGAGTGGAGCACGTTGTTGCCATCGCCCAGCCAGGCGAGTTGCAAACCGGGCAGGGCCTTGCCGTGCTCGACCACGGTCAGCAGATCGGCGACGATCTGGCAGGGATGCGAGCGGTCGGTCAGGCCGTTGATCACCGGCACGCCGGCATGGCGGGCAAGCTCCTCGGCCTTGGCGTGATCGTCGGTGCGGATCATGATCGCATCCACCATCCGGCCGAGAACGCGCGCAGTGTCGGCGATGCTCTCGCCCCGTCCGAGCTGCGTCGTGCCGCTGTCCAGCACCAGCACGCTGCCGCCGAGCTGGCGCATGGCGATGTCGAAGCTGACCCGGGTGCGGGTGGAATTCTTCTCGAAGATCGTCGCCAGCACGCATCCCTCGAGCGGGCGATCCGCATCCGGCTTGCCCCTGGGCCAGCCCGCCCGCGCCGCCTTGCGGTCCTGCGCATCGGCGAGCATGGCGGCGATCGCATCCCCGCCGGCGTCGCGCAGGTCGAGAAAGTGGCGGCTCATGCGGCTTCGGCAATCTCGTAGCTTGCCGCGCCGGCGGAAAGCTTGTCGAAGAACTCGTCGAACTCGGCATCGCCCGCCACCAGCGGCGGCAGGACGCGCAAAGTCTGGTCACCCGCCGCCACGGTCAGCAGCTGGTGATTGTCGCGCAGATGCACGAAGAACGGCCGGCTTTCGACCTTCATGCGGATACCGAGCATCAGGCCCATGCCGCGCACGCAATCGAACAGGTCGGGATAATTGCCGATGAACTGTTCGAGCCGGCTGCGCAGCCGATCGCCCTTGTCTCGGACCTGCCCGAGGAAGTCCTCGTTCGCCACCGTGTCCATCACCGCCTGCCCGGCGGCCATGGCGAGCGGATTGCCTCCATAGGTCGAACCGTGCGTGCCGAAGCCCATGCCGCGCGCCGCCTTTTCCGTCGCGAGGCAGGCACCGAGCGGAAAGCCGCCGCCGATGCCCTTGGCCGCGGCGAGAACGTCGGGTTCGATCCCGTAATGCTCGTAGGCGTAGAGCTTGCCGGTCCGCGCCATGCCGCACTGGACCTCGTCGAGCACGAGCATCAGATCGTGCTCGTCGCAGATAGCCCGCAGGCCCGACAAGAATTCCTGGCTGGCTGGGCGGATGCCGCCCTCGCCCTGGATCGGCTCGACCAGAAAGCCGGCCGTTTTCGGGCCGACCAGTGCGCGCGCCGCCTCGAGATCGTCGAATTCGCAATAGACGAAGCCCGGCAGCAGGGGCTGGAAGCCCTTGTGCATCTTCTCCTGATTGGACGCGCTGATGGTCGCCATGGTGCGCCCGTGAAAGGCATTGGTGAAGGTGATCAGCTCCGTCCGATTGGCGTCCCCATCTTCATGCTGGTGATAGGCGCGCGCGGTCTTGATCGCGCATTCCACCGCCTCGGCCCCGGAATTGGTGAAGAACACCGTGTCCGCGAAGGTGGCATCGACCAGCGATTGCGCCAGCCGCTCGCCCTGCGGGCTGCCATAGAGGTTCGAGACGTGCATCAGCTTTTCGGCCTGGCGCTGGATCGCGCCGATCAGGCCGGGATGCGAATGGCCGAGCAGGTTCACCGCGATACCGCTGGCGAAATCGAGATAGCGCGTGCCGTCCTCGTCGATCAGGTGGCAGTGATCGCCTTCCACCGGGCGCACGTCGCAGCGGGGATAGACGGGCATGAGGGGGGAAATCGCCATGGTACCTCCGAAATCGGGCGGGCGGGAATGCCCGGAACAAATGCAAATGGCGGCCCCCTGAGGGAACCGCCATTCGTCGATGTGACCATCGTTCTATTGTCCGGGGCGCGGCGGGTCAAACCGCCTCGCCGCACGGCTGGGCCGGCTCACTCGGAGGCGGGCACCAGATTGACGGCCGAATGCTTGCCGCGTCGGTCCACTTCGAGATCGAAGCTGTAACGCTCGCCCTCGTTGATCTGCGACAGACCGGACCGCTCGACCGCGCTGATATGCACGAAAGCGTCGGGCTGGCCGTCATCGCGGGCGAGGAAGCCGAAGCCCTTCATCGAGTTGAAGAACTTGACCGTGCCGGTCGCCTTTTCTCCGGTCAGCTCGCGCTTGGGCGGCCCTTCGGAATTCCCGGCCGGAACGACGTCGCCGACGACCTGAAGGTCCTGCGCGGAGACCTTGCCACCGCGATCGACGAGGTTGAATTCGAGCTCCTGCCCTTCGCCGAGGCCTTCGAGGCCCGCACGCTCGACCGCGCTGATGTGGACGAACACGTCCTCACCGCCGCCATCCTGCTGGATGAAGCCAAAACCCTTCTGGGCGTTGAAGAACTTGACCGTTCCCTTGCCGGTGCCGACGACCTGGGCGGGCATGCCGCCGCCGCGCGGTCCGCCACCGCCACCGCCGCCGCGGAAACCGCCGCCGCCGCCGCCGCCGCCGCTGCGGAAACCGCCGCGGTCGTTGTTGTAGCCGCCGCCACCGAAGCCGCCGCGATCGTTGTTGAAGCCGCCACGGTCGTTACCGTAGCCGCCGCCACCGCCGAAACCACCGCGATCGCCCTGCGGCTGGAACCCGTCGGAGCCGCCGAAATAGCCGTCCTCGCCGATACCGTCCCGCTTGTCCCGTCCCCGACGCCGGCCCTTGTCGTAACCCATAATCTGTCAAATACCCTGTCGCGCCACCCCTTGAAATCCAAGCGCCGGAGCAGGGGTGGCCATGAGCACCCGGCGCGCACGGGACCGCGACAGACTCGCAAAACCCGTTTCCTGAAATGCCGCCATAGCGCAATTTCGCCGACAAGCGAATGTTTTAGCGGATTTGGTCACCTTAGGGACAGTTTGTGACATTTTCGTTCGCAATCTGCGACTCGATCCCCGGCTTGCCGGGCGCGGAAAGCTGGGGCAAAGCGCCGGCCATGGACATCCTCGCTCTCCTCTCGGACCCCGCCGCCTGGCTCGCCCTGCTGACGCTCATCGCGCTCGAGGTGGTGCTGGGCGTCGACAATCTGATCTTCATCGCGATCCTCTCCAACAAATTGCCCGAGCATCAGCAGAGCAAGGCCCGCCGGATCGGACTCGCACTGGCGCTGATCATGCGAATCGGCCTGCTCATGCTGATCGGCTGGATCGTCACGCTCCAGACGCCGCTGTTCGATCTCGGCATTACGGGAGCGCCGAACGATTATGGGGAGCCGACTTTCGAGACTGCCTTTTCCGGGCGCGATCTGATCCTGCTGGTCGGCGGACTGTTCCTGCTCTGGAAAGCGACCAAGGAAATCCATCATTCGATGGAGCCGGCCGATCATTCCGGCGAGATCCTCGACAAGACGCCGGGCGTGGGCGCCGCAGTAAAAGCGAGCTTCGCGACCGTGATCGCCCAGATCATCGCGATCGACCTCGTCTTCTCGATCGATTCGATCCTCACCGCCGTCGGCATGACCGACGAGGTGCCGATCATGGTCGCCGCCGTCGTCATCACCGTGGGCGTGATGATGATCGCGGCCGATCCGCTGGCCAATTTCATCGAGAAGAACCCCACTTTGGTGATGCTCGCGCTCGCCTTCCTCGTCATGATCGGCGTGGTCCTGATCGCCGATGGCTTCGGCTTCCATGTGCCCAAGGGCTACATCTACGCCGCCATGGGCTTTTCGGTCGGGGTGGAGATCCTGAATATGGTCCAGCGCAACCGACGGCTGCGAGCTTCCTCCGCCGGCGAAGCGGCAGCCTGAGGCATGGCCGATTTCCGCAAACTCTCCGAAAGCGTTCTCGCAGCCGGCCAGATCGCCCCCGAGGATATCCTCGCCGCGCGCGAGGCGGGGGTGACGCTGATCGTCAACAACCGACCCGACGGCGAATCGCCCGATCAGCCCGAGGGGGCGGAAATCGAGGCGGCGGCCCGCGATGCCGGAATCGAATATCGCGCCATTCCGGTGGGCGCGGCCGGCTTCTCGCAGCCGCAGGTGGACGCCATGGTCGAGGCGCTTGGCGCAGCGCCCGGAAAGATTCTCGCTTTCTGCCGCAGCGGAACCCGCTCGACCCTGCTCTGGGCGCTCGCCGAAGCCAGGAACGGCCGCGATCCCGAAGCCATTGCCCGCGATGCGGCGGGCGCCGGTTACGATGTCGGCCCGGTGCGCCCGGCAATGGACATGCTGGCTGGCAAGGCCGGCGGCTGACCCACGCGCCTAGTTGCGATAATCGAGTGGCGGGGCGCGGTCGCCGAGCAGCGATTCGTAGATATAGCCCTCGCCCAGCGCCGCGGTGAACTCCGCTTTGGCCCGGTCGCGCAATTGCGGATTGGTGTAGAGCTCCACCGCGGCCAGAACCATCGCCTTCGCCGCCTGCTGCGTGCCTTTGGCGCCGTAGCTGTGGCCGCTCGCCGCTACTGCCTGCCAGCTATGGGCCGAGGTGCCGGGCACCCATGTCGCGGTCCGCACGCTGACCGTCGGCACCGCGCGCGAGACATCGCCGACATCGGTCGATCCGTAGCCGGTCTGGACGCCATAGGGCTCGACCTCCCGCGCCTGGGCAAGCACCGGTGCATCCTCGCCCAGGCTTTCCCTGATCCCGCGCGCCCATTCGAGTTCCGCCGCCGTGTATTCGACCGGCGCGAGGCTGCGCAGCTTTTCGTCCATCATCGTCTGCAGCGATTCGAGCGGCAGGGTCGGATTGTTGCCGTGGATGATCTCCCAGTCGACCTTCGTGCCCGTGCCCATCGCCGCGCCTTCGGCCGCCGCCTCGATCCGCGGCCACAGCGCGCGCACCTCGTCGGCGTCCGAATGGCGGACGTAGTAGAACACCTCGGCGAAATCGGGGACGACGTTGGGTGCCTTGCCGCCATCGGTGATGACGTAGTGGATGCGCGTGTCCATGCTGGTGTGCTCGCGCATCATGTTGACCATCATGTTCATCGCCTCGACCCCGTCGAGCGCGCTGCGTCCGCGCTCGGGCGCGCCCGCCGCATGGGCCGAGGTGCCGCGGAAGCGGAACTTGGCCGACCGGTTGGCTAGGCTCATGCGCGAGGCGGCGGAATTGGCGTCCGCCGGATGCCAGTCGATCACGAAATCGGCATCGTCGAACAGGCCGGCGCGGGCCATGTAGACCTTGCCCGATCCGCCCTCTTCCGCCGGCGTGCCGTAGAGCCGCACCCGGCCGGGCGTGCCGGTCGCCTCCAGCCAGTTGCGGATGGCGATCGCGGCGGTCAGCGAGCCTGCCCCGAACAGATTGTGCCCGCAGGCATGGCCGGCATGCTTGCCCTCGACGGGATCGCGGGTTGGCGCGTCCGACTGGGTGATGCCCGGCAGCGCGTCGAATTCGGCGAGGAGGCCGATCACCGGCCCCTCGCTCCCCCATTCGGCGACGAAGGCGGTGGGAATATCGGCGACGCCCGGGCGGATCGAGAACCCGGCGCCTTCCAACTCGTCGATCAACAGCCCGCTCGACCGGGTTTCCTGATAGCCGAGTTCGGCAAGCTCCCAGATCTCGCGCGCCACGCGCTCCGTCCGCTCGCGCTCCGCTTCGACACGCCCCAGCGGCTCGCCCTGCTGTGCGATGGCCGGAACCGCGAGGGTGCCGGAAACGGCACCGCAAAAGGCGCCGCAATAGAGCAGAAATTTCATCGATCGTCTCCCTGTCGGCGCCAGCTTGCCGGAAAGCGCGCTGCGTGCCAATCCGCAGCGATGGAGATTCCCTCCGCCCTGCTCCAGTTTCTCGGCTCGCTCGCCGCGATCCTCGTGCTGGCGGGCATGGCGGGGAAGCTCGGCCTCGGCCCGGGCACTACGATCACCGGTGAGGATGAAGCGCGCGTGGCGGCCGAGGAAGCCTTCGGCGGTTACGAACCGCGCGAGATCGCCATCGCGCGGGACGGCAAAGGGGCGATCATGCGGGACACGCGGGGCACGATACTCGTCCTGAAACCGCACGGCACCCATCTGGCCGGACGCATACTGGGCCGCCGGTCTTCAGCGAGAGTGGAGTACGACGGCAGCGAGCCCTGCCTCGTCGTCGCCAGCGGAGAGAAGCGCTTCGGCACCGTCCGGCTCGCGATCGACGATGCCGCGCTTTGGTCGGACCGGATCGGTGCTATAGGATCGGGTCGGGATGCCTGATTTCTCGCCCACCGAATACGCCGTGCCGGGCTTCGTCGCGCTGGTCCTGATCGAGATGATCTGGGCCTGGCGCCGCAACCCGCACGCCTACGAGGCGAAGGACACGCTGACCAGCCTGGCCTTCGGGCTCGGCAGCACGGTCGCCGGCCTGCTGTTCGGCGGGCTGTTCTTCCTGCTCTATCTGGCGGTCTGGGAGTACCGCCTGTTCGATATCGGCTGGGCGTGGTGGGCGTGGATTGCGTGTTTCGTGCTCGACGATCTCAAATATTACTGGGTCCACCGCTTCGGCCACCGCGTGCGCTGGTTTTGGGCGAGCCATGTGAACCACCATTCGAGCCAGCATTACAATCTCTCGACCGCGCTGCGTCAGACATGGACCGGCTTCCTGACGCTCGGCTTCGTCTTCGCCCTGCCGCTGGTGCTGCTCGGCTTCCACCCGGCGATGATCGCGATCTGCGGCGGCTTCAACCTGATCTACCAGTTCTGGATCCACACCGAGGCGATCGGGCGGATGCCGCGCTGGTTCGAGGCGGTGATGAACACGCCGAGCCATCACCGCGTCCACCACGCGACCAACCCGCGTTATCTCGACCGCAACTATGCCGGCGTCTTCATCGTATGGGACAGGCTGTTCGGCACATTCGAGCCCGAGCGGGACGACGAGAAAATCCGCTATGGCATCGTCAAGCAGCTCGGCAGCTTCAACCTGCTGTGGGCGGTGTTCCACGAATGGATCGGGATCGCGCAGGACATGAAAGGCGCGCCGTGGCGCCACAAGCTGTCCTATCTCCTGCGCGAACCCGGCTGGACGCATGACGGCAGTCGCGAGACGTCCGACCAGATCCGCGCCCGCTGGCTCGCTCGCACTACGACCGGCGAGAAATCGGTTGCGTCCGAAAACCCGATTGCGGAACCCCGCAGCGCGCCATAACCTCGTCCTCAGGAGGAGAGGACATGGATGAATTCGACGTCGTCGTGATCGGCGGGGGCAGCGCGGGTTGCGCGGTGACGGGACGGCTAGCCGAGCGGGGGCGCAGCGTCTGCCTGCTGGAGGCGGGCGGGCGCAACGACACCTTCAAGGTGAAGACGCCCGGAATGCTCGCCTTCGTCAACGAGAAGATGAACTATCGCTACGAAACCGTGCCGCAGAAGGGGCTGAACGGCCGCACCGGCTACCAGCCGCGCGGGCGCGGGCTCGGCGGGTCCTCGGCCATCAATGCGATGATCTACATTCGCGGGAATTCCTGGGACTACGACAACTGGGCGCGGCTCGGCTGCACCGGCTGGAGCTACGAGGACGTGCTGCCCTATTTCAAGCGCGCCGAAGGCAACGAGCGCGGCGCCGACGAATATCACGGCGGCGACGGACCGCTGGCCGTCTCGGACCAGCGATATTGCAATCCCGGCAGCCTTGCCTTCGTGGAAGCGGCCGCGCAGCTGCAATTGCCGCGAAACCGCGATTTCAACGGCGCGCAGCAGGCGGGCTTCGGCATCTTCCAGGTCACGCAGAAGGACGGGCAGCGATGGTCCGCCTCGCGCGCCTATGTCGAGCCGCTGCGCCGGTCGCGCAATCTCGACACCCGCATCGGCGTCACCGTCCAGCGGATCGAGATCGAGGAAGGGCGCGCCAGCGGTGTGACTTATTCGGTCGGCGGGCACGAGCGGACGGTGCGTGCGCGGGGCGGCGTGGTGCTTTCGGCGGGCGCGTTCAATTCGCCGCAGATCCTGATGCTGTCCGGCATCGGGCCGGGCGACCATCTGGCCGAACACGGCATCGCGGTGAAGGCGGACCGGGCGGCGGTCGGCAGCGATCTGCAGGACCATATCGACTACGTCTCGAGCTGGGAGAGCAGCAGCCGCGACTTCTTCGGCGATTCCCTTGCGGGGACGATGCGAGTAGCCAGAGCGATCCTCGAGCACCGGCGGCGCGGGACGGGGATCATGACCACGCCCTATGCCGAGGCGGGCGGGTTCTGGTCCGTGATGGACGATGCGCCAGCGCCCGACGTGCAATGGCATTTCGTCCCGGCGATGCTGGAGGATCACGGGCGGACCAAGGTGAAAGGGCACGGCTTCTCGCTCCACGCCTGCGTGCTCAGGCCGGAGAGCCGGGGCACGGTGCGGCTCGCCGATCGCGACGCTGCGAGTGCGCCGCTGATCGATCCGAACTTCCTTGCCGACGATCGCGACATGGAGGTGCTGCGGCGCGGAGTGCGGCTGTCACACCGGATCGTCGATGCACTGCCGATGCAGGTCTATGCGCCGCAGGATCGCCATCCCGTCGACCTTCACGACGATGCGGCGCTCGACGCACTGATCCGCAAACGGGCGGACACCGTCTATCACCCGGTCGGCACCTGCCGCATGGGTGATGATGCGGACAGCGTGGTCGATCCGCGGCTGAAAGCGCGCGGGGTCGAGGGGCTGTGGGTTGCCGATGCCAGCGTGATGCCGCGCCTCGTCTCGGGCAACACCAACGCGCCGAGCATCATGATCGGCGAACGCTGCGCCGATTTCGTCGGCGGGGCGCTGGCCGCCTGACATCGAACCCTGGTCGCGGCAGCCAGAGGGCGACCGTTCGCCCGCAGCGGCCCGATCAAAGGGAGGAACAGCCCGCGAGGAAGACAAAAAAAGGGCCGGAGCGTGAGCTCCGGCCCGTAAAGGCATGTTCGCAGGAGGAACATGGATTGGCGGGTCGAGAGTGGAGAGGAGAGAGAGGCCCCCGATCCCGCCAATTCGGTAATCCGTTTGAAGTCAGTTGTAGGCGCGCTCCCCGTGCTCGCCGATGTCGAGGCCTTCGCGCTCGACCTCTTCGGAGACCCGGAGGCCGGTGAGGAGCCGCACCAGAAGAGCGGCGATGACAGTGCCGACGGCCGCCCAGACGACCGCCACGGCGACCGCGACGATCTGCGTGGTGACCTGCGCCCCCATGGCGTATTCCGCCGCATCGCCCGGCCCGCCCAGCGCGGGGGAATAGACGATGCCCGTCCCGATCGCGCCGACGATGCCCGCGACACCGTGAATGCCGAACACGTCGAGCGCGTCATCATAGCCAAGCCGGCCCTTGATCTTCGCGACGGCGAAATAGGCGATGACCGAAGCGACGATCCCCAGCACGATCGCGCCGAAGGGTCCGCTGTTGCCCGCC
Source organism: Erythrobacter sp. (assembly GCA_025698865.1). Lineage (GTDB taxonomy): Bacteria > Pseudomonadota > Alphaproteobacteria > Sphingomonadales > Sphingomonadaceae > Qipengyuania. The sequence goes on along the minus strand of JAILWQ010000007.1, from coordinate 32,723 downwards.
GCCGGCGTCACCGCGACGAGGCCGGCGATCAGGCCCGAGGCGAAGCCCAGCGCCGAACCCTTGTGGCCCGCGAAGCGCTCCATCAGCATCCAGGCGAGTGCGCCTGCCGCCGTGGCGACGAATGTGTTGATCATCGCGAGCCCCGCGATTCCGTCCGCCTCGAGCTCGCTGCCCGCGTTGAAGCCGAACCAGCCCACCCAGAGGAGGCCAGCGCCCACCAGCGTCAGCGTCAGGCTGTGGGGCGGCATCGGTTCGGCCGGATAGCCCCGCCGCTTGCCGAGGAACATCGCCAGCACCAGCGCCGAGACACCGGCATTGATATGCACCACCGTTCCGCCGGCAAAGTCGAGCGCGCCCATCTCGAACAGCAGGCCGCCGCCCGCCCAGACCATGTGGGCGATGGGGAAATAGACGATCGTCAGCCAGATCGCGGTGAACAGCATCGCGGCGGAGAACTTCAGCCGCTCCACCGTCGCGCCGAGCACCAGCGCGGCGGTGATCGCGGCGAAGGTCATCTGGAAGCTGACGAAGACGTATTCGCTGATAACCTCGTCGGAGAAGGTCGCCGCCGTGGTTTCGGGCGTGACCGAGCTCAGGAAATAATTGCCCCAGGCGAAGAAGGCGTTGCCTTCCGGCCCGAAGGCCGTGCCATAGCCCCACATCACCCAGATCAGCATGGCGAGGCAGGCTGCTCCGCCGACCTGACTGATGGTCGAGAGCATGTTCTTGGATCGCGTGAGACCGCCATAGAACAGGGCAAGGCCAGGCAGGATCATCAGCAGGACAAGCACCGTCGCCGTCATCATCCAGGCGTTGTTGCCCGGATTGGGCACGGCGGCGGCGACTTCGGCCGTGGCGGCCGCGATCGGCGAGCCTTCCGCGGTCGTCGCCTGCGCCGCTTCCTGCGCTATGGCGAGGCTGGCGGATGCGCCTGCCACCAGCGTGGTGCCGAGCGCGATCGCACGGCGGAAAACTCTGCTGTTCATGTCGATGCCCCCCGTCATAGTGCCGTGTCGCCGGTTTCGCCGGTGCGGATGCGCGTTGCCTCCACCAGATCGAGCACGAAGATCTTGCCGTCCCCGATCGCCTCGGTGCTTCCGGTCTGCTGGATCGTCTCGACCACCTTGGCGGCGAGATCGTCGCTGACGGCGATCTCCAGCTTCACCTTGGGCAGCATGTTGGTCGAATATTCGGCACCGCGATAAATCTCGGTCTGCCCCTTCTGCCGCCCGAAGCCCTTGACCTCCGACACGGTCATGCCGGCGACGCCGACGCTCCCCAGCGCCTCGCGCACCTCGTCGAGCTTGAACGGCTTTATAACGGCGATGATGTATTTCATGTGGCCTCGCCCCTCGCTGCCCATGCCAGGGTCCCGTCCCGGCATTCGCCAGTGCAGCAAAAGGCGTGCCAAAACACGCTGCGGCGCAATATCGTGCTATTCAGTGTAAGGAAGCAATCTCAATGATTAAAAATTGGACGCGTGGTTACTTTTTGATCATCTCGAGATCGGCAAAGACGGGGAGGTGGTCGGAGGCCACAGTCGACAGCGGGGAGCGATGAACCCCGCTGCCAATCTGTTTCCATCGCCCGCAGGCGACGATCCGGTCGAGGATCGCCACCGGCGCCCGGCTGGGATAGCTGCGCCCGGGCGTGATGAGCTGCCAGTCGCCCGAGAATTCGCGCATGGCGCCGGTCGTCCGGCCCCATTGGTTGAAATCGCCCATGATGACGGTCGGCGCCTCGCGGCAGCTCTCGTCGGCGAAGCGCAGGAGTGCGCGGACCTGGTCGCGGCGGCGCAGGCCGGACAGATCGAGATGCGTGCCGATCGCGTGGAAGGCCATGCCGTCCGTGGTCAGCGATCCGCACACGGCCCCGCGCGGCTCCAGCGTGGGAAGGTCGATCGCGTGGCTTTCGCCGATTTCCATGCCGCGCCGGACCAGCAGGGCATTGCCGTGCCAGCCGATCGAGCGCGCGCGCTTGGCCACCGGTACGACACGCCAGGGAAAATCGTCGATCAGCGCGCGCGACAGTACGCTCGCCCGCTCGCCGAAGCGCATGTCGGCCTCCTGCAAGGCGATGACGTCGGCATCGAGCTCGCGCAGCACCGTCATGATCCGTTCCGGATCCCGCCGCCGGTCCATGCCGACGGCCTTGTGAATGTTGTAGCTGGCGAATCGGATCTTCATCGGGCGGTCCCGCGCAGCGATCAGAGGAAGTCGCGCAGGGTGGCCATGAACCGGTCGAACTGGTCGTGGTGGAGCCAGTGTCCGGCATTCTCGAACTCGACCACCTCGGCATTGGCGAACTGCTCCAGCCGCCCGTCGCCCTGCGGATTGGAGGCCCAGCTGTCCTTGCCGTAAAGCAGCAGGGTCGGCGCCGTGATCGCGGCCCAGGTCTGGTGGACGAACTCGTCGGCGACATCCTCGACCATCCAGACATTGAGATGGGGGTCGAACTTCCAGCTGTAGGTCCCGTCTTCGTTGCGGTTGACCCCGTGCAGGGTCAGGTGCCGGGCCTGCGCTTCGGTGAGGTAGGAATTCTCCTCGATCATGCGGGCGAAGGCGGCTTCGATGCTGTCATACTTGCGCGGGGACCGCGCGGAGGCCGCGCGCTTCTTGCCGATCCATTCGGCCATGCGCTGCGGATAGGGATCGGCGCGCATCTCGGCCTGCCGCTTGGGGCTCGGCCCCAGCCCCTCGATCGCGACGATCTTGCGAACCGTGTCGGGAAAGGTCCCGGCGTAGCGCAGGGCGACGTTTCCGCCCATGGAATGGCTGACGATCGTCACCGGCGTTTCGCCCTGCTGGTGGATCAGCTGCGCCAGATCATAGACCATGTCGGCAACCTGGTAATTGCCGTCGCTGACCCAGTCCGAATCGCCGTGGCCGCGGTGGTCGAAGGCGATGACGTGCCAGTCCTCGCGCAGCTGCTGCGCCACCCAGTCCCAGCTGCGCGCATGGTCGCGGCCGCCATGGACCAGCACCAGCGTCGGTGCGTCCGGGTTGCCCCAGTCGAGATAGTTCAGCCGCAACCGCTGCGAGATGAAGGTCTGCTTGGTCGGTCCGGGACCGGAGATAACGCCGCTCATGCCCCTTCCATGGCGCGGCGCGGCGCGGGCCGCAAGCTAGCGCTCCTTGGTCGAGGAGAAGGTGAGGTCCGGATTCTTTTCCTGCTGGTAGTTCACGTCCCACGGGCTCTTGGCCATGAACACGGTGTCCCCGTCCCGGTCCTTGGCCAGATTGGCGCGGTTGAACTTCTCGAATTCCTCCACCGCCTTCTCGTCGCCCTTGATCCAGCGGGCGGTGGCGAAGGGCGAGGCTTCGAGATGGGCCTTCACCTTGTATTCGGCATCGAGCCGGGCGACGAGCACTTCGAGCTGGAGCTGGCCAACCACGCCGATGATCCACTGCGCGCCGATCTCGGGATAGAAGACCTGAATCACACCCTCTTCGGACAGGTCGTCGAGCGCCTTGCGCAGCTGCTTGGTCTTGGTCGGATCGGCGAGCTGGACGCGGCGCAGGATCTCCGGTGCGAAATTGGGCAGGCCGGTGAAGCGCAATTCGTTCTTTTCGGAAAGCGTATCGCCCACGCGCAGCGTGCCGTGATTGGGAATGCCGATGATGTCGCCGGGATGGGCGGTGTCGGCGAGCTCGCGGTCCTGCGCGAAAAACAGGATCGGCGAATGGATCGCGATCGGCTTGCCAAGTCCGCTGGGGGTCAGCTTCATGCCACGTTTGAACGTGCCCGACACCTGCCGCATGAAGGCGATGCGGTCGCGGTGGTTGGGGTCCATGTTCGCCTGGACCTTGAAGATGAAGCCGGTGACCTCGTCGTGATCGGGGCCGACCGTATCCTCCCCCGCCGGTTGCGGGCGCGGCGGCGGCGCGTATTTCGCGATCGCCTCGATCAGCTCGGTGACGCCGAAGCTCTTCAGCGCCGATCCGAAATAGACCGGCGTCAGGTCGCCGTTGCGATAGGCCTCGAGGTCGAATTCGGGATAGCCGATCCGCGCAAGCTCGATCTCCTCGGCGAAGCGGTCGGGGATGGCGGGGTCGCAGTCGCGCTTGCCGTTGAACTCCTTCGATGGCCCCTCCGGCCGCGCGACGCAGCCGCTGGCGAAGTCGAGCACGCCCTCGAACTCGCCGCCCATGCCCACCGGATACGCCTGCGGGCTCACGTCCAATGCCAGCATGTCGGCGATCTCGTCGAGCAGTTCGAAGACCGGCCGCCCCTCGCGGTCGACCTTGTTGACGAAGGTGATGATCGGCACGCTGCGCAGGCGGCAGACCTCGAACAGCTTGCGCGTCTGCGGCTCGATGCCCTTGGCCGCGTCGATCACCATGATCGCCGAATCGACCGCGGTCAGCGTGCGGTAGGTGTCTTCCGAGAAATCCTCGTGCCCCGGCGTGTCGAGGAGATTGAAGGTTATGTCCTCGCGCTCGAAGGTCATCACGCTAGACGTGACCGAAATCCCGCGCTGCTGCTCGATCTTCATCCAGTCCGAACGGGCACGGCGGGCCTGTCCCCGCGCCTTGACCTCGCCCGCGAGATGGATCGCGCCGCCGGTCAGCAGCAGCTTCTCGGTCAGCGTGGTCTTGCCCGCGTCGGGGTGCGAGATGATCGCGAATGTGCGGCGTTCGGAAGTCATTGGATCAGTCCCGGGCCACCCGGAACCCGGCGAAGTCCTGGCTGACCGGCATCAGTTCGATGCGGTTGATGTTGAGATGCGGCGGCAGTTCGGCGATCCAGCGAATGGTCCTGGCGATGTCCTCGCCCGTCATCGGGTCGGACCCACGATAGAGATCGTCCGAGGCTTCCTGGCTGCCCGTGCGCACCAGCGTGAATTCGGTCTCGACCATGCCCGGCTCGATGCTGGTCACCCGCACGCCGGTGCCATGGAGATCGGCGCGCAGAGCCAACGTGAAGTGATTGGCAAAGGCCTTGGACCCGGCATAGACGTTGCCGCCGGGATAGACGTAGCTGCCCGCGACAGAACCGATCGCGATGATCGCGCCCTTGCGCTCGATCAGGCCCGGCAGAAGCTTGCGCGTCAGCCGGACCATGGCCGTCACATTGGTGTCGATCATGGTCTGCCAGTCGGCAAGGTCGGCATCCTGCGCCGGTTTCAGCCCCTGCGCGAGGCCGGCATTGTTCACCAGCAGGTCGATATCGGCGAATTCGCCCGGCAACGCGGCGATGGCGACATTCATCGCCGCCTCCTCGCGCACGTCGAACACCGCCGGGTGGACCTTGTCCGCGCCCAGTTCCTCGACCAGCGCGTCGAGCCGCTCTGCGCGGCGCCCGGTCGCGACGCAGCGCCAGCCGCTCGCGACCAGCGCGCGGACGGTGGCTTCGCCGATGCCGGAGGTGGCGCCGGTCACGAATGCGGTTCTGGTCATGCTCAGCCTCTCAACTCCGCGCCCTGCTTGGCGGCAGCGGCGACGATCCTGTCCGACAGCGCTTTGATCTCGGCATCGGTGAAGCTCTTTTCGCCCGGCTGGAGCGTGACTTCGACCGCGACGGACTTGCGGCCCTCGGGCACGCCCGCCCCCGCGAACACGTCGAACACGCGAGCGTCGGTCACCGCCTGCTTGTCCGCACCGCGCACCGCACGCACCAGATCGCCCGCCGCAAGATCGACGGGGACGAGGAAAGCGAAATCGCGAGTGATCGCCTGCAAGGCGGGCGGCGCGTAGGCGGGGCGCGCAAAGCTCGCATTCTTCTTCGCCGGGATCGCGTCGAGATAGATTTCCACTGCCACCGCAGGACCGCCCAGATCGAAGGCCTTCAGCGTTGCCGGATGCAGCGCGCCGAAGCGGGCGAGCACGTTCTTCGGTCCGAGCCGCAAGGTCGCGGACTGGCCCGGATGGAACTGCGCCCCGACATCACCCATCACCATGAGATTGTCGACCGGAGCGCCCGCCGCTTCGAGCAGAGCCATGGCCTCGGCCTTCGCGTCGTAGGCATCGAACCCTTGCGCCTTGCCATCAGCCCAGCCGCGCGCGGTTTTCTGGCCCGCGAGAACCACGGCCAGCGTCGGCTTCTCGTCGCTCGCGCCGTTCGATCCCCGGAAATAGCGGCGACCGATCTCGAAGAGGCGCGAACCGTCAGCCCCCCGATCGGCGTTGCGCTTGGCCGCGGTCAACAGGCCGGGCAGCAGCGAGGGGCGCATCGCCTTCATGTCTTCACTGATCGGATTGTCGAGCACCCACAACTCGGCGCCGTCGGCAAAATGCTCGGCCTCTTCGACCGGAAGGAAGCTCCAGGTCACTGCCTCGTTCAGCCCGCGCGCCGCCGCGGCGCGGCGCAGCTTGCGTTCGGCCAATTGGAGCGGCGAGGCGGTCGGCTTCGCCACCCCTTCCATGCGTGGCAGCGGCACGCTCTCGACCTTGTCGAGCCCGTATATGCGCACGATTTCCTCGACCAGATCGGCCGGCCCCTCGATATCGTGACGGCGCGGCGGGCAGGCGACCTGCCAGTCCGCACCGACTTCGAAATCGAGCGCTTCGAGAATGCGGCGCTGCTCGCTGTCCGCCACTTCGACCCCGCCGAGGCTCTCCGTCAGCGCCGGGTCGAAGGCGACGATCTTGCGCTCGACCGGGGGTTCGCCCGCGCGGGTAACTGCGCCCGGCGTGCCGCCGCAGGTCTTGACGATCAGATCGGTCAGGATCGCCAGCCCCTCGTCGAGGAAGGCCGGATCGACGCCCCGCTCGAAACGCGTGCGCGCATCGCTGGCGATGCCGAGCTTGCGGCCCGTCACCCCGATCGCCTCGGGGTCGAAATAGGCGATTTCGAGCAGCACGTCGGTGGTGCCTTCGCTCGCGCCCGAATGCTCGCCGCCCATGATGCCGCCGATGTCGTGGACCTGCGTCTCATCGGCGATCACGGTCATGGTGGAATCGAGCGTGTAGGCCTTCTCGTTCAGCGCCTCGATGGTCTCGCCTTCGCTGGCCTTGCGGGCGACCAGCGCGCCCGAGAGCTTCGCCAGATCATAGACATGCGCCGGGCGCCCGAAGGCGAGCATCAGGTAGTTGGTGCAGTCGACCAGCGCGCTGATCGGGCGCTGGCCCGCGGCGTTCAACCGGCGCTGCATCCAGCCGGGGCTGGCCTTGTTGGTCACGCCTCTCACCACGCGGGCGTAGAAGGCCGGGCAGCCCTGATCGTCCTCGATACGGATATCGGGAGCGGCGCCCGCGCCCTCGACCGCCTCGGTCGTCAACGGCTTGAGCGTCCCCAATCCTGACGCCGCGAGATCGCGGGCGATGCCAAGCACGCCCATGCAGTCGGGCCGGTTGGGCGTGATCGCCACGTCGAACACGGGCGAGGCGTCGCTGTAGTCGGCGAAGGCCGTGCCGACCGGCGCATCCTCGGGCAGTTCGATGATGCCGTCATGCTCGTCGCCGAGTTCGAGCTCGCGCACCGAGCACATCATGCCGTTCGATTCGACGCCGCGGATCGCGCTCTTTCGCAATTCCATGCCGTTGGCGGGCACGACCGCGCCGGGCAGGCCGAGCACGCCCTTCATTCCGGCACGCGCATTGGGCGCGCCGCAGACCACGGTCAGCGGATCGCCCCCATTGATATCGGCCCCGGTGTCGACCGAAAGCACCTGCAACTTGTCCGCATCGGGATGCGGCGCGGCGATCAGCACCTTGGCGACGCGGAAACCGGCGAGCTTGTCGGCCGGGTCCTCGATCCCCTCGACCTCGTGACCGATGCGGTTGAGCGCGCCGGCGATCTCCTGCACCGAGGCATCGGTGTCGAGGAAATAGCGCAGCCATTCGAGCGAGAACTTCATGCCTTGGCTCCCACGCCGGCGGAAAGGGTGGGCTGGTCGAAGGGCGAGAAGCCGTAATGCGACAGCCAGCGATTGTCGCCGTCGAAGAAGGCGCGCAGATCGTCCATCCCGTATTTCAGCATGGCGAGGCGATCGACGCCGAGGCCCCAGGCAAATCCCTGCCACTCCTTCGGATCGAGCCCGGCGAATTCGATCACCCGGGCATTGACCATGCCGCTGCCGAGCAGCTCCATCCAGCCATGGCCCGGCGCATCGCCGTCACCGCCGAGCACCTTGCGACCCTTCTCGTCTTTCCAGCCCACATCGACTTCCACGCTGGGCTCGGTGAAGGGGAAGTAGGACGGACGCAGGCGCAACACGATGTCGTCGCGCTCGAAGAAGGCCTGGAGGAAGGTCTCCAGTGTCCATTTGAGGTGGCCGAGATGGATGCCCTTGTCGATCACGAGGCCTTCGACCTGGTGGAACATCGGCGTGTGCGTCGCGTCGCTGTCGCTGCGATAGACGCGGCCCGGCGCGATAATGCGGATCGGCGCGCCGCGCTCTACCAGCGAACGGATCTGGACCGGCGAGGTGTGCGTCCTGAGCAGCATCCGTCGCCCGTCACTGTCACTGTCCGGAAAGTAGAACGTGTCGTGCATCGCGCGCGCCGGATGCGTCTCGGCCATGTTGAGCGCGGTGAAATTGTGCCAGTCGTCCTCGATTTCCGGACCGGTCGCGACCGAGAAGCCGAGATCGGCGAAGATCTCCGCCAGCTCGTCCATCACCTGGCTGACCGGGTGAACGCTGCCCTTGGGCTGTGCCGGAGCGGGCAGGGTCAGATCGAGCGTCTCGCTCGCCAGGCGCCGCTCCAGTTCCTCCGCCTCGAGCGCGGCCTTGCGATCCTCGATCGCTTCGGCGACGCGGGCGCGGATGCCCTGGATGCGCGGCCCCTCGACCTGGCGCTCCTCAGGGCTCATCTTGCCCAGCGTCTTCATCAGCTGGCTGATCCAGCCCTGCTTGCCGAGGGTTTCGATGCGGATCGCCTCGACCGCGTCGGTGTTGTCCGCGCGGTGCAGGCTCTCCAGCGTTTCGGTGACCTTCTGGTCCTGTTCGGTGCTCATCGTGGCCGCTCGTTAAGGGGGACAAATGCAAAGCGCCACCCCCGCTGGAATGCGGGGATGGCGCTTCGTGCAACTAGCAATTCAAGTTCAGGCGGGAAGCGCGTCCTTGGCCTGCTTGATGATCGCGCTGAAAGCCGCGCTCTCGTTCATGGCGAGATCGGCCATCACCTTGCGGTCGAGCTCGATGCCGGCCAGCTTGGTGCCGTGCATGAACTGAGAATAGGTCAGGCCCTCGGCCCGGACCGCCGCGTTGATGCGCTGGATCCACAGAGCGCGGAAATTGCGCTTTTTGACCTTGCGGTCGCGGTAGGCGTACTGGCCGGCCTTCTCGACGGCCTGACGGGCGACGCGGATGGTGTTCTTGCGACGGCCGCGATAGCCCTTGGCCTGTTCGAGCAGCCGCTTGTGCTTCTGGCGCGTGGTGACGCCGCGTTTGATGCGAGGCATTGTGTTATCCCTTCAGAAAGTCGCTGGAGCTCAATCGAGGCCGTAGGGGGCCCATTTCTTCACCGCGGCCCAGTCGGCCTTGGCAAGAACGTCGGTCCCGCGGTTCTGGCGGATATACTTCGCATTGTGGTTGATCAGGCGGTGGCGCTTGCCCGCGACACCATGCTTGACCTTGCCGGTGGCGGTGATCTTGAAGCGTTTCTTCACACCGCTCTTGGTCTTCAGCTTGGGCATTTTCATCTCCTTTGCAGAGACACGTTCGAACCGGCCCTGGCAGCCCTTGTCGCCAGGCAGGCCCTTTGATCCCGTGGGAATCACGTGTCAGTGAAGGCGCGCGAGATACCGATCCGCGCGCAAAATGCAAGTCTTCAGAAATGGGTGAGGTAGCCCCCGTCGACCGCAAGGGTCTGTCCGGTGATGTAGCTCGCCTCGTCCGAACACAGGAAGGCGACCGCGCCGGCGATCTCGTGCGGTTCGCCCCAGCGGCCGAGCGAGGTCCGCCTTGCCAGATGCTCCGCAATGTCCGGATCGCCGACCATGCCGGTGTTCGCCTCTGTCCCGAAATAGCCTGGGGCGACCGCATTGACCGTGATCCGGTCCGCTCCGAGCTCCGCGGCGAGGCCCCGCGTCAGCGCGGCGAGCCCGCCCTTGCTGGCGGTGTAGAGGACGTCGCCGCGTGCGATCTCGGCCGCGATCGAGGTGATGTTGACGATCCGCCCCCCGACCTGTCCCGGGCCGCGCCCGCGCATCAGCGCCGCCGCGCGCCGCGACAGGTCGAACGGCGCGACGAGATTGGTGTCGAGCAGCGCCGCCATGTCGACCCGCCCCAGCTCGGCGAGCGGCTTGCGGTTCCGCTGGCCGACATTGTTGACGAGGATATCGAGCCCGCTCTCGGCAATCCGGTCGAACGCCGCTGCGGTCGCCGCATCGTCGGCGATGTCGAAGGGGAGCGCCCGTGCTTTCGCCCCGATCCACCGCGCGGCATGCTCCAGCGCGGCTGGGTCGCGACCGTTCAGCCAGACGGTGGCCCCGCCCCTCGCGAGCCGGGCCGCGATCTCGAAACCGAGCCCCCGCGCCGCGCCGGTCACCAGCGCGATCCTGTCGTCGAGCGGCAAATCCATCTCAGTGTTCGTAGATCATCTTTACCGTCATCCCACCATCCACGTTGAGATGCTGTCCGGTAACGAAACCGGCCTCGTGGAAATAGGCGACCGCCTCGGCGATGTCCTCCGGCCTGCCGATCCGGCCGACGGGATGCTGATCGCGATCCTGCGGCCGGTGGTCGGGATGCGAGCGCGCGCCGCTTTTCTGCCACGGCCCGGTCTCGATCCAGCCGGGACGGATCGCATTGACCCGGATGGCGGGGCCGAGGCTCACCGCCATGGCATGGGTCAGCGCGTCCACCCCGCCCTTGGCTGCCGCATAGGCGAAGCTCTCCGGCTCGCTCATCACCGCGCGGGTGGAGGAAATGTTGACGATGCTGGCACCGTTGCTGTCACTGGCTCCGTTCCCGGCCGCCCGCCGCAGCAAGGGCAGCGCCGCGCGGCTGCACAGGAAGGCGGCGGTCAGGCTCGCATCGATCCACGCCTGCCACCTGTCGAGCGCCAGATTTTCCAGCGGTCCGGCATAGGGATCGGCAATGCCCGAATTGTTCACCAGACAGTCGAGCGGGTCGTCGCCCAGCCATTCGCCGATCCGTTCGAAGGCGCGGCCGACCTCGCCCTCCTTGCCGACGTCGCAGGTCAGCAGCAGCGCCTGTTCGCGTGGCAGGGCGTCGCGCAGTTCGGCCAGCGCTTCGGCATCGGTGTCGAGCCCGACGACACGCCAGCCTTTCCCGTGAAAATGCATCAGCACTGCGCGGCCGATGCCGTTGCCGGCGCCGGTGACGAGGATCGTCTTCATGCGTGGCCGTGCCCGTGGGAGCCGCCCGCGCCCATCGCTTCCAGCACGTCTTCGAGCCGGGCCGGATCGCCCAGAGCCAGCACGGTCCCGTCGCTGTCGGCGTCGAGCGGATTGCCCTGCCAGTCGGACATGGTCCCGCCCGCCCCCTCCACCACGGGCACGAGCGCGGCGTAGTCGTAGAGCTTGAGCCCGCTCTCGATCACCAGGTCGAGATGGCCGCTGGCGAGCAGGCCGTAATTGTAGCAGTCCCCGCCATAGACCGGCCAGGGCCGGTGCGGATAGGCCTTGGCCACGACCCGCAGATAGGCGTCGACCTCGTCCTCGGCGAAGGCGTGCGGGCTGGTGGTGGCGACGCTCGCCCCTTCCAGCGTGCGGCACCGGCGGGTCGAGACCGGCTTGCCGTTGAGCGTGGTCGCTTCGCCGATCCGGCCGACCCAGCGTTCTTTCAGGATCGGCTGATCGATCACGCCCAGCACCGGCCAGCCGTCCTGCATCAGCGCAATGAGCGTGCCGAAGATCGGCCGCCCGGCGACGAAGCTCTGTGTGCCGTCGATCGGATCGAGCACCCATTGGCGGGCCGCGCTCTCGCGGACCGCGCCGTATTCCTCGCCGATGATGCCGTCGCCCGGACGCTCGGCGTCGAGGATGGCGCGCATCGCCTCTTCCGCGGCGCGGTCGGCCACGGTCACCGCCGAATGATCGTCCTTCTCCTCGGCCGTCCAGTCGCCGCGAAACAGCGGTCGGATCGCCTCCCCGGCGGCATCGGCGAGACGGTTGGCGAGAGCGAGATCGGCGGCACTGGTCATCGCCGTACCGGCTATCAGCGCAGGCAGGGCGGTTCAAATGCTTAGTGACCTCGCCCCTTGCAAAACGGCCGGACCCTGCAACAACCGGTCCGGGGGCATCCGGGGGGCGGCATGACGAGGGGCGCAGACGACAAGGCAGAGGGTTCGATGCGGACCAGCACCGGGCGCTCGCTCGGCGGGGCGCCGCTGGCCTTCAACAAGCTGCCCGCCGCCGATCTGATGCCCTGGTTCACCTGGCTCGCGGTGACCGATGCCGAGCTGCCCGCCGGACGGGCCATCTCGTGCTGCATGCTCAACGATCACGCCGCGATCCGCATCCTGTTCGGCGGCGTGTGGACGGCCGAGACGGCGGACGGGCTGGAGGTGTTCGATCCCGGAGCCGACGGACTCGCGCTCTATTTCGGCCCGCAGACCCGCGCGATGCCGCTGACCGTCGATGGTTCGTTCAAGGTCCTGACGCTGCATCTCGGCCCGGGCGCGGCCACCGTTCTAGGCGCGCCCGGGCAGAAGGAAATGCTCGACCGGATCACCAGTTGCGACGAACTGCTCGGCATCGGCAGCAGGCTCGGTGCCCATTTCGAGATGTCGGACACGCCCGTGGCCGTGCTCGAACAGTTCGAGAAACAGCTGCGGGACTTCGTGGAGGCCCGCAATGTCGCCCGGCCCGACCCCCTCGCCATCGCGTTCGAGGATGCGGCGATGGCCGATCCCAATCTGACCGTGGGCGAATTCGCCCGGGCGCAGGACATTTCCCCGCGCACTCTGGCGCGGATCGTCCGCCGGGAATACGGGCTCACGCCGAAACAGGTGCTGCGGCGCGCCCGCGCGCTCGATCTGGCGGCCTTGCTGACGGGCGTGGCGCTCGAAGAGGAGGAGATGGAGCTGCGGCTGCGATATTTCGACCAGTCGCACCTGATCCGCGAGATGCGGCATTTCTTCGACATGACGCCGGGGCAATTGTCCGAAAGGCCGCACCCGCTGATGACGCTCAATCTGGAGATCCGTCAGTCGCGCAGGATCGAACTTCTCAGCAGGCTCGCGCCCGGCACGATCCGGCCGTGGCGCGACCCCTCGGCCGAACCGCGCGGCTGATCGCCGCTCTTGTCAGTCGAACAGGCTGGACACCGAGCTTTCGTCGGCGATGCGGCGCACCGCCTCGCCGATCAGCGGGGCGATCGGCAGGATGCGGATGCGTTTGGAATCCAGCGCCTCGTCCGTCGGGCGGATCGTGTCGGTGATCACCAGCTCCTCAAGCGCGGAGGCGTCGACCCGCGCCACCGCGCTGCCAGACAGCACGCCGTGGGTGATGTAGGCCGTCACCGACCTGGCGCCGCTGTCGAGCAGGGCCTGCGCGGCGTTGCACAGCGTACCGCCCGAATCGATGATGTCGTCGATCAGGATGCAGTGGCGGCCCGAAACGTCGCCGATGATGTTCATCACCTCCGATTCGCCCGGCCGGTCGCGACGCTTGTCGACGATGGCGAGCGGCGCGTTGTCGAGCCGCTTGGCGAGGGCACGGGCGCGGACCACGCCGCCGACATCGGGGCTGACCACCATCAGGTCCTGATCGCCGTAACGCGCCTGGATGTCCGCCGCCATGACCGGCGCGGCATAGAGATTGTCGGTCGGGATATCGAAGAAGCCCTGGATCTGGCCTGCGTGGAGGTCGACCGCCAGCACCCGGTCGGCCCCTGCCTGCGTGACGAGATTGGCCACCAGCTTGGCCGAGATCGGCGTGCGCGGACCGGGCTTACGGTCCTGCCGCGCGTAACCGAAATAGGGCACCACCGCCGTGATCCGCCGGGCCGAGGCACGCTTCAGCGCGTCGATGCAGATCAGCAGCTCCATCAGATTGTCGTTCGCCGGATAGCTGGTCGACTGGACCACGAACACGTCCTCGCCGCGCACGTTCTCGTGTATCTCGACGAATATCTCCTCGTCGGCGAAGCGGCGGACGCTGGCATCGGTCAGCGGCATCTCGAGATAGCCCGCGATCGCCCGGGCGAGCGGCAGGTTCGAATTGGCGGCCATGATCTTCATGCGAGCGTATCCTATCGGGCTGGGGCGGCGATCCTCCTAGGCGGACGTCATCGAAACGCAACACGTCCGCCGGTAAGTTTTCCCCTCAGTTCGCCTGATGCTCGCCGCGAATCCAGCGAGCTTTTGTCTGGTTTTGGTTCGCAGGACCGTTCGAGCAAGCAGCGCAACCGGTCGCGGTCCGCCGGCTATTTCGCCTGATGCTCGCCGCGAATCCAGCGAACCGTCTTGCTCGAGGCGCGCATGACCACGCTCTCGGTCGTCATCCGGCCGTCGCGGCGGTACTTGACCCCGTCGAGCAGCGAGCCCGATGTGACGCCGGTGGCGGCGAAGATGCAGTCGCCCTTCACCAGCTCGTCGCGAGTGTAGATGCGGTCGAAATCGGCATCGTCGATGCCCCATTTGCGCGCCCGGGCCTTCTCGTCCTCGTTGCGGAAGGTCAGGCGCCCGTTGAACTGCCCGCCGACGCAGCGCAGCGCCGCGGCGGCCAGTACGCCCTCGGGCGCGCCGCCGCTGCCCATATACATGTCGATCGTGGTGTCCTCGTCGGTCACCGCGATCACGCCCGCGACATCGCCGTCGCCGATCAGCACCACGCCGCAGCCGAGGCCGCGCAGTTCGGCGATGAGATCGGCATGGCGCGGCCGGTCGAGCACGCAGACGATGATCTGCGAGGGATCGACGCCCTTCGCCTCGGCCACCGCGCGGACATTCTCGCTGGGCGACTTGGCGAGGTCGATGATGCCGTCGGGATAGCCGGGGCCGACCGCGAGCTTGTCCATGTAGACGTCGGGCGCGTTCAGCAGGCACCCCTGCGCCGAGGCAGCGAGCACGGCGAGCGAGTTCGGCCCGGCTTTGGCGGTGATGGTCGTGCCTTCCAGCGGATCGAGCGCGATGTCGATCCGGGGGCCGGTCCCGGGAGCGCCGCCGACCTTTTCGCCGATATAGAGCATTGGCGCCTCGTCGCGCTCGCCCTCGCCGATCACCACGGTTCCGTCGATCTCGAGCGTGTCGAAGGCCTTGCGCATCGCCTCGACAGCGGCGGCGTCGGCGGCTTTCTCGTCGCCCCGGCCGATCAGCTTGGACGCGGCGACGGCCGCCGCCTCGGTCACGCGGACCAGTTCGAGAACGAGCACGCGGTCGAGAGGGTTGCCGGCCGGATCGCCCGCGCGGTTCGATTGCGAGTTGGAGTTCATGGCGAGTTCAGTCCCCGAAAATGAGAGTGAAGCGCGTCATGGATTGGGTGGATTTTACGCGCCCGATAATCGTGGCCGATAGCCGGGGGGAAAGCAATTTGTCGAGACGTATGGTCGTGCTTGCCGGTGCGCTGGTCGCAACAATCTACCCGTGGCCGGCAATGGCACAGAATGCCGAACCGCCCGAACGCATCGATCTGACCATCACCCAGCCCTCTCCCCGCGCCGAGGAATTGCAGCGCCAGTGCGAGGAAAAACAGCAGGCGGCGAGCATCACGGGTGAAATCGTCGTCTGCGCGCGGACCGGCGAAGACGACGCGGAAAGCGCCGGGTGGGACAAGGAAGAGTGGGAAAACCGCTACGCCGCCGAGACCAGAGGCCGTGATCCGGTGGATGCATGCGGACCGAACTGCGGAATTTTCAAGGGCGCGCCCACGGTCGGCAGCCTGTGCATTCCGGGCCTCCAGAAATGCCCCCCGCCGCCCGCGCTGATCATCGACGTGTCGGCCCTGCCTCAGGCCCCGCCGGGCTCCGACGCGGACCGGATCGCGCGCGGCCTGCCGCCGCTGGGCAATGACGGGGCGGCACCACGCCCGGCTCCCGCGCAGGTGCGGCAACAGGTGCGAGAGGACAATGCGCTGGGCCTGCCGCCGCCGCCCGATTTCTCGGACGCCGACGCGGCCGGAGAGCGCCCGGTCAGTCCCGCAGGATCGGAAGCACCAGCGGCGCCGCGGTAAGGCTCTCCGATCCGCCGAGCAGTTCGAGCGCGCGGGTCACGCACCGCTCCTGCCCTTCATGGGTGACCATCGCGACGAGGACCCCGGCACCGTCCTGCGACCGGCCCTGCTGGATCAGGCTCTCGATCGAGACGCCGGCATCGCGCATCGCCGCGGTGATCTCGGCAAGGACGCCGGGCCGGTCGGCCACCGTGAAGCGGATGTAGTCGCGACCCACCCGGTGGCCGGGATCGGCCCGCTCCATGCTCGCGAGGCTGGCGACGGGCAGCGAGAAAGGATGGCCCGTCCGGCCGCGCGCTATGTCGATCAGGTCGGCGACCACGGCGCTCGCGGTCGGTCCGGCGCCCGCGCCCGCGCCCTGGAACAGCAGGCGCCCGGCGAAATCGCCCTCGGCGACCACGGCATTGGTCGGGCCGGTGACGTGGGCCAGCGGATGCTGCATCGGCACCAGGCAGGGCCGCACGCGCTGGAGCAGGCGGGCGCCTTCCGGCCCGTCCTCGCAATCGGCGACGCCGACCAGCCGGATCACGAAACCGAGCGTGCGCGCATGGGCGATATCCGCCGCCCGCACCTCGGCGATGCCGGACACCGCGACCGCGTCGAAATCGATGCGCGAACCGAAGCCGATGGCGGCAAGGATGGCGAGCTTGTGCGCCGCGTCCGTCCCGTCGACATCGAAGGCAGGATCGGCCTCCGCATACCCCTTGGCCTGTGCGTCGGCGAGTACGTCGGCAAAGTCCGCGCCGCTCGCCTCCATTTCGGAAAGGACGTAATTGCTCGTCCCGTTGAGGATGCCGTAAATGCGCTCGATCGTGTTCGCCGCGGCCCCTTCGCGCAGGCCCGCGACCACCGGGATACCGCCCGCCACCGCCGCTTCGAACTTGAGCGGGGCGCCGTGCTCTTCCGCGAGACCGGCGAGCTCCAGCCCGTGATGCGCGATCATCGCCTTGTTGGCGGTCACCAGTCCCCGGCCCTGCGACAAGGCCGCGCGGGCGAGGTCGAGCGCATCGCCCTCGCTGCCTCCGATCAGCTCCACCACGACGTCGCAATCTTCCTGCGCGGCGAGATCGACCGGTCCCTTGGCCCAGCGGAGCGCGGAAAGATCGACGCCGCGATCCTTGTTCCGGTCGCGCGCCGACACCGCGACCACCTCGATCCCCCGCCCTGCCCGCGCGCGGACAAGTTCGCGATTGGTGTCGAGCAGGCGCAGCACGCCCGCACCGACCGTGCCCAGTCCGGCCATGCCGACCCGCAAGCTGTCAGGCATCGACGCTCTCCCCGATCGGGAAACCGAACGCTTCTCGCACCGCATCGGGAATACGCCGGGACCCGCCTTGTGCCAGATCCACGTGAACCTGTGTCAGCAGGATGGTGGCGCGATGGTCCTCGCCGGCCGTCGACTGCGTTCCGTGCAGCTCGATGCGCATGACCATGCTCGATCCGCCGATCCGCTCGACCACGAGGCGTCCCTCGATCAGCTCGTCGAACCGGATCGGCGCGCGATAGTCGACCTCCGCCTTGCGGATGTGGAACTCGGCATCGCGGGGCAGGCCGTGATCGTGGCGGTCGCGGAAGAATTCGCTGACCATCAGGTCGGCATATTCGAGATAGCGCGAATTGAAGACGATCGCCTGAGGATCGACTTCGGCGTAGCGGACGCGGAAACGGTGAGTGAAAGCGCTGGACATGGCCGCGCGCCTAGCAAAGCGCGCGGGCCATGGGAAAGCGGTTTGTCGGTCAGCCGCGCGAGCGCGTGCAGGGGCCGAGCTGGTGGAGGACGAAGGCGTAATCCTCCGCCGCGCGGGCCCTGCTGGCGGCATCGCGCGCCAGATTGGCGCCCTGCGGCAGACTTTGCGGCAGAGTGCAGGCGAGGCGGTACCAGCCGAGCGTCTCGGGCTGCGGCGGCCGGGCGGACTGGTCGACCAGCTCGCTCCAGGATGCGCCCCAGAAGGGACGCTGCCCGGGACGGCGCGTCACGGTGATCGAGACGGGGTCGCCGCTTTTCGTGGCGAGAAAGAGCTGCGTTTCCGATTCCCCGGCCAGATTGCCCGCCACCGACAGCGCGTCGCGCACGCCGGTCACGACCGGCGGCTTGTCCGCGGCCGCCAGCTGCTCGAGCACCGGGCGCAGGCGCGCCTCGAGCGCGGGCGTATAGGCGAGCTGGGCATGCGGATCGATCAGCTGGATTTCGGCCGGCCGCTGTCCGGGACGCGCGAAGAGCAGCACCTGGCTCTTCTTCAGCTTGGGCGGCTTGCCCTTCGCATCGACCGGCACGTCGACCAGATAGCGCAGCGATTCGCCCACCGGGGCGTTGCCGGCGAGAAGCGCCTGCGTTTCCGCCTCGATGTAGAGGCGCGCATGACCGGCAGCGAGACCCGGCGCGCGTTCCGGCTTCACCGTCGCCTGGTCGACGATCCGGGCGCGCAGCACCAGTGGCGCCGCTTCGGAGAGGTCGACGAGGTCGGCATAGGTTAGTGCCCCGGCCGACGCTGTGCCCGGTGCCGCACCGGCGGACGGCTGGGCATGGGCCATGGGCGCGAGGGCGGCGAGCGCCAGCGGTGCGAGCCAGGCGATGGTCTTGCGGGATGTCATGGGAATGCGGTGCCCCTCCGGCTGGATTGTGCGATACGTGCCTAAAGCCATTGCGGCGCACGGTCTGCAACGATGTTTCGCCGGCGCCTGCTGAATTCGCCCTTAACCCGCCCTCCGGTCCACAAAGGGTTTGCGTAACGGCAAAGTTGATGGCTAAAGACCGCGGAAACCGGGTGGCCCCTGCGGCAACCCGGGATGTTCGGTGGGGACCGATCGGGGAAATTGGTGCGGTGTCCAGCCGTCATTAACCTTGATTAGGACCCTTTCCGTGGCATCGTTTAAAAACGCGCCGCTTGTTCAGGCGGTGTACGGGTCAAGGTGCCGGGATGACCGGCACGGACGATGGAGTGATGCGACCGAATGGCTTATGCTGACCAACAGATGAGCGGCAATCGCGTTATTGCGATCATCATTGTGGGCCTCATCCATGTCGCCCTCGGCTACGCGCTCATTACCGGTCTCGCCTACGAGGCGGCGACGAAGGTTCTGGAACGCGTGACGACGGTAGACATCGAGGAGCCGCCGCCCCCGCCGCCGGAGGACGAACCGCCGCCGCCGCCGGAACCGCAGCCGGAAACCGCGCCTCCGCCGCCGGTCGCGCCGCCGCCGCCGATGAATATCGCGACGACGCCGCCTCCGATCCGGACGCAGCAGACGATCCCGCCGCCCGCACCGCCGGCGATCCGGATCCCGCCGCCCGCGCCGATCGCGCCGCCGGCTCCCCCGCCCGCACCGCCGCCCCCGCCTTCGCAGGCTCGTGGCGCTTCGCCGGAGAACCAGGGCCGCTGGGCCGGGCAGATCCAGGCCGACTACCCCTCCGCTGCCTATCGGCGCGAGGAACAGGGTACGGTCACGATGCGAATCACGGTCGGTGCCAACGGACGTGTGGAATCCTGCACGGTCACGGGCGGCTCGGGATCCAGTTCGCTCGACGATGCGGCATGTCGCGGCATGCAGCGTTACGCACGCTACAGGCCGGCCCTGAACGCGGCAGGCAATCCGATCTCGGACACCCTGTCGCAGTCCATTCGCTACGTGCTGCCGGACTGATCGCGATCACCGGTTAACAAGGTTCAGAATTTTCAAGAGGAACATTCGCTATGATTACCAACATTCTTGCAGTCGCCGGGGAAGCGGCCCCGCAGAACCAATTCGGTTTCCTGGAAGCGATGGAACAGGGCGGCATCATCGCCTGGTCGATCTTCGGCGTGCTCGTCATCATGTCGATCGGCTCGTTCTACATCCTGTTCACCAAGATCTTCGAGCAGAACAAGATCATGCGGCAGTACAAGACCGTGCAGAGCGGTTTCTGGCGCGCCAACACCCTCGACGAAGGTGCCAAGAAGCTCGAGAAGAACAGCGCGTGGCGCCAGCTCGTCGACGACGCGACGGAAGCCCGCAACACCCACACCAAGATGGGCGACAGCCTCGAGGCGCATGACTGGCTGCACGGCTCGCTCGCGCGTTCGGAAGCCGCGATCAACGCCCGCCTCTCCGGCGGCCTGCCGTTCCTCGCCACGGTTGGCGCGACCGCGCCCTTCGTCGGCCTGCTCGGTACGGTTATCGGTATCTACCGCGCACTGATCAACATCGGCCTCGCCGGTTCCGCCTCGATCGACAAGGTCGCCGGCCCGGTCGGTGAAGCGCTGATCATGACCGCGATCGGTCTGCTCGTCGCCGTTCCCGCGGTGTTCGCCTACAACTACCTGCAGAACCGTAACAAGCGGATCTCCGAGCGTCTGTCGGGCTTCTCGACCGCTCTGCTGGCCAACATCAGCTCGAACGGTGCGGTCAAGCCGGAACCGATGACGGCGACCTCGACCGCGCAGGCGGCCAAGGCCACCAAGACGCCGACCACCGGCACGTCGGCGGCCGCACCGGCCGGCACGACCACGGCGCGCACCACCACCACGACCACCACGACCAAGCGCTAAGATACTCGCGCGGGGCCGGCCATCCGTCAGGCCGGCCGGCCCCGCCGCTTCGACACGAAACAAGACCTTACGGATAGGATAAACCATGGCGGTTGCAGTAGGCGGCGGCGCAGAGACCCCGATGTCGGACATCAACACCACGCCCCTGGTGGACGTGATGCTGGTTCTCCTGATCATCTTTCTCATCGCGGTTCCGGTCGCGATCCAGACGATCGAGAAGCTGCGGATCCCGGTTTTCGAATCGGTCGAATCGGAAGACAAGGTCGAGAACCTGTTGCTGACGGTCAGCACCACCGATGCGGCCGGCCGCAGCGCCGGCGAGCCGGGATACGAGGGTGCCACCCGCAACGGGCAGTGCCGCGTGTACTTCAACAACATCACGCCGGTGACCTCGGAAGAGCTCTACGATGAATCGTTCGAGCGTCTCGACGCCATCGTCCAGCGCGCCGGCGGTCCGGAAGCCATCATGAACGACCCGGAGAAGATTCCGCAGGTCCATATTCGCGGCGACGTGAACGCACCTTGGTCGTGCGTCGCGGGGGCGATCTACAACGTCCAGGCGGCGGGCTATCCCACCGTCGGCTTCATCTCCAACCCGGTCGACCCGAACGCCTGATCCCTTCGGGGACCAGAGCGGTAGCGCAAGAAAGTCAGGAGTAACCCACCATGGCAATGTCAGGCGGCAGCGACGATGGCGCACCGATGATCGACATGAACATGACGCCGTTGATCGACGTCCTGCTCGTGCTGCTCATCATGTTCATCATCACCATCCCGGTGGCCACCCACGCGGTGAACATCGATCTTCCGCAGCCCAACCCCACTCCGCCCGACGTGATCGTGGAGCCGGACAAGAACAAGCTCATCGTCACCCAGACCGACGAGATCCTGTGGAACGGCAATCCGATCAACGAAGGCCAGCTCGTCACGCTGCTCCAGCAGACGCTGACGATCACGCCGGAACCCGAACTGCAGTTCGAACCCGAGGCTCTGGCGAGCTACGAAAGCTCGGCCCGCGTGCTCAACATCATCAAGGCGAGCGGCGTCACCGCCTTCGGCTTCGTCGGGAACGAACGGTACCGGACCTTCGGGTCGGTTCAGTAAGAACCACCTCGCTTCATCGCGAAATCAGGAAAAGGGGCGGAGTGATCCGCCCCTTTTTTCATGCCCGCCGCAAGCGCGATCAGTCGGGGAGGCCGGTCACCCGCATCGCCTCGCCCGCCAGCGTTTCCGCCTCCAGCAACAGAGCATCGTCGGCCTGCCCCTGCGGGGTCGCCTCCCGTCCGATCATCACCATCACCGGCACGGCCAGCGGACTGACCCGGTCGAGTTCGACGTGGACGAGGTCGGATGCCGCCCGGTCGAGCAGATCGCCCAGCCGGCCGACATCCGTCATCCGCGCCCGCGCATCGGCCCAGGCCGCCTCGATCAGCAGATGATCGGGCTCGTATTTGCGCAGCACGTCGTAGATGAGGTCGGTCGAGAAGGTGACCTGCTTGCCGTTCTTGCGCTTGCCCGGATGCTGACGCTCGACCAGCCCGCCGATCACCGCCACCTCGCGAAAGGCGCGGCGCAACAGGTGCGAATCCTGCACCCAGTCGATGAACTCCTCGGTCAGAATGTCGGGCGACAGCAGCGGCGCGGGATCGGTGACCGGCTTCAGGCCCCACACCGCCAGCGAGTAATCGTTGGCGACGAAGCCCCCCGGCATCAGCCCGCGATCCTCCATCCGCTTGGTGATTAGCATCCCGAGCGACTGGTTCGCGTTCCAGCCGATGAACGTGTAATAGACCGTGTATTCCCGGCCTGCATGGGGGAAGCTCTCGACCAGCAGGCTGTCCGGCCCCGGCATCTGCGAGCGCCAGTCCTGCACTTCCAGCCATTCGCGCACATCGTCGGGGAAGCGCGACCAGCCAGCGCGGTCGACCAGCATCTCGCGCACCCGCGTCGCCAGATGGGTCGTAAGCGGAAGCCGCTGACCGCCATAGGACGGGATCATCGCGGCCTTCTTCGCCGCGCGGACCAGCACCTCCATCTCCTGCAGCTTCACGACCTCCAGGCTCATGCCCGCAAAGGCGAAGGTGTCGCCGGGGCTGAGTGAGGCGGCGAAGCGTTCCTCCACCTTGCCGAGCGAGCGCCCGCCCCGGCTCCGCCCCGCGACGATCCGCACGTCGAGCATTTCGGAATCGATGATGATCCCGGCGTTCAGGCGGTGTCGTGCTGCTTGTTCGGGATGGGTCAGCCGCCAGATGCCGTCGGACCCGCGCGCGATCCGCTTGAACTTGTCGTAGGCTTGCAGGGAATAACCGCCGTTCTCGACGAAGGAGAGCACGCGCTGCCACACCTCCTCGTCGACCCAGGCATAGGCGAGGCTCGAGCGGATTTCGGCGAGCAGCGCCTGTTCCTCGAACGGCGCGGCGCAGGCGCAGGCCATCACATGCTGGGCGAGCACATCGAGCCCGCCGGGCCGGAAATCTTCCCCGTCGCGCTGCCCTTCGTCGACCGCTTCCTTGGCCGCGGTCGCCTCGAGAAACTCGAAGCGATTGCCCGGCACCAGCAGCGCACGGCTGGGCTGGTCGAGCCGGTGGTTGGCGCGCCCGATCCGCTGGAGCAGCCGGCTCGATCCCTTGGGCGCGCCCATCTGCACCACCAGGTCGATATCGCCCCAGTCGACCCCCAGGTCGAGACTGGCGGTCGCCACCAGCGCGCGCAGCTCGCCCCGCGCCATGGCGCCCTCGACCTTGCGCCGCGCCTCCTTGGACAGCGAGCCATGGTGCACGCCGATCGGCAGGTTCGCCTCGTTCACGTCCCACAGGTTCTGGAAGATGTATTCGGCCAGAAAGCGCGTGTTGGTGAAGACCAGTGTCGTCCGGTTCTCCCGGATCATCTCGTAAAGCTGCGGGATCGACCACGTCGCCGCGTGCCCGCCCCACGGAACGCGCTCCTCGACCGGGAGGAGGATTTCCACCTCCGCCGGGGCGCCCGGCTCCCCGTTCACCAGTTCGACCGTGTCGATCTCCCCCCACGGCGCCAGCCACTCGCGAAAGGATTCGGGATCGGCGAGTGTCGCGGAGAGTGCCGCGCGCTGCATTTTCGGCGCGATCGCCTGCAACCGCGAGAGGGCCAGCGCGAGAAGATCGCCGCGCTTGCCGGTGGCGAAGGCGTGAATCTCGTCGATCACCACGCGTTTCAACCCGCGAAACAGCTCCATGCTGTCGGGATAGGAGAGCAGGAGCGACAGGCTTTCAGGCGTCGTCAGCAGGACATGGGGCGGCCGGGTGCGCTGGCGCTTCTTGCGGTCGGAGGGCGTGTCGCCGCTGCGCGTCTCGACGCGGATCGGCAGCCCCATCTCCTCGATCGGCGTGATCAGATTGCGCTGGACGTCATGCGCCAGCGCCTTGAGTGGCGAGACGTAGAGCGTGTGCAGCCCCTCGGGCGGCTGCTCGCCCTGCAACCGCGATTGCGTGAAGTCGGCGAGAGTCGGGAGAAATCCCGCCAGCGTCTTGCCCGCACCCGTATCGGCGACCAGCAAGGCATGCCGTCCGGCATCGCTCGCAGCCAGCATTTCGCTCTGATGGCGGCGCACGCGCCAGCCTCGACCGGCGAACCATTCGGCGATTTCGGACGGGACGGAAGCAGCCATCGAAATGCGGTCTTCGCCGCCCTGCAGAGGCCGGTCAATTGCTATCTCGCCCCCGCGAGCAGCAGCGCGCCAACACCGCCTTCAAATCCACGACGGAGTCCTTCGTGGCCAATGACCACGGAAGTATCATATATTACATGGGCTTATTTTCCGTTCAAACGTTGCATCCCTGCGCCGAACCGCCAGCCGCTTCTTTCGTTTGGCCGTTAATCGAGAAGAGGCGGGACTGCCCCGCCAGCGCCGATACGGCCACCTGCCCGGCCTGTCTCGGAAACAACAAGCGGCAGGCGAGAGGAGAATTTTGTAGTGGCACAGGATAATCGGCGAGACCGCTTCGAGCGCGGCAACCAGAGCCAGTACGATCAGGACGATTTTGGACGCGGCAGCTACCAGCAGCGCGGCAATCGTCAGACGCAGCAATATCAGGATTATGGTCAGGACCGCTATTCAGGCGGCGGCTCCCAATATGGCAGCAACCCGAGCCGGTACGGGGACGACGATTATTCCAGCGATCGCTATTCGTCCTCGAGCTACGGCGATCGGCAATCGAGCGATTACGATCGCTTCGGCGGGCGCGGGTCGAGCGGCATGAACCGCTCGCAGGATCGCTTCGGCGGCGGACAGTATGGCCGCGATTACCAATCCGGTGGCGGTTCGTACGGCAGCGACCGGTTCGGCCAGGGACGCGACCGGAACGACGATTACTGGTCCGGCGGTTCGTATGGCAGCGGCTACGGCCAGGGTTACGGAAGCCAGGGTTACGGACAGGACTACGATCGCGGTTACGGCTCGCGTTACGGTTCGCAGGGCCGGTCCTATGGCGGTTCGCGCTACGATCGCGACAGTTCCTATCGGAACGACAGCGAGCGCGGCTTCTTCGAAAAGGCCGGCGACGAGGTGGCGAGCTGGTTCGGCGACGAGGATGCCGAGCGCCGCCGGCGCATGGATCACCGTGGCCGTGGCCCGGCGAACTACCAGCGCTCCAACGAAAAGCTGCTCGAAGATGTTTGCGAGCGGCTGACCCACGATCCACGTGTCGATGCGACCAACATCAACGTCACGGCCGACAACAACGAGATCACTCTCGACGGAACCGTGACGAGTCGCGTGGCCAAGCGCCGTGCGGAAGACTGCGCGCACGACATCTCGGGCGTGAACCATGTGCAGAACAATTTGCGCGTCGAGGACAGCAGCGATCGCTACGGGGGCTTCGGCTCGACCGGCACCGACACCACGTCGCGGACCGATATCGAAACCACCTGATCCGGGTTTCGACCCGATCGACCGGAAGGGCTCCACCGAAAGGCGGAGCCCTTTTCATTTAATGGCCTACGCTTTCCCCGCGCTCTAGGCCGCTCAGTTCCAGCTGCTCGTCGATCTGCGCGACCAGCCGTGCCAGCCCTTCCTCGGTCTCGCTCTCCGCGCGGGCGACCAGCACGTCCTGCGTGTTCGAGGCGCGCAGCAGCCACCAGCCGTCCGAATTGGTCACGCGCACACCATCCGTGCCGTCGACATCGTCGGGGCTGTCGGCAAGGCGTGCCTTGACCTCCTCGATCGCGGCGAACTTGCGTTCCTCGTCGACTTGGAAGCGCAGCTCGGGCGTGTTGACCATGGCTGGCATGGCGCTGCGCAGTTCGGTGACGGACTTGCCCAGCCGCGCCGCCGCCGCGATCAGCCGGACGCCGGCGTAGAGCGCATCATCATAGCCGTAATAATCGTCGGCGAAGAAGACGTGACCGCTCATCTCGCCGGCAAGCGGGCTGCCCGTTTCCTTCATTTTGGACTTTATCAGCGAGTGGCCGGTCTTCCACATCAGCGGCTTGCCGCCGCATTGCTCGACCCGCTCGAACAGGGCGCGGCTGGCCTTCACATCGGCGATGATCGTGGCGCCCGGATGCCGGTCGAGGCAGTCCTCGGCGTAGATCATCAGCAGCTGGTCGCCCCAGATCACCCGGCCCTCGCCGTCGATCGCCCCGATCCGGTCGCCGTCGCCGTCGAAAGCCACCCCGAAATCGAGGTTCTTCTCCGCGACCAGCGCGCGCAGATCGGCGAGATTGGCCTCCACCGTCGGATCGGGATGATGATTGGGGAAATTGCCATCGACCTCGGTAAACAGCAGATGATGTTCGCCCGGCAGGCGCGCGGCGAGCGCTTCGAGCGCGGGCCCGGCCGCGCCGTTGCCGGCGTCCCAGCCCACCCGCAGCCCCTCCAGCGAGGCGCGGTCTATCCCGTCGAGCCCGGTCAGCAGGCGATCGATGTAGTCGCCGAAGACGTCCCGCTCTTCCGCGCTGCCCGCCCCGTCGAGCCATTCGCCCGCCGCGGCCCGCTCGCCGAGCCGCTGGATATCCGCGCCGTAAAACGGGCGGCCCTGAAAGACCATCTTGAAGCCGTTGTAATTGGCGGGATTGTGGCTGCCTGTTATCTGAATGCCGCCGTCCACGTCCTCGGCTGAGGCTTCCGCGAAATAGAGCATCGGCGTCGGGCCGAGGCCGATCCGCACCGCGTCGCAGCCGCTCGCGGTCAGTCCTTCGACCAGCGCGTGCTCTAGCGTCGGGGAGCTTACCCGCCCGTCGTAACCGACCACGACCCTGCTGCCGCCCGCCTCGCGCAGCATCGAGCCGAAGCTGCGGCCGATGGCGCGGGCATCGTCCGGACCCAGCGTTTCGCCGATAATGCCGCGAATGTCGTATTCGCGCAGGACGGTGGAGTGGAATTGATGGCTCATGGTCTGTCGGTCTGTCCCAGTTGAGAGGTGTCTTGCAGAAGCAGGTCGCGCGCCGCGTTGATTTCGGCAAGCCGCGCATCGCTCCCTCCGCGATCGGGGTGGAGGCGCGCGGCCATCCGCCGATGGGCCTCGCGGATGTCGTCGGCACCGGCGCTGTGCGATACGCCCAGCATTCGTTGTGCGCGCACACGATCATTCACGCGGCCGTCCGGGGCGCGGAGATAATCCCACGGCCACCGCCCGAAGATCCAGCGACAGGCCAGTGCCGCCAGAAGAAGAATGGCGGCGAATTTGATCATGCCGCCTTGGTTTCGCTCTGCATCATTCCGGGAAGCCGCAGATTGGCGACCAGTTCCCGCAATTCCTGCCGCGCGACCAGATGGCTGGTGCCGAGCTCGCCCAGCTGCCCCTTGTCGAGCAGCGTCAGGCCCGAGGGGAAGAGCTCGCGATAGATCACGCGTTCGGACAGCCCCTTGGCGGTGCGGAAGCCGACGCGGCGGGCCATTTCGCCCAGCGCCTTCTCGATGCGCGCCATGTTGCGCGCCTCGGTGTAGCCGGTGCGGTTGCGCACCACGACCCAGTCCATCTCGCGCCGCCCCTCCTCGATCTGGCTGCGGCCGCGCTTGATCCGCGCCTCCCAGATGAGTTCGGCATAGAAGGACAGCTTCTTCACCTTGAAGCTCTCGCCCTCGACCTGCCCGATCAGGTCGAAATCGACGAAGCTGTCGTTCATCGGCGTGACCAGCGTGTCGGCCTGCGCGGCGCAGTGGCGCGAGAGTTCGTCGTCGCGGCCCGGCGTGTCGACCAGGATGAAGTCGACGCCATCGGCCAGCTCGGCCACCCTGGCTTCGAATTCGCCGGCATCCAGCCCTTCGACGACCTGGCATTGCGCTGTGGGCAGCTCGATGCCGCGCTTCTGCGCCGTCTCGGCCCGGTTCTCGAAGTAACGGTCCATGGTCCGCTGGCGGTGGTCGAGGTCGAAGGCGGCGACCCGCTTGCCCTGATGGGCCAGCGCGACGGCGATGTGGACCGCCGTGGTCGACTTGCCGGTGCCGCCCTTTTCGTTGGCGAAAGTGATGCGATGGGGGCGCTGAGAGGTCACGTGATTTTCCCGGACGAGGTCTTGCGGACGCCTTGCAGGGGGCTAGGACGTCGTGCCGATGCTCTATCCAAGGGGAACCCAGCGTGCAAACCGTCTCTCGTCTCGATCCGTTGAGAACCGCCGTGGAAGGCCTGCGCGCCGGGGGAAAGACCGTGGCGCTGGTGCCGACCATGGGCGCGCTGCATGAGGGACACCTGACGCTGGTGCGAGAGGCGGCGGCGCGGGCGGACCACGTCGCGGTGTCGATCTTCGTCAATCCGCGCCAGTTCGGCGCGAACGAGGATCTCGATGCCTATCCCCGCCAGCTCGCGCGCGACAGCGAACTGCTCGAGCGCGAGGGCGTGGCGCTGCTGTGGGCGCCCGACGCCGACGCGATGTATCCACCGGGCTACGCCACCAATATCTCCGTCGCGGGAGTGAGCGAGGGTCTGTGCGGGGCCGACCGGCCGGGCCATTTCGACGGGGTCGCGACCGTGGTCTGCAAGCTGTTCAATCAGGTCCGTCCGGACATGGCGTTCTTCGGCGAGAAGGACTGGCAGCAACTCGCCGTCATCCGGCGGATGACCCGCGATCTCGACCTGTCCTTCCCGCAGGCAGAGGCGATCCACGGCGTCGGCATCGTGCGCGAAAGCGACGGCCTGGCGATGAGCAGCCGCAACGCCTACCTCTCGGCCGAGCAGCGCCAAGCCGCCGCCGCGCTGCCCCGCGCCATGCGCGATGCGATCGCCGTGATCGGGAGCGGTGCGGAGGCGGACCGTGCGCTTAGAAACCTGCACGAGGCGCTGTCGGTCGCCGGGTTCACCAGTGTCGACTACGCCGAATTGCGGGACGCGGACACGCTTGTCCCGCTCGCCAATGGCGACGACACCGGCAGGGCCCGCCTGTTCGTCGCCGCACGGATCGGGGGCACGCGGCTCATCGACAACATGCCGGTCGCCGGGGAGCAGGATTGAGGGAGACTGTCCGTTTGCAGGATGCCCGCTCCGCTCACCCTCTTGATGCGTGCATTTGGTGATCCGCCGACTTTGCAAACGATGCGCCTAGAACACCTAAATGTTCGCAAAGAATGCTCCGTGAGAGCATTTGCAGCGCCGAAAGGTCGCTATCGAACTGGTCGATAACCGACCTGTTTGATTTAGGACATCGAAAACTGCAAACTCAGGACCCGAGCGAATCAATGCGCGGTCCGAGGCCGCGAACCGGCGCGAATTCAGCGCTTCCCTTCAGATACCCCAATACTGCCTTCTGTCGCCTGAATTGTCGCCGACGGCTATGGGGCTTATAGACCGTCGGTCATACAGATGTAACCGGAGGAGGTTGCCAGCACCTCGTTTAGGTCAATAAATTCGTTGGTAGCAAAAGTGTCTGTGGAGATCTCAAACACTATTCGACGAATAGAGTGTTGACCTAAGTCCTTGTTCGTTGGAAGTTGGCGTGGGAACATGAGTAGGGGCGTCGGCTCTGCGGACGAGCAATCATGCAATTCACTGGTGACAGCCTCGATACGGTTTTGCACAAACTTTACGGCGCGCTGGCTGAGGATGGTAAAAAGCACACTGGTACGCGAGGCGATACTCGTGAGCTCCTCAGCGTAACCCTGAAGATAGCCAAGCCGCGTGCGCGTATCAGTATCTCCGAGAACCGAGGAAAGCCCTTCAGCGCTTTAGGCGAACTGCTCTGGTACTTGAGCGGCTGCGATAGTTTGGATTTCATTGAGCCGTATGTTGGTCGATATGCTGACGATGCAGTCGATGGAACCTTAGAGGGGGCTTACGGTCCGCGACTGCTCAATCTGCGCGGCGGCATCAATCAGTTCGACAGCATCCACCAACTTCTTACCGATAACCCTGGATCGCGACGTGCGGTTATCCAGCTCTTCAACGCCGAAGACATCTCGACGAGGCACAGGGAAATTCCCTGCACGACGACCATTCAATTCCATCTACGAGACGAGCATCTCCACATGTCCGTTACGCTTCGCTCAAACGATGCATATTTCGGCCTGCCCCATGACGTGTTCTGCTTCACGATGATCCAGGAGATGATGGCTAGGCGGCTAGGTATAGAATTGGGAGAGTATCATCAGTACGTCGGCAGCATGCATGTCTACGAAGACAGGTTGGACGAAATGAAGAGCTACATCGTCGAGGGTTTTCAACAAACCCGAGAGATGCCGCCAATGCCGGCTGGAAACCCATTCGACATGGTAGATCGCTTGCTTCAGATCGAGCGTCGACTGCGGGCTGGTGAGAACTTAGCAGCAGCGGACGAGATCACCGATCCGTACTGGGCGGATATCGTTCGGCTGCTGCAAGCCTTCTGGGCACGGGAGTGGGTGTCCGACTACGCAGCGCGCTTGAAGGAATTAAAGGCCGAGCTTGCCTATAATTCCTACGGCTCATACTTGGATGGCAGACTGCATCTGCGGAGCCGTGCAACCGGCAAGGGCGAACCCCCGACAGCTTGAGGATCGAACTGCCAATGTGGCCGTCGCGCAATGCCGAACACCAACGCCTTGTCACTGAACTAAGGGCTGCGAAGGCAGCCCAAGGGCTCAAGGGACTGCCAACCGACGAAACCATTGACACTCTAGCCAAGCAGTTCATCGCTAGCTTGCGGCGCGAAGATTATTACCGGGTGGTTCAACGTGGTACGATCTTAGCGAGCCGCGCTGACCCCAATCACAGGTCATTTGACGCTGAACGGGCCGTCGCTTTCCACATGCAGCAAGGCGATGTTGACAAGGCTGGCTGGCTTATTTTCCTGATGACGCACTTTGCCCGCCACCCTCGTTCCGGCTGGCGGCGCCTTCAAGATGTCTATGGGCAACTTGGCGCCGGGATCTGGAATTGGTCAACTGTTTCCGCCAACCCTGCTGTCTTCCACAATTGGCTTACAGCGAATTGGATGAACATCGGCGGCAATTTTGGGAACCACCGCAAGTACGAGAGCCTGCGCCCGAACGCGAACCGCTCGATGCAGCGTACTGTCGCAGACTATCTTGCATGGATTGGCCCGGGTGGACATGCGGCGTTTTTTGCTGACGCTGTCGTTGCGGCAGGGAACGATCCGCACACCATCTTCGACTATTTGTACAAGCGCCTTGAGATCAATTCGTTCGGCCGCTTGGCAAAGTTCGACTACCTATCTCTCATCGGTAGGTATCGCCTTGCACCAATAGAAGCTGGTTCCGCCTACCTCAATGGAGCGACCGGTCCAGGAAGGGGCGCGCGTCTTCTCCTCGATGGCTCGCGAACCAGCGGCAGCCGCCATCAGGCGGTTCAGCAGGCGCTGGATGTGCTGGACACACGCGTGAAAGTCGGAATGACGGTCATGGAAGACGCACTGTGCAATTGGCAGAAAAGCCCGAAGCGCTTTGTTCACTATGTGGGCTGACCTCTTGAGAGGTACCCCTAGTCCATCACCCTGGCCAGTTCGTCCCATCGCCATCGGCGCTTGAGGAAATTGAGCTGATCAGTCTTGATCATGTCACGATGCTGCATCTGACCGACGGTCAGTCCCGGAGATACACCGACTGAAACGCTAAAGCGGGTCACCTCGTACTTTTCAGCGGGAAGGTGTTCGAACTCTTCCCTGCGCGCTCTGGGGACGATGAGGTCTGAGGCGAACTCATTCGCCTCTCGTTCACTTTCGTCAACATCGTGCTTCCCCATATCCGCATCGACGAAAGTTTGAGCACCGTGCAGTATGAGATGGCCGATCTCGTGAAATACGGTGAACCAAAACGTGTCGTCGGACCGGCCACGAAAGCTGAGCAGCATCATGGCTTTGTCGGGGGCGACTAGGCGGCTTGCGCCGGAAGCTCGGCACCCTGGCGGCGCTTTTTTAGCGACAACAGCAACGCCGGCTTCCGCGCACAATTCTTTAAGCTTGGGCAGAAACGCCTCCGGGCGCTTCAGCTTCGACAGCTTGCGGATCGCGTTGAGCCGATCCTGCAGGTTTTCAGGATTCCACGGCTTAGTGGAGACAAGATCGGAACTCAGTTCGCCATCGCGCAACCACATGAGCACGGCGCCATCATCCGAATCGAATGCCGTCGTCATGCGGAAGAGTGTGTTGGTGCAGATCTTTCCGTAACGGGCCTGCCAAGCGTCCATGGTACCGACATTGAAGAATTTCAGGCGTCGACGCACTTCATCCCGGTGCTTTTCTGAGGTCAGTCGGCCTTTCGGCTTTTTCCCAGGGACGGGAATCATGAGCCAGTCATCGGCTTCCACTGCCGTAGCGCGATCGACCGCTCGTTCGAGCGCTGACTCATACTGCTCTTGGCGCTTGAGCCAGAACGATGGGGTGCCGCCTGCTATGCCAGCAAGTGCCGTCGCATGCTCCTTATCTACGGCGCTAGATCCATCGAGGAGGCCACGGAGCGTGGCCATGCCGCCGTTCAAGCGGCTGGCAATGTCTTGGGCAGTGAGGTTTTGCCGAAGCATCAATACGCGCAGCGAGTCGCCAGGCTTCGAGAACCAGTCAGGCGTAAATGTCTGCCCTTCCTTCAACGCACCCTCGACATCGTTACCAGTTTCAATCTCGTTACGCTCGACCAAATTACACGCCCCTGTGTGTCCCGATCGAACCTCTTGGCGACTGACGTGACCCCCTGATTTTCCTCCAGTCTCGATTAGAGTCCGGCCCTGACAGAAGGACGGACGAGATGAAGAGAACGAGGTTTTCAGAAGAGCAGAT
>JAILWQ010000006.1 GCA_025698865.1 Erythrobacter sp. | reverse complement strand
GTCGAACGGACCAATGATGTTGTATTGACCAATTCGCCTGAATGGAAATTGCCGAAAGTCGCGCCTCATGCGCCTGCATCCGACTTTTTCAACACAATAAGACCAAAAGGAGTCGGGCGGCAAAGCGCCCTAATTCCGGACAGTCGCCGCAGCCCACAGTGAACTCAAAAGCGGACGCTGCGCAGTGCCGTTGCCACAAACCCTAAATTAAGTTTGGACAGGCTCGCCGCCCGTGCGAGGATCGCCGGATGGGCTCCCTCATCCACCTCGCGGTCGGCCGCTTTGAAGTCGACTGGGGCAAGAACAACATGTTCAGAATGCATGGCGACCTCTTCCAGCCGGATGATGTCGGTCTCCTGCCTTACGCCTACTGGGATGAGAACGCCGGAGAAGTCATCGACGAGCTCAAGGAGGGCGCAATTCGTTCCCTCCGCCGGGTACTCCCCCGTCTAGCGCTTCTTGGCCATTCCGTCACGACAGCGGAGGCCGAGTTCGCCAGCATCGAGCAGCAGATCGGAGAGCCACTGTCGATCACGTTCGACCTGCTGGCGGAAGCGCTCGCCGACTTCGATGTAAGCTCACCGATCGTAAACGAGAGCGGAGACCACGACTTTGGGGAGTTCTTCGCGCGCGAGATCTACGTCCGACTGGGCCTCGACAGGTTCGGTGGCGAGCGCTGGGTGGCCCGTGATCTCGGTTACGCGCTTGAAAACCTCTCGCCCGCTTCGGTCATGGTGCTCTTGGGACTAAACCCCAAGAACCTCGATGAGCTTGTAACGTGGCAGTTCGCGGATGTGGTAGAAGGGGGCTGGGCCGACCGACAGGGCATCTTCGGCAGCCTCGGCCGCGTGCGACGGTTCCTGATCGTAACCGAGGGAAGTTCGGACGCAAGGATCATCGGACAGGGTTTCCGCCTCCTCCGACCCGACGTCGCCGACTTCTTCTCATTCGTGGACATGGAGGAAGGATATCCGTTCACCGGGACGGGCAACCTTCACAGGTTCTGCCAGGGTTTGGTCAGCATCGGCATCGAAAACAGGGTGTTGGTCGTGTACGACAACGATGCAGAGGGCGCGGCGCGCCATCGCGACACGCTTTCGTTGCGCCTTCCGCCGAACATGCGAGCCATCTGTCTACCGGCAAACGACCGGCTTCGCGCGTTCTGCACGGAAGGTCCTGAGGGCTCTGGCATATCCGACATTAATGGCCGAGCGGCGGCGATCGAATGCTACTTAGACCTCAGTTATGGTGAAGCGGAGAGGCCTGTAATTCGCTGGACGAGCTACCGCTCGGCTGAGGGGGTGTATCAGGGTGAGCTGATCGGCAAGGAACGCTATTACCGCCGCTTCCTGAAGTTCAACGAATTGCCGGACGGCTATAACGCATCCGGACTTGAACTGGTGCTGGACGCCATCATTCGAGCATGTGAGGATGTCGCTCAGCACGTCAGCCCACCAACTGAGGACGACGCGACACCCCGCGATAAGATGGCCGAGGGCCCAATCTCCCGTATCGCCACTCCGGCTCGTCAGACTGTCCACCCTTCGTGACGGGCGTCTTGATAGAATGCGACGCACGGTTCTTGCGGACTGTGCCCCAGCTTCTCGCGCTGCGGTTCGAGAATGTCGACCAGATCTTGGTAATAGGCCTGCTCGCCGACATAAGCCTCTGGTTGCGATTTTAGCTCGAGGTGGCGGCGGTAGACCCAGCTCAGCGCATCGGCGACCTGCACCAGCGAAGAATGATCCGACTTAATCGCGAACGCGGTGTTGATGATCTGGTCGAAGCGATCCTTCGGCCTCCGGTCCAGCCAGACGCTCTTCCCGCGCTTCGTGCCTCGGCGCTGGTAAAGTCCGTCATACCATTCGCTGCACTTGTGGAGACCATCGGAAAGGTTCGCCATCTCCTGCTTGTTGTCGTCCATAATCAAGACGGTGAGGCCCTTAGAGTTCGCCACGCTCTGCATCTTCTTCTGCACCAGCGAGGAGACGAACATGGCGCCCGCGATCCAGTAGCTGTTCCCGAATGGATGGCCGTGACCGGCTGCGAGCGCGACGTCGAACCGGTGGTAGGAGAGGGCGATGCCGTAGATCTTGCCGCCGTTGGCGACGGCGAGTTCGCAGACTTCGCGCAGGAAGTTCTTGCGCTGCTGCGCGGGCACTTGGTTCCACGCGCCGACACCGTTGATGAAGCGCTTCGTCTTGAGGTCGCCGCGTGTACCGGGGTGCTGGGCAAAGATGGCCTCGAGCTTCGCGTCGAAGTCGGCCGTCTTCTTGCGCAGCTTGTAGGCGTCAACCATGAGCCCCGACATCACGAATACGTCGCCTTGGTCGCGGGCTCCGCTCTCGTCGACATAGATGAACTTCATGTATCCCCTCGCCGGCGCGCGACTATCGCCATTCGCGTTCAGCCGCTTGCTCGATGATGGACCGATGTCGACCTTCGCGCGACCGGGGCGGGAACCCAAGAACGATCCGGAATAGTGACCTCATACCGAGAGATTCGGGATTCTACGTCCAGTTTTGCCGTGAAGGCTTCCCGTAGGCCGCCAGTCCGCTCGTGGCCCCATTTTGGCCGGGCCGTTGCGCCGTAGGCATCAATCGGAAATTGGTCGGATGCCGGTCCGCTTCATTCGAGCTTCTATAGCCGAACCAACGGATTAAAGAGCGCAAGAATGGCGCGATATCGGATTTTCCAATTGCCGGGCCGTGGAATGCGCGCGATCTGTGGGGCATGGGATCGGGCGAGGGCAAATCGGATTGGGAGCTGGTATCTGCCGCCGCGGCTGGGGACCGGGCGGCTTTCGCGCAGCTGCTCGATCGGCATTACGACCGCATCCACGCCCTTGCTTGGCAGCTGACGGGATCGCGTAGCGACGCAGAGGATATCGCGCAGGATGTGTGCTGTACGCTGGTGATGCGCATTGGCCATTTTCGTGGGGAAGCGAAGTTCACGACCTGGATCTTCTCGATCGTGCTCAACCAGTGCCGCGCGCACCACCGTCGCCGCGGTGCAATCCGCCGCTTGACGCAAGGGCTCTCCGTGATGGTCGCACTCGCGTCGCGGCCCGACGGGAGAGACGCTTACGACGCGGCGTGGCTCAAGAGCGCGATTGCCCGTCTTAAGCCCGACTACCGCGAAACGGTTGCGCTCGTCGTGGGCCAGCAATTGACGCATGGCGAGGCGGCCGAGATATTGGGCGTAGCCGAAGCCACGATATCCTGGCGAATGCATCAGATCCGCAAGACCCTCACCGGACCGGGGGCGAGCGAGATATGATCCGCCCCTCAAAAAAATCTTTCCCCTCTCGCAAAGGATTCGGGCGCGAGAACCATCTCAGGATCGTGCGGGCAATGATGCACCGCTGCTTGAAAGGAGAGTTCTCATGAGGAAACCATCTATTCTGATCGCTGCCGGAGCATGTGTCGGCCTGCTGGGCGCCTGCGCCGCGTCGCTGGACGAGATGGCCGCGCCCGTCGCCAGTGCCGAGAAAAGCGAAACAGCCGAAGCAGAGGGCACGGCCATCGTCCTGACGGGGTCGCGGATCCCCGGAAGCCGCGTCGGCAATGACGGGAAACTTGCCCCTCCCCCTCCGCCTCCACCGCCGCCCGCGCTGATAGCGCAGAGTGCGATGCCGAGGCTCGGAGACGTGCGCCGCCTGCCATCCTACTACAACGATCAAGGTCGCGACAGATTTTCCGATGTCGAGCAGAACAGCTTCAAGGCCGTCGAAGCGGAGCCGGTTTCGACCTTCTCGATCGATGTCGATACCGCCTCCTACGGCTTCGTGCGCGCCTCGCTCGATCGCAATGTGCTACCCACGCCCGATGCCGTGCGGACCGAGGAGATGGTGAATTACTTCCGCTACGGTTATCCCGCTGCCACCTCGCGCGAGCAGCCCTTCAGCACCAGCGTGGATGTCTTCCCCAGCCCGTGGACCGAGGGCCGCAAGCTCGTGCGCGTAGGCATCAAGGGCTACGAACTGCCCGCCACCAGCCTGCCGCGCGCGAACCTCGTCTTTCTAATCGACACTTCGGGTTCGATGAACGCGCCGAACAAGCTGCCATTGGTAAAGCAATCGATACTGATGCTGCTCGACCAGCTGAATGCGGACGATCACGTCGCCATCGTCACGTATGCCGGACAGGCCGGAACCGCGCTGCCGCCGACCCCGGTGCGGGACAAGGCGCGGATCGCGGCGGTCATCGAGGTGCTGGGCGCGGGGGGCAGCACCGCCGGGGCGGAAGGTATCCGCCAGGCCTACGCGCTTGCCGCGCGCAATCTCGACCCCCAGGGCGTCAATCGCGTGATCCTGGCGACGGACGGCGATTTCAACGTCGGCATCACCAATCCGGAGGAGCTGAAAGGCTATGTCGAGCGCGAGCGCGAGAAGGGCGTGTTCCTCTCGGTCCTCGGCTTCGGCAGGGGCAATTACAACGATGCGCTGATGCAGACGCTCGCCCAGAACGGCAACGGCAACGCCGCTTACATCGATACCATGAACGAAGCGCGCAAGACGCTAGTCGAGGAAGCCACCTCCACGCTGTTTCCGATCGCCAAGGACGTGAAGATCCAGGTCGAATTCAATCCCGCGACCGTCGCCGAATACCGGCTGATCGGCTACGAGACCCGGATGCTGAAGCGTGAGGATTTCGACAATGACAAGGTCGATGCGGGCGAGGTCGGCTCGGGTCAGAGCGTGACGACGCTTTACGAGATCGTGCCTGTCGGAGGTCCACGCGCGCTCGGCGAATTGCGCTATGGCGAAAAGCCTTCCCCCGCGCGCACGGCGAGCAGCGAATACGGCTTCGTCAAGATCCGCTACAAGCAACCGGACTCCTCGACCAGCAGGCTGCTCTCGACCCCGATCGATCGTTCGCGCGAAGTGGCGAGCTTCGCCGCCGCGCCGCGCGATGCCCGGTTTGCGACGGCGGTGGCTTCCTTTGCCGAATTGCTGCGCGGCGGACGCTATACCGGCGCCATGACCTATGACGACGTGCTGACGATGGCAGGCTCGGCGCGCGGCACGGATGAATACGGCTATCGCGCCGAATTCGTGCAGATGGTGCGCGCGGCGAAAACCGCCCCCTCGATGGCGAGGCTGGGCGAATGAGCGAGTGCGAACGGAGACGCGATGGCGGATAAGGACGATCTGAGGGGGATGATCCCCGATTCGCCCCCGCCGAATGGCGACCGGCGCAGCGAGGCCATCGAAGCCGCGCTGCGCCGGTTCGACGCGCGTGTGGGCGGCGGGGAGGAATCAGCTCCCGAGAAGGCGCCCCCCCGCCGTCAACTCGCCGTGCTGGCGAGCGCCTTGCTGGTACTGCTGGTGACCGTCCCCATCCTTGTGACGCAGGGCGACAGGCTCGGCCGCGTCGATGTGCCCGCTGAACCGGAAAGCGAGCCACCGCCCACCACGAACCGCCCCCTCAAGACACTGCCGCGATCAGAAAGCCGGTCCGTTTCTCCTGTCGGTAGAGAGGCAGCCGCCGGATCGCCGACACCGACGCCGCGCGGAGACGTCAGCCGGAATGTATCTCAGGCCCCCGCATCCGCCGCGACGGTCGGCGGTCGGGAACCCGGCCTTCGCGACGCGGTACCGGCAGTGTCGAGCGAGAGCTCGGCGGCACCCGAACGGCGCGGCGCCGAGGCATCCAACGCGCCGGCGGCTGCTCCCAAGACCTTCGCTCTACCTCCACCACCACCACCACTACCACCACCCCCTCCTCCTCCGGCAAGGGTGGCGCAGGCTACGAGTTTGGCGGAAGCGGACGATGCGGCGGACAATATCGTGGTAACCGGATCGCGCATCGTCGCAAGCCAGGCGGAAACTGTGGCCAACCGCCTTCCGCGCGTCCGGCCAAGCAGCCGGCAGCTGAGCCGCTGGCGCTCCTGCACGCTGATAGACCCGCGCAAGGATGCCACGCGTTGCGGCGAGCACAGGGCTGCGGGCTCCGCCCAACTTGTGCGCGGCCTCGACCTCGCTTTCCGGCAAGACGACTCGGCGGCGTTGAAAGCCTTCGACTCCGCGATCGCGCAGGCGCCCCAAGCGATCGGTGGCTATCTCAATCGTAGCCTCCTGTTACAACGCAAGGGCGACAGGGACGCCGCCCTCGCAGACCTCGACGCCGCGATCCGCGTCGCGCCGGGCGATGCCCGGGGCTATTACTTCCGGTCTTTACTCTTGCGCGAAGCGGGCGATGCGGATGCTGCCGACCGCGATCTGCAAACTGCCTCGAGCCTCGATAACCGTTAAAGCTCAATATGAAAGTCTTCACGAGCATACTCGGATCGCAGGCGCCCGCGCGGGCTAAATTGCATCAGAAGCTTCGGTGTTTTCTGAGGAATTGGGCCAGTTGCGGA
The DNA here is from genome assembly GCA_025698865.1 of Erythrobacter sp. Classification (GTDB taxonomy): domain Bacteria; phylum Pseudomonadota; class Alphaproteobacteria; order Sphingomonadales; family Sphingomonadaceae; genus Qipengyuania. The sequence goes on along the minus strand of JAILWQ010000006.1, from coordinate 166,886 downwards.
ATGTCGGCTTCCGTGGTCATGGTGCCCGGAAGCAGACAGTCCGTATACGGCCCATTCTCTGCCTCGGTAGCAGTGCTCGCGCATCCCGCTTCGCCGCGTCGCCGACTTTATCAAAGCCCGACGGAAAAGATCGCGGCGAGCGCGACGGCTCCGAGCGTGACGAGCGAGAGCACCACGGCGGCAGTGACCGGACCGCCCGCCTTGGCGACGGTGCGGACGTCGACGCCGAGGCCGAGTGCGGCCATCGAGATTACTGTCAGCAGAGTGGCCGCCGTCGCCATCGGGGCCAGAAAGGCTTCCGGGATCAGTTCGAAGGAGCGCGCGGCGGCCAGCGCGATGAAGCCGACGATGAACCACGGCACCAGCCTGTGCAACGGCGGACGGGCAGGCTTGGCGCGGACGCCATCGCCATCGCACGCGCCCTCGTCCGCTTCGCGCAGGCGCGGCGCCAGCATGGCGAGGACCACGCAGACCGGGCCGAGCATCAGCACCCGCACCAGCTTCACCAGCGTGCCGATCTTAATCGCGGTCGCCCCGAATGGCGCAGCGGCGGCGATCACCTGCGGCACCGCATAGACGGTGAGGCCCGACAGCGCGCCATATTGCAGATCGGTCAGTCCAATGGCGAAGCCCAGCAGCGGCAGGCTGAGCACCACCACCACGCCGAGAACGGCGGTAAACGCGATGGCGGCGGCGACATCGTCGCTATCGGCATCGATCACTGGTGCGACGGCGGCGATCGCGCTGTTGCCGCAGATCGAGTTGCCGCAGGCGACCAGTATCGCTATTCGCTTGGGCAGGCCGAGTGCGCGGCCGATGAGGAAGCTCGCCGGGATTACCAGCGTCACCACCACCACGACCGCGCCCAGCATGGCAGGGCCGACCGCCAGGATGATTGCAGCGCTGACAGATGCGCCCAGCAGCACCACCGCTACCTCCAGCAGCAGATGCGCGCTGAAGTCTATCCCCGGCAGCCAGCGGGCATGCGGCGTCCACGCGGTGCGGATCGCAGTGCCGATCAAGATCGCCAGCACCAGTGCCTCGATCCACGCCTTGCCAAACAGATCATCTTCGAGGCTCGCGCCGCCATAGGCAAGCGCGGTCACCATGCAACACAGGAGGAAGCCTGGTAGAACGCGGCGCGGGTGGTGCAGGACCCTCGACGCAGCGTGGGCGAAGCTGTTGGGGGGTTCGGTGGGCACGGCGGCGGTGGCAGTCGGCCTCGGCTGGTTCTTTCGGGGGCTGATCATCTGAGGAAGATGCGGTCACTAACCGTTCGATTCCAACGAAATGTTCTTATCATTCCGTTCGCTTACGCTTATGGATCAGCGAATGACCCTCGATCAGCTTCGCATTTTCGTCGCCGTGGCCGAGCGCGAACACGTCACTCGCGCGGCGAAGGCGCTGAACCTCACGCAATCCGCAGTCAGCGCTACCGTCTCGACACTGGAGGAGCGACACGGCGTGCGTCTGTTCCACCGCGTCGGGCGCGGGATCGAACTGACGGAAACGGGCCGGGCTTTCCTTGTCGAAGCGCGCGACGTGCTCGCTCGTGCGGACGAGGCGCGGCGTATGCTGGACGATGCGGCGGGTTTGGAGCGCGGCCATCTGTCGCTGGTCGCCAGCCAGACGATCGCGGGCTATTGGCTTCCACCGATCCTCGCGCGGTTCAAAGCGCGCTATCCCGGCATCACGATCGAACTCGCCATCGGCAACAGCGTTCAAGCTGCCGATCGGGTGAAGAACGGTTCGGCAGAACTGGGCTTCATCGAAAGCCCGCTCGACGACCCGGCTCTCGCGCGTTGGCAGGTCGGCGAAGATCGGCTCGCGCTGATCGGCACTGATCCGCCGGACGATCCCGATGCCGATACCTTGCGCGCGCTACCCTGGCTGATGCGCGAGGAAGGATCCGGCACACGCGCCGCGCTGGTTGCGGCCTTGCAGGATCAAGGAGTGAAGCTCGATGAATTGAATGTGGTCCTGACGCTGCCATCCAATGAAGCATTGCTGTCCGCTGCCGCAACCGGCGCTGGCGTAACCGCGCTGTCCACCTTAGTCGCTGGGCCGCTGATCGCCGCCGACACAATCCACGCCGCCGCCTTCGAGATCGCATTGCGCCCCTTCTTTGGGCTGCGGCACAAAGAGCGTTATCGCTCCAGGGCCGCCGATGCGTTGCTGGATTTGATGAACTGATAGGCTCGACGTGATTGGCGGCGACACAGCATAAGGCTGCCGTCCCCGATAGGCATGCGAATGTCTGCTTCTCTCAATATACAATTAGAATCAGACGGTCTGCTGCCGGCCCAGTTTCAGCCAAGCTGCAAAGCGCCCAAATCTAGCTATTCTGCAGCCAGTTGCCGCTCTCGAAGGCTGTCTATCTATCAGATCCGACGCCCCCATTTTGATAAACCCAGTTTGGCACAAACCCAAGGTGCGGCCTACGACATATCTCGATGGCATCAGCCCGCTTCGCGTTCGAAGCCAAGGTGGCATATTGAAATAGGTGACCGGCAAAAAGCCGTTACGAGCCCAAAACCGATTGGGGGTATCATAGGGGGTATTATCCGCTTAGTTATCCAGAATAATTCTATCATTCTAGTATATTATAATCTGAAAGTGCTTCCCACCCTCTCCGCCATTTGGTCCAGTCATTTCGCTCTCGGCGCCGAGTGCGGGCCACGGAGCGGGACGGTAGAAATTCCGTTTCAGAGCACCTCCTGCCAGAGCATTTGCACCCGTCGGCGCTTGGCTAGGGTCATGATGCTGTCTGGTGTTGTCGGGTATCGGTGTTAAAGGCGCGTTCGATGAGGGCGGGGCGTATCACGACAGCGGGCAGGCGGCGCTGGATAGCGGCGGTTTTTGCGTTCGCGCTGTGTCTGAAAGCGCTCGTGCCCGCCGGGTACATGGTCGAGACCGACCGAAAAGTGCTGACCGTCAAGATCTGCACCGGCATGGCCTACGGACAGCATACGGCCACGCTTGTCCTTCCGATGAAGGATGACGGCAAACCGGACCGGAAAGACGGCACGAAGGACACGCCTTGCGCATTCTCCTGCTTGGCCAAGGTGGCGACGGGCGGCGCGGACGAGGTTCTGCTGGCCGCTGCGCTCGTGTTCGTTATCCTGCTCGGTCTCGCGCCGATGCGGAGCGCGCCGCTGGCGCCCATTCTCCATCTCCGACCGCCCCTGCGCGGCCCTCCGGCAACGGCTTGATGATCTGACCTGATCCTTTTGGCCAAGTCCCGCGTGCGTTCGCGCGCACCGGGCTCCCGGAGTTTATGAAACATGCCTGATATTTCCAGCTGCCCGCGCGGGCGGCATCGCGTGCTCTCGCGCGTCATCTACGCACGACGCGCATCCCCCGTCGCAATCACGGTCTCGCTCGCCGCTTTCGCCCTGCCGGCCCACGCCCAGATACCGGAGAACGGCCGCACGATCGTGGTCACCGCCATTCCCGATGCGCGAGAGGCCGAAACCGTGATCGAGCGCACGCCGGGCGCGGTCGATATCGTCACGTCGGACGCGTTCGAGGACACGCCGGTCAAGCATATCAAGGACATCCTCGAATACGTTCCCGGCGTGATCGTGCAGCCGCGCATGGGCGACGATGCGCGGCTGTCGGTGCGCGGCTCAGGGCTCTCGCGGGCCTATGGTGCGCGCGGGATCGCCCTCTATGTCGACGGCATTCCGCTCAACACGTCGGACGGGCTGGTCGATCTGTTCGAGATCGACCCGAGCGCCTATCGCTATGTCGAAATGTACAAGGGCGCCAACGCGCTGCGCTATGGCGCCAACACGCTTGGCGGAGCGATCAATCTCGTGACCCCCACAGGACGCGATGCCTCGCCGCTGTCCGCGCGGATCGACGCGGGCAGTTTCGGCTATGTGAAAGGTCAGGCGAGCAGCGGCGGCGCTTCAGGATCGTTCGATTATTTCGCCACCGTCTCGGCCCAGCGGGCGGACGGCTATCGCGAGCACAGCGACGGCGATGCGCTGCGCGGCAATCTCAATCTCGGCTATCGGGTCTCGCCGGATGTCGAAACGCGCATCTACGTTTACGGCGCAAGCACCGACCAGCGCATTCCGGGCGAGGTTTCCAAGGCGCAGGCGCTTGACGATCCGCGCGCTGCCAACCCGGTATGGGTGGCGCAGGACCAGCAGCGCAACGTCGATTCGATCCGCGTGGCGAACCGCACCACGGTTCGGCTGGCGAGCACGACCATTGATCTGGGCGCCTTCTACAATGCGCGCCATGTCGACCACCCGATCTACCAGTATCTCGACTACACCGTCGACGATTACGGCGGCTTCGTGCGCGCGGTCGATGATCGCGAGATCGCCGGGCTGCGCAACGAATTGATCCTGGGAGCGAACCTGCACAACGGGATGCTCGACACCGACCAGTTCCTCAACGTGGCGGGCGAGAAGGGCGAGCTGGTGCAGTCGATGGAAGACCGGTCGTCGAACCTGTCGTTCTACGCGCAGGATTCGCTTTACGTGCGGCCCGATCTCGCGCTGATCGCCGGGGTGCAGTATCTTCATGCCGAGTGCGAGCGGCGCGACCGTTTGCTGACCGATGGCGACCAGTCCGGCGACCGGGAATACGACGTGTGGAGCCCGCGGGTCGGCCTGCTGTGGAATGCGCGGGCCGACTGGCAGGTGTTCGCCAACATCTCCCGCAGTGCCGAGGTTCCGAGTTACGATGCGGGCATATTTCCAGCGAACCTCGACCTCGAGGTGCAGCGTGCGACGACTTACGAGATCGGCACGCGCGGGCGCAGCGGCGGGATCGGCTGGGATCTGGCGCTCTATCGCTCCGAACTGCGCAACGAGCTGCAATGCCTGATCACGCAGCCCTGGGCGCTGTGCAGCACGATCAACGCCGATCGCACGGTCCATCAGGGGATCGAGGCCGGGCTGGATGCGACGGTGCCGCTTTCCGCCGATGGGGATGCGCTGGCTTTGGTCGCGGCCTACACTCTCAACGATTTCCAGTTCGACGACGATCCGCTCTACGGCGATAATGAGCTGACCGGCGTGCCGCGCCATTTCCTGCGCGCCGAAATGCTCTACCGTCATTCGAGCGGCGCCTATGCCGGGCCGAACGTGGAATGGGCGCCGGGGGACTATTTCGCGGACAACGCCAACGCTCTGGTGGTGGGCTCCTATGCGCTGCTCAACCTGAAGGATCGCCTGGCTGGTTCTGGTGATGCTCGCCAGCGGACTGCCCTGGGCGGGTGTATGGGGCAGCGGCTTTGCATGGGCGCGCGCCGAACTCGGTCTGGTCGACGGCTTGCAGGACTGGAAGATCGGGGTCGACGGGGGGCATGGCGACCACGCGCACGGCGCGATGGAAGTGCGGCCGGCACCGTCGCTGCCGGACGAGAGCCTTCCGCTCTCCGTGTTCGTAGCCAAGGCCGGGCAGGAACATCTCGCCTACCCGGCTGATCGTCATCCCGCCCCGGACGCCTCAGGCATTCGGGCCCCCGACCGGCGATGTCTGGACGGCGAAGTCGCAGACGCAGAACCGCCCGCTCGCCCGGTCGGTGACGTGGGATCCGGCAACCGGGGCCGAGACCGGACGGCGCGGCTTCGCGGACAGTCACCCGATCGACCGGGCGGTGAATTACGGCATCGCCTGGCACGAGGGGCAATTGTTCGGCCTCGCCAACCAGCTGATCGGACTGGCGACCGCGCTCGCGCTGATCGCGGTCAGCGTGCTTGGCGTGGCGATGTGGTGGAAGCGGCGACCGCGTGGAGAGCTCGGTGCGCCGCCGGGCGACGGTCGCCGCGTGCCGGCGGGCCTGTGGGCGATCGTCGCGCTGCTGGCGATCCTGCTGCCGCTGTTCGGGCTTTCGCTGATCGTCGTTCTGGCGCTGGAGGTGCTTTTGTCGCGATGGAAGCGCTCCCCGTGAGCTAAGCCAGCAGCCGTCCGCGACGAACCCGGTTGCGGCCCATCCCGCCTGTCGGCATGTAACGCCCGGCGATGCTGCCGGTCGTCCGGCCGGCAGCATTTCGGACATGGAGAAGCCGCAATTGCTTGAACTGGACCCGCGCGACGAATTGCTCTGCCTGCGCTCGGCAGAGCCGCTTTCCGAAAGCGCGGGAATGGTGCTGCCGGGGATCGCGCAGGCCTCGATCTTCCGCAAAGAGACGATGGAGGAACTGCACCGCGATCTCGCGCGCGAGAATGTGGCCAGCGTCTATTCGCGCGGCACGAACCCGACCGTCCGCGTGCTCGAGCACACGCTCGCCGGGCTCGAACGGGGCGAAGCGTGCAAGTGCTTCGCCAGCGGAATGGGCGCGATCGGTGCGACGCTGTTCGGCCTGCTGAAGGCCGGCGACCATGTGCTGTTCGTCAACGACATCTACGGGCCGACGCTGGAACTTGCGCGGCGGCTCGAGGATTTCGGCGTGTCGCACGATCATGTGCTCGCGACTGATATGGAGGCGATCGGCGCGGCCTTCCGCGACGAAACGCGCATCGTCTTCATGGAAAGCCCGGGCTCGACGCTGCTCCATCGGCTCGACATCGCGGCGATCGCGAGGCTGGCGCGTGAACGGGGCGCGCTGAGCGTCATCGACAACACCGTCGCGACGCCGCTGTTGCAGAAACCGATCGAGCTGGGCGTCGATCTGGTGATCCACAGCTGCTCGAAATATATCGGCGGGCACAGCGACGCCATTGGCGGCGCGCTGATCGGGTCGGGCGAGCTGGTCGAGCGCGTGTTCTACAACGCCTACATGCTGATGGGGGCGATCATGCCGCCGCTGGAGGCGTTCCTGTTCCTGCGCGGGCTCATGACTCTGCCGACCCGCATCCGGCGCCATCACGAGGATGCGCTCGCCGTCGCGAAGCATCTGGACCACCATCCCGCCGTCGCGCGGGTTTTCCATCCCGAGCTTGCGGAGGACGGCGGAGCTCGGCCTGAAGGCTGGCGCGGCCATTCCGGACTGTTCTCCTTCGAACTCGCCGAAGGAGGGTTCGCGGGCGCCGTCGCGGTGGCCAACCGCCTCCGTCTGTTCGGCAACGCGGTCAGCTGGGGCGGGGCGGAGAGCCTGGTCATCACCGGCCACAAGAGCGATCCGGTCCGCGCGCCCGGCAATGCTCCTCGGGTCCCCGCGGGCCTGCTGCGGCTGTCGATCGGTTTCGAGGGCATCGATGCCCTGACCGGCGATCTGGACCGGGCGCTGGCCTCGTGACGGATCCGGAACTCGCAGAACACGACACGTACGGCGGGCCAGCGCCGCTGCCGCTCGGGCTGGCGCTGCTGCCGATCCTGGCGCTCTTCGCCGCGATCGGAACCAGCATGGCGACCGTGGGCACGGGCGGCGGAGCGCTGCTGCTCTCGATCCTGTTCGCGGCATGCGTCGCCGGTGCGATCGCCTGGCGCGCCGGCTCCGGCTGGGACGCGATCCAGCAGGAAACGGGCCGCCAGATCGCCAACGCCCTTCCGGCCATCATGATCCTTCTGACGATCGGCGCGCTGATCGGCAGCTGGATGTTCAGTGGCACGATCCCGCTGATGGTCGTTCTCGGGATAGACCTGATCAGTCCGCGTTTCATGGTGCTGACCGCCTTCCTCGCGACCGCGGTGATGTCCCTCATTTCCGGCACCTCTTGGGGTTCGGCGGGGACGATCGGCGTGGCGCTGATGGGCGCGGCGCAGGCGATGGGCCTGCCGCTGGCTCCCGTCGCCGGCGCAGTGGTGTCGGGTGCCTATTTCGGCGACAAGCTGTCCCCGCTCTCCGACATGACCAACATCGCGGCGATCGGCGCCGGGGCGAAGCTGTACGACCATATCCGCTGCATGCTCTGGACCAGTCTGCCCGCCGCCGCGATCGCGCTGGTCGCATTCGCCGCCTTCGGACTGGTGGGCGATCCGGGGCGGATGTCGGGTTCGTCGGAGGCGATCCTGATCCGGAACGAGCTTGCCGGTGCGTTCAGCCTCGGGCCGCTGGCGGCGTTGCCCCTTCTGGTCGCGATTGTCGGGATCGCGCTGCGCAAGCCGCCCGCCCTCGTCATACTCGCCTCCTCCGTGCTTGCCCTGATCGTGGGCGTTGTCGTCCAGGGATTTTCCGTCGGCGGCGCGGTGACGAGCTTCGTCGACGGTTTCGCGACAGCCGGCAACCTGCCCGCCGCCCAATTCGCACCCAGTGTCGAGAACCTGCTGAACCGCGGCGGGCTGATGTCGATGGCGGGCACGCTGCTGTACATCATCGCGGCGTTCCTGCTGGCAGCTGGAATGAAGGTTTCGGGCGCAATCGACCGCTTGCTGGGCGCGCTGCTCCACCGTGTGAGATCGATCGTCAGCCTCGTTACCGCCACCATGGCAGCGGGGGCGACCATGGTGGCCATGACCAGCCATGGCGGCGTGACCGCCCTGATCGTCGGCGGGCTGTTCCGCGAGCCTTTCGCGAAACGCGACCTCGAACCGCAATATCTTTCCCGAACGATCGAGGATTCGGTGACGGTGACCGAGCCGTTGATGCCGTGGACGGTCTCCGGCGTATTCATGGCGTCGACCTTGGGGGTTCCCACCCTTGCGCTCGCACCATGGGCGATCTTCTGCTGGCTCGGGCCGGTGATGTCGTTCCTCGCCGCCTTCGGACTGTCGCGAAGACACACGGCGCGCGGAGGATGATCGCCGACAAGGGGCGGGCTTGATTTCAGGCGCGTTCGTCGGAGCCGGAGCCGTGCTTGTTTCGTTGGTTAAACGTTTTTTTATTAATCGTTTCTAAGTCGCCACCTAGGGGTGATCGTCGACGACCGGCATGCTCCCCGTCTTGGAGTGGCCTGCGATGAGGTATCGCCTTCTTCTGCGAAAAGCGCTCGGGGCTGCCAGAACGGCCGCCTCCGATCAGCGCGGCTCCACACTTCCGATGATGGCGATCGGCCTGCTGACCTCGCTCGCGGCCACCGGTTCGGCCATCGACATCGGCCGTATCTACATGGTCAAGCTGCAATTGCAGGCAGGGGTCGACGCCGCCGCACTGGCCGGCGCCCGATCCTTCAGCAACACCTCCTCCACCGAGGCGGGACGCGACAACCAGGTCGATTCCTACTTCAAGGAGAATTTCCCGACCGGCTATCTCGGCACCGCATCGGTGCGCCCGGACCGATCGTTCCGCGTCGTCGACCAGACCAACGTTACCACGGTCAGCGCCGCTGTCAGCGTGCCGATGGCGTTCATGCAGATATTCGGCTTCTCGAACACCAATCTCAACGCGACCGCAACGGCGGAACTGCAACCGCGCCCGCTCGAGGTGATGGTGGTGCTCGACGACACCGGCTCGATGCAGACCAGAGATGTGGGCGGTGGTTCGCGCATGGATGCGCTGAAGGCGGCCATGCACACATTCATCGACACGCTGCATTCCGGCCGTCCCACGCGCGACGATCTCGCGCTGGGCTTCGTAACCTACAACGTGACCACGAATGTCGGCGATATTCTGAAGGAACACGGGGTCGCGATCGAAACGGTCGACGGCTTCACCAATATCGGCAGCTATACCAACGGGATCGACGGCAGGGGCAATCCGCTCGGCTGGATGGGCTGCGTGGAGGATGACGCGACGGTTCAGAACCTGTCATCCTCTCCCTCGACCTTCGAACCGGGAGCGTGGGACATCGTCGGCAGCCTGCCGGGCGAGGAAACCACCCGCGGGCGCCATCCGGCGGTGCGCCCCTATCATTACAAGCCCTTGTCGCTGTTGACCAATGCGGGCGACACCTACTCGACCTCGGCGGACAGCGTGGCGAAATATGTACCCAGGCAAACGCAATCCAACACCTCCGACGGGCGCAGGAACAACCATTACCTTCTGAGCCCCGGTGGCGACATGACCAAGGGGCAGACGCTCGCCAACACGGCGGCGTATCGCAAGCATTTCTACGATTTCTACATCGGTCTTAACAACGGGTCCGCATCGGCGAGCGACGACGTCATCGTGAACAGCACTGGCGGGTATTTCGATCCCGCCAGCGGCGGCACCTGGAAGGTTCAGTACGATCGCATTCCGTATATCAACAATACCTCATACTGGGCACAGCCGAACCCGGCCTACGGCTATCCCCTTAACTCGCCGCGGCGCATCAATCACAATCTCAAGATGGCGACGCCGAACTGGCAGTGCCCCGAACCGGCGATGAAGATCGCCTATGGCCGCCAGAAGTCGGAATACGACAATTACGTCGATTACGACAATTTTCCGGTCATGCCCGCCTCGGGTACCCTTCATCATATCGGCCTGCTGTGGGGCTATCGACTGCTCGCGCGCGACGATGTCTTTCGCCGGACCAATCCCTATCCCGACCAGACACCGATCAAGGCACTGGTCTTCATGACCGATGGTGAAACCTCGGTGAGCTCCGAGCAATCATGGTACGGGGCCTATGGCCGGCTGACGGATCGCAGATTGGTCGATTCCACCAGCACGTCGAGCTTCCAGACACAGATCATGCGCCGGTTCGCCAAGGTTTGCGAAGCGGCGAAGCGCGACGGTATCGACGTCTACATCGTCTCGCTGAAAGCCAATGTGGGCGAGTTCTCGACCTGCGCCGGAGACCGGTATTACCGGACGTCCGATGCCACCACGATCAACGACGCGTTCGGGCAGATCGCGGTCGACCTGGTCGATCTGCATCTGACCGACTGATGCGCGTGCCGGCTCGCCCGTTCCTCTCGCGCCTGCGCCTGATCCGGGAGGATCGCGGCACGACGCTGGTCGAATTCGCCCTGCTGGCCCCTGTGCTGATTCTCCTGATCGCAGGCGGGATCGAGCTCGGCCGGCTGGCCCTGATCAAATCGACGCTCGAGACCACGACATCGAGCGCCGCGCGCGCGATCCTCGTCGATCTCGAGGTTTCCGAAGACGACCGCGACCGCGCGCTTCGCAAGATGATCACCGACGGCATCCGGCCCCTCGGCGGAATTGCGGACGATGCGGTTCAGGTCGAGACCAAGGTCTATCGCTCCTTCGGCGAAAGCTATCCCGAGAGCTTCTCCGACCTCAACGGCAACGGCCAGTATGACGGCCCCAACGGCACCTTCGGCGGCGAGCCGTTCGACGATCGCAATCGCAACGGCCGGTTCGATCTCGCCGTCCAGCGCGAGGGCAAGTTGGGCGGCGCGGGTGATGTCGTCTCCTATCAGGTCCGACTTCCGGTCCAACTGCTGTTCGGTTTTCTGGCGCGGGACTGGGGCATGTCGGACGGCATCGTCCTCCAGTCGGAAATCGTCCTGCGCAACGAGCCGGTCAAGACGTCGAGGCGCACCCGATGAGCTCGCGCAGGGTCATGGGAAATCCGGCGAGGCGCCTCGTTGAACTCGGGGAGGACGGGATCGCCTTCATGGAGTTCGCGCTGCTGCTGCCGATATTCCTGATGGTGGTGCTGGGCGGTCTGGAGCTTGCCAATCTCACCCTGACCAACATGAAGGTGCAGCGCCTAGCCAATCTCAGCGCGGACCTGATTTCGCAGAACGGGGTCGGCGGCAACCAGCTCAGCGAACTCCAGATTTACGATATCCTGGAGGCCATGAATGTCAGCGCGCAACCGCTGGACATGAAGGGGCGGGGGCGCGTCGTCCTGTCGAGCGTCATCGGAACCGATGCCAACAACGACGGGACCAGCGAGCGGCAGGATTTCGTCTGGCAACGGTTCGACGGGGGGCTGACCTCGGCGCGGCCGATGCTCGGCTGCTGGTCGGATCACGAAAACGTCGTCCTTCCCTCGCAGCGGCGTCTGTCCCCGAACGAGGTGATCTATCACGCGCAGGTCAGTTACGCCTACGAACCGCTGATCGGCGGGACCGTGCTCCAGTGGCTCGACCTGCCCGTGACCGTGACGAAAACGGGGGCGTATCGCGGGCGCACATCGAGCTACCGCTCGGTTCTGGTAACGCCCGGTTACGAGGCCAAGAGCGACTGCAGCAGATAGTCGCGAAAGGGCGGTTTCCCGTCGGGGCTCCGCCGTAACGTCCTGTCATTCGCTTTCGCAGAACTCCCGCGAGACGGACGTCCGCTCGTCCGACAGCCCCGCTCCGCACAGGAAGAAATCGGTGCGCGCGCGCAACCTTGCGGGCGACCGTTCCGCACCGATGCCATGTCCGATTGCCTCGACATGCATGTCGCTGACGAAGAGGTCGAGGAACAGTTCGGCGAGGAATTCCGGCGAACGGTTCATCGCTATTCCCTGCGCGCGCCACCGGGCGAAGAGGCGCTGGAGGGCCGCGCGGGTGCGCGACACGGTGCGTTCGAAGAACAGCTCGGCGAAATCGCGGTCGGCCATGCTCCGCGCGACGACGATCCGCACCAGCGAGATGCTTTCCGCGTCGAGGAGATGGCACTGCAGGCCCGCGCCGATGCGGTAGAGGATGTCCGCCGGGGAGCCGCCGGCCGCTTCGGCACTGACGATGATTGCCTCCCCGGAATTCGGGCTATCGAAGATCACCGCTTCCAGCAGGCCTTCCTTGTTGCCGAAAAGCTTTTAGATCGTTGCCAGCGATCCACCGGAGCGGGCGACGATCGCGCCGAGTGTCGTGTTGTCGAAGCCCTGCTCTGCGAAAAGCGCGCGCGCGGCGTCGACGATCGCTCGTCTGCGCCGGTCGAGGCGACAACATTCCGCGGCATCAATCATCTGCCGTAAACTCCATGAAAGCGGGTTGCGGGGCAAGGGTGTAATTACTATTACACCTTCGCAGTTGCACAATGCCGCTGAATCGAAACTGACCGAAAGCCCTTCGTCCCATGATGCGCCTTCCCGCCGGCATCGCCGCCTGCCTGCTTCTTATCTCATGTTCCGGCCCCGAGGCGCCGCCCGAGCCGCCCGCGACCCCCGTGCGAATCGTGACGGTGGCGCAGCAGGCGGTGCCCAACGTGGTCGAGCTTCCCGGACGCGTGCAGGCGGTGCGCACGGCGGAGGTGCGCGCGCGGGTGACCGGCATCGTGCAGGAAAGGCTGTTCGAGGAAGGAACGGACGTGCGCGCCGGCCAGCCCCTGTTCCGCATCGATCCGCGTGAACTGCGGGCCAGCAACGCGCAGAACCAGGCCGCGCTGGCCCGGGCTCGCGCCACGGCGGCGAATGCTCGCGCGGTGGTCGAACGCTATCGCCCGCTGGTTGAAGAGAATGCGATCAGCGGCCAGGAATACGATGCCGCGCTCGCCGCCTCGCGCGAGGCGGAGGCGAATGTCGCGCAGATCCGCGCCCAGCTCGATGCGTCCTCGCTCCAGCTCGGCTACACAACCGTTCGCGCGCCGATCGCCGGCCGCGTGGGCCGCGGCCTGATCACCGAAGGTGCGCTGGTCAGTCAGGCGGAAGGCACGCTGATGACCCGGATCGAACAGATCTCGCCGGTCTATGTCAGCTTCTCCCAGGCCGCGAGCGAGGTGCTGAAGCTCCGCCGCGCGGTCGCCGCGGGCAATATCGACCTCGACGAGAACGACCGGGTGGAGGTCCGGCTGACCTTCAGCGACGGGACCGAATATCCGATCCCCGGCTATATCGACTTCCTCGCCTTCTCGGTCGACCAGCAGACCGGAACGGTCGAACTGCGCGCCGAATTCCCCAACCCCGATCAGCTCCTGTTGCCCGGCGAGTTCGTTCGCGCGCGCATTTTCGCAGGTCAGGTCCAGAACGGCCTGAGCGTTCCGCAGCGTGCGGTCTCGCTCACCGAACAGGGCGGCTCCGTTTTCATCGTCGATCGCGAGGGCAAGGCGGCGATGCGCCAGGTGGAACTGGGCGCCATGGTCGACGGGAACTGGATCATCGAGAGCGGGCTCAATCCCGGCGACAAGGTGATCGTCAGCAATCTCCAGAAGATCCGCCCCGGCGCGCCGGTGCAGGTCGTGACGACGCCGACCGGCCGCCGCCCCGCCGCGCAGCGGACCGGCAATCAGCCCGCCGCCGCAAACCCAGCAACCCGGCGCGAGGCCAACTGAGTCGTGGCACGTTTCTTCATCGACAGGCCCATCTTCGCATGGGTCGTCTCGCTCGGCATCCTGCTCGCCGGCTTCATCGCCCTGCGCGCCCTGCCGATCGAGCAATATCCCGAGGTCGCGCCGCCATCGCTGGCGATCAACGTCGTCTATCCCGGCGCCGATGCCGAGACGCTGGAGCAGAACGTCACCCAGGTGATCGAGCAGCAGCTGAACGGGGTCGAGGGCTTTCTTTACATGGCCTCGACCAGCGCCTCGAACGGGACCGCCACGATCACGCTCACCTTCGAGGCGGGCACCGACATCGACATCGCCCAGACCGAAGTCCAGAACCGGCTCAGCACGGTCGAGGCGCGGCTTCCCGAGGAGGTCCGCCGACAGGGCATCACCGTCCGCCAGGCCAATGCCGGCTTCCTGATGATCGTCGCGCTCACCTCCGAGAGCGGGGCTCTCAGCACCACCGATCTCGGCAATATCGCGTCCAACCAGGTGGTGGACGAACTGCGCCGCGTGAACGGGGTGGGCGACATCACCCTGTTCGGATCGCAATATGCGATGCGCATCTGGCTCGATCCCGAGGCGCTCGCCTCCTACAATCTTTCGCCCAGCGCCGTGCTGGCCGAGATCCGCGAACAGAACGCGCAGACCGCGGGCGGGGCCATCGGCGCGCAGCCGCTAGCCGATGGGCAGCAGATCACCGCCACCATCACGACCGAGGGGCGGTTCTCCACGGTCCGCGAATTCGAGAACATCATCCTGCGGGCCGACAGCGGCGCGGCCGTCGTGCGGCTGGGCGAGGTCGCCCGGGTCGAGATCGGCGCGCAGAGCTACGCCACCTCGACCACGCTCAACGGACAGCCCATGGCGGGCATGGCCGTCCAGCTCGCCACCGGCGCGAACGCTCTGGCGGCGGCGGAGGGCGTCAAGGAGCGCATGGCGGAACTCGCTCAGGGCCTGCCCGAAGACGTTTCCTGGTCGATCCCCTACGACACCACGCCCTTCGTCGAGGCTTCGGTGGAGGAAGTGGTCAAGACCCTCGTCGAGGCGATGGTGCTCGTGTTCCTCGTCATGTTCCTGTTCCTGCAGAACTGGCGCGCGACTCTGATCCCGACGCTGGTCGTGCCGATCGCACTGGCCGGCGCATGTCTCGGCCTGTGGCTGTTCGGGTTCTCGATCAACGTGCTGTCGCTGTTCGGCATGGTGCTTGCGATCGGCATCCTGGTCGACGACGCGATCGTCGTGATCGAGAATGTCGAGCGCATCATGCGCGAGGAAGGCCTGCCCCCGCTCGAGGCGACGCGCAAGGCGATGGGCCAGATCACCGGCGCGATCGTCGGCATCACGCTCGTGCTTATCGCGGTGTTCGTGCCAATGGCCTTCTTTCCCGGATCGACGGGCGGAATCTATCGCCAGTTCTCGGTAACGCTGGCGATCGCGATCTTCTTCTCGGCGTTCCTGGCGCTGTCGTTGACGCCGGCGCTGTGCGCCACGTTCCTCAAGCCGATCGCCGAAGGGCATGGCGAAGGCGGCGAGTTCGAGGTCGACCGCGAAGCCGAAGACCAGCCCGGCTGGCGCGGGCGGTGGGCAAAGGTGCGCAACCTTTCCGCCCGCTTCTTCGCACGGTTCAATCGCTGGTTCGCCCGGATGCAGGAGAAATACGGCCGCGCGAACGACAGCATATTGTCGCGTCCATGGCGCGGCTTCGCGGTGTTCCTCGCGCTCGGCCTCGTGACGGTTCTGCTGTTCGCGCGCCTTCCCTCCGCCTTCCTCCCGACCGAAGATCAGGGCTTCCTGATCACCGCGGTGCAGGCCCCCCCGGGCGCCTCGCAGGAGCGCACCGACGAGGCGCTGAAACCCATCACCGACTGGTGGCTGGACCGCGAGGAGGTCGAAAATCTCGTCGTCGTGCGCGGCTTCAGCTTCTTCGGTCAGGGCCAGAACAACGCGCTGATGTTCGCCTCGTTCAAGCCGTGGGGAGAGCGCACCGCCGATGGCAGTGCCGCCGACCAGATCCTCGGACAGGCGATGGGTGTGTTCAGTCAGGTCGAGGGCGCGATCGCCTTCGTCATCCAGCCGCCCGCGATCCAGTCGCTGGGGCAGGCGAGCGGTTTCACTCTCAAGCTTCAGGACCGTGCCGGCCTCGGCCGCGAGGCGCTGACCGCCGCGCGCGACCAGCTGCTCGGCATGGCGTCGCAGAGCCCGCTCATCGCGAACCTGCGGCCCGAGGATCAGGGGCCGAGCCCCGAAGTCGCAATCGACATCGACCGGGTCCAGGCGCGCGCGCTTGGCCTGTCGCTCGCCGATGTGAACGCCTCGCTCTCGATCGCCTTCGGTTCGGCCTATGCCAACGACTTCAACCGCGACGGACGCGTGCTTCAGGTGCTGGTCCAGGCCGATGCGCCCTATCGCATGACGCCGGACGACGTGCTGGCGCTCCGCATCGCCAATGCGCAGGGCGAGCCAGTGCCGTTCAGCGCCTTCGCCACGGCCGAATGGTCGGCCGCTCCGGCCAGCCTCGCGCGGTACAACGGCTATCCGGCGATGACCCTGTCGGGCATGGCCGCTCCCGGGGAATCCTCCGGCGCGGCGCTGGCCGAGATGGAGCAGCTGGCGAGCCAGCTTCCCGCCGGGATCGGCTATGAATGGACCGGCATTTCCTACGAGGAAAAGCAGGCGGGCGGCCAGATCGGCCTCCTGCTCGGCCTCTCGGTGGTCGTCGTGTTCCTGGTGCTCGCCGCGCTATACGAGAGCTGGGCGGTGCCGCTCGCAGTGCTGCTGATCGTGCCGATGGGCGTGCTCGGCGCGGTGCTGTTCTCGATGCTGCGGGGCTTGTCGGCGGACGTCTATTTCAATGTCGGCCTCATCACGATCATCGGCCTTGCCGCCAAGAACGCGATCCTGATCGTCGAGTTCGCGATCGAGGAAGAGGAACGTGGACTGAGGCGGATCGATGCGGTCAAGGCCGCGGCGCGCCTGCGCCTGCGACCGATCATCATGACCTCGCTCGCCTTCACCATGGGCATGGTCCCGCTGGTGCTCGCGAGCGGCGCGGGTGCGGCCAGCCGCATCGCGGTCGGCACGGGCGTTGCCGGCGGCATGATCGCGGCGACCGTGTTCGGCATCTTCCTGATCCCGATGCTCTACCTCCTCGTTCGCCGCAATATCAGCCGCAAGAACCCGGTTGCGACCGGCGGCCACGAGGGCGACCGGCACCACACCGGGCCGCTGACCGGCGAGCCGGAAAGTCCGACCGAAGGGAGTGCCCGATGATGGCGCGTTCGCCCAAATCCCTTTTGGCCGTCACCATGGCGTCGAGCCTGCTGGCCGCGTGTGCCAGCATGGCGCCCGACCATGTCCGCCCCGAAGGCGCGACCTCGGCCGCGTTCGATCCGGAATACCGGCCCGATGGCGAGGTGATCGCATCGCAGTTGTCCTATCGCGACTGGTTTCCGGACGCCCGACTACAGGGCCTGATCGCCAGCGCGCTGGAGAACAATCGCGACCTCCTCGCCGCAACAGCCCGGATCGAGCAGGCGCGTGCCCGCTATCGCATCCAGGACAGCCGCCGCCTGCCCACGATCGTCGCCAATGCAGGCGGAACGCGCACCCGTCAGCCGCTCAACGTGAACCCCGCTTTCGCGCAGAACGACGTGCCGGGCGCGCCGACCTCGGTCACGTTCAACCGCTTCGACGTGGGCGTGGGGGTGAGCGCGTTCGAGCTCGATTTCTGGGGCCGGATCGCCAGCCTCAGCGAAGCGGCGCGGGCGGAATATCTGGCCACGGTCGCGGCGCAGCGCGCGTTCTACCTGTCGCTCATCGCCGATACCTCGACCACCTATTTCGAGATCGTCGAGACCGAGGAACAGATCGCGCTCGCCGAAGCGACGGCCGAAAGCCGGCGCGAGGGGCTGCGGATCGCGCGGCTCCGGCTCGACAATGGCGTGACCTCGGCGCTGCCCTACCGTCAGGCGGAAACCTTGCTGACGCAGGCGGAGCAGCAGCTCGCCAGCGAACGCCTGGCGCTGGCGCAATTGCGCAACCAGCTCGCCGTCCTTGTCGGCGGGGTGGTGCCTGCGGGCCTGCCGGAAGGCCTCACGCTGACCCAGCAGGGCGACACGCGGCGGCTGGCCGCCGGGCTCCCGTCGGACCTGCTGCTCGTCCGGCCCGACATCATCGCCGCCGAAGAACAGCTGCGCGCCGCGCGGGCGAATATCGGGGCGGCGCGGGCGGCGTTCTTCCCGACCATCTCGCTCACGGGGAATGCGGGCCTGTCCTCGAACAGTCTCGACAATCTCTTCTCGTCGGACGGTTTCGCGTGGAGCTTCGGACCCTCGCTCACCCTGCCGATCTTCGACTGGGGCGCGCGCGAGGCCGATCTCGACCTTGCGCGAGCGCTGGAGGTCGAGCAGGTCGCCAATTACGACCGCACCGTGCAGACGGCTTTCCGTGAAGTGTCCGACGCGCTGGCGGGACGCCGGTGGCTCTACGAGCAGGTGGAGACGCTGCAACGCGCCGTCGCCGCGCAGGAGCGGATCGCGCGGATCGCGCAGCTGCGATACCGCGAAGGCGTTGCCGATTATCTCGAAGTGCTCGACGCCGAACGCAACCTGTTCAGCGCGCGTCAGCAATTGCTCGCGACCGAACGGGCGTGGTTGCAGAACCGGGCGACACTGTTCGTGGCGCTTGGCGGCGGCGGCGAGGAGGGGACGCTTGTCCCCGCCGTTCGCTGACACCGGCTTCGGCAACGCAATCCGGCAACGAAAAACCCCGCCGCATCGCTGCGACGGGGCTTTCATAAAAGGTGACCCGGGCGCCTATGCGCTTTCGAGTTCCTTGGCGTCGATGGTCACGCCGAGCGCCTCGATCAGCGCCTTCGAGAAAGCCGGAATGTCGTCCGGATTGCGGCTGGTGATGAGATTGCCGTCCTTGGCGACTTCCTGGTCGACGACCTTGGCGCCCGCATTCTTCAGATCGGTGCGGATCGAGGTGTAGCAGGTCGCCGTCTTGCCCTCGACCACGCCGGCCTCGATCAGCATCCACGGCGCATGGCAGATGGCGGCGATCGGCTTTCCGGCGTCGTTGAACTCGCGCACGATCGCGACCGCGCGGTCGTTCGCGCGCAACAGGTCGGGATTGATCTGTCCGCCAGGGATAAGCAGCGCGTCGAATGTCGAGCAGTCGGAAACCTCGTCCACCGTCTTGTCGACCTTCACACTCTTGCCCCAGTCGTTCTGATCCCAGCCCTTGATCTCGCCGCTTTCTAGGCTGACCACGACCGTGTCGATTCCGGCCTTCTCGAGGTTCGCCTTGGGCTTCATCAGTTCGGACTGCTCGAAGCCGTCGGTGGCGAGGATCATCACGGTTTTGGTGTTGCTGGACATGGAAATGCTCCTTGATTTGCGTTTGCCTTTCCAACGCACCGGGCACGGCCGCCGTTCCGCTCTTCTAGCCGGGGCGAGGCGGTGGTAGGGCGGGCCACATGGCCACCATCGAAGAAGAGACAGACCCGTTCGACGCGATCGTCGATGCCCCCTTCGACAGCGCTCTCAGCGAGCGGTATTTGGTCTATGCGCTCAGCACGATCACCGCGCGCTCGCTGCCCGATCTGCGCGACGGCTTGAAACCGGTCCACCGTCGCCTCTTGTGGGCGATGCGTCAGCTGAAGCTGAACCCGACCGATGCGTTCAAGAAATCGGCCCGCGTGGTGGGCGACGTGATCGGCAAGTATCACCCGCATGGCGATGCCTCGGTCTACGACGCGATGGTCCGCCTCGCGCAGGATTTCGCGCTGCGCTATCCGCTGGTCGAGGGGCAGGGCAATTTCGGCAACATCGACGGCGATAACGCCGCCGCCTATCGCTACACCGAGGCGCGCCTGACCAAGACGGCGCTGCGCCTGATGGAGGGGCTGGACGAGGGCACGGTCGATTTCGTGCCGACCTACAATGGCGAGGAGCAGGAGCCGGAGATCTTCCCCGGCCTCTTCCCCAATCTCCTTGCCAACGGGGCGAGCGGCATCGCGGTCGGCATGGCGACCAACATCCCCAGCCACAATGTCGCCGAGGTGGTCGACGCGACGCTGGAGCTGATCGACAATCCGCATGTCGAACACGCCCGCCTGATGGAGCTGTTCCACGGCCCGGACTTTGCCACCGGCGGGCTGGTCGTCGACAGCGCCGAGACCATTGCCAAGGCCTACGAGACCGGGCGCGGTTCCTTCCGCATCCGGGCGCGCTTCCATTCGGACGAGGCCGCGACGCCCGCCGATCGCGAGGCGGGGATCGAGCGGCTCGGCGGCGGGCAGTGGCAGCTGGTCATCGACCAGATCCCCTATCAGGTGCAGAAGGGCAAGCTGATCGAACAGGTCGCCCAGCTCATCGCCGACCGCAAGCTGCCGATCCTCGAGGATGTGCGCGACGAAAGCGACGAGAATATCCGCATCGTCTTCGTGCCGCGCAGCCGCAAGGTCGATCCCGAGCTGCTGAAGGAAAGCCTCTACAAGCTGACCGACCTCGAAACGCGGTTCGGTCTCAATCTCAACGTGCTCGATGCCACCCGCACGCCGATGGTGATGGGGCTGAAGGAGCTGCTGTCGAACTGGGTCGCGAGCCAGATCGACATCCTCCAGCGCCGCAGCCGCCACCGGCTCGACCAGATCGCGCGGCGGCTGGAGCTGGTCGAAGGCTATATCGCGGCCTTCCTCAATCTCGACCGGGTGATCGAGATCATCCGCTACGAGGATGATCCCAAGGCCGTGATGATGGCCGAATTCAGCCTCACCGACCGGCAGGCCGAGGCCATCCTCAACATGCGCCTGCGCTCCCTGCGCAAGCTGGAGGAAATGCAGCTGCGTCAGGAAAAGGACGAGCTGCTGAGGGAGCAGGACGAGCTGGAAAAGCTGCTCGGCAGCCCCGCGCGCCAGCGCACGCGGCTGAAGCGCGACCTGAACGCTCTGAAGAAGGAATACGGGCTCGACACGCCGCTCGGCGCGCGGCGCACCCGGATCGAGGAAGCGGCGCCCACGGTCGAATTCAGCATGGACGCGATGATCGAGAAAGAGCCGGTCACCGTGATACTCAGCCAGAAGGGCTGGGTCCGGGCGGCGCGCGGCCATGTCGACCTTGCGGCGAGCGAGGACGGGCTGGGCGACTTCAAGTACAAGGAAGGCGACGGCCCGGCCTTCGCGCTCCACGCCCAGACCACCGACAAGCTGCTGCTCGCCGCCGATGACGGGCGCTTCTTCACACTCGGTGCCGACAAGTTGCCCGGCGCGCGCGGCTTCGGCGAACCCGTGCGCAACACGCTCGACATCGATCCGGCGGCGAATATCGTCGCGGTGATCGTGCATCGCAAGGGCACGCGGCTGCTGCTCGCCGCGACCACCGGCAAGGGCTTTGCCGCGACGACCGACGATCTCCTCGCCGAAACCCGCAAGGGGCGGCAGGTGATGAACGTGAAGGACGGGGCGAAGCTGCGCGTCGCGCGGGCCATTCCGGCGGGCCATGATCACGTCGCCGTCGTGGGCGACAATCGCAAGCTGGTGGTCTTCAATCTCGAGGAACTGCCGGATCTCGCGCGCGGGCAGGGGGTGAAGCTGCAGAACTACCGCGATGGCGGCCTCAGCGATGCGACGACCTTCACGCTGGAGGATGGGCTCAGCTGGACCATGGGCGGAAAGGAAGGCCGCACCCGGACCGAAGGGGAGATGTGGCAGTGGAAGGTCGCGAGAGGCGGGGCGGGGCGGATGCCTCCGCAAGGCTTCCCGCGCGACAATCGCTTCACCTGAGCCTGCTTTTCAGAGGCTCGACATACGAAAAGGGCCAGAAGCGGCATCCCGCTCCCGGCCCATCGCGAAAACCCTGGTGCGACCCGAGGGGCTCCTTGAACTTCGCGCCTTACTCGGCGCCGGCTTCCGTGCCGGTCGCAGCGTCGGTCTGCGCGGACATTGCCTGATCGATCTGCGCGTTGGTCAGCCGGGCCATGAGACCGGTTTCGCCCATGGCGAGATATTCGCGCGGCAGCGTAACCTTGTCGGTCTCGTCACCGCCACGGGCGATCACGACGTTCGCGCCATCGATCTCGAGCACGGTGCCGAGCGAAGCGTTGTCGGCGGCCATCACGGGCGCGCCTTCGACCAGCGCCGCATCACGCGCGGCAGCCGCTTCGGCGAGCTGCGCATCGACCATGCCATCGAGCTGCACCTTGGTGACCGTGATGGTCGGGCCGGTGTCGCCGGGGCCGTACATGTTCACCGCGAGCGGAACCTTGTGCTTGCCGGTGTCGAGGACCGTCTGACCGTTGGCGACGCTCTCGATCGTTCCGACGACATTGCCCTGCGGCCCGTAAACGGTCGCACCGGCAGCCACTTGGCTCTCGGCCTGCGCGGGGGCGGGCGCCGAGGCCGGGGCCGCGTCCTGCGCGAAGGCCGGAGTGGCGGAAAGGGCGATCGCCGCGGCGGTCAGCTTGAGGGTATTCATGAATTGCTCCAAAGTCTGCTTCGGGATTTGGGACTGATAATGCGGCGAGCTCGCAAAAGTGCCCTGCACGCTGCGAACAACGCCGCCAATGGTTGCTCTGCGGAGATGAATCGGGACCGGCCCGATCTCTGCGATTATCCGCAAGAATGGCTTTCCTGACAGGAAAACACGTTGGGGGGATGGCAAGGTCGATAACGAAAGGCAACCGTGCCGCTTCACACCCTTATAGCAGACCGACCTGAAGGCCGGATGAAGGCTCAGCGCGCGGCGAGCGCTTCGTCCAGCAGGGCCTCGACCCGGGGGCGATCGGGAAAACCCTCGGCGATCCAGCGCTGCTCTATCGCTCTGAGCATCCGTGCCACCTCCGGTCCCTTGCCGACACCGCGCTCCACGATCTCGCCGCCTTTCAGGGGGAGGACCGGGATTTCCCAGCCGTTCAGCGGTCCCGGATCGCCGCCCGTCAGCAGCAGCCGGTCGGTCGCACAGGCGCTCCCCTCGCGATAGGCAAGAGCGCGCGCATTCCCGCCATCGTCCGGTCGGCGCGCGGCGGCGCAGGCGAGACGGTCGCGCTGGCTGCGCGACAGCCGCAGGCGCGCGGCGACGGTCTCGGCCAGCGCCGGCACGGCGGGCAGCATCGCGGCCAGGCGGCGCAGCGCGTCGGGTGTGATATAGTGAGCGGTCTCGGCCGCCACGAGCCGCTCGAGCTGCGCCACCTCGCTCCGCCCGCATTCCGGCAGGACCTGTTGCAGCACGCCGAGGTCGCGCATCCTCGCTATGGTCGGCGCGGGGGCGGGCAGACCGAGGAGGTTGAGCAATTCCCAGCCGACCCGCTCGCGGCTCAAGCCCTTGAGGCTTGGCGCCAGCTCGCGGCAAGCCTCGCTCGCCTCCTCGTCCCATTCCGCGGCAAAGCGGGTAGCGAAGCGGAAATAGCGCAGGATCCTGAGGTGATCCTCGCGGATCCGCGTCCGCGCATCGCCGATGAAGCGCACGCGCCGGGCGTCAAGGTCCTCCAGCCCGCCGAAATAGTCGGAAATCTCCAGCGTCGCGGGGTGGGCATAGAGCGCGTTGATCGTGAAATCGCGCCGTGCGGCATCGTCCCGCCAGTCGTCGGCAAAGGCGATCTCGGCATGGCGGCCATCGGTCGCCACGTCGCAGCGCAGGGTGGTGACCTCGACATTGCCCTGCGGCAGGATCGCGGTGACGGTGCCGTGGTCGATCCCTGTCGGCACCGTCCGGATGCCCGCCTCGCGGCACAGGTCGATCACGCGCTCGGGGCGGTGGCGCGTCGCCGCGTCGATGTCGTGGCTGGCGCAGCCGATCAGCGCATCGCGCACGCAGCCGCCCACCCAGCGAACCTCCCCGGCGCCGAGCGCATCGACCAGCGCGGCGAGATCCGCGCGCCCCGTCCATTCGGTCGCCGGCATCCTAGTCACCCGCCTAATCACCAGCGGCCTCCAGCCAGGCGAGCCGGCGCGAGAGGTTGTAGCAGATCGCCGCCGTCACGCCCCAGACGCGGTAGCCGGCGTGCTCCAGCTCGAGATATTCGCGCATCGCGCCTTTCCAGAACACCTCGTTCCGGGTCCAGTTGCGCGCATCCATGAGGAGGTCGAGCGGCGCCTCGAACCAGCTTTCGACCTCGCGCGGGTCGGCGACCAGCGGCAGGCCGGGCCGCACCACGCCGAGCACCGGAGTGATGTCGAAGCCGGTCCCGGTCTGGTAGCGGTCTGTCGTGCCGATCACGCTCACCTCGGCCGGGTCGAGCGCCAGTTCCTCCTGCGCTTCCCGCAGGGCGGCGGCGATCGGGGTTTCACCCGGTTCGAGCTTGCCGCCGGGGAAGGCGACCTGGCCGGGATGGTCCCTCATCGTGCGCGGGCGCTGGGTCAGGATCACGCTCGGCCCGCCATCCTCGCGCGGGCGGTCGACCACCGCGATCAGCACCGCGGCATCGGCGGTGCGCTCGGCATCGGCGAAGCGCGCGTCGCTCATCAGTCCATCGACGGGCTGCGCATGGCCGCGCTCGAAGAGGTCGGCCAGACGGTCGAGAAGCGCGGTCATGCGGGCTGGAGCGGGAAGGTGGCGCCGCCGCTGGTCACGGTGAGGTCCGAGGCTTCCTCGTTCCCGGCCTCGTCCAGCGCGATATGGACCAGCTGTTCGTAGGTCGAGCGGTTCAGCCGCGCCTCGCAGCTCCGGCGGACCATAAGATAAAGCGCGGGCAGATCGGGATCGCCCTCGGCGCGCAGGGGATGGTCCGGCCCGGCGACGACCAGCTCGTCCGTGTCGAGGCGGAAGGCGAGGTCGCCATCGACCCGGCGGACATCGACGGCCTGGAAACAGGCGTCCTCCACCTCGATCCGCAGTTTCTGATAGGGAACCACCAGCCAGTAACTGCCGTCCCCCTCGCGCTTCAGCAGACCGGCAAAGGCACGCACCATGGCCGGGCGCGTGATCGGCGATCCGTCGTGATACCAGGTGCCGTCGGCAGCGATCCGCATCCCGCTCTCGCCGGCATTATCCGGGTTCCATTCCTCGACCGGCGGCAGCTTGCGCGCCGCGACCGCCTCGGCGATCTCGGCCAGCGACATTCCGGCAAGGTCAGGGGGCGGTTGATAGGGCACGGGCGAGCAGCGTTGGCAGATCAGCCGCCGCCGCTCAAGCACCGGATCACGCGCTGGCGGAACCCCACGGTCCCAGCATCCCCTCGGCAGGCAGGATCGCGGGATTGTCGCAGCGCGCCAGCAGGCGGTGGCGCTCGTACGGTCCGGGGCAGCGCCAGCCGCCGGTATGGGCGGGCGAGAAATCCCACCGGCCGTAATAATCCTCGTCCCCGATCAGGACCTGCGGCAGCGGCGCCGAGGGATCGATCGCGCCGAGCGAGGCCGCCATCAGCGCCTTCCCGTATCCTTCGCCCTGCCGCCCCGGCGCGACCGCCACCGGGCCGACCATCAGCATCGGATGGGCGCGGCCCTGCGTATCGGTCAGCGCGACGGGCCAGTATTGAATCGTGGCGACGAGATATTCCTCCTCGTCGAGCGCGGCGAAGCTCAGCGCCTCGAGCCAGTCCATCCCGGCGCGGATGCGATAGGCGGTGCGCGCATGGCGCTCCGGCCCGAAACTCGCATCGAGCAGATCCTCGACCAGTTGCGGGTCGATCGCGGAGAGGGGAACGATAGTGGCCACGGGCCGCGCGCGTTAGAACCGGCAGCGCGCGGAGTCGAGCGCGTTTGCGCGCCCGCCTCCCTTGGCCTCCGGATCGTTCAACTGCGGATCATTGCGGCGTCAGGCGCAGCAGCCGCGCGCCCTCGCCATCCTCCAGCACGTAGAGCGCGCCATCGGGGCTCTCGATCACCGAACGGATGCGGTTGTTCAGCGGATAGCGCGCGACCTCGCGGGCCTGTTCGCCATCGATCGCCACATGGACCAGCCCTTCGCTGACCAGGCCGGAAATGATGAGATCGCCTTTCAGCGCGGGGAAGAGATCGCCCGAATAGAAAGTCATGTTGCCCGGCGCGATCACCGGGGTCCAGTTGACGGC
Source organism: Erythrobacter sp. (assembly GCA_025698865.1). Taxonomy (GTDB): domain Bacteria; phylum Pseudomonadota; class Alphaproteobacteria; order Sphingomonadales; family Sphingomonadaceae; genus Qipengyuania. The sequence goes on along the minus strand of JAILWQ010000006.1, from coordinate 140,940 downwards.
CGGCTTGGCAAAGCCATCGTCGGCGCTGTGGTCGGGAATGTCCGACCCGTCGTAATTGACGCCCCCCGAACGCACCGGCCAGCCATAGTTCTGGCCCTGCTTGACCAGATTGAGCTCGTCGCCGCCCTTGGGGCCGTGCTCGATCTCCCACAGCCGCCCCTGCGCGTCGAAATCCATGCCGAGGATGTTGCGGTGGCCCCAGCTCCAGATCTGGTCCGACGGGCTGCCCCGGCTCGCCAGCGGATTGCCCGCTGCGGGTGTGCCGTCGAGATTGAGGCGCACGATCGTGCCGAGCGTGTTGGAAGTGTCCTGCGCGGGCTGCATCTTCTGCCGGTCGCCGCTGGCCACGAACAGGTAGCGGCTGTCCGGGCTGAAGGCGAGGCGATGCGAGAAATGGCCGCGCCCGGTGACCTTGGGCTGCTGGCGCCAGATCACGTTCAGCCCCTCGATCGAACAGGCGCTCGCACTGGGGCAGCGCAGCGTGCCGCGCCCGACCACGGCGCCGCGCGTGTCGCCGTCGCCCGCCTCGACCCAGCTGAGATAGATCGCGCGGCCCGACAGCGGCGATCCCGCCTCGCTAGGCAGGAAGGCGATGTCGCCGAGCCCGCCTTGGCCGCCGTAATCGACCTGCGGCGCACCGGTGACGGTGATCTTCGTGCCGCTGGCGCGGTCGTAGCCGACGATGCGGCCCGGCTTGGTCGTGACGAACAGCGTCTCGGTGCCCGGCACGAAGGCCTGCGCCCACGGCTCGTCGAGCGTGTCGATGGGTTCTGTCTGGAAGCTGATTTCGCCGTCGGATGCGGCCCGGCCGCTTGTTGCAGTGGGGCTGGGCGTGGCGCTGTCCACCGGTTGTCCCGTGCCGCAGCTTGCGAGCAGGACGGCAGGCGATAGAATGGCGGCGAAAAGGTTTCTCTCGATCATGCTTTCAGGAACTCCCCGGAACGGACTTGGCTCGGCCCGCATGGTCGCGGGCGTGGACGAGGCGGGGCGCGGCCCGCTGGCGGGGCCGGTTGTGGCCGCTGCCGTGGTGCTGTGCAAGCCATGTCCGGCGGGGCTGGGCGATTCCAAGGCGCTCTCCCCGCAGGTGCGGGCGAAGCTCGACAAGGCGATCCGCGCGCGCTGTGCCTTCGGGATCGGTGTGGTCGAGGTGGAGGATATCGACCGGCTCAACATCTTCGGCGCCACCATGCTGGCGATGACGCTTGCCATGCAGCGGCTTTGTGAGGCGCTGGGGCCGCAGGATTGCGAGGCGCTGATCGACGGCAACCTCACCCCCGCCGGGCGCCATCCCGGCTGGCGCTGGCCGGCGCGCGCCATCGTCAAGGGCGACGCCAAGGAGCGCTGCATCGGCGCGGCCAGCATCCTCGCCAAGGAACATCGCGACCGACTGATGCGCGAGGCCGCCGCCCGCCATCCGCATTACGGCTGGGACCGCAACGCCGGATACGGAACACCCGAGCATCTTGCTGCATTGCGTCAACACGGGCCTTCGCCGCTGCACCGCCGCAGCTTCGCGCCCGTCAGCAATGCCCTTGCGCAGATGGAGATGTTCGCATGAGTTTCGCCTATTCCGACATGCCCGACCAGAGCGGCCGCACCGCCGTGGTCACCGGGGCCAACACCGGCATCGGGCGCGAGATCGCCCGCGCGCTTGCACGCAAGGGCGCCCGCGTAGTGCTCGCCTGCCGCGATGCGGACCGGGCGAACGAGGCGATCGATGACATCAACAGCGGTCCGGAACAGGCCGACCTCGCCTATCTCCACCTCGATCTCGCCAACATCGCCTCGGTCCGCGACGCGGCGGAGGAGGCGATGCGGGAAGAGCGGATCGACATCCTCGTCAACAATGCCGGCGTGATGATCCCGCCGCTCTCGCACGGATCGACCGGGGCGGAGCTGCAATTCGCGGTCAACCACCTCGGCCATTTCGCCTTCACCGGCCTGCTGCTCGACAAGCTGGCCAAGGATGGCGGCGCGCGCGTGGTCAGCCAGTCGAGCCTCGCCCACAAGGGTGCCGACATCGACTTCGACAATCTCGATGCGCGCCACGGCTACAACCGCTTCACCTTCTACGGGCAGAGCAAGCTGGCCAATCTGCTCTTCGCCAAGGAACTCGACCGCCGGCTGCGCGCGGTGAATTCGCCGGTGGTCTCGATCGCCAGCCATCCCGGCATCGCGCAGACCGAACTCACCCGCCATCTCGGCATTTTCGGCAATGTCTTCGGCGCGGCGACCGGGTTCTTCCTCAACTCGCCGGAGAAGGGCGCGCTGGCCGCATTGCAGGCGGCGACCGATCCGGCGGCCGAGGGCGGCGACTATTACGGCCCCTACGGTTTTCGCGAGATGAGCGGCGGCGCGTCCGGCCCCGCGGTGGCGACGAAGACCGCGCAGGACCCGCAGCTTGCCAAACGGCTCTGGGCCAAGTCCATCGAGATGACCGGCGTCGATCCCGGGCTCGATCCAGCGCCCGGCAAGGCATAAACCTGAAAAGGTCGGGCCGGGCGAGTCCTCGCGGCAACACCGCATCATCTGGAGTCCCGTTAACCATCCTCCACGCTAGATGTCGTGGGGGACTCGGTTCGTTCTCCCGCCCCCTCGAACCGCCAACCCGACATTAACCAGCCCGCACTGACCCTTCGTGCTTGACCGGGAGTCCGTTTGGACTCACCCTGTGGATAAATAGGACAGGGAAAGATCATGGGGGTTATCGAGACCGTCAAGTCTCGCGCGCAAGCGGTTGAGTCGAAAGCAAAACCTATCGAGGAGCTGCCGCTGGGGCAGATCCTCGACGGCGATTGCGTGGAGCGGCTGCGCCAGCTGCCCGACGCTTGCGTAGACCTCGTCTTCGCCGATCCGCCCTACAACCTCCAGCTCGGCGGCGACCTCGCGCGGCCCGACGGCAGCCATGTCGATGCGGTCACCGATGCTTGGGACCGGTTCGAGAGCTTCCGCACTTACGACGATTTTACAACCGCTTGGCTATCAGAGTGCAAGCGCGTTCTGAAGCCCGACGGCGCGCTGTGGGTGATCGGCAGCTATCACAACATCTACCGCGTCGGCGCGATCCTGCAGGATCTCGGCTTCTGGATCCTCAACGACATCGTCTGGCGCAAGTCGAACCCGATGCCCAATTTCAAGGGCACGCGCTTCACCAACGCGCACGAGACGCTGCTCTGGTGCAGCCAGGGCGAGAAGGCGAAATACCACTTCAACTACCGCGCGATGAAGACGTTGAACGACGAACTTCAGATGCGGTCCGACTGGGTCCTGCCGATCTGCAACGGCGCGGAGCGGCTGAAGGAAGGCGGGCATAAGATCCACCCGACCCAGAAACCCGAGGCGCTGCTCTACCGCGTCCTGCTCTCGACGACCGAGCGCGGGGACGTGGTGCTCGATCCGTTCTTCGGCACCGGGACCACCGGCGCGGTGGCCAAGCGCCTGGGGCGCGAATGGATCGGCTGCGAGCGCGAGGGGAATTACCGCGACGCCGCCCTCGCGCGGATCGCGAAGGAACTGCCGCTCGACGAAAGCGCGCTCACCACCATGCAGGCGGGCAAGGCCGCGCCCCGCGTCGCTTTCGGCGCGCTGGTCGAGAACGGGATGGTCCCGCCGGGCACGAAACTGTTCGACCGCAAGCGCCGATGGGAAGCGGTGGTCCGCGCGGACGGATCGCTCGCGCACGGCAAGCAGACCGGCAGCATCCACGGCCTTGGCAAGGATCTGCAAGGCGCGCCCAGCTGCAATGGCTGGACGTTCTGGCATTACGAGGCGGGCGCTCCGGGAAGCGGGGACATCAAGCCGATCGACGCCGCTCGCCAGCTCTACCTGCTTGCCAGCGAGGACTGACCACACGGCGTCCGGCGCGGCGCGGACGGCGCGGGAAAGCCGGGGGCCTTAGCGCCAGCTGGCGAATGCGTAGGCGAGGGCGCCCACCGCCGCCCAGGACGCGAGGCCCAGACCTGCGAAGATCGCAACGCGCACGCCGCGCCCGAACCTGTCCTCCGGCGCCTCGTCGGTGGCCGGCTGATCCGCCAGTTGACGATATGAGAGCGGGCGGTCCGGCACCGGGTCGGCAAGAACGGGCGCGGCCAGAAGCGCGGCGCTGATCGCACCCTGCGTGATCGGCGCGAGGAACTCCGCGCCGTACTGATACTGGCCCCGCACCGCCTTCCTGCGGACGATCCGGGCGGAGACAGGGCCGATTTCGGGAATGACCACGTCCAGCCGGTCGCCGATTTCCAGGACGGCGGCCGACCACAGCCGCATGCCGGTCTGCGACAGGTCGAGGACCAGCACCGGAATGGTGTCCGTCCCCTCGGCGGCGAAAAAACTCAGCGTGCATGTCCGCCGGTCGGCCGCCCGGCGATCGGGCGACATGGCCGGCAATGACAAGCTGGCGACCTTCGGCAGCATGACGAACCTCCAGATCCGGCGGCAACGTTCCAAATGCGCCGGGCCTAATGAAAAACCCGGCTGCTCCCCTGTAACGCGGCGACCTTTATCTTTACTATCGGTGGCGAGGTGGATGGTAAAGGGCGCAGTCCGGTTCCGACTTCGATTTGCGAAATGGAATAATCGTCGGGCCGGACCTTTCCATATTTCGCGCAAGAAGTTGCGATTCAATTAAGGCACGTTCGGCGGTTTCTGCCGATATTACGTAATTCTCCGGAAATGCCCCGCCGCTGCCATGCCGATGGCCGGCGGGCGGCGGGGCGCTTATCCGATCAGATAAACAGCAGGATGGCCAGCAGGATCACGCCCGCCACCACGGCGATCACCGCCATGTCGAAACCGGTCAGCCGGTCGACGTGATCGGCGCGGAACCGTGCATAGCCGGAGGGCTGCTTGCTCGCCATGCTGGCGACCTCGAAGGCGCTCGCATCCTTGCGGAACCAGCGCTTGAGATCCTGAAGCTCCTCCTCGCTCACCACGGGATAGAGATTGAGTAGCGTTTCGACCCGGTCGAAACGATCGGATGGGTTGGCAGAAACTGCCTTTTCGATTGTCACGTCATGTCACCTGATTTTGCGTGTGCTTTTCGCCCGCGATGGCGGGCGCGCGGGATCAGGCGAGGGAGGGCGGTCCTCGGGATGGAGGGACGATCTGGAAAACCCGCAGGCGCGGCGGGCCGGTCTGGCGCGGGGGATCGTCGTGTCGGACGACCATCATTGCGGGCAGCGGCCGCATCGGCTCCACCGCGGCGAGGGGCGGCGCGGGACGGGGAATCGCGATCTGGCGTTCGGCCTCGTCGCGCTGCGCAAGGACGGCGACCTCCACCGTCGTCGCATCGAAGGCCGAGCCGCGATCGCGCACGATCGGGATCGGCGCCGACGGCGTCGCCTGGCACAGCACGGCGACCAGGATCGCGAGCAATCCCGTCCTGAACAGCCAGTTGCGGAGCATCATCGTCGGCACGGATGGCGGACTATCGTTCGATCCGCTCTCGCGCAAGCGAGCGGCGGCGCGAAGCCCTGTCCTACAGGCGAACGACACGCTAGGCAGGCGGCATGACCATCGCCCGCGCCCGTCGCCGCCAGCGCCTGTTTTCGGTATCCGGACCGTGTAACACCTGTAACACCGTTCAGCCTGTCCGCGCGAAGGCTGAACGATGAGCGAGCGGGTCTACATCCGTCCGACCGGCTTCGTCTCCGCCCCGCAGGTCGAGCATGGCAATGCGATCCGGCTCGCGGGCGGGATGGTCTATGCCAGCCGCTTCGCCGTGATCCTGCGCCGCGATAGGCAGGTGATCGAGCGCTGGCTGGCCTCGCCCGACACGATGGCCGAGGTGCTGGGGCAGGTGCCGGACAGCGTCGGCGCCGAGGCGGAGGCGCAGTGGGCCAGTCTGACGCTCGCCCACCCGCCGCTCCAACTGGGCGCGCGCACCGTGCGGCTCGACCAGCCGCAGGCGATGGGGATCCTCAACGTCACGCCTGACAGCTTCAGCGACGGGGGCCGCTTCCACGGCGATCCGGGGGCCGCACGCGACCACGCCGCGGCAATGGTCGAGGGCGGGGCCGCGATCCTCGACATTGGCGGCGAGAGCACGCGCCCCAAGGCGCAGCCGGTGTGGGAAGGCGACGAGATCGCCCGCGTGGTGCCCGCGATCGAGGCCGCCGTCGGCATGGGCGCGGCGGTCGGCGTCGACACGCGCAAGGCGGCGGTGATGGAAGCCGCGCTCGACGCCGGCGCGCACATGGTCAACGACGTCTCCGGCCTCGCCCACGATCCGCGCAGCGCCGAGGTCGTGGCGGCGCGCGGCTGTCCGGTGGTGCTGATGCACGCGCCGGGCGCGGGGGGCGAGGACCTCCATGCGGGCGCGGAGTACGACAGCGTGGTGTTCGACGTGTTCGACGCGCTGCACGCGAGCCGCGACCGGGCGCTGGCGGCGGGTGTCGCGCGCCATCGCATCCTGCTCGACCCCGGTCTCGGCTTCGGCAAGAGCCTGGCCCAGAACGCGGCGCTCATCAATGCGCTGCCGCTGTTCCATGCGCTGGGCCATCCGCTGCTGCTCGGGGCAAGTCGCAAAAGGATGATCGGCGCCTTCTCGAACGAGGCTCCGGCCGAACGGCGGTTGGGCGGCAGCATCGCGCTGGCGCTGGCGGGCATGGATGCGGGCGTGCAGCTCCTGCGCGTCCACGACGTCGCCGAGACGGTCCAGGCCCGCAACGTCTGGCGGGGCCTGCGCGATGCCGCGCTGACCGACTTCGCCGATCTGCCGGGCTGAACTGGTGCGTTGGGAAGTCCTGGCGCGAGCCGATCAGGCGGCGTTGTCGATGCCCAGATCGCCAAGCTTGCGGTAGAGCGTGGAACGCCCGATGCCCAGCCGGCGGGCAACCTCGGTCATCCGGCCGCGATAATGGCCGATGGCGAGGCGGATGACGTCGGCCTCGATCTCCTCGAGCGGGCGCAGATTGCCATCGTCGGTGTAGAGCATCACGCCAAGGCCGCGCAGCCGGCTCTCGCCGCGGTCTCCCATGTCGCCGAGCAGCTCGGCAAGCTGGGGGAAGCTGGTTGCGGTCAGCGATTCCTCGTCGCAGAACACCGCCGCGCGGAACAGCACGGCCTGCAACTGGCGGACATTGCCCGGCCAGTCATAGGCCTCGAGCAGGGCCAGCCCGCTATCGGCGATCGAATGGTGGATGAGGCCCGGCTGCTTGCCGATGTTCGAGAGGAAATAGCGGGTGAGCGCCGGGATGTCGGCCGTCCGCTCGCGCAGCGGCGGCAGGTCGATGCGGGTCGCGGCGAGAATGTCGCGCAGTTCCGCGGAGAACTCGCCCTGTTCGACCAGCGCGTCGAGCTTGGCATCGCTGGCAGCGAAGACGCGCAGGTCGATCTTGAAGCCGTGGGTCGCGCCTGTCGGGCGGACGATGCCGCTTTCGAGAGCCTGCGCCAAGCGGCCCTGCAAGGACCTGTCCAGTCGGTCGATCTCGTCGAGCACCAGCGTGCCGCCGTCGCAGTTCTGCAAGGCGCCGACCTGCTTCTCGAACGCACCGGGAAAGGCCCCCTTCTCGTGCCCGAAGAGCAGCGATTCGATCGAGCTTGCCGGAACCGCGCCGATATTGACGATGCGCACCGGCGCCTTGGCCCGCGGGCTGGAGGCATGCATCGCGCGCAGCAGCATTTCCTTGCCGGTCCCGGTCTCTCCCTCGACCAGCGCATGGCCGTGCCCGCGCGCGGCGGTGGCGGCCTTGGCGAGCGCGGTGCGGAAAGGCGGGGCGGTGCCGACCATCGCGTCGAAATCGAGCGTCGCCGGCATCTTCTCGGCCAGAGGGCGCAGTTCGTGCCGGGCCGAGGCGCGAGGCATCGCGCCGCGCAGGGCCTGAAGCAGGCGCTCTGGCGCCACGGGTTTGATGAGATAGTCGGTCGCGCCGGCGCGCATCGCTTCCACCGCGAGCAGCGGCGAGGTGCTGGCGGTCAGCATCAGCACCGGAACGGCGGGGCGCAGCGCCTTAAGCTGGCGGATCAGCGAGCAGGCGTCGTCGCCCGGCACCCACTGGTCGAGCAGGATCACGCTGACCTGCATGCCCTCGGGTGAGGCCAGTATCTGAACCGCGCTGTCGCAGTCGCCGGCGACGAGCGTGCGATAGCCTTCGCGCGCCGCGAGCGCGGTGACCAGCCGGCTCTGCGCCGGTTCGTCGTCGATAAGCATCAACAGGCGCGATTCGCTGGTCGCCATGACGTAGTCGGTCTCCCCTGCCGGAGCGTCCGGCTTGCGGAGGGGATACCGTGCAAGGGTAAAGCTGGGCTTAATCTGGTTAATATCTTTCACCCGCCGCTGCCTTCGTGGTCTTGAGCGTGGCGACGCCACGCGATAGAGCAACCACTATCGACACCTATACGCGAAAATTCGGGGAAATGACATGAGTTCGGTTCACGACATGGAAAAGGCCGGCAGAACCTACGGCAGCTTCGTCGGCAGCCTCAAGTGGATCGTGCCGCTGCTGGCGGTGATCGCGCTCCTCGTCGTCGTGATGATCTCGGGTTGAGCGCCGGCCCTCTGCGCATCGCGATCCTCAAGGAGCGCGCGCCCGGAGAAAACCGGGTCGCCGCCACGCCCGAGACGGTCGGCAAGTTCGCCGCTCTGGGCGCGGAGCTCGCGATCGAGGCGGGCGCGGGCGAGGGGGCAGCCATTTCCGATACGGCCTTCGCCGAAGCCGGAGCCCAGGTCTCGACCGGCCCGCAGGCGGTGGAAGGTGCGGACATCGTGCTGGGCGTCCAGGCGCCCGATCCGCTGGCGCTGGCCGGCGCGAAACCCGGCGCGTGGGTTGCGGCGATGTTCGATCCATTTCGCGAACAGGCGCGGGTCGATGCCTATGCCGGTGCCGGGTTCGAAGCGCTGGCGATGGAATTCATGCCGCGCATCACCCGCGCGCAGAGCATGGACGTGCTCTCCAGCCAGTCCAACCTCGCCGGTTACAAGGCGGTGATCGCCAGCGCCGACGCATACGGGCGCGCCTTTCCGATGATGATGACCGCCGCCGGCACGGTGCAGGCGGCCAAGGTTTTCGTGATGGGGGTCGGCGTGGCCGGGCTTCAGGCGATCGCCACCGCCCGGCGGCTGGGCGCGCAGGTTTCCGCCACCGACGTGCGCAGCGCGACGAAGGAACAGATCAAGTCGCTCGGGGCCAAGCCGGTTTTCGTAGAGAACGTCGCCGGGATCGAGGGCGAGGGTTCGGGCGGCTACGCCACCGAGATGAGCGAGGAATACCAGCGCGCGCAGGCCGAACTGGTGAGCAGCCACATCGCGAAGCAGGACATCGTGATCACCACCGCGCTGATCCCCGGCAAACCCGCGCCGCGCCTCGTCTCCGACGCGCAGATCGCCAGCATGAAACCGGGCAGCGTGATCTTCGACCTCGCCGTCTCGCAGGGAGACGGGACGGGCGGCAATGTCGAGGGCTCCGTGCCGGACGAGGTCGTGGTGAAGCATGGAGTGAAGATCGTCGGCTATGCCAACACCGCCGGGCACCTCGCCGCCGATGCGAGCGCGCTCTACGCCCGCAATCTGTTCAACTTCCTCTCCGCCTTCTGGGACAAGGAGGCCGGCAGGCCCTTGCTCGACGCGGAAATCGGTGATGCCATACGCCTGACCAAGGGCGGCAGGATCGTGAACGAGCGGCTTTCCGGCGCCTGATCGATCGTGCAACGGACCTCGCCCTATCCCGTTGAGAACACGACGGGAAAGGAAAGAGGGACTGACTGGCATGACACATTTCTTCAAGATTGCGGCGACTTCCGCTGCGGCACTGGCTCTGACGGCCTGCCAAACCACCATGTCCGACGATGCGGACATGGATATGGGCGCCAACGCCTCGGCCAGCACTTCTGTGATGGTTGGTGGAGCGGCGATGTATCCGAACCGGACGATCGTGCAGAACGCCTCGGAGGCGTCCAACCTGACCACGCTCGTCGGCGCGGTGAAGGCGGCTGGACTCGTCGAGACGCTGAGCGGTCCCGGACCGTTCACCGTGTTCGCACCAACCAATGCGGCATTCGAAAAGGTGCCGGCGGCAACCCGCACCTCGCTGATGCAGCCGGCAAACCGGGCAATGCTGCGCGATGTGCTGACCTATCACGTCGTACCGGGCACGCTGACCGCCGCCGATCTGATGCAGCGCATCCGCGCCGGCAACGGGACGGCGATGCTCACCACGGTCCAGGGTGGCAAGCTCACCCTGCGGATGATGGGCGACCGGATCATGATTTCCGGCATGAACGGTTCGACCGCTCATGTGACGCAGGGCGACGTGCGCCAGTCGAACGGCGTGGTCCACGTGATCGACGGCGTGCTGACCCCGGCGATGTGATCGCCTGAACCTGACCAAAGAGGGGCCGCGGACCGCAAGGGGTTCGCGGCCCTTTTGTCATCATCGCTCGACTTGCCCCGGCGCTCTTGCAATAAGTGCAAAGTCTGGAGGGGGAGGAGCGGCGTCTTGGACTTTATCAGCATCCTGTCGATCTTCGTGCTGGCGTGTTTTGTCGGCTATTACGTGGTCTGGTCGGTCACGCCCGCGCTGCACACGCCGCTGATGGCGGTGACCAACGCGATCTCCTCCGTCATCATCGTTGGCGCGCTGATCGCGGCAGCGGCGGCCAATGTGCCGGGCGCGAAGTGGCTGGGGCTGCTCGGCATCGTACTCGCCAGCGTCAACATCTTCGGCGGCTTTGCGGTGACGGCGCGAATGCTGGCGATGTACAAGAAGAAGGAGCGGAAATGATGGGTCGCTTCCTTCTCGCCCCGCCTTTCCTGCTGCTGGCGACGCCCGCCGCCGCCGCGACCGGCGAGCCGGTGAACCCCTGGGTCGCGCTGGCCTATCTCGTGTCGGGCGTGTTCTTCATCCTCGCGCTGCGCGGTCTTTCCAGCCCTGCAAGCAGCCGGACGGGCAACCGCTTCGGCATGGTCGGAATGCTGATCGCCGTGGTGACGACGCTTGTGACTCACGATGTCGCCAATATCGTCGAGATCCTCGTCGCCATCACCATCGGCGCCCTGATCGGCGTCACCATCGCCCGCCGCATCGCGATGACCGCGATGCCGGAGCTGGTCGCGGCGTTTCACAGCCTCGTCGGCCTTGCTGCGGTGCTGGTGGGCTGGGCGGCCTATCTCAATCCCGGCGCTTTCGGCCTGCTGATGCCCGATGGCGGGATCGAGGCGGTGAGCAAGGTCGAGATGGGCCTCGGCATCGCCATCGGGGCGATCACGTTCAGCGGTTCGGTCATCGCCTTTCTCAAGCTCTCCGGCAGGATGAGCGGATCTCCGATCCTGCTCCCCGCGCGGCACGTCATCAATCTCGGCACGCTCGCCGCGATCGTGGTGCTCACCGCGCTGTTCGCGCTTGCCGCACCGCAAGCGACCCTGCCGCTGATCGTCGGGCTGACCGTGCTCGCCTTCGTGATCGGTTTCCTGCTGATCGTCCCCATCGGCGGGGCGGACATGCCGGTCGTGGTCTCGATGCTGAACAGCTATTCGGGCTGGGCGGCGGCGGCGATGGGCTTCACGCTCGGCAACACGGCGATGATCATCACCGGAGCGCTGGTCGGCAGCTCGGGCGCGATCCTCAGCTACATCATGTGCCGCGCGATGAACCGCAGCTTCCTCAGCGTGATCGCGGGCGGCTTCGGCGCGGATGCCAATGCGGGCGGCGGCGAGGCGCGCGAGCAGCGCCCCTACAAGCAGGGCAGCGCCGCCGACGCCGCCTTCATGCTCGAACAGGCGGAAAAGGTCATCATCATCCCCGGTTACGGCATGGCGGTGGCGCAGGCCCAGCACGCCCTGCGCGAGATGGCCGACATCCTCGAGGCCAAGGGCGTCGAGGTGAAATACGCCATCCACCCCGTCGCGGGCCGGATGCCGGGACACATGAACGTGCTTCTCGCCGAAGCGCAGGTGCCTTACGAGAACGTGTTCGAGCTGGAGGACATCAACTCCGAATTCGCCCAGGCCGATGTCGCCTTCATCATCGGCGCGAACGACGTGGTGAACCCGGCGGCAAAGACCGACAAGTCCTCGCCGATCTACGGGATGCCGGTGTTCGACGTGGACAAGGCGAAACAGGTGTTCTTCATCAAGCGGTCCATGGGCGGCGTCGGCTATGCCGGGGTCGACAACGACGTGTTCTACATGGACCAGACCATGATGCTGCTGGCCGATGCCAAGAAGATGGTCGAGGAAATCGTGAAGGCGATGGATTGATGCGCGGTGCCCTGATCCTCGGCGCGGCCATCCTCGCAACCGGCTGCGTCCAGACCATCGCCGAAAGCCGGGTGCGGTCCGCGCTGGTCGAGGCGGGGCTGGGAGAGCGGGTCTCCGACTGCATGGCCGGCCGGATGGTCGATCGGCTGACGATTGACCAGCTCAAGAAGCTCGAACGGTTGAAGACCGGCGCGCGCGAACGCGAGCCGAGTTCGATCGGCGATTATCTCGCCCGCGTGCGCCGGGTCGGCGATGCCGAGGTGGTGGCGGTGACCTCCTCCTCCGCCGCGCTCTGCGCCACTGGGCTCGCCAGCTAGGGCGCACCAAACAGGCCGCTTGCTTTCGCGCCCTCTTCAGGCAGAATGTCGTGGAGGGAGAGTGACATGGTCCGCAAACCGACGATAGCCGCATTGCTCGTGGCCGCATCGCCGCTGGCTGCTGCCCCCGTTCTGGCAGCGACACATACGATCGCGCCGGGCGAAGGCGCGCAGGAGCGCTTGCAGGAGGCGCTGATCCTGGCCGAACCGGGCGACGAGATCGTGATCGGGGCGGGTCGTTACGAACTGACCGACGGGCTCAGCCTCGATGTCGACGGGGTGACCGTGCGCGGCGCCGGGATGGACGGCACCGTGCTCGACTTCACCGGACAGGCGGGCGCGGGCGAGGGCTTCCTCGTCACTTCCGACAATGTCACCCTGCGCGATTTCGCGCTGGAGAACCCCAAGGGCGACGGGGTGAAGTCCAAGGGCGCGGACAATATCGTCTATCACCGCATCCGCGTCACTTGGACCAACGGACCGGATGCGGGGAACGGGGCCTACGGCATCTATCCGGTCGAGAGTCAGGGCGTGCTGATCGACGGGGTGAAGGTCTCGGGCGCATCCGATGCCGGCATCTATGTCGGCCAGTCCGACCGCATCACCGTGCGCAATTCCATCGCCGAGGCCAATGTCGCCGGGATCGAGATCGAGAACAGCCGCAACGCGCTGGTCGAGAACAATCTCGCCACCCGCAACACCGGCGGCATACTGGTGTTCGACCTGCCCAGCCTGCCGGTGATGGGCGGGGGCAACGTGGTCGTGCGCCGCAATCTGGTGGTCGCCAACGACACCGCCAATTTCGCGCCGCCCGGCAACATCGTCGCCAGCGTACGGCGCGGCACCGGCATCCTGGTGATGGCGAACGAGAATGTCGCGATCGAAGGCAATGTGGTGGACGGCAATCCCACCGCCGGAGTGATGGTGATCGCCTACACCCAGCCCTTCGATGACGAGCGCTACAATCCCTATGCCCGCAACGTCGCGGTGGGCGAGAACGTGTTCGGCCGCAACGGCTACGAACCGCAGCTCGATGGCGCGGACCGGCTGCTGGCGGCATTCGGCGGATCGCTGCCGCCGGTCCTGTGGGACGGGAACGCGCAAGGCGGCACGGGCCTGCGCGTGGCCGAGGGCGTGGCCGGCTGGACGCTCGGCCTGACCCGGCCGGGGCAGGCTTACGGAGAGGCGAACCCGGCGCCGCTCAAGGTTCCCGCCCCCGCCGATGCCGGCTGGGACGACAGCGGTATCGGCGCGCCGCCCGAACTCGAGGACCGTCTGGGATGAAGCGGGGCCGCGCCATCCTCGCTGCGGCGGCACTGTCGCTCGCGGGCGCCATGGCGGTCCGCGCCACGCCGCCCGGCGCGGTGTCGGACGAGGCAGTGACGGGCGAGGGGATGCCGCGCAGCCTTTCGGAATACGGCTTCTTCGCCGATGCCGCGGCGCAGGTTCCGGCGCGCAATGTGATCCCCTATCGCCTCAACACCCCGCTGTTTTCCGACGGGGCGGAAAAGCTGCGCTTCGTCTATGTGCCGCAAGGGGCGCAGATCGCGGCGCAGGGCGAGGGGCTGCTCGACATTCCGGTCGGCGGCGCGCTCATCAAGACCTTTGCCTTTGGCGAGGGCGCGGATCGCCGCCTGATCGAGACACGCGTGCTGCTGCACCGGGCCGATGGCTGGCTGGCGCTGCCCTATATCTGGAACGAGGAACAGACCGAGGCGACGCTGGCCGTGGTCGGCGGGCGCAGGGAGGTAACGACGCCTGCGGGCGAACGGATCAGCTACCGGATCCCCAACAAGAACCAGTGCAAGGAATGCCACGGGCTTCAGGGCGCGGTGGTGCCGATCGGTCCCAAGGCGCGCAATCTGTCGCAGGACTGGTTGCAGGACATGGTCCCAGCGCGGCATCTCGCCGCCATGCCCGCAAGCAGCGACACCATGCCGCGCTGGGAAGACCGGGCGAGCGTTCCGGCAGAAGCGGCCGCGCGCGCCTATCTCGACGTCAATTGCGCCCATTGCCACCGGCCGAACGCGACCGCCTCGAACAGCGGGCTGGACCTGCGCTGGGAGCAGGAGGACCGGCAGGCGCTCGGCGTCTTCAAGCGGCCGGTCGCCGCCGGGCGCGGGTCGGGCGGGCACGAATTCGCCGTCGTCCCCGGCCGCCCGGACGATTCCATCCTGACCTACCGGATGGACAGCGTGGAGCCGGGCGTCGCCATGCCCGAACTCGGCAAGTCGACCGTGGACGAGGACGGGCTGGCCGTGGTGCGGCGCTGGATCGCCGGGATGCCCGCGAGCTAGATTTTCCTACACGGCCCGCGAGTGCTAGGCCGGTCGAGATTCGTTCGGCGCGGGTGGGTGCTGGCCGACCGGACAGCGCGAACTTTCCGCTTCCGGACAGTGTAACACCTGTAACACCGTTCAGCATGGCATGGTCGAAACTGAACCGGTGCCGGTCGGCGGGGTCGACCGGAGATGGGGAGGAACCGGGCGCGGCGATGGCCGTTGCCTTCCGAACACGATAACGACCCCACCAAGAGGCGCGCCCTGCGGCGTGCGGCACACGTCAACAGGGAAGGGACGCGCGGCCTTGCGGAAACTTGGATTGATCGGCGGCTTGAGCTGGGTTTCGACCCGCGCCTACTACGAACGCATCAACAAGCTCGTGCAGAAAGAGCGCTCGCCCACCTCTAGCGCACCTCTGCTGATCGAAAGCCTCGATTACAGCCAGCTCTATGCCGTGCATGACGAGGAAGGCTGGGACCGCGCCGTCTCCATCCTCGGCGAAAGCGCGCAGCGGCTGGAAAGCGCCGGGGCCGAAGGGCTGGTGATCTGCGCCAATTCGATGCACCGCGTCTATGACCGGCTGGCCGAAATGGTCTCCATCCCGCTGATCCACGTGGCGGAGGAAACCGGCAAGGCCATGGAAGCCCGCGAGACGAAGAGCGCCGCCCTGCTCGGCACCCGCTCGGTGATGACCGAGAGCTTCTTCCGCCAGCGTCTGGTCGCGCACGGCGTCGACCTGCTCCCCCCCGACATGGAGGATGTCGAGATGGTCGATTCGATCATCTACAAGGAGCTGATGCTGGGCAAGGTCAGCCGCGATGCCGAACGCGCGCTCAAGACGATCATCACCCGTAAGGAACAGGCCGGGGCGGAGGCGATCGTGCTCGCCTGCACCGAACTGGCTCTGGTCGTCGACACCGATGCCAACGTGCTGCCCGTGTTCGACACCACCGAGATCCACAGCCAGGCGGCGGCGGACTGGATCATGGCCGGCTGATCCCCCGCATCGGTTGGGGGAACACCGCCGGGTTGCCAATCTGTTCACGTTGCCCGGCATGGGCGGCTCTCATAGGCGTCGCGCCCGATGGACCGTGCCCCTTACGCCAGTGACCCCGCCCGATCGCGCGGACGCGAATTCGCCACCGAGCAGGGCAGCGTTCGCGGGCCGCGCAGCGAGTTCCAGCGCGACCGCGACCGGATCATCCACTCGATCGCCTTCCGCCGCCTGCGCTCCAAGACGCAGGTCTTCGTCTCGCCCGACGGCGACCATTACCGCACCCGGCTGACCCACAGCCTCGAAGTGTCGCAGATCGCCCGCGTCCTTGCGCGGACGCTGGGGCTGGACGAGGATCTGACCGAAGCGCTCAGCCTCGCGCACGATATCGGCCATCCACCCTTCGGCCATGCGGGCGAGGCCGCGCTGTCCGATGCCATGGCTCATGCCGGCGGCTACGATCACAATGCGCACGGCCTGCGAACGCTGACGCGGATCGAGAGCCCCTATCCCGGGCATGACGGTCTCAACCTCACCTGGGAGACACTGGAGGGGATGGCCAAGCACAACGGCCCGGTCGCCCGCCCCAACTGGGCGCTCGCCGAGATCGACGCGGCCTATCCCCTGACGCTCGACCAGTGGCCCTCGCTCGAAGCGCAGATCGCCAATGTCGCGGACGACATCGCCTATGACAATCACGACATCGACGACGGCCTGCGCGCGGGCTACCTCGATCTCGACCAGCTGCTGGTGCTCGATTTCGTGGCCGACCAGTGGCGCGAGGTCGAGCGCCGCTTCCCCGCCGCCCCGCGCGATCGTCAGCTGCGCGAGCTGATCCGGTCGCAGATCGGGATTATGGTGAACGACGTCATCGCCCATACGCGGGAGCAGGCCATGGGGCTGACCAGTGTCGAGGAGGTTCGCGGGGCAGGGCGCCAGATCGCCGGCTTCTCGCCTGCCATGGCTGCGCAGGAGCGGGAGCTGAAGGCGTTCATGTACGCCAATCTCTACTACCACCCCGAACAGCTCGAGACGGCGGACCGCGCCCGCGATGTCGTCGCCCGCCTGTTTTCCGCCTACCGCGAGGACGCGCGGATGCTGCCGCCCGAATGGCGCGCCGAATTGCCCGCCGAAGATCCGGAACGCAGCCGCCATATCTGCGACTTCATCGCCGGGATGACCGACCGCTACGCGATCGAGCAATGCCGCATCATCCATGGCGAGGCGCCTGAGGGGCTGAGCAATGTCTGATTTACCGCACCAGATCGACCCCGCGCGCCGGGAAACTCAACTGAAATGAAGCGCGATGCGCCCGCCACCGCTCGTAATTCCGCGCCGATCGCAGCGATCTTGAGGAAGGAGCTCCCGCCGCGTGGCCTGGTGCTCGAAGTCGCCAGCGGGACGGGGCAACACGCTGTGTTCTTCGCCAGAACCTTCCCGCATCTCGACTGGCAGCCCAGCGATCTCGATCGCTCGGCGCTCGCTTCGATCGATGCCTACGCGGCGGAGGCAGGACTGGACAATCTACGGCCCGCCATCGCATTCGATGCCAGCGCCTCGCGCTATTCGCTCGCCAAAGCCGATGCGGTTCTGTGCATCAACATGGTCCATATCAGCCCATGGGAAGCGACGGTCGGTCTTTTCGGCCATGCGGCCGCGATGCTCGACCCGGAATCGCCCGTCATCCTTTACGGACCCTATGTGGAACAGGAGATGGAAACTGCGCCTTCGAACCTTGCATTCGATCAGAGCCTTCGCGCACGCAATCCGTCATGGGGCTTGCGGCGGGCCGAAGCGGTCGATGAACTGGCCCGAAGCAACGGATTTGAGCGCACGGCGCGATATGTCATGCCCGCCAACAACGTGATGCTGATCTATCGCCGCACCTGACGGCAGATACAAAAAACGCCCGCCAATGGCGGGCGCTTTCGTTAAAACCATTCGAAAAGTCAGATCGCGTCGTCGACTGTATTCGCTGCCGACTCGATATCGTTTCCGGCACCGCGCACGGTGTTGCAAGCGGAAGCGGTCAGAGTGAGCGCGGCCAGACCCATTGCCATCACGAATTTACGCATCTTTGGTTCCTTTTCAAAACTCGAACTGATGATTGGCGAACACGTTCTGGTCCATTTGGTTCCCGTGACCTATATCGACGCGCATGATTTCGCGGCTGCAGGAAACGTGGGTGTTCGCGAGCGATGCGGAGATCATGACGATCGCCGCGCTCGGCCTCATCGGTTTTGCCGGACTGGCGCTGTTCATGGACCGCCGCCGGCTGAAGCGCGGCCATATCGAGCGCGTCGGATGGATGCCGTGGACCCCGGTTTTTCTGCTCGCCGCGATCGCGGGAGCCGGAATGCTGGCGCTGGCCGCGCCCGCGCTGCTCGCCGCCTGAGCCGCGGGGCACAGCTACCGCCGGATCAGAGGCAGGCCTCGAGATAGGCCTGATCGAACCCGAACTGGCGGGCCTTTTCCAGCGTGTAGGGGCGCAGGCCGCTGGAGCGGAACTCGCCCATGATCTGGCCGTCGTCGCCCTCTTCGAGATACTCGAACTTGAACAGCTCCTGCGTCACGATGACGTCGCCCTCCATGCCGATCACCTCGGTGACGTTGGTGGTGCGACGCGACCCGTCGCGCAGGCGCTTGACCTGCACGATCAGGTCGACGCTTTCCGCGATCTGGCGGCTGATGGCTTCCTTGGGGATCTTGATGTCGCCCATCAGGATCATGTTCTCCATGCGGCCGAGGCATTCGCGCGGGCTGTTCGCGTGGAGCGTGCACATCGATCCGTCGTGACCGGTGTTCATCGCCGCAAGGAGGTCGAAACACTCCGCGCCGCGAATTTCGCCGAGGATGATGCGGTCCGGACGCATGCGCAGCGCGTTCTTCACGAGATCGCCGATGGTGATCGCGCCCTGACCCTCGAGGTTGGGCGGGCGGGTTTCGAGCGGCAGCCAGTGCGGCTGTTGCAGGCGCAATTCGGCCGCGTCCTCGATGGTCAGCACGCGCTCGCCCGGGTCGATCATCTTCGACAGGGCGTTGAGCATGGTCGTCTTGCCCGAGCCGGTACCCCCCGAAATGACGATATTCATGCGGCAGGCACCGGCGATCTTCAGCGCGGTCGCCATCTGCTCGCTCATCGAACCGAAATTCTTGAGCATATCGATGGTGATCGGCTTTTCGGAGAACTTGCGGATCGAGATTGCCGTGCCGCGCAGCGAGAGCGGGGGAACGATCACGTTGACGCGGCTGCCGTCCTTGAGGCGTGCGTCCGCCAGCGGCGTGGTCTGGTCGACGCGGCGGCCGACCTGATTGACGATGCGCTGGGCGATCTGGAAGAGGTGCTGTTCGTCGCGGAACCGGATCGGCGCGATGACCAGCTTGCCCTTCTTCTCGATATAGGTCTGGTCCGGCCCGTTGACCATGATGTCGCTGACATCGGGATCGTTGAGCAGCTCCTCCAGCGGACCGAAGCCCAGAAGCTCGTCGACCAGCACCTTTTCCAGCGCGAACTGTTCGCGGCGGTTGAGGGTGACCTTCAGTTCGGCGAGCACTTCGAGAATGATCGGGCGGAATTCCTCGGACAATTCGTCCTTGCTCAGCGTCGCCGCCGCTTCGGGGTCGACACGCTCGAGCAGGCGCGGGAGCACCTGTTCCTTGATCTTGTGGACGCTCGCCTCGAAACCGCCGATTTCGGCCTCGCCGCTGTGGACCGCATTGGCCCGGTCGGACAGGCGCGCCATCGCCTCGCTGGTGACGGGGTTCGACAGGGCGCCGTCGCGATTGTCGTCCGGGAGAGGGGGAAACTGGTCGCCGCCCACCGGCTCGGGCTTGTCGGGCCTGGCATAGGCCGGGTTCGGCGCCCCGCCGCGCATCGGCTTGGCGACGCCGAATTGCGGACGAGCGCCGGAACTCATTCCCCCGGTTCCGTTCTTCCGCCCGAATGCGCTCATCACTAGGTCCCCGAAAATCGTACTCGTGTTGCCGGGTGTCACCGGCGGTGCCGAAACATGGCTTGCGTTGGATGGTCAATATTTCGGAAACCTTGATTATTTCCTAAGCGCTGCGGGGATGGCGATCGCTGTCCGGAGGGCGGGCAACCTTGCCGCGGGGCGGAGGATGGCCTAGCGGCGCCGCTTCTGATGCGATCGACGAGACGATGATGGATCACAACGAACGCCGCGGGCTGGCCCTGGCGATCTGCGGTTTCGCGCTGCTGTCGACCGGCGATGCCGTGGTGAAGACCATGGCGGGCGCTTGGTCGCCCGTCGCCGTCGCGGCCTTGCGGTTCTCGATCGGCGCGATCGTCCTGTCCGCGCTGCTCTTTCGCAAGGAAGGGCTGGCGGGGTTCCGGCCGCGCAGGCCGCTCCTCCAGCTCGCGCGCGGCTTCTGCCTTGCAGGGGCGACTATCTGCTTCTTTTCGGCGATCTTCGTCCTGCCGCTGGCGACCGCGATGGCGCTGACC
Organism: Erythrobacter sp.; assembly: GCA_025698865.1. Lineage (GTDB taxonomy): Bacteria > Pseudomonadota > Alphaproteobacteria > Sphingomonadales > Sphingomonadaceae > Qipengyuania. The sequence goes on along the minus strand of JAILWQ010000006.1, from coordinate 120,689 downwards.
TTCGTCTCCCCGATCATCGTCGCCCTGTTCAGCGGGCCGCTGCTGGGCGAGCGGGTGCGGCCGGCCGTGTGGCTGGTATCGCTGGCCGCGCTGTTCGGGGTCGGGCTGATCCTGCGACCCAATTTCACGACGCTGGGCTGGGTGACGCTGCTGCCGCTTGCCAGCGCCACCTTCTTCGCGCTGATGGTGATCGCCAACCGGGCGAGCGCGGGGCAGGGCAGCGCCCTTTCGATGCAGGCGTTCATCGCCATCGTCGCCACGCCCTTCCTGATCGCGGCGGCGACGGTCGGGCATCTCAGCGGCGTCGATTTCCTCGCCGTCGGAATGCCGGACTGGACCGTGCTAGCCCGCTGCGCGATCGTCGCCGGGACGGCCACCGGCGCCCACTGGCTGACCTACCTCGCGACAGAGCGCGCCGGCGCGGCCACCATCGCGCCGACGACCTATGTCCAGATGCTGGTGGCGACCACGCTCGGCTATCTGATCTTTTCCGACATCCCGGACGCCATGACGCTGCTCGGCGCGGCGATCATCATCGGCGCGGGGCTGGTGCTCTGGTGGCGCACCCCGGGGGCGGCTCCGATCGACGATTGATCGCGAGGCTACAGGCGCTAAACCGCGTCACGAATTCGAAGGGAAGCAGAACCACATGTGCGGAATCATCGGTATCGTCAGCAACGAACCTGTCGTCGGGCGGCTGGTCGAGGGGCTGCGGCGGATGGAATATCGCGGCTATGACAGCGCCGGCGTCTGCACCATCGACGATGGCAGGCTGGTGCGCCGCCGCGCGCAGGGCAAGCTCGACAATCTCGTGGCCGAGCTCGCCCGAAACCCGGCGCCCGGTGAGATCGGCATCGCCCATACGCGCTGGGCGACGCACGGCGCCCCGACCGAGAACAACGCCCATCCTCACGCGACCGAGCATCTCGCGCTGGTGCATAACGGGATCATCGAGAACTTCCGCGAACTGCGCGAGGAATTGCGGGCCGACGGTCGCACGCTCGAAAGCGACACGGACAGCGAGGTGGTCGCCCATCTCATCAGCCGCGAATACGAGAACGGCGCCAGTCCGCAGGAAGCGGTGAAGACCATCCTGCCGCGTCTGCGCGGTGCCTTCGCCATTGCCATCGCCTTCCGCGAATTTCCCGACATGCTGATCGGGGCCCGTCGCGGTTCGCCGCTGGTGGTTGGCTATGGCGAGGGCGAGATGTTCCTCGGCTCCGATGCGCTCGCTCTGGCGCCGCTGACCCAGCGGATATCCTATCTCGAGGAAGGCGACTGGCTCGTCATCGAACGCGGCGGGGCGCAAATCTTCGACGAGGCGAACCAGCCCGTCGAGCGCGAGATCCGCAGCTCGGGCGCCTCGGCTGCGGCGGTGGAGAAGGGCAATTACCGCCACTTCATGCAGAAGGAGATCTTCGAGCAACCCACCGTGGTCGCGCAGACGCTCGCCTCCTATGTTCACCAGGCGAACAACCAGGTCGCCCTTCCGCAATTCGATTTCGACCTGTCCAGCATTCGCCGGGTGACGATCGTTGCCTGCGGCACGTCCTATTATGCTGGGCTCGTCGCGAAATACTGGTTCGAGCATTTCGCCCGCGTGCCGGTCGACATCGATGTGGCGAGTGAGTTCCGCTACCGCGAACCGGTGCTGGAGGATGGCGGCCTGTCGCTCTTCATCAGCCAGTCGGGCGAGACCGCCGATACGCTGGCGGCGCTGCGCCACTGCAAGGACAACGGCCAGACGATCGCCGCCGTGGTCAACGTGCCGACCAGCACGATGGCGCGCGAGGCGGATCTTCTCCTGCCGACCCATGCCGGGCCCGAGATCGGCGTCGCCAGCACCAAGGCCTTTACCTGCCAGCTCGCCGTCCTCGCCGCGCTGGCCGCTCACATGGCGGTGAAGAAGGGGCTGATGGACCGGGCAGAGGAAGCCGAGGTGGTGAAGCACCTGCTCGAAGCCCCGGCCAGCCTCAATGCCGCGCTCGACCATGACGACGACATCGCCGCCATGGCGCCGCTGATCGCGCCCGCGCGCGACGTGCTCTATCTCGGTCGCGGGCAGGATTACCCGCTCGCTCTCGAGGGTGCGCTGAAGCTGAAGGAAATCAGCTACATCCACGCGGAGGGCTATGCGGCCGGCGAGATGAAGCACGGCCCGATCGCCCTGATCGACGACGAGGTTCCGGTGATCGTGATCGCGCCCTCCGGCCCGCTGTTCGAGAAGACGGTCTCCAACATGGAAGAGGTCCGGGCGCGCGGCGGGAAGATCGTTCTGATCTCCGATGCGAAGGGACTGGCGGAATCGGGCGATGGGTGCCTCGCCACGATCGAGATGCCGCAGGTCCATCCGCTGATCGCGCCGCTGGTCTATGCCATTCCCGTCCAGCTGCTGGCCTATCATGTCGCCTGCGTAAAAGGCACCGACGTCGATCAGCCGCGCAATCTGGCCAAATCCGTCACCGTCGAATAGGGGCGCGGCCCCTTGGAAACAGCGGTTTTCGGCATGGAAAACCGGTTCTTTACCGTGCCATAACCTTTTCGCGGTTAACGCGTGCGCCGTGAGCGCATCGACCCATAGCGAACCGGCCACCGAGATGTGCACGCGCACCGTGCTCGGATTGAGGAATCCGCGGAACACGGACTGGTTGCGGCTGCACGGCCCGCAATATGTGCTTCTCGGACAACGGGCATCGACCCGTCTCGCGTTCAATATTGCCGGGATCGCGTTCATCACCGCCGTTTTCGGCAGCGTGTTGCCCTGGTATATGCTTTCCGCTTGGGGGCTCGGGATCGCCGCGATCAGCCTTTACATTTTTCGCCTCGAAAATGCGTTCGCCAATACCGGCACCACGGGTTTCTCGCGCGAGGAACAGCTGACCCACACCGCGGCTGCGGCCATCAAGGGGGTGTTGTGGGCCGTTCCCGCGGCGCTGTTTCTGGGCTCGGCCGGACCCGCATCGCACGGCATCGCCTGGGCCTACGTCGCGGCCATGATGCTCGCGACCTCGGCCACGCGTTACTCGGCCCCGATGCCCTCGATCGCCTTTGTCGGGATCGCGGGCCTTGGCTGGGCGGCGGGGCTGGCCGTGCACGGCAGCCTGGCGCTTGCCCTTGTCGCGGTGCTGTCGACGGCCCTGACCACGCTCGGCGCGATCGAAAGCGCCAAGGCCGCCTATGCGGAGCGGCTCGCCCAGCTCGGGATGATGGAGAAGAGCGAGGTCGTCTCGCTGCTGCTCCGCGAATACGAGGACAGCGCGGCCGACTGGTTGTTCCAGCTCGATTCCGGACGCCGCCTCCAGAAGGTCTCCCCGCGCCTCGCCTTCGCGCTCGGCCGCGACCGGGCGGAGATCGAGGGGCGCAGTTTCCTCGAGCTAATCTCGGGACCGGCATGGGAGACCGGGCAGTTTCCCAAGAGCCTCCATGACCTCGCCGACAAGTTCAAGGAGCGCGAGAATTTCTCCAACCTGACCGTCGAGGTCTCGATCGGCGGGGAGCGCCGCTGGTGGGAATTGTCGGGCACGCCCATCATCGACGAGAGCGGCAATTACGCCGGTTTCCGCGGTGTGGGATCGGACGTGACGGCCCAGCGGGAATCCTCGGAGAAGATCGCCTATCTCGCGCGCTACGACACGCTGACCGCGCTTCCCAACCGGCTCATGCTGCACGAAACGCTCGGCGATGCGCTGAAATACGCGGAGAAATGGCGCTCGCGCTGCGCGCTGCTGATGCTCGACCTCGACCGGTTCAAGGCGGTCAACGATTCGCTCGGGCACATGATCGGCGACCGGATGCTCGCCCAGGTGGCCCAGCGGCTGACCTCGATCATGACCGAGAACGAGATCTGCGGCAGGCTGGGCGGCGACGAGTTCGGCATCGTCATCCGCGATGCGTCGGACAAGACGCGGATCGAAAGCGTCGCGCGTGCCGTGATCGAGACCCTCTCGGCGCCCTATCATATCGAGAATCATGTCCTCTATGTCGGCGCCAGTGTCGGCTCGGCGATCGGCCCGCGGGACGGTCGCACGGTCGAGGAGCTGATGCGCAATGCGGACCTCTCGCTCTACCGCGCCAAGGATATCGGCGGCGGCGAGCATTGCCGCTACGAGCCGTCGCTCCATGCCAATGTCGAGGAACGCCGGCAGCTCGAATTCGCGCTACGCAGCGCGCTGGCGAAGGAAGAACTGGTCCTCAACTACCAGCCCGTGGTGGACGCCAATTCGGAAGCCATCGTCAGCTTCGAGGCGCTGGTCCGCTGGACGAGCGAGGAACACGGCTTCGTCAGCCCCGGCAAGTTCATCCCGCTCGCCGAGGACACGCGCCTGATCGTCCCCATCGGCAAGTGGGTCATGCAGCAGGCCTGCACCGAGGCCGCGCGCAACTGGCCCGAACACATCAAGGTCAATGTCAACGTGTCGCCCGAGCAGCTGGTCGAGCCCGATTTCGTGACCACCGTCGTGCAGGCGCTCTCCAGCAGCGGCCTTGCTCCCCAACGTCTCGAGATCGAGGTGACCGAGAGCATCTTCCTGCGCGATGCCGATGTCGCGGGCCGCGCGCTCGAACAGTGCATCGCGCTCGGCTGTTCCGTCGCGCTCGACGATTTCGGGACCGGCTATTCCTCGCTGGGTTACCTGCGCAAGCTGCGTTTCTCGACGATCAAGGTCGACCGGACCTTCGTTCAGGGCGCATCGCAGCATTCGGCGGAGAGCATCGCCATCATCCGCGCCGTGGTCGCGATGGCCGACAGCCTGGGCATGAGCACCACGGCGGAAGGGGTGGAAACCCCCGAGGAAGCGGCGATGATCCGCAATATGGGCTGCACCAAGATACAGGGCTTCCATTTCGGACGCCCGATGAACGCGGCCGACGCGATCGCGCTGTTCCCGGCGCACGAGCGCCGCCGGATCGCCTGACGGTTCAGGCGGTCACGAGAGATCGGACCGCGTTTTTGAACAGTGCCAGCCCGTCGGTTCCGCCATGCGCCGGATCGACCGCGCGCTCGGGATGGGGCATCATGCCGAGCACGTTTCCGCCTTCGCTGACGATGCCCGCAATGTCGCGCTGCGAACCGTTGCAATTCGCAGTGTAGCGGAAGGCCACGCGGCCTTCGCCCTCGATCCGGTCGAGCGTATCCTGGTCGGCGAAGTAATTGCCGTCGTGATGGGCGACCGGGATCTCGATCAGCTGGCCTTGCTCGTAGCCGGAGGTGAACAGCGAGCTTGCATTCTCGACCCGCAATTCGACCGGGCGGCAGATGAAGTTCTGGCTGGCATTGCGCATCAGCGCGCCCGGCAGCAGGCCCGCCTCGGTCAGGATCTGGAAGCCGTTGCAGACGCCCAGCACGGGAACGCCGCGTTCCACCTCGCGCACGATCGCGCGCATGATCGGGCTGTTCGCGGCCATTGCGCCCGAGCGCAGATAGTCGCCGTAGGAAAATCCGCCGGGCAGCGCGATGAAATCGAGCCGTTCGGGCAGGTCGGCATCGCCGTGCCACACGCGCAGGGCAGGCGCGCCCGATGCGCGTTCCAGCGCGACCGCCATGTCGCGGTCGCAATTGGACCCCGGAAAGGTGACGACCGCGGCGCGGAAGCTCATCGTTCGACCTTCTCGATGCGATAATCCTCGATCACCGTGTTGGCGAGGAGCTTCTCGCACATCGAATCGAGCGCCTCGTCGGTGGTGCCATCGGCCACATCGAGTTCGATGAAACGGCCGATGCGGACATCCTCGACACCTTCGAAGCCGAGCCCGTCGAGCGCGTGATGGACCGCGCGCCCCTGCGGATCGAGAACGCCGGGCTTGAGGCTGACATAGACGCGGATTTTCATGGGTGAGCCTCGTGGCAAGGGAAAGCTGTTCGCGCCCGCCTATGCCGACAGGCGGCCGCAGGTTCAAGCGCGGACCGGCTCCGGACGGGCGAGCCGTGACGGGGCGGGGGCTCAGCTTCCGGCTTCGGGCACCACCGTAATCGTCACCGCGTCCTCGGGCGCGAGATAGGTTCGCGCCAGTTCGGTCAGTTCGGCGGGCGTTATGGACAGCTGGCGTTCCCTTGCGCCGAGGAACCGGGCCGTATCCTCGGGCCGGCTCTGCGCCCGGTCGACCACTGCCAGCCAGCCCGCATTGCGCTTCAGCCGGTTGTCGAGCGACTCGATCAGCGGCCGCCGGGCGCGTTCCACCAGGTCCGCGTCGATCGTGCCGCCACGCAGTGCCTCGGCCGTTTCGACCATCGCCTGGCGCGCCTCCTCCAACTGGCTCGCATCGACCTCCGCCTGCATCGAGAAGGTGCCGTAGTCCTCGTAAGTGCCGGACTGGCTGCTGTCGGCCGAGGGAGAATAGGTCTGCCCCAGCTCCTCCCGGAGCTTCTCGGTGAGCGCCAGGCGAGCCACGCGTTCGAGCAGCGTCAGGCGGCTGGTGAGGTCCCAGTCGTCATTGTCGGTGGTCGGCCAGACGAGCCGAACCAGCGCCTGATCCGCTTCGCCCTCGTGGGTCAGCACCCGCAGCGAGCGGTCCGCGGTAAAGCCGCGCGTCCGCGGCGCGCCGGGATAGTCGCGAAACTCCGCTTCCCGCTCCGGCAACGCGCCGAAGGTTTTGGCGACCATGGCGATCGCCGCATCTTCTTCGATATCGCCGACAATGGCGATCTCGAGCGCGCCGTTCGCCAGCCGGTCCGCGATTTCCGAGCGCAGCTGCGCGTAATCGAGCGCGCGATAGGCCTCGATCGGCTGGCGGGTGAAGCGCGGATCATCGTCCGACAGGATCGGCCCGAGCCCTTCCGCCAGCGCCGAGGCGGGCGTTTTGCCGAGCCTTGCGAAGAAACTGTCGAGCCCGGCCCGCCACGGGCCAAGCCCTTCGCTGCGATAGCCGGGATCGGTCAGGCTCGCGGTCAGGAACTGCAATTGCAGCTCGAGATCGCGCGGGGTGGTGATGGCGCCGGCGACGAACGTCTCGTTGCCCGCGACGAAGCTGCCGCCCACCGAACGCCCGGCAAGGATGGTCTGCAATTCGTCGCGGCTGTGCTTGCCGAGGCCGCCCGAGGGCAGGAGCGGCGCCAGCTCCACCGCCAGCGGATCGTTCCGGCTTTCGAGCATCTTTCCGCCGTCGAGGTTCATCCGCACCCAGACGCGGTCGTCTTCGAGGTCGGTCCGCTTGAGATTGAGCATCACGCCATTGGCGAAGCGCAGCGTGCGAATGCCGAGCTCGGCGCTGCGCTGGTCGGCGACGACGCGGCCCGGCGTGCCGAAATCGGTGTAGGCGAAAGCGGTCGCATCGCCGGTTTCGGGCGCGGCGACCGGTGCGGCGAAATCCGCCGCCACCGCAGCGCGCAGCGCCGCTTCCCCGCCTTCGGGGGCCACACTGCCGGTGAAGCGGATCAGCGGGTTGTCGAGCGCGATCGCCTCCTCGCGCATCGCCGCGAGCACCGCCTGGGGCGTGATCGCGTCTGCCTGCGCTTCGAAGCGGGCGAGTGTGTCGGCGGGGCTGTCGGGCACGTTGTCGCCGTGCGCGATGCGGAACGCCTGGGTAACGAAATCGGCGTTCGATCGCGTTGCGGCGTTGGCGGCGGCGTTTTCGAAGCTCGTGCGGATATTGGCGACCTGTTCGGCGACTTCCGCCTCGCCGAAGCCATATTCCAACGCCCGGCGCCATTCGGCGACCGCGGCGGCGAGACCCTCGCGCCACCGGCCGGTCTCGGTGACGACGGCCAGCTGGCCGGTCCGCGCGGCTTCGAACACGTCGCCCGTTCCGTATTGCGCGCCGCGGAAGGGCGGGTTCTCCTGCCGCGTGAGCCGCTGGATGCGCCGGGCGAGAATGCGGCTGCCGACCGTCCTCAGGAGACTGTCCGACCGCACGGCCAGCGTGTCGGGCCGGTCGCGCCATTCGGCGTGCCGCATCAGCGTGATCGTCTCGGGCAGGGCCGGGTCGAGATAGATGTCGGTTTGTCCGGCAAGGCCCGGATCGATCGGACCGGCCGCGGCGGGCTCGGTGACCGGGGCGGGGCGCCAGTCGGCGAAGCGCGCGCGGATCATCGCCTCGACCTCCGCCGGATCGAAATCGCCGACCACCACCACCACGGTGTCCGCCGGGACATATTCCCGCTCCCAGAAGGCCCGCACTCCCGCTGCGTCGGCCGCCGCAATGGTCTCGGGCAGGCCGATCGGCAGGCGCTGGGTCAGACGTGCTTGCGGATAGGCGAATTCGAACCCGTCGAGCGTGTTCTTGAGGCTGTAATTGTTGCGCACCCGGCGCTCGGACAGGATGACGCCTTTCTCGCGCTCCACCGCTTCGCGTGCGAAGGTCAGCTCGCTCGCGGTCTCGCGCATCAGCATCAGCGCGGTGTCTAGCAGGTCGGCATCGGCGCGGGGCAGGTCGAGCTTGTACTGCGTGCGGTCGAACCCGGTCGAGGCGTTGGTGTCCGCCCCGAAGGCAAGCCCCTCGCGCTCGAGCAGCTTGATCATCTCGCCCTCGGGCACGTTGGTGCTGCCGTTGAAGGCCATGTGCTCGACAAAATGGGCAAAACCGCGCTCGTCCTCGCGTTCGTCGAGGGAGCCGGCGTCGATCTCCATGCGCACCAGTGCCGTGCCCTCGGGCCGGGAATTTCGCCGGACAATGTAGCGCAGCCCGTTGTCGAGCACGCCGAAATGCCACCCGTCCTCGGGTCGGAAATCGCTGTCCTCCAGATCCCACTGCGCCGGGTCCCACCCAACCGGCTGGGCGGCGAGAGGCGCGGCGAGCAGGCTCGTCAGCAGGAGGGCGAGAGCGAAGGGCCGCCCGGAACGCGTTTTCGGCATGGCGGGACTATGCCCGGCCATGGCTGAACGCTCAACTACCGCGCGCTATTTCTTCGGCCCGCTATTTCTTGGGTTTCGGTCCGCCGCGCAGCCGCCCGCGATGGGCGGTGAGGTCCAGCACCTCGCCCGCGCCGCCATTCTCGTTGCTGTCGAGGATGCCGAGCCGCCGGGCGACCTCGCGATAGGCCTCTTCCTCGCCGCCGAGATCGCGGCGGAAGCGGTCCTTGTCGAGCTTCTCGCCCGAATTCATGTCCCACAGCCGGCACCCGTCGGGGCTGATCTCGTCGGCCAGGATGATGCGGCTGTAATCGCCGTCCCACAGCCGGCCGAACTCCAGCTTGAAGTCGACCAGGCGGATGTCGATCGCGGAGAACATCCCGCACAGGAAGTCGTTGATCCGGATCGCCATGCTGGAGATGTCCTGCATCTCCTCGTTCGAGGCCCAGTTGAAGCAGGCGATGTGCTCTTCCGCGATCAGCGGATCGCCCAGCGCATCGTCCTTGTAGTAGTATTCGATCAGCGTGTGGGGCAGCGGCTCGCCTTCTTCCAGCCCCAGCCGCTTGCAGATCGAACCGGCGGCGACATTCCTCAGCACGACCTCGATCGGCACGATCTCGACCTGGCGGACGAGCTGTTCGCGCATGTTGAGGCGGCGGATGAAATGCGTCGGCACGCCGATATGGCTGAGGCGCGTGAAGACATATTCGCTGATGCGATTGTTGATCACGCCCTTGCCGTTGATCGTGCCCTTCTTCTGGGCGTTGAAGGCGGTGGCGTCGTCCTTGAAATACTGGATGATCGTGCCGGGCTCCGGCCCCTCATACAGGATCTTGGCCTTGCCTTCGTAGATCTGGCGGCGACGTGCCATGGGCGGGTTGTCCTTCGGCCTTCGGAAAAAAGCGATGCCCCGGGAGCTTTTGCGGTTTGAGGCCGCGCGCCCAGGGCGATGGGCCCGCCTTACAGCAGGCTTTGTCCGGGCGCAATCAATGGCCGTCCGGTGCCGCCGATCCGACCGCGGGCGCACGGGACTGCTTCAGTTTCTCGATCAGGCGGCCGAGCGTGGCGCGCTGGACGAGGACGCTGAACAGCACCGCCCCGAAGGTCGCGGCGAGGATCAGGTCGCGCGTGTCCCCGGCGGGCAGGGAGAGGGCGAGCGCGATGGAAATGCCGCCGCGCAGGCCGCCCCACCACAGCACCCGGCTCGCGCCTTCCTCGTCGAGGCGGGCGGCGGGGATTCCCTTGGTCGAGCCGATCACGGCGATGGCCCGCGCCGCCAGCGTGACCGGGATCGCCAGCAGCGCGATCGCGGTTTCGGCGATGCCGGGGGCAAGGGCGATGATCTCCAGCCCGATCAGCAGGAACAGGACTGAGTTCAGCAATTCGTCGACGATCTCCCAGAACTTGACCACGTAGTCGCGCGTCACGTCGCTCATCGCGTAGGTGACGCCGTGATTTCCGATCAGGAGGCCCGCGACCGCCATCGCCAGCGGCCCGGAAATATGGAGCGCGCTGCACAGCGCGTAGCCGCCCATGACGATGGCAAGAGTGATCAGCACTTCGAGCGCGTATTCGTCCATTCCGGCGAGCGCGCGAAAGCCAATATAGCCCGCGACCAGACCCACGAGCACGCCGCCGCCCGCCTCGATCGCGAACAGCCGCGCGCCTTCGGCAAGCGAGAAGTCCGTCCCGGTCAGCGCCGCGCTGAGCAGGATGGTGAAGACGACGATGCCGACGCCGTCGTTGAACAGGCTTTCCCCGGCCACCGCGCTCTGGAGCGAGAGCGGCACGTTCTCTTCGCGCAGGACGCCCAGCACCGAGACCGGGTCGGTCGGCGCGATCAGCGCGCCGAACACGAAATACCAAATCGGCGCGATCGCGACGCCGAGCAGCAGGCCGATCCCCCAGACCGCCAGGCCTACCAGCACGGTCGAGATGACCACGCCGACGGTCGACAGCAGCAGCACCGGCAGCCAGCTCGCCTTCAGTCGCTCCAGATCGACATGGAGCGCGCCTGCGAACAGCAGGAAGCTCAGCATCCCCTGAAGCAGCGTCTCGGTGAAATTGAGCTGTTCGAGCAGCCGCGCCACCGTGTCGTCGAGCGTGATCGCCGGTACGAAGGCATCGGCGATCATCAGGCCCAGCGCGGCGAGCGCGCCCATCACGGTCAGCCCGATGACGTGCGGCAGCCTGACGAAATGGTGGTTGAACCAGCCCAGCAATGCGGAGGCGACCACCAGCATTGCGGCCATGTCGAAGGGCGAAAGCGCGGCGGAGGTCTCATGCATCCCGCCCTGCCTAACGCCGAAGGCTGGCAAGGCAAGCGGGCGCTTCCTAGATAGCCCTGCAAAGGAGAAACCCCATGCGAATGACCGACAACACCATCCTCATCACCGGCGGCGGGTCGGGCATAGGCCAGGCGCTGGCCTGGCAGTTCGCCAAGCGCGGCAATGTCGTGATCGTCGCGGGCCGGACCGAGGAAAGCCTCGCCGAGACCGCGGCGGAGCACGAGAACATCCACACCCAGCAGCTCGACGTCGCGGACGAGGCATCGGTGGCGCAGTGCGCCGAGCGGATGAAGAAGGATTTCCCCGGGCTCAACATGCTGATCCACGCGGCGGGGATCATGAAGCTCAGGGACACCGGCGACATGGACCTTGCGCGCAAGATCATCGACATCAATCTGCTCGGCACGATGCGGATCTGCGAGGCGCTTATACTGCAGCTGTCCGGCAAGCCGGGCGCGACGATCTGCACCACCAGCAGCGGCCTCGCTTTCGTGCCAATGCCGGTTGCGCCGGCCTATTCGGCCAGCAAGGCGGGCGTCCACTCCTTCTCGCTGCAACTGCGCCAGCGCCTGAAAGGCGATATCGAGGTGATCGAGATCGCCCCTCCGGCGGTCCAGACCGGGCTGACCGACGGACAGGAAACGCGCGAGGGCTACATGCCGCTCGACGACTACATCGAAGAGACGATGGCCAATTTCGAGAAAGACCCGACCCCCTCGGAGAATCTGGTCAAGAACGTCCTCCCGTTCCGCAATGCGGAGCGCGAGGGGAAGGTCGAGGAACGCCAGGACATGCTCGCGCGGATGGTATCCCAGCGCGAGGGCTAGAGCCGTCTGCCACGCGCCGTATTGTTGACGTGATCGACGAAAGCGGCGCATTGTTGACCTGATCGGCGAAAGCGCCGATGGCCTGGGCGTCGAGGTTCTCCGGCCGGTTTCGCCGCGCCGGAGCTAAGACGGGAAGCCGGTGCGCCGCCCTTTCATGGGAGGCAATTCCGGCGCTGCCCCCGCAACTGTAAGCGGCGAGCGGCGGTCCATTGATGTCACTGAGAGGCTCGCCTTTCGGGAAGACGGACCGTTCGCTGCGACCCGCGAGCCAGGAGACCTGCCTTCGACGCGATAACGTCCACCGGCGGGGTGCCCGGTCTGGTCGCTTGCATGGCGCGCCCGGACCTTCCGCCGCGTGTCCGGCGCGCGCGCCCGATCGATCGCCCCGTCCTTTACGGGGTCTGTGCAGATGATCGTTTCCCTGACCAACTCTGGGACCAACGCGGGCTTCCCCCGGCTCGATTTCCAGCCCGCAGGCTCCATTCCAGAGCAAGGAAAGGCATGATCCGATGAGCGAAACCGGAAAAGCGCGCGGCATGGTGCAACTGATCGACATGGTGTTTCCGGGCGACACCAATCACCACGGAACGCTGTTCGGCGGAGTCGCTCTGGCGCATATGGACAAGGTCGCCTTTCTCGCGGCCTCGCGCCACGGGCGTGCATCCTTCGTCACCGCGTCGTCAGAGAAGATCGACTTCGCCGCTCCCGCGCAGGAAGGCGACATGGTCGAGGTGACCGGCCGGGTCGTGCGGGTCGGCACCACGTCGCTCGATGTCGAGGTCGAACTGGTGGCCGAGGCGCCGGTGTCGGGCGAGCGGCGGCTGTGCACCCGCGGTCGCTTCACGCTGGTCGCCAAGAAGGAAGGCGCCACCCAGCTGCCGCTCCCTCCCATTGCCGGGGAGGTTTCGATGGAAGCGGGTGATGCGTTGCGGCTGGCGGAGATGGTCTTCCCGGGCCAGGCCAATCACTACGGCACGCTCTACGGGGGCGACGCGCTGCGCATGATGGGCAAGGCGGCCTTCATCGCCGCCACCCGCCATGCGCGCGAAGTGCTGGTGATGGCCTCGTCCGACCGGATCGATTTCGTCGCTCCGATCAGGGAGGGGGACATGGTCGAGCTGGTGGCGGACGTGAAGATGACGGGCCGCAGCTCGGTCCGCGTCGCGGTCGAGCTGTGGTCGGAAGAACTGCTCAGCGGAACCCGCACGCACGCCGCGACGGCGCTGTTCACGCTGGTGGCCGTCGACGAGTTCGGTACGTCGAAAGCGATCCGGGCGGCGCGATCGACGGACGGTTAGTGCCTGTCGCGCCGCTGTTCTGGCGAATGGTCAGCGGCGCGACATGGACCGCGCTGTCCGATCAGCGAACTTGGCGATTTCGAGAGGGGGGAGGTGGTGCCCGGGGGCGGAGTCGAACCACCGACACGACGATTTTCAATCGTCTGCTCTACCACTGAGCTACCCAGGCATCGCCACGGCGTCGGCAGGTTTTGAAGGCCCACCGGCGAGCGAGCAGCGCCTATGGCCAAGCGCGCCCGGCATTGCAAGGGAGAATTATTCCTCGCCGGTGCCGCGCGTGATTTCCCGTGCGATTTCCTCGGGCATGGCGGGGCGGCCGGGCACGGCGTAGCCGTCGCCGAACCACTGCGCGAGGTCGCGGTCGCGGCAGCGCGGGGAGCAGAAGGGGGCATGGTCCGCATGGCGCGGCTTGCGGCAGATCGGGCAGGGTTTGCTGCTGGTCATCGCTCCAGCATCTGGGCATGACCGGCCTCAAGCGCAATGGCGGGATCGGCCGCAATCCGCACCTGCTTGCCGGTCCGGCGGGCAAGTTCGTCCAGCCATTCGGGCCTCAGCCTGGCCGCGATGGCGGGATGGACGGCCAGCTCGAGCATCCGGCCCGTGCCTTCGCATATCTCCGCGCGGCGCAGGGCCATGCTCGCCGCCATTTCCGTACGCTGCGTCGCCATCCGGTGGAGCAGAGAGGGGCCGGTCAGCCGCGCGACGATCTGGACGAAGCCGAAGCCGTTCATCGCCGTGCGCTCGTGCGGCCAGCCCGCCAGCGCCTGCTCCAGCGCGGCGTCGATCGCCTTGCGGTCGGCCTTCTGGTCGAGAGTGGGAAAGTCGATCCCGATCGAGCCCCCGCAATCGAATTGCCGCAATGCCCGGGCGAGAGGCCCGACCGCGGCATGCGCCAGTTCGGCGGGACGCAGATCGCCGTCGATATCGACCACGATCATCCCCGGCGTGACCGCGAACAGGAGCGAGCCTCCGGCAAAGGCGATCTCGCCATCCCAGGCGGCATTCCACACGCTTTCCCAGGAATTGGACGGAAATCGTGCCAGTTTTCGCCCAAAAACGACCGGGTTGTGCTCGCTTTCCGTGTCAGAGTGCTCCGTGAACCGCCCCTGCGCCCGCTTGTAGCGCCCCCGTTCCGCCAGCGCCGCCCGCGTGATCCGAACGGCAATGCGCGCGCCTTCCGTCGCATCGCGCGGCAGGCGATCGAGCAATATCTCGGTGCCGTCATCGGTCACCGCGGTGCCCCGCGAACGGCCCCCGGAGCGGTGAGTCAGCTTCGCGTCAACCACCTGATCTGCAACGAGTTCACCCGGCCAGTGGAGCTTCGCGGCAAGCACCTCGTCGCCGTCGATCAGCAGGGCGCGGGTTTCGCCGATGCCGTCCTCGACCAGCCACTCAGCCAAGCGAGAAGCCCGCTGAAACGAGGAGGGTCCGCGTCTCGTAGAGCGGCAGGCCCATGACGCCCGAATGGCTCCCCTGAAGCCACACGACCAGCCCCTCGGCACCGCCCTGAATCGCGTAGCCGCCCGCCTTGCCGTGCCATTCTTCGCTTGCGAGATAGGCGGCAATCTCGGCGTCGGAGAAGCGTTTGAAGCGCACCACCGTCTCGCTCAGCCGCTCGCGCAGCGACCCGTCCGGCGCCCTCAGAGCAATCGCCGAAAGCACCCGGTGCCGCCGTCCCGACAGCAATGCGAGGCACTGCTGCGCCGTCACCTCGTCCTCGGCCTTGGGAAGGATGCGCCGGCCCACGGCGACGACCGTATCTCCGCCCAGCACGAAGCCATCCGCCGCCACCGCGAGCGCCTTCTCCCGCGCCATGCGCACGGCATAGTCGCGCGGCAGTTCGTCCTTGCGCGGAGTCTCGTCGATATCGGCAGGCGCCACCGCGTCCGGTTCGACGCCCAGTCGCGCGAGCAACTCGCGCCGGCGCGGGCTGGCCGAAGCCAGCGTCAGATGCGGATCAGGAATAGGCTTCGCGGTCACGTCCGGTCCTCTTCAGAAGGAGGAACGGCGGAGACTTACTGCGGCCCTGGCCCGCCGCGCCCCGGCATGAAGCGGTAGGTGATGCGCGCCTTGGTCAGGTCGTAGGGGGTGAGCTCGCACAGCACCTCGTCCCCCACCAGCACGCGGATGCGGTTCTTGCGCATCTTGCCCGCGGTGTGTCCGAGAACCTCATGGCCGTTTTCGAGCTCCACCCGGAACATCGCGTTGGGCAGCAGTTCGACCACGCGCCCGCGCATTTCGAGCAGTTCTTCTTTCGCCATGCAGTCTTTGGGTCCCTGAATGTAAGCGGAGAATGTATCGAAGATTCGATAGGTCGCGCCCCATACAGCGACAGGGCGCGAAAGGGAAGGGCGATGACGCGAAGCCCCCTTTCCGACGAAAGTCGGCCCCTCATCGACCGGCGACATTCCGTTACAAGCGGAACCATTGCACGGAGGCGGCACATCGCCCAATGACCTCGCCGAGGGGGCAGTCTGAATTCATTCGAGGTTTTGCTCCCTTGCGTTTCACCACCACCGTATCGCTCATGGCGCTGTGCGTCGCCACGCCCGTGCTGGCCCAGGACAACCAGTCCACCGCGGACGAGATCGTCGAGGACGAGATCATCGACGAGGAGAACGTGATCGTCGTTCGGGCCGAGCGCCTGCGCGGTCAGCTCGACGTCGAGCAGGCGCCGATCGTCGAGTACGATGCGGAGGACATCAAGGCGTTCGGCGCCGGTTCCATCGCGGACGTGATCGCCCAGCTCGAACCCGCCACGGGCAGCGCCCGGGGGCGCGGGGGCGGCGGACGGCCGATCTTCCTCATCAACGGCGTGCGCGTCGGGTCCTTCCGCGAGTTCCAGTCCTACCCGCCCGAAGCGATCGAGAAGGTCGAGGTCTTCCCCGAGGAAGTCGCCCAGCGTTTCGGCTTCTCGCCGGACCGCCGCGTGGTCAACTTCATCCTGAAGAACAACTATTCCAGCCGCGAGATCGAGGTCGAATACGAACAGCCCGATCGTGGCGGCTATTCGCACAACGAACAGGAATTCACCCTGCTCCGCATCGCGGACGGTGGACGGATCAATCTCAATCTCGAGGCGAGCGACACCTCGCTGCTGACCGAGAGCGAGCGCGATCTGGTGCTGATCACCGGGCAGCAGAGCGATGTCGCGACCGATCCCGATCCGCTGGCTTTCCGCAGCCTGGTCGCCGACAGCAAGAGCTATCAGGCGGAGGCGAACTACGCCAAGGCCTTCATCGACAGCGGCAGCTCGATCAGCCTCAACCTGACGGGCAACCGCAACGAGAGCCTGAGCCTGTCGGGCATCGACAGCGTGGTCCTTACCGGGCCCGACGGCAGCAGCGCCTTCCGCACCTTCAACGCCGACAATCCGCTGACCCGTGACCAGCGGACCAATTCGCTCGCGACATCGGGCAGCTTCAACCAGCCGCTCGGCGATTTCCAGTTCACCGCCACCTACGACGCCGGATGGACCGACACGCGCACGCTGACCCGCCGCCGCGTGGACACGCAGGCGCTGATGGATGCCGCCGCCGCGGGCCCGCTCGCCATCGACGGCCCCATTCCGGTCCAGCCGGATGCCGGGCGGGACCGGGCCGATTCGACCCTGTGGAACGCCAGCACCCTCGCGACCCTGCAGGGCCAGCCGCTCTATCTGCCGGGCGGGGAGGTCAGCATGACGCTCGATCTCGGCTATGACTGGGACCGGATCGAGAGCGCCGACACCCGCACCGATATCGGGACCCGGCTGACCCGCGGCGATCTGTCGGGCGGCGCGAGCGTGGTCGTCCCGATCACCAGCCGGCGCGAGGGCTTCCTCGATGCGGTCGGCACCATCTCGCTCAACGGCCAGATCGGCTTCAACCATCTGAGCGATTTCGGAACGCTCTACGACTGGACGCTCGGCGTCACCTGGGAGCCGTTCGACAATCTGACGCTCACGGCGAGCCGCATCTGGCGCGAGGTCGCACCGGGCCTCTCGGCGCTCGGCGACCCGATTATTCGCGAGTTCAACGTGCCGGTGTTCGATTTCGCGACCGGCGACAGCGTGCTCGCGGATGTCGTGACCGGCGGCAATCCGGCCCTCGTCGCCGAGACGCAGGCCGACTGGAAATTCTCGGCGAACTGGGAGCTGCCCTTCTGGGAGCGCGCCCGCCTTCAGGTCGACTATGCCGTCAACAGCTCCGACGACGTGACGTTGACGGGACCGGCCTTCACCTCGGCCTTCGAGGCGGCTTTTCCGGACCGCGTCACGCGCGACGAGGCCAACCGCCTGATCGCCGTCGACCGGCGGCCGGTCTCGCTGTTCGAGACCCGTGCCAAAACATTATCTTTCGGCTTCAATGTCGGGGGCCAGATCGGATCGCCTCCGCCGGCGTCGGAAGGCGGCAGGGGCGAGGGCGATCGCGGCGCTCCGGCCGGCGCGGCGCCGTCCGGTCAGGGGCGTCCGGGCAGGGGTGGACCGGGGGGCGGAATGTTCGCGATGAACCCCGAAAGGATGGTCGAAATCCGCGAACGCTTCTGCGCGACGCCGGAAGGGCAGGCGCCGGATTTGACCGGATTGCCTGAACAGATGCTCGAGCGGCTGAAAGGTCCGGACGGAACGATCCCCCCCGAACGCATCCAGATGCTGCGCGACCGTTTCTGCAGCGAAGACGCCGCCCAGCGCGCGGAGGATTTCCGCCGGATGCGCGAGATGATCTGCGCCGAGCCGCCGCAGCTCGACAACCTGCCGCCCGAAGTGCTGGCGCGGCTCCGCAACGAGGCTGGGGAGATCGATCCCGATAAGCTCGCCCAGATGCGCGAGCGGATTTGCGCCGCCCCGGCCGGTCAGGCTGCGGGAGGCGAGGGCCAGCAGCGCGGCGGCAGTGCCGGCGGCGGTGGGGCTGGCGCGATGTTCGGTGGGCGCAACGATGCCGATACCCGGCCGCGCTATTTCCTCAGCGTCAATCACACCATCGCGCTCGAGAACGAGATCCTGCTGGCGCAGGACGGCCCGCTGTTCGATCAGCTCGACGGCTTCACCATTGCCGGCGGGGCCATCCCGCGCAACGTCTCGCGGCTCGAGGGCGGCCTCTTCTTCCAGGGCTACGGCATCCGGCTGTCGGGCAATTACGTGGGCGAAGCGACGGTACGAGGCAGCGGCCTGCCGGGATCGAGCGACCTGTTCTACGGCGATCTCGCGACGTTCGACGTTCGCCTGTTCGCCAATGTCGGTGAGGTCCTGAAACGCGACGACGAGTGGATGAAGGACCTGCGCATCTCGCTCCGCGCAGACAACGTCTTCGACGCGCGCCGCCGGGTTGAGGACGAGAGCGGTCTCGTGCCGCTGGCCTTCCAGCCCGACCGGATCGATCCGACCGGCCGTTATCTCGGGATCGAGCTGCGTAAGCTGTTCTGAGTGTGCGGGCGGAGCCTAGAGAGCTTCGCCCGCAGCCACGCCGCTCGCCCAGGCCCACTGGAAATTGTAACCGCCGAGCCACCCGGTGACATCGACCGCCTCGCCGATGGCGTAGAGGCCGGGGATATTCTTCGCGGCCATGGTCTTCGAGGAGAGTTCGGCCGTCGAGATGCCGCCGACCGTCACCTCGGCCTTGGCGAAGCCCTCGGTGCCGTTGGGGCGGAACTCCCACCGCTTCAGCCGCTGCTGCGCCGCCTTAAGCGCCTTGTCGGGCGCGTTGCCCAGCTCGCTGTCGATGCCGAGGCGGTCGGCGAGAATATCCGCGAGTCGTGCGGGCAGCGCATCGCGGAGCAGGGTGCGCAGGGTCGCGCGCGGGCTCTGCCGCTTGGCTTCGAGCAGCCAATCCTCGCCGTGATCGGGGAGGAAATCGATCACGACAGGGTCACCCGGTTTCCAGTAGGAGCTCGCCTGAAGGATAGCCGGCCCGGATAGCCCGCGGTGGGTGAACAGCGCCGCCTCGGGAAAGCTGGCCTTGCCCGCCCGCGCGATCACGGGTGCGGACACGCCCGAAATCTCGCGGAAAAGGACTTCCTCTCCGCCGAGAGTGAGGGGGACGAGGGCTGGGCGCGGTTCGACCAGCTTGAGGCCGAATTGCCGGGCGAGATCATAGGCGACGCCGGTCGCGCCCATCTTGGGTATCGACGGACCACCGGTGGCGATCACCAGCGCATCGGCGCCGAAGGTTCCGCTTGCCGTGCGCACCGTGAAGCCGTCGCCATGCTCGACCCTCTCGACCGTTTCGCCGCAACGGATGTCGACCGGGCCGCGTGCGCATTCGTCGAGCAGCATGTCGACGATCTGCCGCGCGGAGCCGTCGCAGAAGAGCTGGCCGAGCGTCTTTTCGTGCCAGGCGATGCCGTGCCGTTCGACCAGCGCAAGAAAATCCCGCGCGGTGTAGCGAGCAAGGGCGCTCTTGGCGAAATGCGGATTCTGCGAGAGGTAGTTCTCCGGAGCCGCGCCCAGATTGGTGAAGTTGCAGCGCCCGCCGCCCGAAATCAGGATTTTTCTGCCCGGCTTCTCCGCCTTTTCGAGGACCAGCACCCGCCGCCCGCGCTGCCCGGCGCGTGCCGCGCACATCAGGCCGGCGGCCCCGGCACCGAGGATGATCGCATCGTAGCGCGCGGTCATCAGATGGCGGGAAGTTCGGTCTGCGGCGCGCGCTGCCCGGCGACGAAATAGAACACCGTGCCGAGCCCGACCAGCCCGGCGAGCACCCATACGGCCTGCAAATCGACCTGCGTCGCGACGAACAGGCTGATCCCGATGGCAAGGACGGCGCAGATCGCGTGGAGCGGCCGGACCTGCCCTTCGCGATGCTCGAGCACGGGCAGCGCGGCGGCGCAGATGACGTAGGTCACCAGCCGTATCAGCGTTCCCGCCACGGCCAGAACGGCGAACCCCTCCCACATGCCGAAGGCGATCGAGGCGCCGCCGGTGAAGAGGATCGCGTTGGACGGCGTGCCGAACCGATGCGACACGCCCGCGAACCAGCGCGGCAGCATCCCGCGCTGCGCCATGCCGTAGATGATGCGCGGCTGCGTGGTCGATCCGTTGAAATTGTTCGCCGCGATCGAGAAGGCGGCGGCGACCACGATGGCCACCGCGCCGATCTGGCCCATCGTCTCCAGCGCGGCGCCGGCGAGGGCATTCTCCTCGTTCGCCACCGCAGGCGAAATAGCGAGATAGGCCCAGATAACTGCCATGTAGAGCGCGGTGACGGCAGCGACCATGGTCACGATGGCGCGCGGAATGTCGCGTTGCGGGCTGCGCATCTCGCCCGCCGGTTCGACCACCGCCTCGAACCCCATGAAGGCGTAGAAGGTCAGCAGCACCACCGTCTCCACGGCGGAGAATTCGGGGAGGGCGAAGCCGATCGCCGGATCGCCGGCGAACAGCGCCGACACCACCAGCGCGACCAGCGGCACGACCTTGATCACGGTCATCACGCCGAGCGCCCCGACCGCGCGCCGCATTCCGACGAGATTGACGGCGGTGACGATGGCGAAGATCGTCGCGATCGCGCCCGCCTCGATCACCGGATCGGCCAGCGCGGGCACCAGCGCGGCCATGTAGGCGACCATGACGCTGGTGTTCGCTGCCGCGGTCACGATGGCGCTGGCATAGCGCGCCCAGCCCGCCTGAAAGCCGACGAAGCGCCCGAAGGCGGCCTCGCCATAAAGAACCGGCCCGCCGCTGTTCTCGAACCGGCGGGCGAGCCAGGCATAGCACAGGGCCAGCGGCATGAAGCCGATCCCGCCCAGCAGCATCAGCCACGGCGCGAAGCTGCCCACGCTGGCGGCGAGCACGGCGGGGAGCGCGAAGATACCCGCGCCGATCATCCCGTTCACCGGAAACAGCGCGGTGCCCCAGAACCCCACGGTGCGCGGGGGCGCGTCGAAAATCTTGGCAGTCATGGGGGAGCGGTGCCTTCAAAGCGGGCGCGGCGCAAGCGGGAGCGTCCTGACCGTTGCGGTTTGCGGGTTTGCAAGGGGGAGGCTTCGGGACCCGCGTTGATGCGCAGCGCTTCCAATCCGGCGACCTCGCCCTATGTTGCGGGCGATGTCGCGCACGAAAGCCGGTTCCCCCCACGATCCCCGAGGCAGCGCGCGTTTCAACGAGGAACGCGCGACCTACACCGTCGCCAGCGCCCAGCCCGATCTGGAAGCGGGCGTGGCGGCGATCCGCGAGACGGTGCGGACGCTCAAACCGCGCCCCGGTGTCTACCGGATGCTCGATACGCGGGGGGACGTGCTCTATGTCGGCAAGGCCCGCAGTCTGAAGGCGCGAGTGGCGAATTACACGCAGGTAAAGGGGCTGACCAACCGTCTCCAGCGCATGGTCAGCCAGTGCCGCGCGATGGAGATCGTGGTCACCAATTCGGAAGCCGAGGCGCTGCTGCTCGAAGCGCAACTCATCAAGCGCTATCGCCCGCCGTTCAACGTGCTGCTGCGCGACGACAAGAGCTTTCCCTTCATCCTGCTGCGTGCCGATCACGACTTTCCGCGCATTCAGAAACATCGCGGCGCGCGCCGGGCGAAGGGCGAATATTACGGCCCCTTCGCCAGCGCCGGATCGGTCAACAAGACGCTGAACGCCTTGCAGAAACTGTTCCTGCTGCGATCCTGCACCGACAGCTTCTTCTCCAATCGCGACCGGCCCTGCCTGCTCTATCAGATCAAGCGCTGCTCGGCCCCCTGCGTCGGCCGGATCGACGAGGCGGGCTATGCCAGCCTGGTGGCCGAGGCGAAGGATTTCCTGTCGGGCAAATCCTCCGCGGTGCAGGCGAATATCGAGAAGCAAATGGCCACGGCCGCCGCGGACCTCGATTTCGAGACCGCCGCGATCCTGCGCGACCGGCTGCGCGCGGCGACCTTCATCCAGGGAAGCCAGGCGATCAATGCGCAAGGGGTGGGCGATGCCGATGTCTTCGCGCTCTCTTCCAAGGGTGGGCAGATCGGGGTC
This sequence comes from Erythrobacter sp., assembly GCA_025698865.1. Classification (GTDB taxonomy): domain Bacteria; phylum Pseudomonadota; class Alphaproteobacteria; order Sphingomonadales; family Sphingomonadaceae; genus Qipengyuania. The sequence continues at coordinate 98,567 of JAILWQ010000006.1, read as the reverse complement.
CAGACCTTCTTCATCCGTGGTGGCCAGAACTGGGGCCACCGAGCGTTCTTTCCCAAGAATACCGCCGATCTGGGCGAACCCGAAGTGCTCGCCGACGTGCTGCTGCAATTCTACGAGGAGGTCCCGCCGCCGCGAACGATCCTGGTCGATCGCGAACTGCCGGAACAGGAGCTGATCGCGGAGGCCTTGTGCGAGAAGGCCGGTCACGCCGTCGCGATCTCGATCCCGCAACGCGGCACGCGCCGCCGCCTGATGGAGCAGGCGAGCCGCAATGCGGTGGAAGCGCTCGAAAGGCGGCTGGCGGAAAGCGGGACCAAGGCGAAGATCTACCGCGAAATGGCCGAATTCCTCGAGCTCGACGAGCCGCCCCGCCGGATCGAAATCTACGACAACAGCCATATCCAAGGGGACAAGGCACTCGGCGCGATGGTCGTCGCCGGGCCGGAAGGCTTCGAGAAAGGCCAGTATCGCAAGTTCAACATTCGCGAGGCGGTGACCAACGATGATTTCGGCATGATGCGTGAAGTCATGGGGCGCCGCTTCCGCAAGCTGGCCGAAAGCGGGCGGGACGAGGAGACGGACGCGGCTTCCTCGGGCAGCGGTCGGAAGGGGCACGAGGCGATCTGGCCCGACCTTCTGCTGATCGACGGCGGCAAGGGGCAAGTGTCGAGCGTCATGTCGGTTCTGGAGGACCTCGGCGTCGCTGACAGCGTGCCGGTGATCGGCATCGCCAAGGGACCGCATCACGGGCGCGAAGGGCGCGAGGTGTTCCACTTTCCCGACGGGCGCGAGAAGACGCTGCCGGTCAATTCGCCGCTGCTGTTCCATCTCCAGACCCTGCGGGATGAGGTGCACCGCTACGCCATCGGCGCGCACCGGGCGAAGCGCAGCCGTGCGATCACGGCCAGCCCGCTCGACGAGATCCCGGGCATCGGACCTTCGCGCAAGCGCGCCCTCCTGCTGCATTTCGGAACGGCCGGAAAGGTGCGGGCGGCGGCGCTCGACGATCTGAAACGCGCGCCGGGCATCAGCGACAGCGTCGCGCGAACCATCTACGATTTCTATCACGCCGGCGGCTGATCCGGCCAAGACCACTCGCTTCGTCCGGAAAACGACACCACAAAGATCAATTTGCTGCATTGCAGCGGAACCGTGAACGGTTTTCTGGATTGCTCTATCAGGCGGACTGGGATTGGAGTGGCAGAGATGGGCGAAGAACGCGGCATAGTCACACGCTTCGCACCGCGCGAACTGATCAACGGTGCCGGTTCAGCTCATCGCCAAGACTTTATCCCGGCCCTGTCATCGAAGGCCCGCATAGCGCTGGTCGGTAACTACGCGCCCCGCCAGTGCGGGATCGCCACCTTCTCGACCGATCTGCGCGAGAAGGTGCGCGAGTTCGAGCCCGATACCGAAGTCGATGTCTATGCGCTGGAGGATGCGAGCCAGAACCTGGACTATCGCGACGTCGCCGCCACCATCGCCTGGGACGATCCCGAGGCGTATCGCTCCGCTGCCGCCGCGATCGATGCAAGCAGGGTGGACGCGGTCTGGCTCCAGCACGAATACGGCATCTTTGGCGGACCCGATGGCGCGATGGTGCTGGATTTCGTCGACAGGCTCGCCACGCCGCTGATCGTGACGCTGCACACGGTGCTGGTCGATCCGAGCGCACGGCAGAAGACGATCATCGAGCATCTGGCGCGGCGGGCGAGCAAGGTCATGGTCATGTCGCGCCACGCCCGCGACCTCCTGGCGGAGAAACACGGCGTCGCGCATGACCGGATCGCGCTGATCGAACATGGCGCGCCCGAGCGTCCGTTCGGTCGGCAGGAAGAGTTCAAGGAGCGCCTTGGCCTCTCTGGCAAAACCGTGCTGATGACGTTCGGCCTGCTCGGTCCCGGCAAGGGGCTTGAGCATGTGATCGAGGCATTGCCGGCGATCGTGCGGCAACACCCCGAGGTCGTGTACCGGATCGTGGGCAAGACCCATCCGAACCTGATTGCACGGGACGGAGAAGCCTATCGCGAGAAGCTGCAACAGTTGGCGAACGATCTCGGCATGTCCCGTCACATCGAATGGGACGACCGCTTTCTCGAGACCGAAGAGCTGCTCGATCAGCTCGAAGGGTGCGATATCTACCTCACCCCCTATCCGAACATGCAGCAATCGACGTCTGGCACGCTCAGCTACGCTGTCGCTCTCGGCAAACCGGTGGTTTCCACGCCGTATATCCATGCACGCGAATTGCTGGCCGAGGATGTCGGGGTGCTGGTGGAGCCGAACGATCCGGCAGCCATCGCCGATGCGGTGAACGAGTTGCTCGACGATCCGGACAGACTCGGTGCGATGGGCAGGCGAGCGTATCGCCGGGGCCAGCGCACGGTATGGCCGCGCTTCGCCGCCGCCGCCGCCGCGCTGGTGCGCGAAGTGATCCCCTCCCGCGAGCCGACCCGGGCGGCGCTGCGTCGGCCGAACCCCGCCGCGCTCTTCGCATTGAGCGACGGGACCGGTCTGCTCCAGCATTCGCTCGGCCCGGTGCCCGACCGGCGACATGGCTACTGCCTCGACGACAATGCTCGCGCCCTGATGCTCACGATGCGAATGGAACGCAGCGACCAGACCGATGCGGGAGCGCTGACCTATGCGAGCTTCATCCAGCATGCCTGGAACGAGGAGCGCGGAATATTCCGCAATTTCATGCGCTTCGACCGCAGTTGGTGCGAAGATGCCGGGTCCGACGATGCCAATGGCCGGGCAATCTGGGCGCTCGGCGATTGCTGCGCGCGGGCGCAGGATCCGGCATTGCGGCAATGGGCGCGGCGGCTCTACGACACCGCCCTGCCGCATATGGAGGCGATCGACAGCCCGCGCGCGCTTGCCTTCATGGTGCTGGGCGCACTGGGCGTTCTTGAACAGGACCCGGAGCATGGCGCGTCACGTGACCTGATCCACCAATCCTGCGAAATGTTCTGCCGCCTGGTCGAGGAAAGCCGGCGTCCGGACCGCACCTGGTTCGAGATGATGCTTGCCTACGACAATCCGCGCCTTTCCGAAGCGCTCATCGCGGCCGGCACCGCTCTCGACCGGTTCCGCTGGGTCGAGATCGGGCTCGACACGCTCGAATGGCTGGCCGAACATCAATATGCGGCCGAAGGTCATTTCCGCCCCGTCGGTTCGGACAGTCTTGGCAAATCGGACCTGCCGCCTTTGCCGTTCGACCAGCAGCCGCTCGAAGCTCTGGCGGCGATCGAGGCGAGTTCCGCCGCCTGGCGCGCCTCGGGCGACGATCTGTGGTTCGACCGCGCGCGCCGCGCCTATGACTGGTTCTTCGGGGCCAACGATCGCGGCGTCGCACTGGCCGATCCTGCCACCGGGCGCTGCCGCGACGGACTGACCCCGCACGGTGCGAACGAAAACTGTGGAGCGGAATCGATACTGGCCTTTCATTTGAGCTACCATTCCATGCTAGCCCTCTCGCGCCATGCCGCAGACAAGACGGGAGACACGGCGCTTGCAGAATCAGTCAAAGGCTTCGCCCCCGGCCTTGCACATTCATGACACGCGGCTGCATGCCGATCCGGGCCGGGTCGTGCTGCGCCCCTTCCATCTCGGCTGGCAGGCCAAGAATGCCCCGGCAGGCCGCGCCCAGCGGCTGGTGGAGGACATTCTCGCTCTGAGCGACGCGGAAGCCGGCGCCGAGTACGAACGGGTGCGCCGCGACTTTGCCGAGCGTCACTGGCAGACCGAGGAATTGTTCGAGCAACGGTTCCGAGAGGTTCACGAGAACCTGGAATTCGATGCCGCCCCGCTCTCGCCCACGCGGCGGCGGTTGATCGGCGCCTTCTTCTGCCACGAATATACCTATGCGGCGGCGGCGCTGATGAACCCGTCCATCGTGCCGCACCCCGACCAGAGCGGCACCAGCGAGGACGCCTGCCGCTTCGTCATGAGCCTGCGCGCGGTGGGCGAGGGGCATATCAGTTCGATCGCCTTTCGCGAGGGCATAGCCAAGGAGGACGGCAGCTTCGAACTGTGGCCACAAGCCTCCTTCGCCACCGCCATGGAACTCGACGACCTCTCTCTTACCGACAGCGATGCCTCGGTCTGGGTCCATCGTCAGCCCGAGAGCAGCCTGTCGAACAGCGTCATCTTCCCGATCACCGAACAGCAGAGCGGCGGGCTCGAGGATCTGCGCCTCACCCGCTTCGACCACGGCGGCGGCGATTACGAATGGATCGGCACCTACACCGCCTATTCCGGCTCCTCGATCCGCTCCGAACTGCTGCGGACCCGTGATTTCCGCGCGATCGAGCTTGCCCCGATCGTCGGCCGGGCGGGCCGCAACAAGGGCATGGCCCTGTTCCCGGAAAAGATCGGCGGACAATACGCCATGCTCGGACGGCAGGACGGCAAGAACCTCTATCTGCTGAAATCCGACGATCTCGAAAACTGGGACGGGGAGGGCGAGCTGCTGATGGAGCCGCGTTTTCCATGGGAGTTCATCCAGATCGGCAATTGCGGCAGCCCGATCCGCACCGAGCACGGCTGGATCGTGTTCACGCACGGTGTCGGCGCGATGCGCAAATACGCGCTGGGCTGCGCGCTGCTCGACCTCGACGATCCGTCGAAGGTCATCGGCCGCACGCGCGAGCCGGTGCTGACCGCCGTCGACGACGATCGCGAGGGCTATGTGCCCAATGTCGTCTATACCTGCGGGGCGCTGCGGACGGGTCGCAAGCTGCTGATCCCCTACGGTATCTCCGACAGCGCCGTAGGCTTCGCCACGATCGACATAGACGATCTGGTGCGATTGATGATCTGAGGCGCACCACGCTTTACCCCGGCGTCTTTCCGGTCCAAGGGCGGCGCGAATGATGGCGCTGCGCGATCCGATCCGTCTGATCCCGGTTCTGTTTCTGGGCTTGATTCTCGTGGGAACGGGATTGCTGAGCTTGCCCGTCGCCACTGCCGACGGCGGCCGCGCCCCCTTCATCGCTGCCTTCTTTACCGCGACCTCCGCCGTGGCGGTGACCGGACTGATCGTGGTCGATACGCCGGTCTACTGGTCGCAGTTCGGCCAGTGGATCATCCTCGCCCTGTTCCAGATCGGCGGCTTCGGCATCATGACCGCCGCCACGCTGTTCGGCCTGATGGCGGGCCGCGGCTTCGGACTGAAGGACCGGATGGCGACACAGGTCGAACGCAGCCGGCTGGAGACGGGCGACGCGCGGGCGGTCCTGCGGCTCGTGCTGAAGATCACCCTGTTGGTCGAGGCGGCGGCTATGGTGATCCTGACGGCGCGTTTCGCCTTCGCCTACGACATGAGCCTGCCCAGTGCGGCCTGGCACGGCCTGTTCCATTCGATCAGCGCCTTCAACAATGCCGGTTTTTCCAGCTTTTCCGACAGCGTCATGAGCTATCAGGACGATGCCCTGATCCTCGGACCGATCATGGCATCGGTGGTGATCGCCTCGCTCGGCTTTCCGGTTTTGCAGGACGTGTGGCGGCACGGCTTCGGCGGGCGGCGCTGGTCGCTGCATACGAAGGTCACGCTCGTCGGCACGGCGGCGTTGCTGGCGTTCGGTTTCGTGGCGACGCTGGGGATGGAATGGAACAATCCCGGCACGCTCGGGCCGATGGGGATCGGGTCCAAGCTGCTCAATTCGGCCTTCCATTCGGTGATGCCGCGCACGGCCGGGTTCAACAGCCTCGATGTCGGCGCCTTTCACGACGAGACCATCATGGCCAATTTCTTCCTGATGTTCGTCGGCGGAGGGAGCGCGGGCACGGCCGGCGGCATCAAGGTGACGACGTTCCTGGTGCTGTTCGCCATCGTGCTGTCCGAGATCCTTGGCCGCCGCGATGCCGGCCTGTTTCAACGCCGCTTCGGCCGCGCGGTCGAGCGGCAGGCGCTGTCGGTCACCGTTCTGGCCGTGGCCCTGATCTTCGCAGCCACGACCTACATCGCCTCGATCTCGCCACTGCCGCTGGACGATATCCTGTTCGAATGCATCTCCGCCTTCGCCACGGTCGGTATGTCGACCGGCATTACCGCCGATCTGCCGCCCACCGCGCTGCTGGTGCTGTGTGCGCTGATGTTCATCGGCCGGGTGGGAACCATCACCGTGGCCACCGCGCTTGCCCTGGGGCACCGCGAGCGGCCCTATCGCTATCCCGAGGAGAATCCCATTGTCGGCTAGAAAACGCAGACCCGTCCTCGTCATCGGTCTGGGCCGGTTCGGCGCCGCCGTGGCCGAGACGCTGGAGCGGATGGGGCACGAGGTTCTGGGCGCCGATTGCGATCCGCAGCTCGTTCAGGAATTCGCCGGCACGCTGACCAAGACGGTCGAGGCGGACTGTACCGATGCCAAGGTGCTCGAACAGCTCGGCGTGTCCGATTTCGAGACCGCGGTAGTGGCCATCGGAACCGATATCGAGGCGAGCGTGCTGACCGTGCTCGCGCTGTCGGACCTCGGCATGACGAATATCTGGGCGAAGGCGACGAACGAGAAGCACGCCCGCATTCTCGAGCGGACCGGGGCGGGCCATGTGGTCTTCCCCGAACAGCGTATGGGCGAGCGCGTGGCTCACCTCCTCAACGAAAGGCTGCTCGATTTCATCTCGTTCGACGGCGAATTCGCCATTGCCCGGCTGAAGGCGCCCGAACCGGTGATCGGCGTGCCGCTGATGACCAGCGCCTGCCGCAAGAAGTTCGACGTGACGGTGGTCGGGGTAAAGCGCGAGGGCGAGAATTTCATCCACGCCGTGCCCGACACCATCATCTTTCCCGACGACGAACTCGTCGTGTCGGGAAGGATCGTCGATATCGAGCGTTTCTCCGCGGTCTGAGACCCCGGCCCGGCCGGGATCGGGTCAGCCGGCGATTACGCCATCTTCCCGGCGCAGGCGACGTTCCTGAAAGGCGAAGCGGGCGGCCTTGCCGACATCGTTCTGGAACGACGAATTGACGATCCCGCCGACCACGGAGCCGACGATCGGCACGATCATTCCCGCCCGGCTGCGGAAGCTGGCAAAGGCGATCGCACGGCTGATGCGTTCGACTGCCTGATCGACAACCGGCGTGATGTGTTCGTGATCCGCGCGGACCAGCTCGCCGTCACTGCCGATGCCGGCTTCGAGATCGGCGATGCGCTGCTTGCGGATGGCGGGATCGTCCAGCGCGGAAAGCTCGAGGATCTGGAGGCGAAAGAGCTTTTCTTCCGGGCCTTCCCCCTCGAAGCCGTAGGCGCGGCCGGTGTCGCGGATCGTACGCAAGGCGATGGCGATGGTCGCCGGAATATCCGCACCCATCGAAATTGCGCCTCCCAGACCGGCGGCGGCCCCGGTCGAGGCGCTGATGCCGCGAGCGGTGCGCGCGACCTTTTCCGCCGCCCGGTGCGCCGCCTGAAGGTCGCTGGGATCATGGTCGAAGCGAATGAGCTGCGGCGCGCCGACCGCCCGGTCTAGCCCTTTCAGCACCATCTCGACGATCGAGCGGGGCACGACGCTGGCCAGCGCCTTGCCGAAGGGATTGGTCAGTCGTTCGATGCCGCGGCCGAGGCGGGACGGCTTGCTCTCGCGGAATTTCCGCTGTTCGCGCTTGATGTCCATGTTGGCGCAATTCGCGGTGCGGCGAGCGGTTCCGCAGAGGTTTGCCGAGCGGAGGTGGCAATATCGATGTGAGGCCAAAAAGCCACTCTCCGAACGGCATTGCTATTGAGAACGATTCGCATTGACGGAAAGGTTCTCACATCCTAGCGGCCTTGCCGTGAAACGCAGCACGATCCGTTTCTGGTATCTGACCCATCGCTGGACCAGCATCATCTCGACGCTGTTCCTGCTGATGCTCTGTGTCACCGGCCTGCCACTGATCTTTCATGACGAAATCGACGCGGCCTTCGGCGAGGATTGGGAAAGCCGCCTTGCGGGCAACCCTTCGGCCAGCGTGGGCCAGCCGCTCGACAGCATCGTCGCCCGCGCGCTTGCCGAGCGGCCGGGCGAGGTGCCGCTGTTCATCGGGTTCAGTCAGGACAGTTCGCTCATCACGGTGACCACGGGACCGTCGCCGGATGCGCCGGGCAGCGCGATGACGCTGCTCAATTTCGACCGGTTGACCGGCCGCTCGCTCGGCCCGGTCGAGGGGGGCGGGGTGATGGAGACGATCCTCGCTCTCCATGTCGACATGCTGCTCGGTCTGCCGGGAATGCTGTTCCTGGGGGTGATGGGCATCCTCTTCCTGATCGCTCTGATCTCGGGGGTGGTGCTCTACGCGCCGTTCATGCAGCGGCTGCGTTTCGGGACTCTGCGGCGGGGCCGGTCGAAGCGGGTGCGCCGGCTCGATCAGCACAACTTGCTTGGTGCGGCAACGCTCGGCTGGGCGCTGGTCGTCGGCGCGACCGGCGCGATCAATGCCTTTGCCGATCCGCTGACCGACAATTGGCGCGAGGGCGAACTCGCCGAGATGATTGCGGCGCAGTCTTCCGAAGAGCCGCTCGATCCCGCCGCTTACGGATCGCTCGACCTGGCGATGGCCCGCGCGCAGGAAATCCTGCCGGGCCGCTCGCCCCAATTTGTCGGCTTTCCCGGCGGGGCCTGGAGCGGGCCGCGCCAGTACGCGATCTTCTTCCAGGGCGACCGCCCCCTGACGAGCCACCTCCTGACCCCCGCGCTGGTCGAGGCGGATACGGGCCGGCTGGTCGATGCGCGCGAGATGCCCGCGATCAACAAGGCATTGATGCTGTCGAAGCCGCTGCATTTCGGCGATTATGGCGGCCTGCCGTTCAAGCTGCTCTGGGCCGTGCTCGACCTGCTGACCATCTGGGTGCTGTGGACCGGGCTGCTCCTGTGGCTGCGGCGCTCGCCCGATCGCACCGAGCGCGCCGTCGAGGAAATCGCCCTGCGGAGCGCTCCGGCATGAACCGCCCGCACAGGATAGCGCGTCAGAGCCTGATGCGGACCCTGCTGGTCCCCGGCGTGCTTCTGATCGTCAGCATCGTTGGGCTGATCCTCGCACTCACCGGCGACGGCACGCGCGACTGGATCGCCGCGCTGCTGCTCGCCCTGCCGGTCGCCGCGATTTTCCGGGCGTGGTTTGCCCCCGCCTCCTTCCAATCGAAAACCATAAGATAAAGGCAACCAAGACAATGCTTCGACTGTTCGTCACCGCATCGACGATCGCCGTGTCCACGACGCTCGCCGCCGTCCCGCTTCACGCTCAGGAGAGCGAGGCCATCGTCGTCACCGCGCAGCGCGAGAACCGTACCGAGGTTGTCGCCGGCGGCACGGTCGGCGTGCTGGGCGACAAACCCGCGGAGGACGTGCCCTTCACCCTGCGCACCTTCGACGAATCGCTGATCCTCAACCAGCAGCCGCAGACACTGGGCGAGGTGCTGGAAAACGACCCGACCGTGCGCACCACTTTCGGCTTCGGCAACGCCGCCGAGCAGTTCGTGATCCGCGGCTATCCTCTTTATGGCGACGATATCGGCATGAACGGGCTCTACGGGATCACTCCGCGCCAGCTGGTCGCGCCGGAGCTTTATTCGGGCGTGCAGGTGCTGAACGGCGCGAACGCCTTCCTCTACGGTGCGGCGCCGGGCGGCACGGGGATCGGCGGCAGCGTCAATCTCCAGCTCAAGCAGGCCGGTGAGGAGGCGCTTACCCGCGCAACGCTCGGCTACACGTCCAACTCGCATTTCGGCGGCAGCGCCGACCTTTCGCGCCGCTTCGGAGACGCTGGGCAGTTCGGCGTCCGGGTGAACGGCGTGTTCCGCAGCGGAGATGTCTCGATCGACGACGAGTTCCGCGAGACGCTGGCCACCGGCGCCGCCTTCGACTGGCGCAGCGACAATGTGCGGATTTTCGCAGATGTCGCTTACCAGCAGATCGAGGTGGACCGGCTGCGCCCGCAGGTGGGATTGGCCGCGAGTGCCGTTCCCGCCGTGCCGGATGCGGACGCCAATTACGGACAGGCCTTTACCAACACCAACCTCGAAAGCGTCTTCGGCATCGCCCGGCTCGAATACGACCTTGCCGACAACGCGATGTTCTACATCACCGGCGGCGCGCTCGAGAGCGAGGAGCGTGGGACCTATGCCAGCATCACCGTGACCGATGCGGCCACGGGCGCAGCAACCGGCGGTGCCTCGATCATCCCGGCCGAACAGAGCAACCAGGCGATCGAAGCGGGGCTGCGGGCCAAGGTCGGCAGCGCGGTCACGCAGGAATTCAACTTCGGCGCGAATATGAGCTGGCAGGAATTCCGCACGGCCTTCGATTTCCGGAGCGGTTACGCCACCAATCTTTACGATACGCCGCAGATCGCCCTGCCGACGCAATCGACCTTCGTCAGCGGAAATATGGACGACCCGCTGCCCTCCAGCCGCTCGCGCCTGCTCAGCGCCTTCGTATCGGACACGGTCGGGTTCTGGGACGATCGCGTGCTGGTGATTGGCGGTCTGCGCATCCAGGAGATCGAGGTCCGCGGCTTCGATATCAATAGCGGGCTGGAGACCAGCAAATACGAGGAAAGCGCGGTCACGCCGGTCGCTGGACTCGTGGTCAAGCCGGTCGAGGGCTTGTCGCTCTTCGCCAACCGTATAGAGGGCCTGCAGCAGGGGCAGACGGCGCCGATCGACGGAATCAATCCCGACGATCCGGGTGGCCCCGTGCTGCCCGTCAGCAATGCCAGCCAAGTGCTCGAGCCCTTCAAGTCGGTGCAGTACGAGATCGGCGCCAAGCTCGCGCTGGGGATGCTCGATGCCAGCATCGCCGCCTACTCGATCGAGCAGCCCAACGCCTTCCTCGGCCCGGATCCCGACCAGCCCGGCTTCCTCGTCTTCGCGCCCTTCGGCGAACAGAGAAACCGCGGGATCGAGGCGTTCGTCTCCGGCGAGCCGACCGAAGGCCTGCGGCTGATCCTCGGCGGATCGGTCATCGATGCGGAGCTGACCAACACGCCGGGCGGCGTGAACGAGGGCAATGACGCTCTCGGCATTCCGGATTACACGATCAACGCGAATGCCGAGTGGGATCTGCCCTTCGTGCCCGGCTTCACGCTGACCGGCCGGGTCGTCCACACGGGCGAGCAGTGGGTCGATCAGGCCAACACGCTGGAAATCGATCCGTGGACCCGGGTCGATCTGGGCGCGCGTTACGTGTTTGCCGCAGGCGAAACGCCGGTCACGCTGCGCTTCACGGTCGATAACGTGGCGAACGAGCGGTACTGGACCTCGTCCTTCACCGCGTTCGGATCCTTCGGCGGTCAATTGCTTCAGGGCAACCCGCGCACCTTCAAGGCGTCCGTCTCGGCCGACTTTTGACCGTCAGAAAGCAAGGGGGCGGCTCTCAGGCTGCCCCCTTCTTCTTCTGGCGGCGGAGGGTGCCCTCCTGTGCGACGCTGGCGACGAGCTGCCCCTCGGCATCAAAAATCCGGCCGCGGTTGAAGCCGCGCCCGCCGCCGCTCCACGGACTGTCTGTTGCGTAGAGCAGCCATTCGTCGGCCCGCGCCGGACGATGGAACCAGAGAGCATGGTCAAGGCTCGCCCCGTTCAGTTCGCCGCGCATCCAGCTAAGGCCGTGCGGCAGCGCGCTCGTCCCGAGCAGGGTGAAGTCGCTGGCATAGGCGATCACCGCGCGATGCAGCGCCGGATCGTTGGGCAGGGGCGCGACGGTGCGAAACCAGCTGCTGTTGTGCGGCGCGCGCGGCCGGTCGTTCATCCAGTGGGGCCGGTCGCTGCTGCGAGTCTCGATGGGGCGGGGGCGAAGGGTGAAGGCCCGCTGGGCATCGCTCACCCTGTCGCCCATGCGTTCGAGCAATTCGCGGCGCAGCTCCATGTCCGGGCGCAGCTGGTCGGGCGAGGGGACCTGCGGCGGCTCGGCGTCCTGGTGCTCCAGCCCCTCCTCGGGCCGCTGGAACGATGCGGTGAGGTTGAGGATCGCGGTGCCGTTCTGGCTGGCGAGGACCCGGCGGTTGGCGAAGCTGCGGCCGGTAAAGTCGTCCGCCGCGGCGTAATCGATATCGCGGCCTTCCTCGCCCCCGCGCAGGAAATAGGCGTGGAGCGAATGGGCCACCATCCCCTCCGGCGCGATCGTCTGCGCGGCCTGAAGCGCCTGTGCGACGACCTGTCCGCCGAACACCCGGCCGATGCCGCCGGGCTGCTTCTCGCCGCTGAAGCGATCGTCTCCCTCCGCGCGGACGGTCAGCAGGGATACGAGGTCGGCCACCAACTTTTCCGGCGAGGGACTGGCAGGCGAGGGGGCGGGGCGGGTGCGAGGATCGTCGGACATGGAAACACCAGTCTTCGCCGTTGGATCAGGTGCTGGCAAGTCCCAGCCGGCGCAAGACCCGCTGGGCGAGGGCCTTCCCGCGATTGGTCGCGGGCCAGCGCCCCGGCGCGCGGGGCGACAGTCCGAGGCGACGCAGCCGGGCATTGAAAGCGCGCGCGTCCGCCTCGGCATAGCTCCACTCGCTGCGCCAGGTGATCGACAGCGAGATCGAACTGTGCGGACCGTTGCGCACGAAATGCGGGGCCATGACCGGCACGAACAGCGCGTCACCCGGCTTCAGAGCGAACTCGGTGCCGCCAGCCAGCATCCCCTCGTTCCAGGCAAGTTCGCGCGCGCCGCCGGTGTGATAGCTTTCATGCGTCGTGTCGGGCGCGAAGCGCGCGTCACCGGCGGGAAACTGCGTCATCACCTTGCTACCGGTCAGTTGCAGCAGCATGTTGTGCTCCGGATCGAAATGATAGGGCGTGACCGCATTCGGGCTGGAAATGAACACGAAACCCTGCGGCGTCAGCATCGCGCCCGTCTTCGCCTCGATCGCGGGGCGCAATTCGCCGAGAAGGCTCATCAGCAGCGCGCGATATTCGGGCACCTGCTCGATATTCTTGAGCACCGCCCAGCTGTTGCTGGTGGCGATGTGGCGGATCGTTTCCTCGATCGAGAGACCGGTCGAACCCGGCTTGCCATCGACTCCCACCGGCAGATCGCCGCGATTGTACTCGATCGAGGTTTCGGGAAGCCGTTCAGCAAGGCCCGCCAGCGCGCCGAGCTCGAGCCGCGTCTCCTCTGCCAGCCGATGGCGAAGGATATGCGGGGTTTCGGGATAGGCGCCAGAGAATGTGCGGCGCGATTCCTCGGGAAAGACAGGATGGGCGTTTGGGGCGCCTAGCGGCTCGTGAACACTCATCCCTGCGCCTCCATGTTCCGCGCCTCCAGCGCCGCCAGCCCCGCGCCGACCGCACGCCGGATGCGGCCGCCAATGCCGATGGTGACATTGCCGATAGCGCGGCGGTCGCGCCAGAAATGATCGATCATCGGATGATCGGGCGCGGCGCAGCTGTCGGTCATCTCGATGTCCGTTCGGACAAGAACCTGCAGGTTCTCCACCTGCAGGAGCAGTCCGGGCGAGAGCTTTGCGAGGCTGTCGTCATAGGCGGTCTTGAAGCTGAAGACATGGGGAGGGGTAACGAAGCTCGCCAGCATGGCGATAGGTCGCTGGTCGAGATGGAAGGCGATCCGCTCCAGCCTGCCACTTTGCGCGGCGCCGGTCAGGCTTTCGCGGAACAGGCTTTCGGTGCGCGCATCGCAGACGAGGGCAGAGCCGGCCTCGCCCTTCCATCCGGCACGCTCGAGCGCGAGGAACTCGTCTGCCCATTGCTCGAGACCGGTCCCGTCGATGTGACGGGTGAAGACGAGCGTGCCCAGCTCCTCCAGCCGCCGCCGCTTGCGGTCGAGTTCCTTGCGCCGCTTCTTGGCCAAGCAGGCCATGAGATGCTGTTCGGGCGTCGGCCCGGCGTCGAGAGCCGCACGCTCCTCGCGGTGTACCACGCGGAAAGGATTGCCGCGCTCGGCGCAGACTTCGCGCAGCGCGTCGAGCGGCCTGCTCTCCAGCGCGAGGGTGGCGAGATGCAGGAACAGCGCGGAACCGTAGTGGCGTGACGTCCAGTCGAGCAGCGCGTGCCAGAAAGCGCGCTCATATCCAGCCTCGATCAGCGGCGAGCCGAAGAACTGGTTGGCGTGGCTCCAGCTGGTGAGATGCGGGATCGGGCGGCCGTGATAACGCCGTTCGAAGGCAAGCGGCATCAACCCGACCAGCTTCCCGTCGGCGATGAACGTGGCCAGTCGAACCGCCCCTTGCGGATCGAACTGGCGCAGAGCGGGCAATAGATACCAGGGCTCGAAGAAGGGATTGGGCGCGGCCGTGTGCGATGCGAGCGACTGCCAGCAGGAAACTATCCCGTTGCCAAGTTCCGTCCATGGGAGGATGGTGAAGCCATCGCTCGGCACCGGAGACGGTCTGGCGGGATCGCCGCCGGTCCGTGCACCCCTTCCCGACAAGTCCTCGATGAACGCCAAGCTGCCCTCCGTCCGATAGCTCCGGCGCTAGCAGACCGCCTCTTAAAGAGCATTAACGGGAAGCTATGAGGGGCGGCAGCGCCGCAGCGTTGCCACCCCGCAACCACTGCCGCTCCTCAAGCCGCCAGCGATGCCAGCAACAGCAGCGCGACGATATTGGTGATCTTGATCATCGGGTTCACCGCAGGGCCGGCAGTGTCCTTGTAGGGATCGCCGACCGTGTCGCCCGTCACCGCGGCGTGGTGGGCGTCCGACCCCTTGCCGCCGTGGTTGCCGTCCTCGATGTATTTCTTCGCGTTGTCCCACGCGCCCCCGCCGGCCGTCATGCTGAGCGCGACGAACAGCCCGCCGACGATCACGCCCAGCAACAGCGCGCCGACCGCGGCGAAGGCGTTCTCCTGCCCCGCCATAAGGAAGATGCCGAAATAGACGACGATCGGCGCGAGGACCGGCAACAGGGAGGGCACGATCATCTCCTTGATCGCGGCCTTGGTCACGAGGTCGACCGTGCGGGCATAGTCGGGCTTGCTGGTCCCGGCCATGATCCCGGCGTCGCCCGCGAACTGTTCGCGCACGTCCTTCACCACGTCGCCCGCCGCGCGGCCGACGGCGGTCATGCCCATCGCACCGAAGAGATAGGGCAGCAGCGCGCCGAGCAGCAGCCCGACGATGACGTAAGGGTTCTCGAGGCTGAAATCGACGTCCGCGCCGGGGAAGAATTCGGCGAGATCGGTGGTGTAGGCGGCGAACAGGACCAGCGCGGCGAGGCCCGCCGATCCGATCGCGTAACCCTTGGTCACCGCCTTGGTAGTGTTGCCCACGGCGTCGAGCGCGTCGGTCTTCTCGCGCACGCTCTCGTCGAGGCCCGCCATTTCCGCAATGCCCCCGGCATTGTCGGTGACAGGGCCATAAGCGTCCAACGCCACGACCATGCCCGCCAGCGCCAGCATGCTGGTGGCGGCATAGGCGATGCCCATGAGCCCGGCGAGCTGGTAGCTGACGATGATGCCCGCCACGATTGCGAGCGTCGGCAGCGCGGTCGATTCGAGGCTGATAGCGAGGCCCTGGATGACATTGGTGCCGTGTCCCGTCTCCGATGCCTTGGCGATCGATTTCACCGGGCGGAAATTGGTGCCCGTGTAATATTCGGTGATCCAGATGATGACCCCGGTCAGGACGAGGCCGACCACCGAGGACCAGAACAGGTCCCAGCCGGTGAAGGCGAGGATCGACGCGGTGCCTTCTTCGGAAGGCGGCGCGCCGGGGTCGATCGCTTCCAGATTGGTCCCGCCAATCACCGCGTTCATGTCGCCGAGCGCGAAATGCATGGCCAGCCAGATCAACGGAACCGAGAGAACGGCGGTGACTAGGAAGCCCTTGTACATCGCGCCCATCACGTTGGACCCCTTGCCCAAGCGCACGAAATAGGTTCCGATTATGCTGGTGACGATGCAGGCGCCGCCGATCAGCAGCGGCAGGGCCATCATCGGCATCAGCAGATCGCCGAGGCCGCTGAGCAGCAGCGCCGTCAGCACCATGGTCGCGCCGACGGTGACGACGTAGGTTTCGAACAGGTCGGCAGCCATCCCGGCGCAATCTCCGACATTGTCGCCGACATTGTCCGCGATCACGGCCGGGTTGCGGGGATCGTCCTCGGGAATGCCTGCCTCGACCTTGCCGACGAGATCGGCGCCGACATCGGCGGCCTTGGTGAAAATGCCGCCGCCCAACCGCGCGAAGATCGAGATCAGCGAGGCACCGAAGGCGAGGCCGACCAGCCCGTCGATCACCTCGCGGCTGTTCGGCGCATGGCCGCCGGGTCCGGTCAGCCACCAGAAGAAGACGGCGATCGCGAGAAGGGCGAGGCCGGCCACCAGCATCCCCGTGATGGCACCGGCGCGGAAGGCGAGGGTGAGGCCCTGCTGCAACCCGCTCTGCGCCGCCGCGGCGGTTCGCACGTTGGACCGGACGGAGATGTTCATGCCGATGAAACCGGCGACGCCCGACAGGATGGCGCCGATGGCGAAACCGATTGCCGGGATGATGCCGAGGAAGAACAGGACCAGCGCGGCAACGACCACGCCGACGATGGCGATGGTGGTGTATTGCCGCTTGAGATAGGCCTGCGCGCCTTCCTGGATGGCAGCGGCGATTTCCTGCATCCTGGCGTTGCCGGCGCCCGCGCCGAGCACCTGCCGGCTGGTGAAGAAGCCGTACACGACCGCCACCAGGCCCAGCGCAATGGCTATGACTACCAGATCCATTCCCGAATCCCCCTCTGCCCATGTCTTTATGGGTCAGCTCTCGAACGGGCGGACCCTTGAATGTTCGAGGTATATCGGCCGCTTCCCGACTGACAAGGGGAAAGGGCAGCGCGCCCCTGCGTCAGGCGCGGTGGGAATAGCCGAGGCCGTTGCTGTTCCGGACCGTCTCGCCGTCGATCACGAGCACCGCAGCTTCCTTCGGCCGAACCACGCCAATCCGTGTGGCGGGTACCGGTAGCACGGCCCCCTCGGGCGCGGTGAAGAGCAGCTGGTAGTCATCGCCCCAGCGTACGCAGGCGTCCTTGCGCGCTGCTTCGGCCACCGGGAAGCTGCGACTGTCGAGCTCGAAACACGTGCCGCTCGCCTCCGCCATCCGCCAGCAATCGAGCAGCAATCCGTCCGATACGTCCATCATCGCCGAGACGTGCGGGGCGAGCGCCCGGCCCTCGGCGAGGAGCGGGGTAGGCCGACGATAGGCGAGGTCGTTCGCGCTGCCGCTGCCGCGCTCCTCCATGCCGAGCATCGCGCGGCCGAGTTCGCCGGTGACATGGATCGTGTCACCGGGCCGCGCGCGACTACGGTCCGGCACGGGCGAGTGGCTGGCCCGTCCTATGGCCGTGCAGCCCCAGGCGCGAGTGGTCATGCCACCCACCGTGTCGCCGCCGAGAAGGGGGACGTCATGCGCCGCAAGCACCGCGCGCAGGCCTTCGACAAAGCGTTCGTCGTCCGGGCCGAGGGCGTGCGAGACCAGCACACCGAGAGGCACCGCGCCCTTCGCCGCGAGGTCGGACAGGTTCACCGCGACCAGCTTCCAGGCGATGTCTGCCGGGTCCTCGTCCATTCTGACATGGACGCCCTGAATCAGCGTGTCGTGAGTGAGCACCAGCGTCTCGCCACCCACCTCCAGCACCGCCGCATCGTCGTCCAGCCCGCGCGCCGCCGGATGGGTCGCGAGATCGCGCAGGGCGGCGATGAAGCCGTTTTCCTCTATGGCCGCACCTCTTTGGCGACGGCATCGAGAATACCGTTCACGAATTTCGCCTCGCGATCATCGAAGAACGCCTTGGCGACGTCGACATATTCGCTGATCGCGGTCGCCTTGGGCACGTCGTTGCGGGCGAGCAGTTCGTAGGTTCCGCAGCGCAGGATCTGGAGCATGGTCTTGTCGAGCCGGGCCAGCGTCCATCCTTGGGCAAGGCGTGCGGTCAGCAAGTCGTCGATCTCGCCTTGCCGGGCATGAACCCCGCCGACGAGGTCGTCGAAGAATTCGATCTCGGCATCGGCATAGTGTTCGTCCTCGACCGTCTGGCCGAGGCGGTGCTGGTGAAACTCGTCGAGCAACCGCGCGATCGGCGTGCGCTCCATATGCTGCTGATAGAGCGCCTGCACCGCGCCCAGACGGGCGGCGCTGCGGGCCTGCGAGCGGGGATTGGGGCGGGAATTCTGGGTCATGACAGTCTCAGGGAAACGGATTTGGCGTGGGCGGGCAGCC
The DNA here is from genome assembly GCA_025698865.1 of Erythrobacter sp. Taxonomy (GTDB): domain Bacteria; phylum Pseudomonadota; class Alphaproteobacteria; order Sphingomonadales; family Sphingomonadaceae; genus Qipengyuania. The sequence goes on along the minus strand of JAILWQ010000006.1, from coordinate 80,447 downwards.
CTTCGGCTTCGGCCAGCCGGATCGCGGCGGGGCCGATCGCGGCGAGCGCGCTTTCGCTGGCGGCGATAAAGCTGGTGCGCTTCATGAAATCGAGCACCGACAGCCCGCTGGCAAAGCGCGCGCGGCGCCCGGTGGGAAGGACGTGGTTCGGGCCGGCGAGATAGTCGCCGACCGCCTCGGGCGTGTGGCGGCCGAGGAAGACACTGCCCGCGTGGCGCAGCTGATCGAACAGCGCCTGCGGATCGGCGACGGCGAGCTCGACATGCTCGGCGGCGAGCCGGTCGGCGAGCGGCACCGCGTCCTCTATCCTCTCGACCATCACGATCAGGCCATGCGTGTCCCAACTGGTCCGCGCGGTCTTGGCGGTCGGCAGGTTCATCAGCTGGAGGTCGACCGCGTCCTCGACCATGCGGGCAAAGCCCTTGTCGTCGGTGATGAGGATCGACTGGCTGGTGGGGTCGTGCTCCGCCTGGCTCAGCAGGTCGGCGGCGATCCATTCGGGGTCGTTGTCGGCATCGGCGATGACCAGGATCTCGCTCGGTCCGGCGACCATGTCGATGCCGACCACGCCGTAGAGCTGGCGCTTGGCTTCGGCGACCCAGGCATTGCCCGGCCCGGCGATCACGTCGACCTTGGCGATCCGGCCGGTGCCATAAGCCATCGCTGCGACTGCCTGCGCGCCGCCAACGCGCCAGATCTCGTCGACGCCCGCGATATGCGCCGCGGCGAGGACCAGCGGATTGATCTCGCCTTTCGGTGTCGGCGTGGTGACGACCAGACGCTCGACCCCCGCGACCTTGGCGGGGATCGCGTTCATCAGCAGGGAGGAGGGGTAGGCGGCACGTCCGCCCGGCACGTAGAGCCCCGCCGCCTCGACCGCGCGCCAGCGGCTGCCGAGCCGCATTCCGACCTCGTCGGTATAGTCGCGGTCGGCGGGCAGCTGACCCTCGTGAAAGGCGCGGATGCGAGCGGCGGCAAGGTCCAGAGCCTCGCGCAGCTCGGGATCGAGTTCGGCATAGGCAGCCTCGCAGGCGGCGAAGTCGATCCGCCAGTCGGCCTCGTCGGTCAGCCGGTGCTCGTCGAAGCGCATCGTGTATTCCACGAGCGCATCGTCGCCGCGCTGGCGCACTTCGTTGAGCATCGTCGTCACGTCGCGGGTGACATTGGTGTCGCTTTCGCGCCGGTCGCGTACGACACGCTCGAAAGCGCGTTCGAAACCATCCTCGGAGGCATCGAGGAACCGCATCAGGCGGCCTTTCGCTTGGAGGCGCCGGCGCGGAACGCCTCGACCAGCTGGGCGACGCGCGGGTCGGTCTTGAGCGCCGCGCGGTTGACGATCAGCCGCGCGCTGATGTCGAGAATGCGCGAGGTCTCGACCAGGCCGTTCTCCTTCAGCGTTTGCCCGCTGGAAACGAGATCGACGATCCGGCTCGCGAGGCCGAGGGCAGGGGCGATCTCCATCGCGCCGTTCAGCTTGACGCATTCGGCCTGGATGCCGCGCCGCTCGAAATGCCGGCGAGTGAGATTGGGGTATTTGGTCGCGACCCGCAGATGGCTCGCGCCGCCCACGTCGTCGCTGCCCTCTTTCGGTTCGGCCACGGCGAGGTGACAGTGCCCGATGTCGAGATCGACCGGCGCGTAGAGCTCGGCATAGTCGAACTCCTCGATCACGTCCGACCCGACGATCCCCGCTTGCGCCGCGCCATGCGCCACGAACGTCGCGACATCGAAGGCGCGCACCCGGATCAGGCGCAGATCCTCGCGCGTGGTCGCGAAAGTGAGCGACCGGTTGGCCTTGTCGTGAAAGGCCGCATCGGGCACGACGCCGGCATCGGCCATGACCGGCAGCGCCTCGTCGAGGATGCGGCCCTTGGGAATGGCGAAGGTCAGCAGGCTGGGAGACGGTTCGGGCATCGGGCGCGTCAGATAGGCAGCGGTGGAGCAAAGGGCAATGAAAACGGGCCAGGGGAGCGACGATGCGCGCGACGGGACGATCGATCCGCAGGCGCGCGGTCCCGAAGCGGTCCGCCACGCCTTCGAGAACCAGGTTGCCTATTGCCGCGACAACGGCGCCCCGATCACGGCGAGCGTCAACCGGGCGATCGGCGCGCTGATCGACACGCAGCGCGGCGGCACCGTGATGCTGCGGGTGCGCAAATGGGCCGGACCGCCGCTGGCTGATGCCCTTCCCCTGCGGCTGGCGGGCGGGCTCCACGCGCTGCATCTGAGCGGGGCGGACCCGGCGCTGGCACCGATCTACGACGGGCTCGATCCGAACGATGCGACGCGGATCGTCGCCGAGGCGATCGAGCGGCACGAGGCGTTCCTGCTCCCCTGGCTGGACGGGCCGCCGCAGACCAACGAGGCCGGGCGCAGCTGGGGCTATGCCGCCGCGATGCTGTGGCTCGCGGATCGCGGTCTGCCGCGCGATTTCGCGCTGTTCGAATTGGGGTCGAGTGCCGGGATCAACCTGATGATGCGCCGCTATCGCTTCGATCTGGGCGGTGTGACGGCCGGGCCCGCGACGTCGTCCATGCAGATCAAACCGGACTGGCGGGGCAATCCGCCCCCGGCGGCGGAATTCGACATTGTCGGGGCCGAGGGATGCGACATCGCACCGGTCGACCTGACCGATCCCGACCAGGCATTGCGACTGAAGGCTTATATCTGGCCCGAATTCACCGAACGTTTCATGCGGATGGATGCGGCGATCGAGGCGGCAAAGCGCTTTCCGCCGGAGATCGCAAAGATGCGCGCGGGCGACTTCGTCGAACGGATGCTTGCCCGCGAGCCGCAGCCCGGTGTCACCCGGGCGCTCGTCCATTCGGTCGTCTGGCAATATGTGCCGCGGGACGAGCGCGACGCGATCACCGCCGCAATGGAGCGCGCGGGCGAGCAGGCGACGGCGGAAAGCCCGCTGGCCTGGATCTCGCTCGAGGCCAACCGTGACACCCATCGCCACGAACTGGCCGTCCGCTTTTGGAACAAAGGCGATCGAAGGAGCGAATGGCACTATCTCGGCACGGCACACCCCCATGGCGCCTGGGTGGACTGGAGCGGCGCCTGACGCGAGGCCCTGAGGGCTCTCAGCCCTCGGCCTTCATCTTCTCCATGTAGCCGCTCGCGACCATCGCGGCGACCTGATCGAAAAGCTGGTCCGGTGTGCGGCGCAGTTCGCCCATCGCCTCTTCCATGCCTGTGGCGACGATGATCTCGCGGCTGTTCAGCTCGATCGCGTCGACGATGCGCCGGGCCGCCTCGTCTGCCGGAATGCCGTTGTCGATCGCCTTGTCGCTGGCGCCGCGTGGCGAGCCGTCGGCATTGAGCGCATTGCGGCTGACATTGGTCGCGACCGATCCGGGGCACACGACATGAACGTCGATGCCGCTCTGCGACAGCTCGGCCCGCAGCGCATCGGCATAGCCGATCAGCCCGAACTTGGCGGCGCAATAGGCGGTGCGCATCGGCACGCCGACCTTGCCGGCAATGCTTGAAATGAACACCAGCCGGCCCGACCCGCGCTCCACCAGATGCGGCAGAAGCGCCTGTGTCGCGGCGATCTGCGATGTGAGGTCGATATCGATGATGTCGCGATAAACACCCATCGCCGTGTCGACCGCGGCGCTGCGCTGGGAGATGCCCGCATTGGCGACGAAAATGTCGACCCCGTGCCAGCCGATCGCTTCCTCCGTGGCAGCGCGCATCGCGGCCTCGTCGCGCACGTCGAAGGGCACCGTCAGCGTCTCTGTGTCGAGCCCGTCGGACACCTCGCGCAACCGCGCCTCGTCCCGGCCCGAGAGGACGATGCGCGCACCGCGCTTCGCCCATTCGCGGGCGAGGGCGGCGCCGATGCCGCTGCTCGCCCCGGTGATCCAGACTGTCCGTTCGCTCAATTCGCTCTCCTCAGGGATAGGTCACGGTCTTTGGTGCACCGTCCGGCAGGGGAATGCGCTCCTCGCTGTCGCCCGGCACCTCGGGAAAGCGGCCCTCGCGCCAGTCTTCCTTCGCCTGCTGAATCCTCTCGCGGCTGGAGCTGACGAAATTCCACCAGGCATGGCGTTTGGTCGAGAAAGCCTCGCCGCCCAACAGCATGATCCGTCCGCCGCGTTCGGACCGCAGCGTCATCGCTGCATCGGGTGCGAGAACGGACAGCTGGTACAGCTCGAGCGCCACGCCATCGACGCTCGCCTCTCCGCCGACGAGCATCACCGCGCGCTCGTCCGCGCCCGCTTCGAGCGGGACCGAGCCACCGGCTTCCAGCGCGATATCGGCATAGATCGTGCCGGCGTGGGTCGTCGTCTGCGCGCGCTCGCCCCACAGCTCGCCCATGATCACGATCGCCTTGCTCGCCCCGTCCTCGATCATGGGTAGGTCGGTCACCGCCTCGAAAGCCGGGTCGATCTCCTCCTGCCCGTCCGGCAGAGCGAGCCAGGTCTGCATTCCGTAGAGCTTCGGCCCGGTCCTGCGGTCTTCCTCCGGGCTGCGCTCGGAATGGACAATGCCGCGCCCGGCGGTCATCAGATTGACCTGACCGGGCCGGATCGTCGCAAAAGTGCCGAGGCTGTCGCGGTGGTCGATGGCGCCCTCGAACAGCCAAGTAACGGTGGCGAGATTGATGTGCGGATGCGGCCGCACGTCCATCCCGCTGCCGATGTCGAGCTGCGCCGGGCCGAACTGGTCGACGAAGATGAACGGCCCGACCATGCTGCGCGCCCGCGACGGCAGCACCCGCCGGACCTGGAACTGGCCGAGATCGTGGGTGGTCGGGGTCAACGTCTGGGTGATGATGCTCATTGCGCGTCGAGCTCCGGATAGTGGCGGAAAATCCCGTCCTCGTTGAAGGCGAGCCGCCGGTCGCTGTCGCAATAGGCGGCCACACCCTCGATGTCCGCCACCGCATCGCGGCATGCAACGAGCGCGGGATAGTCCCCTTCAAGCGCCTTCATCCGCTGCGGAAAGGCGTAGCGCAAGCCCTCGACAAGCTGGAACAGCGAGGTGTCGACATGGCTCCACCGCTCGCCGAGGACGAAGGGGCCGCCCTCGCGCACTTCGAGCGCCTGTTCAAAATGGTCGAAATATTTCGGCATCCGCTCCTCCCGGAAAGCCTTGGCAGCGCGCGCGGCGGCGTCCTTCTGGTCGTCGTAATAGAGGCTGCCGGCCACCGGGTGATGGGTGTCGTGCGCTTCGGCGACAATGTCGGTGATGGTCAGTTGCAACTGGATCAGATGGAGGTCGGTCTGCTCATCGCCCGATCCGAGGTCGTGATGTCCGGTGAGCCACGAGACGATGTGCGCCACCTGCGCGATGGCGAAATCCGTCTCGCGCTCGACCAGATAGGGCGGGGCATAGGGCGCGAAATCGCCGCCCTCGGCGCGCGCTTCCATGTCCTCGACCAAGGCCTGCGCGTCGGTTTCCCGCGCCCGGTCGCGGTAGGACAGGCCCGCCGCTTCCATGAACACGCGCACGAATTCGCCGCGGCCCTGGATCGAAGGCCAGTACCATAGATCGTATGCCGCGCCGCTCATGGCGTGGGCGCCGATGCCTGAATCGCCAAGGCGTGGACCCGGTCGCCCGGAATGTCGCCAAGCGCGGCGTTGACCATGCGCTGGCGCTCCAGCCGCGACGTGTCGGCGAAGGCCGGCGCCTCGATCACCACGGTGAAGTGGGATTCGCCGCTGCCATCGTCTCCCGAATGGCCGCTATGCTTGGCGCTGTCGTTGATCACCTGAAGGCTGGTGGGGCTGAACGCATCGGTGAGAAGGCGCTCCATTTCCTGTTGTACCGGTCCCGGCATCGGGCAAATTCTCCTGATCGAGGGTTTTCACTTGGACACTCTATGCCCATTCTAATGCTATGCGTCCGTCGAAGTTTCATGGCCGTCACGAAGCGGCAGGCCGAGTGTGCGATCATCCCGCCTGCAACGAGGCCGGCGAATTCCGCGCGCCCGGCACCGGTGGCCACGGTTTCGACGGGCCGGGCGGCTGGCGCTGGATGTGTCTCGACCATGTCCGCGAATTCAATGCGGGCTACGACTGGTTCGAGGGCATGAGCGCCGACGAGATACTCGAGGCGCAGCGTCCGGCGAGCGGCTGGCGCACGGAAAGCCCGTCCTTCCGCGCGACCGGCGCGGTCGACGGGATGCCGCGCTGGGCGGATTTCGACGACCCGCTCGACGCCATTTCGGCGCGGGCAGGCGGCATCCGCAACCGCGCCCGGCGTCAGGCCGAGATGGCCATGGACGGGAGGTTCAGCCGCGAGGAGGCCGAGGCGCTGGAAACGATGGGCCTCGGCAGCGACATCGACCGCCGACGCCTGCGCCGCCGCTATTCCGAGCTGGTGCGCCGTTACCACCCGGACCGCAACGGCGGCGACCGGCAATATGAGAGCCGCCTCAACCGCGTCGTCGAGGCGTATCAGACGCTCAGGAAGTCCGCGGCGATCGCCTGATCCGCACGAGATTCTACAACGCTCACCAGCGCCCCGCACGGATCGCGTCGCGGCGTGCGCTCTCGGTCGGGTTGGGTTCCTGTTTGGGACCGACCGATCCGGTCTGCACCGGGCCTGCCGGTTCGTAATGCGCGGCGATCACGCCCGCTTTCGATATCTCGTGCTCGATCGGGCGCAAGGTGCAGGCGGCGCGCGGATCGTCGAACAGGCGTTTGCTCTCGCCAAGCACGACCGGGAAGGTCATCAACACCAGTCGGTCGATCAGGCTCGCGGCAAGCAGTGGCGGGTAGAGTGTGCTCGATCCCTGGATCAGCAGGTCCGGCCCATCTGTCTGCACCAGGGCTTCGATCGCGGCGACATCGGAAAGCGCGTGGCTGTTCGCCCATTCGAGCGGTTCATCCGAATGCGTGAGAACATGTTTTCCGCCGCCGTCAGGGCCTCGCCGAACCCCGCTTCCTCTCCGGTGACGTGCGGCCAGTACCCCGCGAAGATGTCGTAGGTCCGTCGCCCGAGCAGGAGTGCGTAAGGCGGGTGGAAGAGCCGGGCGAGGGTTTTCTCCACCACTTCATCGCCGGCGAAAGGGCCCATCCAGCCGCCATGCGGGAAGCCGCGTGTCGGGTCCTCGTGCGGCCCGCCGCCAGCCTGGATCACGCCGTCGATGGAAAGGAAGGCGGCCCCGGTGATCCTGCGCGGCATCGGCGTTCTAACCCTTCCGCGCCGCGTCGATCGCGGCGACGTCGATCTTGCGCATGGTCATCATTGCTTCGAAGGCGCGGCGGGCTTCCTCGTCGCCGGCCTGCTGCGATTCCAGCAAGGTGCGCGGGGTGATCTGCCAGGAGAAACCCCATTTGTCCTTGCACCAGCCGCAATCGCTTTCCTGCCCGCCATTGCCGACGATCGCGTTCCAGTAGCGGTCGGTTTCGTCCTGATCCTCGGTCACCACCATGAAACTGACGCATTCGTTGGGCCTGAAGTCATTGCCGCCGTTGAGGCCGGAGAAATTGCGCCCGAGCACCGTGAAATCCACCGTCAGCGCATCGCCCTTGCTGCCGCCCGGAAAGTCGGCGGGCGCACGAAAAATGTCGCCGACATGGCTGTCGGGAAAGGTGCGGGCGTAGAATTCCGCAGCTTCCTGTGCATCGCCGTCGAACCACAGCACCGTGGTCAGCTTGTCAGCCATCTTGCATCTCCTTTATCAGGGCGTTGTCGATTGCCTTTGCGGCGCGGTAGGCTTCGCGTTGGCGGAACCGGGCGGCGTAGGCCTCAAAGCTGTCGCGCGCGGGCAGGCTTTCGAAGGTCAGGCCCCAGTCGACCTGGCTGCCGACATAGACGTCGGCCATGGTGAAGCGGTCGCCGCAGACATAGTCGTGGTCGGTCAGCCAGCCGTCGAGAGCGTCGACCGTGCGTTCGTAGCTGCCGAAACCGGCCATGGCCTGCTGCTCGGCGGTCGGTTTCCATCCCAGTGCCTTCGCCGTGGTGGCCTGCTCCACCGGACCCGCGGCGAAGAACAGCCAGCGGAAATAGTCCGCCATCTCGCTCGCTTTGGGGAGCAGTTCCGGGACTTGCTGTTCGGCCAGGTAATGGCACACCGCCGCCGCTTCGCTGACGACGTGATCCCCGCTTGTCGCATGGTGGATGATGGTCGGCAATTTGCCCATGGCATTGGCAGCCAGGAGGGCCTGCGGCTTGTCGTCCCACGGGACCAGCACGGCTTCGTAATCCGCCTCTGCTTCGTGCAGTGCCCAGCGGGCGATCTGCGCGCGGCTCATCGGATTGAAGAAGAAGGTGTAGTCAGCCATCTCGGCCCTCCTTGGAATTGGCGCGCGGGCCGACCAGCCCGAAGACCACGCCCTGCGGATCGGTACATACCGCGCTGAACTCGCCGCCGGGAATTTCGCCCGGGCCATGGACCAGCGCGCCGCCCCCGTCGCTCACCGCCGCGAGCGCCCGATCAATATCCTCGACGCCGATGGAATAGACCCAGCCCGATTGCGGCATGGCGGGGGGCTTTCGCATCACCGCGCCGATCATTCCGCCGTCGTGGTGCAGGAACCTGTTCTCGCCCATGGTCCCCATCGGCATGGCGCCCTCCTGCGTCCAGCCGAACAGGCCGGTGTAGAAGGCGATGGCGCCGTCCTGATCGGTGGTGGAGAGCTCGTTCCAGCGCACGTGCTGCGCCTTGGCGTAGTCGAACACGTCGCTTCTCGCGTCGGGATCGTGCTCGGGCGGCTCGGGAGTCATGACGTAGATCGGCGCGCCCTGCGCATCTTGCAGCAACGCCATGCGGCCGACGCCTGCGACGCACTGATCGAAGTGCAACGTGCCGCCTGCGTCCCGGAACGCGGCAATTGCAGCATCGACGTCCGGGACATGGACATAGCCGTACCAGGCCGGCTTTGCGCCACCGGCGACCATCTCGCGGGAAAGGTTCAGCACGCCGCCGGCGAACCCGCCATCGCTGCGGCGGATCATGCGGTAGTCCATGTCGCCATCGCTGCCCGCCGCGGCCTCGATGTCCCAGCCGACCACGCTGCCGTAGAAAGCCTTCGCGGCATCGGCGTCCGGGGTCATCAGTTCGTACCAGATGAAGGCGCCTCTATCGGTGTCGGCCATCGATGTTCTCCCTTCGTGATGCTTTACGCGCCGTCGAGCAGGTTGACGTTGTTGCCGTCGGGATCGGTGACGGTGGCGATGCGCAGGGTGTCGAACCCGGGCACACTCTCCGGATCGGCGATGTCCAGCCCGGCATCGCGCAACCGCGCGAGCTCGCTCTCCAGGTCTTCGACCCGGAGCGAGACGATGTCGACAGCGCCGTCCCGTGGATTGTCGAGCACCTGGAGGAAGACGCTGTCGGTGAGGTCCCATTCGCAGCAGCTCGGCATCGGGCGCCGGTCGGGTGCGCGTCCGATCAGCGTGGACCACCAGGCGCAGCCCGCCGGGTGATCCGCGACGCCGACCGACACGAAGACGTTGGCGATCCTCATCGGGTCAAGCCTGCGCTTCGAAGATCGTCTCGAACCCGCCGAAGATCATGCGCTTGCCATCGAACGGCATGGCGAGCTTCTCCCAGCGCTCGTCGGTCTCCATGCTTTTCTCGCAAGCGTCGCTGGTCGTCTTGTCGGGCCAGACGATCCAGCTGAAGACCACGGCCTCGCCATCCTGCAGGTCGACGGCGCGGCGGAAATCGGTGCGCTTGCCTTCGGGCACGTTGTCGCCCCAGGTCTCCACCTGTGCGAGCGCGCCATATTCGCGGAACAGCGGCCAGGCGTCCTTGGCGGACCGGACATATTCGTCCTTCTTCCCCTGTTCGACCGGGGTCACGAAACCGCTCACATAGGTCATGCCTGCTCTCCTTCGTTGGCTTTCATCTTTTCCTGCCATTTGCGGAATTCGGGCGGCGGATCGCCGGTGAAGCCCGACATCTGCGCCGCCAGCGCGTGCGCTCCTCGTGACAGTTCCGAGTCGAACCTTGCGAGGTTTGCGCCCGGTGCTTACGTGAGGCAAGTATGGAGTTACAAAAAGAAACCAATTCGGCGCGAACGCAGCACGGCCGGTGGTATGGCGATGCGTGCGGGACGGCTTTCGCGATGGAGATCGTGGGGGAGCGCTGGGCACTGCTGATCGTGCGCGAGCTGATGCTCGGGCCGCGCCGCTTCTCCGGTCTGCGGGCAAGCCTTCCCGGCATCAGCGCCAAGGTCCTGACGGAGCGCCTGGCGGGGCTGGAGGCGGCGGGCGTGCTGGAAAAACATCGCTTGCCGGCCCCCGCCTATCGCCTGACGCCGTGGGGCGAGGCGGCGGAACCGATGATGCAGGAACTCGGTCGCTGGGCCGCGATGTCCGCGCGGCACGATCCGACACTGCCCCTCTCGCCTGTGTCCTTCATGCTGTCGCTGAGAACGATGCTGAATCGCGGGCGCGCCGGCGCTTGGCAGGTGCAGGTCGGGTTCCGCTTTCCCGATGCCGCCTTCGTCGCCGCGCTGGCCAAGGGCGAGATGCCGGTCGTCCGGGCCGAGCCCGAGGATTGCGATGTGGTCTTTACCTCGCCCGGCGGCCCCTCGCTCGCGGCGCTGTTCTATGGCGGATTGGCGGCAGAGGAGGCCGGCGTGGCGATCGCGGGCGACGCCGATGCCGCGGCCCGCTTCATGGGGCTGTTCGAACTGCCAGCGAAGATCGCCTAGCGGTTGAGCGCCCGGATCAACGGGTCGAACTTCTCCGCCCCGGTCACCGGGAAGGCCATGGCGAGCGTTCCGCTGAGCGTCGAAACGCGCACGTCCTTCGCGGCGGAGGGAACGGGCGGCGTGACCTTTACCTCGCGCCCGGCGAGCCGTTCAAGATCCTCGACATAGGCGCTCGCGACCGCCCTGTCGGCGGGGTCGTTAAGCGTATTGGCCACGATGCGAAGCCGTTCGGCTGCCTTTGTCAGGCGGGAAACCGGCATGATTCAATCCTTCCGAATTCATTCGTGCCCCTGTTTCTGCACTGCCCCAGGGGATGGTTAATATCGGCTAAACCCTAACGAATGGTTAAAATTGTCTTATCCCGCCGCGCGGGTTGTCACGGAGGGATTGTCAGCCCTGCCGGAACGCCCAGCGCAGCGTTCGGGCCATGCCCCAGGTTGCTGCCCGGGCTGGAATGCCGCCGAGGCCCGGACGTTCCAGACCGAGCATCGCCCGCGCGAAGGGCGGCAGGAGCGCCACCGCCTCTGCGCCCAGCATCGCCTGCACGGCGGGCGGCGCGCCCTCGGGCCGCTGGTTCAGCACCAGATCGGCGACCTCGCGCGCTGCCGGGCTCGACGACAGGTCGCCACGAAGCTCGCGGAAAATCGCCTCCGCCTCGCGCCGGTCGGTGGGCACGGGATCGGCGCCCAGAGCGCGGGCGATCACGGCGAACTGCCGGTAATATTCGTCCTGCTCGTGGCCCGGCATGTCGGGGCGGACATGGCGCAGATAGGCGGCGAGGAAGCTGGTCGCCTCGGCCACGTGTACCCAGGCAAGCACGCGCGGATCGGTGGCGGAATAGGGCGTTCCGTCCGGCAGGGTGCCGCCGATCCGGGCGTGGATGCGGTTGACCCGTCCGATCGCCGTCATCGCCTCGTCCCGGTGGCCGTAGGTCGTGACGGCGATGAAGCGCGCCGTCCGCCGCAGACGCCCGTGCATGTCGGCGCGGAAGTTGGAATGGTCGAGCACGCCCTGAAGCGCATGGGGGTGGAGCATCTGGAGCAGCAGGCTGCGAATGCCGCCGACCATCATCGCGATCACGTCGGCATGGACCATGCGGATCGGACTGTCCTTGGCGAACAGGGCCTCGTCCGATGGCGGCACCGGTTGCTGGCCGCTGTCGACATCGTTGAAGACGCCGCGCACCTGGCCGACGAGCCGGAGGCGCAGCTTCTCCGTAAAAGAGGTGAAGGGCGGAGACGATGGCATCGCCGTCCCGATATAGGCTTGGCGCTTGCGCGATTCATCCCTACGTCCGCCAGCGATGAACGACATGACCGACAAGAGCTTCGACGCGTCCGAAAAGACGGCGCTTTCCGCCCCCGATACCGAGGTGGATGTGCGCGAGACCTTCGGGATCGACATCGACTGGGAAGTCCCGGCCTTCTCGAAACCGGACAGTCGCACGCCCGATCTCGATCCGTCCTACGTGTTCGAGCGCGACACGACGCTGGCGATCCTGGCGGGCTTCGCGCACGACCGGCGGGTGATGGTGCAGGGCTATCACGGCACCGGCAAGTCGACTCATATCGAACAGGTCGCCGCGCGCCTCAACTGGCCGTGCATCCGCATCAATCTCGACGCGCATATCAGCCGCATCGACCTCGTCGGGCGCGACGCGATCGTGCTGCGCGACGGGTTGCAGGTGACCGAGTTCCGCGAGGGGCTTCTCCCATGGGCGCTCCAGCACCCGGTCGCGCTGGTGTTCGACGAATATGATGCCGGGCGTCCGGACGTGATGTTCGTGATCCAGCGCGTGCTGGAACAGCAGGGCAAGCTGACCCTGCTCGACCAGAACCGCGTGATCCGGCCCGATCCGAACTTCCGCCTGTTCGCCACCGCCAACACGGTCGGCCTTGGCGATACCAGCGGGCTCTATCACGGCACGCAGGCGATCAATCAGGGGCAGATGGACCGCTGGAACATCGTGGTCGGACTGAACTACCTCCCGCCCGAGACCGAGCAGGAGATCGTGGCCTCCAAAAACCCGGACACCGATCCCACGCTTCTGGCGGACATGATCAAGGTGGCCGACATGACCCGGCAGGGCTTCATCAACGGCGACATCTCCACCGTTATGAGCCCGCGCACGGTCATCACCTGGGCGCAGAACCATGCGATCTTCGACGATGTCGGCCTGTCCTTCCGCCTCTCCTTCCTCAACAAGTGCGACGAGGAAGAGCGCGCGCTGGTCGCCGAATATTACCAGCGCGTGTTCGGGGAAGACCTTCCCGAGAGCGTGGTGGCCCGGCGCTGACACGCGGCATCTAGCCACGCCCGTATTGGTCGGTTAATACACCAGCCTCATGGGAATTTTCGGCCTTTCCGGCAAACGCGATCCCGACCGCTCGACCGGTGCGGACGATTCGCTGTCGCTTGCCGACCGGCTCGACGGATCGCATTATCGCGAATGGGACGAGCGGCTCGACCGCGTCGATCGCTATGTCGCCGAGCGCGAGAGCGAGAAGCGCTGGTGGCGGCCGGATTACTGGCGCGACCGGCGCAAGCGCTGGTGGGCCGTGCGGATCGTTGCCGGGCTGTTGCTGCTGTTCATGCTGCTGGCCGCGTGGCTGGCGGTCACCGCGCCGCTCGGCAAGTCATTGAAGCCGATCGTGCCGCCGCAGATCACCCTGCTCGCCGCCGACGGCACGCCAATCGCCCGCAACGGCGCGATCATCGACGAGCCGGTCGATGTGGATGCCCTGCCGCCCCACGTGGTCGAGGCCTTCCTCGCGATCGAGGACCGGCGCTTCTACGATCACTGGGGGATCGATCCGCGCGGCGTGGCCCGGGCCGCCTTCACCGGCGTGGGCGGGGGCAGCACGATCACCCAGCAGCTTGCCAAGTTCACCTTCCTCACGCCGGAACAGACGCTGACCCGCAAGGCGCGCGAGGCGCTGATCGCCCTGTGGCTGGAAGGCTGGCTGACCAAGGACGAGATTCTCGAGCGCTACCTGTCCAACGCCTATTTCGGCGACAATGTGTACGGGCTGCGCGCGGCGAGCATGCATTTCTTCTTCCGCCGTCCGGAAAACCTGAAGCCCGAACAGGCGGCAATGCTCGCCGGGCTGTTGCAGGCGCCGAGCCGCTACAATCCGGTGAAGCATTACGACCGCGCCGAGGCGCGCTGGCGGCTGGTGGTCGGGGCGATGGCGGATGCGGGGTACATCTCGCAGGCCGAAGCGGCGAGGATGCGGCCCCCCGCGCTCGACGTGCGGGTGGAGAACGACCTGCCCACCGGCACCTATTTCGCGGACTGGGCGCTGCCTCAGGCGCGCGAGTTGGAGGGGGCGGACCGCGGCGCCTATGCGCGCCACGCGCTGACCACCACGCTCGACAGCCGGCTCCAGAACATCGCCCGGCGCGTCACCTCCTCCGCCCCGCTCGGCAGCGCGCAGGTGGCGCTGGTGGCGATGCGGCCCAATGGCGAGGTGGTCGCGATGATCGGCGGCAAGGATTACGAGAAATCCACCTTCAACCGCGCGACCCAGGCGAGGCGTCAGCCGGGATCGACCTTCAAGCTGTTCGTCTATCTCGCGGCGCTGCGTGATGGCTGGAGCCCCGACGACCTGATCGACAACACCGAGATCACCGAGGGCGGCTATCGCCCGCGCAACTCGCGCGGTCGCTATTCGGAGACGCTGACCCTGCGCGATGCCTTTGCCCAGTCGAGCAATGTCGCGGCGGTGCGGCTGTTGAGCGCAGTCGGCAGTGATGCGGTGATCGAGACGGCCCGCGATCTCGGCGTCACCTCGCCGATGGCGGCAGGCGATCCCAGCCTCGCGCTCGGCACCTCGACCATGTCGCTGATGGAGCTGACCGCCGCCTATGCCGGGGTCGCGGGGAACCGGTTCCCGGTCCGCCCGAGCGCCTTCGTCCGGCCCGAACAGGGTTGGCTCGCGAGGCTGGTGGACGGCCCCGACAGCCTCTCCTCGAGCACCCATGGCGAAATGGAGGAGATGCTGCGGCAGGCAGTCAATTCCGGGACCGGGCGCGCGGCGAGGCTGTCCGTGCCGAATTTCGGCAAGACCGGCACCACGCAGGACAATCGCGACGCGCTGTTCGTCGGCTATGCCAATGGGCTGGTGGTCGGCGTGTGGGTCGGCAATGACGACAATTCGCCGCTCGCCGGGGTCAGCGGCGGGGGCCTGCCGGCGCGGATATGGCGGGACTTCATGCGGCAGGCGACCGGTGCCGTGCTGGCGCCGCGCTCCAACCCGACGACCGCCCCCGATCCGGGCGGCCCGGTCGAGCCGCTCGACGTGCCCGACATCGGCGATATTCCCTTGGGCGAGGACGGCCGGTTGCGCGTGCGCGAGGGCGAGGTGATCTATTCGACCGATATCGGCGGCGCGCCGGTCGATGTCCGGGTGGGCGGCGATGGCGTCCGGGTCGATGCCCAGCAGATCGAGGACGCCCGCCGCCGCGCCGAAGAAGAGGTCCAGGCCCGCCTCGCGCCCGACCGCTCGGAGGAATAGCGGCCTAGGCTGCGGGTTCGGTGATCATCACGTTCATCACCGCGCTCGCGATCGGCCGGGCCGGATCGTCCTGCCATGCCTCGATCGAGATGTTGGCGGTGCGGCGCCCCAGCTTGACGATCCGCGCGCTGGCGAAGCTCGGCCTGTCTTTGCCGCTGCGCAGGAACTGGACCGTGATGTTGATCGGCTTCATGCCGACCTCCCGCCCGTCCTGCGCCAGTCGGGCGCGCAGCGCGCCGTAGCCTGCCGTTTCCAGCAGGCCGCTGATCGCGCCGCCATGAAGCGCACCGGGGCGGCCGAGCACGGCTTCCGAAAAGTCGACGCGGACCACGGGCGCCATCTCGTCCCACCGCTCGACCGATATGCCGAGTGAGCGGGCGTAGGGCGTCAGGACCTGGATGTCGGGCGTGTCAGTCATTCGCCATGCCCTGGCGGCAGCGCGACCATGCGCGCGTCAACATGCATGAAGACGCCCTGCATGTGGGCGACCGGGTCGTCGGGATCGCCATCATGCGCGACGCCGCGCACGAAGAAGGCGGACCGGGTCGAGCGATAACATTGAACCCGCCCGAAGACGCTCGTCCGTTCCCTTGCCGGGCGGGTGTAATCGACCCGCAGATCGAGCGTGGCGATCGCGCGAAAGGCGTTGGTGCGAGTCCAGATCGACAGGCCGCTGGCCATGTCCATCAGGCTGATGATCGGGCCGGAGGCGAGCACTTCGCGCCCATCCTCTCCGAGCAGATCGGCGCGCCAGGGCAGTTCCAGTTCCACCCAGTCCTCGCCATGCGTGCTGTAGCGCAGACCGAGCCAGCCATTATGTGCGCCCGCGATGAGAAAGGGCGCGGCCTTTGCGGGATCGAAACGGGCGGTTTCCAGGCTCATCGCGAGCGCACGTGCCGGGAGCTTGCGCGGAAGACAACGAATAAATTGCCCGCCATCCCGATGGAGACGTCTGGACAGGTGGCTCGACGGCGATCGGGGGAGGCTAGAACGCGGCCCCGGCCAGCCGGTCGATCGCCGCTTGCAGGATGACCGCCGCCGCATGGCTGTCGATCCGCTCGGCCCGCTTCGCCCGGCTCATGTCCTGTCCGATCATCGCCGCCTCCGCGCTGGTGGTGGACCAGCGCTCGTCCCACAGGAGGACGGGCAGGTCGAAGGCCTGCGCGAGATTCCTCGCATAGGCGCGGCTTGCTTGGCTTCGCGGCCCCTCGCTGCCGTCCATGTTGCGCGGCAGCCCGATGACGATCCCGGCGACCTTGCGCGCCTCCACGATTTCGCGCAGCTTTCCGCTGTCCTTGCCGAACTTTCCCCGCGCGATGGTCTTGCCCGCCGTCGCGAAGCGCCAGCCGGCATCGCAGGTCGCGATACCGATCGTGCGGGTGCCGAGGTCGAGCGCGAGCAGAACGCCGCCATCGGCGAGAGCGTCGTCGAACTCGCCCGCGCTGTCGGTTACGAGCGCGCGTTCAGCCATGCCCGCACACGCTCCACGACATCGGCTTGAACATTGGCCCAGAACAGCGGCAGATCGTAGACGTGGTAATTGCTGCCCGGCAGCACGCCTTCGCCCAGTTCGGGCGGGTCACCGATCAGCAGGAGGCCGCGCGCGTCGCACCGCGCCGGGACGGCTCCGGGCACCAGATCGCCGCGCGTCAGCCCCTCGTCGGGCACCAGCGTGCCGAGATTGTCGGAGGCCGGTGCCGATCCGCCGACAGCGCCGGTGAGCGGGTTGGTGCACAGGATCGGTCCGTCGCCGCGCGGCTCGCCATCGAAGCCCGGCGTCGTCGAATAGCGGCGCATCAGGAAATCGGGATCGCCGTCGTCGGCAAAGGAGGACCAGGACTGGATGCAACCCGGCTGGCTCGCCGCGCCGCAGGCGGGCAGGGGCAGTTCGGGAAGGTCGTGCTCCATCGAGATCGGCCAGCCCGGGGCGTAGACCGCGGCGATACGGTCTTTGAGCGGACTTCCCTCCACCTCGTCCATCAGCAGGCGCAGCACATGAAGCGCGCCTTGGCTGTGGCCCGCCAGCACGATCGGCTTGTCCGGTTCGATGCTGTCGACGAAATAGCGGAAGGCCTCGCGTATGTCGGCATAGGCGGCGTCGATCGCCATCTGCGCGGCCGGCCTGTCGGTCAGGAACGCGCCGACCGCCGCCTGGCGGTAGCGCGGCGCCCAGATCTCGTCGGCGCGGTTGAAGGGGCTGGCGAGGCCGCGCAGGAAGGTGCGGGCGCGCGCGTCCGTCTCCCTGTCGTCGAGGCTGGCGTTCCAGTCGCCGCCCGCCTGGATATAGCTGGTCGGGGGGACGAAGAAGACGGCGAATGGGGGCGTCTCGCCGGCATTGGCGGGTTCGGCGGGGCGGGACGTCTCGGGTTCGAGCGACTGGTCGGGGCCGGTCAGGCTCTGTTCCGCGGCGGGCGCATCGGGGGAGGGCGTGCGGGTAGCCGGGTCCTCCGGCGCCTGCGCGATCGCGGGCTGGTAGCGCGCCGGGTCCTCGCGCCCGATGCCGGGCCGCGAATACCACATGGCCGGGTCCTGATAGGCGTTTTCGGCCAGAGGTTCCTGCTCGACGAATTCGCCGCGCGGGACGAACACGATCTCGGTCGCCTCGCGCGACCAGATCGACAGTGCGATCGCGCCGAGGATGACGAGAACGATGATGACCGCGACGAAATACAGGAACTTACGCGCCATTGGGGTGACTGTCCCGAAGAGGTGATCCGCCGCTCGGAGGAACGACCGTCGCCGCTGCGCGGGCGTGCTCCTCGTCACGATTCTGCTCGGCCCGGCGCTCGAGCGCCACTTTTAGCATCGCCAGCAGCGGATCGGCGAGAAAGATGCCGAGTATGCCGAAAAGAATGCCCATCACCAGCTGCGCGGCGAGCACCAGCGCCGGTGCGAGATCGACTGTCTTCTTCGCGATCATGGGAATGATGACGTAGCCGTCGAAGTTCTGGACGAAGAGATAGACGACGATCGTGTAGATCCCCATGTCGACCCCGCCCGAGAACCCGACGAGTGCCATCAGGATGCCGGAAACGATCGCCCCGAGATTGGGGATGAAGGCAAGCAGGCCGGTGAGGATCGCGAGAAGAGCCGCCATCGGCACCTCGCCGACCCCGACCAGCCGGCTGAAATAGGCGAGCATCAGATAGGTAAAGGCGCCCTCGACCACCATGCCGAGCAGCCGCCCGGCCATCAGGCGCCGGAGCGTGAAGGCCATCCGGTCGAGCGTTTCGGCAAAGCGCGAGCGCTGACCGCGCGGCAGCATCCATGCAAGGCCGCGCTGATAGAGCTTCGGCTCCAGAGCGACGTAGATCCCGATGATCAGGATCAGCACGACGGTGGTAAATCCGCCGAACAGGCCGCCGAGAGCGCGGGTGACCGTGCCGATCCCGCTGGTGACGCTGCCGATATGGCTCTGCAGCTGCTCCTGGCTGATATCGAGTCCCTGCGAACGTGCCCAGCCGATCAGCTCGTTGACCTGCCGCTCGATGATGGCGGGGAATTGCGCCGCTTCGTCCGAAACGGTGGTGCCCGCGAAATAGCCGAGCCAGATGAAGAACAGCGTTGCGAGCACGATCACGATGGCGACTCGCCATGTCCGTCCGATGGGCAGAACGCGGCCGAGCAGGCGCGCCCCGCCGTCGATCATCGCCGCGAAGACCATCGCGCCGAAGACCACCAGCAAGGGCTTGGCGATGTAGACGGCGAGGATTATGCCGCCGACCACCAGCGACCAGATCACCGCACGTTCGAACTCGAAGCGCAGGCGCGGATCGGCGATGCGCGTCGGGCTGAAGCGGTGATCCGCGCTTTCGCCCTTGCTTTCGTCCTGTTCGCCGGTGTGTTCCCGCCCGGTGTCCTGCGCGTCCGTCACTGGCTGGCCGTCCTTTACTCCGCCGCGCGCTGTTCGGAGATCGCGGGGCGCAGCGTGGTCCATGCGCGATCGGGGCGGAGCGAGGTGAACCAGCTGATCGGGTTCCAGTTGGTCGAACCGTCGAGGCTGAACGTGATGAATTCGGCCCGGCCGCCGATATTCTCCAGCGGAACCGGCCCGCCGAGGCCCTGCGCGGCCACGCTGGCGCGGCTGTCCGCCGAATGGTCACGGTTGTCGCCCATCACGAAGACGTGGTCGGCCGGCACCGTCATCTCGTCGAAATCGTCGAGCATCTGGTCGGTGTGGTCGATCACCAGATAGGTCGCGCCGTTGGGCAGCGTCTCGCGGAAGACCGGCATCTCGCAGACCATCTCGCCATCGGCAGTGCGGGTGCGCATTCCGGGGTAATCGTATTCGCTGCACGGCGAATTGAGATCGACGGGGATGCGGATCGCCGGCTCGACCTCCTGCGGCACCGGCTCGCCGTTGAGGATGATCTGCCCGCCGCGCACCGCGATCCGGTCACCGGGAAGGGCGACGACGCGCTTGATGTAGTCCTCGCTGCGTTCCGGGTGCACGGGAATGACGATGTCACCATATTCCGGCGTCGAGCCGAAGATCCGCCAGTCGCCGCGCGGCGCGAGGTGGAAGCTGATCGAGGACCAGTTCCAGCCATAGGGATACTTGCTCACCACCAGCCGGTCGCCCTTTAGGAGATTCGGCATCATCGATTCGGACGGGATGTAGAACGGCTTGGCGACGAAGCTGTGGAAGGCGAAGACGGCGAGCAGCATCAGCAGCAGGCCGCGGATCTCCGCGAACCAGTTGACCTTGTCGTCGCTGCGCTTCTTCTTGGAGGATTTCGTCACTGTGGCGCTGTCGGAACTCATTGGGGAACGGCCTCGATGATCACGAAGGCCTGGGCCCATGGATGATCGTCGGTGAGGGTGAGGTGAATGCGCGCCTCATGGCCCTGCGGCACCATTTCGGCAAGCCTTTCCGCCGCGCCGCCGGTGAGCGCCAGCGTGGGCGCGCCCGAGGGGGCGTTGACCACGCCGATATCCCTCATGAACACCCCGCGCCGGAAGCCTGTGCCCACGGCCTTGGAGAAGGCTTCCTTGGCCGCGAAACGCTTGGCGTAGGTGCCGGCGATGGTGAAGGGCCGGCGGCGGGCCTTGGCCTGCTCCAGTTCGGTGAAGACGCGGTTCTCGAAACGCTCGCCGAAACGGTCGAGAGAGGCCTGTATCCGCTCGATATTGCAGAGATCGGAGCCGGTGCCGATAATCACAACGCGCGTCCCGTGATAGCGATGAGGAGCACCAGCATCATCCAGTGCAGCACCACCTGCGTCTTGACCAGGGGGTGGTCGATCTCGCCCCTGGCCAGCCTTAGCGATCCGGCATAGCCGAAGACCTGGAACAGCGGCCAGGCGACGGCGAATGCGATCAGCGCGCCGGTGCCGAAGGCGATGCCGAGAAAGGCGATGCTGGCGAGGAAGGGCACCGCGCCGGCCAGCGCCCATGTGCCCTGCCGGCCGGTCAGCGAGCGGGCCATCAGCCGCGCGCCTCGTCCATCAGCTCGCGCATTCGCCGCACCGCTGCCTCGAGCCCGACGAACACCGCCTCGCCGACGAGGTAGTGGCCGATATTGAGTTCGGCCAGCTGCGGGATGGCGGCGATCGGCTGAACGTTCTCGTAGGTCAGGCCGTGGCCCGCATGGGGTTCGATCCCGTTCTTCGCCGCCAGCGCCGACATGTCCGCCACGCGGCGCAGTTCGCGCTCGATGCGCTCGCCATCGCCGTCGAGATAGGCGTGGGCATATTCGCCCGTGTGGAATTCCACGACCGGCACTTTCAGCCGGAGCGCGGCATCGAGCTGACGCTCCTCAGCCTCGATGAACAGGCTGACCCGGATACCCTCGTCCGACAGGCGGGCGACGATGGGCGCGAGCTGGTTGTGCAGGCCGGCTGCGTCGAGCCCGCCTTCGGTCGTGCGCTCCTCGCGTTTTTCCGGAACGATGCAGGCGGCGTGGGGCCGGTGGGCCAGCGCGATCGCCAGCATCTCGTCGGTCGCCGCCATCTCGAGATTGAGCGGCAGGTCGGTCGCTTCCTGTATGCGCCTCAGGTCGGCGTCGCGGATATGGCGGCGATCCTCGCGCAGGTGAGCGGTGATCCCGTCGCCGCCCACGCTGGCGACGATCTCGGCCGCCCGCACCGGGTCGGGATGGTCGCCGCCGCGCGCATTGCGGATGGTCGCGACGTGATCGATGTTCACGCCGAGCCTGAGAGGGCGTTCCTGGGGCCGGGGCGCGTTAATCCTTGCGACTCCCCGGCTTGGTCACGGGAATGGCGGCCAGTTCCTCGGGCACCTCGTCCTCCGCATAGCTGGGAAAGGACAGTCCCAGCAGCGGGAAGAATGGCACGCCGAGATCGGCGGACCCGTTGCTGCGATCGACGAGCGCGCATTCGGCGATCACCTCGCCGCCCTCGCGCGCCACGGCCGCGATCGCCTCGCGGCTGGAAAGGCCGGTGGTGACCACGTCCTCCACCATCAGCACCTTTTGGCCCGGTTCGATGCGGAAGCCGCGGCGCAGGTGGAACGTGCCTTCGGGCCGTTCGAGGAAGATCGCATCCTTCTCCATCGCGCGGCCGACCTCGTGCCCGATGATGAGGCCCCCCATCGCCGGGCTCACCACCAGATCGACCGCGGCGCGAATGTCGCGCGGAATCTTCTGCACGGTGGCGCGAGCGAGATTGCCCGCCCGCTCAGGGTTCATCAGCACCCGCGCACATTGCAGGTAATAGGCCGAATGGCGGCCGGAGGAGAGCTTGAAATGCCCCTCCAGCAAGGCTTCGCTCGCCCGGAATTCCGCGAGAATGTCTTGGTCGGTCATACGGAGCGGGGTCAAAGCGCGTCCGTGGCGATTGTGCAAGGGGCAAACGCGTGTACGAAAATTTGTCACCCCCGCGCTTGAGGCTTTGGCGAGTCCTGCTTATAGGGCAGCCCAAACCGGCCCGTGTCGCGGCGTTTCAGCCCCTGCGCGGTGTCCGGCGGATACTAGGGGGCGGCCAGTCCGCCGGGTCATTCTGTCAACGAGACAGCGAAGCGGAACAGCATGTCGACAAGCAAGACTTCGATACTCAACAGCAACGGCGTCAAGGCGATCGCCGGGCTGATCCTGGCCATCCTGCTGGTCTTCGGCTGGCAGGCGGCGAACGCGCAGGAGCCGCTGCAACCGTCCGATCTGAACGCGCCGGTCCCCGCGGTCACTCCGCCGGCCGCGCTCGAGAACGTGCCGGCTGATGAAGCGGCGGACGTCGCCGATCCCGACGCCGTGGCCGAGGGTGCCGACGCCTACACGCCGATGGCCCCCACCGCGGGTAAGGGCATGCCGATCGAAGGCGCGATCGACGTTCAGGACCAGTATTCGGAAGACGGCCGCTTCGCCCATGGCTTCCATATCGGCCTCGTCTGGGTGATGGCCGCGATCAGCGCCTTCGTCCTCGCTTTGCTCGTCTGGGTCGTTCTGAAGTTCAACCGGCGTGCCAATCCGAGCCCGTCCAAGACCACGCACAACACGCTGCTCGAAGTCGTCTGGATGCTCGTTCCGGCGCTCATTCTCGCCGTGATCGCGATTCCCTCGATCACGCTGCTCGCGCGCCAGTACGAAACGCCGCCGGCCGATGCGATCACGGTCAAGGCGACCGGTTACCAGTGGTACTGGGGCTACACCTATCCCGACAATGGTGGGTTCGAGATCATCTCGAACATGATGGACGAGAGCGAGGCGCTGGCCAATGGCGAGCCGCCGCAGCTCGCGGTCGACAATCGTCTGGTGCTGCCGGTCGGTGTTCCGATCCGCCTGCAGACCACCGGTGCGGACGTGATCCATTCCTTCGCCGTGCCCAGCCTGTGGTTCAAGATCGACGCCGTACCCGGCCGTTTGAACGAGCGGCTTCTCCAGATCGACGAGCCCGGCGTCTATTATGGTCAGTGTTCCGAACTGTGCGGCGCGCGTCATGGCTTCATGCCGATCGCGATCGAGGCGCTGCCGATGGAGCAGTGGCGCGCATGGGTTCGTGCACAGGGCGGCACCTTCGGCGACGAAGAAGCTGCCGACGAACCCGCGGCCGCTCCGCTCCAGGAGCCCGAGAGCGCCCAACCGGGCGCGCCGGGCGCCGGAGCGCCGCCGACCGAAGACACCGCGCCGACCGTTTGATTTGACGATTTAGAGTCCCAGGAAAAAGACCATGGCCACCACCGCCGATACCTTCCAGGCCCATGACGACGGGCACGCGCATGACCATCATGCCGATCACAAGCCCGGTTTCTTCGCGCGGTGGTTCATGTCCACCAACCACAAGGACATCGGCACGCTCTACCTGATCTTCGCGATCATCGCCGGCATCGTCGGTGGCGCGATCTCGGGCATCATGCGGATGGAGTTGGCCGAGCCGGGCATCCAGTATCTCGGCTGGTGGGCACAGCTCATGGGCGGGACCAATGATTTCGACACCTCGCTCCACATGTGGAACGTGTTCATAACCGCGCACGGCCTGATCATGGTCTTCTTCATGGTCATGCCGGCCATGATCGGCGGTTTCGGCAACTGGTTCGTGCCGCTGATGATCGGCGCGCCGGACATGGCCTTCCCGCGCATGAACAACGTGTCGTTCTGGCTGACCGTGGCGGGCTTTTTCAGCCTGATGTTCTCGCTCTTCGTGCCCGGCGGCACGGGTCCGGGCGCGGGCACCGGCTGGACGGTCTACGCCCCGCTGTCGACCACTGGCAGCCAGGGTCCGGCGGTCGATTTCGCGATCTTCTCGCTCCACCTCGCGGGCGCGGGCTCGATCCTCGGCGCGACCAATTTCATCACCACCATCTTCAACATGCGCGCTCCGGGCATGACGCTGCACAAGATGCCGCTGTTCGTGTGGTCGGTGCTGGTCACCGCCTTCCTGTTGCTGCTCGCGCTCCCGGTTCTCGCCGCGGCAATCACCATGCTGATCACCGACCGCAATTTCGGGACGACCTTCTTCGATCCCGCCGGCGGTGGCGATCCGATCCTCTACCAGCACCTGTTCTGGTTTTTCGGTCACCCCGAGGTCTATATCATGATCCTGCCGGGCTTCGGCATGATCAGCCAGATCGTCGCGACCTTCAGCCGCAAGCCCGTGTTCGGCTATCTCGGCATGGCCTACGCCATGGTTGCGATCGGCGTCGTCGGCTTCGTCGTGTGGGCGCACCACATGTACACGGTCGGCCTCGACGTGAACACGAAGATGTACTTCACCGCCGCGACCATGATCATCGCGGTGCCGACCGGCGTTAAGATCTTCAGCTGGATCGCCACGATGTGGGGCGGATCGATCGAGTTCAAGTCGCCCATGGTCTGGGCGCTGGGCTTCATCTTCCTCTTCACCGTGGGCGGCGTGACCGGCGTCTACCTCGCCAATGGCGGCATCGACGACGTGGTCCACGACACCTACTTCGTGGTCGCGCACTTCCATTACGTGCTGTCCATGGGCGCGGTGTTCTCGCTCTTCGCCGGCTTCTACTACTGGTTCCCGAAGATGAGCGGCCGGATGCACTCCGAACTGCTCGCGCACCTGCACTTCTGGGGCTTCTTCATCGGTGTGAACGTGATCTTCTTCCCGCAGCACTTCCTCGGGTTGCAGGGGATGCCGCGCCGCTATCCCGACTACACGCCGGCCTTCGAGTACTGGAACCACATCAGCTCGATCGGCTACGAGATCATGGCGGCGAGCATGCTGATCTTCTTCGCCAACCTGATCTACGCCTTCGTGGCGGGCAAGCGGGCGGCGCCGAACTACTGGGGCGAGGGCGCGACGACGCTCGAGTGGACGCTGACCAGCCCGCCGCCGTACCACCAGTTCGAGACGCTTCCGGTGATCGAGGAGCATCACGACTATCACAACCACCTGCCGATCGAAGCGAAGCCCGCTTCCGAGGCGGCGGACCTCGATTCGACGAAAGCCTGATCGGTCCGGACGGTAATCAGGGCGGCCGGTCCCCTCGCGGGCCGGCCGTCTGCATTTGGAGAGCAGGCCGTGCCCGAATTGCGCCACCCCGAATTGCGCCACATCGACACCGGTGAAGTGACCCTGCGCTGCGCGATCGAGGGTCCGGAACCGGGCACCGCGCCGCTCGCGATCCTGGTCCACGGTTTTCCGGAAAGCTGGTACAGCTGGCGGCACCAGCTCGGGCCGATCGCGGAGGCCGGTTTCACCGCCTGCGCGATCGACGTGCGCGGCTATGGCGGCTCCGACAAGCCCGCGGAGATCGCGGATTATGCGATGGAGCATATCGTCACCGATCTCGTCGGGCTGAAGATGGCGCTCCACCCCGATCAGGCGGCGGTGCTGATCGGCCATGACTGGGGCGCGCCGATCGTCTGGAACACCGCGCTGACCCATCCCGAGCATTTCCGCGCGGCGGCCGGCATGTCCGTGCCCTTCGCCGGCGTGCCCAAGCGGCCGTTTACCGAGGTGTTCCGCGAACATTTCACCAGCAAGGGCAAGTTCTTCTACCAGGAATATTTCCAGGAGCCGGGCGTCGCCGAGGCAGAGGCCGAGGCGGACCCGCGCGAATTCGTCCAGCGGATGATGTATTCGATCAGTGGCGACGTTGCGCCCGGCAATTATTTCGACAAGCCGCACGGCGCGACCTTCCTCGAAGGCCTGCCCGATCCGCAGCCGGTCGACTGGCTCACCGAGGCCGATCTCGACTATTACGAGGGCGAGTTCCGCGGTTCGGGCTTTCGCGGCCCGCTCAATCGCTATCGCAATCACGAGCGCGACTACGAATGGCTGCGCCAGTTCGACGGCCGCCGGATCGAGCAGCCGAGCCTGTTCATCGGCGGCAGCCGCGATCCGGCGACCTTCCTGTTTGGGGCGGTGACCGATCCCGTCGCCATGATGCGGATGTTCGCGCCGCAGGTCGAAGGCCATATCGTCGAGGGCGCCGGCCACTGGATCCAGCAGGAACGCCCGGGAGAGGTCAACGCGTTGCTCCTCGACTGGCTTGGACGGCTCTGAGCGAGTATAGCCGGCCGAACGATGGACTCGATTTCCCGACCTCTCCGCATGCCCGCCGACTGGCGCGATTTCTACGCGCTGACCAAACCGCGCGTGATGAGCTTGGTGATCTTCACCGGCCTGTGCGGATTGCTCGCCGCACCGGGGAGCATCAATCCGATCCTGGGCTTCACCGCGATCCTGTGCATCGCGCTCGGCGCGGGCGGGGCGGCGGCGCTCAACCAGTGGTGGGAGGCCGATCTCGACGCCGGGATGAAGCGCACCTCGGCGCGGCCGCTTCCTTCCGGCCGGCTCGAGCGGACCGATGCGCGCGATTTCGGCATCGCGATCTCGGCCGCCTCGGTCGGCGTGATGGGGCTGGCGATCGGCTGGCTCGCCGCCGCCGTCCTCGCCGTCTCGATCCTCTATTACGCGGTGCTCTACACGATCTGGCTCAAGCCGCGCACACCTCAGAACATCGTGATCGGCGGGGGTGCCGGGGCGTTTCCGCCGATGATCGGGTGGATCGCGGTGACCGGCGACATCACGCTGATGCCGATCCTGCTGTTCGCGATCATCTTCATGTGGACGCCGCCGCATTTCTGGGCGCTCGCGCTGTTCGTGCAGAGCGATTATGCCAAGGTCGGCATCCCGATGATGCCTGTGGTGAAGGGCGAGCGATCGACGCGGCGGCAGATCCTGGTCTATTCGATCCTCCTCGTCCCCATCGCGATCGCGCCTTGGCTGATCGGCGGGACCGGCGCGGTTTACGGGATTGCGGCACTTGCCCTGTCGCTTGCCTTTCTTGCGCTTTCGGTCCCGGTGGCGTTCAGGCAGAGCGTGGCAGGCGATACGATGCGCCCGGAAAAGCGATTGTTCGGTTTCAGCATCCTCTATCTTTTCGCGCTGTTCGCCGTGCTGGTGGCCGACAGGGTGCTGGCCCATTACGGAGTTGTCGGATGACCCCCGAGGAAGAACGCGAATTCAGGCACCGGCAGAAGAGCCGCAATCTCGCTCTGGGAGGGCTGCTGCTGTTCTTCGCCTTCCTGTTCTATTTCATCACGATCGCCCGGATGTGAGACCGTCATGACCGCCGCCACTCTCGAGAATCGCAAGACCCGCACCGCCATCTTCGCGCTGCTGGGCGCGCTGGCGATGCTCGGCCTCGGCTATGCGGCGGTGCCTCTCTACAATCTGTTCTGCAGCGTCACCGGTTTCGGCGGGACGACCCAGCGGGCCAGCGAAAGCGATGCCGAGATGGCGGCGCGGTTTGCGCGCAGCTCGAACACGCCGGACATCTCGATCCGGTTCGATGCGAGCACCGCGGTGGGGATGCCGTGGACCTTCCGCCCCGAAGCCTCGAAGGACACGATCCAGATCGGCCAGCGCGACATGGCGTTCTACTACGCCCGCAACAACAGCGACCGGCCGGTGACGGGCACCGCCACCTTCAATGTCGAGCCCGAGCAGGCCGGCCGCTATTTCAACAAGATCCAGTGTTTCTGCTTCACCGAACAGACGCTCCAGCCGGGCCAGGAAATGCGGATGCCGGTGCTGTTCTACGTCGATCCGGCCGCGCTCGACGATCCCAACATGAAGGGCGTCGAACAGATCACGCTCAGCTACACTTTCCACGAGGCGATCAAGGCCCCGGAGGAAGAGGCGTCCTAACCCTCTGGACCGCGCGCCCCGCCCGCTCTAAGGGCAGGGGCATACGCTCGTTCCACACCAGCCAATCGAGAGACCCATGGCCGGCCAGGTAAATCACGAATATCACATTCTCGAACCCGACATCTGGCCGCTGGTCGGCGCGTTTGCGGGCTTGGTTTTCACCAGCGGCATGGTGCTCTACATGCACGATATGCCGAACGGCCACCTGGTGCTGGGGCTCGGCGTCGCGGCTCTGATCGCGACGTTCTTCGCCTGGTTCTCCAACATCGTGAAAGAGGCGCAGCGCGGCGATCACACTCCGGTGGTGCAGCTTCACATGCGGTACGGCATGATCCTGTTCATCGCGTCCGAAGTGATGTTCTTCGTCGGATGGTTCTGGAGCTGGTTCGATTTCTCCCTGTTCCCCAGCGAATTGTCGGACGTGGTGCAGGGCGAGTTTCCGCCCGCGGTGATCGAGGAAGTCCTCAATCCCTTCAAGCTGCCGCTGCTCAACACCCTGATCCTGCTGTGCTCGGGCACCACGGTCACATGGGCGCACCACTCGCTGATCCACGGCGATCGTGATGGGCTGAAGAAGGGCCTGTGGGCGACCGTCATTCTCGGCGCGATCTTCACCTGCATCCAGGCCTACGAATATTCGGCCGCGCCGTTCGCTTTCGGCGGCAATACCTACTCCAGCGCCTTCTACATGGCGACCGGCTTCCACGGCTTCCACGTTCTGGTCGGCACGATCTTCCTGATCGTCTGCCTGCGCCGCGCCTATCTCGGCCACTTCACCCCGCGTCAGCATTTCGGCTTCGAAGCGGCGGCGTGGTACTGGCACTTCGTCGACGTGGTGTGGCTGTTCCTCTTCATCGTCGTCTATGTCTGGGGCGGATGGGGTCACGAATTCCACTGATGCCGAAATCCGGTTCGCCGGTTTCCGATGGGCGGCCTTCCCTTGCGGAGGCCGCCCTTTTCGGTTGCTGCCCGCGCTGCGGAGAGCGCACGCTGTTCGCCGGCGTGGTCGCGGTGCCGGATCGCTGCCGGAATTGCGGGCTCGATTTCGCGGCAGCGCAGGCGGGCGGGCGATTGCCGCTGCTGCTGACCGTCATCGTCGCGGTCGTCCTGATCGTGCTGGCGCTCTGGCTCGACGAGGCGGTTCGACCGCCGCTGTGGCTTCACGCGATCATCTGGCTGCCGCTGACCATCGGCGGCGTGCTTGCCGCCATTCGCTGTTCGCGCGCGGCGACGCTCATGCGCAGGCTTGCCAGGTCGGAGACTGAGGCATGAGGCGCATTCCGATCATTCCGACGATCATCGTGCTTGCGGCCGCGGCCACGATGGTCGCGCTCGGTTTCTGGCAGCTCCAGCGTTCGGCGGAGAAAGCCGCGCTGATCGCCCGGGCCGAGCGGGCGCTCCAGTCACCGGCGGAAATCGCATACCCCGCACAGGAACTGGGGCTCGAGACCGCGCTTTACCGCCGCACGCGGATCGACTGCACCCGCGTGGTCGAGCCGCGTTCGGGAGCGGGCAACAGCGCGCGGGGCGAGAAGGGCTGGGCGCATGGCGCGCTCTGCGCTCTGGCGGACGGCCGGACGGTCCCGGTCGAGCTCGGCTTCTCGCGCGAGCCGCAATTCGCCGGTTGGTCGGGGGGCGAGGTCGTCGGCACGATCGCCCCCGGCGGCCGGGTGGTGGCGGCCAATCCACCGGCGGGGCTGACGCAGCTCGCCCGGCCCGATCCGCGCGACCTGCCGAACAATCATCTCGCCTATGCCGGGCAATGGTTCTTCTTCGCGCTTACCGCGCTCGGCATCTATGCGCTGGTCCTGCGACGGCGCTGGCGGGACGCAGGCGGACGCTGACGTTCCGGCGGCTTGCCGCGCGCGGCGCCCGGCGCTAACCGGCTTGTCCGATGGAATATGTCTCCACCCGCGGCGCTGCACCGGTTCTCGATTTCGAGGGCGTGACACTTACGGGGCTGGCGCAGGACGGCGGCCTCTATGTGCCCCGCGAATGGCCGCGTTTCTCCCATCCCGAGATCGCTGCGATGCGCGGACTGCCCTACGCGCAGCTCGCAGCCCGGGTCATGCAGCCCTTCGTCGGCGATTGCCTGAGCGCGGACCGGCTCGGCGAACTGTCCGAGGAGGCCTATGGCCGCTTCGCCCATCGCGCCGTCACGCCGCTGGTGCAGCTCGACGAGCGCAACTGGGTGCTCGAGCTCTTTCACGGGCCGACGCTGGCCTTCAAGGATGTCGCGCTCCAGCTGCTCGGCCTGCTGTTCGAGGAATTTCTGGCGCGCGAGAAATCGCAGCTGACCATCGTCGGCGCGACCAGCGGCGACACCGGCAGCGCCGCAATCGACGCGGTGGCGAACCGCGACAATGTCGAGATCTTCATGCTTCATCCGGCCGGCCGGGTGAGCGATGTCCAGCGTCGCCAGATGACCACGGTGCGCGCGCCCAACGTCCACAACATCGCCATCGAGGGTTCTTTCGACGACGCGCAGGCCATGGTGAAGCGCATCTTCGCCGACGAGACGGTGACCAGCCGCCTTCGCATCGGCGCGGTCAATTCGATCAACTGGGCACGGCTGATGGCGCAGGTGGTCTATTATTTCGCCGCCGCACTTCAGCTCGGCGGGCCGGAGCGCAAGGTCGCCTTCAGCGTGCCGACCGGCAATTTCGGCGATGTCTTCGCCGGCCACGTCGCCGCCCGCATGGGGCTGCCGATCGAGAAACTGGTCGTCGCAACCAATGTGAACGACATCCTCTACCGCGCGCTGTCCGACGGCGACTATTCGGCCGGAGAGGTGACGCCCACCGCCAGCCCGAGCATGGACATTCAGGTCAGTTCCAATTTCGAGCGCCTGCTGTTCGATGTCGGCGGGCGCGACGGGGTGGCTCTGGCCGAGCAGATGCAGGGCTTCGACGCCACCCGGGCGATGCGGCTGACCCGGGCGCAGATCGACGGGGCGCTCGATCTCTTCACCAGCGTGCGGGCCGATGCCTCCGACATGGCGAGCGCGATGGACTGGGCCTCGCGTCATTGCGGACAGATCCTCGATCCGCACACCGCCATCGGCCTCCACGGCGCGCGGCAGGTCGATCTGCCCGTCGACGTTCCCATGGTGACGCTCGCCACGGCGCACCCCGCCAAGTTCCGCGACGCGGTGGAGCGTGCGACCGGCTTCCGCCCCCCGCTGCCCGCGCGCATGGGCGATTTGTTCGAGCGCGAGGAGGCGTTCGAGACGCTGCCCGGCACTTACGAGGCGGTGCGCGCCTGCATTCTCGAGCGCGCGGCCTGATGGCGGAACTGGTGAGCCAGCCGACCCTGATGGTCGGCGAGGGGTGGGACGCCTATCGCCTGCTCGACAGCGGCAACGGGCGGAAATTCGAATCCTACGGCCCCTACCGCTTCGTGCGGCCCGAACCGCAGGCGATGTGGAGCCCGCGCCTTGGCGAGTGGGACCCGCACGGCGAATTCGTCCCCGGCAGCGACGAGGATGGCGGCGGCCGCTGGCAGTTCGCGGCCGACGTGCCGCCCGATGGCTGGCCTCTTGCATGGCGCGACGGCGTGCGCTTCACCGCGCAATGCACCCCCTTCCGCCATCTCGGCTTCTTTCCCGACATGGCCCCGGTGTGGGACTGGATGGGCGATCAGCTCGGCGGCCAGCTTGGCGACAAGGACGAGGCCGAGACGCTCAACCTGTTCGGCTATACCGGCGTCGGCAGCCTGGCGCTGAGCCGATTCGGGCGCGTCACCCATGTCGATGCGAGCAAGAAATCGGTCGCCCAGGCGCGCGAGAACGCCGCGCTTTCTGGCATGGAGGATCGCCCGATCCGCTGGCTGGTCGACGATGCGGCCAAGTTCACCGCGCGCGAGGTGCGGCGGGGCAATCGCTATGACGGGATCATTCTCGATCCGCCCAAATTCGGTCGCGGCCCGAAGAACGAGACTTGGCGGCTGGAGGAAAGCCTGCCCGGCCTAGTCACCGATTGCCGACAACTGCTCGATGGCGACAGCCGCTTCCTCTTCCTCACCGTCTATGCTGTGCGGATGAGCAGCCTCGCGCTCGGCGGATTGCTGGCCGAGATCTTCGCCAATCTGCCCGGCCGGATCGAGCATGGCGATCTCGGCGTGCGCGAGGCGGGCGAGGATGGCCGCCTGCTGCCCACCGCGATCTTCGCGCGCTGGTCCAATCCGGGCTAGGAGCGCGCATGGCCGATTCGCTGATCCTGGAAGTCGCCGATTTCGAGCACGACGTGCTCACCGGAATCTATTCCGAAGAGACGGGCAAGCCGCAGCCGCTGCGCTTCACCATCACTGTTCGGCTGAAACCGCTGCATCGCTACGAGCCGGACACCGCGCTCGACCATTCCAAGAACTACATGGACCTGAAATTCGCCGCGTCGGAGGCGTTGCCCGAAGGCGTGCATTTCAAGCTGATCGAGGCGGTCGCGGATCATGTTTGCGAGACACTGTTCCTTCAGGACACGCGGATCGAGGCGGTGACGGTCAAGATCGTCAAGCTGGCGATCGCCGAGGCGGGCGAGAAGATCGGCATCACTCTCCACCGCGAGCGCCGCGAGTGAAAATCCTGCGGATCGAGGCGCTGCCGGAAGAGCCGCTGGCGGCCGCCGGCCGGTTCCACGCAGGATGGCTGGAAGAGGCGGAGGAGGCTCTCGCGTCCGACGATCTGATGCTTGCCCTCGATCCGGCGGACCATCGCCACCGCGACTGGCGCCGGGCCATCGCCCGCGATCTCGCGCGCAAGCACGCGCCGCGCCGGGCGAACGTTGTCTCGGGCGAGGACGCCGCCGTGTTCGCCGCCTTCGCCGCCTATCTCGAAGCCGCCCCCGGCATTACCGGCCAGTATTTCGAGGGGGATGGCCACGGCGCGGGCAATCCGTCACAATAGGGCCATGCTCGTCGACAGCTTCCAGCGCCGCATCACCTATCTGCGGCTGTCGGTCACCGACCGTTGCGATCTGCGCTGCACTTATTGCATGCCCGAGCGCATGACATTCTTGCCGAAATCCGAGGTTCTCGATCTCGAGGAACTGCAACGCCTCGCGCTCGCCTTCATCGCGCGCGGCGTGACGAAGATTCGCCTGACGGGCGGCGAGCCGCTGGTCCGGCGCGACATGATCGATCTCGTGCGTGCGCTGGGCCGCAGGATCGGTGACGGGCTGGAAGAGCTGACCTTGACCACCAACGGCACGCAGCTCGCGCAACATGCCGAGGCGCTGGCCCGTGCGGGCGTCAGGCGCGTCAACGTCTCGCTCGACACGATTGATCGCGAGCGCTTCGCCAGCCTGTCGCGCCGCGATGCCCTGCCGCAGGTGCTCGAGGGGATCGCGGCGGCCAGGGCGGCGGGCCTCAAGGTGAAGCTCAACACCGTGGCCCTGAAGGGCGCGAACGAGGACGAGCTGCCCGACCTGATCGCCTGGGCGCACGGGGAAGGGCACGAGGTCACGCTGATCGAGGTCATGCCGCTGGGCGAGGTCGATGGCGACCGGATCGACCAGTATCTGCCGCTGACGGCCGTGCGCGACCGGCTCGAGCGGCAATGGA
Source organism: Erythrobacter sp. (assembly GCA_025698865.1). GTDB lineage: Bacteria > Pseudomonadota > Alphaproteobacteria > Sphingomonadales > Sphingomonadaceae > Qipengyuania. The sequence continues at coordinate 47,168 of JAILWQ010000006.1, read as the reverse complement.
CGCTGACCCCTTCCGACCACCGGACCGGCGGCCCCGCGCGCTATTTCGACATTGCCGAAACCGGGGGCAGGCTTGGCCTCATCTCGCCGCTGACCGAGAATTTCTGCGCGGGCTGCAACCGGTTGCGGGTGACCACGACGGGCCAGCTCTACCCCTGCCTCGGCGGGGGCGAGCGAGTCGATCTGCGCGCCGCGCTGCGCGAGGATCCGGGCGACGCCGCGCTCGATGCCGCGCTCGACCGGGCGCTTGCGATCAAGCCCGAACGCCACGCCTTCCGCATCGACCGGCGCGGCGAAGCACCGGCTCAGCCGCGCACCATGTCGGTCACGGGCGGCTGATGGCGGTCCGCATTCTCTTTCTGGGGCCGCTAAGTGACCTCGCCGGCGCGGGCGAGCGCGAAGTCGCGGGGCCGCTCGACTGGGATGGGCTGCTGGCGAGTGTCGGGCCGCAGGTCGCCGGGCAATTGCGCGACGACCGGGTCAATGTCGCCTGCGCCGGCAAGGTCCTTGCCGACAAGACCGCGCTCGCCGCGCAGGATGGCGAGGAAGTGGCGCTGCTCCCTCCGGTGTCGGGTGGCTAGGCTCTCCGTCCGCAGCCCCGCCGATATCCGCCTGCTCGATCGCGGCCTTTCGGTTGGCGAGGGGCTGGCGGCGTTCAACGCGGCGCACGGCGAGGCGGGCGCCATTGCCTCCTTTCTCGGCAAGGTCCGCCCCGACGGCGACGTGAAGGCGCTGGAACTCACCCATTACGCGCCGCTGACCCAGCCGGGCATGGAGTCGCTGGCACAGCAGGCGATCGCGCGCTTTTCGCTCGACGGGGTGCTCGCCTGGCACCGGGTCGGCGTGATGCAGCCGGGCGATGCCATCGTCCTCGTCGCCGCAGCGGCCCGCCACCGGCGCGACGCCTTCGATGCCACGATGTTCGTGATGGACCACCTGAAATCCGCGGCGTGGTTCTGGAAGCGCGAGCGGCGCGGGTCGGATCCGGACGGCGAATGGCGCTGGGTCGAACCGCGCGGCGAGGATCACGCCGATCTGGCGCGGTGGACCACGCCGGACTAGCGCAACCGGGCCCGCAGATCCCGCAGCGTGCTGTCTTCCTCGACGATCAGCGCAAGAACCTCGGCCCGAGCGGCGTCGATCGCGGTCCGCTCCTCCGACTGGACCGCGGCCGCGATGGCGAGGTTGTCGAGATCGGCGAGCGCGATTGCCGTGTCGCTGCGGATCGAATCGAGGTCCGACAGCGCGACTTCGGCGCTCGCCCACGCGTCGCTGCCGATGGATGCGCCCGAGGCGGCGGCGGTCAGCCGCGAGGCGCCGGGCCGGGCGGCGAGGAAGCGTTCGTGCGCCGCGCGCGCGCTCTGCGAAAGAGCGGCGAGGCGTTCGGGCAGCGGTCCGGTCAGGCCGGTGGGCACTTCGGGAACGTCCAGCGGCGGGGTTTCGACAGGCTCGAACTGCCCTTCCGCCCGCTCGATGTCGCGAATGGCGAGCGACGGATAATTGCCCGAGGCGCTCTGGCATGCCCCGAGCCCCAGTGCGAGTACGAGCGCGAAAGCGGCCGAAGGGATCGATGGCGATGGTGCTGGACGGTGCATCGCGCTCCCTCTAGCACGCGGCGCGCCCGGCGCCAGCGCGAAGGGTGCATTTCCTGCATGCGCGCGCCGCAACGGCGTTGACTTGCGGCGGGTCTTCCCTTAACGGCCACCATCTTTCCGCAACCTGCCATCGGGCGGGTCGCCGGGTGCGTCGGTCATTCGCCTGAATTCGTCGGGTGGAGGTGTCGGCACAGCAAATTGAACGAGAGAATAGCACCATGTTCGCAGTCGTGCGCACGGGCGGCAAGCAGTACCGGGTTGCCGCCGGAGACAAGATCGCAGTCGAGAAGCTGGCCGGCGAGGCCGGTGACACCGTTACGCTGGGCGATGTCCTGCTCGCGGGCGAAGGCGACAATCTGGCCGACGCCGGCAAGGTCCAGGTTTCGGCCGAGATCATCGCCCAGGCGAAGAGCGAGAAGGTCACCGTCTTCAAGAAGCGCCGTCGCCACAACTACCGTCGCAAGGCCGGTCACCGCCAGCAGATGACCCTGCTGCGGATCGTCCAGGTCGGCGATTCGAAGGCCGAGAAGAGCGCGCCTGCCAAGGCTGCCGCCAAGTCGGACGACGCGCCCAAGACGACCGAAGCTTCGGAAGCCGCCGCGCCCAAGGCCAAGAAGGCCGCGCCGAAGAAGGATGCGGCGCCCGCGAAGTCGGGCACCGAAGCCACCGAGACCAAGACGCCCGCCGCCAAGAAGGCGCCGGCCAAGAAAGCCGCCGCCAAGGCGGACGACAGCAAGTAAGGAGCACGGACGATGGCACATAAGAAAGCAGGCGGTTCGTCCCGCAACGGTCGCGATTCGGCCGGTCGTCGCCTCGGCGTGAAGAAGTTCGGCAGCGAGCAGGTCGTCGCCGGCAACATTATCGTGCGCCAGCGTGGCACCAAGTTCTACCCGGGCAGCAATGTCGGCATGGGCAAGGACCACACGCTGTTCGCGCTTACCGACGGTGTCGTGCGATTCCACGACGGCAAGCTTTCGCGCAAATACGTGTCGGTAGACATGATGGCGCAGGCAGCCGAATAAACGGACGCTCCGTGACAGGGATCGTCCAGACGGAACGGTCCCAGCCGGGTTAACGACCGGCATACGAAGAGGGAGATGGGACCTTTCCGCAAGGGAGGGGGCCGTCTCCCTCTTGTCGTTTCTCCCTCGAAAAACCGCAGCGGCGAAATCGTGTTTCGCCATCACGCAAACGTCACGTGTCCGGCCTAGGAGGCCCGGAGCGTGGTCCTACGGGGAGACCGAGAATGTTCCATGTCACCGAAAGGCTGCTGTTGCGGCCTGCCTGGCCCGAAGATGCCGGCGCGATCCTGAGCGCGATCGGAGAGGAAGCGATCGTGGGCAATCTCGCCCGCGCGCCGTGGCCCTATGGTTACGCAGACGCGGTGGAGTTCGCCTCGATGGCGCAGGACATGCGCGTCCCCCATTTCCTCGTCGAACTGCCTGGCGAAGGCGTGATCGGCAGCGCCGGCTTCGGCGAACAGGCGGGCGAGGTCGAGATCGGGTACTGGATCGCGAGGACATGGTGGGGCAGGGGCTTCGCCACCGAAGCGGCCCGCGCGCTGGTCGATCTGGCGCGCTTTCTCGGCCACGAGCGGCTGGTCGCCGGGCATTTCACCGACAACCCGGCATCCGGCAAGGTCCTCTGCAAGGCCGGGTTCCGACGAACCGGCATAATCGCGCGGCGCTTCAGCCGCGCCCGGGGCGGCGAGACGGACTGCGTTGAATACGCGCTCGATCTCGCCGAGGATGCCCCGCGCATCGAGCTGAAATGCGCGGCGTGATGCCGGATGCAAAAAGGCCCCGCATTTGCTTGCGGGGCCTTTATTGTCTCATTCCGCCGGCATCAGGGCGTCGGTGAATTCGCCCTCGTAGAGACCGATCAGTTCGCGATCGTCGTGGTCCCAGGGGTGGAAGCCCGGCTTGAAATAGGCGAGCCATGCGGGGAAGATACGGCGCACGACGCCTGGAGTCACCGTCAGGTACTTGAACAGGCCCCAGCGCGCCTTCCAGCCGGTTATGCCGTCCTGTTCGAGCAGCATCATCGCGTCGATCCAGCGGTTCTTGAAGAAGCGCCCGGTCACCAGCACCATGACGAGGCTGCGCACCCGCCAGCGGCGCCACGCGCTCCAGCCCTTCGTCGCGTGGTTCCAGGTGTCGTAGGCGACGCCCTTGTGCTCAATCTCCTCGACCGCGTGCCAGCGCCACATGTCGCGCACCTCCGCATCAGAGGTCTCGAAATGCTGCGGGTTGGCGAGGAATTCGTGCGCCATCATGGCGGTGTAATGCTCGAGCGCCATCGTCACCGCCAGATTGGCGATCGCCGGGCGCCCCTTGGTCAGGGCGAGCAGTTCCTCGACACGCTTGTCGATCGCCTTGATGTCGTAACCGTGATCCTCGGCCAGCCGGTTGAAGGCGATATGCTCGCGCGTGTGGTTGATCTCCTGCTTCACGAAAGCGCGGATCTCGGCCTCGAGCTTCGCCGGAGCGCCTTCACGGTGGGCCTTCACCGCCTCGATGAAGAACGCCTCTCCGCGCGGGAACGTGGCGGAGAGCGCATTGTGCCAGGCGGTGCCGAAAGGCTCGCCCGCCCACCAGCGCCGCGGCGTAGTGCCGCGATTGAAGCGTTCGTCCCGGACCACGATCTGAAGATCGCGGGGCGTGGGATCGGTGCGGTTGTCGAAATCGATATGGGCAGGTGCGTTCATGGCGCGACTCGCATTGGCTACTTACAGGAGTGTAAGTAGCCGTTACTTACATCGATGTCAATAAGCCTACTCGGCTGGCATTACCGCCGCGGCGTAGTCGCTCTGCGTCTTGCCGAGCAGGGCGCGGTCGTCGTGCTTCCATGGGTGGAAGCCCGGCATCAGGATCGCCGCCCATTCGACGAACATCCGACGCATCATACCCGGCTTCCACCACAGGAAGGCGCGAAGCTTGCGCTTGGCGGTCCGGCGGTCGAAGCCGTCCTGTTCGAGCAGGCCGATCGCGTCGCGCACCCGGTTGCCGAAATATTTCCTCGTGATGAGCAGGGCGATCAGCGCGCGCGTCTTGTAGCGTTTCCACGCGCTCCAGTCCTTGGTCGCGTGGAGCCAGACGTCGAACACCAGCCCCTTGTGCTCGATTTCCTCCATCGCGTGCCAGCGCCAGATCTCGGCGGCTTCCGGATCGGCACCCTCGAGATAGCGCGGGTCGGCCAGCAGATGCCGGCTGATGATCGCGGCGAAATGTTCGAGAGCGATGGTGATCGCGAGGTTGAATTCCTTCGGCCGCCCCTCGGTCAAATCGAGCATCGCCTGGATGCCTTCCGCGATGCTTTCCACATTGTAGCCATGGTCGGCGACGAGGCGGTTGAAGGCCACGTGCTCGCGTGTGTGGTTCACTTCCTGCTTGCTGAAGGCCCGCACCTCGGCCCGCAGCCGGGGCGGCAGATCGTCGCGGAAGGGCTTGAGCGTGTCGATGAAGAACGCCTCGCCGCGCGGCAGGCTGGCGCTCACCGAATTGTACCACGCGGTGGCCACCGGATCGCCCGAATGCCACCAGCGCGGGCTCTTTTGCTGCCGGTCGAACCGCCGGTCGCGCACGATCAGTTCGTGTTCCATCGGCGTTGCGCTGTTGCGGGCGAAGCCGAACGCGCTGTTGTCCGCTACGGGGGTGTCCGGGGCGGGGCGGGCCTTGCCGTCCTGTCGGACCGGGTCTAGCTCTTCGGTCGGTGACGTCATGGTGGCTAACGCTAAATTAAGGATAAATACGTGGCAAGCAGGAAGCGTTTGAGCCCCGAGGAGTCGCGCCTCGCCGCGCTGGAGGCGGCGCGCCAGCTGCTGATCGAGACCGGGCCGCAATCGGTGACGCTCAAGGCCGTGGCGGCGCGCATCGGCCGCACGCACGCCAATCTGCTCCACCATTTCGGCTCGGCCGCAGGGCTGCAGAAGGCGCTGGCGGGCTATCTCGCCGGGACCGTGTGCGACACCATCGCCGAGGCGGTGCGGGCCAGCCGTGCCGGGCTCGGCAATCCGCGCGAGGTGGTGGATCTCGCCTTCGACGCTTTCGACAAGGAGGGGGCGGGCGCGCTTGCCAGCTGGATGATCCTGACCGGCAACGAGGACGCGCTGACGCCGATCGTGGAAACCATCCATCAGCTGGTCGACGAGATTGCTCCGGGCGAGGCCGACGGGCACGAATACACAGGCCGCATCCACCAGGACACGCTGGCTCTGGTGCTGATGGCGATGGGCGACGCGCTGATCGGATCGGCGCTGTCGCGCTCGCTCGGCCTCTCGCCGTCCGCCGCGCGCGACCGGGCGGAGCGGATGCTGGTCAATTCGCTGGCGGCGGTCAGTCCGCCGCGCTGAGCGCCGCCTTCTGCCAGTCGGGCAGCGGCCCGGCGTCGATATCGTCCACCCGCAAATGGTCGACTGCGAAGCCGAGGTCGGGATAGGCGGATTTGCGCCGCTTTTCCTCCGACCGGTCGATCGGCACCACGACCAGCCGGCGATTGACCTTCTGCCGCCAGTTCATCCGCGCGGTGTTTTCCTGGCCGATATAACAGCCCTTGTCGAAGGCGACGCCGTTCAACTCGACCGCGTTTGTTTCCAGCCACAATATGTCCGCGAGGTCCGCGCGGGTCTCGGGCACGCCGAGCGACAGGCGGTGTGCTGTCCAGGCATCGTCGGCGCTCTCGTCCGTATCCGCCACGGGCGCAAGCCAGCGCTGGCCGAGTTCGGCAAGGCGCGGATCGGCCGCGCCGCCATCGCCCGGAAAGGGTTGCCAGTGGACGGCGACCTCCGGGTCCACGGCAATGTCGATCTTGCGGCGCAGCCGGTAGAGCGAGAGCCGCTTCGCCAGATCCTCGGCCGCCTCGGCCTCGCAATCGAGCAGCAGCCCGTTCTCGCCCGCCGGCCAGACGAGGAAATCGAACAGCGTCTTGCCCTGCGGCGTCAGCAGCGCGGCATAGGCGGGCAGCGTCCCGGTCACGTCGTTGGTGACGAGGCCCTGGAGGAAGGCGGCGACGTCCTCCGCCTCGTCCTGCGGGGAAAGGCGCACCACGGCGCGGTCGAACAGGCGGGTTGCGGTCATGCGCCCAAGCTGGGCTTTGGGGACCGGCGGATCAAGTGGCGCCTGTCCTACAGCGGTTCGGCGCGTTATGGGGCGAACATGGCTTGCGAGTTCTCCCTTCCCGTGCGGCATCCAGCGCCCGTCCGCCCCCGGTTTTTTCGTCCTCAGGACAGTGTAACACCCGGTCCATGTCCTACAGGGGAGGGGCCCCGATGACTCGCCTGGCCATCCGCCGCCCCGACGACTGGCACCTCCACTTCCGCGACGGCGAGACCATGCGCGCGGTGGTTCCGCACACCGCCCGCCAGTTCGCCCGCGCGATCGTGATGCCCAACCTCTCGCCGCCGGTTACCACCACCGCCATGGCAGGCGCCTATCGCGACCGCATCCGCGCCGCCGTGCCGGAAGGGATCGTGTTCACCCCGCTGATGACCGCCTACCTCACCAATCACAGCGATGCTGACGATCTCGCGGCGGGCCATGCGGACGGCGTGCTGACCGCGGCCAAGCTCTACCCGGCGGGCGCCACCACCAACTCCGCGGGCGGGGTGACCGACATCGCCAGCATCATGGGCGTGCTCGAGCGCATGGCCGCGATCGGAATGCCGCTCTGCGTCCACGGCGAAGTGGTCGACGCCGATATCGACATCTTCGACCGCGAGGCGGTGTTCATCGACCGGGTGCTCGAACCGCTGGTCGCCCGGCTGCCCGAACTGAAGGTGATCTTCGAGCACATCACGACCTCCGACGCGGTCGCTTTCGTCGAGAGCAGCGGGCCGAACGTCGCAGCCACGATCACGCCGCAGCACCTCCACATCAACCGCAACGCGATACTGGTCGGTGGCATCCGGCCGCACATGTACTGCCTGCCGGTCGCCAAGCGCGAGAAGCACCGGCTGGCGCTGCGCAAGGCGGCGACCTCCGGTTCGGACAGCTACTTCCTCGGCACGGACAGCGCGCCGCATCATCGCGGGGCGAAGGAATCGGATTGCGGCTGCGCGGGCATCTTCAACGCGCCCTTCGCGCTCGAAAGCTACCTTCAGGTCTTCGACGAGGAGAACGCGCTGGACCGGTTCGAGACCTTCGCCTCGCTGGCCGGACCGCGCTTCTACGGCCTGCCGGTCAATGCGGAGAGCGTGACGCTGGAGCGCGGCGAGGTCGTGGTGCCGGACGAGGTCGATGGGGGCGGCGAGCCGGTGGTGCCCTTCCACGCCGGCGAGACACTGGGCTGGCGGATGGTCGGCTAGAGCGGCCGGGCCGCCGCCGCGCGGGCCCGGCTGCGGTGCCACAGGTCCCATACGAAGATCGCCGCGGCCGCCCAGATGCAGGCGAAGCAGGCGAGCTGCGCCGGTCGCAGCTCCTCGCGGAAGACGGTGAGGCCGAGGATGAAGACCACACTGGGCGCGAGAAACTGCACGAAGCCGAGCATCGAATAGGGCAGCCGCCGCGCCGCCACCGCGAACATCAGCAGCGGCACGGCGGTTACCACGCCGCCGAGCGCGATCGCCGCGCTGAGGCCGGGGGAGACCGCGAAAGCCGAGCCGAAGCGATCCGCATACCACCACACGATCCCGGCGGAGGGCAGCAGGAGCAGTGCCGACTCGATCGTCAGTCCGGGCAGCGAGCCGACATCGAGCTGCTTTCTCACCAGCCCGTAGGTCCCGAAACTCACCGCCAGTGTCAGGCTGATCCACAAGGTCGTCAGCGCGCCGCCGGCCAGGAGGGCGACGCCGATCCCGGCCAGCCCGACCGCGATCCATTGCGCCCGGCTCAGCCGCTCCTTCAGCAGCATCGTGCCGAGGAGGACGTTGAACAGGGGGTTGATGTAGTAGCCGAGGCTGGCCGCGAGCACGTAACCGCTCTGCACCGCCCAGACATAGGTGAACCAGTTGATCGCGATGAGGACCGAGGACAGCAGAAGCCGGGTGAGGACGCGGGCGTTCGTCAATGCGGCCCTGATCTGGGGCCATTGCCGACGGACCAGCACGATCACGATGCAGACCGGGAGCGTCCAGATGATCCGCCATGCGACGAACTCTATCGGCGGCACTTCCGCGACAAGCAGCAGGTAGAGCGGGAAGAAGCCCCAGATCACATAGGCGCCGATCGCGGCGTAGAGGCCGGTTCGCGATTCGGATCGGGGTGGGTTCGCGCCGGGTTCGTTCATGTCGAGGCCGCTAGGCTTCCCGTCCCCGCACCGCAAGCGCGGGGAATGACGGGCGAAATCAGGAAAAACGAAAAAATGCGTATCTGACAGCGCGGTTGCAGTCCGTTCAGATAAGGGGCCCTATTGATGAACGTGTTCCAAGGGTGAACTCTTCCCCTCGGGGTTCAGGGACCAACAGAAAGGACTGTCGCCATGTTCAACTCGCTCAAGACCACCGGCCTGGCCATCGCTGCCGGCACCCTCGCTCTCTCCGCCCCCGCTTCGGCCGCGCCGGCAACGCACGCCGCCGCCGCCACGCCGTTCACCTCGTACGGCCAGCAGACCCCCGTCTATGGCGACACGAGCTTCGACCAGTATCGCGGCCGCTGGGACGATCGCCGCCGCTATGGTCGCGATGACCGCTACAACAGCCGCTATGACGACCGCGTCTATCGCGACACCCGCGTGTGGCGCGGCAATGACGGCCGCTATTACTGCCAGCGCAAGGACGGCACGACCGGCCTGCTGATTGGTGGCGCCGCCGGTGCCCTGCTCGGCCGCGAGATCGCCGGACGTAATGGCGACCGCACGCTCGGCGCGATCCTCGGTGCCGCCGGTGGTGCGCTGCTCGGTCGCGAGATCGACCGCGGCGGCAGCAAGTGCCGTTGATCTGAACTGACCTCACCGGTTCCGGCCGCGCCCACCCGCGGCCGGTACGCGGCACCCACCGGGCCGCGGAAGGCGCCGTTTCCTGCCTTGCTGAAGGGCGGGGGCGGCGTCTTCAATTTTGCAGGTCCGACCGTCCCGCGCTGGCGCAGGCGACGGTTGGTTCTGGCATCCGCCCCCGTTGGCAGGCTATTCGAGACCCGAGTCAATCGGAGTCACCTTGATGCGCCTTTCCCTCCTGTTCGCCGCGACCCCACTCGCGCTGCTCGCCGCCTGTTCGGGCGGGAACGATGCGCAGGATGACGCGGGGGAGATCGACCCTGCCGCCCAGGCCGCGCTCGACGAGGATCTGGCGAGCGATCCCGACCTTGCCGGAAGCAACGAGGGCAATGCCGCGCTGAGCGGGACGGGCGATGGCAGTCTGCCGCAGATCGACACCTCGCCCGAGGCGGTGACCGCCGCGCGCAGCCGGGCGATGGAGATGATCGGCGGAACCGGCGCGCTGCGCCGCGCAGGAAACCCTCGCGAGCTCGGACGGGGCGAAAACGTGACCGCCGCGATGCGTCAGGCCGCGCTCGCTGCGGTGGAGCCGGGCGGGCAGGATTGCGCCTCGCGCGTCGAATACACCACGGCCTGGGCGGCCAAGCTGCCCGGCGCGTTCCCGGTCTATCCGCGCGGCAACACGCGGGAGGCCGCCGGAACGGACGAGGGTAGTTGCAGCCTGCGCGTCGTCACCTTCCGCACGCCGGTCCCGCTCGACGACGTCCTCGCCTTCTACAACACCCGCGCGCAGGCGGCCGGCTTCAATACCGAGCACGTGAAGGCGGTCGGCGACAACATCCTCAGCGGCACGAAGGGCCGATCCGCCTATGTCGTCTACGGGCGACGGCTGCCCAGCGGGATCACCGAGATCGACCTGGTCACTAGCATGCAGTGACCGGGCTGGGGGTGGGGGCAGGCCCGCACCCCCTCCGTCAGCCGTTGGCGAGGCCCACGCCGATACTGGCGCGCGGCTGGCCCATCTCCGTGCTGGCGACCGGATAGGCGCAGTAATCGGCGGCGTAGAAGGCGGCCGGACGGTGATTGCCCGACAGCCCGACACCGCCGAAAGGCGCGGCCGAAGACGCACCGTTGGTGGGCCGGTTCCAGTTGATAATGCCAGCGCGGATCTCGTTCCAGAAGGTCTCGAAATCCTTCGGCTGGCCACCGACCAGCGAGGCCGAAAGGCCGTAGCGGGTGGCGTTCGCCTCTGCGATCGCCTGTTCGAAATCGCTCACCCGGATCACCTGGAGCAGCGGGCCGAACAGTTCGAGGTCGGGGCGCTCGCTGATGTCAGTGGCATCGAGCATCGCCGGGCTCAGGAAGGGGAGGCCTTCCTTCGGGCGCCGCATATGCATGATCGGCCGGCCGCCGCGGCTCATGAGTTCGACGAAACTCTCGCTCAGGAGATCGGCGGTCTGGTTGTCGATCACCGGCCCCATGAAGGGCTGCGGATCGGCGAAGGGTTCGTCCACGATGAGGCGGCTCGCGAGGTTCTTCACCGCCTCGACGGTCTTGTCGTACATCGAATCGACCACGATTAGCCGCCTCGCCGCAGTGCAGCGCTGGCCCGCCGAGGTGAAGGCCGACTGGATGATAGTGGCAGCGGCGTCCTCCAGCTTGGGCGTGTCGAGGACGACGATGGGATTGTTGCCGCCCATCTCGAGAGCGACGATCTTGCCCGGCTCGGTGGCGAGCTTGCGGTTGATCGCGATCCCCGCGCGGGCCGATCCGGTGAACAGGACGCCGTCGACCAGCGGATGGCCGACCAGTTCCTTGCCCTCGTCCGGCCCGCCGATGAGGCACTGCACCACGCCCGCCGGAACTTCCGCCGCGTGGAAGCACCGGACCAGGAACTCGCCGGTGGCGGGCGTCTTCTCGCTCGGTTTGAAGATCACCGTATTGCCGGCGATCAGCGAGGGGACGATGTGCCCGTTCGGTAGATGCGCGGGGAAGTTATACGGCCCGAGCACGGCCATCACGCCGTGCGGCTTGTGGCGGACCGCCGCCGTGCCTTGCAGGGCGCTGTCGAGCTTCTTGTTGCCCGTGCGCTCGGCATAGGCAGTGATGGAAATTTCTACCTTGCCGATCACCGCTTCCACCTCGGTCCGGGCTTCCCACAGGGGTTTGCCGGTCTCGCGGGCGATCAGTTCGGCAAAGGGATCGGCCTGTTTGCGCACTTCGTTGGCGAAGCGGCGCATGAACTCGATACGCTGCGCCAGCGGGCGACGCGCCCAGGGGGTCAGCGCCTCGCGTGATGCCCCGATCGCGGCGTCCACTTCGCCGACCGCTCCACGCCACAATTCCCGGCCGGTCGCCGGTTCGATCGAAACGATTTCCGAATTTGCCAAGTCGTGTCCCGAATAAACAAAAATTAAATAACTCTTGGATTCCTATCAGCAAAAAGGCATTAGCATCAACGCGTTCCGGAAAGTCCCTGCCAATCCGGGCAGGATGCCGGCGCGCGACCTCGCCGATAGGTGCGACGGCTTCAAATCGCACCGCTTGAGGGGGAGTTCAATCAAAACATAAGATTTGTCCGGCGGCGCTACGGGGGTTTCGCCATGCCGGATGCCATCCTCCCTCAGGGAATGCTGGGGCAGCGTGCGAATGGTTCGCATGCCGCCCCGGGTCGCTCGACCCAGAACAAGGAGGATGCATATGTTTCGTCACATCGAATGTTTCGTCACATCGAAAATTATGCCAGGCTCGCGGTAAGTGTTTCCGCAGGCGCTCTGGCCATCGGCCTCGCCGTGCCGTCGACCCTCTCCGCGCAGGAACTCCCCGACGACGGCTATCAGTGCGTGCTGAACGGCAATGCACCCGCCGGCCAGACGACCGCGGGTGCCACGTCCAGCGGTGCCGACGCTCTGGCCTGTGGCGAGGATGCCGAGGCGACTGGCGCTTCCACGACCGCCGTCGGCGGCGAATCGCTCGCCAACACCCCCGGATCGACCGCTCTCGGCTGGCAGGCCAACGCGACCGGCGCGGTGACGACTGCCGTCGGCCACCAGACGACCGCGTCGGGAAACCAGAGCTTCGCCGGCGGTGAGGATGCGGTCGCATCCGGCACGAACGCCATCGCCATCGGCAACACCGCGCAGGCCGTGGACGGCGATTCCATCGCCATCGGCGGCAACCGCGACGGGGCCGACGGTCGTGCGACGGTCGCGAGCGGACCGTCGAGCACCGTCGTCGGCGGCCAGGCGCTGGCGACCGGTGCGGGCACGACCGCTTACGGCTGGCGTTCGGAAGCCACGGCGGAACGCGCCCACGCGCTCGGCCACCTCGCCAATGCGAGCGGCGTGCGCTCGCTTGCGGTCGGCGAAGCCGCGAATGCCGCGGGCGAACGGTCGGTGGCCATCGGTGACGTGTCCTCCGCCACTGCGGACAACGCGGTTGCGCTGGGCGCCGGATCGCTCGCGGATCGCGACAACACGGTCTCGGTCGGCGCCGCGGGTGCCGAACGCCAGATCACGAACGTCGCGGCCGGCACCGCCGACACCGATGCGGTGAATGTGGGCCAGCTCAACGTCGCGGTCGCCGCAGCCGGTGCGGCCGATTATGTCGCCGTCAACAGCGACGGGGCGCAGCCGACCGCCGGCGGCACCGATGCGATCGCGCTGGGCGAGGGGGCGTCTGCCAATGGCACCAACGACATCGCGATCGGCCGCAGCACCAACACCGGCTCGTTCGGCTCGAACAACGTCGCTATCGGCAACGACGCGGGTGCAGGCGGTTTCGCGATCAGCAACGCCACCGCGCTCGGCAACGGCGCCAATGCGGGCGGCAATTCGTCGGTCGCGGTCGGTGACGGCGCCTCCGTCGTCAGCAGTGGCTCGGTTGCCATCGGCGAAGATGCTGCCGCCGGGTCGGGCGGCACGTCGTTCTTCGCCACGGCAGTGGGCCGCGGCAGCTCGGCCAGCAACGCCTTCTCGTCGGCTTACGGCAACGGCGCCGACGCATCGGGCCTCGCTTCGGTCGCTATCGGCAACGCGGCGAGCGCGGCCGGTTCCAGCGGCACGGCGGTCGGCAGCGTGTCGTCCGCGGACGGTGACGGCGCGGTTGCATATGGCAGCCAGTCGAGTGCCGACTTCGCCAATTCGATGGCGATCGGCAACACCGCCACCACGGGCAGCGCCAATGCCACCGCGATCGGCTACGTCGCCGATGCGACCGGCATCGACGCTCTCGCTGTGGGTGACGAGGCATCGGCCAACGGCAATTCCACCACTGTGATCGGCGGCGAAGCCTTTGCCGGCCTCGTGGCGGAGGATGTGACGGCCGAGGATCTCGACGCGGGCGTTCTGACGGCCGTGGACGCGGCCCCGGGCGCGACGGCGATCGGTTGGCGCTCGACCGCGACCAACTCGCTCGCGACCGCGGTCGGCCACCTGGCCTCGGCCGGCGGCACGGCCAGTGTCGCGATGGGTGAGAAGGCGGGTGCGCTGGGCACCGGCGGGATCGCCATCGGCGGTGATGTCAGCGGTGGCCAGTACGGCGCCCTGGCGACCGACGCCGCTGGCATCGCGTTCGGCTCCGATGCCGAGGCGCGGGGCGTCGGCGCGGTCTCCATCGGCAGTGATGCGGACGGCGACGGCGACGGCGCGGTGGCGAACGGGATCGATGCCCTGGCGCTCGGCGCGGATGCCATGGCGATGGGCAATTCGACCTCCGCACTGGGCGGGGAATCGGTCGCCAGCACGCCCGGGGGCGTCCGCCTTCGGTTGGCAGGCCCGGGCCACCGGCGCGATGGCGACCGCGGTCGGCCATCAGACCACTGCGTCTGGTGACCAGAGCTTTGCCGGCGGCGAGGATGCGGTCGCATCCGGCACGAACGCCATCGCTCTCGGCAACACCGCGTCGGCCGAAGGGGGCGATTCGATCGCCATCGGCGGCAATCGCGACGGGGCGGACGGCTTCCAGACCCGGGCAAGCGGCGCGTCGACCACTGTCGTCGGCGGTCAGGCGAGCGCCGTCGGTGCCGGAGCGACGGCCTATGGCTGGCGGTCCAACGCCACGGCCGAACGCGCGACAGCGCTCGGCCATCTGGCGACGGCCAGCGGCGTGCGCTCCGTCTCCGTCGGCGAGGCGGCGACCGCTTCGGGCGCCGGTTCGATCGCGGTCGGCAACCAGTCGAGCGCGACCGGCGTCAACTCCATCGCTATCGGCAACGGAGCAGTCGCGGCGAACGACGGTCAGGTCGTGATTGCGGGGTTGGGCACGAGCACGGCAAGCCAGACTGGCACCGTCTTCGCGGTCACCACCGACAACAGCGGAACGCTGGGCCGCACGGCGCTGGCGACCTCGGCTGCGGTGGCCAACAACACGGCCGCGATCGCATCGCAGGGCACGGCCATCACCGCGCTGCAACAGCTCACGTCGAACCAGACCGGGCAGATCAACCAGCTGTTCGGCCAGACGGCCGAAAACGCCCGGGCGATCGACCGGGCCAATGAAGGCGTCGCCATGGCCCTGGCGATGGAATCGCCCGCGCTTCCGGCCGGGACCAATTTCGGCGTGTCCGGGGGTCTTGGCTACTTCGATGATCAGGGCGCCGGCACGGTCGCGATGTCCGCAAGGGTCGGCGAGTATGCGTCGGTCTCCGCGGGTCTCGGCGTCGGTTTCGACAGCGGCGAGGTCGGCGCGCGCGGCGGCTTCCAGATCGCCTGGTAAGACGTTACAGCGACGATCATGCCAAGGATCGCACACCTATCGAAGATGCCGGGGCTTCTCGCCCCGGCATTTTTCTTGTCGCTCACCGCGCAAGCGCAGCAGCCCGCGCAACCGACCGTCCGGCCGCCGTCTTCGGTCCGGCCGACACCGAGCCAGCTCGAACTGTCCAAGATGATCTGGTCGACGATCGCGGCGGTCGACCATGCCAACCAGTCGGGCAATTATTCCGTCCTGCGCGACATTTCCGCGCAGGGTTTCCAGATCAACAACAATGCCGCACAGCTGGCGCAGGTTTTCGCCGGTTTCCGGACCCAGCAGGTCGATCTCAGCAATGCGCTGCTTGTGCCGCCGACTTATTCGGTCGCACCGCAGATGGTTCGCGAGGATGTTTTCCGGGTGCAGGGCATATTTCAGCTGCGCCCGGTGTCGATCGGGTTCGACCTCTATTACCAGTGGGAGCAGGGCCGCTGGAAACTGTTCGGGATCGATCTCCAGCCGCTCGAAATGGTGAGCTCCGCCCCCTCGCGCTGAGCTCTGCCGTTCAGGCGTGTCCCCGGGGTTCGGGCGGAGTGCCGTGCGCTTCGCCCGCCCGCCGAATCGCCGCGACTTTCTTGTCGAGCACGCTCCAGTCGTCCCGCTCGTCGATCGCGGACCAGATCTCCTCGACCTCGTCGATCAGCATGGATTGCGGCTCCGGCTCCTCCCAATAGGGATGATCCGGCCCATGCGGCCGGTGCGAGGCGAATGCCTCGGCCAGCGGACCTTCGGCGCGACGTCCGCCGCGATGGCGGTGGAAGAAGCTGTCTGGCGCGATCCCGGTTTCGGCCAAAGATTTCTCGCACGCCGAGACGAGCGTCCCGTCCGCGTCCGGCCCGACGCTCGCAAGCCCCAAGCGCCAGCACCAGCGCCGGCCAATCGCCTCGGTGTAGAGCGGTCCGAACCGCTCGATCGCGGCAATCAGCGGCGGTGCGTCGGCGAGCAATCTCAACGCGACCGCCAGCTGTCCGCAATTCCAGTGCACGGCCTCCGGCTGGCGACCGAAGGCATAGAGCCCGGCATGGTCGAAATAGGCGGCGGTGAAGCCGGGGTCCCAGCGCGGCAGGAAGCGCCACGGCCCGTAATCGAAGCTCTCCCCGGTGATGTTCATGTTGTCGGTGTTGAGCACGCCGTGGACGAAACCGGCGACCATCCACGCCGCCGCACAGTCTGCCAGCCGCTCGACCACCTGATGCATCAACCGCACGGCCGGTTCGTTGCGGCCGGGCGCGCCCTCGGGCGGGGGCGGGCCGGGAAATTGCGTAAGGCAATAATCGACCAGCGCGGCCATGTGCTCGCGTTCTTCCAGCGCGAGGAGGCGCTGGAAGGTGCCGATCCGGATATGTCCGTGGCTCAGGCGCGTCAGCACGGCCGAACGGGTGGGCGAAGGTTCGTCGCCGCGCTGCAATTGCTCGCCGGTCTCGATCACGGAAAAGGTCTTGGAGGTGTTCACCCCGAGCGCTTCGAGCATTTCGGTCGCGAGGATTTCGCGTACGGCGCCCTTCAAAGTCAGCCGTCCGTCGCCGCTGCGGCTCCACGGCGTGCGGCCGGAGCCCTTGGTGCCGAGATCGAGCAGGCGGTCGTCGCGGTCGCGGAGCTGGGCGAACAGGAAGCCGCGCCCGTCGCCGATCTCGGGATTGTACACCCGGAACTGATGACCGTGATAGCGCAGGGCGAGGGGCTGGGGCAGGTTGTCGGGAAGGGGCCCGAACCTCCCGAAATGCGCGATCCACTGCGCGTCGGAAAGATCGGCGAGGCCGATGCTATCCGCTGCGCGATCGTTGCGAAACCGCAGCTCGGTGCGGGGAAAATCCGCCGCCTCCACCGGATCGGCGAGCCAGTCCGCCAGAGCGGCGATCGGCGTGTCGGGACGATAGGCGGAAGGGTCGGTACGATTGCTCACTTGGCGACAGTGGGGCGGCGGGCGGCCCGGCGCAAGGGCTCGCAAAGCGCGCGCAAAGCATGTATCGGCGCGCGGATGGATGCTCCCTACACCGACCGGACCTGGCAGAGCGCCGACGGCCTCGACCTGCATTTCCGCGATTATCCCGGTCCCGACGACCGCCCGCCGATCGTCTGCCTCCATGGTCTGACCCGCAATTCGCGCGATTTCGAGGGGCTCGCGGCGCATCTCTCACCCGAATGGCGCGTGCTGGCGCTCGACATGCGGGGGCGGGGCAAGAGCGACTATGCACCCGACAGCGCGAGCTATGCGCCGCCGGTCTATGTCGGCGACCTGATGGCGCTGCTCGATGCCGAGGGGATCGACCGCTTCGTCGCGATCGGGACCTCGATGGGCGGGCTGATGACGCTGATCGTCGCGGGCTCGGCGCCGGAGCGGCTGGCGGGCGCGGTGATCAACGATATCGGCCCGAACGTCGATCCGGAAGGGCTCGACAAGATCAGGTCCTATCTGGGGCAGGGGCGCAGCTTCGCCACATGGATGCACGCCGCCCGCGCTCTGGAGGAAACGCACGCCGCGGCCCACCCGTCCTACACGCTCGAGGACTGGCTGGTGATGGCCAAGCGCAGCATGATTGTGTGCAGCAACGGCCGCATCGCCTTCGATTACGACATGAAGATCGCCGAGCCGATCCTCGCGGCCGAGGAAGCGGCGGTGCCGCCCGATCTGTGGCCACTGCTGGCGGGTCTGAAGGATAAGCCGGTGCTGCTGGTTCGCGGCGGACTGTCGAATATCCTGTCGGCCGAAACGCTGGCGCGGATGGAGCGCGAGCTGCCGCAGGCGCAGACCGTGACGGTCGAGGATACGGGCCACGCTCCGACGCTCGACGAGCCCGGCGTGCGCACGGCGATCGATGCCTTGCTGGCCCGGATCGCATGAGCGCGGGTCCGGGGGGCAAGCCCCATATACTTCACTTGCAGTCGAGCTTCGCGCCCGGCGGCAAGGAATTGCGCAGCGTCCAGCTCATCAACGCTTTCGGCAATGCGGCGCGGCACACGATCGTCTCGGCCGAGCCCGACCAGCTCGGCGCGGCGGAACGGATCCGCAAGGGGATCGCGGTCGATCTCCAGCCCGCCTTTCCCAGCCTCAAGGGGCTGCCGACGCCGGGCCGGCTCCAGCGCCTCGCCAAGGCGATGAAGGGCTACGATCTCGTCCTCACCTACAATTGGGGCGCGATGGATGCGGTGATGGCGCACACGCTCTTTTCCGAGGTCCACGCCCTGCCGCCACTCATCCATCACGAGGATGGCTTCGACGAGAGCGAGGCGGAACGGCGCAAGCTGCGGCGGACCTGGTATCGCCGGATCGCGCTGGGCAAGGCGTCGGGTCTCGTCGTGCCGTCCGACAAGCTGGAGGAGATCGCGCTGGTCGACTGGCAGCAGCCGCTCGGCCGGGTGAAGCGCATCCCCAACGGCATCGACACCAAGGCGTTCGCCAAGAAGCCGCGCCCCGATGCGATCCCGCGCCTGCTGAAGCGGCCGGGCGAGCGCTGGGTCGGGACCATGGCCGGTCTCAGGCCGGTCAAGAACCTGCCGCGACTGGTACGGGCGTTCGCCGGACTTTCCGACGAGTGGCACCTCGTGATCGCCGGCGAGGGACCGGAGCGCGAACGGATCGTTGCCGAAGCGGACCGGCTCGGGATCAACCACCGCGTCCATCTGCCCGGCATCCTGCCCGAACCCGCGAAAGTCGTGGGTCTGTTCGACATTTTCGCCCTGTCGAGCGACAGCGAGCAGTTCCCGCTCTCGGTGGTCGAGGCGATGGCCGCCGGGCTGCCCGTGGTCGCGCCGCGGGTCGGCGACATCGCCGACATGGTGGCGGAGGAAAACCGCCCCTATCTCGCCGCCCGGCCCGATGACGAGGACCTGTCGGGCGCGCTTGCCCAGGTGGCGGGCGATGCGGCCCTGCGCGAGGCGCTGGGGGCCGCGAACCGTGAAAAGGCGCGCAAATCCTTCGACGAGAAGGGCATGATCGCCACCTACCGCCGGCTCTATTCCAGCGCAATGAAGCGCGATCTCTGACGCGCGATCGGCAATTTCATCCGCGGTTCACCCGACCCGGCACAGGTGCGGTCGCGAGCATTGAACTTGGCCACGGCCCGACTTAAAGACCGCCCCTCGACAAATCCCTCTCCCGCATTCTGAACCGGACCAGCCTCGACGTGGCCAAACCTCCCTTGATCGATACCCGCCAGGAAAAGGCCGCGCGCCGCAAGGCTGCCGAGGACGAAGCGCTGATGCGCGAAGTCGACGACGCCGTCCGGCAGGGCGACATGGAGAATTTCGGGCGCCGCTATGGGATACCGCTGCTGGTGGTCGTCGTCATTGCCGTGGTGGCATTCGGCGGATACCTTTTCTGGCAGGGCCGTCAGGATGCGGCGCGCGAGCGGAACGCGGAAACCTTCACCGCCGCGCTCGATCAGGTCGAGGCGGGCAATCTCGACGCCGGATCGCAGGCTCTGAACGAACTCGCGGCGAACGGCGACGGGATTGCCCGGTTCAACGCCCTCATGATGCAGGCCGGCATCGCCAGCCAGCAGGGTAACACTGCCCGGGCGGCCGAGCTGTTCGGACAGGTCGCCGATGATGGCGATGCCCCGGCCGTGCTTCGCGACGTGGCCCGCATCCGCCGGGTCGCCGAACAATACGACACGATGGACAAGACCGCCGTCGTGCGCGACCTCGGCCCGCTGGCGAAGCCGGGCAATCCCTTCTTCGGCAGCGCCGGCGAGCTCGTGGCGATGGCGCAGCTCGACCTCGGCAACCGCAGCGAGGCGGGCAAGCTGTTCGCCGAGATCGCCAAGGACGACGAAGTTCCCGATGGCCTGCGCTCGCGTGCCCGACAGATGGCCGGCGTGCTCGGAGTGGATGCCGTGGTCGATGTCGACCAGCTGCTCGAGGAACAGGGCGTCAACACGCAAGGTCCGCCGCCGGAAGGCGAGTGACACCAATTCCAGACGAAAGAGACTTCCCCGCGATGGTTCATGGCAAACGCAAGCGCTTCCTGACACAGACCCTTACCGCGGTGGCGCTCGCCACCGGCCTTTCGGGCTGCGCGGGCGGCCTTTTCGGCGGCGGTGATGACGACAACGTGACGCCGACCGTGGGCAATCGGGTCCCGATCCTGTCGCGCGTGGTCAACACCGCCGAAGTCGATCCCTCTCTGGCAAGCGTGAGCGTGGTGCTGCCGCCGGCAACGACGAACACCGAATGGGCGCAGGCCGGCGCGACGGCCAACAAGGCCTATGGCCACCTCGCTTTGTCCGCCCAGCCGACCCGCGCCTGGTCCGCGCAGGTCGCCGGCGCGTCCAATCGCGCACGGCTCGGGTCTGCTCCGGTGGTCGGTGGGGGCAAGCTCTTCGTCGTCGACAGCCAGGGCACGGTCCATGCATTCGACGCCGGAACGGGCGCGAAAATCTGGACGCATGGCGCGAATGTTGACCGCAACCTGCAATCCTCGGTCTTCGGCGGCGGGGCGAGCTATGCCGACGGCAAGGTCTACGCCACCAACGGCACGGGCGAGGTCGCTGCGCTGGACGCGAACACCGGCGCGGAAATCTGGAAGGTCAAGCCTTCCGGCCCCCTGCGCGGCGCGCCGACCGTGGCCTTCGGCTCTGTCTATGTGATGACGCAGGACAACCAGATCTTCGCTCTGAATGCCGCCACCGGCGAGCAGCAGTGGCAGGAGGTCGCCTCGGGCACCCAGGCCGGCGTGTTCGGCGTGGCCGCCCCTGCGGCGGGACAGGGGACGGTGGTCGCCGGATACAGCTCGGGCGAACTGGTGGCCTATCGCTACGAGAATGGCCGCGTGCTGTGGTCTGACGCTCTGGCGCTCACCAATATCTCGACCCAAGTCGGCTCGCTGACCGATATCGACGCCGATCCGATCGTGGCCGACGGGCGCGTCTATGCGCTCGGCCAGGGCGGGCGCATGGCGGCTTACGAACTGCTGACGGGCCAGCGCATCTGGGAGCTCAACCTCGCGGGCATTTCAACCCCGGCGATCGCGGGGGAGTGGATCTTTACGCTCACCGACGATGCGCGGATGCTCGCCATTGCCCGTTCGACCGGCCGGGTGCGCTGGATCACTCAGCTGGCGCGCTATCGCGATGAGAAGGACCGCGAAGATCCGATCTTCTGGCAGGGCCCTGTGCTGGCCGGCGACAATCTGTGGTCGGTCAATTCGCGCGGCGAGATCTGGCGGGTGAGCACGGGCGAAGGTTCCGCCAGCCTCGTCGCCCAGCTCGACAATGCCGTGAGCCTGCCGCCGATCGTGGCGAACAACACGCTCTACGTGTTCGACGATGGCGGGCGGGTGACCGCCTTCCGCTGATCGCTATCGCGCCGTTAACCGTTATCGCGCTATGAGAGCGCGATGGGCGGGGCAACGGCGACGATGACGGGAACTGGCGGCAAGCCGCGAAGCGACGTGTCGGCGCTGACCGGGCTGGTGGGCCTTGCTGGCCTGCTGGTCTGGGTCGCGATCTGCCGGTACTGGCCGGATATCGCCTCTGCGCTGGACATTCCCGGCCCGCGTGAGCGGATGGTCGGCCCGAGCGCCGCGCTGATGGGTCTGGTTTTCGCCAGCGGCCCGATGGTGCTCTGGTCGATCCTCGTTGAAAAGGTCCACCGCAATCCCACGACCGGGATCGACTGGTCGCTCAAGCACAGGCGCAAGCGCGATCGGTCGGTCACCTGGACCAAGATCGGGGCGTTGTGGATCACCTGGGCCATCATCGCCGCGCTCTATTGCCTGGGGCGCTGGTACTGGACCGACAATTACGCCTTCGCGCTCGACGTGCTGGCAACCGCGATTGCGCCGCTGGTGGTCCTTTCCGTGCCTTACGTTATGTGGCTCGACCGAGTGATGATCGAGCCGCGCGACCACAGCTGGCATTTCGGCGCCATGCTGATGGGCCAGCCGGGCTGGGACGCCGAGCAGGTGAAGAAGCACTGGCGCTCCTGGATCATCAAGGGGTTCTTCGGCGCCTTCATGCTCTCGATCGTGCCGGGCGGCTTCGCCCATGTGGTGAACGCCGATCTGGCAGCCATCGCCGGCAATCCGGTCGCGCTGGGTGTCATGACGATCGAGTTGCTGTTCCTGATCGACGTGCAGATCGGGACGGTCGGCTATCTCGTCACCATGCGCCCGCTCGACGCCCACATCCGCAGCGGCAACCCCTTCGTCGCGGGATGGGTCGCGGCGCTGGTGTGTTATCCGCCGTTCGTCTGGGGTATCATCGGCAACGGGCTGGTGTTCAATTACGAACAGAACACGCGCGACTGGGGCTACTGGTTCGCCGGGCACGAAACGCTGCTCTGGATCTGGGCGGGCTGGCTGGTCATTTTGACGGGCGTTTACGCGTGGGCGACGGTGGCGTTCGGGATCCGTTTTTCCAACCTCACCTATCGCGGGGTGATCACCAACGGCCCCTACGCCTTTACGCGCCATCCCGCCTATCTGTCGAAGAACCTGTTCTGGTGGGGTTCGGTCCTGCCCTTTCTCGTGACCAGCGGCAGCTATGTCGAGATGATCCGCAACAGCTTCTTCCTGCTGCTGGTGAACGGCATCTATTTCTGGCGTGCCAAGACCGAGGAGGCGCATCTGCTGCTCGAGGATGCGCGGTATCGCGAGTACCACGCATGGATGGGGCGCCACGGCCTCATCACCGCGCCGCTCGAACGCCTGCGCCGCGCCCTGCTGCCCCGGCCGGCCCCCGCGTCGGAGCCGATCGGGTAGCTCAGAAGCTGTATTTGTAGACCCGGTCGATGTCGCCGTTCCACTCGCCGTGGAACTTGCGGAGTAGTTTCTGGGCCGGGACCTCGCCGCTGGCGACGATCTCGTCGAGCGTTTCGAGGAAGCCGGTCTCGTTGTCGCCCGAGGAATTCAGACGGGCGCGGGCGTTGAGGCCGGACCGCGCGATCGCTAGCACCTCGCCCGCCAGATCGCGCAGCTTGCCGCCTCCGGGAAGCGGCGCATCGAGCGCGAGCTTCGGCACCGCGTTCCGCAATTCCTCGCGTTCTTCCATGCTCCAGTCCTTGACCAGATCCCACGCCGCATCGAGCGCGCCCTGATCGTAGAGCAGGCCGACCCAGAAGGCGGGCAGGGCGCAGATCCGGCTCCACGGTCCGCCATCGGCGCCGCGCATTTCGAGGAAGCTCTTGAGCCGCACTTCGGGGAAGGCGGTGGACAGGTGATCCCACCAATCGCTCTGCGTCGGCTTCTCGCCCGGCAGGACTGCGAGCTTTCCCTCGAGAAAATCGCGGAAGCTGTGCCCTGCAGCGTCGATATATTTCCCGTCCCGGAAGACGAAATACATCGGAACGTCGAGCATGTAGTCGACCCAGCGTTCGTAGCCGAAACCGTCCTCGAACACGAAGGGCAGCATTCCGGTGCGGTGTGGGTCGGTATCCGACCAGATGTGGCTGCGATAGGAGAGGTAGCCGTTGGGCTTGCCCTCGGTGAAGGGCGAGTTGGCGAACAGCGCGGTCGCCAGCGGTTGCAGCGCCAGCCCGGTGCGGAATTTCTGCACCATGTCCGGCTCGGAGGAATAGTCGAGATTGACCTGAATGGTGCAGGTCCGCAGCATCATGTCGAGGCCCAAGCTGCCGACGCGCGGCATGTGGCGCATCATGATCTCGTAGCGGCCCTTGGGCATGACCGGCAGATCCTCGCGGGTCTTGTCGGGCCACATGCCGAGGCCGAGGAAGCCGACCCCGCAGGCCTCGCCCACTTCCTTCACCTGTGCGAGATGGCGGCCGGTCTCGGCACAGGTGTCGTGCAGGTTCTCGAGCGGGGCGCCGGACAGTTCGAGCTGGCCGGCAGGCTCGAGGCTCACCGTCCCGTCGCTGCCCCGCATGGCAATGACCTTGCCGCCTTCCTCGACTGGCTCCCAGCCGAAACGCTCCAGGCTCAGCAGGATATCGCGAATGCCACCGGGTTCGTCATAGGACGGAGCGCGGTGGTCGCTGCGGTGATAGACGAGCTTCTCGTGCTCGGTGCCGATGCGCCAGTTTTCCTTGGGCTTTTCGCCAAACTGCATCGGGGCGACCAGCTGGTCGCGGCTCTCGATGATCGGATCTTCGGCTGCCGAAGTGTCGCGCGTGCTCATTTGGCGCGCGTTAGAAAACGCATCGCGCCTGCGCCAGTCATTTGTTCCAGTCGCCGGTCACGCCCATCCACAGGGCGCTCGCCGCGATGGCTGCGGTTTCGCCGCGCAGGATGCGCGGGCCGAGCGTGATGGCGCGTGCCTGCGGATGGCCCCGGATGGCTTCGCGCTCGGCATCGTCGAACCCGCCCTCCGGCCCGACCAGCAGGGCGGCGGGGCCGGAATGGGCGCGGAAAGCCTCGGCCGCGGGCGCGCCGCCGAGTTCGTCGGCGAAGAACAGCGCCCGGCCCTGCGGCCAGCTAGACAGCATCGCATCGAGCTTCTGAGGCGTGGCGATCCGGGGAAGGGCGGTGCGCGCGCATTGTTCCGCCGCTTCAGTAACGATGGTGCGCGCCCGGTCGGCGTTCAGCTTGTCGGCGACGCAGCGGCGCGTGACGATCGGATGGATCGCCGCGACACCCAGCTCGGTCACCTTTTCGAGCACCAGGTCGAAACGGTCCTTCTTGAGCAGCGCCGGGCAGAGCCAGAAATCTGGGACTTCCTCGCGCGGTCGCAGGCATTCGACAGGCTCCAGATCAACCCGCCGCTTGCCCAGCAAGACGATGCGGGCGGCCCATTCGCCGGTAATGTTGTCGCACAGTATGACGATGTCGCCCTCGGCCATGCGCATTACCTTGCCGAGATAGTGCGCCTGATTTCCCTCGACGGAAAGCGCGCGGCCTTGGGCGAGCTCGTCCTCGACGAACAGGCGCGGGGCGCTGCGCGGGGGCCAGGCGGGGGTGGCGGGCATGGCTTTGCAGGTGGCACGCCGGGCGATAGGGAGCAAGCATGAGCGAGCGCAGCGCAACCGAGATCGTCCCCGACAGCGAGCATCGCGGCCTTGTCGCGCGCCTGCCCCAGCGCTGGCGCGATTACGCGCAGCTGGCGCGGTTCGACCGGCCGATCGGCTGGTGGCTGCTGTTCTGGCCGTGCGCCTGGGGCGTGTGGCTGGCCGGAGCGGGGCCGCAACTGGGGCTTGTCGCCTGGTTGCTGCTGGGCAGCATCGCCATGCGCGGCGCGGGCTGCGTCTACAACGACATCGTCGACGCCGATCTCGACCGGCAGGTGGCGCGCACCGCCTCGCGTCCGGTGGCGAGCGGCCGGGTGTCGCGACGCGGGGCGTGGCTCTGGCTACTCGGGCTGTGCCTCGTCGGTCTTCTGGTGCTGCTCCAGCTTCGCCTCTTCGCGCAGGCCGTCGCGCTGGGCAGTCTGGCGCTGGTCGCGGCCTATCCCTTTATGAAGCGGATCACCTGGTGGCCGCAGGCATGGCTGGGTCTGGTCTTTACCTGGGGGCTGCTGGTCGGCTGGACCGAGTTGCGCGCCGACAATTGGGACGCGCTGGCGGTGCTCTATCTCGGCGCGGTTTTCTGGGTGATCGGCTACGACACGATCTACGCCTTGCAGGACCGGGAGGACGATGCGCTGGTCGGCATCCGTTCCTCCGCACTCCGGCTGGGCGGGCGGGTCAAGGGCGGGGTCGCGCTGTTCTACGGGCTGGCGATGGGCTGCTGGTTGCTCGCCTTCTGGCTCTATCGGAGCGACTGGGTCGCACTGCTGACGCTGGCGCCCGCCGCGGGGCATCTCGCTTGGCAGGTTGGAACGCTGGACCCGGACAACGCCGCCAATCCGCTGGAACGGTTCCGGTCGAACCGCGTGTTCGGCGCCCTGTTCGCTGCTGCCTGTTTCGTGGTCGGCAATGCCTGACGTGCGGAGCGGCCGGTTCGGGCCGGGACCCTGCCCTTGCAGGTCGCGTGCTGCCCGCTAGATACCCTCGAATGACCACGCGCCTCAAAGCTCCCGATCGCGAAGCCTGCAAGCGGATCGGAAAATCCGTCCGCCAGCGCCTTGAGGGCGATCCCGGCATTTACAAGCTGCCGACCGAGAAGGCCGAGATTTTCGCCGTCGGCGATTTCCTCAGCGCGGCGGAATGCCAGCGCTTCGTCGACCTGATCGACAAGGTCGCCCGGCCGAGCGAGCTGCACGAATCGGCCTATGTCGAGAAGTTCCGCACGTCCTATTCCGGCAATTTCGACCGCGAGGACCCGTTCGTCAGGAGCATTTCGCGGCGCATCGACGACCTGCTCGGGATCGAACCCGAAAACGGCGAGCCGATCCAGGGCCAGCGTTATCTGCCCGGCCAGGAATTCAAGCCGCACAATGACTGGTTCTACACCGATCAGGAATACTGGAATCTGGAGAAAAAGCGCGGCGGGCAACGGTGCTGGACCGCGATGGCCTTTCTCAACACGGTCGAGGAAGGGGGACACACTCATTTCGTCGAGGTCGGCGCCTCGATCGAGCCAAAGCCCGGCGTGCTGCTGATCTGGAATAACGCCACGCCTGACGGGCTGCCCAACGAGGGCACGCTCCATGCGGGAACGCCGGTGATCGCGGGCGAAAAATACGTGCTCACCAAGTGGTATCGCACCCGCAAGCACGCGTGATCAGGCGCGGGTGAGCGCCTCGGCTATCAGCGCGCGGGTGTTGGCGACGCCGTAGAGCGCGATGAAGCTGCCCATGCGCGGACCCTGCGCGCTGCCCAGCAGCGTCTCGTAGAGCGCCCGGAACCAGTCGCGCAGCGATTCGAAGCCGTAGGCCTCGTCCTTGCCGATCTCGTAGACGATCGTCTGGATGTCCTCGGCCGGCGTATCGGGCGCCATTTCCAGCAAAGCCGCGTCGAGCGCCTTCAGCGCTTCCGCTTCCCGCGCATCGGGCGCACGGCGCTCCAGCGTCGGAGCCACGAAATCGCGGTTGTAGGCGAGCGCGTTGGTCACCAGCGCGTCGAGCTCGGGGTGCTTGGCCGGGTCCGGGTCGGCGATGTAATTGCCGAGATAGGACCAGACCTGATCGCGGTCGGCCTGCGGGCCGAGCACGCCGACGAGGTTGAGCAGCAGGGCATAGGTCACTGGCAGGCTGTCGCCCGCTCCCGGCGCCTCGCTCCCGGCAAAGCCGCCATTGGCGCGCAGCAGGTGCCAAGCCGGATTGCCGAGCTGCTTGTCGAGTTCCTGTTCGGGCAGGCGCTCGCGGAACTGCCAGTAATCGTCGACCGCGCGCGGGATCACGCCGGCGTGAAGCTGCTTGGCGGATTTGGGATTGGGGAAGATGTAGAAGCCCAGCGATTCCCCGCTGCCGTAGTCGAGCCACTGTTCGATGGTCAGGCCGTTGCCCTTGGACTTGGAAATCTTCTCGCCCTTCTCGTCGAGGAACAGCTCGTAGATCAGACCTTCGGGCTTGCGGCCGCCCAGCACCTGGACGATCTTGCCCGACTGGGTGACGCTGTCGGTCAAATCCTTGCCGCACATCTCGTAATCGACGCCGAGCGCGTACCAGCGCATGGCCCAGTCGACCTTCCATTGCAGCTTGGCCATGCCGCCGAGCGCGGATTGCTCGACAGTGCTGCCGTCCTCGTCGGTGAAGCGGACGAGGCCCGCCTCGGCATCGACCACTTCGACCGGGACCTGCAGCACGCGGCCGCTGCTCGGCGAGACCGGCAGGACGGGCGAATAGGTCTGGCGCCGTTCCTCGCGCAGGGTGGGCAGCATGATGTCGAGGATCGCCTGGTTCTTGCGCAGCACCTGGCGCAGCGCATCGTCGAAGGCGCCGGAATTGTAGCGCTCGCTGGCCGAGACGAATTCGTAGTCGAAACCGAAACGGTCGAGAAACTCGCGCAGCATCGCATTGTTGTGGTCGGCAAAGCTGTCATGCGTCCCGAAGGGATCGGGAATGCGCGTCAGCGGCTTGCCGAGATTGTCGTCCAGCATGGACTTGTTGGGCACGTTGTCCGGCACCTTGCGCAACCCGTCCATGTCGTCGGAAAAGGCCACGAGGCGCGTCTTGCCGTCTTCCGGCCGGGCGCCGATCAGTGCCTCGAACGCGCGGCGGACCAGCGTGGTGCGCAGCACTTCCTGAAACGTCCCGATATGCGGCAGGCCGCTGGGTCCGTAGCCGGTTTCGAACAGGACCGGCGATCCGTCGGGCTTGGTGCCCTCGGGATAGCGCTTGAGCAGGCGCTGGGCCTCCTGAAACGGCCAGGCCTTGGAATTGCGGGCGATCTGGGGGAGCGAAGCCTCGGTCATGCGGCGGCTCCTTGCCGCTGGCGGTTCCTTTCGCAAGCGCGAAATCGCGGCGGGGATCGACACCGGCGGACCGCGAAATCGGTTTCCTCCTCGAATATCCCGCCGTAATCGCCGGTTCCATGGGCGGGATTTTCGAGTTCATCGATTCGCATTCGGCGGTGATCGGTCTGGTCGCGCTGCTCGCGCTGCTGATCGCCTTCATCCTCGAACGCCATCCGCCGGTCACCATCGCCGTGACGGGTGCGGTGGCGATGCTGGCGCTGGGCTTCGTCGCGCCCGACGACATGCTGGGAGTGTTCGGCAACAACGCGCCGGTCACCATCGGCGCGATGTTCGTGCTGAGCGGCGCCCTGCTGCGGACCGGCGCGCTGGAAGAGGTGTCGGGTTGGGTCATCCGCCGCACGCTGAGACGACCGAAGCTGGCGCTCGCCGAGGTCGGCGCCGGCACGATCGGCGCCTCCGCCTTCATGAACAACACGCCGGTCGTGATCGTGATGATCCCCATCGCCAAGCGGCTGGCGCGCGTGCTGCACATCGCCTCGACCCGGTTGCTGATCCCGGTGTCCTACCTCTCGATTCTCGGCGGCACGATCACGCTGATCGGCACCTCGACCAATCTGCTGGTCGACGGGGTCGCGACCGACAAGGGGCTGGCGCCCTTCGGCATTTTCGAAATCACCTCGGTCGGGATCGTCTCGGCCGCGGCCGGCGTGGCGATGCTGGTCCTGCTCGGTCCGCTGCTGCTGCCCGACCGGCCGAGCCGCGACGATGCGGAGATGGGCGAGAACGAGAGCTACCTCACCCATCTCGTGCTCAATCCCGACAGCGAGCTGGTCGGC
Organism: Erythrobacter sp.; assembly: GCA_025698865.1. Classification (GTDB taxonomy): domain Bacteria; phylum Pseudomonadota; class Alphaproteobacteria; order Sphingomonadales; family Sphingomonadaceae; genus Qipengyuania. The sequence continues at coordinate 17,932 of JAILWQ010000006.1, read as the reverse complement.
CAGATCCTCGAGAACACGCGCTTCTATCGCCGCCCGGGCGTCCGCGTGCTGGCGGTGCGGCGCGGCGGGGAATTGCTGCGCAAGGGCTTTCAGGACGAGGCGCTGGAGGCAGGCGACCAGCTGGTGATCGCGGCGAGCCCGACCGAGGTCGCGTCCTTTGCCGAAGGGCGTGATTTCCGCATCGGCCTGACCGGCGTGGGCGGCGGGATCAGCACGTCCGGCCCGGATCGTCCGCGCGACCTGCGGCTGGTCAATGCGGTGATATCGCCCTCGCACCCGATGATCGGCCGCAAGCTTTCGGAAATCCCGATGCTCTCGCGCTTGCGGGTTCGCGTGCTCGGCCTCGCCCGGCCGCGCCATCTCGCCGGACCGGACCTTGCCAGCGCGCGGGTGCGGGCGGGGGACCGGCTGCTGATCGCCACGGGCGAGGATGCGGTGGTCTCGCTCCAGAGCAATGTCGATCTGGCCGAGGTCAGCGATGCGCCGGTGCAGAGCTTTCGCCGCGCCCGCGCGCCGATCGCGATCGGGACGCTCGCCGCCGTGGTCGCGGGCGCGGCGCTGTTCGATCTGCCGATCGTCGCTCTTGCGATAGCCGGCGTGGCGGTGGTTTTGCTGACGCGCTGTATCGAGCCCGAGGAAGCATGGAGCGCGATCGATGGCAGCACGCTGGTGCTGATCTTCGCCATGCTCGCTTTCGGCCTCGGGCTGGAGAATGCGGGATCGATCGAGCTCATCGTGACCACGCTGCAACCGGTGCTGGCGGAAGCCTCGCCCTTCTGGCTGCTGGTGATGATCTACGCGATCACCAGCACTCTGACCGAGACGGTGACCAACAACGCGGTGGCGGTGATCATGACGCCGCTGGTGATCGCTCTGGCGAACGCGCTGGGTATCGATCCGCGACCCTTCGTGGTGGCGGTGATGTTCGGTGCCAGCGCCAGCTTCGCCACGCCGATCGGCTATCAGACCAACACGCTGGTCTATGGCGCGGCGAATTATCGCTTCATGGACTTCGTGAAGATCGGCCTGCCCATGAACCTGGTGGTGGGCATCGCCTCCTGCCTCGCGATCTCGGTCTTTTTCTGAAAGTGCGCGCCACGTGGCGCTTGGCAAGCGTTCCACCTTCGTTCTAGACGGCCGCCATGCCGCCCGCGCTGCCCCTTCCGGCCCTGCACGCCAGCCATGCCGGCATCTGGCTGCGCGACGCGAATGGCGCGACGCGCGGCTGTGCCAAGGGCGAGGCGGTGATGGCGGTGGCCGATACGCCGCATCTGGTGCTGAACGCGCCGCTGGTGGCGAGCCGGCTGGGCTATCCCGACCTGTCGGGGCTCGACCTGCTGGAGCTGTTCGCCTTCGTCCACCCGGCGCGGTTCTGCGTGCCAACGCCCAAGGGGATTGCCCACGCGCTGGGGCTGGACGAGGTGGAGGCCGACGACGGCGTTCCCCTGCTTCTGCAACAGGCCGCCGCGCGCCTGATCGAGACCTGCGAAGACGAAAGTTGGGCCGAACGCGAGGGCGCCTGGTCGACCCTGCAATCGCTCACCCGGCTGCGCTGGCCGTGGGCGCAGGTGCTCGGCCCCCATGTGCGCAAGCCCGAGCGCGCGGAGAAATGGCTGTTCTCGCGCCTGCCCGAATGGGAGGAAGCGCCCGAGCGCCCGCAGCCGCAGCAGGTCCTTCTCGACGAGCTTGAGATCGAGGGCCAGCTCGAACGGCTGACCGGCGAGGGATCGGAACGGCGCGAAGGGCAGCGGCTCTATGCCAGGGGCGCGGGCGGGGTGTTCGCGCCGCGTAGCCGCGAGAAGCGCCCGCATGTCCTGCTGGCGCAGGCGGGGACAGGCATCGGCAAGACGCTCGGCTATCTCGCCCCCGCCTCGCTCTGGGCGGAGCGGTCGGGCGGCACCGTCTGGGTCTCGACTTACACCAAGAACCTGCAACGCCAGCTCCGCAAGGAAAGCGCGCGCGCCTGGCCCGCCACCCGCGGCGACGGATCGCCGCCGGTCGTGGTGCGCAAGGGGCGGGAGAACTATCTCTGCCTGCTCAATCTGGAGGATGCGCTGCAAGGCGGGTTCGCCGGGCGGCCCGCGATCCTCGCCCATCTGGTGGCGCGCTGGGCCGCGTTCAGCCGCGACGGCGACATGATCGGCGGCGATCTGCCCGGATGGCTCGGCACGCTGTTTCGCAAGCGCGGCATTGCGGCGCTGACGGACCAGCGGGGCGAATGCGTCTATGCCGGCTGCCCGCATTACCGGAAGTGCTTCATCGAGCGCAGCGCGCGGGCGAGTGCGCAGGCCGATCTGGTGATCGCCAACCACGCGCTGGTCATGGTCAATGCGGCCAGGGGTCGCGATCACGCCCAGCGCCCGACCCGGATCGTGTTCGACGAGGGGCACCATGTCTTCGACGCCGCCGATTCGACCTTCGCCGCCGCGCTGACGGGGCAGGAGGCGATCGAATTGCGGCGTTGGATCGTCGGGCCGGAGCGCTCCAATCGCGGCCGCCGCCGGGGGCTCGCGGCGCGGCTGGCCGATGTCGCCAGCTATGACGATGCGGGCGGTGAAGCGGTCGAAGCGGCGGTGGAGGCATCCCATGTCCTGCCGTCGGAAGGCTGGCTCGGACGGCTGGCGGAAGGGATGCCCGAAGGCCCGGTCGAGGCGCTGCTCGCGCAGGTTCGCGCGCTGACCTATGCGCGCGACGAGAAGGGGCAGGAAGCGGGCTATGGCATCGAGACCGAGGTCGCCGAACTGCCCGGCGAACTGATCGAAGCGGCGGGCAATGCCGCACGCGCGCTTGCCGAAATCCGCCTGCCGCTGATGAAGCTCGGCGCAAGGCTCGAGGCGGTGATGGAGGATGCGCCCGACTGGCTCGACGCGCAGGGCCGGGCGCGGGTCGACGGCGCGCGCCACTCGCTCGCCTGGCGGATCGATCTGCTGGCGGCGTGGGAGGCGATGCTGGCGCGCTTCGGCGGTCCGGCGGACCCCGAATTCGTCGACTGGTTCGCGGTCGATCGCAACGACGCGCGCGAATTCGATGTCGGGTTGCACCGCTACTGGCTCGATCCGATGAAGCCCTTCGCCCGGGTGGTGCTGGAGCCCGCGCATGGCGTCATGCTGACCAGCGCGACGCTGACCGACCGAGGCGAGGACGGTCCGGACTGGCCGGGCGCGGTGGCGCGCAGCGGGGCGGGCCATCTCGATCTCCAGCCGCAGACCGCCGAGGCGCAAAGCCCCTTCGATTACGCCGCGCGGGCCGAGGTGCTGATCGTCACCGATATCCGCCGGGGCGACATCGCCGGGCTGGCAGGAGCCTATGCCCGGCTGATCGAGGCGACGGATGGCGGCGTGCTCGGCGTGTTCACCGCGATCCGCCGGATGCGCAGCGTGCACGGTCGCATCGCCGACCGGCTCGCCCGCGCCGGCCTGCCGCTCTACGCTCAGCACGTCGATCCGATCGACACGGGCACGCTGACCGACATCTTCCGCGACGATCCGCGCGCCAGCCTGCTCGGCACCGACGCCCTGCGCGACGGGGTCGACGTGCCGGGCCGGTCCTTGCGCTGTGTCGTGATGGAAAGCGTGCCCTGGCCGCGCCCCACGATCCTGCACCGCGCGCGCCGCGCGGCGGCGGCGGCGCGTTCTGACGGGGGCGGGGGACAGGCCTATGACGATGCGATCATCCGCGCCCGGCTCGCCCAGGCGTTCGGCCGGCTGATCCGCACGCATGACGATGCGGGGCATTTCGTGGTTCTCTCGCCCGCCTTCCCGAGCCGGCTGCTGAGCGCCTTTCCCGCAGGCACCCCTGTCATGAGAGTGACGCTCGACGAGGCTTTACAGCGTGTCGCGCACGGTGTTGGAAAGATCGCCGAACCCGTCCCGGAGAACGAAACGCAGTGACCACCCGCCAATGAAGAAACTGGGCCTGTTCCGCCACGCCAAGTCCGACTGGGGGGCGAGCGACATGCGCGACTTCGATCGCGGGCTGAACGCGCGCGGCCGGCGCGGCGCGCGCTTGATGGGGGATCACATCCGCAGACAGAACGTAGGCTGGGATCTGCTCCTCGCGAGCCCCGCGGAACGGGTCCGGAACACGCTGGAAGAGGCGGCGATCGGGCTGGAACCCGAATGGGACAAGCAGCTTTACCTCGCCTCGAGCGATTCGATCTGCGACGTGCTGCGCGAGCGTGGCGGCGATGCCGGGGCGGTGCTGCTCGCCGGACACAATCCGGGGCTCGGCGACATGATCCTCGAACTGGTGGCAGGTTCGGCCGAGAACGCCCTGTTCGACGAGGCCAAGGTGAAGTTTCCCACGGCGACCTTCGCGATCCTCGAGCTCGATATCGAGCAATGGGCGGACCTTCGCGCCGAATGCGGCAGGCTGGTGCATTTCACCCGCCCGCGCGATCTCGACGCGGAGCTCGGCCCTCAGGACTGACGTAAAAAGGGCCGGACCTCGATGGAAGGCCCGGCCCGATCATCCGATCACCAGAAGAAATCGTAGATCACGTCGACGACCCGGCCGTCATAGCTGTCGACCAGTAACACATCGTCGTAATAGCGGATCCAGCGATAGGGGCCATAGACCGGCGGCAGGCGATAGCGCCACGGATCGTTGATCTGGTAGCGGCTGCCATAGAACAGGTTCTGCAGGCGGAAGCCGACATTCACGCGGCTGTAGCGATGGGTGCGATAGGGCGAATAATAGCGCCCGATGCTGAACAGGCTGCGGTTGCTCGCGCGGTAGCGCTGCCAGTCGTAGCGCTGGTTGTTGCGCCAGGAACGCTGGTCCCAGCGGCGATAGTCCTGCCGGGCATCGCGATAGAAGTCGCGATAATTGCGCCCGTCCTGCCGCCATTCGCGCCGATCGTCCCGACGATCCTCTCGCCAGTCGCGGCGATCGTCCCGACGGTCCTCCCGCCAGTCACGCCGGTCGTCCCGACGGTCGCGTCGATCCTCCCGCCAGTCCTGACGATTTTCGCGGCGATCCTGCCGCCAGTCCTGATGGCGCGCGTTGCGTTCCTGCGATTGTGCACGCCTGTCGCGTATCTGCTGCCTGATCTGCGGCGGAACCTGCCTGCGCGTCCGCTCGCCGCGCTGCTGGCCGCGGTCGGAGCGCTGTGCGAGCGTCACTTCCGCGCCGAGGCCGACAGGCGCGGCCGTGGCGGGCAGGGCGGTCGCCATCATCGCGAGAGCCAGAGTTCCGGCCGTGCTACCCCGTGCGAATTTTCCAAATGTGATGGAGCTTCTCCATCCTTTCAGAGCGGCCGCTCCACCATTCGCGGCGATTGTCGATGAAACGGGTGATAGGCAGGATGGCCTGACATCGTCATGAATGAAGCGCATAGGCTAGCGTTCATGTTCCTGCTTAATTATCTGAACAGGATGGGCTCCAACGGAACCCGTCGAACGCGCTATCTGCGGATGAATTCTCCGTAAGCTTGGGGTTCGGCAGACGATGCGTTGATATGATCCACATGCGCCCGTGGCGAACCGTCGTGCATGGCAGCGACCATCCTCTTGATGGCGTCCTCGTCGCCTTCGAGATGAGCCTCGACCGTGCCGTCGGGCAAGTTGCGCACCCAGCCGGAAAGGCCGAGCGCTCGCGCGGTCTCGACCGTCCAGTCGCGGTAGAAAACTCCTTGGACCCGGCCGTGGATCACGAGGTGGCGGGCGGTCATCGGGGAACCTCGCCCCCGGTGCCCGCCCGCGCAGCAATCGTCACGCCGCCTGCTTGATGTCGCGCAGGGTAAGGTCGAAGGTCACGTCCTCGCCGGCGAGGGGGTGGTTGCCGTCGGCCTTGATCGCCTCGTCGCCGACCTCGACCACGAACAGCGTGATCGGCTGGCCGTCCTGACCCTGCGCCTGCAACTGCATCCCCGGCTGGGGCGCGGCTTCGGGCGGGAGGTTGGCGCGGGGAATGTCGACCACCAGTTCTTCGCGGCGCGGGCCGAAGGCGTTCTCGCAAGCGATGTCGACTGATGTCTCGTCGCCCACTTCCATGCCGGTCAGCGCCTGTTCGATCTGCGGGAATATCTGGCCGCTGCCGAGCGTGATCTGCTGCGGGCCTGCCTGCGCCGTGCTGCCGACTTCCTGACCGTCGCCGCGCTTGATGGCATAGTCGATGGTCACGGTGTCGCCGTTGTTGGGAGTAGTCATAGCAGTCCTTTTGAATTCGTGTTCGCGGCGCAGGGAACGCGCCATCGGGAAACGCGCCCGCTTTCCGGACGCCTCGCACGCGAGTCTCGCAAATCCGGGAGGGGGGAGTCAAACGAAGCGCCGCAGCCATGGAGGGACTGGTCGGAATGCGGGACAGGTTCATGGAACGGCAAGGGCGGCGGTGCATTGCGACCCGATGTTCGTTTCCCGTCTTGTCCGTGCAGGATTCGCCCTCGCTCTGGTCGCGATCCTCGCGCTGGCCCTGATGCCATCGACCGAGGCGCCGACGGTTTTCGCGTCGGACAAGCTCAACCACATGCTGGCTTTCTTCGTCCTTGCTGGCGGAGGGCGGGTGGCCTGGCCGAAGGTGCACCCCGCCGTGCTGATCGCCTTGCTGGCGGCCTACGGCGGAGCGATCGAAATCCTGCAATGGGCGATGGGGCTGGGCCGCGAGGCCGACTGGATGGACTTCGTCGCGGATGTGGCCGCGATCCTAGCCGGCACAGCGGCCGGCGAGGTCTTCCTGCGGCTGGTCAGCCGCGGCTCCGCACCGGCGAAGGCCTGAACGGGAGGTCGCGCGCTCTTCTCGAGCCCGCGACCCCGTCGTCTCAACGGGTCAGTTTCTTGTACTGCAGACGGGTCGGCCGGTCGGCCGCGTCGCCCAGACGGCGGCGCTTGTCTTCCTCGTAGGCTTCGAAATTGCCTTCGAACCATTCGACGTGGCTGTCGCCCTCGAAAGCGAGGATGTGCGTGGCCAGCCGGTCGAGGAAGAAGCGATCGTGGCTGATGACCACGGCGCAGCCGGCGAAGTTCTCGATCGCCTCTTCCAGCGCGCCGAGCGTCTCGACGTCGAGATCGTTGGTCGGCTCGTCGAGCAGCAGGACGTTGCCGCCCTCCTTCAGCATCTTGGCCATGTGGACGCGGTTGCGTTCACCGCCGGACAGCTTGCCGACGTTCTTCTGCTGGTCCTGACCCTTGAAGTTGAACGCGCCGACATAGGCCCGCGTGCTCATGTCGTGGCCGTTGACCTTCATGTAGTCGAGCCCGTCGGAGATTTCTTCCCAGACGTTGTTGGTGGGCGTCAGGTCGTCGCGGCTCTGGTCGACATAGCCGAGATGAACCGTCTCGCCGACCTCGATCGTGCCGCTGTCGGGCGTATCCTGACCGGTGATGATCTTGAACAGCGTGGACTTGCCCGCGCCGTTCGGACCGATCACCCCGACGATGCCGCCCGGCGGGAGCATGAAGGACAGGTCTTCGAAGAGCAGCTTGTCGCCATAGGCCTTGGTGATGTTCTTCGCTTCGATCACCTTGCCGCCGAGGCGTTCGGGCACCTGGATCACGATCTGCGCCTTGCCCGGCTTGCGATCGTTCTGCGCGTCCTGAAGCTGTTCGAACTTGCGGATACGGGCCTTGGACTTGGTCTGGCGCGCGCTGGGGGTCTGCCGGATCCATTCGAGTTCCCGGCTGAGCGCCTTCTGGCGGCCGCTTTCCTCGCGACTTTCCTGCTCGAGGCGCTTGGCCTTCTTTTCCAGATAGGTCGAGTAATTGCCCTCGTAGGGGTAGTAGGACCCGCGGTCGAGCTCGAGGATCCAACCCACCACATTGTCGAGGAAGTAGCGATCGTGGGTGATCATCAGCACCGCGCCGGCATATTCCTTGAGGTGGTTTTCCAGCCACTGCACGCTTTCGGCGTCGAGGTGGTTGGTCGGCTCGTCCAGCAGGAGGATGGAGGGTTTCTGGATAAGCAGACGGGTAAGCGCCACGCGGCGCTTCTCGCCGCCCGACAGCTTGGTCACGTCCCAGTCGCCCGGCGGGCAGCGCAGGGCCTCCATCGCGATCTCGAGCTGGTTGTCGAGCGTCCAGCCATCGACCGCGTCGATCTTGGTCTGGAGGTCGTTCATCTCCTCGCCCAGCGCCTCGTAATCGGCGTCGGGTTCGGCCATCTCGGCAGCCACCGCATTGTAGCGATCGACGAGATCGGCGGTCTCGCGCGCGCCGTCCTTGACGTTTTCGAGCACGGTCTTGCTCTCGTCGAGCTGGGGTTCCTGTGGCAGATAGCCGACGGTGATGTTCTCGCCCGGCCATGCCTCGCCCGCGAAATCGGTGTCGATGCCGGCCATGATCTTCATCAGCGTCGACTTGCCCGCGCCGTTGGGGCCGACGATGCCGATCTTGGCGCCCTGATAGAATTGCAGGTTGATGTTGGAGAGCACCGGCTTGGGGGCGCCGGGGAAGGTCTTGGTCATGTCCTTCATGACATAGGCGTATTGCGCGGCCATCGGGGTCGTCCTGTCTGCTCGATCTGAATTGGAAACTTGTGCGCGCAGATAGGGGCTGCGCCCGGTTCGGGCAAGCTGGACTTGGGGGCGGCGCGCGGATAGCAAGCGGGCATGATCAGACGCTCCCTGGCGCTTGCCGCGCTCCTCGCCGCCTCGTCGCTTTCCGCCAACAGCCCGATGCCGCCGGCGCCTTCGGTCGAGACCGCAGCCGACATTGCTCTGAAGAGCGACCGGTGGGCGTGGGATTTCGTCGAGGGTATCACCACCGAGGTCGGGCCGCGACAGGCGGGGACCGAAGCGGAAAAACGCGGGCGCGACTGGGCGGTGGCGTGGCTCAGGAATGCCGGTTTCGCCAATGTCGCGGACGAGCCCTTCCCGATGAGCACATGGGTGCCGGGCGACACGCACAAGGCCGAGATCGTCTCGCCCTTCCCGCAGCCGCTGGTGATCCAGCCGCTGGGCACCAGCGCCTCCACCGGGCCGGACGGGATCACGGCGGAAGTGGTCGAGTTCGCGAATGTTGACGCCCTGCGCGCTGCGCCCGCTGGCAGCCTCAAGGGCAAGATCGCCTACGTCTCGCATTCGATGACGCCGACGCAGGACGGCTCGCAATACGGCTTTGCCGGCCCCGCGCGCTGGGTCGCGGCGGGAATCGCGGCGAGCAAGGGTGCGGTGGCGACCGTGATCAAGGCGGTCGGCACCGACTATCACCGCAATCCGCATGTCGGCGGCACGAGCTTTCCAGAAGGCGTGAAGCCCACTCCGGCGGGCGCGCTGAGCCTGCCCGACGCCGCGAATCTGGAGCGCATGTTCGACCGTGCCAACGGCCAGCCGATCCGCATGAAGCTGACCCTGACCCCGCGCGATCTGGGCACGACGACCAGCGGCAACGTGGTGGGAGAGATCGTCGGCCGCGATCCTTCGCTGCCGCCGGTGCTGGTCGCCTGCCATCTCGACAGCTGGTGGAGCGGAACGGGCGCGATCGACGACGGCGCCGGCTGCGCGATCGTCGCCGCCGCGGCGAAGAATGTCGCCACCGCCGGCCAGCCGCTGCGCACCATTCGCGTGCTGATGGCCGGGGCGGAGGAAACCGGACTGTGGGGCTCGAAGGCATACAGCGCGGCGCATATCGACGAGCCGGTTGCGGTCGGTCTCGAAAGCGATTTCGGCGCGGACCGGATCTGGCGCTTCGAGAGCAATTTCGTCGAGAGCAACCCCGATCTCCACGCGAAGATCGCTGCTGCCGTCGCCCGGTTCGGCGTGTCGAACGGCACTGCGATCGCCACCGGCGGCGCCGATATCGATATCGCGCGCGACCAGAGCGCCGCGATCATCGATCTGCAGCAGGACGGCACCCGCTATTTCGATCTGCACCACACGCCCGACGACACGCTCGACAAGATCGATCCCGAGCAACTCCGCCAAAATGTCGCGGTCTGGACTCAGGTGGTTGGCATTCTCGCCGAGGAGCGGGGCGCAATTATATCTCCGAATTGATGCCAATTTCTGGGCGATTGCGATTCGATACAATGCAGAATTAACGTTTCTGTGCTCTAGCGAGTCCCAGGGGGGCGGCACTCGCCATGCAGAGCCAGATATTACAGTTGGTCAATCCGGCGATCGCGCTGATCTTTGCCGCGGCGTTTGGCGCGCTGTGTCTCGGCGATCGGACGAAGCGGCACACGGCGAAGCTCGCCGTGGCCTTCGTCATCATGTCGGCCGCATATATCTCCTTTCACTTTAATCCCGATCCGGACGGCGTGCTGCCGACCCTGGTCATGCACGTGCTGATCTCCGCCTCGCTCGCCTGCCTGATGTGGGGCGTGTGCGAACGGGTCGGCTCGCACTATTCGCTGATGACCGGAGCGATCATCACCGCAGGTTTCGCCATCATCGTGGTGCTGACCAGCCAGGCCGAGGACCACATGCCGCGGATCATCGCGGGAAACACCGGATATGGGCTGATCCTGGCGCTGGGGACGCAGACGCTCGCTCGCGGATCCAGCAAGCGCCCGATGGATCGTCTGCTGGTGTGGATGTTCGCCCTGAGCGCGGCGCAGTTCTTCCTCCAGCCATACCTTGCGGCGATTGTTGAGGGGGCGGTGACGTCCACCGAATATCGCGAGACGCGGTTCTTCGCGATCGTGACGCTCAACCTCGCCATCTGGTCGTTGATGCTGGCCATGGCGATCCTGGCCGCCTGCGTGTGGGATCACATCGCCGATGTGAAGACCAAGTCCGAAGCGGACGGGCTCACCGGTCTGATGTCGCGCCGGGCGTTCGAGCGGGATGCGGTCGCCCTGCTCGAGAATGCGCGGGCGAACAAGGTGCCGGTGGCCGCGATCGTCGCCGACATCGACCATTTCAAGCGCGTCAACGACATGTGGGGCCATCAGGTCGGCGACCGGGCGATCGCCGCGTTCGGCGCCCTGCTCGCCGAGGCCGTGCGCGAGGGGGATCGGGTGGGCCGGATCGGCGGCGAGGAGTTCTGCATCCTTGCGTGGGATTGCACCGACAACGAAGCCGTCCGGCTGGCCGAGCGCATCCGCTGCAGCTTCGCGCAGGCGGAGATAGACGGCATGTCGGACGGGATGCGCCTGACTGCCAGTTTCGGCGTTGCCGAATGCAACGAGGGGGAGGGCTACGGTCGTCTCTTCGCGCGCGCCGACGCCGCGCTCTACCGCGCCAAGGCCAATGGGCGCGACCGGGTGGAGGCTCCCACGCCGCAAACTCCGGTCGCCGAAATCGCCGAAGCGCGCCGCGTCGCCTGATCAGGCGAAGGTTCGCGAGGCCAGCCGGCGCACGAGCACGGCCTGGAACACCGCGCGGATGGCGAGGAACAGGACGAAGGAAAACCACAGCCCGTCATTGCCCCAGTCGCGGCTGATCCATAGCGACGCGGCATAGACCGCCGTCGCGGCCACCATCGATCCCAGCAAGGCGCGCGTCCAGCTCGCGCCGACGAAGGCGCCGTCGAAGACGAAGGCGGCAACTCCGGCGACCGGCATCAGCACCAGCCAGATGCGATGCTCGCGCGCCAGTTCGGCGACGGCTAGGGTCGCGGCGAAGCTGTCCAGAACCGGACCGGCGAACAGCGCGACGAGCAGCGACACCAGCAAGGCCGCGCCCATGCCGCGGATCAGGATGGCGCGCAGATAGCCGAGGAAACCAACTCGATCGCCGGCGCCGGCACGCTCGCCATTGAGGACCTGCGCGGCGTTCTCGAACCCGTCGAGCAGCAGGGCGATCAGCACGAACATCTGGTAATAGATCCCGTTGGCGGCGAGGACGACCGCGCCCCTATCCGCCGAAAGCCGGGTGAGCGACGCCAGCGCGACGGTCAGGATGACGGTCCGCAGGAACAGGTCGCGATTGACCGAGAGGAAGGGGCGCAGCCGTGCCCAGGCGAGTGTGCCCCGATCACGCGCCGCCGCCGTCACCGCGCGCCCCGTCTCCCCGCGCATGACGAACAGGCCGACCGCGAGCAGCTTGGCGTATTCGGCAATGAAGCTCGACCAGCCGATGCCTGCGATGCCCCAGCCGAGGTCGAGCACGAACCACAGGCCAAGCCCGACATTGAGAAGATTGTAGGCGACTTCGAACACCAGCACCGCCGTCATCCGCCGCCGCCCGACGAGAAAGCCCACCAGCGCCAGATTCGCCATCACAGCAGGCGCCGTCCAGTAGCGGATGCTTGCATAGACCCGTGCCGCATCGAGCACGGCACCCTGCGCGCCCAGCGCCTCGAGCAGGAAGGGCAGCAGCACGGGTTTCAGCACCAGCAGGACCACGGCGACCGAGAGCCCGATCGCGAGCCCGCGCACCAGCGTTGCCGCCTGGGCCGCGCCGCAGCCGCCAGTGCCCGAAGCCGTCGCGCGGGTCCCGTCCTGCGCCACCAGCCCCGTCGTGCCGGTCTTGAGGAAGTTCATCACGGTGAACAGCACCGCGAACAGCCGCGCGCCGATATCGACCGCGCCCTGCGTCGCCGCATCGTCGAGCCGCCCGACGATCCACATGTCCCCGAGCCCGATCAGCGCGGTCGCGACGTTGGTCACCATGGCGGGCAAGGCGATCGCCCAGATCGCGCGGGTTTCAAGCGAGGGAGCGGGGGCAGGTCGGCTCATCATTGCAGTCCTCGCCTCCCGCATGGCGTGCCGTGTATCGGATGGTCGGGGAGACAGGATTCGAACCCAGAATAGCTCTCAACCACAACTGCAGATTTCCGCGGGTTTTGCAGTATTGCCTGCCTCTTGTGCAGGGCTTCTGTATGGGTGTCCAGTGCATCCGAACATCGCTCCACAACCTCAGCCACCATGTTCAAAATAGCTCAAGTTTACAGCTCGGTTGGCAAACTCTGGCTGAGATCGCCTGCGCTTGTCCCTGGACCACGCGACGCCGACGGCGTGCAGCCCCGAAAAGGACAAGGGTATGGCTCGCGTCATCACTTCCTGCGGACACTGTTAGTCAGCACATTGCGTCACCCCCGCTAGTGCGCAATAAACCTACAGAGTTCTTACCCTAGCTGGAGAAATGCCGGGGATTTGTCTCATTACAATAGGAGGGTAGGTTGCAACTTAAACTTTTTATGCTTGGGTTTTGGGTAACGAGCCTCGCGGCCTGCTCGGAAGATCCTCAAAATCAGGCAGTGGCAATTAACTCTACCAATACTGCAGAGTGGACCAGCCCCATTGAGACAATGGCAAAGGAGGTGGGGGGGGGAAATTCTTGAGGTATCGGACCTTAAGGAAGACATATCTAACCTCAATAAAAGCGATTACGAAAATACAGAAGCCTACACTCGAAGGCTCGAAGGACTAGATGCCAAATATGGTGACACCGATTGGGTTGCAGCAGTAATCTCTGAACCCCATAGGTGGCGATACGATGCCGATAGTGGGATCGCTACCTACAATTTTGAAGCGATGGGCTCCCTGAATTTAGAGTTCGCTCAGGAATATTGAGATTCGCAATACGAGCAACTTTGGCCGATCGCTAAAAGCGATGGCGGTGCTCAGGAAGCGATTTTCATCGCTACACGTGATTGTGCTCTTTCAGTCCAGATGAGTCCACAAGAGGCGCAAAAACTAAATTTTTCTCAGAGCTTTATGTTCATTAAGTTTTCTATCAGGTCTTTTTCTGGGGACTTACTTAATGAGTTTAACAAAGAGATAATTATAGCTTGGGACAGCGGCGTCTGGAGTGAGCCTATGGTTTATGGAAACCTAGAATCGGTGGTGATCTTTAATGATAGCTATGAGCAGATTGCAGAGGTGAGTTGTAGCTGACGCCTTTTTATAAAGATTTATTTGTTTGCTCGCGTTCATAGATAGCTGATGGGATGGGCGGTGGGAAAGTCGATGTGATCGTATTTTTTCAATCCGGGAAAGAAGGTATGTAATGCAGGCATCGATGTGATCCTTATCGTTAAGCGATGACTCGGTATGCCCGCTTTTGCGTTCCCATTCGTAGCACGGATACTCTGCGAAGAATTTAGAGTGAAGATCGACATGGTGCCGTAGAGCTTGGCTGGCGTCACTAATATTGTTCGCGTTTTTGGGGTTTAGCTTGCGTATAATTTCGAATACAGGAAGCGAGCGGGTCATTGATCGGCTTCGCGCGGCGAAGGGCGAGTTCGATATCCTCACGGGCGGCGTCTCCATATTCGGAGCGTCCGCGGCGTTCCCCCGGAATTCAGGTAACCGTCTGCAGCGTCTCCTTCTCGGTGCTGGGACATCGCATCAGGAACTGTCGGGAGCGCAAAACGATCGGCAGCGTCGCAATGCCCTCGAAACACGCGCGCTTTGTCGTCAACTCTGTTCGATTCTCGAAGGAGCGCAGATTAGGCAGGCTGCGCTGCCGCCGGCACAATCGGTTGTGTTAGGGCCTTCGAATGCGCTCCTTGGAAACTGCGAGCTGACGACGCCTGGTCTGGGGATCGCGCCGCAAGCGTCCCTCGGGTTCGTTCAGGAAACTGAGACTGAGGAAGAGCTCGAGCACCTTCGACAATGGTTCCGCACCCAATGGATACGCGCCTTGTCGATCACGATGGAAACCGCTGGAACTCCGTGCGCGAGTACTTCTGGGAAGCGCGCCTCGGCATGGGTACAATCATCCGCGACGATGATCGCAACAAGGAGCTCGAGTTCCTGCTCGCGATCCTCGCCACCATGGAGCGCCGCACCGTGCCCATCGAGGAAAGCGCGATCGATCTCTTCGGCAGCTGGGAGGGGCAGCGACACTACATGGCCTGGCTTATCGGCCACAGGCTGCTCTCCTACGGCTCTTCGGACTCGCAGCTGTCACCCGAAGGCCATGCAATCCTGCTGATGCTGGCATCGACCCGCAGTCCCGACGCTGCGCCGCTCACGATCGGCTTGCCGACACTTCGATCCTATCGCGGTCTAGCCGCGGACGATCGCGAACAGGAACTGCGGAATATACTGGGAGCGCAGGAGCAGCTCACTCGCCATTTGCAATATCGGTTGATCCGCCAGGATCTCGCACAGCAACCGGCCATCGTGCTGGCAGGGGTAGGGCTGGGCCCGAACATCCCGCTCACTCGTGTCTTGTGGTCGATGCTGTTCCCGGACAGCCACGCACGCGACCGCATGCTTTACTGGATGAACGAGCGGGTCGATCGCTGGCAGGACTGGGGTGCGCTCGCCTACAAGCAGGGAGCGCGAGCGTTTACCGAGCGGTTGCTGCAGCTGGCTTTCGCCGACTAGATGATCGGCTAGCTCAAAATTTTGGGTCCTGCTGCGGTGGGGCCCCTTTTTTGTGGCCGCAATCGTGAAATCATTATAGGCGTAATTCAAACTTCAGACCCCTCCCCATAGGGGAATCCCGAACAGGGGGCGCACTACCTACGGTTTGCGTGCAACATCTTGTAAATTAAGAATATCGTAGTAACTTCCAGCTACCCATTAAGGCATGAATCTAAAGGACCGCGAACCCTTCGTAAAGCGGCTGCCAAAGGGAACTTGCCTTAGGCCGGAAAGTGCGCTGTCGATCCTTCACGCAGAGCGCTATGCCTACGCCGCAAGACGGCCTTTGAATATCTTCATTACGATCAAATTTCCCAAGTCGAGCAGGTCAGGTGAACGTCCTTACGACGTATTCAGAAAGAAATTCTGGGGCAACACGCAGCGACGTTGGAACACCATGGTTAAGGATGCGCGAAAGCATTCACCTTTCGATGCGATCGCAGTATTCGAATTTCCGCCTACAATCTCTACAACTGGAAAGCGACACTATGGCCCCTTCCATGTTCATTGGATGGTTCGTTGGCCGATTGAAAAATGCGAGCGATTGAATTACTTTCTCCGACGCCAATATCAACGAGAATTTGGTGTCGCTCCTCCTCAGCTTATAAAAATGGGGCGAATTAGAAATTCTCCGGCGGTAATACGTTACCTTGCGAAGGGAATAGACCCCCCTTTTGCGAAGAAGCTTCACCTCAACCATAGGCCGCAGGGGCCTATAAACCATCGCCGCATCATTATCTCAAGGTCGCTAGGGCCAACTGCTCGAAAAAGAAAAAGACAAGCAGGCTTTGACCCGCTTCCGAAAAAACGAAAATCCTACTACAAAAAATTCAAAAAGTACGACTTAAATAGAATATTAGAAATATGACAAAAATAAAAAAATCGTCGTCCCAAATGCGCGAAGGCGCATTTGCTATTAGGCCGCCGCTTTCAAAAATATCAGAGATTTTTGATATTTTTACGCTTTGAGTTTCTGTCGCGGATCCTAGTTGTCGGATTTTCTAGGCTTCGTGGACAAAGGGTATCCAGAGTTTCACTGAGGCCAGCGCGACGAAGCCCAGGTAGGACTCCCTGGTTTTGTCGTAGCGGGTGGCTACCCTTCGCCTTCTTGTTAATTTACCGCTAGAAAATTAGGAACCGAGGGCTCAGTTCAGGTCCTCTACGGAACGAAGCAGAACAGAGGTGAGTTAGTCGCATTGGGGTATTCACAACGATGACTGGGCTGTCAAAAGTGGGCGAGCACGCTGAGCTGCTCATCAAGAGTATCAAGGATTATGCGATCTATATGCTCGATCGCGAAGGGGTCGTAAAAAGTTGGAACCCGGGAGCAGAGCGCCTGAAAGGCTATAAGGCCGATGAAATTATCGGCCAGCACTTCTCTCGCTTCTATACTGACGAGGACCGCGATCGAACACTGCCAGACCGGGCGCTTCATCTGGCTCTGAAAGAAGGTCAGTATGAAGCAGAAGGTTGGCGGGTACGCAAAGATGGCAGCCGCTTCTGGGCTAACGCGGCAATCGAACCGATCTTCGAGGAAAATGGCGAACACATTGGTTTCGCAAAAAGCACCAGGGATTTGTCGGAAAGGAGGGCTGCTGAGCTTGCCTTGCGGGAAAGCGAGGAGCGATTTCGACTGCTTGTCCAAGGGGTAACAGATTACGCAATTTATATGCTCGATCCGACGGGGAAGGTGTCGAGTTGGAACGCTGGAGCCGAAAGGTTCAAAGGCTACAAAGCCGAAGAGATCATCGGACGTCATTTCTCACGCTTTTATACCGCAAAGGACCTTGAAGCAGGCATTCCCGAGCAGGCACTCGAAAAGGCCAGGACGGACGGTCGCTTCGAGGCCGAAGGCTGGCGTAAACGCAAAGATGGCAGTCGCTTCTGGGCGAGCGTGGTGATTGATCCGATACGCGGCGACGATGGCGAATTGAAGGGCTTCACCAAGATCACCCGAGATCTAACCGAACGCAAGTTAGCGCAGGAGGAACTTGACGCCTCTCGTGAGCAATTTTTCCAATCACAAAAGATGGAGGCAATCGGCCAGCTTACTGGAGGCGTAGCCCATGACTTCAATAACATTCTAGCCGCGATTTTGAGCAGCATAAGGCTGGCCAGGCGTCGGATCGAAAAGGGAGAAAACGCCGATGATTTTCTGAGCAATGCGGCGCACGCAGCAGAGCGAGGGGCGACCCTGACCCAACGAATGCTCGCGTTCGCAAGAAAGCAGGAATTAAAATTAGAGTCAGTGGACTTGAAGGCGTCCGTCAACGGAATGACGGAACTCCTTCAGCGCACGATCGGACCGAACATTTCAATCCATAGAAATTTCCCCAAGCATCTGTCACTTGTTACTGCCGACGCGGCCCAGATCGAGTTGGCGGTCATGAACCTGGTAGTTAATGCGCGGGACGCGATGCCGAATGGCGGCAATATCGTGATCACTGCAACTGAAGTTGCGCCGGAAGGAGATGGCGAAACTCTTGTCGAACTATCGGTCAGAGACACGGGCGAAGGCATGGATGCCGATACTCAAGCCCGAGCAATGGATCCGTTCTTTACAACGAAGGAGGTCGGCAAAGGCACCGGTCTAGGTCTTTCCATGGTCCGTGACGTGACCCCCTGATTTTCCTCCAGTCTCGATTAGAGTCCGGCCCTGACAGAAGGACGGACGAGATGAAGAGAACGAGGTTTTCAGAAGAGCAGATCATTGGCGTACTGAAGGAGGTCGAGGCGG
>JAILWQ010000005.1:17500-193444 GCA_025698865.1 Erythrobacter sp. | reverse complement strand
CTGTTCAACAAACTGAAGAACTGGCGCAGGGTCGCCACCCGCTACGACAAAACCAAGGAATCCTATCTCGGCTTCGTCGCTCTCGCTTCAATCAAGCTCTGGATACCCTTTGTCCACGAAGCCTAGAACGCATGTTGCCGCAACGTCCGTCTTCCACCCCAATTTCAGCCGCTCCATCCTTCGGCGAATTTGCCCCATAGCGGACTGGCAGCTTCGCGCCTGCTTTGGCCAGAAGCGGAAATTCAGCAAACGACCCCATTGCGGACATAACTTGAGTAGCTAAAGTTACTCGGAAGGAGAAGGATTGGTGAGCTTGGCGCGGATCATCACATTTCGGAATTTCGCAGTAGCTGTCGGGCTTTGCTTGACTGCATCTGCTACCTTGGCGCTAGTTCCTCTTGTCAATCCGCGCGCGCCGCTCTTTCCGTTCATTGCTGCCAATTGGGTGCTCTGGATGATCGTAGCGGGTGTTTTTCGTCGCTCTAAAGCGGAATGGGTCACACCAGCGGAAAGCGTTTGGTGGGATAGACTTACATCGATCGCGCTAGTTTCCTTCACCTTAGCGGGCTTCTTTGCATTGTATCACGGTGAAGCCCTCATTCGTGCCGGAGATTTAGCTCAATTACGTTGAGCCAATCGCCTCGGGTGGCGCAACGACCGCTTCCCACCCCTAATCGGCCATTCGCAATCGCCAAGATTGCCGCGAGAAGCGGACGAACAGCTATCGCGCTCGCGCCTCGCGCTCCTCGCAAATCACTACCAGCATCCCAAAATCCTCGCGCTCGCCAAGCCGGTCTGCGATGCCGCGCACACATTCCAGCGGCAAGCCATTCTCATGTGCTAACAAACGCAAGCAATCGTCGCGCGTCTCCGCCCCGCTCGCCCGATACAGCTACAACAAATTGCTCATGTCCCTCTTCCTCCGGCTGAAAGCCACACTGCCTGCAGCATGCGGCTATGCCTTCCGGCAAGGATGGGAGGGGGAGGGAAGACCGCAACCGATACCCTGGCGCGGGCCAGTGGGCGAAGCCCGCCACACGGGGGTGTCTGCTTCCGGTTTGGGAACGAGAGGGCAAAGCCCTTGGCGTTCCCTGAACGAAAAGACTGCGCCGTCAGGCGCCACCCGAAGCCGCGTCAGCGGCTCGAAGGGACGGCGCCCTCGCACGGCGCGCTGCAGACGGGCGACGTGTCGGTGAGCCGAGTGCGCGGCAAGGCTGTTGCATCGCAGATGCAGCGCAGCTGGTGCAAGCGAGCGCGCAACCGGCGCTTGCCCGGCAAGAAGAGAGGCGAGAGCGCCTGCGGGTCAGCACAAAGACGCCGCGCCCGCAGGAGCGCAGAATGCGCGGGACCGAGCGCGTCCTTCAAAAACTCCCGCTCAACTTCCCGCTGCTCCTGATCGTCGCCCGTAAGGGACGGGACTACAGGCCCGGTCCGCGCAGCGGACAGAGCAGGTCGCCCGGAAGGGCAGCCCGGCTCCCATTCGCCAAAAAGCCGACTAGCGCCAGCAGTCTCTGCAGCAAACTAGCGACGGCGTGATGGCGCTCGCCATACATCTGCCGCGTGTCGCCTTTTCTGCGCTGCAATGCGCTGCACTCTAAGCGACGCTTCCCCCCAAAGCGCAAACGTTCCAATCACGTTGCAGGGAGGGTCATCGCCTATGCAGGAGTGAAACTACGAACATGCCCGAACAAGACCGTATCATCCGCCTAAAGACCGTCCTTCACCGCACCGGTCTTTCGCGTTCGACCGTCTATCGCAAGATCGCCGAAGGGACCTTTCCGCGCCAGATACCGATCAGCGTCCACGGGGCCGGCTGGAGCGAAGCCGAGATCAATCGCTGGATCGCCAACCCGCCCGCGTACCGGGCTCACTCAGCCTAAATCGCGAGAAGGTTGGTTCGGCGCGAAGGCCTAAGCTGCCAGTAGACGCTCTCGGACACAAAGCCTCACAGCACCAACTGGTCCAGCGCGTATTCCGCATCGTTGCGCACCAAATGCCCGCAATGCTTTTCGATCATGGCAACGCTCGTATCCGAAAGCTGCGCAACAGTGAGGATCGGCAAGCCCGCACGTATCAAGTCGGTGATGACGCTATGGCGCAAAGTGTATGCCGATGTTGCCGATGGAAGACCCGAAGCGATTACTGCGCTCTTGATCGGCCCCTTCCACTTGTCTTTCGACCACGGGGACCCGTCGGCACGCGTGAACATCGGATCGCCGACCGACCTTCCCTGGCATTGCCCGGCGAGGAAATCCGAGATGCTTTCAGGGACCCCAATCTGTCGCGGAACTCCGTTCTTGTCACTGCCGATTGTGAGAGTTCTGGTCCTGAGGTCGAAATCGCTGACTTTCGTCGCTGCCAGGGCGCCAGGACGCAGAGGCAAAAAACAAAGACCGCGGACAAAGGGCTCAATGTCCTCCGCAAGTCCCGCCAGCAGCTTCTTACGTTCCGAGCGATCCAGATAGACTTCACGACGCCTGTCGGCGCCTTTGATAGGCTTCAAAGCCTCCTGCCATGCAGCTGCGGTGTTTGGAGATCCCGCGGACAACACACGTCGAAGGGCCGCGCGAAGTGGAACCATGTCACGGTTGACGGTGGGCGCAGCTCGCTCCTTGAAGCGCGGTTCACCAAGCTTACTCCGGCTAATCAGTGCCGGTGCCTTCTCCAGCCTCTTCCGCCATGCTTGCAGATGGTGCTTTCGCAGCTTGTCCAATCTAACCCTAGCAATAGCGTCATCATAGACGTGTCGGCGAAAGACGCCCTCGGCAATTGAACCCGGCTTCTCCTCAAGATAAGCCCTGCATGCGTCTGCAACCGTCTCCAGTTTTTCAGATCGCAGTCCTCCGGCCTCGACCAGTTCCGCAAACGTCTCGGCATCCTTTCTCGCCTTCGAAAAGACCTCATGGCCAAAGACAGCTCCATAAGCGCCGAGGTTCTTCCGTCGATATTTTCGTGCGTCCTCATCGTAAACACGAGCGAACCACGCGCCCTTCCCTCCTCGTTGCGAAGGCCGGTATCCGACATACCAACCCGCCTGGAGCCGCTGCCAGTGCGGCTCTTTGTCCGCTCGCGGCTTGAGCTTGTCGCGCACACCAATCTTGCTGAGGTCGGGCATTTGGCCAGTGCCTTCGGATCAAAAGTATGAAACGAATATGAAAAACGTAGGGGAACTTCCTGACACGAGCTTAGACGTATACACCTGTAAATCAAGGCATTTTTGAATCTCAGGAAAGCCCAGTTTGTCGTAGACCCCATCTTTCACACGGGTGGGGTCGCAAGTTCAATCCTTGCCGCGCCCACCATTTCTTCGATGATTTTGGAAGGGTGGTGCGGCCTTCGGGAAGTTGCGATCGCATCGACCTTACCGTAGGTCGGTCTTCCGGTCTGCCTTCAAGTGTTCACCTACGGAAATGGCGACAAGTGCAGCCTCACCGTTCGGTGAACCCTGCCGCTTTCTCGGGCGCCCCAACCCAGCCCCCCGCCGTTGCGACATAAAGGCGGGCGACGTTCAGCATCTGGCGTGCGCGGGCCTGGACGAGGTTGGATTGCGCGGTCTGGTAGAGCCGGGCGGAATCGAGGGTCTGGAGGATGCCGGTGTTGCCGACCTCGAAGCTGCGGCGCGACAGGCGGAGCGACTGGCTGGCGACCGCGCTGGCCTCGCGCTGATCGCTGACCGACTGCGCGTCGTTCTCGATCGATTGCAGAAGGTCGGCGACCTGGCGGAATGCGTCGAGCACGGTCTGGCGATAGGTCGCATCGGCGGCGCGGGCGCGGTCGATCGCAGCGCGCCGGTTGGCCTTCAGCGTTCCGCCGTGAAAGATCGGTGCGGTCAGGCCGGCGAACAGGTCAAAGCCGCGGGTCGAATTGCTGAAGATGCTGTCGAGCCCGTTCGCGCCCTGCGTCAGCGTCGCCCCCAGCGTTATGTCGGGATAGAGTTCGGCCGTCGCCACGCCGATGGCCGCGGTGGCGGCGTGCAGGTCGGCCTCCGCCTGCAGGATGTCGGGCCGCTTGTGCACCAGCCGCGATGGCAGGGTGACCGGAACCGGATCGGGTATCCGCAGCGCGTCAAGATCGAAATCGGTCGGTTCGAGTTCGGCGGGAGCGATCCCGATCAAAGTGGCCAGCAGGTGGCGCGCCTCGGCCAGCTGCTGGCGCAGCTGCGGGATGTCGCCTCGATCGTTCTGGAACTGGCTCTGCGCATTGAGCACCTCGACCAGCGTCCCTTCGCCTGCGTCCTTCCGCTTGCGGGTGAGGTCGACGTTGCGCCGGTCCTCCTCCAGCAGTGCCTGTGCGGTCTCGAGACGGGCCCGCAGCGCCGCGATCGTGAGGACCTGGGTCACCACCTGTCCGGCGACCGCCAGATGCGCGGCCTGCGTCTGGCGCAGCTGCGCCTCGGCCTGGGCCGCGCTTTCCTCGATGCTGCGCCGCCGACGCCCGAACAGGTCGAGATCGTAGGAGACACCGCCCCCGATCGAGTAGAGGTTGAATTGCGGGTTGCCGTCCAGCCCCAGCGCCGGATTGGGCTCGAAGCCGAACGCCGCGAGATTGGCCTGCTCGCGCTCCACCCGCGCATTCGCGTCGACCTGCGGCAGCCGCTGCCCGCGGATGGCGGCGACTTCCTCGCGCGCGGCGGCAAGCGTCGCGTTGCTGGCCTCGAGGCTCGCATTGCGAGCGATCGCGCGCTCGACCAGCGCATCGAGTTCTGGCGAGCCGAAGGCCGTCCACCATTGCAATTCCGGCCCGGCGCCCTGTTCGATCGCCGGCGTGTCGCCAGCAGTGGAAGGCTGTTCGGCGGGCGAGAGATAGGCGTCCGCAACGGCGCCGGAGGGCGGCGCGAAGTCCGGCCCGACGGTGCAGCCGGCCAATGTGGAGGCGCAGATCGCGTCCAATAGGGTTCTGGTTCGAAAGATTTTGCGCATCGCGATCAGTCCATGTGCATTGTCGGCGCGGCGGCGCCCTTTCGCGGCGGACGCATCAGCAGGATCAGGGGTGATACGACCACCGTGGTGATGAAAAGGAAATGGAAGGCATCGATGTAGGAAACCATCGCGGCCTGACGCGTAATCTCCGCATTGAACCGCGCCACTGCCTCCGCCATGCCGAAATCGAAATCGGGTATTGCGCGGTTGAGGACCGGGTTGTCGGGCCGCACGCCCTCCACCAGTCGCGAATGCACGATGCTGCCGTTGCGGATCGTCATAGCTTGGAGCACCGAGATGCCGATCGCGGACCCGATATTGCGGATCAGCGTGAACATCGCCGCCCCTTCGTTGCGCAGCCGCGGGTCGAGCGTTGCGAAGGCGATCGTCGACAGCGGCACGAAGATCAGGCCGGTGCCGATGCCCTGGACAAATCCGGTGGTAATCACCAGCCGCTCGTCCATCTGCAACGAGAAGCCGCTCATCTGCCAGGTCGAATAGGCGGCGATGGCCAGCCCCGTGCCGATCAGCAGCCGCGCATCGACCCGCTTGATCAATTGCCCGACGATTATCATCGACAGCATCGTGCCGAGGCCGCGGGGCGCGGTCACCAGCCCGGTCAGCACGACCGGATAGCCCATCAGCCCCTCCAGCATCGGCGGCAGGAGCGCCAGCACCGAGAAGATCAGCACGCCGAGGAAGAAGCCGAGCACCGAGCTGGAGACGAAATTGCCGTCCTTGAACAGAGCGAGGTCGATGAAGGGATGGTCCGCAGTCAGCGTGTGGACGATGAACACGTAGAGGAAGCCGACCGCCGCCGCCGCCTCGATGCAGACTTCCCACGAAGAGAACCAGTCGAGCTGCTGGCCGCGATCGAGCATCATCTGGAGCGATGCGATCGCGAGCGCCAGCATGGCGAAGCCGAACAGATCGAGCCGCGACTTCGCCGCCTTGCTCTCGCTCAGGAACATGGACAGGCCGACGAAGGCGATCACCCCGACCGGCAGGTTGATGTAGAAGACCCAGCGCCAGTCGTAATTCTCGGTCAGAAACCCGCCCAGCGCAGGGCCGACGATCGGGCCGAGGATCGCGCCCATGCCCCAGATCGACATGGCGGGGCCGTGGCGTTCGGGCGGATTGATATCGAGCAGGATCGCCTGACTCATCGGCACCAGAGCCGCGCCGAACAGGCCCTGCAACAGGCGGAAGCCCACCAGCTCGCCGAGGCTGGTCGAGATCCCGCACAGGCCGGACGCAATGGTGAAGCCGACGATGGACGCCAGGATCAGCTTTTTGCGACCGATCCGCCCGGCTAGCCAGCCGGCCAGCGGGGTCATGATCGCGGCGGCAACGATGTAGCTGGTCAGCACCCAGGTGATCTGGTCCGCGCTCGCGGCGACGCTGCCCTGCATATGCGGCAGGGCGACGTTGGCGATCGTGCTGTCGAGCGAATTCATCACCGTCGCGGCCATGACCGAGGCAGTGATGAACCGCCGCGTCGCCGGGGCGGGATAGTCCTGTGTCACCGCGCCTGCGCCATGCGAGGCTGCTTGGGCGGCACATCGGGACCGAACAGGCGCCGCTCGTGCCCCGTGTCGACTTCGGCGATGACTGACAGCCCGGCGTGCAGCGGAATGTCGGACGGCACCTTGTCGATCATGATCTCGACCGGCAGGCGCTGGACCACCTTGACCCAGTTGCCGGTCGCGTTTTCGGCCGGGAGCACGGAGAAGGCGCTCCCGGTGCCGGGGCTGAAGCTGCTGACCCGGCCCGTCAGGTGCAGATCGGGAAAGGCGTCCAGCTCGATCGTCGCGGGCTGGCCCAGCCGCATGTATTGCAGCTGGTCTTCCTTGAAGTTCGCCTCCACCCAGATGCGCGTGCCAGCCTCGGTGAAGACCGGTTTGCCCGCGGTCACGTAGTCCCCGACCTGAAGCTGGTCGACATTGGCGACGACACCGTCCTGCGCCGCGCGCACCACTGTATAACCAAGGTTGAGCTTCGCCTGGTCGAGTGCGGCCTGCGCGGCTTCCACGCCGGGTTGCGAATCGATCGGGGCGCCGACGCTGCCCGACAGGCGCGCCTGGACCGCCTCGTTGTCCTGCTGCGCGGTCTGGACATCCTGCCGCGCGGTCTGCGTTGCCAGCACGGCCTGATCGTACTGGTTCTGGCTGGAGATGCCCTCGTCGAGCAATTCCTTCTGCCGCGCCGCCTCCCGTTCCGCATAGCGGACCTGCGCCCGGGCGGCGTCGATCTGCGCCAGACCCTTGCGATAATCGGCGCGCTGCGAGGAGACCTGCGTGCGCGCCTCGTCGAGCATGGCCTGCGCGCGCTTCACCTCCGCCTCGAACGGCGCGGGGTCGATGCGGAACAGGACGTCGCCCTTGGCAACCCGCGCGTTCCTCTGAACCTCAACCGAAACCACGCGGCCCGAGACGTTGGGGCTGACCGAGATCATTCCGGTCTGCAGAAACGCATCGTCGGTCGACACGTAGCGACCGCCGTTCAGGTAGATGAAGAGACCGCCCAGCAGGAGCGCGACCGGCGCGAGCAGGAGCAGCGGGACGCGGAAGCGCTTCAGCCCCGATTTTCGCGGCGTCTGTTCGTCCGCCGGTGCCTCGGGCGCGGTGTCTTCGGAGAAACCGTGGTCTTCCGTCCACTCGTCGCCCAGCACGTCGTGACCTTGCGCCGGACGTTCTTCCCGCATGTCTGTAGAGACCTCGTTCACCCGGTCTTCCTCGCTTATCGGTGAATTGCGGCACGAACGCCGCCGAAACAGTGTGGAGCCGATATAGTGTGGTGCAGCAATTCACCTAATGACGACTCGGCTTGCATGCTATGAACCACATTCATGGCTCAGTTCGATCTCAACCTGCTCCAGACCTTTGATGCGCTGTTCGAACTGCGCAGCACGACCCGCGCGGCCGATCGGCTGGGCCTTACCCAGTCGGCCGTCAGCCACGCCCTGCGGCGGCTGCGGGAAGCGCTGGGCGATCCCCTGTTCGTGCGTTCGGGCCGTTCGCTCCAGCCGACCGCCCGCGCTCTCGAGATAGCGCCCGAGCTTCACGCCGGCCTCGCCCAACTGCGCACCGCTCTGGCGCCCAGCGGGTTCGATCCCGCGACCGTGCGGCGCACCATGACGCTGTCGGTCGGCTCCTATTTCTGCACGCTGATCGCTCCGCAGCTGATCGCCTGGGCCGGCCGGGTCGCGCCCGGGCTGACGATCCGTCTGGTGGCGCTGGACAAGGAACTGCCCGCACTGCTCGAGGACGGCTCGGTCGATCTGGCGATCGGCCTGTTCGAGCATGTGCCCGACCGCTTCGTGACCGAGCCGGTCTTTTCCGACGAGTTCGTGTGGATCGCAGCGAAGGATCATCCGCTGGCAGGGCGGACCGTCACCCGCGACGAGATCGATGCCTTCCCGCTGCTGCAGATCGGTACGATCCATCCCTTCGGCCTGCCCAGTTCGATGATCGAGATCCGGCAGGCCTCGCAGGCCAGCGGCCTCCAGTTTCCGCAGGGCAAGAAGCCGAACACCATCGTCTACGACGGCTCCACCGCCATCGCCACGGTCGGCGCGACCGACATGGTCGCCTTCGTCCCGCAGCGGCTGGCAGACAGGCTGGGCGCCGCTCTGGGAACGGTGTCCCTCCAGGTCGATACGGCGCACCCCCCCTTCATGCTCTCGGCCTTATGGCACAGCCGATTGCGCCAAGACGCCGGCTTCCGCTGGCTGCTCGAGCGGATGAAGGAGTTCTAGGCTTTAGAAATGTCGCACGAGTTCACGTTCGCAGCGGCCGGCTTCCGGCTGACGAAGTGTCTCGCCGTGCGCGGGGCTGCTGGAGCGGGTGAAGGGAATCGAACCCTCGTCGTCAGCTTGGGAAGCTGCTGCTCTACCATTGAGCTACACCCGCGCGGTGCAGGGGAACGCCGATGCATCGGCACAATGCGCCGGTCAACATGGTTTTTCGTCCGCAGCTTCGCTAGGCGGCGGGCGAACGGAACGGCGGGAACGGGAGAGGCGGCCGCGTGATCAGCGACGACAGGATTATTCTCGGCCTGCTGGCCGCCCTTCTGGCCTTCGTCTTCGCGACGCGCGACCGGCCGGCGTGGCAGCGTTTCTACGTCTTCATGCCGATCATCTTGGTCTGCTATCTGGTGCCCAGCCTGATGACGACCTTCGGCCTGATCGACGTGTCCGAAAGCAGGCTGTGGGACATCGCCCGGGATTACTTCCTTCCCGCCGCGCTGTTCCTGATGACGGTCTCGATCGACATAAAGGGCATCCTCGGCCTCGGCAGCAAGGCGATCGTGATGTTCCTCACCGCGACGCTGGGCATTGTGCTGGGCGGTCCGCTGGCGTTGTGGATCGTGGCGCAGTTCGAACCCTCGATCATCGGCAGCGGCGACACCGCCGCCTGGCGCGGCCTCGCGACGCTGGCCGGAAGCTGGATCGGCGGCGGCGCCAACCAGACGGCGATGCTGGAGGTCTATGGCTACCCGCTCGAGAATTTCGCCGCCCTGCTCGCGGTCGACATCATTGTCGCCGAGATCTGGATGATCTTCCTCCTCTACGGTGCGGGTGCGCACGAGCGGGTCGATCGCTGGCTCGGCGCCGACAGCTCCTCCATCGCCCGGCTGCGCGACAGCATGGCCGCCTATTCGGCGAAAATCGAGCGCGTGGCGAGCGCGAACGATTACGTCCTGCTGTTCGGCGTCGCCTTCGCCGTGGTCGGGCTGTCGCATTTCCTGGGCGGGCTGCTCGGCGGCCTCTTCGCCGACCTTCAGGGAGAGGACGCGACGCTGGCGAGCGAGTTCTTCTGGGTCGTCGTGATCGCGACGACGGCGGGCCTGCTCGCCAGCTTCACCCGCGCGCGCGAACTGGAGGGGATCGGCGCGAGCAAGTTCGGCGTGTTGTTCATCTTCCTGCTGGTGGCGGTGATCGGCACGCGGATGGACGTGACCAAGATCATGGACGCGCCCGCCTTCATGGCGATCGGCGCGATCTGGATGGCGTTCCACATCGTCCTGCTGCTGGTCGTCGCCAAGATCATCAAGGCGCCGTTCTTCTTCGTGGCGGTCGGCAGCAAGGCCAATGTCGGCGGCGCGGCCTCGGCTCCGGTGGTGGCAGCCGCCTTCCATCCCGCGCTGGCGCCGGTCGGCGTGCTGCTGGCCGTGCTGGGCTACGCGCTGGGCACTTACGGCGCCATCCTTTGCGCCCAGATGATGGCCGGTGTGAGCTAGCTCGACGAAGCGCGCATTGATCTCGGACCTTGCCCGCGCCTAGGGCGTTGGCAGAGCAGAGAGGTATTTCATGCGCACAGTAAACCATTTCATTTCCGGCGGAGCCGGCGGCTCCGCAACTCGCACGCACAAGATCTGGAACCCGTCCACCGGCGAGGTTCAGGCCGAGGTGCCGCTGGGCGATGCCGCCCTGCTGGCCCGCGCCGTCGAGACCGCCAAAAAGGTCCAGCCCGAATGGGCCGCGACCAATCCCCAGCGGCGCGCCCGGGTCATGTTCGAGTTCAAGCGGCTGGTCGAGGAGAACAAGCAGCAGCTCGCCGAACTGCTGGCGAGCGAGCACGGCAAGGTCGTCGACGACGCCCATGGCGACGTGCAGCGCGGGCTGGAGGTGATCGAATATGCCTGCGGCATTCCCCAGGCGCTGAAGGGCGAATACACGCAAGGCGCGGGGCCCGGCATCGATGTCTATTCGATGCGCCAGCCGCTCGGGATCGGGGCGGGCATCACCCCCTTCAACTTCCCGGCGATGATCCCGATGTGGATGTTCGGCATGGCGATCGCGGCGGGCAACGCCTTCATCCTCAAGCCTTCGGAGCGCGATCCCAGCGTGCCGGTGCGCCTTGCCGAACTGTTCGTGGAAGCGGGCGCGCCCGAGGGGCTGCTGCAGGTGGTCCATGGCGACAAGGAGATGGTCGACGCCATCATCGACCATGACGATATCGCTGCGATCAGCTTCGTCGGATCGAGCGACATCGCGCAGTACATCTATTCGCGCGGGACGGCGAACGGCAAGCGCGTGCAGGCGTTCGGGGGCGCGAAGAACCACGGCATTGTGATGCCAGACGCCGATCTCGATCAGGTGGTGAACGATCTTGCGGGCGCCGCTTTCGGTTCCGCTGGCGAACGCTGCATGGCGCTGCCGGTGGTGGTCCCGGTGGGCGAGGACACCGCCGAACGCCTGCGCGAAAAGCTGATCCCCGCGATCAACGCCCTGCGTGTCGGCGTATCCAACGATCCCGACGCGCATTACGGCCCGGTCGTCACGCCCGAGCACAAGGCCCGCATCGAGGAATGGATCGACACGGCCGAGAAGGAAGGTGCCGAGGTCGTGATCGACGGGCGCGGCTTCTCGCTGCAAGGTCACGAAAAGGGCTTCTTCGTCGGCCCCACTCTGCTCGACAAGGTCACCACGAAGATGGAAAGCTATCAGGAAGAAATCTTCGGGCCGGTTCTCCAGATCGTCCGCGCCAGAGATTTCGAGGAGGCGGTGCGCCTGCCGAGCGAGCATCAATACGGCAACGGCGTCGCCATCTTCACCCGCAACGGCCACGCCGCCCGCGAATTCGCGCATCGCGTGAATGTCGGCATGGTCGGTATCAACGTGCCGATCCCCGTTCCGGTGAGCTATCACAGCTTCGGCGGCTGGAAGCGCTCCGGCTTTGGCGATATCGATCAGTACGGGCAGGAAGGCCTGCGCTTCTGGACCAAGACCAAGAAGGTGACCCAGCGCTGGCCCGATGGCGGCGGCGACGGCTCGAACGCCTTCGTCATTCCGACCATGGGATAAGGCGAAACGCGGGAAACAGGTGAGCAGGCGGCGCGTTGAGGCGGGTATGACGAAGCGTCTTCGCCTCATGCCCGCCCTCCCCCTCGCGCTGGTCGCCGCCGGGTGTTCCGATCCTGCTCCGACCGAGACAGCGCCGGTTGAGACTGCCATCCCGGTCGAGCCGGACGGCGGTATCGGCGATGGCGCGGGGCCACCGATGGCCTCCCGAGACGCCATTCCCGCAAGTTTCCGCGGCGTGTGGGACATCGCCGATGGCACCTGCAATCCCGCCTCCGACCTCCGGATGGATATCCGGGACGACGAAATCGAGTTCTACGAATCACTGGGCAAGGTGACGTCGGTCGAGGTCGAGAGCCCCGACGCGATCGTAGTGTCGCTCGCCATGTCCGGAGAGGGCGAGAACTGGGAGGTCACCAGCCGCTATGTGCTCAGCGAAGGAGGCGAGGTGCTGACCCCATTCGAAACCGAGTCTAATCCACAATACAAGCCCATTCCACGCAAGAGGTGCTCCTGATGATCCGTATGCTCGTGCCCGCCATTGCCGGCGCAACCCTCGCTGCCTGCGCCACCACGCCCGCCGAAACGTCGATCGAGGATCGCGAGGCCGGTTCGGGCAGCGATGCCTGCAATGCCGAGGCCGGCCAGCGCTTCATCGGCCAGATGGCCAACGCCGACACGGGCGCGCAGATCATGGCCGCCACAGGCGCCCGGTCCCTTCGCTGGGGTCCGCCGGGTGCGGTCTTCACGATGGATTTCCGACCGGACCGGGTCAATGTGATGTATGACGAACGGGTTAGGATCACCGAGGTCCGCTGCGGCTGAAGGTTCCGCATCGGCCTGCAGTCATAGCTGAGCCCGCCCTCCGGAATGGCAGGGCCGTATCGGGGCGGGGCGAACCGCTCGGCCCTCGCCCCCACCCCTTTCCACCATCCTGAACCGACGCTAGGGCTCGCTCCCATGACAGGACAATTCCAGCTTACCGACGACCAGCTCGCCATTCAGGAAATGGCGCAGCGGTTCACTGCCGACAACATCACCCCCCATGCCGGCGAATGGGACGCGACGTCCCATTTCCCCCGCGACGTCATCAAGCAGACCGCCGAACTCGGCTTCGGCGCGATCTATGTGTCCGAGGAGAGCGGCGGCATCGGTCTCGGCCGGCTCGAGGCGGCGCTGATCATGGAGGCGATGGCCTATGGCTGCCCCACCACCAGCGCCTTCGTCTCGATCCACAACATGGCGAGCTGGATGATCGACCGTTTCGGCGGCGAAGAGGTGAAGGCGAAATATCTGCCCGACCTCGTCACCATGGAGAAGATCGCCAGCTACTGCCTCACCGAACCGGGGAGCGGGTCGGATGCTGCAGGCCTCAAGACGCAGGCTGTGCTGGACGGCGACCACTATGTCCTTAACGGCACCAAGCAGTTTATCTCGGGCGGCGGCGTCAACGATGTCTACGTCACCATGGTCCGCACCGGAGAGCACAAGACCAAGGGCATTTCCTGCCTGGTGATCGACAAGGACACGCCCGGCGTCTCCTTCGGCAAGCCGGAAAAGAAGCTGGGCTGGAATGCCAGCCCGACCGCGCAGGTGATCTTCGAGGATGCGCGCGTCCCCGTGGCCAACCGTGTCGGGGCCGAAGGCGACGGGTTCCGCTTCGCCATGATGGGCCTCGATGGTGGACGGCTCAACATCGGCGCTTGCTCGCTCGGCGGGGCGCAGCGCTGTCTCGACGAGGCGGTGGCCTACACCAAGGACCGCAAGCAGTTCGATACGCCGATCGCCGATTTCCAGAACACGCAGTTCATGCTCGCCGACATGGCGACCGATCTGGAGGCGGCGCGCGCTCTCCTCTATCTCGCCGCGGCGAAGGTGACGGACAACGCGCCGGACAAGAGCCGCTTTTCCGCCATGGCCAAGCGCCTCGCCACAGACAATGGCAGCAAGATCGTCAACGATGCGCTGCAATTGTTCGGCGGCTACGGCTATCTCAAGGAATACCCGATCGAACGCTTCTGGCGCGATCTGCGCGTGCATTCGATCCTGGAAGGAACCAACCAGGTCATGCGCATGATCGTGGGCCGGGACCTCTTGCGGCAGTGAAGACGATGAGCACAGATGAAATCCAGATTCACACCCATGGCCGGGTCGGCCATATCTCCTTGAACCGCCCCAAGGCGCTCCACGCGCTGACGCTCGACATGTGTCATGCGATGAGCGCGGCGCTGTCCGAATGGGCCGAGGACGACACCATCGAGGCGGTGATCCTCGACCACGCCGAAGGGCGCGGTTTCTGCGCGGGCGGCGATATCAACCTGCTGCGCGAATCCGCGCTCAACGATGGCGGGAAAGCGGGGCGGAAATTCTTCCACGACGAATACCGGCTCAATCATCAGCTGTTCGAATATCCCAAGCCCATCGTCGCTTTCATGGACGGCATCACCATGGGCGGCGGGGTCGGCATCGCCCTGCCCTGCAAGTATCGCGTCGCGACCGAGAATACCCGGTTCGCCATGCCGGAAACGGGCATCGGCCTGTTCCCCGACGTTGGCGGCGGCTGGCACCTGTCGCGTCTCGGTGGGCGGCTCGGGCAGTTTCTCGCCCTGACAGGCGCGCGGCTCGACGGGGCGGAGTGCCTGTGGGCGGGTCTCGCCACCCATTACCTCCCCTCCGATCTCGTGGCCGAGGCGAAGTCGCGCATTCTCGACAAGCCTGGCCGGATCGCGGGCGTCCTTTCCGAAATGGTCGGCAGCGCGCCCAAGGCGCGGATCGAGGAGAACGCCGACAAGATCGCCCGCCACTTCGCTTCGGACCGCTACGAGGACATCCTCGCCAGCCTCGAGGCGGCAGACACCAAGTGGGCGCAGAAGGAACGCGACACGCTCGGCACCAAGAGCCCGCAGACCTGCAAGGTGGCGCTGCGGCAGCTAAAGGAAAGCGCCGAACTCGACAGTTTCGCCGACAACATGCGGATGGAATACCGCATCGCCAGCCGCGTGCTGGTCCGCCCGGACTTTGCCGAAGGCGTGCGCGCAGTGATTGTCGACAAGACCAACGACCCCAAGTGGAACCCGCCCACGCCCGAAGAGGTGAGCGAGGACCTGCTCGACAGCATCTTCGCCCCGCTTCCCGATGGCGAGGAATGGACACCGCTGGCCTAGCCGCAATCCGGAGCATCTATGACCTACGAAACCATCACCGTCGAAACCGACGCGCAGGGCAACAAGGGCGTGACGCTGATCACGCTGAACCGCCCCAAAGCGCTGAACGCGCTGAACTCGCAGGTTCTGGACGAACTGATCGAAGCCTTCGCCGCCTATCAGGGCGATGTAAGCCAGCTATGCGCGGTGCTGACCGGTTCGGGCGAGAAGGCCTTCGCCGCCGGCGCCGACATCAAGGAAATGAGCGAGAAGGAAGCAGCCGACTTCTATCTCGACGACTTCTTCGCTCCTTGGACCAGTGAGGTCGTGAAGAAGACCCGCAAGCCGTGGATCGCCGCGGTGAACGGCTTTGCTCTGGGAGGCGGATGCGAACTCGCCATGATGGCGGATTTCATCATCGCCAGCGAAAACGCCAAATTCGGCCAGCCCGAGATCAATCTGGGCGTCGCGCCCGGCATGGGCGGCAGCCAGCGCCTGACAAAGGCGATCGGCAAGTCCAAGGCGATGGAAATGTGCCTCACCGGCCGGATGATGGGCGCCGAGGAAGCCGAGCGCAGCAATCTGGTGGCTCGCGTGGTCCCGCATGACGATCTGCTCGCCGATGCCCTGAAAACCGCCGCGACGATCGCCAGCAAGCCACCGATGGCCGCGATCGCCAACAAGGAAATGGTCAACGCCGCCTTCGAGACGAGCCTCGACCAGGGGCTGATTGTCGAACGCCGGATCTTCCAGATCCTCGTCGCGAGCGAGGACAAGAAGGAAGGCATGGCGGCTTTCGTCGAGAAACGCGAAGGACAATGGAAGGGGCGGTGATCGCCGACCCTCTCCCTCGGGAGAGAAGATAGGAAGGCCTGCGAGCCCCTGCTCGCTAGCCGAGATTGGAGAGGGGCTCAGCGCGCGGGCGCCGCTCCTCTCCCAACCCTCTCCCCTTGATGGGACAGGGCTAACTGGAGAGAGAACATGAAAATCGCCTTCATCGGCCTCGGCAATATGGGCGGCGGGATGGCCGCGAACCTCGTGAAGGCGGGGCATTCGGTCAACGCCTTCGACTTGAGCGAAGACGCGCTCGCCGCTGCCAAATCCAACGGCTGCACGCCTTTCGCCGATGCAGGCGAGGCGTGTGGGGGCGCCGAAGCGGTCGTCACCATGCTGCCCAACGGCGCAATCGTGAAGTCGGTCTATACCGACAGCGTGATCGGCAGGGCACCGGAAGGCGCGGTGCTGCTCGACTGTTCGACCATCGATGTCGAGACCGCACGGGAGACCATCGCGGCCGCCGAAGGCGCGGGTTATGCGATGGTCGATGCGCCCGTATCCGGCGGCATCGCGGCCGCGAACGGCGGCACGCTCACCTTCATGGTCGGCGGCAGCGAAACCGCGTTCGAACGCGCCAGGCCGGTGCTCGAAGCCATGGGCAAGGCCGTGATCCATGCGGGCGATGCAGGCGCGGGGCAGACGGCCAAGATCTGCAACAACATGCTGCTCGCCATCACCATGATCGGCACGTCCGAAGCGATGAAGATGGCCGAGAAGCTCGGCCTCGATCCGCAGAAATTCTACGAGATTTCCAGCCAGTCGACCGGATACAACTGGCCGCTCAACGACTATACGCCCCTGCCCGGTGTGGGGAAGGAAAGCCCTGCCGATCGGGACTATCAGGGCGGTTTCGCCACCGCGTTGATGCTCAAGGACCTGCGGCTCGCCATGGAAGCGGCCGAGACTGCCGATGCCGCCGTGCCGCTCGGCTCGCGCGCCGCCTCGCTCTACGAGGATTTCGCCGGGACGGGCAATGGCGGGCTCGATTTCTCGGCGATCATAAAGACCTATCGATAGCGGCAATTATACGCGCGAGCCATTCGCGCGGCGCCTGCCGCCGTCCGATATCGGCGACGAATTCCTGCCCCCGGGCAACGCTCCGGAGCCGGCCACCGCGCAGCCAGCGGTCGTCTCGATCGTGATAGGTGAGGCTGCCCCGCCGGAGCCAGTCCGGCCGGTGCCAGAGGGAAGGCGGGCCGCCCGGAACGGTCAGGCGCAGATCGTCGCCCGCATGGCGGGCCTGCCGCCCTTCCCCGCAATAGACCGTGTCGTTCGATCCGTGCAGGGCGAGAGCGTGCGGGTGGGCGTGCTCCAGCAGATCGTCGGGCACGCCTGCCGAAAGCCGGACCATCCGCGCGATCCGCAGGAAGCCGAAGATGCGATGGTGGGGCTCGCCGGTCCCTTCGTCGCGGAACAGGCCGAAGAACAGGAACACGTCGCCTTCGCCCACTCCCCGATTGGCGAGATGTGTCTGCGCCGCGCCGCACTGTCCGAACAGGCAGGTGTCGTTTGCAAGAAACATCGGATCGTGATGGCAGGGATCGTCTTCCCCGATCCGGCCACGGCTGGCGCGCGCGACCAATGCGCCGAGGCCGAGATCGCCGTACGTGGTCGCCGACGCGATGCCCGCCGGGATCGGGAGGCTGACCGGCACTCCGTCCAGGATCGGCGAAGGGCCGCCACCAGAGGCACTGTCGAAGCCTTTTCTGCTGAACACGATCCGCATCGCAACACCGCTGCATGGCCTGCCCCGCGATGACAAGGCTTTGCCAAGCCCGAAAGCGCGGCCTAGAGCACACCTCATGGTCGCGAAAGTCACTGCCCTCGTCATGGCCGGCAAGCGTTCGGGCACGCTGGACCCGCTCGCCGCACGTGCCGGGGTGAGCCAGAAGAGCGTCGTTCCGGTGCATGGCAAGCCGATGATCGAACATGTGACAGAGGCGCTGGCCGCCTGTGAACGGATCGGGGAAATCCGCATCGTCGCGCATGATCGCGAGGAGATTGCCGCGATCCCCTCCATCGCGCGCTTGCAGGCGAGCGGGCGTCTCGTGTTCCGCGACGGGTCCTTCAATCTGGTCGATAGCGTGTTTTCCGGTGCCGGCGACGCGCGGTTCCCGCTGCTGATCACGACCTCCGACAACTGCCTGGTCACGGCGGAAGGCTACGCCGAATTCGTCGACAAATGCCTCGCCGCCGACGCCGGCGCGGCCGCCGCTCTTGCGCGCAAGGAAGACGTGATGGCGGCCGACCCCGAGGGGCAGAAGAAATTCTACGAGTTCTCGGATGGCGGCTATTCGAACTGCAACACCTACTGGATCGGTAGTGAGAGCGCGCTTTCGGCGGCAGAAATCCTGCGCAGCGGTGGTCAGTTCGTCAAATATCCCGGGCGCATCGCCAAAGCGTTCGGCCTTCTGAACCTCATCCGCTTCTATTTCGGCTGGGGCGACAAGGAGACGCTGTTCGCGCAGATCTCGCGCCGGTTCGGTTACCGGCTGGTTCCGGTTGTACTCTCGAACGGCGAGTTCGCCATCGATGTCGACGAACCGCGCTCCTTCGCCATTACCGAGAAGCTGCTGACGCGCCGCGAGGCCGGCTGAGCGCCCTTGGCGAGGATCGCATGAGACGCCTTCTGGGCAATATCGGCTGGCTGCTCGGCGGGCGCGGGTTCAACGCGGCGCTCAGCCTCGTCTACCTCGCGCTGGCGACGCGCACGCTGGGCCTCGAGGGGTTCGGCCATTTCGCCCTGATCGTCGCGCTGGGGCAGACGGTGACCGGCATCGCCAACTTTCAGACATGGCAGTTCGTGATCCGTTGGGGAGCGGAAGACCGCGGGGCGCCGCGCGCCATCGGCTTTGCCATCGCACTCGATCTCCTGTCGCTAGCCTTCGGCGCCGCGCTTTCGGCGGCGCTGGTCTGGAGCGTCCAGTTCTGGCTGCCGCTGCCCGGCGATCTGCTGCCCCTCGCCTTCGGCTTCTGCATGATCTCGCTACTCTCCATCCGGACGACACCGACGGGCATCCTGCGGCTTCACTTCGCCTACGGCCGCGCCACGGCGGCCGAGGCGGTTCAGCCAGCCATCCGCGCGCTCGGCGCCGGTCTGGCCGCGCTTTACATGCCGAGCGTCGCCGGTTTCATCCTCGCATGGGCGGCCGCGGAGGTTTGCGTCGCCATCGCCATCTGGATGACGGCCGCCCGGATCGAGCCGATCGACTGGAAGCAGATCAGCCTGCGCCGCCTCCCGCGTGAAAATCCGGGAGCGTGGAAATTCGTCTGGTCGACCAATTTTACAGGCAGTCTCAATATCGGCGGCAAGCAGCTCATGCTGCTGCTGGTCGGGGCGCTCGGCGGCGAGGCTCTGGCCGGAGGTTTCCGCGTCGCCAGCCAGCTCGGTCAGGCGCTGGTGCAGTTGGCGCAGACAGTTTCGAAGGCGATCTACCCGGAACTGGTCCACGCGCGCGACGCCGCCCACGATCTCGCTCGCAGGATCGCCAATGTCGCCCTGGGCGCAGGGGTGATCGCCGTGGTGGCGGCGGTGGTTCTGGGCCGGCCCGGTCTCGCTCTGATCGCCGGACCCGAATTCGCGGGCGTCTACTGGACGATGGTCATCCTCGCCATCGCGGGCGCGTTCGAGCTGGTGGGCGCCAGTCTGGAATCGCTGCTCGTCAGCGCGGGGAAGGCGCACACCGCCTTCTTCATCCGCGCCATCCCGACGCTGCTGGCCTTCGTGCTGCTCCAGACCTCGATCGACTGGATGGGGCTGAAGGGGGCAGGCTTTGCGGTGCTAGGCTCCAGCGCGCTCTCGGTGCTCGGTTTCTGGGTCGCGATCATTTCGCTCCACCAGATCCGCATCACGATCGACGAGGGTGCGACTCGGCCCTAGCCTGCCGCCGGTCAGACGAGGTTCGGGTCGCTCCATGTAAGGACGGGCTTGCGCGCAGCCAGCGTCTCGTCGAGCCGGCGGCGCGGCGCGTAATGCGGCGCGGTCTTGAGGCTCTCGTCGCCCTCCTTCGCCCGCTCGGCCACGCTGCGCAAAGCGGCGATGAACTGGTCGAGCGCGGCCTTGCTCTCGGTCTCAGTCGGTTCGACCAGCATGGCGCCATGGACGACCAACGGGAAATACATGGTCATCGGGTGGAAGCCCTCGTCGATCAGCTCCTTGGCGAGATCGAGCGTCGAGAGCCCATCGGCAAAGCCTTTGTCGCCGAACAGCGCCTCGTGCATGCAGGGGCCGCTCTCGCCGAACGGCGCGTGCAGCACGTCCTCCAGGCTGCGCAGGATGTAGTTGGCGTTGAGCACCGCATCCTCCGCCACTTGCCGCAGGCCGTCCGCACCGTGGCTGAGGATGTAGGTCAGCGCGCGGGTGAACATGCCCATCTGGCCGTGGAAGGCGGTCATCCGGCCGAAGCTGGCCATGCTGCCGCCGAAATGCTCCTGCGAGAACGCCTCGGCGCCTTCCTCCTCGATCAGGTGGACCACGCCATCCTCGGTCCGCGCGGTGTAGGGCAGCGGGGCGTAGGGGCTGAGCGCTTCGCTGAGCACCACCGGCCCCGAGCCCGGACCGCCGCCGCCATGCGGGGTGGAGAAGGTCTTGTGCAGATTGATATGCATCGCATCGACGCCGAGATCGCCCGGGCGCACCTTGCCGACGATGGCGTTGAAGTTCGCCCCGTCGCAATAGACGAAACCGCCGGCCGCGTGGACCGCGTCGGAAATCGCCTTCATGTCCCGCTCGAACAATCCGCAGGTGTTCGGATTGGTGATCATCACGCCTGCGACATCCGGGCCGAGCCGGGCTTTCAAGGCCTCGAGATCGACGCGGCCGTCCTTCGTCGCCGGAATATCCTCCACCCGGTATCCGGCGAAGGCGGCGGTGGCCGGGTTGGTGCCGTGTGCGCTTTCGGGCACGAGGATGACCTCGCGCGCATCGCCCCGCGCCTCGAGCGCGGCGCGGATACACAGGATGCCGCACAATTCGCCGTGCGCGCCCGCTTTGGGGCTCATCGCGACGCCGTGCATTCCGGTCAGCTCGATCAGCCAGTGCGCCAGCTCGTTGATGACCTCGAGCGCACCGCGCACGGTGTCGACCGGCTGCAAGGGATGCACGTCGGCAAAGCCCGGCATCCGCGCAACCTTCTCGTTGAGGCGCGGATTGTGCTTCATCGTGCAGCTGCCGAGCGGGAAGAGGCCGAGATCGATGGCGTAGTTCTGGCGGCTGAGGCGCGTGTAATGGCGCACGGTTTCCGGCTCCGACAGGCCGGGCAGGCCGATCGGCGCGCTGCGCTCCATTCCGCCGAGGCGGTTCGTCCCGCCCGCC
Source organism: Erythrobacter sp. (assembly GCA_025698865.1). GTDB lineage: Bacteria > Pseudomonadota > Alphaproteobacteria > Sphingomonadales > Sphingomonadaceae > Qipengyuania. The sequence goes on along the minus strand of JAILWQ010000005.1, from coordinate 172,426 downwards.
GGTTCCGGCAGGTCGACGCCGGTGCTGTCGTTCCCAGCGATCTCGAAGATCAGCGGCTCTTCCAGCATCAGCGCGCGATTTCCCGTGACGGTATCAGGGCCGCTCACCGCATTGTGGCCTTCTACCGGAGTCCCGGGCTTCCAGCCGGACTTGTTTGGCGCGTTCATGCGAGCACTCCTTCCAGCGCGGAGGCGAGCGTTTCGACGTCCTCCTCGCTCGTCGTTTCGGTGACCGCCACCAGCAACCCGTCGGCAAGATCGGAATGGTTCGGGAACAAGCGCCCGAGCGAAACACCGGCAAGGATGTCGTCCCCGGTCAGCTTGCGGACCACTTCGCGCGCATCGGTACCGAGGCGCAGGGTGAATTCGTTGAAGAAGCTGTCGTTGAGCACACTGACGCCGGGGACCCTGGCCAGCCTGTCCGCGGCGAGACAGGCGAGGCGGTGATTCTCCGCCGCCAGCGCCCGCAGGCCCTTCTCACCCAGCAGCGTCATGTGGACGCTGAACGCAAGCGCGCAGAGGCCGGAATTGGTGCAGATATTGCTGGTCGCCTTCTCGCGGCGGATGTGCTGCTCGCGCGTCGAGAGGGTGAGCACGAAGCCGCGCTTGCCTGAAGCATCAACGGTCTCGCCGCACAGCCGCCCCGGCATCTGGCGGACATGCTTGGGATCACGCACCGCAAACAGGCCGAGGTAAGGCCCGCCGAACTGAAGACCGACACCGATCGACTGCCCCTCGCCGACGACGATGTCCGCGCCCTGTTCGCCCGGCGATGTCACCGCGCCCAGCGCCACCGGTTCGGTGTTCACGACGATCAGAAGCGCGCCCTTCCCATGCGCGGCATCGGCGATCTGTTGCAGGTCGGTCAGCCGGCCGAGAATGTCCGGATACTGCACGACGACGCAGGAGGTCCGCTCGTCGATGCGGGAGATGAGTCCGTCGACGTCGGGCGAGGGCGTCAGCGAGGGGCTAGCGCCCGCGATCTCGTCCTCGGTGAACTTCGCCATGGTCTTCACGACCTCGGCATAATGCGGGTGCAGCGCGCCCGAGAGGACCACGCGCTTCTTCTTCGTCACGCGGCCAGCCATCGCCACCGCTTCCCAGCACGCGGTCGAGCCGTCATACATCGAGGCGTTGGCCACCGCGCAGCCATAGAGGCGCGCAACCTGGCTCTGGAACTCGAAAAGCATCTGCAACGTGCCCTGCGCGATTTCCGGCTGGTATGGCGTGTAGGCCGTCAGGAACTCGCCGCGCTGGATGATGTGATCGACGCTCGCCGGAACATGGTGGCGATAGGCACCCGCCCCGCAGAAGAACGCCGCGTCCGCCGCGGCGAGGTTCTTCTTCGACAGGCGCCGCATGTGCTTCTCGACCGCCATCTCGCTGGCGTAAAGCGGCAGGCCCGCGATCGGTCCGTCGAGCCGCGCCTCCTGCGGCACGTCGACGAACAGGTCGTCGATCGAACTGGCGCCGATCCGCGAGAGCATCTCGCCGCGATCGGCATCGGTCAGGGGTAGGTAGCGCATCGTGTGATCCCGTCATCCCGGCGCGGCCGGGCCTCGATTAGAGTCCGTCGCAGAAGCTCTTGTAGGCGGCCTGGTCCATCAGGCCGTCGAGCTGGCCCTTGTCGGCGATGGTCAGCTTGAAGAACCAGCCATCATCCTCGGGCGAGGAATTGACCAGCGAAGGGTCGTCGTCGAGCGAAGCGTTGGTCTCGACGACCTCACCGCTGATCGGCGCGTAGACGTCGCTCGCCGCCTTGACGCTCTCGACCACCGCGGCGTCCTTGCCCTTGTCGACCGTGGCACCGACCTCGGGCAGTTCGACGAACACGATGTCGCCGAGCTGTTCCTGCGCGTAATCGGTGATGCCGACGGTGGCAGTGTCGCCCTCGACGTCGATCCATTCGTGTTCTTCGGTGAAATAGCGGGCCATCTCAGTTTCCTCGATAATAGTTGTGCGGCACGAAGGGCATGGCGGTGACCTTCGCGGGAAGTCGCTTATTACGAACCATCACGGCGAGTTCGATTCCGACATCGGCATGGGCCTTGTCGACATAGGCCATGGCGATCGGGTGGCCGAGCGTTGGCGAAAACCCGCCGCTGGTCACCGTGCCGATGCGTTCATCTCCGGCAAAAACCTCGGCCCCCTCGCGCGCGGGCAACCGGCCCTCGAGAACCAGTCCGACGCGGAAGCTCGCAGGCCCATCCTTGAGCGCCGCGGCGATCTGAGCATGGCCGTGATAGCCACCCTCCTCGCGCCGCTTCTTGCTGAGCGCGAAGGTTAGGTCGGCGCTTACCGGGTCGATTTCGGCGGTGAGATCGTGTCCGTAGAGCGGCAGGCCCGCCTCGAGGCGCAGGCTGTCGCGCGCGCCCAGCCCGGCGGGGCGCACCTCGATCTCGGCGCAGAGGCGGTCCGCCAGCGGCTGGACGAACTCCGCCGGAACGGAAATCTCGAATCCGTCTTCGCCGGTATAGCCCGCGCGGGTAATCCGCAGCGGCCATTCTCCGAAATCGTAGAGAGTCGACTGCATGAAGACGAGGCCGTCCGGCACGCCGCGCATCACCCTGCCGAGCGCATTGCTCGCCTTGGGGCCCTGCAACGCGATCAGCGCGTGGTCTTCCATGTGGTTCAATGTGACATCGTCGGCGAGATGCTCGCGCAGGAAAGCGATGTCGTCATGCTTGGTCGCACCGTTGACGACGATGTAATAGGCCGGCTCGCCCCAGTGGCCCGCCTCGATCTCGGCGCCCTCGTCGTCCAGCACCGGCTCGATCCAGGGCGTGGCGTTGGTGACCATCAGATCGTCGAGAACGCCGCCCTCCTCGTTGAGCAGCAGCGAATAACGCACCCGGCCCGGCTTCAGCGAGGCGATCGCGCCGGGCAGCAATTTCTCGAGCTCGGCCGCCGCATTCTCGCCGGTGAGCATGAGCTGGCCCATATGGCTGACATCGAACAGGCTCGCCTGGGCACGGGTCCAGTCGTGCTCGGCGACGATCCCGCCGCCCTGATCCTTGTTGTACTGGATCGGCATGTGATAGCCGGCGAAGCCGACCATGCGCGCGCCCTTGCCGCGATGCCAGTCGTCGAGCGGCAGGTTTTCCAGTTTCTCGTTTTCGTCGCTCAAGGCCCGTCCCCGCAAAGCATGGCGACGCCTCGCGGCGCCCGGATGATCCATGCCCCCTCTGTCGGGAAACCTGAGAGCTTAGCCGTGCCGCAATGGCATGGCCTTCCCCTTCGGTGGCAACGCGCGAAGCCGCGCGCGGCGCTTTCCAGAGTGTCGATGGGTGCGCGCGGTCCCTGGTGCCTGAGAGTTTCCGGGGCGGTTGCTCCTTCGGCGCCGGCCGGCCCGTCGAACACGACTTGCCGAAACGGTCTCTCCCGTGCGCGCCCGCCACAGAATCGCTCCTGCGGCCGACGCCGGTTCCCTGCGCGAATAGCCCGCCCCGGTCAATCGAGATTGGGCCGCAGCCAGCGGGTCGCGGTCTCGATATCCACACTGCGGCGAGCCGCATAATCCTCGAGCTGGTCCTGCCCGATCGTCGCCACGCCGAAATACGAGCTTTCGGGGTGGCCGAAATAAAATCCGCTGACTGCCGCGGTGGGAAGCATCGCGAAGCTCTCGGTCAGAGTGAGCCCGGTATTCTCCTCGGCTCGCAGCATCTCGAACAGCAGCGGCTTGAGGCTGTGATCGGGACAGGCGGGATAGCCCGGCGCCGGGCGGATGCCGCGATACCGTTCCTTGATCAGCGCCTCGTTGGTGAATTGCTCGTCCGGCGCATAGCCCCACAGATCGGTGCGGACATGCTGGTGCAGGCGCTCGGCAAAAGCCTCGGCGAAGCGGTCGGCCAGCGCCTTGAGCATGATGTCCGAATAATCGTCGTTGGCCTCCCGGAACCGCTTCGAGTGTTCGTCGATGCCGTGCAGTCCGACCGCGAAGCCGCCCATCCAGTCGCCATCCGGATCGACGAAGTCCGCCAGGCAGAAATTGGCCCGGTCCCGGCTCTTGCCAACCTGCTGGCGCAGCATCGGCAGGCGGGTGCTGTGCTCGTTGGTGCGGTCGAGATCGGGGATCGGCTCGTCGGGAAAATGCCCGCCGTCTTTGCTGACCCGGTCCTGCACATGCTCGTGATGAACGATGATGTCGTCCCCGTCTCGGTGGCAGGGCCACAACCCGGCGACGCCGCGCGCCTTGAGCCATTTCTCCTTCACGAGCCGGTCGAGCATGGCCTGCGCATCCTCCCACAGGCTGCGCGCGCTCTCGCCGACGATCTCGTCGTCGAGGATCGCGGGGAAGTTTCCGTGCAGTTCCCAGGCACGGAAGAAGGGCGTCCAGTCGATATATTCGCGCAGATCGGCAAGCGGCCAGTCCTCGAACACATGGAGCCCGGGCCGCAGCGGATCGGCCGGCTTCTCGCCAAGATCGACCTTGGCCGAATTGGCGCGCGCATCGGCGAGGGACAGGAGCTTGCTGCCCCCCTTGCCAGCCCGCTTTTCCCGCACGCCTTCGTAGTCGTCGGCCACTTCGCCCACATAGGCGTCGCGCTGGGTGTCGGAGAGCAGCTTGCTGGCGACCCCGACCGCGCGACTGGCGTCGAGCACATGGATCACCGGCCCGGCATAGGCCGGGTCGATCCTGAGCGCGGTGTGCACCTTGCTGGTGGTCGCCCCGCCGATCAGGAGCGGCATGGTCATCTCGGCGCGGGCCATTTCCTCGGCCACCGTCACCATCTCGTCGAGCGAGGGGGTGATGAGACCGGACAGGCCGATCATGTCGGCCTCGTTCTCGTTCGCGGCATCGAGTATCTGCGACCAGGGCACCATCACGCCGAGATCGATCACCTCGTAGCCGTTGCACTGGAGGACCACGCCGACGATGTTCTTGCCGATATCGTGAACGTCGCCCTTCACGGTCGCCATGATGATCTTGCCCTTGGCCTTGGCGCCCGCTTCCTTCTCCGCCTCGATGAAGGGGATGAGGTGCGCGACCGCCTTCTTCATGACGCGGGCGGATTTGACGACCTGCGGCAGGAACATCTTGCCGCTGCCGAACAGGTCGCCGACCACGTTCATGCCGTCCATCAGCGGTCCCTCGATCACCTCGATCGGGCGGCCCGCGCGCTCGAGGATCAGCTGGCGGGCCTCCTCGGTGTCGTCGACGATATGGGCGTCGATCCCCTTGACCAGAGCGTGTTCGAGCCGCTTGATCACGTCCCAGCCGCGCCATTCGGCGGCCTCTTTCTCGGCGCGCACGTCGGTGCCGCGGAACCGTTCGGCGAGCGCGATCAGCCGTTCGGTCGGCGTCTGCTCGGCCGAGCGGGCCGGCCGGTTGAGGATCACATCCTCGCAGGCCTCGCGCAGCTCCGGATCGATCTGATCGTAGACGTCGAGCTGGCCGGCATTGACGATCGCCATGTCGAGCCCGGCGGGAATAGCGTGGTAGAGAAAGACCGAATGCATCGCGCGGCGCACCGGCTCGTTGCCGCGGAAGCTGAAGGAGAGGTTGGAAAGCCCGCCGGAATAATGCGCGTGGGGGCATAATTCGCGCAGCTCCGCGACCGCCTCGATGAAATCGAGCCCGTAGCGATCGTGTTCCTCGATCCCCGTCGCCACGGCGAAGATATTGGCGTCGAAGATGATGTCCTCGGGCGGGAAGCCGTCTGCCACCAGCAAATCGTAGGCGCGCTTGCAGATTTCGACCTTGCGCTCTTTCGTATCGGCCTGGCCAGTCTCGTCGAAGGCCATGACCACCGCCGCCGCACCGTAATCCATGCATTTCCGGGCATGATGAAGGAAGGCGTCCTCCCCCTCCTTCATGCTGATCGAGTTGACGATCGGCTTGCCCGACACGCATTTCAGCCCGGCCTCGATCACCTCCCACTTGGAACTGTCGATCATCACCGGAACGCGCGCGATGTCGGGTTCGGCGGCGATCAGCTTGAGGAAGGTGGTCATTGCCTCGACCGCGTCGAGCAGACCCTCGTCCATGTTGACGTCGATGATCTGGGCGCCGTTCTCGACCTGTTGGCGCGCGACCTCGACCGCGGCGGGATAGTCGCCCGCCATGATGAGCTTCTTGAACGCCGCCGATCCGGTGACGTTGGTGCGTTCGCCGACATTGACGAAGCGGGAGGTGGAAATGTCGTTCACGCAGCGATCCAGCGAGGTCAGGCAGCCATCTCGAACGGTTCGAGCCCGGCAAGGCGGGTCACGACCGGGGGCGAAGGAAGCTTCCTCGGCGCCAGCTTCGCGACCTTCTGGGCGATCGCGGCAATATGCGCCGGGGTCGAACCGCAGCACCCGCCGAGCACGTTCACTTGCCCGTGCTCGGCCCATTCGTGGACGAAGCCCGCCGTCTCGCCGGGCGTCTCGTCGTATTCGCCGAGTTCATTGGGAAGGCCGGCATTGGGATAGACCATGATCGGGCAGTCGGCCAAAGCGCTGAGCGTGCGGACATGCGGGCGCAGCTGCGTCGCTCCGAAGGAACAGTTGAGGCCTACGGTGAGCGGTTTCGCATGACGCACGGCGTGCCAGAAAGCCTCGACCGTGTGGCCCGACAGATTGCGCCCGGACAGGTCGGTCAGCGTCATGGAAAGCATGATCGGCACGTCTCGCCCGAGCGCTCGCTCCACCTGCCGCACCGCCATGATGCCCGCCTTGGCGTTGAGCGTGTCGAAAATCGTTTCCACCAGGATAAAATCGGCCCCGCCCTCGACCAGCGCCTCGGCCTGCGCGCGATAGACATCGACCAGCTCGTCCCAGTCAATCTCGCGAAAGCCCGGATCGTTGACGTCGGGCGAGAGGGACAGCGTCTTGTTGGTCGGACCGATCGCCCCGGCGACGAAGCGCGGCCTGCCGTCCTGAGCGACGAACTCGTCGGCGACGCGGCGCGCGAGCCTGGCACTCTCGACATTGATCTCGCGCACCAGATGCTCGGCGGCGTAGTCCGCCTGACTGATCCGGTTGGCGGAGAAAGTGTTCGTTTCCGCGATATCGGCTCCGGCGGTGAAATAGGCACGGTGGATCGATTCCGGCAGTTCGGGCTTGGTCAGCGCGAGAATGTCGTTGTTGCCCTTCTGGTCGCGGGCGAGGCCGAGCGAACCGGCATAGTCCTCCTCCGACAGCTTCCAGTTCTGGATCTCGGTGCCGAAGGCGCCGTCGACGATCAGAATGCGCTCCGCCGCCTGCGCCAGGAAGGATTCGCGCGCGGTGGTCATGCCGTTTCACCCTGCGGACGGATCGGACGCAGGCCGAGCATGTGGCAGATCGCGTAACTCAGCTCGGCGCGATTGAGCGTGTAGAAGTGAAACTGCCGCACGCCACCCGCGTAGAGCCGGCGGCACAGTTCGGCAGCGATCGTGGCGCTCACGAGCTGGCGCGCCTCGGGCCGCTCGTCGAGCCCATCGAAAAGGCCGCTCATCCAGTGCGGGATTGCAGTTCCGCACAGGCCCGACATGCGCTGGACCGCGGCGAAGCTCATCACCGGCATGATGCCTGGCACGATTTCCCCCTCTATCCCAGCCTTGCGCGCCTCGTCGCGGAACTCGAAGAAGCATTCGGGCTCGAAGAAGAACTGGGTGATCGCCCGCGTGGCCCCGGCGTCGAATTTCGCCTTGAGATTGTCCAGATCGGTACGGCGATCGGCGCTGTCGGGGTGCATTTCGGGATAGGCGGCGACCGAAATCTCGAAATCGGCGACTTTTTTCAGCCCTGCGATGAGATCGACCGAATTCTCGTATCCCCCGGGATGGGGCGCGTAGGTGGAGTGGCCGTCCGGCGCATCGCCCCGCAGTGCGACAATGTGGCGGATGCCCTCCGCCCAGTAATGGCGCGCGACCTCGTCCACTTCCTCGCGCGTCGCCGCGACGCAGGTCAGATGGGCGGCGGCGGGAATGCCCGCCTCGTTCTGGATGCGCACGACCTGCTCGTGCGTGCGCTCGCGCGTCGATCCGCCCGCGCCATAGGTGACCGAGACGAAGCGCGGTCCCAGCGGAGCGAGCGTCGCGACGCTCTGCCACAGGGTCTCGCCCATCTTCTCGGTCTTCGGCGGAAAGAATTCGAAGCTCACCTCGATATCGCCGGGCAGTCCGGAAAAGAGGGGCGTTTCCAAAGCACGCTGTGCCTCGCGCATCTGGTCGAGCGTCGGACTCACGAGGCCATCCTTCCGGCGCGCGTGCCGAGACGTTCGGCGACCCAGATCTTCACGGTCAGTTCTCCATCCTCAAGCGCCAGCGGGTCGGCCGGATTGAAACCCGCGCTCCCGAGCAGTTCATGAATCTGATCGTCGGTGAAGCCGAGGCGGGCATGGGCATGCTTCTCGCGCAGATCCTCGCGCGAATGGGCGGCGAAATCGACGATGGCGACGGTGCCGCCGGGGCGCGTCACGCGCGCGGCCTCGGACAAAACCGCAGCCGGGCTCTGTGCGAAATGGAGCACCTGATGAAACAGCACCGTATCGAATTCGTCGGCATCGAAGGGCAGGTCCACGAAATCTCCCTGCACCAGCTCCATCCGATCGGCGGGAAGGTTCTGCAACTTGGCCCGCGCGACGCGGAGCATGGCGAGGCTCTTGTCGAGCGCCACAATCCGCTCGGCCCGCGCGGCGAAGATTTCGGCCATCCGGCCCGTCCCCGTCCCGATGTCGAGCAGGTGCCCGAGAGGCCGGTCGCCCAGAGCCCGTTCGAGCGCGGCCTCCACCGCCTCGTCCGAACTGTGCAGCCGCCGCAACTCGTCCCAGTCCTGCGCATTGGCCGCAAAGTAATCCTGCGCCTGCGCCTCGCGCGCATCGCGAATTTCGACCAGCCTGCGACTGTCCTGCGCACAGGCCTGTGCCAGTTCGGCATCCGCTTCGACCGTCCGGTCCAGCAGGTCGGACAGACCGGCCAGAACCTCGCCGTCCGGCCCTTCGGCCCGCGACAGGCGCAGGAAGACCCAGCTGCCCTCCCTACGCCGCTCGGCCAGGCCGCATTCGCACAGAATGGCCACATGGCGCGAGACGCGCGGCTGGCTTTGCCCGAGCACCTGCGCGAGTTCGCCCACCGCGAGCTCCATGGAGACAAGCAGACGCAGGATGCGAAGTCTGGTCAGATCGGCCAGGGCCCTGAAGATCGCTTCCGTCCGCATTTCCGACCAACATATAAAGATATTTTTATATGTGTAAACGTATCACTTGCGGGAGTTTCACAGATGTGAGTTCAGACCCCTCGCGCGATGCGCAGTGGATCGATTGATTTAGGTTAAGCGTTCAGATTTTGACACGGCTTGGGCCTATGCGTAGCACCCGCCGGAACAAACAGGGACCTTGCGTGCGAACCGAACTCTTCCTCAAGGGCCGCTTGCGGCATGATCTGCGCGCCGAGGAAAAGCGGGCGCTGGAAGATGCCGTTGCCGAGGTCATCACTCTCCCGCCGCGCACCACGCTGGTCGAGCGTGGGGAGCGACTGGAGAATTCCTACTATCTCATCGAGGGGACGATGCTGCGCCACCTCGACGACCGGAAGGGGGAGCGGCAGCTGGTCGGCCTGAACATCTCGGGCGATTTCGTCGATCTCCACGGCTTCGCGATGAAGCGGCTCGATCACAATGTCGGCACCTTGGGCCAGGCAGTCGTCGCCAAAGTTCCGCACAAGGCGATCGCGACGCTCGTCGACCAGTTTCCCCATCTGGCGCGGGCGATGTGGTTTTCCACCCTGCTGGATGCTGCGATGCATCGCGAATGGATCTTCCGCATCGGCCGTCTGAATGCGGAGGGCCGGATCGCCCATTTGATCGCCGAACTGATCGACCGGCTCAAATTCGTCGGGAAGTACGACGGAAACGAGCTCCCCGTCCCCCTGCTGCAGCGCGACTATGCCGAGGCCTGCGGCATCACCTCGGTCCATGCCAACCGGAGCTTCAAGCGGCTGCGGGAACGCGGTATCCTCGATCCGCGTGGCGATGGCCGGATCATCATCCTCGACGAGGCGGCCCTTTACCGGCTCTGCGAATTCGACGGCTCTTATCTATATGGCGACGGCGAACTGGCGCTGGAAACGCTCGGCGATCGCTAGACCTGGAGGGCCGCGCGGTAGAGGTCGACGACCTGCAAGGCCATTCGCTCGGACGAGAAGCGGCGTTCGAACGTCTCGCGGATCACCACCGGATCGAGCCGCCGGACCTCGTCGAAGCGGCGGACGGCTTCGTCGACCGAATTGACGATGATCCCGGTCACCCCGTCCTCCACCACCTCGCGCACACTGCCCTTGTTCCAGGCGATCACCGGCACGCCGCAGGCCATCGCCTCGATCATCACGAGGCCGAAGGGTTCGGGCCAGTCGATCGGGAACACCAGACCCGCAGCGCCCGACAGGAAAGGCCGCTTGCCCTCGTCCGTCAGGCTCCCGACATGGACGATATCCTCCGACAGATGCGGCGCGACGACCCGCTCGAAATAGGTCGGGTTGCCCGGATCGATCGGCCCAGCCAGCCGCAGGGGCATATTCAGCGCCTTCGCCAGCGCGATCGCTCGATCCGGCCGCTTCTGGTCGGTCATCCGGCCGATGAAAGCCAGGTAATCCCCGCCCCGCTCCGCCATGGCAAACCGGTCGAGCGGCATTCCGTGAAGCACGACGCCGGCCAGACTGGCCGCCGGCACGTCGCGCGCCTGCCGCTGCGAGATCGCGACGATCCGTTCGCGCGGAAAGCTCGCGAAATGCTGCACGTGATCGGCCTCGTCGGCGCGCCAGTGGATGGTCCTGAAAGTCGGCACGCCCAGTGCGGAACATACGCCGCTCGCATGCGCCGAACCGTGGAGATGAAGGATATCGAAATCCCCGCCCCGCTGCATGAGGTCCGCGATCTGCCGCGCTTCGAGCTCGGCCGGAAACCCGGGTGGAAGCGGCTTTCCTGCCCGATCTTCATGCGCGGACAGCGAGATATAGTCGCCGATCACACGCACGCCGCGCACCGCGCTGTCCGCCGGGCCGAAGATGCTCACCTCGTGGCCCATGGCGGCCTGCGCCGAGGCAAGGTCCGCGACAACGCGCTCCGTCCCGCCGTAAGCGGCGGGCGGCGTTGGATAAATTACCGGGGCGACATGGCCTATTCGCATCGAGCTAACATATATCACCCGTTAAATCAGGAACTTAGAACTCTTAGCGGATTCATTCCCGTTGGAAAGGTGATCGTTCATGTTCGTATGTCACGTCGCGCTGCAAGGCTGCCTCGCCTTGAAGGATGTCGCTTACGGGATCACCGCCGACACCGGGGGGCACATCAAGTATCTGCTGGAACTCGCCGCGGCGAGCGCCGCCGATCCGCAGATCGAACGGATCGACCTGGTGACCCGCGGGTTCGTCGACCCCGAACTCGGCACCCAGTATGCGCCCGGCGCCACTCAGCGAGAGGGTCGCATCCGGACCGTGCGCCTCGATGATTGCGAGCCGCGCTATCTCGGCAAGGAGGACCTTCATCTTCGCCACGAGCAGCTGATAGCCGCCTTTCTCGACTACCTTGGCGAACTCGACGTGCTGCCCGACCTGATTCACGCGCATTATGCCGATGCAGGGCTCCTCGCGCGCCGCGCCAAGGACGAATTCGGCATTCCCTACATATTCGTCGGCCATTCGCTGGGTGCGGTGAAGCGGCAGGCGAGCGATACCGAGGACCGTAACCTCGACCGCCGGATCGCCATCGAGGAACAAGCGCTCGAAACCGCCGACGCAGTGATCGCCAGTTCGCGCGACGAGGCGGAGGCGCAATACGCGCATTACCGGTCGATCGACAGCGGTCGGATCCGGGTCATCCCGCCCGGCTGCGAGCTGACTCGTTTCGAGAACGCGAAACCAACGGACAAGGTGCGCCAGGACGTGGTCCGTTTCCTGCGCAAACCGGAAAAGCCGATGATCCTCGCCATCGCTCGGCCCGTTCGCAAGAAGAACCTGATCGCGCTGGTCGAGGCCTATGCCGGCGATCCGCAGCTGTGCGAACAGGCGAACCTCGTCATCGTGGCGGGGTGCCGCACACGCATGGCCGATCTCGAACCCGAATGCCGCGAAGTATGCGAGGAACTGATCGCCGCCGTCGACACGTACGACCTCTACGGCAAGGTTGCCTACCCGAAATCCCATGATCCGCAGGACATTCCGGCCTATTACGCGCTCGCCCGCGAGAGTGGCGGGGTGTTGGTCAATCCGGCGCTGAACGAACCGTTCGGACTGACCCTGCTCGAGGCCGCGGCCGCGCGTCTGCCGGTGGTGGCGACCGACAGCGGAGGGCCGAACGACATCATCGAACGGTGCGGAAACGGATTGCTCGTTTGCCCCAGGGACATTGGTGAGATCGCAAGTGCCTGCCGCGCGATCATCGGCGACCGGAAGAAATGGATCAGATTCGCCTCGGCGGGCGGTGAAGCGGTGGCCGCCTACGACTGGGCCGCGCATCGCGAGATCTACCACCGCCTTATTCGCGAGATCACCGGTCCGGTCGACAAGGCAAGGCATCACGAACGCCTGCTGGTCTGCGACATCGACAACACGCTGCTCGGCGATCGCGAGGCGCTCAAGGAATTTCTCGGCTGGCAGGGGGAGAACGCCGACACGATGGCGCTCGGCATCGCCACCGGGCGCAGCTTCCACAGCGCCCAGGCGATTCTGGCGGCAGAAGGCGTTCCCAGTCCCGATGTCATCATCAGCAGCGTCGGGACCCAAGTGCACTGGTACGACCGGTCGCGGCGGCGGTTCGTCGAGGATCGGGGCTGGAAGGATCGGGTCGCGTCGGGCTGGGACGGCGACGGGGTGCAGCAATTCGCCGAGCGGTTCGGTCTTCGCCCGCAGGCCCTGCTCGAACAGCGGGTCGGCAAAGCAAGTTTCTTCCTCGACGATCACGATCCCGAGATCATCGAGCGCGCCATCCGGGACGCTGGCCTCGACGTGGAGGTCGTCGCCAGCCACGCGCGCTATCTCGACATCCTTGCCAGCGGCATCACCAAGCACGCGGCCGTGCTCCATGTGGCGGAGACGCTGGGTCTGACACAAGCACGGGTCGTCGTTGCCGGGGACAGCGGCAACGACCGGGCCATGCTGCGCGCCTGCCCCCGCCCTATCGTCGTCGCCAACTGGAGCGACGGGCTCGGCGACGATCCGGCCCTGTCCCACGCTTTCATAGCAAAGGGCAGCCATGCGCGAGGCATCCTCGAAGGCGTCCGCCATTATCGCGAGGCGGAAAACTGGTGAGCTATCGTTCCATTTCGGTGCTCACGCTGGTGCGCGGGCGGCAGGGCCATCTGGACCATCTGATCGCCGGCTTGCGCACCCAGACCAGACCGCCCGACGAGCTGGTGGTCGCCTACATGCAGGACGAGGCGCCGCGCGTGCCGGACGATGCCCCCTTCCTCGTTCGCAGCATCCGGGTCGAGGGTGACGCGCTTCCCCTCGCCCGCGCCCGCAATCTTGCGGCCGCGGCAGCGAGCGGCGAGATATTCGCCTTTCTCGACGTCGACTGCATTCCCGATCCCCACTTCGTCCAGCGCGCGGACGAGGCGATCGCCGAGGAGCCGGGCGGCGTCTATCTTCCCGAGGTCCGGTATCTGCCTGCCCATGCCGAAGGTTGGCTGGCGCCAGACAGGGATGAACCCGATTTCGATGCGCTGAACACACATGGCGAACGGCATCCCGCAAAGCCGGATCTGTCAGGATGTGCCGTGCGCCCCATCGCCGATTTCGGGGAATTGTGGGGCCTTGCTTTCGCCCTTTCAGCGGAAAACTGGCGGAAAACGGGCGGAATGGATGAGGATTACGTCGGCTATGGCGCAGAGGAGACCGATTTCGGACGCCGGCTCGATCGCGCCGGGGCTAAGCTGTTCTGGCTCGGCGGGACGATCTGCTACCATCAGCACCACACGGTTCATAAACCACCCCTTCAGCATTTCGAGAGCATCGTGCGCAACGCGCGCCTGTTCCGCCAGCGCTGGGGCGAATGGTGCATGGATTACTGGCTCGACGATTTCACGCGGCGGGGCCTGATCGCGCGGAACGATGACGGTATCGAGGTACTGCGCACACCGACGCCCGGGGAAATCGCCGACACCCGGCAGGGGCCGGAAGTCCGCTTCAGCTAGCCTGCCAGAGCCGGGTCGTTTCGTTCTCCAACCAATCGGCCGCGCGGCGCGCCGCGTCGGGATCGTGCAATGCGGCGAGGATCGAGGTGTCGAGAGCATCAGTCCGCGCGAGCGCTTTCTGCCATTCCGGGATCGAGGCCGGCCAGGTCGGCAGATGCACCGCCGCCCCCATCCGGGCGAGCTCGGCGGCCTTGGCCTGCTGCTCGTCGAAATAGCGCCATTCCGGAATGCACAGGAACGGTTTCGCGGCGCGGGCGATCTCGTGCACCGTGTTGTCGCCCGCCGAAGCCACCACCCGGTCGGCCGCGCACAGATAGTCGGTGAGATTGTCGATCCAGCCGAGTTCGCGCAAATTACCGAAATCGGTCTCGTGCCCCTCGCGGTGGACCGGCCCGGCAACCAGCCACAGCGCATCAGGCTCGGCCCGCGCGGCGACGGTCAGCGGGGCATAGGGCGTACCCGAACCCCCGCCGCCCGCGATGACGAGCGTGACCGGCTTGTCGAGCGGCAGGCCGAGCGCCTTGCGCGCCTCGTCGCGTGGCCGCACCGGATCCTTCGTCGTGCACAGCCCGCCGGTGTAGAAGGTGCGGTCCCGCGCCCATGCCGGATAGTCCGCCTGCTCGATCTGCTCATCGAAGGGCGCGAGCATCCCCACCCCCGCCTCGTAACCGGCGAGATGGCCGATATCCGACCGGTCGCCATGCATCCGGATGGTGACGGCCGGAACGCTCATGATCCGGGCGAGCAGCGCGATTTCCGCCGATACGTCGATCACGAACAGCGCCGGATCGAGCGCGCGCAGTGTCGCCGCGATCGCTCCCATGTGCTGGCGGGTCTCCTCCACGCCGAGCGGCACACAATGCATCACCGAAGGGGTCGGCTGATCGTGCAGGGCCGCGCTGCGCGAAGCGGTGCCGATCATGTCGGGCAGCTCGGTCACGGTAAATTCGCGTGGCATTGCATCGAACTGTCCGGGCCGCGCCGTCATCACATGGAGGGGGCGTTCGGCGGGCAGGTGCGCGGCGATAGCCATGATTCGGTTGGCATGGCCACGCCCCTGATGGTGCGCGAAGAAAACCAGCGGACGCGCGCTCATTGGTCCGGCTCCGCCGCAAGATCCTGCGGCGCCCGCGTGCGGCCCCATGTCCAGTTCTCGGCGATCCTCACTTTCGGATTGGGCGCGCACCAGATCTCGCCTCCCTCGTCGAGCGCGGTGACCCAGAGGAGATGATGCTCGATCCCGTAATCGATCACCGCAAAGGCCATTCCCGGCCCCTTGCCGATGACATGAACCGGAAGCGGGGTGTGCAGCTGCGTGAACATGGCCTCAGGTCCCTTGAAAAGTCATCGCGCGGGCTCGGACCGGTCCGCATCCGGTGCGACATCATCGCCCCGGATGAGGTAGCGATAGACGCCCCACAGATTGATGCCGAGAAGGCAGATGTTCTGCCACCCGATGCCCTGCGCGTCCTCGCTCAGGAAGCCCCATGCAATGAGGCTCGCCGACGAGCTGACGAATAGGACGAAGGCCCAGCCCGATATCCGCGTGCTGATGTTGGACGCGACCACCAGCGCCGCCACCACCGCAGCGATCGCCCCGTACCACTGAAGAAAGTCCAGCATCAGGCGCCCGCATCCCCCGGTTCGACGCGATAGTCGATCGGCTTGAACGAGCCGCCATTGGAGGCGTAGGCCGAACATGCCGTCAGCCCCACGACGAGGTCCATTTCCGCGCGCAAGCGGATGTGATCGCCGGGTTTGCTCACGGGCGGTTCGACCGACAGCGACCCGTCGGGCTTAAGCGGCACGTTCATAAACACATTGAACGCGGTCGGGATCGCATCGGGCTCGATGCCGTAGGGTGCGAGCGCTTCCGCCAGATTGCCGAAACAGCCGCGATGGACGGGCTGGTCGGGATAGAAATGCTCGAAGGTCGCCTTCGAACAGGGGGTCAGCAGGAAATCATGCGTACCGACCGTGTCCTCGACAATCGTCAGCATCGGTCGCGAGCGGTTCGACCACAGGGTCGATCCCGAGGTCAGCCGCGTCGTCTCCTCGTAATCGAAGGTCCGCCCGTTCGAGAGGATCTCGCGCGGATCGCCCCGCGACACGGCAACCAGATCGCTCACCTGCATCCCCTCGGGATCGAGGACGGTAAGGAAATCGCCCTTCCCCAGTTCGACGGCGACGCCGCTGCGCGGTGCAATGCGGTGGGTCCTGGTGTCCTCGCGGGTCATGGCGTCCTCGGATCGCTGAAGGGGCATTGCCAGCCGGTTTCGACTGCCCGGCCGCTATATTGCCGGGCTTCGCTTACATCGCCGTGGCGAGCAAGCATCGGATTGACCGAGCCGTCGAGTGCCACATCGCGCCGGAGGATGGCCTCGCGCATCCGCTCGTAGCGCTGGCTGGCGCGCAGCTGTTCGAACTGTTCGTGGAGGTTGAATACCAGCGTGGGATATTCGGTGCGCCGCGCCCGGCGCGAGGCGTTGGGATGAAGGCCCACCACGAAATAGCCCTGCCTGCCGAAACTGAGCGAGAAATGCGGATCGCCCGGATCGCTGCTGACATTCTCGCAATAGGGCTGGCCGCGCCACTGGTCCTTGTTCGCAAGGGACTGGAGCCGGTCCCACATCGCGGCCTCGAAAGCCTGCTCCGAAAGATCGGTCGGCCCGGAAAACACGACGGCGAGGCTGCGCAGGCCGGTAGGATCGGCGGCGTAGCTTTCGCTCCATTCCAGCAGCCTTTCGTGAATCGCCACGTCGTTCCAGGCGCTTGTCAGGTCCCAGGCGGTGAGTATCTCGAGGCGCTCGGTCGCGAGGGCGGACTTGGCGCCGACGCAGGGAAATTCGCGCTCCCGGATATGCGACAGGAGCGACTGCGCCAGCCGCTCGCGGTCGATCCCTGCCGGTCCCGTCCTCTCCATCATTGTCATTGTCATGGCGACACAGCGGCGCAGGCGCCTTATCGTTTCCGGCAGACAACAAAGATCAGGCATATTCCTCGCCCGGCGGACTGCGACAACCGCGACCCGTACAACGTATATTGTGCAGCGATCGCGCCTCCGTGTGCCAGACCGGCTCCATGGCAAGAGACGGCGGAAGCAACGAACTGGCGAGCGAGCGCACCGATCTGGCCGAGGATCGCACCGTTCTCGCCAACGAACGGACCTTTGCCGGGTGGATGCGCACCGGGCTGGCGGCGGTCGGCATCGGGCTCGGCTTCAACGCACTGTTCGGCAAGATGGAGCCGACCTGGCTTCCCAAGGCCATCGCTACATGTTTCATCATCTCGGGCATGGCGATCTTCTACCTCGCCGAACGCAACGCCTGCAGCGTGCTCCAGCGGCTTGACACCCATTCCGTGCAGCCGCTGCGACGGATGAATCTGCGCCTCGTCGCCACCCTGATGGGCATCGGCTCGGCCGTGCTGCTCGGCGGGATGTGGTTCCTGCTCTGACGGGCTCGCCGACAAGTATCGCAGTCCAAGCGCCGCCGCGACAGCTGGAGGCGCGGCAATCGTCAGGAACATCCCGGAATGGATGCGAGGAGGCGCCACGGTGCCGCGCTCTAGCGGCCCGGCTCGGGCCGGCCGAGACTGTGCCGCCCCTTCCGACTTTGCCACTTGGCTTGCGGCAGGCTAGATCACCGTCCGTGAGCGTGACCACCGACAGAGCAGCATCTCCGTGCCGGAAAATCTGCAAGCTTTCCGCCGGCGACCGTGTCTGCACGGGTTGCGGCCGCACGCTTGACGAGATCGCAGGCTGGTCATCTCTCTCCCTTACCGAACGCGAAGCCGTGAACGCGGCGGCCGCACGGCGCCTTGCGCGCTTCCCGGCCGGATGACGATCCGCCAACTCGTCCTCGGCGGCGCGCGGTCGGGCAAGAGCCGCCATGCGTTGCGCCTCGCCTCCGCCCTGCCGGCGCCGCATGTCTTCGTCGCGACGGCGCAGGCGTATGACGCCGAGATGGAAGAACGCATCGCCCGCCATCGCGCGGAACGGGATGCGGTTTGGCGGACCATCGAAGCCCCGCTCGATCTGGTACATGCCATAGGTGCGGCGGGCGCGGCGACGCTGCTCGTCGATTGCTGCACGCTCTGGCTGTCGAACACGATGCTCGCCGGGCGCGATGTCGAGGCTGCTGCCGGGGAAATGATCGACAGCCTCGCGCGCTCGCCCGCGAATATCGTGCTGGTCAGCAACGAAGTCGGCACGGGCATCGTCCCCGAAACGCCGCTCGGACGCCGGTTTCGCGACGAGCAGGGGCGGTTGAACCAGCGCCTCGCGGAATGCTGCGACACGGTCGAGCTGGTGGTCGCGGGGCTGCCCCTAAGGCTCAAGGGTTAAAGCGCTTCGGCGAGACGGTCCAGCGCTGCGGCGCTGCCGGGCAGGCCGATCCGCAGATGATGCGCATCCTTCGCGAAGCGGCGAACGGCGATCCCGCGCTCGGCCAGTTGCCGCCAAAGCGCGGGCGCGCTGCCTACCCGGACATAGCGGAACAGGTCGGTGCCGCCGATGTCGTCCAGCCCCGCCCCGCGCAGGACCGCCACGAGGTCGCGAGCCTCGTCTGCCAGCCTGCGGCGCATATCCTCCTGCCATCCCGCGTCGGCATAGGCCCGCGCCCCCGCGGCCAGAGCAGGCCCCGAAACATCCCATTCGCCCAGCATCTCGTGCAGTCGCTGCAAAAACTCCGGCGGAGCGAGCACCGCGCCCAGCCGTATCCCCGCCAGGCCGAAGAACTTGCCGAAGGAGCGCAGGACGAGCAGCCCCCCTGCCCCGGCCAGACCCGCCACGCTTCGCGCCGGATCGAGCTCCGCATAGGCTTCGTCGACGATCAGCCAGCCGCCCCGCCCCGCCAGTTCGCACCGGGCGGCATCCAGCTGTCCGACCGACCAGGGATGTCCGTCGGGATTGTTGGGATTGACCACGACCACCGCGTCCGCCTCGCCCGTCGCCGTCAGCGGGTCGGTCATGGTCAGCACCCGCGCCCCCGCCTTCCGCCAGCTTGCCGCGTGGTCGGCATAGCTGGGCGCGCGCACCGCGACTGTCCGCGATCCAAGAAGCGCGGGCAGATGCCGGATCGCAAGTTCGGTCCCGGCGACTGCCCGGCACGCTGCAGGATTGCAGGCGAAAGCCGTTGCCATCGCCGCCTCGCAACTCTGACGCAGCGCAGCGGTCGGAAGCCTGGTCCAGACATCCTGAGGCAGATCTGGAAACGGATAGGCGAGCGGATTGATACCGGTCGAAAGGTCCAGCCAGGGCAGCGGCGCTTGCGGAAAGGCACGCGACATGGCGTCAATCCGCCCGCCGTGGCCGGCCACGAGATCGGCCTCGTTCATGCCGCTATCGCCCAACCAGCGAGCGCAAGCATGACCCCGAGCATCGCGACCAGTCGCCGGTAGAGAGCCAGAGCGCGCGGCAGATCGCGCATTGACGGATCGCGCGCCGGGCCGTTCAGCCAAGGTTCCTGGACCACCTTGCCCCCGTAGAGGCGGGGTCCCGAAAGCCGTATGCCGAGCGCGCCCGCCATCGCCGCTTCGGGCCAACCGGCATTGGGCGAGCGGTGCTTCGACGCGTCGCGGATCATCGTCGCGAAGGAAAGCCGCGAGATGGCACAGGCCGCATAAAGCAGTCCGGTCAGCCGCGCCGGGATCAGATTGACGAGATCGTCCAGCCGCGCGGCCACCTTCCCGAACGCCTCGTGGCGCGCGTTGCGGTGGCCGATCATGGAGTCGAGCGTATTGATCGCCTTGTAGCCGAAAAGGCCCGGCAGCCCGAAGATGGCACCCCAGAACAATGGCGCGGTGACGCCGTCCGAAGTGTTCTCGGCAAGGCTCTCGATGGCCGCGCGCGCGATCCCCTCATCGTCGAGAGCCGCGGTATCACGACCGACGATCCGCGACAGCGCCGTGCGCGCCGCCTCCGTCCCGCTCCGCTCGCAAGCGATCCCGACCGCCGCCACGTGCCGATGCAGCGAATGCGAGGCGACGAGGGTGGAGGCGACGATCGCCGAAACCGCGAACCCGATTGCGTTGTCCGGCAGCAGATAGGCGATGGCCACCCCGATACCGGTGAAAAGCCCCGTCAAAGCCACGGCAGCCAGTCCCCCGACGATGATCCGCCTGCGCCGGGGTGTACTCACCCGATTGGTGCGCGCGTCCACCCAGGCGACTGCCGTGCCGAACCAGCGCACCGGATGGCCGATCCGCCTGTCGAGCGCGTCGGGCCAGCCGAACAGCGCCTCGATCGCGAGCGCCGCGAGCATGAGCCATGGCGCGCTCACTGCGCCAGAGCGAACAGCGCATCGACATCGAGCACCGCCGCAACCCCATCGGCCAGTTCGTCAAGCGCGCGTTCGACGCCTTCTTCGTAATCGAGCGTTCCAGCCCTGCCGCTTCGCAGATCGCACAGCCAGCGGGTTCGGAAACCGTCATTGGCGAAAACGCCGTGAAGATAGGTTCCGAGCATTCGTCCGCCGGCCGCGAACGCGCCGTCCGGCGTTCCGTCCTCCAGCACGGCGAACGGCTTTTCCAGCGCGGCTCCGCGCGAGCGACCGGTGTGGATCTCGTACCCCTCGATCCGGTCGCCGTGCATCGTCGTCGTTCCACGCACGTGGCGCACGATCTTTCGGCCGGCCATCTCGGTTACCATATCGAGCAGGCCGAGCCCCGCCGCCCCGCCGGAATGGCCGTCGACACCCTCCGGGTCCTCGATCCATGTTCCCATGAGCTGAAAACCGCCGCACAAGCCCACGAGATGCGCGCCGCCGCGAAAGGCGGCGATGACGTCATGATCCCAGCCCTCGGCGCGCAGCATGGCGAGATCGGCCAGCGTCGACTTGGTCCCGGCCAGCACGATCGCATCCGCCTCTCGCGGTATGGGATGGCCGGGAGGAACGAAGCGCACGGTCACGTCCGGCTCGGCGCGGAGGGGGTCGAGATCGTCGAAATTGCTGATGCGCGAGAGCATCGGCACCGCGACGAGAATGCCTTCCTTCGGCGATGCGCTCCGGTCGAGCGCCACCGCGTCCTCGGCTGGCAGACGGGCGGCGCAGGCAAGCCAGGGAACCACGCCGAAGGAACGCCAGCCAGTCCGCTTCTCGATGAAGCGAAGCCCGTCCTCGAACAGCGCGGGATCGCCGCGGAAGCGATTGATCGCGAAGCCCGCGATCATGGCGGCATCGCCCGGCTCGATGACCGCCTTCGTGCCCACGATCGAGGCGATCACCCCGCCCCGATCGATATCGCCGACCAGAACCACGGGCACGCCGGTCGCGCGTGCAAACCCCATATTGGCGATATCGCCGCGCCGCAAATTGACCTCCGCCGGGCTGCCCGCACCCTCCACCAGGACAAGGTCGTATGCGCTGCGGAGGCGCGCGAAGGCTGCCAGGACATGCGGCATGAGGCGGTCGCGCTCGGCCATGTAGCGCGCCGCGTCCTCGCTGCGCAGCGCGCGTCCATCGACGACAATCTGCGCATGGCGGTCGCCAACGGGCTTCAGGAGCACCGGGTTCATGTCGGTGGTGGGCGCGATCCCGGCTGCACGAGCCTGAAGGGCCTGCGCGCGGCCGATTTCGCCACCGGCGGGACAGGCCGCCGCGTTGTTCGACATGTTCTGTGGCTTGAATGGAGCCACCTTGATTCCGCGTCGTCGGGCCAGGCGGCACAATCCGGCGACAAGCAGCGATTTCCCGACATCGGAACCGGTGCCTTGCAGCATCAGCGCTCCGGGCGCGACCGCCTTCACATCGGGGCCTTCACGCAGGACCGGCGATATCGAGCCGTATCGCCCCGCCATTGTCACGCAGCTTCGCGGATATGCCGAACACCTCGCACAGGCGTTGCTCGGTAAAGGTCTCGCGCGGCGGCCCGTCGGCGACGATGCGCCCCTCGTGCATCCACAGGATGCGGGTGGCGTAGCGCAGCGCAAGGTCGAGATCGTGGATCACGGTCAGCACGCTGCGCCCTTCGCGCGCCATCCCGGCGAAAAGTTGCATGGTCTGGTGCTGATAAAGCGGATCGAGCGCGGCGACGGGCTCGTCCGCCACCACCAGCGGCGTGTCGGCGGCAAGCGCACGGGCGAGATGCACGCGCGACAGCTCGCCGCCCGAGAGAGTGTCGGCCGCGCGCTCCTCGAACCCTTCGAGCCGGCAGGCGGCGATGGCACCGGAAACCGCCGTCTCGTCACTGGCCGACAGCCGCCCGATTGCGGCCCCGTAGGCGAAGCGGCCGAGCGCGACGATGTCCCGAACCGGTTGCGGCCAGACCAACGGGCGTGCCTGCGGCAGATAGGCGATCCGCCGCGCCCGTTCGACCGGCGAAAGGGCCTTGACCGGTGTTCCGCCGATCGCTGCGCTCCCTGCATCCGAAGGAATAAGCCCAAGCGCGAGGCGCAGCAGCGTCGTCTTGCCCGAACCGTTCGGTCCGATCAGCGCGACGAGCTCTCCCTCGTCCATTGCGAAGGTCGCATCGCGGACCAGTGATCTGCCCGCGACCGCGTGACCAAGGCTCCGCGCTTCGAGCAGCCTCATGCCAACCTCCTTCGCGCGGCGATCCAGATGAAGACCGGTGCCCCGAGCAGCGAGGCGACGACGCCCAGCTTCAGCTCGCTGTCGGTCGGCAGCACGCGTACGCCGATATCGGCAAGCATCAGGATCAGCGCTCCGAGCATGGCCGAGGGCACCAGCAGGCGCGCCGGATCGTAGCGCAGGAAAGGCCGCACGAGATGCGGCGCGACGATGCCGACGAAGCCGATCGCTCCCGCCAGCGCTACGGCGGCTCCGGTTGCCAGCCCCGCGCCCACGATCACCGCCAGTCGCTGGCGGCGCAGGTCCAGCCCCATGCCCTCGGCCGCCTCGTCGCCAAGTGCCAGAGCCGACAGGCCCCGCCGCGATCCGAGAAGGATGGCCGCCCCCGCTGCCATGAAGGGCGCGGCGAACAGGAGATCGTCGAAGCTGCGATTGTCGACCGTGCCGAGCATCCAGTTGATCATGTCGGCAAGACTGAAGGGATTGGGTGCAAGGTTCATCAGCAGCGCCATGATCGCCGCGGAAAAGCTCGACAGGCCGACCCCGATCAGGATCAGCGTGACCACCGAGCGCGTGCGGATCGCGGCCGCGGCCACCAGCAGTGTCGCCGTCAGGGCACCGGCGACCGCCGCCAGCGGCAGGACCAGCGGCCCGGCAGCGGCCAGTCCGAAGTAAAGGACGAAAGTCGCGAACAGCGCGGAGGTCGCCGAAACGCCGAGAATCCCCGGT
The DNA here is from genome assembly GCA_025698865.1 of Erythrobacter sp. Classification (GTDB taxonomy): domain Bacteria; phylum Pseudomonadota; class Alphaproteobacteria; order Sphingomonadales; family Sphingomonadaceae; genus Qipengyuania. The sequence goes on along the minus strand of JAILWQ010000005.1, from coordinate 149,075 downwards.
TCGGCGAGAGGATTGCGCAGGAGCCCCTGAAGCGCCGCCCCGCTCATGCCAAGCGCGGCACCGACGGACGCGGCGGCCAGCGCGCGCGGGAGACGGATCTGCCATACCACCAGCTGGTCGTCCGGTCCCGACTGGAAGGCGAGTGCGGCGAGCAGGCGGTCGAGCGGTAGCGGCACCGATCCGAGCATGATCGAACCGATCAGCGCCGCCGCTATCGCCAGCAGCAGCATGGGCGTTATCCGGGTCATCGCGATACTTCCCCCGCCCGGGCCATTGCTTCCACCGCGTCGAGCAGGAACCAGCCGCCGCACGACGTCCACGATCCTTCCAGCGGCACCACCGGCAGTTGGCGCAGCTGTGCTCGCGCAACGGGATGGCGCGCGGCGCTCCAGCTGTCGACATGGTTCGTCTGGCTCTCGAAGAAAGCAGCGGCAATCAGATCCGGCCGGTCATAGGCGAGCCGCTCGAGCGGCAGCGGATTCCATCCCGGGCGGTCCTGGAAATTCTCCAGCCCGGCGGCGAGGAACAGTTCGTGCACCAGCGTCCCCGCACCGGCCGTCACGCCCGCGGGTGTGACGTAGAGGACATCGCGATGCGAACCTTTTCGCGCAGCAAGCGCTGCCAGCCGGCGATCCATATCCTCGGCAACCGTTAGGGCCTCCGCAGGTTTGCCAAGCTCGGTGCCCACCCGCAAAACTTCCGCGCGCACTTCGGCGATCGATTGCGGGAAGCCGATCTGGACGACAGGAATACCGGTTCTGTCGAGGAAGCCGGCAATGTCGCTGCCGCCGCCGTAGCTGCGGACCACGAGATCGGGCCGAAGCGCCAGAACGTCCGCCGTACGGGGCCGGACGGTAGGAATACCCACCGCTGCCGCCCGCATGTAGGAGAAGCGCTTTTCCGCATCGGGCGAGAGCGCAAGGATGTCCTTGCGGTCCGCGAATTTCAGCACGTACTGGTCGGCGCAGTAGTCGAGACTGACGATCCGTCGCGGCGCGCCCGCACCGCGCTCCACGGCCTGCGAACAGGCGGCAAGCGCGAGGGAGGCCAGCACCGCGAGGATCGCCCGTATCATCGATTACATCCGGAAACGCACGCCGCCGAACGCGGCGCGGCCCGGCTGCCCATAGCGGAACACCGTCTCGTATTCGGCATCGAACAGGTTCTCGATCCGGCCGAAGATCTCCAGCCGCTCGGTAACGCCGTAGCTTGCCCGAACATCAGTGACGACATAGCCTTCGAGACTGCGGCTGTTCGATGCATTGTCGAAGCTGTCACCCACCACCAGCACGGTGGCACCAAGGCCGATGCCGTTCGCCAGGCGATAATCGGCCACGAGGTTGAAGCTTTCCTCCGCACGGCGGGCCAGGCGGTTCCCGGTCGTCTCGTCGAAAGCGTCGATATGGCTGTAATTCAACGACACGTCGAACCCGTCGACCGGGCGCAGGGCAATGCCTGCCTCCCAGCCCTTGGCGCTCGCTCGAGCGATATTGTCATAGGCGCCCGATGGGCGCCCGGTGCAGATCGGGTCCGCATTGCCGAAGCAGGAAACGAAGGCGATCAGGTTTTCCGCATCGCGCTCGAAATAGGTAACGCCGATCTGCGCGCGTCGGTCGAGGATGCTCTGCGTGATGCCCACGTCCCAGCTCTCCGATTCCTCGGGCAGCAGCGCGGTGTTGCCGTATTCGCTGTAGAGCTGGAACAGCGACGGGGCCTTGAACCCCTCGCCATAGCTTGCGCGCACGACCGTCGCGCCGCTGTTCGGCGAATAGGCGCCGCTGGCAGCGAAAGTGGTGTTGTCGCCGAAGGTCTCGTGATCGTCGTACCGCACCCCGCCCGTGAGCGAGAGGCCTGCGAGCGGTGTCAGGTTGAGCTGGCCGTAGACCGAGTTGATCCACACATCCGCCGCGATCGGGTCGGTGCGATACTCGGACTCCTCGCGCTCCGCTCCGAACACCAGTTCGGCAAAATCGGCCGCGTCGAATACGCCCTGATATTCGAACCGGCGATTTTCGCCATCAGCTTCGAATGTCTGGGTGTCGGTATCGAAATTGAAATTGCGGCGATCGATATTGGTGTAGGCAAAGCCCAGCCGGTTGCGGAACCGCCCGTCGAGGAAGTCAGCGTTGATTCCGGCATAGCCCACGAAATCCTCGCGGTAGGAGACTTCGTCGACGTCCGCGAAAGCAAAGGAAGGGGCTGGAAAGCCGTCGATGCCGACTTCGCTGTCAGCGTAGAAACCTCGCAGGTCGAGCGAAACGTTTTCGGCCAGGGCAATGTCGAGCTTGCCGTTCACTCCGAAACTCTCGAACCCGTCCCGCTCGGTGCCGCCGCGCGCTTCGCTGAAAGCGGAGATGCCGTCGGTGCGGAGGTAATTCGCTCCGATGCTGGCGGCAATCGCACCCGCGCGGCCCGAAAAATTGCCGGTAAGGTCCACCTGGTCACGCCCGCCATATTCGGCGCGGGCGAAGACGCCGAGATCCTCGGTCGGCTCGCGCGTGATGAGATTGACGACGCCGCCGATCGCCTGACTTCCGTAGAGCACACTCTGAGAGCCGCGCACCACCTCGACCCGCGCGATATTGCCCATGAGCAGCGGCCCGAAATTGAAGCCGCCGCCGGGCGATGCCGGATCGTTCAGCTTGACCCCGTCGATCAGCACCACCGTCTGGTCGCTTTCCGCCCCGCGGATCGACACGCCGGCATTGGTTCCGATCCCGCCATTGCGGTTGAAGGTGACGCCCGGAACCGTGCGCAGGATGTCCAGCACGTCGCTCGGCTGGCGGTTGATGATCTCTTCCTCACCGACCACCGTCACGGACTCGCCGACCTGGCTGATCGCGCGTTCGGTCCGGTTGGCGGTGACGACGATGGTTTCGGCATCCGCTTCCCCGCTTTCGGGAAGGTCGATCGACTGCGCCAGAGCACCCGTCGATCCCAATGCCACGGCCAGAGCGGCCGCGGACGAATAATATGCGGTTTTCATTGCATTATCCAAAGACGGACCACGCGGCGGCCCCGGCGCCCGCGCAGTCGTTCGACAGATGGCCCGCCGCCGCTCCATGCGAGGAGCAGCGACACCGGAAACCGGCCCTGCTGTCGTTACTTCGGAAAAGAACTTTCCTGTCCCATTGGGCTGGACCCGGCCCCGGACGAACGACGCGACGGCAGGTTTCCTGGCTTGCCGATCCTCGCCATCGAACCGTCTTCCCGGCACACGTCCACAAGGACGTCGACCAGTGACATGGTGGTTCGGGGCTCCCGGCTCACAGTTGCGGGCACAGCGCCGGTATCTCACCGGCTTCCCTCTTAGCTCCAGGCGTTTGTGCGCCTGCAGCACCGTCTGGCCGCGCCCCTGCGCGCGCGGGGGCGGCTTGTCAATATCGCGGGGATCAGAAGTCGATGCCTTGCTGCGCGCGGATGCCGGCGTGATAGGCGTGCTTGATCTCGACCATTTCGGTGACGGTATCGGCGTATTCGATCAGTTCCGGTTTGGCGTTGCGCCCGGTCAGAACGACCCGCGTGGTTCCGCGCTGCTCCATCGCTTCGATCACGGCGGCGGGCGTCAGATAGTCGTATCGCAGCGCGATATTGATTTCGTCGAGCACGACCAGTGCGAAATCGCCGCTCGCGATCAGATCGCCCGCCTTGGCGAGCGCCTTTTCCGCCGCTTCGATGTCGCGCTCCCGGTCCTGGGTATCCCAGGTGAAGCCGTCTCCCATCACGTGCCATTCCACATGATCCGGAAAGCGCGCGAAGAATTCCTTCTCGCCGGTCTTCCACTTGCCCTTGATGAACTGGACCACCGCGACCTTTTGACCCCAGCCGAGCGCACGGGCGATCACACCGAAGGCCGAACTCGACTTGCCCTTGCCGTCACCGGTGTGGACCAGCACGAGGCCGCGTTCGGGGTCCTTCAACTCGCGGCGTCGGCTCGCCTGTGCCTTCTGCAATTTGCGCATCTCCGCCTTGTGCGCTTCGGGATCGGTTCGGCTCATGATTCTCCTTCCGGATCGATGACGAGAAAGCGGCGGTAGCCGAGCTTAAGCGCGAAGGGATCCTCGCGCCCGAGCGCGGCGTGGGCGCAGCGCGCCGTGCCCAGATGCGCGACGGCGAGCACGGTTTCCTGCGCGGCACGGCGATCGTCGAGATAGGCGCGCACTCGCCCAATCATCTCGGCCACCGTCTCGCCGCCATGCGGCCGCGCCCCCTCGACGTCGGCCGCCCAGCAGTCGATCTCGCCGCGCGGAATGTCGTCCCACGCCTGCATTTCCCACCGACCGAAATCGATCTCGGCCAGGCGGTCGTCGATCCGCAAGGGCAGGTCGAGCGTCTCCGCGATGCGCCCGGCAAGCGCGGTGCAGCGCCGCAGCGGACTGCTGTCGATCCGGGCAAGGGAGCGCGGCAGGGACGCGAGGAGGGCGGCGAGTTCCTCCCCGTCCGGCACGCGCGCACCGACGTCCGAGCGGCCATAGCAGATGCCGGGCGCGATCTCCGGCTCGGCATGGCGCAGCAGGATCACAGCCATGCGAGAAGCGCGAGATAGAACCCGATCTCGGACATCTGCTGCACCGCGCCGAGGCAGTCGCCGGTATAGCCGCCGAGCTTGCGTTCGAAGAACAGCCGCGCCGCCCCGTGGCCCATGCCCAGCCCGACCAGTCCGGCAATCGCCGCCGCGATACCATGCACCGCGGCAAGCAGGCCAAGCGCGACAAGTCCTGTCGCGATGGCCAGCCACAGCGCCTGCCGCGAAATCCCGGCCGCGACCGGTTTGGCGATGCCTTCCGGCCGGGCATATCGGCTCGTGGCGATCACCGCGACCGCGGAAAGCCGCGACAGGGCATGGGCCAGCGGCAGGGCGAGCAAGGCCAGCGCCATCGGCATGGCGGCAAGCGCCGTCACCTTGAGCGCGAGCGCCACGAACAGCGCCGCCGCCCCGAACGTGCCCAGCCGGCTGTCGCGCATGATCTCCATCATCCGCTCGCGCGATGGCGCGCCCAGCCCGTCGAACAGGTCGGCCAGTCCGTCCTCGTGAAACGCGCCGGTCGCCAGCAGCGTCGCCGCCAGCGCGAAGATCGCGGCGATCCACGCGCCGCCGATCAGCCAGCCGACGTAACAGGCGCCCGATGCGATCCCGCCGAGCGCCAGCCCGACCAGCGGATACCAGCCGGGCGCCGCGACAAAGTCGCGCTCTTCCAGCGACACGCCGGGCAAGGGTATGCGGGTCAGGAATATCCACGCCGCGCAGAGGCTGGCGAGATGCCGCCTCATCGCTCTGGTGCGGTCTCGCCGGAAACCCCGGCCTCGGCGAAGCTCGCCATCCCGAACAGCGAGAGCGCCGCGCGAACGATCGACACCGCCAGAAGCGCGCCGGTCCCCTCGCCGAGCCGCATGTCGAGATCGAGCAGCGGCTCGGCTCCGAGCCATTCCAGCAACGCGCCATGGCCATGCTCGGCCGAACGGTGCGCATGGAGCATCGCCTGCGCGCAACCCGGCTCGATCGCCCTTGCAAGCGCCGCCGCGGCGGTCGCGATGAAGCCGTCGACCAGCACCAGCCTGCCCGCCCCGGCCGCACCGATCATCGCCCCCGCCATGGTGCCGATCTCGAACCCGCCGACCTCGGCGAGCGCGTCGATCGGCGACAGCGCGCCGGTCCGCCCGGCAGCCTGCCCGAGGACGGCGAGCTTTCGCTTGAGCCGCGCATCGTCGAGCCCGGTGCCCCGCCCGACCAGCTTCTTCACCGGCAGACCGGACAACTTGTGCGCGAGCAGCGTGGCGGCGGAGGTGTTGGCGATGCCCATCTCGCCGAAACAGGCGATCTCGCACTCGAGTGCGGCGCCATAGGCCCGCCCCGCCTCGATCGCGCCTTCGGCGTCGTCGCGGCTCATGGCGGGCTCGCGCGCGCTGTTGGCGGTGCCCGGCCCGCGCCGGAGATCCACCAGCTTGTCGGCGTTCGCCGGGGGATGCCTCACACCGCAATCGACGATAGTCACCGGGATCCCGAGCGCCGCCGCGATGACGTTCGCGGCCGCCCCGTCGGCAAGGAAATTCGCCACCATCTGCCCGGTGACTTCCTGCGGAAAGGCGGACACACCCTCCACGGCGATCCCGTGATCGCCCGCGAAGATCGTCAGCGAGGCGCGCCATGGCGACGACGAGGCGCCCAGCACCGCGCCCGCGCGAACCGCGATCGCCTCGAGCCGCCCGAGCGATCCCACGGGCTTGGTCTTGGCGTCGAGAAGGCGCTGGAGCTCGTCTGCAGTCATCCCGCGCTCCTAGCCAAAGCGGGCGCGGGTTCAACTCCGGCCTTTGCCGACAGGAAACGAACGAAACGGAGAAAACTGGATGCCCCGCGAGGGCATGAACAATCCCGGCGATTCAAAGTGCTTACGTCGTCTAACCGGCACTTTGTCGCCACGGTTTTCTGCCGGTTACACATTCCGGCTGTCTAACCTTTGGCCCCCACCCTGTCGAAAACGAAAAGCGCCCGATCTGGCTGCAACCGGATCGAGCGCAAGTGTTTCCATAGCGGCGGAAAACGGTGCGAAGCCTATCCCGAACGGGAGGGCAGCGCAATGAGCGATCTTTCCTTCCATGTTCGCCAGTTCGTTCCGGCCTGCGCCGATGGCGAAGAAATGGAGCACCGGCAGGCGCTGTTGAAGGCGCGGGACTATGCGGCTGCTCAGCGTGGCAAGGTTTTCAGCGACCGGGCAATCGACCTCGCTTGTGAGGCTCACGAGACGGCGGGCGCGTTCGTCTATGCTGACGTGCCGGTCGATCGGCTGAAGATCGCTGTCGCCTACTGTCGGAACCTGGTGCACGCGGCGTTTCTGGCCGAGCACCTTGCGGAAGAGGGGGCAGGCTGATGGGGAGCGTTCATCCCGCCTTTTCTGGCGCCGCAATCGACCAGCATTTGGAACGCGACGTAGCGGAATACCTGGGCGAGCCGCAGCGGAGGATGCTTCCTCGCTTCGATGTCAATCTGCTCGACGGCAGCCCGCCTGTCGATCGTAATTGGATCGTGCCGGGTTTCATACCCGAACGGGAGGTTACGTTGTTCACCGGCCCGGGGGGCGCTGGCAAAAGCCTGTTCGCTCAGCAATTGGCTACCTGCCTCGCAGCGCGGCGGCAGTTCTTGGGGCTCCCGACTAATCGCTATCCTGACAATGACGCGAACGTCATCCTCTACATCACTGCCGAGGATGACGACCACGAACTGCACCGCCGTCAGCGGAATATCATGGCGGCGATCGGTGCGAGCCGGGCGGACCTTGGCGACCGCCTTTTCCTCTCCAGCCTGCGCGGCCGGATTGGCAACGAACTCGCCACGTTCGACCGCGACGGCGAACTGGAGCGGACCGAAACCTACCAGCTGCTCAGCGACACGATCATGGAGGCCGGTGCCGCGTTCGTCATCCTCGATAACGTGGCGCACCTGTTTGCTGGCAACGAGAACGATCGTGGGCAGGTGACGAGGTTCGTCAATCTGCTCTATTCGCTGGTGAAGGTGTGGGGGATCACGATCCTTTTGCTCGGCCACCCGAACAAGAGCGGCGATGCCTATTCCGGCTCGACTGCCTGGCTCAATGCCGTGCGCTCCCAAATCGACATAAGCCGGAATGCCGACGAACAGGGCAACGTGCTCGATCCCGATGCACGGACTCTGAAGCTTGGCAAAGCAAACTACGCGCGGCAGGGGCAAACGCTCGGCTTCAGATGGCATGACTTTGCGTTCGTGCTCGAAGACGATCTGCCCGCCGATACCAGAGCCGAACTGGCTGAGACGCAGAAGATCGTGGCCGAGAATGAAGCCTTTCTTGCCTGCCTTCGCGAGCGAGCTCAACAAGGCGACGGCAGGGCCGTTGGGCCATCACCTGGGCCGAACTATGCACCTGCTCAATTCTCGGGCCAAGCACTTGCCAAGGGGTTCGGCAAAGCTCCGCTGAAGCGGGCAATGGACCGCCTGTTCCATATCGGACGGATCGAGGCTGTCGAGGTCACGCGACCCGGCAAATCGGGCACCAAAACGATCATTCGGGAGGTTCCCGAACGCTCGCCCGAACCCTTCCCGAACACTGTTCCCGAACGCCCCGAACTAACCGCCCGAACCACCCCGCACACACACTCTATACCTAAAGGTATTATGGGCGCGGCTCATCGAGCCGCCGCGCCCAATTTAGATGGAGGCGACGATGCCTGACATTCGCGCACTGATCGACACCTACACACCCGAGCAAAGAACGGCGGCGCTGGAGATACTTGACGCTTGCACCCGGCCATTGCAGGTCCGCGAGATCGAGGGGCTGTTAAGGCTTGGCGGGGTGTCTCGTTCCAGAGCCGTCAAGATGGCTGGCACGCTGAAGCACATGAACCTGATCGCGGTTATCGGGCCGGAGCGGGCCGATGGCTGATCCGATCTACAACACGGCGGCATGGAAGCGGCTGCGTAAGGTGAAGCTGTCGGCTACCCCGCTATGCCAAGCCTGCCCACCTGACAGGCTCACACCGGCAAGCCATGTCGATCATGTCCACGCTATCAGTGACGGAGGGCCTGCCTATCCCGGCCTTGATGGGTTGCGCTCGCTCTGCCCTGCCTGTCACTCGGCCAAGACAGCACGGGGACCTGAGGCAGGTGCGGTGCGATCGAGCAAGCCGAGGCGTGGTTGCGATGCTGAAGGCAATCCACTGGACGACGCGCACCCGTGGAAATCGCTCAGAGCTGGTCCGGAAAGACCGCCGCGTTCCCACAAAATTGAGTTAGTTTCAAAGGGCAACCGAAATGGGCGCTAGAGGACCAGGCGCAAAGCCCCAGCGGGCGAGACAGCCGCGACAAAATGACGCACCAACGGAACACCCGTGGGCAGCGGACGGCCTGAGCCGTGCCGAGCGGGTTATCGCATTCATCGAGAGCCTACCGATCACGAAGGGCTATGGCGCGGGAGAGAATGTCGATCTGCTACCCTTCCAGCGCGAATGGATCGAGGCGGTCTATGCCGTGGATGGCGACGGCAACCGGCGGGTGCGCACCGGCCTAATGTCGGTGGCGCGCGGGCAGGGAAAGACCGTGCTCGCTGCCCTGCTGACCCTGTGCCATCTGTGCGGGCCGGAAGCCGAGCAACGCGGGGAATGCTATTCGGCGGCTGCGACGAAAGAGCAAGCGGGCCTGATCTTTGCCGAGATGGAAGCGATCATCCTGGCGACCCCGTGGATGGCGGAGCGGCTGAACGTGCAGCGGTTCTACAAGATCATCGAGGATGCCGAGACGGGCAGCAAATACCGCGCCCTCGCCAGTGACGGCAAGGCGGTGCACGGCACGGCGTCGAGCTTCATCGTCTGCGACGAATTGGCGCAATGGAAGAAACGCGAGCTGTTCGACGTGCTGCGGACCTCGATGGGCAAGCGGAAAGAGCCGCTGTTGCTGGCGATCGGCACGCAATCACCGCACCCTGAAAATCTCATGTCCGAACTGGTGGACTATGCCGAGCGCATTGCGACGGGCGAGATCGAGGACGCCGCATTCCACGGGGTGCTCTACGCGGTGCCAGAGGATGCCGACCCTTACGATCCGGAGAACTGGCCGCTGGCGAATCCCGCGATCGGGGTGTTCGTATCGGCGGAGCAAATTGCGAACGAGGCTGAGCGTGCGCAGCGGATGCCGACATTCGAACCGGCGTTCCTCAATCTCCACTGCAATATGCGCGTGGATGCCGAGCCTAAGGCGATCAACCCGAAAGAATGGGACGCCTGCGGGGAATCGGTGCCCCTCAATGAGTTGCGCGGGAAGCGGTGCTATGCGGGCCTCGATCTATCGAGCACGCGGGATCTGTCCGCGCTGGTGCTCTACTTCCCCGAAAGCGGCGCGGTGCTGCCTTATTTCTGGTGCCCGAAAGCCGGGATCGACCTCAAGGAAGAACAAGATCGGGTGCCCTATCGCACTTGGGCAAAGCAGGGGTTTATCGAGCCGACACCGGGCAAGGCGATCGACAAGCGGTATATCGCGCGCCGGATGGCCGAGATTGCCAGCCTCTACGATCTGCGCGCCGTTGCCTACGACCGCCACGCTATCGAGGACCTAACCGTTATTCTGGACGGGGAAGGCGTCTCGCTGCCCCTAGAAGCATGGGGACAGGGTTTCGTTTCGATGGCGCCTGCGATCGATGCTTTCGAGGCGCTGCTACTGGAAGCGGAACTGAAGCACGGGATGCACCCGGTGCTGCGCTGGAACGCCTCGAACCTGATCTTTGACACCGACGCGGCAGGCAATCGCAAGCCGAACAAGGCGCGCTCGATCGACCGCATCGACGGCTTGGCTGCTCTGATTATGAGCTGCGGGATAGCGGCAAAGGGCGAGGAAAAACCCGCCGCCTATGAGGGCAGCGGGCTGGAATGGGTTTAGCTGCTTTCTTTCAGGAATTCGTCCACGTAGCTCGGCTGATGAACGACCTGCCGGCAAAGAGCATAGGTTCGAAGTATCTCGTCGCGGCTGCATCCATCAATAATCGGAACGCCACCGGCCGAACCTCGACCCTTCGAATACTCTTGTCCGGTCAGAATTGAGACGGTCAGATAGTAGGCTACCGCTGCCGGACCTAATTCACTCGGGCTGATACTCGTTTCGCTCATTGACCTAGACTCCCTCTGGTCGCATAACCTCAAGCGGGACGACCCAGCGCGCCAACGCTGAGCCGCCCCTGACCACAACGCTTTCTGGAGAAGCACCATGGCTACAGCCTACCTACGGGCGGAATCCGCCCCCGTCATCCTCCCTCATAATTTTGCACAAGCTGCTGCCGTGATGGCGCAGTTCGATCGCTCGCAAATTGCATCTGCGGTCGAGGTTCTCGTGAACCTGCTCGACGTGTTCGATGGCGACCCAGACGTGGAATTGAACGGCGACGAAACCGATCACGACCGCGCCGAGGATTGCTTTACGATCGGCAAGAACGACCATGCCAATGGTCCTGGCTGCCCGATCGCGGACCCCGATTGTTGCGAGGACGCTGATCGCGGAGAAGAAACCGCTGCCGAAGATAGCTTTCGATATCACGGCGGAATCGGGCCGGGGTGCGCGTTAGCCGATGGTGGCATCGCGGACGACGGCGGAGTGCAGGACGTGAACCTGCGCGATCGCGAGCTGGTTAGAGTATATCACCGCAAGCATTCGTGAGAGATTTCCCCGGCCTTTGGCGAGGTCGGGGATAAGTTTTGAGTCGCACACAAAACGCTTGCAGTTTACGTTCTGCGCGCTACACAGAACGGAATTGTAGTTCTGGAGCGTTCGCGCATGGCTAAACTTCCATCCCTAGTTACCGCCCTTGCGGAGGTGGACGGTCGCGAGCGCAAGGCAATCGACCACATCGCCCGCACGATTCGGGAAGCCGGATATATCCCGACCGGCAAGCGCGGCAGCGGCGCTGCCGACATGACGGAGCGCGAGGCAGCTAACTTCCTGATGGCGCTCAATGGTGCCGACACGCCGAAAGATGCACCGCTCGCGATCGACCGATTCCGCAGTCTCCGGCAGTTCTACAAAGGCAGCTCCGCCGACTTCCGGCACTACGTCGATAGCTTCGAGGGGCAGCCGGAGGCGGTTCAAGCGGTGGCAGACAGCCGCACCTTCGGACAGGCGTTGGAGGGCCTGGTTGCTGGCGTGCCGAGCCTCGCAGAATCCTTCTACCAATTCGCGCTTGAGCAATATCCCGGCAACGACGCCGGCAGCTATTGGAGCACGAAACTGCTGAGTGCTTTCCGACTGACCATGTTCGGTGTGGAGGTGCAGTTCGAACGCTACGCTGCGAAGGTCGAGCTGTTCATCATGCACGGCAGCGAGCGCCAAGTTCAGTGCACTGTTCAGTTCATCCAAGATCAAGATCGAGAGGAAGGATTCTACGGCGTTAGCTGGCCCGATCGCCGCGTGCGGAGCACGATCGGCACGGCAACCCTCATTGCAGCTTGGCAGGGCCTCAACCCTGGCGTGGACCTTCCGGGCATTCCAGCCAGCGCGGTGACCGCCGAGGATGGAGCGGACGAAGAATGAACGAATTGCGCCAACGTCGCGAGACAGTGGGCAATCTCAGTGCCGGGGCATGGTGCCCCGGCCCGATAGAAGGACTTACCGAATGAAGACTGCGGACCTTATGGAGCAGCGGGCGGCCATTGTGGACCGCATGAATGCGGCTCACACTTCCGATGACGACACGGCTTTCCAGACGGCGGAAACCGAACTGCGCGCGATCGACGCGAAGCTGGACCGCCAGAAGAAGATCGACGCGGCCGAGCGAGCCGAAACCGGAACCCCGCTCACCACGCGCGACGGCGGCGAATATGCCGAGCTGCGCAATCAGAGCCTGATCGAAACTCTGCGCTATGGCGCGGGCATGGCTGTTGCCGATCGTGCCAAGATCGAGCGCGAGCAGGCGATGCTTGCCGAGCGCGCCGGTGGCCCTGCCAAGGGCGTCTATGTCGCGACCGAACTGTTCGAGAAGCGCGCGGCCGACCTGACGACCGGCAACGCGGCAGCCGTGGCACCGGAATCGTTCCGGCCCGACCTGTTCGTCTCGGCGCTCACGAACACCGCGATCGTTTCCCGCCTGGGTGCGACCACGCTCACCGGCCTGACTGGCGACGTGGTTATCCCGCGCGAAACCGGCAGCCCGAACGTTGGCTGGGTGAACGAGGACGAGGCGCTGCCGACCGATGGCGCGAGCTTCGATTCCCTGACCCTCACCCCGCATCACGTCGGTGTCATCACCGAACTGTCGCGGCAGCTGCTGTTGCAGTCCTCACCTCAAGTCGAGGGGCTGGTGCGCTCGATGATGAGCCGGAACGTGGCGCTGGAAATCGACCGTGCCGCCATCGCCGGCAGCGGAGTGGGCGCTGAGCCGCGCGGGCTCATCAATGACCCGAACATTCCGACCGTGCCGTTCGACACCGATCTTTTCGTCACTGCGGCGAACATGATCGCGCTGGCGGACGTGACGAACATCGGTGACAGCCGGGCCTTCCTCTCGACCAACGGCGTTCGCTCGACGGCGATGAAGCTGCGGGACGCGGACGGCCACGCGATCACGCTGGCTGAGACGTTCCACGGCGAACCGGCCTATTTCACCAATCAGGCACCGAACGACCGGGGCGCGGGGAATGACGAGGCCGGGCTTGTCTATGGCGACTGGTCCGACCTGCTGATCGGCATCTGGTCGCAGCTCGACATTCTCGTCAATCCGTTCGCGGAAAGCGCCTACAGCAAGGGCAACATCCTGATCCGCGCAATGGCGTCGGTGGACTTCGGCGTGCGCCGTCCTGCCTCGTTCGTCTCGGCAACCGGGGTGGCGGGCTGATGGCTGACAAGCTCGACCCCCGCAAGATCGACCGGGCGGTAAAGGCATTGCGCCGCGCTGGCTTCGAACTCGACGGCGACCCTTCGGTAACGAAGGCAGGTGCTGTCACCTTTAAGACTAAGGCACCCGAATAGTGGGCGCGGCGGCAACCCTCGAGCGGCGCTTCGCCACTGACTTGCGATCGAGCGGTCGCAGGCTGGAGGGCTATGCCGCCACCTTTTCCGCCACGGCGGACCTTGGGGCATTCCGGGAGCGTATTTCCTTGGGCGCTTTCCGGAATGCTCTTTCGGGCGACATTCTGGCCCTGCTCGACCATGATCCCGGCAAAGTTTTGGGGCGGACCCGCACCGGCACGCTGGAGCTTCGCGAGGACGACAAGGGCCTCGCTTTCACGCTCGACGTGCCGGACACGGCGGCTGGCCGCGACGTGCTCGCTTTGGCCGCCAGGGGCGACCTGGGTGGAATGTCGTTCGGCTTCCTGGTCCCTGAGGGCGGCGAGGAATGGGACGGGGACACGCGCACCCTTCGGTCGATCGACCTGCGCGAGATTAGCGTTGTCTCGGCATGGCCTGCCTATGATGGCACCGAGATTGCCTTGCGCGCCCTCGGGTCGCATGAAGGGCGCGCAAGACGCGCTAGAGCTATCAGGCTGGCGGAGGCGCGGCAATGGGCCTGATCGACCGCACCCTGCACCGGTTAGGCCTTGAACGCCGGTCCGACACGTCCCCGCTCGATCCGAGCTGGCAGGCATTGGCACCGATGACGGGCTATTATTCCGGCCTGAGCGCACGCGCAGCGGAAAACCTTTCGACTGTGCTCGCTTGCACGTCCTCGATCGCCACGGCGCTCGCCTATGTTCCGGCGCGGGTTTACCGCTGGGAAGGCGACAACCGACTGGAATACACCTCGCACCCGCTCTCCCGGCTGATCCGCTACGGCTTTAATCCCGCGATGACGTGGTGCGACGGTATCGAACACCTGGTGGCCGACACGCTGCTGACCGGCAACGGCCTGCTCGAAATCGAGCGTGCCGGTAACGGGCAGATTTCCGGCCTCGCCTATCACCCCTGGGGGATGGTGACGGTGCAGGAGCTGTCGAGCGGACGGCTGGCCTATGACGTATCGGACGGCAGGGGCAATTCCCATCGCCTGCTGCAAGGCGAAGCCATCCACCTTCGCGACCGCACGAATGACGGCAAGATCGGCGTATCTCGCCTTTCCCGATCGGCGGACACTGTGACCGGGGTTGACCTTGCCAACCGTCACGCTCGCCAGTTCCTCGCCAACGGTGCGAACCCTTCGGGCGTCATCGAGCACCCCGGCTCCATGACGGCGGAGCAGCGGACGGCCCTTCGCGAGCAGTTCCAGGCGAAGCACGCTGGCGCTGCCAATTCCGGCCGCGCACTGATCCTTGATGGCGGGCTGACTTGGAAGGCTGCGCAAATCTCGCCTGAGGATGCCGAGCTGCTAGAAACCCGGCGCTTCGGCGTGGAGGAAATCGCGCGGCTGTTCCAGGTGCCCCCGCCGATTATTGGCGACTACACGCACAACACCTTCACCAATTCGGAGACGGCGGGCCGCTGGTTCGCGACGTTCTGCCTCGCCCCTTGGGCGCGTAAGATCGAAGCGGAGTTTTCCCGCTCGCTGTTCCCGACCGGCTCGCCGTACGAACTGGAACTGGACCTCAGCGGCTTCCTGCGCGGAGATCCCGAAACCCGCTGGAACGCACACAAGATCGCGCTCGAAACCGGCGTGCTCGATGCTGACGAGGTTCGGCAGGCTGAAGGCTGGAACCCGCGCCGTGAGACGAGCGAATGAGCGGCGCGCTTCGCAAGGTGGCGACGATCGCCGGCGTGGTCGCAGCGACTTTCGCGCTGCCAGGTGTAGGAACTGCGCTTGGCCTCTCAGCGACGGCAACAGCCACGGTGGCCAGCGTTGCTAGTCCCCCTTCCAATCCTGCTCTGGCAGGCTTTCAGAGAGTGAAAGACGATGACATTACAGAACGGATGCGTAACCGGCTCTACGGCTTACCTCTGGGCCGACACGGCAGTATTTCACGGCGAGACGGGAGACTGCATCGGGTTCGATACGAAGGTTTTCGAGCTACTGAACTTCCCGGCGGCGGGCACGTTGTCCTGTCACGGCGGGAACCCGCACGAGATAGCTCTCGCGATCGGAAGAGCATTGCCTTTCAATGTCTCGAGCCTGCTATCGGCCGCTGTCGAAGCATTGCGGGCTTACTGTTCGGCAGGTGGCGGCGGTAGGGTGCTGCTCGCCTCCAACATTGGCGGTCCCGCTCTGCATATGGTGGCCAGCGATCAAATTTGGCCTGGCTACGCACCATTCGAGCCGGTTGAGCTGCAAAGCTACACCTCATCGGGAAACCAGACCCCGGCCTATGTCGCTGCGGTCCAGAATGGCTTTACCCCCGAAAGCATGGCCCGCGTTATAGACGCGCAGATTGCCGAGCCTTCGGAAGGGGCCGGCAAACTAGCCCTTCTCGGTCCCCGCGTATGGATCGGCGGGAATATCGTCCAGTACGCGGTGTCGAGCAACGGCGTCGAAAGCCGGGTGCTGCGCAACGTGGATTCTGAAGCTGCCTAAACATGGCCGGACGCAAAGCCCTTATCTCGAAAGACGACCTGGACCGGATGGCGACTGCCGTCGCGGCTCATGGTGTCGTCATCAAGGGGCGCGTCGATCCGCTTGGCGGCTTCACCTTCACTATGACCCGACAACGGGAACAGGTGGCATCTAGCAATGATGACCTCGACGATCGGCTCGACGATTGGGCGGCGTCATGATCCGCAAGCCTGAATACGTCACCAGCTTTCGCGATCGGCACGGCAAGGTGCGGTATCGCTTCCGCCGCAAGGGCTACCCTGCCCACTATTTCAAGGCGCCCTTCGGCACGAAGGCTTTCGAGCGCGAATACGCGGCGTGCCTGGAGCAGGAGAAGCCTTCGATCGGAACGGACAGGATCGCCCCCGGCAGCGTCTCAGACGTGATTGCGCGCTACTACAGCGATTCCGCCTTCCTCGATCTGCGACCAGCAACCCAGTTGGTCTATCGCGGCGTTCTGGAGCGGTTCCGTGCCAAGTTCGGCAACGATCCGATGCGGGCCTTCGACGCGAAGCGGATTCAGCGCGTGATGAATGCGATGCGCCATAAACCGCACGCGGCGTCACGCCTTCGCAAGCTCCTCGCTCAGCTTTTTACGGTGGCTCGGCGCGAAAGGATCGTGCCTGGCACGTTCGATCCGGTGAAGGATACCCGACCGCCCAAGGCAGAGAGCGAAGGCTACCATCGCTGGACTGAGGACGAGCTGGCGCAATTCGAAGCGAAGCACCCGCTGGGAACGAAACCACGGCTGGCCTTTGCCCTGCTCCTCTATGGCGCTCAGCGAAGCGGCGACGTTCGCTATCTGACGCACAGCGCCATCGCGGGCGGCCGTATCCGCCTGAAGCAATCGAAGACCTCCAACGCGATCGACGTGCCTGTTGTCGAGCCTCTGCGCGCTGCGCTGGAAGCCGGGCCGATTGGCGACGTGCTGGTGCTCGAAAACAACCGCGGCAAGGCGTTCACCGCCAAGGGCTTCTACAACATGGTGAAGCGCGCCTGCATCGCCGCTGGCCTGCCGCACTGCTCAGCTCACGGCCTGCGCAAAGCTGCTGCTCGACGGCTCAGAGACGCAAACTGCTCGGACGAGGAAGGCATGGCCATCACCGGGCACAAAACCGTGCGCGAATACCGGCGCTATGCTGGCGATTCGGGCAATGCAGAAAGGGCGGATAGCGCCATGCAGAAAGCCTACGGGGTGTCTAACCCGGTCGAATAGTTAGACACCGATCAACACTAACCCATAGGGAGTATTGGGAAAATGACTGCTAAGTGGATGCCCCGCGAGGATTCGAACCTCGATTGACGGAGTCAGAGTCCGTAGTCTTACCTTTAGACGACGGGGCATCATTCGCTTCGACGCCGGGCGCACCGCGGAGGTGCGTCGCGCGAAGGAGCGGCCATCTAATTCGCGCGATCCGCAAGGTCAAGGGCGTGTGCGGCGCCCGCCGCAGGCCGGGCCTTGCCGTGCGCCCCTTTCCCCACTAGCATTGGTGTCAGGTCCCCGCGCGCCGGTCTGCGGCACGCGGGAGGATAAAAGAAAGACTGCACGCAATGGCGGACAACCCTCCGCCGGACTTGAACAAGGGGGCTGGCAGCAAGAGGGGCAAGACGTCCGCCACGGTAGCCGATTTTCGCTACAGGCGTCCCTCCCAGCCCGACCGGAAGGATCCGGCACGATCCGCATCGGCAGCGGTGCGCATCCGCGCTTCCACGTCCGACCAGCCGCACCGCTTCGGGACGGACGGTCGCGGCCATCGGCAGGCCTATGCCGCGCTGGATCTCGGCACCAACAATTGCCGTCTGCTGATCGCGCGCCCCTCGGGCGAGAACTTCACCGTGATCGACGCCTTCAGCCGGGTGGTGAAGCTCGGCGAGGATCTCGCAGCGACCGGCAAGCTGTCCGACGCCGCGATGGAGCGCACGATGGCCGCGCTGCACATCTGCGCGGAGAAGCTGCGCAAGCGCAACGTGCACCTCGCCCGCTCGGTCGCGACGGAAGCCTGCCGCCGAGCCTCCAACGGTCCCGACTTCATCGCCCGCGTGCGCGAGGAGACGGGCATCGCGCTCGACATCATCTCCGCGCAGGAAGAGGCGCGGCTGGCCGTGCTCGGCTGCCACATCCTGCTCGAAAGCGGGATCGGCCCGGCGGTGATCTTCGACATCGGCGGCGGGTCGACAGAACTCGTGCTGATCGAGCCCGGCGGCCCGGTGCCGCGCATCCTCGACTGGATGAGCGTGCCCTTCGGCGTCGTCTCGCTGACCGACAGCGTGCCCCCGCCCGACGGGACACAGGAAGGGCGCAACCGCCGCTATGCCGAGATGCGCCGCTTGGTCGACGAGAGCTTCGCCTCCTTTGCCGAGCGGGTGCGTCCGGCGGCCGAGGAAGCCGAGACCATCCGCCTCCTGGGCACCAGCGGCACAGTGACGACGCTCGCCAGCCTCCATCTCGAACTGCCGCAATACGACCGGCAGGCGGTCGACGGGCTGATCGTCCCGTCCGATTCGATGCGCGACATCTGCCGCCGCCTCTCGACCATCAGCGAGCGCGAGCGGCGCAGCGTGCCCTGCATCGGCGACGATCGCGCCAATCTGGTGGTGGCGGGCTGCGCGATCCTCGAATCGATCATGGATCTGTGGCCCGCGCCCAAGCTCGGCGTCGCCGATCGCGGCATTCGCGAAGGGATATTGCGCAGCCTGATCGCCGCCGACGTGCAGGGCGAGGAAGGGCGCGCCTCGCTCGCCCGACAGCGCGGAGGCAGCCTCTAGATGACGCGCTCAGGCAAGAACCCGGACAAGCGGGTGAAGACGGCGAGGAAGCGCAGCGCCTCCTCGACCCGCTGGCTCGAACGCCAGCTCAACGATCCTTACGTGAAACAGGCCAAGGCTGACGGCTATCGCAGCCGCGCGGCCTACAAGCTGATCGAACTCGACGAGAAGTTCCACCTTCTCCAGGGCGTGCAGCGGGTGGTCGATCTCGGCATCGCCCCGGGCGGGTGGAGCCAGGTGGTGCGCAAGAAGGCGCCGCGCGCTTCCGTGGTCGGCATCGATCTCCTGCCCACCGAACCGATCGAGGGGGTGACCATCTTCGAGATGGACTTCATGGCGGACGAGGCGCCGGCGCAGTTGGAGGCAGCACTGGACGGCCCCCCCGATCTGGTGATGAGCGACATGGCGGCGAACACGGTCGGCCACAAGCAGACCGATCACCTGCGCACCATGGGCCTCGTCGAGGCGGGGGCGTGGTTCGCGATCGAGACGCTGGCGAAGGGCGGGACCTTCGTCGCCAAGGTGCTGGCCGGGGGGACCGACACCGAACTGCTCAAGTTGCTCAAGTCGCATTTCGCGAGCGTGAAGCACGCCAAGCCACCGGCGAGCCGCAAGGGCTCGTCCGAATGGTATGTCATCGCGAAGGGGTTCAAGGGGCGCGCCTGACGCGCCTTTCAAAAGAACGCGCGCGACTGACGGGCTTCCCAAGAAAGCGCGCGACCAAGGCACCTCTTGCAGAAAGGGGGCGAATAACACGCGCCCCTCAAAGGAAGATCGGATCAGCTGCCGGGCTTGGCCGGGCCGGCGTTGCGGGTCGCGCCGCCGCCTTCCGAGGGCACCGGCTGGTCGGCGCCCATGGCACCTGCCGCGACCGGAGCACTTGCAGGCGCGCCCTCCACCGCGCCGGGACCTTCGCCCGCGCCGTCGACCGCCTCGCCCTCGGCACCCTCTTCACCCTCGGCCGCTTCGGGCGCGGCGGGCGCGGGCTTGGCCGGAGCGCCGCCATGGGCAGCGATGAATTCCATCACGTTGGCGCGATCTTCCGGGCTCGAAAGGCCGGCGAAGCTCATCTTGGTGCCGCTGGCGAAGGCGCGCGGGCTCTTGAGCCACTCGTTCATGGTTTCCCAGGTCCACTGGCCGCCATGCTCGGAAAGGGCGCTGGAATAGGCGAAGCCCGCCGCGTGGGCGCCGATCGTCTTGCCGAACACGCCGTAGAGGTTCGGGCCGATGCCGTTGGCGCCGCCTTGGTCGATCGTGTGGCACGCGGTGCACTTGGCAAAGACCGCCTCGCCTGCCGTGGCGTCGGCGCTGGCGAGCAGCGTGCCGAGATCGGGGCCGGCTTCCTCGGCGCCCTCTTCCGGCGCATCCACGAAATAGCCCGGCTTTTCCGGCATTTCAGGCTTGTCGGCGTGGAACACCATGCCCGATGCGATCGACGCGCCGAGGGCGACGATGCCCGCGCCGAGGATCCAGCCGAAAGTGGTGTTGGTTCTGTCGTCCATGTTCGATGAAATCCGCGAGTTTGTGCGAGGGTCCGGTTGCGCGACGCTCTAGTGGGCCAATGGGCGCCGCGCAAGTCCGCTTGCCGCCGCGAATAAAGCTTCGCGCGCAAACGCCTTGCCGCGAAGCAAGAGCACCGATAGCGATCCGCGGCTATGCGAAAGTTTCCCCAGCCCGCGCTCGCCATGGTCGATTCGATGCGCGCCGCCGCCGCGCTCGAGCCGGAGCGCGCGATCTCCTTCGGCGGAGCGCCGGGGTCGAATTCCCACCAGTCGACCATGCAGTTTGCGCCCGAGGCGCTGCCGCTGCCCTGCTACAATTTCGAGGATGCGCTCGACGCGGTGAAGACCGGCGCGGCGGGCGCGGCGATGATCCCGATCGAGAACAGCCAGCACGGGCGCGTGGCCGACATCCATTTCCTGCTGCCCGAAAGCGGCCTCTCCATCGTGGCCGAGCATTTCATGGCGATCACCCATGCGCTGATGGCCCTTCCCGGCGCGGACGGCACGTTCGGCCCGTTCGATGCGGCCTACAGCCACCCGCAGGCGCTCGGCCAGTCGCGCGAATATCTTTTGGCGCGCGGGATCGTGCCGATGGCCCATGCCGATACGGCGGGCGCGGCGGCCTATGTGGCGGAGCGCGGCGAGCCGACCATCGCCGCCCTCGCCCCGCCCATGGCGGCCGAACTCTACGGACTCTCGATCGTCGAGAACGCGGTGGAGGATGCGCACGACAACACCACGCGCTTCGTCCTGCTGGCGCAGGCGCCGCGCGATCCTGCCGCGATCGATCCGGCGCAGGCCATGACGACCTTCGTCTTCGAGGTGAAGAACCAGCCCGCCGCGCTTTACAAGGCGCTCGGCTGCTTCGCCACCAACGGCGTCAACATGACCAAGCTGGAAAGCTATCAGAAGGGCGCGAGCTTCGCGGCGACGATGTTCTACGCCGATATCGAGGGCGCGCCCGGCAATCCGGCGGTCGACCGCGCGTTCGAGGAGCTGGAGTTCCACTGCAACACGGTGCGCCTGCTCGGCAGCTACCAGCGGGCACGCAAGCGCGGCTGATGGACCGGCGCGCGTTTCTGGCGAACGGAGTCGCGGGGCTGTCCGCTCTCGGTGCGGCCGCCTGCGTCCCGCCTGAAGCAAGCGAGGCGGGGAGGTTGCCGGCCGCGCTCCGCCTCGTCGAGGTGTCGACCGGCGGGCGGTTCGGCGTCGCCATCCACGATCCCGCCGCGGGCCGCACGATCGCCCACAACGGCACCGAGCGGTTCGCGCTCGCCTCGACCTTCAAGCTGTCGCTCGCGGCGCTGGCCCTTGCCCAGCAACAGGCCGGGCGGATCGATCTCGACGAGCGCACGCGCTGGAGCGAGGCGGATTTTGTGCCCTATCGGCCCTTCATCGAGCCGCGAACGGCCAGCGGTGCCACGTGGCGCGAACTCACCCGCGCGGCGCAGACCCTGTCCGACAATGTCGCTGCCAACCTGCTGCTGAAGCGGCTCGGCGGGCCGGAGGCGCTGACCGCGTTCCGGCGCTCCATCGGGGACGGGGAATCGCGGCTCGACCGGTTGGAGCCGGACCTCAACCGCGTGCCACCGGGCGACCTGCGCGACACCACCACGCCCGCCGCGATGGCGCAGACCGTTCACACGCTGGCCTTCGCCGGGCCGCTTTCGCCCGCAAACCGCGCGCAGTTGCGGGAATGGATGGTCGCGACCGAGACGGGCCTGGAACGGGTGCGCGCCGGTCTGCCGGGAGGCTGGGAAGCGGGCGACAAGACCGGCAGTTCGGGCAACTGGCCCGATGCGCCCTATGTGCGCGGCGATATCGGTTTCGTGATCGGGCCGCAGGGACAGCCCCTGACCTTCGCCGCCTTTCACCGCTCGCCGCTGACAGAACCGGTCGCCGTCGCGCGTGTCGATGCAGGGTTCGCCGCGATCGGGCGGCTGCTCGCCGATTATATCCGCCGCTCGCCCGCCACGCCGGGCGCGTAGCCTACTCCTCGGCGAAGATCGCCACCTCGTTGACGCCCTCGCTGGTCGCCCGGCCGCGATACATCCCGCTGGTGTTGAAGCTGAACACCGCCGCGCCGGAGGGGGCGAGCACGATCACCCCGCCATCGCCGCCCAGTTCGGCGAACTCGGCCAGCACCGCGTCGGACACGTTCTGCACGATCGGCCCGGTCAGCTGGATCGTGTCGAGTTCCTGAGCTTCGGCACCGTCTTCCAGCTCGGGAAGCGTGGTGCGCCCGGCCAGACGCAGCCGGGTGCAGATTTCCTGCGCCACACCGACGCGGATGAAATACTCGCCCCAGCCGGTCGCCGAGACGGCGCAGCTGCGATTGTCGGCATAGGTCCCGGCGCCGATCACCGGCGCATCGCCGATCCGGCCCCAGCGCTTGCCGGTCATCCCGCCGGTCGAGGTGCCCGCGGCCAGATTGCCCGCCTGGTCGAGTGCCACAGCGCCGACTGTCCCGAACTTGAGATCGACGTCGAGGGCGGAGACCTTTTCCGCCTTCATCCGCTCCAGCGCCTTGCGCCGGGCCTCGGTGGCGAACCATTCGGGGCCAGCAGTCTCGATCCCGTGATCGCGCGCGAACTCCTCCGCCCCCGCCCCGCTCAGGAAGACGTGGCGCCCGTCGGCCATCACCGCGCGGGCGAGGCGGATCGGGTGGCGGATGCTGGTGACGCCGGTGACCGCGCCGGCGGAGCGGTCGCGGCCGTCCATCACCGCCGCGTCGAGCTCGTTGCGGCCTTCCCAAGTGAACACCGCACCCCGGCCGGCGTTGAACTTCTCGTCGTCCTCCATCAGCACGATCGCCGCCTCGACCGCGTCCATCGCCGTGCCGCCATCGCGCAGAACGGCGGACCCGGCATCGAGCGCGCGCTGCAACGCCGCCTCGTAGGCAGCGCGGCGCTCGGGCGTCATGTCGGCCCGGCTCATCGTCCCCGCCCCGCCGTGGATGGCGAAGGACCAGCGACCGTCTTCCTGCCCCCCGTTCTGGGCCGCGGCAGGCACGGCGAGAGTGGCGAGGAACGCGGCGAGCGCGGCGGCGATGCGGGAAAGACCAGTCATTGCCGGGGGATAGCACGGGAACCTTTCCCATCAATCCCCCATTAAGGAATTACTGGCTGGCGCCGAGGGGCGGCGCGTGCCGATCGCACAAACCGGAGGGGCAGGTTCATGCGCTTTGGAAATTACCGATACGATCAGGACGTTGCGATGCAGGTCCTCGAGAAAGTGGGGCTGGCCGTTCTCGTCCTGCTCGTCACATGGGCGCTGGCCCGCGCGGCCAAATGGGCCTTCGCGAAGCTGGTCGACAACATTTCGTTCTTCCAACGGGGCACGGGCACCGGAACCTCGCTGGGCGAAGCGCTGGGCAAGATCGTCAGCCTGCTGATCTGGCTGTTCGGCCTGCTGATCATCCTGACCGTCCTCGGCCTCGGCAGCGTCGCCGGACCAGTCGACAGCCTGCTCGAGAATGTCGTCGCATTTGTGCCGCGTCTGGTCGGCGCCGGGCTGATCTTCTTCATCGGCATGATGGTCGCTAAGATCGTGCGCGACATCGTCCTGACCACGTTGCAGACGGTCGATTTCGACCGCTGGGCCAATCGCGGCGGGGTCGACAGCATGACCGGCAACACCGCGATCAGCCGCACCGTGGCGACGATCGTCTATGCCATCATCGTCATCCTGGTGGCGATCATGGCGCTCGACGTGCTCGACATCAGCGCGATTTCCGACCCGGCGTCGGACATGCTGCGGATGATCTTCAACGCCATCCCGAACATCATCGGCGCGGCCATCCTGCTCGGCATCGGCTATCTGATCAGCAAGTTCGTGGTTCAGATCCTCAAGGAAGTGCTCCCCGGCCTCGGCGTTGACCGGGCGCTGGCGGAAACGGGCATGGTCGGCACTGGCACCACCGCTTCGGGCATCATCGCCCGCGTGGTGCAGGTCGCGATCATCCTGTTCTTCGCCATCGCCGCGACGCGCCTGCTCGGTTTCCCCGAACTGACCCGCATCCTCGACCAGCTGCTCGAGCTCGGCGGACGGGTGGTGTTCGGCGCGGTCGTGATCGCCTTCGGCTTCTTCATCGCCAATCTCCTTGCTCGCCTCATCGGCGGCGAGACCGGCGAGAGCAGCGCGGCGATGATCGTGAAGTGGGCCACCATCGTGCTGTTCGTCTTCATGGGCCTGCAGTTCACCGGCATCGGCGGGATCATCCCCGGCACCGCGCTGACGATCATCGTCGCCGGTATCTCGGTGGCAGGGGCGCTCGCCTTCGGGCTCGGCGGCCGCGACTGGGCGGCGCGCAAGCTCGAACAGATGGACGAGAGCATGCGCGGCCCCGGTTCGTCCTCACCCACGTTATCCGTGGCCCCGCATCGCTCCGACGAACTCCCGGTCGAGCGCCGCACCCGGCCCGAAGCGCCGCTGGATGACGATCAGTTGCCGCCCGGCGCCTGATCCTTCGATCCAACCCAAAACGCATGGCGCGGGGACCCTACCGGTTCCCGCGCCTTTGCTTTTGATCGGCAAGCCCCCGGTCGGGCGCATTCGGCCCTCGATCGGTGCCCGGCTTGCATGACGCGCCGATCACGCGCACACCCGGCGGCAATGTTTCCGGGAGGATATCAATGAGAACCCTAACCGCCGTAATCGCGCTTGCCGTCGCCATGCCCCTTTCGCCCGCCGCCGCTCAGAATAGCGTGCAGGACAGCGCACAAGCCCCCGCCCAGTCACCCGCATGGGTCGAGACGAGCAACGCCTACACCAAGAAACTCATCGACTTTCAGGCGCGGTTCTTCCCCACCGGCGCCTCTTCATCGGGCTACGAGCAGTATGATGGACTGGTGAACGACATGGCGCTTGACCGGGACGAGCGTTACCTTGCCGGGGCCCAAGCCCTGCGCGCAGAATTCGCCGCGGCGTTGTCGCGCGAGAGCGACGCGAATGTACGGCAGGACCTGCAGATCCTGATCAATTCGCTCGACCAGGATATCGAGGGGCTGCGGCTGAGCCGGCAATACATGCTCGAATTCTCCGAGGTCCCGCAGTCGATCTTCTACTCGGTCGGCCAGCTCCTGTCCGACCAGACGGCCGCGAACCGGCGCGGCAAGGCGCTGGAGCTGCTGCAACGCTATACCGGCACTTTCCCTGATACGGAGCCCATGACCGAGCTTGCCAAGCGCCGCTTCGATGCAAGCCGGGGCGACGGGAAGATGGGTCCCTATGACGTGGAGGTCCGCGAATCGATCGAGAAGATTCCGACCTTCGCTGCCGGCATCCGCGAACTTTTCGCGAAATACGAGATCGCCGGGGCCGAGGCTGCGCTCGATGCGATGGACGCGCAATTCGCGGACTATGCGACCTGGACCCGCGACACGGTGCTGCCGCTCGCGCGCAATGATCCGCGCCTGCCGCCAGAACTCTACGCGCTCAGTCTCAAGGCCGTCGGCATCGATGCCGCGTCGGAAGAAACAATCGCGCAGGCGCGCCGCGGCTTTTACGAAGTCCGTGCGCAGATGGAGGCGCTCGCCCCGCAGATCGCGGCCAAGCACGGCTGGAGCGAAACCGATTACGCATCGGTCATGCGCAGGCTCAAGGAAACCAAGATCCCTGATGGCGAGATCGAGGAGTTCTATCGCGGCATCAATCGCCAGCTCGAGGAGCAGATCCGCGAGCACGATGTCGTCGCATTGCCCGGCACCGAACTGTCGATGCGCGTCGCCTCGCAGGCCGAGAGTGCGGCCCAGCCCGCCCCGCACATGCGCCCGCCCCGTCTGATCGGAAACACCGGCGAACAGGGCACCTTCGTGCTGACCACCGGCAATCCGACCGCGTCGGCCGAAGATGCCTATGACGATTTCAACCACGCCGCTGCCGCCTGGACGCTGAGCGCGCACGAGGCGCGGCCCGGCCACGAACTGCAATTCGCCGCGCTGGTCGAACAGGGGGTGAGCCTTGCTCGCCTCCTTTACGCCTTCAACAGCGTGAACGTCGAAGGCTGGGCCCTATACGCCGAGGCGGAGATGCTGCCCTACGAGCCGATCGAAGGGCAGTTCATCGCCCAGCAGTTCCGCCTGTTGCGCACCGCCCGCGCCTTCCTCGATCCGATGCTCAATCTCGGCATGATCAGCCGCGAGGATGCCGGGCGTGTCCTGCGCGAGGAAGCGCTGTTCAGCCCCGGAATGGTGAAACAGGAACTCGACCGCTACCAGTATCGCTCGCCCGGACAGGCGGGTAGCTACTACTATGGCTATCGCAGGCTGATCGACCTGCGGATCGAGACCGAGCTGGCGCTGGGCGACAAGTTCGACAAGCGTGCCTTCAACGATTTTCTGCTGAGCCAGGGTATCATCCCGCTCGAGCTGATGGCGCAGGCGGTCCGCGAACAGTTCGTTCCTGCCCAGAGGTAGAGGCGAAGGCGAAAAGGCAGGGCGGCTGAACGGCTGCCCGCCCCGCCCCGAACCGATCGGTCAGAGCCAGCGCAGCCGCTTGAACAGGACCATCAGGCCGATCAGCACCGCCATGCACAGGGCGACCACGATCCAGAAGGCGCGCGGGTCGTCCGTGCCCGGCATCCCGCCGACATTGATGCCGAGCAGGCCGGTGAGGAAACTCAGCGGCAGGAAGATGCCCGCCACGATGGTCAGCATGTAGGTCGCGTGCTCGCTGCTCGCGAGGCTGCGGGCGCGCAACTCGTCCTGCAGCACGACGGCGCTTTCCTTGCTGATGTCGATATCGTCGAGATAACGGCGCAGGCGCGCGATGCTCTCGTCCATCTCGCGCCGGTCGTGATCCTCGAACCATGCGGGCGCGTCGCGCGCGATCTGTTCCAGCGCCTCGTGCTGGGGGGCCATATGGCGTTTGAGCGCCAGGCAGTTGCGGCGGATGTTCGAGATGCGCGACAGCATCCCTTCCGGATCGTCCTCCGGATCCTCGTCCTCCAGATCGTCGAGCACCTGGTTCATGTCGACGATCGACTGGCTCATCCGCGCAATCAGCAATTCGGCGAGCAGCGTGATCGTCGCCCCGGCATCGGGCGGCCCCTGCCCCCGGTCGATCTGGGCGACGACCTCGCGCGGGGTCTGGAGCGGAAAGCGGCGCAGCGTGACCAGCCGGTCGCCGTCCGACCACAGCTGCATCGAGATCATGTCCTCCGGCTCGGCGCCGGGATTGAAATTGATGCCGCGCAGGGTCGCGACGAGCGCGCTCCCTTCGCGGAAGGCGCGCGGACGGGTCTGGTCGCTGGTGAGGAGTTCGGCGGTCGGTTCGGGCACGTCCAGCGCGTTCGCCAGCCAGGGTTCGACCTCGGGATGATTGCGGCACAGGTGGATCCACAGCACCTCGCCGGGGGCGTCGGCCCGCCAGTTCTGCGCCTCTTCCCAGCCGATCGGCCTGCCGCCGCCCCGCCCGTCGAGCACGCGGCCGAACAGCATCGGACCCTCTTCGAGCCCGGCCCCGCCGATTCCGCTATCCGTTGCGTCCCTCATGCGCGCCCCATGCCCCAATTCCGCGCCATTTCCTACAGGGGCGGACAATGCTAATGCGAGGCTCATGTTCGTGGTCGCAAAGATGCAGTAAACCCGCCATATGAAGCGGAACAGGCCCAGCGGCCGGGCCGCTACCCGGTGTCCTGTTTCCGGCCGGTTTCTTGGTTCTGGACCGTGTAACACCTGTAACACCGTTCTGGACCGTGTAACACCTGTAACACCGTTCAGTTTGGATGTTAGCAGTATGAACGCAGTACGCCCTTGGCGCAGTATCGAGCGCCGCCCGTCCCGCCAGATCATGGTCGGCAACGTGCCGGTCGGCGGCGATGCGCCGATCTCGGTCCAGACGATGACCAACACCCCGACCGAGGATGTCGGGGCGACGATCGACCAGATCCGCCGCTGCGAGGATGCAGGCGCCGACATCATCCGCGTCTCCTGCCCGACCGAGGAGGCGACTCGGCACTTCGACAGGATCACCAAGGCGGCGAACGTGCCGATCGTCGCCGACATCCACTTCCACTACAAGCGCGCGCTCGAAGCGGCCGACAAGGGCGCAGCCTGCCTGCGCATCAACCCCGGCAATATCGGCTCGTCCGAGCGGGTGGCCGAAGTGGTCCGCGCGGCCAAGGCCAATGGCTGCGCGATCCGCATCGGCGTCAATGCCGGGAGCCTGGAAAAGGACCTGCTGGAGAAATACGGCGAGCCCTGCCCCGAGGCGCTGGTCGAAAGCGCGCTCGACCATATCAAGCTGTTGCAGGACCACGACTTCCACGAATTCAAGGTGGCGGTGAAGGCCAGCGACGTGTTCCTCGCCGTCGCCGCCTATCACGGCCTTGCCGAGACAGTCGACTGCCCCTTGCATCTCGGCATCACCGAGGCGGGCGGGCTGATCGGCGGGACGGTCAAGAGCTCGATCGGGATCGGCAACCTGCTGTGGGCCGGAATCGGCGACACGATCCGCGTCAGCCTCTCCGCCGAACCCGAGCGCGAGGTGAAGGTCGGCTTCGAGATGCTCAAGGCGCTGGGCCTGCGCACCCGCGGGGTGCGCGTGGTCTCCTGCCCCAGTTGCAGCCGGCAGGGCTTCGACGTGATCCGCACGGTCGAGGCGCTGGAGGAACGGCTCGAACACATCAAGACGCCGATGAGCCTCTCGGTACTCGGCTGTGTCGTCAACGGCCCGGGCGAGGCGCGCGAGACGGATATCGGCATCACCGGCGGCGGCAAGGGCAAGCACATGGTCTACCTCTCGGGCGTGACCGACCACCACGTCGCCGATGCCGACATGCTCGACCACATCGTCCGGCTGGTGGAGGAAAAGGCCGCCGCGATCGAGGCGGGTGAGGCGCAGGCGTTCGACCCCCACGCCGCATCCGGAGATCACGGACAGGCGCAGGCCGCGGAGTAGCCTTGCTCCATGTCGTCCACCACGCGGACTACATGGCTCCCGCGCCGACGCGGGGGACCTTCCGCTTCGACAAGTACATGGCTGTCATGGTCGCCCTTCGTGACAGCGGCTATCCGCTGACCGAACACGCGCCCGAGCCGATGCCACGCGAATGGCTGGAGGCGGTGCATGACCGGGCCTATGTCGACGAGGTCTTCCGCGCCGAGGTCCCGCGCGAGAAGGAGCGGCGGATCGGCTTTCCGGTCACGGCCCATATCGCGCAGCGCGTGCGCCACACCAATGGCGGAACCTGGCTCGCCGCGAAGCTCGCCATGCGTCACGGCTATGCGGCCAACAGCGCGGCGGGCAGCCATCACGCGCTGCACGACACCGGCGCGGGCTACTGCGTGTTCAACGACCTCGCGGTCACAGCCAACCGCCTGATCGCGCAGGGCGAGGCCGGGCGCGTGCTGATCGTCGATTGCGACGTGCATCAGGGCGACGGCACCGCCGCGCTCACCGCAGGGCGCACGGACATCTTCACTCTTTCGCTCCATGCGGAGAAGAACTTCCCGGTCCGCAAGGCACGCTCGAACCTCGACGTGCCGCTCGAAGACGGCACCGATGACGAGGGTTACATGGCGGCGCTGACCCGGCACCTTCCCGAAGTGATCGACGAATTCGAACCGGATCTGGTGCTCTATCAGGCCGGTGTCGATCCGCATGTCGACGACCGTCTCGGGCGCCTGGCGCTGAGCGACAAGGGTCTGCTCGTTCGCGACCGCTACGTGGTAGGCGAGGCGCGTCGGCGCGGCCTTACGGTCGCCAGCGCGCTTGGCGGAGGATATGGCAGCGATCCGCACGAGGTGGGCTCGCGCCACGCCCGCTCGATGATCGCGATGGCCGAGGCGAATGCGGCGTTCGCGCGTTCACCTTCGATCCACGCGGATATGCTAGGATAAGCCATGAACAGACGCGATCTCCTCAAGACCGGCATGGCCGCCGCGGCCGCCATCACCCTCGCTCCGCGTAGTTTCGCGCAGGCAAATGCGTTTGCAAGCCGCGACGCGCGGTTGATGGAACTCGCTCGCAGCGAGCTCGATCGCGTCGCCGGCATGGGCCAGACGATCTGGCGCCGCGACATCGTCGGGGTCGCCGATTTTGGGCTGCATTCTGCGCAACGGCGGTTCCACTTCGTCGATCTCGATAACGGCCGGGTGGAAAGCTATCACGTCAGCCACGGCGATGGCTCGGACCCGGAGCACGATGGCTGGCTGAACCGCTATTCGAACGAGGAAGGCAGCCACTGCACCAGTTCGGGCGCCTACCTCACGCGCAGCTGGTACACCGGGCGCTACGGCACCTCGATCCGGCTCGACGGGCTGGACCCGACCAATTCCAACGCGCTGCTCCGCGCGATCGTGATGCATCAGGCGAGCTATGCCACGCCCGAGCATGTCGAGCGCTTCGGCCGCCTCGGCCGGTCCAACGGCTGCTTCGCGATGGGGCCGGTGCAGTTCGACCGCGCGCTGATCGACCTTTCGGGCGGCCGCCTGCTGGTGGCGGGCAGCTACGGCTTTGCCGAGGATGGCTCGATCGTCACACCGCCTGCCCCGCAATCGACCTCGACGCTGGAGCCGCTGATCCGTCAGCGCCCGGACGGCACGTTCGAACGCGTCAATCCGGGCGCCTACTGACGATCAGATCGTGGTCGCGCGCGGGTCGTCGACCACCTCGATCACTTCCTCGCTGGTCTCGCGCGCCCGCTCGCGCACGCGCGGCGCATCGAGTGCGGCCAGCACCGGCGCGTCACGGTCGTAGATGTCGCCGAAGGTCGAGAGCTTGCCGTCGGTGTCGGACGCCATGGTGAAATAGGTGATGTAGACCGGCCACTGGTTCTTCAGCGGATAGCGCGTGTATTCGCCGCTCCCGGTGATCGCGCTGACCTCTTCCTGGATCAGCGGAATGTCGGCCTTGCTCTCGGCATTGCCCAGCATCGCCATCGTCATCGCCAGTTCGCGGGCGCCCTGCACCCGGATGCAGCCATGGCTGAGCGCGCGGCTGTCCTGATTGAACAGGCCGCGGGCCGGCGTGTCGTGGAGGAAGATCGCGTGCTCGTTGGGCATGTCGAGCTTCATCAGGCCGAGCGAATTGGTCGGCCCCGGCTGCTGGACCACGGTGACCCAGCCGTTCTCGCCCTTGGTCGCGGTGTAGCCCGCATTGCGCGCCCAGCCGGGATTGCCCAGCACTCGAGCGCCCAGCCCCTCGCCCTTCACGATGCTCTGCGGCACGGTCCAGGTCGGGTTGAAGATCACGCCTTCGACCATTTCGGCGAGCTGCGGGGTCGCGGTGCGGCCCGGCTTGCCGACGATGGTGCGGTAGCTCTTGATGATGCGGTTGTTGACCGTCAGCCGCACCTTGTATTCGGGCACGTTGGTGAGGAGATAGCGCTTGCCGAGATCCTGACCCAGCCAGCGCCAGCGATCCATGTTGGCGCGGATCAGCTTGCGCCGCTTGGTGTCGCTCTTGGGCGTGGCGGCGAGCGCGTCGCGCAGCTTGGCGTAATCGGGATGGGTGGGGTTGAGGCTGGTCAGCGTGCCGGCGATGTCGCCGCTGTCGAGGGCGCGCTCCAGCATCCGGCCGCTCGGCAGCACGTCGGGATCGGGATCGACGACGAACCACTGCCGCCGCGCTTCCATCGGCGTGCGCCCGTCGCGCAGGTCCTCGACCAGCCAGACGAAGATCTCGCTGGCGACGCGGTTCAGTGCATCGCCCTCGCCCGCGTCGATCGCGCTGCGCAGGTCGGCGGCGTGATAGTCGGCAGGGACCAGCCCTTCCTCTGCCATGGTGGGGATGAAGGCGAGCAGCTTTTCCGCATTGGCGATCGACCATTCGCCCAGCAGCGAAGGCACGTCCTGCACCTCTTCGGAAGGCTCGAAAACGATATCGTCGAAGCTTTCCTCGACCGTCGTGCGCGGCGTCGTCTGCGGCTGGACCGGGCGCTGCTGCGTGTAATCGGGCATCTGCTCGCGAACCTTGGGCGGTTCTGCAGGAAGCAGGTTCTTCGGCTGGGCGGACACGCCCGTCGAGGCCATCAGGACCGCGCCGAGCGCGGCAGTCGTCGTCAGTAGGGTTTTCATAGGTTCCACCGTTAGCGGGCGCGGTATTTGCATACCGGATGTGGGGGCCGATTTCCAGCATCGCGCATTACGGAACGCTGAATCCGATGGCGTTCTCGCTGTCAGGGTCTAGGTGCCACAGGGATGAGCCAGCCCGCCTCGCCGCTTCGGCCCGTCCTGGCCACCGCTCTCGGAATTGCGCTTCTCTCGCTGATGGATGCGTTCATGAAGAACGCGGCGCTGGCGATGGGCGCCTACGTGGCCGCGCTCGCCCGCGCGGGCCTCGCCTTCGCGATCGTCGCGCCGATCTGGCTCGCCCGCCGTTCCCGATGGCCGAGCGCGTCGGTGATGAAGGTCCATGTGATACGCGGCGTGGTCGGCGCACTGATGGCGCTGATGTTCTTCCTCGCACTGACGAAACTCCCGCTGGCCGAAACGATCGCGATTTCCTTCATCGCGCCGATCATCTCGCTCTACCTTGCCGGCTGGCTGCTGGGCGAGACGATCCGGCCACGCGCGATCTGGGGCGCGGTGCTTGGCATGGTCGGCGTGCTGGTGATCGTGGGCGGCAAGTTCGGGCGCGGCAACCTGGACGAGGATACCGCGCTCGGGCTCGCCGCCATCGTCGTTTCCGCCCTGCTCTATGCCTGGAACCTCGTTTTGCAGAAGCAGCAGGCGATGGTGGCAAAGCCGCTCGAGGTCGCGACCTTCTACATGGGGACGGCCAGCCTCACCTATCTTCTCGCCGCGCCGTTTCTCTTCGCCATGCCGCCGGTCGAAGCGTTCGGCGATGTCGGGGCAGCCGCCATGCTCACGGTCGGCGGCGCCCTGCTGATGGCTTGGGCCTATGCGCGCGCCGAGGCGCAGGTTCTCGTGCCGCTGGAATATTCGGGCTTTCTCTGGGCGTCGCTGTTCGGCTGGCTGATGCTGGGCGAGGCGGTCACCGTGACAGCTCTCGCCGGGGCACTGCTGATCGTTGCTGGCTGCCTGATTGCCACAACCCGGCGCCGAACGGAACAAAGCGCGATCTGATCCGGCTCTTCGCGGGCACGTGACCTCGCTTGTTCCCGATTCGCACCCTTGCAATTTCGCGCCATAAAGCGCAGGTGCGCCGCACAATTCCGCCGCATCTGCGAACGAAGCAAGTCGCGGCTCCACTTTCGAAAGGACGGATAAGCACGCATGACCCAGGTCGGCCAGGACACGCTCGGAACCCGCTCCACCCTCACGGTCGGTGGCAAGGACTACGCCTATTACTCCTTCGCCAAGGCAGCGGAGACGATCGGCGACGTATCGAAACTTCCGTTCAGCCTGAAGGTCCTGCTGGAGAACATGCTCCGCTTCGAGGATGGCGGCTTCACCGTGGGCAAGGAACACGCCCAGGCCATCGCCGACTGGCAGAAGAACCCCGCCACCGGCCAGGAAATCCAGTACCGCCCGGCGCGCGTGCTGTTGCAGGACTTCACCGGCGTGCCCTGCGTGGTCGACCTTGCCGCCATGCGCGATGCGATCGCCAAGCTCGGCGGCGACACCGCCAAGATCAATCCGCAGGTGCCCGTCAATCTCGTGATCGATCACTCGGTCATGGTCGATGAATTCGGCCACCCCAAGGCGTTCGAGAAGAATGTCGAGCTCGAATACGCCCGCAATGCCGAGCGTTACGACTTCCTCAAATGGGGATCGAAGAGCTTCGAGAACTTCTCCGCCGTGCCTCCGGGCACCGGCATCTGCCACCAGGTGAACCTCGAATATATCGGCAAGGGCGTCTGGTCGTCGAAAGATCAGGACGGCAATCTCGTCGCCTATCCCGACACCTGCGTCGGCACCGACAGCCACACGACGATGATCAACGGCCTCGGCGTGCTGGGCTGGGGCGTCGGCGGGATCGAGGCCGAGGCCGCGATGCTCGGCCAGCCGATCTCCATGCTCATCCCCGAAGTCGTCGGCTTCAAGCTGACCGGCGCGCTGGCCGAAGGCGTGACCGCGACCGACCTCGTGCTGACCTGCGTGCAGATGCTGCGCGAAGTCGGCGTGGTCGGCCGTTTCGTCGAGTTCTACGGACCGGGCGTCTCCAACCTGTCGCTCGCCGACCGCGCGACGATCGCCAACATGGCGCCCGAATATGGCGCGACCTGCGGCTTCTTCGGCATCGACGACAAGACCGTCGACTACATGCGCCTTACCGGCCGCGACGAGCACACTCTCGAGCTGGTCGAAGCCTATGCCCGCGAGCAGGGCATGTGGTTCGAACCGGACAACGAGCCGGTCTTCACCCGGACCCTGTCGCTCGACATGGACAGCGTGGTCCCCAGCCTCGCCGGCCCCAAGCGCCCGCAGGACAAGGTCGCGCTGCCGCAGGTGGACGAGCTGTTCAATTCGGACCTCAAGTCGATCTACGGCAAGGACACGCCGCTGCGCGTCGACGTGGCGGAAACCGGCCACGACATCGGCGATGGCGACGTGGTGATCGCTGCGATCACCAGCTGCACCAACACCTCCAACCCCGACGTGCTGATCGCCGCCGGCCTGGTCGCCAAGAAGGCGCGCGAGAAGGGCCTGAAGCCTAAGCCCTGGGTCAAGACCAGCCTCGCCCCTGGCTCGCAGGTGGTCACCGACTATCTGGTCAAGAGCGGGTTGCAGGACGATCTCGACGCCATGGGCTTCGACCTTGTCGGCTATGGCTGCACGACCTGCATCGGCAATTCGGGGCCGCTCGCCGCGCCGATCAGCAAGGCGATCAACGGCAACGACATCGTCGCCGCCAGCGTGCTTTCGGGCAACCGCAATTTCGAAGGCCGCGTCTCGCCCGACGTGCGCGCCAACTTCCTCGCCTCTCCGCCGCTGGTGGTCGCCTTTTCGATCCTCGGCACGGTGACGCGCGACATCACCGAGACCCCGCTGGGGCAGGACAGCCAGGGCAACGACGTGATGCTGGCCGATGTGTGGCCGAGCAATCAGGAAATCGCCGACCATCGCGCCGCCAATATCGACCGGCAGATGTTCGAAAGCCGCTACGCCAACGTTTATGACGGCGACGAGCACTGGCGCGCGATCCAGGTCGAGGCGTCCGACACCTATCGCTGGCAGCCGGGCAGCACTTACGTGGCGAGCCCGCCCTTCTTCGAGGACATGAGCATGACGCCGGCGCCGGTCGCCGACATCGTCGATGCCAAGCCGCTTGCGATCCTCGGCGATTCGACCACGACCGACCACATCAGTCCGGCCGGCTCGATCAAGGAAGACAGCCCGGCGGGCGAGTATCTCAAGAGCCACCAGGTCGCGAAGGCGGACTTCAACTCCTACGGCTCGCGCCGCGGCAACCACGAAGTGATGATGCGCGGGACCTTCGCCAATATCCGCATCCGCAACGAGATGGTTCCGGGCGTCGAAGGCGGCGTGACGACCTATAATGGCGCGCAGATGCCGATCTACGACGCGGCGATGAAGCACAAGGAAGATGGCACCCCGCTGGTCGTGATCGCCGGCAAGGAATACGGCACCGGCTCTAGCCGAGATTGGGCCGCAAAGGGCACCATCCTGCTCGGCGTGCGTGCCGTGATCGTCGAAAGCTACGAGCGCATCCACCGCTCGAACCTGATCGGCATGGGCGTGCTTCCGTTGCAGTTCAAGGATGGCGACACGCGCGAAACCCTTGGTCTCGGGGCCGACGCCACCTTCACCATCCATGGTCTGGCCGATCTCAAGCCGGGTCAGGATGTCGAGGTCGAGGTGACGCTTGGCGACGGTTCGAAAGCGAACTTCACCGCCCAGTGCCGGATCGATACCGCCAACGAGATGGAATACTACAAGAACGGCGGCATCCTGCAGTACGTCCTGCGGAATCTCGCCGCGGACTGATACGGAACCGCACCGGCCCTGCTCTCGCCGCGCCGCTCGTCTGGATAGCGTGCGATGGCGAGGCGGGGGCCGGTCGTTATCGAAGGCGATGCGGTTCGTCAGACTGGGCGGATCGAGCCGCTGATTGCCGCAGGGCCGAAGGCTCTGCTGAACGTCAAGATTTGTGCTGATCGAGACGCATCAGGCGAGCCAAGTCGAGATCGCGTCTCGAGGCGTTGACGATCCGTTCACCGGCGTCGACGCGAACATCATTCGCGTCGGATACGGCGTGCCTCGGTTTGCCCTACGGAAGCAACGCAGGACCGCCAAAGATCGCCGCTGTGGATCCCACCGGGGTCTCGGGGCAAACGCACCCTCTGGCAGACGTGGCGACTGCATGGACGGATGGCACCTACCGGAACGCGCCAACATGGCGTCCGGCGATCCCGCCGCGAACGCGTCCTAGACGGCCGGTGCAGCCTTGCGGCGGCGGCGCAGCAGCGCGAAGGCGGCGATGCCGAACAGCGCCATCATCGGCGGCTCGGGAACCTCGGTGCCGCTGGTGGTGCTGGTTGAGGTGCTCGGCATGCAGTTCTTGTAGCCGTTGCAGCCGCTGGTTGACGAGCTGGTCGAGCTCGACGTGGAGCTGGATGTCGAGCTCGAAGTCGACGAAGAGGTCGAACTGCTGGTCGACGAGCTCGAGCTGGTGCTCGAGGTGATGTTCCCAGAGGTCGAGGTGGTGGTCGACTGGTTCTGGTTTTGATTCTGGTTCTGGTTGATGTCGCCCGAACTGGTGACATTGCCCGAACTCGTCGAGGTCGACGAGCTGCTCGTCACCGAGCCGGTCGAGGTCGAAACCTGCCCGGTCGACGTGGAGACCTGCCCGGTCGAGGTCGAGGTGGAGCTGCCGCCGCTCGAATTCTCGATGTCGATATCGATGCTGCCGTCGAACCCGCCGGTCGAAGTGGTCGTCGTCGTGGTCGTGGTCGAACCCTGGTTCTGACCCTGCCCCTGGCCCTGTTCCTGCCCCAGATTGTTGGTCGTGTTGACGACGACGCTGCCGCCGCCCGAACCGCCCCCGAAGAACCCGCCGAAAAAGCCACCGCCGAAGCCGCCACCGCCGCCAAAGCCGCCCGACCCGCCGACGGGGATGGAGCGCACCGCGCCGCTACCGCCGGCGATCGGCCGCGATTCGGGCAGAGGCGGCACGGGAACCGGCGCCAGCGCGGTCCGATAGACCGGCGGGCAGATATTGTCCGGCTGATAGGCGGCCTGGGGCGAGGTCGCGGGAACGCACACCGCCTCGCGAGCGACGGGCCGCGGGTCCGGCACCGAACGCGCGGCACGGCGCGGCGTCGGCCGGACTTCCTTGACGTAGCGCGGCTTGACGGCCTTTTCGCCCTTCACCGACTTGTAGGAGGGTGCATCGGCGATCGGCCTTTCCGCGACATGCACGGCGCCGCCGGCGAGAAGCGCACCACCGGCCGCAGTGGCCGACAATTTCGCAAGTGCTGCTTTGACCGACATTGCTAATCCACCTCTGCTCGCGGCCCCGCGCATCGCGTCAGGCCACCCCTGTTCCCGTCCGAGCGAATCCCGTCCCTTGATTGTCGCTCGTAACTACTCTCGTGCTGTCAGCCTAAAAAGTAAATTTTTCGCGGGATTGCGAGCCCTTCGCGGGCCATGTCCCGGCACGGGACCTGATGAACGCCGATCCTTACCGGCATCTCAACCCTCCTCGTCGAACAGCCCCTCCTGCCGCCCGGCCACGGGACCGGACATCCCCAGATGCCGCCATCCGCCGTCATTGAGGCAGCGTCCGCGCGCGGTCCGGGCGATCAGACCGAGCTGGATCAGATAGGGCTCGATCACCTCCTCCACCGTGTCCCGCGGCTCGGACAGGCCGGCCGCGAGGGTCTCCACGCCCACCGGCCCGCCCTTGTAGGTGGTCGCGATCATGGTGAGATAGCGCCGATCCATCGCGTCGAGGCCGAGCGAATCCACCTCGAGCCGGGTCAGCGCTTCGTCCGCCACGCCGGCCGTCACCGTGCCCTGGCCGAGCACATGGGCGAAGTCGCGCACCCGGCGCATCAGACGCCCGGCAACGCGCGGCGTCCCACGCGAGCGTCGGGCGATCTCGCGCGCCCCGCCCTCGTCGATTCCCATGCCGAGCAAGCCCGCCCCGCGGGTGACGACGCGCAGCAATTCGTCCTCGGTGTAGAAGCTCAGCCGCACGGGAATGCCGAAGCGATCGCGCAGCGGCGTCGTCAGCAGGCCCTGCCGCGTCGTCGCGCCGACCAGCGTGAAGGGCGGCAGATCGATCCGCACGCTGCGCGCCGAAGGCCCTTCGCCGATGATGATGTCGAGCGCGCGGTCCTCCATGGCCGGGTAGAGCACCTCCTCGACCACCGGATTGAGGCGATGGATCTCGTCGATGAAGAGCACGTCGTTGGGCTCGAGATTGGTCAGCAGCGCGGCGAGATCGCCCGCCTTGGCGATCACCGGGCCGCTGGTGGCGCGAAAGCCCACGCCGAGTTCCCTGGCGACGATCTGCGCGAGCGTCGTCTTGCCAAGCCCGGGCGGGCCGAAGAACAGCACGTGGTCCATCGCCTCGCCCCGCGCTTTGGCGGCATCGACGAAGACCCGCAGGTTCTCGCGCGCCGCCCGCTGCCCCACGAACTCGCCCAGCGATTTGGGCCGCAGCGCCGCGTCGGGATCGTCCGCCTGACGGGCGGGGGAATGGAGAGGGACCGGGTCGACCATCAGAACGGTTTCACCGCATGACCATGCCAGTCATTCCGGGCACGGACGGGACAGGGGTCGCCAGCGATGGAGATCGTTTTACACATCGGTCGGGTCCTTTCCTCGAAACCGGTCGATCGCCCAGATGGCGAGGAGCCAGACGAACGCGAGCATGAACTGGTAGACCGGCGCGAAGACGAAAACGAGGCCGCCTTGCGCGTCCGGAGCGGCGATGAACGCCGTGTGGTAATACGCCGCGACACCCAGCATGGCGACTATGATTGCGCCGATGCCCTTCGCGTTCGCCCGGCGCTTGCCGAAACACAGCAGGGCTACGGGTGCGAGCGCCCAGAGCAGGAAGGGGATCGACATGAGGAACCAGCTCGCCTCGCTCGGTCGGCCCATTGAGACCATCACGAACACCACAACCAGCGCGTAGACTGCGAGGATGGCAATGCGCCAGTCGGTCTTGGACCGGCTCATCCCGCCGCCTTCTTCAAGGCGACGCGGATGAGATCGCCCTCGCTCGCGCCTTCGCCCAGCTCGCCTTGCGCGGCGGCGACGGCGCGGGCGGCGACGGCGGGCTTGAAGCCGAGGTTCTCGAGCGCGCTGACCGCGTCGGCGCTCGCTCCGCCGACCGGTGCCGGGCCCACGCCCGCCACGCCGTCGCCGGGCAGCGCGCCGGCCTTGTCCTTCAGCTCGTTGACGATGCGTCCGGCGAGCTTCGGCCCGACCCCGTTCGCCCGCGCCACCATCGCGGCATCGCCATTGGCGCAGGCCCGCTGCACCTCGCCGGTCGAGAGTGCGGAGAGGATCGCCAGCGCCACCTTGCTGCCCACACCTTGCACCTGCGTGAGCAGGCGGAACCAGTCGCGCTCGGCGGCTTCGGCGAAGCCCAACAGGCGCATGTCGTTCTCGCTCACCTGCAGGTCGGTGAAGACCGTGCAGCCCTCGCCCACCTCGCCCAGCGCGGCGAGTGTCTTGGACGAGCAGTGGACGAGATAGCCGACCCCGGCGACGTCGATCACCGCCCAGTCGGCACCGGTTTCGTCGAGCAGCCCTTTGAGCTTTGCTATCATCTGCCTGTATCAATCCCGTCGCATGGCCGTTTGAGCGCGGTTTGTTCCTGCCCGAGCGGCGCGGCTTTGGCCAGTGCGACGTTGCGTTCATGTTCGCACCCGTACAGTGTAACAGGTGTTACACCTGTTACACTGTTCAATGGCGGAAAACCGGTATTGCCGGACCAGATGCGCGCGCCCTTCATCGCGGCGCCCATGGCAGAAACGCAGCGAGTAGGAAAATCGGGACGCGCGCGCTGGCTCGACACCGCCCCGGCCCGCGTTATGACAGCTGCCCATGAGCTGGAACACATTCGGACGCGTCCTGCGCTTCACCACCTGGGGCGAAAGCCACGGACCCGCGATCGGCGCGGTGGTCGACGGCTGCCCTCCGGGGCTCGACCTTGCCGAGGCGGACATCCAGCCTTTCCTCGATGCGCGGCGCCCCGGACAGAACCGCTTCACCACCCAGCGGCAGGAGCCCGACGTGGTCCGCATCCTGTCCGGCGTGTTCGAGGGGCGCACGACCGGCACGCCGATCGCGCTGCTGATCGAGAACACCGACCAGCGATCGAAGGATTATTCCGAGATCGCCAACGCCTATCGCCCCGGTCATGCCGACTATGCCTACGACGCCAAATACGGCCTCCGCGACTATCGCGGCGGTGGCCGGTCGAGCGCTCGGGAGACGGCGATGCGCGTTGCGGCGGGCGCGGTGGCGCGGCTGGTCCTGCCCGAGGTGTCGATCCGCGCCTACGTCACCGAGATCGGCGGCGACGCGATGGACCCTGCGAATTTCGATGCGGCGGAAATCGGCAACAACCCCTTCTGGTGCCCCGACGCGGAGGCGGCAAAGCGCTGGGAAGAACTGGTGTCGGACGCGCGGCTCGCCGGATCGAGCCTCGGGGCGGTGGTCGAATGCGTGGCCGAGGGTGTGCCCGCCGGCTGGGGCGCTCCGCTCTACGCCAAGCTCGACGCCGATCTCGCCGCAGGGATGATGGGCATCAACGCGGTCAAGGGCGTGGAGATCGGCGAAGGCTTCGGCGCGGCGCGGCTGCGCGGCGAGGACAATGCCGACGCGATGCGGCCCGGCGAGAACGGCCCGGACTTCGCGACGAACCATGCCGGCGGGATCGCGGGCGGCATCTCGACCGGCCAGCCGGTGGTCTGCCGCGTCGCTTTCAAGCCGACCAGTTCGATCCTGACTCCGGTCGCAAGCATCACGCGCGAGGGCGAAGCGGCAGAAGTCCGCACCAAGGGCCGCCACGACCCCTGCGTCGGCACTCGCGGCACGCCCGTGGTCGAGGCGATGATGGCGCTGGTGCTGGCCGACCACCGGCTGCTCCACCGGGCGCAATGCGGCTAGCCGGCAGGATCAGGCGACACCTTCCCGCTGAACCTTTCGCTGCGTCGCCTGCGATATGGTCATTGCTCCCTCTATCTTAGGCGCGATCTTTCCCAGAAGCTTCACATAGGCGGGAAGCAGAAACGCGGTCGCATC
Source organism: Erythrobacter sp. (assembly GCA_025698865.1). GTDB lineage: Bacteria > Pseudomonadota > Alphaproteobacteria > Sphingomonadales > Sphingomonadaceae > Qipengyuania. The sequence goes on along the minus strand of JAILWQ010000005.1, from coordinate 107,711 downwards.
TTGTATGACGGCGCTGCTTCTCTCAGTGATCCCTTGGACAAGCCGGGTCGCCGACCCGAGGAGACCGGAAGCGTCTCCGGGTTCCGTGCGCATGATCGTGTAGAACAGATAGCTCTGCAGGGCCATCAGGCTTCCGTACAGGAGGAAAAGTCCCACCGAGGACGTCATGCTGGAAACCTCGAAAGGTTGCAGGACCAGCAGGATGTTTCCGAACGCGAATGTGAAAAGACTGACGGATCCGATGAACCGGATCCAGTCCATCGCGCGAATTCCCTTGCGGTCGAACAGATAGGTACCGAGCATGACCGCGATGGTGGTGGTCGCCAATCCGAGCGAAGTGTAGAGAGGGTTGTTCTGGTTTCGCAGGGTGAGGTCGGTGGTCTGAATTGCCGTGCCGACCGGATCGGTCCAGTCCCACAATGCCAGGGAAGCGATCACGAAGATTGAGGCGAGCGCGAACAGGGCCTGCCATCCCCTGCGCGATAGCTGACGATCGGCCTGCCTGATCGCGATCAGGGCCCTGCCAAGAAACATTCCTCCGAATACCAGGCTCAATCCGTGAAGCAGGGACGGACCGGCCACGTCGGATTGCCCGATCCCGACGAGAAACCGCGTCCCCATTCCGATGTAATCCTTTCCAGCGATGAGGGGCGGAGGCGGAATGATCGATAACAGGGGATATGCGAGGTGAATTGCCATTCCCGCAATGGCCACTCGGCCGAGGCCGAAGCGAACCCGCAGCGCGATCAGGAGAGGCGCCATCGCGAGGGCCAGACAATAGAATTTCAGAATGTCCGAGTAAGGCGTCGCCCCTATAAGCAGCAGGCAACGCAGGCCGAAACCGAGCGAGTAGTCGCCGACCGCCACCCTTGCCAGGATCGCGAGGGCATACAGGAGGTAGCACTGGCCCGCTCGCACGAGGAGCCGTGAAGTGGCCATGGAGGTCTGCCCTTCCAGCATTCTCCGGGCATAGACGAGCTCGAGCATCGCGCCGAACAGGCAGATGAACATCGGCGTCGCCATGGGCATCGCGAATTTGAGCAGCGAGAGGGAATCACCGGTATAGTGAAACAGCTTGAACTCGATCGAGGCGTGGCTGAGCATCGCCAGAAAGATCGCCACGGAACGGCAGATGTCGATGCCCTTCAACCGGACGATCGGCTTCCGGTGAGCCAGGGTTCCGTGGTCCCGTCTTTCAGCCATATTCCGCTTGCTCCCGCAAAGCCGACGACGCCCCTACGAAATCACCCCGCATTCCCAACCAGGTGAATGCCCCCTTCCTGAAGGAGGCCGGACGCTCGTCGCGATTTCCCGCGCTGATCGAACGATCGGATCACCATGGAACGGCTAATCGATTATTCCGATGTTCGCAATCGCACAAATCGGCTTTTGTGCAGCGCCGCAATCCCTATCTGGGGTCCACGCATTTCAACCCCGAAAACGGAGAAAACCATGGGTATCATCGGAAGCCAGATCAAACCGTTCAACGCCACCGCCTTCAAGGCCGGCGAGGATTTCTATCAGGTCAGCGACGAGGACGTGCGCGGCAAGTGGGCCGTGTTCTTCTTCTACCCGGCCGACTTCACCTTCGTCTGTCCGACCGAGCTCGAAGACCTCGGCGAGCATTACGATACGCTCCAGAAGCTCGATGTCGAAGTCTATGGCGTCAGCACCGACACGCATTTCAGCCATAAGGCCTGGCATGACACGTCGGAGCGTATCGGCAAGCTGAAGTTCCCGTTCCTCGGCGACCAGCTCCACACGCTTTCGAAGAACTTCGACGTCCTGCGCGAGGACATGGGCCTTGCCGACCGCGCGACCTTCGTCGTCGATCCGGACGGCGTGATCCAGATCATGGAACAGACCTGCGAAGGCGTCGGCCGCAACGCGAACGAGCTCGTCCGCAAGATCCGCGCCGCGCAGTATGTCCGCAACAACCCCGGCCAGGTCTGCCCCGCGGCGTGGGAAGAAGGCAGCGAGACGCTGGCTCCCTCGCTCGACCTCGTCGGCAAGATCTGAGCCCTGACGAAGTGCGCACCGGCCCGCCTCCGGCCGGAAGCGCCTGAAGAGCCCGAGGACAACCTCGGGTCGCTGGAAGGCCCGGAGCACCCCCCTCCCCCGCTCCGGGCCTTTTGGCTTTCTAAAGTGAAATTGCCCCCCCTCGTCATTGCGAGGAGCCGAAGGCGACGTGGCAATCCATCTCCAGTGTTTCAGCGAGAACGCCCGACAGAAGATGGATTGCCACGTCGCCCCTGGCGGGGCTCCTCGCAAAGACGAAGGACAACATGATGCTCGACGCCAACATGACCAAGCAGCTCGAAACTTATCTCGCCAATCTGCGCGAGCCGGTGGAACTGGTCGCCTCGCTCGGCGAAGGCGCCAAGAGCGAGCAGACGCGCGAACTCCTGACCGAGATCGCGGCGCTGCACGACATGGTCGATGCGCAGTTCGACGGCGACGATGCGCGCAAGCCGAGCTTCATCATCCGGCGCGCGAGCGATCCGCAGAAATGGGTCCGCTTCGCCGGACTGCCGATGGGTCACGAATTCACCTCGCTGGTGCTCGCCCTGCTGTGGGCCGGCGGCCACCCGCCCAAGGTCGATGCCGACCTCCTCGAACAGGTCCGCGGCCTCGAGGGCGATTTCGAGTTCGAGATGTATTTCTCGCTCTCGTGCCACAACTGCCCCGACGTGGTGCAGGCGCTGACGCTGATGGCGCTGGAGAACTCGCGCATCACCGCGACGCTGATCGAGGGCGGCACCTTCCAGGACGAGGTCGACACGCGTGAAGTGATGGCCGTGCCCGCCACCTTCCTCAACGGAGAGCCGTTCTACAACGGCAAGATGGAACTGGCCGAAATCCTCGCCAAATTGGACACCGGCAGCGATGCGAAGGCGGCCGAGAAGATGTCGGCAAAGGACGCGTTCGAAGTCCTCGTGATCGGCGGCGGACCGGCCGGTGCCGGGGCCTCCATCTACACCGCGCGCAAGGGCTTTTCGACCGGCATCGCCGCCGAACGCTTCGGCGGGCAGCTCCACGACACGCTCGGCATCGAGAACCTGCCCGGCACGCCTTACACCGAGGGGCCGAAGCTGGCGGGCGAGCTGGAGCGGCATGTCGGCGAATACGACATCGACCTGATGAACCTCGCCCGTGCGGTAAAGCTCGTGCCGGCCAAGGAAGAAGGCGGCCTCCACACCGTCGAATTCGGCAATGGCGGCACGCTGCGCACCCGCAGCCTGATCCTTTCGACCGGCGCGCGCTGGCGCAATCTCGGCGTGCCCGGCGAGGCGGAATATCGCAACAAGGGCGTGGCCTATTGCCCGCACTGCGACGGCCCGCTGTTCAAGGGCAAGCGCATCGCCGTGATCGGCGGTGGCAATTCGGGCGTCGAGGCGGCGATCGACCTCGCCAAGATCGTCGGCCACGTGACGCTGATCGAGTATGACGACAAGCTGCGCGCCGACGAGGTGCTGCAGAAGAAGCTCCGCAGCCTGAGCAATGTCGAGATCGTCACCTCCGGCCAGACGACCGAGGTCACCGGCAATGCCGGCAAGGTCGACGGCCTCAGGGTCAAGGACCGCAAGTCGGGCGACGAACGTCACATCGAACTGGAGGGTGTGTTCGTCCAGATCGGCCTCGTCCCCAACACCGAATGGCTCGCGGATTCCGGTCTCGAGCTCTCCAAACACGGCGAGATCGTGACCGACGAGGAAGGGCGGACGAACCTGCCCGGCATCTTCGGTGCGGGCGACGTGACCACCGTTCCCTACAAGCAGATCGTCGTCGCCATGGGCGAAGGATCGAAAGCCGGCCTGTCCGCCTTCGATTACCTCATCCGCACCGAACCGGTCGAGGCGATCGCACAGGCTGCCTGAAGCCCGCCTGACAGGCGCCGAACGCTTCACCGTATTCGCGCCACGGTCGATTAATTAAACCCAATTAATCGATTGGACGAATTACCGGGCAGCCCCCATTCTCCTTGTCATAGAAGCGGTTCATCTGCGAATCGCTCGTTTGACGGAGAGAGATCATGGACGCCAAGACAGGTTCCATTTCGGGCGGCTGCCCCTTCACCGGCGACAACGACATGCGCAAGCTGTTCGGCCGGACCAATCGCGACTGGTGGCCCGACAGCCTCGACCTCGGCCCGCTGACCCAGCACGGCCAGACGGTCGACCCGATGGGCGAAGATTACGATTACTGCGAGGCGTTCAACGCGCTCGACTATTCCGCCATCAAGCAAGACCTGAAGGCGCTGATGACCGACAGCCAGGAATGGTGGCCGGCCGATTACGGGCATTACGGCCCCTTCTTCATCCGCATGGCCTGGCACGCGGCGGGCACCTATCGCACCGGAGACGGGCGCGGCGGCGCCTCGAGCGGGCAGCAGCGCTTCGCCCCGCTCAATTCCTGGCCGGACAACGGCAATCTCGACAAGGCGCGGCGCCTGCTGTGGCCGATCAAGAAGAAATACGGCAAGCACATCAGCTGGGCCGACCTCTTCGTGCTCACCGGCAACATGGCGATCGAGAGCATGGGCGGCCCGGTCTTCGGCTTCGGCGGCGGACGCAAGGACGTGTTCGAGCCCGAGACGGTCTATTGGGGCACGGAAAAGCAGTGGGTCGACGAAGGCGTCGCCACCCGCATCATCCCGGATGAGGGCAAAGCGCTCGAGAACCCGCTCGCGGCGATCCAGATGGGTCTCATCTACGTCAATCCCGAAGGTCCGGGCGGCAATCCGCATGATGCCGAGGGCATGGCCCGCGACATGCGCGAGACCTTCGCCCGCATGGCCATGAACGACGAGGAAACCGTCGCGCTGACCGCCGGCGGCCATGCCTTCGGCAAGTGCCACGGGGCCAAGCCCGCCGGCACGTTCGGCAAGGCGCCCGAGGGCGAGAACCTTCACACCATGGGCTTCGGCTGGCTGACCGACGCCGACGAGATCGGCAAGGGCCACATCACCACCTCGGGCATTGAGGGGGCGTGGACGCCGAACCCGACCGAGTGGGGCAACGACTATTTCCGCCTGCTGTTCAAATACGAATACGAGCTGACGGAAAGCCCGGCCGGGGCCAAGCAGTGGACGCCGATCGATCCGGAGGAAGCCGACATGGCGCCGGATGCGCGGGACCCGAACAAGAAGGTCCCCACTATCATGACCACCGCCGACATGGCGCTGAAGCGCGACCCGGAATATCGCAAGATTTCCGAACGCTTCCGCGACGATCAGGCCGCGCTCGACGATGCCTTCGCCCGCGCCTGGTTCAAGCTGACCCACCGCGACATGGGGCCCAAGGTCCGCTATCTCGGCCCGGACGTGCCGTCGGAAGACCTGATCTGGCAGGACCCGATCCCCACCGGCAAGGAAGCCTCCGCCAGCGCGGTCGCCGATTTCAAGGCGAAGGTGCTGGGCAGCGGCCTGACCGTCGCCGAGCTGGTCCGCACGGCCTTCGCCTCGGCCTCCACCTACCGCAAGAGCGACCATCGCGGCGGGGCCAACGGCGCCCATATCCGGTTCGACGAGATCAAGAACTGGGACGTCAACGACGCTGCCGAGATCGACAAGGTCCTCGGCAAGCTCGATAGCCTGCGCGGCGACATGTCGATGGCCGATGCTATCGTCCTTGCCGGAGCGGCGGCGGTCGAGAAGGCGGCGAAGGATGGCGGGTTCGATATCGAGGTGCCGGTCTCGACCGGACGCGGCGATGCGAGCGAGGACCAGTTCGACGCCGAGAGCTGGGAACCGCTCGAGCCCTTCGCCGACGGCTTCCGCAACTATCTGCGGACCAAGGCCACGGTGAAGACCGAGGACATGCTGATCGACCGGTCCGACCTCCTCGGCCTGTCGGTGCCGGAAATGACGGCGCTGCTCGGCGGTATGCGCGTGCTCGGCGCGGTCAGCAAGCACGCCGACCACGGCGACACGATCGGGGTCCTGACGGAAAAGCCCGGCGTACTTTCCAACGATTTCTTCGTGAACCTGCTCCACATGGGCACGGCGTGGGAGGTGGTCGACGAGAGCGGGGACGAGGAATTCGTCGGTCGCTGCCGTCTGAAGGGCGAGGAGAAGTGGCGGGCCACGCGCACCGACCTTGTCTTCGGCTCCAACTCGCAGCTGCGCGCCGTCGCCGAGGTTTATGCCGAGGACGGCAACGAGGAGAAGTTCGCGCGCGACTTCGTCAAAGCGTGGACCAAGGTCATGGAAGCCGACCGCTTCGACCTCGAATACGCGAAGTACCACAAGTAAGGCGAAGCTGCCTTTCGAGTGGCGAGAAGCCCCCGGCAGCCGCGGTTGCCGGGGGTTTTTTCGTGATCGAGAGAAACGATCGCCCAGCCGCGTTTAATCGCGGGAACGGGAGAGGGAACGGGCCGTAAGTCACCGTAACCTTTCCTCGATTGCGAAGGACCATCATCATGGCCGACAAGAAAACCCCCTACACCACCACCGATGCCGGCATCCGGGTCCAGAGCGACGAGCATTCGCTGACCGTCGGCAGCGACGGGCCGATCGTCCTGCACGACCATTACCTGCTCGAGCAGATGGCGAACTTCAATCGCGAGCGCATTCCCGAGCGCCAGCCACACGCGAAGGGGTCGGGCGCCTTCGGCTATTTCGAGACGACCGAGGACGTGTCGCAATACACCAAGGCCAAGCTTTTCCAGCCCGGCGCGAAGACCGACGTCGCCATGCGCTTTTCCACTGTGGCTGGCGAGCGCGGCAGCCCCGATACCTGGCGCGACCCGCGCGGCTTCTCGGTCAAGTTCTACACCGAGGACGGCAATTTCGACATGGTCGGCAACAACACGCCGATTTTCTTCGTGCGCGATCCGATCAAGTTCCAGAACTTCATCCGCAGCCAGAAGCGCCGCGCCGACAACGGCCTGCGCGATCATGACATGATGTGGGATTTCTGGACGCTGAGCCCGGAAAGCGCGCACCAGGTCACCTATCTGATGGGCGATCGCGGCGTGCCGAAGAACTGGCGCGAAATGAACGGCTATTCCAGCCATACCTACATGCTGGTGAACGAGGCGGGCGAGAAGTTCTGGGTCAAGTTCCACTTCCACACCGATGTCGGCGACGAAAGCGGCAACGCCCATTTCACGCAGGACGAGGCGGTCAAGAAGGCGGGCGAGGACAGCGACTATCACCGGCGCGACCTGTTCGACGCGATTCATGCCGGCAATTACCCGAGCTGGACGCTCAAATGGCAGATCATGCCCTACGAGGATGCCAAGACCTATCGCATCAACCCGTTCGACTTGACCAAGACCTGGCCGCACGAGGATTATCCGCTGATCGAGGTCGGCAAGCTGATGCTGAACGAGAATCCGGTCGATTGGGACACCCAGATCGAACAGCTCGCCTTCGAGCCGAACAACATGGTGCCGGGCGTGGGCCTCTCGCCCGACAAGATGCTGCTCGCCCGCGGCTTCTCCTATGCCGACGCGCACCGGGCGCGGCTCGGGGTCAATTACAAGATGATCCCGGTGAATTCGGCGCGCAATGCGGAGGTGAACTCCTATTCGCGAGCGGGCCATATGCGGGTCCAGAACGCTGTCGATCCGGTGTACGCGCCCAATTCCTACGGCGGCCCGGCAGCGCAGCCCGACACCGGGGCGGAGGCGGGATTGTGGTACGCCGACGGCGACATGGTCCGCACCGCCTACCAGCTGCGCGAGGACGATGACGACTGGAGCCAGCCGCGCGCACTGGTGAACGAGGTGATGGACGACGCCCAGCGCGACCGCTTCGTCTCGAACGTCGCCGGACATCTGGCCGATGGCGTCAGCGAGAAGGTGCTCGTCCGCGCCTTCGAATACTGGAAGAATGTCGACAAGACGATCGGCGAGCGGATTGAGAAGTCGGTGCGCGACAAGATCGGCGGCAAGTCCGACGCGCCCGGCATGGCGAGCGCGCTGTCCATCTCGGGCGAGGCGATGCGCGAAGCGGCGGAGTAGGCCGGCCCGTCCACTGACGAATGCGAGGCGCCGGTGCGTGCGTTCTGGTCCGCTCAATCCTTATGGTTGGCGGATCGAAGCGCGCCACCGGCGCCTTTTCGGCCGGTCTACCCCTGACGGTCAGCGTTCGCGGCGCAGCACGATGTAGAGTGCGCCCTCGCCCCCGTGGCGGATATGGGCGCGGCGCACGGCAGCGATTGCGGAATGATGCTCGCTCGCTGCCAACCAGTCGAGCACCTTGGCACGGATCGCCCCGCGCTTCGTGCCCCGATCGGCCGGGTCGACTGGGCGCGACTTGCCCGCGATGAGCAGGATGGTCCGCGCGCCCACCGCGCGGGCCTGCGCCACCCCGCCCATCAGGCGGTTGTAGGCGGCATCGAGACCATGACCGTGCAGATCAAGCGTGAAGTCCGGCGACACGCTCCCCGCCTTGAGCCTGCGGTCCCATCGCGAATCGAGATTGCCTTCCGGGCGCGGTTTCGGGGGAGAGGGCGCGGGCGGCGTTCTGGCCGGAACCATGCGCGTCTTCTTCGGCTGCGCGGGCGGGGGCATGGTGAGAGGCTTGGCGGGGGGCGCAGTTTCCGAAAGGCTTGTGGCCCGCGCACGGAGCGGAAGCGGGTCGAGCCGCTTCACCGTCGCCGCGACTTGCTCCCACGCCGCCGCCTCGGCCTCGCTCAGTCCGCGCGGATGGCTCATCGCCGGCCGAGGCGGGCGAGCGTTCCCTTGGGCAGCAGGATCAGCGCTTCCCCGCGTCCGCTCATGCCGCCGGCAATCTCGCGGGCCTCGCCGCCATTGCCCCAGAAGCTGTCGAACCGGTTGGCGCCGCGGATCGCGCCGCCGGTGTCCTGCGCGATCCACAAGCCATCCGCCACGTCGCGGTCGAGATCGAGCCAGACCGGCGCGCCATAGGGGACATAGGCGGGATCGACCGCCACGCTGCTGCCCCGCCGGACCGGAACGCCGATCGAGCCGAGCGGCCCGCCGAGCCCGTCGGGATTGGGCAGTTCGCGGAAGAAGATCCAGCTGCGGTTCTCGCGCATGATCGCGCGTCCTTCGTCCGGGAAGTCGCGCAGATACTGGACGATGCCCTGCATCGAGGTGGCGTAGCCGGTGTTGCCGCCGATGAGGCCGCGCTCGCGCATCAGGGCGCCGATGCCGACATATTCGCGACCGTTCTGTCCGGCATAGCCGATCCGCATCAGTGACCCGTCGGGCAGGCGCAGCAGGCCCGAGCCCTGGATCTGGAGGAAGAACATCTCGATCGGATCGGCCGCCCAGGCGATCTCGAGCCCGCGATTGGCAAGTGCGCCCGCCTCGATCTCCGAACGCTCGTAGAAAGGCACGAACCGCCCTGAGGCATCGCGCCTGCCGAGCGGCGCGCGTCCGGTCCGTTCGGCGGGCGCGATGTCGTCGTGCCAGTCGCGCACGAGTTCGGGCGGGACCTTGTAGACCGGCACGTCGTAGCCCGGGAGACGGATGCGACTGCCGCGGATTTCAGGTTCGAAATAGCCGGTGGCGAAGGCGCGGCCGTCGCCGATCCGAGCGGTCTCGAAATGGGTGGCGAAGAAGCGCGCCGCGTCCGCCTGTGCCCAGCGCGCGGCCTCCGCGCAGGCGGCCTGCCAGTCGGTGGGCTGGGTCAGCCCGGTCTGGTCGGTGCGGCGAAGCAGTTGCGGGCAGGATTCGCGGAAGGAGAACAGCGCGGTGCGCGCGTCTTCTGCGCCGATACCCAGCGCCGCGACGCTCGGCCCCGGCGTCGCACTGGTGGGCAGCGGAGGGGCCGGCAGTGTCGGTTGCTGCGGTGCGGGCACAGGCTGCGCAGGCGGAGGTGCGGGGGGAACCGGCCGGGGCACCTGCCCCTCGGGTATCATCCGCCCGCAACCGGCCAGCAGGACCGCGAGGGTCAGAGCAAGTGATCTGCGCATGAGCCCTCCCGCCCTTTACGAAAGGGGATCAGCCCTCGTCGGTCTCGTCGAGCTTCCAGTCGGGCCCGACCGAATCGACATTGCGCATGAAGGTCCAGGCGTCGCGGCTCTCGATCGCATCGTCGAGCGAGCCGGCGATGGCATTCCCGTCGCTGTCGCGCGTGACCGAGGCGATGTCGGAGACGAACAGCACGGTGACCCGCGCGATGCGCCCGTCGAGATCGGCGGCCTTCACGGTCGCGTCCTCCATCCGGATCAGGCGGTTGTCGAGCGTTTCGCCCGCGGCCTCGCGCGCGTCGATCGCGGTGGCGAAGCTCTGATAGACATCGTCGTCGCACAGTTCGCGCAGCGTGTCCTTGTCGCCCTGCCAGAACGCTTCGAGAATCATGCCGTAGGCGCCCTTGGCCCCTTCGACGAAACCAATCAGGTCGAACTGCGGATCGGCGGCGGCGATGGCGCGCACGCCCTGCTCGGCGCCGGCGGGCACGTTTCCGGTCTGGAGCCGCGCCTGCGGCATGGCGGGCGGCGCCGCGCGAGCCTCGTCCTCCGCCGCATTCTCGCGGTCGAAGCGATGGGGGATCGGCTCCTCCTCGTGCTCCGCGCGGCGGCCCAGCACCGAATAGAGGCGCAAGCCCAGAAACGCGGCGACCATGGCGAGGATGACGATTTCGACTATCACTTTACAGCACCTGCGAGTTTGCGATCCAGCGCCGCGGCGCGGGAATTCCTGTTCCTGCCCGAGATAGGCGCGAATATCAAACGAACAAGCGGGCGATCGGTTGCGGGTGGGCGACCTCGCATCGCCTCTCTCTCGCCCCCTCCCGCGCCCCCTCCCCCGCCATTGCCCCGCATTGCCGCAGGTGCTAGGCGCGCCCACCTACCGAAAGGGTCGGCGACCGCCGCTCCGACACGGCATTCTGAAACAGAAAAGCACGGAACCGACATGGCCGACGAAGGCGACATCCTGACCGACATCAATCCCGATCCCGCAGCCGGCGCCAATGGTGCCGACAATAACCCCGCCGCCGGGATCATCTCGCAATATATCAAGGACATGTCGGTCGAGAACCCCAACGCGCCGGCCTGCTACCAGTGGACCGATCAGCCGCAGATCGACCTGCAGTTCAACATCGGCGCCAACCGCGTGAGCGACGAGGTGCACGAGGTCGAGCTCAAGATCACCGCGACCGCGAAGTCGGAAAAGGGCAATCTCTACCTCATCGACCTCAGCTATTGCGGCCTTGCCGGAATCCGCAACCTGCCCGACGAGCACGCCCATGCCTTCCTCTATGCCGAGGCGCCGCGCATCCTCTTCCCCTTCGCCCGGCGCGTCCTGGCGGACGCCACGCGCGATGCGGGCTTCCCACCGCTGATGCTCGACCCGATGGATTTCGGCGCGCTATACCAGCAGCAGCTCCAGGCGCGGGCACAGCAGGATCAGCAGGCGCAGGGCGGCATGATGAACCCGCCCTCGGGCGAAGCCTGACCTCTCCTCGCGCCTAGCGGTGGCAGGATGACGGGACCGATCGTCTCCGAACGGTCCGCGAGGGGATCGGCTGCGCAGGCTTTCGGGGCGGCGCTGTGAAGCTCGTCCGGGCGCTCGGTTCGATCGGCGGGCTGACGCTCGCCAGCCGGGTGCTGGCGCTGGTGCGCGACGCGTTGCAGGCGCGCTATGTCGGTGCGGGCTTCGCGTCCGACGCCTTCCTCGTCGCCTTCCGCCTGCCCAACATGTTCCGCGCCCTGTTCGCGGAAGGGGCGTTCTCGGCCGGTTTCATCCCGATGTTCAACCGCCGCGTCGCCGAGGGCGGCGGGCGCGGGGCGGGCGTCGATTTCGCCGAGCGCACTCTGGCGCTGCTGCTGCCGGTGCTGGTGGTGTTCACCATCGCGCTGATGATCGCCGCCTGGCCGCTGACCTACGCGCTGTCGGGCGGGTTCAACGATCCGACGCCCGCGCAGTTCGGCTATGCCGTGATGCTGTCGCGGATCACCATTCCCTACCTGCTGATGATCTCGCTGGTCTCGCTGCTTGGGGGGATTCTCAATTCGCTCGAGCGGTACTGGGTCAACGCCGCCGCGCCGATCCTGCTCAATGTCGCGATGGTAACCGGTCTCGCGCTGTTCCACGGCGAAGACCCTTACGAGACCGCGCTGGTACAGGCGCTGTCGGTCACGGCGGGCGGCGCGTTGCAGCTGATCTTCCTCATCTGGGGCTGCCGCCGGGCGGGCATCTCGCTGAAGCTGCGCCGCCCCCGGATCGACCCGGAGATGAAGCGGCTGTTCTCGCTGATCCTGCCCGCCGCAGCAGGCGCCGGAGCGACGCAGATCAACCTTCTCGTCTCGACCGCGCTGGCGGGCAGCCTGCTAGCACCGGGCGCGATCACCTATATCTATTTCGCTGACCGGCTGAACCAGCTGCCGCTCGGGCTGATCGGGATCGGCCTCGGCACGATCCTGCTGCCCACGCTCTCGCGCCTGCTGGGCGAGGGCAAGGACGAGGCGGCGATGCACACGCAGAACCGGGGGATAGAGCTGGCGCTGTTCCTGACCCTGCCCGCCACCATCGCCTTCCTGACGATTTCCGAACCGATCGTGCGCGGCCTGTTCCAGTATGGCGAGTTCAGCGCCGGCGATACCGAGGCGACCGCGCTGGTGCTCGCCGCCTTCTCGCTCGGTCTGCCCGCCTATGTGCTGATCAAGGTGCTGACGCCCGGCTTCTACGCGCGGCACGACACGAAGACGCCGGTCCGCTTTGCCATGATCGCGATCGCCGTGAACATCGTCGGCAATCTCTCGCTCATCCCGACCATCGGCTATCTCGGCCCGCCTCTGGCGACAGCGGTTTCGGCGACTCTCAATGCCGGGCTGCTTTACTGGGCGCTGCGCAAGCGCGGGCATTTCACCGCCGACAGCCAGTTGCTGCGCCGCCTGCCCCGGCTCGCCGTGGCGGCGGCGCTGATGGGCGCGGCGCTGTATTTCGCCGCCCCCTTCGCCCGGCCGCTGATGGCCGGGCCGCTGGAAGAGCGGGCGCTCGCCCTCGCCCTGCTTGTGGCCGGGGGCGGCGCGGTGTACGCGCTCGCCTGTCTGGTCGTCGGCGCTTTCCGCCTCGGCGATCTCAGGGCGCTGGTGCGCCGCGCGCCAAGCCCGGCGACGACCGGCGAACCCATTTCCACACCCACCCCTCCCGACGAACGGACCTGAACCCATGCGCGTCGTTTCCGGCATCCAGCCCACCGGCAATCTCCATCTTGGCAACTATCTCGGCGCGATCCGCAACTGGGTGCGGATGCAGGACGAAATGGAGAAGGCCAACCGCGCTCAAGCAGCAAGTGGTAGCGCAGACAGGAACCAATGCCTGTTCTTCCTTGCCGATCTCCACGCGATCTCGATGCCGCACGAGCCGGGCGAACTGCGCCGCGCGACGCTGGAAATGGCCGCCGCGCTGGTCGCCTGCGGGATCGATCCCGACCGCTCGGTCCTGTTCAACCAGGCGCAGGTTCCGGCCCATCCCGAGCTGCAATGGCTGCTCAACGGCACCGCCCGGATCGGCTGGCTGAACCGGATGACGCAGTTCAAGGACAAGAGCGGCAAGAACCGCGAGGGCGCGAGCGCGGCGCTGTTCACCTATCCGGTGCTACAGGCGGCCGACGTGCTGCTCTACCAGGCGACGCACGTGCCGGTGGGCGAGGACCAGAAGCAGCATCTCGAGCTTGCCCGCGACATCGCGCAGAAGTTCAACAACGACTACGCTTCCGAGGATGCGCCGGTCTTCACCCTGCCCGAGCCGATCAGCCCGCCGCAGGCCGCGCGGATCATGAGCCTGCGCGACGGATCGAAGAAGATGAGCAAGTCCGATCCCTCCGAGATGAGCCGGATCGATCTGGCCGACGATCCCGACACGGTGCTGAAGAAGATCAAAAAGGCCAAGACCGATCCCGAGCCCTTGCCCTCCGAAGTCGACGGCCTCGCCGAACGGCCCGAGGCGCTGAACCTCGTCACCATCTACGCCGCGCTGTCCGAAGGCACGGTCGAGGACGTTCTGCGCGATCATGGCGGCGCGGGGTTCGGCGCGTTCAAGCCGGCGCTTGCGGAATTGCTGGTGGAGACATTGCAGCCGATCTCGACCCGGTTCAACGCGCTGCTGAACGACCGCGAGGCGCTCGACGCGATTCTTGCGCGTGGAGCGTCGCGGGCGCGCGAGATCGCCGCCCCCACGCTAGCTTCCGCCTACACGGCGCTGGGGCTCGTACGCGGTTGAATTGACTCTGTTTTCGGTGCCAGCGCGTTCAAATCGTGTTCATGGCCCGTTCCTTAATACCGATCTTATTCTTCCGAAACATTCAGGGAAACCAACCCGTCTCCGGCACGTTTCGACTTGGAAAGGACCCGGCATGACCAATTCGACCAAGGGTTGGGGGCGCACCATCAAGCTAGCCTCCGTCCCGCTTCTTCTCGCAGGGCTGGCCGCTTGTGCAACGACGCCCTTCCGCGCCGACGTGCAGCGTTTCCAGACACAGTTGCCCGCGCCGTCGGGCGTGAGCTTCGCGGTCGTCGCCGAAGATCCCTCGCTCGTGGGCGGTCTGGAATTCGCGCAATACGCTGACCTCGTCGAGGCAAACATGGCGCGTCTCGGCTACACTCAGGCCGCGCCCGAAAACGCCACGCTGCTGGTGCGCTTCGACTATGATGTCGACAATGGACGTGAACGTATCCGGTCGACCGGCTTCGGCCGCGATCCGTTCTATGATCCGTGGTATGGTTACGGCGCGTTCCGTTCGCCGCTCTACCGTTCGCGGCTCGGCTTTGGCGGCTTCGGCGGCCGCTGGGGTTACGGCTTCTACGATCCGTGGTTCGGCGGTCCGGATATTCGCAGCTACACCGTCTACAACAGCGAGATCGAAATGAAGATCGATCGCGCGGCGGACGGGCAGCGCCTGTTCGAAGGCAAGGCGGAGGCCCTGTCGACCTCGGACCGGCTGCAATATCTGGTCCCTAACCTGGTCGAAGCGATGTTCACCGACTTCCCGGGAAATTCGGGCGAGACGGTGCGAATCTCGATCAAGCCGGAAGAACCCAACGAAGTGCGCCGGCTCGACTGACCAGTCGCCAAGCAGACATGAGGAAAGGGCGGCGCGCGAGTGCCGCCCTTTTTAATTGCGGGCTTCGGCAGCGTAACGAATGGCCCATGCGCTGCAGGCCACGAACACCGCGCCTTCGAGCATGGTGGTGGCGACGAGCGCGGCACTCTCGAAGCCCGGATCGCCCACAAGCCCGCCCAGCCGCTCCATCGTTAGGGCCGAACGCGGGAATTGCGCCTGCAGGACCAGCAGGCTGCGCCCCAGCAGCGTCCCGCCCCCCATCGCGATCATCGCTCCCGCAGCGGCGCCGATCGCCAGAGCAGACCCGACGATCCCTCTGGTCCCGAACCGTCCCGACAGAACGAGCGCGCCCGCCAGCCCCACGGCGGTCCCGAGAATCAGCCCTTCGAACAGACCCGTAATGCCCGCCACCCGGGCGCCGGTGAGCGCCGCGATCCCGTCGCGCCCCAGCGTCTGACCGAAGGCACCGACCAGCGTGCCGCCCAGCGCCGCTCCGGCGATCAGCGGCAGGGCCCGGCCCGGCCGGAGGATCTCCGCCAGACCCATTCCCGCGCCGATCCCTGCCCCGCCGAGCACGCCCAGCGCCGCCACCAGCACGACCATGACCAGAACCGACATCCCCCCGCCCCCGGTCGCCGCCAGACCGTAGAGCAGTCCGCCGACGATGCCGGCAAGGCCGCCGCCGATCGTTGCGCCCCCGGCGATCCGTCCGCCTAGGCTCCCGTCCGCCACGGTAGTGCGCAGCGTCGATCCTCCAGCATCCCCCGGCCGGACTTCGGCGAGGAAGCGATAGCCGTGCTTGGGCACCGTGGCGATGAAGCGCGGATCGCTCGCATCGTCGCCCAGCGCTCGGCGCAGCGTGCGGATGCACTGGGTCAGCGCCTCGTCGGTCACCGGAATGCCGCGCCAGACCTCGTCCATGAAGCGGTCCTTGGTGACCAGTTCGCCGGGATGGCGTGCGAGAAGGAGGAGCGCGTCGAGATAGCGGCTGCCGAGCGGAACGGCCTCGCCATTTCGCCGCAGTTCGCGGTTGGCGAGGTCGAGCTCGAATTCGCCGAAGCGCCACCGCTCCGTCGCGCCTTGCTCCATCGCTCGTTGCCCTTCCCCCATGCTCGTTTCCTAGGCGAGGTGCCGCGTCGGCGGAAGCATTTCAGCCATTGCTCACGAATTGCTCATGCCGCTCAGGCGCGTCCGCACCTAGCTCGAGACCTCGACAAACGGAGAGCAACGAGATGGACGACGTGACTGAAACAACACACAAGACAGCATGGAACGGATGGCGGATCACCGGCTGGAGCGTCCTGTTCGCGCTGTTCTTCCTGCCCGCGATCGCGATGCGCTACAGCACCGAAATCAACTGGACGATTTCCGACTTCCTTTTCGCGGCGATCCTGCTGTCGGCGTTGGGGATCGGTGCGGAAATCGCGGTCCGGGTGGGCCGCAACGCGCCGCATCGCATGGGCATCGCGATCGGCGCGCTGGGCGGCTTCCTGACCGTGTGGATCAACGGCGCGGTCGGAATGCTCGGGAGCGAGAACGAGCCGACGAACCTCGCCTTCATCGCGCTGGTCGGTATCGCGGTCGTGGCGAGCTTTCCGGCCTGGTTCCGGCCCGGCCCGATGCGGCTGATCGCGGCCGCCCTCGCCATCGGACAATTCCTTGTGGGCATCGCGGCGGGCCTGTGGACGATGCCGGGCCACGCGGTGGAATGGGGCGTGCTGGCCTTCTTCGCGGCGATCTGGAGCGCGTCGGCGGCATGTTTCCATGCCGCGTGGAAGCGCGAGCGAACCTGACGCGCGTTCCTTAGACGAGCTTGGCGTGGCCCCCGGTCGAACCGAAGCCGCCGGCGCCGCGCGCAGTCTCGTCCAGTTCGTCGACCTCGTTCCAGCGGGCCTGTACCACCGGAGCGAGGACGAGCTGGGCGATCCGGTCGCCCCGGCGAACCGCGAAACTCTCGCTGCCGTGATTGATCAGGATCACCTTGAGCTCGCCGCGATAGTCGGAATCGATGGTGCCCGGCGTGTTCGGAACCGTGACCCCGTGCTTCAGCGCGAGACCCGAGCGGGGGCGGACCTGAATCTCGAAACCCGCCGGGATCGCCAGCGCGAAACCGGTGGCGACCGCGTGTCGATCACCGGGAGCAATCGACACGTCCTCCGCCGCGACCACGTCCATTCCCGCCGCACCGGCCGTGGCATAGGCGGGTAGATCGAGGCCCTCTCCGTGGGGCAGGCGTTTCAGCTGCACGCCGACGGGATCAATCATCGCGCATGGCCCGCGGATCGGCGCCCGAACTGACAAGCGCTTCAGCGGCGCGGCGGACCAGCTCGCGCGCGACGTCTTCCTTCGGCATTTCCTCCAGCCGCTCGATCCCCCGCGAAGTGACGATGGCGACGCGGTTGCGATCGCCGCCCATGACGCCGCCACCCGAGGCGCCGACATTGTTGGCCACGATCCAGTCGGCGCTCTTGCGCTTGCGCTTGGCCGTGGCGTTCTCGTCGATGTTTTCGGTCTCGGCGGCAAAGCCGATGAGGAGCTGCGGCCGATCGCGGCTGGCGGCGACATTGGCGAGGATGTCGGGATTTTCCGCCAGCAACAGGGCGGGCGGCGCGCTGCCGCGCTTCTTCATCTTCTCGGACGCGACATCGCGGCTTTTCCAGTCGGCAACGGCGGCGACCATGAAGGCAGCGTCGGCGGGCAGCGAACGGCGCACCGCGGCCGCCATCTCGTCCGCGCTCTCGACATCGACACGGTCGACGCCGAGCGGTGTCGGGAGATGGACCGGCCCGGCGACCAGCGTCACCCGCGCCCCGGCGGCGGCGGCCATGGCGGCGATGGCGAAACCCTGCTTGCCGCTCGAACGATTGGCGATGTAGCGCACCGGATCGATCGATTCCCAGGTCGGACCTGCCGTGACCAAGACGTGCCGGCCGTAAAGCGGACGATGATCGGGATCGGGATCGAATTCGGCTTGCCCCGCCAGAGGGTCAGACCCATCGAAAGGCGAGCGCAGCGCCTCATCCGCCATCGGCTGCGGACGGGATGCCGGACTGCGCCGGGCGACCTCGTGATTGATCGCCTCGGGATCGGTCGGCGGAGCGGCGTTGGCCTTGCCCTTCTTCGCCAGTAGGGGACCACCGCCGAGACCGCCGGGCAGCGTGTCGCCACCCGGCGGGAAGTCGCGCGCCATCTCGTCGGGATCGAGCGCGTCGATCTGGGGCAGCGAATCATATTCCGCTTCCAGTTCGGCATGACTGCGACGCGCGGTGCTGCGCGGTATGATCGCCGAGAGCAGACCGCCGAGCATTCCGCGGGATTCGACCTCGGGTTCCGGCTCGATCGCTTCTCGCGCGATGTCGTCTTTCGCCGGGGCGCGGGGCGCGGGGGCCGGAGATGGCGCGGCGAGCTCCGGCAGGTCGAGAGCGAAATCGAGCTTGGCGGCGATGGCCGAGAGGATCGCCGGCGGTTCGGGCAGGCGACCGGGGCCGTATTCGCCGCAGGCCATGTCGCCCTCGTCTGGCTCCATCACCTCGACCCCGGCATCGCGCAGCCAGCCGATATTGCGCCCCGTCGCTGCATGTTCCCACATCCGCACGTTCATGGCGGGGACGGCCAGCACCGGCTTGTCGGTCGCGAGGATCAGGGTGGTGGCGAGATCGTCGGCAATGCCCGCCGCCATCTTGGCAAGCATGTTGGCCGTCGCCGGGCAGACCACCACCAGATCGGCAGCGCGAGAGAGCTGGATATGCCCCATCTCGACCTCGTCCTTGAGATCGAAGAGCGAGGTGTAAACCTTGTTGCCGCTGAGCGCGGCGAGCGCCATCGGAGTCACGAATTGCTGACCGCCCTCGGTGAGGACGCAGGTCACCTCGCCGCCGGCCTTGCGGATCAGGCGCACGAGCTCGCAGGACTTGTAGGCCGCGATGCCGCCTCCGATCACGAGCAGGATCTTCGGCCCGCTCATCGTGCGGCCCCTGCGCGAAGGGGTGCCCTGCGCGCCAGTCGGTTCGGGATGTTCCATCGGGTCATCGCTCGGGGTGCTAGCCTCCGGTGCCCGCCAATGCCAGCGCCCTTGTTGCAGGGAGGTGCGACCGGGGCCGGGCCACGGAACCCTCTCGCCCCATCTCGCGTATTTCCTGCGGGGAGAGCGAACACATGCAATTGATCCTGCGCGCCGTCATCATCGTGCTGGCCCTGATCGACATGATCGTCGGCGTGGCCTTCTTTCTGGCGCCGGTCGGAACGATGGTGGATTTCGGCCTTGTCGCGGAAGGTGCGGCCGGGCTCTCGACCGCGAGAGCGGACTTCACCGCCTTCTTCGCCGTCGCGGCCCTGTTCATGGCCTGGGGTGCATGGCGGCGCCGGGCCGATGCGCTGCTGGCGCCGCTCGCCCTGTTCGCGGTAGCCTTTACCGGGCGGCTGGCGAACCTCGTCATCATCGGCAATTATCCCGGCTGGTGGGAGCCGATGGCGGTGGAGATGCTGCACATCGTCGCGCTGGGCCTCGCGGTCAGGACATGGCGGTGGGGGCCTCGCGCCGCCTGACGAGATCTCCAACCGCGCGCGGGACGTAAGCGAGACCCACTCCGTAGGCGGGCACGAACAGGGCCATCCAGTAGAAATTCTCCTGCCGCGCGAAGATCGCCACGAAGGCCATGAAGCCGGCGAACCAGCCGAGGGCGAAGGTGCCTGTCCTTCCACCTATCGCCGTCCAGCCGAGCAGCGGCAGGACGCCCAGCGGTCCGGCGAGCCAGGCAGGGAACGTCTGGATCAGAGTGGTCACATGGATGCCGTAAAGCGGCAGACTCGGTCCGATCAGGCCGGTCCAGCCGGGCGAAACCACATCGCCCGGCATGCGCGCTTCGCTCACCGCGACCGCATGGAGCGCGAAACCGGCGAGCAGCAGGGCGATCGTTCCTGCTACGGCCGAGGCCTCCTTCCGCCGCTCGCCGAGAAACGCCAGCACGGGACACAGCAGGAGGAACGGCAGAGCAAGCTCGCGCAGGGCCACCGCGCAGGCGGCGAGGAGCAGCGCCGCGGGCCAGCTTCGCTCCCGAAGCGCAAGCGCGAGAGACAGGAGAAGCCCGGCCAGCGCCTCGTGGCTGTAGGCAACGTCCGGAATGAAGGCGATTGCGCCGAACAGGCCCGCAAACGCGCCCGCCCCCGCCCTTTCGGCCAGGTTGGAGGTGTCGGCGAAAGCGCGCCACCACGCGAGCACGTTCGCCGCCCACAGAAGCACCGCGATCACGCGCCAGCCCTGCGCGCCCCACAACGCGCCTGTCCAGGCGAGCACCGGGGTGCGCACCGCGACCGAAGGGCTCGTGGGAAAGCCGAAGCGGCGATGTTCCTCGGTAACGGCCATGTAGTAGTCCTCGCCCGCCGCGACCCGCGCCTCGACTGCGCGGTACATGTCCATATCGACCCGGTCACCGCGCTCCAGACGCTCGGCGATGTCTGCCGCGTGGGCGCCGTCGCGCGATTGCAGGGCAGCCGCGTTCCAGATTCCGGCCAGCGCGACCAGCAGCAGCACGGCCCATCCGGCGCTGCGCGGAAGCAGGCGCAGGGGCCGGTCGGGCAGCATCATCGCACGCGCACCGTGCGGATCAGCGACGCAGTCGCCATCGGGATCCATGCAAGCCCCAGGAACATCATCGGCGCGATCACCGCACCCCAGTAGAAATTGTTCGCCCGCCCGGCGAGCATGAAGGCGAGCGCATAGCCGAGCAGAAGGAAGGTCGCGGTCGTTCCAGCCGGGCTGCGCCAGCCGCTCCAGCCGAACACCATCGCCACCGCCAACGGGCCGGCGATCCAGTGCGGCAGGAACCGCAGATTGCTCGCCAGCACGGTCTTGGACAGCCAGCCGCGCATTCCGTCCATGACCAGCCAAGGCGGTCCTTGCGGATCGGCGGGCGTAACCAGCGCGGCAACCGCCTGGAGGTGCAGGACGAAGCCGATGGCGAAGATCGCGGTCAGCACGGCCCACGCCGCCCCCTCGCGCCAGTCACGCCGCCACAGCGCCATCGCGCCCATCAGCAGGACATAGGGGAGCGCATGTTCGCGCAAGGCCAGCGCCAGCGCCGCGACGGCCAGCGCCCAGCCGTACCGCCCCGGCCGGTGCAGCCCGAGCGACAGCGCGATCAGCATGCCGGTCCAGATTTCGTGGAGCACGAAGTAATAGCGGTTGAGAACGGTCGATCCGCCCAGCACCACCAGTGCCGCGGCGTAGATGCGGTAGCGCGCCCCGCCCGGCTCGTCGGAGAAGCGGCGCCACCACGCCCAGCCGGTCGCGCCGAGCAGGAGTATGGCGATCGCCTGCAACACATCCTCGCCGATCGCCGCATGGATCAGCGCCAGCGTGGGCAACCGCACGGCGAGGCCGGGGCGGACGGGATAGTCGCCCGCCCGCTGCTCGGTCATGGCGGCGGTGTAATAGTTCTCGCCCGATGCGACCCGCGCGATGATCCGGTCGTAGAGCGCGAGATCGTCGTCGCGCCGGTGCCGGGAATCGGTCGTTGCGGCGGGCGCCTGTTCCGCCGGGGTCCCGTCCATCGACGCGGTGGGCCGCGCGAAGGCCGCGAGAAGCATCAGCGCCAGCAGGACGGCAAGCAGCACTGCCGCGGGACCACGCCTCCAATGGGCGTAGCGATCCCAGCCGGGCGCGTCCCTGCCCCGACCGACGCCCGTGTCGTCTCTCAGCCGATCCAGCCCTGCGCCGCCGCCAGCCACATCGCTCCCCCGCCCACGATCGCCGCGGCCAGATAGCCGAGCCAGTTCAGGTCGCGCTCCTGATGCGCGCGCCGTTCCCACATCAGTTCGATATCGGGCAGGGGCGGCGGTTCGGGCGCGCCGCCCTTCGGCGGATAATGCTCCTCCAGCCGCCGGACCAGCGCGGGCAGGCGCAGCAGCGTCTCGGTATCCTCGCGAATCCGGTTGGCGAGCGCGGCTTCCGGCCCCAGCTCGTCACGGATCCATTCGCGCACGAAGGGGGCCGAGACGTCCCACATGTTGATCTGCGGATCGAGCTGGGTGGCGATCCCCTCGACCATGACCATCGTCTTCTGCAGCAGCAGCAGATGCGGCTGGGTCTGCATGTCGAAATCGCGGGTGATGGCGAACAAGCCGTCGAGCATCTGCCCGACCGAGAGCTCGCTGACCGGCTTGCCCCGCATCGGCTCGCCCACGGCACGCAAGGCCGTGGCGAATTCGTCGACCGAGTGATGGCTCGGCACGTATTGCGCCTCGAAATGGATCTCGGCGACGCGGCGGTAATTGCCGGTCGTCAGGCCGTAGAGGATTTCGGCGAGCCATTGCCGCGCGCGGCGGTCGATCCGGCCCATGATCCCGAAATCGATCGCCACGATCGTGCCGTCGGCCTGAACGAACAAATTCCCCTGGTGCATGTCGGCGTGGAAATAACCGGCCGAGATCGCCTGCTTCAGGAACGTCAGCACCAGCCGCTCGGCGATGTCGGGCAAGTCGTGGCCCGCCGCGATCAGCGCCTCGGTGTTGGAGATCTTGATGCCGTCGATCCATTCGATCGTCATCACCCGGCCATTGGTCCGGTCCCAGTCGATCTGCGGGATGCGGTATTTCTGCGTGCCGACCATGTGTTCGGCCAGTTCCGAGGCACTCGCCGCCTCGCGCCTCAGGTCGAGCTCGCGATTGGTCCAGCGCTTCAGATTGGCGATGACGAG
Organism: Erythrobacter sp.; assembly: GCA_025698865.1. Taxonomy (GTDB): domain Bacteria; phylum Pseudomonadota; class Alphaproteobacteria; order Sphingomonadales; family Sphingomonadaceae; genus Qipengyuania. The sequence continues at coordinate 85,031 of JAILWQ010000005.1, read as the reverse complement.
TTGCGGGCGCAGCCGGCGCGCCTCGTCGCTGCCGAGCGCCTCCAGGTGGGCGGCGGCCCATTCGTAGGTCCTGATGTCGCGCGCGAAGCGTTCGCGGATGCCGGGCCGCAGCACCTTGATCGCGACATCGCGCCCGTCGGTCGTCACGCCGCGATGGACCTGCGCGATCGAGGCCGCGCCGACCGCCACCGGGTCGATCTCGGCAAACAGGGTCTCGAGCGGCGCCTCGTACGCCGCTTCCATGCTCGCGCGAATTTCCTCGAACGGCACGGGGGGCAGATCGTCCTGCAAAGTCAGCAGGTTGCGCGCCGCCTCTTCGCCCACGAGGTCGGGACGGGTCGCCAGCGTCTGCCCGAGTTTGATCGCCGCCGGGCCGATCGCACGGAAGGCGCCGGCATAGTCCGGCTCGCGCGACTTGATCGTGCCGATGCTGAAGATGCCGATCAGCCGCTTGACCGGCAGGGGCGCGTTCGGATCGTTCCGGATGCCGCGCAGGGCACCGTGGCGCGCGGCAATGCGCGCCCATTTTCCGAGCCGCCAGATATGCGTGAGCGGGCGTGGCACCGCTAGATCTTCCACCCCGAATGGATGGCGACCAGCCCGCCCATGATCGGCTCGACGCGGGTCTGCGAGAAACCGGCATCACGGATCATCGCTTCGAATTCGGGCATGGCGGGAAAACGGCGGATCGATTCGATCAGATAGCGATAGCTGTCCTCGTCATTCGCGATCGCCTTGCCGATGCGGGGCACCAGCTTGTGCGAATAAATATCGTAGGCTTCCTTGAAGCCCGGCCATTCGGTGGTCGAGAATTCGAGGCAGAAGAACCGCCCGCCATGCTTCAGCACGCGATGCGCCTCGGTCAGCGCGCGGTCGATCCGGGTCACGTTCCTTATGCCGAAAGCGATGGTGTAGGCATCGAACATCCGGCTGGGATAGCTCAGCGTCTCGGCGTTCTGGCAGGACCAGGCGAGCCCGTCGATCCCGCGCTCCATCGCCCGCTCGATCCCGACATCGAGCATGTCCTGGTTGATGTCGGCCACCGTCACCTCGGCCCCGCGCGCGGCCATGCGGAAGGCGATGTCGCCCGTGCCGCCCGCCATGTCGAGCACCGCCTCGCCCGGCTGGGGCTTCACCCGGCGCACGAAGCGGTCCTTCCACAGGCGATGCATCCCGCCCGACATGGCATCGTTCATCACGTCGTATTTCGCCGCGACGTTGGAGAAGACCGCGCCGACACGCTGGGTCTTCTCGTTTGGGGCGACGTCCTCGTAACCGAAGGAGACTTTTTCGCTCGCGCTCGTGCCGTGGGTGTCCATGCCGGCGGCCTTAGGGGCAATTGCAGGCGCGGCAAAGGGTGTTAGGAGCCCCGGCGATGCCCGAATTGCCCGAAGTCGAAACCACGGTCCGCGGCCTTGCCCGTTTTCTCGACGGAGAGACGATTACCGCCGTGCGCCTGAACCGGCCGGACCTGCGCCGGCCCTTTCCGCCCGATCTGGTGCAGGCGCTGACCGGCGCGCGGGTCACCGGCCTCTCGCGCCGGGCGAAATACGGGCTGATCCACACCGACCGGGAGCGCGTGCTGGTGTTCCATCTGGGGATGAGCGGGCGCTGGCGGATCGACCCCGAGGCGGACGAAAAGCACGACCATCTGGTGATCGAGACCGCCACCAATCGCTTTGCCCTGAACGATCCCCGGCGCTTCGGCTCGGTCGATCTGATCGATGCCAACGGGCTGGAAAGCTGGAGCACCTTTGCCGCGATGGGGCCGGAGCCGCTCGGCGATGCGCTGAGCGCCGAGCATCTGCGCGCCGCCACGATGGGCCGCAGCCAGGCGATCAAGCTGCTGCTGCTCGACCAGCGGATCGTGGCGGGGCTCGGCAACATCTATGTCTGCGAGGCGCTGTGGCGCGCCGGGATCGCCCCGCGCAAGGCCGGCGGCAAGGTCACCATGCCGCAATTGCGGCGTCTGGTGCCTGCGATCCGCGAGGTGCTCGAGCAATCCATTCGCGACGGCGGATCGACCCTGCGCGATTTCGCCCAGCCCGACGGGGAACTCGGCTATTTCGCCACCCGATTCGACGTCTATGGGCGCGAGGGTCAGAGCTGCCACCGCGAAGACGGCGGCGCGATCCGGCGCATCGTCCAGGGCGGGCGCAGCACGTGGTTCTGCCCAGTCTGCCAGCGTTAGGACCTGCGCGAGGACGACGGCGCGCGCGAAGCCCCGCGATTTCCTTGACGATTCGCAGCAAGCCGCCTATGTGCGCCGCTTTCCGGCGGTCCGATCGCCGATTTTCGACAGATTTCCAAGCAATCCGGTCGCTTCGCCGCGGCCACTTGTAAACGCGACAGACCAAGGACGAACATGGCCAATACGCCGCAAGCCAAGAAGCGCATCCGCCGCAACGAGAACCGCGCCGCAATCAACACCGCGCGCGTGAGCCGCATCCGCACCTACCTCAAGCAGGTCGATGCCGCGGTCGAGGCCGGCGACAAGGAAAAGGCTGCCGAGGCGCTCAAGGCCGCACAGCCCGAACTGGCCCGCGGCGTTGCCCGCGGCGTGTTCCACAAGAACACTGCGGCCCGCAAGATGAGCCGACTGTCCAAGCGAGTCGCCGCTCTCTGATTCGCGGTCGCCGGCCTGCCGGCGGCTCCAGATCGACCAGACCATTCGGGGTCGGTGCCTTGCGGTGCCGGCCCCTTTCGCGTTCGGGGTCGCATACAGGTCTCCTGGCCGAAACCTGCCCGTCACGCGGCCTCATGACGACTCTAGGATTCCTCGCGATTCGCCGTCGCCAATTTGGATGGTCGGAGCCCGAAATCGCGTAAAAACAAGGGCATCGACGGGGGTCTGCGGGTTGGGCCGAGTCAACGCAATTATTTCAGCTTTTTTACGTTGCCCACACTTGCGCGGCGTTCGGATCGCGACCTAGAAGATGGGTCTGCCCGGGGCGGGACAGCCCGGGCTTCAAAGTTTGGACTAATCAGATTCGACTGGCGAGAGGACTCTCCGGGCAGGTGCGATTCCGGAGACGGCGGAGCTATGCCCGGACCCTTGCCGGTGTTCAGAAATCGAGTTCGCGCAGTTCACGCGCGCACTCTCGGGGGAAGCGGGCTTAAGGCATGAGCAAGTTCGGAAATGCGAGCGGGACGCAGAAGAAGGCAGGCGAGGATTCGATGGAAGATCTGGAAGCGGTGAACCTTGCGGCCGACTGGGCGGATATCAGCCAGGGCCTGCGCAAGGATCTCGGCCACCAGCTTCACAGCCAGTGGATCAAGCCGATCCAGGTCGGCGGCCTCGACAAGGAAACCGGCACGCTGGCGCTCTATCTGCCGACGCAGTTCTCGGCCGACTGGGTCAAGGACCGCTTCTCCGACCGCCTCGGCCTCGCCTGGAAGATCGCGTGCAGCGATGTGCGCCGGGTGGAGATCGAGGTTCATCCCGGCCGCCGCCAGGTCGCCGATCTGCGCTTCCACACCGACGGCCGCCGGCCCGCCAATGACGGCGCCGACAATTCGATGATGGCGATCGCCGCCGACACGATCGGCGATGCGGGCTTCACCTCCAGCGTCGGGCTCGACCCCACCCTCACCTTTGGCGCCTTCGTGACCGGAGAGGCGAACGTGCTCGCCTGTAACGCGGCGCAGCGCATGGCCGCGCCCGACAAGCCGCAATTCTCGCCGCTCTATCTCAAGGGCGCGACCGGACAGGGCAAGACCCACCTCCTCCACGCGATTGGCCACAATTTCCTTCAGGCCCATCCGCGCAGCCGGATCTTCTACTGCAGCGCCGAGCGCTTCATGGTCGAATTCGTCCAGGCGCTGAAATCGAACCAGATGCTGGAGTTCAAGGCCCGGCTGCGCAGCTTCGACCTGCTGCTGGTGGACGACATCCAGTTCATCATCGGCAAGGCGAGCGCGCAGGAGGAACTGCTCTACACGATCGACGCGCTGCTGGCCGAGGGCAAGCGGCTGGTCTTCGCCGCTGACCGCGCGCCCCAGGCGCTGGACGGCGTCGAACCGCGCCTGCTCTCGCGCCTTTCGATGGGTCTGGTCGCCGACATCCAGGGCGCGGATATCGAGCTGCGCAAGAAGATCCTCCATTCCAAGCTGACCAAGTTCGCGCCGCTCGAAGTGCCGGAGGACGTGCTCGACTTCCTTGCCCGCACGATCACGCGCAACATCCGCGAGCTGGTCGGCGGCCTCAACAAGCTGATCGCCTATGCCCAGTTGACAGGGCAGGAGGTTTCGCTCCAACTGGCCGAGGAACAGTTGACCGACATCCTCTCGGCCAATCGCCGGCGGATCACGATCGACGAGATCCAGCGCACGGTCTGCCAGTTCTATCGCATCGACCGCTCCGAAATGAGCAGCAAGCGCCGGGCCCGCGCGGTGGTGCGTCCGCGTCAGGTGGCGATGTACCTTTCCAAGGTGCTGACCCCGCGCTCCTATCCCGAGATCGGCCGCAAGTTCGGCGGACGCGACCATTCGACCGTGATCCACGCCGTCCGCCTGATCGAGGATCTGCGCCAGCGCGATGCCGACATGGACGGTGACGTGCGCAGCCTGCTGCGCCAGCTCGAAAGCTGACGCGCCCCGCCAGCGATCCACCCGATCCGCGCCGTCTGTCGACAGGGCTGTCCACCGCTCTGTCGACAGGCGACGCACATGGTGCCAACGGGTTTTCCATGGCATTTTCCCCCGAGCGCCTCGATCGCTTCGCCCGGCATATCGTGCTTCCCCAGATCGGCGGAGCGGGCCAGTTCGCGCTTGCCGAGGCGCATCTCGTGCTGGTCGGCCTTGGCGGGATCGGCAGCCCCGCGCTCCAGTACCTTGCCGGGGCAGGGATCGGACGGCTGACCCTTGTCGACGATGGCGATGTCGAGCTGTCGAACCTCCAGCGTCAGACCATCTATACCGAGCGCGACATCGGCCACGGCAAGGCGGTGGTCGCACGCCAGTGGTGCGCCGATTTCGACCGCCAGCTTGATGTCTCGATCAGCGACGCGCGAATCCTCCCTGAGAACGTTGCCGCGCTGATCGGCGATGCGGACCTCGTGCTCGACGGGACCGACAATTTCGCCACCCGGCTCTGCGTTTCCGATGCCTGCGTGGCGCAGGGCGTCCCGCTGCTTTCCGCCGCCGTCGGCCGGTTCCAGGGGCAGGTCGGTGCCTTTGCCGGACATCTGCCCGACCAGTCCTGCTACCGCTGTTTTGTGGGCGATGCTTTCGATGCCGACGATTGTGACAGCTGCGCCGAAGACGGGATGCTGGGCGCCATGGCAGGATGGATCGGCAGTTTCGCCGCGATGCAGGCGATCCGCGCGCTGCTTCGGGACGTCACCGACATGGGCGATCCGCAATGGGGCCGGGTCCACCTGCTCGACGGGCTGGCCCCCGCCATGCGCAGCTTCGCCATCGCCAGGGACCCGGAATGCAGGGCCTGCGGGTCAGGCGGATAGCACCTCGTCGACCCAGCGCGGCACCAGTTCGCCGGCCGGTCCGTGGCGATGCTCGTCGAAGAAATGCGAGCCCTCGCTCGGCTCGAGATTGAGTTCGAGCGTGCGCGCCCCGTGGGCGGCCGCCTCCTGCACGAAACCGGCCGCCGGATAGACCGCGCCCGACGTGCCGATCGAAACGAACAGGTCCGCAGCGGAGAGCGCAGCATAGATCCGCTCCATCCCGTAGGGCATCTCTCCGAACCAGACCACGTCGGGGCGCAGGGCAGACGCACCGCAGGCCCTGCAGGCCGGCCGTTCCAGCATCGTGCCCGCGAACGGCTCGCGCGCGCCGCATGCACCGCAGAGCGCGCTCAGCAACTCGCCATGCATGTGCAGGACCCCGTTGGCCCCCGCACGCTCGTGAAGGTCGTCGACATTCTGCGTCACGATCAATAGGTCGCCCCGCCCTTCCCATTCGCGTTCCAGCCGCGCGAGCGCCCGGTGCGCGGCATTGGGCTCGACGCGGGAAAGCGCCCCCCGCCGCATGTCGTAGAAGCGCAGGACGAGATCGGGATCGCGAGCAAAACCCTCCGGCGTCGCCACGTCCTCGACCCGGTGCTGTTCCCACAGGCCCCCTGCGTCGCGAAATGTGTCGATCCCGCTTTCGGCGCTGATGCCCGCGCCGGTCAGGATCACGATGTTGCGAATGGTCGTGTTGCGAATTTCTGGCATGCGCGCCATGAAGCACGGGCGACGAAGGAGAGGCAATGGCGCGCATCGGCATCATCGGCAGCGAAGGGCGCATGGGGCAGGCGATCGCCGCCCTGCTGGAGGGCGCGGATCACGAACTCGCGGGCGGCGCGGACCGGGGCGGCGATGCCGCGCGGCTCGCCGATACGAGCGACGTGCTGATCGACTTCTCCTCGCCCCAGGCGCTGTCGATCACGCTTCACGCCGCGATCGGCGCGGGCGTGCCGGTGGTGATCGGCACGACCGGGCTGACCGAGGACAATCACCGCGCCATCGACGAGGCGGCGCGCGCCGTTCCGATCCTGCAGACGGGCAACACCTCGCTGGGCGTGACGCTGCTCGCGCATTCGGTCGAGGAAGCGGCGAAGCGCCTCGGCCCCGACTGGGACATCGAGATCGTCGAGATGCACCACCGAATGAAGGTCGACGCGCCTTCGGGCACGGCGCTGCTTTTGGGCGAGGCGGCGGCGCGCGGGCGCGGGATCGACCTTGCGGACAACGCCGAAAGCGGACGGGACGGCCATACGGGCGAGCGCGGTCGGGGCGTGATCGGCTTTGCTGCCTTGCGCGGCGGGACGGTGGCCGGCGAGCACAGCGTCATCCTTGCGGGCGAGGAGGAACGGATCACGCTTTCCCACCATGCCGAGAACCGGGCGATCTTCGCGCGCGGCGCGCTGCGGGCCGCCGAATGGCTGATCGGCCGACCGCCCGGCCGCTACGCGATGGACGACGTCCTCGACCTCTGACCGGCCGCCGCATGACCAAGGACCAGATCTTCGAATTCTTCCGCCGCCTGGCGGAGGACAATCCCTCGCCCGAGACCGAGCTCGAATACGGCAACGCCTATCAGCTGGTGGTGGCCGTGGCGCTCTCCGCACAGGCGACCGATGTCGGCGTCAACAAGGCGACGCGCGCCCTGTTCGCGCAGGTCGAGACGCCGCAGCAGATGCTCGACCTCGGTGAGGAGGGGCTGAAAGCGCACATCAAGACGATCGGCCTGTTCAATTCCAAGGCCAAGAATGTGATCGCCCTGTCGCAATTGCTGGTCGACGAATATGGCGGCGAGGTGCCGGACACGCGCGAGGATCTGGTCCGCCTGCCCGGCGTGGGGCGCAAGACGGCCAATGTCGTGCTCAATTGCTGGTTCGGGCAGGAGACCTTCGCGGTCGACACCCATATCCTGCGGGTCGGCAACCGCACCGGCCTCGCCAAGGGCAAGACGCCCGAACAGGTCGAGGCGAAGCTGGAGCGCCGCGTGCCCCAGCCCTTCCGCCTCGGCGCGCATCACTGGCTGATCCTGCACGGCCGCTATATCTGCAAGGCGCGGACGCCCGAATGCTGGCGCTGCCCGGTGGTCGACCTGTGCAGCTATCGCAAGAAGGTGACGGAACCGCCCAGAGCGCGCGGGGTTCAGAAAGCACAGTCCCGAGGCATGTGAAGGAGAGGCCGGTGACCCCGATCCGCAATCTGGCAGCTGCCGCGACGCTGGCCGTTCTGGGCGCCTGCGCACAGGTCGACGCTCCGCAAATGGCCGGATCGTCGGACGATGTGCCCGCAGCGCGGGTGACCGGCGAGGCGGTGTCGTGCATCGGCATTCCCACCATTCGCAGCACCCGAGTGCAGGATCGCCGGACGATCGATCTCGAGACGACCGGCGGCAAGGTCTATCGCAACACCCTGCCTTCAAGCTGCCCTGCGCTGAACAGGTTCGACGGTTTCACCTACGAAACCTCGCTGTCGCGCCTGTGCAATGTCGACATCGTCTATCCGCTCCAGCGGTTCGGCTCGACCCTGCAACGCGGCGCGGGCTGCGCGCTCGGCGAGTTTACGCCGGTCGAATATGTTGAGACCGGCGCGACGGAAGGCTAACGACGCGCGCGGCGATCACACGTCGTCGTCGCTGACCATCTCCACCCGGTCCAGTTCGCCGGTCATGCTGGCGACCGTCACCGCCACTGCCGCATCGCCGCTGACATTGGTGGTGGTGCGCATCATGTCCATGATCCGGTCGACGCCAGCCACGAAGGCGATCGTCTCCAGCGGCACGCCGACCGTGCCGAAGACCAGCGCCATCATGATAAGGCCCGCCCCCGGAATGCCAGCCGCGCCGATCGCGCCCAGCGTCGCGGTCAGCGCGATCATGCCGTAATCGACCCAAGAAAGGTCCACCCCGAAGATCTGCGCGCCGAACAGCGTCGCGAGGCCGAGATACATCGCCGTGCCGTTCATGTTGATCGTGGCGCCGAGCGCGATGATGAAGCTCGCCACCGAATTCGAGACGCCCAGATTGCGCTCGGCGCAGCGCAGGGTCACCGGCAGCGTCGCGTTGGACGAGGCGGTGGAATAGCTGACCGCGATCGCGTCCACGATGCCGCGGAAGAAGTCGATCACCGGCAGCCTGGCGAGGAACTTGATCATCGCGGAATACATGATCGCGATGATGAGGATGCAGCCGAGATAGTTCAGCGCCACCAGCGCGCCCAGCGCCTGAAGCGCGGACAGGCCGAGCGTGCCCGCCACCCAGGCCATCAGCGCGAAGACGCCGAAGGGGGTGAGCTCCATGACGATCATCGTCACTTTCTGCATCACCACCGATCCGGCATCGAAGATGCTCCCCAGCGGGTCCGCTTCCTTGCCGGCCATCAGGATGCCGATGCCGATCAGCAGCGCGAAGACGATCAGCGGCAGGACATTGACGTCGGCCATCACCTGCACCGGGCTCTGCGGCACGATCTCGAGGATCATCTCGCGCCAGGTGGTGTCGTTGGGCGGCGGCGCGCTGCCCATCTCGATCGAGCCGGTATCGACCAGCAAGCCCGGCTTGATCAGCGTGCCGAGCAGCAGGCCGAGCCAGACGGAGATCTGGCCGGTGACCACGAAGATCAGGATCGCCCGCCCGCCGACCGCGCCGAGCTTGCGCAGGTCGCCGATCGCCGCGACGCCCGAGACGAGGCTGAAGAAGATCAGCGGCACGACCAGCATCTTGATGAAGGCGATGAAGACATCGCCGATGATCTTGATGCTCTCGGCCCCCGGGCCCCAGGCAAGGCCCACGATAATGCCGAGGATCAGCGCACCGATCACGCGCTGCCATAGAGGAATGGCGAACCAGGTCTTCATGATCTCGTAATCTCCCCCAACCCTGTCATTGCGAGCAGAGCGAAGCGATCCACCTCCTGTACTCTCCAGCTCGTCGCGAAGCCGGGGGATGGATCGCCGCGTTGCCTGCGGCTCCTCGCGATGACGAGGCTAGTTACTTCCAAGCGCCGCTCGGGCAATGTCGGCGTAGATGCGGCTTAGCGCATAAAGGTCGGCCACCGCCACCGCCTCGTCGGTCTTGTGCATGGTTGCGTTGACCAGGCCGAATTCGATCACCGGGCAAACGCTGCGCAAGAAGCGCGCATCCGATGTGCCCCCCGCGGTGGACGGTTCGGGCGCGATGCCGGTCGCGGCCTCCACTGCCTCGGCAATGATGGCGCTGAATTCGCCGGGCGGCGTCAGGAACGGCTCGCCGCTGACGACCGGTAACGCCGTGCCACCATGCTTTTGCGCGATCCCCACGACCTTTTCGGACAGCGAAGCGCCCGAATGCATGTCGTTGAAGCGGATCGAGATGCGGGCCTTCGCGACCGCCGGGATTACGTTGTGCGCGCGGTTGGGGATGTCGATCTCGGTGATCTCGAGATTGCTCGGCTGGAACCACTCGGTCCCCTCATCAAGGACCAGCGCGTCGAGTTCGGCGAGGATGCGAACCAGTGCCGGGATCGGATTGTCGGCAAGATGCGGATAGGCGACATGGCCCTGCGTCCCCTGCACCTCGATCCAGATGTTGACCGATCCGCGCCGGCCGATCTTCATCATGTCGCCCAGCCGGTTGACGCTGGTGGGCTCGCCGACGAGGCAGAGGTCGGGCTTCACCCCGTTCTCCTCCATCCAGTCGATCAGCGCGCGGGTGCCGTGGAGCGCGGGGCCTTCCTCGTCTCCGGTGATGACGAAGCTGATCGTTCCCGCATCGGCGGGCACGTTCGCCACCGCATCCACCATGCAGGCGATCGCGCCCTTCATGTCGACCGCGCCGCGCCCGTAGAGCAGGTCGCCGCGCACTTCCGGCGCAAACGGCTCCGCGTGCCAGCCCGCGCCGGGGGGCACCACGTCGAGATGCCCGGCGAAGGCGAAGTGCCTCGATCCCGCCGGACCGCGCCGGATGGCGAAGAGGTTCTCGACCGGCTCCTCGTCGCTCCCCTCCTCGCCCGAACCGCGGGTGAAGCGGGTGACCTCGAAGCCGAGCGGGACCAGCATCGCCTCCATCGCGTCGAAGACGGGGCCGCGCGCCGGGGTCACGCTGGGCGCGGCCATCAGCCGCGTGGCGAGATCGAGAACGTCGGTCATTCCTGTTCCTCTCCCGGAAACGGACCGGGCGCGAAGGCACGGTCCAGCCCCTCGGCGATGCGCAGGCCGGCCTGCGTCACCCGGCGCTCGGCCACGGGCACGGCGGCGGCGATGTCTTCCTGCGTCAGCGCGGTTTCCTCCGGCACGTCGACGCACGGGCCGCAGTCGAAGGCGTTGGGATAGACGAAGTCGCGCGCGAGCTTCCAGCTCTCCCTGCCCCAGTCGGCGGGACCGCCGCCGCCCAGCGCGGCTCGCTCGGCCTCGGTGTAGCGGCGGACGAGCGCGGGCCGCGCCTCGCTGATCGCGCGCTCGGCCAGCGGGCCGTCCCAGATCGCGTGCAGGTTCAGCCCCGGCGCGACGCCGTAGGCGACCGTCCGGTCGTTGCCGCCGCGATCGTCGAGGTCGCCCGAATGGAGCGGCATGTGGATGTCGCCGGCGAAGTGGATGTAGAAGGCGAGCGCCTCGAGCCGGACGGGATCGGGCAGGCTCTCGTCGGCGAGGATGCGCAGATTGCGCGTGATCTGCGCGCTGACGCAGGAGCCGCCCGAGCAGTTCTTGCGGTCGCTGTATTCCTCGGTGATCGGTTCGGTCTGGTAGTGCCAGGCGAAGGTGTAGGCCCAGCGCCAGTACTCGCCGCGCAGGCAGTCGGGCCAGACCGCCGCATCGCCGATCGTCGCGAGCGGGCAGTCCGGCGTGCCGAGCTGCGGGGCGGCGCGCAGCAGGCGGGCGATCCCGGCGCGGGTTTCGGGGCGCACATTCTCCTGCGCGATCTCGCCCGTCACGGTATGGGCGTAGAAACCCCAGGCCGAGGCCGGCAGGGGCACCAGCGCCGCCAGACCGGCCAGCGCGAGAGCGATCAGGCGGGCGCGGTTTCGTATTGCTCGATGACCCACTCTTCGTTCTCCGAGGCTGCGATCCAGCCCTGCATCCATTCGTGTTCCCAGATCGCCTGCATGTAGGCGGCGGCAAAGCCCGGCACGCCGATCTGATAGCTGATGAAGCGGCTGACCACGGGGGCGTAGAACACGTCGGCCGCGCCGAACGTGCCGAACAGGAACGGGCCGCCCCCGCCGAAGCGACTGCGCGCTTCCGCCCACAGGCCGAGGATGCGCAGGATGTCGCCCCGGCACGCCTCGCTGGGCACGAACCCCTCGAACCGGCGGCGCACGTTCATCGGGCATTCCGACCGCAGCGCCTGGAAGCTCGAATGCATCTCCGCCACCATCGCGCGCGCCGTGGCGCGGGCCGCCTCGTACTTGGGCCAGAAGCGGTCGCGCCCGACCTTGTCTGCGAGGTATTCGAGGATGGCGAGGCTGTCCCACACCACCGCGTCCCCGTCCCACAGGATCGGCACCTTGCCTCGCGAGGGCTGCGTGCCGCCGCGCGCGGCATCGAGATTGCCGGCCTTCAGCTCGTCCCACGCCTCGCCGCCCATGGGCACGACGATCTCCTCGAAACCGAGGCCCGACTGCTTGGTCGCGAGCCAGGCACGCAGGCTCCAGCTGGAGTAGTTCTTGTTGCCGATGATCAGTTTCAAGGCGGTGCCCCCGTGGTTCGCTCCGCGCCCTAGGCGTTCATCCGCGCGCTGTCGACGCTGAACGGTGTTACAGGTGTTACACTGTCCAGACAGCGAAACCGGCGGGTCGAGCTCGTCGAGCATTCGCCTGAATTCCTGTCGTGAAATCGTCCGGGGGCGCTCGTCCATCACCGCGCCCTGCCACGCGCGCTGGGCTGTAGGAAAACGGTTTGGCGTCCGCTAGGACCCGCATCCATGACCCTGCGCCCCTTCCACCTCGCCTTCCCTGTCGACGATCTGGCCGCCGCGCGTGCCTTCTATGGCGAGGCGATGGGCTGCGCGGAGGGGCGCTCGTCCGCGGAGTGGGTGGACTTCGACTTCTTCGGGCACCAGATCGTCGCCCATCTCGCGCCGGGCGAGGCGGGCGACCGCGCGAGCAACCACGTCGACGGGCACGGTGTCCCCGTCCCCCATTTCGGCATCGTCCTGTCCATGGCCGACTGGCAGACGCTCGCCGACCGGCTGCGCGCCGCGGGCACGGAGTTCGCGATGGAACCGACCATCCGCTTCAAGGGGCAGCCGGGCGAGCAGGCGACGATGTTCTTCCGCGATCCGGCCGGCAACGCGCTCGAGATGAAGGCCTTCGCCGACGATTCGAAGCTGTTCGCGCGGTAGATCGCCCAGTGGACAGTCGCGATTAGGCGATCCCGGCAATCGGTGTTACATCGCCGGCGCTGACGTCGAATAATGCGACGGACTTCGGATTTTGACGATCGCCGCTTGCCCTTATCGGCCCCGGCGCAAACCAGACGACGACTTCCTTTCATCGAACGATTTTAGGCACGAACCCGCCACATGTCGCGACGGGCAACCCATGCGTTCTGGAAAGGAACCATCATGAGCAAGACCGGAACAGTCAAATTCTTCAACGCCGACAAGGGCTACGGCTTCATCCAGCCCGACGACGGTTCGGACGACAGCTTCGTCCACATCACCGCCGTTCAGGCGGCCGGCATGAACACGCTCGATAAGGACCAGCGGCTGAACTACGAAGTCGAGACCGGCCGCAATGGCAAGGCGAGCGCCGTGAACCTCTCGGCCGCCGACTAAGCGATACGAGCACCCGCGCCCACCGCCCGCCCGCCAATGCACGAACGGGCGGTGGCGTGCATTGCCGCAAAGCATCGTCCCCGATGCTGGATGCACAGGTCAGACTTTTAAATTCCACGACCTGCGCGATTAATCGTGACCAGCTCCGTGGCGGCGCCTCCCGAGCCCTCGGGAAGTCAGGATCGGAGGTTCGAGAGAACGAGCCTCGTGTCGGCTTGAGCAGCCTGTCCGGCGAGCTTCGGGTGAAGATGCTTGATCAACCCGAAATAGCAGAGGCAGGCAGCGATCGTACCGACGATTCCGTCGAGCGCGTAATGCCAGCCGAGCGCCATCGATAGAACGAAGATCGTCACGAAGAACGCGATAGCGAATGGCAACAGCGGCCGCGCCAGTTTCCAGATCGTGAGCAACAACCAGGCACTCATGGTCACATGCATGGAGGGCATGGCGGATATGCCGCTTCCCGTCCCGAAACGCCGATTGTCGTAGACGCTCCACAGATAGTCCGCGATCATCGCCGTCTCGGCATCGTTGCCAAGGCCGGCATAGCGCGCACCGTAGCCGAGCCTCGCGAAGAAGATCGGTCCGCCTGCCGGGAGCAGGCAGTGAATGGCCGGGCCGACGAAGGACCAGAGCAGGAAATAGCTCAGAATCGCGGCGCTTCTCTCGCGACTGGGAGGTCGCCCATACCGTAAGAGAAAGCGTAAGCAGAAGACCTCCGAACCATATGGGATGATAAATGATACCGACAGGCGCAAAATCGACGTTCTGAAGCAGGCGCCAGGGGTCCATCCCGAAGAACAGGAGGCGGTCCAGATCAGAAAGTAGTGGGTCCGCCCAGAATGGAACGGCATAGTTCAACACCGGCTTTACCCACATGAAGGCGACCATGTTCAATCCGGCGAGCAGCAGGATCAGGAAGCTGCAGGTAATTCTGCGCCAGTTATCTTTTGCGAACAGGAAAAGATAGGAAAGCGGATGCTCTATTCGGCGGATCACCATCCAGAAGAGCGCCATGAGACAGTTCAGGAAAGTGACAGCCAAAGCCCACGCCGGAATGATCTGCAACGCAGGCAGAAGGTCTTTCGGGCTCCAGAGGAAAACCAAGGCGAACGTCGCTGAAGCGACTGTGACGAGCGCCGCCACAACAAGCAATCGCTGCTCATGTTTGTCGGATAGGTGTTCCACCGGCCCAGCTCTTCCCCTGCGAAGGAAGGGGGGTAACGCCGATAAGGTTTAATTTGGGTTTAGGCGGAAAGGTGAAGCGGGGTTCGGAGCGCCGGCCCCCTAGACCCTAGACCCCCGTATCCGCCAGCACCGCAGCGCGCAGTTCGGCGATGCCCATGCCTTTTTCCGCGCTGGTCACGTGGACCTGCGGGTAGGCGGCGACGTGTTTCTTCGCCTCGGCCTCGACCCGCTCGACCGTGTTGGCGAGATCGCTCGCCTTGAGCTTGTCGGCCTTGGTGAGGACCACGCGATAGGTGACCGCCGCCTCGTCGAGCATCTTCATCATCTCGCGGTCGACATCCTTCAGCCCGTGCCGCGAATCGACCAGCACCAGCGTGCGTTCGAGCACCGGCCGGCCGCGCAGATAGGTCTTCACCAGCGACTTCCACCGCTCGACCACCTTGAGCGGGGCCTTGGCGAAACCGTAGCCCGGCATGTCGACCAGGCGGAACAGGGTCGGTTCGCCCACCTCGAAGAAATTGAGCTCCTGCGTGCGGCCCGGCGTCACCGAGGCGCGCGCGATCGCCTTCCGCCCGGTGATCGCGTTGAGCAGCGAGGACTTGCCGACATTCGACCGCCCGCAAAAAGCGATCTCCGGCACGGTCGGCTCGGGCAGGAACTTGAGCTGCGGGGCCGACAGGAGGAAGTCCACCCGGCCCGAGAACAGGCGGGCGGCGCGCGTCTCCAGCTCCGCCTGCTGGTCTTCGTTCATCCCTTGACCCTCATCCCTTTGCCTTCGCCCCGGACGCCGCCTTGGCCTTCGCCTCCTCGTGCGCCCGCGCTTTTTCCTCGCGCTCCTTGTCGATCAGCGCTCGCATGCCGGGATGCTTGGAATAGAGGTATTTCTGCTGGGCCAGCGTCAGCAGGTTGCTGGTGTTCCAGTAGAGCAGCAGGCCGGCCGCGAACGGCGCCATCACGAACATCAGCACCCACGGCATGATGTTGAAGATCTGCTGCTGCACCGGGTCCATCGCGCTGGGATTGAGGCGGAAGGTCAGCCACATGGTGAAGCCGAGCAGCACCGCCAGCACACCGATGCCGAGGAAGCCCGGCGGATCGAAGGGCAGCAGGCCGAACAGGTTGAGGATGTGCAGCGGATCGGGCGCCGAGAGGTCCTTGATGTACAGGAATTCGCGGTGGCGCATCTCCACGGCCAGGATCAGCACCTTGTAGAGCGCGAAGAAGATCGGGATCTGCAACAGCATCGGCAGACAGCCCGCGAGCGGATTGACGCCCTGTTCCTTGAACAGCTTCTGGATTTCCTGCTGCGCCTTGACCTTGTCGTCCTTGTAGCGCTCCTGCAGCTTCTTCATTTCCGGCTGGACGGCCTTCATCGCGGCCATCGAGGCGAAGCCCTTCTGCGCGATCGGGAAGACGAAGGCGCGCACGATCACGGTCAGCAGAATGATTGCCACGCCGAAATTGCCGACGAGGCCGAACAGGTGGCGCAGCAGCCACAGCAGCGGCTTCTCGATGAACCAGAACCAGCCCCACGAGATGGCGAGGCCGAAATTGGTGATGCCGCCGTCCTGATACTGGTCGAGGACCGTGCTTTCCTTGGCGCCGACGAACAGCTTCGTCTCGCGCGCGATCGCCTGACCGCCGGCGAGCGTGACCGGATCGTAGATCAGGTCGGCGCGGAACATGTCGTTGCCGAGCGAGCGGAAATCGGCCGCGGCATTGCCGCCGCCCGGAACGAGCGCCGACAGCCAGTAGGAATCGGTGAAACCGAGCCAGGCGGCGCGTCCTTCGGGATCGACCGTGCGCTCCTCGACCACGTCGTCGTAATTGTAGTCGTAATTGGCGGAGCCGTCGAACACGCCGACCGGCCCGGAATGCGCGATCCAGGTCGAGGGGGTGGCGGTCTTGCTGGTGCGGTTGATCAGGGCGAAGGGCTGGACCACCGCCGGTCCGGTGCCGGTGTTGTCGACCCGCTGTTCGGCGCTGATCATGTACTGGTCGTCGACCGAGAGGCGCACGGTGTAGATCAACCCGTCGGCCCCGCGCTTTCTCAGCGTGACGGGGTTGTCCGGCGTCAGCACCCCGCCATCGGCCTGCCATGCCCCGCCCCCGGCGCGGTTGCCGTTCGCGAGGAAACCGAACTCGGCGAAATACTGGCCCGGCGTGCCTTCGGGCGAGAACAGGCGGACGAAATTGGAATCGTCGTCCGTGGTCTCCCGGTAATCCTTGAGCACGATATCGTCGATCATGCCGGTGGCGAGATTGATCGACCCCGCGATGCGCGGCGCGTCGATCCGCACCCGCTCTCCGCCCGACAACGCGGTCGCGACGTCGAGCGGCTGGACCACGCCGCCGCCCGGAACGAGCGCGGCATTGTCCGCCCCGCGCACGGCCGCCATTTCGGCGGGCGTATCGGCCTTGCCTTCGCCTTCCGTGGCTTCGGGCGGTGTGGGATAGAGATAGCCCACCGCCGCGTCCCAGCCGAGCAGGAGCAGGGCGGACAGCACCACGGCGAGCAGAAGATTGCGCTGATTGTTCAAGACGGGTTCCGTCGTTCTGATGTCAGGTCGGCACTATGTGGGGAGGTGTATTGGAATGACAAGACACCGGTCCGTCAAGGCACCGGGTCCCAGCCATGGCCGCCCCAAGGGTGGCAGCGCCCTATACGTTTCAGCGCCAGCCATCCACCCTTGATTGCGCCGTGCCTTTCCAGCGCCTCGATCGCATATTGCGAGCAGGAGGGGGAATAGCGGCAGGTCGGCGGGATCAGGCGGCTCGGCCCCCATTGCCAAGCCCTGGCGATCCAGATCAGCGGCCGCTTCACCGCCGCGGCCCCCGCCTGCGGCGGCGCGAATCGCCTTTGCCCTTTGCTGCGGCGGAGAGCGCCCGGTCGAGTTCGGCGGAAAGACTGGAGAAATCGCGCTCCACCCCGCCATCGCGGCCGATCAGCACATGGTCGGTGTCGGGCAGCCCGTGTTCGGGCAGGGCGGCGCGGAGAAGCGCGCGGAATCGCCGCTTCATCCGGTTACGAACGACGGAATTGCCGATCTTCTTGGTGACCGTGATGCCGTAGCGGACACCCTGCCCGCCATTGGGGTGAGTCAGCAGCACGAAACCGGGCCCTGCATTGCGCAGACCCCGGTTGGCGGCGAGAAAATCGGCGCGGCGCGTGAGCACCGCGGGCTTTGCCGGATCAGCCGATCCGCTTAGGCACAAAGGTTCTTGCGACCGCGCTTGCGGCGGGCACGAAGCACCTTACGGCCACCCGGGGTGGCCTTGCGCGCGAAGAAACCGTGGCGACGGGCGCGCACGAGGTTCGAAGGCTGGAAAGTCCGCTTCATCGGATCGTCCTCAAGTCTAGACGTTTGCGTTGCGGCCATTAGCCGCACCAAATAAAAAGGTCGCCCATGCCAGCGAAACCGGCAGGCGACCGTTTGCGATCGCGCCCCTACGCCAGAGGAGGCCTTAGGTCAAGCTGGCATAGGCGATGCGGGGCACGGCCTTTTCGGCCGGGGCAGCAACGGCCTCGGGCACCGCGGCGAGCCACGGGCGCATGTCCGCTGCCTCGAGCCACAGCGCATCGCTGTGCGGCACCGAATTGGTGAAATCGTAAAAGGCGCTCGCCTGCGCGGCGCTCATGCCCATTTCGCGGTAATAGTCCAGATAGGCGCGGTTTTCCGGCGCGTCGGAGGCGAAGTCCGCGGCCTCGCGCCCATCGACATCGCGCCAGGAATGGACCGCGAATTCGGCGCCCTCCTCCAGCGTCTGCCGCGTGCCGGCAAGGAACAGTTCGACCGCGCCCGACCGCACCGACCCGTTCGCCGGGACATGGGTCGCAAGGCCAGCCGCGCGGATCATCCGACCGAGCCGCATGTTCGCCCGGTCGTCGAGCGTGCCGGGGCATTCGACCATCTCCAGCCGCGTGAGACCCGGATGGTCGCGCAGCAACGCCTCGAACCAGCGCGGGCTGTCCGAATCGGTTTCGCCGACCAGCTCGGCCCGCGCGCCGTCGATCACCCGGAACGGGCCGTACTGGAGAATGCCGGCCGCCACGCGCGGACGGTGCGAGGTGACGAAACGCTGCGTCTCGCTCGTGTCCGGACGCCAGCGGGGCAGATCGGTCGGCGCGGTCTCGAACACCTGGAACGCGACGACCTCTTGCCCCGCCCCGCCCGATCTCGCGTCCTCCGGCGGCTGGATGTAGATCACCGGCAGCGAGACGAGGGGGAAGCCCTGTGCGGCAGCGGGCGCGCCGGAGAGCGAAGCGACCAGCGCGGCGACGGCAGCGAAGAGGGTAGAGATACGCGACATGGGCGCGAGCATGGCCGCCCCCAAGTTTCCTCATCGCCAACCGGCGTGCCTAACGGCGGGGTAAGCATGTGGCCCATTGGCGCGGCACTCTCGACACCGGCGCGGTCACGGGCCAGAAGGCGCGGAGGGAATGTTTCGGGGGTCGAGGGGCAGCATGGTCGCGCTGGTGAGAACGGTTGCCTATCTCGGGCTGGAGGCGCGCGCCGTGGAGGTGCAGTGCTCGATCGCGCCGGGCCTGCCCAAGTTCAACATCGTCGGCCTTGCGGACAAGGCGGTGGGCGAGAGCAAGGAGCGCGTGCGCGCCGCGCTGTCCGCCATGGGCCTCGCCCTTCCGCCCAAGCGGATCACGATCAACCTGTCGCCTGCCGACCTGCCCAAGGAAGGCTCGCATTACGACCTGCCGGTCGCGCTCGCGCTGCTCGCCAGCATGGGCGTGACCGATGCCGAGCAGTTGGGCGACTGGATCGCGGTGGGCGAACTGGCGCTCGACGGGCGGATCGTGCCGAGCCCCGGCGTGCTGCTCGCCGCGCTTCATGCGAGCGAGGAGGAAGCCGGGCTGATCTGTCCGCGCGCGCAAGGGTCCGAGGCGAAATGGGCGAGCGAGGTGCCGGTCCTCGCCGCGCCCGATCTCACCGCGCTGCTCAATCATCTCAAGGGCACCGCGCAACTGCCCGCGCCCGAGGCGGGCGAAGTCGAAGCGGGCGCGTCCGGCCCGGACCTCAGGCAGGTCAAGGGGCAGGAAACCGCCAGGCGCGCGCTGGAGATCGCCGCGGCGGGCGCGCACAACCTGCTGATGATCGGACCGCCGGGCGCGGGCAAGAGCCTGCTGGCGAGCTGCCTTCCCGGCATCCTGCCCGACCTCACCGCGACCGAGGCGCTGGAGGTCAGCATGGTCCAGTCGGTCGCGGGCCTGCTGGAGGGCGGCCGGATCAGCCGCGCCCGCCCGTTCCGCGCGCCCCACCATTCGGCGAGCATGGCCGCGCTGACCGGGGGCGGGCTGAAAGTGAAACCGGGAGAGGTCAGCCTCGCCCATCTCGGCGTGTTGTTCCTGGACGAGCTGCCGGAATTCCAGCGCGCCGTGCTCGATTCGCTGCGCCAGCCGCTGGAGACCGGCAAGGTCGATGTCGCGCGGGCCAACGCGCATGTGAGCTTTCCGGCGCAGGTTCAGCTGGTCGCGGCGATGAATCCGTGCCGCTGCGGCCATCTGGGCGATCCGGCGCTTGCCTGTTCGCGCGCGCCGAAATGCGCGGCCGACTATCAGAGCAAGGTGTCAGGCCCGCTGCTCGATAGGATCGACCTGCATGTCGAAGTCGATCCGGTGAGCGCCGCCGATCTCGCCCTGCCTCCGCCGGCCGAGGGCAGCGCGGAGGTTGCCGCGCGGGTCACCGCCGCACGCGCCATCCAGTCGGCCCGCGCCGAAGCGAGCGGTGCGCGGACCAATGCCGGGCTGGAAGGCGATGCTCTCGAACGATTCGCGACGCCCGACGAGCCGGGCCGCGCCCTGCTGATGCAGGCGGCCGAGGCGATGCGGCTGACCGCGCGCGGCTACACCCGCATCCTGCGCGTCGCCCGCACCATCGCGGACCTCGCCGGATCGGACGGCGTCGGCCGCATCCACGTGGCCGAAGCGCTCAGCTATCGCAGGCAGCCGCCGCGGGCCTGATCCCGATTGCCTTCAGGAGGGGCGCCGGAAAGGCTTACCTGTCCTGGTACACGCGCACCCAGTCGACCTCCATCATCAGCTCGTCCTGCTTGATCCGTGCGACGGTTTCCTCGGGCAGTCCGCGATAGGGTTCGGAGATGTGGTTGACGTTGAACGGGTAGTTTCCCCCCACCGCGAAGTTCAGGATGACGTGCTGCGGCGTGTCGAAACGCCACGGTCCGTGCTCTTCCACCATGGCGCGGGTGACCGTGTAGAACGGATTGCCGTCAACCTTGAATATGATCCGGTCGGTGTTCCAGTCGGCCTCGTATTCGTGCCAGTCGGTCACGTCGGTCCCGGCGGGGAACGGGTATCGCTTCACCAGCGGCGTGTCGCCCGAATAGCCGGGTCCATGCATTGCGACGGCAGTCCATTCCGCCTCGCCGACATATTCCATGATGTCGATCTCGCCGCCGCTCGGCCATTGGCCGTAGCCGAGCAGCCAGAATGCGGGCCATACTCCCGTGGCATCGGGCATCCGGATGCGCGCGACCGCCCGGCCGTGGGTGAAATCGAACTTGTCGGCGGTGGTGATCCGTCCGGAGACGAAGTCGGCCTTGCGCCCGTCGGGTGTTTCGAAGCCCTCGCTGAAACGCGGCTGGAGCACCAGCACCCCGCCCTCGGCGCCCGGCACCGCGCCCGCCGGCAGGAAGCGGATGGTTTCGGGCGAATCGACATAGGCCTGTTCTTCCTGGTTGACCCAGAAGGTCGGCCCGACCGCGCTCCATTTCGATGTGTCGAGGGAGCCAGCGTCGAATTCGTCGGAGAAGACCAGGCTCTCGCCACCGCTCGCGCTGCCAGCGGACATGGTCGCGCATGATGACAGCATCAGCGCGGACGCAGCGAGCGCGGTCAGTTTCCCGATTGGTTTGCTCATGTCTGTCACCCCTGTCTTGTTTGTCCGATTGTTCTCAGGCCGCCCTTCTGGCGAAGATGCCGAAGCCCCCGATGATGGCGTAGCAGAGGACCGGCAGCATCAGCGCGACGGCGAGATTGCCGGTCGTGTCGGCCAGCACGCCGAACAGCAGGGGGACGACCGCCCCGCCGAAGATGGCCACGTTGATGATCCCCGACCCGTCCGCAGCGCGCGCGCCCAGCTTTTCACAGGCGAGCGAGAAGATGGTCGGGAACATGATCGAGTTCATCAGCCCCACCGCAAGCAGGCTGTAGGCGGCAAGTTCGCCGCTCGACAGGGCGCTCACCAGAATGAGCAGGATCGCGCCGGTCGCGTTGAAGGCGAGGATCTTGCCGGGCGAGAACATCCGCAGGAAAGCCGAACCGATGAACCGTCCGACCATGGCGCCGCCCCAGTAGAGCCCGATCATCCAGCCGATCACGCTCTCGGGCTGACCCAGCACACGCTCCTGCGCCAGATAGTTGATGACGATCGAGCCGATCGAGACCTCCGCCCCGACATAGAGGAAGATGCACAGCGCGCCGAAGCCGAACCGGCTGCGTTTGAGCAGGTCGAGACCGGCGAGGCCCGAGGACGCCTCGTGCCGCTCGCCCTGCAGGCGGTTGCGGAACAGCCACACGGCGATCGCGACGAGCCCGATCAGCACCGCGATGCCGAGATAGCCCTGCCAGATCGCCTCGCTCTCGGCCTGCCGGTAGGCGGAGAGGTCCGCCCCGGACAACTGGTCGGCGCTGACGGCGGCGAGGCTCCCCAGGATGACGATCGAGCCGACGATCGGAAACACCGTCGTGCCCAGCGAATTGAACGCCTGCGCGAAGGTCAGGCGGCTGTGCGCGGTGCGCTGATCGCCGAGCAGGCTGATGAGGGGATTGGCGACGACCTGCACGATCACCACGCCGCTTGCGAGGACGAACAGCGCCCCGAGGAACAGCGGATAGGTGGCCGTCTGGCTCGCCGGGATGAACAGCAGGCAGCCTGCGATCATGGTGCAGAGCCCGGCGACAGCGCCGCGCATGTATCCGATGCGCTTGACCAGCCTCGCGCCGGGGATGCCGATCACCAGATAGGCGAAGAAGAAGCAGAACTGCACCAGCATCGCCTGGGTGTAGTTGAGCGTGAACAGCTCGCGCAGTTTGGGGATCAGCACGTCGTTGAGCGAGGTGATCCCGCCGAAGATGAAGAACAGCCCGAACACGAAATATTGCAGGCCGGGCGCGTTGATACCGCCGGCCCCGCCTTCGGGTTCGATCGGATGCGGCGCAGTGCTCGATGCGACTTCCGGTGCCAGTGCCATATCCAATTCCCCTCTCGTCACGGCCTTCGCGGGCGATCGTGATCAGTGATGTCGTGCGCTCAGAAAGAGCACTTGGTGCCCTCGGGCAAGTCCTGCCGCGTGATCTTCGCGATCCGCATGGTCAATGCCCCGTCGGAGGCGATGGTCACGCTGTCGCCGAGCTCCGCCACGCATTCCTCGGTCAGGATCATTTCCCGCCAGCTCTTGCCGCTCGCATTCTCGATCTGCGGAGTGATATCCAGTTCCGAGCCGCCGATACGCAGTGTGACGGGCGCGGTCGGCCTGCCCTCGATCGCGTAGGATATGCGATAGGCCCCCGCACCGGCGCCGGACTGGCGAAGGGTCAGTTCCGCGCCGGGCGCAAAGGCGATCTCGCGGGCATCCTCCTGCCGCTGGTTGTCGATCCCGCGTGCGACGATGCCGCCCGCCTGTCCGCGCAGATTGGGCAGGTCGGTCGTGCCCGCGCTGGCCGCGACATTCGCGCCGAGCCGTCCGTTGACAAACCATTCGACAGCGCTGCCATCGGCAAGGAAACCACAGGTCTCGTCGAGCCGGGCGAGCGGCGAGGTGTCGCCGAGCGCGCGGCCGAAACCTACGGGAAACAGCGCGCCCTCGGCCGAATTGAGCGGCGCGCCGCCGCACTGCTCCGGCCAGCTGAAGGAGAGGCGACCGCTTGCCGGGCTGCGGCCGAACAGGATGTCGGCGACGCCCGCGCCCTCCCCGCCGGGCAGCCACGATGCGACGAAGGCGTCGGCCGCGTTCAGCTCGCGGTTCATCCACATCGGGCGGCCCGAGAGGAACACGGCGACCGCCGGAATGCCGTCCGCCTCGAACTTGCGGAGCAGCTTCAGCCCTTCCTCGTCGGACAGGACGAGGTTCGTCCGGTCGCCTGCAAATTCGGCATAGGGCTCCTCGCCGAACACCACCACGGCCACGTCCGGCCGCGTGGTGAAGCTGCCGTCGGGCGAGAGCGTGGCCGTCGCACCGGCGGCCTCGCTCGCCTGCCGGATGCCCGACCAGATCGAGGTCGCGCCGGGGAAATAGTCGTTGGTCAGCTCGCGCCCGCCCTGCCAGGTCAGCGTCCATCCGCCCGCCGCCTGACCGATACTGTCGGCGGCCACGCCGGAAACGAGGATGGTCTGCCCGCCGCGCAGGGGCAGCGTGCCGTCGTTCTTGAGCAGGACCTGCGACTTGGCGACCGCCTCGCGCGCCAGTGCGCGGTGATCGGCCGAGCCGAGCAGGGCGTAGTCGCCGCCGATCGCCCGGGCGGAAGGCCTGGGCGCATCGAGCAGTCCGGCACGCATCTTCATGCGCAGCACACGTCGCACCGCCTCGTCGAGCCGGGCCATCGGGATCGTGCCGTCGCGCACCTGCGCGGTCAGGCTTTCCATCAGGCCGCGCCAGTCATCGGGCACCATGTAGATATCGAGCCCGGCGAGCAGTGCCTGCGGACAGTTCGCGTCGGTGCATCCGGCGATCTGTCCGTGGCCGTTCCAGTCGCCCACGACCACGCCGTCGAAGCCCATGCGCTCGCGCAACAGGCCGGTCAGCAGCGGGCCGTTGCCGTGCATCTTGCGCCCGTTGACCGAGTTGAAGCTCGCCATGATCGACTGGACGCCCGCCGCGATCGCTGCCGGATAGGGTGCGGCGTGGATCGCGATCAGTTCGTCGATGTCGCCATTGACGTCTCCCTGGTCGACGCCGCCTTCGGTCCCGCCGTCGCCGAAGAAATGCTTGGCGGTCGAGATCACGTGGCCCGCGCCGAGAAACTCCTCCGATCCCTTTCGGCCCTGAAGCCCTTCGACCAGCGCGGCGCCCATCCGCGCGGTGAGTTCGGGATTCTCCGAATAGCTTTCGTAGGTCCGGCCCCAGCGATCGTCGCGCGCGACGGCTACGGTGGGCGAGAAGTTCCAGTCGATTCCGGTCGCCGCGATTTCCGCTGCGGTCGCTTCGCCGATACGGCGGACCAGATCCGCATCGCCCGCAGCGCCCAAGCCGATATTGTGCGGGAAGATCGTCGCCCCGACGACATTGGTGTGGCCGTGGACGGCGTCGGTTCCCCACATCGTCGGGATCACCGGTTCGCCGCCCGGCATGGGCGCGGTGGAGGCTTCCCACATCTCGTCTGCAAGTCGCAGCCATTCGGAGGCCGGCGCGAATTCCTCGCCGTAGGGTCCGCCATTACCGCCGTTGAGATAGCTGCCGAAACGGTAGCGGCGCATATCCTCCGCCGTGAAGGAATTGATCTGCGGCTGGATCAGCTGGGCGACCTTGCGCTCCACGCTCATGCGCGCGAGCAGATCCGCCACCCGCGCATCTTCGCTGCGATCGTCATGCGCCGCGATAGGGGTCCCCTGATCGACCGCCCCGCTCGTCACACACCCGGACAGAGCCAGACCGGCCGCACCGGCCAACCACCACGCTCTCATAACAATCCTCCCTCGCGCCCTTGTATGGGAACGTTATCAACCGTCTTTGGCTCGCATGTCGGGAAGCCGATGGCAAGCGATTAAATCCGGTCGATCGCCAGAAGCAGGAAGACGGCGATCATCGCCAGCGCCGCAAGCAGGAGAAACAGCGCGCCGAAGCCGAACAGGGGTACCAGAGCGAGCGTCAGCCAGGGGACGATCAGCGAAGGCACCGTGTTGGTGAGATTGAAAATACCAAGGTCCCGTCCCCGCGTCGCCGGCCGGGGCAGGACGCGGAGCGTCTGGCTCGCATGGAGGGTGAGAAACACGCTCATGCCGAGGCCGAACACGACATATCCGGCGATTCCCGCGCCCAGCCCGGTGGCGAAGGCCATCACCAAAAGGCCGGTCGACCCCACCGCCGCGCTGACGACCAGCGGACGCAAGGGACGGTTCCGGCGGTCGGACCATGGCCCGGCCAGCATGGCGATCGGCACGGACAGGCAGAGGACTGCGGCAAAGACGATGGCGATGTCGTTGTCGCCGAAACTCGCATCGATCGACTGAAGCCAGAACAGCAGGAAGGCGAACAGGGCGGCCTCGGCGATCTGCACCAGCAGCCGGGCAAGCCACATGGCGGCAACGGTTCTGCCTTCCCTCGGGCGCCGGGTTGGCGGACCCTCGCATGGCGACATCAGCTGCGGCATCGGTCGCGGCGCCCCCAGCACCAGCACCGGTCCCACCATCAACACTGTCAGCGCTGCGACCAGCACCAGTCGGGTTTCTGCCGTCGCGAGCCCAGGCCACGTGACGAACATTCCCGCACCCGCACCCAGCGCGGGGGAGAAGGCGAGCAATCCGCCGAGCGTGCCTTTCTGCCGATCCGGCACGCTGTCGCCCGCCCATGCGGCGAGCGGCGCGAGCATCATGTTGAGCGCGATCTGCCACGCCGCGACCATCGCCATCAGCGTGGCGACGCTCCGCGCCCCGGGCATTGCGACCAGCAGGGCGGCCGACAGCAGGAGGCCGCCCGCGATCCAGCTGCGCCGCCGTGCCGTCCGGTCGCTGACCCAGCCGAACGCGATATTGGCGAGGCTGGCGGTGATCGCGCCGACGAAGGTGATGTAGGCGAGCGCGGCGATCCCGTTCTCCGGCGCCAGAGCTTGAACCTGCACCGGGAGGAGGATCGTGAGGAACGGAACGTAAGCCACCGCCCCGCCCGCCGCCGCCAGCGCGTAAAGCGCCAGGAAGCGGCGCGACTGCCGCGGCCCCGCATTCGGAGATTCAGCGGCGATCGCGGCCACGGATCGCTCCGGTCGACCCCCGGATCACCAGTTCTCCGCCGATCACCACCGGCTCCTCCGGCTCCGGATTTTCGTGGAAGTCGATCAGCATTTCCACCGCACGGGCGATAGTCGCGGCGATCGGCTGGTCAACCGCGGTCAGTGGCGGATCGGTGAAGCGCACGATCGGGGAATTGTCGAAACTCACCAGCGAAAGGTCGGCCGGAACGGCGAGTTCGCGGCTGCGCGCGAGATCGAGCGCGGCGAGCGTCATCTGGTCGCTGCTGCAAATCATTGCGGTGGGCGGATCGGGCAGGTCGAGCAGCTTGGCGGCGGCGGCGCGCCCGCTTTCGAAGCCGAAATCGCCGCGCTCGCACAAATCGTCGCAGGGCAGATCCGCATCCGCCATCGCCGCGCGCCAGCCTGCAATCCGGCGATTGGCGAGGCTGAAATCCTGCGGCCCCGCAACGAAGCCGATCCTCCTGTGGCCGAGGCCGATCAGATGTTCGGTCGCGAGACGGGCGTTGTCGCTGTCGCCCATCGTCATCGCGATGCCCGGACCCGGCTGGCGCGACCCGATGCGGGCGAAGGGTATCTTGCGGCCGGCCAGATACCCGGTGATGATCGCGTTCTCCGAATGCGGCGGGGTCAGGATCACCCCGTCCGGCTGCAATGCGGCGATCGCGGCGCCCAGCTCGCGCTCGACATGATCGCTATGCGTGTCGACCAGTTCGATCAGCATCCGGTAATGCCGCTCGGCACAGGTCAGCATTCCGCCCAGCAGCATCTGGTCGACCCAGTCGCGCCCCTCGCGCGCTTTCCAGTCGGCGATGGTACGCTCGCGGTCGTTGATCGCGAGGATGAGGTAGGAGCGCGATCCGCTCATCCGCTGGGCGGCGATCGAGGGATGGTATCCCAGCCTGTCGATCGATTCCTGGACGCGCGCCTTCATCTCGGCGCGCACGTTCGGCTCGTCGTTGATGACGCGGCTGACAGTCTGCAACGAGACGCCCGCATCGGCCGCCACGTGTTTGATCGTTACCGCTTGCCTGCGCCGAGCCATTATTCGTCAACCCGCCAAAACCCCGGTCCGGGGCGCGGTTAGCCCTTCTGGCCGGCGATTGCCACAAGGACGGTGCGCGCCGCCGCGCGGCCCGTCACGAGCTGGTCTTTCCCGCGCGGATCAGAAATCGAACCGCGCGAGGAAGGTGAAGCGCCTGTCGTTGCGGAAAGCGGAGCGGGCCACGCGGGTGCCGTCGAAGTCGATCACCTGCGATGTGCGGGTCACCTCGTCGAGCAGGTTGACGCCCTGGACGCCCAGCTTGATCTGGTCGGTCACCGCGAAGAAGATCGAGGCGTCGAGTTGTCCCGTGCTTTCCGAATAGATCGGAGAGAAGGGGAAGATCACATCGCGGGGCGTCTGAAGGAACGAGGAGCGCCAGTTGTAGGCGGTACGGGCGGATATCGGCCCGCGCTCGTAGAACAGGACCGCGTTGGCGGTGTGCTTCGACACGCCCGCCAGCGGCAGACCGGCCGCGAACGGGCTTTGCTGCGCGCCGAGAGAGTCGTTGTTGAAATCCCCGGCATCGACGTAGGTGTAGGTCAGCTGCGTTCCCAGCCCGCCCAGCGCACCGGGCAGGAAATCAAACGCGTGCTGATAGGCGATTTCCGCCCCCTTCAACCGCCCGCGATCGGTGTTGGTCGGCCCCTGGACCAGAACGTCGGTCGTCACGCCGCTCGGGCTGGTGAATTCACGCAGCACGGCGCCCTGATTCACGATCCCCTTGATGTCCTTCATGAACAGGGATGCGGTGAGCGAGCCGACGCGAGCGAAATACCATTCCGCCGAAAGGTCGTAATTCCATGATTCGACCGGGCGCAGCAGCCGGTTGCCGGTGAAGATCTGGAACAGCGGACCGGTCTCCAGCAGACCTTCCTGGCGCAGCGTCCCCGTATTGTCGAAGATCGCGCCGCCCGTGCCAAAGGAACCGAGATCGGGCCGGGAGATTCCCCGCGAGACGGCACCGCGGAACAGCAGACCGCCGCCGACATCGAGACGGATGTTGAAGGAGGGCAGCCAGTTGTCGAACGCGATCGTCGCATTGTCGGGAATGGTTTCGCCGGTGAAGACCGAAGCGAATTCCGCCAGCCTCGCATCGGAAAGCCCGCAATAGCCGGGAGCCTGCTGGCCCGCCTCGATCTCGGCGCAAACCTCGCGCAGCTCCCCTGCGGTGACCGTGCCGTTCTCGTCGACGTCGAGATTGCCGGGGAAGGGGAAGCTGATCTGGCCGCCGCTGTCGATCTGGGTATCGATGTAGCGCAGGCCGAAATTGCCATCGAGATTCCAGCCATTGCCGAACTCGCGGGCGAAATCGAAGCGGACATAGGCTGCGGTGGTGAACTCGTCGACCGTCGGCGCCTCGCTGTCGCGGAATAGCGAACCGGGCGTGAGGCCGGCGCGGGCGGTGAGCGGGATGAAGGGATTTGGCGTCTGCGAGATGGCGTTGATCGCCCCCGCCTGCGCCTCGGTCACGCCGCTGAGATATTCGCCGATGAAATCGTCGCCGCCGAAGAACACGGCCCGCCCGTCGCCGAACGGGGTCGGCGCCTCGCCGCGCTGGAAACCGTCCGCGAAGGGGCTGCGCACCTGCGAGGCATCAAACTGGTCGCCGTAAACGGCGCCGCCCCCGGTCCAGGGAGCCGAGAGGTTGCCCCAGTTGGAGAAGAAGGAATTGCGCGTGGACACACTGCGCTCCGCCCAGCGCGCGCCGAAGCGCATGTGCCGCAGCAGCCCGGAATCGCTCAGATCCACTTCGAAGTCGCCCCGGATGCTGCCGAGGCTCCCTTCGTTCTGCACCTGATTGTCGATCAGGAACCAGTAATAGCTGGAGCCCGGATCGGCGAAGTAATCCGCCGGGCTCTGCCCGGTGCCGGGCTGAAGGAACTGGATGACCGGTGTCTTGCCGCGATTGTCGATGGCGATGTCCGCGAAGCTCTGCATCGCGGCGATCACGCCGACCTCGTTGCGGTCGGAATCGATGTATTGCGCTTCCAGATTGAACCGCACCCGGTCCGAGAGCGAGGCCTTGAAGTCGAACGAGATGTCCTGCGTCATCGCGTCGTCCTCGCGCTGGAAACGCAGGAATTCGAGAGGGATGCCGCCGCTCGGGTTGACGGGCGAGAACTGCGTCAGCGTGATTGTTTCGAACTGGTTGCCGTTGAAAGTCGGCGTGGTGCCGGGAGCCACCACCGGAAACAGCGCATCGTCGTTGACGAGCGCGAGCGCGGAGAATTCGTCCAGCTCGCCTTCGATCTCGGCCCGGAGATATTCCAGAGTCGCGACTGCGCCGCCATCGCGGCTTTCCCACTGGAGCACCCCGGAATAGGCGCGCCGGTCGCGCTCCAGCCGGGTGGTGCGGACCCCTGCCCCCTTGGGCACGATAACCGAACCTTCGGGCGGGAAATTGGTCTCGTCGAACTGGGTCGCATCACCCCCGACCCCGTCGGCGGTGACGGGACGCACGCGCAGGCACGGCCCGTCGAGACTCGGCGCGCGGTAGCATGGATCGGTGATCTGCGAGGCGTCGGTGCGCGTGATGAGTTCCTGCTGCGCATATCCCAGCTGGACGCCGAACGTGCCGATTCCGGTGTCGAACGTGTCGGAAATCAACCCCGAGAAGCCGGGCGAAACCTTTTCGGCGAGATCGCCGTAATTCGCCTCGATCGTGCCGGCGATCTTGAAGCCGCGGTTGTCGAGCGGCTTGCGCGTCACGAGATTGACGGTGCCCGAGATACCGCCGTCGATCATGTCGGCGGTGGTGTTCTTGAACACCTCGACCCGGCCCAGCAATTCGGGCGAAACATCGTTGAAGCTGAGCGAGCGACCGCCATTGGCCGAGAAAATCTCGCGACCGT
This sequence comes from Erythrobacter sp., assembly GCA_025698865.1. Lineage (GTDB taxonomy): Bacteria > Pseudomonadota > Alphaproteobacteria > Sphingomonadales > Sphingomonadaceae > Qipengyuania. The sequence goes on along the minus strand of JAILWQ010000005.1, from coordinate 54,808 downwards.
TCAGTTCCGACCGGACGAACGGCAGGCCGCGGATGATGATGCCCGAACCTTCGACCGAGAACCGGTCCGGATCGTCCTGGCCCTCGAACCGGCTGACATTGACGCCGGGCACCCGCTGGAGCGCCTCGGCGACCGAGCGGTCCGGCAGTGCACCGATATCCTCGGCGGTGATGACGTCGACGAAAGTGTCCGCATCGCGCTTCACATCCTGAGCGGAGCCCAGCGAAGCGCGAAAACCGGTGACGACGATCGTGTTCTCGTCGTCCTCCACCGCTTCGGGAGTGCCCCCCGGCGTTTCCTCGAGCAGCCCTTCGTCCTGCGTATCCTGCGTGGAGGCAGGCGCATCCTGAGCGGCGGCGGGAACGGCCAGACCGAGCGACAGCGCGAGCGCCGAGACACCGCCCAAGGCAGCGTTGCGCATCTGCGCACATGCAACGGAGTTGCGGCTGTAGCCGATCATGGTCTTTCCCCTCACCTCTGGTCGGGACGATTGCCCGCTCTTATGAACCCGCCTCATATGCCTCGTTGAGAGCGTTCTCAACCTGAAAATGAACGTTCACAAAAATTCCCTGCGGGGTTAATGTCCCCTCCGGGAGATGCGAGGAAAGCGCAGGATAGATGGCGATAGAATCGATCGTGATCGTGGGCGGGGGAACGGCGGGCTGGATGGCTGCTGCCGCCCTGTCGAGGCTCAAGACGGGGCGCGAGCTGGCCGTCACGCTCGTCGAATCAGAACAGATCGGCACTGTCGGCGTCGGCGAGGCAACGATCCCGCCCTTCGTCCAGTTCAACCAGTTGCTCGAGATCGACGAGGCGGAAATGCTGGCCGCCGTTGGTGGCACTTTCAAGCTGGGCATCCAGTTCGCGAACTGGGGCGCGGAAGGGGAAAGCTACATCCACCCCTTCGGCAGCTACGGCTACGACGTGGCCGGCCTCTCCTTTCCGCATATCTGGCACCGGATGCGGCAGGAAGGCGACAAGCGGCCGATCCAGGTGTTCAACCTCGAAACCATGGCCGCGTATTTCGGCAAGTTCTCTCGCACGCAGGATTACGCGCGCGACGATCTGCCGCCGATGAACTACGCCTATCACATCGATGCCGGCCGCTATGCCCGGTTCCTGCGGGGATATGCCGAAGCCCGCGGCGTGGTCCGGCAAGAGGGCAAGGTCGCCGATGTCTCGCTCGATCCGGAAAGCGGCTACGTGTCCTCCATCACCATGGAGGACGGTGCACGGATCGCGGGCGATCTGTTCATCGACTGCTCCGGCTTTCGCGGACTGCTTATCGAGCAGGCTCTCGAAACGGGCTACGAGGACTGGCGCCACCTGCTGCCCTGCGACCGGGCCGTGGCCGTGCCCTGCGATCGTCCGCCGAACGCCCCCGTCGCGCCCTTCACCCGCGCCACCGCGCACGGGGCAGGCTGGCAGTGGGAGGTTCCGCTCCAGCATCGCAACGGCAACGGCCATGTCTATTGCAGCGAGTTCATGAGCGATGACGAGGCCTGGAGCATCCTTCGCTCGAACATAGCGGGGGAGCCGGGCGCGGAGCCCAATTTCCTCCGCTTCGTCACCGGCCGGCGCAAGAAGTTCTGGAACCGCAACGTGGTCGCGATCGGGCTGGCCGCTGGGTTCATGGAGCCGCTGGAATCGACGTCGATCCATCTCATCGGCACAGGCATCAGCAAGCTTGTCGCGGTACTCTCGCTCAGCGGCATCACTCAGCCGCAACAGGACGCCTACAACCGGCTGACGGGCAAGGAATACGCGCGCATCCGCGATTTTCTGGTGCTGCATTACAATGCGACGCGGCGTGACGACACGCAGTTCTGGGACCATTGCCGCACCATGGCCGTGCCCGAGACGCTGACCGAGAAGATCGAGCTGTTCCGCGCCACCGGGCAGATCTTCCGCGAGGAGGACGAGCTTTTCGCCGAGACGAGCTGGGCCGCCGTGATGATGGGTCAGGGGATCGCGATGGAAGGCCACAATCCGCTGGCCGATACGCTGGACCGGGAAAAACTGGCGCGCGAGATGGGCGAGATCGAGAAGTCGATCCGCTTCCTTGTCGAACACATGCCGGCGCATGGCGACTATCTGAACCGGTACTGCCCTGCCCGGCCTGCGTAAGCGAACGAGGCGAGGCCCGGCCGTTTTGCGAGCGCGCGCTCAGCGCTGTTTTTCGGCCAGTTCGATCCGGTTGCGACCCTGTCCCTTCGCCCGGTAGAGCGCCTCGTCCGCCGCGCGCAGGGCCGCACGCCGATTGTCGTAGGCGAACACGTCGGCCAGCCCGCCGGAAAAGGTGATCGCCCCGATCTTCTCGTCCGTCGTCCGGTTGACGAAGGACCGGTCCGACAGTCGCTCGCGCACCCAGTCGAGCCGTTCGCGCGCCTCGCTCAGGGAAAGGCCGCGAAACAGCAGGACGAATTCGTCGCCGCCCTGCCGCGCGACATGGCAATTGTCGTTCGAGGCGCGGGCCAGCGCCTGGGCGATCATCTGGATCACCCGGTCGCCGGTTTCGTGGCCGTGGGTGTCGTTGACCGTCTTGAAATGATCGATGTCGCAGAAGGCGAGGCACAGCGGCTCCATCTCGCTGCGCGCCTCGCGATAATGCCGCTCCAGCAGGCCTTCGAAAGCGCGGCGGTTGGGCAGGCCGGTCAAATGGTCGATCTCGGCCGCGCGCTGCGCCTTTTCGAGATTCTTGCGCAAGGACGCGGCCTCCCGCTCGCTGCGCTTCATCTCGCTCTCGGCCTGGCGCGTGCGTTCGAGCAGCGCCTTGGTCAGATCTGTGAGACTGGCGAGCAGCTGGCTGGTGGTCTCGGGGGAGTCCATCGAACGCGCGTGTTCGCTCAGCGCGATCTTGTAGTCGGTCGCCGCGCTGCGGGCGGTGCGGGCGGTGCGCGAAAAGCTCTCGATCGATTCGTTCAGATCAGCGTTGAGGCGATCGAAATCAGCGAGATCGTCGGCCTGCCTGCCGTCCTCTTCCGCAATCGTGTCGAGCCAGGCTTGCGTGACAGGACGCCCCTCCTCTTCCCGCTCGGCGATCTTGCGGGAGAGCCTGAGATCGGTCCCGGAAAGCGCGGCATGCGCGCGCAGGAGATTTGCCGCGCTCACGTCGAGATCGTGCCGGGCGAAGAAATCGGAAATGCGATCCATCAGATCGAGTCGCGTTTCGCCTGCGGCCTGGGGCGCGTTGCCCCCGCGCGACAGGAGACGCATGACCGTGTCGGTGATGCTCCGACTGGTTGCGCCGGTCTGGTTCATTGCAATGGCCCCGTCATGTTCATGCAGCATCGCGACCAGATGCAGCTGTGCGGGGGAACACCTACCAGACGCTGGTTAACGATGGCCTTACCGCCAGAAGGCGCCTTCGCTTGCGTTCACCGCCTTTGGGTGGCGATGTCCGGATCGAGGGCGATCGCGGTCGGGCGGTGGTGTCGTTCGCCCTCGAACTTGCGGAGGAATTCGTCGATCGGCACGGCCCGGCTGGTGTCGTTCGCCGGGCGCCGCCGCTCGGGACGCTGGTCGCGATCGGGGGCCTCGACCTCCTCGGGCGTCATGCGGATATGGATATAGGGCACCCATGGCCCGGCGTGCCCGGCCGGCTGATACCAGACATCGAGCACATCGTAGCTCGCCCAGTCGCCATTCGCTTCCCGCAGCCTCAGCCCCTCGCCGATGCGGGGGACGCAGGCGAATTCGAGCGAGAAGCATGTGTGATGGGTCTCGTTCTGGATTTCGACGACGATCAACTGGCGGGACCCATCTGGCACTTCGAGGCTGCGACGAAAACCCTGCTGGCAGGCCAATGGTTTAGATGAACCTAACGAGGGAGCCCGCCCCGCCGTTAACCATGCTCCCCGTCGGCGTAGGGCGTGTTCTTCACCAGATGGCGGTTGTAGTCCGGCGCGTCGTCGGTCCACCAGACGGGACCGCGCTCGCCGAGGGCCACCTTCGCCGCGTGGACACAGGCGCGGGCTTCCTTCTCTGCCGCAGGGTTCCCGCCCCGCAACGCCGCGCCGACCGCCCGGCGCGCGTCCATGAGCTCGTTCCTCGCGCCTGTCGGCGGCAATGCCAGGGTCGGAAGCGCGCCAGAGCTGTCCGCGCACGATGATATAGCGTCCGTCCGGCGTGGTTTTGGCTGACACGGAAGGGCCGCGCCGTTCAGGCCGGCTGGGCTTTGGCGGCTTTCAGATCGGTCATCGCGCCGCGCCCTACCGGAGAGCCCGCCTTCGCCTGGCTCCCATCGGCACGCTGTCCCACGTTCGCCCGCTCGACCAGCCGCAGATCTTCAGGATCGAGCACGCGCCCGTCATGGGCGAGGATCGAGACCGGCCCGATCGGCAGGCGATCCGCCTCGTCCACCAGCACCGGGTTCTCGACCACCTCGGCCCGGTATTTCTGCCCCCACTGACGCAGGGCGATCATCGCGGGCAGCAGGTCGAAGCCCTTTTCGGTGAGGCGGTACTCGATCTTCCGGCGATCCTCCGCCATCGGCAGACGGACGAGTATCTCGTGCTCGACCAGTTTGGCCAGCCGGTTGGAGAGGATGTTGCGGGCGATGCCGAGTTCGCTCAGGAATTCCTCGAAATGATGGAGGCCGTTGAAGCTCGCCCTCAGGATCATGAAGCTCCAGCGTTCGCCCATCACCTCGAGCGCCTGCGGCAGGCCGCATTCGGTGAGCTCGCGGAGCGGCTCTCTCACATCACCCATGACAATCCTTTCCCTCGGGTGCGGGTTCTAGACCCAAAACCCGATGCCGCAAAATTATTCGCGGAAAACCAGTTGCAATATGCAATCTAGCGATTTAGGTAGCAATCCGCAACCGGTTGCAAAACAAAACCCTGTTCCGGCAGTCCAAACGGAGGCTGCTTTCCATCAAAGGATGACGCGATGACCTTCTCTCTTTCCAGCAAGGCCCGTATCGGCGCCATCGGCGCCGCCACGGCGTGGACTGCGCTCACCCTCGGCGCGGCGATCTCTCCTGCCCCCGCCCAGGCTACCGGCGGCCCCTATTACCGTGCCGAACTCGCCGCTCCCGCCAAGGACACGCGTGCCATTGCGGGCGGCATCGCGTGGACTTGTGCCGGTACGACGTGTGTCGCCGGCAAGGGCACCAGCCGCCCCCTTCGCGTGTGCCGCGAACTGCAGCGCCAGGTCGGCACCGTGGCGAGCTTCACGACCAAAGGCGAGGTGCTCGAGGACGAGAAGCTGGCGAAGTGCAACGGCTGACCGCCGGAGCAAACATTCCCCCTTCCGCTCTCCAACCGCCATTGCGAAGGTGGAGACTCCCGAAGCCCCGGCGCGACCCGCCGGGGCTTTTGTCATGATGGCAGGAGACCCCGCCGCTCGAGATCGGCGCGCAATTCGTCGGCGCCGGTGAAATGGTGGACCTGCCAAGCGCAGGCGCGCGCCGCGTCGATATTCGCCGCATTGTCGTCGATGAAGAACATGTGTTCGGGAACATGGCCGAAACGCTTGGCGGCGAGTGCGAAGATGGCCGGATCGGGCTTGGCCAGCTTCTCGCGTCCCGAGACGACGATGTCGTGGAAGCGGTCGAACACAGGCTGGCCGGGCGCGAAGCCGTCCCAGAATTCCGCTCCGAAATTGGTGATCGCGAACAGGGGCACGCCCGCTGCATCAAGTTCGGCGACGATCTCCAGACTGCCAGCGACGGGGCCGGGAATGGTCTCGTTGAAGCGCGCGGCGTAGGCGTCGATCAACGCGGCATCACCGGGGAACAGAGCCTTTCGTTCCGCCGTCATCTCGGCGAGCGTTCGGCCTTGGTCATGCTCGAAATGCCATTGCTCGGTGACGACATCGGCGAGCACCCGATCGAGTTCCGCCTCGTCCGGCACCAGCTTGGCGAAGAGATGCCGCAGGTCCCATTCGAACAGCACCCGACCGACATCGAACACGACCGCCTCTATCCGGCCTGCTTCCGCCATCGCGCTGCTCCCATCATGCAAGCGGCCCGCACTCCTAATCGGAGCCGGGCCGTGACAAGCAACCATGCCCGGCGCGTTCAGCCGCGCCGGAATTCGCCGGTGATCAGCCCTGACGGGCCTTGAAACGACGATTGGTCTTGTTGATGACGTAGGTGCGCCCGCGACGGCGGATCACGCGGCAGTCGCGATGACGGTTCTTCAGCGACTTGAGGCTGTTGCGGACTTTCATGTCGATCTCGTCTGTTCGGGCCGATGGACATCGGGCGTCTGAAAACAAATGCGCGCCGGAGATGGGCCTCCGACGCGGCAATTTCAAGGCGGGCCGTTAGCCGCACCGCGGGCGCCGGTCAAGCATTTCGGCAATGCGAAACCCTGACGCAAACGGCCGCCTTGCGCAATCCGTGCGATCCTCTGGTGCCACTCGGCCCTCTCATCCGTTGATCCATACAGCAACAACACCCCGCCACGGAGAGCACGCCATGATTCGCCGCATCCTTCCCGCCCCGATCCTTGCCCTCTCGCTCGCCGCCTGCGCGACGACCGCCCCGCCCAGCCCGGTCGAGGTGACTCGCTTCGTCGCTGCCGACACCTCCACGCGGCTGGGCACGGGCACCGTCTTCGTCAGCGCCGAGGGTGGCCTCGAGACCTCGGCCTATTCCGCCGCCGTGGCGCGGGAATTGCAACGGCTCGGCTATCGCGAGGGGCCGCGTTCGAGCGCCTCCCAGATCGCAGAAGTCCGGGTGGAACGCTTCATCATCGGCGCGAGCGGTCAGCGCTCCCCGGTCAGCGTGGGCGTCGGTGGTTCGACCGGCACTTTCGGATCGGGAGTGGGCCTCGGCCTTGGCATCAATCTGGGCGGCGGCTCGCAGGAACGGATCGGGACCGAGATGGCCGTGACGATCCGCGATCGGGCCTCGGGCGCGAGCCTGTGGGAAGCGCGAGCCGACTTCGACGCCGGCCGGAACTCGGCCCTTGCGGATCGCGAGGCGAGCGCCCAGAGGCTGGCCTCCGCACTGTTCCGGGACTTTCCGGGCAATAATGGCGAGACATACGAAGTGAGGAATACAGAGTGAGCGACATCCGGATCGATTCGGCTTTCGACAGCGGCAATATCGAGGTTCTCTCGACCGAAGGTGCCAGCGCGAGACTCGCGATCCCCCGCGACCACATGAGCGAATTCAGGCAGTGGTTTCATTTCCGCGTGTCGGGCGCTGCGGGACGCGAGCTCGAGCTTCACATCACCGGCCTCAACGACAGCGCCTATCCCGGCGGTTGGCCGGATTACGACGCCGTCGTCTCCGAAGACCGCGAATATTGGGGCCGCGCTTCGTCCTCGTTCGACAAGGATGCCGATGGCGGCACGCTGGCGATCCGCTACACGCCGGCGAGCGATCTCGCCTGGTTCGCCTATTTCGCGCCCTATTCGATGGAGCGGCATCACGATCTGGTGGCCGAAACCGCCGCCTGCGAAGGCGTGGACTATATCCGCCTCGGGCAAACGCTGGACGGCCAGCCGATCGACTGCCTCGAACTGGGCGAGGGCGCGAAGCAGGTCTGGCTCTATGCCCGCCAGCATCCGGGCGAATCCATGGCCGAGTGGTGGATGGAAGGCGCGCTGGAAGTGCTGACCGATCCGACCGATCCGGTCGCCATGGTCCTGCGCCGCGAATGCCGCTTCCACATCGTGCCCAACGTCAATCCCGACGGCTCGCGCCGTGGCCACCTGCGGACGAATGCGGTCGGCACCAATCTCAACCGCGAATGGGCCGAACCGAGCGCGGAAAAATCGCCCGAGATCCTCGCGATCCGCGACCACATGGACACGACCGGCGTCGATTTCGCGATGGACGTCCACGGGGACGAGGCGATCCCCGCCGTGTTCCTCGCCGGGTTCGAGGGTATCCCCTCCTGGACCGACGAGCAGGGCGAGCGCTTCTATCGCTACCAGCGCATTCTCGCGCGACGCACGCCCGATTTCCAGACCGAGCTCGGCTATCCGAAATCGAAGCCGGGCACGGCCAATCTGGCGATCTCGACCAATCAGGTCGCCGAGCGTTTCGGCTGCGCCGCGATGACGCTGGAAATGCCGTTCAAGGACGTCACCTCGATGCCCGATCCGGCGCAGGGGTGGAGCCCAGAGCGGAGCAAGCTGCTGGCGCGAGACTGCCTCGCCGCTCTGGTCGAGTGGCTGGAGCCGGAAGGCGACTGACGCCTTCTCGCGGGCGTTCAGCCTTCGAGAATCCGCTGCGCGACCTCTTCGATCGATCCGGTGACGAGCAGCGGCTGACCTCCGACGATACCGACACTGGTCTGGCCGTTCTCCGCGCTGCGCAGCCACGCGACGTTGGAAGCGACGACCAGATAATTGCCGCCACGCGATTCGAGCTTGATGAACTTCATGGCCCTCGCCTCTAACGGCGAGGGGTTAACACCCGATCTTCAGCCGAGACTGGCCGGCCCGAAAGCTTCGGGCAGAAGCGCGCTCAGGCGGATGCGGCGCACTTCCGCGGGGCCGACACAGAGGATCTCGGGATCGGTGCCGCCCAGCTGCGCGAGTTCGTTCAGCACCTGACGACAGCGGCCGCAGGGCGTGATCGGCGCATCGCCCGGCCCTGTCACCGCCACGGCTTCCAACCCGCCGCGAACCCCGTCGGCCATCGCCTTCGAGACGGCGACCGTCTCGGCGCACAGCGCCAGACCGTAGCTCGCATTCTCGATATTGGTGCCGGTCACCACGCTGCCATCGGCAAAGCGCAGCGCCGCGCCCACGGGGAACGCGGAATACGGCGAATAGGAGCGGGTGGCCGCCTCGCGCGCGGCAGCGATCAGGTCGCCATCGGTCATCGGGTCCTTGGTCATCGCATCCCTGGTCATGGGATCGGCCCTTACGGCCGGACCACGACCCAGCGCAACGGCCCAGGCGCCGCCTCGGTCTCGAGCGCGGTGTTGGCCGTCCACATGATCCACGGTCTGCCGCCATAGACCGGCTCCACCCTGTTGCGGGTCAGCCAGAGATTGCGGTCGATGCGCGAGGCGATCGCGTATTCGTCCTCGAAATCCTCGGACGGCGCCAGAATGGCGGGCTTTCCGGCATGGGACTCGATCTGGTTGACCAGCGTCAGCAGCTCGCTCTGGATCGCCGCGCGGGTGACGCGTTCGGGGCAATCCTCGGCCGTGCGGTCGAGCAGGATGGCGGGCGGCAGCAAATCGGTATCGCGCGGCACCACGGTCACGAAATTGGCCGACTGTCCGTCCGCCGCGACGCAGGGGTCGAAGGTATGGACCATCCCGACCTGCAATCCAGCCTCGCGCGCGGCGGCAAGGTTTTCGGCGAGCGCCCGGTCCTGCCCGCGCGCGCCGTCGCTCGCCTCGAGATAGACGAATTTCGCGCCCAGCCCGGCAAGCGTGTCCATCCGCACCGGCCCATCGCGCGCGCCGACCAGCGCGCCCTGATCGGGCCAGACGCTCTCGTCCGCGCGGAACGTGCGCTGCTCCCACCACAGCCAGCCGGCGGCGATGAGGCCGGCCAGCAGGATTGCGCCGAACAGCCGCAACTTCCAGCCGCCACGACGACTCAACCCGCCCCTGTTCCGGGATTTTCTGCGTACCATTGCTGCGCTTCAGACCTTGATGTGGAGGACGCAGATCAGCGTGAACAGCCGCCGCGCAGTGGCGAAGTCGGTCTCGACCTTGCCGTCGAGCCGCTCGATCAGCAGCTCGGTCGCGCGGTTGTGGATGCCGCGGCGGGCCATGTCGATCGTCTCGATCTCGGCCGGGGTCGCCTTGCGGATCGCCTGGTAATAGCTGTCGCAGATCGCGAAATATTCGCGGATCGGCCGGCGGAAGCGGGCAAGGCCGAGGATCAGCTCCTCCAGCACTGCGTCCGCCGTGTCGGCGATGGTGAGCTTCAGCCGCCCGTCCATCACGGCCAGCGTGAGATGGTACGGCCCCCCTGCCCCGCGCTGCACGGCACGCACCGGCTTGAACGTGTTCTCCTCGATCAGGTCGAAGATCGCCACGCGACGCTCCTGCTCGACATCGGCGTTGCGCCACAGGATGGTCGCCTCGTCGAGTTCGATCTGGGCGATGCGGTGATCGCCGGGAGAGGATGCGGATTCGCTCATCGAAGTTTCCGCCTTCGCAGATGCGAGAGGGTGGCGGCAAGGCTCAAACGCGCCGGGCCTGTCATCCCCGCTATCCACAAGCCCGCACCATCGCTGCTACCTTGCAAAGCGAAGCCGGGAACGTGCAACAGGCGCGGATGGCCGAAACCGACCTCATGATCCGCCCTTCCGATTCGACAGCCGATTCGACCTCGAAAGCGGAGCCTCGCGGCCAGACGCTGCCTGCCAATATCGAGGCGGAGGCGGCGTTCCTCGGCGCGGTGCTGATCGACAACAAGGTGCTGGAGGAGCTGTCCACCCAGCTGCGGCCCGAACATTTCTTCGAACCCGTCCACCAGCGCATCTACGAGCGGATCGGCAAGCTGCTCGAACGCAACGCTGTGGCTTCGCCGGTGACGCTGAAGCCGTATTTCGAGGGCGACGAGGCGCTCAAGCAGCTTGGCGGAACGACCTACCTCGCTCTGCTGACCCAGGACGGCCAGGGCTTGCTGGCGACGCGCGAGCTGGCCGAGCAGATCTACGACCTCGCCCTGCTCCGCGAACTGGTGAGTGTCGGCCGGAACCTCGTGGAAGGCGCGCTCGACACCTCGGAAGAGGTCGCGCCGATGGACCAGATCGCGCAGGCCGAGGCGGACCTGTTCCGCGTGGCCGAGGGCGCGACCACCGCCAATCAGGCGAGCGATTTCCGCTCCGCCGCGCTCGCCGCGCTCAAGATGGCCGAGGCGGCGATGAATTCGGGCGGCGGGTTGTCCGGCAAGACCACCGGCCTCGAAGTGGTCGACGAGAAGACCGCCGGCCTGCACAATTCCGACCTCATCATTCTCGCCGGACGTCCGGGCATGGGCAAGAGCTCGCTCGCCATGAACATCGCCTACAATTGCGCCGAGGAGCATCTGAACTACCAGCGAGACGGCGGGCCGTTCAATTACGGCGCACCGGCCGCCTTCTTCAGCCTGGAAATGAGCGCCGACCAGCTCGCCACCCGTATCCTCGCCGAACAGGCCGAGATTTCCAGCGAGAACCTGCGTTCGGGCAAGATCACGCGCGACGAGTTCCAGAAGCTGTCCTTCGCCAGCCAGCGGCTCGCCGACCTCCCGCTCTATATCGACGACACGCCGGCGCTTACCATATCCGGCCTGCGCACGCGCGCGCGGCGGCTGAAGCGGCGGCACGATATCGGGCTGATCGTGGTCGACTATCTCCAGCTTTTGCAGGGTTCCGGTCGCGCGAACGACAACCGAGTGAACGAGATCTCCGAGATCAGCCGCGGCCTCAAGACGCTCGCCAAGGAGCTGGAGGTGCCGGTGATCGCGCTCTCCCAGCTCTCCCGCGCGGTCGAACAGCGCGAGGACAAGCGCCCGATGCTGTCCGACCTGCGCGAATCCGGCTCGATCGAACAGGACGCGGACATGGTCTGGTTCATCTACCGCGCCGACTATTACCACGAGGCTGTACGCCCCGACTTCCCGACCGCCGAAAGCTCGCCGGACGTGCAGGAAAAGTACCGGATCTGGGAAGAGCGCTATCTCGAGCTCAAGAACCGCGCGACGCTGATGGTGGCGAAGCAACGCCACGGTTCGACCGGCAATGTGCCGCTCCACTTCCAGCCCGAATTCACCAAGTTCACCAGCCCCAACAAGCGCGATTATTCGAGCTGGGGCGAAGGCTGATGCCCGTTCAGGGCCCGCATTCCCAAATTCCGTCCACGGTCACCGACTGCGCGCCGCGCCCGATTTCGAGCGTGGCGGAATAGCGCGGCGATTCCATCGCGACCTGCGGCTGTTCGGCGATCGGATCGCCATTCGTTGCGATCTCGGCAAAGATGTCGTCGTCGCCGGTGAAGAGGCCGCCTTGCGCCAGCCCGTCGAAACCGTCCGCTCCATCCATTGTCAGCTTCACCGGCCCCTCGGCGGTCAGCTTGATCGCCGCTTCGGCAGGACGATCCGAACCCACGATCCCGGTGGCGAACAACAAGGAAGCAGCGCCCGGCGCGGGGCTGAAGGCACAGCCGAGCTCGCCGGCAAGCTGGAGCCCGCGCAAGTCCGCCTGCGACAGCTCGAGTGGGACGACTGGGGGCTGCGGCCGCTCGTTTGCGGGTCGCTCGGCGGCGGGAGGTGGTGCAGGATCGGCACGCGATGCGGCTTGTTCGGCGGGGGCCGGGTCGGTGTCCGAACAGCCGACCAGCACGAGAGCGGAGAGGGCTGCGGCGATCACTTGCGGACGGTGGATCATGCCCGATGCAATGGGCGGCCCCGCCTCAGGTTCCGTTACAGGCCCAGATTGAGCCGCCGGGTGACGGTGTAATCGACCACGGACACCAGCATCCAGCCGAGGTTCCAGCGAATGCGGTTCCACAAGGTCGCCCGGCGGTGGTGCAGTTCGGGCGTGATATGCTCGCTCGCCTCGACATAATGGGTGACGAATTCTCGCATCCGGTCCGCCAGCGCCTTGTCCTCGATCCGCAGCACGATCTCGAGATTGAGATAGAGGCTGCGCATGTCGAAATTGGCGCTGCCGATATAGACGGCATCGTCCAGCACGATCAGCTTGGTGTGGAGCTTGCTGGGCCGGAATTCGTGGATCGCCGCGCCCTTGCCGAGAAGGTAGTGATAGAGGGAACGGGCCGCACCGATGGTCGCCCCGTTATCCGACTTTCCTGCCATCACCAGCCGCGTCTGGCCCTTCTCGGCGATCCGTCCGATCCGTTTCATCAGGGATTTCGAGGGTGAGAAATAGGCCATGATCATGTCCAGTCGCTCGCCTTCGTCGAGATCGTCGGAGACGCCGCGGGCCCAGCTGGAAAGGCGGGTGGTCGGGCCGCCGACCAGCCAGTGGCACTTGTCGCCATCGGCCCAGTACCAGCTGCGCACGGTCCGGCGGATCGCCTTGAAATTCGCATCGGCATCATCGGTCCAGCTTCTCAGCCGACCGAACCAGTCGACCAGCCCTTCGACTGCCGATCCCTCGATCAGAATGGCGAGATCGGACCAGCCGTTCTCTTCCGGCGGAGCGAAATAGTCGTCCTCGATGTTGAAGCCGCCGAACATGGCGCGGGCATCGTCGGCGATGACCATTTTCTGGTGATTGCGGATGAGATAGCGCTCGCTCCAGCGCGAGCTGAAGCAGTGGAAGCCACCACCGGCCTTAATGAACGGCGCGATGAATTCGTCGGAGACCTCCGCGCCGAAACTGTCGACCACCAGATGCACGTCGACCCCGCGCTGGCAAGCATCGACCAGCGCATCGCGAAACTCGGTGCCGATCCGGTCCTCGCAGAAAATGTAGAAACAGATCTTCAGGCAGGTCTGCGCCGAGCGGACGAGTTCCATCAACTTGTCGCGCCGGTCGGCGCCGTGCCCCAGAAACGTCAGATCCTGTCCCTGCGCGGTGATCGAGAAAGGCTCCGGATCGCGATAGCTGCGCCCTTCGGAGCCGGTTGCGTGATCGCGGTCCTGAGTCATCCGTTCGGGCCTTAGAGCCGCACCGGCGCGGGCGCAAATCCTTGACTCCCGCGCCTCCCGGCTCTATCGCGCACGCTTTCCCGTACGACCCGGAACAAAGCATCGGAGTGCCCCATGGCGCGCGTTACCGTCGAAGACTGCGTAGACAAGATTCCCAACCGTTTCGATCTCGTCCTCTTGGCCGCACAGCGCGCCCGCGAGATTTCGGGCGGTGCGGAGCTGACCATCGATCGCGATCGCGACAAGAACCCGGTCGTGGCGCTGCGCGAGATTGCCGAGACGACGATCAAGCCCAAGGAACTCCAGGAAGCCGCCGTGCTCAACCTGCAGAAGATCCTGCCGGACGACGATGACGATATCGACGAGATCGCCTCGCTCAGCCAGTCGGCCGAGGCGCTGCGGATCACTGCGTCAGCACCGGCCCGCTCGACCTCGATCGGCGCCGATTACGACGGCTGATCGCTGGCGTATCTCACAAGCAAAAAAGGCCGCCCCTCACCGGGCGGCCTTTTTCGTTTCGGGGAGTGAGCGGCAGCTACTGGCCCCGCCCCGTCTCGGCCTGCAGCTCGTCGATCATCTTCGACGCATCCGCCTTGGTCAGTTCGGTGTCGTAGCGTTCGGGACATCCCGCTTCCTCGCACAGCGTCTTGAGGTAGCTCGCCTGCGCGCCGGTCATGCGCTCGCCGCCGGTCGTCCAGTCTTCCGGGTCCTTCGCGGCGTTCGAGACCGGTTCGCTTTTCGGATGTTCGTTGGGATGGGGGGCAGTCATAACTAATCTCCTTCGCTGATCAACGCCGATGTTCGACTGATGTTCCACTCGACGGATGCCATTGGGGATGATTATGGTGGCAAAGGATGCGGGAGGGCGCATGAACGAGATCGGGGACGGGCCGAATGGCAGGACCGAAGACAAACTGTCTTCACGCACTGCCGACGGAGAAGGCGCGAAGGCCAATAGCGCAAGGGCCGACGAAGGCCATTTCGCCGAGAATATCTGCCTGAATTGCCGGGCGGCACTGGCCGGGCCGTATTGCCACGAATGCGGACAGCAGGCGCATCTTCATCGCACGCTCGGCGCCTTCATGCACGATCTGCTGCACGGCGCCCTGCATTTCGAAGGCAGGATCTGGCGCACGCTGCCCAAGCTGGTTTTGAAGCCCGGCGAACTGACACGCCGGTATATCGAGGGGGAGCGTGCGGGCTTCGTCAGTCCGATGGGGCTTTTCCTGTTCTCGGTGTTCCTGATGTTCGCGGTGTTCCAGATCGCCGGGATCGGTCTTTCGACCCCCGCCGAATTCGGTTCGGCAAGCCGCGGGATATCCCACGCGATCAGCAATCTGGAGGGTGAACGGGCCGGATTGCGCGCCGAACTGGCGGCAATGGCCAGCGACGATCCGGATCGCGCGGAAACCCGTGCAGAGCTCGCCGATGTAGAGGGCCAGCTGGCGACGCTGAACAGCCTCCCCCTGATGTCGCCCGATCGCCGGGAGACCCTGGAGGTCGCCACCGGATCGAAATGGCTCGACAAGTCGATCGGGAAGTGGCGGGACAATCCCAACCTGATGCTCTACAAACTACAGAGCAACGGTTACAAGTTCAGCTGGCTGCTGATCCCGCTCTCGATCCCCTTCATATGGCTGCTGTTCTTCTGGAGGCGCCGCTACCGGGCCTACGACCACGCGATCTTCATCACCTATTCGATCGCATTCATGTCGCTGTTGTTCATCGTGGTTTCGGTTCTGGCCAAGCTCGGCGTGCCGGGAGGCATGTCAGCTTTGATCCTGCTGCTGGTGCCGCCGATCCACATATATCGGCAATTGCGCGGCGCCTATCATTTGAGGCGGCGATCGGCCTTGTGGCGCCTCGCCGCACTCCTGTTCTTCATCGCGGTCATCACCGTGCTGTTCGCGCAGATCATGTTCGTGGTGGGCGCTTACTGATCGCGCGGCGATTCAGTCGCGCACAGGTTCTTCTCCGGTGATCGGTGCCGGACCCGGCTCCTCGGTGTCGCTGGCTTCCATCTCATCACGCAGGTTCGCGGCGCCCGTGCTGATTCCGTCGGCCGCCTCGATCGCGCCGTCCTGGATGGCCTCGCCCGCGACCTCGAGATTGGCCTCGACATCGTCTCCGGCCAGATCCGCAGCGCGTTCGGCGTCCGCCTGGGTCTGTTCCGAGCAGGCGCCGGCCGCAAGGGCCAAGGTGGCTATCAGGATGGCTGCTTTCTTCACGTCCGGACCTCGTGGGATGATGCGTTGTCTGAACACAACATCCCAGAACCGGAAAGTTTCCGAGCGCTGCGGAACCCGGGACGTCGATCAGGCGCCTTGCGGGCTCGCACCACCAGCCCCGCCGAAGCGCTTGCCGGCCTTGGGAATGGCCGATCCGCCGCCGGCCGGCGCAACCCGCACCGGACCGCGCGGCTCGTCCGGGCGATCGAGCTTACCGTCCTTCAGAAGCTGGTCGATTTCCTCGCCGGTCAGCGTCTCGTATTCGAGCATCGCCTGCGCGAGGAGATGGAGCTTGTCCTCCTGATCGGTCAGGATATCGGTCGCGCGCTTCAGCCCGCCCTCGACCAGCGCCTTGATCTCGGCATCGATCAGCTTGTTGGTTTCCTCGCCGGACATGGTCCGCGCGGTCTGGCCCATGCCGAGATAGCCTTCCTGGCTCTGCTCGTACTGCAGGGGGCCGAGCTTGTCGGACATGCCCCATTTGGTCACCATGTTACGCGCCAGATCGGTGGCATACTGAATATCGCCACTCGCCCCGCTCGAGACCTTGTCGTGCCCGAAGATGATCTCTTCGGCGACGCGGCCGCCCATGGCGACGGCGAGGTTCGCGTGCATCTTGTCACGGTGATAGGAATAATTGTCCCGCTCCGGCAGGCGCATCACCATGCCCAAAGCACGGCCGCGCGGGATGATGGTCGCCTTGTGGATCGGGTCCGACGCCGGCTCGTTCAGCGAGACGAGCGCGTGGCCCGCCTCGTGATAGGCGGTCATCTTCTTCTCGTCCTCGGTCATGACCATGGAGCGGCGCTCCGCGCCCATCATGACCTTGTCCTTGGCGTCCTCGAATTCCTGCATCGCGACGAGGCGCTTGTTGCGGCGCGCGGCCAGCAGCGCCGCCTCGTTGCAAAGGTTGGCAAGATCCGCGCCCGAAAAGCCCGGCGTGCCGCGCGCGATGGTGCGCGGGTTCACGTCGGGCGCCAGCGGCAGCTTCTTCATGTGGACTGCGAGGATCTTCTCGCGGCCCTCGATATCCGGCACCGGCACCACGACCTGACGGTCGAAACGGCCCGGGCGCAGCAGCGCGGGGTCGAGCACGTCGGGGCGGTTGGTCGCCGCGATGATGATGATGCCCTCGTTCGCCTCGAACCCGTCCATCTCGACCAGAAGCTGGTTCAGCGTCTGCTCGCGCTCGTCGTTCGAATTGCCAAGGCCATGACCGCGCGAGCGGCCGACCGCGTCGATCTCGTCGATGAAAAGGATGCAGGGCGCGTTCTTCTTGGCCTGTTCGAACATGTCGCGCACGCGGCTCGCGCCGACGCCCACGAACATCTCGACGAAGTCCGAACCCGAAATGGTGAAGAAGGGCACGCCCGCCTCGCCCGCGATGGCGCGGGCCAGCAGCGTCTTGCCCGTGCCGGGCGAGCCGACCAGCAGCGCGCCCTTGGGGATCTGGCCACCGAGCTTGGAGAAGCGGCTCGGGTCCTTGAGGAACTCGACGATCTCCTCCAGCTCCTCGCGCGCCTCGTCGATGCCAGCGACATCGTCGAACGTCACCTTGCCCTGCTTTTCGGTCAGCAATTTGGCCTTGGATTTGCCGAAGCCCATCGCGCCGCTCGCGCCGCCGCCCTTCTGCACCTGTCGCAGAGCGAAGAAGGCGATGCCGAGAATGAGGATGAAGGGAAGCGACTGGATCAGGATATAGGTCAGGACACCCATCTCTTCGCGCGGGGCCCCGGCATAAGAGACGTCGTGTTCCTCAAGCAGCTGTGTCAGCGAGGTGTCGTTGGCGACCGGGGTGGTCTGGAACGCCTCGCCATTGGTCAGCGTGCCGGTGATCCGGTCCTCGGAAATCTGCACGTCGCGCACCGATCCTTCGGCCACGCGATCGCGGAAATCGGAATAGCGCAGCGATTCGCCGTTGGTCGCGCCGTTGTTGCCGAAGACCGACACCAGCACGAGCAGGGCGAGGAACACGCCGCCCCAGATCATCAGGCTCTTCACCCAGGGGTTGGGGCCGCCCCCGCCGGAGCCGCCGTTCGGGCCGCCCTGCGGGTCGTTGTGCTGGTTCCGGTCGCTCATGCGCGCAAATCCCTATCCATGTAGCCGACAATGTAAGCGCGCGCTGGTGAATGACAAGTTGCCGGACTGTGCGCGAATGCGCGGAATTCCGATTGCTGTCATCGAAGAGCTGGCGGCAGCCCCGACCGGTCCTCGCAGGCTAGAACAGACCACTGCCCCCGCCCGTGCCGTCTGAGGTCGCATAGAGGTAGATCGCGATCCCCGTCGCCAGCGCGGAAAAGGCGATCGCGGCGAGGGTCAGCGCGCCGTCGCGCACGGTAAGGGCCATGCCGAGCATCGCGATGGCGAGCATCGGCATCGAACTGGCGAAGGGCACGAGTTCGAGCGGCGGGACCGTGCAGCACAGTGCGATCACGATCATCGCCGCGATCCTGCTCCACCCCTTCCCCACGAAGAATTCGAGCCGCCGCTTGCTGTGCCGGTCCAGCCAGCCGGCGACACCGCGCAGCTTTCCCACCGCCCGGTGCAGTTTCTCGCCGGCGATCGCGCGGCGCTGGATGAAACCGGGCATCCAGACATGATCGCGGCCGAGAACGAGCTGCAGAGCGATCATCGCGATGATCGTCGCCAGCACGGTCGGCAGCCCCGGAATGCCGCCGACCGGACTGAGCTCGATCAGGGCCGGGATCATGATGAAAGGCCCGAAGCTGCGCTTGCCGAAATCGTCGAGCACATCGGCGATCCGGACCTCGTCATGCGCCGTGGCGAGTTCGTCGAGCTCGCTCAGTACGTCGGAGACGGTTTCCGGTTCGCGGTTCATTTCCGGTCCTTGCTCGGCTGTATCCAGACGGGCTGGTCGGCGCGCCTTTTCAGCCCGCCTTCCTGAGCAGCGCCGATCGTTCGCACCGGCAGACCACTTCGCCGCGCTGGTTGATCGCCTCGTGCTGGAACGTGACGATCCCCGTGTCCGGGCGCGACTTGCTTTCCCGCAGTGACAGCACCTCGCTCGTGGCGTGGAGCGTGTCGCCGATGAAGACCGGCTTGGGCATCACCAGCTTGTCGTAGCCGAGATTGGCGACCAGCGTGCCGAGCGTCGTATCGCCGACGCTCAGGCCCACCATCAGCGCGAAGGTGTAGGTCCCGTTGACGAGGATCTGCCCGAACTCGCTCGCCTTCGCTGCTTCCACGTCGAGATGGAGCGGCTGCGGATTGTGAGTCATCGTCGTGAAGAAGAGATTGTCCGCCTCGGTCACAGTGCGGCGGATCTCGTGGGTCAGCGTGTCGCCGACCTGCCATTCGTCGAAATGCCTGCCCGCCATCAGCCGTGGCCCATCACCGCCTTCACCTCGAGGAAATCCTCGAAGCCGAAGCGACCCCATTCGCGGCCGTTGCCGCTCTTCTTGTAGCCGCCGAAAGCCGCGTGCATGTCGTAGCCGCCGTTGATCGCCACGCGGCCCGCGCGGATGCGCTTGGCGAGGCTGCGGGCGAGCTCGACATCCTCGCCGGTGATCGCGCTGGCGAGACCGTATTCGGTGTCGTTGGCGATGCGGATGGCATCGTCGTAATCCTCGTAGCCGATGATCGTGAGGACGGGTCCGAAGATTTCCTCGCGCGCGATGGTCATGTCGTTGGTGACATCGGCGAAGACGGTCGGCTTGACATAGTGGCCGGTCTCCAGCCCCTCGGGCTTGCCGGGACCGCCGGCGACCAGCGTCGCGCCTTCCTCGACGCCCTTCTCGATCAGGGACTGGATCTTGTCCCACTGCGTCTTGCTGACGACCGGGCCGATCGCGGAATTGCCCTTGGGGTCGCCCGGGATCACCCCCTCGGCGGCTTCCTTCGCGGCGGTCTTGGCCTCTTCCATGCGGCTGTGCGGCACCAGCATCCGGCTCGGCGCCGTGCAGGTCTGGCCGGAATTGCCCATCATGCCGGTCGTGCCGCGGGCGACACTTTTGGCGAAGACGCCATCGTCGAGCACGATGTTCGGGCTCTTGCCGCCCAGCTCCTGCGCCACGCGCTTCACCGTGGGCGCGGCGTTCTGCGCGATGGCGATGCCGGCGCGGGTCGATCCGGTGAAGCTGACCATGTCGATGTCGGCATGGCCGCTGATCGCCTCGCCGACGCCCGGCCCATCGCCATTGACGAGGTTGAAGACGCCCGGCGGCGTGCCGGCCGCATCCATGATCTCGGCGAAGATGCAGGCGTTGAAGGGGGCGATCTCGCTCGGCTTGAGCACCATGGTGCAGCCGGTGGCGATGGCGGGGAAGACCTTGCAGGCGATCTGGTTGAGCGGCCAGTTCCACGGCGTGATCATGCCGACGACACCGATCGGCTCCCACACGTGAAGCGTCTGCCCGTCGAGCCGCTCAAACTCGAAATTCTCGAGAATCTCGATCGCGGTGGCGCAGTGGCCGGCGAGAAGGCCGACATGCGGGCCGTTCGCGAGGCTCATCGGCGCGCCCATCTCGTCGCTGACGGCCTGGGCGAGGTCCTCGCGCCGCTTCTCGATCTCGGCCTGAATGGCGCGCAGCAGCGCGAGGCGTTCCTCGCGGCTGGAGAACTGCCAGGTTTCGAACGCCTCGCGCGCCGCCTTCACCGCACGGTCGACATCGGCGGCAGAGCCGAAGCTGATATGGCCGAGCGTTTCCTCGGTCGCCGGGTTCTCGACCGCCTGGCGGTTGGCCTCGACCGGGTCGACCCATTCGCCGCCGATGTAGAATTTGGTGCAGTCGCGCATGATCCTGTCTCCTTGCCGCTCTGTCGGCGCTCTCTTCGCAACCGGCCTAGCTGTCTTGCGACCAGCGCGCCACCACCTCGGCGCCATCCTCGGCGCTTTCACGGATGGTCGCGGGCGTCCGGTCGAAACGCGGCGCGGGGGCGGTGTGCCAGCGGTCGTCCTTTTCGACATAGGCGCCCCGTGCCTTCATGTGGGGATGCTCGCGCACCTCGTCGAGCGGGACGACGGGCGCGAAACAGGCATCTGTGCCTTCCAGTATCTCGCACCATTCGCCTTGCGTTTTCGTCGCGAACAGCGCCGCCAGCCGCTCAGCATGATCGTCCCAGTTGGCGGGGTTCATCTGCCCTTCCCGCAGTTCCGCGGGCGCATCGGCCCGCTCCAGCAGTTCGGCGTAGAATTGCGGTTCGATCGCGCCGACGCTGATCTCCCTGCCGTCCTTGCAGGCATAGCAGCGATAGAAATGTGCCGCCCCGCCGAGGAGGCCGTGGCCGCGCTTCGTCGAGCGCAGCGCGGATTCCGGCTGACCGAAGAAGAAGCTCATCAGGCTGGTCACCCCGTCGACCATCGCGGCGTCGACCACCTGCCCCCTGCCCGACCTTTCGCGTTCGTAGAGCGCGGCGAGAATGCCCATCGCGCAATACATCGACCCTCCGCCGAAATCGCCGACGAGGTTCTGCGGCGGCACGGGCAGCTGGCCTTTCCCGCCCACCGCATCGAGCGCGCCGGTGATCGCGATGTAATTGAGATCGTGCCCGGCGGCCTTCGCCAGCGGCCCTTCCTGTCCCCAGCCGGTGATCCGGGCATAGACGAGGCGCGGATTGGCGGCGAGCATCTCCTCCGGGCCGAGCCCCAGCCGCTCCATCACGCCGGGACGGAAACCTTCGAGCAGCACATCCGCGCTGGCGAGCGCCTGCTTCACCGCAGCAATCCCCTCCGCGCTTTTCAGGTCGACTTCCATCCGGTGCCGCGCGCGCTCCACCACCGGGTTCATCGGCCGGTATCCCTCGCGCTCGATCCGGACGATCTCCGCGCCCATGTCGGCCAGCATCATGCCGACATGCGGCCCCGGCCCGATACCGTGGAACTCGATCACCCGCAGCCCGGTCAGGGGGCCGTTGCTCTGTTCTGCCATAGGATCTCCTCTCGCCGCGTTCATGGCCCGCCCGCGCGTCCGCTGGCAAGAGGTGGACGCCAAAAGCCCTTCCGCTATGCTCGGTCCGCCCCGATCGGAGAATGCCCCAGATGAGCGAATTGGTCCGCCGCCCCGAAGACGACAGCAAGACGCACTGCACGCCGCAGCAGTACGAGGATATGTACCGGCGCTCGGTCGAGGAACCCGATGGGTTCTGGGCGGAACAGGCGCAGGGGATCGACTGGATCAAGACGCCGGACAGCATCGCCGACTGGTCGTTCGATCCGGTCGACATCAAGTGGTTCGCCGATGGCGAACTCAATATCTGCCACAACGCCGTCGATCGCCATGTCGAGGCCGGACGCGGCGACGACGTCGCGCTGATCTTCGAGCCCGACGATCCGGCGGGCGACGTGCGGCGCATCACCTATGCCGAACTGCAGCGCGAGACCGCGCGCATGGCCAACGCGCTGAAAAAGCTGGGCGTGGCGAAGGGCGACCGGGTCACGATCTACATGCCGATGGTTCCGGAAGGCGCCATGGCGATGCTCGCCTGCGCGCGGATCGGCGCGGTCCACTCGGTGATCTTCGGCGGGTTCAGCCCCGAGGCGATCGCCGGGCGGATCGAGGATTGCGCGAGCGACTGGGTCGTCACCGCCGACGAGGGGCTGCGCGGTGGCAAGCCGATCCCGCTCAAGGCCAATGTCGACGCCGCGCTGGGAAAGGTCGCCGTGAAAGGCGTGCTCGTCTTCCGCCACACCGGGGGCGAAGTGGCAATGCGCGAGGGGCGCGATCACTGGTATCACGAGTTCGCGGTCGACCTGTCCGAAGAATGCCCCTGCGAGCCGATGAAGGCGGAGGACCCGCTGTTCATCCTCTACACCTCGGGTTCGACCGGCAAGCCCAAGGGCGTGCTTCACACCACCGGCGGCTATGCCGTGTGGACGGAGACGACCTTCCGTTATGTCTTCGACTATCGCCCCGGCGAAATCCACTGGTGCACCGCCGATATCGGCTGGGTCACCGGGCACAGCTACATCGTCTACGGCCCACTGCTGAGCGGCGCCACCGCGCTGATCTTCGAAGGGGTGCCCAACTGGCCCGACGCCTCGCGCTTCTGGCAGGTCTGCGAGAAACACAAGGTCAACATCTTCTACACCGCCCCCACCGCGATCCGCGCGCTGATGCGCGAGGGCAAGGGGCCGGTCGAGAAGCACGATCTGTCCTCGCTCCGCCTGCTCGGCAGCGTAGGCGAGCCGATCAATCCCGAAGCTTGGCGCTGGTATCACGACACGGTCGGCGGCGAGCGCATCCCGATCGTCGACACGTGGTGGCAGACCGAGACCGGCGGGGTGATGATCACCACCCTGCCCCACGCCCACGACATGAAGCCGGGCAGCGCGGGCAAGCCCTTCTTCGGCATCCAGCCGCAACTGGTCGACAATGACGGTGGGGGCCTCGAGGGCGAAGCCGAGGGCAACCTGTGCATCACGGACAGCTGGCCCGGCCAGGCACGCACGGTTTATGGCGACCACGAGCGGTTCGTGCAAACCTATTTCAGCACCTATCGCGGCAAGTATTTCACCGGCGACGGCTGCCGCCGCGATGCCGACGGCTATTACTGGATCACCGGGCGGGTGGACGATGTCATCAACGTCTCGGGCCACCGCATGGGCACGGCCGAGGTGGAGAGCGCGCTGGTGCTGCACGACGAGGTCTCCGAAGCCGCGGTGGTCGGCTACCCGCACGACATCAAGGGGCAGGGAATCTATTGCTACGTCACGCTCAATTCCGGGATCGAGCCATCCGCCGAACTGGAAGACGAGCTGCGCCAGTGGGTGCGAAAGGAGATCGGCCCGATCGCGACGCCCGATCACATCCACTTCACGCCCGCCCTGCCCAAGACCCGCAGTGGCAAAATCATGCGCCGTATTCTGAGGAAGATCGCAGAGAACGACTATGGTGCGCTCGGCGACACCTCCACTCTCGCCGATCCCGGCGTGGTCGAGGAACTGATCGAAGGGCGGCGCAACCGCTGATCCTGTCGAACGGCGCCGCTTGGCTCTTGAAGGCGGCGCCGTTCGGTGCGAGCGATGGGGAAGCGACGACAATTTCACGGGAGAGCGGCGAGACATGAGCAGTTACGAGACCATCCGGGTCGGCAACGAGAACGGCGTCCTCACCATCACGCTCGACCGGCCCGACCGGCTCAATGCCTGCCCGCCGCAGATGGCGGAGGAGATTTTCGACGCCCTTCTCGACCTCGGTGATGCCCGCGCGGTGCTGCTGCGCGGAGAGGGACGCGCCTTCTGCTCGGGTGCCGATCTCGCGGCGAATTCGACCTCGTCGGTATCGGGCGGCGACCGGGCCTATCGCTCGCTTTCGACCAGCTACAACCCGATGATCCAGGCGATCGCCAACCTGCCGGTTCCGGTGGTCGCAATGGTCCAGGGGCCGGCGGCGGGGATTGGCTGCTCTCTGGCGCTGGCCGCCGATTTCGTGGTTGCGGGCAAGAGCGGCTATTTCCTCCAGGCCTTCGTCAATATCGGTCTGGTGCCCGATGGCGGATCGAGCTGGCTGCTGCCGCGCCTCGTCGGTCTGGCGCAGGCGACGCGGATGATGATGCTGGGCGAGAAGATCCATGCCGAGGAGGCCGAGCGGATCGGCCTCATCTACAAATGCGTCGAGGACGATGCACTCGAGGCGGAGGCGACGGCTCTGGTCCGCAAGCTCGCGGACGGGCCGACGCTGGCGCTTGGCCGGATGAAGGCCACCTTGCGCGAAGGGCTGGAGACCGATCTCGGCACCACTCTCGCCGCCGAGGCGCAGGCGCAGCGGATCGCGGGCAAGTCGCAGGACGCCGCGGAAGGCGCGATGGCTTTTCTCCAGAAGCGCAAGCCCACCTTTACCGGAAGCTGACGCTGCGGCGCGGCGTTCGGGAAAGTCCGTTCAAATTGAGGGAAAGTTGGGCCGAAATCGGGGAAAGTCGGGCTATTCTCCGGGAAAACTGTCCAGCGAGCGTGCACCGACCAGCACCTGCTCGCCGACCAGCTTCAACTGCATCCGCACCCGCTCGTCGAGGCATTCGCCTTCCGGCGAGAAGATGCCGGGATAGGTGCGGATCGTGGCGCCCATCGGGGTCGGCCAGCCGCGCAGGGCGTGGACGATGCTGCGCATGGTGAGCAGCGTGCTCATCGTCGCCTGATCGCCATAGGCCGTCGCGATCAGGCCGACCGATCGCCCGTGGAGATAGGGTCGCCGGTCGGTCGCCAGATCTTCCAGATAATCCAGCGCGTTCTTGACGAGGCCCGACACCGTTCCGTGATAGCCGGGCGCGGCGATCAGCACGCCGTCGGCCTCGCGAACCGCCTCGACCATTTCGCGGCCCGTGGACGGGTCGTGGTCCTCGCCCCGGTAATGGGGCAGACGGCTGAGATAATCGCCGCCGAACACATCGACCTGCGCGCCGGCCTCGCGCGCCGGGATGGTCGCCTCGCGCAGCGCCATTTCGGTCGAACTGAGGGTGGATACGGTGCCCCCTATCGCAACGATCCTCACACCCATGAACCTGCTTCCGCCCTTTTTCGAATCTGCCCGACTGCCAGCCGCTTCGCGAGTTTTCGCGCAGGGAGCGGCCCGAACGGCGCCCCGCCGGCCCCGGCTAGCGAAATTGCCGGACAATGGATAGCACCTGCGGATCGTCGTGGCGGGAGCCGTGTCGCGGCTGCTTCGATCCGGACCTCTTCCAAAGAAATGCCGGGGCGCACGTGCTGCGCCCCGGCATCGAAGGGGATCGTTACGCCGCCGCCATCGCGGGGCTGGAGTTGTAGTTCATCATCGCATCGTAATTGGTGCGATAGAACCGGTCCTTGGTTTCCTCCTCCAGACCGTCCATCGTCGCCTCGAACTTGCCGACGGGATCCTTGGTCCCCTCGGGATGCGGGTAGTCGCTGGAGAACATGAACAGCTCCGGGCCGGCCTGCGCGATCATCGCGCCGACATCCTCGCCCGGGAACGGGGTGAATTTCACCGCGCGCTTGATGTACTCGCTGGGCAGCATGTCCACGTCCTTCAGATACGGATCGGTCCGCTTGAAGGACTTGAAGGCGTAATCCAGCCGGTCGAGGAAATCGGGCACCCAGCCCGCCCCGGATTCGATCACGCCGCCGCGCAGCTTGGGATGCTTTTCGAACAGGCCGTCATAGATCATCGCGGTCAGGAATTCCTGCGGCGCAAAGCACAGATTGGTGAAATCCGAGAAGCGCAGGTTCTCGCCCCCGCCGTGAAGGTCGGGCGCCCGTTCGCGGCCGTTGTTGTGATAGTCCTTGTCCTGCGTCTTCGTGCCCGTGCCGATGTGGATCATGAACGGGATGGAGCGGCTTTCCAGCATGGTCCAGAACGCGTCGTGGTCGGGGTGGCCGGGCGAACGGCCGCCGCAGGGCATCGGGGCGATGCCGACCGCGCCGGCGCCCGCGTCGATCGCGCGCTTGGCCTCGGCAAAGGCCATCTCCGGGTTGTCGAGCGGAATATAGGCCACGTTGACCAGGCGATCGTCGCCGTTGCAGAATGCCTGCTGCGCCTTGTTCGCCGCCCGGACGAGACCGTATTTCTCCTCGTCCGTGTCGGCCTTCTTCATCGCGCCGAGACAGGCGGTGGTGAAGACGAGCTGGCTGACGAAGCCGTACTTGTCGAGCATCCGCGTCCTCTCGGACGCATCGAAGGCGCCGAACGCGGCCCAGCCCTTGTCGCCCGCGATCGGGTTCTCGGCGGCGGCCGCATCGGCTTCGCTGTCGTTCGAGCGTTCCTTGGCCTTCTCGATGATGCTGACGACGCGGCCGGATTTGTCGGCGCGATAGAGCGTGCCGTACTTCTCGCGCAACTCGTCGGTGTCGAGGTAGTCGTAGAGCCAGTCGGCCGTTTCCATGGTGTGGCTGTCAGCATCGTTGATGACGCGTCCATATTCGTAGGTCATGTTGTCTTCCTTACAAACAATGTCCAAGCTTCCGGTGATTCTCTTACACTTTACTGGTGCGTTCGTCAAATACTGCCTAGCGCCCGAAACGCGCCTTCAGGATTACCCCCGCCTGCCGCTCGCGGTAGCGCGAGAAGTACTGGGAATATCCTCCGGCGGTGTCGGCGGCGTTGGGGGTGATGAGGTTGGCGTAGTTCTTGTCCGTGATGTTGCGGACGAAGCCACGGATCTCGAATTGCCCGTCATTGAGGGCCAGGCCGGCCGACGCGTTCCAGATGCCGTAGGCGGGCTGGATCGTGTTGGGATCGCCATTGGCGCTGAACTGCTCGTCGTCGCGCCAGGAATAGTCGGTCGCCAGAAGCAGATCGACCGAGGAGGTGAGCGGCGCCTCGTAATTGGCGGCGACGAAGAACTTGAACTCGGGCGCGTTGGCCAGCCTGTTTCCGTCGCCGCTGATGACCGGCCGCCCCGCAACGAGCCGACATCCGTTGCTGAGCACCGGCACGGTGAATTCGTAGGGGCAGGACAGGCCGTCGAGGTCTTTGTATTTCGCATCGACATAGGCCGCATTGCCGGTGAGGCTCAGCCCGGTCAGCGGCCTGACTGTCGCCTGCGCGGTCACGCCCTTCGATTCCAGACTGCCCGCATTCGTGGTGCGGAACCCCGGCGGATTGGTGCTGGTGTCATAGATCTGCGTCTGGAAGTCGCTGAAATCCTCGTAGAACGCGGCCAGGTTGATGGTCGCGAGGCCGTTCCAGAGCGTCGACTTGACGCCGATGTCGTAGGCCATGACCGTTTCCGGACGGATCAGTGGATCGACATCGGGATTGATGACCCCCGACGATGCCAGGCCCGGCCCCTTGTAGCCGCGCGCGACATTTCCATAGACGAGCACGTCGGGGGTCACGTCGTATTCCGCCGTCAGCTTCCAGGAGAAATCGTCGACCTCGCCGCTCTCGGTGGTGTCGCCGGCAACGGAACCGATGATGGCCGAGGATCCCGGCAAGGCGCCGGGCAGGTCGTAGGCGACGCGGCGCGCCTGTATCTCGTCCCTCGTGTAGCGCCCGCCGGCCCGGAGGCGGAAGGCGTCGTTGACGTTCCAGGTGACCGAGCCGAACGCGGCATAGCTGGTGTTGTCGACATCGGTCTCGATCACGCCGACGATCAGCGGGCCGGTCTCGCCCAGCAGGCGGCCACCGGCGCGATAGAAGATTTCGTTGGTCGAATTGAAGTAGAACAGCCCGGCCAGCCACTCGATCGCCCCGCCCGATGCGGATGCGACGCGCACCTCCTGGCTGAACTGGTTGTATTCGTAATTCCCGCCATTGTAGTCGAACCGGGCAAGCGGCGTCTGGTCACCGTCGAAATCCAGCGCGTATTCGTTCTTGCGGTAGCCGGTGATCAGAGTGAGGGTCGCATCCCCCAGCTCGATATTCGCCTCTCCCGTCAGGCCCTGATAGCGGCGCAGCGGATCGGTCTGGAGCGCGCCGGTGGGCGCCCCGATCACGACCGAGGTGTTCTCCGGGCCGGGATTGATGCCGAACTGGTCGAGAAAGCTGGCGAGGCGCGGATTGGTCCCGAGTTCGCGGACCGTCGGGATACAGCACAGCGCCTCGTCCTCGTAGAAATCCCCGGTCAGCATGAAGTTGAATTCGTTGCTCGGCTCGAAGAAGAGCTTCGCGCGAAATCCGTAATTGTCCTCGCCGTTGTAACTTTCGTCGCGGAAGGCGTTGTAGATGTAGCCGTCGGTCTTGTTGCGAAATCCGACGAGCCGGACGGCCAGCTCGTCCCCGATCGGGATGTTCACCATCCCGTTCGTGCGGAATTCCCCATCCGTGCCGAAGGTCACCGCGGCATCGCCCTGAAACCGTCCGAGAACGGGAGAATTTGTCACGATGTTGACCAGACCGGCCGACGCGTTCTTGCCGAAAAGGAGGCCCTGAGGTCCTTCGAGCACTTCGACCCGGTTGATGTCGACCAGGGACGCGGCCGATTGCGGCTGCCCCAGAACCACGCCGTCCAGAACCGTGGAGACGCTCTGCTCGACGGTGGAGGAGAACGAGGACGTCCCGATGCCCCGCACGGCGAAGCCCGACGACATCGGCATGGGGTTGTCGCGGAAGGTCAGAGCGGGCGCGATGCGGGTGAGTTCGGTCGGGCTGACGATCTGCAGCGTTTCGAGCGACTCACCAGTAGCGACGGTGATCGACTCGGAAACATCCTGCACGTTCTCCTCGCGCTTGCGGGCCGTGACGATGATCTCGTTGCCGGTAACGACGCTGCCTGCATCGCGCGCCTGATCGTTTGCCTGCTGCGCGAAGGCACCCTGCGCCGGAACGCAGAGAGCGATCAGAGACACACCGCATCCTGCCGCCAAGCGGAATATCGGACCTTTCATCCTCTTCTCCTTGGTAGCCGGGATCGTGCCCGGCCTTTTTATTTCACCGATTGATGCGCCCTGCCTAGTGCGTGTGTCAACACCATTTTCTTGAGAATGCCTCGCATCTTGAGCGGCGAAGTCGCGTGCCGCTCGTCAGTCAATGGAGCGGCGTTCATGTGGGGTGAGATTGAGAGCACTGCCTTCATCGTGAGGGGTTCTCATCCATCGGAAAGGCGTGCGCGCCGTCCGGACACGAAGACCTCTCCGCCCTGTAAACCCAGGAAACCGGGCGCTCAATCGCTACGGGAACTGCGCAGACAATTCCTGATCGGCAGCGCGGGTTCAGAAAGATCGCACTCGCCCGTTCCCTCGGCGGTTTTCCTGTCAGCCAAACCAGAACGCCATGTCGATCGCGCGATTAGCGGATCGATCTATCAGCGAACGGCGGGACGCCGGCGACTGTTTGAATTGCGTCGCGGTCGGCGAACGGCCTATAGGCCGGACATGGCGGGAACAGTCGACCGGGGCGGAGCGAACACACGCATGAAGGCGCAGGAGCGAGCCGCGCTGATGGTGCTGGAAGCGGACAGGCAGATGAACGCGCAGCGCTCGGCCCGCATCTCGCCGCCGGACATCGCCGCCAAGATCGGGACCAGCCGGTCGCTCGTCTATTCCTATTTCCCCGACGCCGATCATCTGGTGGAGGCGGTGCTCGACCGTCACGCCGACCTGCTGGTGGAGGCCGGAATCCTCGATGCGCTCCGCCGGCCCTCGCTGGGGGACGCGCTGATCGACGCGGCGCGAATCTATTGCGAACATGTCAGCGATCACGGCTCGGCAATCGAGCTCTGCCTGCGCGAACCGAGGATCGGAGCGCGCGCCGGCGGCAGGATGCGCGGCGTGGTCCTCGCGACGCTCCATCGCCTCGGGCGTCTGGTGGTGCGGGAGCTCGCTTTCGGCACCAGCGAAGCGCTCGCCGTGGTGCGCATCCTCCAGATCATTCCCGAGGACGCAGCGCGGCTCGTCAGATCAGACAAGATTTCTCGCGAAACCGCCCACCGGGTCTGCGCGCGTCTCCTGCGCGCCTCGGTCGACGAACTCAGGCCCGCGCCCTAGGCCCCGGCGGCGGCGGCGCGGCTCGCCTTGCGCAGCCCGGCATTGCTGCGCACGCAGCCCATCACCATCGGCAGGCAGATCCGCATCGCGCTTTCCAGGGGAAGCGAGCCGTTGGAAATCAAGCCGCCCGTGCGCAGGCAAAGCGCCGTCACGAGCCAGTTGCTCGCGACCGCCTCCTCGCGCGCCATGTCGTGCAGTTCGCCCATCGACTGCACGATCGGCTCGGTCGTGAGCTGGCGGGCGGTCTCGTGCTCTCCGCGCAGGATTTCGCGTACCTCAGGCTCGAGCAGCAAGGCCTGGATCATCGCCCCGCGCCGGTCCGCCACGATCAGGTAGTTCGTGGTGGACATGATAATGCGCGTGAGCCGGTCCTGGCCCCGCAGCACCACGCCGCGCCGCGACTTCTCGAAATGCTCCACCTCGCGCCGCGCGAGCTCGGCCAGAACGTCGACCCGCCGGGAGAAACAGTTGTGCGCCTGCGCCTCGGAAATGCCGGCTTCCCGGGCAAGCCGGTTGAGGGAAATCGCCTCGGTCCCCTCGGTGCGGACGATCTCGGTGGCGATATCGAGCAACTGGGCCTGCCGGTCCTCCATCGACATCCGGACCCGGCGCGGCTTCCTGCGCGAACCGTCCGCGGCGGGCGCCTCCACCTCCGGCAGGGGTGGCCGGGCGGCGAGCCTTTCCTGCTCGCTCATCCGCCAATGGTCGCGCGAGGGGCGCGGAACGCCGAGCCGGTCGCACATCTTCGCCAGCCCGTTGGGAGTGATGTTCAACCCGGCCGCAACCGTCGTCAGCGGCGCGCGCCAGACCGCCTCGTAAAGCGATGCCCGTTCGTCTTCGATGGTTTCAGCCGGCATCATTCCACCCCGCGGCAGTTCAGTGTCCCACCCGCCGCCCGTAGCACCGGGACGGCGCAAGTCTCAACGCTAACGTCAGTTGCGCTCCCGAAGTTCGGGGAAGCCGTCATCCCGCCATCCGGACGATCCGGCTCGCCACGCGCTCCACCTCGTCCGCCCGGTGGGAGACGAGAAGCATCGGCAGGCCGACCTCGCTCCGGATGCGATCTATGGCATCGAGAATGGATTCGCGGCGCGCCGGATCGATCGAGGTAAGCGGCTCGTCCAGCAGCAGGAAATCCGGTTGCGACAGCAGGGCGCGACCGATGGCCACGCGCTTGGCTTCGCCGCCTGAGAGAGTGCGCGGCCCCCGATCGAGCAGCGGCTCCAGCCCCAGCAACGCGGTGATTTCCGGCAGATCGGCGCGGTAACCGCCGCCGGCACGCGCTCCGCTGCCATAGGTCAGGTTTCCGCGCACGCTCATATGGGGAAACAGCCGGTTGTCCTGGAAAACATAGCCGCAGCGGCGCTGTTCGGGCGGAAGGTCGATCGCGCGGGCGGCGTCGAACAGCGTCCGCCCGGCCACGGCGACATGGCCGCTATCGGGTCGCAGGATGCCTGCAATCATGTTGAGAACGCTCGTTTTCCCTGCGCCGGAGACGCCCACCAGCCCCGTCACTCGGTCATCGGACGCAAAGGCGAGTTCAACGGTGCGTTCGCCCAGGCGGCGGGTCAGCGCCAGATCAAACAATCCCCCCCTCCCTGCTGCCGCGACGCACCAGCCATTCCGAGACGAGAAGCGCGAGCAGCGAGAGGATGATGGAGAAGATCGCGAGGCGGGTTGCGAACCCCTCCCGCCCCGGCACCTGAAGCGCGGAATAGATCGCCAGCGGCAGCGTCTGGGTCTGTCCGGGCACGTTGGACACGAAAGTGATCGTCGCGCCGAACTCGCCGATCGAGCGGGCGAAGCCGAGTACGGAGCCCGCCACGATGCCCGGCAGGCAGAGCGGAACCGTCACTCTGAAGAAGGTGCGCCAGCGTCCGGCGCCCAGCGTGCGTGAGGCCTGTTCGAGCCGCCGGTCGACCGCCTCGATCGAGAGGCGCATCGCGCGAACCATCAGCGGCAGCGCCATGACACCGCTCGCCAGCGCCGCTCCGGTCCAGCGAAAGACGAACTGGATGCCCAGAACGCGGTCCAGCCAAGCGCCGATGGCGCCGCCCGGCCCCAACAGGATCAGCAGCAGCCAGCCGGTCACCACCGGCGGGATCACGAGCGGGAGATGGACGAGCGCGTCGAGCAGGATCTTGCCCCGGATGCGCGTGCGGGCGGATACCCAGGCGAGCGCGAAGGCGATCGGCAGCGTTACCAGCACCGCCACCAGGCTGACTCGCAGCGACAGCTCCACGATCTGCCATTCGGCGTCGGTCAGCATTCCTTCGGCATCCGGATCATCGCGGCGGCGCCACGAACCCGCATCTGGCGAAAATCTGCTGTCCGCGCGGGGACGAGAGGAAATCGGCAAAGGCCTGCGCCTCGCCATCCGCCCCGCTCAGCAGGGCCATCGGATAAACGATCGGGGGATGGCTTTCCGCCGGGAAGGTCGCGGCCCTGCGCACCTCCTTCGATGCCATCGCGTCGGTCGCGTAAACGACCCCGAGCGGCGCCGCGCCGCGTTCCACCAGAGCGAGCGCGGCGCGCACGTTCTCGCCCTGCGCGACCCGGGGGGCGATGTCGGACCAGAAACCGAGGCTCTCGAAAGCGGCCCTGCCGTATTTCCCCGCCGGAACCGCCGCGGGATCGGCCATCGCGATGCGCCCGTCGCCCAGCGCGGCCAGAACTCCATCGCGGGTCAGAGCGACGGCATCCGGCCCGCCCGGAGGCGCGACGAGGACGAGAGCGTTGGCGGCCACGTTCGTGCGACTGGCGGGCCGTATCCGGCCCGAAGCCTCGACGGTGTCCATCCAGTCCTGATCCGCCGCGACGAACAGGTCGGCATCGACGCCGCTCTCGATCTGCCGCGCGAGCGCCGAGGTTGCGGCGAAAGAGACGACCGGCCTTTCGTGGCCCTCGCTCGCCCAGGCATCGGCCGCCTCGGTCATCGTTTCCTGCATGCTCGACGCGGCTAGGACCAGAGGCGCCTCCCCGGCCGGACCGTTGCCGTCTCCCCCGGAGGCGCCGCATCCGGTCAGGAAAATGAGTATCGGCAGGAGAAAGGCTAGGATGCGGTTCATCGGGCTGGCTCGGGCGTCGGAGGGGGTGCCGCCCCTCTCTATACGAGCCGGAATGCGGCACAAGCGTATCGCGCTTGCTCGGCGGACGCGCCGGATGTCCGATGATGGACGCGAACAGGATCAGGCCGGATCGAGCTCCACGCCGTTGGCCAGAAGGGAGGTTTCGAAAAGCCGCAGGAACTGGTCCGGATCGGTGACGACATTGCCGTGAGCCGGGCAGATCATCCGTGGCGGATAATCGGCGAGCATCTGCCGCAGCCCCGTCACCAGCCCGTGATTGT
Source organism: Erythrobacter sp. (assembly GCA_025698865.1). GTDB lineage: Bacteria > Pseudomonadota > Alphaproteobacteria > Sphingomonadales > Sphingomonadaceae > Qipengyuania. The sequence continues at coordinate 21,345 of JAILWQ010000005.1, read as the reverse complement.
CCGCGAAGCGCGACCATCGCCGCGGTCAATTTCCTCAACAAATCCGAGAGAGCCCAAGCCTACGGTGGGTTTTATCGCGCTGCCGTTAGGATATCGGCACCCATAGGAAAAACCCGCCACCTCGACGAGGTAGCGGGTCAAGATCTGGTATGGTGGTTGCGGGGGTTGGATTTGAACCAACGACCTTCAGGTTATGAGCCTGACGAGCTACCGGACTGCTCCACCCCGCGGCACCGCTCGTCTTGCGCGTCCGGCGCAAAGACGAAAAAGCCGCCGCGCGGATGAACCGGCAGCGGCTTTTTGAAACATGTGAATGGGTTTACCCGTACTCGCTTGCTGCAATGCCTCGCGGCGACCTACTCTTCCAGTGCTTGGGCACTAGTACCATCGGCGCTGCCTGGTTTCACGGCCGAGTTCGAGATGGGATCGGGTGGGTCACAGGCGCTAAGACCACGAAGCAATGAAGCAAGCGTGCAGGGTTTAAATCGATGCCCCTTTAACAAGGGTGTTGTTGAAGGCGTATCCGGCTGATCAATCCCTCGATCAACGACCAGCCACAGGGCTGTCATTGATGATGCAGATTCATCAAGCGCGAAAAGAACTATTAGGACCGGTTAGCTCCACACATTACTGCGCTTCCACACCCGGCCTATCAACGTCATGGTCTATGACGGTTCGAAGATTGCTTATCTTAAGGGAGGCTTCCCGCTTAGATGCTTTCAGCGGTTATCCCGTCCGTACATAGCTACCCTGCGGCACCCTTGGCAGGATGACAGGTACACCAGAGGTACGTTCACCCCGGTCCTCTCGTACTAGGGGCAACTCCTTTCAACAATCGACGCCCACGGCAGATAGGGACCAAACTGTCTCGCGACGTTCTGAACCCAGCTCACGTACCACTTTAATTGGCGAACAGCCAAACCCTTGGGACCTGCTCCAGCCCCAGGATGTGATGAGCCGACATCGAGGTGCCAAACGATTCCGTCGATATGAGCTCTTGGGAATCATCAGCCTGTTATCCCCGGCGTACCTTTTATCCGTTGAGCGATGGCCCTTCCACGAGGGACCACCGGATCACTATGACCGACTTTCGTCTCTGCTCGACTCGTCAGTCTCGCAGTCAGGCAGGCTTATGCCATTGCACTCTTGCAGACGGTTTCCAACCGTCCTGAGCCTACCATCGCGCGCCTCCGTTACTCTTTAGGAGGCGACCGCCCCAGTCAAACTACCCGCCACAGAGGGTCCCTACACCGGCTAACGGTGCGAGGTTAGACATCAGAAAACAACAGGGTGGTATTTCACCTATGGCTCCACTCGGACTGGCGCCCAAGTTTCAAAGCCTCCCACCTATGCTACACAGTTCTTTCCTAATGCCACTCTGAAGCTGCAGTAAAGGTGCACGGGGTCTTTCCGTCTAACCGCGGGTACTCCGCATCTTCACGGAGAATTCAATTTCGCTGAGCATATCCTGGAGACAGTGGGGAAGTCGTTACGCCATTCGTGCAGGTCGGAACTTACCCGACAAGGAATTTCGCTACCTTAGGACCGTTATAGTTACGGCCGCCGTTTACTGGGGCTTCAATTCGGAGCTTGCACTCCTCCTCTTAACCTTCCAGCACCGGGCAGGCGTCAGACCCTATACGTCGTCTTGAAGCCGACTTAGCAGAGTCCTGTGTTTTTGCTAAACAGTCGCTACCCCCTGGCCTGTGCCCCCCGCTACTGCTTGCGCAATAACGGGGCCTCCTTCTTCCGAAGGTACGGAGGCAATTTGCCGAGTTCCTTCAGGATACTTCTCTCAAGCGCCTTGGTATACTCTACCTGACCACCTGTGTCGGTTTCGGGTACGGTCTATATGAAGAGGCTATTTCCTGGATCTGCTTGGCCGCCCGTTCAATCCAATAAGAACGAACAACGTCCACAAACCGTCACACATCTTCAGGCCCACGAATATTTACGTGGTTCCCATCGACTACCCCCTTCGGGCTCGTCTTAGGGACCGGCTAACCCTGCGCCGATTAGCGTTGCGCAGGAACCCTTGGTCTTTCGGCGAGAGGGCATCTCACCCTCTTTGTCGCTACTCATGTCAGCATTCGCACTTCCGATACGTCCAGCGTCGGTTACCCTTCGCCTTCACTCGCTTACGGAACGCTCCGCTACCGCTCAGAATAAATTCTGAACCCTAAGCTTCGGTGCATATCTTTAGCCCCGTTACATCTTCGCCGCAGGAACCCTTGTTTAGACCAGTGAGCTGTTACGCTTTCTTTAAAGGATGGCTGCTTCTAAGCCAACCTCCTGGTTGTTTTGGGATTCCCACATGCTTTCCCACTTAGATATGACTTGGGGACCTTAGCTGTAGGTTAGGGCTGTTTCCCTTTTGACGACGGACCTTAGCACCCGCCGTCTGTCTGCCGGACAAGACTCGATGGTATTCGGAGTTTGGTTAGGTTTGGTACCGCTCGCGCAGCCCTAGCCCATCCAGTGCTCTACCCCCATCGGCATACATCCGACGCTCTACCTCAATAGATTTCGCGGAGAACCAGCTATTTCCCGGCTTGATTGGCCTTTCACCCCTAAACACAACTCATCCGAGAATTTTTCAACATTCAACGGTTCGGTCCTCCAGTGCGTGTTACCGCACCTTCAACCTGGTCATGCCTAGATCGCCGGGGTTCGGGTCTAATTCATCGAACTCGGTCGCCCTATTCAGACTCGCTTTCGCTGCGCCTACACCTAACGGCTTAAGCTTGCTCGATAAATTAAGTCACTGACCCATTATGCAAGAGGTACGCTGTCACCCCCGATGGGGCTCCAACTGCTTGTAAGCATCCGGTTTCAGGTACTGTTTCACTCCCCTAATCGGGGTGCTTTTCACCTTTCCCTCACGGTACTGTGTTCGCTATCGGTCATGTACGAGTATTTAGGCTTGGAGGGTGGTCCCCCCATATTCAGACAGAATTACACGTGTTCCGCCCTACTCGAGTCTTCACACATCACTTTCGCATACGGGGCTGTCACCCGCTATGGCCACTCTTTCCAAAGTGTTCTGCTAGTTGAATGTGAAGCACTGGCCTAGTCCCGGTTCGCTCGCCACTACTACGGGAATCTCTGTTGATGTCTTTTCCTCCGGGTACTGAGATGTTTCAGTTCCCCGGGTTCGCTTCACCAAACCTATATATTCAGTCTGATGATACCTTATCCACCTCTTTCGCCATCACCGGAATGATGATGAAAGAAATGGTGAAGGTGGGTTTCCCCATTCGGAAATCGCCGGATCAAAGTTTGCTCACAACTCCCCGACGCTTATCGCAGCGTGCCACGTCCTTCTTCGCCTGTACATGCCAAGGCATCCACCAAATGCTCTTACCTCACGCTTGAGAATCCACACCATCAACGACAGCCCTGCATAAAGACTGCGTCGGGATAGGTATGGAGGAATTATCTCAGCCAGATAATCAATTTGATTGATTGTGTGATGCATCGATCGAACGCGTCGGCACGAAGCCTTCACGATACAATCCATGCGCCACGGCATCGATTTAAAAACCCATTCACAATGTCAAAGATCGCGAGGCGCAGATCGCCTCACTACCGGCCGGAGCCGGATAGCTTTTCGTTTCATCCTGGAGAAGAAGTCTGGTGGAGCCTATCGGGATCGAACCGATGACCCCCTGCTTGCAAAGCAGGTGCTCTCCCAGCTGAGCTAAGGCCCCTAACCATGTGATGGTAGGTCCGAGTGGATTTGAACCACCGACCTCACCCTTATCAGGGGTGCGCTCTAACCAACTGAGCTACGGACCTACACCGCCATCAGCGGCAATGAAGCCGCGAGGGGCGTGAGCCGGCTC
>JAILWQ010000005.1:0-15000 GCA_025698865.1 Erythrobacter sp. | reverse complement strand
CGCCGGCGCACTCATCCAAGCGGACGAGATCGGCGAGCGGGAGATCGGGCAGGCCTTCGGGCTTCTCATCCTCACCAACTCCCTTCTGGCCGTCGCGCAGTTCCTTATGGCGCCGCTCGCCGCCGACTATTTCAACCAGCCGCAGCTGACCGACATGTTGCGCGTGCAGATCCTGCTTTTTCTGGTGGTGCCCTTCATCGCATTGCCCGACGCCCTGCTCGCACGGCAGATCAGTTTCCGCTTCCAGGCGCTCGCCAGCATGTCCGGCGCGGTGACGGGGGCGGCAACCGCGCTTGCCATGGCGTGGCTGGGCTATGGGGTATGGGCGCTGGTGATCGCGCCCATTCTCGCTTTCGGCGCGCGCGCACTCGTTCTGGTTCTCGCGGCACGCTTGCGGACCTTGCCGCGATTCGGTTTCGGCGGCGCGGGGAAGATGATCGGCTTCGGCGGCGCGATGATCGCCTGCCAGTTCTTCTGGATCATCCAGAGCCAGTCCGACATCCTGATCGCCGGACGCCGGTTCGAGGTCCACGATCTCGGCCTTTATTCCGAGGCGCTGTTCCTCGCCTTGATCGTGACCGGGCGATTCCTGCCGCCGATCAACGAGGTCGCCTTCCCGGCCTATTCCGAACTGCACAAGGCCGGGCGCAGCCTTGCCCCCTATTTCGAGCGGGTGCTGCGAAGCGTCGCTCTGGTGACTGCCCCTATCTATATAGGGCTCGCACTGACCGCGCCCGAGGCGATCCTGACCCTGTTCGGCGAGAAATGGGCCGAAATGGCGCCGATCGCGCGCGGGCTCGCGCTCGCCATGCCCTTCTTCGCCCTCCAGATCGTGTGCAGCCCGGCCACCAACGCCATGGGCCAGCCGCGCATATATGTGATGACGAGCGCTTCGGGCGCAGCGATTTTCGTCGCCTGCTTTGCTGCCGGCGCCGCCTTCGGGCCGATGGGTCTCGTCCATGCCTGGTGGATCGCCGCACCTTCCTTGCTGCTCGTGACGCTGGCGCTGACCATGCCGCGCGTCGGACTGCGCGGCGGGCAATTGCTCGCGGCAGTGGCTCCGGCGGCGGTCGCCTGCGGAGTCATGGCGCTGGCGGTGCTGGCGGTAGAGACGGTGCTGCCCGCCTGGCCCGCATGGGCGCGGCTGCTGGTGCTGGTCCCCTCGGGGGCGGCAGCTTACTGTGCCACCATCTGGTTCGGCTGGCGCGAAGTGGTGCGCGACAGCTGGGCCATGATCAGGAACCGGGCTCCCCTGTCCTGACCGCCGCGGCTCGCATCCGCGCCAGCGCCCGCCGATCGAACCAGTACAACACCGGGCTGAGGCGCGGCTTCAGGCGCGGCAGCCATGCCTTGTAGATATCGGCCATACGCGATGGAATGTCGTGCGGCCCGGTCTCTCTCATGATCGCGCTGATCATGCGGTTCTGGAAATGGCGGACCGCGTAACTCACCATTCGCTTCGACTGCATCGCAAGGCTTGCGGGACGAAGCGTGTTCGGCTCGCACAGGAAACCGGCTTTCTCGCAGGCCACCACGCGCGCATCTTCCCAGTCCACGTCCCCGCCGAGATCGGTATGCGCGAGCGCGCCGATCAGGCTGTCGTCGCCCACGAGATCCTCCGGCAGGCGCAATCCGCTCTCCCGCAGCCTTTCCACGAACCCGCCGGACAAGGCATAGAGATCGCCGAACAGCCCGCCTTCCTTTCGGAGGAGCCTGCGATACTCCGCCGCCCGGCGCCCGTTGCGTGGCATCCCGGCGGCGGCATTGGCGCCAGGGTTGTCACGCAGACAGCCTGCCAGCGCCTCGACCGACCCCGGCAGCACGCGCGCATCGCCATCGACGAAGACGAAGGTCCGGGCGCGCGGCGCCTCGTCGAGAACGAAGCGGTTCCAGCTGCGCGACTTGCCGCCCTCGCCATATTCGACCAGCCGGACGCCCCGATCTTCGTAGTGTCGCACGATGGCGGCCGTCCCGTCGGTGCTGCCATTCACCACCACCGCGACTGCGATCGATGGGTCGGCGAGCGGCAGACTGTCGAGGCAGGAGCCGATCAAGCGCTGTTCGTTATGCGCGAACACGCAGATCAAGATCGCCGGTCCATTCGTGTTCCCGCTGCCCATCGCGAAAGGTTTACCAAGGCCGGGGCGCAAGGTCATCGCAATTCCCGTTCGCTCGGTCGAAAGGCTTCAAGACCGCCAGCCCGGCACTGCCCATGCCTTGCGACGCCGCCCTCGCAGCACCATCTGGCCTGCCATGCCTCCCGATAACGTGACGCCCGGCCAGCGCGACCCGGAAAGCTGGGCCACGCTGCGGCGGTTCCTTCCTTACCTCTGGCCCAAAGACAATCCCGGCCTGCGCGCCCGGATCGTGGTGGCGATGCTGTTCGTGCTGGCGGCCAAGGGCGTCACGCTCGCGCTGCCGCTCCTCTACAAGCGCGTCGTCGATACCATGGCGCTCGAGGGAGAGCCGCTGCTCTGGATCGCGGTCGGCTTCGTGCTGGCCTATACCGCCGGGCGCTTCGCCGCGACCATGTTCGACCAAGTCCGCAACATCGCTTTCGAGCGCGTCGGACAGGTCGCCACGCGCCATCTCGCCGAGGATGTCTTTTCCCGCCTCCATCGCCTGAGCCTGCGCTTCCACCTCTCGCGCCGCACGGGCGAGGTCACCAAGACCGTGGAGCGCGGGACCAAGAGCATCGACCAGATGCTCTATTTCCTCCTCTTCAACATCGCCCCGACCATCGTCGAGCTGATCGCGGTCGGCGCGATCTTCTGGACGCTGTTCGGCTGGGAGCTGGTTGCCGCTACCGCCGTGACCGTGGTGCTCTATATCTGGATCACCCGGGTCATCACCGAATGGCGCACGGCCCTGCGCGCCCGGATGAACGAGCTCGACGGGACCGCGCTTTCGCGCGCGGTCGATTCGCTGCTGAACTACGAGACGGTGAAATATTTCGGCGCCGAGGAGCGCGAGGAGGAGCGGTATTCCAAGGCCGCCGGCGCCTATGCCGAGGCGGCAATCCGCTCGGAGAATTCGCTTGGCCTCCTCAACATCGTCCAGGCGCTCATCACCAATCTCCTGCTCGGCGCGGCGATGGCTTTCGTCGTGTGGAAATGGGCGCAAGGCGAGCTGACGGTCGGCGATCTGGTGGCGATCCAGACCTATCTCATCCAGCTCTTTCGCCCGCTCGATATGCTCGGCTGGGTCTATCGCACCATCCGCCAGGGGCTGGTCGACATGGCGGCGATGTTCCGCCTGATCGACACCGAGGTCGAGGTCGAGGACCGCCCCGGCGCCCCCGCCCTCGCCGTGCGCCGGCCGAGCGTCGCCTTCGAGAATGTCGTGTTCGGTTACGAGGCAGAGCGCACTATCCTCCATGGCCTCTCCTTCGAGGTCGAGGCGGGGCAGAACGTCGCCATCGTCGGCCCGTCCGGCGCGGGCAAGAGCACGATCGCGCGCCTGCTATTCCGCTTCTACGATCCGCAGTCGGGCCGCATCCTGATCGACGGGCAGGACATCCGCGAGGTCACGCAGGCGAGCGTACGCGCGGCGATCGGCATCGTCCCGCAGGACAGCGTGCTGTTCAACGAGACGGTCGGCTACAACATCGCCTATGGCCGGCCCCGCTCGGCGGGCGAGGCGACGCACGACCAGATCGTCGAGGCGGCGCGCGGCGCGGCGATCCTTCCCTTCATCGAGCGCCTGCCGCAAGGGTTCGAGACCGAGGTCGGCGAGCGCGGCCTGAAATTGTCGGGCGGCGAGAAGCAGCGCGTCGCCATCGCCCGCACCCTGCTCAAGAACCCGCCGATCGTCGTGCTTGACGAGGCGACAAGCGCACTCGACAGCCGGACGGAGCAGGACATTCTCGGCACGCTTCGCCGGATCAGCCGCGACCGGACGACCCTGTCCATCGCGCACCGCCTCTCGACCATCGCCGATGCCGGCCGCATCCTCGTGCTGGAAGACGGGCGCCTCGCCGAAAGCGGCACCCACACCCACCTGCTGCGCGCCCGCGGCCTCTACGCCGAAATGTGGGCGCGCCAGCAGGCAGACGGCGAGGGGCTCGACGAAGCGGCCGAGTGATCCGGACCTCTTTCGGAAGGGAGTTCGGGTTGTGCTGACATTCGCACCTGCCTAACACGAACGCTCTTTCGCTGACGTTGTGTCCGCCCCAGTTCCGAAAGCTTCGTCCATGTTCTCTTCCGGTGCGCTGCGGCGCGACTGGTTCGGCAATATCCGTGCCGACATTCTCGCAGGCATCGTGGTCGCGCTCGCGCTGATTCCCGAGGCAATCGGTTTCTCGATCATCGCCGGGGTCGACCCGCGCGTGGGCCTCTACGCCTCGGTCGCGATTGCGATGGTCATCGCCTTTACCGGCGGGCGGCCGGGCATGATCAGCGCCGCGACCGCTGCGGTGGCGGTCGTCGTGGTGCCGCTGGTGCGCGACTACGGCGTCGAATATCTGTTCGCCGCGACGATTTTGATGGGTGTGTTCCAAGGCATCGCCGCGCTGCTGCGCTTCGACCTGCTGATGCAGTTCGTCTCGCGCAGCGTCATCACCGGCTTCGTCAACGCGCTCGCCATCCTGATCTTCATGGCGCAGCTGCCGCAGCTGATCCCCGGCAATCCGGGCGTTGGCATCGAAGCCTATGCGATGGTCGCGGCCGCGCTGGCGATGATCTACCTGCTGCCCCGTGTCACCACCGCGATCCCCAGCCCACTGATCGCGATCGTCGTGCTGACCGCACTCGCCATATGGTTTGGCGCGCCGGTGAACACGGTCGCCGACATGGGCGAGCTGCCCGACGGCTTGCCCTATTTCACCCTGCCCGACGTGCCGCTGACCTTGGAGACGGTGCGGATCATCGCCCCCTACTCGGCCACGATGGCGGCAGTGGGCCTGCTCGAATCACTGCTGACCGCGCAGATCGTGGACGACATGACGCACACCGGGTCGAACAAGCAGCGGGAAAGCGCAGGACAAGGCGCGGCCAACGTGGTCGCGGCACTGTTCGGCGGCATGGGCGGCTGCGCGATGATCGGCCAGTCGGTCATCAACGTGACCAGCGGCGGACGCGGACGGTTGTCGACCTTCACGGCGGGCCTTGCCCTGCTGATCATGCTGGTGCTGCTCGGCGATCTCGTCGGGCGGGTGCCCATGCCCGCGCTGGTGGCGATCATGATCATGGTCTCGATCGGCACCTTCTCGTGGAACTCGATCCCCAATCTCGCCCGGCATCCCTGGCAAAGCTCGGTTGTGATGCTGACCACGGTGGGCGTGGTGGTGGCCACGCACAATCTCGCGCTCGGCGTGCTGGCGGGCGTGATTCTGTCAGGCGTGTTCTTCACCCAGAAGGTAATGGGCCTATTCCAGGTCACCCGCACGCGCGAGGGTGAAAGCGCCGTCTACCGCGCCGAGGGCCAGGTCTTCTACGCCAGCGTCGACCGCTTCGAGGCCGCCTTCGGCCCGGAAAGCAGCCAGCCTGACCCCGCCGACCATGTGGTGATCGACGTGTCGAGGGCGCATTTCTGGGACATCAGCGCAGTCGGCGCGCTCGACAAGGTGGTCGAACGGATGCGCCGGAACGGTCGAAGCGTGCAAGTCGTCGGCCTCAACCGCGCCAGCGCCGACCTCGTCGACAAGTTCGCGTTGACTGACAAGACCGGCGTCGAGAGCGGGCTGGCCCCGCATCCGTGAGGTTGAAGCTGGTGAAGAGATTGCAAAAATCGAGTCTTTAGAGTCGCTTATAGTCATTGACTAACATACTGATTCTGATAATTTTTATCCATGGATCAGACGTATCATCTCAACGGCGGCTTTAAGCCAACCGTCAAGCGTTTCGCCGACTTAAGCGGACCGGATTTTTTCCCGACCCCTTCTTGGGCTACCTTCGCACTCGCCGACAATGAGCGGTTCGATGGCGACATTTGGGAATGCGCGTGCGGCGATGGCTCAATGTCTGAAGTACTCGAGCACACAGGCAGTAAGGTAATTAGTTCGGACCTCTATGATCGAGGCTATGGCGAGGCAAATCACGACTTTTTGAGCACATGGCGACGCGCGCCGAACATCGTGACCAATCCCCCTTATAACGCGGCTGAAGGTTTTGTTCGAACGGGACTGCATAAGGCTGAGCGAAAATTTGCTCTGCTTCTTCGCCTCGCATTCCTAGAAGGCGCAAACCGCCAGAGAACGATATTCTCCGAAGTCCCTCCATCCCGCGTCTGGGTTTTTAGTGAACGCATCACTTTCTACCCTGCAAATGCTGAGCGAAAGGGAAGTGGGACCACCGCCTATGCATGGTTCGTCTGGGATAAAGACGCCCCGAGCGCAACCGAGTTAAAATGGTTTCAGCCCGGATATAAAAAACGCTATTCCTGAGGCACTGCCTCAAGAAATTGGCGGCCCGCGTCAGTAATCTTGATCGACTCAGCCGCGCTATCGTAGGTTGCGTAGCCTTTAGAAAACATGCTCGTGCCAGTGCCTCGATGAGATACTAGATTGCGAACTTTCTGGCTGAAATACGTATCATTTCTTCCATCCAAGGTCTCTGCATCTGTTCCTTCGGGCTGAAACTCATCTTCAAGTTCCTTGATCAAGGCAGAAGTGCTGATCTCACCACCGGGGCGTTCAGCAGCTGCCCTCAAAGCTGGAATAACCAAATCGCGCTCTCGAATTCTAGCGGGCATTTCAATCTCCCTTTAGCGCCGTCGAGCGAGCAAAATGCAGCACGCGGAAGAGCAAAATAGGCAGCGCCCGCCCAAATACAATCACAGGATATACTTGGAAAGATCCGCATCGCCCGCCAGCTCGTCGAGCCGTTCGCGCACATAGGCCGCGTCGACGGTGATCGTCTCGCCGGCATGTTCCTCGGCGGTGAAGCTGATGTCCTCGACCAGCCGCTCCATTACGGTCTGGAGGCGGCGGGCACCGATATTCTCGACGCTCTCGTTCACCTGAGCCGCGATCTTGGCGACTTCGCTGATAGCGTCCTCGGTGATGTCGAGCGTCACGTCCTCGGTGCCGATCAGCGCCTTGTACTGCTGCGGCAGATTGGCGCGGGTTTCGGTGAGAATGCGGACGAAATCTTCCTCGGTCAGAGCGCGGAGCTCGACCCGGATCGGCAGGCGGCCCTGGAGTTCGGGCAGCATGTCGGACGGCTTGGACACGTGGAACGCGCCGCTGGCGATGAAGAGGACGTGGTCAGTCTTCATCGGCCCGTACTTGGTCGCCACGGTGGTGCCTTCGATCAACGGCAGCAGGTCGCGCTGCACGCCTTCGCGGCTGACCGATCCGCCGCGCACATCGCTGACCGCGATCTTGTCGATCTCGTCTAAGAAAACGATGCCGTTGGTCTCGGCATTTTCCAGCGCGACGCGCGCGACGTCGTCCTGGTCCATGCGCTTCTCGGCCTCTTCCTCGACCAGCCGGTCCCACGCATCGGGGACCTTGAGCTTGCGCTTCTTGGTCGGGCTCTTGCCCATCGCCTTGCCGAGCATGTCGGACAGATCGATCATACCGACCCCTCCGGGCATCCCGGGAATGTCCATCTGCTTGCTGGGCGCGTCCTTCACCTCGATCTCGACTTCGGTGTCGTTCATCGCGTTCTGGACGATCCGCTCGCGGAAGGCCGCGCGGGTCGCCTCGCTCGCGCCGTCGCCGACCAAGGCGGTCAACAGCCGGTCCATCGCCGCCTCGCTTGCTTTTTCGCGCACCGCCTCGCGGCGGCGCTCCTTTTCGAGCCGGATCGCTTCCTCGACGAGATCGCGGGCGATCTGCTCGACGTCGCGGCCGACATAGCCGACCTCGGTGAACTTGGTCGCTTCGACCTTCACGAACGGCGCCTCGGCCAGCTTCGCCAGCCGGCGGCTGATCTCGGTCTTGCCGCAGCCGGTCGGGCCGATCATCAGAATGTTCTTGGGCGTCACCTCGTCGCGCAGGTCCGCGCCGAGCCGCTGGCGCCGCCAGCGATTGCGCAGCGCCACCGCGACCGCGCGCTTGGCCTCCTGCTGGCCGATGATATGCTCGTCGAGCGAGGCGACGATCGCTTTCGGGGTCAGATTGTCCATGAATTCCTCAGATGCGCCTAATCAGACGGTTTCGAGCGTCACATTGCCGTTGGTGAACACGCAGACATCGGCGGCGACCGCCATCGCCTTGCGCGCGATCTGTTCGGGGTCGTCCTCGTAATCGACAAGCGCGCGGGCGGCGGCGAGCGCGTAGTTCCCGCCGCTGCCGATCGCGGCGATCCCGCCATCGGGTTCGAGCACGTCGCCATTGCCGGTGAGGACGAGGAGGTTGTCCTTGTCCGCCACGATCATCAGCGCTTCGAGATTGCGGAGATACTTGTCGGTGCGCCAGTCCTTGGTCAGCTCGACAGAGGCGCGCAGCAGCTGGCCGCTATATTGCTCGAGCTTCTTTTCCAGCCGTTCGAACAGGGTGAAGGCATCGGCGGTCGCGCCGGCGAAGCCCGCCACCACGGCGTTGTCCTTGCCGATGCGCCGGACCTTGCGGGCATTGGGCTTCATCACCGTGTTGCCCATCGAGACTTGTCCGTCGCCGGCGATCACGGTGGTCTCGCCGCGCTTGACGCCGATGATGGTGGTGGAATGCCACTGGACGAGGCCGTGGCGCTCTGATCGTTCGCTCATGGCGCGCGATATGGGGGGCAACGCCGCGCGATCAAGCGCGGTTTCGCGCCGGAGTTCAGGGCTGCGTCGGCCCCTGCGCGCCGGGGCCGATGCCGCCGACCCGGCCGATATTGCCGAACAGATCTTCGAGGAAGCCGCGCTCGCGGCCCAGCGTCGGCGTCTCGGCGCCATCGGGCGAGAGATAAACCACCTGCTCGATGCCCGTCCGGTCGGCCGCGACGACATTGCCCGCCGCATCGAACCGCACCGCGAGCACGGAATGCTCGTCGATCCGCGGCTGAACGAAGGGGCGCCGCGCAGTGGTGCTCGAAACGTAATACCAGGTCGGCTGGCCGAACTGGCTGGTGAAGGTCGGCCGGCCCAGCGTGCCTTCGACGCTGCGCTGGTTGTCGATGCCGGGCTGGATCGCGCCGGTCAGCACGGGATCAACGATATAGCCGCGGCTCTCGCGGATCGAAGTGCAGCCCGAGGCCGCGATCAGCGCCGTGCCGAGAAGCGCGGGAGCCACAATCCTGCGTGCGAAACCTGCCATAGCCGTCACTTCAACTCCGTCCTGTTCCGTCACCGGGACGCCCGCGCTCGACGTCGCGCGCAATCCTGTCTATGCGGTCGCTCGCCTTAGGGACCCCGGGCGACGCGCGCAACTCGCGAAAGCCGGGCGCCTGAACCCCGAGGATTGAATTGCGGCTGAACGACCAGCCAAGCGAAGGCCCCCTGTTCCCATGAATCTCATCAGCCGCCTGTTCCGCCCCCGCAAGGACCCGCGCGAGACCGTGCGTCCGCTCTGGCACCGCACGGTCGAAATCGCGCGCGAGCCGCAATGGTATGCCGATTGCGGCGTGGCCGACACGCTTCAGGGGCGCTTCGACATGGTCACCGCCGTCGCGGCGCTCGCGATGCTGCGAATGGAGCACGATCCCGAACTGGGGCCGCTGACCGGCCCGCTGACCGAATGGTTCGTCGAGGACATGGACGGCCAACTGCGCCAGTCGGGTGTCGGCGATCTCGTCGTCGGCAAGAAGATCGGCAAGCTGATGGGCACGCTGGGCGGGCGGATCGGCGCCTATCGCCAGGGGCTCGCCGGAGGCCGGGCAGCGCTGGCCGAAGCGGCGCGGCGCAATGTCACCATGGCCGACGAGATGCGCGCCGACGCGCTCGCCGAACGCTTCGAGAACCTGGCCGCGCGGCTCGCCGCGGCGGAACCGCAGGCATTCGTCCGTGGAGAAATCGCATGACCCAGACGGGCGAACTCAGCCGCGTGGTCCGCAGCGACGCCCTGCCCGCGAAGCCCGTGTCGATCGAGGCGAACGAAGCCGAAAGGCGCGCGCTCGCCGGGCGGTTCGGTCTTCCCGCGATTCACGCACTAAAGGCCGAGGTGACGCTGGAACCCGATGGCGAAAAGGTCCGCGCGACCGGCCGCCTGACCGCGCGCTTCGACCAGCTCTGCGCGGTATCCGGCGAACCTTTCGCGAACGGTGTGGACGAGGCGCTCGCGCTGGTCTTCGTGCCGGCGCGTGGCGGGCCGGCCTCTCCCGACGAGGAAATCGAGCTGGAGGCCGAGGAGCTGGACGAGATCGAGTTCGAGGGCCAGTCGATCGATCTCGGCGAAGCCATCGCCCAGAGCCTCTCGCTCGCGATTGATCCCTATGCCGAGGGTCCCGACGCGCAAACCGCGCGCGTCGAGGCGGGCCTTGCCGACGAAGCTGCCAGCGGACCCTTCGCCGCCCTGGCCGCGCTGAAGAAGGACTAGGCCCGCAAGCCAGAGCCCTTCATTCGGCTTTCCGACTCAAAACGGGAATCACGGGCACCCCACTGTAACTAGCGCTGTAACTCAGCTATTTCCTAGAGAAATCAGCGCACTACAGAATTTATCCTTTGCGGCCCTGTAACTCGGTTTCGCCAAGATGTCGAGCGAGCCCATCGCAGAGCGATGGGTCCATGGCTTAACCTGTGAGCATTGCACAATGGCAGGTCCAGCGCTGCGCGATAATGGATGGCTCCACGCTGGCCCTGCCTCTTCGAGCGCTGTCGCCAAAGGGATTGTCCTGCCAACAGGTTCAGCGCGAGCCGCGAGGTGCTTTCTGCGAGCTGGCCAAGATGCCATCGGTCATTTCCGTCGGTCCCTCATCTTCTAACCAGCGATCGAATCTAGCCGCACCCCTATTTGCCAGTGATGCTACCAAGCTACCGGCGAACCGGACGGGTCGAGACGTTGCGACGCCTACCACACCCTTAGTGGCCATCTCTGCCATGTTTACCGTCGTTCTCGCAATGTGGACTGTTGCAGTGCTGAGGCCTTCCGCCAGCGACTCTAGCGCATCACCGGTTTCCTTGTATTTTGTAAATGCGCTACGCACCCCGCTCAGGATGGCGAAGATTCCAACGCCGCCGACACCCGTAAGCACAGCATCCAGCGCTGTATCGCTAATGTCCAGCACCGTTTCTCCGAGCGCGAGATCAACCGTATTGGTAAGATCCTCATTGGAATATCCTCCATCGAGTGAACCAGTGATACTGTCGACTTCGGAAGTGCTTATAACGGGGATACCATCGGTGACGGTATTGACGTGCTCCCCTGATTGTTACCATTCAGAGGTAGAGTCTCGCTCCTTCATGATTGATGTTTGATGGGATGGCAACGTGTCTGGGGGCATGCCCCCAGACACGTTCGCCGGCGATCTCGGCGGGGGTCTTCCCGCCCAGTTTCGAGTGTGGCCTGACCGTGTTGTAATCGTGCCGCCATGCAGCGAGCACGAACCGGGCATGAGCCAGTGAGGTGAACAGCGTCTCGTTGAGGCATTCGTCGCGCAGACGGCCATTGAAGCTTTCCACGAAGCCATTCTGCATCGGCTTGCCGGGCGCAATGTAGTGCCACTCGACCCGCCGTTCCTGTGACCAGCGCAGGATGGCCGACGAGGTCAGTTCGGTGCCATTGTCGCTGACCGCCGTGTGCGGCTTACCGCGCACCTCGATCAGGCTGGTCAGTTCCCGGGCCACCCGTGCGCCTGAGAGCGACGTGTCAGCCACCAGCGCCAGGCACTCCCGCGAGAAGTCGTCGACCACGCACAGGATGCGGAAGCGCCGCCCACAGATGAGGCTGTCGGATACGAAGTCGAGGCTCCACCGCTGGTTCGGACCATCTGGCAGCACCATTGGCCTGCGCGTGCCCAGCGCCCGCTTGCGACCGCCACGGCGGCGCACCCTGAGGCCTTCCTCGCGATAGATGCGCAGCAGCTTCTTGTGGTTGGGCTTTATGCCTTCCCGCGCCAGCAGGTAGCCCAAGCGGCGATAGCCGAACCGACGACGTTCCGCCGCCAGCTCACGCAACCGTTGCCGCAACGCCCCGTCATCCGGCCTCGCCGGCTCGTAACGGATCACCCTGCGGCTCACACCAACCAGACTGCACGCCCGACGCTCGCTCAAGGTATCGAACCAGATTTCGGTATCTATCATATCGGCGTAGTTGCCGTTGACCTCGCGCGGGCTGTCGTAAACGCTTCCAGCCTGACTGATATCGCCCCACGCTGAGACTGGCGCCGATAAGGCTGCGCGATCAAAGGCAATCGCAGCCGGCGAGGTGATTGGATTTATCATGTTCCGGGCCAGCAGTACTACAACCAAACCCGGCCCGAGGAGCTGTTCTGTTCAGAGGCCGATGCTCGAGCTGCGGGATACCGACGGTCGAAGGTTTGATGAAATTGGAACTGCTGCGCTAATTGTGCGACCGCTTTGCGCCCTAATAGCGGCCATAAAGTCAGGCGAGGACACGCCTGAAAGCTGCCGTTCCAAAGTTTCGTCTGATTGAGGAAAATAAGCCTTCAATCGCAATAGGTCGAAAAATTTTCTTCGCGATGCGTCTTGGTCGCTGAAGTGAGGCGCATGAAATCCTCGTTAAGTTCGGCTTTGCCGTATCGTGACCGTGCACGAATTAAGTTGCTCCTTCATTATGACTTTCGGATGAGCACCACCCCAGCAACCACAAGCGCGCCGCCAGCCAGAAGCCAGGATTGATCGACAAGCAATGCGCTAGCCACGATCAATGCGGCAGCTAGAGGGCCTTGCAAGGACTGCCGCTCATTGCGAAGTCCAGCGAGCTGCTCGATACTGAGCGGATCGAGCTGAACCGGCACATATCCTGACTTTGCGATCGAGTTCGCAGTGGCGAGTATGTCGGGCAAGGACGCCGACAACCCCAGCAGCTGACCGCGAAGTTTCTTCAAACCCGACCGAGCGCTGCCGAGCGAGAACCGCTCGGCGAGAAGCTCCGTCATGATCGGCCGGGTCTCTTCGGCGATGTTGTAGTCCGGTGCCAGCGATCGGACGAAGCCCTCTGCAGTCAACAAGGTACGCAGAAGAATGGCCAGATCAGGTGGCAGAACCAGTCGATAATCCCGCAACAGGTCGAAAACGCGGGAAAAAATCTGCGAGAACTCGATGCCAGATAGCACGGTTCCCCTGAACTCTCCGATCAACTGATCCAGATCCACCGCGAGCGCATCGCGATCCACCTTCGGCTCCCCCGCCCATGCGAGCAGGACATTCGCGACATCGCTGGTTTTCTCACCAGCAATCGCAAGCACGAGGCGGACGATCTCGTCGCGCCTGGCCTTGGTGAGCGTCCCGACTGATCCGAAGTCGATGAAGCCGACATCCTGCTCGCCGATCAGGAAGACGTTACCCGGATGGGGGTCGCCGTGAAATTCGCCGTTCAGGATGATCATCCGCAGGACAGCGTTGGCATAGCTTTTAGCGAAAGCCGTCACCCGCGGGTCGCCCGATGGGCTGCCCAGCGAAGACGCGGGCCTGCCGTACAGGCGTTCCTGAACGTTCACCCGCAGCCCGGTCAGTTCCCAATGGATGGCCGGGGTCCTGACGCCGATGGTATCGAGATATGCGCCGATCCGCTCGCAGGCTCGGGATTCCGCAGCGAGGTCCATCTCCCAGGCAAGATTGCGGCCGAAGGTCCGCAGAAACTCGACTGGCCGGTAACGCGCGATGTCAGGAGAGCGTGCTTCTGCGATCTCGGCAAGACGCACAAGCAGACGCACATCGGCTTCCATCCGCGCGGCGGTGCCCGGGCGTCGAACCTTCACGATGACCTTGCTACCGTCCCTTAGCTCGGCGGAATAGGTCTGTGCAATCGAGGCGGACGCCAAAGGCTTTTCGTCGAACTGCGCAAAGTCGTTCCGCCAGTCCTCACCCCAGCTTGAAGCAAGTACGGGCTCGATATCTGCGAAGCGCACTGGCGACACCTGATCGTGCAGGGTTGAGAATGCCGTGATCCAGTGTTCGGTGAACAGATCGCTTCGGGTGGCGAGGAGCTGCCCCAGTTTTATGCCGACTGGCCCGATGTCACGGAGGAACGCGACAACTGCGGCCGGGCGAAATTCGCGAGGGTCGATGACATTGTTCGAAGAGGGAATAAACCCGAGGGCTCCGGCGAGATTCTTCGCTCCGTGCCTCATTAGGATTCGGCCAATCTCCGCGGCGCGAGCGATGCTGCCGATAGGCTTTTCCGGGGGCGATGCCATGATTTTATTCAGCCTCGGCACGGTGTTGGTCCAGATTTTCCGATACCCTTTCAAGAATCTGCTGCAGCGTTCGCTTCTCGTCGGCGGCAATGTCGCGCCAAAGCAGATCATGAAGCCTATCCGCGGAGCCTCTCAGTTCGGGCAGCAGATCGTCAAGCTGCTCCGTGAGGATGAGCTGCCACGCTCGCCGATCCGTCTCAGCTCGAAGCCTTTTCATCAGCCCGCGTGCGCAAAGACCTGCAACCGCCTGGCCGATGGTCGCCGATTCCAGTTCCAGTTTCTTGGCGATTTCAGCCTGCGTAAGGGCAGGATCGCGAAGAAGTTGTCCGATGATCCTCCACTGTGTCTGATTGAGACCGATCCTGGCGACCCTCGCATCGTACACTCTGCGCGCGCCGCGACTGATCTCGTCCATAAGATAGAGAATGCGGTCATTATCGGTGATGACCTTCTGCCGACGCTGAGACCGTGACATGGTATCTGGTTTTTCATCCATAGCGCTGTGTAGTCGGATAGCCTCGGATGCCCAAATGCAAACTGCTAAATGCCTTTACTATTTGACTCACGGCTCATAGGGCGCGAGACGCGTTCACCTTTTGCCGGGCGCAATGTAGTGCCACTCGACCCGCCGTTCCTGTGACCAGCGCAGGATGGCCGACGAGGTCAGTTCGGTGCCATTGTCGCTGACCACCGTGTGCGGCTTACCGCGCACCTCGATCAGGCTGGTCAGTTCCCGGGCCACCCGTGCGCCTGAGAGCGACGTGTCAGCCACCAGCGCCAGGCACTCCCGCGAGAAGTCGTCGACCACGCACAGGAT
>JAILWQ010000038.1 GCA_025698865.1 Erythrobacter sp. | reverse complement strand
GGCGAGGTCATGGCCCTCGCCGGCTGGCGCAGCCGCGAGATGCTGTCCCGCTACGCAAAGAGCGCCGAGCGCGAGCGCGCGATCGCCGCCGCCCGCCGGGTCAACGTCGGCGACCGTTTGTAGCCTCACCGGCGATCCGTACGCGACCCGCGGATCGACGCTTGGGCTCGCGTAACGGGGTTTGCTCAGTCAATTCCTCAGCCTCGAGGACGCGCCGCACGCTCTCCCGAAGCCGCTCCAGACGCTGGCCCTCGTTTCTTCGCCGAGATCGCCTGGCCTCAGCAATTTGCTCCTCTAGGTCGGCTACCCGATCGGCCAGCATCGGGTACGCAACTGCATCAGAAACCTCGGCGAACAGCTCCTGCTGACGATAGCGGGGCAACTCGGGACGCTCGCCATCCAGTGCCCTGGCGATGGTGATGATCTGAAGCCTTGGCACACCCGGCTCGTAGAATCCGGCGCTCGTAGCCTCCAGGCGCATCTCCTCGGATGGTGCCTCAAGGGTAATCAGCACGCCGACTGCGGCTCGTTCACGGCTAACGGCTCCCTTGAGGTCTCGGACGTCGCCAGGCTTGATCTTGCCGCTCTTCACGCTTACAAGAGCCTGAAGCACTCGGCCGCGCCGGCCCACAAACGGGATCAATCCGTCAACTCCGCGGTCACGGCCGGGATTCGGGCGGCCCCCTATGAGATTGATCGCCCACCGTTCGAAAGCACGACGCCCATCGGGCTTGGAATGCGCTAGTGCTCGAGCGGTCGCAGTGTCCTTGGGAGCGATGATCCCGGTCCGAACTTCCACGCCGTAAAGCTTCTTGAAGCGTTGGTTGATCACTCGGTGGGCCTGGTCGCTGATGTCGATTCCGATCCAATGGCGCGGCGGATCGGCCTCAATGCAAGCCTCTATGGCAGTCCCGCAGCCGGCGAAGGGGTCCAGAACGATGTCGCCGGGATTGGTCGAGCTTCGGATGATCCGGTCCAGCAGCGACAGAGGCTTCTGGGTCGGGTAGCCGATGCGCTCTCGCGCCCGAGCTCCCACCGGATCAAGGTCAGTCCACAAGTCCTGAAGAGCGACGCCGGGCATCTCATCGAGATACCGCTTGTACTGCGGGACACCTCCAGGGCGTGTCTGGATGATGCGACCTGCGCTCAGCAAAGCTTGCATCCGCTCGCGGCTGTGACGCCAATACCGGGTGACTCCCAGCACCTCGTAATGCGGGTTGCCCTTCGAGGCTCCCCCTGGTCCCGTGAGATCGCCAAGTCGGTAGCGGCGACCGGTCTCCGGCTCGACGTATCGGTAGAACTGGCTGATATATTTCTCGTCGTACGCGGTGTAGACCGGATTCCATGTCCACTGATCGCCCTTGGTGTAGTAGAGGATGACGTCGTGAATGCGGCCGTGCTGTCGACGGCCCTGCTTCGTGTCCGAGTGCGCACTGGAGCGCTTCCAGATGATCTCCGAACGGAACCTCGTCGCGCCGAAGATCGCATCCATGACCAGCTTCAGGTAGTGGCTGGCCGTCGGATCGCAATGCAGATAGATCGATCCCGTCGGCCTTAGGACTCGATGCAGCTCTACCAGCCGGACCGCCATCTCGACCAGGTATGCGGTCAGTTCATTGCGTTTTAGAGCGTCGATGAGCGCCGGGATCAGGACGCTTAGCTGAGGAGGAATCCCCGCGTCGGGAGAGGGCACAGCCAGCAAACGGAAGTGTGCCTCAGGCGTAGGACCCCAATGCCATGAGTCATCGAATGCGACCTGTTGGGCGTCGCTCGTCCGGCCGGATTCGTCTCGAAAGATCAGGTGGTAAGCGCGGTTGCTCTTGAAGGGCGGATCAAGGTAAACGAGATCGATGCTCTCGTCCGGGACTGCGCGCGACAGGATGTCGAGATTGTCGCCTATGTGCAGGCGGTCGACGTCGAGCTCCAAGACCCACCCTCCAGTC
The DNA here is from genome assembly GCA_025698865.1 of Erythrobacter sp. Lineage (GTDB taxonomy): Bacteria > Pseudomonadota > Alphaproteobacteria > Sphingomonadales > Sphingomonadaceae > Qipengyuania. Next base: position 607 of record JAILWQ010000038.1, on the reverse strand, counting down.
GCCCGCGGCTCACAACGGGGGCGCGAAGCCTATGGCGCGTGGTGGCACCAGCGCAGTAGCACTACCGTGCGATGCCGGTGGTACTCAAGTAGCGCACTGGACTTGCGCAAAAGACTCGCCGCTGGCGCACGATTCGTCCCAGGCGGCAGTCCACACGGCGCAGTCCTACAGTGCTGAGAGCAACGGGCTGGCGTCCTGCTGCGGATGAATCACGGTCCAGCCTTGCCTCCCTCTAGTTGTAGTTCCCAAAGACGTTGTTGACAGTTGAGAGCCTCCGTGCACGGTGAAGGGTGACTAGATCCCAGACCGGCAGGAGGCTCTCATGGCTCATCCTAACGCGCGTCTGTCCGAGTTCGGCCGCCAGCTGCTGGTGAGTCGGGTGGTCGTCCAGCGCTGGCCGGCGGCGGAGGTGGCCAGGCAGCTCGGCGTCAGCCGGGCCACGGTCTACAAGTGGGTGCGCCGCTACCGCGCCGAAGGCAGCTCCGGGCTGGTGGATCGCTCCTGTCGCCCGCATCTCTCGCCGCGGCGCCTACCGGACGAGCAGCTGGCGGCCATCCTGCGCACGCGCACCCGTCGTCGCTATGGCCCACATCGCCTAGCGCCCCTC
>JAILWQ010000037.1 GCA_025698865.1 Erythrobacter sp. | reverse complement strand
TGTTCGGTTTCATGCCTGCGTTTCGGGGGGCGCGGCTTGATCCTGTCGTGGCGCTGTCGATTCAATAGGAACAAGGAACGGGGAATGATGACGGGATTTGCAACGAAGGCGACAGGTTTGAGGTTTGTCGTCGCGCTCGCCGTTCTGGCGATTGCTGCGCCGGCGGCTGCGCAGCAGCATGGGAGCCATCCGGCTGCGGCATCACCGGCGCAGCCATCATCGTCGGTGCCGGCGTCTTCACAAGCAACGTCATCGCAGGCATCGACGCCGGCGCAGCCGTCCGCAAAGCCATCGTCCGCATCGCCGCCAACCTCGGTTGCGCCGGCGGTTCCGTCAGCGTCCGGCCCGGCTTCGGCGACATCGCCGCCTGCGGCTGAAGCTGCGTCCGGGGAAGCTTCGCCGTCGTCGCCGCCCTCATCGGATGCGGCTGCCGCCACGTCTTCGGATGCGGCCGCGCCTCTGGATCAGTCCGCTCCGGCGGCCGCGCCGTCGCCTGCGCCGAATGCTTCATCTTCCACGCTTCCGCAAGACCTGTCGCCGTGGGGGATGTTCATGCAGGCCGACATCATCGTGAAGGCGGTGATGATCGGTCTGGCGTTTGCATCCTTGGTGACGTGGACGATCTGGCTGGCGCGGGGCGTGGAGCTTGCGGCGTCGCGGCGGCGGGCGCAGAGCTGCCTGCGCAAGCTGGAGCGCGCCGGCACTCTGGCGGCGGCGCGCGCCGAGATCGCCGAGGGGTGGACCGGCAAGGGCCCGGTGTCGGATCTGATGGAGGCGGCGGAGAACGAATGCCGGCGCTCGAACGATCTGTCCTCCGAGGGCATCAAGGAGCGGCTGGCGATCGCGCTGTCGCGGATCGAGGCCAAGGCGGGGCGCGACATCGCCCGCGGCACCGGACTTCTGGCGACCATCGGGGCGACCGCGCCGTTCGTCGGGCTGTTCGGCACGGTGTGGGGCATCATGAACGCCTTCATCGGCATCTCCCATTCCAAGACCACCAATCTTGCGGTGGTGGCGCCGGGCATCGCCGAGGCGTTGCTTGCGACCGCGCTCGGGCTTGTCGCCGCGATCCCGGCGGTGATCATCTACAACGTGTTCGCGCGGGCGCTTTCGAGCTACCGGGCGCTGCTGTCGGACGCCTCCGGCGAGATCATTCAGCACATCTCGCGCGACCTGGAACGCCAGGAGCGGGGGCTTGGCCCGTCCGTGGTGCCGCTGTCGCGCGGCCGCTCCGCCGCGGAGTGATGCGCCATGGGGGTATCGCTGAAGAATCCGCAGGACGGCGGGATCGACGAGCTGAGCGAAATCAACGTCACGCCGTTCATCGACGTGATGCTGGTGCTGCTGATCATCTTCATGGTGGCGGCGCCGTTGTCGACGGTGGACGTCGCGGTCGACCTGCCGGTGTCGAACGCACAGCCGCAGCCGCGTCCCGACAAGCCGGTGTTTTTGACGGTGAAGCAGGACCTGGGGCTGGCGCTCGGCAACGACGAGGTGCCGCGCAACGCGCTTCAGGCGACGCTGGACCAGCAGACCAGCAATGACCGCGAGCAGCGGGTGTTCCTGCGCGCCGACGGGACGGTGGCCTACAACGAGCTGATGAAGGTGATGAACCTGTTGCGCGAGGCCGGCTATCTCAAGATCGCGCTGGTCGGGCTTGAGGACACCGGACAGGCGCAGGCGGGTGGCGTGGCCGCCGGTAGCAGCGTGCCGGCGGCGGCGTCGCAGCCATGAGGATCGACTGGCGCGATCCGGACGGGCGGCCCGAGGGCGCGGTGACGAGGGCCGCGGCGCTGCGCTGGACCGCGGCCGGGCTTGCGGTGGTCGCGCTGCATGCCGGCGGCATCTGGCTGGCGCTGCACTGGCCGGCGCAGGCGGAGGCGCCGGGCGATCCGCCGGCCGCGATCATGATGGAGCTGGCGCCGCTGGCGGTGGCGCCCGAGGCGCCGCAGCAGGACATCGCGCCGGGGCCGCAGATGGTGGAGGCCGAGGAGCAGCCTGACGAACCGGACAAGCCGGTCGAGGAAAAGCCCGATCCGACGCCGCCGGAGGTGAAGGAGGCCGAGGTCAAGCTGCCGGAAACCCCGAAGGTGGAGAAGGCGGAGGTGGTGCTGCCGGCCAAGGTCGAGCCCAAGCCGAAACCGAAGCCGAAGAAGAAAAAGCAGAAGAAGGCGCCGCGCACCACCGCGCCGCAGAGTTCGCAGGCGCAGCGCGCCGATCGTGCGGCCGCGCCGGCCGCGGGCATGGCGTCGTCGATGTCGCCGGCCTCGTGGAAGGGCGCCTTGATGGCGCATCTCAACCGCCACAAGCGCTTCCCCTCCGGCGCCGGCGCCGGCGTCGCCACCGTCGCGTTCACCATCGACCGCTCCGGCCGGGTGCTGTCGGCGCGCCTGGTGCGCTCCGCCGGAGATGGTATGCTCGATGCCGAGGCGGTGTCGCTGCCGCGCCGCGCCAGCCCCGTCCCGGCTCCACCCCCCAACATCGGCGGCGGCTCCATCACCCTCGCCGTCCCAATCAGGTTCAACAGATAATGTCAGAAAGTCTTATGCGAAC
>JAILWQ010000036.1 GCA_025698865.1 Erythrobacter sp. | reverse complement strand
TTCAGGGGGTCACGTCATCCCGAGTGCCTATGGCCATCGCGAGGTGCTGGTGCGCGGCTACGTCCATGAGGTGGTAATTGCCTGCGGTGCGGAGATAGTCGCACGGCATCTCCGTTCCTGGGAGAAGGAGGACTTTGTCTTCGACCCGCTGCATTATCTGGCGCTGATCGAGCAGAAGACCAACGCGCTGGACCAGGCTGCCCCGCTGGTCGGCTGGGAACTGCCGGAGGCCTTCGCAACGCTGCGCCGCCTTCTGGAGGCGCGGATCGGCAGACAAGGCAAGCGCGAGTTCGTTCAGGTCCTGCGCCTGCTGGAGACCTTCACGCTCGATGACGTCCATCATGGAATACGCAGCGCGCTCGATCGCGGCACGATCGGATTCGACGCCGTGAAGCATCTCGTGCTTTGCCGGATCGAACGACGTCCCCCGCGCCTCGACATGACGGTCTATCCCTACCTGCCGAAAGCCCGGGTCGATGCGACGTCGCCGCAAAGCTACATGAGCCTCCTGGCCGGAGGCCGGCCATGAGCGACACGCCGCAACTGCTGCTCTCACATCATCTGAAGGCTCTCAAGCTGCCGACGTTCCTGCGCGAATACGACAAGCTCGCAAGGCAGTGCGCCAGCGAAGGCGTCGATCATTCGCGCTATCTCCTGCGGCTTTGCGAGCTCGAACTGATTGACCGGGAACGGCGCATGGTGGAGCGGCGGATCAAGGCCGCGCGATTCCCGGCCGTCAAGAGCATCGACAGCTTCGACTTCAAGGCCATCCCTTCGCTCAACAAGATGCTGGTCCTCGAGCTCGCCCGATGCGAGTACGTCAATCGCAACGAGAACGTCATCGCTGTCGGCAACAGCGGCACGGGCAAGACCCACGTCGCGCTGGCTCTCGGATTGGCGGCCTGCCAGAAGGGGCTGTCCGTCGGCTTCACGACCGCCTCGGCGCTGGTGCACGAACTGATCGAGGCGCGCGACGAGAAGCGTCTCCTGCGGCTGCAGAAGCAACTGGCCAAATACCGGCTGCTAATCATCGACGAACTCGGCTATGTGCCGCTGTCGCCGACCGGGGCCGAATTGCTCTTTGAGGCCTTCTCGCAGCGTTACGAACGCGGCTCGACCATCGTCACCTCTAATCTGCCCTTTGACGAATGGACGAGTGTCTTCGGATCGGAGCGGCTGACTGGCGCGCTGCTGGACCGCCTGACCCACCACGTCCATATCCTTGAGCTGAACGGCGAAAGCTATCGGCTCCGCCAGGCCGGCAAGGTCGCGTCGCCACCCAAAGACGCCGAACCGGACTGATCTGCCGAAAAGCGTGAAACGTCATGAGAAGGGCCCCGATCGGGGCCCTTCTCATGACGTCACCTGGCGCATTTTTACTCCGGCCAACTGGCGTATATTTGCTCCGGCGTTGACAACGGTGCCCTCGACGAGGATATTTTGCGGGGACGCCTCTCCCTTCTGACGCCCGACCACGCCAGCTTCTTCCGCTCACTGTCGCGCGTCAGACCAGAAGACGGCAGGCTCCTGCGGCGTTCGCTGCGACGCATCGTGGACGCGGATGGCCATCTCGATCCAGCGGAACTGGCGTTCGTGGACACTATCGAGTCCCGGCTGCTTAGTTTCGGCTAAGAGGTAGCCAGTCAGCTAGAATGCGAACTGGGTCTCGCAGGCGTCATGTGCGCAGACCGGCTTTTTCAGGTCGTTCGGTCGCTTGAATTTTTTCCGACCACAGTCGGGGCAGGCGAACTCGTCCCGGACCGCCACGAATTCCGATGAGGCGCCCCCCTCTGGTCCCTCGAGCATTATGAGAGCCAAGGGGGTTGATAGCTGATCTGCGCCGCCGACGGGAGCGGCCGAGCGGCGCCGACCGGCTAGGCGACGTTTCCGTCGATCAGCGCGGAGTCGCCGTACAGATCGCGCAAGGCCGGCGCGAGCGCATCGAAATGCCCCGCGCCATAGACGATCAGAACCGAGGGATAGGCGCCTGAAAGGGCTTCGATGAGGCGCAGCAGATGTTCGTTGCGCAGGCGGGTTTCCCTCGCGACGATTTCCGACGCTATGCCGGGGCCGCACGGACTGCCCCGCTCGGCGAGTTCGGAGTCGGCGGCAGGCAGGACGCCATAGGAAGCCCGGTACCATTGGAAGATATCGAAGTCCGTGACGCCCAGGGATTGTCCCAGAGTCGGTAGCAGACGACGCTGCAGATCACGGAGCTGATCGTCGGCGCCGCCGGGCCGGCGCGCAAGAAACGCGCCTCGCAAATAGCGGAGCAGGTAAGCGGCGAATACGTCAGCGCCATCGGCTCCAGCTTCGACATGGGCCTGCAACAATGTCGACTGGGCGGGCTCTCCGCCGATGACCGGGATGTCGCGCGCTTCCGCCTCGTAGGCGGCCTGCATGTTCTCGCCGTACTGGCCCCCGCGGCGACGGACGAAGCCCCGGTTGGACAGTCGGGCAGGGCTGAGCCCTTCCTCGGTCGGAACGCCTTCGACGACGACGATCTTGGGTTGGAGTCGCTCGAACGACCGGGAGATCAGCCGAAAGGTCGGGCTCGAGGCGTCCTGCGTGTGCATCGCGTCTCGGAAGCCGTTCTGTTTCGGCCCTGAGCTGAAAAGGGCGAGATAGGGC
>JAILWQ010000035.1 GCA_025698865.1 Erythrobacter sp. | reverse complement strand
GGCATCCTCGAACACCCTGACGATGGTCCATCCGGCTTTCTCGGCGACATCGGTGAGGATGCGAATTTGGTTCTCGACCGTCTGCTGGTCGGTCGAGCAACGAACGTAGAGACCGCATCGCTTCATCCACCAGAAGGTCTCACGGATCGGCGGGGCGTCAATCAGATCGGCGCGGAGAGGGCCTTGGCCATGCGGTAGTTGCGGAAGGTTTCGCCCCGGAGTTCGACGTCCTGCGCCTCGATCACCTCGAAGCCGTTGCGTTCTAAGAACGGGCGGGCGGTGATGCTGGCCTCGGTGAACAGCCGGTCGATGCCGTGTCGGTTCGCATGGTCGTGGATGTGATCCAGCAGGGCACGCGCGACGCCTCGGCCTTGGTGGTCTGCATGGACGAACATCATGTCGATGTGGCCATCTGGCTCCAGATCGCTGAAGCCCGCGATTTCTCCGGCGACTTCCGCCACGAAGGTCGGTCGGCCGCCGAGGCGCGTCGCCCACTGCTCTCGGTTCACAGCGACCGGCGCCCATGCGTCGATCTGGGTCGGGCTGTAGTCCCGGCTGGCCACCTGCCTCACTGATCCAGCGAACAGGTCGATCAGCACATCGAGGTCTTCTGCGCGGTAGGCGCGGATATGGATGGTGTCGTTCATGGCGTCGCCTGATGTCAGAGGGGCGACGCCTTTAGCTGGGCGAGCGGATGTCGTCCAAGGGCATGACGAACATCTGGCTGTAGCCTCGGTGGCCATCGCTGGTCGTGAAGACGACGAACTCCTCGCCCGCCTGTTCTGCCGCCTCGCGCACGATGTCGCTGAACTCGTCGATGTGGTCAGGCTTGCCGATCAGCGTGAAGCCGTCCCGCTCGACCTTTACGTCGTAGGCGGGGGCGCCGCGCTTCAGCTTGTCGAGCAGCCGTCCCATCGACCGTTAGAAAAACACCGGTCATTTTGTCGGTCAAGCCGAGTGGGCCTGTGGTTTTCGCGGGTGTCTTTCAGCACGCCGAAAACGGAGTCTGGGAGGCCCGGATTTGCTGGGTTCTGAAGGGCCGGATTCAGAAGGTTTTTGTCACGCCCCTCCAACCCGTTCGCGGCGTGCTTGATCGGCCTTCGGCCTCGTCACCAGAATTGTTCGGCGCCGACGAGATGGAGGTCTTCTACATCGGCGGATCAATGAAACGGCCCGACGTCAGTCGGGGCGTTCATGGTCTGGCCGAACGACGTCGTGGCCGGAGCAAGGCGACGGACGCGGCTCGTCCGACCGGGCTATGGTTGTCCTATCGCCGGGACGGCCAACCGCTCACGCGGTCGTCCGCTCCTGACGATGATATCCCGCAGATCGCCTCGGCCTTCGGCCTCCTCGATCCACGGCCGATCATTCATCAGTCGTTGGCGGATTGATCTGGTCCGATTCCTTCACCTCGGCTCCTCGACAAGAACCCGGACCCGGCAACCCATTCGCACCTTTCTCTATAAGCACGCTGCGAATGGGTTGCCCCTGAACCCTTCCTTCACTCCGTCCGGGGAAGAAGGTTGGGACGGGTAACCTTGAGCGTGGGGGAATACGGGCGTGGCGAAGATGAAGGTGACCGTGCTCACCGGGCCGCAGGGCAGCGGCAAGAGCACGGTGATGCGGCAGGAGGCCATCGCCCAGCCCGGCCTCTACCTGTTCGCCGCCCCGACCCACGAACTGATCGACGAGCAGACTGCCGCCTTCAAGGCGGAAAAGCGCGGCCTGAAGCTGTGGCCCGTCCATTCGAAAACAGGCGGCAAGGGCAAGGTCGAGGAGCGGCTTGAACACGCGCGCTCGGAAATCGTGCGCGAAGGCCACCGTCACGCCGTGATCCTGACGACGCACGACGCGATGATGGGCAGCGATCTGTCCCTCTTCGCAGGATGGCATGCTCGGATCGACGAGGCACCCGCTGCGGTTCAGGCTGGCTCGTTTAACATCAGCGAGGTTCGGGCGGCTTTGAAGGAGCGGTTCGCTCTGCACACCAAGCCCGGCCACGACTGGGCATCACTGACCCTGAACGGGAACAAGCCAAGCTGGAAGCGGCTTCAGGGGAGCCTCGCCGCAAGCGATCTCGTCGAGTTCTACAAACAGGCCGCCAACCCCGCACGGGTCTTTGTGCGAACCCCGAACTGGGATGCGCTCGACGACATCGACTGGTTCTCGATGTGGACGCCGCTGGAACTCGCGGGCTTCGCCTCCGTGCAGATCGCCGGGTCCAGCTACACCCGCAGTGTGGGCTACCTCGGAGCACAGGCTCTCTATGAAGACCTGTTGGAATTCGACGAGCGCGAAGTGCCGGTCGTCCGCAAAGGTCAGCCGTCGATCAGCATCCACTACTTCACCGGGGGGCATCGCGGCTCGACGGCCTTCTGGGGGAAGTCCGAAGGGCGACTTCAGATCAAACACGTCTGCGACTATCTGGCGAAGACGTTGCCCAAGGCGTCGTTTTGGTCGGGCAACACTGTGGTCCAGCATCTCATGGAGCACCGGATCAAAGGCGAACTCATCGCGGCGAGCGCGGCGGGTCTGAACAAGCACCGCAGAAAACAGTGCTGCGCCATCATCTTCAGCGGCAAGGCGACGAAGGCCGACCGGGGCATGATGAAGGTCTTTGGCCTGACCGACGACCACATCGAGC
>JAILWQ010000004.1 GCA_025698865.1 Erythrobacter sp. | reverse complement strand
CCGCCTCGACCTCCTTCAGTACGCCAATGATCTGCTCTTCTGAAAACCTCGTTCTCTTCATCTCGTCCGTCCTTCTGTCAGGGCCGGACTCTAATCGAGACTGGAGGAAAATCAGGGGGTCACGTCAGATCCGTTGACCGCGTTGAACGTGGTCATCCCCGCCTCGATCGCATTGGCGAAATGCGCCTGCTCGTCCTCGTCGGTGGTCCACACCGCCGAGCCGAGGCCGAAGGGGATGGCGTTGGCGATGGTCGTCGCCTCGTCGATGTCCTTCGCCTTGTAGATCTGGCCGACGGGTCCGAAGATTTCGTCGGTCCCGGTCTCGCTGCCCAGTTCGACATCGGTCAGCAGGCCGGCGCTCATCCAAGCGCCCGGTCGGTCGATCTTCTCGGCGCCGAAGAGCAGGGTGCAGCCTTCCTCCTTGGCCTTCGCGACCTGCTTCAGCACGGTGTCGCGCTGGCCCTCGCTCGACAGCGGACCGAGATCGGTGTCCTCGTCCATCGGGTCGCCGATGGTGAGGTCCTTCAGGGCGGCCGTGAAGCGGTCGGCAAAATCGTCGTAGATCTCGGCATGGACGATGGTGCGCTTGCCGCAGATGCAGGACTGGCCGTTGTTCTGGATGCGCGCGGTCACCGCGTCCTTCACCGCCTGGTCGAGATCGGCAGACGGCATGACGATGAAGGGATCGCTGCCGCCCAGCTCCAGCACCACTTTCTTCAGATGCTTGCCGGCCTGCTCGGCCACCGCGCTGCCCGCGCCCTCGCTCCCGGTCAGGGTGGCGGCGACGATCCGGCTGTCGGCGATGACCTCGGCGATCGGGTCGGATGAAACGCACAGGTTCTGGAACAGCCCCTCGGGCGCGCCGGCCTCCAGCGTCAGCTCCTCCATCTTCGCCGCGACGCCCTGCACGATGCTGGCATGTTTCAGCACGCCGACATTGCCTGCCATGATCGTCGGCGCGAGGAAACGGGCGACCTGCCAGTAGGGGAAGTTCCACGGCATCACCGCGAGCACCGGCCCCTGCGGCAGCCAGCGCCCTTCGGCCCGGCCGCCATCGGCGAGGTCCCAGAATTCCGATTCCAGCATGTCCGGACCGGCCTTTGCCAGATAGCGGAACAGGCTGGCGCATTTCTCGACCTCCGAGCGCGCCTGCGTGATCGGCTTGCCCATCTCGGTGACGGCGAGCTTCGCCAGCTCCTCGGTCCGGTCCTCGTAGAGCGCACCGAGCCGGTCGAGCACCTGCGACCGCTTCTCGATCGGGCTGGTGCGCCAGTCACGATAGGCGCGGATGGCAGTCTCGAGCCTGGTGTCGATGCCGTTCGCATCGAGTGTCTCGTATTCGGCGATCGTCTCGCCGGTCGCGGGGTTGGTCGTGGTGATCATGGGGAAGGGTGCGCTCCTGTCTCGGGTCTCACCCGATCAATCGCTGCCCCTCCGCACCGTTCCGCCTAGAGCCGCCGGAAGCGGAAATACCAGACCTTAGTGGTAATACCATCGTAATGCACTGATATGTAGTCATTAATTGGCATTTTTTGATGCCCATTTTCTCGGCTAGCAATCACCGGGTAATCACCACGTCAAATTTGACAAGCACGCGCCCCCATGAACGAATTTCTGCGATTGCGATCATGATGCAGGCGCTGCCAATCGGAAGCAGGTTGCGAAACGCTTGCGGTCAGCCGCGCTTATCCCAGCCTCCGTGAACAGCTGTTCCCACCGTGTCGCTACGGTTCTGCTCATGTTTTCGGCGATTGCTTTCGCGTCATCATGGCTGAGGTCGAAGACCGCGGCACCGGCGAGAGCATTCTCGATCGTTGCATTGCGGCCTTCCGGCCCCACGCCGAGGACGAGCCGTCGCTCCAGTCCCAGCTGCGGTTTCGGCACTACATCGTAAAGCGGCGATAGCCGCCAACCCTCACCATCGAACAGGAAGCCATGATTACGTAGGTGATCATCATCATTCGTGACGAGGATATTGAGCAGCATTCGACGAAATAGCTCGTGTAGATCCTGGCGCACTTCGGTTCCGAATTGCCGGATCGCTCCTGCGAGATCCGCATAGCTGAAGCTGCTGACCTCGCTCTCATGCGCCCCGAGCATTGTGAGCCCCGAAGCAAAGGGCCTGCGTTCCAGCCAGTTGCCGTGAGGAATCCGATCGAACCGCTCGATCAGATAGATGTCGCGATCAAGGACACAGCGGAAGTCGAGTGGCGGAACGTCCAGACCACACTCGCTGGCAAGCCGCATTGTCGCTAGTTCGACCCTGCATTCGGGAAAGCTGTCTCCCCGCTTCTGGAATTTCGCGATCCAGGGTTGGTCGCCGATTTTTGTAGCAGCCTTCGGCCGGGCGCCGCCCAGAGATGATCCGGCTGCCAGCAAGGCTCTCAAGTTCTCGTCGAGTTCGTCGACATGCTGCGCGCGTTCGGCGGCTTCCGCTAGCTCTGCGAGCGTGAACTCTTCGCCCGGAGCAGAACCACCCCCCCATGGCGTAATTCTCTCCGGCTGGGCGGATGTCGGCCCAAAGGCGAGCGCCCCTACACGATGTTCGCCCGAGGCCAGAATGAGATCGATTTCGCTCGGCAAGCGATCGCCCATCGCCTTGTACATCAGGTATTGGCCCCAGCCGTCAGGAGCAGCATCTCGAATGCCACCAAACACGGCAAAGCCTTCTTCCGTCCTGAATGTTTGAGAAGTTCCAGCTTCGTGCAACGGCAGAGCTACAGGATCGACCGCAATACGGTCAGCGCGTTCAAGATAACGCCGCCCGTAAGCGAAGGTAGCAAACTGGTTGCGCGGTTCATCGGTCATCGTGAGAAGGCCTGCCGGAACAGGCCCCTCCTCAAGATGCACGAAGACATAGGTGCGGATGGTTGTCACGGCTTGCTAGAAATCCAGATCATCGTCGCTGACAGCGTGGGTCTTTTGGGGCAGGCGGGACAGATCCTCGCTTATGCCGGCCCGGTCACTGTCTGGGGTTACCAGCTCGGCAAGGCGCTGTGTCATCCCAAGGACATGCAGGGCGCTCGCCAGAACCGCGAGGCCCACGGTAGGATCCCCCGCTTCGAGGCGTTGCAGCGTTTGAACCGAGACGATCATGCGCTCGGCCATCAAACGCTGAGGAAGTTTTCTCCGGCGGCGAGCAAGGGCGATATCCTTGCCCAGCCGTGCAATTGCACGTTGGCTCTGGGGCGGTAGTCCGCTAGCTGCTCGGGACGAACGCGGCATGGCTCGACATATGACATATCATGCGAAATTCCGCAAATAGAAATGATATGTCATGTTTTTGTGCTCTTTCGCTTGAAGCAGATTGACCGAAGGAAGATGCTTCAACGCCCCTGTGCAAGGAATCAATGGCGCTAGTGAGAACCATCCTTACTGCCGACCTCATCTCGCTCCACGAGCTTATCACTGCGCTTCCGCCACGCGTACAGACCTCCGCCAACATCCATCGCCTGCCGCTCGGCAAGCCAGTGCGCCTCGTTGGCAAGACTTCGGCCCAAAGCGTGCCGGTGCGGCCGGTGGCGCCGTTCGCCGCGACACCAGCAGCCACAGCGAATGCGATCGACCTTGCCTATTCGGTCCTCGCCGACCCCGCGCCTGTGCCCGAACAGGCAGGCATCTACCTGCCTTACCGGCCGAGCCGCATCGCCTTCGAATATGCTCCGGTCCATCCCACCCCGCTCGTGGAATCGGTCGCCATGGGTTCGGTCGCGGCACCGCAGCCCGATGTTTGCCCGCGCCTTCCCGCATTTTGGCAGGCCGATGGCCTGCTGTCCGAAGCGCAATGCGAGACACTGGTCTACGCTGCCCAGGCATTTGCGTGCGATCTTCCGGGTCAGTTCAAGGTGAGCCAGGAAGGCACCTCGCTGGAACTCTCCGAGGACGGACACTCCTACCGCCAAGGCTTCTTCCTTGGCGACGGAACCGGAGCGGGCAAAGGACGGCAGATCGCCGCGGTCATCATGGATCGCTGGCTCGCTGGCGAGCGCCTTGCCGACCTTACCGTGGAAGAACGCGAAGCTCTCGATATCGATCTGTCCCCGCGTGAATACGTCATCGACTACCTTACGAAGAGCTTCCCGATACGATTGATGCAGGTCTTCGCCGACGAGGACGGCAATCTTCGCTCCGAGGCGATGAGCGACGGAGAGGGTAATCCCGTTTTCTGCCCGCGCGCCATTGCTGCGCGCGATGCGCTGATCGAACAGCTTTGCGCACTGCCGCCCATCGCCACTGCGCTCGATGCGATTATCGAACATTTCGGAACCGACGCCGTGGCCGAAGTCACGGGCCGGACCCGCAGGCTTGTCCTCGGCCGCGATGGTGAGCAGCGCCTCGAACGGCGTAGCCCCAGCGCCAATGTCGCCGAAGCCCAAAACTTCATGGAAGGGACCAAGCGCATCCTGGTCTTCTCGGATGCGCAATGCGCGCTCTGGCATGGTCGCACTGTCGGTTCCGGCCCGACGCCTCATTGCTGACGACGGGGCCGTGATCGAACGCCGCCGCCTGCTGCGCCCGCTCAAGTCCGCGAACTGGACACTTGAAGCACTCGGTGAGAGCCACTGGGAGGAAATTGGCGTCACCGCGTTCACGAGCACCTGGCGGGCCGAGGAAGCAGAGGCGGCCAAGTCACCGGTGACCGAGCGCGTCCATCTTGCCACCGGGCTGCTGCTGCCGGTCTGGAAGCGGCTGCCCGGCGATCATGTTCGGGTCACCCGGCTCGTTGCCGACGACGGCCAGTCGATCATCGGCCGCGAAGTGCTCGATGTCGACCTTGCCTCAATCGCCCAAACCTTTGGCCTCTCCGGCGTTGTCGGACCATCGGCAGATCAGATCGGCGACCTCGTCCTCGCCAGCGGCAAACCGCTGGGCCTTGCGAGCCACGATCCACTCACCGTGAAGCGATCGCTGGTCGGCGGCGAACAGCGCCTTGAACTGACCGGATTCTCGCCGGATCGCCTCGATTGGTACAAGAACAAGGGCTGCTTCACCGAGATCATTCGCTACCGCACGCGGCTGTTTGTCCCGACGCCGAGAGCAAGCGAGACCCTCCAAAGCATCGCAATCAAGTCTTGAACTTCTCATTTGCCCAAATCGGGTCTATATGGAGACCAAATTCAGTCCTAAGGTGTTCTATGAAACTGGACCAGCGCATCAAACCGATCAGCTATCTGAAGGCCCACAGTGCAGAAATTATCCGGGAGATCGGAGATGGCGCCGGGCCAATGGTCATCACGCAGAATGGCGAAGCCAAGGCAGTTCTGCAGGATGTCGCCAGCTACGAGCGCGCACAGGAAACGCTCGCTCTGCTAAAACTTCTGGCGCTCGGACAGGCCGATGTTGCCGCCGGTCGGACCCGCCCGGTGGCAGGCCTTGCGGATCGCGTACGGGGTAAGTCAAACTGAATGATGACGGCCGCCGTAGCGATCGAGATCACCTCCGGTGCGGAGCGCGATCTCGCGGGTATCTGGCAGCGCCGCCTGACGCAGCGCGGGCCGGATGGCGACGATGGTGCGGACGCACTGCTGGATGACCTTGTCGCGTCTATCGAATCCCTTGTGAACAATCCTGAGAAAGGACCGGTTCCACCGGAACTTGAGGCTCTCGGGATCACCGACTTTCGGCAATTGTCGCGCTTTCCGTTCCGCATCATCTACGGGTATCAGCCCGAGCCAGCACCCGGTCAGGTGACCGTGTTCGTAATCGCTGATGCGCGTCGGGATTTTCGGACGCTTCTCGAAGAGCGCTTGCTTAGCAGCGGATAGGCATAGGCTCCGCTGAAGAGGTCAGGGTCCGGATGAATCTGAGCGCTGCCTCCGATTGCGCTCAAGTTTCCCCTTCTCTCCTCCCCTCCGTGTGTCTGAATGAACCGATAAGCTCCCGTGTCGCGTACGCCGGAGCCTGATCACGTCCTTCCTCAAGTCCGGGCGACTGATCTGCCTGTGCCCGCTGATGACGGGCCTGCGAATGGGTTCGCGCATTGAGAACAACTGCCCTCATGGACGGAACTTAGCCGATCCCTGATCGCCCCATCTCTGTCGTATAGATGTTCGCCACAGCCATTGAAGAGAGTGGAGGGAGCCCTTTGGGCTTGTGGGCCTCGTGATCCTCACCTGCGCCTTCATTCCATCAGGAGAAAACCCATGATCCAGTCGATTCCCTTGAAGAAGCTCGCTGCGAGCCCGCGCAACGTTCGCATGTCGAGCGACGTGCTGGCCGACCTCCAGCTGCGGGCAGACATTGCCGCGCGCGGCCTGCTGCAGAACCTGGTCGTGCGCAAAGGAAAGCGCGGCAAGTTCGAGGTCGAGGCCGGCGGTCGTCGACTTGCTGCGCTGCAGGTACTGGCCGAAGAGGGTGCCTTGCCTGACACGCACGAAGTGACCTGCCTCGTCATCGAAGGCGAGGAAACCGGCAACACCATTCGCTTCGGTGAGCGCATTAGCGGAGGCGCGGCAACACTGCGTGAAGACGGGCGAGGATGGCCGGTTCGCGATATCGAGCGTTTCTATGGAGTTACGATCCCTGCAGCCTGCCCAAAACGCGATGTGATGCGGCTGCATAATATGGAGCCGATACCGGAATGAAGCGCATAATTTTCCCGCTGGCGGCGATCGCTCTGGGCGGGCCCGCCATTGGTCAGGACGAAAAACCAATTTCCGAAACCTGCCCGAACCTGACGGCGGAAGAGATCGAGGAGATCGAGAATTACAAGGGCCAATTCTCCGAGAACGCCTGGTATGCACGCAGCCAATGCGTGAGCGTGGAAGAGGCCGAGCGGCGCATGGAAATCCAGAATCGCGGAGCGATCGGCCCGCGGACCGAGCCGGGACCGCGCCCCGCAACCGCACCCGATGCCGATCCGGGGTCGTTGCAGGTGTTGTTGCACGAAAAGGAGCCGGCCACCTTCGCCGGCCTTTGGATCCAGCATCAGCCGGTTTATGGCGTGGCGGTGGCGTTCACCCGCGATGCGGCGGCTACGCTGGCGAGATACACCAGCGATCCGATCTACATTCCCGTGGAGCGGCCTGGTCCGACGCTGATGGAATTGCGCGCGACGCAGGATCGCATTGTCGCGATCCTTCAACAGATGGGGATCAACTGGTTCACCGCCGGGTCCGACATCATCAAGGGCACGGTAGACATCGCTCTTGGGCAAAGCGCCGACCCGATCCGTGAGGCTGCCGCGCGCGGCGAGTTCGACCTGCCCGATTACGTCGTTTTCAAGGAACCTGCGCCCTTTCCGCTTCCCGCACCGCCCATTCCTGCAGGTGACACGCGGGTGAAGAGCTTCCCGCAATTCGCCAATCGCACCGATGGCGGTATCAGCACCCTTGTCGGCGTGC
The DNA here is from genome assembly GCA_025698865.1 of Erythrobacter sp. Classification (GTDB taxonomy): domain Bacteria; phylum Pseudomonadota; class Alphaproteobacteria; order Sphingomonadales; family Sphingomonadaceae; genus Qipengyuania. The sequence continues at coordinate 272,419 of JAILWQ010000004.1, read as the reverse complement.
CCGATGTGCCCGCGCGCCTTGCGCTTCGTGATAGGTGCTTGTGGCTCTATCCCGAAGGCGAAGAACCGAAAATCGCTGTCTGGGAACAGCATGAGGCACTCGACCTGACCGACCCCGACCGGGTGGCGGTGATGAACCGCTTTTCGGGCGCGAAGGTCTATGCTGACAGCGATGTGGTGTTGATGGGCCTGCAACCCGGCGAGGTCGCACCGCCAACGAACATCGTCGGAAACGAGGGCTGCCCCGGCCCTTATCGCGTGGTGCGCGGCATTGTCCCGCGCGATGTGTGGGACCGGCAGCAGCGCGAGGAAGGGGTTGCGCGCAGGCAGGTGGAACTGGGCAGCAAGGCTGCGGCACAGGCGGATTACGAGGCCGATATGGCGCGGCTTGCCGATCTGCAGGCGTGGCGATCCGATTTGCTGGCAGAGCGCGGTGACGTGGTCGCGGCGATCTGGATCGATGAGGGTCAGGGCACTGCACACATCTTCCACACCGATGCCGTGATGAAAGAGGCACTGGTGCCTGCGAAGCTGCGCGATTTCGTAACGTCGCAAGTCGTGCCGCAGGGTGCCGATGCGCTGGAAGAGGCGCGCGCCGACATCGCCGCGCAGTTTGAGGATGCCGGGATCGAAGCGCAAGTCGCTGTCGAGCCGCTTGGCGGAACGGTCGACGTCCGCCCGGCGGATATCGCTGCACTGTCGCAGGCGGCAGTTGAGGACAAGCTGCGCTTCCCCGCGCTGGTCCGCATCGCGATTCCGCTTACACTCAGGGGGGCGAAGGTGCGGCGCGTACCGAAGGTAAGTGGTACATCAACGTGCCGTGGATGACGCCGTCGCGGATCGATGCAGAGGGCATGGTGCATCCGGTCACGAATTATCCTGAACCAATCGCGCTCGATGAATTGCGGGAGAGGATCGCGCCTATCCAGCGCGCATTGGGCGTCGAAGAATCAGGAGAAACACAATGATACGCCCAGTTCTGGCGACCGTCGCGCTTGCCGCTCTGGCGCTTCCGCAAGCGGCGCTCGCGTGCGTCTACGCGCAGCGCCCTGAAGAGGTCGGCTATGCCAGTGGCCAGTATTTCGCGAAAGCGATGCTGGCCGCCGCGACCTATGCCGATCTGGTGCTGGTGGAGGATGACGGAACGCGGGCGATGGATGCGCGGCCCACTGGCATCATTACCCTGCGCACGATCGCCCGCTTCAAGGGCAACAGCGCCGATCGCTTCACCGTGTTCGGAAGCCCGCTGACCTTTTCGCCCGACAAGGAGCGGATTTTCACCGCCCCCCTGCAGCATTTTACCAGCGAAACCGGGCAGGTCACGCCGTTCAGCTATCTTGAGGAACGGCCGACGCTCTTGTTTCCGCGCGCAGCCGCGGATTCTCCTCCACCGCCAATAGGCCTGACAAGTTGCAGCCCGCCTGCACTCATGGCCGAAACCGGGCGCTTCTACGTCGTCCTGCGCGATGCGGAGGGCCGGGTGCTCAACAGGCTCACGCTGAGCGATGGCAAGACCAGCGCGCCCAACCACGCCGCCTTCGGTTATGTGCCGGTGACCTTGTCGGAAGACGATTTCTGGCTCTGGTCAGTCCGCATGGCCGCCGCCGCGCCGCAGGAGGCGCAGGACGTGCTCTACCTTGCACCGGGGAGCGATCCGGCGCGTGTCGAACGTGATCTGCGCGCCGCAGGGGCGACGATTCGCGCGGCCTATTATGCCCGCGGCGAATTCATCGAAGAGGTGCGCCCATCACCGCATGAACAGACCTCGCCGTGGCTCGCAAAAACAGCGAATTATTTCGCTCAAAGCCAGCAAGGCCGGATCGGCGATCCGCATCACGGCACAGCGGAATTCCTGCGCGCAAAGCTTTCTCCGCTGCAGCGCTACGGCACCGGGCTCGGCTATGAGGTCGCGCAAGCCTTCACCCGCTCGGTGCGCGATGTGCAGCAGGCGACAGGCACGCCGCGCCTCATTGCCCTCGAAGTGGCGGGCGATCCGCACGCCCTGGCCGGCCAGCCCTTCGTGTCGCGTATCGCCCCGCTCGACCGTGAGCTCGATCGGCTGCCACAAGTGAACGGCACAGACGAAGCAGACACATTCGCCACCATGCAGAGGATCGAGCGCGATATCTGGCTGCTCAACGGCGGCGCGGGCAACCGGCAAGGAACGCTGCCGTGAGACGAACAACGGGGGTCTCGATCGTGTTGTGTGCTGTCCTGACCGCATGCGGCGAGCCGAGCGACATTGTCGTTCCAGAGCCGGAAATCACACCGTCCTCAGGCATTTCCCTTGGCGCAATGAGCTTCTTTTTCCCGGTCGGTCTGGAGTTCGAGGGCGACACGGAAACCTGCCCCAACCGTGCCAGCGAATGCCCTTTGGGTGACGATAGCGTGCATGCGGTCTGGCGATCAGGCACCCTGCGTTTCGATTACGTCCTCGATCATTTTGGCAAGGCAATGTGGGACGACGAGTGGGGCGAGCCCATCACCATCAACGGCAGGCCCGCCTTTCGCAAGATGCTGGACGATGGCGGCAGGCGCTATCTCATCACTAACCATTATGGCGGAACGGAAAGTGCGGCAGTGGCGATCTGGCGGGAAGAGGAAGAGCCGATCTTCTGGGGCACTTGCTATTCCGACGATGATTGCGACGCGGTGTTGCAGACCCTCGCCAGTGTGACGATGCGCCAGGCAAGCCAAGAATGCGCGCTGATGTTTCCGCCGCCGCCGCCGGAATTCGTGCAACCGCCCGGCTATCGCCCCGACAGCTCGATCATTCCGCCACCGCCCGCTCCGCTGCCTGGTCCGGAACAGTTGCGACCGGCGGCGCCACCCCCTCCACCGGCTCCCAGACCACCCGGGGCGGAGGAGCTCTGCAAGGAATATGCCGATGAGGTATAAAATTGCTTTGCTTGTGTTCTCAGCGCCACTGTTACTGATCGGTTGCGCGACTTCCGCCCCTTCGCGCGAACCGGCAAATATGCCTTTGCCTCCTGCGCCACCTCCATCCGGACAGGAGGCACTCGCACCCATGACCGATGCGGTGAAGGCGCTTTATGGCGAATGGCGGCCGGTGTCCGGCCCGGGTGTCTCGCCGAAAGACCGGCTCACCATCTGGAGCCCGATGTTCTCCTTTGGCAGCGGCTGCGAACTGACACAGGGCCAGCTGCGCGACCTGGGCGACGGGCGATACGCGCTGGACGATTACACACTCCTTGCGGAGCGTTGCCATCCGCAGGCGCGGCTCGCCCCTTTCGATGCAGGCGAAGTGCGCATCGTGGCGGTCGATGACGACACCATCCGGATCGAACGCGGCGGCGAGACATGGGTGTTCGCCAAGGTCGACGTGGCTGCGACTATCCCGCGCGACGATTTCGTGCGCGGGGAATGGTTGCTCGCGGACAGGCGCGGCAGGCCCTATCGCGGTGAGGAGCTAACCCGCGTCACCTTTGGGCCAGAATACAAAGTCGATGCGGAAAATTGCGATTTTGCGGCCAATGGCTGGTTCACCGACCGCGACGGGGAAGTGCGCACGGGTGGCTCATACGATCGGATAAGCGAGCCCTGTCGTGTCCGGACACTGGGCGACGAATTGGCGAAGCTCGGCGGCGAAGTCAGCTACCGCGCCGATCCGGTGGAAACCCGCATGACGGTGAGGATCGGCAGAGAGCGGGCGACGCTCGTGCCTGCCGCGCTTTACCCGGAACTTGCCGTTGATGCCGAGGCGATCGCGCCGCATCCCTGGGCGGCTGAGCTTGCCGGGAAGGCGGCAGCGATGCCTGCCGAACAGCGCGCCGGACTGGCGTTGAGGGCGATCGGGTTCGGCGGCGAGGGCCTGCCCGGCGTGGAGAAGCCCGTCGATCCACGCGCTCTCGCTTTCGCCGGAATGACCACGTGGCACTACGCACAGGCGCAGCAGGCGGGGCTGGTGCCCGAGCCCGGCACAGAGGCGCGCGGTCTTGCCGAGAACTTCGCCATCGCGCCCATCGTCGTGCGCGCGGTGCTCGAAGGCATCCGCCCCGTCGATCGCGGCGATGGCCTCTCGCTCGATTACCTGTACCGCGTGCGCGAAGGCTGGCGAGGCGGTAATCAGACCGGCGACCTGCTGATCGTGCGGATGCCGCCGCTGGAGGGCAAGAGCCGCTCCCCCGTCATCACGCCCGAACCGGGAGACGAGGTGTTGCTGCTGGCGAGCCGTACTGGCTATCTCGCCGGGCGTCTGGTGGAAGGCGATCCTCCTTCCCTCGACACGCGCGTGGTGCAGATGACGCTGCCACTGATGCGGATCGTCGATGGCAGGCTGGCTGAAGCGGTCGAAGGCGCGAATGTGCTGGGCGCGGCAAGCTATGGCGGGACGACAGTCGAAAGCGCGCGCGCTTTGGCAGTGCAGGTCGATCAGCGCATGGTGCAGATCGCGCCACCCCGGCCGACCGACAATTTCGGCAATCCGACAGTGCGTCGCTATTTCGTCACCCGCATCGGCGACCGCGTGCTGGCCGACCCGACACGCCTCTGGATCGACTATGACGGCAGCACCAATTTCGGCTATCCCCAAGGGTATGGCGGTGTCACCGCGTTCTACGATGGCTGTACCCCGGTCGGTCTGATCAGGGAAGGCGGCAGGACCATGGCTTTCGCAAACGCGATTGCCTGCCCCGGCAACTTGCCCGACGGAAATCCGATCACGGAGCGCGCGGTGGACAAAGCAGCCCAGTGGATCAACGCCAACCACTTCCCCGAAGTAATTTGTGTGAGCACCTGCCCGACCGACCCGGAGTATACCGTGCCGCTTCCGGAAGGCGACGTGATACTGAAAGCGATGTTGCGATGAGAACGCTGGCCTGTCTGCTGCTGATGGGGCTCGCCGCCTGCAACTCGCAGGCTGACCAACAGACCGGCAATGCCGCTGCAGAAGCTGACAGGGAGACAGTCCCTGCGCTGGAGGATATCACCGGCAGGTGGCGCATCACCAGCATCGATGGCGAAACCCTGCCGGTTTCGGGCAGCGAACCCTACCTTGCTTTCTCCGCATATGCAGCAGGCGGATCGGTGGGCTGCAACAGCTTTGGCGGAACCACGCTCTACGCACAAGGACGCATCGCAGTGCACAGTTGGGGCGGCGATGCGATGGCTTGTATAGAGCCGCTGGGTAAATGGGAAAATACGATTGCCGAACTGTTCCGAACTTATCCGCAGGTCCGGCTTTCCGGTGACAGATTGCGCTTGAGTGCCCGAGATCACGAGATCGAACTGACCCGCGAAGACGGCGCGCAGCCGTTGAATCGCTCGCCCGATCCGATGCGCATCCCGGTTTCCGATCCGGTTTCCCAAGACCTTGCCAACACGGAATGGACCATCCGCGCACTCGATGGCGAGACGGCAAGTTCCAGCCCAGGAGACCGGCATCTGAGATTCTATGCGGACACGTGGCAGGGACTGGCCTCCTGCGCGACCTTGTTCGGAACCTACCGGGCCGACGGTAATCGCTTGTCGGTGGACGATGAGATTTCCGCCACGGAGCAGAACTGCCGCGAAGATCACGCCGCGCTGGACACTGCCTTTGACGAGCTGATGCGCGATGATCCCCACTATCTCATCGGGCCCAATGGCGAACTGATTATTGCAGGCGAGGATCATGTTCTGACGGGAGACAGGGCGCGATGATGCGGGTCGCCTTGTCACTGCCTATCTCCGCGCTGATCGCGGCATGTTCGCCATCCGAGCCGGAGCAACCGCTTTGCACCTTTGACGATCAGGGACGGATCGTCACGCAATCCGGCAATGCTGAGGCGGCCTGCGTCGAGCCTGCGCCGATCCCGACGGGTGCCACGCAGGAGCAAAGTGGCCGCCTCACGATCCTCGAAGCGCCCATGCCGCCGCCGTTTTCGGATCTCGACGGGAAATGGCCGTCCGATCCGGTCAACAGTAAACCTTTGCTTTCACGACCCGCCATTCCGCCCGAACTGTTCTATTATATCCGCGCATTCCCGCAGGCTGCCGAACCCGCCGGCGATGTGCTCGATCTCGGTAGCCAGCACACAGTCGTTCTACGCGACGGATGCTTCTTCCTAGACCGGGAAGGCGATGATGATCCGCTGGTTTTCTTTCCGTACTCCACCGCGCTTGTCGTGGACGAGGAAGGATACCTTGCCTTCGGATCGCGCTTCGAAACCAACACGATGGGCATGGTGCGCGTGGGGCTCACCGCCGAAACAGGCTGGTACAGCGAACCGTCCGATCCGTCACCGGAACTCGTGCAAACCTGCGGGAACCACAAAGTCGTGAGTGTCACGACCGTCAGCAATCCCTTTGCTGTTCCGGAGAGGTTCAATCCTGCCCTGCGTCGTCACGGCGAACGTAGCGGTGCGACCGAAAAACAGATCGTGGAGCGCGCCAACACATGCGCGGTCCAGCAAGCGCAGCGCGAAGCCGACCGCCGCTTGCGCGATCCCGCGCTCGATCCGATCGATTGCAATCGATTTTGGGGATTTTAACCGAGAGGTTCTTGCAAGATGAGACTGCGACCCACTTTGGCAAAACACACGTCAAGACACCCGCGTCAAAGATGCAGTGCCCTCGTCGCATGTGCGCTGCTTGCGGTGGCATCCCTCGCATGCGCTCCGGTGGATGAACCCGACATCGGGGAACAGCCTGGATCGGTAGCACCTCCGCTCCCAGTGATTTTGAAGGATCGCGGTACCATTCGCATGGAGGCGCTTGTTTCCGGGCGGATCACCCGTGCCGGGTCATGCCTTTATCTGGAACAGTCGGCGGGTCAGCGCGCGCTCATCCTCTGGGCGGACGAGGACGTGCAGGTCGCGACCCTCGACGAGAGCGACTGGCTGGTGAACAACTACACCTCTGGTCTGCGCATTCGAGAAGGCGAGATGGTTCGCGGTGGCGGCGGGTTTCTACCATCCCAAGCCGCTGGTTGCCGCGCTTAAGCCCGAAGGACGCGAAGACCGGCTCGATGCCTTCTTTGCCCATATCGGCGCAGACCTGCGGCATCATGGTGCGCAGGCCTATTACGAGCCGCTGCGGGACCGGGTAACCATGCCGCCAGCCGAACTCTTCGATGCCTACGACCACTACTACGCGACGCTCGCGCACGAGCTCTCGCACTGGACGGGTCATTCTTCGCGGCTCGACCGCGATCTCAAGAACCGTTTCGGCAGCGATGCCTATGCTGCCGAGGAACTGATCGCCGAGCTGTCCTCGGCCATTCTTGGGGCCGAACTGGGGCTCCCGGTCACCCACCTCGACCATCACGCCAGCTACATCGCCTCCTGGCTCAAGATCCTCAAATCAGACGAGCGCGCGATCCTCACCGCTGCGGCCAAGGCCGAAGAAGCGGCCAGCCTGCTTCTCGACCTGGGTGGTCACCAAGCCTGTGAAAGCGAGGCCGACGTCGATCTCGCTGATGCAGCCTGAGGAGCAGTAAGATGGGACGTTCTGTTAGCTATCCAACCGGCTCCGTGGTGGCCTTTCGCCTGCTCGATGACGGCGAAGACGATGATGTCGACTGGGCCTACGAATGCCTAGTCGACGAGATCATCGACACCACGAAGGCGGCCTTTCCTTCCTTCGAGCGCTTCGAGGGATGGCGCGGCCGCGAGGACCGTATCCTCCTGCGCAACGCCTTCGCTGATTGCGGCATATCAACCTATTGTGGGCTCGCCGCGATCTGGCTCGCCGAGCGCGACGATGCCCGGTACTGGGAGGCCGATTTCTACAACCCACGAACGGCGAGAGCACGGCACTGGCTTGGCCAGGTCTCGGGTAGGTTCATCGAACTGTTTGGTGAGTTGCGCCTGGTCGGGCGGTTCTCAAATGGCGAAGCGATCTTCGAGCGCTCCCGATCCTCCTGCGCCACCGGGTCCTGATCCTGCCTCACCCCTGCCCGCCGGGAGAGGCCCTTGGGCCGGTCGGGGCGCGCCGCAACCTGCGGCCCGTCGGCCCGTGTTGCCCGCGCCAGCCTAGGGCCGCAGGTTTCCCGCTACGCGGTGCGTCTCGCCCCTTGTCCCGGCCCTGATCGGGCTCCGGCGGACAGGGCCGAGGCAATGGTGCCTCCTCTCCTTGTCCGCACGATCAGGAGACACCCCATGTACGACAGCTTCATCGACCAGTTGAGCGGCCTTGACCTTTCAGGCCTCAGCATCAGGCCAGCTCCCTTCAACGAAACCGACTTTCCCTGCGAGGACGCGATCAAGCAGACGCTTGGCGCCGTATGGTCCGACCTCTTCGCCATGTTTTCCGACACGGCTCTCGAGGCCGATGCCGAGGATATTGCCTGGGGCGTGGTCAATCTCTTCCACCGCGCAGCCAGCCGGAAGTCCGCTCAGCTCGACCGGGCCAGCGACGAGATCCGCGTCCTCCTCGCATCGGCCGATGGATCCGAAGTGCATTCGAGCAATCTGGAAGAGCAGGTAGAGCGCGCGCAGGCCGCCGAAGCCAGCATGCTGGCCTTCGAGCAGATGCGCGAGGCTGCCGCAGCACTTTACCGCGACGAGACCGGTTCCTCGTGGAAGCCCGTCTCCGGCTCGCGCACGAGCCATTCACGCCACCTCACATCGGCCGTGATCGATGCCCGCGATTTCCTCCGCGCACGCGCCGAGAACCGGCGTCACGCTTTGATTCCGGAAGGAACTCCAATCGTCTTTGCCGGTGGTCGCCAGACCTTTGGGAGCACCGAGGATGCGAAGCGTTATGCCGACACTATCTGGGCTACGCTCGACAAGGTTCGCGATGCGGTTCCCGATCTCTTCCTGGTCCATGGCGGCGACGGCAAGGGTGCCGATCGCCTGGCAGCGAGCTGGGCTGAACGCCGCGAAGTCCAGCAGCTGACCTTTTCGCTCGATCGTCGTCTTGGTGCCCGCGCCGGGTTCAAGCGCAACGAGCAGATGCTTTCGCTGAATCCGCGCTACGTTGTCGCCTTTCCGGGCAATGGCGTAACCGAACGGCTCGTCATTGATGCCAAGGCGCGCCGGATCACCGTCGTCGATCGCAGGACCGTCACGTCCCGATCCAAGACTAAGGGATAACAGTCTGTTGGTCGCCGCAGCATTTCTACCATCGGTTGGCTGCGGCGACCATCTCAGACAATTGTCATCGATTGCCTTTTCGGTTGGAGAGGGGATTTCTTGGGAAGGCATCTCGGGTTATCAGCCCCGCATGCACCACGCCGACTCCAATCCGCTCGCCCATGATCACAACTTCCTGAGCGCCTCGCACGACGCCCATGACCGGAGCACGCGTTATGTCGTTGCCTTGACCGCCGCGATGATGGTGGTCGAGATCGTCGCTGGCCTGTGGACCGGATCGATGGCGCTTCTAGCCGATGGTATCCACATGGCGACCCATGCAGGTGCCTTGGGCGTCGCGGCCTTCGCCTACTGGTTTGCCAGGCGCCATGCGAACAACCCGCGTTTCACATTCGGTACCGGCAAGGTGGGCGACCTCGCCGGCTTCGCGAGCGCGCTTGTCCTCGCCATCTTCGCAATCGGGATCGCGGTTGAATCGGCTCAAAGGTTCGTCAGCCCGCTCACGATTGCCTATACCGAGGCGATCTGGATCGCCGTGCTCGGCCTTGTGGTGAACCTCGCGAGTGCCTGGCTGCTTGGTGCCGATCATCACCATGGGCATGATCACGACCATCATCATCACCACCACCATGCGCATGCCGATAACAATCTGCGCTCCGCCTATTTCCACGTGCTTGCCGATGCCCTGACTTCGGTCCTGGCTATCGTGGCCCTTCTCGCCGGCATGTATCTCGGCTGGGCTTGGATGGACGCGGCAATGGGGCTGGTGGGTGCATTCGTGATCGGGAGCTGGTCATGGTCACTGCTGCGCGATACCGCTGCAGTGCTTGTCGACGCCGAAGCGGCCTCTGATCGGTACATAGAGGTGCGGGAGGCGCTCGAGGACCGGGACGCCGCGATCGGCGATCTGCACATCTGGCGGATCGGTCCCGGCAAGTATGCAGTCATCGCCTCGCTCATCGCCGGTGATCCGCTCGCGCCCGACCATTATGCCAGTCGACTTTCAGAGCATCCAGAATATGTGCACGTTACGATCGAGGTGCATCGCTGCGAGCATCCGCATCCCGAGCTTCGCGCGGCCTGATCGTCCCGTTCTTGCAAGGCCGAAACAGTATTCGAGGACTGTTATACTGTAACAAACGACTTATACTTCATTGTATTACGGAGCTTGCAATCTTGATCCGGTTTGCTAGGAGCCGTCGGAATCCATGACCACAAGCTATCGTCGCCTTGTCCTGCATCCTTTTGTCGTCCTGCTCATGCTGGTCGCGATGGTGTTCGTGACCGCGGCGGATGCTGCTGCTTGCGGCGCCGAAGTGGCGCCCGGAAGCACGCCCGTTCTGGCTTCGCTCGACAGCGCGTCCGCGTCATCCGCAGCTACCGACGAAGTTCCGGGTGATTCGGATGCGCCGACCGAGCAACACGGCATGTGTGGGCACGGCCATTGTCATCATGGGGCAAGCTTTGCCAGCACCGTGCAGAAGGATTCGGTCCCTCATTTGGTTGTGGTTCCCGATGCGCCTCCCTCCGAGGCGCTCGCTTCCGACATTACCGACCGACTGAAGCGCCCCCCTCGCGCCTGACGACCGTCACCGCGCTGCATGCCGCAGCGCAGTTCGGATTGTCAGCAGAGGAATTTTCGGAAAATGTTAGCCATTCATTGGCGAGGAGTCCTCCTTGGAGGGCTGTTCCTCGCCGCTCATGCCACGACCGTGGCGGCGCAGGAGCGTGAGCTTCTGACGCTCGAAGACGCGCTGAGCCGCTCAGGTGTCACGGGCGAAGTCGATGAAATCTCCGCGAACCCGCGTATGGTGGGACCGCGCGCCGAAGCGGATGCCGCTCGCTCGCTCGTCGGACAGGCGCGTCTCCGACCGAACCCCGAAGTTTCGTTCGAGGTCGAGAATATCGCCGGAAGCGGCGCTTTTTCCGGACTGCGGGCTACCGAATACACGCTTGCGGTGGGGCAGCGCCTTGAACTTGGCAACAAGCGGGGGACCCGGGTCGAAGCTGCCCGGGCGCAAGCACAGCTTGCAAACCTTCGCGCCGACCTGTCCGATGTCGAACTCGGCTACCTCGTCCGCGAGCGATATGTCGCAGCGGCGGCCGCTGCATCGCGCGTGGAACTGGCCCGCGATGTGGTCGAACGGAACGAAGAGCTCGCTCGCATTGCAGGACTGCTGGTCGAAGTAGGCCGTGAGCCACCTTTGCGCGCCTTGCGTGCAGAGGCGGCTCTGGCAGAGGCGCGCGCCGAATTGCAAGCGTCTCAAGCGGCCAGTCTCGCGGCGCGCACTGCTCTCGCGTCTCTCTGGGGCGTTCAGGACGTGCCCCCTGTAGTCCCGGCGGACTTTCCGGACATCCGGCCACCTGGAGTTGCACTGGCTGCGGCGAGAGGGCTCCAGTTGCGGGTGGCGCGCGCCGAAAGCAGGGCTGCTGCGGCAGATATTGATCGTGAGCGCAGCTTGCGCGTTCCCGATCCGGTCATCTCGGCCGGTGTGCGCCGTTTCGAAGAAAGCAACGACAACGCATTCCTTGTAGGCGTCTCGATCCCGCTTCCGTTCAGCAATCGCAATCAGGGCAATATCGCGGCTGCAGAAGCGAGGCTTCGCGCCGCAAATGCACGCGAGGCCGTGGCACTGGCGGATTTTGAACAATCGGTAACCCGGGCGCGGGCGCAGTATCTCGCTGCCGAGGCGCGCGTCGAAACGCTTTCCCGGACATCGCTGCCCCAGGCCGAAGAGGCGCTGCGGCTTGTCCGCATCGGCTACCGCAACGGCCGCTTTCCGTTGATCGAGGTGTTGAGCGCTGCCGAAGCGCGCGATGCAATTCGTGAAGCCCTGATCGCTGCCCAGCAGGACCGGGGGCAGGCTGCTGCTGAATTGATCCGGCTGGCCGCACAATGAGGAATATTCAAATGAACCGCAAGAAACTGGCGATCATCGCCGGAATCGTCATTTTCGCTACAGCTTTGCTTCTGATGCTTTGGCCTGACAGTGAAGTCGATACCGGTGGCGTCGAAGAAGCAGCCGAAACAGAATTGCCGGAGGGCCTCGTTCTGATCGGCGAAGAACAGATTCGGGCTGCCGAAATTGTAATCGGTACAGTACGTTATGGTGCATCCGTCGACCTGGTATTTCCGGCCACGGTAGCCGCTAGTCCGACCGCAAGTGCGCGTATCGATGCGCGCGCATCGGGTGTGGTACGCACTGTGGGCAAGACGCTTGGTGATTATGTCCGCCAGGGCGAGACTGTTGCACGGATTGAAAGCGCCGATGCTGCTGCGCTCGCCTCGCAGCTCAGTGCAGCTCGTGCTCGCGTGACCGAACTGTCGTCGGCATTTGATCGTGAACATCGCCTTTTCGAGGCGAATGTTACCGCACGGCAGGATCTGGAAGCCGCGCGCGCCAATCTCGATGTCGCCCGTTCCGAATTGAACCGGGCCCAGGCCGCGGTCAGCGCTGCCGGGGTAAGCGGTGACGGTCGCTCGCTCGCCGTCACCAGTCCCCTATCCGGACGCGTGACGGCTGCGCCAATCGTACTTGGCTCCTTCGTCGATGCCGGCGAGGAACTGTATCAGGTCGTCAATCCGAACGGTCTCCAGGTCGAAGTCGCGCTACCGTCGGAAGATGCCTCGCGCATCCAGCCCGGCGATGAGGCAGCACTGATTGTTGGCGATGGTCGCGAGATCGGCGCGCGCGTACGCTCTGTCACGCCTTCGCTCGATCCTGAAAGCCGAAGCGCGACAGCTGTCCTCAGCATCTCGCGCGCTGTTCCAGGTCTTCAGCCTGGCTCGTTCCTTCAGGCTCGCATCCGCCCTTCGGGAGAAGTGGATCAGACCCTTATCGCGGTTCCTGAAGATGCCGTGCAGGTGCTTGAGGGCCGCGATGTGGTGTTCGTCCGGACTCGCCGCGGGTTTCAGGCGCGCGAGGTGGAAACGGGCAGCCGATCCGCCGGGATGGTGACGATCCTGTCCGGCCTCGAAACGGGTCAGCGTATCGCGACCGCCAATGCCTTCCTGCTGAAAGCCGAGCTCGAAAAGGAGGGCGCAGAACATGGCCATTGATCAAACGTCGTCCCATTCGGACGAGAATAGCCATCACCATGGCCTGATCGGGATGATCCTCGATGTTGCCGTGCGATTCCGCTGGGCGATTATCGTCCTCACCATTTTCGCGGCAATCTATGGCGCATTCAATCTGTTGCGCCTGCCGATCGACGCGGTGCCGGATATCACCAACACACAGGTGCAGATCAATACCAGCGCGGCTGCGCTTTCGCCTTCTCAGGTGGAGACGCAGGTGACCTTTCCAATCGAAACCGGGCTTGCCGGGATCGAGGGATTGGAGATGACCCGATCGATTTCGCGCAACGGCTTCAGCCAGGTCACCGCCATCTTCGAGGAAGGCACCGACATCTACTTTGCTCGCCAACAGGTGAACGAACGTCTCGCGCCGATCGGCGCCTCGCTGCCTGAAGGGGCGGAGCCGACCATGGGGCCAATTTCCACCGGGCTTGGCGAAGTGCTCATGTATACAATCGAATACGAGCATCCCGGCGGCAAGGGAGCGACCACAGGCGGCCGGACTGGGTGGCAGAGAGATGGCAGCTTCATAACCGAGCGCGGCGACCGGCTGGAAAGCGAGGTCGCCAAGGCTGCCTATCTGCGTACTGTGCAGGACTGGGTCGTGGCACCCCTCATGCGTTCGATCGACGGCGTGGCCGGGGTCGATTCAATCGGCGGTTTCGAGAAGCAATTCCTCGTTCAGCCCGATCCGGCACGGCTTACAGGCTACGGCCTGTCTTTCGACTCCCTGATCAATGCGCTCGAGGCCGCCAATCTCGCGGCGGGCGCCAATTTCGTGGACCGGGCCGATGAAGCCCTGCTCGTTCGCGTCGATGCGCGACTGGGCGGAATCGCCGATATCGAGGAGGCTGTCGTCGCGACGCGCGAGGGTGTGCCCATCCGCATCGGCGATGTAGCGAATGTCGAAATCGGGGGCGATCTGCGCACGGGGGCTGCTTCGCTGAATGGCGACGAAGCGGTCGTCGGCACTGTGTTGATGCGCAGCGGTGAGAACAGCCGCACCGTATCGGCTCAGGCGGCAGACCGACTGGAAGAGGTGCGCGCATCGCTACCCGACGGCGTGGTGGCAGAAATTGTCTATAACCGCTCTTCGCTTGTCGATGCGACGATCGCCACGGTCGAAAAAAACCTGGTCGAGGGCGCCTTGCTGGTTATCGCGGTGCTGTTCCTCCTGCTCGGCAATATCCGGGCCGCCATTATCGCGGCCCTGGTCATCCCGATCTCGATGCTGATGGCGGCCATCGGCATGAACAGGCTGGGCGTCTCGGGCAATTTGATGAGCCTCGGCGCGCTCGACTTCGGCCTGATCGTCGATGGCGCGGTGATCATCGTCGAGAACAGTGTCGCGCGGCTTGCCACGCGCCAGCATCGCGAAGGCCGGCTGCTCAGCCTGGGCGAACGCCTTACCGAGACGCGGCTTGCCGCGCAGGAGATGATCAAGCCGACGGTCTACGGACAGGCAATCATTTTGCTGGTCTATGCGCCGCTGCTCACCTTCACCGGGGTCGAGGGCAAGACGTTTTCGCCAATGGCGATTACGGTCATGCTCGCGCTGGCTTCGGCCTTTGTGCTGTCACTCACCTTCGTGCCCGCGATGATTGCGGTCCTGCTTAACAAGAAGCTGACCGAGAAGGAGGTGAAACCGATCCGTATGGCAAAGGATCGCTACGGTCCCGCTATTCGCAAGACCATTGCGCGTCCTTGGCCGGTTATCGGTGCTGGTGCTGGCCTGTTTGCTGTCGCGGCAATAATGTTCGGCTTTCTTGGCAGTGAGTTCACTCCCCAGCTCGACGAGCGCGACATAGCGGTGCAATCGCTTCGGATTCCTTCGACCTCACTCGAACGATCCTTGGCGATGCAGCGGCGGGTCGAAGACAGGCTCGAGGAGTTTCCGCAGGTCGAGCTGGTCTTCTCGCGAACCGGTACGGCAGAAGTCGCCAGCGATCCCATGCCGCCCAACGCATCGGATGCCTATGTCATTCTGAAACCGCGTGAGGAGTGGCCAGACCCGGATTTGCCAAAGGATGAACTCGTTGGCGAGATGGAGAGTGCACTTGGCGGTCTTGTCGGGAACCTGTACGAGTTCAGTCAGCCTATCGAACTACGTTTCAACGAACTGATCGCAGGCGTACGCGGCGATGTGGCGGTCAAGCTGTACGGCGACGATCTCACCGCACTGACCGAAGCGGCGGGCGACGTTGCAGGCGTACTTCGCGGTGTCGAGGGTGCGGCCGATGTAAAGGTGCAGCAGGTGACGGGCTTTCCGACGCTCGACATCGCTTTCGATCGTCCCACCATCGCGCGGTACGGTCTCACGGTCGAGGACGTGGCGCAATCCGTTGCCATCGCCCTTGGCGGCCGACCGGCGGGCCTGGTGTTCGAAGGCGACCGCCGCTTCGATGTCGTCGTACGCTTGGCAGACGCAACGCGCGACGATTTCGACCAGCTAGGAGCCCTGCCGATCGTCCTCGAAAACGGCGTCACGGTTCCGCTGCGAACGCTGGCCGATTTTGAGGTCGTCGATGGTCTCGCCGAAGTCCGGCGCGAACAGGGTCGCCGGCTCGTCATCGTTTCCGCCAACGTCCGCGAACGCGATCTCGGTTCCTTTGTCGAAGAAGCGCAGGAAGGTGTTTCGGCCCAGGTCGATCTGCCCCCTGCCTCCTTCATCGAGTGGGGCGGGCAGTATCAGAACCTGCAGGAAGCGCAGGCTCGGCTCGCGATCGTGGTGCCCATCTGCTTCGCCGTTGTCCTGCTCCTGCTGTACATGGCGCTTGGTGGATGGGTTCCGGCCCTGGCGGTGTTCAGCGCCATCCCGATGGCCTTGGCGGGCGGTGTGTTTGCCCTCGTGTTGAGAGGCATGCCCTTCTCGGTATCGGCGGCGGTCGGCTTTATTGCCCTGTCGGGTGTGGCTGTGCTCAACGGTCTCGTCATGATGACCGCGATCCGGCAGCGTCTTGAAAGTGGTATGCCACTTGATGACGCGATCGCAGATGGCGCGCTCGCGCGCCTGCGACCGGTGTTGATGACCGCGCTGGTGGCCTCACTCGGCTTTGTACCCATGGCTCTTGCAACCGGAACAGGGGCCGAAGTGCAGCGTCCTTTGGCTACGGTCGTCATTGGCGGCCTGATCACTGCGACCGCACTCACGCTGTTCGTCCTTCCCGCGATCGCGCGGCTCGTACTGCACAGTTCCGACGACGAGCGAAGCTGGCGCGAGAAGTGGTGGGACCGTCTGCGTCGCAATGTGACGAGCGATGAAGAGCGCGAACTGAAGGACATCGCATGACCGATCGGGAAAGGAGAATACGGTGCTGGCACTGAAGGAAGAGAACGGACTGCTCTGGATACGCGCCGGAGGCAGGCTGGAGGATGAAGACTATAACCGCTTTGTTCCCCAATTCGAACGTATCGCGGAGCGCGAGGCCGGCACCGTCCCGATGGTAATCGAGCTCGCGCCTGATTTTTCGGGCTGGGACCTCGGAGGTCTCTGGCGCGATCTCAAGTTCGACGTCCGGCATAAGGATTGTTTCGGCCGGATCGCCATAATCGGTGACAGCAAATGGGAAGAGTGGGGCACGGAGATGTCATCGTCGCTCTTCCGCGCCGAAATGAAGTTCTTCCAACCATCACAGCGTAGTCATGCCGAAAGCTGGGTACGAACCGGGGAGGACGCAGCATGAGTGGCGGTCATGAGGTCGATGTCGGGTCGCCTGAAAAGCGCAAGACCCTGTGGGTTGTCCTGTGGCTTAACGTGGCCATCGCGATCGGCTTTTTCGCGGTCGGGTATTTTGCCGATTCCAACGCGCTGTTGGCAAACGGCCTCGATAATTCATCGGATGCAATCGTCTATGCGCTCAGCCTGCTTGCGCTAACCCGCTCGCGGACCTGGAAGCGCGGAGCCGCGCGCTTCTCCGGCATCATGCTGCTGATCTTCTCTGCTGGGGTCATTTTCGATGCTTACCGTCGGTTCGTGGAAGGTTCCGATCCGGGCGGCATGCTGATGATGGCGATGGCGTTCGTCGCGGGATTGGTGAATCTCTACTGCCTGCGCCTGTTGCAGAAGATGGAGAACAAGGACGTCAATATGCGGGCGGCGACAACGTTCAGCTTCAACGACTTCATCTCCAATGGCGGGATCATCATCGCCGGCATCGTTGTGCTGATTACCGGTGCCAACTGGCCCGATCTGGTGGTCGGAATAGCGGTCGCCTGCATAGCGCTCTACGGCGGAGTGCAGATCCTGCGCGATACGCATATGGATGTGCATGAGGAGGCGGGGACCGTCCACGGCGAGAAAAGGAATTGACGCTATTCGATACTTTGTTTGCCGCGCAGGACCTTTCGCGGGTCCTTGTCCTGGCGATGCTAGCAGGCATCGGGGTCATGATTGGCGGCAAATTGGCGAAAGGCAATTGGAACTTCCTGCATCCGCTCCTGCCAGGCGGCGTTTCGGGTGCCTTTACAGCCCTTGCCGTCTTGCTAACTCTTCCGCTGGGACAATCCCCTCTCACCCGCTGGGCACTCACTGGTTTGATGCTGGCGGGCGGGCTGCTACTTCTGCTTTTCAGCGAGCTTGGCCGATACGCAAGACTCAGACGGGGTGATGACGGACCCGAGCGATGTTTCGATAGGCCAACCCTGGTTCGTCGCATCTCGGTGTCGATTGCGTTCGAAATCCTGCCTTACAGCGTTCTCTTGGGTGCTGCCGCTGCGGCATCCGCGACGACAGCAGTGGCGGTGTCTGCAGCGCTTGTTTTTGCGAACCTGGAAATAGGACGCCAGGCGATCGATGAATACCGATCCGCCCAAGTGAGCAGGATGGACCAGCTTGCGCTACTTGTCCTCTTTTCCCTGCTTTTCATCGGCATCGCTCTCTTGACCTTTTGGGCGCTGCACGGATTCACCGACAGCGGGCGAGGTTGGCTAGCGGCTATTATCCCGGGCTTTCTTATAGTTGCATCGGCGCGCGCGCTGCTTCGCATGGGAACCGGATCGGTCGCCGCCAATCACATGACGCTCCCGGCATTTGTCGGAGGATTCGCCCTGCTCGGCCTCGCGATCTCGGCGCTTGGAGAACTGTCGCGCGAACTCGATGTTTCGAACAGCACGTTCCAGCATTCCCCCGCGCAGTCCGTTACGACGACCAAGAGAAGAGAAAAAGGAGGCAGGTAATGGCACAATCCGGCGGTCATGCCGGGCACAGTCACGGCGAAGAGAACATGAGCGACGGCCGCCTTGTATTGGCCGTCGCCCTCAACGTCCTGCTGACTGTTGCCCAGATCATCGGGGGGATATTGTCGGGTTCGCTCGCACTGATCGCCGATGCGCTGCACAACTTCAGCGACGCGGCATCGCTTGGACTGGCTCTGTTTGCGAGGCGGATCGGGCGCCGGCCAGCCGACAAGCTTATGACCTTCGGCTATGCTCGTGCGGAAGTCGTGGCAGCTCTCATCAATCTGACGACTTTGCTTATCATCGGCTTCTATCTGCTCGTCGAGGCGATCAACCGTTTCGCAGACCCTCAACCCGTTGAGGGGTGGACCGTAATCTGGGTCGCCGGGATAGCGTTGGTGATCGACGTGGTTACGGCGGTGATGGTCTACGCCAGCTCGAAAAACTCCCTCAACATGAAAGCCGCCTTTCTGCACAATGTGTCCGATGCGCTGGCTTCGGTCGGTGTGATCGTGGCTGGCGTACTCATTCTGCGATACGAACTTTATATCGCCGATCTGATCATCACCGTGGTCATTGCTGCCTATGTGATCTGGCAAGGCGTCACTTTGTTGCCTCGCACGGTGCGGCTCTTGATGGGTGCGGTGCCGGACGAAAGCGAGTTCGATCGCATTGTGTGCGACCTGCGTGACACAGAAGGCGTGGCCGACGTCCATCACGTCCATATCTGGAGCATCAGCGAGCATTATCGCGCGCTTGAGGCGCATATCGTTCCTGCCGAATCTTCGTTGCAGGCTTTCGAGGATGTGAAGGCGCGGGCTCGCGGTATGCTCGAGACGCAGCACGCCATCGCCCATGCAACGTTCGAAGCCTGTCTCGCTGCGGACTGTGATCCGGACATGATCCCGGACCATCAGGTCGAGAAGAACCATCACCATGACCACGACCATTGACAAGCGCGGCGATCGGGTCGGTCGCTGTGGGCAAGCAGCTTGGCAGCGCACGGCATGAACCGCCCTGCAACTCGTAAAATGAGGACCAACGAATGAAAGCATCCGATCTCATGGTCGCCGCACTCGAAGCCGAGGGAGTCGAATATGTTTTCGCCGTTCCAGGCGAAGAGAACCTGGATCTCCTGGAATCGCTGCGAACTTCCGCCATCACGCTGGTTCTGGCCCGTCACGAACAGGGCGCTGGCTTCATGGCGGCGACCTATGGCCGCCTGACCGGCAAGGCAGGTGTGTGCCTGGCAACGCTCGGGCCTGGTGCCACGAACCTGACCACACCGGCGGCCTATGCCGCGCTCGGGGCCTTTCCGCTCGTCATTATTACCGGGCAGAAACCGATCAAGACCTCGAAACAGGCCCAGTTCCAGATTGTCGACGTCGTTTCCCTGTTTACGCCGCTCTGCAAGGCTTCGACCCAGATCGTGAACGGCAATCGCATTCCCTCGCTCGTTCGCGAAGGGTTCCGTCTGGCGCAGGAAGAAAGACCCGGAGCCGTCCTCCTGGAACTGCCCGAAGATATCGCTGAAGAGGAAACGATCGAACCGGTCATACCGCCGCATGACAGGCGTTATGCGGTCGCCGGAGATGCTGCGCTCGACGAAGCGGCCCGGCGTATTCTTGCTGCGGAACGGCCCTTGCTATTGATCGGAGCTGGAGCGAACCGCCGCCGCGCTTCGAAAGCGTTGCGCAAATTCGTGTCTGATACCGGCTTTCCCTTCTTCGACACCCAGATGGGCAAGGGCGTGGTCGATGAAGATAGCGAACTCTATCTGGGCACTGCGGCGCTATCGTCGGGCGATTATGTTCACTGCGCGATCGAGAAGGCCGATCTGATCGTCAATATCGGTCACGACGTGGTGGAGAAGCCGCCCTTCTTCATGGAGCCGGACGGTCAGACCGTCATCCATATCAATTACAAGGCGGCTGAAGTCGATCAGGTCTACTTCCCGCAGCTCGAAGTCATCGGCGACATCGCCGGATCGGTCGAGCGGCTGGGAAGCCGCCTCGATGGCAAGCTGCAGTGCGACCGCAGCTATTATACCGCCCTGCATCACGAGATTGCTTCGCACATCTCCGAGACCAGCGACGACGAACGTTTTCCGATGGTCCCCCAGCGCGTGGTTGCCGACGTACGCAGCGTAATGGCGCGCGATGATATCGTTGCGCTCGACAACGGCATCTACAAGATCTGGTTCGCCAGAAACTACATCGCCCACGAGCCTGGCACCATCCTGCTCGACAATGCATTGGCGACGATGGGCGCGGGCCTTCCATCGGCCATGATGGCTGCGATGCTGGCGCCGGGGCGCAGAGTGCTCGCGGTATGCGGCGATGGCGGGTTCATGATGAACTCGCAGGAACTGGAAACGGCCGTCAGGCTTGGACTGAACCTTGTCGTTCTCGTTCTGAATGATGCAGCATACGGGATGATCCGCTGGAAGCAGGACCAGCTTGGCTTTCCGGACTACGGCCTGACCTTTTCCAATCCCGACTTTGTCACCTACGCACAAAGCTATGGAGCGACCGGCCACCGTGTCGAGCGAAGCGCGGATCTGGTTTCGGTCCTGAACGCCGCATTCGAGGCTGGCGGCGTGCACCTTGTCGACCTGCCCGTCGATTATTCCGAAAACAAGAAGGTGCTGATCGACGAACTCGGCGCAAAGGTGTGCGAGCTATGAAAACGATCGTTCACAATCCCTTCGACCGCTCGCCGATTGCAGAAGTAGCGCTTGTCGACTGGGCTCAAATCGATGAATGGCTGAATGAAGCGCAGTTGCTCCACCGCGACCGCCATGGCTGGCTTGCCGTGCACGAGCGTGTCGCCATCCTCCGGCGGGCTGCGGATATCATGCGCGAACGAGCCGAGGATCTGGCTCTCCAGATCGTCAGGGAGGGCGGCAAACCGCTGGTCGATGCGCGCGTGGAAGCCGGTCGCGCGATCAACAGCGTCGACTTGTGCGTTCAGGCGCTCAGCGATGGCGGCGGTCACAAGATCCCCATGGACCTGACAGAAGCGGGTGCGGGAAGGACGGCATATACATTCCGCGAACCGATCGGTCCTGTCGTGGCGATCTCGGCATTCAATCACCCGCTCAACCTGATCGTCCATCAGGTTGGACCGGCGGTAGCAGCCGGGTGCCCCGTTCTCATCAAGCCTGCGCTGGAAACGCCTCTGTCATGCCAGAGCTTCGTGAGCATTCTTCATGAAGCCGGCCTGCCCGAGGCCTGGTGCCGGTTCGCACCTTGCGGCAACGATATTGCCGAAAGAATGGTAACCGATCCGCGCACGGAGTTCTTCTCATTCATCGGTTCTGCGAAGATCGGCTGGATGCTTCGCTCGAAGCTGGCGCCGGGAACCCGCATTGCTCTCGAGCACGGCGGCGCGGCGCCGGTAATCGTGGACAGCGGCGTGGAGCGCGCAGCAGTGATCGCCTCGTTGCTCAAAGGCGGGTTCTATCATTCGGGTCAGGTCTGCGTTTCCGTGCAGCGCGTGTACGTCCCTGCTGCAGAATTGAAAGACTTCGCTCATGACCTAAGGCGAGCTGCCGAAAAGCTGGTAGTGGGCGATCCCGCCGATGCTGAGACCCAATGCGGACCCCTGATCCGAACGGAGGAAGTTGACCGCGTCGAACGCTGGGTCGATGAAGCCATCGCAGCAGGAGGCACCCTGGTGTGCGGGGGAAGCCGTCTGAGTGACACTCTTTTCTCCCCGACCGTCATTGTCGATCCTCCCGAAAGTGCCAAGATATCCCGGGAAGAAATCTTCGGCCCCGTGATCTGCGTGTATGGCTATGACGATATCGACCTGGCTATCGAGCAGGCCAATGCCCTGCCTTACGCCTTTCAGGCCGCTGTATTCAGCGATCGGCTGTCAATCGCCAATCATTGCATACAGTCTCTGGCGGGATCGGCTGTGATGGTGAACGACCATACGGCATTCCGCGTGGACTGGATGCCTTTTGCAGGGCTGCGCCGCTCCGGGCTTGGCGTCGGCGGGATCCCCTACACTATGGCGGATATGAGCATTGAAAAAATGGCCGTCTGGAACTGGCCTGCGGCGGCATCATAGCCCGTTCGACAGACCCGGGATGGCGACACGGGCAGCTTCGCACTCGTCGGCCTTTCCCGAAGTTAAGTCTCTTATGGGCGGCCGACAAAAGCCGTGCATTGGCGAGCCTGACCGAACTGGCGCACGAGGCGCGGACATCAAGGCTCGGCGGTACCCGCAAGTGCATCGATGATGCGGCAATCGCCTACAGTGTCTTGCTCGCAGGCAGCGATCATACGCCCAAGTTCCGTCCGCAACGCCTCCAGGCTCGCGATCTTGCGCTCGACCTCGCCGAGATGGCTTCTGGCCAGAGCGTCGATGCCCGCGCAGGACCGGTCGGCATCATCGGAGAGATCGAGCAATTCCCTGATGCGTGCCATGGAGAAGCCGAGATCACGCGCGCGCCGTATGAAGTTAAGGCGCGCTTCCTCTGCTGGTCCATAATCGCGATAATTGGCCCGCGTGCGTGGAGGGGCAGCGAGGATACCCTCACGCTCGTAGAAGCGGATTGTTTCGGATTTGACGCCGGTTATCCGGGCAAGTTGACCAATTCTCATGACAAAGGCTCCTGCCGCTTGACCTTGTAGTTACTACAAGGTGCATAGGGCGGATCGACGCAAGGAGTCGAGTAAATGGGAAAGACCTGCTGCGGCCCCGATGAGGCCGGTGCAAACAACAACGATCCGACATGGCGGCGCATTCTGTGGATCGCACTGGGCCTTAATGCAATCATGTTCGGCGTGGAGATCGTGGCAGGCATTGCTGCGGATTCGCGCGCCTTGCAGGCCGACGCGCTCGACTTTCTCGGTGATGCGGCAAACTATGCTATCAGTCTCGGTGTAGCGGGGATGGCGCTCGTCTGGCGCGCGCGTGCGGCTCTCGTAAAGGCGGCGACCATGCTGGCTTTCGGCCTGTGGGTGCTCGGCTCGGCCATCTGGGGTTTCTTTGTCGGGGCGTCGCCCGACCCGGGAACGATGGGCGCCATCGGTTCTCTTGCTCTGGCGGTAAATCTCGCCGTCGCCGCGATGCTGTTCCGGTATCGCTCGGGCGATGCGAACATGCGCTCGGTGTGGATCTGTTCGCGCAACGACGCGATCGGTAATATCGCCGTGCTGGCGGCAGCGATTGGCGTTTTCGGCACCGGCCGTGCGTGGCCCGATCTGGTTGTGGCGAGCATCATGGCAGGACTGGCGGTGTGGGGAAGTGCCGAAGTCTCCAAACAGGCCCGTGGCGAACTGCGCTCTACCTAAACTCCAGAATATCCCCGCGATCGGGGGTTGGAGGAAATACATTTCCGTCTACACCCTGCTATTGCGGATTAATTGCAACAGATATAGAGACCCCTCATGCATCGCATCGTCTCCGCCACCGTCCATCCGGCACTGCGGCTCATTCTGCTGGCGCTTGCGCTGTGTCTGTCCGTCACCGCGAACGCGGAAGAACCCGACGTGCGAACCACCTGGCGTCTGCTCGATTATATCGCGGTCGACTACGCCTCCGCCGTTTCCGAGGGACGTGTTGCCGACGAATTCGAATATCGCGAAATGGTGGAGTTTTCCGATGTCGTGGCGCGGCAGATCGCTGCATTGCCGGATACTAAAGACAATCAAGCACTCATCCGCCGATCGGACCAGCTGCGAGCTCTGATCGCCAATAAGGAACCCGCCGAGCGAGTTGGGCGCTTAGCGCGCGCGCTGGCAGCCTCGTTGCTGACAGCCTACCCGGTTCCGCTTGCCCCTTCGCAAGCGCCCGACCTTGACCGCGCCCGCACTCTCTTCGCGCAGAACTGCGCCTCGTGTCACGGCGCCGCCGGAAGTGCGCCACCGGCCGCAATGCAGGCACTTGATCCCCCGCCGATCGACTTCACCGATATCGACCGGGCGCGGCAGCGCAGTGCGTTCGGGCTTTACCAGGTCATCACGCAAGGGCTGGAAGGAACGTCCATGGCCAGCTTCGCATCGCTGTCCGACGAGGATCGCTGGGCGCTTGCATTCCATGCCGGCAGCATTGCTTTTGAAGATGTGGCCAAGGGCGAGCGTATTTGGCGGGAAGATGATGGCATACGCCAGCTTGTCCCCGATCTCGAGACGCTCGCCGCGCTCACACCGGAAAGTCTGGCCGAGCAGATCGGCGAGGACCGTGCGCTCGCCGTCATGGCCTATCTTCGCGCCAATCCCGATGCGGTGGGACAGGCAAATGACGCAGGTTCGCTCGCCTTCGTTCGCGATACGCTCGATCGCAGCCTGTCAGCTTATCGGGCTGGCAACCGAGAGGAAGCGCGGCAGCTTGCCCTGTCTGCCTATCTCGACGGGTTTGAACCCCTGGAGGCCCTCCTGGCAACGCGCGATGGCGGTTTGATGCGGGAGGTAGAACAGGCGCTCGGGCAATTCCGGGCCGGAATAGGGTCCGGTGCGAATCCATCCGAACTACAGCAACTAAGGGCTCGCATCGATAGTCTGCTGGCAAGAGCCGAGGAAGCGTTGGCTCCTGAGGCGGCCAGCGAAATCTCGACCTTTCTCGGGGCGTTCACCATTCTCCTGCGCGAGGGGATCGAAGCAATTCTGGTTGTGATCGCCATGATCGCCTTTGTGAAAAAGTCGCAGCGCTCCG
Source organism: Erythrobacter sp. (assembly GCA_025698865.1). Lineage (GTDB taxonomy): Bacteria > Pseudomonadota > Alphaproteobacteria > Sphingomonadales > Sphingomonadaceae > Qipengyuania. The sequence continues at coordinate 247,463 of JAILWQ010000004.1, read as the reverse complement.
AGGTATTGCCCTATATCCATGGTGGGTGGATCGCTGCTCTTTTCGCAGGTGTCGCCACCTGGGTCGTAGCAACCTACTTCGTAAGCATCAGCGGGGCGAGCCGCGAGATGACCGAAGGGATCGGCGCGCTGCTTGCGGCTGTCATTCTCGTATCGGTCGGGATCTGGATGCATGGCAAATCCCAGGCCGAGGAATGGCGGCGCTATATCCAGGAAAAAATGGGCAAGGCGCTTTCGCGCGGATCGGCATGGTTTCTCTTTGGTCTTGCATTCGTGGTCGTCTACCGGGAAGCGTTCGAGACTATCCTGTTCTACGCTGCCCTGTGGAACCCGCAGAGCAGCGGCATCATACTGGCAGGTGCCTTGTCCGCAGTAGCGCTGCTGGCGCTCATTGCATGGGCCATGCTGCGCTACAGCCGCAAACTGCCGATCACCCAGTTCTTCCGCTACAGTGCTATCCTGATTGCGATCCTTGCGGTCATTCTCGCGGGCAAGGGCGTGGGCGCTTTCCAGGAGGCCGGAGTTCTTTCCGCCACTTTCATTGCCGGCTTGCCGCGCCTCGCCGAACTCGGCTTCTTCCCGACTGTCGAGACGATCGGCGCGCAATTGCTCACGCTGCTGGCCCTGATTGCCGGATTTCGGGTAAGTCGATCACCATCGGGACCGCAGCCGGCAGCTGTCGAGGGATAGGAGATCCCGGTTTGCGATCAGCGGGGTCCGGTGCCGAGACGGCGCGCGAGCCACAAGGTGGCCGTGGGAACCGCGACCCACATCACGATCGGTACCAGGCCGATTTTGGTCCCGGGCACAAGCGGCATGATTGCACTATAGGACCACCCCCAGTCGGCACCGACAGCCAGCACTTCGACCATGGCAGTAATGGCCAGGCCGATTCCCAGGAACACGACAAAACGCGAGATCGGCCAGTCTACGAGCCACGGCGTTTTACCACTGCCGACAGAGGCGCCGAGATAAGCGGCCACCATGATCCCGGCATCGCCGAACGAGGCCAGGCCGCAGCGACGTGCTGCCTCGGCAGGCGACAGACCTCCCGACTGGTAGAAAGGAAGCTGGAGCATCTCCCAGGCGAAAGCGATGAGAATTCCGAATATCGCGATCCAGAGGGCTGGATGAGCACCGCGCCATTCGCGCGATTCCTCAGAGATTTGGTCCTGATCCTGCATCGTCTGATTCGTCACTCCTGCGATCTCCGTCCCGTCCCCATCGCTCAGGTATCGAATTTGGGAAGAGCGAGGCCGCGCAGGCGCAGGGCGTTGCCGATCACCGATACCGAAGACAGGCTCATCGCTGCGGCCGCGATCATCGGGTTCAAAAGCAACCCGGTCCATGGATAGAGGACACCTGCTGCGACCGGTATGCCGAGCGCATTATACGCAAAGGCAAAGAACAGGTTCTGCCTGATGTTGCGCATAGTGGCCCGAGACAGGACGAGCGCCTGAACAACGCCGACGAGGTCGCCGCGCACCAATGTCACGCCCGCGCTTTCGATCGCGACATCGGTACCCGTTCCCATCGCGATGCCGACATGCGAAGCGGCAAGCGCGGGTGCGTCGTTTATGCCGTCGCCGGCCATAGCGACCCGGCGACCCTCGCTCTTCAACTGCTCGATCTTGCGATGTTTGTCCTCGGGCGAGACGTTCGCTTCGACTTCGTCGATACCGACCTGGCTTGCTACCGCACGCGCGGTGGCTTCGCTGTCGCCGGTAAGCATCACGATCTTGATGCCGCGCTCATGCAACGCGGCAATAGCGGTGCGGCTGGTTGCCTTGATCGGATCGGCGACCGCGATAAGGCCTGCCGGTGCCCCGTCCACGGCCACGAACATCACCGTCTGTCCGAGGCTTCGGCCTTCGTCCGCCGTTGACCGCCAGCCTTCTTCGAGCGCCCCTATACGCTCCATCATCTTTTCATTCCCGATCGCGACCAGGCGCTTGTCGACATTTGCCTGGATACCTTCGCCGGTCACGGATTCGATATCGGAAGCGTCGAGAATGGCAGCGCCCCTGTTTTGAGCCCCTTCCACGATCGCGTGGGCGAGCGGATGCTCGCTTCCTCTCTCAACGGCAGCGACAAGGCTCAGCAATTCCTGCTCGTCGAAATCTGACTGCGGTTTTACGTCGACAAGATCGGGCTTGCCCCGGGTCAGTGTGCCGGTCTTGTCGACAACCAGCGTATCGATCTTTTCCAGCGTTTCGAGCGCTTCGGCGTTCTTGATCAGGATGCCGTGCTGGGCTCCCTTGCCGGTGCCGGTCATGATCGACATTGGCGTCGCCAGTCCGAGCGCGCAGGGACAGGCGATGATCAGAACGGCGACCGCGTTGACGAGCGCGTAGGCAAGGGCCGGTGCCGGTCCCCAGATGGCCCAGACGACAAAACTCACGATAGCGACAAGGACGACGATGGGCACGAACCATCCGGTGACCTGGTCGGCGAGCCGCTGGATCGGTGCCCGGCTGCGCTGCGCCTCCGCCACCATCTGCACGATCTTCGAGAGCATGGTGTCCGCGCCGACCTGCGTCGCGCGCATGGTGAAGCTGCCGGTCTGGTTGACAGTGCCCCCGATTACCTGATCGCCCGCGCTTTTCTTGACGGGAATGGGCTCGCCACTGATCATGGATTCGTCGATGGCACTGCTTCCATCCTCGAGCGTGCCATCGACGGGGACCTTGTCGCCCGGACGCACGCGCAGAAGGTCCCCAGACGTCAATTCATCAAGCGGAACTTCGCGCTCGTCCCCGCGACCGAAAATCTTCATCGCGGTCGGGGGCGCGAGCTCGAGAAGCGCCCGCAAGGCGCTCGATGTGGATCCGCGCGCCTTGAGTTCGAGCACCTGCCCGAGCAGCACGAGGGTCGTGATAACCGCTGCTGCCTCGTAATAGACGCCGACCCGGCCCGCATGATCGCGGAAAGCCTCGGGAAAGATGTCCGGGGCGAGGGTTGCCACAAGGCTGAACAGATAAGCGATGGCAACGCCGAAGCCGATCAGGGTGAACATGTTGAGGTTCATGGTTCGGACTGATTGCAGCGCGCGGGTGAAGAAGGGCCAGCCGCCCCAAAGCACCACCGGAGTGGCCAGCAGAAGCTGCAGCCACTGCGCGGAAGCGGGTTCGATGATCTGATCGAACGGTCGCGACGGGATCATGTCGCCCATCGCATAAGCGAAGAGCGGCAGGGTGAAGAGCGCGCTCCACCAGAACCTTCGCCGCATGTCGACCAGTTCGGGATCGGGACCCTCGTTCAAGGTGACCGTTTCGGGTTCGAGGGCCATCCCGCATATCGGGCAGGAGCCCGGCCCCGGCTGCCGGATCTCCGGATGCATCGGACAGGTGTATATCGTACCTTCCGGGACATCCTCGACAGCATCGAGGTGCGCCTTTGAAAGATACATCTCCGGATCCGCGCGGAACTTGTCGAGGCAGCGCGAGGAGCAGAAGTAATGGTCGCCACCCTTGTGTCGATCGATGAAGCGGGCGCCGTCCATCTTCACGCTCATTCCGCAAACGGGGTCGGTCGCCGTACCCTCGATCGCATTGTGCCCATCGCTCATCTGTCGTTCTCCCCTAACTGGCCGTGACCACGAACTGCCCCATCATGCCTGCGTCCTCGTGCTCGAGGATATGACAGTGATACATGTAGGGAGTGTCGGGATCGGTATTCTCTTCGAACCGTAGCAGCAGCCTGACCTGTTCACGCGGGTTGACGATAACGGTGTCCTTGAAGCCCGCCTCTTCCGCCCGCGGAGGCCGGCCGTCCCGGTCGAGCAAGCGGAACTGCACGTTATGAATATGAAAGGGATGCGCCATCATCGATGCGTTGGCGATTTCCCATATTTCCCACTGACCCACCGGTACGCGCTGATTGATGACATCCATGTCCATGGTCTGGCCGTTGATCGACATACCCCGACCCATCATGCCCATATCGAGTACGAAACGGCGGCTGCGAACGGCGAGCGAGGGGTCTGGCGCGGCTAGCGCGGCGAGGGTGGGCGGGAGCATCACTGGAGTCGACGAGCCGGAGGGGCGCATATCGAGGATGGAAAATGTGCGGCCCTGCCTCTCGCGACCGGTCCGGTTTCCCATCATTCCGCCGCCCATCATACCCCCGCCTTGCCCGCCCATCATGCCCATGGCGTTAGCAGGGCTGCTGGCAATCAGCCGGAGCGGGCGCCCTTCGGAAAGATCGACGATCACTTGTGCGCGTTCGCCTGGGGCAAGGGTAAGACTGCGAACCTCGCTTGGCGCGGCAAGCAGGCCGCCATCGCTTGCGATGAGTTGCATCGGACGATCACCTTCGAGCGAGAAGGTGTAGAACCGCGCATTCGATCCATTGAGAAGCCGCAGGCGCAGCGGACCGGCGGCGGCCTCGAAAACGGCATTGGCCGTTCCGTTCACATAGATGCGCTCACCCATCACCCCCATCATCCGCGAGTGCATGTCGAGCGGGTAAACAAGGCGGCCCGAGCTGTCGATCACGCGATCCTGCACGACGAGCGGTATGTCATCTACACCGTACCGGCTCGGCAGATCGAGGCGATCCTCTTCCTCGTCGCGCACGTAGATCGGGGCAGCAAGTCCGGTATAGACCTGTGGTCCGGCCCGGCGATGCAGATGCGAATGATACCAGTATAACGAAGCGCGCTGGCGTATTTCGAAGGACGGGCTCCAGCGCTCGCCGGGCCGCACGAGCTGGTGCGGTCCGCCATCCGCTGTGGCGGGAAGTTCGAAACCATGCCAGTGGACAGTCGCGTCCTCGGCAAGCTTGTTGTCGATCTGAAAGCGAACCTGTTCGCCGCGGCGCATTTCGAGGGTGGGCCCGAGATAGGATGCATCGATGCCGATTGTCGGAGACGGAGTGTCGGACACGAATTCTTTCTCGCCAGGTGTGAGGGAGAGGCGAAAGACACGCTCGCCCCGTTCGATCGTTCCGGCCTGTAGCCGAGGTATGGCAAGAGGTTTGCTTGCACCTGATCGATCGAGCGACATCCTGCTTTGCGTATCGCAGCCCAGCAGCGGCAGCGCCGCGAAACCCGTCGCCGCGAGACCGGCGCTCTTCATGAAATCGCGCCGATCCTGAAAGTTGGGCCTGTCGATATCGGGCATATTCACCTGTTTTTGCGTGGGAGGCACCGGCGCAACCGAGCGCCTCCCACCCTTCATGCTATCGCGGCGTTACCGAGGTAACGACGCTGCCTTCGGTTCCAGTACGAAATTTAAAGGCTATTCCCTCACCGACACTGACCTGTTCGAGGATTTGCGCGTCGGCTTCGAATGCCATGGTCATCGCGGGCCACCCGATACTTTCGACCGGACCATGCTCGATGGTCACAGTGCCCGCCTCGGAATCGATGGCTGTAACCGTTCCCTCCGCGCTGGCGCTCTGCTCGCCGCCGGTCTCCTCCGCCATCGGCATTTCGCCTGACATGGGCATGCTGTCCGAGTTCGCCATGTCGTCTGACATCATGGTCTCTGAGCTGTCGTCTGCAGCGTCGCAGGCTGCAAGCGCCAGCGGTGCCGCGAGCAGGATCATATAGGTTGGGGTACGCATTCTTCTTCTCCTTGAGGGTTGGCCGGTTTTTCCGGACGGGGGCGCCGCAACAACAGATAGGCGGCGGGAAGCAGGAACATGGACAGGAGCGGCGCGGTAATCATACCGCCGATCATCGGTGCCGCGATCCGGCTCATCACCTCCGAGCCAGCTCCGGTACCGATCAAGATCGGGAACAGACCCGCAAGGATCACCGCTACGGTCATCGCCTTGGGTCGGACACGCAAGAGCGCCCCTTCGCGGATCGCCTGATCCACTTCCTCGGCGCTCAAATCGCCACTTCGTTTCTCGAGGGCTGCCTTGAGATAGATCAGCATGATCACGCCGAACTCGGCCGATACACCTGCCAGGGCAATGAATCCGACGGCAGTTGCGACCGACTGGTTGTAGCCCATCAGATAGAGGAGCCAGTAGCCGCCTGACAGGGCGAATGGCAGCGTACCCATGATAAGCATTGCCTCGTCCCACCTTCTGAAGATCAGATAGAGCAGCAGGAAAATGATGACGAGCGTGGCGGGTACGACGATCTGCAGCCGTTCGTAGGCGCGGGTAAGGTACTCGAACTGACCCGCGTAGGACAGGCTGACGCCCGCCGGAAGATTGACGCTTGCGGCGACCGCTTCTTGGAGGTCGGCAACCACCGATGTAAGATCGCGGTCGCGCACATCCACATAGATGTAGCTGGTCAATCGTCCCTGTTCGCTCTTGAGCATGGGGGGGCCATCGCTGACGCCGATCCGTGCGACCGTGCCGAGCGTAATCTGTTGTCCCGACGGCGTCAGGAGGGGCAAGGTTCGCAATTCGTCCACGCTGTCGCGAATTTCACGGGGGTAGCGCACATTGATCGGATAGCGCGCCAGACCTTCAACAGTCCGCGCGACATTGGCCCCACCAATAGCGCCCGAGACGATCTGCTGGATATCGGAGATGTTGAGGCCGTATCTCGCCGCTGCGGCGCGATCGATGTCGACATCGACGTAGCGCCCGCCGGAAAGCCTCTCGGCCAGAGCCGAACTGACGCCGGGAATCGTCTTTGCCACACCCTCGACCTCGAGCGCCACCCGTTCGATCTCTGCAAGATCCTCGCCCGAAACCTTGACCCCGATCGGGCTCTTGATCCCGGTCGCCAGCATATCGATGCGGTTACGGATAGGGGGTACCCAGACATTGGCGAGACCGGGCACTTGAACGACCCGGTCGAGCTCTTCGATCAGCGCATCAGTCGTCATGGCTTCGCGCCATTCCTCCCGCGGCCGGAACCGGATCGTGGTCTCGAACATGGTGAGCGGAGCCGGGTCGGTAGCCGTATCTGCACGGCCGGCCTTGCCGAAGACTGTTTCGACTTCCGGTACCGATTTGATGAGGCGGTCGGTGCGCTGCAGCAGCGCCGAGGCCTCGCCTGGCGATAGACCGGGAAGGGCGCTCGGCATGTAGAGCAGATCGCCCTCGTCGAGCGGCGGGAGAAACTCTCCGCCGAGCTGCGAGAAGGGGATCAGCGTGGTGAGGAAGATCGCGCCTGCAACCGCGAGCGTGGCTTTTGGCCAGCGCATCACCCAATTAAGGCCCGGTCGGTAAATCCTGGTCAGCCAGCGATTGAGGAAATTGGAGTCTTCTGACGGTATCTTACCCCTGATCAGCCAGCCCATCATCACCGGAACCAGTGTAACCGACAGCAGCGCAGCCGCCGCCATGGCATAGGTCTTGGTGAAGGCAAGCGGTGCAAACAACCGGCCTTCCTGGGCTTGTAGGGTAAACACGGGCAGGAACGACAAGGTTATGATCAGAAGGCTGAAGAACAGCGCCGGTCCCACTTCCTTCGATGCATCGGCGATGATCCGCCAGCGTTCCTTGACCGAAAGCACCGTGTCGGGATTTTCATGCTCCCATCGCTCGAGATGCTTGTGCGCATTTTCGATCATCACAACGGCTGCATCGACCATGGCGCCGACCGCGATAGCGATCCCGCCCAGCGACATGATATTGGCATTCACCCCCTGGAAACGCATCACGATGAACGCCGCGAGCACGCCCAAAGGCAGGGTGATGATGGCGACAAGTGCCGAACGTGCGTGCCAGAGGAACAGCGCGCATACGATCGCGACGACGATGAACTCCTCGATCAGCTTGGTCGTCAAATTCTCCACCGAGGCGTCGATAAGCTGCGATCGGTCGTAGGTGGTGACGATCTCGACGCCCTCGGGAAGGCTCGCCTGCAATTCGTCCAGCTTTTCCTCGACCGCCTGGATTGCGCTGCGAGCGTCCGCGCCCTGTCTGAGAACGATGATGCCGCCGGCGACCTCTCCTTCGCCGTTGAGCTCGGCAATGCCGCGGCGCAGCTCCGGCCCGACCTGGATTGTGGCGACATCGCCAAGGGTAACCGGAACCCCGCCAGTTGCAGTCCTGAGGGGAATCTCGCGGAAATCGTCCAGCGTCGTCAGATAGCCCGACGCGCGTACCATGTATTCGGCCTCACCCATCTCGACGATCGAACCGCCGGCCTCCTGGTTGGACGACTGGATGGCGTTTACGATCTCGGCATGCGTGACGCCGAACGATGCCATCCGGTAAGGTTCGAGCACGATCTGGTATTGTTTCACCATACCGCCGACACTCGCGACTTCGGCAATGCCGGGGATCGTCTTGAGCTCGTAGCGCAGAAACCAGTCCTGCAGGCTGCGCAGCCCGGCAAGGTCATGACCGCCCGTGCGATCGACAAGCGCATATTCGTAAATCCACCCCACGCCCGTCGCATCCGGACCGAGCGTGCTCGTAACACCCTCGGGCAGGCGGTTCTGCACCTGATTGAGATATTCGAGCACCCGCGACCGTGCCCAGTAAAGGTCGGTACCGTCCTCGAAAATGATATAAACGTAGCTGTCGCCGAACATCGAGTAGCCGCGTACGGTCTTCGCTCCCGGCACCGACAGCATGGTCGTGGCCATCGGGTAGGTCACCTGGTCCTCGACAATCCGGGGCGCCTGGCCCGGATAGTTGGATCGGACGACAACCTGGACATCGGACAGATCGGGCAAAGCATCGACCGGAGTTGTGCGGACGGCCCAGAACCCGCCAAGGGTCACAGCTATGGCGGCGAGGACGATGAAAAGCCGATTGGCGATCGAGGCATCGATAATGCGCGCGATCATTGCCCGGCACTCCTGATGGTCTCGATACGGGGGCCGGCGTCCTGCTGGGTGAAGGTAAAGCGCACTCTATCGCCTTCCTCGAACCCGCTGATCTGCGCTGCATTCTTCGTGCGGAAACTCATCGTCATGGCGGGCCAGTCTAGCCGCGGGACAGGTCCGTGCCGCAGCGTGACGGAGCCATCGGCAATCTTCTCGATCGTCCCCATTGCGCTGAATGTCACTGGTTGGTCTTCACCGTCCCGGTTCGGACCTGCCTCATCGATCGCACGAACATCAAGTCCTGCCAGGCTTGCCTCGGAATCGAGCAGGAACTGGCCCGAGGTCACGACCTCTTCGCCTTGCGAAAGGCCGGCCAGCACTTCGGTCCTGCCTCCCGCCTCACGGCCGATCCGGACTTCGGCAGGCATGAAGCCGCCCTCGTCCTGCTTGATCATGACGATGGTGCGGCGCCCGGTCCGGATCACCGCTTCGGAAGGAACCAGCAGAGCGCGCCGGGTGTCGGGGGTCAGCGAGACCTGCGCGAACATGCCCGGCTTGAGCCGTCCGGAAGGATTGGGCAATTGTGCGCGGACGGTGATTGTCCGGCTGGCATCCTGTGCGCTCGGCAAGATCGCGATGATCGGTCCGGAAAATCTCTCATCGGGAAACGCGGTCAGGGTTGCACTGACAGGTTGGCCGACCCGGATATTCGCTGCTTGTGTTTCGGGCACCGATGCCTCGAGCCAGATCGGCGAGAATCCGGTTATTTCCGCCAGGGTCTGGCCTGCCATCACGGTCATGCCGGGTCGCACGCCGAGCATGGTGATGGCCCCGCCGGTCGGCGCGGTGACCGTGATCGTCGCCTGCGCGCGGCCGGTCCGGCCCACCGATGAAATTTGCCCATTCGACATGCCGAGCAGCCGCATCCGCTCGCGCATGGCCTGTGCAAGCTGTTCATCGCCGCTGTTCAGGACGGCCAGATATTCCTGCTGCGCTCCTCCCCATTCGGGTACGAGAATATCGGCCAGCGGCGCGCCTCGGCTCACCACATCGTCTGGAGCACGCCCATAGGTTCGTTGTACAAAGCCGCCAGCCCTTGGCTGGACAATTGCAACGTCCCGCCCATTGTAAGCGAGAACACCGGTAACGGACACGTCCGGCTCAAGTACGCCGTATTCGGCCTCGGCGGTGCGGATGCCGAAGTTCTGGACAAGCCCCGCGTCGATCTGAACCCCGGAGGTGGCCTCCTCGCCAGCGCATTTGGGAACAAGTTCCATATCCATGAACGGCGATTTTCCAGGCTCGTCGAAACGCTGTCCCGGCACCATCGGATCGTACCAGTAAAGCACGTCCTCACATTCGGCGCTGGATGATCCCCCGTTGCCATTTGCCTGACTTCCGCTCTCACCCCGCTGCGATAACCCGTATCCTGCGGTGACGCTGATCAGGGCGACCGTTGCCGCCATCGTCCAGGATTTCTGGCGCGGCGACAGTTTGTCCCACGCGGCTCCCATTTTGGCTCTCATGGCTGGAACTCCGTATAGGTCAGTCGCAAGGTCGTCGCGGCTTCAACTGTCGCCTCCTCACGCTCAAGGATCTCGATTTGTAGGAGCGCCAGCGCCTTGATCGCTTCGATGACGTCCAGCAGTTCGGCGCGGTTTGCCGCGAAGCTGGCCCTTTCGAGATCAGCCCGGCTTTGGGCGAGGGGTAGCAACTCCTCCGTGGCTCGCTGCCACTGGCGGTATGCGCTGCGCCAAGCGGCAAGGTCGGCCTCGAATTGCGCTTGCAGTTCGCGCAAGCGATCAAGCTGAATTGCTTGCGCTGCGCTTGCTTCGGCTTCAGCAGCGGCAATCCTCGGGTTCTGCCGCCTGCCCGCAAAGATGGGGAGCGTAATCGAGCCCATGACCGAGACGACATCACCGAACATCGGATCGCGCCTGCCATAGCTGACATTGATGCCGAAATCGGGCCGCTTCTCCGACCGGGCAAGATCGATCCTCGCATCTGCCTGTCGAACCTGTGCGATAGCGAGAATGATATCGGGATTAAGCTCTAGGGTCGCCCGGAGTCGCTCGGCATCGACATCCGCCGCGGGGATAGCCCCGGTGGCAACTGCGCCTTGCACAGCAGCATATCGCGCCAACATGGCCCGTGCCGCGTCAAGGTCGCCTTCTAGGCGGGTCCGCATGTCCTCGACTTCCAGTACCGCACGGCGAATTTCGAGGCTCTCAGCCGGCCTGGCCGATCCCGCCGCAACGGCGCTCCGCGCCAAGGGCACCAGCCTTTCGATCTGCCTAAGTGCCTCATCGATAACATTCAGAGCCTGTTGGGTGTACGCGAGCGAAATCCAGGCCTCGCCTGCTCCAAGCCGAGCCGTGAGCTGCGCGCGGGTCAACTGCGCGGAAGCCAGATCTATATCGGCCACTGCCATGCGCGCTCTCGCATGGCGCTCCGCGAGATTGGGTATGTCCTGCTCCACACCGACCTGGATCTGGGTGGGCAGCTGCCGGTCGATCTCGAAGGCTGCCGGGCCTGCCACCGGAAGGTTCTGAATCCCAGCGCGGAGGCGAGGATCTGGTAGTTCGTCAGCTGCATCAGCGACGCTGCGACGTGCCTCGAGCTGCAACTCCCGCGCTCGCACCTGCGGCTGTTCGCTAACGGCCGCTCTCAATGCCTCCTCGTAGCCGATTGACTGCGCGTAACTAGCTGGCGCCAAAGCCAGCAGGACCGGAAATGCGGTCCAGCAAATTTTCTGCATGATTTCTAGATTCCGCTAGAGCGCGCGATATAAGCGCGGACGGAACAAACGACCATCGCTAGGCGCGACGGAAAATTCGTTCAGCTTCAGTATGCAGGGCAGTCCCTGGCAATACTCAGAATTGCTCTTGCGGGGGCGGCGGCTCGGGTCCTTGATCAACGAGAGCCGGAGAATATGCGGCAAATGGGGTGAACAACGAACGCACAGCAATTTTCGTACGTTCGCCTGATGGGGCTGTGATCATGGCCAGTGGAGCGATACAACCGAGGGCCACAAGGCAATCCAGGCGAAGATTTTTGCACGGTCCGGGTTGGTCTTCCGAAGCGGTCGTAGCACCAGTCTCCATGCGCATCTCGTTACACGCCGCCTCGCTTCCCGCCGGTGCTTGCGGCACCGCCGAGGCATGAGCGGCCGACTGGACAAAGAGTCCGCAAGCAATCAGAAAAATTCCAAGAGAGCGCAGTAACTGCATCATCTAACTCTACGGGCGCAGCCGAGCCTCGACAAGCCTTCGGGATCTGTTGTGGTAGAAATCATAAATACGGTCCGCTTGCATGGGACATGAGATCAGCAGGATTCACCGATCATTGTTCGGATGGTGCCTGCCCCGCAGGGAGGGGGCAGGCTTAGGCGAAGACAATCTGGCAAATTGACGTGTGGTGCTCAGGATTACCCTGCCTCTTCATTCGACATCTGTTCCTGTTTCATCTTCATCATTTCATTGCAGTTGCGCATCATGTCCATCATTTGAGCGCGCATTTCCGGATCGTTCATCATCGCCATCATTTCAGCGCGCATCTCGGGGTTGTTCATCATCGCCATCATCCCGGACATGTCACCATCCATGTCCGACATTTCGCCCTGCATTGCACCATGCTCGTGGCTGCTCTCTTGGCCTTGCGAGCTCTCTTGTGGAGCGGGCTGATGATCGACTTGGGATTGCGCGGCCGCAGCTGTTGCGAGACCGGCGGTCGCCAAGGCTCCGAGCGCCGCTAATTTAAAACTATTAATAAAAAAGTTCCTTTCATTGTTCCGATAAGTTCAGCTTTGCGTCGTCATGCGCAGGAACTGGAAGCGCGCGAACTTGCCGCTCAGGTCACCTGCCTGGGTCATCCGCACATATCTGGCTTGCATTTTTTCCAGGGCGGTGCGGCTTCTGGGCATGTCGGCGTCAATGCGCGGGAGTGCGCTTTCTTCTTATAACCTTTCTCCGCGAATCGAACATTACCCAAAAGATAGGGCTTCCCATCATGGGAAGGTCAAGAGGGGCGTCAGAATAAAAATTGTCGGCGCAGGCTGTTTGCTTTCCTATCGTGGGAAAGTTATCCAGCATGCATGAGCCAACTGCACACAATTGGTGAGGCCGCCGCAGACAGTGGCGTGTCGGCCAAGATGATCAGGCATTATGAGAAAATCGGTCTGATCGGAGCGGCCGAACGCACCGAAGCTGGCTATCGGCTTTACGGCCCTGCCGAAATACATACGCTGCGGTTCATCCGCCGCGCCCGCAACCTTGGCTTTTCGGTAGATGATATCGGCGAATTGCTCGGTCTGTGGCACGACGAGAAAAGAGCCAGCAAGGATGTCCGGGAGGTTGCCGCCGGACACTTGGGTGCTCTGCGCGCCAAGGCGGCAGAAATTCTTTCCATGATCGACGCTCTTGAGCATCTTATCGCGGGTTGCACGAACGATGACCGGCCAGATTGTCCTATTCTCAAAGATCTTTCCAACGATGCCAATCCTGCCTTAGCAAAAGAAGTCGGTCACAAGTTCGGATACCAGCGGGTCTGCTAAAAACAGAGTTGGCGCTGGTCTGTTCTCATGGTTCGCTTCATTTTGGGTTGGACCAGCAATTGGCTGAGGACGCGTCCGACATTTGACCGGCGAGACACATAAGACTCCTGGAGCGGGCCCGAAGGTGCTGCGTCGTTGTTCGCAAAACCTCAAGCTTGGCCAGTTTCGCGATTGCAGTTTTTTGCCAAGGCGTGGTCTGCCCGTTTGCGAAGTTTAATTCGCAACAAATCTCGGTGTCAGCTCTATTGAGTGGAACATATCCATTCGCTGAAACGATCTTTTCTCCAAGCTCCCGACCTTTTCCCATTCAGCCAATATGAGGGGTTGGAGCAGATGGCTCGTACTGTAAGCGTGACCCATCAGAGACGCACCAAGATCAGCACCTGCGCGACCTCCTTGTGCGGTCCAGGTCGGCACCGAGTTCGCCAATTCGTCGCATGGAGGGGGCTTGACCTTCCAACGATGGGAACCGTTACCTTATGATTTTCTATGATTTGAGCGAAGCTGCCCTGACGGGAAATGCTTTTGCACAGACCGACCGATGAAGGAGTGGAATTATGCATGTTAAGGACATTATGACGAAGGATCCCGCCTGCTGCGACAAGGATGCGAGCGTACAGGATGCAGCGAAGCTCATGGTGGGAAACGACTGCGGAGAGATTCCTGTTGTTGATGACCAAGGCGGTCTGGTGGGTGTCGTCACAGATCGGGACATTTGCTGTCGCGTCGTAGCTGAAGGCAAGTCGCCCGACACCCCGGTGGGGGACATCATGACCCGTTCGGTTGTCACTGTCACGCCGGATACCGAGGTAGATGCATGTTGCTCCACGATGGAGAGCAACCAGGTCCGGCGCGTTCCCGTGATTGATGACGAAGGGAATTGCTGCGGCATGGTTTCCCAGGCTGATATTGCACGGTCCGGTGCCGATGCAAAGACCGCAGAACTCGTCGAGGAAATCTCCAAGCCATCTCAGGAAAAGGCCTCATCGGGTTGTTGCTAGTCCGAGGGCAGCTGCAGGACCGTCCTCCCGCGAGGACGGTTCTGTCTTGAAGAGTAATCCCAAGATCAACGCGATGGAGTAGATTATGGCTAGAGGCGTCGTCCTGATAACCGGTGCAAGCGGATACATTGGGCGCGCTTTGGTTGATCGGTTGAGCGACCAGTACCGCATCATCGGCCTCGATCGCTCGGTCGCGAAAGACGTTCCCGGACTAGAAGCCTCATACGCCATCGACCTCGCGGACGAAGCGTCGGTTGTCGACGCCTTGACCAATGTGCGTGCCGCGCATTCAAACACGATTGCAGCTTGCATTCACCTGGCTGCCTATTTTGACATCACGGGCGAGCCAAACCCGCTGTACACCAATGTCAATGTTGAAGGGTCGCGCAGGCTGATTACGGCACTGCAGGACTTCGATGTCGAACAGTTCATCTATGCAAGCTCGATGCTTGTACACGAGCCCAAACCGCTGCCGGGCGTACGTATCGACGAATCCAGTCCGCTTGGACCGACGTGGCCTTACCCTCAATCGAAGGTCGATGCGGAACAGGTACTGCGCGAGAACCGTGGCGACATTCCGGTTGTATTCTTGCGGTTTGCGGGGGTTTACGACGACGAGGGGCACTCCGCCTTTCTCGCCGAACAGATTGCCGGTGTCTATGAGCATCGCGTGTCGGCGCATCTGTATCCGGGGATGTTGTGCGCTGCACAATCGGCACTGCATCTTGACGATCTGACCAAGGCGGTCGAGCAGACTATCGCTCATCGCACTGACCTCGAGGGCGAGATGCCGATACTTGTCGGCGAGCCCGAAACGCTGGGCTATGCCGAGATACAGGACATCGTTCATTGCCAGATCCACGGCAAGGAATGGACGACAGTGCGCATTCCAAAAAGCGTGGCGAAACTGGGCACGTGGATCGAGGAAGAAGTCCTCGGTCATGACGGATTCGTCAAGCAGTGGATGGTCGATGACGCAAACGCTCACTACATTCTCGATATCTCCCGCGCCCGGAAACTGCTGGGGTGGGAGCCAGAGCACTCGCTCCGCGAAACGCTTCCGACCATCATCGACGCGTTGCAAGCCGACCCGCAGGACTGGTACGAAACGAACAAGCTGAACACGTCCCGCGTGGCCTGGCATCCAAAGAGTTCGGATGCAGCGAAGACCGAACCGGCGCGACCTCAATCGCAAGACACCGATATAGCGCATGATGGGCACCAGATGGACGGCGACATGAACAATATGGACGGCGATATGCAGCATATGGACGGACCCCAGCGCGGTACCCGCTGGACGCAGTTTGCTGTCATCGGACTCGGCCTCTGGCTTGCTGCAAGTCCTGGTGTTTATGACGTCGTATCCGCCGATACTGCGCGTGCTTCGGTCGTAGCGGTCACTCTCGAGCGGGGTTTGCCGTCGATCGAATGGCGGGCCAACGCTCTTGCTCTGAGCGATATGCTGAGCGGGATCGCATTGATGATCTTCGGCGCGATGTCGCTTTCGAAGCGCACCGCCTGGTTGGGGCAGTGGGCGACGGCCTTTGTCGGCATCTGGCTGCTTTTCGCGCCCTTGTTCTTCTGGAGTCCGAGCGCGGCCCAATATCTGACCAATATGCTTGTCGGTACATTGGCGATCGCATTCTCGGTGCTGGTGCCAATGATGCCCGGCATGAGCATGGAAGGGATGATGGACAAGAAGTCCATCCCGCCCGGGTGGACCTACAGTCCCTCGACCGATGCCCAGCGATTCCCGATTGTTGCGATGGGCATCATCGGCCTTCTGATATCGCGCATGCTTACCTCCTACCAGCTTGGCCATATCGATGTGGCGTGGGAGCCGTTTTTCTCCGGATCGCTTGGCGATCCCAAGAACGGCACCGAGGAAATCATCACGTCGGATGTATCCAAGGCCTGGCCGATCCCGGATGCCGGACTAGGGGCGGTCAGCTATGTGCTCGAGATCCTAATGGCGGTCATGGGAACCCGCACGCGCTGGCGCACGATGCCGTGGATGGTTACCTTCTTCGGCATTCTGGTCATTCCGCTCGGTGTGGTCAGTATCTATTTCGTGATCATTCAGCCGATAATGATCGGGACGTGGAGTACGCCGGCTCTGATTGCTGCGCTTGCGATGCTCATCATGATCCCGTTCTCGCTCGATGAAGTCATCGCCATGGGACAGTATCTCTACTGGTCGAAAAAGGAAGGCAAGTCACTCGTTCGTACCTTCTTCAAGGGCGGCGCAGTGTCAAACGGTGAAATCGACGATACCGACTATATGACCGACGCGCGTTCGATCTGGACGAACACGGTGCGCGGCGTGACCTTCCCGTGGACCCTGGTGGCCAGCACGGCTCTGGGAGCGTGGCTGATGCTGACAAGGATAACGCTTGGCAGCGAGGGGGCGATGGCCAACAGCGATCACGTGGTGGGTGCTTTGGTGATTACGGTGGCAATCATCGCGACCGCGGAAGTCGCGCGCGCCCTGCGCTTCATCAACGCTGCATTCGGTGCCTGGCTGGTCGCAGCGCCCTTCATGCTTGCAGGGGCTTCGGCTGCCGGAACGGTGGCCTCGGTTGGGGTCGGACTGCTCTTGATCGGACTGAGCCTGCCTCGCGGTAAGCGAAGCGGTGAGCATTATGCGGGCTGGGATCGGTTTGTCGTATGACCGGTTGACCCGAGCAAAGCGGATCTGGCGCTCTTCCTTTAGGAACAGGATGAAGACGAGGTCGGACCCGCATTCTTCTCAGAGCATCGCTAGAAATGTGCCCTGAGTACCCACAAAATAAGTAGGAGTATTTTACATGACCCTTTCAATTGGCTCGACAGCCCCCGATTTCACAGCCCAGACCACACAAGGAAACATTCACTTCCATGATTGGATGGGTGACAGCTGGGCAATCCTCTTTTCCCATCCCAAGGCATTTACACCGGTTTGCACGACCGAGCTTGGTTATATGGCCGGGCTTGGCGAGGAATTTGCCAAACGCAACACCAAGATTATTGGCCTTTCGGTCGACAGCAGCCAGGATAATCGCGATTGGCTTCCCGATATCGAGGAGGTGAGTGGAAATAAGGTCGACTATCCCGTGGTCGGCGACAGCGACCTACAGGTCGCCAAGCTTTATAATATGCTGCCGGCCGACGAAGCGGGTAATGCGGAGAGGCGAACCGCAGCCGATAACGCCACCGTCCGCGCTGTCTATATCATCGGGCCAGACAAGAAAATTCGCGCCGTGCTGCTTTATCCGATGAGCAGCGGGCGGAATTTCGATGAAGTGCTCCGGCTGCTTGATTCGGTGCAACTCACCGAACGCAAGGGTGTAGCGACGCCGGTCAATTGGCAGAAGGGTGATGATGTGATTATTCCGCCTTCCTTGTCGGACGAAGATGCGAAAGCCAAATATCCCGATGGCTGGGACGAAAAGAAACCGTATTTGCGTGTGATCCAAGAACCGATCGACTAATTGCGCGAACAGGTTGCCAGCAATTGCATGTCGGCGTGAATATAGCATGCTCATGCTAGAATTTGAGCGCGTCGCCACACCTGCGAGTGGATCTATCTGTTCGATATATAGATTGGCAAGAAGCGTAAGCGATTAGGTGTACGGTAAAACCAAATCCGGTCCCGATCGGTTTTCTCCTCGTTAATCGAATGGCGGCCCCACCTCCCCCTGAACCCTGCGGATCGCAGGTGTCCCGGGGCCGTTCAGGAACCCCGCGCTTCACCCAACCCTGGCGCGGGGTTCCGTCTTTCAGGTACAATAGCTGTTGAGCGCGGCTATGTTGGTCAAAGGACTGCGGCGTCCGCCGAGCTTGGACACCTCAGCTGCGTGACGGGGTTGAGGAGCTGTCAGTGTGACGCAATTGACCTCGACCTTCAATTGGTGGAGGGCTATGCCACATCGGCGAAATACAATGAACCCTCGCGTGTGAAGCCTCTGTTCGAACGAGTACTATGGCAGACCTATTTGAAGACTTCATATGGGTAAGGGCCGTTCGTGGTTGCTAGTCGCTTGATGGCCGAACCGACTCATGCTGTCGAACCACTACCTTTGCACGACGGCAAGACGACCGTTGTGAGCGTCATAAGCAGTTCGGCTGCTGTTTTGGCAGCTTGCTCTTGCTGCATTCTACCGATGGTGCTGGTTGCCGCCGGGCTGAGTGCGAGCCTGAGCAGTGTTTTGGCGCCTCTGGGTTCGCTCCATTGGCCAATGACCGCATTTTCGATGATTGCGGTGGCGGCTAGTTGGCTCATTGTTCTGCGCAAACATCGGCACACGAGTCATTGCCACTCCCGGGCCGCAGTTAAATGGCTCAAGAACCGTCAGATAATTTTGCTCCTGGTTGCAACCGTGATGAGCTTCATCGCGGCCGCCTGGGGCTATTTCGAGCCAACTCTCATGAAAGCATTTATGTAATCCGAGGTTCTGAGAGAACGACACTCGGATTGGCTCCTTTTACTGCGATAGCGAAACTTTGCGGGGATCTATAAAGCGCGACCGGACAATGAGGGTTCAGACGATCTTCTGCGCGCAACGTCCTACAGACAAATGCGCCTTGGCAATGTTCGAGGGTAAGCATTTTCGGAATCGAGCGAAAAAAAGCGGTCTTAATTGCGACAGGTTCAAAAAAGCTCCCCAATCCCGAAGGACTCCAATTCGATTGTCATCCCGATGTGGTTCTGATGATAGCCTCCCCGGTTCGTTCAAATGATTGGGAATGCGGATAGCGCGCAATAGCCCGCACATGGCTCCGCGGTGGCCAAGGCAATCCAACCTATCCCTGCGGTGATTTCCCGCCGAGCTCGTGCAGTCGCTCGACAGCATCTTCAGAGCAATTTCCGCATTTCAGATTGGTAGGCACGGCCACGTCGATTTTTTCAAGGTAGGGCAGGTCCAGCACGGCCCTGATCTGCTGAAATTCGAAAAAGTGAGACATCGCCATTCAAGCGGGGGTTGCGTTTGCCTGCCTGTATGATCGTCGAGACGCGCCCCCCTGCACAATCAAGCGCAGGATAGACCAGCGTGTCTTCCGGTAGGCCAAACAGCTTTCGCGCACGGCCCTGAAGGGATCGCGGGTTGGCCATTTTCGAGGTTTTCCAGCTTTTTAGCCCTGCGCGTTTGTCCATGCGCCCATGGAGCCCAGATAGACGTCGAGGTGTTTGAAGCCTTGGCTTGCGAGCCAGCCCGCTGCTACGCTCGCCCTCATGCCGCTGGCGCACATCAAAGTGTAATGACGGTCGCGATCGAGCTCTTTCCAGCGGGTGTTGAGCTCGCCGACATAGACATGTTCGGATTCATCGATGCTGCCTTGCTGCCGTTCGTCAAGGGCGCGCACGTCGAGCAAGGTCCAATCTTCGCTGTCCTCAGCGAGCCTGCGTGCGACTTCCTCGGTGTCGATCATGGCAATACTTTGCATCGCTTTGCCCTGTGCGGCGGCTGGGATCACGCCGACATAGCCGCCGACAATATTATCGAGACCAATGCGCACCAAATGCGCCATAGCTTGAGCGAGCTCGTCTTCTTCGGAAGCGATTAGGGCTATCGTGTCGCCTTCGCTGATGAACCACCCGGCAAAGGCGGGTATCATTCCCACTGGAAGGCACACGGCACCCTGCATATGACCGGCGGCATAGGCGAGCGGCTCGCGTACATCGACCAGATGATCGGCGCCGCTCTCGCCGAGGTCTTCCAGCCCCAGAAGCCTTGGCCGCATGACTCGCGGCGCGGCATTGGCGCCTTCGAGATTGAGCCGCTCCATTAGCCGAAAATAAGGTGGCTGGTAATGATGCTCTTCTACCTTCGCCTTGATGAACTCGTCGCGGTCAGCAATGCGCAGCCGCGGGTTGTTGCGCCGCTCATGGCCGATTGTCGAGAATTCCCGGTCTGCCATTCCGGACCCGCAAACCGATCCGGCACCGTGCGCCGGGTATATGATTGTCTGGTCACCCAGAGCGCAAATCTTTTGCAATGAATCGTACAGGAGGCCCGCGACCTCCCGCGCGCGCTCGGGATAGAAATCGGTTCGGCCGACGTCGCCCACGAAGAGCGCATCGCCGGTGAACACGCCGACCGGTCCTTCGGGATAATCGTCGTCGTGAAAGACGAAGGCGAGATGATCGTCGGTGTGACCGGGGGTTTCGAGCACTTCGACCCTGATCTTACCGATCTCGAAAACATCGCCCTCTCGCGCGGTGTCGGCGAACACAACCTCATCCGCAGGGTTTGGACCGTGCAGAACCCGGGCGCCGGTCATTTTGGCCAGTACCGGCGATCCCGTGATGAGATCCTCATTCCTGTGCGTTTCGAAGATATGCGTGATCTCCAGCCCTTCGGCGCGGGCTCGCTCGAGATATATCTCGCAGTCGCGGCGCGGATCGATGACCGCTGCCTTGCCCTGCGAACCGATCAGATAGGAAAGGTGCGAAAGGCCGGGGGTCTTTATCTTCTCAAGCAGCATATCTTACCTCGTTGTTGGAATGTTTCCGCAAGTCCGCATCGATCTAGTCGATCCCGAGTTCGGCCTTGAGCGCCGAGACGTTCTCGAAGCGGTCTTCTTCTGGCCGGGCGATAGCGGGTTTAGCGTTGACCCAGGTGTTCTCGCAGACGAATTCGAGCATCGCTGCCGCGAGGTCGGCGTGCCTGCAGCGAAAGCAATCTTGGGCAAGGCGCTCGTCGGTAATGACGGCTTCACCCGTATAGGGTTCGTCGAGGAGCCAGCCCGGTCGCGCAGCCGTCCATTTCAGGCCTTTCGCGCGCTCCAGAAGATCTTCCATGGCGCGCATCTGTTCGAGAATATTGTGCAAGGCTGGTCTTGCTGTGAGCTCGAACCATGCAGGAACGCTGGGCTGCGGCTCTACGAACGCCGCCGATATCACGACGATCCGGGAAATGCCGGTCGCCGACATCGCTTCCACCAGCCTGCGGGTTCCCTCCGTGTAAAGCGGAGGCGGATCGATCGCCGTGGATGGGCTAAATCCTATACCGAGTGCGGAAATAACAGCACGGCAACCTTCGAGCTCGCTGCTGAAGTCGTCATTGAGTACATCGCACTGGAGGTACTCGACGTTGTCGACCCGGTCCGATGGTTCGGGCAAGGTGTGCTCGAACGCTCGAACTTCGATGCCCTTGTGAACCGCATGGCGCAGTATTTCCGTGCCGGTCTTTCCTCCGGCACCGAAGACCGCAAGGGGGGCTGCATCGCTCACAGGCTCAGCTTCCACTGTAGCACCTCATTATAAATTCGGCCGCGCGTGCCGGGCCGAACATGATCATAGAGCGGGCACCGACGCACGCTGGCGCCCGCTCGCTCGTGTTCACGCCTCGCTGTTGCCGCAGGTCGTGTACCCCCAGAACCCGAACTCGTCCTTCATCCGAGGTCCGGCGACGATGAGTTCCTGCATCTGCAGGCCCGCGTCTCCTTCGTCATCGAGAAGGCGCGTGCGGATACGAAGCTCACCATTCGCATACTCACCCGAGGCGCTTGCTGTGACAGGGATCAGCTTGCCGTTGATCTTGATCGCGCCGCCACCGCTGTTGTCGTAGACGAACGACGGAAACGCGACCTCAGTCAGGCGAAACTGACACGTGTTCTCGGCTCCCAGCGTGGCGAGGTCCGCGTCGCTCATGGTCTCGGGCAGCATGAGGCCCGGGCTGAGATTGGCAAGAGCGCTCGCAGCACTCTCTATCGGCGCCGCAGTTGCCGGGGGATCGAGCTGTGCTTCGCGATCATTGCCGACCGCGGTATTGGTGTTGCAGGCCGCCAGAGGGAGGGCTGCAAGCGTCAGGATTGCGATCTTGTTCATTGCTGCATCTCCTCGGGCAGACGTTCTTCGGTGCGCGGACCGTTTTCCTCGATGTCCTGGATGAGATATTTCATCTCGGCGATCTCGCGCCGCTGCGCGACGATGATGGCCTGCGCGAGTTCGCGAACCCGCGGATCCTTCAGGCTCGCCCTCTCGCTAGTCATGATCGCGATCGAGTGGTGCGGGATCATCGCGGCCATGTATTCGGTATCGTCCACCGTGGTCTGGCTGCGTACGAGCCATAGCGCGAGCGCGAAGACGACGGCTCCGACACCCAAGATGATGAAGTTCTTGGTCCGGTCCTTGTACATGCCCCACATGAAGAGAAGCATGACCACCATCATCATCGCGCCCATGACGAACATCATCCAGAAGCGCGTCTCGCTCCAGAAAACGTCGTCCATGTCGAAGCTGTTGGCATACATCAGGAAGAACATGATCACGGTCGAGGTCGATACCATTGCCATGAACCGCCAGTAGTTGCCGCCCCCTCCACCTTTTTCGTGTGCATCGTGCCTAGCTTCAGCCATATCAATTCTCCTTTTCGCTCATGGTTTGATAGACATATTGGGCGGTGCAACTGATCATCAGGAACCCGGTAAGGGCGGCGATGCCGGAAATGGCGCGCATGTGCCCGGCGGGCAGAATATCGCCGAGACCGACCGTCGAGATCGTGATCAGCGCGAAGTAGTAATAATCCATCCAGCTGTTGATGACGTCCTTCTCGAGCCCGCCAAGGCCCCAGACGGAAGCGAGATACATTCCGCCCGCGAATATGCCGGCGATGACCAGATGGCTGAGAAGAACGAGGCTGGAGCCTGCAAGCAGCCGGAAATGGCGTGGGTCCTTGCCTGGCGGAGAAACGGCTTTCGCCCCGCGCAGCATCAACATGTGGAAGTAGAGAGAGATCGCGAACAGCGCGAAACCGAGAAGCAGTGCCCAAATCATAGCGAGACCCAACCCAGGGCCTTGGCACCCATCCAAAGACCCATACCGATCATGAACAGGTTCTCGGTCAACGATACGAAGCCGAGCGGCACGTTGCTGCTTCCGCCGACGCAAGCGCATTTCAACTCGCGCTTGTCGATGTAGACCGCCTTGAACACGCTGACCGCGCCGACCGTCCCTATGAACAGCGATACCGGAACCGAGACGATCGGAAGCGCGTGCGCGACCATTAATATTCCAGCCAAACCCTCACCGAACGGATATAGAAATCCATATCCTACCCAGCGTCGCGCCAGCAGATCGTAGTTGAGGAACATGGTCGAGAAGCTGCGCACGTCCTGCAACTTCTGGATCGCGAGCAAGGCCATCGATAGGCTGACAAACCATTCGACCGCTTCCACCGTGAAAATCGTGTCGAAAACGTACCAGCTAATTGCCAGACCCAGGAGGAAAGCGACGCCGAAAATGGCAATGACGGGCTGGTAGCTGGTCTCGTCATCACCGGCTTGCGTTCTTTTCTTGCCGACATGCTCACGGACATCGTCGTAACCTCCGATGCGCTTCCCGCCGATGAAGGTTTGGGGGGTGGTTTCTACCCCATGCTGCTCTTTGAACGCATCGGTCTCCTCGCGCGTTTTCAAATGGTGGTCGTCCACCTCGAAACCTTCGCGTTTGAGCAAATCGACCGTTTTCAATCCATACGGACAAACGTGGTCCGGCATGACCATTCGGTAAACGGTGGCAGTTTTAGTCGTCACGATATGCTCCGTCTTGAATTTCTTTTGATCCGCGAACTTGGCGCCTCGATCCTCGTCGGCTTTTGGTCGCTGCCTTTGCGCTCGTGTTCTACTAACGGGGTCACCGCCTCTCTTCCGCCGGTCTTTCTGAAGCGGAGTCCATCGCTTGCGAACGCCTGGACAAATAGAACCATTCGGCGATGAAAACGGCGGCAATGCCTGCGACCGCATAGGCGACGACCGCAGGGTCGGTTTTGAGCTTGGCGAAGGCAAAAGCTGTCAGGACTACGCTGTCCGCCACGAGTGCCGACCATAGCACCCAGGCACGCGCACCGATCTCTTCCCGCAAACCGCGCAGCACGCCCCAATGCACAAGCATGTCCATTACGAGATAGAAAAATGCTCCGAGCGAAGCGATCCGCGACAGATCGAACAGGACCGCGAGCGTGCCGGCAATCACTACGGTATAGACCAGCATGTGACTGCGGATCGGTCCGCTCATGCCGAAATGGCTATGCGGGATCATCTTCATCTCGGTCAGCATCGTCAGCATTCGCGAAACGGCGAAAACACTGGCGATGACACCCGAGGTCGTGGCTGCGATCGCGATTGCGACTGTGAAATAGAAGCCAAGCTCTCCGAGCGCGGGGCGCGCAGCTGCCGCAAGAGAGTAATCGCGCGCCTCGGCTATTTCTGAAGTGCTGAGGCTGGCGCCGACCGCCACCGCGACGAGAAGGTAGACGACCACGCATACTGCGATCGAAATGATAATGGTTCTGCCGACATTCCGATGCGGATCGATGATTTCGCCGCCGCTGTTGGTGATGGTGGTGAAACCCTTGAAAGCGAGGATCGAGAAAGCGACCGAAGCGAGCAACGCGTCGAGGCCCGAAAGCGCGACCGGCTCTGCGAAGGCACCGCCTGAAAATCCGGTGGCCCAGATCGCCGCAATTGCGAACAGGGCGATGCCGCCGATCTTGATTGCCGACATAATGAGCGAAAACCCGCTGACCGATTTGTTGCCGGCAGCATTCACGAAATAGGCGAAAACGATGAGGGCCAGTGCCGCGACGGAGACCAGAATGCCGCTGCTTTCGAGCCCAAAGGGCCGCAAGGCATAGGTCGCGAAGGTCCGAGCGACCAGGCTTTCGTTGATGACCATCGACAGCGCCATCAGGAGCGATGCCGATGCTGCAACGACGCCCGGTCCGTAAGCCTTCTGAAGGATCATCGCGATGCCGCCAGAGGAGGGCCAGCGGTTCGACATCTTGATGTAGCTGTAGGCGGCAAGCGAGGTAACCAGCGCGCCGACTATGAAAGAAAGCGGAAATAACGGTCCAGCCAGTTCGGCAATCTGGCCGGTCAGTGCGAAGATACCGGCGCCAATCATGACGCCGGTCCCCATCGCGACACCGCCCAGCAACGTTATCGAGCCCGCATTCTCGCTATGTTGATCGTCGCCATCTGTCTGCAAGTCTTTCCCCTGTCTATGTCATCCCGTCCGAGAAGCATCACGACAAGCAGTACGTTGGGCAGAGGTTCACCCCTTAAAAAGATCCAGCATTTCTGACCGAGCTTTTGACTATCGCATTTCTCCTATTTCGTGCGTGCTGCAATCATACAAATTGGAAGGGTCCGGGACTGTGGGGGCAGCCAGCCCGGACCCGGCGAGAAGTTCGACAGGCTTCTGTGTCGCTTCCCGCAATTAGTCCTCATCGCCTGCAACCTTTCATGCCGACGCATGGAGTGGCTTCACCCCCTTACGGAAAGGACGCGAAGACGCTCTGTCCGGTTGGGCCAAAGGCGATGACGTCGTAAGGCTGGATCCGGTTTCCGGCCTCCATGCCGGGCGATCCCAGAGGCATTCCCGGAACCGCGAGGCCGGCAACGCCGGCGGGCCGTTCGCGCAAAAGCTTGGCGACGGCTTCTGCAGGCACGTGACCTTCGATGATGTATCCATCGACCTCCATCGTATGGCATGACCATAACTCATGGGGTACGCCCCGCGCGGTCTTGATCGCCGCCATGTCGTTGCTGTCGACCGATGCCACCTTCGTGTTCATCCCGTCTTCGACATGGCCTGCCCAGTTGAGACAGCACCCACATCCTGGATCCCGGAACATCGTATAGGTCGCTGCCTGAGCCACGTTCGAACAGGCTGCCAGCACGAGCAAGGCCGCGCCGCTAATCGATCGCCGGAGCAGCGAAGGCTTTTTCAAATTCATTGTGCAATTCCTTTCTTGTATCCGCGCCATAGCGAGATCGTCCCGGTTGCCGTCGGGAACCGTTGGAGCAGGCATGGCTCGGTGAAGATTTCGGCGAACAGTTTTTCGACTTCGCCGTCGGCGCTGGGCTGCGTGTCGCTTATGCCGTCAAGAGACTGGACGGTCGCCCGGAAGAGGCTCCGCATGAGTGGGCTATCCTGCTTCATATAATCGGAGATCAACACGGTTCCGCCTGGCACGAGCAAGCTTTCGATGGTTTCCAGGATTGTCTGCTTCTTGCGCAAGGGGACCTGGTGCAGGACGAGGCTGCTGACGATCTTGTTCGGCTGCCACCCTGCGGGTAGCTCGAGGCTTTCGAGAAAGCCATTGTGCCATTTCACGAGATCGGCTCCCGCGCCAAACTTGCGCCGCGCAAGCGCGAGCGCATCCGGGTCGGGTTCGACACCGATCAGACCCGCTTCCGGACAATCCGTCATCAAGGCCTTGAGAAGAGTGCCGGTTCCGCTGCCAACATCGATCACCCGGTCGCCGGGGACAAGGTGCAGCTCTTCGACAATCCTTTGGCGCCAGAGATGTTCGCGGGTGAACAGACCGATCGCCCGGTCGTAAAGCGGCGTCAGAAAGCTCTTGCCAAGAAGAGGCGTAAATTCGCCGTGATCTTCAGGTGCGGTGATATTGCTCACGAGTTGGTTTCCATTCATCCCGGGTTCGACCCGATTCTGACAGACCCGTCTCGATTACGTATGGTGGTGGACATTCCCTCAAAAAAAGAAGTTTAAGGGATTGTGCAGGCGAGCGCGTATAGGACACGTGCAACCCACAGGAGTTTTTCGGATGCGTGACAATCACTCTCTTGATGCGGTGCTCGGAACCCTTTCCGCCACCGGCACCAGCGAGGTCCCCGCCGACTTCATGGATGGCGTTTGGCAGCGCGCCGGACAGCTTGGCGAAATCGCCGACCGACGCCGCCGGACGGCTCTGTTCGTCGGTCTGTTCGTCGTCGGGCTTGGAGCTGGCGCCGGAACGAGCGGTTGGCCCGGCGGCTATGGCACGTCTTCCGCGTCATTTGGCGAGAGTCTTATCCTCGGCGAACAGCTGTCCCCATCGGCGCTCCTCCATGTGGAGCAATAGGGTTTGAAGACGACGCATATCGTTCTCGCGGTGCTTCTCGCAGCACTTGCAGGATGCCTCGGCGCGATTGCCGCGGACCGCTGGGCCAATCACGAGGCTGGCTCCGGCCTCCACGATTTCGTGCACGACGAACTCACCCTGACGGCCGACCAGGAGCAGCGTCTCGATGCGCTCGAGGCTCGTTTCGCTGTCGAAAGGGCACGGCTCGAAGGATCGGCGCGTGCAGCCAATGCCCGGCTCGCCCAGGCGATGGAAACCGAGCATGAGTACGGTCCCGAGGTCTCGGCCGCGATCGACGAGGTGCATGCACGCATGGGCGATCTGCAGAAAGCAACGGTGCGCCATGTCTTCGACATGCGCGAAATTCTCGAACCCGAGCAGCAACGCCAGTTCGACCGCAAGGTCTCCGACGCCTTGACCCGCGACCCTCGCGACTGAAGCGCCATGTCGGGGGCGGGCGACAATCCGGATGAGGCCCTTGTTTCGCAGGCGAGGGCTGGAAACAAGCGGGCTTTCAGCCAACTCGTCGAGCATGAAACTGGTCGGCTTCTCGCGCTCGGGACACGCATGCTTTCCTCTCCTTCTCAGGCCGAGGACGTTGTTCAGGACAGCCTCGCTTCGGTGTGGCTGACGCGCCATCGGCTTGATCCGGACAAGCCGATCGGACCCTATCTGACAACCGTCGTCCTCAACCGCTGCCGGGACCGTTTGCGCAGGCGCAAGGTCGCGGGCTTTTTCGGACTGTCGGGTGATGACGAACTCTATTCCATCGCCGACGATTTGCCTGGTCCTGAAGCGTTGGCCGTTTCCAGGGAAGAGCTCAATCTCGTTCAGGCCGAGATCGCGCGAATGCCTGTAAGGCTGCGCGAAGCGCTTGTGCTCGTGACCATCGAGGGGCGTAGCCAGGCCGAGGCGGCCGATCTTCTCGGAACGACCGAAAAGGCGATCGAAACCCGCGTATATCGCGCGCGCAACAGGCTGAAGGAGCGCTTCGAAAAACTTTGAGGGGTTGGCTGGGCGCGCGCGTAAGTAACGGTAAACGCCAAGTCAGGAGCCCTTTATGATCGCCGTCAATCGACGCAAGTTTCTCGGAGCCGGAGCAGGAGGAATGGGTCTGCTCGGCCTTGCCGGGGCGATGCCTGCCTGGGCACGGGGCGCGGACATCCTCGCAGGTAACGCCCGCAAGGGGCTGGACGAGATATCCGGCCCCAATATCGACCTCACCGTTGCCCGATCGGCCTTCGCGACCGGCAACAGGCGCGGCGGCGCGATCGCCGTCAATGGCACGATCCCCGGTCCGCTGTTGCGATTGCAGGAAGGCACGACCGTCCGGCTCAATGTCCATAACCAGCTCGAGGAAGATACCTCGATCCACTGGCACGGTCTGCTCGTGCCGTTTCAGCTCGATGGAGTGCCTGGCGTGAGCTTTCCCGGCGTCAAACCGGGAGAGACCTTCACCGCCGAATTTCCGGTTCGCCAGTCGGGTACCTACTGGTGGCACTCGCATAGCGGCCTGCAGGAACAGGCCGGGCATTACGGCGCGATCGTGATCGACCCCGCCGGACCCGATCCGGTCCAGGCCGACCGCGAATATATCGTGGTGCTGAGCGAATTCAGCGAAATGTCGCCCCACACGATTTTCGACAAGCTCAAGAAGGGCGAAGGCTACTTCAACTACAACCAGAACACCTGGACCGACGATTACCCGCTTTCGGGCGAGGATCGCCGGATGTGGGCGAAAATGCGCATGATGCCGACGGACATCCTCGACGTGTCGAGCGCGGCTTATACCTATCTTCTGAACGGCCATGGCCCGCTCGACAATCTGGAATACCTCTTCCGCCCGGGCGAACGCGTGCGGCTGCGCTTCATCAATGCCGGCGCCATGACCTTCTTCAATATTCGCATTCCCGGCCTGCCGATGACCATCGTTCAGGCGGACGGGCAGAACGTCGAGCCGGTTGAGGTCGACGAGTTCCAGATCGGCGTGGCCGAGACCTATGACGTCGTCGTGACGCCGGGCGCGCAACAGGCCTACACGCTGGTCGCTGAGTCGATGGACCGCTCGGGCATGGGTATTGCCACACTCGCGAGCGCACCCGGCGCGCGCGCCGCCATTCCGCCGCTGCGCGATCCGCCGCTCCTGACCATGGCCGACATGGGCATGAGCGGCATGGACCACGGCTCGTCTGGCGATGCCGGCATGTCGGGTATGGACCATGGAAGTGGCGGCGACATGGCGGGGATGGACCATGGTTCGTCCGGCCAATCCGAGATGGCAGGCATGGCCGGAATGTCGGGCATGCAGATGCGCGATACCTCGCTCCTGCCACCCGATGTGAAGGTCGGTCCCGGTCTCGACATGGTCTCGATGAACCCGGTCGACCGTATGGGCGATCCCGGCATCGGTCTCGCCGATGTGCCGCATCGCACGCTCGACTATCGCAAGCTGCGCGCTCTGACGCCGCACCGCGAGGGCCGCACGCCGTCACGGCGAATGGAAATTCATCTGACCGGCAATATGGAGCGCTACATGTGGTCGTTCGACGGCAAGAAGTTCTCCGCCGTCTCAGACGAGCCGATCCGTTTCGCCTATAACGAGCGCGTGCGCGTGAAGCTCGTCAACGACACGATGATGGCGCACCCCATTCACTTGCACGGTCATTTCTTCGAGCTGGTCAATGGCGCGCCGGCCGATCGTCAACCGCTCAAGCACACGGTAATCCTGCAGCCGGGTGGCAGCGCGCAGTTCGACCTGACGGCGGACGAGCCGGGCGACTGGGCCTTCCACTGTCACCTTCTCTACCACATGCATGCCGGGATGTTTCAGATCGTCACGGTCGCCAATCCCGACGGGAGCGAAGCATGAAAATTCGTATTGTCAGCCTGCTCGCATCGGTCGCAGCCGGCTCAGTTCTCGCCTCCCCGGCGGCGGCGCAGCATGCCGGTCATTCGCCGACGGAACCGCAGCAGAGTGTCGAGGCGCAGGCCGACGCCAAGACAAAGTGCGAACAAGAAGCCGAGCGCCATCGCGCAATGGGGCATCCGGTTGCAGATGGAGCATGCGAACCGGCTGCCCAGCCTGAAGCCGCCATGGACCGCTCCGAGATGGATCATTCAACCATGGATCATGGTTCGATGACCGCTCGGGACGGTCATTCTGGCATGACAATGCCGATGGACGCTGCCCGTCCACAGGCATCGCCCGAAAGTCATGACGGAATGGATCACGGCTCGATGCCGCAGGGCAAGCCCGCCGAAGGTGCGATGGATCATTCGCAGATGAACCACGGCGAGATGGGGCAGGCGAACGCAGACAGGTCGTCGATGGACCATGGGCAGATGGATCACAGCCAGATGAACCATGGGCAGACGCCTTCACAGGACATGCAGGGCATGGACCATTCGGCGATGCAGATGGGCTCGGATGCCGATATCCCGCTGCTGCCGCCTCCTCCAGAAGCCGGGAGCGGCCCAGCGCGCGCGGCGGTCGCCATCTGGGGCGAGGAAGCCATGAACGAAGCGCGGCGCGAGCTTGTCCGCGAGACCGACGGAGGAATGCGCTTCTGGTTTCAGGGCGACCGCCTCGAATACCGCGCCCGCGAGGGGAAGGATGGATATCTGTGGGACATCCAGGGATATTATGGCGGCGACATCGACAAATTCTGGTTCAAGTCCGAGGGTGAGGGCAGCTTTGGCGAACCCATAGAAGGCGCCGAGGTCCAGGCGCTCTGGAGCCGCGCCATTGCGCCCTTCTTCGATTTCCAGGCGGGTGTTCGCCAGGACCTCACCGGTCCGGAGCGCACGCACGCGGTTATCGGCATACAGGGTCTCATGCCGTACCGTTTCGAGGTCGATGCTGCGGCCTTCGTGTCCACCAAGGGCGATGTGACCGCGCGGATCGAGGGCGAACTCGACCAGCGCATCACGCAGCGGTTGATCCTCCAGCCCAGAGCCGAACTCGCGCTTTCTGCGCAGGACATTCCCGAGCTGGGCATCGGTGCCGGGCTCGATCGGATCGAGGCGGGCCTGCGTCTTCGCTACGAGTTCGCGCGCGAATTCGCACCCTATGTCGGCGTTTCGCAAGAATGGCGCATCGGCGACAGCGCGGATTTTGCGCGGGCCGCCGGAGAGGATCCGAGCGTCACCAATTATGTCGTCGGTGTGCGATTCTGGTTCTGAAATCTCAAAAAGGATAAAACTTCCATGACCAAGACTTTGACGCGCATCGCGGCGACTGCGTTTGTTGCCGCGCTGATACCGCTGCCAGCCTTCGCGCAGCAGATGGACCACTCTTCTCATGCGAACCATCAGATGCACGCGATGGACGCCTCGGCGGAGGATGTCGCGGGCGCTGAAGAAACCCTCAAGGCCTATCGCACCGCTCTTGAAGCGCGCGACGCGCAGGCAATGCGCGCGCTCTTCGCCGAGGACTCGGCGATCTTCGAGAATGGCAAGGCGGAAGGAAGCTTTGCCAATTACATGGAGCACCATTTGGGCCCCGAGCTCGACGCGATTGTGAGCTTCACCTTTACCGACCCCACGCTGACCGTCACCCGGATGGGGCACATGGCCCATGCCTATGAGACGTATGGCTATCGCATCGAACTTAGCGATGGCCGGGTGATCGAGCGCGACGGCGTGGCGACATCGGTGCTTGCTCACGATGCGGACGGGTGGAGAATCGTCCAGTACCATTCCTCGTCGCGCGCGCTGCGCAACTGATTACGGCTTTCGAAGAGGTAGCACCGGTTGGCAACGCCGTCGCTGAAGCTGCGCCTGCATGTGCTCGGCAGCAAGATCCACAAATGGCTGGCGATTTTCGTCGGTGTCCAGGTTCTCTTGTGGATGGGAACCGGCGCCCTCATGTCGTTTCTCAACCTGGAAGAAGTTCGCTCCGAACATGTCGTTTCGCGTGAACAAGAGGCGCTGCCTGCCGATGCCCCGCTCCCGGCCTGGGTCGCAAACGACGGTACTCTTGCGGCGGTGTCGACGCGTTCGCTCGACGGCGATGCCGTGACCGAGGTCCGAAAGGTCGACGGTAGCGTGAGCCTTCACGATCCGGTGACAGGGCGCAAACTCTCCCCCATCTCGGCTCCGACGGCAAGATCCATCGCGTTGCGCGCATGGACCGGACCGCGCACGACGATCGAAGGCGCGCGGCTCGTTCACGAACCGGTGGGGACCGAGTTTCGCGGCCCTTTTCCGGCCTGGCAGGTCACCTATGCTGACGAGGCTTCGACGCGCCTCTACATCGATGCCAGCAGCGGTACCCTCGGGGCGGCGCGTAGTGATACTTGGCGCCTGTTCGATTTCATCTGGGGCCTGCACATCATGGACTGGACCGAGCGCGATCGCATCAACAGTTGGTGGCTTCTGCTGTTCGGCATTGGCGGCACGATCATAGCCCTGTCGGGTTTCGTCCTGCTTGCGAACCGGATGCCGCGGCTGCGTCGTCGCACAAAGAAGAGCAAACTCGCCTGAGCCCATGGGGCTAATGCGCGTGGGCGAACGCCTTAACCCGTGCGCCAGGCCGAACGGGGCCAGGAGCCGACTGCGTTCGACAATCGCGATGGTGCCGCCATCAGACGTGATACGGCGGACGCACATCTGTCGCGCCAATACCATCAAATTAATGTGAGGGGCAGGCGGCTGCGGTGCGTATCAGGCACATAGGTCGCACTTTAACTGCAGGGTCGGGAGACATACGAGACATGAAAGCCCCCTCATTCTTGGCGCTGCTCGTCGCAAGCCTGCTCTTCGTCGGACCCGTTCATGCTCATGGCGACGAAAAACATGGCGAA
This sequence comes from Erythrobacter sp., assembly GCA_025698865.1. GTDB lineage: Bacteria > Pseudomonadota > Alphaproteobacteria > Sphingomonadales > Sphingomonadaceae > Qipengyuania. Next base: position 214,563 of record JAILWQ010000004.1, on the reverse strand, counting down.
GAGGCGAGCGCCGCGCCTGCTGCCACCAATGGCGATGCGCACGACCAGGCGGCCATGGCGCAGATGGGTGAGACTGCGGATGCTGGCGAATCCTCTGACGCGCACGATGAAGCGGGCGGAGGTCATGACGAGGCCGTTGGCCATGCGGATGAGGGCGAAGCCGGCGTCATGGCCGTACTGAAGAAGCTGCATCCGGCAACGATCCATTTCCCGATCGCCTTGTTTCTCATGGCTGCGGCCACCGAATTGTTCGTGATGCGCCGGAAAGGAGCGGGCCTGGAAAGTGCGGTGCGCGTGCTTGCCTACGGCGGGGCCATCGGCGCGGTGGTCGCAGTCCTGTTCGGATGGATTCACACCGGGCTGTGGTTCGGCGGCGACACTGTCATGCAGGTGCATCGATGGAACGGTATGCTGATCGCGGTTCTCGGTATTGCGATGGCCTATCTCGCGAGCAGGCCGAGCCAGAGCCGCGCCTGGTTGCGCGCGTCGATCTTCTCCATGGCGGCGCTCGTTCTCATCCAAGGCTTCCTTGGCGGCGAGCTCGCGCATGGGGCGAACCACCTCGGTATTTCCTGGCTCTGAAGGAGTTGAAGAGCATGCGTACTTCCAGATTGAATGTAGCGATCGGGTTTCTCGCGATCTCGCCCTTGATGTCCGCTCTTGCTGCCTGCGACGAGGCGCAGGAGAGCACACCGATCACCGAGGTTTCGACTATGGGCGAAGCTGCGGTGGTGGCTGGTACGGCACCTGAAGCGGGTCTTGCAGACCCGGCAGCCTCTCCCTCCGAAGGTGAGGCAGCGACTGCGCGGCAGGACGCTACTTCGGCAGATGATGCCGCCACGCCCGCCTCACGGCGCGCCGCCTCGCCCGCTTCACGCGCAACTGCCACACCCGCCGCGCCAGCAACGCGCCCGCAACCCGCGAGCGAGGCGACTCCGCCCGCCGATCCCCATACGGGCCATGACATGTCCTCGATGGCCGATCACGACATGGAAGGTATGTGATCGGACGCGTTTCCCGGTGACCCGGCAATTCAGGAGATATCCTCGGCAAGAAATCGCAACGAACAACGCAAGATCAGGAAAGGACGGCCCCGCCTCCCCCCGACGCCCTGCGGGTCGCAGGTGCCCCCAAGGGGTCGTTCAGGAACCACGCGTGAAGACCAACCCGACGCGCGGGGTTCCGTTTGCCCGGCTTCGCTGTCGCCGTGCCAAGCGCATCCCGGTAGGGCTTTGTGTTATGTGAGCAGCGTGCAGACGATCGCCTCGTTGGTTATGAAAGGAACCGCATATGTCGGAAACGGGAAAAGCCGGGGCGCTGTCGCGCTGGGAAGACGAAGGCGGGGCATTGCCCTGCGGGCCGCAGGAAGCGCTCGCTGCCGACTGCGAGAAATGGGATATTCCGCCACTTTCCGATGCCGAGATCATCCAATTGCGCATCAGGGTGATCGCCCTTGAGAACATGGTGCTCGGCCTTCTGTCGAAGGCCAGCGCCGATCAGCTTGCAGCAATCGAAGAAATCGCGGAATTCATATCCCCTCGTGCCGATGCGAAGCCGCATCCGCTTACCCTGCATGCCGCCACCCAGATGGAGCACTTCGTCGAGCGCGCCCGGCGGCTTCGCGAGCAACCCACCGCTGATTGAGCGACGCTTGACCGGGCCACGAATGCTGGCCTTCCTCGCCGCGGCCCGACCGATGATCCGAAAAGAGTGCGATGGACCTCGATACGCTTCTCATGCGCTATTTTGGCACTGCCGATCCTGGAGCGGTTGGCGCAGAAACCTTGGCCTCGGGGATCGAGCGATGCCAGGTCGATCTCGGTCTGGAGCAGGACCGGGGAAAACGCTTTGCCCTGTGGGCCATGCTCTACCTGCTCGGGTCTGCCCCCGACCTCGACGTGGCCTTCGAGAACGAGGAAGACCGGGAAGCAGCCCGCAACTTCATGGATCTCCTGGCGGTATCGGAAGGCAATGAGGTAAGCTGATTGCAGCAGGGTCTTGGCACCTTCAGACCCGCACCCGATACCCATCCGGCTTTCTTCGCGAACAGTCCTGAACCAGGTCAGCTGAGGAGCCGCAACCCGTTCCTTTCCGGCCGTGTTGGCGGCTTCGCCGCCTGCCCGCACCCCCCGTCATGAACAGGTTTCCCTTCGGCCCTTCAGGCCTGCGGTGCAGTCCTCCCATGCCCTGCTTCTTCTGGATGTTCGCAAGCCGGAGATGGTCTCCGGTTTGAGGAACTGAAGGAACTTATCTCATGACCAATATCGCAATCCTCACCGGCCGTATCGCCCGCGATCCGGACACCCGCGAAACCAAGGGCGGAACCAGCGTTACCGGGATCACTGTCGTCACCGATCGTCCTGCACGCGACAAGGACGGCAAGACCTACAAGGACGAGAACGGCTACACCGCCAAGGACAGCGAATTCCACCGTGTGACCTGCTTCAACGGCCTCGCCAAGACCGTCGGTCAGTATTGCTCGAAAGGCCAGCTGGTCTCGGTCCAGGGCCGTATCCACTACACGCAGTGGGAAGACCAGGACGGTGTGACGCGGTATGGCTCGGAGAGCTACATCGCAGGGATGGATGCCAACGTCCTCGATCGCATCGATCAGCGCAAAGACCTGGCGAACCTTTGGCCAGCTTCGCACCGAGAGCAGGATTTGCGCGCCAGGATCGACCTGCGGCAGAGTGGTGAACGGCTCGATGCCGAGCGCGCGCCCGTTGTCATCGAGCCGTTCGCGCCATTCGTTGAGCGTCATTGGAAACAATGAATGTCTCCCCATTAGTCCGGTGAAGGTTCGCTTTCGGGTTCAGTGGGCAACAGGCCGCTAAGGGAATTGCCGCATCGATGATTTGCCGCTCACGTTCGATCTCGTGTTGCAGAACACGATCGAAGACATCGACCAGATAGCTTCCCGCCGGTTCGCCCTCGGCGTTGAGTAGCAGTTGCTGGATCTGACCGATGTCCGAGAGGCGGAGATTTCGCAAAAGTTTGAGCGTTCGCGAAGTGGCGTCAGCCATTCCCTGTTCGAGGGATTCAAAGAATCGCGCGAGCATGCGGGAGTCATCCGCATTGTGGGCAAGGCGCTCAAGCTGGCGATCGAGTTTGCCTGCCTCTTCTAGCTCCGATTTCCTTATGATCCTGAAACCCGAGTCCAAGAGGCCCACTTCGTCTCGAAACTCTTCTCGCTTGTCTTCGAGCCGAGGACTGCGTGACATAAGGATAACCAGGGGCGGCGTGGCTCGACGCTTCTCTATGGCGTCGCGCAGCATCCTTTTGGATGCGTGAAGGGCCGCCTCGTCCTGCGCTTTGTTGAAGAACAGGTCGATAACAATGAGATCGACCTCCTGCGCAGCTTCGATGAAGTCGCGCCCGGATGTCCGACACTCGAGGCCGAGCTCTTGAAGCTTCTGGACCACCACATCGACATAAGTTTGGTCAGATGCCTGATCGGCAAGATACTGCTCGAACAAAGGAGCGGCGACTTCCGTAAGGGTATCGCGCAAGCCCCATACGGCTGCCACATAGGCATCATCGGACACCAGCTCATCGAAACTTCTGTCTTTCGCATCCTCATATACAGCTTCGATAAGCTGGCGTTGTTCGGCGGTAAGGTCGTCATTGAAGATCGCCCAAGCCTCGTTCTCGGGTCCAATATCCGTCGCTGTCGGCACGGCGTCGCAGACGTCATCCACCACGAGAGCGGTTGTTATTCTCTTTTGCGCCAGAAGGTCTCCAAGCGTCACACCTGCGCTCCTGCTGGCAATTCGAGAACGAATTTGTGGAGTCTGCCGGTCTCCGGATCGCGCTCCTCGTCCAATTCAAGTGTGCCGCCGTTATGCATGGCCGCCTCGCGGGCGATGTAAAGGCCAAGTCCGCGCCTCCTGCGCGTATCCTTGAGCGAAAAGAACATCTTGAAAACCTGGTCTCGATTTTCCGGAGCAATGCCTCGCCCATTGTCTTCGAACATCATTACGGGTGGGTCACTTTCAAGCGAGATTGAAATTTTCGGCTTGAAGGAAGGTTCTCGCTCCGCGCGCATATCGAGCCAATAGACTGAATTCGAAATCAAATTTTCAATGATTTGAACGATCATTCCCTTGACTGCCCTGATCCGCAGAGGTCGCGTAGTCAGGTCGGTGATCACGTCGATCTTGTGACGCTTGAATTGGGCATGATGGGCTTCAATGGCGTCCCGAATGACTTCGTCGAGTGCAAAGACTTCCGATCGTTGTCGACCAGAGACGCTCATCGGGTCGAGAACGCGCACGCGCTTGCTGACACTCTTCATTTCCGCCTGCAACGTATTGAAGTAGCTGCGCAGGCGGTCTGGGACATCGCGACCCTTCATATGGGCAAGAGCCTTCAGTGCGTTTTCGGATGCTCGAACCCGAGATCCAACGCCTCGAAAGTGCAGGTCAGAACAGGTGCGCCATCGATAAGTTCATATGCGCCTGACACGCGTGCATGGGCAGCATCAAGCAGGGCACCGGACATTATGGGAATGCCGATCCTTTCTCCGTTCCAGAAGATGGCGATCCGAGGTCGCGTCGTCGCATTGGCGAAAGGGTCGGTCAGGCGGGCAAATTCATAGTCCGCCATGTCGCGGACCCTCGCTTCGGTCCAATTCTCGACAAGGTCGCTGATCGTCAAAGCTGTGCCGGACCACTCGGCACTGGGTTTTTTTCCTCCTTTCGTCGGGGCCACCGCAATTTGATCGAGCATTGCATCGACATTGCTGAACTCGGTCCAATCGATTTCGAGACGATTGAGTTTCTTGTCGGTTGAACGGGCCGTCTCAACCAGCAACCGCTCGCCAAGACGCATTGCCGAAAGGCGCCCGATACCTTTTTCGCCGAGATACGGGGTGCTCTTGTCTCCACGCGCAAGCGCTGCTTCGACCTCTTTTTTCCTTGATGGCGTTCCGATCACGAGGAAGCTTCGATCCAAATCCTCTAGCGACATTCCGCTTCCCGTGTCTGTCACGGTGATTGTGTTGAAGCGTCGCTGAGCTTGATCGAGCTTTTCGGTAAGCTCTTGTTTTGTAGTCGCTTCATCGATCAAATCGACGAAGCTCCCGTACGCTGCCTCTGAAGCAGTTGGAAGAAGTTCGTCTTTTATGAGCTTTTTCAGGTCCGGGAGGCTGGCTTTACCGTGGATTGTACCCTTGAGGCGTAGAAATGCTCGGCGTGTCAGAACAATGTCGAACTTTACGTCGACCCCTGCTTTTGTTCTAGCGTCGAAACCGTTCTTGATAAGCTCATAAAACGCGATAATATCCGAACTGATTAGTTCAGAGCCAAGTTCGAGAACAGTTCGGGCGGTAATACGGAACAAGCTTTAAGTCCTCTCGTGACGCCAAGGCATTGGTTTGCAACTGCGCGACACGGCCGTCAGTCCAACCATGGCCGTAAGCGATCCCATGCAATTTCCGCCAACCTTCGCGAGCGTTGACGCACAAATTCCCCGTCCCAGTCGGACGGACATTCGACGAGCGGAATCAACAATCTCGCGTGGGTTGCTTCGGCGAGGATCGCTTCCGATCTTTCGGGCAAGTCATACCCCAACTTTCTGGCTTCTTCGCGCGCGGCCTCGAACGCTTCGGGCGTTCTCGATGCCAAGGCGCGGTAGCTTGCCATCTTTTTCGGTTGGGGATGATTTGACACCACGATGTTGTGGTCGCGATGCAGCAGCGTGAGGTTGCCCAGAGTCTGGAACAGCTCTCGTTCATCGTAGAGGTCAGCGGGCCAGTCAGTGCTCGCCCCTTGCTGTGGAGCGATGTGCTCGACCTGCATGGGCGAAAGCAGGTTCCAGGCATCCAGCGTCAGGGTTGGATGAACACCTTTCCGGCCGGATACGACCAAACCCGGATTCTTGAGGTCGGGTTCTACGTCGTGCGCCGAAGCTATCAGAAGGAATTTCGCAACCTCGGTCGCGTGCTTGGCTAACAGGCTCGTTTCGACTTTACCGGACCAGCTCCCTTTCTCCGAAATGCCGGCCTTTTCCAGCGCGTCGCACAGGACGCGTTTGTAAAGTGCGATGTCGAGCGCGCTCTTGCGTTTGGTGGATGGACGCCGACTTCCTCGCCTCGCGCGACGAGTCTTTCAACAAGATCGGCATCGAAACCTTTAAGCGGTCTCTCGCCGCGATCGATCATGCACACCTCGCTGCCGGCGCGTGCTGCGATATGGCCAAACTCGAACGAGATGAAGCCGCCGCCGATGAACAGGATGCGTTCGGGCAGCGCATCGAGCCGCATGAACTCGGTGCTGTCGGTAAGGTGTTCGGAGCCGGGAACATCTATCGTCCGCGGCTTGGCACCCGTTGCGATCAGGAAATGGTTTGCCTGAAACTGCCCCTCGCCGTCGATTTCGACGGTATCTTCGCCGACGAAGCGCGCTTTCCCGTGAAGGGTAGTGACGCCGTTGCTCTCCAGACCGTTTTCGATCCGACCGGGCATTTTGTCGGTGAACGTCTGCGTGAAGGCGACCAGATCGGGCCAGTTGATGGCGATGTCGTTCGGTTCGATGCCCTTGCCGTGCATGAGCCGCGCTGCGTCGATGATTTCCGCCCCGCGGCGGAGCATTTTCTTCGGATCGCAGCCGCGCAGGGCGCAGGTGCCGCCATAAGGCAGTTCGTCGACCACCGCGACCGACCAACCGGCTGAGGCGCATTTGTTGGCGGCATTTACGGCCGCCATACCAACACCCAGCACTATAAGATCGAAGTTTCGCGTACTCATCTCACCGCCCTCCGCAACATGTGGCGCCCTTGCGATCGGCACGCGTTTCCTGGATCGGCGGGCAGGGGATGGTGCCGAATGAGCAGAAGACACAGCAATCGCCCGCATTGGGGCGGAGTTTCACACCGCAACCATTGCAATCGTAGAAAAACCAGCAGGCATCCGTCGGCATTCTTTCGAGCTTTTTGTACCCGCAAGTAGGGCATGTGATCTCGGACTTCAGTTCGATCATAGCGCGCTCTCTGAAAGGATCGCCGGATATCCGGCCTCGGTCGACGCCGCGGCGATCGCGCTTGTGGTTGTTCGCTCAGGATCGAACTGCGCAGTCGCCGTCCTGGTCTCGTAATCGATAGTCACCTCGTGCACGCCTGCCACGCCTTCCATCGCGCGCCGAACCGTTATCGGGCAGGTCGCGCAGGTCATATTCTCGACCGCAAAACTTGCCGATTGCAGATGCGCAGAATTTTGTTGAACCCGTTCGTCGGAGTTTGGCGGAAACAAGGTCGCTGCCCAGATACCCGCTCCGGCCAGTCCCAGTATCGCAACTGCGACGATCATCGTCTTCTTCATCTTTCGAACTCCTAGTAGAATTGCGGCGCCCACCACTCGACCGTGGACGAGGCAGCGACCAATACGGTCGCCAGCCACAGGGAGCTTTTGACGAGCAGGTTTGCTCCGGGCCGCGCGCAATATGTTCCGTCTTCGCAAGGTTCGGCTTGCCGAAAATAGACGTGCCGGAATCCAAGGGCCAAAAAGACAACCGCAATGGCGATAAATACCCATTTGTACGGTTCGAGCGCAGTGAGATTGCCGATCCACGCGCCGCTGATGCCAAGGCTCAGCAATAACAGCGGGGCAATACAGCAGGACGAGGCGAGTATCGCGCCGAGCGTCCCGCCGCTCGCCCATAAGCGCTGCGCGTTCTTGTGCATTTGATCGACCATGGAAACCAATGTACTCCCTGTAGTAACTACAGGTTCAAGCACTAATTGGCATATGGCTCATGACAGCATCGCAAGTGATCAAACGGGGAGAACTGGCCAGACGGTCGGGCTGCAACCTTGAGACAATCCGCTACTACGAGAACATCGGTCTGCTTCAGCCTCCCGAGCGTACGGCAAGCGGGCACAGGCTCTATCCACCCGGCGACCAGGCGCGGCTCGGCTTTATCTTGCGCGGCCGCGATCTGGGTTTTTCGATCGAGGAGCTCAAAAGCCTGCTCAGCCTCGTTGATTCGCACCCCTACAGCTGCGGCGAGGTTCGGGATCTGACCAATAACCATCTGGCCAGCGTGCGAGCTAAAATTGCTGATTTGACTAGGTTGGAGCGCACGCTAGCCGATGTATCAGCCCGCTGCGAAGGCGGTGATGTTCCGGAATGCCCCATCATAGATACGCTCTTTGGTCGTGGTCCTGGCGCCCGATAGTGAAGCTATGCCGTCGGAACGGGTGCGCGTCTTGAAGCTATTTCGATCGAAGCCGGATGCGACGAGGCGAGGGAACGAATATGCGCCCTGTCCGTCCCCTCACTACAGAGCCTCGTCATTTAACTTTTGATAGCTTTCCATGCCGACCACCATTCTGATTGTCGAAGACGAATTCCTCATAGCTGTCGAAATGGAGGCGGTGGTTCACGATCTCGGTCATGAATCCGCAGGCATAGCCGACGACATGCAATCGGCATTGGCAAAGGCTTCAGACGCGATCGATGTGGCGCTCGTCGATGTCAATCTGGCCGATGGAGCCACTGGTCCGAGGATCGGCGAGAAGCTTGCTGCGGATTTCGGGATCGAGGTTATTTTCGTAACCGCCAATCCCGCACAACTCGGCGAAGGGGTGAGCGGAACGCTGGGCGCGCTGGAAAAACCGGTCGATCTTAGCATTCTCAAGCAGGTTCTCGACTATGTCATTGCGGTCCGGAAGGGCGAAAAAATCGATCCGCCAGCCCGTCTTAGGCTCTTCTTTAACTAGGCTCCTGCAACCTGCTTTTTCGGACATCCATGACGAGTTCAACGCCATCGTCATGCCAGGTTCTCTCGTAATTGCCTCCTAGCTGTTGCTTCACGGCCAACTCGATGAGGCGACTTCCGAAACCCGTTTGAGGCTCACTCGCCTTGTCGATGTGAGCTCCGTGTTCCCTCCAGCGGAAGCGGACCATCTCGTCCTCGGTTGAAAGGTCCAGCGAAATCCTTCCCTCGGGATTGGACAGAGCTCCGTACTTCATCGCGTTGGTAGCCAGCTCGTGGAACACCAATGCAACCGGCGTGGCGGCGCGGCTTTCGACCGCGATATCGGGGCCGGAAATAGCAATCCTTCTTTCGGAAAAGGCAGGATAGGTCTCGAAGATCGTCGCAAGCAGCGTGGCGAGGGTCACTTCCTTGCCCTCGGGCTGGGACTTTTCGCTGTGGGGCCGGACGAATTCGTGCGCGCGCCCCAGCGCGGAAATCCGGCCCAGCAGGTCGCGCGACGCTTCACCGAACGCTTCATTTGCGCGCGCTGTCAGGCTGATCAAACCGGAAACAATCGCGAAGATGTTCTTGATGCGATGGCTGAGCTCTTGACTCAGGATTTCGTTTTGGAGGGCGGTGCGCTTCTGCTCGTCGATATCCGTACAAGTGCCGATCCAGCGCTGGATCTCACCCTCCTCGTTGAGGATCGGCAGCGCACGACCGATCATCCAGCGATAATCGCCGCTGTGATGCCTCAGGCGATATTCAACCTCGTACGGTTCGCCGGTAGCGAGGCTGTGGTTCCATTTCTTCCATGTGTCGGCCTGGTCATCCTCATGGAACATCCCGGCCCATCCTTCGCCGTCGGTTGATCCGACAGGGACACCCGTGAATTCATACCAGCGCGCATTGTAATAATCGTGGGAGCCGTCGGGAAGAGTCGACCATACCATCTGCGGCATGGTGTCGGCGAGCGCATGGAAAGCAGCTCCGGCGGATTGCAGCGCATGCTCTGTAGCGAGGGGCAAGACATCAGGCGCCGAAGAGGATTCGCGGCTGCCAAGCTGGAAGTTCGTGATGACTTTTGCATTCATAGCCAGCTTGTGACCTTCCCGGGATGAACAGAATCGGACCGATAAGATAGCTGTCGCGAAAACACGGCCCTTACGCGGCCACCTCTCGCCGCGAGCCTCCCGGTCGAGCTCGGCGATTGCAAGATCGTTGAGGGGAATGGAGTTAGGTTCTCCGTTCTTGGTTCGAGATCCGGGCAGGGTCCATAATCTTTCGCTGCGACTGAGCTCCTGCCAGTGCATCCCGGAGACTTCTTCACGGCGCTGTCCGGTTACGATCAGAAGCCTGACAATTGGACCAAAGCAGCGATGACATTCCGGCGCCGCATTCCAGATATGGCGGAGTTCGCCATCCTTGAGCCAGCGCTCTCGTGGCTTGACCGGAGGCGGCGTTTCCATGCCCTCCATCGGATTGCGATCGATATCTCCGCGACTGACGGCCCAGCGAAACAGGCGGCGCATAACGGCAAAGACATTTCGCCGGTTTGCCACCTGCTTGGGCGGCATCTGATCGAGAACCGAAACGACGTCGATCTTCGTAATCGCTGGCAGCGCCTTCATTCCGAATGTGGGCTTGAGGTAGAGGCGAATGGATCGCTCCACGAGGCGACGCCATCCCTCGCGTTTGCAGGAGCGAGTGAAGAGGTCAGCGTAATTCGAGAAGGCGAGGTCGACAGCTTCCCGGCGGCGCTGCTTTTCCGCATCAACCGGATCAATGCCCTGCGCAACAATCACCAACAATCGCTCAGCTTCCAAGCGTGCAGTAGTCGGTGTCCAAGGCGATCCATGTGATCCGATCGTGAAACGACGGGTCTTCGCTTCTCGTCCGCCCATTCGGAACTGGATTATGTAACTGATTGATCCAGCAGTTGTAATCTTGACGCCAAAGCCCTTGAGATCGGTGTCCCAAAGATAGTTTTCCTTTGGTCCAACCGGGAGCGAATCGACCGTGCGCTTGCTGATTTTTCCTGTTGCCATGCGATACCTCGTGGCCTTTTCTGGCAATCACCGGGTAATCACGCAAGCGGAAAAAGGGGCGAATTGGAGGCAATTCTGGCGTAAGTGTTTTGCGCTAAGTCGTTGTTTTTACAACATCAGCGTAGTCTAGCGTCGCCTGAATCGAAAGTACCATACCTCGTGGCCCATCTGGGTGCGCGCCTTGTGCTCGTAGCGCGTCTCGCACCAGCCCGAGGGGCGGTTCTCCCAGCTGTCCCGGCTCTCGACCTGCCATTCGAACACGTCGGTGAAGCGCCGCATCACCATCAGCGCGTGGCGCAGATAGACCGGGTGGTCGGTACCGAAGCGGAACTCGCCGCCCGGTTTCAGCTTGTCGGCGAACATCTGCACCGGCCCGTCATTCATCATCCGCCGCTTGGCGTGCTTGTTCTTGGGCCAGGGGTCGGGGTGGAGGAGATAGAGCATGGTCAGCGCGCCGTCGGGCACCCGCGCCAGCGCCTGCAAGGCATCGCCATGCACCAGCCGGACATTGGCGAGCCTGTCCTCCTCGATATGGGCGAGGCACTGGGCGACGCCGTTGAGATAGGGTTCCGCGCCGATCAGCCCGTGATCGGGCAGCAGGTCGGCCCGGTGCGCGAGGTGTTCGCCGCCGCCGAAGCCGATCTCGAAATGGAGCGGGCGGTCGTCGCCGAACAGGCGCTCGGCCGTCACCGGGCCCTCGTCCGGCACGGCGATCTGCGGGAGCAGGTCCTCGACCAGATGCTGCTGGTGCGCGCGCAGCGGCTTGCCCTGGCTGCGCCCGTAGAGCCGGCCGAGCGTGGTCGGATCGCCTTCCTTGAATGCCGTCATGCCGCGCGCCGTAGCGCTAACCGGCAAGCGCCGTCCAGATGCCATAGATGCTGGTCGCGGTCAGCACCACGCCGACGAGGATCAGCATGGCCTTGGGGCTGAACCGCTTGGCCGCGACGGCGCCGAACGGGGCGGCAACGATCCCGCCGATCAGCAGACCGGCGGTCGCCCCGGCGAGGTCGGCGATGCCGAGATGGAAGATAAAGGTCGCGGAGATCGCGACGGTCAGGAAGAATTCGGCCGAATTGACCGTGCCCACGACCTTGCGCGGCTCGGCGCCCTGGATCAGCAGATTGCTCGTCACCACCGGCCCCCAGCCGCCGCCACCCGCTGCATCGAGGAAGCCGCCCACGAGGCCGAGCGGCGCGACCAGGCGTGCCTCGCGGAACTTGGGCGGGTAGAGCAGGCCGCGCACCAGCAGATAGATGCCGATCCCGGCGAGGTAGGCCAGCACGAAGGGCTTCACCAGGCCTGCGTCGAGCGAGGACAGGAGATAGGCGCCGGCAACCCCGCCGATCATGCCCGGCACGACGAGCCGCAGGAACAGCCGGCCGTCGATATTTCCGCTGATCAGGTGGCTGATGCCGCTGGTCGCCGTGGTGAAGCATTCGACCACGTGGACCCGCTGGCTGGCCAGCGCGGGCGGAACGCCGAACACGCCGACCAGCAGCGTGTTCGAGATGACTCCGAACGCCATTCCGAGCGCGCCGTCGACCAGCTGTGCGGCAAAGCCCACGAGGATGAAGGGCAGGAGCGGCGCGAGGTCGAAACCGAAGATTTCCATGGCGGATCAGTCCTGTCCGATTGTCCGCGCCATATAGTTGCGGAAAATCGGCGGAGCGAGACGGAATCTTGGCCGGGACCGAAAAGATCCGAAAGTGGATGAACCAGCGCGCGGCGGATCAGGCTGCTTCGGCCTCCTCGCCCGGATCGCGCAGCACGTAGCCCCGGCCCCAGACGGTCTCGATATAGTTTTCCCCGCCACAGGCATGGGAGAGCTTCTTGCGCAGCTTGCAGATGAACACGTCGATGATCTTGAGCTCGGGCTCGTCCATCCCGCCGTAGAGATGGTTGAGGAACATTTCCTTGGTCAGCGTGGTGCCCTTGCGGAGCGAGAGGAGCTCCAGCATCGCATATTCCTTGCCTGTCAGATGCACGCGCGCGCCGTCGACCTCGACCGTCTTGGCATCAAGGTTCACGGCGAGCTTGCCGGTGCGGATGACCGACTGGGAATGGCCCTTGGACCGGCGCACGACCGCATGGATGCGCGCGATCAGTTCCTCGCGGTGGAACGGCTTGGTCACGTAATCGTCGGCACCGAAGCCGAAGCTGCGGATCTTGCTGTCCATCTCGGCGATGCCGGAAAGGATCAGAACCGGCGTCTGCACCTTGGCGACGCGCAGTTTCTTGAGGACGTCGTACCCATGCATGTCGGGAAGGTTCAGATCGAGCAGGATGATATCGTAATCGTAGAGCTTTCCGAGATCGAGGCCCTCTTCGCCCAGATCGGTGGAGTACACGTTGAAGCCTTCGGTCGTGAGCATCAGCTCGATCGCCTTGGCGGTGGTCGGCTCGTCTTCGATCAGCAATACGCGCATGGATCGTCCCCTGTTGGCCCCTGTTCGAAGCCCGGCGACGCGCCGCGACAACGAACTGCGCCCCTGTTAACCACGGCCCTTCTGAAGGGAAAAGGTTAACAGGACGTAAAACACGTTAAGGTTTTTGCGTGTTGCCGACGGGTGTCACCCCCGGGCAGGGTAACTATTGGTGTAAGATCGTATGATCGACTTTACCTTTTCGCTGGCACGCCGAGCGTGCTGCGAAAACCATCCTCGCGCAAGGCGAACTTGAGGCTCGCGCCGAGAATCAGGCCGGACAGCGCGGTGAGCAGGATCGCCCAGATCCAGTGCGGCAGGAATAGCGCCTGTTCGATCACGCCGGTGTCGGACAGGATCGGCCGGCCCGCGATCACCGCGCTTTCGGTGAAGAGATAGTGCCAGTCGCGAAACATGCTGAACCCGGCCAGCACGCCCAGGAACTGGAGCGCGAAGCGGGCCGGGCCGTCGCTTGCCCGCCAGGCGACGAGAGCGATCAGCGCGGCGACCAGCGGCAGGACGATCAGTCCGGTCGCCGAACGCACCCAGATCATCACCGACAGCGCAATCGCGGCGGCGAGCGTGTAGAGCGCCGGGCGCCAGAGCGTATGGCGGGCCGAGGCGAGGATCAGCAGCGCGCCCACCACGACCGGCCCCAGCGGCCCGCCCGCGCCCACCAGCGCTTGCGACAGGCGGCCCGGCTCGCCCAGCGTGTAGCTTTCGGCGACGCCCGACCCGTCGGGAAACAGGATCAGCCGGTCGAACTGCCAGCCCAGCAGGAGCGCCGTCAGCCCGTGGCCCATCTCGTGGAACCAGGTGGTGAGAATGGCGAAGGGGTAGAGCAGGTAATTGCCGAGCGGCAATTGCGGCAGGAACAGCACCAGCGCGGCCGCGATGATCAGCCGGCCGACCTGCTCGGACTGGGACTGGGGCCGCGGGAAGCTCGCCATCTTACCGCCGCATCGGATCAGACATCGAGATTGGCCACGTTGAGCGCATTGTCCTGGATGAATTCGCGGCGCGGCTCGACCACGTCGCCCATCAGGCGGGTGAAGATCTCGTCGGTCACGTCGGCATCCTCGACCTTCACCTGAAGCAGGGCGCGGTTTTCCGGATCGAGCGTGGTTTCCCAGAGCTGCTCGGCATTCATCTCGCCAAGGCCCTTGTAGCGCTGGATCGAGAGGCCCTTGCGGCCCGCCGCAAGCACCGCGGTGAGCAGCTGGGTGGGCCGGGTGATCGCATCCTCGTCGCTCGCCGCCGGTGCGTCCTCGCCGTCCTCGGCGGCAGCTTCGGGCTCGGCATCGGCGGACGACGCCTTCGCGAGGCGCGCGGGGTGGTCGTAGCTTTCGGCCTGCTCGCTGGCGAGGCGGTGGAGCTTGCGCGCCTCGGCGCTTTCGAGGAACTTCGCCTCGACCTCGTAGACGTCGGTCACGCCGCGCCACAGCCGTTCGAACAGCACGGTTTGCGAGCCGTCGTCGCGATAACGCGCCGTCCAGCGCGCTTCGGGATCGCCAGCCTGCGTCCGCTTCGCGGCCAGCTCCAGCGCGCGCAGCCGGGCCTTCTGGTCGAGCGCGGGATCGAGCGCGCCGACGAGCGCCATCTGCTCGACGATCGCGGCATCGTATTTGCGCGGCACGAAAGCGATCAGATTGCGCATCCGCAGCGCATGGTCGACCAGTTCGCGCACCGCGCGTTCGGGCAGGCTGCCCTCGGCGCTTTCCAGCGTGCGGCCCTGCAACCCGGCATCGACCAGATAGCGGTCGAGCGCGGCCTGATCCTTCAGATAGACCTCGCTGCGGCCCTTGCTCACCTTGAACAACGGTGGCTGGGCGATGAACAGGTGCCCCGCCTTCACGATCTCGGGCATCTGGCGATGGAAGAAGGTGAGCAGCAGGGTGCGGATATGCGCGCCGTCGACATCAGCGTCGGTCATGATGACGATCTTGTGATAGCGCAGCTTTTCCAGGTTGAACTCGTCGCGCAGGCCCGTGCCCATCGCCTGGATCAGCGTGCCGACTTCCTTGGAGCTGATGATCCGGTCGAACCGCGCGCGCTCGACATTGAGGATCTTGCCCTTGAGCGGCAGGATCGCCTGCGTCTTGCGGTCGCGGCCCTGCTTGGCCGAGCCGCCTGCCGAATCGCCCTCGACCAGGAAGAGCTCGCAATTGGCCGGGTTGCGGTCCTGGCAGTCGGCGAGCTTGCCGGGCAGGCTGGCGACGCTCATCGCGCCCTTGCGGCTCATCTCGCGGGCGCGGCGCGCGGCTTCGCGGGCGGCGGCGGCGTCGATGATCTTCTGGACGATCGCCTTCGCCTCGTTGGGGTTTTCCTCCAGCCACTCGCCCATCTTCTCGCCCATCAGCGATTCAAGCGGCTGGCGGACCTCGGAGGAAACCAGCTTGTCCTTGGTCTGGCTGGAGAATTTCGGGTCGGGCAGCTTGACCGACACGATCGCGGTCAGGCCCTCGCGCATGTCCTCGCCCGACAGGCTGACCTTTTCCTTCTTCATCATGCCCGAGGCGGTGGCATAATTGTTGAGCGTGCGGGTCAGCGCGGCGCGGAAGGCCGCGAGATGCGTGCCCCCGTCGCGCTGCGGGATGTTGTTGGTGAAGGTGAGGACGTTCTCGTAATAGCTGTCGTTCCACTGCAAGGCGACGTCGATGCCGATCCCGTCCTTTTCCGCCGAGACGGCGATCGGGTCGGAGATCAGCGGCTGCTTGTTGCGGTCGAGATATTTGACGAAGGCCGCGATCCCGCCCTCGTAGAACAGGTCGTGCTCCAGCGGTTCCTCGTGCCGCTTGTCGCGCAGCTTGATGCGCACGCCGGAATTGAGGAAGGCAAGCTCGCGATAACGGTGCTCCAGCTTGTCGAAATCGAATTCGGTGACGTTCTTGAACGTCTCTTCCGAGGCCTTGAACGTGACGCGGGTGCCCTTCTTCAGGCCATCCTCGTCGCCGTTGCTGTCGACCGGGGCCGCATCGCCCACGACGCGCAGGGCTTCGACCGCATCGCCGTTCTCGAAGCGCATCCAGTGCTCCTTGCCGTCGCGCCAGATGACCAGTTCGAGCCATTCGGACAGCGCGTTGACGACCGAGACGCCCACGCCGTGGAGGCCGCCCGAGACCTTGTAGGCATTGTCGTCGCTGGTGTTCTCGAACTTGCCGCCCGCGTGGAGCTGGGTCATGATGACCTCGGCCGCCGAGACGCCTTCTTCCTTGTGCATGTCGACCGGAATGCCGCGGCCATTGTCCTCGACCGAGACCGATCCGTCGGCGTTGAGCTCGATCAGGACGAGATCGCAATGGCCCGCCAGCGCCTCGTCGATGGCGTTGTCGGACACTTCGAACACCATGTGGTGCAGGCCGCCGCCATCGTCGGTATCGCCGATATACATGCCGGGGCGCTTGCGGACAGCGTCGAGCCCTTTCAGCACCTTGATCGAATCCGCGCCGTATTCGCCGCGGCGCTTGTTGTCGGGAGCGCCGTTTGGCGGCGTCTCGGAAATGTTCTCGTCCATGCCGATTATATAGGGATTTGCGGAGGGATTGCCAAAGAATCCCGCCCGCTTTTCCCCCGGCGCCGGAAGCGTCAGCGAGCCGGTTGATTTCACCGCTCCGGTGACGCATCTCCCACCCGTGCTTTCCATCCTCGACATCTTTCGGATCGGCATCGGCCCGTCATCGTCGCACACGGTCGGCCCGATGCGGATCGCGCGGACCTTCGTGCGGGCGCTGGACAAGGCGGGCAAGCTCGCCTCCACGGTCCGGGTCGCGGTGGAATTGCAGGGCTCGCTGGCGCTGACCGGCATCGGCCACGGCACGCTCGATGCGACGATCCTCGGGCTCGCCGGGTTCCGTCCGGACCGCACCGATCCCGACGAGGCGGCGCGCTCCCTCGAGGACATCGCCGCGTCCGGCCGCCTGATGCTCGGCGGCGAGCGGGAAATCGCCTTCGACCGCGCGCGCGACATCGACCTTGCCGGCCATGTCATCCCGGAACTCCACCCCAACGGGATGCGCCTCGGCGCTTTCGACGATGGGGGCGAGGTGCTGCTCGAGCGGACCTATTATTCGACCGGCGGCGGCTTCGTCGCGTCCGAGGCGCAATTGCGGCGCAAGCCCAAGAACGACCAGGTCAACGCCGGGACCTCGGTACCCCACGATTTCCGCTCGGCCGCCGACCTTCTCGCGATTGCCGATGAAACCGGGCTCCCGATCGCCGACATCGTCCTCGCCAACGAGGATGCGGGGCGCCCGCGCGAGGCGACGCTCGAGGGGATCGACCGCATCGCCGCCGCGATGGACCAGTGCATCGATCGCGGACTGACCCAGCGGGGTGTGTTGCCCGGCGGGCTCAAGGTCGCGCGCCGCGCGCCGGATCTGTGGGACAAGCTGTCTGCCAATCCCCAGTCGAACGAGCGCGAGCAATTGTTCGACTGGCTCAATTGCTACGCCATGGCGGTGAACGAGGAAAACGCGGCGGGGGGCCGCGTCGTCACTGCGCCTACCAATGGCGCTGCCGGAATCATCCCGGCGGTGATCCGCTTTTACTGCGTCGCCAACGAGGAAAAGCCGTGCCGCGACAGCCGCCGCACTTTCCTGCTGACGGCGGGCGCGATCGGCCTTCTCTATAAGCAGCGGGCGAGCATTTCCGGCGCCGAAATGGGGTGTCAGGGCGAGGTCGGGGTGGCCTGCTCCATGGCCGCCGGCGGCCTCGCCGCCCTGTGGGGCGCCTCGCCGGTTCAGGTCGCCAGCGCGGCGGAGATCGGGATGGAGCACAATCTCGGCCTCACCTGCGACCCCGTGGGCGGGCTGGTCCAGGTGCCGTGCATCGAGCGCAATGCCATCGGTGCGGTGAAGGCGGTCAACGCCGCGCGCCTCGCGCTCCACCGGACCGGCGCCGAAGGCCTTGTCAGCCTCGATCAGGTGATCGAGACGATGCGCCAGACAGGACTCGACATGAGCAACAAGTACAAGGAAACGAGCCAGGGCGGGCTCGCGGTCAACGTGATCGAATGCTGATGCTGTTTTCCGTGGTGCTGGTGGTCTCGGGCGCGCTGGTCGCCGGGGCCGCATGGGGCATCTACGGCAAGCTGCCCGAAAGGCTCGAGGGATTTCTGGTCGCGCTGGCGGGCGGCGCGCTGCTGTTGTCGGTGACGAGCGAGTTGATCGAGCCGTCGATCGACATGAGCAGCATCTTTCACGCCATGCTCGGCGTCGCGGCCGGGGCGGCGGTGTTCACGGCGAGCGACTGGCTGATCAAGCGCAAATGGGGCTCGGATTCGGGCGGCGGGCTGCTGGCCGCGATCACGCTCGACGGGATACCGGAAAACCTCGCGCTCGGCGTCGCCCTGATCGGTGCGGGCGGGCTGGAAGTGGCCGCGCTCGCCGGGTCGATCCTGCTCTCCAACCTGCCCGAAGCGGCAGGCGGTGCGCGCGACATGGGGCAGGGCGGGAGCCAGGGCGGCGGCCAGGGCGGCGGTAAGTCGAAGGGGCGGATCATGCTGCTGTGGACCGCGACCGCCATCCTTCTTTCGGTGGCGGCGATCGCGGGCAATCTGCTGCTTTCCGGTGTGGGGGAGGGGACGCTTGCCGTCATCCGCTGCTTTGCCGCCGGAGCCGTGGTGGCGAGCCTGGCGACCGAGGTCTTTCCCAAGGCCTTCAAGGAAGATCACTACATGGCCGGGATCGCCACCGCGCTTGGCGTGATCCTCGCCTTCGTTCTCGGGAGCCTCGGCGGAGGCTAGAGCGATCGGCGGGGCTCGACAGCGCGCGGCTTGGCGATAGGGTGGGGCGATGGAAAACGCCCCCGACGCAGCCGACCTCTCGCAACCCTTCGGATCCTATCACGCGATCTTCGCCTGCTGGGCCAAGGTGCAGCCCGAAGCGGTCGCCCTGCGCGACGAGAGCGGCGCGCTGAGCTGGTCCGACATGGTCGACCGGATCGAGCGGATCGCGGCGCGGCTGGCGGCGGACGGGCTCGAGCGCGGGCAATCGGTCGCGATACTCGGCACATCGTCCATCGCCTATGCCTTGGTATTCCTCGCCGCCGTGCGCGCGGGCGGGGTGGCCGCGCCGCTCACCACCAGCGCCAGCGCGGAGCAGCTCGCCGGAATGGCGGCGGACAGCGGCGCGCGGCATATTTTCGTGGACCGCGCCAAGCTGGAAGAGCTGGGCGAAGACAGCTTTCCCGGCATGGAGCGCATCGTGCTGGACGAGGCGCTGGACGGCTGGATGGCGCCCGTCGGAACCCGCGCGCCCGACTTCAAGCCCGACTCCGCCGACCCGTTCAACATCATCTATTCGAGCGGGACGACCGGCACGCCCAAGGGCATCGTCCATTCGCACCTGATGCGCTGGCGGCAATTCGGCTCGACCGCGGCGAGCTATCTGGCGGCGGGCCTTCCCGTGCGCGCGCTCGCCTCGACCCCGCTCTATTCCAACACCACCATGGTCGCCTTTCTCGCGCCCCTGCTGGCGGGCGGTTCGGTGCGGATCATGGGCAAGTTCGACACGGTGAAATGGCTCGGCTTCGCCGAGGCCGATCGGGCGACCACCACCATGCTCGTCCCGGTCCAGTATCAGCGGCTGATGGACGAGCCGCGTTTCGCCGAGTTCGACCTGTCCTCGCTGGCGATCAAGTACTGCACCTCCGCCCCGTTCTCCGCCGAACTGAAGCGCGAGGTGCTGGACCGCATGCCGGGCGCGCTGGTCGAAATCTATTCCATGACCGAGGGCGGGGTGGTCTGCATCCTCGCCGCGCATGAATTCCCGGACAAGCTGCACACGGTCGGCCGTCCCGCGCCGGGCAGCGAGCTGAAGGTTCTCGACGACGAGGATCGCGAGGTCGCCCCCGGCACGCCCGGCAATCTCGTCGGCCGCAGCGCCACGATGATGGCCGGCTACAGGAACCAGCCCGACAAGACCCGCGAAGGCCAGTGGATCGATCCCGAAACCGGCGAGGTGTGGCAGCGCATGGGCGACATCGGCCGCATGGATGCGGACGGCTTCGTCGAACTGGTCGGGCGGGCCAAGGACATGATCATTTCGGGCGGGTTCAACATCTACCCGGTCGATCTGGAGAACGCCCTGCTCGAGGAGGACGAGGTTCTCGAGGCGGCGGTGATCGGCGTGCCTTCGCGCCGCTGGGGAGAGACGCCGGTGGGTTTCGTGCGTCTGGCGCATCATTCGGACGATCCTGCGGCGGCCGAGACCATCCTCGCCGCGGTCAATTTCCGCCTCGGCAAGACCCAGCGGCTCGCCGCGCTCCATCCCATAAACGAAATGCCGCGCAGCCATATCGGCAAGCTGCTCAAGAGCGAGCTGCGCGAAATGGCGGCACGGCATATCGACCCGGCCTGACTGGTTGAGGTTTTCGAGACGCGGACCGCCGAAGGGGTTCTGGGGGAGAGGAATTCGGCGGCCGCGTCTCTACTCGCTGCCATGTCGCCTTGCGGGCGGTGGGTCAGGCGATGTGGGGGACCAGCATCAAGGTGCTGACTGCACTCGCCGCAAGGAAGGCCAGGATGTTGACTGCGAAGCGCATGTCTTTCTCCTGATGTCCGACGGCCGAAATGGGAGGGAGTGAACCGCCGGGTTGAGGGTGTAATAATGTTGCTCGCCGGCGAACGAAAGTGAGTTAAGGTCAGCGGATGTTGCAAAATGCGCAATTGGCGCGATTTGCCGATCTGGACAGGCGGCGGAGCGCTGCCTAACCGCCTCGCCATGCAGCCCGACACCCTCTCCGATTCCGTCCAGCCCGACTCGATCCTGCCTGACTCGATACTGATCGTCGATTTCGGCAGCCAAGTGACCCAGCTCATCGCCCGCCGCGTGCGCGAGGCCGGGGTCTATTCCGAGATCGCGCCGTTCACGCAGGCCGAGGAAGCCTTCCACCGGATGAAGCCCAAGGGCATCGTCCTGTCTGGATCGCCCGCCAGCGTGCCGGACGAAGGGAGCCCGCGCGCGCCCCAATGCCTGTTCGACAGCGGCCTGCCCATCCTCGGCATCTGCTACGGCCAGCAGGTAATGACCCACCAGCTCGGCGGCGAGGTCCGCCCCGGGCACGAAACGGGCGAAGGCGGCGAATTCGGCCGCGCCTTCCTCACCGTCACCAAGCCCTGCGCCCTGTTCGACGGATTGTGGGAGGAGGGCGAGCGCCACCAGGTCTGGATGAGCCATGGCGACAAGGTCACCCGCTTCGCCGACGGGTTCGAGATCGTCGCCACCAGCGACGGCGCGCCCTTCGCCGTGATCGCCGACGAGGCGCGCAGATATTACGGCATCCAGTTCCACCCCGAAGTCGTCCACACGCCGGACGGGGCGAAGCTGATCGCCAATTTCGCGCGCCATGTCTGCGGGCTGGCCGGCGACTGGACCATGGCCGAGTTCCGCGCGACCAAGATCGCCGAGATCCGCGAGCAGGTGGGGGATGGCAAGGTCATCTGCGGCCTGTCCGGCGGCGTCGATTCGGCGGTCGCCGCGGTGCTGATCCATGAGGCGATCGGCGACCAGCTGACCTGCGTCTTCGTCGATCACGGACTGATGCGGATGAACGAGGCCGAGCAGGTCGTCACCCTGTTCCGCGATCACTACAACATCCCGCTCGTCCATGTGGACGTCGAGGAACAGTTCCTCTCGGGCCTTGCGGGCGAAACCGACCCTGAAAAGAAACGCAAGTTCATCGGCAAGACCTTCATCGACGTGTTCGAGGAAGAAGCCCGAAAGATCGGCGGCGCGGATTTCCTCGCGCAGGGCACACTCTATCCCGACGTGATCGAGAGCGTCAGCTTCACCGGTGGGCCGAGCGTCACGATCAAGAGCCACCACAATGTCGGCGGCCTGCCCGAACGCATGAACATGCAACTGGTCGAACCCTTGCGCGAACTGTTCAAGGACGAGGTGCGCGATCTCGGCCGCGAGCTCGGCCTGCCGGACGTCTTCGTCGGCCGCCATCCCTTCCCCGGCCCCGGCCTCGCGATCCGCATTCCGGGCGAGGTCACCAAGGAGCGCTGCGACATCCTGCGCAAGGCCGACGCGATCTATCTCGACGAGATCCGCAAGGCCGGGCTCTACGACGCGATCTGGCAGGCCTTCGCCGTGCTGCTCCCGGTCAAGACGGTCGGCGTGATGGGCGACGGGCGCACATATGACAGCGTCTGTGCCCTCCGCGCGGTGACCAGCACCGACGGCATGACGGCGGACGTCTATCCCTTCGACGCCGGCTTCCTCACCCAGTGCGCCACCCGCATCGTCAACGAGGTGAAGGGCATCAACCGCGTCGTCTACGACTACACCAGCAAGCCGCCCGGCACGATCGAGTGGGAGTGACCCCCCGCTAGAGCGCCCGCCCCGCCTCGTATCCCGGGGCGCCGATCGCGGCGTTGAAGGCGACGTGGGAATCGGCGAGGGCGGCCTCGCTGTCGATCAGCGACTGGCGGCTGGCGATCAGCTGGCGCTGGGCGTCGAGCACGTCGAACAGCGAGGCGAGGCCTTCGCGGTAGAGCGCGTTCGACTGCTCGAGCGCCGTCTCGCTCTGTTCGATCGCCTCGCGCAAATCCTCGTTGCGCTGCTGATAGGCGTCGATCGCGACCAGCGCATTTTCCACCTCACCCAGCGCATCGAGGAAGGTCGCGCGATATTCGGCGAGACGCGCCCGTCCTTCCGCCCGCGCGGCGTCGATCTCGGCCCGGCGGCGCCCGCCGTCGAGGATCGGCAGGTCGAGAGCGGCACCGACCCCGACCAGGAACTGGCGAAACAGCCCACCCAGCAGCCCGTCGCCGATCCCCACGCTTCCCGGAATGGTCAGGGACGGGCGAAGATCGGCCTGTTCGATCCCGATCGCCGCCGCCGCCTGCGCGAGCCGGGCTTCGGCGGCGAGGATGTCGGTCCGGCGACGCAGCAGATCGGCCGGCACGCCCGCCTCGGGGCCGCGCACATAGTCCGGAATGTTGTTCTCGCCCGGCGGGCTCGAGGGGGCGAAGGTTCCGGGCGGCTCGGCGAGCAGCACGGCGAGCGCGTTCGCCGCATTGGAGCGCGAGATCGCGATCAGCCCCCGCCGCGCGCGGGTCTGCGCCAGATCGGTCGCGGCGCGCCGGACATCGAGATTGGCGGCGAGCCCCGCCTCGAAACGAAGCGTGACGATGCGCAGCGTCTGTTGCTGGAGATCGGTCGACTGATCGAGCAGATCGAGCTGCGCGCCGGTGCGGCGATATTCGATATACTGGCTGGCGATGGCCGCGGCGACCAGCCGGCGCTGGTCTGCGAGGATATAGTCCGCCTCGGCATAATCGGCCGCCGCCGCGCGGATCTCGGCCGCGAGCCTGCCGTTGATGTCGGGATCGAACAGGCCGAACAGCCCGGCTGCGGCGCGAACGCGGTTGTCGCTGCCGAGATCGAGGCCGACATCCCCCGTCGCATCGAGGGACGGCAGGCGGTCGGAGCGTTCGGCCGCCAGCAGCGCGGCCGCGCTTTCCAGACGGTCCGCGGCCGCATCGATGTCGAGATTGACGGCAAGTCCGCGCTCGACGAGCGCGTCGAGTTCCGGATCCTCGAACCCGGCCCACCATTCCTGATCCAGTCCTGAGGGCGGCAGGTCGGTCGCGTAGACCGGCGGCGGGGCGACCACTGCCACGAGCTCCGGCTCGGGCTCCGGCCCCCCGGCGCAGGCCGAGAGCATGACGCCGCCCGCCATCATGCCGGCGAAAGTGCCCATGCGGCGGATCATGCCGGCGCCATGGTGTGGTCTTCGTCGACCGCGTCGATCTCTTCGCGCAGGCGCGCAAGGTCGACGCTGCGCGGATTGCCGAAGCGAGCAACGGCGAGATAGATCACCGGGGTCAGGAAGAGCGTGAAGAGCCCGGCAAGGCCGAGCCCGCCGAAGATCACCCAGCCGATCGACTGGCGGGCTTCCGATCCCGCTCCGCTCGCGAGGATCAGCGGCAGGGCGCCGACCACGGTGGAGATCAGCGTCATCGCGATCGGGCGCAGGCGGATCGCCGCCGCTTCTTCCACCGCCTCGCGCACGCTGCGCCCCTGGTGGCGCAGCTGGTCGGCGAACTCGACGATGAGAATGCCGTTCTTGGCCATCAGCCCGATCAGCATGACGAGGCCGATCTGCGAATAGATGTTGAGCGACACGCCGGAAATGTAGAGCGAGAACACCGCCGCCGCGAGCGCGAAGGGAACCGTCAGAAGCACGACCAGCGCGCTCGTCAGGCTCTCGAACTGCGCCACCAGCACGAGGAAGACGATCACCAGCGCGAAGGCGTAGGTGAGCAGGAGGTCGCTGGACGTCTCCTCCAGGCTCTGCGCATCGCCCTGCAGGATCATGTCGATGCCCGGCCCCAGGGTCTCGGCGGACAGCCGCTCGATTTCCTCGACTGCGTCGCGCAGCGGCGTGCCGGCGGCGATGTTGGCGCTGACCTCGATCGCGCGGCGCTGTTCGGTGCGGTTGAGTTCGGCGGCGATGCCCTGTTCCTCGATCACCGTCACGCTGGAGAGCGGCACCAGCGCGTTCTCTCCGCTGCGGACGTAGAGGTTGCGCAGGTCCGAGGGGTTGGTGACGCTCACGGCCTTGGCGGTGAGGAAGATCGGCACCGCCTGATCGCCGATGCTGAGATCGACGAGGTCCTCGCCGCCCACCATCGCGCGCAGGGTCTGCGCGACGTCGTCGAGATCGACGCCGAGATCGGCGGCGCGCTGCCGGTCGACCCGGATCGAGAGCTGCGGCTGGGTCGGCTGGTAGGAAATCTCGGCGTTCGAGAGGATGTCCGACTGCGTGTCGATCGCGGTGGCGAGTGCCTGCGCCGAACCGAAGATCGTCCCGTAATCGGCGCCGGTCAGCGCGACCTCGATCCCCTCGCCGCCGCCGCCGAAGCTGAGCGTGCCCCGGCCGCGGGCGTTGATGCGCGATCCGGGGATTTCCTGCAGCGGCTCGTTCAGCTCCTCCACGATCTCGGTCTGGCTGCGATCGCGGTCGCCCCAGTCGGACAACTGGGCCGTCACCCGCACGCGGTTGGGATCGTAGCGCCCGACGATGGAGAAAGTGCTCTGGATCACCCCGTCGTCGAGATAGGGCTGGATGACCTGCTCCACCTCGTCGAGCTCGCCGTCCATGAAATCGATGCCGACCCCGTCGGGGCCGCTGGCATCGATGGTCACCACGCCGCGGTCCTCGTCGGGCACCAGCTCGTTGTCGAGCTGCGAATAGAGCAGCCCGGCCAGCACCGCGAGAACAATGGAAACCACACCGACCAGTTTCGGCCGGTCGAGACAGCGGCGCAGGAGATCCTCGTACCAGGCGTTCGCCTTGCTCCCCCAGCGCGACAGGCGGCCATGTTCCGCATCGCCGCTCGTGAGGTCGAACTTCGCCGCCAGCGCCGGCACGAGCGTGAGCGCCACGAAGGAGGAGAGGATCACCGAGACCGCCAGCACGAAGCCGAACTCGCGGAACAGGCGCCCGGCTTCGGAAGGCAGGAAGCTGATCGGCACGAAGACGCTGACGAGCACGGCGGTGGTCGCGACCACGGCGAAGAACACCTGCCGCGTTCCCACCACCGCCGCCGCCCGCCGCCCGAGCCCCTTGTTCTGCAGCCGCTGTGCGTTCTCCAGCACCACGATGGCATCGTCCACGATCAGCCCGGTGGCCAGCACCAGCGCCAGCAGGGTGAGCAGATTGACCGAGAAACCGGTCATCCAGATGCCCGCGACCACGCCGACCAGCGCCACCGGGATCGTCGCGCTCGGCACGATGGTCGGCCGCCAGGCGCGGAAGAACAGCAGCATCGTTGCCACCACCACGGCGATGGTGAAGGCCAGCGTGATGAGCACTTCCTGCACCGAGATGCTGATGAATTCGGCATCGTCGGAGACCACCTCGATCCGCAGATCGTCGAACCGCTCGTTCAGCCGCTCGACCCCGTCCCGGATCGAGTTCGATATCTCGATCGTGTTCGAGCTCGCCTGACGCACCACGCCTAGGCCGATGATCGGCTGTCCGTCGAGCCGCACGAAATTGGTCGCATTGGCGGGGGCGAAATCCGCATCGGCGACATCGCCCACGCGGGTCGTGCCGGAAATCACAACATTCTCGATCAGGGCCGGATCGGTCGCGCTCGCCTCGGCCCGCACGATCAGCTGCTGCGCATCGGAGCGGAACGAGCCGACCGGCACGTCGTAGGGCGCGCCCTGCAACGCATCGGCGACGTCGGTAATGGTCAGCCCGAAGCGGTTGAGCCGCGCCGGATCGATCGAGACCCGCATCTGCCGGGCGCGGGTGCCGAATTCCTCGATGCTGGCGACGCCCTCGGCGGCCAGCAGCTCGGGCACGATGTCGTTCTCGACGATCTGCGTCAGCTCCGCCTGATCGTAGCGGTTCGACAGGACCGCCAGCGTCATGATCGGCTGCGCGTCCTGATCGGCCTTGACCACGGTGACCTGTTCGACCCGGTCGGGCAGTTCGCGGGTCGCGCGGCTGACCGCCTCGCGCACGTCCGATGCGGCGGTGTCGAGATCGACGCCGGGATTGAACTCGATCCGGATGCGGGAATTGTTTTCCTCGCTCGAGGACCGGATCTGGCGCACGCCCGACACGCGCGCCACCGCATTTTCCAGCAGGCTTGTCACCTCCGAATCCATCGTCTCAGGCGCGGCGCCCGGCAGGTTGGCGGTGACCGAGACGATCGGGCGATCGACATTGGGCAGTTCGCGCACCTCGACGCCGAGCAGGGCGGCGATCCCGGCGATGACGATGAGCAGATTGAGGACACCGATCAGCAGCGGCCGCTTGACCGCCAGCATCGGCAGGTCCTGCTTATCGGCCATTGCCGGTCCCGGCTCCGCTGTCGTTCCCGCTCGCGCGCTCGCTCTGCCCGGAGCCTTCGACCCGCACGCGCTGGGGTTGGCTGTTGCGGGGGCGGACGAGGCGGATGTCCTGCCCGTCGCGGACCTTCTGGACGCCTTCGACGATCACCCGGTCATCGGCCCGCACGGCGCCGTCCACGAAAACCCGCCCCTCGCGCCGCGCGGTGATGGTCACCGGCACGCGCACCGCCTTGCCAGCGCGCACGACGAAGATGTGCGATCCTTCCCCGCCCCACACGATCGCCTGTTCGGGCACGACCGGTCGGCTCTCGCCCGCGCGGGAGAAGACCACGCGGAAGCTCATGCCGGGGCGCAGCCGGTCGTCGGCATTGGGGATCGAGGCGCGCACGATGAAATCGCGGCTGTCCTGCGCGATGCGGCTGTCGGTTGTCACCACCCGCGCGTCGATGGTGCGGGAGGGGTCGGAAAAGGGCCGGACCGCGATCACCTGGCCGGGGCGCAGATTGCTGAACACGGCTTCGGGCGCGGGGAAATCGACGAACAGGGTGCCGCGCTGGTCGATGCGGGTGATCGGGGTGGAATCGTTGACCCGGTCGCCCGGATCGATCTCGGTCAGGCCGACATGGCCGGAAAAGGGCGCTTTCACCGTCCGGTCGGCCAGCTCCTCCTGCGCCTGACGCAGCGAGACGCGCGCCGAAGCCAGCGCGGTTTCGCCCGCCTCGATCTGGCTCTCGGAGATGGCGCCGGTGTCCTCGATCCGGCGATAGCGGCCGAGCAGCTGGTCGGCCTCGCGCACCGAAACCTCCGCGGCATCGACCGCGAGGCGTTCCTGACGCGCATCGAGCCGCAGGAGAGGCTGGCCCTCGCGCACGAAATCGCCGGCGGTGAAGAGCACCGAATTCACCAGCCCGGCGCTCTGCGCGAAGATCTCCGCCGAGGTCGCCGCTCGCGCGGTTCCGATGGCTTCGATCTCCAGCGTTTCCGGCAGGACGGACACATCCTGCGCGACCACCGGCACGGCTGTCTGCTCGGGCTCCGCCTCCTCTCCCGAGCAGCCTGCCACGGCGATCGTCAGCGCAAGCGTGCAGGAAGCGGCGAAAGCGCGGAGAGTCGAAATCGCCATGGCCGCAGCCCCTATCGCACATCGCGCGATCTATAAAGCGGATAGCGCGAGGATCCGCGGCAATCGGTTCAAATATCGGCAGATTACGCAAGATCACCCGCCAGCCTTGCGATGCACCGGGGCAGGCCCGTGCCGCCGTACCCGCGACCCCTTGTCCCGCGCTCGCCCGGCGTTACCAAGGGTGGCAATGCCGCCCCGCCGCCCCACTCCCCGTTCCCGTATCGCCTGGGGCGAGAGCGAAGGGCGCGAGCCGCCCGGCTTTCTGGCGCAGGAACGCCCGATCGCCTTCGAATATAACGGCCTCGGCTATGCGGTGATGCTCGGCACCCCCCAAGACCTCGAGGATTTCGCGGTCGGCTTCACCGCGTCGGAAGGACTGGTGGAGAGCGCGCGCGAAATCGTCTCGATGGACATCGCGGAGCTCGATCGGGGGGCGATCGTCAGGATCGAATTGCCCGAAAGCCGCGCCGCCCCGCTGCGCGAACGCGTGCGGCTGCGGCTGGTCGAGGGAAGCTGCGGCCTGTGCGGGCTGGACACGATCGAGGAGGTGCTGCGCCCCCTGCCGCGGCTCGATACCCGGCCGCAGATCTCGGCAGAGGCGATCGAGGCAGCGCTCGCCGCGCTTCGCGACCGTCAGCCGATGGGGCGGGAAACAGGCGCGATGCACGCGGCCGCATTCTGCGATTCGGACGGGAAAATCGTCGCCGCGCGCGAGGATGTCGGGCGGCACAATGCGCTCGACAAGCTCGTGGGCCATATGCTGCGCGAGGGGATCGCGGCGGGGCAGGGCTTCGTCCTGCTCTCGGCCCGCTGCTCCTGCGAACTGGTCGAGAAGACCGTGCGCGCCGGCGCTCCGGCCCTGGTCACCATTTCGGCCGCGAGCGATCTGGCGGTCGAGCGGGCGCAGGAGGCCGGGTTGACGCTCGTCTCGCTGGCGCGGGCGGATGGCGGGCTGGTGATGAACGATCCCCACGGCCTGTTTTCGGCATGAGGCTGCTCGGCGCCGTGCTGGCGGGGGGAATGTCCTCGCGCTTCGGCAGCGACAAGGCGCTGGCGATGCTGGAGGGCGGCAGCCTGCTCGACCGTGTGTGCGCGGCGCTCGCCCCGCAATGCGACGCGGTCTGCATCGTTGGCCGCGATGCGGTGGAGGACTGGCCGCGCGCCGGGCTGGGTCCGCTGGGCGGTCTCGCCGGAGCGCTGCGCCACGCGCGGGACGAGGGTTTCGGGGAGGTCCTGACCAGCGCCGTCGACATTCCCGACCTGCCGCCGGATCTCGCGGGGCAGCTCGGCCCCGGACCCGCCTTCGTCGTCGATCAGCCGGTGGTCGGGCGATGGCGCACCGCCGATCTCCCTCTGATCGAGACGATTCTGCAAGGGACGGGCAAGCGTTCGATGCACGCCTTCGCGCGCGCCTGCTCGGCCCGCCCGGTCGCCCTTCGAGCCCCTCTCGCCAACATCAACACGCCGGAAGACCTTGCGCATTTCGCCCGGTGAGGCACGTTGGCAGGGCACGCGCGTTCGAAAACTGGCGCCGCAACAGCAAAGGACCGGACGATGTCTGACGATCTGCCCACCCCGAAGGAATATGACGGCGCAGTGGGCGGATGGGGCTCGCTCGAAGGCATCACCCGCGTCGAACTGAACGCCAAGGCCCCGCCGGGCGCGCTGCTGACTCTGAAGGACCAGAACAAGCCGGGCGGCTACATGTGTTCCTCCTGCGCCTGGACCAAGCCGGAAGACCCGCACGCCTTCGAATTCTGCGAGAACGGCGCCAAGGCGACCTTGTGGGACCTCACCCGCGATCGCTGCACGCCCGATGTCGTCGCCCGCCACACCGTCTCCGAATTGCGCGGCATGGGCGACTACGCGCTGGAGAAACTCGGCCGGCTGACCGAACCGATGCGCTACGATGCCGCGACCGATCGCTACGAAGCCGTACCGTGGGACCAGGCTTTTGCACAAATAGGCGCGAAACTGCGCGAATTGGACCCGAAATCGACCACTTTCTACGCAAGTGGCAAGGCCGCGCTGGAGCCGTCCTATCTCTACGCGCTGTTCGCCCGCGCCTATGGGCACAACAACCTGCCCGACAGTTCGAACATGTGCCACGAGACCACCTCGGTCGGCCTCAAGAAGGTCATCGGCTCATCGGTGGGCACATGCCAGATGGACGATTTCGACCATGTCGAAGTGATCTTCTACATGGGCCAGAACCCCGGCACCAACTCGCCGCGCATTCTCCATACGCTGAAAGCCGCCGTGCAGCGCGGCTGCAAGATCATCGTCTTCAACCCTTTGAAGGAAAAGGGTCTTCGAGAATTCGTCGACCCCCAGAACCCGGTGCAGATGACCGTGGGCGCGCCGACCCGGATCGACCACATGTATTGCCAGGTCCGCCCCGGCGGCGATCTCGCCGCGCTGATGGGCGTGTGCAAGCGCGTGATCGAGCGCGACCGCGAGGCGCGCGAGGCCGGCCTTCCCGACATTCTCGACCGCGCGTTTCTCGAACAGCATACGACCGGTTTCGATGCGTTCACCGCCACGCTGGAAGCGACCGACTGGGCCGATCTCGAACGCGCCAGCGGCCTCAGCCGGGCCGAGATGGAGGTCGCAGGCGAATATTATGCCGAGGCCGACAACGTCATGGGCATCTATGGCATGGGCCTCACCCAGCATGTCCACGGCTCGCAGTCGATCGGGATGCTGGTCAACCTCTTGCTGCTGCGCGGCAATATCGGGCGCAAGGGCGCGGGCTGCTCGCCCATTCGCGGCCATTCCAACGTGCAGGGCCAGCGCACCGTCGGCATCACCGAGAAGACCGAGCTCGCTCCGGTCGAGAAATACCGCGAGCTGTTCGGCCTCGAAACGCCAGAGGAGGACGGCCACAACACGGTCGCCTTCCTCGAAGGCGTGCTGGACGGATCGAACAAGGGCTTCATCGGGCTCGGCGGCAATCTCGCCAACGCAGTGCCCGATCACGAACGCGTGCACGCGGCGTGGCAGGAGATGGAACTGACGGTCCATGTCGCCACCCGGCTCAACACCACGCACTGCCTGCCGGGCAAGTCGAGCTGGATCCTTCCCTGCCTCGTCCGCGCCGAGGAAGACGCGCAGGCCAGCGGCAACCAGTGGGTCAGCATCGAGGACAGCTTCAGCCACATCTACGGCAGCCGCGCCTATCGCACCCCCGCCGGCCCGCAGCTGAAAAGCGAGACGGCGATCGTCTGCGGCCTCGCCAAGGCGACGCTTCGGGACGGCCATCCCAAGCTCACCTGGGACGAATGGCAGGCGGACTATTCGCGCATACGCGACTGCATCGCTGCCACCTATCCCGACGAATTCCACGACATGAACGCCCGGATGAACACCGCGGGCGGCTTCTATCGCGGGAACGCGGCACGCGAACGCATCTGGAAGACCGACAGCGGCAAGGCGGAATTCACCGACCCGACCACGCTCAACGCCTGCGGGATCGGCGATGCGGCAGAGCGCTATCACCTCGTCACCCTGCGCTCGAACGACCAGTTCAACACCACCGTCTACGGCCACCAAGACCGCCTGCGCGGGCTCTCCGGCAGCCGGATGATCGTGCTCATGCGCCCCGAAGACATCCGCGCCGCCGGCCTCGCCGAAGGAGAGCGCGTGGACTTGGTAACCGATGCGGACGAGGCACACGCCGACGAACCCGAACGCCGCGTGCGCGGCCTGGAGATCGTGCCCTACGACCTTCCGGCCGGAACGCTGGCCGGCTATTTCCCGGAGCTCAACCCGCTGGTGCCGCTATGGTATCACGAGGAACTGTCGCAAACCCCCGCCAGCAAGGGCGTCCCCGTGCGGATTGTGAAAGTTTAAGGGGAGAATGTGTTGCTCTGCCGCATGACCTGGCAGTCAGCATCGCGCTTCGGCTGGCGCGGGAGGCGTAGAGGAAAGTGGTGAGCCCTGCTGGGTTCGAACCAGCGACCTACTGATTAAAAGTCAGTTCTTGGGTTATAACATGGGGGTCCATGTCAGTGCATCCCGATCGCTCATATACCTTGCAATTCCAACGTTTTCGCGCAATGTGAGGTAATGTTATCCACGCAAGGTAACAGTGCCAGACGCGGCCAATCTGTTACCGTGGGTGTTACCTTGGAGGCGATATGGCGGGGAGATTGACGGTCAAGCTGGTCGAGAGCGCGAAGGCTCGCGACGCGCAATACGAAGAGTCGGACGGTGAAGGCGGCTTGGTCCTGGTGGTCTATCCATCCGGTGCGAAAAGTTGGGCAGTCCGCTATCGCAACGCGGCGGGCAAACAGCGGAAAAAGTCGCTGGGTCCGATCGATCGAATGAAGCTTGCCGATGCTCGAAAGGCGGCGCGCGCCATAATGGCCCGCGTGGACGATGGCGATGATCCGTCCAGCCGCGCCAAGGTCGAAGCGGACAAAGCGGCGCTAACAGTGCGCTCCGCATCCGAACGCTTCATGAAGGCCCGCCGCGCTCAGGAACGCAACCGCGCGGCGGATGAGGTCCAGCGCCAATTCGATTCCTACATCCTGCCAGCGATCGGTGAAGGTCCCATTGCGGCAGTGAGCGGCGATAATGCGCGCAAGGTGGTGACGGACCTCGCCAACGCCGGAGCGCGCACGATGGCGAACCGGGTGCATTCGACATTGGCGAGGTTCTTCAAATGGGCAGCGGAACCGGATCAGCGGCTTGTCGCGCAATCTCCTTATGCGGGCTATCCGAAGGTTGCCGATGAGCGAGAGCGTGACCGGGTGCTGTCATCGTCTGAACTGGCCGCGCTATGGCACGAAGCGGGCGTAACAGCGCAACCGTTCGGGCCGATCATCCGGTTATTGATCCTGACCGCTCAGCGGCGTTCCGAAGTCACCGGCATGACCGATGCCGAATTAGACCTCAATCGGGCGGAATGGACGATACCGAGCGACCGAGCGAAGAACGGGGACCGGCATGTCGTGCCGCTATCCAAGCCCGCCATTGCCGAACTCGCGAAGGTGACGCGCATCGGCAAAAAGGGGCTGGTTTTCACCACGACAGGCGAAGCAGTCTATGCAGGCCACCACAAGGCGAAGGCGCGAATGGACAGGGCGCTAGGCTTCAATGAGCCTTGGCGCATCCATGACATTCGGCGGACCGCCACAACGGGTCTGATCGCGCTGGGGCAGCAACCCGCTACGGTCGAAGCGTTGCTGAACCATCGGACAGGTGCGCGGGCTGGCGTGGCAGGCGTCTATAACCGGCACCAGTACCGCGACGAAATGGAACTGGCGGCGGAGGTATGGGGGCGCTTCATCGTTGACGTGATTGCGATCGATACGCGGCGGCTCGCCTATGATCGCCTGCGGCTGCGCGAACGAGCCGCATTCAATGCCGCGATCCAGTCCGATGAACTTGCGTGGTCCGAATATCTAGCAGTGCTCGATGACCCGTCCGATGCGCGGGAGGCGGCGTGATGTCGGGATATGACACCGCGTTTCGCGATGCCGTGTTTGCTGCTGCAAAGGGGGTAAAGCATGGGGGCGCGTTGGCCAATATGCTGCGGTCCAATCAGGCGTTTAATTCGGATATGCGAGAACTACTGGCGTTACTTGTGGAAGGATCGCTGAAACGAATACCGGGTAAGCGCGCAAAACATCCGAAACAAATGCAAAATTGGATAGCTGTTTTCTATCTGGAGCGGGTTGAAGCGGGCGAAAAATCTGATTCGGTTCTTGCCGATCTTAAGGACCTATTTGAAGTTGAGCGTTCAACCGTTCTAGGATGGGTGGCGGAAATTCACGCGTTTGAGGAAGCGTACCCTGTCTATGCGGAGCGGCGTCGTAAGGACATAAAATCGACCTGCGCGACCGACTATTAGTCCATTTAATTCGGTCGAATATACCGACCTGCATCCTTTGGCATTCCGCGCGATCATGTGATTAATACCCCGTCACCAACTGTTACAACATGGAAGGTGGCAACATGACCCAAGCGATGATGACCAGCCGCGCCGTGCGCGAAGCCTGCGGCAATGTATCGGATATGACGCTGCATCGCTGGTCCCGCGATGACCGCGCGGGATTTCCACAGCCCAAATACGTCAACCGCCGCCGTTATTGGCGCGCCGACGAAATCCGTCAGTGGTGGGAATCCCGGTCGACTGAGGCACCGCCCGCGCCGAACCGCGAAACTGCGGACGCCTAACGTCCACAAAGAAAATGGCCCCGCGTGATCCATGCGACTGGCACGCGGGGCCTTCGATCGGAATTGCTAATGGATACTCAATCGCGCGGTTCGCCGCAACCGATCACGCTGACGATGTTCGAGCGCGCCAACAAAGCGACCGGCACACGCCGCGAGACGACATGGCCCGAACTGGTCGACTGGCTGAAATCGAGCGCACCAGTGGCACCGATCAAAGAGAGCCTGCCGTTAATCAAGCTGGCGGGCTTTACCGGCGATCATCGGTCCAATGACACGATCGAAATGATTTACGGCATCGAGGCGGACTATGACGCTGGCGAGGTCCATCCCGCTGTAGCGGCTGCGCAGCTGGTGGACGCCGGATTGTGCGGCGTGGTCCTCACAACACCTTCGCATCGGCCCGAAGCGCCGCGCTGGCGCGTCCTGTGCCCTACGTCCCGTCCGCTGGCACCGGCGGAGCGACACGGGCTCCCTACGCGGCGAGTG
Organism: Erythrobacter sp.; assembly: GCA_025698865.1. Taxonomy (GTDB): domain Bacteria; phylum Pseudomonadota; class Alphaproteobacteria; order Sphingomonadales; family Sphingomonadaceae; genus Qipengyuania. The sequence continues at coordinate 179,787 of JAILWQ010000004.1, read as the reverse complement.
GCATCGTGACCGAGCAATCGCAACGTCCTAATCCGCCCGCACCGCCGCCGCCTGCTGGCCGTGCTGGCGCTAGCGTATCGCGGCCCACCGCACCGGTCGAAGAAACGCCGTGGATTCCGCCGGAAGGCCGCGATCCGAAAACCGGACGCATCCTGCCTGGTTTCGGCGGTCGAAAGCCAGGAAGCCGCAACAAACAGTCACGCGAAGCTGTTGCGAGCGTTCAAGCGTTAGCAGGCGATGCAATCGATGGATTGCGCGTGCTAATCGCTCAACAAAGTTTCCCGGCAATTCGATACGTGCTGGATATGACTTTGCCGCGCGATGGTCGACCGATCGAACTCGATGCAACGTCTAGCCCATACGATTTGATCGAAGCGGCAACGAGTGGTGAAATTAGTCCGTCTGAATTTGCGCGTCTAACACAAGGCATGAAGGCCGCGCTCGATGCAAGCGAACTGAAAGAACTGCGCGCATCGGTCGATGAACTCGAAACGCTAATTGCAACGCTCAAAAAATGAGCCGCGTTTCAATCAATCGTCGGTTGGAAGCGTTGGGGCGAACAAGGGAGAACTGACATGTTGGCAAGCTCGATCGCCTTTTACGTTGCCGAACCCGCGCACGTCCTCACGTTGGCCCCTGGGATTTTTCCATTCGCGCCCTTCGTGCGCCGTGTGTCGCAAACGCAGTATCGAGCCGAGATCGGCGGGCAAAAGCGATTGAACGAACTATTGCGGTCCAGTGCTGTCCAACCAGTCCACGCTCTACGATATGATCGAACGGCCACAGAATTGACGGTGAAGGAAGAGGATGGCCGAGGTGCGGTGCACCTTGTGATTCACCCTGCAATTCCGTTGGGTCTAATATGGACGATGCGCGAATGCGAGGATGTTGAAGCTGCTATGCGGCAACTGTTCGAGAACGCAAACGTGGCCAAGCAAGCGGCAACGGACGTGACCCGGTTGGTTCGGCAGATTGGCCTTGAGACCGGAACACTGATTGAGGATCAGTGAGCGGCAAGGCTGATTGACCTGCGCTTTCAATGGCTTGCGCGATCGTGGGCGCGTCAAGGTAACGCGGGCGGTAACGAATCGATCGGCTCGATCGTCGGACACCCCCCCCACCCCCTCATCGGATCGGGGTCCGGTCCAGCCGAAACCATATGGGCCGGATAACTCAGCGAACCGTTACCTTGATGTTACCTTGGCGGATTTGAGCCGCCCGGCCAACACCACTAAATTCGCTGCTAAGTTACTGAAATTATAGTGGTGAGCCCTGCTGGGTTCGAACCAGCGACCTACTGATTAAAAGTCAGTTGCTCTACCGACTGAGCTAAGGGCCCGACCACGGCGCGCACCTAGGCAGCGGGTGGGAGCGGGTCAAGCGGGCAAAGAGCTGGCGTGTGGTCAGATTGCTGTCGGGATCGCGCCAGTGGGGGGCGATTTCGGCTGATGGAGAGAGCACGAAGAGGCGCTCGCGGAAGCGTGGATGGGGGATGATGAGGCGGTCGCTGTGCCATGTGCCGCCACCCCACAACACGATATCGAGGTCGATCGTGCGGGCGCGCCACGGGGCGCCCCGGCGCGTCCGGCCGAGATCACGCTCGATGCCCTGAAGCAGGGCGAGGAACCGGGGTGGATCGAGCGGCGATGCAATCTGCGCCGCGCCGTTGGCGTAGGTCCGGCTCGAAGGACCGATCGGGCGCGACGAGATGGTCCGGGACCGTTTTTCGACCCTGGCCCCGCTGTCCTCGATACGCCGGATCGCCTCATCGAGGACATGCCGGGGGCCGCCCACGCCGGGCAGTCGCATGTTCGACCCCAGCGCCGCGAGATAGCGCTGCGTTCCCGCCAAGCCGGTCAGATGTCCTCGCAGATGCGGGTGTAGAGCTGCGGCCGGCGGTCACGGAAGAAGCCCATGCCGGCCCGATGTTTCGCGGCGCGTTCGAGATCGAGCGTCGCGATCAGCACGCCTTCCTCGCTCGCCCCCACCTCGGCCACCAGATCGCCCCATTCGTCGCTGATGAAGCTGTGGCCGTAGAAGCTGTTGCCTGCGTCCTGCGTGCCTTCGTGCCCGATGCGGTTGGCGGCGGCGACGGGCATGCAATTCGAGACGGCATGGCCGATCATCGCGCGGCGCCACATACGGCTGGTGTCGAGATCCGCGTCGTAGGGCTCTGATCCGATCGCGGTCGGGTAGAGCAGCACCTCCGCCCCTTTGAGCGCCATGACCCGCGCGCATTCGGGATACCACTGGTCCCAGCAGATGCCGACGCCGACCTGCGCCGTGCCGCCGGTGCAGGGCACGTCCCACACCTTGAAGCCGTCGTTCCCGGGGCGGAAATAGTATTTTTCCTCGTAGCCCGGTCCGTCGGGAATGTGGCTCTTGCGGTAGGTGCCCATGAGGCCGCCATCGGGGCCGATCATCGCGAGCGTGTTGTAATAGTGATGCCCGTCGCGCTCGAAGAAGCTGGTCGGAATGGCCACGGCGTGCTTCGCCGCCAGTTCCTGCATGGCGAGGACGGAGGGATGCTCGGCGGTCGGCCGGGCGCGGGCGAACAGCGCCTCGTCCTCGACGCGGCAGAAATATTCGCCGGCGAACAGTTCGGGCGGAAGCACCAGCTGCGCGCCGCGTCCCGCCGCTTCGGCGACAAGCTCGGCCACGGCAGCGATATTCGCCGCCTCCTCTTCGCGGGCGAGCGGCAATTGCAGAACGGCGAGAGTGAGTTCCTTCATCGCCGACGCATGTATGAAGCCGGCGGCGCGAAGTCCACCGGCTCTCATGGCATCAGCGCTTGCGGAACAGCAGGGTCATACGATCGGATTCGCCGATATCGCGAAGCTCGGGCTTCTTGCCGCCCCAGCTCGGAGGCATCTGCCAGACGCCGCCCTCGTGATCGGCGGTGTCGCGCGGATTGGCGTTCACATCGCTCATGCCGACCAGCTCGAAACCATGCGCCTCGACCAGAGCGATCACGTCTTCCTGACGCAGATAGCCGTTGGCGCCGGTGGTGTAGTCGCCCGGCGCGTCCGCCTTGGCGCGGTGCTGGACGATGCCGAGCATTCCGTCATCCTTGAGCAGGCTGCGCATCTTCATCAGCTCGTTGTACATCACGCCCGAACGCAGCAGATTGTGCATCTCGCGGAAGACGAGGACCCGGTCGACCTGTCCGGTCAGGTCTTCGGGCATGTCCTGCGAAGCATGGATCGAGACCGGTGCGCCCCTGTCGCCAGGCTCGCCCGAGATGTCGGCGGCGGTCTTGGCGAAGGCGTCGGGAAGGCCGCCGAAATAGGTGGCGAAGCGCTCGCTGTCGGCGGCCGCGGGGTTGGGCGTCATGCTGACATACCTTCCCCGTTCGCCGAGATAGGGCACGAGCACGCGAGTATACCAGCCGCTCGCCGGCATGTAGTCGACCACGGTCATGCCCGGCCGGACCTCGAAGAAATCGAGCGTCTCGAAAGGATGGCGATACTGGTCGCGCGCGCAATCCTCCGCCCGGTTCTCCATCGCCAGCGCCTGCCTGAGCGCGGCGTGGTCGGCCCCGCTCTCCTGCATCGCGTTCGCGGCTGCCGGGCGGGCGGTGTCCTGTGCCAGAACGGGCGTGGCGAGCGCGGCGAGGGCGCAGGCGGCGAGCAGGTGACGCATCGAATTCTCTCCCCTGATAGGTCGGCCGATCTTCTGCCCGCGCGTTTGCCCCATGACAAGCAGGACCCGCGTTCCTATCTCGCCTTCGCGAAAAGGAGATACGAGAATGGCCGATACCCAGACCGCGATCATGGCGGGCGGATGCTTCTGGTGCACCGAAGCGGTGATGAACGATGTCGTGGGCGTGAAGAGCGTCGAGAGCGGCTATATTGGCGGCGATGCCCCCGATCCGACCTACAAGCAGGTGTGCAGCGGCACGACCGGCCATGCCGAGGCGGTGAAGGTCGAGTTCGATCCGCAGGAAATCGCGCTCGGCGACCTGCTCGACGTGTTCATGGGCACGCACGATCCGACCCAGCTCAACCGGCAGGGCAACGATGTCGGCACGCAGTATCGCAGCGCGATCTTCCCGCTCGAGGGGCAAGCGGACGAGGCCAAAGCCGCGATCGAGCGCTGGAACGCGGACCATGCGGGCGAGGAGGCCGTGACCACGATCGAGAACGGCACCTGGTATCCGGCCGAGGATTACCATCAGGAATACTGGGAGGGCGAGGGCCAGCGCAATCCCTACTGCCAGGCGACCATTCCGCCCAAGCTGATGAAGCTGCGCAAGAGCTTCCAGAAGCACCTCAAGGCGGGCGCCTGACCATCCTTCGCGGCGGCGGTGCATCGGGCACTGCCGCTGCAAGACGGCTTACCTGAAGTCCGAGGGCGCGCGCCAGCGGGCGACGAAGAAACCGTCGAGACCGCCATGGTCCGGGAGCATTCCGGGATCGGTGCGCAGCCAGCCTTCCGACGTCGGGGCGAGGGTTTCGGGCAGCTCCGCGTCGAGGATCGGGGCGAGCGGCACATCCATTTCCACTGCGCGCTCTTCGCCTTCCTCGTGCTCCAGCGAGCAGACCGCGTAGACCAGCGTGCCGCCTGGCTTCAGCCAGTCTTTGGCCCGTTCCAGCAGAGCCGTCTGCAATTCCGCCATTTCCGCGATCTGCCGCGGATGGATGCGGTGGAGCACGTCGGGATGGCGCCGCGCCGTGCCGGTGGCGGTGCAGGGCGCGTCGATCAGGATCGCGTCGAAACTGTGGCGCGGCTCCCATTTCAGCGCGTCGGCGCGGACTGTGCTCGCGGCGAGGCCTGTGCGCTTGAGATTGGCCTTGAGGAGATCGAGCCGCCGCTTCGACATGTCGAGCGCGGTGACCTTCCACCCCGCTGCCGCCAGCTGAAGCGTCTTGCCCCCCGGAGCGGCGCACAGGTCGAGCGCGTTGCGCCCCTCCCCATTCCCGAGCAGCCGCGCCGGCAGGGAGGCGGCGAGATCCTGAACCCACCATTCCCCTTCGGCGAAGCCTTCGAGCTTTTCGACGGCTGATCCGCGCGGCAGGCGCAGATGCCCCGGCAGCAGGCTCTCGCCGCCGAGCCGGCTCGCCCAGTGCGCGGTCCGTGCGGGATCGCGCAGCGTTAGGTCGAGCGGCGGCGGTTCGGCGAGGCCCCGCGCGATTTCGGGTGCCCTCTCCTGCCAGCGCGCGGCGACCTCGGCCGGCAGGCTCGGCTGATCGGGCAGGCCCGCCTCGCGCTTGGTCAGCGTGGCGAAGACCCCGTGCGCCAGCCGCCGCGGACCACCGGCGAGCAGCGGCAGGCCGGTCGCGACCACCGCATGGGGCGGCGTGTCGAGCCGCAACCACTGCGCGAGCATCAGCCGCAGCACCATGCGCGGCTTGGCATCGGGGGGCAGAGGCTTCGCCGTGGCGGAATCGATCAGGGCGTCGAGATCGACCAGCCAGCGCAGGGTCTCGTTCGCGATCGCGCGGGCCAGCGCCCGATCCTCGGGCTTGCGCACGTCCTGCGTCGCGCCGCCGAGCGCCTGATCGAGCGTCTCGCCCCGCCGCAGCACGGCATCGAGCATCCGCAGGGCGGCGCGGCGCGCGTGGAATCCTGAAGGGGTGGGCATCGAAAGCCCCTACCCGCCATTGAAACCGGGCGCCAGTGCGCGCATTTCCGCCATATGGAACGCGCGACAAAACGACCCGAAGGCTTCGAGAAGCCGGCTCACTGGAGCAACAACCCCCCGCCCGAACCCAGGCCCTGCCCGAACGAGGAAGCGCTGAGCCCCACCCGCTACGGCGACTGGGTCAAGGACGGCATCGCGATCGACTTCAGTTGACCCGTCGATCCGCCGATCAGAGCGGACGGAGAGTGATCACCAGCCCGTCCGTGGGCTGCGGGATCGGCCAGGCCTGCCAGTCGGGATCGTAACCCCGCTCCACCTCGATCCGGTAGCGGGTCAGCAACTGCGCCATCAGCACCTTGATCTGCATGTAGGCGAAGTGGAGGCCGAGGCACATATGCGCGCCTCCGCCGAAGGGGACCCAGGCGTATTTGTGCCGCGCCTTCACCTTGTCCGCGGTGAACCGCTCGGGATCGAAGCGATCGGGCTCGGACCAGTGTTCCTCCATGTGATGGACGAGGTGCGGGTTGATGCCCACCGAGGCTCCGGCGGGGATGGTGTAGCCGGCATATTCGAAGCTGCGCAGCGCCCGGCGCGGAATGCTCGGCACGGGCGGGATCATCCGCAGTGCTTCCTTGAACGCCATCTCGGTGAGTTCCGGCCGGCCGAGATCGTCGTATGACAGTTCGCCGCTGCCCCCGGTGATCGCGCGCAGTTCCTCGCGCAAACGGTCCTGCCAGTGCGGGTTCTTTGCCAGCAGATAGACGAGCGAGGTGGCGCTCGAGGTGATCGTGTCGTGCGCCGCCATCATCAGGAAGTTCATGTGGTCGACGACCGCCTCGACCGCCATCAGGCTGCCATCGTCGAACTCGGCGGTGGCGAACTGGCTGAACATGTCTTGCCCGCCGCCCCTTTCTCTACGGCGCAGCGTCTCGCGGGTGAAATAGTCGACCAGGAAGGCACGTCCGTCGACGCCCTTCTTCATCTGCGTGAAGGGCAGGGGCTTGCGGATCGGCGCGATCGAGGCCTGGACCATGTCGACGAAGGCTTTGTTGATCCGGTCCGCCTCGGGGCCGAAGGGGAGGCCGATGAAGCTGTCCGCGGCAAGGTCGAGCGTCAGCTGCTTGATCGCCGGATAGAAGCGCATCTCGCGCGATCCGCCGGTGCCGCCCCATTCGCGCACCCGTTCCGATATGCCGCGATTGAGGCTGTCGGCGTAATGGCGCATCGGGCCGGGCTTGAAGGCGATCGAGAGCGCGCGGCGGTCGGCGCGGTGATGATCGAAGTCGAGCAGCATCAGCCCGCCGGGAAACAGCCGGTGAAGCACCGGGCTCCATCCCTGATCGCTGGAGAAAATCTTCGCCCGGTCGAACAGCATCAGCTCGTTCGCCTCGGCCCCGATCAGCGCGACGTGCCAGGCGCCCATGGTGCGGACCTTGTAGACCGGGCCGTAGGTCTCGAACATCCGCCGGGCGAAGCCGTGCGGGTCCTTCAGCTGGTTGAAAGTGTGGCCGACGACGGGCCAGCCCTTTTCGCCGGGTATATGGTCCAGCTGGTTGGGCGGCAGGCGCTCGGCCCAGTGGGTCGGCTGGAATTCGGCGGAGTGGTGGGCGGAGAGCGTGGCCATGGGTTGCTCCTGACAACTTACGCCAGTGTAAGTAAGCCGGCCCCTTAAATCCAGCCCGCCAGTTCGCGCCGCACGATCGTCTCCAGCATCGCCATTCCGGCCGGGCCGTCATTGAGGCAGGCGAGCGCGGCGAAGCGTTCGCCGCCCGCCCCATCAAACTGCTCGCGGCCCTGAATGGCGAGCTCCTCCAGCGTCTCGAGGCAGTCGGCGGAAAAGCCCGGCGCGGCGATGGCGAGGCGCTTCGTGCCGGAGCGCGCGAGTTCCTCGATCGTCGCATCGGTCGCGGGTTCGAGCCATTTCGCGCGGCCGAAGCGGGACTGGAAGCTGGTGCGGATTTCCATGCCCCGATCCGCCAGCCGCGCGCCGAGCAGCCGCGCGGTCTTGCGGCAATGGCAGTGATAGGGATCGCCGAGTTCCAGCGTGCGCTGCGGCATCCCGTGGAAGCTCAGCAGCAGGACCTCCGGATCGAAGTCGAGCGCATCGATCTGCGAGCTAAGATCGGCAGCGAGCGCGTCGATATAGACAGGGTCGTCATGATAGGGCGGAAGCGTGCGCAGACTCGGTTGCCAACGCATTTCCCGCAGCTTGTCCGCAGCCTTGTCCACAACCGTTGCGGTCGTGGCGGCGCAGTATTGCGGATAGAGCGGGGCGAGCAGAATGCGCTCGCAACCGGCATCCATCAGCGCCTGCAATTCGCCGCCGATCGCCGGTTCGCCGTAGCGCATGGCCCACCGGACTTGGACGCCGTCGCCGAGCATCGGGCCGAGCTTGTCCGCCTGCGCGCGGGTGATGGCGGCGAGCGGCGATCCGTCCGCGCGCCAGACCTTGCGATAGGCCTCGGCGCTCTTTTTCGGACGAGTGTTGAGGACGATGCCGCGCAGGATCGGCTGCCACGCGATGGCGGGGATTTCCACCACCCGCCGGTCGGAGAGGAATTCGCCGAGATAGCGCTTCACCGAGCGCGCATCCGGCCCTTCCGGCGTGCCGAGATTGACGAGCAGCACGCCGATTTTCCCGCTGGTCACCACCGGGTGGTTGCCGGGAAGGGCCTGTTCCTGCCAGGTCATTGCGAAATCCTCGTCATGCTTGCGCCAGCAGCGGCAATCGCCGGAAGCGGCGGCCGGTGGCGGTAAAAAGCGCGTTGGCGATGGCCGGCGGGGCGACGGCGACGCCCAGTTCGCCGGGATCGAAAGGCGGCGCGTCGCTCTTCACGAACTGGAGCGCGATGTCCGGCGAGCTGACGAGCGTCGGCAGGTTCATCCCGCCCAGCGTCGCGGGTTCGGGCTGGCCCTTGGCGAATTGCGCGCTCGATCCGGTGGCGAGCGACAGGCCGAAGATCAGCCCGCCCTCGATCTGCTGCCGGGCGATGTCGAGATTGACGATCCGGCCGATGTCGACGACCGCCGACAGCCGCTCGACCTGCACTCCGCCCGTGCCCAGCCGGGCCTCGGCCACGCAGGCGATGAAGCCCGCATCCTCTGGGTCCTCGCTCACCCCGTTCATGCAGACCATGGCGAGGCCCTGACCGCTCCCTTCCGCGCCGCCGTCCCATCCGCCGAAGCGGGTCGCGAGGCGCAGGACCTCGGCCATGCGGCGTTCGCCGCCGAGCATCGCCATGCGGTAGAGAAAGGGATCGCGCCCCGCCTCGCGCGCCAGCTCGTCGACGAAGCTTTCCGTGGCGAAGGCGGTACAGGCCGGCGCATTGCCGCGCAGCCGGCCCGTCGGCAAGTCGAGCGTGACCGGCACATGGTCGATCGCGACCGCCGGAATACCGTAGGGCGGCATCGCGCCTTCGAGCGCCAGCGGATCGGCCTTGCCCGCAGCCGCTGCGATCGCGGCCTCGGGCGTCAGATTACCGAACAGACGATGGCCGAACTCGTGCACCGTCGGCGGGCAGGCCGCGCGGATGCGCAAGGCGGTGGGCAGGCCCTCTTCGGCGAGCCTCGCGGTCAACTGGAGCGCGAGCGGCGTGCGGGGCGGGACCGCCAGGGCTTCCTCGCGCCGGGGCCAGATGAGCTGGACGGGACGGCCGACTTCCCGCGCTATCTGCGCGACCTCGATGGCGTGCTGGCGCTCCAGCCGCGCGTCGAAGCTGCCGCCCGCCGCCATGGGATAGAGCACGACATCGCTGTCCGCGAGGTCGACCGCCTTCGCCGCCGCTTCGCGCGCGGCCTCGGGCGCCTGGCTGGCAAGCCACAATTCGAGCCTGCCATTCGCGTAATGCGCGGTGGCGCTGGCCGTCTCGATGGCGTTGTGGAACGCCGCGCCGATATCGTAGCGGCGCGCGAAAGGGGGGGCGGGGCCGGAGAAATCGGGCTCGCCGCGCGTGGCGATCCGCTCCGCCTCGCCGGATTCGAGGGCGGCGTCGATCCGCTGCTGCATCGTGCCCTGATCGAGCGAGCGGGGGCCGGAGAAACGCGGCCGCATCGCTGCCAGCGCCTGTTCGGCCTGCCACCAGCTTTCGGCCACCGCGGCGATCCAGCGCCTCGACTTTACGACAGTGATCAGGCCCGCAACGCCGCCCGCCGCCGCTGCGTCGAAGCCGGTCAGCTCGGGCAGGCCGACCGGCCCGTGGCGGATCGAGGCGTGGACCATGCCCGGCAGGCGCACGTCCCCGGCGAACAGGAGGCTCCCGTCGACCTTGGCGGGAAGGTCGAGCCGGGGGTAGCGCGTGACCGCACCGTCAATCGCCAGATCGGCAGCGTCGGTGTCGAGATCGGCGGGCGGCTCGGTCCGCAGCGGCGGCGGGTCGGGCGGTTCGAAACCTGCGGCGCTCTCCGCGAGCGCGCCGAAGCCCGAACGATTGCGGCCATGGCTGACCATGCCGTCGGCGACCTCGCATTCCTCCCAGCCGACGCCCCAGCGCTCGGCCGCCGCCATCGAGAGCATTGCCCGCGCAGCGGCTCCGGCTTCGCGCGCCGGCCCCTCGTAGGCGGCGAGCGTGGTGCCGTCCGCCGTCGCGCCGAAGCGGTTATCGCGCGCGAACCGGCCCGCATCGGCGATCGCGGGGAGGCTCGCCCAGAGCGGCTTCCATTTCTCGGCCAGAGGGATGTTTGGCAGAGCGCCGCTCGGCGGGGCGGGGATCACGCCCACCTGCCGCCAGTCGGCCCCCATCTCCATCGCGACAATCTGGGGCAGGATGGTGCTCACCCCCTGACCCATTTCGAGCTGGGGCAGGGCGACGGTCACCACACCATCCCGCGCGACAGTCAGCCACGCGCCGAAGCCGAACTCGCCGATGCCGGGCAACAGCGGCGGGTCGTAATGGCGAGGCCATATCCGCCAGGCAACGAGCAGTCCTCCGCCCAGCGCCGCGCCCGTCAGGAGCTTGCGACGCGAGAGGGCAGGGCCGTTCAGGCGTTTGCGCCGAGCCATCGGGAAACCTCGGCGGCGACCGCCTCGAACGGAGCGGCGAGGTTGCCCCCCTGCGCGGCAGGAGGCGTCCCCGCATCGCTCGCTTCGCGAATGCCCAGCGCCAGCGGGATGCGTCCGAGGAAAGGCAGTTCGAGCCGCTCGGCGGCCTGTTCCACCCCGCCCGAACCGAAGGGATCGGACGCCTCGCCGCAATGCGGGCAGACATAGCCGGACATGTTCTCGACCAGACCGATCACGGGCACGCCCGCCTGGTCGAACAGCGATCCGGCGCGCGCCGCGTCGATCAGGGCAAGGTCCTGCGGCGTCGAGACCAGCACCGCGCCCGAAGGCTTGAACTTCTGGAGCATGGTCAGCTGCACGTCGCCGGTGCCGGGCGGCAGATCGACCAGCAGCGTATCGACCTCGCCCCATTCGGCGTCGATCAGTTGGGTGAGCGCGTTGCCCGCCATCGGCCCGCGCCAGGCGACCGCTGCGCCTTCCTCCACCAGATGGCCCATCGAGAGCACCGGCACGTCCCAGCGGTTGGGCACGGGGACCAGTTTCTTGCCCGAGACCTCCGGTTTCTGCCCCCGATTGCCGAGGATGGTCGGCTGCGAGGGGCCGTAGATGTCGGCATCGACCAGCCCGACCGCATGGCCGAGCCGCTTCAGCGCGATGGCGAGGTTCGCGGTCAGCGTCGACTTGCCGACACCGCCCTTGCCCGAACCGACCGCCACGATACGGCGGGCGCGCCGCTCGGCGGTCAGGATCACGCGGACATCCTCGATATCGGGACGAGCGGCGATGGTATCCCGCACCACCCGCTCCGCCTCGCCGCGCGCATCCTCGTCCAGACCGGCCACGTCCAGCACGATTGTCGCGCGGCCTTCGCCGACGCTCGCGGACACGACGCGGGCGGCGAGGGGGGCGGGCAGGGAGGCGGTGATCTCGGTAGCGCTCATCGACTGGCGCGGGTGCAGCATCGAAAAGCGGCGCACAACCCCTGTTATTCCGCCGAACCACACCTATAACGAGGGGTATGAGAATTCTGGACGGGTTCGGACGACGTGTAGGGCTGGCGATGGCCGGCAGGAATCCTTGGGGCAAGCCTTCGGGAGGGGATGGCGATTCCCCGGATGGTTCGCGGGGGGATGGTTCGGGCGGAGACGAGCCCAAGGCCGACAAGCCCTCGCGTTCCGGTGGACCGAAGAACCCCTGGCTGCCGCCTGGCTCCGGCTCGTCCGGCACGTGCGGCGGTCCGCGCCGAACCACGAATATCGAGGATATTTTCAAGAACCGCGGGCCGGAAGGTCCGCGCCGCATCGGCGGCGGCGGTGGTGGGCCGGGCGGCCCCAATTTCCGCATGCCCCAGCGCGCCGGCGGCAAGAGCTGGGCCCCGCTCATCATCGGCGCGGCGGTCGCGCTCTGGGTCGTGCTGACCAGCATCCACTTCGTCCAGCCGCGCGAACAGGGGCTCGTGACCTGGTTCGGCAGCAAATATTCGCACACCATGTCGCCCGGCACGAACTTTACCCTGCCCTGGCCGATCCAGACGGTCGACGTGCAGGAGGTGAGCGAGATCCGGACCGAGACGATCGGCAATGACGGCGAGAACCTGATTCTCACCGGCGACCAGAACCTCGTCGATCTGAGCTACATCGTGCGCTGGAACATCAAGGATCTGGTGCAGTACCGTTTCGAACTCGCCGATCCGCAGGATACTTTGCGCGAGGTCGGCGAGGCTGCGATGCGCGCCGCCGTGGCCGAAACCGAGCTCGACCGCGTGCTGTCGGGCGAGGGCCGTGAGCAGGTCGAGAGCCGGGTGCGGACGCGGATGCAGGAAATTCTGGACGCCTATGGCGCAGGGATCGCGGTGCAGGGTGTCGAGATCGCCCGCACCGAAGCACCGCAGCAGGTGATCGAGGCTTTCAACGATGTGCTCGCCGCCCGGCAGGACCGCGAGCGCAATCTGAACGAGGCGCGCCGTTACGAGCAGCAGCTCCTCGCCGCCGCGCAAGGTGCCGCCGCGGAGTTCAACGAAATCTACGAGCAATACCGGCTTGCGCCCGAAGTGACGCGCCGCCGCCTCTATTACGAAACCATGGAAAGCGTTCTGGCCAACACCGACAAGACCATCGTCGAGGCCGACGGCGTGACGCCTTACCTGCCGCTGCCGGAAATCCGCCGGCGCGCGCAGCAGCCGTCCGCCTCGCCCGCTCCCAGCCCTGCTCCGCGCGCAACGAACGGAGGGCAGTAGGATGGAAAACGTCTGGCAGACCCACAAGCTGACGATCATCGCGGTGATCGTTCTGGCACTCGTGGCGGTGAGTTCGATCGTTATCGTGCCCGAAACCCAGCAGGCGGTGGTCATCCGCACGGGTGAACCCGACCGGGTGATCAACCGCTTCGATCCCGACGAGCCCTACGGCTCGACCGGCGCGGGCCTCGCCTTCCGCATCCCGCTGGTCGAGCGGGTGCAGATGGTCGACCGTCGCATCCAGGACCTAGACATGGAGGGCGAAACTGTCCTCTCGAACGACCAGCAGCGGCTCGAAGTGAACGCCTATGCCCGGTTCCGTATTTTCGATCCGGTGCTGTTCGTCGAGCGTGCGGGTTCGGAAGACCTGCTGCGCAACCAGCTCGAGCCGATCCTGACCTCGGTGCTGCGTCAGGAGCTGGGGCGGCGAACCTTCGCCAGCCTGCTGACGCCCGAACGCGGCACGGCGATGACCAACATCCGCGATGCGCTCGATCGCCAGGCGCGGCAATATGGCGCGCAGGTGCTCGACGTGCGGATCAAGCGCGCCGACCTGCCGCAGGGCACCCCTCTACAGGCCGCTTTCACCCGCATGGAATCGGACCGGCAGGAAGAGGCCGAGACGATTCGCGCCGGTGGCCGCCGCGACGCGCAGATCATCCGCGCCGAATCCGAAGCGGACGCCGCGCGCATCTATGCCGATGCCTATGGCAAGGATCCGGAGTTCTACGATTTCTACCGCGCCATGCAGTCCTACCGCACGACCTTCCAATCGGGCGAGGGGCAGAGCTCGATCATCATGGACGACAGCAACGAATATCTGCGGCAGTTCCGCGGAGGCCGTTGACCGTTCGTCGAGCGGGACCCGCGATGTTCAAACCGCGTTCAGCGGTTGCAGAGGTTAGTGACCTCTCCTTGGGAAACGGGCGCCGCGATCCGCGGCCCCGACGACAGATCTAGGTAAGAGAAGGTAATGCCCGTGCGATATGCCTATGGATTGACGAGCGCCCTGCTGGTTGGCGGGGCCGCGATTTCGCTGGCGACCGGCTATCCCGCCGGGGCGCAGGTCGCGCAGAACGACGACAGCCGGATGGCAAGCATGGTGCCCCGCGCGGGCGCTCCGGAAAGTTTCGCCGAACTGACCGCGCAGTTGCAGCCGGCGGTGGTCAACATCTCCACCCGCCAGCGGGTCGAGGTGAGCCAGGGCGGCAATCCCTTCGCCGGCACCCCGTTCGAGGAGCTGTTCAACCACCGCCGCGGCCAGCAGCAGGAGCCGCAATATCGCGAGGGCCAGTCGCTCGGCTCGGGTTTCTTCATTTCAGCCGACGGCTACATCGTGACCAACAACCACGTCGTCAGCCCGACCGGACGCGGCACGGTGGAAGAGATCACCGTGACTCTGCCCGACGGCACCGAATATCCGGCCGAACTGGTCGGCAACGACGCGGCGAGCGACCTTGCCGTGCTCAAGGTCAGCCGCGACGAGGACTTCCCCTTCGTGAAGTTCGGCGATTCGCGTGAAGCGCGCACCGGCGACTGGGTGATCGCGATCGGCAACCCCTTCGGCCTTGGCGGAACCGTCACCAGCGGCATCGTTTCCGCCGTGCTGCGTAACACCGGCGGCGGGGCCTACGACCGCTACATCCAGACCGATGCCAGCATCAATCGCGGCAATTCGGGCGGTCCGCTGTTCGACATGCAGGGCAATGTGATCGGCATCAACAACGCGATTTTCTCGCCGAGCGGGGGCAGCGTCGGCATCGGCTTCGCCATTCCAGCGGAAACCGCGGCGCCGATCGTCGAACAGCTGCGTCAGGGCGAGACGATCGAGCGCGGCTATCTCGGCGTGCAGATCCAGCAGGTTGGCGACGATCTCGCCAATTCGCTCGGCCTGCAGCGCAATCGCGGCGAATTCGTCCAGTCGGTCGTTCCGGGCGAAGCGGCCGATCAGGCCGGTATCCAGCCGGGCGACGTGGTGGTCCGGGTGAACAACCGCGAAGTGACCAACGAGCAGACGCTCTCCTTCCTCGTAGCCAATATTCCGCCGGGCACGACCATTCCGGTCGAACTGCTGCGCGAGGGCGAGCGTCGCCGCGTCAATCTCACTGTCGGCCGCCGTCCGAGCGAGGACGAACTGCTCCAGCAGCAGCAGATGTTCGATCCCAACGCCGAAGAGCAGGACGAGCTGACGCCGGGTGACGGTAGCAGCGTGATCGAGGAGCGGGTCGGTCTCGCCGTCGTGCCGGTGACCCCGCAGATCGCTCGCCAGCTTGGCGTCGGACCGGAAACGCGCGGCCTCGCGATTGCCGGTGTCGACCGTAACTCGGATGCCGCCCGCAAGGGTTTGCAGCGCGGTGACATCATCGTCAGCGCCAATTACCGCAACGTCGCGACTCAGGCCGATTTGGAACGGATCATCCAGACGGCACGCGAGGAGAACCGCGACGCGGTTCTGCTCCGAGTGCAGCGCCGCGGTCAGCCTCTGATATATTACGCCGTGCGCATGCGCTGACTTGGCAGCCTGCTGACAGAAAAGCCCCCCGCTTCATCGTGAGGCGGGGGGCTTTTTGTTGGCGGTGATGAAGACTTAGTAGTCGATCGGTCGGGGCGACGGGCCCCTTGGCGCCGGAGGGATCGGCGTCGGAGCCGAACTGCCCGGCGGGGCGGAGCGCTGGCGATTGTCACCCCCACCTCCGGTGGCGCGATTGAGAAAGTCGTCGCTGGCTGCCTGATTGTCCTCGCCCCGGTCGCGCTGGGCCGGCTGGGGCGCGCGCGGACGATCGAAGTCGCCCGGCCCGCGCTGGCTTTCACTGGGGAAGGGGACGCCCCCTTCGCCGCCGCGCTCGCCCCCCTGTCCGAGTCCGGGTTCGATCAGATTGCCCTGCTCGTCGATGAAATAGTAATCGTCCGGTTCGCCGAAAAGCTGCTCGTCGTCAGGCTCCATCTGCCATTCGGGCAGTTGCAGCTCGGTCTCGAACTGTTCGACCGGGCGATCCTTGACCGCGTAGCGCATGTAGGCGGCAAAGGCGCGCGCCGGGGCCGTGCCGCCCTGCAACCCGCCGACGCGGGCATTGTCGTCGCGTCCCATCCACACGCCTGTCGTGATGCCGCTGGAGAAGCCGATGAAATAGCCGTCCTTGTTGGAACTCGTGGTCCCGGTCTTGCCTGCCACCGGGCGGCCGATCTGGGCGGCGCGGCCGGTGCCGGTGGCGACGGCGGTCTGCAACAGGTCGGTCATGCCAGCGGCGACATAGTCCGGCACCAGCTGCGCCTGCCGCGCGCGTTCGTGCTGGTAGATCACCTCGCCCTCTCCGGTGGTGACCTTGAGAATGCCGTAGGGCTCGACCGAATTCCCCTTCTCGCTGACAGCGGCGAAAGCGCGGGTCATGTCGATCAGCCGCACCTCGCTGCTGCCCAGCACCATGGCCGGGAAGGTCGAGATCGGGGTGGAGATGCCGAAGCGCCGCGCCATCGAGGCGACGGTGCCGAAACCGACCTCGTTGCCGAGCTGTGCGGCGATCGTGTTGACCGAAAAGGCGAAAGCCGAACGCAGGCTCATCTCGCCGGCATTGCGCCCGCTCGAATTGCGCGGGCTCCAGCCATTGATGGTCACCGGCACGTCGACCACCCGGTCGTCCGGCGTGTAGCCTGCCTCCAGCGCGGCGAGATAGACGAACAGCTTCCAGGCGGAACCCGGCTGTCGCATCGCGTCGGTCGCGCGGTTGTAATTGGTTTCGACGTAATCGGTCCCGCCGACAAGGGCGAGCACCGCCCCGTCGCGGTCGAGGCTGACGAGAGCGCCCTGCGCGCCATCGGGCGTGTTCGACTTGATCGCCGCGGTCGCCGCGCGCTGCATTCCGACGTCGAGCGTGGTCCACACCTCGATCGGTTCGAAGGTTTCCGGCAGCAGCAGGTCGAGCTGCGGCAGCGCCCAGTCGGTGAAATAGCGCACCGAATTCTGACCCGATTCGGGCTTCAGCTTCACCGCGCTCGGATCGACGGTGGCGTTCTGCGGAATGCGGCCCTGCTCCTTCATCAGGCGCAGGACGACGCTTGCCCGGCCGACCGCGGCATCGACATCGGCGGTGGGCGAATAGCGGCTCGGCGCCTTGACCAGCCCGGCGATGATCGCGGCTTCGGCGGTGGAAAGCTCGGTGGCGGGGTGGCTGAAGAACTTCCGGCTGGCGGAATCGACGCCATAGGCACCGCCCCCGAAATAGACCTTGTTGAGGTAGAGCTCGAGGATCTGCTCCTTCGAGAACTTCGCCTCCATGGCCAGCGCCAGCACCGCCTCGCGCAATTTGCGGTCGAGCGTGCGGTTGGAATTGAGGAACACGTTGCGGGCGAGCTGCTGGGTAATGGTCGAGGTGCCGCCGATGCGATCGTCGCCTGTCAGCCCTTCCCAGATCGCGCCGGTCAGGCGGACGGGATCGACACCGAAATGCGAGTAGAAGCGCCGGTCCTCGACCGCGACCATCGCGTCCTTCATCACCTGCGGGATCTCGCCGGAATCGAGCCACTGGCCGTAGCTCGGCCCGAGCTCCACGATCTCGCTGCCATCGCGAGCACGCACGACGATGGTCTGCCCCGTCTGGGTGGCCTGAAGCTGGTAGTAGGAAGGCAGCGATCGCGCCGCGAAGGCGACGGCCAGCCCAACGAACAGCATCGCGAGCACCGCCAGCGCGCCGCCCCAGATGAACAGCCGCCGCAGCCAGAGCCGCCAGCCACTGCGCGCGCGTTTTTTTTCGTTCCGCTGGCGCCGGGCAGCCGCCTCGGCAGCCTGCCTGCGATCACCGCGCCCCGTCATCTGGCGACCGTCCTTGCCTGCCAACTCGTCTCATCCATAACCCTTGCCGGGCCAGTGCATAGGCGAGTTGTAACCCGGGGTGAATAGTCGCGTGCAAACCCGTCCCGGAAGGCGGGCGATCAGTCTTCCGGTTCGAAATCGAGCGCGGCGGAATTGATGCAGTAGCGCAGCCCGTTCTCGCCCGGCCCGTCGGGGAAGACATGGCCGAGATGGCTCTCGCACTTGCCGCAGACAACTTCGGTGCGGACCATGCCGTGGCTCGCATCGCGGTGTTCCTCCACCGCCTCGCTATCGGCCGGGGCGGTGAAGCTGGGCCAGCCCGAACCGCTGTCGTACTTGTTCTCGCTTTCGAAGACGAGCTGCCCGCAGGCGGCGCAGTGATATTCGCCGGCCTGCTTGTTCTTGTCGTATGCGCCGGTGAAGGCGCGCTCCGTGCCCTTTTCGCGCAGGACGTGGTATTGCTCGGGCGTGAGCTTTTCGCGCCATTCGGCGTCGGTGAGGTTCATTTTGTCGGTCATCGTGAGGCTCCGTTCTCGCGCGGCCACCATGGGGTCCGCCTGCCGGCAATTGCCGGTACGAGACTATTACGCATCGACGAGCGCATAGTGCCGGGGCGGGGCGATCCCGTCCATCCGTTCCGACAGCAGGGGGCGGAAGCTCGGACGGCTCTTGAACACCGAATACCAGCTGCGCGTCTGTTCGTGGCCCGACCAGTCGATCCCGCCGAGATAGTCGGCGACCGAAATCTGCGCCGCGGCGGCCAGGTCCGCGAGGCTCATCGTCGCGCCGCCCAGCCAGCTGCGATTGTCGACCAGCCAATCGATATAGTCGAGATGGCCATGCGCCAGCTTCATCGCCTCGCGCAGCGCGCGCGAATCCGGCGGTTGGCGGTAGACGGTCCGCTTCTTGAGCTTTTCGTGCAGCAGCGGCCCGACCACGTCGGCATGGAAATTCTCGTCGAACAGGGCGACCAGCCGGCGGATTTCCGCCCGCGCCAGCGCCGATCCGCCGAGCAGCGAGGCCTGCTGGCCGGTCTCCTCGAAATATTCGCAGATCGCCCGGCTGTCGCACAGCGCGATACTGCGCGCCGGATCGTGCAGCACGGGCACGCGTCCAGCATCGTTCAGTCGCCACAATTCGTCGCGCCCTTCCCACGGCAACTGGGTGACGAGTTCGAACGGCACGTTCTTCTCGCCGAGAGTCAGGCGAACCTTGCGGCTGAACGGGCAGAGGGGGAAATGGTGGAGTTGCCACATAAGTCGCTGCATTCATGCATCACTGCGACGGCAAAATCCACCATGCGCGACGAGCTGGCGCGAAAAGGGGCGCGGCGGCCTCGCCGATCAATAATCCGCGACCGGTTGCTCGGGGATCGCGGCGCGCAGCTGAGCGGCCATGTCGCGCAGCGCCGGCATCATCCGGGAGACCGCTCCGCTCATCGCGCCGATCCCCTGCATGGTGCGGGGCAGCTTGTCCTGGATTTCGGCCGAGACGCGGCCTGCATCGGGCGCGATCCGACGCAAGGTGGTGTCGGGATCGATCCGGCGGACCGGCTCTCCGGTCGCCTGACCCGCGACCTGCGCGAGGGGATCGAGGATCGGGGCGAGCGGCAGGTCGAGCAGGATCTCGGTCACCACTGCAAGCGAGGTCGCGAGTTCCTGCTGGCGGACAGGATCAGACAGGACGTCGCCCATGCGGTCGAGCGATTCATCGGCAAGCGGCGGCTCGTCGAGATAGATGTCCTGCGCGAAGGAAGGCGCGGCGGCAGCCAGCAACGGCGCGGCGGCGAGGGTGGTCAATGTGCGAATCATGGTCGGCAACCTTGTTCTACGGCGTAGCCACACTGGCACGCGTGGAGTGAACCGCCGCTGAAACATTCCGTCAGGTTTCTAGAGGCCCGAGGCGCGCATCATGAGCAGGCAGGCGGGCATCACGGCATCGAACGTCGCTTGATCGGCGGAGAGCTTTTCGGCCTCCGCCCGCCCCCGCAGGGCAAGCTCCTCGCGCGACAGGCCCGTATCGTCGATCAGCCTGGCGAAGCTGCGGACGAAGAATTCGCGCCCACGCTGGTTCTCGAGAAGGTCGGGCCAGTCCTCGCTGCCGGCGGTCCCGGCCCGCTGGCGCTCGGTGGCGATGGCGATCGCCGTCGCGCAGCGAAGGGCGGTCTGCTGCTCGATCGGCAGGTCGGCCCCCACGGCTCCCGATGCGAGAGGCGCGGGCTGCGCGGCGGCAGACAGAACGAAGGCACTGGCCAGTAAATGCGAGAACATGGGCGCTCTGTATCCCTCCCGCGCTGAACCGCAACCGAATGCCTTGCGGCGCGGGAACGGCTTGCCTACCCGTTGTGTCCAAGGAGAATTGACCAATGAAGACCAGAGCCGCTGTCGCCTTCGAAGCCAAAAAGCCGCTGGAGATCGTCGAACTCGATCTCGAAGGGCCGAAGGCGGGCGAGGTCCTGATCGAGATCATGGCGACCGGCATCTGCCACACCGATGCCTACACGCTCGACGGGCTCGACAGCGAAGGCCTGTTCCCCAGCGTGCTGGGTCACGAAGGCGCCGGGATCGTGCGCGAGGTTGGCCCTGGGGTCACCTCGGTGAAGGAAGGCGACCATGTCATCCCGCTCTACACCCCGGAATGCCGCCAGTGCAAAATGTGCCTCAGCGGCAAGACGAACCTTTGCAGCGCGATCCGGGAGACGCAGGGCAAGGGGCTGATGCCCGACGGGACGACGCGCTTCAGCTACAACGGCAAGCCGATCTACCATTACATGGGCTGTTCGACCTTCTCCAACTTCACTGTCCTGCCCGAGATCGCGGTGGCCAAGATTCGCGAGGACGCGCCGTTCCACACCACCTGCTATGTCGGGTGCGGGGTGACGACCGGGGTCGGCGCGGTGGTCAACACCGCGCAGGTGAAGCCGGGCGACAATGTCGTGGTGTTCGGTCTCGGCGGGATCGGGTTGAATGTGATCCAGGGTGCGAAAATGGCCGGCGCGGACCGGATCGTGGGTGTCGACATCAATGCCGAGAAGAAGGTCTGGGGCGAACATTTCGGGATGACCGACTTCGTCAATCCGAAGGAAGTCGACGATGTCGTCGGCACCCTCGTCGCCATGCTCGATGGTGGGGCGGATTACAGCTTCGACTGCACCGGCAACACCGATGTCATGCGCCAGGCGCTCGAATGCTGCCACAAGGGCTGGGGCACCAGCATCGTGATCGGCGTCGCCGAATCGGGCAAGACGATCGAGACGCGGCCCTTCCAGCTGGTGACCGGACGCAACTGGCGCGGCACGGCCTTCGGCGGGGCCAAGGGCCGGACCGACGTGCCGAAGATCGTCGACTGGTACATGGACGGCAAGATCCAGATCGACCCGATGATCACCCACGTCCTCAAGCTGGAAGAAATCAACAAGGGCTTCGACCTGATGCATGCGGGCGAAAGCATCCGCAGCGTCGTGGTCTACGACTGACGCAAAGGAGAGAGACACATGTTCAATCACATCATGATCGGCACCAACGACATCGGGAAGTCGAAGGCGTTCTACGAAAAGGTCCTCGCCGTTCTCGGCGCGACCAAATCGATGGACAACACCACCGCCGGAGGGACGGAGCGGGTCTTCTTCATGCATGACGGCAACACGCTCGCGCTCAGCCAGCCGATCGACGGCGAGCCGGCGACCGCGGCCAACGGCATGACCATCGGCTTCAAGTGCTCCTCTCCCGAACAGGTCAAGGAACTGCACGATGTCGCGATCGCGGCCGGCGGCACCAGCATCGAGGATCCGCCGGGCCTGCGCGAAACCACCATGGGGCCGATCCACCTGTCCTATTTCCGCGATCTCGACGGGCACAAGATCTGCGGCATCCACCGTCCGGGCTGATCCCGGCACGCGGTCCGCTCGCCGCAGGCATATTGACCCGCGGCGGGCGACCTGCGCAGCGCAGGCTGCATGGACTATCTATCGCAGAACAAGAGCTATGGCGGGCAGCAATTCGTGCTGTCCCACCCTTCCGAGGCGACCGGCACCGAGATGACCTTTTCGGTCTATCTGCCGCCCCAGGCCGAGGAACTGGCCGACGGCGCCAGACTGCCGGTGCTGTGGTATCTTTCGGGCCTCACCTGCACCCACGCCAATGTCACCGAGAAGGGCGAATATCGCCGCGCCTGTGCCGAGCGGGGCGTGATCTTCGTCGCGCCCGACACCTCGCCGCGGGGCGAGGACGTGCCCGACGCCGATGACGAATACGATTTCGGCAAGGGCGCAGGCTTCTACCTCGACGCGACGCAGGAGCCGTGGTCGCGGCATTTCCGGATGCGCAGCTATGTCGAGGACGAGCTGCCCCGACTGGTGGCGCGCGCGTTTCCGGCGGACCTCGATCGCCAGTCGATCATGGGCCATTCGATGGGCGGCCTTGGCGCGCTGACCATCGGCCTGCGCAATCCGGGCCGCTTCCGCTCGATCAGCGCCTTTTCGCCGATCGCGGCGCCGTCCTCGGTCCCGTGGGGCGAAAAGGCGCTCGGCCGCTATCTCGGCGAGGACCGGGCAGCTTGGCGCGAATACGACGCCGTCGCGCTGATCGAGGACGGAGCGCGGGCCGATCACATCCTCGTCGATCAGGGCACCGCCGACCAGTTCCTGGACGAGCAGCTGAAGACCGGTGCGCTCTCCATGGCCTGCGCCAAGGCGGGGATGACACCGACCATCCGGATGCAGGACGGCTACGACCATTCCTATTATTTCATCTCGACCTTCATGGCCGAGCATGTGGGCTGGCACGCGGACCGCCTCGGAACCTGAGCCGACGCGCAGGGTTTGGGCATGTGGGCGCACGGCGAATTCCGCCGGCTTTCCCGTTCGTCACTTTGGATTATTGGATTACCGAAAGGATTGCATCATGCGTGCACTCGCACTCGCACTTGCCAGCCTCGCCCTCGGGCTCACCGTGGCCGCCTGCGGCAGCAACGAAACCGAGCTCGAGAACGAAGGAAACACGATCGACGCGCCCGCAACCTCGGAGCAGGACGAGCTTGCCATGGGCGATCCGCAGGCGGCCGTCGCGAACAAAAACGCCAACCGCGTGTTCTTCGCGCTGGACAGCGCCGAGCTGTCCTCGGCGACGCAGCAGCAGCTCGACCGGATCGCCACCGCCTATGAAGGCACGCCGGGCATCGGCATGACGCTGGTCGGCTTCACCGACACCACCGGGACCCGCGAATACAATCAGGAACTCGCCGGCGAGCGTGCTGAGGCAGTTCAGGCGTATCTCGTGAGCAAGGGCGTGCCCGCCGCGGAGATCGAGACCGAAGCCGAAGGGCAGGCGCCGCAGAATGTCGACACCGCGAACGGCGTCCGCGAACCGGCCAATCGCCGTGTCCGGATCGAAATCGCCGAGATGTAATTCCGCGACATTTCGCAAAAATGTGAAAGAGGGGACGACGCCGCTGGTGCCGGCCCCTTTTTCATATCCGGGGCGGCCGCGAACCCTGCTTCAACGACCCAGTTCGAACACCGCAAATTCGGCGCGGATATTGGCGCCGCGCGCGGCGATCCTGCGTTCGCCGGAGAAGAACCACTCGCCTTCGATCCGCGCCCCCTTCTCCTGCGCCAGCTCGCGGAAATCGGCGACGGTCACGTGGTGGATGTTCGCCGTCGCATACCAGCTTACCGGCAGGGCACGGGTAACCGGCATCCGCCCGCCGAACATCAGCGCGGCGCGCGTGCGCCACTGGGCGAAATTGGGAAAGCTGACGAACGCGCGCTTCCCGACCCGCAGAAGCTGCTCCAGCATCCGGTCGGGCCGCGCCGTCGTCTGCAGCGTCTGGCTGAGCACCGCGTAGTCGAAACCGCCATCGGGATAATCGACCAGATGATTGTCGGCATCGCCCTGCACCACGCTGAGCCCTTGGGCTACACAGCGCCCGACACTGTCAGGGTCGATCTCGATCCCCCGCACGTCGCAGCCGTGTGCCCGCAAGGCCGCCATCAGCGCACCGTCGCCGCAGCCGATGTCGAGCACGCGGCTTCCGCGCGCGACGTGATCCGCGATCACTGCCAGATCGGGGCGCAGGGCGCTGCGCGGCTCAGCCATCGAGGAAACCCCGGACCACCCGGTCGAGCGTTTCGTGTTCAAGCAGGAAACTGTCGTGCCCGTGCGGCGCGCTTAATTCGACGAAGCTAACCGGCGCGCCGGCCGCGTTCAGCGCATGGACCACATGGCGGCTTTCCGACGTCGGGTAGAGCCAGTCGGAATCGAAGCTGACGAGGCAGAACCGCGCCGCCGTCCCGGCAAAGGCATCGGAGAGCCGCCCGCCATGTTCCTCGGCAAGATCGAAATAATCCATCGCGCGGGTGATATAGAGGTAACTGTTGGCGTCGAACCGCTTGGTGAAGCCGCTGCCCTGATAGCGCAGATAGCTCTCGACCTGGAAATCCGCGTCGAAGCCGAAGCTCTTTTCCGGGCGATCCTGAAGGTTGCGGCCGAACTTGGCAGTCAGCCCTTCCTCGGAGAGATAGGTGACGTGGGCGGCCATGCGCGCCACTGCCAGTCCGGCGACGGGCTGCGCGTCGCAATCGTAGTAATCGCCCTGCCGCCAGTTCGGATCGGCCATGATCGCTTGGCGCCCCAACTCGTGAAAGGCGATGTTCTGCGCCGAATGGCGGCTGGTCGAGGCGATCACCAGCACGCGCCCGGCCCGTTCGGGCCAGTTGGCGGCGAGACTCAACGCCTGCATCCCGCCCATCGATCCGCCGACCACCGCGTGGAGCCGCTCGATCCCCAGCGCGTCGAGCAGGCCGACGAGCCCGCGCACCATGTCGCGGATCGTGATGACCGGAAAGCGCATCGCATAGGGCGCCCCGTCCGGGGCGATGCTGGCCGGGCCGGACGAGCCCATGCAGCTGCCGATGACATTGGCGCAGACGACGAAATGGCGGCTGGTGTCGATCGGCTTGCCCGGCCCGACCATGCGCTCCCACCAGCCGGGCTTGCCGGTCACCGGGTGCGTGTCGGCGAGATACTGGTCGCCGGTCAGCGCGTGGCAGACGAGGATCGCATTGTCGCGATCTGCGGCCAGTTCGCCATAGGTCTGATAGGCAATCTCGGCATCGATCAGCGCGCTCCCGCCATCGAGCGGCAAGGGCTGCGAAAGCCGGCAGATTTTGCTGTCACCCGTCACGCCGCCGCTCTTAGGCGTTGTCGAACCGCGCCGTCCATCACTAAGGGCAGGCCCCATGAGCGAACACGAAACACCCGCCGGCCCCCGCCCCAAGCCCTGGATCGAGGCGATCCATGCCTATGTCCCCGGAGCCTCGAAGGCGAAGGACGGGCGGGAACTGGTCAAGCTCTCGGCCAACGAAAACCCGCTGGGGTGCAGTCCGCAGGCGCTGGTCGTGCTGGGGGAGCCGCGCGATCCGGCGCGCTATCCCGATCCCGACGCCCGCGCGCTGAGAGAGGCGATCGGTGCGAAGCACGGGATCGATCCGGCGCGGATCGTCTGCGGGACCGGATCGGATGAGCTGCTGAACCTCGCGGCGCAGGGCTATGCCGGGCCGGGCGACGAGATCGTCTTTTCGCGCTACAGCTTCGCGGTGTACGAGATTGCCACGAGGCGCTGCGGCGCCACGCCGGTCGAGGTGGCGGACAAGGATTTCGGCGCCGATGTCGATGCCCTGCTGGGCGCGGTGAGCGAGCGGACACGCGTCGTCTTCCTCGCCAATCCGAACAATCCCACCGGCACCTATATCGGGCGAAGCGAGCTGGAGCGACTGCATTCGGGCCTGCCGCGCAACGTGCTGCTGGTGGTCGACCAGGCCTATGCCGAATATCTCGCGCCCGATGAAGATGACGGCGGCATGGCGCTGGCCGAGGCGCACGACAACGTGCTGGTCACGCGCACCTTTTCCAAGATCTACGGGCTCGCCGGCGAGCGGATCGGGTGGGGCACCGGCGCGCCGGGCATCATCGCCACGCTCAATCGCATTCGCGGGCCATTCAACGTCACCGCGAGCGGGCAGGCCGCTGCGGCGGCCGCGCTGGGCGATGCCGATTTCGTCGAGCGGTCGCGCCGGCACAACGATGCCGAGCTGGCGCGCTTCGTCGAAGCGGTGGAAGCGCTCGGCAATCACGGGCTGCGCGCCGTGCCGAGCAAGGCGAATTTCCTGCTGGTCCTGTTCGAGGGGGCGCTGAGCGCCGAGACCGCGCGCGAGGAGCTGGCCGAAGGGGGCTATGCCGTGCGTCACCTGCCGGGGCAGGGACTGGGTCAGGCGCTGCGGATCACTATTGGCACCCGCGCGCAGATGGACGAGATCGCCGCTATTCTTCGCCGGTCGGCCGAATCTCTATCGGCGAATTGAGCGCATTGATCGCGTCGAGCACGCGCAGTTCGACATCGCGCCGATCGAGCCCGGCCGGGATCGGCTCCCCGAACCGGTAGGTGATCGTGCCGCGCCGCTTCAGGCCGCGGTGATAGGGCGGCCCGCTGTCGACAGCCACCGGCACGACGGCCAAGCCGAGCATCTTGTAGAGCCCGGCAAATCCGGCCTGAAGGCGCCGTCGCTCCCGATGCGGAACGCGCGTCCCTTCGGGAAAAATTACCAGCGGGCGTCCGGCGGCGGTCAGGCGTTTGGCCTCGCGGATCATGCCCATCAGCGCCCGCGCGCCGGCGTTCCGCTCGACCTTGATCAGGCCATAGGCCGCGCCCGCATGGGCCCACCCCCAGATCCTGAACAGTTCGTCCTTGGCGAAGACGCCGGGGTGATCGAACAGATGGGGCGCATCGATCGCCTCGAAGAAGCTTTCGTGCTTGATCGCGTAGAGCACCGGTTCGCGCGGCATCACGCCTTCGATGCGGACCCGGCACCCCAGCAGATGCTCGACGCACCAGCGGTGGTATCCGCTCCACGCCTCCACCGCGCCGCGAAACCGCCGCTGGCTGAAAGGCAGCAGCGCCAGAGCAGCCAGCGTGATCGGGATCGTGCCGAGATAGAAGGCGGCGTAGAAGGCCAGATTGCGCAGCAAGGTCATTGCGCGTTCCATCCCAGGTCGGGAAACCCTTGCGAGATCACGACGGCGATCAGCTTGTTGTACTCGAGGAACAGCTGGCCGAAATCGGGGTCCGAGGGCACCGCATCCTCGACCAGCGCGATATCGTCCGGCAACGCATGACGCATCTCGGCGGCGGCGCGGCGCATGTGCCAGTCCGTAGTGACGAGACGGACCTCGCGATAATCGTTGGTCGCCAGCCACTGCGCCGCCTCGCCCGCATTGCTGCGCGTATCCACCGCCAGCTTGCCCAGCGTGACGCAGCACTCCATCTCGCGCGCGGTGACGTCGAACTGACGGGCGAATTCGTCCGCAGTCACCTCGGGGTCGACGCCGGACACGAACAGGACGGGCGCGCGATCGGCGCGGAGCACTTCGAGCCCGCGTTGGATGCGTCCGGGGCCTCCGGTCGGCACGAGGATCGCGTCGGTCCGGGTCTCGTCCAGCGGTTGGGGCAGAGTCACCGCGAAGGCGAGGAAACCCAGCGCATAGACCATGACGACAAAGGCAAAGAGGCGAAAAATCACAACATGCGTCTCAGGCTCGCCATTACCGTCATCCGCGCAGTGAGCAAGGCAATCCCGATCATCGCCAGTGGAACGAGGGCGAGCAGCAACCAGTCGGCGGGTGCAAGGCCGCCGCGCGCGACCATGCCCGATTCGAGCGCGGCGAACTGCGCGCCGAGCAGCGCGATCGCCGCACCGCCCAGAACCAGCCCGCAGACGCCGCCGACCGCCGCGTCGACCATCACCGAGCGCTGGAAGATGCGCGCGATCTGCGCATCGTCGCCGCCGAGAAGGTGGACGATCTCGATCGTGTCGCGATTGGCGTTGAGCGCATTGCGTGCCGCAAGCCACACGGCCGCGGCTCCGGTGAAGGCCAGCAGCGCTATCAGTCCGAAGGACATCAGGCGCAGAGCCGACACGGTGTCGAAAACGGGGCCCAGCCAGTCGGACTGGGCGTCAATGCGCGCTTCGGCTGCGGCACCGGCAAGGGCCGCGCGCAACCGGCCGATTGCGGCCGGGGTGGCGGGGCCGTCGAGCCGAACGTCGATCAGGGCGGGCAGGGGCACGATCTCCTCGTCGAGCCCGGAGCCCAGCCAGGGTTCGACCAGCGCTTCGAGTTCGCTCTCCGGCACGCGGCGAAGACTGGCGACGCCGGGCGCCGCGCGCAACAGGTCGGCCGCCCGGTCCGCCTGCACCGTGCGCAGTCGCGGGTCGGCCTCCACGATCTGGACCGTCACCCCGCCCGAAAGGTCGGCCCGGGCGCGATTGGCCAGATTGTCGAGCGCGAGCCCGCCACCCGCCGTCAGCACGGTGAGCGCGACCATGATCGCGATGACCCAGGGGATCGGCCCGCCGAGCCGGGTTTTGGGCAGAAGATGCGAGGCATGCTTGCCGCGAAACGGGTCGAGCCCGCGCTCGATCGCCCGGGCAAGGGCAGGGGGACGGTTCACGAGGGGATCTCGGCGAATTCGCGACGGGGGGGATAGCGCAGCGCCCCGGTCGGATCGGACAGCTTGCCCTTGTCGATCCGCATGATCAGCGAATCCGGCACCTTGCGCAGGAGATGGACGTCGTGCGTCGCCACCACCACGGTCGTGCCGAGCCGGTTCAACGCCTCGAACAGGCGCAGCAGTTTCAGCGCCATCTCGGGATCGACGTTGCCGGTCGGCTCGTCCGCAACCAGCAGTTCGGGCCGGCCGATCACCGCGCGGGCGATGGCGACGCGTTGTTGTTCCCCGCCCGACAAGGTCGCCGGCCGCGCCTCGGCCCGGTGCGACAGGCCGACCCAGTCGAGCATGTCGGTGACCGGCTGGTGAATATCCGCCTCGCGCACGCCCGAAACCCGCAGGGGCAGGGCGATATTGTCGAAGGCCGAGAGGTGCTCAACCAAGCGGAAATCCTGAAAGACCACGCCGATCCGGCGCCGAAAGGCGGGCAGGCTCTCGCGCGGAAGAGTGATCACGTCGCTGCCAAACATGCTGATCCCGCCGCGCGACGGACGCTGGGCGAGATACAGCAGCTTGAGCAACGAGGTTTTGCCCGCGCCGCTGGCCCCGGTGAGGAAATAGAAGCGCCCGGGATAGAGCGTGAAGGCGATGTTGCTCAGCACCTCGCCATCCGTCCCGTAGCGCAGGCCGACATTGTCGAACCGCACGACGCCCTTCTCGGCCGTGTTCATTCCGCGGCCCCCGAGGCCCGTTCGGCGGTTCGCATCTGCATCGCGGATGCCTATAGCGCCGCGTTCATGTGGAAAAAAGGCGCCACGCGGCCAAGTCGACTCGTCGCGCGCTTGTCGTGATTCGCACACCGCATTAAGCGGGGGAGTGACATGATTATCGCCTGCCCCGCCTGCAACACGCGCTATGTCGTTCCCGACAGCGCGATCGGGTTGGAAGGGCGCACGGTGCGTTGTGCGAAATGCAAGCACAGCTGGTTCCAGGACGGCCCCGATGCCGCGGAACCGATCACCGAAGAACCGGCTTCGGCCGCAACGGCGACGCCGGTTTCGCAGGAATCGCGCGAGGGTGTCGAGAATGTCCCGCCCACGGCCTCCGCCCAGGGTGCCTTTCCGCATGAGGAAGAGCCTGCCACATCGGCAGAAGCTCCCCGGCCGAAAGCGGGCGGGTTCGGCACCCGGACCGCATCGCCCGACGAACGCACTCCCGATTTCGCCCGCGCCCCCGATTTCGACAATGCCGATCCGCCTTACGGCGAGTTGCCGCCCGACCGCCTTTCCGGGGTGCGCGAGCCCGATTTTGCCGACGAGGCTTCGCAGTTCGACTACGCGCCCCCGTTCCGCCCGCGCCGCAACTGGATGCGGATCTGGACCTGGGCGGCGGTGCTGTTCGCGGTCTTTAGCCTGGGCGCGGTCGCGGCGGTGAATTTCATCGGCGTGCCGGCCTGGGTGCCGATCCAGCGGCCGCTCTTCGCGATGGCCGAGCCCGATCTCAAGCTCGAATTCCCGGTCGAGGAACAGGAGCGGCGCACGCTCGCCAACGGCACCGAATTCTTCGGCGCGCGGATCACCGTGACCAACGAGGCGCGCGAGAGCCGCGACGTGCCGCCGATTCTCATCGTGCTGCGCGATGCGCGCGAGCGGATTGTCTACAGCTGGGAAGTGGCGCCCTCGCAGAAAACGCTCGCTCCCGGCGAGACGATGACGATCAATGAGGCGATCACCGACGTGCCGAAAGCCGCCGTCTTCGCCGATATCGGCTGGGCGCCCCGATAAAGCGGCGAGGAAGTGGGGTCGAATCCGACGCTAAGTTCTTGCGAGCCCGAAAAACCGCTGCTAGGGGCGCGCTCCTACCAGCGCGGGACGGCCTTTATCGGCCCCTGTCGCAAGCGGACTGTGTGCGGTCGTGGCGGAATTGGTAGACGCGCAACGTTGAGGTCGTTGTGGGCGCAAGCCCGTGGAAGTTCGAGTCTTCTCGACCGCACCATTTCCGGTCAAAGGTGGGCACCTTTTCATTTGATCGTGCAATCGCGGCAGCGCCATGAGCCAGCGCTTCGGTTTCGCCTTCGATGATGATGTTTGGCCCGACGCGGACCTGCTTGATGAACGCACGCGCGATCTGCTGGCGCGCATGGCTATCACCCGATACGATGCGCTCACGAACGATCTGTCCGAACCTCTTTACTACGTTCGGAGTAATACGCGAGGGCCCGCGGTCGAGCTGTTGGCGAAGGGTCTTTGCCGTTTGCGTGAGGCCATCGATCTCAGCCCTGCGACCCTTAATCCTACTGGCAATATCAGGATCGCGCGTCGATACGGTCCCGGCCTCGATTGCATTATGAAGATTGGCGAGGCGCTTGCGTGCCTCAGCGAGCCTCGTTTCGCATTGTTCGATCTCAGATTGCTTTCGCTCCCGTGCTTCATCCGAGGTGTCGAGCACTTTCTGCAATAGAGGCTCAAGCTGGTCGTCTGAGAAAATGCGCAGAGCGAGCTGCGACATGACCAGTTCGTCCAGCTTCTCTGCTCGGACATTCGGACATGAGCAACTGAGAGCGCCTGCGTTCACTCTGGAGTGACACGAATAGTAGCGGTAGCGGCCGGCTTTGCCCGTGCGGATGGTCATGCCGCAACCGCACCCAGGCACACCGCAACGCGCTATGCCAACTAATAATGTCGGACCGTTGACAATGCGAGGAGCGGTAGTTCGTGGTGCCCGTTCGGCACGCAGCGCGGCAACTCGATCAAACTGGTCTTGGGTGATTAGCGCGAGGCAATCGACCCAAGTCCATTCTTCTTCAGGCAGGAGTTTGCCGTCGAAGTCGAACTTGTTGCCGACAAAGCGCCCGAGATAATGTGGACGGCTCAGGATGCCGGCGACGGTCGCGTTGTAGAACGGCCGTCCACGCCGGGTATAGCCACGCGCATTCAGATACTCCGCGATAGCACGGCCTCCCATCGGGGTTCCGTCGAGGCCACGCTCCGCGAGGTCAAAGATAAGCCGAACCGTCGGCGCTTCAGCTGGCCACCATTATCTTCGGAGTGCAGCAATCAGGGCGTCCCGAGCCATGGCCACGCGCGGGTGTCGCAGCGATGAGCGTGCCCACACAAGGTAGAAAGCGTTGCGCGGCACCGTGATCGGCGCGGGTATCTCGATCAGCGTGCAGGCAGCGCGTTCTCCGCGGATGAGATAGCCGGGCAGCACTGTCCAGCCGAGGCCCGCGCACAATCCCGACCGTAGCACCCTGAGGTCGGGCGCGGTCAAGGCGGGCTGGTTCGTCAGCTCGATCTGGTTTGCCTCAAGCCAGGTCCGCAGCAGCGGCCGGTCGAGATCGTAGGCGAGGTGGGCCGTCCGGTTGAGCCCGTCGGCCAGCGGCAATTCGGCAATCCGGCTCGCCACGGCGGGTGAGGCTACGGCGCGCAGGTGCTCTTCGCCCAGCGCATGAAAGGCCAGCCGTGGATCTTCGGGTTGCGAGGCGGTGACGGCCAGGTGCACCTTGTCCTCGAGCAGCATGGCGTAGAGCGCCTCGCGCCCGCCGATATGCAGGCGCAGATCCAGCCCTGCCGCCAGCAGCGGCGCCAGTCGGGGCGCGATCATCTCTCCCAGCAGGTCGGAAGGCGCGGCGATGTGGACCGTGCCCGAAATGCGGGACGAACGGGCCCGCGCGCTGGCCAGTGCCGATTCCGCCGTGTCGAGGCTGTTTCCGATCGAAGCTGCGAGATCGTCGGCAATCGCTGTTGGTCGAACACCCCGCGAATGTCGATCGAACAAGGGACGGCCCAGTTGCGCCTCGAGCGAGGCGATGTGTTGCGAGGCCGCAGGCTGGGTGATGCCGATCGCCCGTGCCGCTTCGCTCAATGAACGACGGCGGTAGACTTCGACGAAGGTGCGCAACTGCAGGAGGGACATTCCGGTTCCATAAAGAGATTTATGGCTGCTCGCCATTCCCTTTGGATTTCATGATGTCGTTCCATGCGTATCTAAGCCGCCGAAAGGAACGATCGAAGCAAAATCGCCGCCAATTGCTCCAAGCCCTCACCGCTGTCCTGGTGGCGGGCGCGGCGCCGGCGGGTGCGTTTGCTCGTGTTCCCGACATCACTAGAAAAGGACAACTGACGATGAGCCGCATACTCATGGTGACCACCTCCGCCGACCGCATGACCCCCGGCACCGAACCGACGGGTGTCTGGCTCGAGGAACTTACCACCCCGTATTATGCCTTCCGCGATGCGGGCGCCGAGGTGACGCTGGCCTCGATCAAGGGCGGCGCCATCCCCGTCGACCAGCGCAGCGTCAACGCCGACGGCGAGAACGACGCTTCGGTCGAACGCTATCTGAAGGACGAGGCCCTGAAGGCCGAGGTTGCCAGCACCCCTGTATTCACAAGCATCGATCCCGCCAGCTACGACGCGCTGTTCCTGCCCGGCGGCCACGGCACCATGTTCGATTACCCCGGCAGCGACGAACTGGCCCGCCTGGTCGAACGCTTCGACCGCGAAGGCAAGATCGTCGCCGCCGTCTGCCATGGACCGGCTGGGCTGGTCTCGGCAAAGAAGGCCGATGGCACGCCCCTCGTGGCTGACCGCCGTGTCGCGGGCTTCACCGACAGCGAGGAACGCGCGGTCGGCCTCGATCAGGCGGTGCCGTTCCTGCTCGAAACGCGCCTCAAGGAACTTGGGGGCAAGCACGAGGGCGGCCCCGATTTTGCCCCCTTCGCCCTGCGCGACGGCAATCTGGTGACCGGCCAGAACCCCGCCAGCGCTACCCGCACCGCGGAACTCGTAATGGAAGCCCTCAAGGACAAGGTCGCCTGATCATGCGCTATCTCCACACCATGCTGCGCGTCGCCGATCCCGAGGCGGCGATCCGTTTCTTCACGCTGCTGGGTCTCAAGGAGACCCGGCGCATGGAGAACCAAGCCGGGCGTTACACGCTGATCTACCTTGCCGCCGATGAGGATTTCCGCGGCGACGGCGAGCAAGGCGATGCCGAGGTCGAGCTGACGTACAACTGGCCGCCCGAGGACGGCAGCCCTGCCGAGACTTATACCGGGGGCCGCAACTTCGGCCACCTCGCCTACGGGGTCGACGACATCTACGAATCGTGCGCGCGGCTGCAGGCGGGCGGCGTGACGATCAATCGCCCCCCGCGTGACGGATACATGGCGTTCGTCCGCTCGCCGGACGGGATCTCGATCGAACTGCTGCAGAAGGGCGAACACAAGGCTCCGGCCGAACCCTGGGCCTCCATGCCCAACACGGGCGAATGGTGATGGCGCATCTGTTCGAACCGATTGAGGTTGGCGTGCTGCGGCTCGCCAACCGCATCGTCATCGCGCCGATGTGCCAGTATTCGGCAGTCGACGGCGCGATGACCGACTGGCACCAGATGCATCTCGGCCAGTTGGCGCTCTCGGGCGCGGGCGCGCTGACGATAGAGGCGACCGCGGTCAGCCCCGAAGGGCGCATCACCTACGGTGACATCGGCCTGTACGATGACCGTACCGAAGCGGCGATGCGAAGCGTGCTCGAAAGTGTGCGCCGTTGGTCGGACATGCCGCTGATCATCCAGCTGGCCCATGCCGGCCGCAAGGCGAGCAGCGCCAAGCCGTGGCACGGCGGAGCGCAGCTTCCCCCCGATACGGAGAATGGCTGGCAGACCGTGGCACCCAGCACCATTCCCTTTGCTCCGGACGACCATCCCCCTGTCGAACTGGACGAGTCAGGGCTTGCCCGCATCCGGGAAGCGTTCGCGGATGCCGCCCGGCGCGCCGGCAGGCTCGGCATCGAAGCCGTCCAGATTCACGCTGCGCATGGCTATCTGCTTCACGCGTTTCTTTCGCCGATCTCCAACCGGCGCGGCGACGAATACGGCGGCAGCCTCGGCAACCGGATGCGGTTCCCGCTGGAAGTGTTCGATGCCGTGCGCGAAGCGTTTCCGGCCGACCGCCCGGTGACCGTTCGCGTTTCCGGGACCGACTGGGTTGAAGGCGGCTGGACAGCGGAAGAAACCGCAAGGTTTGCGCAGGAACTGGAGCGGCGCGGTTGTTCGGCGATCCACGTTTCCAGCGGCGGGCTCGACCCGCGCCAGCAGATCCCGGTCGGCCCCGGCTATCAGGTACCGCTGGCGCGGACGGTCAAGGACGCGGTCGCCATGCCTGTCGTGGCGGTCGGAATGATCACCGATCCGCAGCAGGCGGAGCGCATCCTCGAAGACGGGCATGCCGACGCCATAGCGATAGCCCGCGCTGCGCTGTGGGATCCGCGCTGGCCCTGGCACGCCGCCGCCGCGCTTGGCGCATCGGTAAAGGCGCCCCCGCAATATCTCCGGTCCGAGCCCCACGAAGCGGGCCGCATTCTCAAGGAAATGATCCCATGAAAATCTCCGTCAAACTGCTTTTTGCCGCTGGCGCTGCCCTCTCGCTTGCCGCCTGCTCGACGACCCGCGATCGTGCATCCGCGCCCCAGATCGAACAGGTCGCGACCTTCGATGGAGCGATGCCGACTGGCGTAACAGTCGCACCCAACGGGCGCATCTTCGTCAACTTTCCGCAATGGGGCGATAACGCGCCATTCACGGTTGCCGAGCTGGTCGACGGCAAGGCGGTGCCCTATCCCGACGCCGCGACCAATCGGCCCGATCCGGCCGACCCGGCGGGGCATTTCATCTCGGTGCAGAGCGTGGTGGCAGACGGCGCCAATCGCCTGTGGGTGCTCGACACGGCGGCGCCCAAATTCTCTCAACCACAGGCCGGCGGTGCAAAGCTGGTGGCAATCGACCTCGCGACCGACCGGGTGGTGAAGACGATCGTCCTGCCGCCCAGCGTGGTGCTGCCCACGACCTACCTCAACGACGTGCGCTTCGATCTGCGTCAGGGCGCCGAGGGCGTCGCCTACATCACCGACAGCAGCAACGAGGGGATCGGCGGCATCATCGTCGTCGATATCGCCAGCGGACGTGCGATCCGGCGCCTGTCGAACCATGCGACGACCAACCCCGAGCCCGGCTTCACCCCGGTTGTCGACGGCGCGGTGCTCATGAACCGTCCCGCCGATGGACCCGCGACGCCGGTAACAATCGCGAGCGACGCAATCGGGCTTAGCGCCGACGGCAGCCTGCTGTATTACGGTCCACTGTCGGGCCGCACGCTGCACGCGGTCCCCACGGCCATGCTGCGTGACCCCGCGGTGTCCGAGGAGGAACTGGCCCGCGCGGTACGCAGCCTGGGGCGCAAAGGCGCCTCGGACGGGATTGCCGAAGACGACCGGGGCCGCGTGTTCGCCGGCGATTACGAGAACAACGCGATCCGCGTGCTCGACCAGGATCGCTGGACGACGGTAGTCAGCGACCCCCGCATCAGCTGGCCCGACACACTGTCGATCGGCACCGACGGCTATCTCTACTTCACTGTCAACCAGCTCCACCGCCAGCCCGGCTTTCACGGCGGACGGGATTTACGCCGCAAGCCTTACGAGCTGCTCCGCATCCGGGTGGGCGCCGGGCCCGTCCTCTTGCGCTCACAGTGATCCCATCAGGCCGGGCAGGCTCGCGCGGGGCCGCGATCCGGCAAAAAATCAACAACTGACTTGAAGGAATACAATCATGACAAAGGGTATCGAAGGCAAGGTCGTTCTCATTACCGGCGGCAGCAGCGGCATCGGCGCGGAAACTGCGCGTCTTCTCGCGGAACGCGGCGCGAAGGTGGCGATCGCCGCGCGGCGCAAGGACAGGCTCGACGAGGTCGTCGCTGACATCGCCGCAAACGGTGGCACGGCACGTAGCTACGCGCTGGACGTGACCGACAAATCGGCGGTCCAGTCCGTCGTCGCCGCAATCATTGCCGACTTCGGTCGCCTCGACGTGCTGATCAACAATGCCGGGCTGATGCCGATCCGTCCGATGGCCGAGGTCAACACCGACGAGTGGGATCAGATGATCGACGTCAATCTGAAGGGTACGCTCTACGGCATCGCGGCGGCCCTTCCCGGTTTTCTCGAGCAGGGCAGCGGTCACATCATCAACCTGAGCTCGGTTGCGGGTATCAAGGTCTTCGCACCGGGCGGCACGGTCTACTCCGGCACCAAGTTTGCCGTCAGCGCGATCAGCGAAGGCTTGCGCCACGAGGTGGGGGAAAAAGTCCGGGTCACGTCAATCGAGCCTGGAGCTGTCGAAAGCGATTTGAAGTTCACGACATCAGGCACGGCTGCCGAAACGGTGCTCGACTTCTACAAGCAGGCCATCCCGACGGCATCGGTGGCGCGTGCTATCGCGTTCGCTGTCGAACAACCTGATGACGTCGACATCAACGCGATCGTCATCCGGCCGACCGCACAGGAGTTCTGATTTCGACGAGGAGGCGGGGCCGGGTGTGCTCCGCCTCTTAGGGAACGTGCCGGCCCGCTCGTCCGTTAGTTTGCCGAACAATATCTGTCCGTTTCACTTGAGGAGTCACTTATGCCCAAACTTGCCCTGTATGTACCGCTGAAGGCCAAGCCCGGAAAAGAGCGCGATGTCGCCGATTTCCTGACCTCGGCATTGCCGCTCGTTCAAGCTGAGCCGGGCACTCAGACTTGGTACGCGATCGAGGAAGGTCCCGGTGCGTACGCGATCTTCGATACGTTCGAGACAGAGGAGGATCGCCAGGCCCATCTCGACGGCAAGGTTGCCGCCGCACTGATGGAAAAGGCAGACGAACTGTTTTCCGAACCGCCGCAGATTCACAAGTTCACCCTGCTGGCCGCGAAATAGCGGAGCGGTCGGCACCCTAGCATGTCGCTCTCGCCCGCGGGGGGGGGACCCGCGCGCGGCGGCGTGCACTGAACAGCTTTCCCCGAACTGGCCAAGGAGACACGCCATGCGCACCATCCAGACACTCGACCTGAACGACACGCGGACGATGATCGATGCGGGGATCGCGGAGGCCGAGCGGATCGGCAGCCCGTCGAACATCGCGGTGGTGGACGCGGGCGGCTGCCTCCTGGCGTTCGCGCGGATGGATGATGCGTGGCGCGGCAGCGTCGACATCGCGATAAGCAAGGCGTGGACGGCGCGCGCGTTCGACGTCGAGACCAAGGCGCTGGCGAAGCTCGCCCAGCCGGGCGCCGACTTCTACGGTATCCATGCCTCCAACGACGGCAAGGTGATGATCTTCGCCGGGGGCGTGCCGATCAAGGAGGGCGGGACGGTGATCGGCGCGGTGGGCGTGTCGGGCGGCACCGGCAAGCAGGATCAGGCCGTGGCCGAGGCGGCGGCGCAGGCTTTCGCGCACGGCTGAGCCTTGGAGCGCGGCGGCACCGGCTCAGTCGACGGCGGCGGGCTCGGGAGCCTTCAAGCATTTCGACGGGCACGATGCTGGTTGGACGAAGGTCGTGCTCAAGCCGGGCACCTGACCTTAATCTTGGACAGAAATAGGAGATAAAGTATGACTTTAGAAGGTAAATCAGTCGCCATTCTGATCGCACCCCGCGGGACCGAAGAACCAGAATTCTCGAAGCCCAAGCAAGCTGTCGAGGACGCTGGTGGCAAAGTGACCGTGGTCAGTTTTGAACCGGGCAAGGCTCGCACAGTTAACGGCGATCTTGACGAGGGCGGCAGCTATACTATCGACAAGACGTTTTCCGAGGTCCAAGCCGACGATTTTGACGGACTTGTTGTGCCCGGAGGGACTGTCGGTGCCGACAAGCTGCGCGGCAGCGACGAGGCTATCGGTTTCATCCGGGCTTTCTTCGATCAGAAAAAACCTGTTGCGGCTATATGCCATGCACCCTGGACTTTGATCGAGGCGGGCGCGCTCAAGGGTCGCACCTTGACGTCCTACCCGACGCTGAAGGTCGATATCGAGAACGCCGGCGGTGCATGGACCGATGAGGAAGTCGTGGTCGACAACGGCCTTGTTACCAGCCGCGATCCCGATGATTTGCCCGCCTTCTGTGCCAAACTCGTCGAGGAAATCGCAGCAGGGAATTAAGACGGGGCGTTTCGACGAACCACGTGAGGGCCATCTCCATGGATAAGGTCCTCACAAAGCAAGCGTGGCGGATGGCCAGCGATTGGCCGTCCGCCACGCCGCGTATCACACGAACATGGCCCACCTCACGGGCACTCGAACCCTGAGCCGCGTCAACCCGCGGTGACACCTCGCCGGCTCTCGCATCCAGAATCGATCCATTCCAGCGTGGGTTTGAGGTGCACCTGATCGACGTGCCTTCGACCAGATTTACGACCTACAGCGCCGCCTTGAGATAGCGGGCGGTGAGACTGCCTTCCGCTTCCGCAACGACGCCAGGGACGCCACTGGCAACGATACGGCCCCCATCTTCCCCGGCCCCCGGTCCCAGGTCGATGATCCAGTCCGTCTGGGCGATGGCGCGCATGTCATGTTCGACGACTACGACGGTGTTGCCGGCGTCTACGAGGCCCTGCAGGTGTTGCATCAGCCGGTCGCCATCGGAGGGGTGAAGCCCCGAAGTCGGCTCGTCGAGGATGTAGATCGTGTTGCCGCGTTGAGCGCGTTGCAGTTCAGTCGCCAGCTTGATGCGCTGCGCCTCCCCGCCAGACAGCTCGGTCGCCGGCTGACCGAGCCTCAGATAGCCAAGACCGATCTCCCGCAACACGTCGAGGGAGCGCATCACAGATTTCTCGTCAGCGAAGAAATCGCACGCATCGTCGACCGTCAGTTCGAGCACCTGGGCGATATTGCGCCCGTTCCATTCGACTTCGAGCGTTTGAGGGTTGTAGCGAGAGCCATGACAGGTCGAGCACGGGGCAAAAACGCTCGGCAGGAACAGCAGCTCCACGATGACGTATCCCTCGCCCTCGCACACAGGGCAGCGGCCTTGCGGGACGTTGAACGAGAACCTTCCCGGGCTGTAATGCCGCCGGCGGGCGAGCGGCGTATCAGCGAAGATCCGTCGCACATGGTCGAACATGCCGCTGTAGGTGGCTAGGTTCGAGCGCGGCGTGCGACCGATCGGTTTCTGATCGACCCGCACCAGCCTGCGAACATGCTCCATGCCTGCGACAATGCGTCCGTCAGTGTCGTTTTGCGCAACATCGAGCAGCGGATCGATATCCTCCTCCTCGGCCACGGGGGAGCCGCCGAGGTGTTCCGTGACGAGCTCGGGCAGCGCCTGACTGACAAGACTGGATTTGCCCGATCCCGAAACGCCGGTGACAGCGGTGAAGCAGCCGATGGGAAACGCGACGTCGAGACCATGGAGATTGTTACGCCTGATCCCTTCCAGGCGTAGCCATGCCGTGGGGTCGCGCGGTGTGCGCTCACTGCGGAGCGACTCTGCGAACAGGTAGCGGCGGGTGATCGAAGCCTCGACGTCGGCAAGCCCCTCTATCGGCCCGCTGTAGAGGACTTCACCGCCCTTTTCCCCGGCTCCAGGCCCGACATCGACGAGCCATTCCGCGCGGCGGATCACGTCGAGATCGTGTTCGACGACGAACAGGGAGTTGCCCGCCGCCTTGAGACGCTCGAGGATGGTGAGCAAGGCTTCGCCATCTGCCGGGTGCAACCCTGCCGAAGGCTCGTCAAGCACATAGACCACGCCGAAAAGCTGTGACGACAATTGCGTGGCAAGCCGCAAGCGCTGCAGCTCTCCGGAGGAGAGCGTCGGCGTGCTGCGGTCGAGCGAAATATAGCCAAGGCCAAGATCGATCAGCGGCTCTAGCCGTTCGATCAATTCGCAAGCAAGGCGTTGGGCGGCGACCCGCTTTTCATCGGAAAGATTGGGCGTGCGGCGCACGTCGGGCGCAGCCTTGTGCGCCGAACCTCCTGCCGCGACTCGCCGTTCGACCGCCGCATCGCGGGCCGCCTTGCCGAGGACATGGCCCTTCGGGACCGCCGCGGCGCCCCCGTATTCGCCATGCGCGACGGGCGTGAGCAAGTCCCGGAGTTTCAACACCGTCAGGTCGCCGAACTCGGCGATGTCGAGGCCCGCGAACTTCACGGACAGGGCTTCGCGCTTCAGGCGCTTGCCATCGCAGGTCGGGCAATCGCGTCCGATGATATATTGCGAGACGCGCTTCTTCATCAGCGCGCTTTTGGTGTTGGCGAAGGTTTCCAGCACATAGCGGCGCGCGCCGGTGAAGGTGCCCTGGTAGCTCGGCTCCATGCCGCCCTTGAGCGCCGTCCGCGTCTGTTCGGGCGTCAGGCCCGCATAGACCGGCACCGTCGGCGCCTCTTTAGTGAAGAGGATCCAGTCGCGATCCTTTTTCGGCAGGTCGCGCCACGGCGTATCGACGTCATAGCCGAGCGAAACGAGGATATCGCGCAGGTTCTGGCCATGCCAGGCGGTCGGCCAGGCGGCGATCGCCCGGTCGCGAATGGTGAGGCTGTCGTCAGGCACCATCGTTTCTTCGGTCGCGTCATAGACGCGCCCGATGCCGTGACAGGTCGGGCAGGCGCCGGCGACCGTGTTGGGGGAGAAATCCTCCGCATAGAGCATGGGTTGATGGCGCGGATATTCGCCGACGCGCGAATAGAGCATCCGCACCAGGCTGGAGAGCGTAGTCACGCTGCCGACCGAGGATCGCGCGTTGGCCGAGCCGCGCTGCTGCTGCAACGCGACCGCAGGCGGCAAACCGTCGATCGCGTCGACCTCCGGAACCCCGGCCTGGTCGATCAGGCGACGGGCATAGGGCGCAACCGACTCCAGATAACGCCGCTGGGCTTCGGCATAGAGGGTGCCGAACGCGAGCGATGACTTGCCCGAGCCCGATATGCCGGTGAACACCACGAAGGCGTTGCGAGGTACATCAACGTCGATATTCTTGAGGTTATTCTGGCGCGCGCCGCGAACCTGCACGCAAGCGGGCGGCCCCGCATGCCCATGATCGGTGGCCGGCGTCGTCGCGTGAATATCCTTGCTCTTCATTTCAGTCTTCCTGCCCTATACGCCCGTGCGGCCCGTGTTTCATCACAGTCGGGTAGCAGATGAATGCATCGCGACGCGTTGCCCATTTGCGAGAGCGCGCGTCATCATGGCCTGGGTCGGGCCATGATGACGGACGAATTGTCGATCCGGGCGCCTCGCGCCGCTTCGTAACGATGGGTCAGTAGTGAATGACCGAGCGGATCGACTTGCCTTCGTGCATCAATTGGAAGGCCTCGTTGATCTCCTCCAAACCCATCGTGTGGGTTACGAACGGGGCCAGATCGATATCGCCTCTCATCGCGTCCTCTACCATGCCGGGGAGCTCTGTCCGTCCCTTGACGCCGCCGAAAGCTGACCCCTTCCATACGCGGCCCGTGACGAGCTGGAATGGGCGGGTGGAGATTTCCTCGCCCGCGCCGGCAACGCCGATCACGATCGACTGACCCCAGCCACGGTGCGCTGATTCAAGCGCGGCGCGCATGACGTGGACGTTGCCGATGCACTCGAAGGTATGATCGATGCCCCAGCCCGTCATCTCGATCAGCACTTGCTGGATGGGCTTGTCATGGTCCTTGGGGTTGATGCACTCGGTCGCACCGAACTGGCGTGCCAGCTCGAACTTGGACGGATTGGTGTCGATGGCGATGATGCGACCCGCCTTCGCCTGGCGCGCACCCTGAATCGCCGCGAGGCCGATGCCGCCGAGTCCGAACACGGCGACCGAGTCTCCGGGCTGGACCTTGGCGGTATTATGGACTGCGCCGATGCCGGTCGTGACGCCGCAGCCGAGCAGGCAGACGTGTTCGGGGTTTGCCTCGGGATTGATCTTGGCGAGCGAGACTTCGGCGACGACAGTATATTCACTGAAGGTTGAACAGCCCATGTAATGATAGAGGGGCTGACCGTTGTACGAAAAGCGGGTGGTCCCATCGGGCATCAAGCCCTTGCCCTGCGTTTCGCGGACAGCGACGCACAGGTTGGTCTTGCCCGACAGGCAGAAGTCGCACTTGCCGCACTCGGCGGTGTAGAGCGGAATCACGTGATCGCCCGGCACGACGCTGGTGACGCCTTCACCGACCTCGACAACGATGCCCGCGCCCTCGTGGCCCAGAACCACCGGGAAAACACCCTCCGGATCACTCCCCTCCAGCGTGTACGCGTCGGTGTGGCACACACCGGTGTGCGTCACCCGTATGAGGACTTCGCCTTTCCGGGGTGGGGCGACATCGATCTCGACGATTTCGAGTGGCTTGCCCGCTTCGAAGGCTACAGCGGCGCGAGATTTCATGTTGGGATACCCTCGTTGAGTTAAACTGGTTGCTGGTGCAAGGCCGTTTGCGTCAGCGCAAATTTGTCGACATTCTCATACTGGCATGGGCGCCGATCGTCCGATCCTCTATCGGTGAAGGGGCGGCGATCGCTTACTCTCCCCGGTATGCCGGTCAGACCGTAACGACGACCTTGCCGATCTGATCGTTCGATTCGAGGAAGCGGTGAGCGTCTTGGATGGCGTCGAGCGGGAAAGTGCGCGCGATCAGCGGCTTGAGCGCGCCCGTTTCCAGACCCGCCACGATGAACGTCTTGGCGCGATCGAGGGCGGCATCGTCTGAGACGATCTCGCTGTAGAGATACCCCTTGAGCGTGAGGCTCTTGCCCAGCACGGAGAACAACGGGAACGGCGTCGGTTCGCCGCTGAGCGCGCCATATTGGAGCAGGATGCCGCCGCGTGCCATGCTCTCGGTCAGCGGCTCGAACGACGGGCCTCCGACCGGATCGAGCACCACGCGCGCACCCTGACCATCGGTTATCTCCATCACCCTTGCTACCAGATCCTCTTCCGCGGTCGCGACGACATGATGTGCACCGGCATCGATCAGGGCCTGGCGCTTGGCGCCGGTACGCGTCGTCGCGATTACCGTCGCACCGACCATCCGCGCAATCTGGAAGGCAGCAAGGCCGACGCTGCTTGAGGCAGCAGTGACGATGACGAAATCGCCCTCGCCGAGTTTCGCCTGCTCCACCAGCGCACCCCAGGCGGTGACATACTGCATCCATACGGCCGCCGCTTCCTCGAACGATAGCGCCGCCGGATGCTTGACGACGAGGCGGGCGGGCACGTTGGCGACCTCGCCATAAGTGCCCCAGCGCGCGATATCGAGCGGGGGGATGACGCTGACGGCTTCGCCTTCCGCAAACCCGGTCACGTCCGCGCCGACCGTAACGACAGTGCCGGCAGCCTCATAGCCAAGGCGGCTCGGGAACTCGGCTTCCTGAAGGTAGGCATGGTTGCGGAACATCACCTCGGCGCGGTTTATGCCTATCGCCTTCACCGCGATCTGCACTTCGTCGGCCGCGGGCGCGGGGACTGCCACATCTTCAATCCTGAGGACGCTGGCGTCGCCATATTCGTGGATACGGACAATGCGGCTCATGGGATGCTCCTTGATTATTGAATGATCGTTCTGTAAGGGTGCGAACCACCAGTTTCAAGATATTATTTATCGATCATTCCATATCGTGCACCAGAGATGACAGA
Source organism: Erythrobacter sp. (assembly GCA_025698865.1). Taxonomy (GTDB): domain Bacteria; phylum Pseudomonadota; class Alphaproteobacteria; order Sphingomonadales; family Sphingomonadaceae; genus Qipengyuania. The sequence goes on along the minus strand of JAILWQ010000004.1, from coordinate 136,235 downwards.
GACGAAAGCCCGTCGCCGCGCAGGTCGCCCTCGTGTGTTCGACACTGACGCTGCGCTCGACAAGGCGGTTCGTCTGTTCTGGCAGCGCGGCTACGAAGCGACATCGATGGCAGATCTGGTGGCGGAGACTGGCGTCGCCGCCGCCAGTCTCTATGCAGCGTTTGACAACAAGGCGGGGCTGTTTGCGGCGGTGATCGAGCGCTACGCCGCAACGTTCAGCGTCCACCTCTATGCACCGATCAACGATCCGGCGCTGTCCACCTACGATGCCGTCAAAGGCCTGCTGGAACGAGCGGCGTCATCATTCTCGGAACCTGGAACGCCGGCCGGCTGCTTCATGTATTCGGCAGCGGCAGCCGTTTCGCCGGCGTCCGCCGACATCGAATGCCTGCTGCGCGACAAGCGTATCGCGGCGGAGGCCCTCCTGATCGAGCGTCTGCAACGCGGCGCCGCGCAGGGCGAGCTTGCGGCCAACACCGATCCGGCCGTGCTGGGCAAATTCATCAATACGGTCATGGAAGGCATGTCCGTTCAGGCGCGCGACGGCGCTACGATCAACGAACTGCTCTCCATCGCCAAAATGGCACTCGATCGATGGCCGGCCGCGATATGATCGTTACATCATGGTCATCTGCCAATCGCGCCTCCGGCGACCGAACAGTCGAACTCATCTCACAGGACGAAAGCACATGAAACACGTGACATTGCCCGGCGGGGAAGTGGTTCCTTCGATGGGTCAAGGCACCTGGAAGATGGGTGAGCGTACCGAGCGGCGATCCGATGAGATCGCCGCGCTGCGCGCCGGTGTCGAACTGGGCATGACGCTCGTCGATACCGCCGAAATGTACGGCGACGGTGCGGCGGAAACGCTGATATCCGAGGCGCTAGGTAGCGTTCGCGACCAGTTGTTCCTCGTCAGCAAGGCATATCCGCAGAACGCATCGCGCTCCCGCCTTGCCGGTGCGTGCGAGGCGAGCCTGAAGCGGCTCGGCACCGACCGGCTGGACCTCTACCTGCTCCATTGGCGGGGATCGGTGCCGCTCGCTGAGACTGTGGAGGCATTGGAGGCGCTCAAATCGGCAGGAAAGATCCGACACTGGGGTGTCAGCAATCTCGATACCGACGATATGGAAGAGCTTGTCGCTGCGGGCGGGAATGGCTGCGTGACCGACCAGATCCTCTACAATTTGGTCCGGCGAGGCCCCGAATTGGACCTGCTGCCGTGGCTCGCCGAGCATAACATACCGGTTATGGCGTATAGTCCAGTCGAGCAGGGACGACTTTCTACCCACCCCGCTCTCGACAAAATTGCAGCCGAGGTTGGCGCAACCCCTGTGCAGGTTGCACTTTCGTGGACGTTGCGGCAAGATGGTCTCATCGCCATCCCGAAAGCGAGTTCAGTCGCACATGTGCGGGAGAACCGCGCGGCCGCCGATATCGTTCTTTCCGACGCTCAGCTTGCGACACTCGACGCGGCATTTCCCCGGCCACGCCACCGCCGTCCACTCGAGATGCTTTAGCGTCAGATGACGATATTATCGCTCGAAGGAACAGAGCGTAAGAAGGATCGGCGGTAGAAGCCGAATTTAAACTTGTTGAGCCTGCCACTGGCGCGTGAAGTATCACTTCGCAAGCCTTCGCGCAGCAAGGTGAACCACTAGGAGTCTTCTTATGGATCGGATGCCCGCACTCTTTATCGGCCACGGAAGCCCGATGAACACGCTCGAGAGCAATGGCTACACCTCGGCCTGGCGGGCATTCGGGCCTGAGTTGCCCCGCCCCAAGGCGATCCTCGTGGTTTCTGCACATTGGTATTTCGGTGCTACGGCGGTGACGGCCATGGCACGCCCTCGCACAATCCACGATTTCTACGGATTCCCACAGGAGCTGTTCGACTTTGAATATCCGGCCCAGGGCGATCCGGACCTCGCGAAAGAGATCGTTGAGCTGGTGAAGCCCGAGTGGGTGGGTCTCGACCAGGATCAGTGGGGTCTTGATCACGGAACGTGGTCGGTGCTCGCGCACCTCTACCCTAAGGCCGACATCCCGGTGGTGCAGCTCTCGATCAACGCGCTCAAGCCGCTGAGCTATCATCTTGACCTTGGCGCAAGACTGGCAGCCTTGCAGGACCGCGACGTCCTGGTGGTCGCTAGCGGAAATGTCGTTCACAACCTCCGAGCCGTGCGCTGGAACCAGCCCGATTTTGCGTTCGACTGGGCAGAGCGTTTCGATGAAGCAGCGGTTCGCCAACTGGCAGAAAACCCGGGCGATCTGCTGCGCCTTGTGGAGCATCCCGATTATGCCGCGGCGGTTCCCACGCCCGACCATTTCGTTCCGCTGAGTTATCTTGCCGGAATGGCGGCTGCCCGCAACGAAATCCTTGATCCGCTGGTGCGCGGCTATTCGATGGGTTCAGTGTCCATGACCTGTTACGGTCTTGGCACTGAAGGTTTGGCATGCTCCGAAAAAACGGGCGCGGCCAACTTGCCGAGTGATGTGCCGGCCGACCAGACGAATACATGATCCCTCGGTACACGGCGGACAGGCATGATGAAGTCAGGACGGAAGATGCGAAACGTCGGAGTTCGTCTTGATCCTTGAACACGAGAACATGTCGGAATCCTGGCTCTGCCCTCCCGGCTCGCGAAGTCGCGCCTAATGATCTTGCCTTCCTAGAGGACGTGTTCGACCGAACTGACGAGGATCATGCCGCGGATTTTCTCGACCATCAGCTGTGGGCGCTGCGCACAAGCCTCGACCAAGACGCAATAATCGTCCCCCTCTTTGTCGATGACGGCACGATAGACAGTTGCACCCTGTAGTGTCATGAGGTCGAGCACACGCAGAGGCATGTCGAGCGAGCCGACCCCGCGAATAAGAAATCGGTCCACGGCCACGCAGCGACAGCGAGTTCGTCAGGCGAGTTCAGCGAGGCACTGGCGATCCGCTGCCGAGCCAATTGATCGGCAGCGGTGTGTGGCGCGACTCCGTGTGTTTCTGCGTGGGTGAACACGCCTGCCAGACGATCTGCAGTCGCTTTCACCCGTGCGTTCGAATCTGCTTGGGGCCAGCCCAGATATTTCGCGGCGACGTTGATGATTCCTCCTGCGTTCACGACGTAGTCAGGCGCGTAAAGAATATCGCGCTGGGGAAGACGGTCGCCGTCCGCCGTAGTGGCTAGCTGATTGTTGACAGCCCCGCAAACGACCTTCGCCCGCAATTTGCCCGCCGCCACTTCTTCGATTACGCCGCCCAGCGCACAGGGAGCGAATATGTCCGCCTCGGCCGAGAGGATGCGGGCGGCACCAACGACGGTGGCGCCGGTTGCGATGGCCACGCGCGCTGCCGCGGCGGCGTTGACATCGGACACCAGCAACTGCGCCCCTGCCTGATGCAGCATCTGCGCGAGTGCGGCGCCAAGGTGACCGACGCCTCGAATGGCGATCGTGCAGTCGGACAGTGGCCGATGCAGCCTTCGGTGGGCGGCAAGCTCCATCGAAGGAAAGACCCCCGGTGCGGTCCATGGCGATGGATCGCCGCCGACGCTATCAGCTTCCAGCGGTAACCCGGCGACATGGGCCGTATGTGTTCGCACCAACGCCATGTCTTGGGGGGTCGTACCGACATCCTCTACCGTGACCTACTGCCCATTCGCCGCCACTGCCTGGTACCCGTTTCATCCTTTTACGATGCCGAAGGACCAAAGGACGCTAAAGGCCGTATCTGGTTCGACCACCCCGATGGCGACAAGCTCGTATGCGCCGGTATCTAGCGCGACAGCGACGAATGGGGCGTAGCTATTCGATGACCATCACCGACGTTTCGAAAGAGGCCTTGCGCTTCTACGACCAGAAGCCGGTCATCCTCATGTCCGCCGATCGCTGGCTCGATCACAACCGCACCGACGCCGCGGCGGCCCGCCGACCTTATTGAGACGAACTCACGATCGATCAGACGTCCGATCCCTGGCGCGAGGGTTAGCTCATTCAGTTTCAGATAACCGGTACCTGAATCATAGCTCCTCCGGTTTCATCACGCATTTGATGCAGCCATCGTCCTTGTCGCGGAAGGTCTTGTAGAAATCGGGCCCGTCCTTGAGGTCGCCCCGATGGGTGATGATGCCCGAAAGGTCGATCTCACCGGCTTCCACCCGCTTAAGCAGCGGCGCGAGATAGCGCTGCATGTGTGTCTGTCCCGATTTCATGGTGAGCCCCTTGTTCATGAAAGGCCCGATCGGGAACGTCACCTTATCGGCATAGACGCCGGGGACGGACAGCGTCCCGCCCTTGCGCACCGACATGACCATTTCCTGCAGCGCAAACGGCTGGTCGGACATGCCGGTGGTGTGCAGCTCGACCTTGTCCTTGATATCGCCCAGCACGCCGTGCCCGTGGGCCTCAGCGCCGACCGCGTCGATGCCTGCATCCGGTCCCCGGCCACCCGTCATCTCGTCTAGCGCCTCCTTGACGTCGGTCTGGCTGTAATCGATGGTTTCGGCTTTGCCGTAGCTCGCGGCGAGTGCCAGCCTTTCAGGCACCCGGTCGATCACGATGACCCGTTCCGCTCCCATCATCCACGCGCTGCGCACTGCGAACTGGCCGACCGGTCCTGCTCCCCACACCGCAACGGTTTTGCCCTTTTCATCGCCGATGGCGTTTTCCGCCGCCATCCAGCCAGTCGGAAAGATGTCGGACAGGAACAGCACCTTGTCGTCCGGCAGGTCGTTTTCCAGCTTGATCGGACCGACATCGGCGTGGGGCACCCTGACATATTCTGCCTGACCGCCGGAATAGCCACCGGTCAGATGGGAATAGCCGAAAAGTCCGGCAGGAGCGTGGCCCATGGCCGCGCGCGCGTTTTCCGCGGTGCGATTGGTCGTATCGCACAGAGAATACATTTCGCGCTGGCAGAACCAGCATTCGCCGCAGGATATGGTGAAGGGCACCACCACCCGGTCGCCGACCTTCAACCTTTTGACATCCGCACCGACCTCGACGACTTCGCCCATGAATTCGTGGCCCAGGATATCGCCCTGTTTCATCTTGGGAACGACACCATCCATCAGATGCAGGTCGGAGCCGCAGATCGCGGTCGAACTGACCTTGAGAATGCAGTCCCGGGGATCCTCGATGCGAGGATCGTCGACCGTTTCGCAGCGGATGTCGTTCGTTCCGTTCCAGACTAATGCGCGCATATTTGAACCCTTTTCGATGATTTCGGTTATCCCTTCAAGCCTTTCAAACACCAGGAGTTCCCAGTCTGACAGATGTTAGACGGCCGTTGCGTTGGGATCGACCGAGGCGTTTTTTACGCTTTGCTTGATGCCATCGATCGAGTTGCCGAAATGGGACTGACAGCACTATCACAATTGACTGTCCTCTCAACCTGCAATGGCACCAGTAGTTTGTCATCGCTTGCAAGTGCTTATGTCGGTGCCAGGCTTCTTCAATGGTAGCGTGCTTGACACACCTCGCGGCATCGGAAGCGATGACTGAAGGGCGGAAATCTAGATTATCCGGCGAATGTCTATGCTCTACGATACTGCTGCCAGGATTGAAGATCCTCTTCCGACCCAAAAAAGATGGCGTGAGCGCGGAGGCGAGCTCTGCTGTGCGCTTTTCGAATACTAACCAGCTTACCGGAGCATCATCCAGAGTCCTAGCGATCCGTGGCATCGAGAATGACGCGGATCGCTTAATCTGGCCGATCCCACATAGGGAAGTGTCCGCTGCGCTCGAACCAGTGCATTGTCGCTTCCGGTGAGGCAGCTTCCGCGCGGCTGGCCTGCTGCGGCAGACACAGGCGATCCTTGTGACCCGGCCGACGACCACCCGGGTCGACCGGGTCGCAGGGCCTTCCTGCATCTGGCCAGGGGCAAGGTCCTTCGCCAACGAGTCGAACGTAGGCGTATCGGCAAACGACTGCAGCTCATTCAAGCCGAAACCGGGATCGAGCGCCCAAGGTCTTGCGGAAAGCTGCGGCATGGATCCAGTCCGGCCGGTGACATTTCGCGTGAGGGCGGGAAGCGCCGGTCGCAAAGCCCGTACCAGTGCAATCGATGCCGTTATGGTGGTCCGGAAGAACGTCCGCTCCCACCCTTGCCAGAAGCCGCCCGGGTCCAGGGCGACGACTGAGCCGGCGCGACCGCGCCGCGCCATCTCGAGCACAAGCCCGGCGCCCAAGGGGATGCCGACCATGTCGATCCCTGTAAGGTTCTCTTGGATGAGCCAATCGTCCAGGCTCCGCGCCAGCCCTTCGAACGTACCGCTGTTGGCCTGTGCGGGAGCTTGCCCGTGGCCAGCCAGTTCCAGGATAATCACCTCCCTCGCTTGGGCGAGGGCAGGCGAGATCGTATCCCAGGACCGACGGCTCCCCCCAAGCCGTGGACGAGCAGATGGGTTTTCTGCGGCCTAGTCGCGTGTGAAGTATGCTCATGCAAAGGTAACGCGTCACAAGGACTTAGGCCCCCCCGCCCCGAATGTCGACATAGTCAATAAAGTCGATAAGAACGGACAGTCCGCTCTGGGGGCGGCAGCCGAACGGCTGCTTTTCCGAATTGACCCTATCAGCAGACAGTTTGGAATCGGCCCCTTTCTAGTCATTCGGCAGTACTAGCCCGCAAGGCAGCATGGGGCCGACAGCGAAAGGTCCGCTATTGCCCTTTGTGTCGAAAAGCTGCCCGTCGGCAAACGGCCCCCGTCGATCGGTGGGGAATGCGCCCTGATTTTAGGCGGAGCACCCTACTCAGAGCTGTCCTGAAGCCATGAAACCATCGGTGCCGATCTTCCTGCCCAAGAATCCCGCATTCGGTTCAGCCAATCGTTGGCGAGGCGCCTCCTATTTTAGCAGATGTTTTTTGGATACCTTTGGTCGCCCGGCGGTTCTTAGGGGAAAGGAGGCGCGCTTGACCGACACGATCACCGTAAATGGAACCGCTCACCCCATGCCGGACGACCCGCGGGTCAGTCTTCTCGATTTTCTGCGGCAACACATTGGCCTGACCGGCACGAAGAAGGGTTGTGACCACGGCCAGTGTGGTGCTTGCACGGTGATCGTGAACGGCATCCGGATCAACAGCTGCCTGACGCTGGCGGCAATGCATGATGGCGACAGCGTGACGACCATCGAAGGACTCGGCACGCCCGACGAGCCGTCAGCCCTCCAGCGCGCTTTTCTCGAGCATGACGGCTTCCAGTGCGGCTATTGCACGCCGGGTCAGATCTGTTCGGCCACTGCCATGCTGGAAGAATTGGCCGCCAACTGGCCGAGTGACGCCAGCGAAAGCCTCGAAGGACGCATGTCCATCTCCGGCGAGGAAATACGCGAGCGCATGAGCGGCAATCTGTGCCGCTGCGGCGCCTACGCGAACATTGTCGCCGCGATCGAGGAAGTCGCGGCGGGAGGCAAGTCATGAGGCCGTTCCAATACACCCGCGCGCCTTCGCTCGCCGAAGCGTCAAACATGACCGCAGGCGAAGATACGCTTGCGATTGCAGGCGGGACCAATCTGCTCGACCTGATGAAGCTGCAGGTGGAGAAGCCCGGTCAGCTTGCGGACATCAACCGGCTGGGCTTTGCGGATATCGAGGACACGGACGACGGCGGCCTGCGGCTCGGCGCGCTCGCCACGAATACAGAGACCGCTGTTCATTCGCGCGTGCGTTCCGACTATCCGGTACTCTCACGCGCGATCCTGGCCGGAGCGACGCAGCAGCTGCGCAACAAGGCCACCAATGGCGGCAATCTGTGCCAGCGAACGCGGTGCTTCTATTTCACCAATATCGACCAGCCCTGCAACAAGCGCGAACCGGGCAGCGGTTGCGGGGCGATTGGCGGCATCGCGAAACTCCACGCGATCCTGGGCACGAGCGAGCAATGCATCGCAACCTATCCGGGCGACATGGCCGTGGCGCTGAGCGCGCTCGATGCCACGGTCGACATCGCTGGAGGAAAGGGCGAGCGCAGCGTGCCGGTGCGCGACTTCCACTTGCTCCCGGGCGATACCCCGTGGATCGAGAATGTCCTCGAACCGGGCGAGGTCATCACCGGCATCGTTCTCAAAGCGCCAGTCGGCGGGACGCAAATCTATCGCAAGGTGCGCGAGCGTTCGTCTTACGCCTTCGCGCTCGTTTCCGTCGCCGCTATAATCGAGCTGACCGACGGCAAGTTTTCCCGCGCCGATCTCTCCTTTGGCGGTCTCGCGCACAAGCCGTGGTTCGATCCGCGCGTCGGCGAAGCCCTGATCGGCCAGACTCCGTCGGAAGCGCTGTTCGACAAGGCCGCCGATCTCTTGCTCGAAGACGCACGCGGCTATGGCGAGAACGATTTCAAGATACCGCTTACGCGTCGGACGCTCCGCGCCGTTCTGACACAAGCGACGGAGAACGCAGCATGACGGTCTATTTCAAGCAGGACGAGCCTGACACTTCCAACCGCCTCGACGGCATGAAGCAAGGCGTGCTGGGCAAGTCCCTATCGCGCGTGGAGGGACTGGCCAAAGTCACCGGCACCGCGCCCTATGCCGCCGAATACCACATCGACGGTTGTGCCGAGGGTGTGCTGGTCACTTCGACCATCACCCGCGGCGAGGTTGTCTCCATCGACCGGACGAGCGTCCTGTCCATGCCCGGCGTGATTGCGGTGGTCGATGACGAAAAGATGTCCACCCGCGCCGCGCAGGGAACGGCCAATGAAGCGCCCATGCAGGGGCCGCGGCAGGTCTGCTACTGGGGCCAGCCGATCGCATTGGTGGTGGCAGAAACCTTCGAACAGGCGCGCGACGCCGCCAAACATCTAAAGGTGGAATATCGCGAAGACGCAGCGGCTCCGCTCGACCCTCACGCGGTCGAACCGGAAGAGCAGGAGGACGAGACGGTGCACCAGGGCGATCTGGCGCATGCCATGGCCGAAGCGCCGCACAGCGTCGACGTAACCATTACCACCAAGGGCCATGCCTCAGCCGCGATGGAACCGCATGCCGCCATCGCCGAGTGGGATGGAGACAAGCTGACCGTCCACGCTTCGCTCCAGATGCCCAATTACAACATCACTGAACTGGCGGACGCGCTGGATATGGAGGAGGACAATATCCGCCTCATTTCCCGCTTTGTCGGGGGCGGCTTCGGGTCCAAGCTGGGGCTCAGCGAAGAGGTGGTCGCAGCCGCGCTGGCGGCGAAACAGATCGAGCGACCGGTCCGCGTCGTGCAGTCGCGCCAGCAGGTGTTCCAGACGGTCATGCGCCGCAGTGAAACCACGCAGCGCCTGCGTTTTGCTGCCGACGGCGAAGGCAGGCTCACCGGCTTCGGTCACGAAGCGCTGGTTTCGAATCTTCCCGGAGAAACCTTTGCCGAGCCTGCGCTGCAATCGTCGCACTTCATCTACGGCGGCGAAAATCGGGAACTGATGCTCAAGGTTGCCCGCATCCATCTCATGACGGCAGGATCGGTGCGCGCACCGGGAGAAGCGGTGGGAATGCCGGCGCTGGAAAGCGCGATGGATGTGCTTGCCGAAAAGGTCGGCATCGACCCGGTCGAACTGCGCCTGCGCAACATACCCGAACGGGATCCGGAGAAGGATCTGCCGTTTTCCTCGCATAAGCTTGCCGAATGCCTGAAACAGGGGGCTGAAGCCTTTGGTTGGCAAAAGGGCGTCCGCAAACCGCGTCAGCGGCGAGAGGGCGAGTGGTGGATCGGCACCGGCATGGCCAGCGCTTCGAGATCTCACAGCATTGCCGAGGCAAAAGCCCGCGTTACGCTGAAAGCCGACGGAACGGCATTGGTCGAAACCGACATGACCGATATCGGCACCGGGACCTACACCATCCTTGCGCAGATTGCGGGAGAGATGCTCGGCCTGCAGCCGGACCAGGTCCTGGTCGAACTGGGCGACACGCGCCATCCGCGCGGCCCCGGCTCGGGCGGCAGTTGGGGCGCATCATCCATCGGCTCGGCCGTCTATATAGCGTGCAACGCGATCCGCGAGGAACTGGCTGAAAAAGCAGGTACAAGCGAAGACAGACTCGAGCTTGCCGATGGCCGGACGGCTGCGGGCCAGACGCTTGCCGACCTTCTGCAAGGCAAGGATATCTCGCAGGAGGGTCATTACGAGCCGGGCGCTATCGAAGATGACTTCACCGCCGCCGGCTTCGGTGCGTTCTTCGCCCAGGTGCGCGTCAATCATTACACCGGAGAAACCCGCGTCGACCGCATGCTGGGCGCGTTCGGGTTCGGACGGGTGCTGAACGCCAGCACCGCGCGCTCGCAATGCATCGGAGGCATCACCTGGAGCATAGGTCTCGCCCTGACAGAAGCGCTGGAATTCGATCCGCGCGACGGCCATCTCGTCAACTGCGATCTTGCCGAATATCACGTTCCCGTGCATCGCGACGTTCCCGATCTCGACGTTCTTCTGGTGGAAGAACGCGATGGCGCGGCCAGTCAGATCCAGGCCAAGGGCATCGGCGAACTTGGCATGTGCGGCGGTGCGGCAGCCATCGGCAATGCGATCTACAACGCCTGCGGGGCTCGGCTGTTCGATTACCCGATGACACCGGACCGCGTCCTGGCTGCAATGCCCGAATGATGCTGGCCGATTACACTAGTGAGACCGTAAGCGACGAAGATCACCTCGCGCTCGCAGCCGCGTGCCAGCCGGGTGTGGGGCTTTGCACCATCGTCGGGATCGAGGGCAGCTTTTCGCGCCGCCTCGGAGCGCAACTGGCGGTCTTGCCGGACGGAACGACCGTTGGCGATCTTGCCGATGGCTGTCTTGAGAGCCAGCTGGCAACTGACATCACCCAATGCACGCAACGGCGGGTTGTTCGCTATGGACGCGGGTCCTCACGAATCGATTTCCGTCCGCCGTGTGGAGGCGGGCTTGATATCCTGCTTGACCCGGAACCTGAGCGAAGGACCTGTCGCTCCGCACTCGCAGCACTCCGCACGCGTCGTCCGGCCCGGCTGTTGGTAGAAGGCGGCAAGCATCGGTTGGACCGTACATATTTCCCTTCCCTGAAACTCGTCGCCTTGGGGGAGGGACCGGAACTTCAGGCTGTCGCTAATCTGTGTTCGGCCATGAAGATCGATGTCGAAGCGTTCTCGAAGGATGACCTTACGCTCGGACAGGTGGCGCGGCACGCCCGTTACGACCCCTGGACGGCCTGCCTGCTGCTGTTTCACGATCACGAATGGGAGCTGGCCTTGCTCGAACAGGCATTGGCGAGTGACGCCTTCTATATAGGAGCGCAGGGCGGGGAGCGGGCGCGCTCCGATCGCACAATGGCGCTCGGTGCGCGCGGCGTTTCGGAAGAGCAAATCGCGCGACTGACAAGCCCGATCGGACTCTTGCCTGCCTGCAAGTCTCCGCGAGACCTTGCGCTGTCGGCACTGTCCCAAATCGTCGGTCGCTACGAGCAAATGCGTGCCGCCGCCTGAGCCAAGGACGGGCGCGGTCCTGCTTGCTGCGGGCCAGGCGAAGCGGTTCGGCGGCGGTAAGCTCATGGCCGAATTTCGCGGACGACCCCTGTGGGAACGGGCTGCGCGAACCGCAGAGGCGATCGATTTCAGCGAGCGTGTCGTGGTTATCGAACCGGATAGCCGATTGGCAGCCGCTTGGGGTGGGTGCGGGTCGAAAACCAGTTCGCAATGCAGGGAATGGGCACTTCGATCGCTGCAGGAGTGCGCGCGCTTGTCAATTGCGATCGCGTGATTGTCATGCTCGCCGACATGCCGCTCGTATCGCGCGCCCATCTCGAGCGCCTCATTGCAGCGCAAGGCGTGGCCTTCACGCGCTATCACGATGGCTCTGCAGGATGTCCGGCGATTTTCCCGCGTTCGGTTTTCCCACTGCTCGAAACCCTCGATGGCGACCGGGGAGCACGAAGCCTCGATTTGGGAGATGCCAAGCTTATCGCGCCTTCCCAGAAGCGCCAACTTACCGACATCGACCAAGTTAGCGACCTTCAGCGTCTGCGGTCCGCCGGTTGAGGATTAGTGCGGCAATTCAGTAGTCAGGGTGGATTAGTGGCGGCTTTCTGCTGGATTTCATCGAAATCTGCCAGTCTGCTTAAGGCCCAAAAAAGTCCGTAAGCAGGACACGTGTCATAGCCTTCGCGCCTTTAAAGTAGGTGCTCGCGGCAGACATCTGCGCAGATGCTGGCTCGGCCTCTCGGTTGTTGTGCGCAGATCGGCATAGCGCTGCCTTTCTTTTCAGCAGCGACTTTGCAGCTTCCTCAATGATCCGGGCGGGGGGCCTATCCGATAAGCTAGCGTACCAGCTCCGGTAGGTTCTGCACATGGTTGAAGACGGCGGATATGACGACCGAGCCTTCACCAACGGCCGAAGCGACGCGTTTGACCGATCCCGCGCGCACGTCTCCAACAGCGAAGATTCCGCGATGGGAGGTTTCGTAAGGCGTTTCTGCGCCGGCCGCTTCACCGGTGTGCACGAAGCCTTTGGCATCGAGTTTGACCAAACCCGAGAGCCAGTTCGTATTGGGTGCAGCACCAATCATGATGAACAGCGCGCGAGTGTCCATGCCCCACTCTCCCTGCGCATCCATTACCGTCACTGCTTCAAGATGATCCTCGCCATGCAGCGCAGTGATCTTGCAGCCATAATGAATCTGGATGTTGGGCTCGGCTTCCAGCCGTCTGCTCAGATAGCTCGACATAGAATCCGCCAAGCTCTCGCCACGAACCAGGACATGGACCTGCTTGGCCGCGCGGCAAAGATACATCGCGGCTTGCCCTGCGGAATTGCCGCCCCCGATCACGATCGCATCGGTGTTGCGGCAAAAGCGCGCTTCCATGTCGGTCGCCGCGTAGAATATCCCCGCGCCTTCGAATTCCTCGAGCCGGTCGAGCGGCATGCGGCGATATTGCACCCCGGTCGCGACCACAACTCCCCGCGCACAGACATGGGCTTCGTCATCTAACGTCGCGCGAAACAGGCCGTCGGGTCGCTTTTCCAGTTTTTCAACCCGGCGCGGCATCGCAAAGCAGGTGCCGAACTTCATCGCTTGTATCTGGCCGCGATAGACGAGGTCGGCACCGGAAATGCCGGTCGGAAATCCCATATAATTCTCGATCCGGCTCGAAGTCCCCGCCTGACCGCCGATAGCAGTATCTTCGATTACGAGCGCCGACAGGCCTTCCGCCCCAGCATAGACCGCAGCTGCGACGCCTGCTGGCCCTCCGCCTACGATGAGAGTATCGACAATCGTATCGCCGGCGACGTCGAGATCCAAATTGAGGATCTGGGCGACCTTGCGGGGAGTGGGATCATCCAGCTTGCGATCCTGCCCCACGATGACGGCCGGTTCGTGATCCACCAGATTGCACAGGCGCGACGCCTCATCATCGCTGCTATCGAGGTCGAAGGACTGGAAGGGCACGCGGTTGCGCGCGAGGAAGGTCTCCACGCCCTGGACCGCGGCATCCCGGTCGGCACCGATCAGCTTGATCATGCTGTTCTTGAGTTCGAACTGCCTGCGCCTGCGCGCGGCAAACACCGTGATAATATGATCCGAAAGCTCGGGCACGCGGCCCATTAGATCGAGCATGTCTTCACGCGGAACCTCGATGACACGCGTGTCCACTGTCGCTCGCATTGGAAGAAAATGCGACCCCGCGTTGAGAAATGAAATGTCGCCCATGAATTGAGTCGGCCCAAGGCTAGATTCCATTAAGCGCTCACCGGAAAAGGGATCGACGACTTCGATTTCACCTTCGATAACGTAGACGAACGTATCATGAGGTTGGCCGATTTCGGCGACCATCTCACCCTTGTGATAGGCGCGCTCATGGCCGATTGCGCACATTGCCGTAACATGCTCGTCTGCCAGCGGCACGCGCTTCATGACTTCGAGATCAGCGCCGATGCTTTCCATAGTCTCCGTTCCCCTCCGCCTGAACGTTCCACACACCGGACGTGGATATGCGAATAAAAGATTGATTCATCAACTGGCGGGAACGAAAGTCATTTGCGTAAGTCGAAAGTCCGCTTACGACAGACGTAACGCTCCAATAGCAGACAGTCCGTAAACGGCCCAAACCCTGCCTCCGTCCGTCCGTAAGTTTGCGCTTGATTGTCCGAACTAATAAATCAATACCATGATACTCAGACCCCTGATGTTCGCTATGCTATGCGCCACCGCGACGACTGGTTGCGCAGAGCAAAATCCAGCAAACAACATTGCGCAAGACACAGCAATTAACACTCCTGGGCAACAGCATCCATCCACAGAAAAAGCAGAACTGTCGTCAGCAGCTCCGCCCGCATTCGGTTTAGAGCCACTTGCCTATGATGAGTTTAGCCCGTTAATCGAGCCCGGACTTGGGTGCAGTTTCGATGCGCAATCCGGCGATACGATTTTCGTGGCTACCGCACCCGACAACCCCGAGGCGGTGGCCATGGCGGTCATCAAAGCGGGCACCGTTCCGGTCCTTCTCGAAGCCAGCGATGCGGGCGGATACGCTACGCTTCAAAGCGGCGGATCATTTTCCAATGGTATGGGCCTTTTCGTAACCATCACGCGCAATCCAGATGAAGGGACCCTTGGTGAAATCGAAACTACAAGTTGGCCGGCACGCCTCGCCGTTCACAGCGCGGAAGGTTTGAAGCGAGAATACGCCGGAGGCATCTACGCTTGCGGTGCTTGAATGTGCGACTTGGCAGCTTACCATTAACGATATTGGTCATTCGACTGCTGTTAGGTGAATTTCATACGCTGGTGGCACCAATCAATTTGCCACGAGCATAAGCCCATTTTCCTCCTTAGACGAAAATAGTATAAATTCCGATGAGGACAAAACCGGCTTGAACTAGTTTTAGCAGGCGATCCGCTTTCGGCATATGCATCAGTTCCATAACGCGTTCCTCGTGCTTCTGTATTCGCTGGCTATCATTGCTTTGAAAAGGCAGCAAAGGAGTCGTAAGCCGAAGATCCGCTCCGCCCTTTTCCCTGCCAGAACAAGACAGGCAAGGGCCGGCCCACTTGCCGTTTTTCTACCTGACCGACGCAACGGATCAGGACCTAGGCAGTGAAATAATCCAATGATTAGAGTGCCCATCTTTGTCCTCTGTGGGGCACCAGACAGTTCCTGATAGCCAAAAAATCGATGATCTAACTATCTGACAAGCTAGCACGGCGCCGTACTGGGGACGTTGTTGGATACCTGCGACCTCATGCTCAAAATGCGATGTTGAGGTATTTGAGCTCCATGTAGTCGTCGAGACCGTGGCTTGAACCTTCGCGTCCCAAGCCGGACGATTTCACTCCGCCGAACGGGGCAACTTCGGTCGAGATGAGGCCCGTATTGACCCCGATCATGCCTGCCTCGATCCGTTCGGCCACGCGCCAGATGCGGCCGATGTCGCGGGCGTAGAAATAGGCGGCCAGTCCGAATTCGGTGTCGTTGGCCATCGCTATGAGGTCGTCCTCTTCGTCGAAGGCGATCACGGGTGCGAGCGGGCCGAAGGTTTCCTCCCCGGCGACCAGCATGGTCCGCTCGACACCCGACAGGACGGTGGGGGTGACGAAGCGCGCTCCCCTTGTGCTCGGCGTGCCTCCGGTGACGATGCTGGCGCCCTTGCCGACCGCGTCGGCTATATGGGTCTCGACCTTTTTCACCGCGGCCATGTTGATGAGGGGTCCGATGTCGCTTTCGTCCGCCCGTCCGTCGCCAACGCTCAGACCAGCGACACGCGCTGCCAGTTTCTCGACGAATTTGTCATGGACCGGCCGTTGAACATAAAGGCGGTTGGCGCAGACGCAGGTCTGTCCGGCATTGCGGAACTTCGATGCGATGGAGCCCTCGACCGCAGCGTCCAGATCGGCGTCGTCGAAGACGATGAACGGCGCGTTCCCGCCCAGTTCGAGGCTGAGTTTCTTGATCGACGGCGCGCACTGGGCATAGAGGAGCGCCCCGATGCGCGTCGACCCGGTGAAGCTGATCTTGCGCACGGTCGGGTTCGCAGTCAGTTCGCCCCCGATCGCGGCGGCATCGCCGGTCACGATGTTGAGCAGGCCCGGCGGCAAGCCGGCCTCCTGTGCAAGCACGCCGAGCGCCATCGCGCTGAACGGGGTCAGTTCCGAGGGTTTGACGACCACGGCACAGCCGGCCGCCAAGGCTGGCGCGATCTTGCGCGTGATCATGGCGGAGGGGAAGTTCCAGGGCGTGATGGCGCCGACCACACCCACGGGCTGGCGTAGCACCGCGATCCGCGAATTGGCGGAAGGCGAGGGAATGATTTCCCCATAGGCCCGCCGGGCCTCCTCGGCGAACCAGGCGAAGAACGAGGCGGCGTAGGCGATCTCTCCGCGCGCCTCGGCCAGCGGCTTGCCCTGTTCCGCGGTGAGGAGTTGCGCCAGATCCTCCTGCCGTTCGATCATCAGCGCGGCCAATCGGTGAAGAACCTCGCCCCGCGCCTGTGCCGGGCGTGCGGCCCAGGCGGGCATGGCGTTTGCGGCCGTTTCGATCGCGCGGGCGGTGTGCGCCTGGCCCAGATCCGGAACACGGCCGATGATCTCGCCAGTCGCGGGATCGTCGACATCGATCCAGTTATCGCCGGTTTCCCAGCGCCCGTCGATCAGGCAGGCTTCGCGCTTCAGGTCGGTCATCGGGCTATGCATCCTTCGCTCATGCCGCCTGTTAATCCATGGCAAGGGACGTTGGCCGTGCGAATTTGGCAACAGTATCGTTCGAATTGCGGGGTTGCCTCGCTACACGCTAGCAGGTCATCGGCCTGTCGAAAGTTCGGGAGAGAGGGCGTGAACAAGTCGGACGAGATCGTGCCGCGCGCAGCCTATGCGGCGTTCCGGTCCATCACCACGCGATGGATGGACAATGATGCGTATCGGCACGTCAACAACGTAGTCTATTATTCCTTTTTCGACACGGCCGTGAATGCGATGCTGATCGAGGCGGGGGTGCTGGATATCGCAGACAGTCCGGCGATCGGATTGGTCGTGGAAACGGGCTGCCGCTATTTCGCGTCTGTTGCCTTTCCCGACCGGGTGGATGCCGGGGTTCGCGTCGCGAAGCTGGGCAATTCCAGCGTCCGGTACGAGATCGGCCTGTTCCGCAACGACGAGCCGAAGCCGTCGGCGGAGGGGCATTTCGTGCATGTCTATGTCGATCGTGCGACCAACCGCGCCTGTCCGATCCCCGATGCGACGCGCCTGTTCCTCAAGACCCTGATCGTCGATGCGCAGGACGGCTGAGCCTGCCGATATGCGGAGAATGAAGCGATGAAGACCCGTGCCGCCATCCTGCGCGCGATGGGCGCCGACACGCCTTACGCGCAATCGCAGCCCCTGACGATCGAGACGGTCGAGCTCGCGCCTCCGGGACCGGGCGAGGTTCTCGTGCGGATCGCGGCGGCCGGGCTTTGCCATTCCGACCTTTCGGTGATCGACGGCAACCGACCGCGGCCGATGCCGATGGCCCTGGGGCACGAGGCGGCGGGGGTGGTGGAAGCACTCGGACCGGAAGTGGACGACCTGCGTGTTGGCGATCACGTGGTCATGGTTTTCATGCCCAGCTGCGGTCATTGCAACCCCTGCGCGGAAGGGCGCCCGGCGCTGTGCGAGCCCGGGGCGGCCTCCAACGGCAAGGGCGAACTGCTGCGCGGCGGCACGCGCATCACGCTGAATGGAGAACCGGTCCATCACCATCTGGGGTGTTCGGCCTTTGCCGAGCATGCGGTGGTCTCGCGCCGATCGCTGGTGCGCATCGATCCCGAGCTGCCACTGGAGGAAGCGGCACTGTTCGGCTGCGCGGTGCTGACCGGCGTCGGTGCGGTGGTGAACACCGCGCGTGTCCGGTCGGGGGAGACCGTGGCGGTGGTCGGGCTGGGCGGCGTCGGCCTCGCATCGGTGCTGGGAGCGGTCGCGGCCGGCGCATCGCAAGTGATCGCCGTGGACGTCTCGCCCGAGAAACTGGCGCTCGCAAGACAGCTCGGCGCCACTGCCACCTTCGATGCGCGCGAGGCGGACATGGTCGAAATGGTGCGCGAACAGACCCGCGGCGGGGTCGACCACGCGATCGAGATGGCGGGCGCGATCCCCGCGCTGGAAACGGCGGTCCGGATGACGCGGCGTGGCGGCGGCACGGTCACTGCCGGCCTGCCGCCCCCGGGCCGCACACTGCCGCTCGATATCGTCGGGCTCGTCGGCGAAGAACGGTCGGTGCGCGGCAGTTATATCGGCGGGTGCGTGCCTGTGCGCGACCTGCCGGCCTATGTCGCCCTCTATCGCGCAGGGCGTCTGCCGGTCGACCGGCTGATGTCGGGCACGCTCCCGCTCGAAGACATCAATGCAGGGTTCGACCTGCTGCGCGAGGGGAAGGCCGTACGCCAGGTGGTGCGGTTCGGCTGATGCTCTAGAGCGACCCGTAGAAACGTCCCCGCGCCAGCGGGATTTCCTGTTTCAGGTGATCGACGAGCAGACGAACCCGGTAGGGCAGGTCGTGGCCGATATGCACGATCCACAGGCTCGACCGCTCGCCGGACGGATCGACGCATTCATATCCGGATAGCAGCTGGACGAGGCGACCGGCCTCGATTTCGGCTTCCGCCTGTTTGCGGCCGAGACGCGCGAGACCGAGGCCCTGTCGACACAGGTTGGTTAGGCAGAAGGCATTGTCGACCTCGATCGCCACCGGCACGGATTGATGAAACAGGTCTCCATCCTTGCGAAAGGCCCAGCTTGCCGGATCGGTCTGGCGGTGAACGATGCATTTGTGATGGATCAGATCGTCGATGTCGTCCGGTCGGCCATAGCGCGAGACATAGTCCGGTGAGGCGCACAGGATGCGCTCGAACTCGGTGATGCGCACGGCGACTGCCCGGCTGTCGGGCAGAGTGCCGTAGCGGATCACTATGTCGAACCCGTCCTCGATCAGGTTCACCATGTCGTCGGTGGTGGTGAGTTCGAGAACGACCTCGGGATAGATGCGCGCGAAGGATGCAACCACTTCGGGCAGATAGCTGTTCATTCCGAAATGCGGCACGGCCAGCCGGATGCGGCCCGCCGGCGTGCCAGTGACGGCGGCGAGATCGTCGGCCAGCGTATCGAACTGGACAAGCGCCGTCTGCGCCCAGGACAATGCGGCCCGCCCCGCATCGGTCAGATTGAGGCGCCGTGTCGACCGATTGAACAGCCGGGCGTCCAGCGCGCTTTCCAGCGCCATCAACCGCCGCGTGGCGCTGGACGGCGTGATCCCGATCTCCCGGGCGGCAGCCGCAATGCTTCCCCGCGCGGCAATGCTCGCGAACAGCTGAAGGGCGTTGAAGTCGATTCCGGTGAGTTGCGAAGGGCGCATGATAGCATCCGATTATTGCGATAATCGCAATACAAACACGCGAAATCGCTTGCAGTCAATTCGCCCCGCCTGCGCTAACCCGTCAATCAATAAACAAGCGGCACCGCGGTTCTGCGCGAGAAACATGCCGATCCGATGGAGAGTATCCGATGGCATTTCTTCCGATACGATGAATCTCGCACGATCGCGTTCGCCCAGTCGATCGCGCAGTGCATGAATTGAGTCCGACTGCCTGTGTTTTTGGCAGCGCTTGGTCGCGCGCTCGAGAACGAGCTGCGCGGGTGTCGATTTCGACTGCGCCGAGAGCATTTGCGCAGACAAGTTCTGGAGGGGGATATGAAACAAACCATTTTCACGGACAGGCGCGGCGGGGCTTGCGCCCGTGCCGGCGTGCCGTCTCCGTGCAATCGCGGCCGGGAGACCTTCCATGGCAGCTGAACTTGTCACCGGCACGTTCATCAAGACGCCGGCGCCGCACGTCGTCGAGCTGCTGGCGCTTGCCGGAATGGATTTCGGGATCGTCGACGCCGAACACGGTCCGTTCGACCGTACCAATGCCGATACGATGATGATTGCCGGTCGCGCGGCGGGCCTGCCGCTCTACGTTCGCACGCCGGACGATGCGGCGGCGACGCTGCTGTGGGCTCTCGACATCGGTGCTGCCGGTCTGGTTGTCCCGCATGTCGATACCGAGACGCAGGCCCGCAAGGTCGTGCAGCGCGCGCGCTTCGATGGGGGCGAGCGCGGCTTTTCGAATTCGGCGCGCTGGGGGCGGTACGGCACGACGGGCATCGCCGAGGCGATCGGGATCGGGGACGAGTGCGAAATCCTCGCCCAGATCGAAAGCGCAGAAGCGGTTGCCAATGTCGAGGCGATCGCGGCCGTCGAGGGCATCGCCGCGCTGGTGATCGGCCGGGCCGATCTCGCGCTGTCGATGGGCCTGACCGATCTGGATCATCCCGACGTTCTGGACGGCACTCGCCGTTCGATCGCCGCCGCGCGCTCTGCCGGCAAGGATGCGGTCGTCGTCGTCGGCGCGGCCCGCGGTGCGCGTGATTTCGTCGAAATGGGCGCGAACAGGATCGTCGTCGCATCCGACCAGGCTTTTGTCAGAACCGCTGCAAAACAGGCTGTCGCCGGCGTCGCCGAGCTAGCCGGAAAGGAACCAGTGAAATGAGCTTCATTCAGACTCGCGACGCGACCCGCGCCTTCTTCCCGGACACGGCGCCGCAGGAATCCTCGCCGGATCAGTGGCTGATGCGCGGCGGCAATTTCGTTCTCGCCTACGCGGAGGTGCAAAGCGGCACCAGCCTGGCCCGCGACGACAACCCCGACGAATATTTCGTGTACCTCCCCGACGCCGCGGCGCGGATCGAGGCATCGGGCGAAACCGTCCGCGCCGAAGCCGGCTCGCTGACCATCGTTCCCCCCGGACCTTCGAGCGTGACTCTGGAGGGTGACGGCCGCGTCGCGCGTGTTTTCACCAGCCACGCGACCGATCTGGCGGAGGCTGCCGGGAACGCGGCCACCTATGCCGACGGGGCGCCCGAACTCGCGCCTGCCAAGCCATGGCCCGCCCCGGCCGACGGTTACCGGATTCGCACCTATCTGCTGGACGATTACCGCGACCGGCCGATGCGGCTGTTCCGGAGCAGCAATCTGATGATCAACATCTTCGATCATCCCGAGCCCCGTGATACGACCGCCCTGACCCCGCATTCGCATGCCGATTTCGAACAGGGATCGCTGGCCATGAAAGGCACCTGGATGCACCATCTGCGCTATCCGTGGACGCCCGACATGTCCAAATGGCGCGAAGACCAACATGTCGAGATGGGCAGCCCGTCGCTGCAGGTGATCCCTGCCACAGTGGTCCATACCAGTCGCTCGATCAGCGGCGGTCCGGCGCAGCTGGTCGATATCTTCAGCCCGCCGCGGGCCGACTTCGTCGAGAAGGGTCTTGTCTGCAATGATGCGGAATATCCGCACCCGGCGGAGATGGCTCAATGAGCGGCTCGGCGATCCCGCTGACCGAACCGGTCCCCGCTGCCGCTCGGTCGGCCATGGTGGAGGATCCGGCGGACAAGTTCACGCCCGGCTATCGCCGCATGGCGCTGATCATCCTCACTCTGATCTACGTCTTCAATTTCGTCGACCGGCAGGTCGTCAACATTCTCGCGGAGTCGATCAAGAACGATCTCGCTCTGAGCGATACGCAGTTGGGATTGATCACGGGCATCGCCTTCGCGCTGTTCTATTCGCTGCTCGGCCTGCCCATTGCCCGGCTCGCAGAGCACGGAGACCGCCCGAAGCTCCTCGCCGTGGCCGTTACCATCTGGAGCGGGTTCACCATCATGTGCGGTTTTGCGAACAGCTTTGCCCACATGCTGGTCGCCCGGCTGGGGGTCGGCGTGGGGGAGGCCGGCGGCGTCCCGCCGTCGCATTCGCTCATCACCGAGTTCACGCCCAAGGACAAGCGGGCCTCCGCCCTCGCCCTCTATTCCGCCGGTCTTCCCACCGGCGCGCTGGTCGGCCTGGCGCTCGGCGGCGTGATCGCGGATGCTTACGGCTGGCGCGTCGCGTTCTTCCTCGCCGGCGTTCCCGGCCTGCTCATCGCGCTGCTGGCGTTCGTCTTCCTCAAGGAACCGCGCCGTGAGATCGCGAAGCACGCGCCGAAGGTCGAGCGCGAGTCGGTATGGACCGTCCTGAAGCGTTTCGCCGCTCTCCGGACATTCCGCTGGGTTATCATGGGCGCCTCGCTCCAGGGGCTGGTGTTCTATGGTTTCACCTCGTTCCTCGCGCCGTTCTACCTGCGTAATCATGCCGACGAACTTGCGACGCTCGCAGCCGGTTTCGGGCTTGAATCGACCGGTTTCCTGGGCATCGCTCTGGGCCTGACGCTCGGCCTTGCCGGGGCGCTCGGAACGTTCTGCGGCGGCTGGCTGGCGGACCGGGTGAAAGGCGACACGCTGAAAGCGTATCCGACCGTGCCGGCGGTGGCATCGCTGGTCGCCGTGCCGATCTTCTATGCGCTGCTGACGACCGCCTCGCTGGAGCTTTCGCTGGTGCTGCTCGCCGCGGGCGGCGCGCTGACCAGCGTGTATCTCGGACCGACCCATGCGATCTGTCAGGGGCTCTCGACGCCCCGCAGCCGTGCGACGATGTCTGCGCTGACGCTGGTCATCATCAACCTGATCGGACTGGGCATCGGACCGCCGCTCGTCGGCCTCATCAGCGATTATGCGCACAACACGATGTCGCTCAGCGAAGGTGCGGGTTTGCGGATGGCCATGCTGGTAGTCGTCTCCACCGGTATCGTCTCGGGCCTCGCCTTCTGGATGGCGCGCCGGACGGTCGATGCCGACACCGTAAGCTGAACGGCGACGGGGCAGGCAGCGCCTGCCCCCCCATTTTTCCTCACATCGCCGGGCCGATCACAAGGCCCGCAGGAGCTTTCCCATGGCGAAAGTCATCATCAGCTGTGCCATCACCGGCTCGGTCCACACGCCTTCGATGAGCCCGCATCTGCCGATCACTCCGGACGAGATCGCCCGGGAATCGATCGAGGCGGCCGAGGCAGGCGCTGCAATCCTGCACCTTCACGCACGCAATCCCGAGGACGGCAGCCCGTCGCCCGATCCCGCGACCTTCATGCAGTTTCTTCCGCAGATCGGAGAAGCGACCGACGCCGTCGTCAACATCACCACCGGGGGCGGCCTGGGCATGACGCTGGACGAGCGTCTGGCTGCGGCAGAGCGCGCCTCGCCGGAACTCGCCTCGCTCAACATGGGGTCGATGAATTTCGGTTTCTTCCCGGCGGCCGAACGTATCGAGACGTTCAAATATGATTGGGAACCGGCTTGGCTGGAAGGGTCGCGCGACCTGATTTTCCGCAACACTTTCAGTGATATCGAGCAGATCGCCGAACGTCTGGGCAAGGGCCATGGAACCCGGTTCGAGTTCGAATGCTACGATGTCGGCCATCTCTACACGCTGGCGCACTTTCTCGATCGCAAGCTCGTGACGCCGCCGCTGTTCGTGCAGTCGATCTTCGGCGTCCTCGGCGGACAGGGCCCGGATGCGGAAAACCTGCTTCACGCAAGACGGATCGCCGATCGGCTGTTCGGAGACGACTACGTCTGGTCGGTCATGGCCAGCGGGCGACACCAGCTGCCGTTCACCACGATGGGGGCGATCAATGGCGGCAATGTCCGGGTCGGGCTGGAGGATTCGCTCTACGCCGGCAAGGGCCGCCTCGCCCGATCCAATGCCGAGCAGGTCGGCATGATCCGCTCGATTCTGGAAACCCTGTCGATCGAATGCGTCACGCCGGCCGAGGCGCGCACCATTCTGGCACTGAAGGGTCGCGACAACGTCGCGTTCTGACAGCGCCCGAAACAGCAACCGCCGCCGATATCGCAAGCGGCCGATAATTTTTGGGGAAGAGGGATGATTACAGGCAAGACCGCACGATCGATGCGCCTGCTGGCTGCGATGATGGCGAGCACCGCGTTCACCGGCGTCGCCCATGCGCAGGCGACGGACGACACCGATCTGCGAGCCCAGATCCAGGCGCTGACCGCGGCGATCGAGAAGCTGCAGGAGAACCAGGCCGCTCTGGAAGCGAGGCTGGCGGAGAAGGACAAGGCGGGCGTCAAGCTTGCCGAGCCGTCACCTCAGGCGCCTGCCCAGATGGCGCGCGCGGAACCGGCGGAATCTGCGACAGAGGCGGAGCCCGAACGCCGGCCAGACGCGAGCGCCGCGCCCGTCGTCACCGCGGCGCTGGACAGCCCGCTGGGCACCGAAAGGCGGCAGGGCGACATCCTCGGCACAGTCTATGCCGGTCCGGGGATCATCGAGCCCAATCCGCAGGCCCGCAAGGTGGCGGCCGGCAAGGGCCTGAGCTTTCGAGTGCCGGGCACGGATACGACGATCCGCCTGGGCGGGCTGATCAAGGTGGACGCCTTCAGCGATCTGTCCGGTGCCAATCTCAATGTCGTACCCACGGATGCCGCCGCGATTCCCATCAACGGAACCGCGCAGGCGAACCGCAACGGACATTTCATGATGACGGCGCGCCAGTCGCGTTTCTTCCTGGGGGCGGAGACCGATACCAGCCTGGGCAAGGTCGATGCGCTGGTGGAGGTCGATTTCTACGGCACCGGCGGCATCGCGCTGCTCACCAATCCGGTCAGCCCGCGTCTGCGCAATGCCTATGTTTCGGTGGGCAAGGTGCTGGTCGGGCAGGCGTTTTCGGTGTTCTTCGATCTGGCGGCGGCGCCGGAGACGCTGGATCTGACAGGATCGGTCGGCAACGGTTTCGCCATCCGCCAGCCGCTGATCCGGTATCAGACCCCGTTCGGCAGGAGTGGCACGCTGACGCTCGGGATCGAGAACCCGGAGGGCGATTTCCTCGGGGCGGACCACACCAGCAATTATCCCGTCGGCGCGGCGATGAGCTCGCGTGTTCTCAATCAGGCGCCGGACCTCACCGCTCGCTATACCTGGAGCAACGACCGGCTGCGGATTTCGACCGCGGGCGTGCTGCGCTTCATCAATCTCGATACCGGCGGTGCATCCCTTCCGTTCGTTGGGCCGGACGGGGATTTCAATTTCGCCGGCAGCGCATCGACCGTCGGGTTCGGCGGTCAGGTGAACGCCACGCTCAAGACCTTCGGTCAGGACACGTTGTCGCTCCAGGCCAATGGCGGCCCGGGCATCGGACGGTACATGACCATCCCGCAGGCGATCTCGTTTGCGCAAGGGGGCGCCCCGAACGGCGCCCGCAACCCCAACGCCGGCAACGGCGCGGTGCTGGGCACCGACGGGAAGCTGCGCCCGATCACGTCCTACGGCGCCACCGCCTGGTATCGGCATTACTGGTCGGACACGCTGCGCTCGAACATCACGGCGGGCCACGAACGGATCGAAAACCCCGATAACAGCCTGCCGCTCAACTATCCGGAACGGCTGACGACCTTGCACGCCAACCTGCTCTGGAACCCGATACCCCAGCTCGGTCTCGGCATCGAATATGTCCACGGCTACCTCGGCCTGCGCGGCCAGACCGAAGCCAACCGGGCGCTCGGTATCGAGGACCATGGCGAGCTGAACCGGGTCCAGGTCAGCGTCCAGTACAATCTGTTCTGACCGCCCGCCCGGTTTCGTTTTCTCAAAGAAAGGATCGCTTCATGACCAAATACGATGGCCCCATTTACGACGCCCACGCCCACCTGGTGTCGGACGATCTGGAACGCTATCCGCGCACCAAGCCGTTCAAGGAAGGCGATGCCGAGACGTCGTTCTTCGGCCCCGGCACGGTCGGGCGGCCCGGCGGGATGCACGGTCCCGACCCGGTCAATGAAAAGCCTACCGCAGAGCAGATGCATGATTGGATGGCCGAACAGAACGTCGTCGGCATGGCGGCGGTCCAGAAAGGTCTGATCTACGGCACCGACAACAGCTATATCGTCGATGCCGCCGACCTCTATCCCGGCGAGATGCGGGCCATCATCATCGTCGATCCGCAAGCGCCGGAAACGCCGCAGATGATCCGCGACTATGCCGAGCGCGGCATCATCGGCATCCGCTTCTTCGGAGTGGGCGTGAAGGATCGCAAGGCGTGGCTGACCAATGACGCTGCAATGGAGGCGTGGACCACGGCCGACGAGCTCGGGCTGATCGTGGACATCGAGGCGCCGGCGCATGGCTCGTACGAGCTGGCGCCTGTGATCGAGGCGATGGCGGATCGTCTCCCGAAGCTGCGCATCGCGCTCGACCATGTTTTCCTGCCGGACGTCACCCAGCCCCATTTCGGGATCGACGAACGTTTCGACGGCTTCGCGCAGCGCGACAACATCACTTACAAATTCACGTCGCTGAACATGGATTTCATCCGCGAAAAGGGCATCGCCCCGCACGAGGTTCTGCGCCGGGTGGTCGATTTCTACGGCGCGGACAAGGTGATGTGGGGTTCGGATATCGGCACGTCGTCCGGCACTTATGCCGAGATGATCGAGCGGGCGCACGAAGCCGCGCAGCTGCTGACGGACGAAGAGAAGCGCCATTTCTTCCACGACGCCGGCCGCCGGGTCATGCTGGGCTAGGATTGCGGCGGACCATCCGGCGACGGGCGGTGCCGGGCCGAGGCCCTGTCCGTCGTCTCCGCCCTGATCCTGGCCGACCGATCGCGCCGCCCCGCCGGCCCCTTGCAGAGAACGGAGCAAGC
The DNA here is from genome assembly GCA_025698865.1 of Erythrobacter sp. Taxonomy (GTDB): domain Bacteria; phylum Pseudomonadota; class Alphaproteobacteria; order Sphingomonadales; family Sphingomonadaceae; genus Qipengyuania. Next base: position 109,683 of record JAILWQ010000004.1, on the reverse strand, counting down.
ATGACTGTGAAACCCAACGCCCCGGCACTCGATCGGGTGGCGCTGAGACTATGAATGTCCTCATCGTCTACGCGCATCCAGCGACCGATTCCTTCAACGCCGCGCTCTGCGAAGCGGCCGGTGACGAGGCGCGCCGCGCCGGGCATGACGTGGTGGTATCCGACCTTTATGCTCAAGGCTTCGGCGCGGCCGGCGGGCCGGTCGATTTCCTCGACGCGGTGCCGGACCCGTTCCACTATCAGGCGGCGCAGAAGGACGCGGCGCTGAACGAAAGGTTCGCACCCGAAATCGCGCGCGAACAGGACCGGCTGCGCGCGGCCGATCTGCTTATCCTCCAGTTTCCGATCTGGTGGGGCGGTCCACCGGCGATCCTGAAAGGCTGGATCGATCGGGTGAACGCCTATGGCGTGACCTATGCCGACGGTACGCGGTTCGATTCAGGCATCTTCAAAGGCCGGCGCAGCCTGTTGAGCGTGACCACCGGAGGCACGCCGCGCCGCTTCAGTGACGAGGGCGAATACGGGCCCATCGACAAGGTGCTGTGGCCGATCCAGCAGCTCTTTCTCGGCTATCTCGGCTTCGATCTGGTGCCGCCGCAGGTATCCTATGCCGTCGCGCGAAGCACCGATGCGGAGCGCGCCGGCATGATCGACGAACTGCGCTCGCGGGTCCGTGATCTGGTCGAGGCTCCTTACGAGGCAAGACCCATACCCGCCCCGAAAGACCTTCTGGCCGGGGTGGGCAGCAGGGACTGGTCAAGCAAAGTGTAGCTTCGCCTGCCGGTCAGAAGGACACCTCCGCCCTCGCGGCCAGGGTGTTGCCGCTGTCCTCGCCGACATAGGGGCCGGTCAGATTGTCGGTGCGCCAGTGCCTCAGATCGAACATCAGGCGGAAATAGTTCGTCATGTGCCAGTTGAGGCCCACCGTGATCGCATCGCCGGTGCCGCCCTGCGGCACGTCGCCATGGTCGACCCGTTCGTATCGTCCGACCAGTTCGAACGCACCCAGCCCGGCGTTCTCGCCGCCGAGCAGCGGGTCGAAGACGCGCGGAGCGACGAAGGTGCCGCTGCGCGACTGGTAGGGGACCCGCTCGCCCGTGATCCACCACCCGCCCGCAATGGAGAGCGCCTTGTAGGTCGCGTCCCCGAACGTCGCGACCGGTCCGCGGCGCAGATGCCGTTCTCCGTATTCGCCGTAGAGATATAACGGTCCGCGAAACGCGCCCAGTTCAACGCCGAACGCGCGGCTTCCGTCCACTCCGGTCAGGGCAGGGGTCTCCACGCGCACATTCGCATTGAGTGCCCCGGCGATCAGAGTGTCGACATCGACGGCGGCATCCTCGCCCGGCAGCGCCTCGTCATAGGCCCAGCCGCCGATATGGATCGTGCCGCTGTCGCCCAGCAGCGGGTTCAAGTGCGCGCGCGAGACTAGGATGCGGTTGTCGCTCTGGATCAGATCCGCATCGATCCGGTCGCCGTGCAAAGCGAGGGAGGCGTGCCAGTTCGGTCCGCTCGCCCGCGCCGCGGCGCCCATGATGAAGACGCCTCCGCGCGGGGCAAGGGCCAGCGAGTCGACGTTGAGCGTGATGAACGGGTTCGACGGCGCCGCGGTCGCGACGTCCAGCCCCCGGTCGACCAGCAGGCTTCCGATGCGCACATCGGCCTCGACCTTGCCGAAACGCTGGCGATAACCGACGAACGTGTTGTTGACCTCGGTCTGGTTCCGGCGAAAGTCGGCTTCGAACTGGAAGAAGAGATGCTCGCCGATCGTGCCCTGCGCGCCGAAGCGGAACTGGCGCAGGGTCGAGGTGGTGATGTTGCGCGGATCGTAATCCGATCCTCCGGTGGTCTGCATGTCCGCCAGAATGCGGCCGCGGGGTTTGAACGAAAAGGTGCCGTCGCGGCTCGAGAACACAGGAGCGCCGCGGGTCCAGTCGACTTTGAGGTCGGCGGGAACGTCGGGCTGGGTCGAGGAAACCCGGATCGCGCCGCCCGCCGCAGCGGGGGTTCCCGGCAAGCTGTCGGAACGCGCCGGCGGGACCTGGCCGGCATTGGGGGGCGTTGCGGCAGCGGGCGGCACGTCCGGACCGGTTGCACCGGGCGCTGGCGGGGCGAGGTTTCCGGCATCGGCCATACGGGTGTTCGACGCGCCGCTTTCCGCACGCGCGATCAGAGCGTCGGCACGATCGCGCGTGATGAGGCCTTCGGCGACCATCTCGTCGATCAGCGCGACCAGCATGCGATAGGTCGTTTCCGCGTCCCGCTCCGCAGATTCGGGGGCGGGCCGGCTTGCCAGGTCCTGTCCCTGAGCGGCGACCGGAAGGGCAAATGCGCTCGCGGTCGCCATGGCCCGGATCAGAAACCTGTTCATGACGTCGATGCCTTCTCGCGGTCGCTGCTCGTATCCGGGTGACGGGGGGTCATGCCACGCTCGGGCGGACCCCATCGGGCGATCATTGCCCGCGCACGCCGACGCACGGGTTCGTCGACCATCTCGCCGTCGACTTTCGCCGCACCGTCTCCGCTCGCCAGAACCGTGCAGGCCCAGTGGAGTTCGGCGTCGGTGGGTCTGAAGGCGGTGCGAATGGGGTCGATCTGACGGGGGTGGATCGCCAGCTTGCCCCCGAAACCCAGCGACCGGGCGTGGCGCGCATCGTCCGACGCCGCAACTGCGTCGCTCACATCGGTGGTGACCCCGTCCAGTGGCGCTGGCAGGTCGGCCAGACGCGAGGCGAGGATCAGTTCGGCGCGCGCCGCCGCCAGCGCGTCGCGGACATGCTCGCAGCCGAGGTCCACGGCATAATCGACCGATCCGAAGGCCAGCCGCGCGGCTTTGCCCGAAGCTGCGAGACTGCGCGCGTTGACGATGCCGCGCACTGTTTCCACCAGCGCGATCACCGGGGCAGTGCGTGCGATCCGCTCCAGATCGGCGGCCATCTCGCTCTTGGGCAGCATGATGCCGGCCACCGGAAGATTGGCGAGCGCGGCGAGGTCCGCCTCGTGCCACTGGGTACCGACCGCGTTGATCCGCACGATCACCGGGAGATCGGTGAACTCGGTGGAGAGCGCGCGGCGCGCCGCATCCTTGGCCTCCGCGGGAACGGCGTCTTCCAGATCGATGATGACCGCATCCGCTCCGCTCCTCGCCGCACCGGCAAAGCGGTCGGATCGGTTGCCGGGAACGAAGAGCGGCGCGACAACCGAGGGAAGGGAGCAGACGCGGTGGGCGCTCATGCCCAATGCGCCTCGGCCTGCATGGCGACCGGGCCGCCGGGACGCGCGGTCCACAATGCCAGCGAGTTTCCGTCCGACTGGTCCGCATTGAGGCGCATCGTCTCGTGATCGAACAGGGTCGAAACGCTCCGGAAGGTGAAGCGATCGGGCGCCTGCCCGCCACGCTCGCGCGCGGCCAGATGCAGCAACAGCGTGGCCTGAAGCGGGCCGTGCACCACCAGGCCGGGATATCCTTCGACCTGCGTGGCGTAGGGATGATCGTAGTGAATCCGATGGCCGTTGAAGGTAAGCGCGGAATAGCGGAACAGCAGGGGCGGCGCGGGATCGATATCCACGAAGGCGTTGCCCTGCGGAGCCGGTTCGGCGGGCGTTGCCGGCGCTGCGGCGCCGTTTTCCATGGCGCGATAGACGAGGGTCTGGCGCTCCTTTACCGCGACGCCTGTGCCGCCCGAAACCTCATGGTCGACGGTGACGAAGCATAAGGTGCCGCTGCGCCCCTCCTTCACCACGACATCGGCGATGCGCGAGCGGCGCTCGACGGTATCACCCACCGCGAGATCGCCGGTGAATTCGATCCGGCTTCCCGCCCACATGCGGCGGGGCAGGGGCACGGGCGGCAGGAAACCGCCGCGCGCGGGGTGACCGTCCTCGCCGAGCTGGTCCATCGGAACCGAGGGCTGACACAGGCAGAAATGGATCAGCCGGCCCGCCGGTTCTCCCTCGTGCGCGGGCGCGCCCGGCAGGCCGATCGTCTCGTGGAACCGTTCGGCAAGCGCTGGGGTCAGCAGGTCCGTCGCCGTCTCCTCATTGCCGATCCAGCTGCGCAGATGTTCGAGATCGAGCTTTTCGGTCATGCCGTGTCTCCGTGATGCTGTCCGCCCAGAGCCGGAACGGGCCCGTATTCGCGCGTCGCGCCCATGGTGCGCGGCGCGGGCGCGGGAATGCGAACGGGACCTGCCGGCGTGTCGACGCTGATTCGGCGTAAATGCGGGTGGTCCGAGAGCGCGGCCATGTCGTTCACTCCGGCGAATGCGACGTCGGCGGCGATCAGGCGTTCGCGTGCCTCGTCCTGGTTCATGAAGGCGAAGGCGTCGGCCACCAGCGCATCGGTTTCCTCGCGATTCTGGACGCGCGCGACGTTGGTGGAGAAGCGGGGATCGGCGCCGTAGGCAGCGTCGCCGAGGAAAACCGCGGCGAACTTTACCCATTCCCGGTCGGACTGGATGGAAAGCAGCATCTGTTTGCCGTCGCGCGTGGAGAAAACGCCGTAGGGCGCGATGGAGGGATGGGCGAGGCCGATCCGCGCCGGGGGCTTGCCGCCCTCCTGATGCAGCAGCGGAACGGTCAGCCAGTCCGCCATCACGTCGAACATCGAGACCCGGATATCGGCGCCGCGGCCGGTGATGCCGCGCCCGATCAACGCCTCGAGAATGGCCGCATGCGCCGTTGCGCCGGTGGCGATGTCGACGATCGAGATCCCGACGCGCGCCGCCGCCTCGGGACCGCCGGTTACCGAGGCCAGTCCGGATTCGGCCTGGATGAGCAGATCATATGCCTTGCGGCTCGCCATGGGGCCGTCCTCGCCATAGCCGCTGATCGAACAGACTATCAGGCGCGGGTGGCTTTCGACCAGCTTTTCGGGGGCGAAGCCCAACCGGGCGAGTGCGCCGGGCTTGAGGTTCTGCACCAGCACGTCGGCGTCGTCGATCAGCCGCGCAAGCTCGGCCTTCCCGGCGGCGCTCGCGAGATCGAGCACGACCGATTCCTTGCCGCGGTTGAGCCATACGAAATAGCTGCTCTGCTCGCCGGCCACGACGTCGTCGTAGCCGCGCGCGAAATCGCCCTCCGGCCGCTCCACCTTGACCACCCGCGCACCCGCATCGGCTAGGCGCGAGGTGCAGAAGGGCGCCGCCACCGCCTGTTCGATGGCGACGACATTCAGGCCCTCGAGCGGCAGCATCAGTACGATCTCGGCAGGCCGAGGACGTGTTCGGCCACGTAGGAATAGATCAGGTTCGTCGAGATTGGCGCGACCTGATAGAGGCGCGTCTCGCGGAACTTGCGTTCGACATCGTATTCGTTGGCGAAGCCGAAGCCGCCGTGGAACTGGATGCAGGCGTTGGCCGCCTCCCACGATGCCTTGGCGGCGAGATATTTCGCCATGTTCGCCTGCGCGCCGCACGGCTCGCCGGCATCGTAGCGGCGACATGCCTCGAACCGCATCAGGTTCGCCGCCTCCACCTCGATGAAGGCGTCGGCGATGGGGAACTGCACGCCCTGATTCTGGCCGATCGGGCGGCCGAACACGACGCGCTCCTTCACGTAGGAACTGACACGATCGATGAACCAGTAACCGTCGCCGATGCACTCGGCCGCAATCAGCGCGCGCTCGGCATTGAGGCCGGTCAGGATGTACTTGAAGCCCTGTCCTTCCTCGCCGATCAGGTTCTCGGCCGGAATCTCGAGGTTGTCGAAAAACAGCTCGTTGGTCTCGTGATTGACCATGTTCGGGATCGGCTGCACCTTCATGCCGTTCGCCACCGCGTCCTTCACGTCGACGATGAAGATCGACAGCCCCTCGGACTTCTTCTTCACCTCTTCGAGCGGGGTGGTGCGCGCGAGCAGGATCATCAGGTCCGAATGCTGGACGCGGCTGATCCACACCTTCTGGCCGTTGATGACGTATTTGTCGCCCTGACGGACCGCGGTGGTCTTGATCTTGGTCGTGTCGGTCCCGGTGGTCGGTTCGGTCACGCCCATCGACTGGAGGCGAAGCTCGCCGCTGGCGATCTTGGGCAGGTATTTCTTGCGCTGTTCCTCCGATCCGTGGCGAACCAGCGTGTTCATGTTGTACATCTGGCCGTGGCAGGCGCCCGAATTGCCGCCCGCCCGGTTGATCTCCTCCATGATGACCGACGCTTCGGTGAGGCCTAGGCCGGAGCCGCCATATTCCTCGGGGATCAGCGCGGCCATCCAGCCGGCCTTGGTCAGCGCATCGACGAACGCTTCGGGATAGGCGCGCTCCTCGTCGACCTTGCGGTGATATTCGTCGGGAAACTCGCTACACAACGCGCGCACCGCGTCGCGGATTTCGTCGAAGCCCTCTCCGGCCGTGGTCTGCATGGTCTTTTCCTCTTGTTTTCAGCGCAGCACGAATGGGTTCGGCACGCCGTCCGCCAGATTGATCCAGACGCATTTCGTCTGGAGATATTCATCGATGGCATGCTGGCCGCTCTCGCGCCCGATGCCCGATTTCTTGTAGCCGCCGAACGGCGCCATGAAGCTGACCGCGCGGTAGGTGTTCACCCAAACGGTGCCGGCGCGCAGCCGGTCCGACATGGTGATCGCGCGGGCGATGCTGGACGTCCAGACGCCTGCGGCAAGGCCGTAGATGGTATCGTTGGCAATGCGGACGGCGTCGTCATCGTCATCGAAGGGGATGATCGACAGGACGGGGCCGAACACTTCCTCCTGCGCGATCCGCATGTCGTTGCTGACGTCGGCAAAGATGGTCGGCTCCACGAACCAGCCGTCGCCCAGCGCCGCATCGTCGGGCCGCTTGCCGCCCAGCACGCAGCGCGCGCCGTCGGCATGGGCGACGTCGATGTACGACAGCACCTTGTCGCGCTGCTGCGTCGTCGTGATCGGGCCGACCTGCGTATCGGCGTCCATCGGATCGCCCAGCTTCGCGGTCTGGGCGATCGCCACGATCTTCTGCACGACCTGATCGTACACCGAGCGTTGCACCAATACGCGCGAGCCCGCGATACAGGTCTGCCCGGACGCTGCGAAGATGCCGGAGATCGCACCCTTGGCCGCATCGTCGAGGTTGGCGTCCTCGAAGATGATGTTGGGCGACTTGCCGCCCAACTCCAGCGTTACGTGCTTGATGTGCTTGGCGGCCTGTTGATAGATGTGCGCGCCCGTCGCGTCGCCGCCGGTGAAGGCGATCTTGGCGACCTTGGGGTGCTCCACCAGAGCCGGGCCGACTTCGCCGCCGAAGCCGGTGACGGTGTTGACCACGCCCGCCGGGAAGCCGGCTTCCGCGAACAGCTCCACAAAGGCGAGGGTGGAGGCGGAGGTGAACTCGCTCGGCTTGATGACGACGGTGCAACCCGCCGCCAGCGCCGGCGCCAGCTTCCAGCACAGGAGCAGCAGCGGCGAGTTCCACGGTGTGATTGCGACGACCACGCCCAAGGGCTCGCGCTTGGTGTAGCTGAACATCTGCGGCTTGTCGGTGGGTAGCACGCTGCCCTCCACCTTGTCCGCCAGCCCGCCGAAATAGTGGAACCATTCGGGGATGTAGCGGACCTGCCCCAGCATCTCGGCATAGAGCTTGCCGTTGTCGCGGACCTCCAGCGCGGCGAGCTTTTCCGCGTCGCGCTCGATCAGGTCGGCCAGCCGGCGCAGCAGCTTGCCGCGCTGGGTCGCGGTCAGTGCGGGCCAGTCACCGGTGGTGAAGGCCGCGTGCGCCGCCTCGACCGCCGCATTGGCGTCATCCGCGCCGCAATGCGGCAGCTCGGCCCAGTCCTTGCCGTCGAACGGATTGGCGCTGGCGAACCATCCGCCATCCTTCGCCGCGACCGCGTCACCGCCGACGATATTGTGGAAGCGTTCCAGCGCCATCCCCGTTCTCCTCAGATCGGCGCGTGGCCGAGCGCGGCGCGGAACCGGTTCTTGATATAGACGCCGTCGCGCGGCGGCAGGACGCGCGGCGGATTCTCCGCCTTGATCTTGATCGTCGCCAGCTTGCAACCCGAACGGTCGGCGATCTTTTCGCGCAGTTCCTCGACGCCCGCCATTTCGTCGATGCGGTTGGTCCAGGAAAAGCCGAGCTCGGCCGCCACGCGGTCGATCTCCACGCCGCGGCCGGCATGGCTTTCCTGCAATCCCGTCTCGCCGAAATGGCCGTTGTCGAGCACCGCCAGCGTCAGGTTGGCGGGACGACGGATGCCGATCGTCGCCAGCGCGCCGAAGCCCATCATCAGCTCGCCATCGCCGGTGACGACCACGACCGAGCGGTCGGGCTTCGCGGTGGCGAGGCCCAGCCCAACCATCGCCGCGCTGCCCATCGCCGCCCACAGGTAATAATTGCCGTCATGGTCGCCCGCGGCCATCACGTCGTAGCTCGCCGAGCCGAGGCCGGTGACGACCAGCAGGTCGCCGCGATCCTTCAGCAGCGAAGCGACAACCTCGCGCCGGTCGAGCGGGCCGCCCAGCTGGTGGCCCGTCGTGCTCAAGGCGTTGCTCACTTCACCCACTTCTTTTCTCCGATCAGGCGCTGGCCGAGCAGCAGGGCAGTGGCGCTGTCGCCATTGAAGGCCATGGTCGCGGCGCCGTGCAGCAGCGGGGCGACATCCTCCGGCTTGTCGGCGCGCCATGTCATGACGCCCATCAATTGCAGCGCGGCTTCCGTCTTCTGCCCCATCGGGTTCTGCCAGGCGTTGAACTCGGCCCAGTCGCCGCGCATCGTCACCGCCATCAGCAGCGGAAAGCGGCTCATCGCCTGAAGCGCCAGCGTGTTGAGGCAATTGCCGACGCCGCTCGACTGCATCAGCAACGCGCCGCGCTCGCCCGCAAGCCATGCCCCGGCGAGGTAGCCGATCCCCTCTTCCTCGGTCGTCAGCACCACGGAATTGATCGAATTGTCGGCTTCGGCCATCTTGATCGCGGTCGAGTGGCCCGCATCGGGCACATAAACGACGTGCTTGACGTCGTGATCCTTCAGCACGCGGAACACGTCCGCCTGCCAGTCGATCGCCTCGGCGACCGCTTCGTTCTGCCTCTCCATCTTCGTCTCCAGCATTCGTAACGACGAAACCTAACCGGCCAAGCTGTCGAGAACGAATATCGCTTCGATCATTGAGCTATGCCGGAGTTTTATAAGTCGCTAATGGAAAGCGATGGAGATCTCGCAACTCAAGACGTTGATCCACGTCGCCGAACTGGGCAGCATCAGCAAGGCGGCCGACCGGCTGGGCATCGCGCAGCCCGCACTCAGCCGCCAGATACGCATGCTGGAATCGGAACTGAAGGCACCGCTGTTCATCCGTCATGGCCGCGGCATGGTGCCGACCGAGCTGGGGCGGCAGGTCCTCGCTCCGGCAGGAGAGGTCCTCTCGCGGCTCGACGAAATTCGCCAGCTCAGCGAGCAGGGCCGCAAATCCTTTCTCGGCCGGGTCCGTTTCGGCATGACTCCGACCGTGGCGGAGATCATGAGCGTGCCGCTTGCCGAGCAGGTGCGCGCGGCGCACCCGCGCCTGTCGCTGTGTTTCAGTTCCGCATTCTCCGGCCACCTGCTCGACTGGCTCAAGCGCGAGGAGGTCGATTGCTGCGTGTCCTACGATCCGGAAGCGACTGGGGCGATACGCACCCGGCCGATCCTGATCGAGACGTTGATGGCGGTCGGCAATCCGGAAAGCGGGCTCGATCCCGACAGGCCCGTGCCCTTCGCCGATCTGGCGAGCAGGGACACGGTCCTGCCCAGCCCGCTTCACGGATTGCGCCGGATCGCGGACCAGTGCGCGGCGCGGGCCGGCGTCAGGCTGATGCCGACATTGGAAGCGGATTCCTTCGGAGCGATGATCGATCTGGTCCGGGTCGGGATGGGCATCACCATCCTGCCGCTTGCCCCCATCTACAACCGGATCAAGGCGGGCGAACTCACCGCCGCTCCGCTGGTCGATCCGGTGCCCAGCCGCCGCGTGGTGATGACCTATCCCGCCGACCGGCCGATCAGCCCGGCCACCCGTTTCACCGGCGAGACCTTCGCCCGCATCGCCGCGCAACTGGTCGAGCAGGGGATCTGGGCGGGGCAGCTGATCGGGGATGGGTGACCGAGGGTTTCCGAGCGGCCATCCTATAAAGAAATTGTATAGCTGATACCTCGCATCTCCTCTGGCTGCGCGGCGCAATCGCCATACCCTCTTGGCCGTTACGAGCGGGTCACATGCATGGGCCGCCGCAAATTGGGTGAGAGGTAACAGCGATGAACGTCGGGCAGGAAGCAGACTTGAAGCAGGCGGGCGTCTCTGCCGACCCGACGATCAATTCCGCTGTCGAGAACCTCGACACCAAGGGCCGGATCAAGGCGATCGCGAGCGCGTGTTCCGGCAATTTCGTCGAATGGTTCGACTTCTTCGTCTACGCCTACACCGCGATCTATTTCGCGCCGGTGTTCTTCCCCGACGACAGCCAGACCGCGCAGCTTCTCGCAGCCGCGGCGGTGTTCGCGGTGGGTTTCTTTATGCGACCGCTGGGCGGCTGGATCTTCGGCAGGATGGCCGACACGCGCGGGCGCAAGCTGGCCATGACGGTCTCCGTATCCATCATGTGCGTCGGATCGCTGATGATCGCGATACTGCCGGGCTACAGCCAGATCGGTGTCCTCGCGCCGATCGTGCTGCTGGTCGCCCGGCTTCTCCAGGGCCTTTCCGTGGGCGCCGAGTACGGGACCGGGGCTACCTATCTCAGCGAGGTCGCGACAAAGGGGCGGCGCGGGTTCTACGGATCGCTGCAATACACCACGATCATCGCGGGCCAGCTGGCCGCGCTGCTCGTGATCGTCGTGATGCAGCAGACGCTGTCGGCGGATGCCCTGGCCGAATGGGGATGGCGCATCCCGTTCTTCCTTGGGGCCGCCGGCGCGGTGACCGTCTTCTATCTGCGGCGCGGAATGGTCGAGACCGCCAGCAAGGCCACCATGAAGCGCAGGGATGCCGGGTCGCTGCGAGCCTTGATGCAGCATAAGCGCGCGGTGTGGCTGGTGCTGTTCTTCACTATCGGCGGCTCGCTCTATTTCTACACCTTCACCACCTACATGCAGAAGTTCCTGGTGCTTTCGGGCGGATTCAGCGCCGAGACCGCCAGTATCATCATGAGCACGGCGCTGGTCTGCTTCATGCTGATGCAGCCGGTTTTCGGAATGCTGTGCGACCGGCTGTCGATCCGCACCCACATGCGCCTGTTCACCGGGCTGGGCACCCTGCTGGTGGTGCCAATCATGTACGGGATCCAGCAGAGCGGCGGGAATGGCATACTGGCCTTCGCGCTGGTGGTCGGCGGCCTCGCGATCGCGGCGTTCTACACCCCGATCGCAGGGCTGGTGAAAGCCGACATGTTCCCCGCCGAGATACGCGCACTTGGTGTCGGTTTCCCCTATGCCATCGGCAATGCGATGTTCGGCGGGACGGCGGAATACGTGGCGCTCAGCCTGCGACAGGTGAATATGGAGCCGGTGTATTTCTACTATGTCGCCTTCATCTGCGCGACGGCGTTCGTCGCCGCCTGGATCATGCCGGACCTTGCGAAGCGGGGGTATCTCGATGGTGACGGGACGGTGGAGGATCGACGCTGGGTATGATCGGCGCGGCAGTTCGGCTAATGCGCATTCGATGAGCGACGCGGCGGTTATCAGCTTTTTGTCGGCCCACACGATCGGCTATCGCCGCTGGCAATGCTGACGCCCGTTCTCTTCCTTCCGGGGCTGCTGTGCGATGCCGGGCTGTGGCGCGCCCAGATCGAGGATCTGCGGGACCACGTCGCCCCGGCGGTTGCCGATCTCACTCTGGACGACACTGTCGAGGCGATGGCCCGCCGGACGCTGGCGGCAGCGCCGGACCGGTTCGCGCTCGTGGCACTGTCGATGGGCGGTTACGTCGCCTTCGAAATCATGCGTCAGGCGCCGCAGCGTGTGACTCGCCTTGCGCTCATCGACACCAGTGCGGGCAGCGACAGCGCGGAACGCGCGCGCGAACGCCGCGGTGCGCTCGCGACGCTGGAGGCTGGGCGCTTTCTCGGCGTGACCGACCGCCTTCTCCCGCAGCTCGTCCACCCGACGCACGTCCACGGGCCGGTGGGCGAAGCGGTCAAGGCGATGGCCGCGCGGGTCGGGCGCGATGCGTTCATCCGCCAGCAGCGGGCGATACTCGGGCGGCCGGACAGCTTTCCGACCCTGTCCGCGATCGACGTTCCCACGTCCGTCGGCGTGGGCGACGGCGACCTGCTGACCCCGCCGCACGAGGCGCGGGCGATCCGTGACGGGCTGACAGGCGCGACGCTGCGCGTCTTCAACGAATGCGGCCACCTGCCGCCGATGGAAAAGCCGGAGGAAACCGGCGCATTCCTCAAGGACTGGCTGTCAGTGCCGGACGCGCAATAGATAGCGAGCATTCGCGGCAAGTGCGCGCGACTACTTGCAATTGAAACGCAATTGCATAGCTAGGTCTGGTCTCTCCCGCCGAAAGAAGCATATCCGATGTCCAGACGCCCCGCCCCCCGAACTCTGACCGTGATGCGGTCGCATCAGCTCACGCCGCACATGCTGCGGATAACACTCGGGGGTCCGGAGCTGTCCGGTTTTCCGGAAGGGTACAAGGGCGGCTACGTGAAGCTGATGCTTTCGCCCGGAGAAGGCGGGGACAGGCCGATCGTCAGAACCTACACCATCCGCGATCAGCGTGAGGGGGGGCTCGACATTGATTTCGCCCTGCACGCCGATGCCGAGGGTCACGCAGGCCCGGCAACCCGCTGGGCACTGGCCGCGCAGGCGGGCGACACGATTCCGGTGGGCGGCCCCGGCGATCCCAAGCCCCTGCCGGCGGGCTTCGACACTTATCTCGTCGCCGGCGACATGACGGCCCTGCCTGCCATCGCGGCCAATCTCGAATCATTGCCTCCGGAAGCGACCGGGTTCGTCGCGCTCGAGATACAGGACGAGGCGGATCGGCAGGACCTCGTCGCTCCGCCGGGCATGGAGATCCGCTGGCTCGTCAATCCGGAGCCCGGAACCCGCGCCGACCTTCTGGAAGAAACACTGCGCGGCTTCGGCTGGCCGCACGGGCGCATCTATGGCTGGGCCGCCTGCGAATTCTCTTCGATGACGCGGCTGCGGACCTATCTGCGCGGGGAGCGCTCGCTGGGTTCCGACCAGCTCTACCTGTCCAGCTACTGGAAGAGCGGGCTGGCCGAGGAAGCGCACAAGATCGCCAAGCGCGAGGATGCGGAGGACAATGCGGCTCCTGCGCCTGACCCGGAGAACGGGCCGCGGGATCGCGCCGCCGTCTGAGGCGGAAGCCCGGTCAGACGCAGCTGGAGATCGCGAGGATCGGAACCCCGGTCACGATGGTCGCGGCGAGCCCGATCCAGCCGATGGCGATTCCGATCCGGTCCAGCTGCGTTTCCCTGCGCCGGAGCAGCCAGACCAGCAGGACAAGTTGCGCCGCGATCAGGACAATCCAGCTCCCCAACAGGATCGCCTTCGCTCGGGTGATCCCGAACATTTCCACCTGCGCCCATCCGAGCGCGCAGCCGAGGCCGTGGAGGCTGTAGAGCACCACGAACGCCGCCGCCCACAGGGCGAGGCCGGACACCATGCGGCCGAGCGCGATCACAGCGCCGCGCTCGACAAGGCGAGCAGCCAGACGACGACGATCGCCACGACCGCGCCGTAATCGCTCCACACGGCGGCGATCCGCAGCCCGTGGGGCCGCTCCGCGCTGGCATGGCCGCTGGCCACGCGCCGGCTGGCGAAGAGCTGGATCAGCGCCCCGACCATGGCCGAGAAGATCGCATAACCGGTCAGCATCCAGCTCACGGCCGCAAAGGCGTGCTCGGTCGGGCCGGGCAGATGGCGCAGGCCGGAGACGAGAAGCACTGCCGCGGAGAGCGCCAGACAGAGAGCTGTCGCCACGGCGCCGACCTTCGCTCGCACAAAATTGTGCCTGCCGAACCGGGCGAAGACCAAAGCCAGGATCGCGCCGATGGTGATCAGACCGGGTTCGAGGAGATAGAGCCCGTATTCGCCCGGCGGCGGCCAGTTCGGCGCGACGACCCGGAGGAAGAGGTAGCCGAAGATCAGCGAGGCGAACAATGTCCCGTTCGCCGCGGCGGCAAGCACGCTGCCCCAATAGGCCGTGCTGCCGCCGACCGCGAAACTGGTCGGCAGGACGAGGCCCTCGCCCGCCTCGATCGGGCCGGGGTCGCGGATGGTCCCGGTGGTGGCCGCCCAGCGCCACACCATGATCGCAGTTCCGACGATGAAGACCGGCGCGAGCCAGTAGAGGCTCAGCAACATCGACAGGAAGAACCCCCCGATCACCATGGCAGTGACAAGCGGCACGAGGCTTGGCCCCGGCAGGATCGCGACGTGCTCGGGCGTGCCGGTGACCATGTCGACCGCCAGTGTCTCGCGCCTGTTCCCGACCGCGCGGCCCAGCAGGCCCCGGCCGCCGGCAAGGTCCGCCCCCAACGCACGGTCGCGGGTCAGCGGTTCGCGGCTGTCGATCGTGGGGAGGCTGGCGAAATTGTATTGCGGGGGCGGGATCGGCATCGCCCATTCCAGCGTCTCGGCCTCCCAGGGATCGCGCTCGGAGCGGTTGCCGATCCGGCGTTGCAGGGCGATGTCGATCGCGAACAGGCCGAAGCCGAAGGCCTGCAGGAAGCTGCCGACCGAGGAGATCAGGTTGAGCCAGGTCCACCCCGCCTCGACCGGGTAGGTATAGACCCTGCGCGGCATCCCCAGCAGGCCGGTGAGGTGCATGTGAAGGAAGGTGAGGTTGAACCCGATGAAGATCAGCCAGAACGCAGCGATCCCCAGCCGCATCACGCGCGTGCGGCCGGTGGCATGGGGCATCCAGTAATAGGCCGCCGCCAGCATCGGGAAAACGAACCCGCCGACCAGCACGTAATGCAGATGGGCGGTGACGAAGGCAGTGTCGTGCGCCTGCTGGTCGAACGGCACGATCGCCAGCATGACGCCGGTCAGCCCTCCCAGCACGAAGACCACGAAGAAGCCGACGATATAATACATCGGCAGCGTGAACTTCGGCCGGCCTGCCCAGATCGTCCCGATCCAGGCGAAGATCTGCACCGCCGTGGGGATCGCCACCAGCACGGACGCGGCGGAGAAGAAACCGAGCGCGAGGTGCGGGATGCCCGTGGTGAACATGTGGTGGACCCACAGTCCGAAGCTGAGGAAGGCGAGGGCCATCACCGCCGTCACGATCGCGCCGTATCCGATCAGCGGCGTGCGCGACATCACCGGGATGATGGTCGAGAGCGCGCCCGCCGCGGGCAGGAAGATGATATAGACTTCCGGGTGGCCGAACAGCCAGAACAGGTGCTGCCACAGCAATGGCGATCCGCCCAGCTCGGGCTGGAAGAAGGGCCAGCCGAAGGCGCGCTCCACCTCCAGCAGGATCGATCCGAGGATCAGCGGCGGGAAGCCGAACACCATCATCCCCGCCGTCGCGAGCAGGTACCAGGCCATGATCGGCATCTTCGTCAGCGACATGTTCGCCGCGCGGAACTTGAGGATCGTCACCACGATCTCGATCGCGGCGCACATCGCCGATATCTCGACGAAGGTGATGCCGAGCAGCCAAACGTCGGAATTGACGCCGGGCGTGTATTCCTTGCCCGAGAGCGGGGGATAGAGGAACCAGCCCGCATCGGGAGCGACCCCGCCGAGCAGCGCCAGGATCATGATCGTGCCGCCGAACAGGTAGCACCACCAGCCGAGCGCGGTGAGGCGCGGATAGGCGAGGTCGCGCGACCCCAAGATCTTGGGCAGGAGATAGATCGCCAGCCCTTCCAGCATGGGAATGGCGAACAGGAACATCATGATGCTGCCATGCATCGTGAAGATCTGTCCGTAGACCTCCGGCCCGGCAAACGCGCTTCCCGGTGTCGCCAGCTGCGCGCGGATGAGCATGGCGAGAACGCCGCCGATGCCGAAGAACACGGCGGCGGCGACGATGAACCGCTTGCCGAGGTCAGTGTGGCTGACGCTGCTGAAGACGCCGCGCCAGCCGGGCTCGCTTTCCCAGATTCGGGTCAGATCGCGGTGGAGCCGAAGAGCCTTCATCGTGCCGCTCCCGCCGCTTCCGCCACGCCGTCGGAGGCATAGACCTCGACCACGAAACGGTGATCGGCGTGGCCGACCCCGCAATATTCGGCGCAGACCGCTTCGTAGGTGCCGGGGGCGCTCGCTTCTATCCGCAACCGGTTCACCTGGCCGGGGATCGCATCCATCTTGCCCGCGAGCCGCGGTATCCAGAGGCTGTGGATCACGTCACGGGAGGTGATGTCGAGGTCGACCGCGCGGCCGGCGGGAATGCGCAGCACGTCTTCGGCACAGTTTCCGTTCTCGTCACAGAATTCCCAGCCGTAATTGTAGGCCGTCACGTCGATCGTCCGGGCGGCGGAGCCGGTCGGCAGATTGCGCTCGCCGACCCACAGAGCGAAGGCGAGCAGAACCATCAGCACGCCCACCGGCATCGCCAGACCGAGCCAGCCGATCCACACGCGCTTTCGCTCGGGCGTCTCGTGGTCGGCGACGCCTTTCCGGAACAGGGCGATGAAGAGCAGCACGAAGACCAGCACGGCCAGCAGCGCCGATCCGCCCAGCATCCACCACCACAGATCGGCCACGCGCGCGGCCGAGGGACCGGCGGGATCGATGGTGGACAACGACCCCTCGCACGCCGCAAGAGGGACCAACAGCGAGGTCGCGGCCGCCAGGCGCACCGGCTTGCCCGAAGGAAGAATGCGATGACCGATTCGATGCATGAGAAAGTTGCCGAGAAGGAGCTGGTCGAGGCGAACCCGAACGATCTGGTCGATCCGGTCGAGCAGCAACCCGACTTCCACCGGCTCGAATCCCGCATCGCCCTCGCCGGGCATCCGATCCACGCGATGCTGGTCGCCTTCCCGATCGCGCTGACCGCCTGCGTGCTGGGCGCGGACGTGTTCTATTGGTGGACCGGCGACCTCTTCTGGGCACGCGCGGGATTGTGGGCGGCCGGCATGGCGTTCCTTTTCGGCGTGCTGGCCGGCGTTACCGGAACGGTGGAGCTGCTCAGCGTGCTCGGTATCCGCCAGCGCGCGGCCAGCTGGACGCATTTCATCATCGCGGTGATGCTGCTGTCCATTCTCGGCATGAACTGGGGCTTCCGGCTGCTCGGTTACGAACAGGCCGTGCTGCCCTTCGGCATCATGATCTCGGCCTTCGCCGTGGCCTTCACCGGATTTACCGGGTGGCACGGGGGCAAGCTGGTGTTCGAATATCAAATCGGGGTCTCGTCCACCGGGAGTTCGTGACCCAGCGGCTGCTGGAGCCAGGCCGGCGCGAAGCTTTCCAATGCGGGCTTGCCCAGCACCAGGAACAGGATGGCCAGCATCGCGCCGAGAACGGGCAGAAGCGCGGGCAGCGCGCTGCGCGGGGCGAAACGGCCCCGCCGCTCGCTCATCAAGACGACCACGTGCCCGATCCAGGCGTGAAGCGCGACCAGCACGCCGACCACGAGCAGCTTCACGAACATCCACAGGGTAAAGACGCCGGCGATGAAGATCAGGGCGGTGCCGGCCGTGATGGCGATGATCGCCGCAGGCGTCACGAAATAGGAATAGGCGCGGTGGGTCAGGAGACGCAGCTGGGCATAGCTCGCCTGGCCTTCGCCGATCTCGTGCTTGCTGAGCATGAGGGGCAGGCCCACGAGCCCCGCGCACCATATGACGAGCGCGGCGATGTGGATCGCCTTGACGAGTGAGAGGATCATCTCAGGCGGCGTTCCGGGAGACGGCTGCGGGTGGCTGCGAGGCTTCCTGCCGCGCCCATGCCTTGCGGGCCACCGCTACCGCCCCGATCGCGAAGGGCGCCATCCCGGCGACCCACATGATCAGCCCGGCCAGCTGTTGGTCCGCAAGCGCCGACAGCCCCCATGACGGTGCGGAGGCCATGTGAACGAGATAGAGCGGCTGCGTCGCGAAAGTCAGCAATGCGCTGAGGAAGCCCATCTGAACCATTCCGCCCAGCAGGCCGCCGACCGCGCCGATCGCGCTTGCCCGGCGAATGGCCAGCCAGAACGCGAAAGACGCTCCGGTGATCGAGATCTGCATCGCCCAGTAGACCAGCTTGTCGGACAGCGCGGCATCGTAGAGCGCGGGGACGTGCCAGCCCCAGAAAATCCCGGTCATGACCATCGTCGCGGGGCCGACCGGAAGGCGCAGGCGCGAGAGCGTGTCGCCCTCGCGCACCGCCAGAGCGAGCACCAAGGCGGCGACGACGAGCAGCAGGTGGTGGACCGACCGCGCCGAGAACAGGGATACGCTCGCGGCGCATAGCGGCGAGAGGAAGGTAATCGCGAGCAGCACGACACCCAGCGTCGCCAGCCTGTTGCCGGCGCGCAGCGATATGGCCAGCCCGCATCCGAGAAGCGCGATCAGCACCGGATCGAAATTCCAGCGGGTCGCGATCTCCGCCAGGGCCGGCGGGCTTCCGCAGTAACTGCCGGCGAACATTCGTATCGACTCCCGCAAAGAAAAGGTTCGCCCCGCCACAGCGGGATCGAGCGCCGCAAGTGTTACCCGGCCTCGAAGGGAACATAGCGACGGGAATTGCGGTTTGGAAACGGTCAATCGCAACAATCTGCCCCGCCAGCCGGGGCGCGGGGAGTATACAAATTGAGCCAGAAGCGGATCGCAGTTTTCGGCGCCAGCGGCGCAACCGGCCGGGAAGTGGTGCGCCATGGCCTGCGTGCTGGGCTGGAGATTGTCTCGATCGATCGCGCCCAGCCTGACGAGGCCGACCGCATCGACGGCGTTACCTACCGGCAGGGAGACGTTCTGGAAGGTGACTTCGCCGACGCGTTGGAGGGCTGCGATGCCGTGGTGTCCACGCTCGGCGTTGCGTTCTCGCCCAAGAACGCGCTTTCTCCGCCGCCGCTCTACACGCAGGGAACGGCGAACATACTCGATGCGATGGAGCGGGCGCGCGTCGATCGGATCGCCGTCATTTCCGCTTCCTTCGTGATCGATCAGCCGAACCTTCCGAAATGGTTCAAGCTCACCGTCGTCCCGGCGCTCCACAACATTCTCGAGCAGATGAAGGAGATGGAGGCGCTGCTCGAAGAGCGACCGGGTCTCCGCTGGACCGCCGTCCGCCCCGGGTGGCTGATCGACAAGCCTGCTTCGGGGGATCTGCTGGTCGAGGACGAGTTCCTGCCCGAACACGCCTTTCGCTGCCGAATGGGCGATCTCGGCGCCTTTCTGATCGAATGCGTCGCGCATGACCGGTATGTCGGCGCAAAGCCCGCCGTGGGCGCGCCCGAGGAGGAGAAGTTCGAGAGCCCGCTAGCACTGGGCGAGGAGTTTGCCGGCCTCTGAGGGGAACCGAGCCATCGTTTGCCGGTTCGAACTGGCATTCCTACCAAAACGATTTTTCGCCTGCCGAATGGGAACGGCACCAGCCCGGGAGCGCGCATGATGGCAAGCAGGACATACGAACATGCAGCGGGGGCCGCGCCTGTCGGGGCTTTCCAGGCGATATTGCTGGCCTTTCCGGTGGCCCTGTTTCCCGCCGCGCTGCTGTCCGACATCGCCTATCTCAACACGGCGGTGATCCAGTGGTCGAACTTCTCGTCCTGGCTGTTGTTCGGGGCGAACGTGTTTACCGGGATCGTGACCGCATGGGCGATCATCGCAGCAATTCTCGGGCGGGGCAGGGGCGCGCGAACATGGGTGCTGCCCGGCCTTCTCCTCGTGCTGTTCGTGGCGGGCGTGCTCGATAGTTTCCAACATTCGCGTGATGGCTGGCACTCGGTCGGAACCCTGGGGCTGGTCCTATCGATCCTCTGCACGCTGCTGGCCTTTGCCGCGGCCTTCATGGCGCATTCGCGAACCGGCATTTCGGGGAGAGCGGCATGAAGATCACCGCGCTTCTCGCCAGCTCGCTCGCCCTCGCGGTGGCGGCCTGCGCGCCCGGCAGCGATCCGTCGCTGGATCAGACCGGTTCCGATCCGGACCTGCCCGAACTGCGCGATGCGCTGGTGCCGACGCTCGAGATTCCGACGCCGGCCGGCTGGGATGGGGAGCTGCCGACGGTCCCGGAAGGTTACACGGTCATGCCCATCGCGCGTGACCTCAAGATTCCGCGCCAGACGCTGGTTCTGCCCAATGGCGATATTCTCGTCGCCGAAGGGCGCGGCGGATACGCGCCGCCGATGCGGCCCAAGGATATCATCGCCGGCGTTCTCAAAGGTCGGGGGACCAGCTCGGTCGAGGGTGGGGACCGGATCAGGCTGCTGCGCGACGAGGACGGCGACGGGCAGACCGATCTCCAGACCACTTTCATCGACGGGCTCAACGCACCCTACGGCCTCGCCTTCGTCGACGGCACGCTTTACGTCGCCAATCAGGACAGTCTGCTGCAGTTCCCCTATACCCAGGGAGCCACGCGGATCGAGGCACCGGGGCGCGAGCTGTCGCCGCTCCCGGCGGTGCTGAACCACCACTGGACCAAGGCGATGACGGCCAGCCCGGACGGATCGCGCCTCTATGTCGGGATCGGCTCCAACAGCAATGTCGGCGAGCGGGGCATGGACGTGGAGGAGAACCGCGCGGTCATCTGGGAGATCGACCGGGCAACCGGCGCCAGCCGCATCTACGCTTCGGGCCTGCGCAATCCGACCGCGCTTTCGTTTAATCCCGCGACGGGCCAGCTCTGGGCCGTGGTCAACGAGCGGGACGAGATCGGCCCGCAGCTGGTGCCAGACTACCTCACCTCGGTTCGCGCGGGCGGATGGTACGGCTGGCCCTACAGCTACTGGGGCCAGAACGTCGATCCGCGCGTGATGCCGCGCCGTCCCGACCTTGTCCGCACCGCCATCCGTCCGGATTACGCGCTCGGTTCGCATGTCGCCGCGCTCGGCGTTGATTTCGCGACCGATGGCGGGCTGGGCGGAGCGTTCTCCGAGGGCGCCTTCGTCGGCCAGCACGGCAGCTGGAACCGCAGCGACCCCTCAGGTTACAAGGTCGTCTTCGTGCCGTTCAGCGGCGGTCGCCCCGCGGGCCGGCCGATCGATCTGGTGACCGGCTTCCTGCACGATGGCCATGCCCGCGGCCGCCCGGTGGGTGTGACCTTCGACGCACCCCGCGGGGCGCTGCTGATCGCGGACGATGTTTCGAACACGGTCTGGCGGGTGACCCGCACCGGCCAGACCCGGACCGCGCGCCGCTGACGCAAACGCGCCGGCTCAGTGCTCGAGGGAGATCGAGATCCGGCGATTGCGCGGGTCGGAGAGATCGCCGGCGATCAGTGGCTCGGTATCGGCAACACCCTCGATCCGGCGGAAGCGGTCGGCCCCGATGCCGTGGCGGATCAGAGTCTGCCGCGTCGATTCCGCCCGGCCTGCCGACAGCGACCAGTTGTTGACCAGCCGCGTGTCGCGATATTGAAGCGAGTCGGTGTGTCCGCGCACGGTGATCTTGCCGCCTTCGGGCCGGATCGCGTCAGCCACCACGTCGAGCAGGCCGCGCGCATCGGGCGTCAGAACCGTGGTGCCGAGCGAGAACATCGAGAAATCGGCATCGTCGACTAAGTCGATGCGAATGCCGGTGGTGGTGTCGATCATCCGCACCTGTCGCATCAGCTCCTGGAGCTTTTCCTTGTCGGCGATGGCTTCCGACACCCGCTCCCGAATGCGCTTGATAGTGGCGGCGCCTTCCTTGGGGCCGCCGGTCGCATCGCGCGGCACGGTCAGCGTCTTGGTTCCCGTCTGGCCAGCAGCGTGGGGATAGCTGTCGACATCGGTCAGAGAAGACCCGCCGAGAAGTCCGTTCGAACCCGCGCTCTGTTCCTTGGTCTTGACCAGGGTCGGCGTGAAATAGTCCGCCAGTCCCTTGCGCTGATCCTCGGTCGTGGCGCCGAGCAGCCAGAGCAGGAGGAAGAACGCCATCATCGCTGTCACGAAATCGGCATAGGCCACCTTCCACGCACCGCCATGGTGGCCGCCTTCGACCACGGTGATCTTCTTGACGATGATCGGCGCGGGATCGTTCCGCGCGGCCTGGCTCGCCACCTCAGCGGCCCCGGAGCGCGTCGAGCAGTTCGGTCAGGCCGGGGCGGACGTGATGGCCAAGCCCGGAGCGCGCCGATTCCACAACCAGCGGCTGCGGATGGCCGTAGAGCGAGGCGATGATCACCTGCTTCACCGCGTGGAAGATCTGCTCGTCGTGCTCCAGAACCTGCTTCAGCCGGCCCGCGAGCGGGCTGACGATGCCATAGGCCAGCAGCACGCCGAGGAAGGTCCCAACAAGCGCCGAGCCGATCATGCCGCCGAGCACTTCGGGCGGCTGGTCGATCGAGCCCATGGTTTTCACGACGCCCAGAACCGCGGCGACAATGCCCAGCGCGGGCAGCGCGTCGGCCAGCGACTGCAGCGCGTGCTGCGGCTCGTGCAGCTCGTGAAAATGGGTCTTCATGGTGTTGTCCATCACCTCTTCCACCGCATGGGTTTCCAGCGTGCCGGACGAGACGACGAGCAGCGTCAGCGTGTCGCAGATCAGGTCGATCAGCGGCTTGTTCTTGAGGAGGTTGGGATAGGCGCTGAAGATCGCCGAATTCTGCGGCTCGGTGACGTGGCTTTCGAGCGCGACCGGGCCATCGTTCTTGAGCAGCTTCATCAGCTGGGTGGTCAGCGCGATCGCGTCGATATGATCCTGCTTGGTGTGCTGCGGCCCCTTGAAGATCAGCTTGAACGAACGGCCGATCGCCTTGAGGCTGTCCATCGAGTTGCCGGCCACGATTGCACCGATCGCCGCGCCGCCGATGATCAGCATTTCGTGCGGAACCGCGTGCATGACCGGGCCGAGGGCACCGCCGGTCAGGGCGAATCCGCCGAACACCATGAGAAGCAGGATGACGATACCGGCTGCTGCGAACACTTCTTGAACCCCTGTTTATCGTAGCGAGCCGCGGTCAGCGGATCATGGAGAAGAGAGAGAGATTGGCGAGACGCACGAAACTCGCCTGGCTCGCCTCGAGCACGGTCAGCGTCTCCTGCAACCGGCTCATGGTCACGGCGATGTCGGCCCCCCCGACATCGACGCGTTCGTCCGCCATCAGCTCGGCGTTGTTGACCCGCCGCTCGTCCATCAGCTCGATCCAGTTGAGGCGCGAACCGACCACGGTCTGGGCGGTGGTGACCTTTTCGAGCCCCGCATCGAGATCGGCGAGCGCGGCCGTTCCGGCCTCCATCGCGGTCTGCCCGCCGGCGGTGAGCGCGGCGGCGAGACCGCCGAGCACGGCGAAGAGATCGGTCGGCCCGTTGGCGCCTGCGAATTCGAAGATTTCCGGTCCGGTCATGGCCGGTTCGACCGTCTGGCCCTCGCCGATTTCCAGCGGGGTCACGGTGTTGGTGCCGGCGAACTGAACGCCGCCCGGCCCGTCGACATAAGCCGCGCCGGCGGACTGGCCGCCGAACAGCGCCTGACCGGCGACGTTGCGGCTGTTGGAAAGCACGATCAGGCTTTCGCGCAGGCTGGCGATCTCGATGCCGATGGTCCTGCGCTGATCCTCGCTGAGCGCCGCGCCGCCCGCCTGGACGGCGAGCTCGCGCACGCGGATGACGAGGTCGGCGACCGATCCCAGCGTCTGGTCGGTCAGCGACAGGTCCGCCTGGGCCAGCTGCGAATTGCGGGTGTCGACCGTGGCGATCCGCTCCTGGCGCGAAAGCATCCGCAGGCGGGCGGCGGCCACCGGATCGTCGGAGGATCGCTCGAGTCGCTCGCCCGTCCCGATCTGCTGTTGCAGCGATTCCGCCTGCGCCCGCAAACCGCCGATCTGGCGGGCGCTGCGCTCGTAGAAGGCTCCGGTGCTCAGATTGATCATCGGCCGATCCCCAGAAGAGTGTCGAAAATGTCGCTTGCCGTCTGCATCGCGCGGCCCGAGGCCTGGAACGCCTGCTGGAAGCGGATGAGATTGGCAGCTTCGGTGTCGAGATCGACGCCGGACTGTTCCTCAAGCGAGATGCGCGCGGAAGATGCGATGGTCTGCAGGGCGCCCTGCGTCACGTTCCGTCCGGCGACCTTGCTCGACACGTCGAACAACATGCCGCTCAATTGCTGGGCGGGGTCGAGCGCGGCGAGCGACTGGCGCAGCGCGGTGAGATTGGCATCGTCGCGGCTCCCGGCCGGCGCGCCCGCCGGAGCCGTGGCGAGGCCGCGCCCCTCATCCATGATCACGCGCAGGCTGCCCGCGCTGTTGCCTGCGAAGATCGGCTGTCCCTGCGCGCCGTCCAGCGTGACGCCGGCAGCCTGCGCGTTGTTGACCGTGTCGGCGATCCCGGCGGCAAGCGTGTCGAGGCGCGTGCGGACGCTCGCGAGCTCGGCCAGCGCCAGCGAGGCGCCGGCAAGACTGCCCGAGCCCGGTGTCATTGCGTCGCCATTGACGGCGAAGCTCAGCGTCCCGTCGGCAGCGGTCGCGGAGGTGAGCGTGCTGGAGCTGCCCCCCTGGACGAAGCTGCGCGGAGGGGCGGTGCCCAAAGAGACGGCGACCGTCCCGTCCTTCTCGAAAGTCGTCGCGATCGTGGTGATGTCGGCAAGGCGTTCGAGCAGCAGATCGCGCTGGTCGAGCAGGGCGGCGCGGTCGCTGCTGCCCGCGCCCGCGCGGGTCAGGCGGAGGTTCACGCGGGCGAGTTCGCCGCCGATCACATTGGTTTCGGAAACCTGCGCCTCGGCCTCGAAGCGCAGGCCCTCGCCGACCGCATCGAAGCTCGACGCGGTGATGTTGAACTTGCTGGCCAGCGTCTCGGCCTCGGCGATCACCGCGGCGCGGCGCGAGGGATCGACGGGATTGCCGGCGAGCTGCTGGAGCGAGGCCTCGAACTCCACGATCGAGCCGAAGACGCCCGATTGCTCGAGCGCGCTTTCCATGTTGCGCAGGCCCTTGAGCTCGGTGTTCGCCCGCGAAAGATCGCCCGAAGTGCGGCGCACCTCGCCCTGAAGGAAGGAGTCGGCGTTGCGACGGATTTCGGCGATCCGCGCGCCGGACAGCGAGATGTCCCCGATCCGCCCCGCACCGCCCGAAGCGGCGACCTCCTCGATCCGCAGGCTGCGGCGGACATAGCCGTCGCTTGACGCGTTGGCGATGTTCTGCGCCGTCACGTCGAGCGCGCCGCGGGCCGCGCGTGCGCCGCTGACGGCGATGGAGAGGAGGTCCGAGGCCATCAGTCGTTACCCTGGGGCAGGAAGCGGGCGAGCTGTTTCTCGATCGCGGTGGCGAAGCCGAGCTGGCCCGACTGCGCGGTGATTTCGGCGAAGCGCGCGTCGCGCATTTCGCGGAACGTGTCGTCGCTCTCGCCGCCGAACAGGTCGTTGCCGCCGAAATCGGTGCTGCGCGCGCTGGATAGCATCTGGCGAAGCAGGACCGCCTCGAACTGCTGGGCAGCCTCGCGCAGTTCCTTGCGCAGAGGGGCGGCCTCGCGATCGGAGAGCGGCTTCGCGCCGACCATGTTGATGGGATAGGAGGTCATATGATCACCAGTTCCGCGGTCAGCGAGCCGGCCTGCTTCAGGCCTTCGAGGATGGCGACGAGGTCGGCCGGGCTGGCGCCCAGCGCGTTGAGCGCGTCGACCACCTCGGCAAGCGATGCGCCCGGGCCGATGCCCTGGACCACGCTGTCCTGCTGGCGGGCCGAGATCGTGCTGCTGGGCTCGAGAGCGGTCCGTCCGCGCGAGAAGGGTTCGGGCTGGACGACGAGGGGATTCTCGTCGATCCGCACCACCAGGCTGCCATGGCTGATGGCGGCGGGCGCGAGGCGCACGGCGCTGGAGATCACGATCGTCCCGGTGCGGCTGTTGATCACGACCTTCGCGGCGCGTTCGGCGGGGCTTACGTCGAGCATCTCGATCCCCGCCATGATCTCGGCCCGGGTGTTGGCGCCGGGTGGCAGCATCAGGGCCAGCGTCACGCCGTCCTCGATCTGGGCCATGCCGGGATAGGCGCCGTTGATCGCGTCGCGGACGCGCGAGATCGTCATGAAGTCGGCATTGTAGAGGTTCCAGCGCAGAACCTCGCTGAAGTCGAAATTGCTGGCCACGGCTTGCTCGACCGTCGCGCCGTCGGCGATGCGGCCGACGGTCGGCACGTTGACGGTCAGCTTCGATCCGTCCTGTCCGGACACGCCGAGCCCACCCACGGCGAGATTGCCCTGCGCCATGGCGTAGATCTGGCCGTCCGCGCCGTAGAGCGGGCTCATGATCAGCGCGCCGCCACGCAGCGACTTGGCCTTGCCCATGGTGGACACGGTCACGTCGATCCGCTGGCCCGGCTTGGCGAAGGCGGGCAGTTCGGCAGTGATGATGACGGCGGCAGCGTTCTTGAGCGCCGGATTGACACCCGGCGGCAGCTGCAGGCCGAGACGGCCCGAAACGCCGCGCATGGCCTGGGTCGCATAGGCGAAATTATCATCGCCCGACCCGTCGAGGCCGACGACGATGCCGTAGCCGGTCAGCTGGTTGGAGCGGACCGACTGGAACTGGCCGAGATCGCGCACGCGTTCGGCCGCGGCCGGTGCGGGCAGCGCAATGATCAGCGCGGCGAGGATGAGGGCGAGGCGGCGGAGCATGGCGCGCGCTGTGGGGTGGCGGGCCATCAGAAGGGCGACACCACGCCGAAGAAGCGGGACAGCCAGCCTTCGCGGCCGGCCTGCTGGACCGAACCGGCCCCCGAATAGGTGATGCGCGCATCGGCCACCCGGATCGAGGGGATGCGGTTGTCCTGATCGATGTCGGCCAGCCGGATGATCCCGGCGAGCTGCACCCATTCGTCGCCCTGGCTGAGGCGCATGACCTTTTCCCCCCTGATCAACGCGGTGCCGTTGGGCCGCACTTCGGCGATGGTGACGGTCAGGTCCGCCCGGATGGAGCTGGCCTGCGACGCATCGCCTTGTCCTTTGAACGACGAACGGGCGGCAGCATTAAGGTCGGCATCGTCGATCCCGATGAATTCGGGCAGGGTGACGCCGAGGCTGCCGTCGCGCCGGGTCGATCCGCTGGTCGACTTGCTGGTCTGGGTCCGTTCGATCAGGACCACGGTCAGCGGATCACCGACGCGCGAGGCGCGGTTGCCGTAATAGAGCGGCGCGTAGCCGTAACTGGCCTGGTAGATCGCGCCATCGGCGTGACGCGCGACGTCGACCGGCGGCGGCAGGGGCAGGGCGGCATCGAAGCCATAGGGGCGCGAGGCGGCCGTGCCGCAGGCGGCAAGGGCCAGCACCAGCGGCAGCGCTGCGATACGGGCTGCGATACGGGTCGCAGGGCGGGTGGTCATCGGATGGGTCCTCACAGCGTCTGGTTGGCGTTGCGGAGCATCTCGTCGACGGCGGAAACCATCTTCGAGCTGATTTCGTAGGCGCGCTGGCATTCGATCATCTCGACCAGCTCCTCGACGATGTTGACGTTCGAGCTTTCGAGCATCCCCTGCCGGATATTGCCGCGCCCGTTCTCGCCTGCCGGGGCCAGTTCGGCAGCGCCGCTCGCGGCGGTCTCGGCCAGGAAGTTGTCGCCGATCGCCTGAAGCCCCGCCGGATTGGTGAAGCGCGCCACCTGAATCTGGCCGAGTTCGGCCGGTTCGGCTTCTCCGGGAAGGGTCGCCGAGACGATGCCGTCGGGCGAGACCGCGATTGCGGTGGCGCCTTCGGGCACGGTGATCGCCGGCTGGACCGGATAGCCGAGCTGGGTGACGAGCTGCCCTTCGGCGGACAGGGTGAAATTGCCCGCCCGCGAATAGCCGATGCGGCCGCCCGGCATCTCGATCTGGAAATAGCCGTCGCCATCGAGCGCGAGGTCGAAGGCGTTGTTCGTGGTGCTGAGCGCACCCTGCGTCATGATCTGGCTGGTCGACTGGACCGCGACGCCGGTGCCGAGATTGAGGCCGGTGGCGTAGGCCGTCTCGCCCGAGGAGCGCTGGCCCGCGACGCGCGCGTCCTGATAGGCGAGCGTGGCGAAGTTCGCCCGGTCGCGCTTGAAGGCGGTGGTGCCGACGTTGGCGAGGTTGTTGGCGATGACGCGCATCCGCGCATCCTGAGCCTCGAGCCCGGTGCGGGCGACCTGAAGGGCGGAAGTGGGCATGGTACTATCCTCTTGCCTTGATTAGCCGAGGCGCATGAGCTGCGCGCCGCTTTCGTCGATTTCGCCTGCGGTCGAGATGAGCTTGCTGCGCATGGCGAACAGGCGCTGCGCGTCGATCATGTCGACCAGGACTTGCGTGGATTTGACGTTGGACTGCTCGAGCGCGCCGACCTGCACGGTCGCCGCCTCGTCGGTCGGCAGGATGCCGCCGCCCTCAACCCGGAAGAGACCGTCCAGCCCCTTGCTGATGGGCGAGCCCTGCCAAGTCGCCAGCTTGATCCGGCCGATCTCGGCAGGCGGCTGTTCGGGCGCGGCGGGGTTGGTGATGGTGATCGTGCCGTCGGGCGAGATACCGGGGATGCCTGCGGGCGGGATCGTGATCGGCCCGGCATCGCCGAGCACCGGCAGGCCCTCGCCGTTGACGAGCAGGCCGGTCGCCGAGATCGAGAGATCGCCGCGGCGGGTATAGGCCTCGGTCCCGTCCTCGGCCTGGACGGCCATCAGCGCATCGGTCGCGACCGCGACGTCGAGGTCGCGGCCGGTCTCGATGATCTCGCCGGCCGCCATATCCGCACCGCGGACCCGGGCGATCTGCATCGCCCGCGCCTCGTTCGGCTGGCCTTCGACGGTGACCGGGCGCTGATCGAGCAGCTCCGCACGGAACCCGAGCGTGTTGGCGTTCGCCATGTTGCTCGCGATGACGCGCTGGCTGTCCATCGACGCCCGCATCCCCGAAAGCGCGGTGTAGATAAGGCGGTCCATGGCGATCAGGTCCGCAGGTTGATGACGGTCTGCGAGATCTGGGTGGCGGTGTCGATCGCCTTGGCGTTCGCCTGGAAATTGCGCTGGGCGGTGATCAGCCCCACCAGTTCCTCGGCGATGTCGACGTTCGAGCGCTCGAGCGCGCCCGAGAGGATCGAGCCGTAGGGGCCCGAGCCCGGAGCGCCATAGGCCGCGGCGCCCGAAAGACCGGTGCCTTCCCAGCTCGCCTGGCCGATCTTCTTGAGGCCGCCGGGCGAGACGAAGGTGGCGAGCGCGACGGCGCCCACCGGCTCGACCGAGCCGTCGGCATAGGAAGCGTTGACGATGCCCGCCTTGTCGACCGTGACGCCGACGAAGGGGGAGCCGGCGGCGTTCATCACCGGTACGGTGGCATCGCCGAGCGTGTTGCCGGTCACCTGGCCGTTGGCGTCGACCGGAAGCAGCTGCAGGCGGTTGCCGCTATTGTCGACGATGTTGCCGCCGCCGGTCATCTGGAACGAGCCGGCGCGCGTGTACTGCGTCGTCCCGTCGAGCGGGGAGCGGGTGGTGAAGAACCCGTCGCCGGTGATCGCCAGATCGAGCGCCGAGCCGGTCTGTTCCACCGGGCCGAGCGAGAAGTTCTGGTTGATCGCCTCGACCGAGGCACCGATGCCCTGGATCATCTTGGGATTGGTCAGCGCCGAGGCGGCGACGATCTCGGAGAACTCCGTCCGGCTGCGCTTGAAGCCGTAGGTTTCCGAGTTGGCGATGTTGTGCGCGATCACGCCGAGCGAGGTCTGCGCGTTCTTCATTCCGTTGAGCGAGGTGTAAAACGACATCTGTTGTCTCCTGGAAAATCAGTCGTCGGATGCGAGCTTGGTGGTCGAGATCAGCTGATCGAGCTTGTCCGCGATCCGCTCGAGCGAGGCGTTGGTTTCGGCGACGCCGGCGAGTGAGGAGAACTGCGCCATCTGCGCCAGCATCTCCTTGTTATCGACCGGATCGAACGGGTCCTGCTGCTGCATCTGGACGGTCAGCAGCTTGAGGAAATCGCCCTGGCCGAGCGAGTCCATGCCGCGCCCCTGGACCTGGCCCACCGTACTCGTGGTGGGGGTGGTGTTGGTGACGGAAGTGATCATTTCATCCTCATCGTTTCCAGCATGAGCTGTTTGGCGGTCGAGAGGGCCTCGACCATGTTGCGGTACTGGCGCGAGGCTTCGAGCATCTCGACCATTTCGGCGTTCTCATCGACGGGGGCCTCCCACACGTCGCCGTTCTCGTCGGCGAGGGGGTGGCCGGGATCGTGCCGGCGGGTCGGCGCGACATCCTCGCGCACGACACCGCCCACGCGAACGGAGGAGAGGCCCGAGGCGCGGTCGAGTTCCTGCTCGAACACGGTGCGCATCGGGCGGTATGCCTGCTCCTCGCTGCCCGCGACGGAGCCGGCATTGGCGAGGTTGGAGGCGGCGGTGTTCATGCGCACGAGCTGTGCGGACATGGCGCGGTGGCCGACCTCGAAGAAGGATGTGGGACCGGCCATGCTCATTCGCCCCGGATGGCGCGGGTCACGGTCTCGACCCGCCCGCGCAGGAAGTTGAGCGTGGCCGAGTAAGCGACGGCGTTCTCGGCGAAGGCCGCCTGCTCGGTCGACATCTCGACCGTGTTGCCGTCGAGCGTCGCCATGGTGGGGATGCGATAGCGCACGGCGCCGTTCGCCGCGCTGTCCGCTTCCTCGCCGCCCAGGAGCGCCTGCAATGCGGCAGCGAAATCGACGTCGCGCGCCTTGTATCCGGGCGTCGCCGCATTGGCGATATTCGAGCCGAGCACACCCATGCGCTGCGACCGGATCTCCAGCGCCGCCCCGTGAATGCCGAACAAACCTTCGCTCATCTGAGCCTCCGCGATTATTACGCGAGACGGATAAGCAAGCGGCGTGCCAAACTGCTTTTGCCGCTCCTGAAACAGGGAAAGCGGCAAGGGCTGGCAGGCTTTTGCCGGTAAGCGGCAAAGTTCGGCCACCGGATAAATCTGTGCTGCCGCGCGCCGTTCTTCGTGGGGCAAGGAGTAGCTGCCCCCATGTTGCAAACCTGGTTCGATCCTAATGCGATCGCCATCGTCCTGTTCGGAACGCTCGCGGCGACCGTGCTGCGTTGCGGGATCGCGGACAGCCGCATCGCGCTGGCGGGTCTGCGCAACCTGTTCGACAAGCCGTTCGACGTGCCGCAGGCCAAGGCCGAACTCGCGGTGCAGATCCGCGAGATCGCCAATGACGGGTTCATCAGGGCCGAGCCGCGCCATTTCGGGGACAACGAGTTCGACAGTCTTTCCGATCTCATCATCAACCAGCGCTCGATCCAGTCGCTCCATGGCGAGCACGCGAAGTTCAAGCTCGCCCGGCTGACCCATTCGCAGACCGCGGTGCGGGTGTTCGAGAGCGCAGCCGAGCTCGCCCCAGTCTTCGGGCTTGCCGGCACGCTGGTCGCGCTGGCGCAGGCGCCCGGCTCTGGCGGGCAGGACAACAGCCTCGTCGGCGCGATCGCGATGGCCGTCATCACGACGCTGTATGGCCTCGTCGCGGCGAACTTCATCTTCGCCCCACTCGGCAGCGCGATCGCGCGCCGTTCGCGCCGGGAGGAGCAGGACCGGGACGAGGTGCTCGCCTGGCTCGAACAGGGCATCCGGCAGACGGGCGTCGCCCCGCCGCACACCGATGGCGAGCGGGAAGCGGCATGATCCTGCGCGCGACATCGGGGTGGCAGACCATCACGGCGGACCTCGCCCTGATCCTGTTCCTGATCACCGCCCAGGCAGCGGTCGAACCGTCCGAACGCCCGGCACCCGTCGCCAGCGAGAAGCGTGCGGCGGCTGAAAGCACCTCGGCGCTCGCCGTCCACAATCCCGCTCGCGGCGAGAATATCTCCGACTGGCTGCGCGACACGGTGACCGACCGGCGGCAGGTTGCGACGATCTCCATCGAATACCGCGCCGGTGCGCGCGCGGCCGCTCTGGCCGAAGGCGATCGCCTGTTGGAAGAAGCCGAGGGGGCCGGGGTCGAGGCGCGCCTGATGGTCGCCAAAGGCGCCGCCGACCAGACCGTCGTCGCGGTCGATTACCTGCGTAGCGGAGAGGATGGCACGGACCTTGCAAAGTAGTCTGATATAAATGCGCCCCATCGCGGGCCTGTCAGACAATGCGGAGCCGTAGCCAATGACGCAGCGAACCCTACTCGGATCGATTATTCTCCCGGGCCTTGCACTCGGCCTGGCCACCACCGCCTTCGCGGCGGCACCGATGGAGCTTTCCGTCATCGACCGCGCGGTCGCCGATTTCACCGGTGCCGGCGTCGGCGAGCCGGGCGGGGCCAAGCTCCCCGTCGACCGGCGCCTGCGTCTCACCGACTGTCAGGCGCCGCTCGACCTGCAATGGTTCGGCCGTGACCAGCGTTCGGTGCAGGTCGCCTGCCCCGTGGCGGGCTGGAAGATCTACGTCGCCGTCGACGGCGGAGCGCGCAGCAGCGCCCTTGCCGCCAGTCCGGCCCAGCCCGCCCAGATGGGCCCGGCGATCGTCCGGCGCGGTGAGAATGTCAGCATTGTGATGCGCGGCAAGGGCTTCTCCCTGACCCGGCAAGGCTCTGCCGTCGAGGACGGCGCGCAGGGGCAGTGGATCAAGGTCCGCGCAAGCGGCGAGCGCACCGAAACGCTGCGTGCGGTGGTGATCCGGCCCGGTCAGGTCGGCATCGATTTGCCGTAACCGGCAAATTGTGTTGCCGGGGGGTTAAAGCCGCGCATCGACCGCCGTTCTGCTTACCGACCAGATAGTGGAGCGAAACGATGCGTATTATCGGATTGCCGGATTTCGGAGGAACTGCGCGGGGGCCGAAGGCTGTCGCGACAGCAGCCGAGAAGGTCGCAGCGACGCAGAAGGTCGCCGCCGAAACGCGCCAGTCCGAAGCCCCCATCGCTTCCTCGCCGCTTGCCGCCGGACGGCAGGTCCCGGTCGATCAGGACCGCGTGGCCGAGATCCGCAAGGCGCTGCAGGACGGCAAGTATCCGCTCATCCCCGCAAAGATCGCCGACGCCTTCATCGCGTCGAGCCTCTACGGAAAGGTCTCTTGATGACCCGCACCCAGGAAACCCTGGCCACCCTGCAACAGATGCTCGCGCTTTTGCAGGGCGAGCGGCAGGCGCTTGCCGCTCTCGATCTCGACCGCATCGTCAATTGCACGCAGGGCAAGCTCGACCTGTGCACCCGGCTGGAAGCGGTCGAGCAGAGCAGCTTGGACGAGGAATGCCTGGGCGTGCTCGACGCGGTGCGCCGTTTGAACGAAATCAACCGCCGTTTGCGCAATTTGATCGCCACCAATGTCCAGAACCGCCTCAGTGCGTTCACCGGCAGCGGCGCGCCCTATTCGGCGATGCCGCGGCAGAACATGAACGTCGCGCTCGCCTGAGGCTGGCGCGTTCGCTCCCGAAGCGGAGTTTTTGGCACGCATCTTGCTGAACACCCGGGGACAAGTTTCCCGGAGGATCCGTGCCTACCATCAATCCCGTCCAGACCGCCGATGTGCGGGGCGCCATCGCCCGTGCCGCGACGCGGACAGGTGTCGATTTCGACTATCTGCTGGCGCAGGCGCGGCTCGAATCCGGGCTCGACCCGAGCGCCAAGGCGCGCACTTCCAGCGCGACCGGCCTCTATCAGTTCATCGATTCCACCTGGCTGCGCACGCTCGACCGCCACGGCGCCAAGCACGGCATGGACTGGGCCGACGCCGCGATCGGATCGGGCGGCCGGGTTTCCGATGCTACCACGCGCGGCCAGTTGCTGGCCCTGCGCTACGATGCGGACGCCTCGTCGCTCATGGCGGCCGAGCTCACGCGCGAGAACGCCGAAGGCCTGCGCAACACGCTGGGGCGCGAGCCCGAGCCTGCCGAGCTCTATCTCGCCCACTTCCTCGGCCTCGGCGGCGCCCAGCAATTCCTCGGCGCGCTCGGCAGCAATCCCGACCAGTCCGCCGCGGCGCTGATGCCGCAGGCGGCACGGTCCAACCGGGCCATCTTCTTCGACGGCGGGTCCTCGCGCTCGGTCGGGGAGGTAATGGAGTTGATGCGCGGCAAGGTCGCACGCGCATATGGTGACACCTCGATGCCGATGGGCGGGATGGGCGGCATCCAGCACGAATTTGCCGGGCTCGCCGGACAACGGACGATGCAGCGCGCCTCCTTTGCCGGCAGCGGAGCCCCGGCGCCCGCGGCGATGGGCGGGGCAGGCGCGCGTCCCTCCATGGCAGACACGCTGCGCTCGACCTTCGGGGATGGCAGCGGCGGCGGCAATCGCGCCGGTGCCAATATCAGCGCCGCCTATAGCAAGTTCAGGGCGTTCGGCCTGTGACCGCGCGCCAGTATCTCAATCCGGGGCTCGCCCTGCCGATCGGCATTCTCACGATCATCCTGCTGATGGTCATGCCGATCCCGGCGATGCTGCTCGATGTCTTCTTCGTGATGAACATCGCGCTGTCGGTGTCGGTCCTGATGGCGGCGATGAACGCCAAGAAGCCGCTCGACTTCTCCTCCTTCCCCTCGGTCCTGCTGTTCGCGACGCTGCTGCGCCTGGCGCTCAACGTCGCCTCGACCCGTATCGTGCTCCTGAACGGGCACGAGGGCGGCGAGGCGGCGGGCAAGGTGATCGAGGCGTTCGGCGCCTTCCTCATCGGCGGCAATTTCGCCGTCGGCATCTTCGTCTTCCTGATCCTGATGATCATCAATCTGATGGTCGTCACCAAGGGCGCGGGCCGCGTGTCCGAGGTTTCGGCGCGCTTCACCCTCGACGCGTTGCCGGGCAAGCAGATGGCGATCGATGCCGACCTTGCCGCCGGGCTCCTCACGGCGGACGAGGCCAAGGCGCGCCGGGTCGAGATTGCCACCGAGGCCGATTTCTACGGCTCGATGGACGGTGCCAGCAAGTTCGTGAAGGGCGATGCGGTCGCCGCGCTGCTGATCCTGCTGATCAACGTGATCGCGGGGCTGGTGCTCGGCATCTCCTCGCATGGCCTGTCGATCGGTGAGGCGGCGGAATTCTACGTCACGCTCGCGGTGGGCGACGCCCTGGTCGCTTCGGTCCCGGCGCTGCTGCTCTCGATCGCGGCGGCAGTGATCGTCACCCGCGTTTCGGACGCGCGCGACCTCACCGGCCAGATCGGCGGCCAGCTCGCCGATCCCAAGATCTGGTTGCCGGTCGCCTGTATCCTGCTCGTCATCGGCTGCATCCCGGCGATGCCGCAATCGATCATCCTGCCGCTGGCGGCCGGCGCGTTCTGGCTGTGGCACAGTCTGCGCAAGCGTCAGCAGGTCGCCGTCGAGACACCCGAGCCGGTGGCAGCGCCCGATCCCTCGCATATCGGGATCGAGGACGTGACCGACCAGACGCTGGTGACGATCCAGCTCGGCTACGGCCTCATCCACCTCACCGACGAGAAACACGGCGCGACGCTGGTCGGCCGCCTCACCGGACTGCGCAAGCAGATGTGCCAGAGCTTCGGCTTCATCGTGCCCCAGTTCCGTATCGAGGACAGTTTCGAGGTCGAGCCCGACGGCTATCGCATCACGCTGGGCGGGGCGACGATCGGCGGCGGCAAATTGAAGCCGGGCCATCTGCTCGCCATCGATACCGGCGAGGTCATGCGCTCGAACGCGGTTCAGGGCGAGGCGACGGTCGATCCGAGCTTCGGCTGCCCGGCGCTGTGGATCGAACCCGGCGCGCGCGACCTCGCGGTGGCCGAGGGCTATCTCGCGGTCGATCCGGAAAGCGTGATCGCCACCCAGATCCACCAGCTGCTCGGCGCGCGGGCGCAGGACCTGCTGGGTCCGGACCAGGTCCGTGACCTCATCGATCATCTGCGCGGCCGTCATGGCCAGCTGATCGACACGATCACACCGCAGCCGCTCACTCTCGCGGCCGTGACCCGCCTGCTGAAGGCGCTGCTGGCCGACGGAATCTCGCTTCGCCACGCCTTGCGCGTGTTCTCGAGCATATCGCTCGCCGCCCAGCAGACGGCGGAACACGAGCGCTTGATCGACATCATCCGCGCCGATCTCGGCTCGATGATGGTCGCCGAACTCTGCCCGCCCAACGCCAAGTTGCCGGTCATCACGCTCGCCGCCCAGCTCGAGGAGATGGTGGTCGGCGGTCTTCAGGACCCGGCCTCGGGCGAGATCGTGATCGAACCCGACCTCGCCCGCTCGATCGGCGAGCGCATCGCCGCGATCGTCGCCCAGCGCGATCCGGCCGCGACCCGGCCTGCCCTGATCGTCCAGCCGCGCGCCCGCCGCGCGCTTGCCGCGCTGCTGCGCCTGCGCGCGCCGCAATGCCTGGTGCTTTCGATCAGCGAATTGCCCGCCGCCCAGCCGATCGAGGTGATCTCGGTGGTCGGCGACGAAAACTACGGAAACCCTGCACAACTCGGCCATTCAACGGAGGCCCTTGCAGCATGAAATATGACCATTCGAACTTCAATGCGCAGCGCGCCTACGCGACCGAGATCAACCAGCGGATCGAGCGTTTCCTGCCCATGGTCCGCAAGCTGGCCTGGTATTACGAGAGCAGCTGCAGCGCCTCGCTCGACATCGACGACCTGCTTCAGGCGGGGATGATCGCACTTACCGAATGCGCACAGCGGCACGAGCGGCCGAGCGAGGACGGCTTTGCCGCCTACGCCAAGATCCGGGTACGCGGCGCCATGATCGACCTGCTGCGTTCGCAATCGCATCATGTCCGGGGTTCGGCCGCACTGCGCCGCAAGATGGACGCGGCCGCGGACGAATTGCGCCGCGAGCTGGGCCGCGATCCCAGTGCCGAGGAAATCGCCTTCGCGCTGGGCATTTCGGTCGACGAATTCCACAAGGCGAGGGGGCAGGTTGCCACGAAGCTGGTCGATCTCGAGGAATGCTATTCGGATACCAATTCCGCTTTCGTCAGCGACGAACCCAATGCCGAGATGCGCCTGCTCGAAGCGGCCGACAAGGAAGCGCTGACCGATGCGATCACCGCGCTGCCCGAGCGCTTGCAGCTGATCATCCAGCTGCATTTCCTCGAGGAGCTGAACCTGACCGAGATCGCCGCGATCCTCGATGTGAGCGTGCCGCGCGTGCACCAGCTGAAGTCGAGCGCGCTGGAGAAGCTGCGCCTCGGCCTCGTCTCCGCCGAAGCCGATTGAGGCGCTGCGTTCAGGTCGCTCGCAGCCGCCACGCAGTGCGTCGCGGCTTGCGAGCGTTTTTCATCGATTGAATTAGTGATGCGCCTCTTCTGCGAGGCGCGGCGAGGCTCTAGTTGTATAGCGCCCCGCGAAACGCGCCGGCGATCTCGCTGAAATCGGTCTTGAGGCCCGCGATCGCGCGTGTGTCGGTCTGGCGGATCGAGTCCAGCAGGGTGCTCTTCGCCGATCCATAGAACTGGGCCAGCGTCGCGCCCATTTCGGCGTTGCGGTCGATCCCGAGTTCCAGCGCGGTCAGCGCGGTGACGCAGCGGGTGATCGCCCGGCTGCGCGCCTGGCGGTCCTCGCGGGTGTCGGCAAGTTCGAGATGGCGCAGATTGTCGAGAAAATCTTCGAGGCAGAACAGCACAAGCTCCTCGCGCGAGCTGCCGAGCAGGCGCGCTTCGAAACTGGTCTGGCGATAGGCCTCGTTGGGTCTGGAACGGCTCAGCATGTCAGTTTTTCTGGGCGTTCCAGGCGTCGATCTGCGACTGGAGGAAGGTCAGGGTGGACTTCGACGCGGCGACATTGCTGTCGGCCTTGGCGAAGCGCGCGACCATGTTGGCGCGCAGCGTTTCCTGTTGTTCGGCGAGCTTGTCGAGATCGTTACGGATCTGCTCCGACTGCGACTGGTAGCGGGCGACCGACCCTGCCAGCGAGGCGGGATCGCTGGCAGCGCTGCTGGAGCGCGCGATCCGGTCGATGGTCGAATAGATGCCGTCGATGCGCGTGGTGAACATCGCCGCCACACCCGCCGGATCGCGGTTCACGACCTCCGCCATGCGGGCGCTGTCGAAGGTGAAGCTTCCGTCGCGTTGAATGGCAAGTCCGAGCTCGGCGAGCGTGCGCGGCGAACCCTCGGGCGCGTTGGGCAGGATCACCGTGGTGCCCAAGGCCGAGAGAGTCCGCTTGAGCGCCCGGGCGCCGCTGTCGCGGGCAAGGTCGCCGGTCATCGGATCGGTCGCGGTGCGCAGGTCCGCCACGATCTCGTTCAGCGCACCGGTGATGTCCTGCATCGCCGAGGTGAGCGCGGCGGTCGAGTTGTTGAAACCGATGGTCGCCGGCGCGCCCGCATTGGTGCCGGTGAGCGAGAGCGAGAGGCCCGGCGCGATGTTGTCGATCGTGTTCGAGCTGCTGCGCCGGGCGATCCCGTCGAGCAGGAATTCGGCATCGGCCGACGTTTTCAGCAGGCGCGCCGGATCGCCGCCCGGCTGCCATGCGAGGTTCGCGAGGCCCGGATTGGCGCCGTCCTCGACCGCTTCGATGGTGAAGCCCTTCTTCGCGCCGTCCGCGCCCTTGATGACGAGCTGCGCGCCCGCATCGGTCTGCGCGACATAGGCGCTGAGCCCGCCATTCTTCGCATTGATCGCGGCCACGACGTCGTTCAGCGTTGCCCCGGCTGCGATCTCGATCGAGAGCGGTGTACTCGCCGTATCCTCGGTGAAGCTGGACGCGCTGGTCTGGCCGAAGCGGAAGGTGAGAGTGCCTGCACCGACCGTGTCGGTGGCGCTCGCGTAATTGGGGCCGGTGAGGACCTGGTTGCTCGCCAGCTTCGTCACTTCGAGCGAATAGGTGCTCTTGCCGACCGTCCCGATCGGGCTGGACACCGCGGCGACGGCCGAATTGGTGATCGTCGGCAGCGGCGCGAGATCGCCGGTCCGCAGCCGGTCGCCCAGCGCCGAGGCGAAGGTCGTGAGCGAGCTACGGATCGATCCGGCGAGCGATATCCGCCGCTCCAGCGTTTCGGACTGCGCGGTCAGCCGCTGGTTGCGTCCGGCGAACTGTGCTTCGGCGAGCTGGGTGGCGAGGCCGGTCATGTCGACCCCGCTGCCGATGCCCAGCGAATTGGCGATGGAGGAGGCGGAAACGTTCATCGATCTGATAACGGCGCATTCGCGGCGGGATTAACCGACAAACGGCCATCAGCGTCGAAACGCAGGGCGGCGGGAACGTCGACCATCGGCACCGGCGGCGTCTCTCCGCGCTTCAGCGAGAAAACATAGGCCAGCACCGAGGCGACGGCGCCGTAGAGATCCTCGCAGATGATCTGCCGCTCGCGCGTGGTGTAATAGACCGAACGGGCGAGCTGCGGGATTTCCAGCATCGGCAGGTCGAGTTCGAGCGCCAGTTCCTTCATCGCCAGCGCCTTGTCGCCCCGGCCCTTGGCCAGCACGATGGGGGCCGAGGCCTTGGTCGGATCGTAGGTCATGGCGACTGCAAAATGGGTCGGGTTGGTGATGACGAATTGCGCCTCGCGCATGGCGCCGGCGACAGAGCCGGTGGCGATGTCGCGCTGGCGCTGGCGGCGGGCGGCCTTCATTTCGGGCGAGCCTTCGCTTTCCTTGCTCTCGTCGCGCATTTCCTGGTGGCTCATCTTCAGCCGCTTCTGCTGGCGCAGCCACTGGATCGGCAGATCGACGAGAGCGATCACGACCAGCCCGCCGCCGAGCGCGAAGATCAGCGAGATGATCGCATGCCACGCGGCGCTCAACTGCGCCGAGAGATTGCCGCGACCAAGGCCGATGACGGTCTCCATGCTGGTCCACCACCAGGCAAGCGCGATGCTGCCGAGGAGGGTGATCTTGAGCAGGCCCTTGCCCATCTCGATCAGCCCCTGCGGCCCGAACATGCGCTTGAGGCCCGACAGCGGATTGATCCGCTGCCCCTTGGCCTTGAGGTTCTCGCCCACCCAGCGCCCGCGCCCGAAGGCGAGCTGCGAGATCAGCGTCACGAGGATGACCGGGACCGCCAGCGTCAGGATCGCCGGCACGCCCAGCATCAGGCCCTGCATCAACAGACCTTGCACGCCGAAATCGCGCAGGTCGCGCGTATCGAACATGAAGGCC
Organism: Erythrobacter sp.; assembly: GCA_025698865.1. Taxonomy (GTDB): domain Bacteria; phylum Pseudomonadota; class Alphaproteobacteria; order Sphingomonadales; family Sphingomonadaceae; genus Qipengyuania. The sequence continues at coordinate 69,710 of JAILWQ010000004.1, read as the reverse complement.
TCGCGGGTCAGGTCGGACAGCCCGTCGAGCAGCATCGGTCCGGCAAAGGCGAGCCAGGCTCCGCCGAGCAGGATGACCGCCGCCGTGCCCGCATCCTTGGAACGAAGGACGTCGCCCTTCTTCGCGGCGTCCACGATGCGCTTCTCTGTTGGCGCATAGGTCTTTTCGCCCGCGGTCTCGCTCATGGCACGATCACGCTTTCGGTCTGCGCCAGCGCGTCGCCGACGAGACCGGTGAACTGGTCGTAGATCAGCGGCGCGGAGATGATGAGTGCGGCCATGCCGGCAAGGACCCCGGCGGGCAGACCCAGAGCGAACAGGTTGAGCGAGGGGGCCGAGCGGCTGAGAATGCCTGTCAGCACCTGCACCAGCAGCAGGATCAGCGTGACCGGGAGCGCGATCCGCACGGCGGTTTCGAACATGAAGCTCGCGAACCCGGCGACCGCCGCGAAGCGTTCGGCGCCGAGCCAGGTCTGGCCGGGAGGGAAGGCGTTGTAGCTTTCGGTCACCAGCGCGATCCAATGGAGATGCGCGCCGGTGGCGAGAAAGATCAGGGTCAGTACGATCATGAAGTACTGGCCGAAGGAGGTCGTGGTCCCGCCGCCCATCGCGTCGGGCGAGACCGCCATGCTCATTCCCATGCCGCCGCCGATCAGCTCGGCCGCGACGGTCGGCGCGGCGAAGGCGAGCTGGAGCACGAAGCCGAGCGCGAGGCCGACGATCACCTCGCCGAGGATGGCGAGCATCCCGTCGAGCGAGATCAGCGCCACCGGGGTCTCGACCGCCGGCATCCAGATCGACACGAAGATGGCGAGCGCGCCGGTGATCGACACGCGAACCGACACCGGCACCGACGTCGCGCCGAAGAAGGGCGCGGCGAGGAGCGCGGCGCCGAGGCGCGTCATCAGGAAGACGACGCGCCACATGTCCTGCTCCAGCGCGCCGATGCCGAGATCGATACCGTTCACGAGCGGGGAAGCTGCTTCAGCCGCCCATCTTGGCGATTTCGAGGAAGATATCCTGCATGAAATCGCCGACCAGCGCCATCATCGAGGCGCCGAGGATCACCAGCACGAAGGCCACCGCACCCAGCTTGGGGACGAAGGTCAGCGTCTGTTCGTTGACCGAGGTGGCGGCCTGAACGAGGCCGATCACGAGGCCGATGGCGAGGCTCGCCAACAGGATCGGCGCGGCGACGAGCGCGGCGATCCACAGCATGCGGTCGGCGAGCGAGAGGAGTACGGCGGTTTCGTCCATGGTCTTATCCGAAGCTTGAGGCGAGCGAACCCATCAGCAGCGCCCATCCGTCGACGAGGACGAAGAGCAGCAGCTTGAAAGGCAGCGAGACGATCATCGGGCTCATCATCATCATGCCGAGGCTCATCAGCACGCTGGAGACGACGAGGTCGATGACGAGAAAGGGCAGGAACAGCATGAAGCCGATCTGGAAGGCGGTCTTCAGTTCGCTCGTCACGAAAGCGGGCAGCAGGATCGAGAAGGGCACGTCCTGCGGGCTGGCGAACTGGCCGGCATTGGCGATATCGGCGAACATCTCGAGGTCGTATTCGCGGGTCTGGCGGATCATGAAGGCATGGAACTGGTCGCCCGCGCGCTCGATCGCGACCTCGGCGCCGATCTGGCCGGAGGAATAGGGCGCGATCGCCGTCTGGTTCACGTTTTCCAGCGTCGGGGCCATGATGAACAGCGAGAGGAACAGGCTGATCCCGATCAGCACCTGGTTGGGCGGCGACTGTTGCAGGCCGAGCGCCTGGCGCAGGATCGCGAGCACCACGATGATGCGCGTGAAGCTGGTCATCATCAGCAGCAGGGCGGGCAGGATGGTGAGGAGGCCCATCACCAGCAGCAGCTGGAGCGACAGGCTCAGCGGCTCGCCCCCGGCGCCCGAAAGCTGGCCGAAGGCGCGGTCGAGCGCGCCCGAGACGGCGGTGTCCCCGGCGGCAGCGGCGTTGACCGCGCCGACCTGGGCGTGGACGATCGTGGAACCAGTCAGCGCGGCAAGCGCCGCAATGGACCGGACTAGGCGTGGGATCACTGAATGACGTCCTGTGCGGTGGCGAAGCCGGCCGGGCGGGCCGGGGCTTCGGCAAGGCGGGTGAGGCCGTTGCGCGAGGTGGAAACGAGGATCTCGCGGCCGTGGAATTCGATCACGGCGAGGCGCATGGTCGGCGAGAGCATGGTGCTCTCCACGATCCGCACGGCCTTGCTGCCGCCACCGGCGGGCGCGCCGAACTGGCCCTGCATCTTCTTGGCGAGCTTGAGGCTGCCCCAGATCATCGCGCCGATCAGCGGCAGCAGGATCAGGAGCTTGAGGACGTACCAGAACATCAGGCGTGCTCGCTCATGCCGGTCGGCTCGACCGTGATCGGCTGGGGACGACGGTCGACCTGCGGCTCGCTGGAGGTCGCGCCGACGATCTCGAGAACACGGATGGCGAAGCGGCTGCCCTGCGCGATGACTTCGCCGCGGGCGATCAGCTTGCCGTTGACGAACATGTCGAGCGGCTCGTCGGTCAGGCGGTCGAGCTCGATGACGCTCGATTCGCCCAGCGCGAGCACGTCGCGCAGGCGCATCGACTTGCGGCCGAGCTCCACGGTGAGGCGGACGTCGATGTCCTGAATGAGGCCGAAGCCGTCTGCGTGCGAAGCCATCTGTTCTACTCCGAAAGAAAGGATTTGGTGAGTTCGAGCGCGATGCGGTCGTCGAGTTCGCCGACACAGCCCTGCGCGATGGTGAGATTGCCGGTCATCAGCGGCACATTGCGGTTGATCGCGACCGGAATGACCGCGCCGGGCCCGAGGCTGGCGAGCCGGGCGATCGACATCGGCACGTCGACCAGCACTGCGCGCAGCGGCAGGTCGACGTCGGCGATGGCCGAACCGTCGATGCCGCGCGCGCCGATCGTGCGGCCGGTCGCGGGCGAGACGGCGCGGGTGCCGACGATCTCGGCCATGATCGAATTGCAGGCGGCGAGGCGGACGTTCCACGTCCGTCCGTCGGCCGCGGTCACGACGAGCGTTGCGGTCCAGACGTTCTCGGCGACCGCGAAGGGGGCCACCTGATCGGTGTCCTCGCCGCTCGCGGCCACGGCGATGCCCCGGCGATCGCTCGCGCGGCGCAGCGCCTCGGCCATGCGGTTCTCGAACTGCGCGGCGAAGCGCCGGGCCGAGGTGGGCAGGGCGACGCATTTGGGGTCGACCTCGCCGGTGCCGCCGAGAATCCGCTCGAACTGGGCGACCAGCTCGCCGATGCCGACCGAGACGAGCATTCCGCGGCTTTCCTGCCCGAGCGCGAAGAAGCTGTGGCGGTGCGCCGTACCGACGAGATCGTACCACTCGCCTGCCGGCACGCGGCGGGTTTCCAGGATGCCGGCACTCAGCTTGCGGTCGTCGCACATCTCGGCGAGCAGCGCGTTCGCGTGCTCGGCAAAACCGCCGGCGAAGCGCGCGAACTCGCTGTCGAGATCGGTCGGGATCGCCGCGCGGCTGAGGAGCTCGGCGCAGTGGTTCGCCGCCCGCGCCGCGGCCTGGGGGACGGGGGTGACGATCATTGGACGATGAAAGACCGGAAATAGACGTTGTCGACGCCGCCGAAGCCTTCACGCTCCTTCAGCACTTCGTTCATGCCCTTGGTGAGGCGCTGCTGCAGTTCTTCCTTGCCGCGGATGCTCATTAGTTCGGCTTCGCTGGTCGCGGCCAATTCGGCGAGGACGCGCGAGCGCAGGGCGGTCTCATGCTCCTTCAGCCACATCAGCACGCGGCCGTCGTAATGGGTCGAGGCGGCGAGGCTGACCTGGATCAGCGCGTTGTCACCGGCGAGGTTCGAGGTGAAGTCGTCGGTGAAGTCGTAATAGGCGGTGCGGTACTTGCCGCCGCCGACGCCATAGACGGGCTCGGCCGCTTCCTTCTCCTTGCCGTCGGCGGCGAAGGGGTAGGGGTCTTCCTCGCCCTTGAGCAAAAGCTGCGGGTTGGGATCTTCCTTCTCCGCCTTGTGGCCGAGCATTCCGCTGGCAAAGGCGCCGTAGGTGCCGCCGCCGCCCGCGCCCAGAAGGACGAGCGAGAACAGTACCAGCTTCAGCTTGCCGCCCTTCTTTTTCACGGGTTCCTGCGATGCGTTTTCGGTGGACATGATGGTTCCTGTCAGATGCTTGTGATGGAAGGTCAGGCGTAGAGCGCGTCGTCGGACGAGGTGCGCGCGGGGGTCGAATTGCCGGGCGTGGCGGTTCCGCCATGCCGCCCGCGCGGGTCGGAATTCTGCGAGCGGGAGTTGTCGCCGTGGCTCTGGCCGCTGTCCTGGCCCTGCGCGAAACCGGTGCCGTTCTGGCTGCCCGATGCGCTGCGGTCCTGCGTATGGGGCGCCGGCTGGTTCAGCTGCGTGGCCGGCTGAGGCGCGGTGTCCTGCGCCCGGACAGGGCCGCGATCCTGCGCCATGGCGGCGGCGAGGGCGCGCTGGCTTTCATTGGTCTCGGCCGCGATCTCGACATTCATGCCGTCACCCGAGTGAGCGAAGGTCACGGTAAGCGCGCCGAATTCGCGATGGGCCACGGCAATAGCGGCGGGCTTGGAGAGGTCGGTCTGGCGCGCGGCCATGAGATGTTCGACCACGCGCTCGACATCGGCGAAGGGGTCGGTGGCGATCGGGCGGGGGGTGATGGCAACGGGGCGCAGCGCCGGGGCGGCATCCTCGACCTGAGTGGCGAAGAGCGGGGCAGAGGGCCGGGCGGTCTCGGATGCGTTTGTCGCGCGGGGGGCGATCACGGGCCGCTCGGCACTGTCGCCATCGTCACCCGACGGGCGCTCCGCGTCGCTCGCAGCCTTGCCTTCCAACGCCTGCGAAGGCGCGGCGGCCATGGCGATCGGCGCGCGCGCCTCGGTGGGGGCGGTGGCCTGCTTCGAGGTGGGGGCCGCATTGACGATGGGCGCGGCCTGCGCGGCGACATCACTGTCCGATGTCTGCACCGGCGCGCTTGCCACTGGCCCTTGCACGCGTGCTTCGGTCGGGGCGGGGGCCGGCTTGGGCGTCAATGCCGCCTTGGCGAGAGGAGCGGCATCGATCGCCGCGCCGGGCCGCTCTCCCCGCAGGGCTTCGGCGAGGGCGGGCTTAACCGGGAGGGCGACGCCTGCTTCGACCGGCCTGGCGGCAGCGGTGATGCGGACCTGCATTTCGCCGGCCTGCCGCAGGGGTGAAGCCTCGCCTTCCTTGCCGACAGCCGCCATCGCTGGTTCGAGCGAAGCGGCAGGCAGATTCGCAGTGGGTAGTGCCGCCAAGGTGGCGACGATCGGAGTGGCCGCGGAAGGATTGGCGACGACCGGCGCCAGTCGCGGCAGAGCTCGCGCCTGCGTCGCTTCCGGCGCGACAGGGTTGGAATTGGCGGGCGTGGGGACCGGTAGCGGCGTGACCGGGCCGATGCCCTGCAACAGCGCCAGGACCGCGGACAGCTGGCTTTCGGGTGTGGTGTTGACGGGCTCTTCCAGACTGCCTTCCGGCAAGGCCTGCAAGGCAACCGGCAAGATCTTGCCGGTCGGCAATTCGGCGTCCTGCCGGTCGTCCTGCGCCGAAGCGTCCACCAATGCCGTCGGCACGATCGCGGCGAGCGTTTTCAGCAGTTCGGCGAAGCCGTCGCTGCCCTCGCTATCCCCGGACTTCGCCGCATTCGCGCCCGGCAAACCATGCAGGATGGCGGTCGCGTCGATCGTGGTTGGAAGGCTGAAAGAGATGTTCATGGATGGTCCGCTGTTATTCGCGGACTATCTATCAAGAAGCGTGCCAAAGCCGGACCGTGTGTGTCGAAAGGGGTCAGCCTTTCTCCAGACCGGCGACGATGGTGCGGACGAGATCGCGCGTGTTCTCGCCAGCCTTGCGCAGCCGCAGGTCGGACTGGGCGAGCGCCTCGCGCCGGGCCTGCGAATGCAGTTCCGCCTCCTCGGCCTGTTTCTCGCTCAGTTCGGAAAGCTTCTGCAACTGGTCACGCATCGCCTTGCCGCTGCGCAGGTCGGCGCCCACCGCGTCGTCCTCGCGCATGGCGTAGTGCGCCGCCAGGCTGCGGGTGCGTTCGGCGACGCCGAACAGGCGCGTGCGGGTCGCCTCGGCATCGCTTGCCGCCAGAGCGGACTGCATGCGCTCGACACTGCGGATCCGCTGGATCAGCTGCGCGCGCTTCAGCTTCTTGCGCTCAGGCGTCATGGTTCACCAGACCGACGAGCTGCTGCTGCGCGGTGGCGAGATCGATGCTCTCGCGATAGCCTTGCGAGAGGAACTGGCTCATCCGCGGATGCATGGCGATCGCCTCGTCGAGCAGCGGGTCGGAACCCTGGCGGTAGGCACCCATCATCACGAGATCGCGATTGGCCTCGTAGCTGGCGCTCAGCGCGCGGAAGCGCCGCGCGGCGGTCGCGTGCTCGGGCGGCACGATATCGTTCATCACGCGGCTGAGCGATGCGCCGACATCGACCGCCGGATATTGCCCGCGCTGGGCGAGATCCCGCGAGAGCACGATATGCCCGTCGAGGATCGCGCGCGCCGTGTCGACCACCGGATCGTTCTGGTCGTCGCCATCGGCGAGCACGGTGTAGACGCCAGTGATCGCGCCACCCGACTGACCGGAATTGCCAGCACGCTCGATCAGCTTGGTGATCGTCGAGAGGGCAGAAGGGGGATAGCCCCGCGCCGCGCCCGGCTCGCCCAGCAGGATGCCGATCTCGCGCGCCGCATGGGCAACACGGGTGAGGCTGTCGAGGATCAGGAGGACGCGCTTGCCCTGCGATCGCAGATGCTCGGCGATCGAGGTCGCGAGCATCGCACCGCGCAGGCGAAGATTGGCGGCGTGGTCGGCTGGAACCGCCACGATCGCGGTCTTGGCCGCGCGCTCGCCCGCCATGTGGCGGGTGACGAAATCCGAGACCTCGCGCGCGCGTTCGCCGATCAGGCCGACGACCACCGCATCGGCCTTCGCATTGTCGACGATCATGTCCATCAGCACCGACTTGCCGACGCCCGATCCGGCCATGATGCCGACCCGCTGGCCGATCCCGAAAGTGGTGAGCGCGTTCAGCGATCGGATGCCGCTGTCGAAGATTTTGGTGACGCGCGAGCGGTCGAGCGCGCCGACGCGGTAGCCGCCGGCGGGCCAGCTCGCGCCAGCCAGAACCGGTGCGCCGCCATCGATCGGCTCGCCCGAGCCGTCGACCGCCCGGCCGAGGAATTCGGTGCCGACGCCCAGCATTCCGGGCGTGCCCTCGGGCCTCACGACGGCGCCGGGGCGCAGCAGGACCGTGTCGCCCAACATCATCATCATGGTGTGGCCGTTGCGAAACCCGATGGTCTCGGCGCGGTGGACCGAGTTGTGACCCTGCGCGATCGAGCAGATCGTGCCGATCGGCACGCCAAGGCCCGAAACTTCGATCAAGCCGCCATCGCAGGCGACCACGCGGCCGAAACGGCGCGCCGCCAGATCGAGCGAGGTCGACCCGATATTCGCCAGAGTCCGGTCGATCAGTGCGTGCATGTGTCGAAGGCTTCGGCAAGCGCACGGCGCCATTGCTGCGGCCCGTCCTCGACCCCGCCATCGTCGGTTTCCACGCGCAGGCCGCCCCGTTCGACGCTGCCGTCCGGCACCAGTTCGAGTTCGGGCGGTACATTGTCGCGGACGAGTTCGAGATCGGCGGGATTGAGATGGACCACGCGCCGGTCGTGCTTGCGCTGAAGCATGGCGGCGGCGGCCTCCACCCGGCGGGCGAGGCCGTCGGTGTCGAGCGCGAGCGGAAGCACCGCCTCCTCGCACAGGGTCTGGACTGTCGTCAGCAGGCGGTCACGCAGCAGGCGCTGGCTCTCGGCATCGAAACGGGCGAAGGCCAGCTCGATCGCGCCTCGCGCCGCGCGTTCCGCCGCGAGGCGCGCGTCGAAATCGGCCTGCGCGGAAACCTGCCCGTCCTCGTATCCGGCGCGATAGGCCTTTTCCGCGGCGTCTCCATCATCGTCGGGTTCGTCCGTCTCTGCGGGCAGTTTCGCATAGCGATTGTCCCGGGCAAAGCTTCCCCGCTTGCCGAGCGCTGCGTAGGCGATCCTAGACATAGTCTTCGTCGCCTTCGCCCATGATCAGGTCGCCCTGTTCGATCAAGCGCTTGGCGATGGCGACCACGCTCTTCTGCGCGGCCTCGACCTCGGCCCGCTTGACCCGGCCGCTGGCGTCGATCTCGTCGCGCAGGCCGTCGGCCGCGCGGGAGGACATCGCGGCGTAAAACTGGTCGCGCTGGCCCTCTTCCAGGCCCTTCAGCGCCAGGATCAGCATGTCGTTTTCGACCTCGCGCAGAAGCACGCCGGTCATCTTGGTGTCGAGCGCGAAGAGATGCTCGAACTTGAACATCTCGTTCTCGAGTTCCTTGACCAGTTGCTTGTCGATCTTGCCGAGCTTGGGCAGCACGGCCTTCTCGAAGCTGCGATGCGAGCGGTTGATGATCTCGGCCGCGTGCTTGATCCCGCCCATGGTGAGGGGGACAGAGCCGTGCAGATTGGCGATCTTGGCGTTGAGCGTGTCCTCAAGGATCTCGATCGCCTGGCGCGAGACCGGTCCCAGCCGCGCGACGCGGTGGAGAACGGGCGTGTGCAAATCTTCGGGCAGCGCCGCCAGCGCGACCGCGGCGACGTCGGGATCGAGCTGGAGCAGGAGCACGGCGATCGCCTGCGGATGTTCGTCCGCCAGCATCTCGCCAATCACCTTGGGATCCAGCCAGCGCAGCAGGCTGAGCGCGGGCAGGCTCGCTTCCTCGGCTTCCGGCGCGATCTGGCGCATCAGACTGTCGGACTTGATCTCGCCCACCGCGCCGGTCAGCAGCTTGCGGACGGTGTCCACCCGGCCGTGATCGGAGATGCCGCTGCGTTCGGTGGAGCGCGAGAAGCCGGCGATGGCGGCAGAGATCGCCTGCGGCTCGACCTCGCCGATGCCGCACATGCTGCCGGCAAGCTGGCGCAATTCGTCGGGCGTGAGCTGGCCGAGGATCTTCGAGGCATCCTCTTCGGCCAGCAGCATCACCATGATCGCGGCCTTGTCGGTGCCCCCCAGAGCGGGCCCACCGATAGAGGGGCCGGGAACGGGGGTGGGTGCGACAGCGAGGCTCATGCCGCGGCTCCCGCCCGCGGGTCTTCGGCGAGCAGGCGCCTCAACGCGAGGACGGCATCATCGGGATTCTCCCGGGCGATGCGCTGGGCAAGCTCGATCTGGCCGTCGAGCGCCTCGCGGTCGAAGGGCACGGCGGTGCCGGTGATCTCCCCGCCCTGGATTACCGGAACGTCATTCTCCTGATCGGACGGGGCACCGCCCTGATCCGTGCGGCGCAACGCCTTGATCGCCGGGCGAACCGCGAGCAGCAGGACGAGCAGCACGGCGAGGATCGCCACGCCGTTGCGCACCGCCATGCCGAACCAGCTGGTTTCGTAGAACGGAACTTCTTCCGTCTCGACATTCTCGAAGGCGCGCATCACCACCGTGACCTTGTCCCCGCGATCCTCGCGCGCGCCGACGGCGGCGCTGACCAGTTCCTTGACCTTGGTGATGTCCGCCGCGCTTGCCTTGGCCAGCGCCGCCTGATCGATCGCCACCGCGACTGAAAGATACTTGATCGAGCCGGGCGACAGGTTCGAGACCGAGACCTCGCGGCCGAGCTCGTAGACCCGGGTCGCGCTGCTCTCGCCCGTGCCTTCCGCGGCGCCTGCGGCCTGCGAGTCCTCGGGCGCGCCCTGACGGGCCTCGCCCTCGGCGGGCGGCGTGTTCGCGAGCACGCCGGGTATCCCCCCGGCGGTCCCGCCGGTGGACTGCGACTGCTGGGTGGTCTCGCGGCGGACCGTGCCGTCCTTGTCGTAGCTTTCGCGCGCCGAGGTCACCTCATTCATGTCGAGATCGACCTGCACCTGCGATGTGAACGCGTCGCTACCGAACATCGGCGCGAGGAGATGGTCGACCTGGGCGTTGAGCTTGGCCTCCATCTGCGCCTGCAGATCCATGCGGCCGCTGTTGGGATCGCGTGCCTCGGTCAGCAGCTTGCCGTGCTGATCGACGACCTTGACCGCATCGATGCCGAGGCCCGGCACCGAACCGGCGACGAGATTGGCGATGGCGGTCACCTGTCCGGAGGACAATTGCCGCCCGCGCGCCATGCGCACCATGATCGAGGCGGACGGAGCCACATCCTCGCGCACGAAGACGGAGCGTTCGGCCTTGGCGATATGGACGCGGACCGCCTCGACCCCGTCGATCTCCATGATCGTCAGCATCAGCTCGCGTTCCTGCGCCGCGCGCAGGCGATCGCCCTCGAGCGTGCGGCTGGCACCCATCGGCAGGTTCTCGATCAGGTCGGTCCCGCTTTCGGGCGCGCCGAGCGAACCGTCGGAAGCGACCAGCATCCGCGCGCGATAGACATCGTCCTCGCCCACGGTCAGCGCGCCGCTGTTGTTGTCGATCGTGTAGTCGATGCCCGCCTGGTCGAGCGTCGCGACCACGCTGGCGCGCTCGGCATCGTCCAAAGAGGAATAGAGCACCCGCTGCGGCGCGGGTGACAGCACCGCCCAGGTCAGCGCCATCAGGCCAAGCCCGGCCGTCCCGGCGAACCAGGGCAGCATCTTCCGGACCGAAGGCTGCGCGGCGAAGCCCTTCACCCGCTCGCCGAACGATCCCGCCCCTCCGCCGAGAGGCAGCAGGGCACCGGGCCCCGCATTACCCGCTGGAACCAGACTGTTCATCTATCAGATCCCCATCCGCATGGTTTCCTGGTACGCGGCCAGCAGCTTGTTGCGCACCTGGAGGGTTGCCTCGAAAGCGACGCCGGCTTCCTGCCGGGCGAGCATCACCTTCGCGATATCGGTTTCCTCGCCGCGTTCGTAGGCGGTGGTCATCCGGCTGGATTCGGCCTGCACCGAATTGACGTTGTCGAGCGCGGTCCGCAGCGAATCGCCGAAGCTCGGCGCGCCGCTGCCCGTCGCTTCGGTCGGGCTCGCGGACTTGGGCTGATGAACTTCCTGCAGGACCTTCGAACGGTCGATGATCTGCTGGCGCAGGGCGATGATCTGCTCGAGCGATCCGCCGCCGCCGATGCCGCCGACCGGGTTCATCGTCCGGCCCCCACGGCGATACCGGCTTCACGGAAGGAAGCGAGACGATAGCGCAGGGTGCGTTCGCTGATGCCCAGCGCCCGGGCGGCGTTGGCACGGTGGCCGCCGACAGATTCGAGCGCGTCCATGATCGCGCGCGCTTCGGAGATCTGGACGATCTTCGACAGCTTGGCCGACCCTTCGGGCGCGGCGGCGATCTCGGGCTCGGCCGGCTTCTCGACCGCGCGGGCGGTCATGTCGAAGACGATGTGCTCGACCCCGATCGTGGCGCAGCCCTGCGCGAGAAGAAGGGCACGGCGCATCACGTTCTCCAGCTCGCGGACATTGCCCGGCCAGGCGTAGTTGTTCAGCGCAGCGAGAGCGGCATCGCCGATCCACGGCGTGCGCTGGCCCTTGGCCGAATGACGCAGCAGCATGGCGAAGGCGAGCGGCGCGATGTCCGCGCGGCGTTCGCGCAGCGGCAGCATCTCGATGGGGAAGACGTTGAGGCGATAGTAAAGGTCGGCGCGGAAGCGGCCTTCCTGAACCTCGTGCGGCAGATCGCGGTTGGCGCAGGCGATGATGCGCACGTCGACCTTGACCGGACGGGTCGCCCCGATCGGCACCACTTCGCCTTCCTGAAGTGCGCGCAGCAGCTTGGCCTGGAGCGAAAGCGGCATTTCGGCGATCTCGTCGAGCAGCAGCGTACCGCCATCGGCTGCACGGAAGAAGCCCTCGCCGGCCGCGTTGGCGCCGGTGAACGAGCCTTTCACATGGCCGAACAGCATGGCTTCGAGCATAGTCTCGGGAATCGCGGCGCAATTGACGGCGATGAACGGCTTGTCCGCACGCTCGCTGCGGCGGTGGATGAAATTCGACAGCACTTCCTTGCCGGTGCCGGTCGGCCCGTTGATCAGCACCGGAATGTCGGTCCGGGCGAGGCGGTCGGCGAGCGCGATGATCGAGAGCGATGCGGGATCGGCCGCGACCGGGCCTTCGCCGGCATAGGTCATCGCGACGAGCGCGGCGATGCTGCTTTCGGCGATCGGATCGCTGTAGGTGATCGTGCCGCCCGCGCCCGAGGTCTCGATCGCGGGCACGTCGCCTCGCGCCATGCGGATTGCACGGCCGCCGAGGTCCGAAGCGCGATCGCTTCCGTCGGCCAGAGTCACCGGTCGGTCCATGAACAGGGACGAGGCAATTCCCGCCATCCGCGCATCGATCGTTCCGTGAGCCCGCGAAAAATTCGCGGTTTTCGTAATTCCGTCCATTCGTGCCCCCGTGGCGTGTCTTAGCGACGAACCGCCAAATGCAGCCTGCACGTCCAACACTTGGATAATTTTAGACCTCGTAGAACTACGTGGATGGAAGATTTGGTTAACCACGGTCGAAATCGAGGGGGGTTAAAGCCGGCGGGGCGCTTGCCGGTCTGGTTCTCAGCTGCCGCATCCGGACCAGGGGGGCAGTAACCGAAGATCAGAAGGGATTTCGCTATGAACGTGATCAACACCAACATCAGCGCGCTGAAGGCCTCGAACGCCTCGAACCAGGCCGGAAAGGCACTGGGCACCGCGATGGAACGCCTGTCGACCGGCAAGCGCATCAACTCCGCCAAGGACGACGCCGCCGGCCTCGCCATCGCCACCAGCATGACCTCGCAGGTGCGCGGCATGAACCAGGGCATCCGCAACGCGAACGACGGCATTTCGATGGCGCAGACCGCGGAAGGCGCGCTCAATGAAGTAACCAACATGCTGCAGCGCATGCGCGAACTAAGCGTTCAAAGCGGCAACGGAACCTACTCGCCCGAAGACAAGCAGACTCTTTACAAAGAACAGAATGCTCTTGCGGATCAGATCCGCTCCGTCATCACTACGAGTGAATTCAATGGAACTAAGCTCTTTACCGGCAACGGTACTGCCGGCGAAGCTCTTGAGGTAGATATTCAAGCAGGCGCAAACGCCGGGGACACGGTTTCTCTTTCGATTGATGATCTCTCGAATGACGACGCAGCCAATGCGCTGTCCGTTATTGTTGATCTCGCCGCTACCGATCCAGATGGCATGGCCGGCGATTCCACTGCCGATCCTGCTGAGGTCCCCGGTCTTGCCGATTTTGATGCCGCTCTAGAACAGATTTCAAATGTTCGTGCCGGATTGGGTGCATCGCAGAACCGTCTCGAGAGCGTGGTGAACGGGCTTGCCAACAACATCACCAACCTGTCGGACGCCCGTTCGCGGATCGAGGACACCGATTACTCGGCCGAGACGACCGCGCTCGCCAAGTCGCAGATCCTCAGCCAGGCTTCGAGCGCCATGCTCGCCCAGGCGAACCAGAGCCAGCAGAACGTTCTCTCGCTTCTGCGCTGATATACTTCGATTGCGAAGTAGCGAAGGGTCCGTCGTCCCCCAGGGGGCGGCGGATCTTTCCGTTGGGAAGCGGACGGAAGGGTCATGTTAACTATGAACGTGAACCCGGGCCGGCTTCACCCCTCGTCTTCGAACCCATCCATCTCGCCCGCCTCGACGATGATTCGCATCACGGTCGAAATCTTCGACGTGCCGAATTTCTCCATGATGTTGGCCCGGTGCAGCTCCACCGTGCGGAAGCTGATGCCGAGCGGGATCGCCAGTTCCTTGCTCGACAGCCCGTCCCTGATGCCGAGGGCCACCTGTCGTTCGCGCGGGGTCAGCTCCGCCATCTTGCGGCGCGCCCGCGCCTCCGTCGTCCGGCGGCGCATTTCGACCGTCGAGGTCCGGGTGAGCGTGGCCAGCGTGTCGAACAGCTCCGCCTCCTCGCCCGGCCATGCGACATAGCCCGCGCACGGCCCGTGGAGCCGTTCGATCACCTTGCTGAGCGAGGGGGCGGGGCCATAGGCGATGACGGGATAGAAGATTTCCGCATCCTGCAACTCGCGGCAGGTGTCGCCCTGCGCGACCAGAGCATCGGCCACGAAGACGAAAGCCTTGTCGAAGGACGGGCTGCCGAGCTCGGCGACATTGTCGACCTGGACCACATATCCTTCGCGCGAGAGTGTTTGGGCGAGCGAATTGCGCGTCAGGTAATCGGCGTCGATGATGATGAACTTGTGATCTTTCACCGCACCCGCCGGGCGATCGCCACCGCTTCTTCGGCGAGCCGCGTCACCTGCGCGTAATCGCCTGCCGCGATGGCCTCGGCGGGCGTGAGCCAGCTTCCGCCGCAGGCGATGACATGGGGCAGGGCAAGGTAATCGCCCAGATTGTCGGGCGAGATGCCACCGGTCGGCATGAAGCGCATCTCGCGGAACACCGATCCGAACGCTGTCAGCATCGGCACTCCGCCGGCCAGGCTCGCCGGGAAGAACTTCACCGCGCGCAGGCCGATCGCATGGGCGCGCTGGACCTCGCCCGCGGTCATCGTGCCGGGGAAACAGGGCATGTCCCGCGCAAGGCAATGTTCGGCAATGGCGTCGACGAGGCCGGGGCAGACGACGAATTGCGCGCCGCTCGCCTCGACCGAGCGCGCCTGGTCGAGCGTGAGCACAGTGCCCGCGCCGACGATCACGCCTTCCACCCGTTCGATGATCGCTTCCATGCAGCGCTGAGCGCCCGCGCTGCGCAGGACCACCTCGATCACGCCGAGCCCCCCGTCGCGCAGGGCCTCGGCCGTGCGGACGGCGGTGTCCGGATCGTCGCCCGAGACCAGCGGCACGATCGGCGCGCTTTCGAGCTGCGAGGAGATTTGCGCGTGTATGGTCAAGTCGGTTGCCTCCGGTCAGGCGTGGACTGCTACAGCCTGCGCGCCGACCTTTCTAGGCCCGGAGCCAGAACCGGATGCCATAGGCGACGATACCGAGCGCGCCGACGCTCGCCGCCCAGATCCCCGCCATCCAGGCGAGGCGCTTCCACAGCGGTGCCTCGGAAGGGGCTGGACCGCTCAATGATAGCCCTCGTGCCCGACCTTGCCGCGGAACACCCAGTAGGCCCACGCCGTGTAGCCGAGGATGAGCGGCATGGTGATGGCGACGCCGACCAGCATGAAGATCTGGCTCCGCTCGGGTGCGGCGGCCTCCCAGATGGTGACATCGGGCGGGATCACGTTGGGCCAGATGGTGAAACCCAGCCCCGCCATGCCGAAGAAGAACAGCATCAGGCTGAGCCAGAAGGGCTTGGAATGCCGCGCCACCGACAGCGCCCGCAGCAGCGCGATCGCGACGATGCCGGTCAGGATCGGAACCGGCGCGGCGAACCATATCTCCGGTGCGGTCAGCCAGCGCGCCGCATATTCGGCGTTGAGGAAGACGTTGTAGAGGCTGACCGCCCCCATCAGCAGCAGCGTCGCCCAGGCGGCGCGCTTCGCCAGTCGGCGCGAATGGTCCTGGCTTTCCCCGTCGAGCTTCCACACGAGCCAGGTCGCACCCAGCAGCGCATAGCCAGCAACGGTACCCAGTCCGGTCAGCAGCGTGTAGGGCGTCAGCCAGTCCCACCAGCTTCCGGCATAGGCGCGGTCGACCACCTCGATGCCCTGCAACAACGCGCCGAGCGTCATTCCCTGCGCCATCGCGGCGACAAGGCTGCCGCCGGTGAAGGCCGCGTCCCATAGCCGGCGATGGCCCGGGTCACGCCAGCGATATTCGAAGGCGACACCGCGGAAGACCAGACCGAGCAGCATGGCGATGATCAGCGGATAAGTCGCCGGCAGGATCACGGCATAGGCCAGCGGAAAGGCGGCGAAGAGACCCCCGCCGCCCAGCACCAGCCAGGTCTCGTTCCCGTCCCACACCGGCGCGATGGAGTTCATCGCCCGATCCCGCTCCGGCCCGACCTCGAAGGTCGGAAAAAGAATGCCGATGCCGAGGTCGAACCCGTCCATTACCACGTAGGCGAAAACCGCGAAGGCGATGATGAAGGCCCAGACGGTGGTGAGGTCGATGGTCATGGCCGGTCCCCCGGTTCCCGCCGGTCGTCCGACAGGGTGTGCGCGTCTCCGTCCGTGGAACCCTGCGTCGGCCCCGGCGTGATCCCGGCGGTGCGGATCGGGCCCTTGTCGCCGCGCTTGACGCCGAACTCGCCGGGATGGGGGCTCTTGTGCATCAGGTGCAGGATGTACCAGACGCCCGCGCCGAAGACGAAGAAATAGACGATGACGAAGGCCAGCAGCGAGGCGCCGACCGCCGGCGCGTCGAGCGGGCTGGCCGCATCGGCGGTGCGCAGCAGGTTGTAGACGACATAAGGCTGGCGCCCGACCTCGGTGGTGACCCAGCCCGCGATCACGGCGACGAAGCCGGACGGCGCCATGAGCAGCGCGACGCGGTGCAGCCCCGACCACTCGTAGAGCTTGCCGCGCCAGCGGGCGAGCAGGCTCCACAGCCCCACGCCGAGCATGGCGAAGCCGAGCCCGACCATGATGCGGAAGCTCCAGAAGACGATCCCCACCGGCGGCTGTTCGTCGCGCGGGATGGTGTCCAGTCCGGCGAGCGGTGCGTTCGGATCGTGCTTGAGGATCAGGCTCGATGCCTTGGGGATCTCGACGGCATAGCGCACCTCGCGTGCCTCGCTGTCGGGAATGCCGAACAGGATCAGCGGTGCCCCGTCGGGGTGGCTCTGGTAATGGCCTTCCATCGCCATCACCTTCTGCGGCTGATGCTCCAGCGTGTTGAGGCCGTGCATGTCCCCGGCGACGATCTGCACGGGCACGACGAGTGCGGCCATCCACATCGCCATGGAGAACATCTTGCGGGCATGGAGATTGCCGCGATCCTTCAGCAAGTGCCACGCGCCCACGCCGCCGACGACGAAGGCGGTGGTGATGAACGCCGCCAGCACGGTGTGGACGAGGCGATAGGGAAAGCTGGGGTTGAACACGATGGTCCACCAGCTCGGCCCGGGCAGGAACTGGCCGTTCGCGCCCATCTCGAAGCCCACCGGCGTCTGCATCCAGCTGTTGACGCTGAGGATCCAGAAGGCGGAAATGGTCGTACCCACCGCCACCATCAGCGTGGCGGCGAAGTGCAGTTTCCTGCCCACCCGCTCCATCCCGAACAGCATCACGCCGAGGAAACCGGCCTCGAGGAAGAAGGCGGTCAGCACCTCGTAGGCCATCAGCGGGCCGAGCACCGGTCCGGTCCGGTCCGAAAAGACCGACCAGTTGGTGCCGAACTGGTAGGACATGACGATCCCGCTGACGACGCCCATGGCAAAGGCGATGGCGAAGATTTTCAGCCAGTATTTGAACAGGTCGAGATAGAGCTGCTTGCCGGTCCTGAGCCACAATCCCTCGAGCACGGCGAGGAAGCTCGCCAGCCCGATCGAGAAGGCGGGAAAGATGAAATGGAAGCTCACCGTGAAGGCGAACTGGATGCGGGCGAGCAGCAGGGCGTCTAACTGATCGAACATCGTCATTCCTCGGGCGGTCGCAGCCGGATGGAAGCCCCCTACACCGGATCGCGGCGAGATGGGGGTTCCTTAATCGCATCACCCATTGCGTGTTCGTCTACGCCTTGCCGTGCCGGATCAAGCCTTCTGTGGCGACGGTCAGCCTTTCCGGTTCCGGCGCTGGTGATGGCGCGGAGGCAATGCGGGGCGATTGGCGGGGCGTTTCTTGCCCTTGTTCACCCGCGCCTCTGCCCGGGGCGGAGCATTGGAGCGTTCGATCGTCAGGTCGCTGCCGTCGCCATCGTCGCCTGCGGTCCGGGCGGCGGCACGGGCGAAATTGTCCGCCACGTTGCTGGGAATCTGGAAATGGGTTTCGTGCTGGGCGATGCGGATCGCGCCGATCTCGTTGCGGGTGACATGGCCCCGGCGGCACAGGATCGGCAGGACCCAGCGCGGATCGGCGTTCTGGCGGCGGCCGATATCCATGCGGAACCAGACGACGTCGTCGAAGCCGGGGCGGTGCTTTTCCTTCTGCGCGTTGCGATGCGCTTCGGCCGAATTGACCAGCAGTTCCTCGGGCTCGGGCATCCGAGCGCGGTGCGCCTGCACCAGCATGGTGGCGATTTCGGCCGCGCTGCGTTTTTCGAGCAGCGTCTCGGCCAGCTCGCGATCCGCATCGCTCGCCTCCACCGGCTGCATCAGCGCGTCGAGCAGGCGGGCGCGGTCCTGCGCGATGATGGCGTCGCGGTCGGGGGCGGGGACCCACTCGGCGTTGATCTTGGCATGACGCAACATGCTCTCGACACGCTTGCGGCGCGGGTAGGGGACGAGGATGACGGCGATCCCCTTGCGGCCCGCGCGCCCAGTCCGGCCCGAACGGTGCTGCAACGTCTCGGCATCGCGCGGGATCTCGACGTGGATCACCAGGCTGAGGCCGGGCAGGTCGATTCCTCGCGCGGCGACATCGGTGGCGACGCAGACCCGCGCCCGCCCGTCGCGCAGGGCCTGGAGGGCCTGGTTGCGCTCGGACTGCGAGTGTTCGCCCGACAATGCGACGACGCCGAAGCCGCGTTCCTGCAAGGTCGCGTGAAGGTGCCGGACCTTCTCGCGGGTCGCGCAGAAAAGGATCGCGGTTTCCGCTTCGTGGTAGCGCAGCAGGTTGACCACCGCGTTCTCGATCTCGGAGGGCGAGACGGTGACCGCCTGATAGGCGATGTCGCCATGCCCACGCGCCGCGCCGGCGGTGGCGATGCGCAGCGCCTCGTGCTGGTAACGCCGCGCCATCGCCTCGATCGGCCGCGGCATGGTGGCGGAGAACATCAGCACCCGCCGCCCGTCCGGCGTCGCGTCGAGGATGTGCTCCAGCTCCTCGCGAAAGCCCATGTCGAGCATCTCGTCCGCCTCGTCGAGCACCACCGCGCCAAGGCCCGAGAGGTCGAGGGCGCCGCGTTCGAGATGATCGCGCAGACGCCCCGGCGTGCCGACCACGATGGTCGCCCCGCCCCGCAAGGCGCGGCGTTCCTGCTGCGCGTTCATGCCGCCGACGCAGGACGCGATCCGCGCGCTGGTCGGGCGATAGAGCCAGTCGAGCTCGCGGCTGACCTGCAGCGCCAGCTCGCGCGTCGGCGCGATCACCAGCGCCAGCGGCGCCTCGGTCGAGCGGATGCGGCCCTCCTCGTCGAGCAGCTGCGCCGCGAAGGCGAGGCCGAAAGCGATCGTTTTGCCCGAACCGGTCTGGGCCGAGACGATCAGGTCGCGGCCATGCGCCTCGGGCTCGAGGACGGCCTGCTGCACCGGAGTCGGGGTCTCGTAACCGCGTTCGGCGAGGGCACTGGCGAGGCTGGCGGGAAGATCGGTAAAGGACATGGAACAGAAAACTTTCGAACGGCCCCGCACGGCAGAAACTGCCCGCGAAGCCCGGATCACTTGATAGCGAGGGGAATGGATCGATCGCGCCCGAAGCGCGTGTCGCGCGGCCCCTACACCAGAACGCTTCGATTTGCTTGGTCTAATTGCAATGGTAGGGCGCAAGGCCGCCGGGTGCCGATCGGCAAAGGAAGAAGGGAAGGGGATTGCGATGAGCGAGGGCGGCAAGGCCCCTCCCGAGGAAAGCGGGAATGCAGCATTGCTGCGTCTCGCAAGTCTGGCGCCTGTGGCCGACGGCGCCGGGCCGCGGCCGTTCCGCCTGCCGGTCGACGAGGTGCGCCGCACCGCGCGGGATAGCTGCGGTATCGCAGGGACGATCGCATCGGGCGCGGTCCGGCCCGGGGATTCGGTCTGCATCCTGCCAGCGGGTGACAGCGCTAGGGTGAAGGCAGTCATCGCGCGCGGCCAAGAACGCGCGGTCGCCGAAGCGGGTGAGGCCGTCACTCTCTTGCTGGAGGGGGGTGTCGATTGCGGTCGGGCCGACGTGCTGGCCGCCGCGAGCGATCCGCCGGAGATGGCCGATCAGTTCGAGGCAACGATCGTCTGGATGGCGGAGGAAGCGCTTCACGTGGGGCGCGGCTACACGCTCGAACTCGCGACGCAGACCGTGCGAGCGAGCGTGCGCCGTCCCAAATACCGCATCGATCCAGATACGAAGGAGCACCTCGCGGCGAAGACGTTGCGGCTCGACGATATGGGTGTCGCGGAAATCCAGACGGACCGGCCGCTGGTCTTCGAGCCCTTCGCCAGGGATCACACGCTCGGCAGCTTCGTCCTAATCGACCCGGAGACGAAGGCCAGGGTCGCCGCCGGAATGCTGAATTTCGGCCTTCGCCGCAGCCGGAATTTGCGCTGGCAGCCGACCGACGTCACGCCCCGCGATCGCGCCGATCTCAAGCAGCAGACGCCCTGCGTGCTCTGGTTCACCGGCTTGTCCGGCGCGGGCAAGTCGACCATCGCCAACGCGGTGGAGAAGAAGCTGGCGCTGCTGGAGCGGCACACCTTTCTCCTCGACGGAGACAATATCCGCCAGGGGCTCAACCGGGATCTCGGCTTTACCGAGGCGGACCGGATCGAGAACATCCGCCGTATCGGCGAGGTGGCGAAGCTGATGGCCGATGCCGGCCTGATCGTGCTGACCGCCTTCATCAGCCCGTTTCGCGCCGAACGGGCCATGGTGCGCAGGTTGCTGGCCGATCACGAATTCGTCGAGATCTTCGTCGATACGCCGCTGGAGGTGGCCGAGAGCCGGGATGCGAAGGGGCTTTACAGCAAGGCGCGCAGGGGCGAACTCGAGAATTTCACGGGCATCGACAGCCCTTACGAAGCGCCGGAGAATGCCGAGATCGTGATCGATACCGTCGCTATGAGCGCCGAGGAAGCGGCCGACCGGATCGTCCGGCATATCCTGCCGCCGGAATAGGAGCGGCACCATGCGAAACGACCTGTCCGATGCCGATCTCGCTGCCGCCCTCGCCGACCATGCGGGGCGGATCCTGCTGGCGGTGCGGGCATCCGGGATGTTCGGGGGCCGGACGCTGGGCGAAGCGGGGGACAGGACGGCCGACCAGTTCCTGTGCCGCGCATTGCGGCAGCACCGGCCCATCGACGGCCTGCTGTCGGAAGAACGCGCCGACACGCCTGAGCGCCTGGAGAAAAGCCGGGTGTGGATCGTCGATCCGATCGACGGCACGCGCGAATTCGGCGAGGGACGGGCAGACTGGGCCGTGCATGTCGGACTGGCGATCGACGGGAAGGCCGTGATCGGCGCCGTGGCGCTGCCCGATCTCGGCCTTGTCCTGCGCAGTGACAGGCCGGTGCCCGTTCCATCCGCCTCCGGAAACCTGCGGCTGGTGCTAAGCCGCTCGCGCCCGCCGGTCGAAGCGGCGACCGTGGCCCGGCGCTTGGGCGCGGAAGTCGTGCCGATGGGCGGGGCCGGGGCCAAGGCGGTGGCCGTGGTCCGCGGGGAGGCCGACATCTATCTGCATTCCGGCGGACAGCACGAATGGGACAGTTGCGCTCCCGCTGCGGTCGCGGCCGGCCATGGCCTCCATGTCAGCCGCCTCGACGGCTCGCCGCTGGCCTACAACCGGGCGGACACCTATCTCCCCGACCTGCTCATCTGCCGCAAATCCTGCGCCCCTGCAGTGCTGGAAGCCCTGGCCGATGCGGGCTGACCCGCACCGGCCGGACGTGTTCAGAACGCCGCGGTGAGCGAGGCGACAATGGTGGAGCCGGCGATGGACCCGCTGCCATCCTGCCCGCGCGAGAAATTGGGCTGGAGATAGGCGCTGTCGGCGGCGGAGATGTCCGTGTCGATATAGGCGAGCGATGCGGTGAGCCCTTCGACCGGCGATACGTCGGCGCCCACCGTCCATTCGAAATAGCTGCCCGTCGGCGCAATGCTGGTCCCGTTGGGGCCGAGCCCAGCATTCCCGTCCGAATATCCGAGATGGGCCTTGAAGTTGACGGGCGTGTTCGCGACGCCAAAGACCGCATCGGCCGAGAGATAGAGATTGTCTTCCTTGTCGCCGGGATAGTCGGGCACCCCCGCCGCCGAGGCCGCACCGGTCAGGAAGACCTTGCCCAGCGCCTGCTGAGCGGGCGCATAGGCGATCCCCGCCGTCAGCGAGACAGGGCCCATATCGCCTGACAGCCGCGCGAAAAGCTCGGCGAAATCGGTCTCGTCCGCGCCGCCGGGATACATGTACCACACAAGGCCGGTATCGAGCACGCCTTCGCCCACCGGAACCTGTACGCCGCCGATGAGATCGAGCTCCATGTTCGCGCCGCCGAACGTGCCCCAGCCCGAGAGGTTCGAGCCCCAGGCCCCGACATAGAAACCGCTTTCGTGGGCGATCGTCAGGCTGCCCTGCACGGCCATGTCACGGTCGGTCTGGGAAACGCCGCGAAAGCGGTAGTCCGACGTCAGCGTCGCGCTGCCGGACACTGTCAGCGGTCCGGCAGCGTCCTCGCGGGACGTTCCGGCGTCCGGACCCGCATCCGACGGCGCGGTGTCCTGCGCCGAAACCGGGGCGGCAAGAAGGGCCGCGAGCGCGGCAGGCAAAAGAAATCGCATTCGGGAAACTCCTCGTCACACGGCGGGGCATTCCGCCGGCGAACGGGGAGTCCGGTCCTCCGGATCGGCATAAAATCGCCATGCGAATGGCGGGGCGGCGCCATGAAATCCGCGTGAAATCCACCTTCGATCGCCGGGGCGGCAGACCGATTTTCACGCGATTTTCATGCTCGCCTCCCGGAAGCCCCCGCGATTTTTCACGCGGGGGATCGGCATTGGCGATGTTCCAACAAGGAGCATGAAGCATGACGTTCGACCTCGCCCTCGTCGGCATCGTCGCCATTGGCCTGCTGGTCTATCTGACCGCGGTCCTGATCCGTCCGGAGCGTTTCTGATGACGCGCGCGAGCCTGTTCGAACGGGAGTTGCTGGTCCCCGCCATCCGGGAATCCTTTGCCAAGCTGGATCCGCGGACGCTGGTCCGCAATCCGGTGATGTTCACGACCGCGATCGTCGCGGCGGCGGCCACGGTCATTCTGGTGCACGGTGCGGTGTCGGGAGCCGAAGACATCGCCTTTCAGGCGCAGCTGGTCTTCTGGCTGTGGCTGACAGTGTTGTTCGGCAATTTCGCCGAAGCGCTGGCCGAAGGGCGCGGCAAGGCGCAGGCGCAGTCGCTGCGCAACACCAAGGACAGCCTGGTTGCCCTGCGCATCGGCAGGAACGGCGCGACCGAGGAAATCCCGGCAACCCGGCTGAAGGCGGGCGATGTTGTGCTCGTCACGCAGGGGAACCAGATCCCGGCGGATGGCGAGGTGGTGGCTGGCGTCGCATCGGTGAACGAGGCGGCCATAACCGGCGAAAGCGCCCCCGTGATCCGCGAGGCAGGCGGCGACCGTTCGGCGGTGACGGCGGGCACCACGGTCATTTCCGACGAGATCCGCGTCAAGGTCACGGCCGAACCGGGCTCGGGTTTCCTCGACCGCATGATCGCGCTGGTCGAAGGTGCGAGCCGTCAGAAGACGCCGAACGAGCTGGCGCTGACCATCCTGCTGACCGGGCTTACGCTGATCTTTCTGGTCGCGGTCGGCACGTTGCCCGCTTTCGCCTCCTTTGCCGGGGGCGCGATCGCGGTGCCGGTGCTGATCGCGCTGTTCGTCGCGCTGATCCCGACCACCATTTCGGCCCTTCTGTCCGCCATCGGCATCGCCGGAATGGACCGGCTGATCCGCTTCAACGTGCTCGCCAAGTCGGGCCGCGCGGTGGAAGCTGCGGGCGATATCGGCACGCTGCTGCTCGACAAGACCGGGACGATCACCATCGGCGACCGGCAGGCGAGCGAGTTCGTGGCGCTGCCGGGCGTGGCGGAAGGCGATCTGGTGGCGGCCGCGCGCCTCTCCAGCCTCGCGGACACGACCCCCGAGGGCCGCTCGATCGTCGCACTGGCTGGCGAGGGTGAAACGCCGGAAGGCGGCGAGCCGGTCGCCTTCACCGCACAGACCCGGGTGAGCGGGATCGACCTTCCCGGCCGCACGATCCGCAAGGGCGCGGTGGACGCGGTGGTGAAGCTGGGCGATTTTCCCGAGGACACCGTGCTGGCGCTGCGCAAGATCACCGATCGCATCGCGCAGGCCGGCGGCACGCCGCTGGCGGTGGTCGAGAACGACCGGCTGCTGGGCGCGATCCATCTGAAGGACGTGATCAAGGCGGGCATCCGCGAACGCTTCGTGGAACTGCGCCGGATGGGCATCCGCACGGTGATGATCACCGGCGACAACCCGCTGACCGCCGCCGCCATCGCGGCCGAGGCCGGGGTCGACGATTTCCTCGCCGAGGCCACGCCCGAGGACAAGCTCGCCTATATCCGCAAGGAGCAGGCGGAGGGCAAGCTCGTGGCCATGTGCGGCGATGGCACCAACGATGCGCCCGCGCTTGCCCAGTCCGATGTCGGCGTGGCGATGAACACCGGCACGCAGGCCGCGCGCGAGGCGGGCAACATGGTCGATCTCGACAGCGATCCGACCAAGCTGATCGAGGTGGTGGGCATCGGCAAGCAGCTGCTGATGACGCGCGGCGCGCTGACCACGTTCTCGATCGCCAACGACGTGGCGAAATACTTCGCCATCCTGCCGGCGATCTTCGTGGTGCTCTACCCCGCGCTGGGCGCGCTTAACGTGATGGGTCTCGCCAGTCCGCAGAGCGCGATCCTGTCGGCGATCATCTTCAACGCGGTGATTATTCCCCTGCTGGTGCCGCTGGCGCTGAAGGGCGTGAAATACCGCCCGATCCCGGCGGCCAGCCAGCTGCTGCGCAATCTTGCCATCTACGGCGCGGGCGGCGTTGTCGCGCCCTTCGTCGGCATCAAGCTCATCGACCTCGCCGTCAGCGGCCTCGGCCTCGCCTGAGCTCCCGCGAAAAGGATAGACCATGCTTACAGCAATCCTCACAATCGTTCTGATCGTCGGCGGCGCGGCTGCGCTGTCGTGGCCGCTAGGCAAATATATGAGCGCCCTGTTCTCCGGCCGCTTCGCGCGGGCGGACGGCCTGTTTACCCGCGCGATAGGGGGCAGTCCGGCGCAGGACTGGAAACAGTATTCGATCGCCCTGATGGCGTTCAACGCGCTGATGTTCGTGTTCGTCTTCGCCATTCTGGCCTTGCAGCACGCCCTGCCGCTGAACCCCGACGGGCAGAGCGCCGCACCGCTGGACCTGGTGTTCAATACGGCGGCGAGTTTCACCACCAACACCAATCTCCAGCACTATTCGGGCGAGAGCACCTGGAGCTATCTCGCGCAGCTCGGCGGGCTGATGTGGCTGCAGTTCGTCTCCGCCGCCACGGGGATCGCCGCGCTCGCTGCACTGGCGCGCGGGATCGGTGGCCAAAAGGATGGGGGCGCGAGCATGGGGAATTTCTTCCTCGACGTGCAGCGCGCCGCGTTCTGCGTGCTGTTGCCGCTGGCGATCGTGGTCGCGGCGGTGATCGCGCTGGCGGGCGTGCCGATGACGCTTCAGGGCGCCGCGCAGGTCACCACGCTGGAAGGCGTAGCGCAGACCATCGCACGCGGGCCGGCCGCGGCTTTCGTCGCGATCAAGCAGCTCGGCACCAATGGCGGCGGCTTCTTCGGCCCCAATTCCACCCATCCACTGGAAAACCCGGACTTCTGGGCGAACGGGTTCGAGATGATCGCGATCCTGCTGATCCCGATGGCCTGCGTGTGGATGTTCGGCCGCATGGTCGGACGGATGAAGCACGCCGGCGTCGTCTTCGGTGTGATGCTGGTGTTCCTGCTGGTCAAGATCGGCGGAGCGGTCGGCTTCGAGACGGCTCCGACGCAGGCTTTCGCCGCACTGCCGGTGATGGAGAAGGTGGGTAATCTCGAGGGCAAGGAACTGCGCCTCGGCGCCACCACCGGGCCGCTATGGGCCGTGCTGACGACATCGACCAGCAACGGGTCGGTCGGCGCGATGCACGACAGCCTCAATCCAATGACCGGCCTGATGCCGATGGCCGGCATGTGGCTCAACGCAACCTTCGGCGGCGTCGGCGTGGGCATGATCAACATGTTCCTCTACATCGTCGTCGCCGTGTTCATCGCCGGCATGATGGTGGGCCGCACGCCCGAATATCTCGGTCACAAGGTCGAAGGGCGCGAGATGCGGCTGGCGGTGCTGGCGCTGTTCAGCCACGCCCTGCTGATCCTCGGCGGCACCGCATTGTTCGCGGCGACCGCCTGGGGGCAGGATGCGCTGAACAATGTGGGCGCGCACGGCTTCTCCGAAATCCTCTACGAATTCAGCTCTGCGGGCGCGAACAACGGTTCGGGGTTCGAGGGGCTGGGCGACGGGACCGTGCCATGGAACATCGCCACCGGCATCGTCATGCTGATCGGGCGCTACCTGCCGATCATCATCCCGCTCGCCATCGTCGGTTCGCTGATGGCCAAGCGTCGCAGCGCGGAAAGCGCCGGCACTCTCAGCGTGGAAGGCGGCACGTTCGGCGTGATGCTGGTGATCACCATCGTCATCTTCGGCGCGCTGACCTTCATGCCCGCCGCTGCGCTCGGCCCGGTGGCCGAACATCTCACGCTGATGCCCTGATGCCGGCTTTCGACAAGGACAATAGACCATGACCTATCTACTCCCCTCCATCCGCCTCTGGCTGGTCACCCTGCTGGTCTGCGTGGTCGGATATGTCGCTCTGATGCTGGCCTTCGCGCAGACGGCCGCGCCATGGCGGGCCGACGGTTCCATCATCATGCGCGACGGGCAGGCCGTGGGCAGCGAACTGGTGGTACAGAACTTCACCGCGCCCGAATATTTCTGGCCACGTCCGTCCGCCGCCGATTACGACGGCATGGGGGCCGCCGGCAGCAACTGGTCGCCCACCAGCGAGAATCTGGCCGCCCGCGCGGCGGAAACGGTGGCGCGCTACGGTGCGACGGCGGACAACCCGATCCCGGCCGATCTGGTCGCGGCATCGGGCGGCGGGCTCGATCCGCATATCTCGCTCGACGGGGCGCTCTACCAGGCAGGCCGGGTCGCCGAGGCGCGTGGCCTGACCGAGGCGGAAGTGCGCGATCTCGTCACCTCGCTCGCCCACGCGCCCGGCGGCGTGTTCGCGCCGGAGCCGATCGTCAACGTGCTCCAACTCAATCTGGCGCTCGATCGCACGGGCGCCTAGGCATCGAGGCAATTCATGGACGATCAGCCGCCCGCAAACGATGCCGAACGTTTCCTGCGACTGGCGCAGCAGGAAAAGCGCGGGCGGCTGACCGTCTATCTCGGCGCGGCACCGGGCGTCGGCAAGACCTACCGCATGTTGCAGGAGGCCGCGCGACGCCAGGCGGAGGGGCGCGACGTGGTCGTCGGGATTGCCGAGACCCATGGCCGCAGCGAGACGGCGGCGCTGCTGGAACCGATCGAACTGCTCCCCCGGCGCAGCATCGCGCACCAGAACCACACGCTCGACGAATTCGACATCGACGCCGCACTGGCGCGCAGGCCCGACCTCATCCTGGTGGACGAGCTTGCGCACACCAACGCACCCGGCAGCCGCCATCCCAAGCGCTGGCAGGATGTCGCCGAACTGCTGGTGGCCGGGATCGACGTCGCCACCACGGTCAACATCCAGCATATCGAGAGCCTCAACGACGTCGTCGCCGGCTTCACCCATGTCAGGGTCCGGGAAACCGTACCGGACAGCATTCTCGAACGCGCCGAGATCATCGTGGTCGACCTCCCGCCCGAGGCGCTGATCGAGCGGCTGGAGGCAGGAAAGGTCTATCTGCCGGAAACGGCCGGACGGGCGCTTGCCAATTTCTTCACGCCGACCAAGCTCGCCGCGCTGCGCGAGATGGCGCTGCGCTTCGCCGCGCGCAATGTCGACCGCCGCCTCGCCGACCAGCTGGAGATCAGCGGCGAGAAGGACGGCTATGTCGGGGGCGACCGGGTGATGGTCGCGGTCAGTCCGGGCAAGGGCGGTGCGCGCGTTGTCCGGCAGGCGAAGCGGATCGCCGACATGTTCCACGCGCCATGGACCGCCGTGGTGGTCGAGAGCGGAAGCGCGCGCGCCGTCCGCGGCGGTCAGCGCGAGCAGCTGGCCGAAAATCTCGCCCTCGCCTCGTCGCTCGGCGCCTCGCTCACCACCATCGTGGGCACCGACGTGGGCAGGGCGCTGGTCGATCACGCGAAGGAATTGCAGGCCAGCCAGATCGTGATCGGCAAGAGCCGCCGCAGTCGCTGGTTCGAATGGCGCCACGGCTCCATCGCGCAGGATGCGATACGCCTGTCCCACGGGGTCGCGGTCCATGTCGTGCCGCTCGACGAGGCGGACGAGAAGCCGGAAAGGGTGCGCGAGCTCAACCCATATCGCGATCCGCTGATCGCGCTCGGTCTGGTCGCAGTGACTGTCTCGCTCCTGCACCTCGTGCCCAGCTGGATTTCGGCCGGAGCGATCGACCTCGTGCTCCTGCTTCCGGTGATCCTTGCCGCGACCCGCCTGCGGATGAGCGGCGCGCTATGGGCAGCAGGATGGGCTGCGCTCGCCTACAATTTCTTCTTCACCGAGCCTTATCACACGCTCGATATCTACAGCACGGGCGACATCATTACCTTCGTGGTGCTTGCGTTGGTGGCGGCAGTGATCGGCGCACTCGCGGGGCGGATCCGGCGGCAGGCGGAAACCAGCGCCGGGGTCGCGCGGCTCAACGCCTCGCTCGCGCGGTTCGCCGGGCTGATGGGCGGGCTATCCACTTGGGAAGAAACCGCGCGAGTGGCCTGCGACGAAATTTCCGGCCTGCTCGAGGTCGAGACGATGATCGTGGCCGTCGACGACGGACGCCTGATCGTGCGGGGGAACGCGAAATATGCGGATCTCGACATGGTCGACGAGGCGGCGGCCCAGTGGGCGCTCGAGCGGGGCGAGCCGACCGGGCGCGACACCGGCACTCTCAACGCGTCCGACTGGCAGTTCCATCCCCTAAAGACCTCGCTCGGCACGCTCGGCGCTCTGGGGATCGCGCGCCCTCTGGAAAGCCGGGTGATCCGGCCAGACGATGCCACGCTGCTGGCGTCGCTCGTCGACCAGACCGCGCTCGCCCACGAACGCCTCGTGCTTGAGGCACAGGCCCGCCAGGTGGGCACCCTGCGGGAGCGCGATCGCCTGCGCGGCGCCCTGCTCGGCAGCATCGCGCACGACCTGCGCACGCCGCTGACCGCCGTGATCGCCGCGGCCGAGGCCATTCCCGTAGAAGGCGACTATGCCGAAGAGGTGCGTATCGCGCGCGAGGAATCGCGCCGGTTGCAGCGCTTCCTCAACGATTTGCTGGAAGCCTCGCGGATCGAACACGGCACGATCGAGCCGAACTGGGAAAGCGTCGACCTGACCGACATCGTCATCGCCGTTCTGCGCGATCTGCGCCAGGATCGCACCGATACAAGGATCGAGACCGCGATCGATGCGGATTGCCCGCTGGTCCGCAGCGATCCGTTGCTGCTGCGCCATGTGCTGATCAATTTGATCGACAATGCGCTCAAGTTCTCGCCTGCGGACCGCAAGGTGACCGTCGAACTGTTCTGCGATAGCGGGAATGCGACCTGTCGCGTGCTCGACAGTGGTCCGGGTCTGCCGGCCGAGAACGCGGACCTCTTCGAGCGCTTCCACCGGCTGGAGGGGGGCGACCGGGTCGGCGGATCGGGCCTGGGGCTGTGGATCGCGAAGAATTTCACCGAGGCGCTCGGCGGCGCGATCGGGGCAAGCAATCGCGAAGGGGGCGGGGCGGTGTTCACCGTTTTCCTTCCCCTGAGCGGCAGGCAGGAGACGGCGGCCCATGCGTAGCGACGTGCTGATCGTGGACGACGAGCCGGCGATCCGGAGGCTGCTTACCGGCGCTCTCGACCGGAGCGGCATCACGCATGTGGAAGCGGCCAGTGCGACCGAGGCCCTGCGTCTTGCCGCCGCTCACCCGCAACCGGTGGTCGTCCTGCTCGATCTCGGTCTGCCCGATCGCGACGGGATCGAGATCGTGCCGCAACTGGCGGGGCTGGGGCTGGCCGTCATCGTGCTCACCGCACGGGACGCGACGCAGGAAAAGGTCGCGGCGCTCGACCTCGGGGCCGACGACTTCGTGACGAAACCCTTCGACAGCGAGGAACTGCTCGCCCGCATCCGCTCGGCCCTGCGCCGCAAGGCAGGCCCTCTGGCCGATGCCTCCACGCGCGAATTTGCGGGCGGACGCATCGACCGGGACCGTCACCGGGTGACCATGGGCAACGTGCAGGTCGAGCTGACGCCGCGCGAATTCAATCTGCTCTGGGCGCTCGCCGATCGGCCCGGGCGGGTCATCACCCATGAAACCCTGCTAGAAACCGTATGGGGTCCCGCCCACCGGCAGGACCTCGACTATCTGCGCGTCGCGATCCGCGCCCTGCGCCGAAAGATCGAGGCCGACCCCGCCAATCCGCGCCTCGTCGTCAACGAGCCGGGCGTGGGGTATCGTCTGGCCGTCGGCTGAGCCGGGCAAAGAAATCTAAAGGACTGGTCCGCCACACCCTTCCGGACCATGCTGTTACGGCTTGCTAACGTCGGATGGGTTTCTCGTCCGGCAGGCGGACCGGAGGGCGTGCGGCATCGCGCTCGTCACGATGGAGGCGTGTTCGTCTTCCGGAAAGATGCGTATATCGCTCTCGTCGGACCATCCGCGACGAATGGCGAGGTCACCCAGTTCGCGTACGTTCGACACCATCCGGCGCCTCCGGCGACGGTCGAGAATGGTGTCGCTTCCCGTCTGGCCGACTTGCCACGGTGCCAGTTCTTCCTCCCACCCGCCGACGGCGAGGAACAGGCTCCGGCCTTCCGGTGGGGTGTTGTCCAGCGCCGTGAACAGTGGGTCCCGATCGACCCAGATAGAAGGGCTCAGCGCGATGTGGCGTTGAAAGAGACCGCCGTTGGCGACCATCGTACGCAGAACGAAATACCCCGACAGCGAATGGCCCAGCAAAGTCCGCTTGTTCAGAT
The DNA here is from genome assembly GCA_025698865.1 of Erythrobacter sp. Taxonomy (GTDB): domain Bacteria; phylum Pseudomonadota; class Alphaproteobacteria; order Sphingomonadales; family Sphingomonadaceae; genus Qipengyuania. The sequence goes on along the minus strand of JAILWQ010000004.1, from coordinate 38,802 downwards.
CGATAGGGACGACCGTCTCTACAAGGTTGGAAGCCTGCGCGAGAGTTCGGGCGAAACCGGAACTGCCGCCGCTCTCCGCGTTCCCGGCAAAATCATCGAATCGTACGGCGCGATCCGAATGGGCGGGCAGACTGATCGCCGCCACGACCAGATCGTGCACGCCGGTCGCGTCGGACCGGGGCGCCATCCGCCGCACGGTTTCGGTGACGGTCGCGAAACTGCGCTCGCCGTCCAGCACCACCAGCAGGGGCCAGCCATCAGAGGGCGGATCACCGGCAGGCCACGCGAGGTCGATGTTCAGGGAGGGGGCTCCTGCATCGTCCTGCGTTGAAAGGCGCATGGTCCGTTCGAGACGGTAGGGTGACGGGTTCACACCGGGGATCGCGCCGAAAGGAAAATCCATGGGTAGCTCGTTATTGCACTTTACAATCATTCGCAATTAGCTGAAATGCCCGCCTATGAGAGCGGGGCAGCGAATGGTGGTCGACCGGGCGGCGAAGTGCTGCGCTTTCGGCCGTGCCAGAGGTCTGGTCCGATTTGCGCGAAGGATCAACGCGCTTCTCTTCGCGGGCGTCCTCGCCGGTGCTCTCGCGGCCTGCGATGCGGGACCGGCGGAACAGAGCGCCACGGCTTCTGGCACGGTCACCGACATGCGCGGCCGCGAAGTGGCTATCCCGGGCGAGGTCGGCCGGATCGCCATCGACGACAGCCGGTATCTCGTTGCGCTCTCGCTGATCGATCCCAAACCCGTCGCTCGGCTCGCCGCATGGGGCCACGATGCCAACCGGCTGGGCGATGCGAGCTACGCTGGTTTCATCAAGCAGTCGCCGGAACTGGCCGGATTGCCCCGCATCGCCAGTTCGGCCGAGAATTTCGACGTCGAATCCCTGATCGCCAGCCGGCCCGACGCCGCCGTCCTGTCCACCGAGAGCGGGGTTACGGACGAGCAGATCGCGCGGGTCGAGGCGGCAGGCATTCCCGTCGTCGTGCTCGATTTCTTCTCCGACCCGCTGGACAATCTCGAGCCGAGCATGATGATCCTCGGCCGGTTGATCGGGCGAGAGGATGAAGCGCGCGCTTTCCTAGATTTTCGCCGCGAACACCTGGATGCGGTCGCGCAAAAAGTGCGCGGTCTGCCGGAAAACGAGCGTCCGCTCGTCTTCTTCGAGGCACATGCGGGCAGCACGCCGGATTGCTGCAATTCCGCCGGGCGCGGCAATGTCAGCGACTATCTCGAATTCGTTGGTGCCCACAATATCGGCGCCGACGCGATCCCGCAGTCTTCGGGCAAATTGAACCTCGAATACGTCATTGCCCGCAACCCGGAATTCTACATCGCGACCGGAGGGCCTCATCTCGCGGAGCGTGGCGGGCTGGTGATCGGCGAAGGGTATGACGAGAACGAGGCACGTCGCTCGCTGGAGGCAGTGGCCTCGCGGCGCGGCATCGCCCAGCTGGACGCGGTGCGCAATGGCCGCGCTTTCGGCTTTTCGCACCAGCTTCTCAATTCGCCGCTCGACATCGTGGCGGTGGAGACTTTCGCGAAATGGCTTCATCCCGAGCTGTTCGCCGACCTTTCTCCCGAACGGACGCTGTCTGAACTCAACCAGCGCTTTCTTGCGGTTCCTTACGAGGGCCGGTTCTGGGTCGCTCTCGACCCGGAGCGCGAGAATGCGCGTCGATGACATCTGATAATGGAGGCATGAATGCGTAATCTCAATCGTACCGCCCGCGCGCTCGGCATCGGGCTGGCCCTTGCCGTTTCGCCCTTGGCGGTCGGCGCCGCGCAGGCGCAGACGGTTTTCGGTGAAGTCGACCGCACGGCCGAACCGCGTATCGAATTCGCCTCGGCCGAGAATGGCGCGCCGATCACTGCCGGCGACGAGGTGCGGATCGAAGGTTCGGGCTTCCGTCCGGGGCAGCAGGTGACCCTGCGCTACGGCGCCACGCCGCTTACCGCTCAGGCCCTCGCGGCCGATGGCGAAGGCAAGCTGACCGGCAGCTTCGCGCTCCCGGCAGAGGCCGTGGTCGGCATCCATCCGATCGTCGTGACGACGCAGGCGCCCTACCATGCCATCATCGCCGAGCTGAAAGTGTCGCCCGACATCGCGCTGTCCGGCCAGTCCGGCTTCCGCGTGACGGAGGCGGAGCCCGCTCGCGGTCTTTACCAGTCGGTCTACAGCCCGAAGAGCAATGCGATCTTCACCACCTCCGCCATCGGGCGCCCTCCGGTGAAGGAATCCGCGCTGACCAAGCTCGATGCGCGCACGCTTGAAGTCGCGGCGCAGGCCAATCCCGGTGCCGCACCGCAGCGGCCGGGTCGTGACGGCACCATGCAGGATGGCGGCGTTTTTGCGGTCTACGGCATCGATATCGACGACGCGAAGGGCACGGTCTGGGTCACCAATTCGCGGCAGGACACGATCGCCGTCTACCGCCAGTCCGATCTCGGCTTGGTGAAGCAGTTCGAGCCCGGCGCGGTCAGCCATTCGCGCGACGTCCGCGTCGACGAGGCGCTGGGCAAGGCCTATGTCAGCGCGACCTTCACCCCGGAAATCGTGGTCTTCGACACAGCGAACAACACGGAAACCAAGCGGATCGCGATTGCCTCGGGCAAGCGCCGCGAGGAATTCGGCGTGGCGAGCCTGTCGCTCGACGATGCAGCGCACCGGCTCTACGTCGCGGGCCTCGGCACGAGCGAGGTTGCTGTGATCGACACGCAGACCGACGAGGTGCTGAACGTGTTCCCCGTACCCGGCGCGCGCGGCGTGATCGGCATCGCCCACGACCCGCAGACCGGGCGGATCTTCGCCGCGGCGCAGGGGACCGACAATCTGGTGGTGCTCGACGGGCAGACCGGCGCGGTGATCGCCGATACGCCGGTGGGCGCCGGCGCGCTCAACGTCGTCTTCGATCCCGTCTCGCGCCATGCCTATGTCGCCAATCGGGGCTCCGGCACGGTCACCGTCGTCGATGTCGACGGCAAGATCGTGGCCAATCTCGGCCCCGCGCCGCGCGCCAACCACGTCGCGCTTGGTCCGAAGGGGACGATCTACGCGGTCGACAAGTCGGCAGGTGCGCGCGATGCGGATGCCGATCAGTTGCTGGTCATCACGCCCACGAACTGATCGCCAGAATGTCGTTACAGAGGGAGTCGGTCGCCAGGCGGCCGGCTCCCTCGCTGCGTTTGGAGCGGCACGGCGGCTTGCCGACGTTCAGTCTTCGATGATGTCCTCGATCACGATCGACAGACCCTGCGCGGCGGGGCTCACCGTCGCCTCGACGCGATAGACCTCGGCCAGCCGTTCGGCCGTGATCGCCTCGCCGGGCGTGCCCTGCGCCACGATCCGTCCACCGGAAAGCAGCGCCACCCGGTCGGACCAGCGCGCCGCGATCGACAGATCGTGCAGCACCATCACCACGATCATGCCCCGTCTGCGCGCGACCGCCTGCACTAGCTTCATCACGCGCAGCTGGTAATGCAGATCGAGCGCGCTGATCGGCTCGTCGAGCAGCAATACGCGCGGCGCACGCACCAGCGCCTGCGACAGCGAGGCGAGCTGCCGCTGCCCGCCCGACAGATGTCCGACCTCGCGCAGCGCGAGATGGCCGATGCCGACATCCTCGATCGCATCGTAGGCGATCGCTTCGAGGGAACGGGCGCCCTGATCGCCTTTCTCCCAGTTCCCGGTGCGCAGCGCCCCGATCGTCGCCTCGATGACGGTCAGGCCGATGCGTTGCGGCAGGCTCTGCGGCATGTACCCCACCAGCCGCGCATGATCGGCGAGCGAGAGATCGAGCAGTTCGGTGCCGGCGAGCCTCACGCTGCCATGCGCCGGTTGCAGACCCGCGATCGCGCGCAGAAGGGTGGTCTTGCCCGCCGCGTTCGGCCCCAGCAGCGAGACGATCTCTCCCGCACGGCAGGGGCCGAGATCGACGCCCTCGAGCACGGAGGCGCCGCCATATCCGCTGGTGAGCGCCGTGATCAGCAGCTCGTCGGGAGGGCTGCGGCGCTCAGACACGGTCGGGCCGTTTCAGGATGAGGGCGAGGAAGATCGGCACCCCGATGATCGAGGTGACGATCCCGACCGGCAGCAGGACCCCGGGAACGAGCAGCTTGCTGGCAACCGATGCGAGCGACATGACAAGCGCGCCCGTCAGCATTGAGGCGGGCAGGAGGAACCGGTGATCCTCGCCCAGCAGCAGCCGCGCGATGTGCGGGCCGACGAGGCCGACGAACCCGATCGTGCCGACGAAAGCGACCGAGGTGCCGGCCAGCGCACTGATCCGGAGCAGCGAGAAGAAGCGCAAGCGGCGGATGTCGATCCCGAAGCTGCGCGCCCGATCCTCGCCCAGCCGCAAAGCCGTCATCGCATTGGCGGCGCGCAGCGAGAAGGGAAAGGCCATGGCGCAGACCACGCCGAGGATCGCCACGCTTTCCCAGGTCGACCGCCCGAGCGCGCCCATGATCCAGAACACCAGTTGCGAAAGCGATTCCTGCGTCGCCACGAACTGCAGCAGCGCGACCAGCGCGTTGAAAGTGAACACCAGCGCGATCCCGAACAGGATCACCCCCTGCGTGCCGGCCGCGCGGCTGCGGGCCAGTGCCTCGAGCAGCAGGACCGATCCGAAGGCGCAGATGAAGGCGTTGATTGGCACGATCCAGTCGGCGGCGAGGCCGGGCAGGCCGAAGCCGAGCACGATTCCCAGCGCGGCGCCGAAGGATGCGGCGGACGACACGCCGAGCGTGAACGGGCTCGCCAGCGGATTGTCGAGGATGGTCTGCATCTCCGCCCCGGCGAGCGAGAGCGACGCGCCCACCAGCAGCGCCATCAGCGCCATGGGCAGGCGCACTTCGCGCACGATGGTCAGCGAGGCGAGATCGAGGCTCGCCGGCGCAAATAGCGCCGCCGACACCCGCGACAGCGGCAGGTAGGATGGGCCGGTGGCGATATCGAGACCGAACGTCGCCAGCGTGGCGATCAGCAGCACAATCAGCAGTGCGACACGCCGCCGGACCGTGCGGGCATAGGCGCGCAGCGTATCCTCGCGCAGAGCGCTCCGCGCGGCAGTTTCGGAACGCGGCATCGGACTCCCATCGGAGAAGCGAGGGCTGGAAACCCTGTCGATTTCTGGCATTGCGGTGGCGAAGCGCCGCTACCGAGTCAAGCGATGCGCGCGCCGCGCGCCAGAACGCCCGGATCGAAAGGATATCGCCCGATGAACGCCCATTCGCCCAAGGCTTTCGCCGCTGCCGCTGCGCAGCAGATGACGGAATGGCGCCACGCGCTCCATCGCCAGCCCGAACTCGCTTTCGAGGAGAGCCGGACCGCCGCATTCGTGGCGGAGCGGTTGCGCGAATTCGGGCTGGACCCGGTGGAAGGGATCGGCGCGACCGGTGTGGTCGCTGTGGTCGAGGGGCGCGAGCCGGGGCGTTCCATCGCCCTGCGCGCCGACATGGACGCGCTGCCGATGGATGATCGCAGCGGGCAAAGCTACGCTTCGAATACCCCGGGTGTCGCCCATGCCTGCGGCCATGACGGGCACACCGCGGCTCTTCTGGGCGTGGCCCAGCATCTTGCCACCAATCCGCCGGCGTCCGGCCGCGTGGTCCTGATCTTCCAGCCCGCCGAGGAGAACGGCAAGGGTGCCGCGGCGATGATCGCCGACGGCTTGCTCGACCGCTTCGCCTTCGACGAGGTGTACGGGTTCCACAACATGCCCCTGCTCAAGCCGGGCGAAGGCGGCGTGCGCGCGGGTTCCGTCCTCAACGGCTACATCATCTGGGACATCACGGTCACCGGCGTCGGCGGGCATGGCGCGGCGTTCTACAAGGCGGTCGATCCGTTGCAGGCCGCCGCGCGACTGGCGGTGGAGATTTCCTCGATCGTGGGGCGCTATGTCGATCCGAGCGCCGTGGCCCTTATCAATGTCGGCTCGCTCAACGCCGGCAGCTCGCACAATATCATCGCCGAGACCGCGACGCTCAGCGGAACGCTGCGCGCGCTCGATCCTGACGTCCAGGCGCTGCTCTTCGACCGGCTGGAGAAGGCGTGCACCGGTATCGCTGCGATGACCGGCTGCGAGGTCGCGCTGACCAAGCGGGCCGAGGTGCCCCCATGCGTGAACTCGGCCAAAGCCGCCGCCCATGCACGGAAAGCCTGCGAAGCGGTGCTGGGCGAGGACGGGATCGTCGGCGATCACCCGCCATACCCCTTCACCGACGACATGGCGCTGTTCCTGAACGCCGCGCCGGGGGCCTATCTCTTCCTTGGGCAGGACAGCGTGATGTGCCACAACCCCGAATATGATTTCGACGACGCGCTGCTGCCGGTCGCGGCCGGTATCTTCGCGGCGCTCGTGAAGGACCGGCTCGGATGACTGCGACGGATACGCCGCTGCGCTATGGCTTCGTGTCCCGCGTGCTCCACTGGAGCATCGCCGCCCTGCTGGCGTGGCAGTTCGGCGGAATGGCGCTCAAGGAGATCGTCGGGCGAACGCCGCTGATGGGGTTCTGGGTCGGCTCGCACAGCTCGGTCGGGACGCTGCTGCTGGCGCTGATCGCGATCCGGGCGATCTGGGCGCTCACCCAGATGCGCCATCGCCCGCCGCACGGCCCCGGTCTGCTGGGCAGGCTGGCCAATCTCGGTCATGTCGCGCTCTACGTTCTGATGCTGACCGTTCCCTCGCTCGCGTTTCTGCGGATGCTCGGCGGAGAACGGCCGGTGGCGGTTTTCGGAGTGACCCTGCGGGGGCCGCGGGCCGAGGCCGTCGAATGGATGACCGCTCCGGCCAATCTGCTGCACGGGACCCTTGCCTGGACCCTGCTGGCGCTGATCGCGGGCCATGTCTCGATGGCGCTGCTGCACGGGCTCTGGTGGCGCGACGGGACGCTGGCGCGGATGGCGGGGCGGGTGTCCGCCCCGCGCTCCTGAGCGGGATCAGGACCCTTCCAGCGCGGCCAGCGCACGCAACGCATCGGGCACGCTGGCGCGGAACGTGGCGCCGTGGCCGAGGCCCGGATAGTCGATCCGCGAGAACGTGAGATCCGGCCGGTCCTCCATCTCGCTCCAGAACGCCTGTTCGCGATCGGGATCGACGTGGAACCGGGCCCTTCTCGCCTTGGCACCGGGTCTGGCGGTATCTGGACCGGCGCCGGACCCATCCGCCACGATGAGGCTCCGGATGGACTGGGGCGGCAATCCGGTCGATCCGCCGTCCATGATCGCGCCGTCGTTCCACCACAGTGACGGGCTCGCGGCGAAATGGAGCGAGAACAGATCGGGCCGTTCGCTCAGGGCATGGAGGACGAACAATCCGCCGAGGCTGTGGCCCCAGAGCGCCTGCCGCGACGGATCGAGATGGACCCGCGCCTCGATGGCGGGCCTGATCCGGTGCTCGATCACCTCGAGAAACGCATCCGCGCCGCCGCCGGGGCGCCCGCGTCCGTCGCTCGAACCGGTGCCGGGCGTATAGTCCCGCACCCGCTCGGCCGCGTCGAGGCGCAGGGGCGTGTCGTGACCGATGGCGATGATGACGGGGTGCGTGCCGGCATCTCCGGACGTGAGCAAGGCGGGATCGACGAATTCCAGCGCCGCCTTGCCGTCGAGCAGCCAGAGCGCGGGCCGGCCCTTCGCGGGAACTTCGCCTTCGGGCAGGCCCAGCCGCACGAGATAGGCGCGCTCGCCATCCGAGCTGGTGATACGGAGGGTCTCGAACCGGTAGCCCGGCACGCCGCGGTCGGCGATGGTTTCGGGCGCCGGCAGGTCCATGCGCGGCTGGGCCAGGGCGGGCGCGGCCATCGTCGCCAGAATGGCGGAAAGCCAGAAGCGTGTGAGAACCATCATGCCCGCAGGGTCGCCCCGCCATCGACGTAGAGATCGGCCATGGTGATGTGACCGGCACGGTCGGACAGGAGGAACACCACCGCCTCGGCAACGTCCTTTGGCGTGGCCAGCTTGCCGAGCGGAATGCCGGGTTTGAACTGTTCGGGATGTCCGGCGATCACCTTCTGTGCGCCGCTTTCATCGGCCCACATGCCGGTCTGCATGGGAGTGAGCGTCGATCCGGGGGCGACGGTGTTGCAGCGCACCCCTTGCTCCGCCATCTCCAGCCCGAGGCAGCGCATGAACATGTGTGTCGCGGCCTTGGAGGCGGCGTAGGCGGCCATGGCGTGGCGGGGCACGCCGGCGGCGTTGGAGCCGACCGTGACCAGCGCCCCGCGCCGCCGCTCGCCCATCCGCCGTGCCAGCGCGCGGCAGACGTGGAACACGCCGTCGGTGTTGACCGCGAAGACGCGGCGCCACTCGTCGTCCCCGGTCTTGCAGACGGGAAAGTTCGACAGAACTCCGGCAATATTGACGCCCAAATCGATCGTTCCGCGTTCAATCTCGATCCGATCGACCAGCGCATCGACCGCGGTGCTGTCGGTCACGTCGAGCGGCGCGATGCCGTCGCCGGCTTCCCGATCGGTCGCGACGACCTCGGCCCCTTCCTCGCGCAGCAGGGAGACGACGGCCGCTCCGATCCCGCCTGCGGCTCCGGTGACGAGTGCGATCCGATTTTCAAGGCCGGTGGGGCGGGTCATGCCGATATCCTTTCCGCAGCCGCCATCCGCTCCGACAGTATCGGGGCGATGAGCGCGCTGGCCGGTTTTCCGGGAAGTTCGCGATGGAGAAATGGAACGCCGACCGCGTCGAGCACGGCGCAATGCGGCGCCCATAGATCGGCGCGCAGCTGCGGGCGGTCGGCGTGGTCGGCATCGGCGCGGATATGGGTGAGCGTTCCGCCGAAGGCGCGGTGGTGGTGCCCTCGCACGAGGCGGTTGGTGTCGAGCACTGTGCGGACGACGCCGTCCTGTGTGGCGCGCGACAGATTGGCGAGCACGCTCTCGCCCTCGCGCAGAAAGCCGACCACTTTCTCGCGCGTGTCGAGTTCGGGATGCGCCTCGGGATCGTGTCCGGCGATCGCCAGCAGGGCGCGCAGGGCCTGCGCCTCGGTCGGTTCGGGCTCGGCGCGCCAGCATTCGGCAGGATAGGCGTCGAGCAGCGCGACCATCCCGACCGCGCGGCCCCGGTTTTCCAGTTCGACGGCGAGTTCCTGCGCGATCAGCCCACCGACCGACCAGCCGCCCACATGGACCAGCCCGGCGGGGCACGCGGTGTCGATGCGGTCGGCATAGTCGCGGGCGAGCGCGGCGATGCTTTCGGGCATCTCGATTTGGGAATCGAGGCCAGGCGCCTGAATCGCGTGGACCGCCCTCGCCGGAGCGAGACTGCGTGCCAGCGTCCGGTAGCCCCAGCCGACGCCGCCGGCCGGATGCACGAGGAAGAGCGGTGCCGCTCCGCTCTCGCCGCGTGCGAGGTGGATCACCGGCGCCAGCCCCTCGTCGCGCAGATCGGACGCATTTTCGAGCCGCGCGGCCAGACCGGCCACGTCGGGATGCTCGAACACCAGTCCGAGGTCCGGATCGCCGTCCCATTCCTCGCGCAGGCGCAGGAGCAGCCGGACGGCCGACAGCGAATCCCCGCCCAGCGCAAAGAAATCGTCGGTCCGCCCGACCTGTGTTTCCAGATCGAGGATCTCGGCGAACAGCGCGGCAAGGCGGCGCTCGCCCGGTGTGCGGGGCGCTTCCCCGCCATCGCCCGCAAAAGCCGGCGCGGGCAGAGCCTTGCGGTCGAGCTTGCCGTTGACCGTGGTCGGAAGGGCATCGAGCACGACGAAGGCGGCGGGCACCATGTAGGACGGCAGGCTCCCGGCCAGCGCATCCCGCAGGGCTTCGCCCGCCGACCGATCCGGAGAAACGACATAAGCGACGATCCGCTCGTCCCGCACCACGGCCACCGCCGAGCGGACCAGCCCCGTCGCGGCGATGGCCGCCTCGATCTCGCCCAGTTCGATCCGCAACCCGCGAATCTTCACCTGGCTGTCGGCCCGGCCGAGAAATTCCACCGTGCCGTCGTCCCGCCGCCGGGCCAGATCGCCGGTGCGGTAGAGCCGTTCCCCGGGCACGAAGGGATCGGCGACGAACCGCTCGGCGGTCAGGTCGGGCTTGCCGAGATAGCCGCGCGCCAGTTGCACCCCGCCCAGATGGAGATGGCCGGTCGTGCCGGGCGGAGCGATCCGCATCCGCTCGTCGAGAACGAGGAGCCGCGTGTTCCACACCGGCCAGCCGATCGGCACGGGCCGGCTCGTATCGTCCGGCCCGGCTTCCCAGAAGCTCACATCCACCGCCGCCTCGGTCGGGCCGTAGAGGTTGTGGAGTTCGGCATTCACCCGGCGATGGAACCGGTCGCGCAGATCGGGCGCCAGCGCTTCCCCGCTGCAGAACACACGCCGGATCGAGAGCCCCTCGCTTTCCGGCGTGTCGAGAAATGCCTCGAGCATGGAGGGCACGAAGTGCAGCGTGGTCACGCCATGCGCGGCGATGAGCCGGGCGATCGCGGAAGGGTCGCGGTGGGCCCCGGGCGGCGCGACCACCAGCGTGGCGCCGCGGATCAGCGGGAGGAAGAATTCCCACACGGATACGTCGAAAGTGGCCGGAGTCTTGTGGAGGATGCGGTCCTCGCCCGTGATGCCGTAGTGCTCGGCCATCCACAGCAGACGATTGACGATGGCCCGGTGAGTCACGACCACGCCCTTGGGCTCGCCCGTCGAACCGGAGGTGTAGATCACGTAAGCCGCGTTGTCGGGCGCTGGGGTGTCCGGTTCGGGCTGCGCGCTATCGAGAGGCCAATCGCCCGGCGCGAGCAGCCGATCCTCGTAAAGCCCATGCGGGTCGTCCGGCGCCAGCACCGCGACCGGGTCCGCGCCGGCGAGGATCTTGGATATGCGAGCCGGGGGATGGTCCGGATCGAGCGGCAGGTAGGCCGCGCCCGCGCGCAGGATCGCGACGAGCGCGACGACCAGCTCGAGCGAGCGGGGAAGCGCGACGGCGACGATCCGCTCCGCGCCAGCGCCCTTGCTGGCAAGCAGAGCGGCCAGCGCCGCGCTGCGTCGGTCGAGCTCGGCGTAGGTCAGCGCGTCATCCCCGAACCGCACTGCTTCCGCTTCCGGATACGCGGCGAAGGACTGCGCGATCAGGTCCGTCAGCGTCGTCTCGGGCACGGGATGCGCCGTCGCGTTGAAGGCGTGGAGTTCGCGCTCCTGTTCGCGGTGCAGGGCCGTCGGGATGTCCGCCAGCCGCTCGGCCGTACCGGCGCTTGCCAGAAAGGCGTCGAGACGCTCGGCATGATCGGCGATTGCGCGTTCGTCCCACAGGTCGGGGTTGGCCTCGACCTCGATGGTCGGACAATCCTTCAGATCGCCGCGAAAGGTGAAGCTGATATCCTCGACCGGGCCGGTGCCGGTGACGTGCAGAACCGCGTCGAGCCCGGCGAAGCGTGGCGGGCGGTCGTAGGGCTGGACGTTGATCAGGGCGCCGTACAGCCGCCGTTCCGCCCCGATCAGGCCGAGATCGCGGCGCAAATGCTCGCTGCGATAGCGGCCGTGCCCGCGCGCCTCGCGCATGGTCCCGGCGAGGGCGGCGAGCCATTCCGCGAGCTGTGCATCCTCGTCCGGCGTCACGCGCAGCGGCAGCACGTTCATCACCGTGGCGGGAACGCGCGCGGCGGCCGTGCCGAAGCGGGCCATGTGCGGCATCCCGATCACGGTCTCGCCATCGGCCACGAAGCGGTCGCAATAGGCGGCGACCAGCGCGGTCAGCGTATCGGGCCATGACGTGGCCGAAGCCTTTGCCAGCGCGGCCACGCTCTGGCGGGCGTCCTCGCTCATCGCCCGCTCGGTTCGGAGGAAGCGATGCGCCGAGACCGCGCGGCCGGGCTTCATCACGGCGATCTCGTCGAGGTCCGCGAACCGGTCCAGCCACCACCGCCGGTCCCGCGCGCGCTCCTCGCTGTCGCGATAGGCGGCATCCTCGGCCAGAACCGCGTCGAGCGGCGCGAACGGCCGGCCGGGATTGGGCCGGCCTTCTGCCAGCGCGGCGTAGAGTTCGGCCACGCGCTTGGTCAGCATCACCATGCCGTACCCGTCATTGGCGAGGTGATGGACCTGCTGCGCCCAGAAATGCCGGGTCGGCGACAGGCGGTAGAGTGTCTGGAAGGCGATCGGTCCCCGCGCCAGATCGACCGGCGTGGCCAGCGACCGTGCGATGGCCGCACGCGCCGCCTCTGCGGGGTCGGGCCGGTCGGTGCAATCGACGACGGCGAGGTCCGGCGCCTCGCCCAAGGCCTGCTCCGGCTCGCCGTCGGCGGACGTCCCGAAGCGCAGGGACAGCGCCTCGGCCTCGCGCGAGGCCTGCGCCACGGCGGCGCGGAAGGCTTCGGTATCGAGCGGGCCGACCAGATCGATATACTGGCCGGTGTTGAAGATCGGATTGGCCGGATCGAGCGCCTGCGAATACCACAGGCCGGCCTGCGCCTCGGTCAGCGGGCGCCCGTGCGCGGCCATCAGTTCGGCGCGGTGGAGCGCTGCCGGGCGAGGGCGTGCAACTCGCCCAGCGTGGGTGCTTCGGACAGGTCGGCGAAATCGAGCGGAACGCCGCGCTCCTCCCACAGCATGGCAAGGTTCATGGCGCGCATGGAATCGAGCCCTGCATCGAGCAGATTGGTATCGTCGCCGATTGTGTCGGGAGCAACCTCGATGATTTCGGCGATATCGGTTCTCAGATCGTCACGGATCGTGGCGGTCACTTGATCGTCTCCAGAACTTGGGCGGTGGGCAGCACCACTCCGCTGCAATCGGCGACGATGCGCAAGGCGGCATCGTGCCAGTCGCGGGAAAAATCGGCCACCGCATCGGCGATGAGAAAGGGATGGATGTCGCGCTGAAAGGCCTCGAACGCCGTCGCCTGGCAGCCGATATGGGCATAGACGCCGCAGACCAGCAGCTGGTCGCGACCCCGCGCGCGAAGCAGCGTGGCGAGATTGCTGCGCTGAAACGCGCTGTAGCGATGCTTGACGAGGACGTGATCGCCGGGGGCAGGCGCGACTGCGGGGTCGACGGTTTCGTGCTCGGGGACGGCGCGCATCCCCGGACCCCACAGATCGCCCTGCAACCCGCGATCGCGCGGATCCTGCTCGCCGTTCTGCGCGGTGTAGACGACGGGAATGCCGGCCTTGCGGCAGGCCGTCACCAGGACGGCGACATTCGCGATCAGCGGCTCGCGCGGAGAGCCTTGCGCCGGAAAGGCGTCGAGAAAATAGGCCTGCATGTCGTGCACCAGCAGGGCGCATCGGGCAGGATCGAGTGCCCAGTTCGCGCGCGATGCGGGCCAGTCCCCCTCCGCGGGCATGTCGTAGGCGGCGATGGTGGGCAGGCGGCGGGGCGTGGTCACGGCTGTTTCCGATTGTTGAGGGCGCTTTCGCGCAGACGGGCGCGCAGTTCCTTGCGGCTGACCTTGCCCACCGCGGTGGTGGCGAACCCTTCCACGAACACGATCTGGTCGGGGATCTTGAACGCCGCGATCGCGCGGGTGCGCATCCATGCCTTGATCTCGGCGGCGCCCGGCGGATCGCCATGGGGGACGATGAAGGCGCAGCTGCGCTCGCCGAGATAGGGATCGGGCAGCGAGACCACGGCCGCATCGAACACGCTGTCATGGGCGAGCAGGTGGTCCTCGACCTCCTCGGCGGATATCTTTTCGCCCGCGCGGTTGATGTGGTCGGTGGCGCGGCCCTGCACCACCAGATTGCCGTCCGCCCGCCGCAGCACGATGTCGCCGGTGCGGTAGAAGCCGTCGGCGGTGAAGGACCGCGCATTGGCCGTCGGATCGCGGTGATAGCCGCGGATGGTGTACGGCCCCCGCGTCAGCAGATGGCCCGGCGTTCCGTCCGGCACCGGGTCTCCCGCATCGTCGAGGATCAGGATTTCGTCGTCGGGCGAGATCGGTCGACCCTGCGTCTCGACGATCGCCTCGTCCGGGTCGTCCAGCCGGGTGTAGTTGACCAGACCTTCCGCCATGCCGAACACCTGCTGCAAGGTGCAGCCCAGCGTCTCGCGCACGCGGCGCGCGGCCTCGGGCATGAACTTCGCGCCGCCGACCTGCACGACCTCAAGACTGGAGAGGTCGTGATCGGTCTTCGGCGCGGCTCGCATCCACAGCAGGGCCAGCGGCGGAACGAGGCCGGTGATGGTCACCCCTTCGCGCGCGATCAGGGGAAAGGCGATCTCGGGCGTCGGCACGGGCGCCATCACGATCGTCGCCCCGGCCAGCACCGCCCCGAAGATGCCGGGCGAGCTCATCGGGAAATTGTGCGCCACCGGCAGCGCGGCGAGATAGACGCTGCGCTCGTCCATGCCGCAGATCGCGTTGCTGGCGCGGATCGAATAGAGATAATCGTCATGTGTGCGCGGGATGAGTTTCGAAAGGCCGGTGCTGCCGCCGGAAATCTGCACCAGCGCGACGGCGCCGGCATCGGGTTCGACAGGCGGGCAGTCTCCCGCGGCGAAGCCATCGAAGGCGATCTGGCCCGGATGCGGCTCGCCGACCACCACAATGTGTTCCAGCGTGCCGACCTCCGCGCGCACCGCATCCGCCATTGCGCGATAGTCGAAACCGTCGTGCCGCTCGGCGATGACCAGCGCCGACACTTCGCCGGCGCGCCCGAAATGCACGAGTTCCGTCTGGCGATGCGCGGGCAGGGCGAAGACCGGCACCAGCCCTGCGCGAAACAGGCCGAACACGGTCGACAGGAACTCCGGAACATTGGGCAGCTGGACCAGCACCCGCGCGCCGGGATCGAGGCCGAGCGCACGAAACCCCGCGGCGGCGATTTCGACGCGCTGCGCCAGATCGGCATAGGTCCAGCGGCTCTCGCCCCCGACCACCGCGATCCGGTCGCCATGGCGGCGCACGGTGGCGGCGAGCGCCTGCGGAAAGGTCTCGCCGGTCCAGTAGCCCTTCGCGCGGTAGCGTTCCGCCAGTTCGGCGGGCCAGACTTGCCGGAGGGGTTCCATCAGGAGGCCTCCCTTAAGGCGCGCGGGGCATCGGGGATACCGAAAGCGCGCAGTATCGCGCGGAACTTGGCCGCGGTCTCGTGCACCTCGTCGTCGGGAACGGAACCGGCGACGATCCCCGCGCCGGCATGGAGCGTGATCTGCGGGCCTCTCACCTCGGCGCAGCGCAGGGCCACGTGCCATTCGCCGTCGCCCGCGGCATCGACATGGCCGACCGCACCGGAATAGAATCCGCGATCATGGGCCTCGAGCCGCGCGATCGCCGCCAGCGCCGCGTCGCGCGGATAGCCGCCAACCGCCGGAGTGGGGTGGAGCAGGGCGGCAAGGCCGAGCGCCGATGGCCCGTCCGGCGATTTCAAACGTCCTTCGATCCGTGTGCCGAGGTGCCACATCGTCGCCGTCGAGCGCAGGCCCATGCCGCCCGGCCGCCGCAGATCGTCGCAGTGGGGGGCGAGCGTGTCGAGCACGTATTCGACCGTGATCGCGTGCTCCCGGCGATCCTTTTCCGAGGCCAGAAGGCTCTGGCCCCGCGTCCGGTCCTGCACCGGATCGCGCCCGCGTGGGATCGATCCGGCCAGCGGTTCGGAGGCGACGATGAGCCCCTTGCGCGAGGCGAGCAGTTCGGGGGTTGCGCCGATCAGCACCGGCGCGTCGCCGCTCTGTGTGGGGCCGCCCTCTGCCGGGTCGAGATCGATGCGGTAGGCGGTGATTCCGGGATCGTTCGCCAGACTTGCCAGAAGGCGCTCGAGGTCCGGCGGCGCGGGTGCTTCGAAGGACAGCTTGCGCGAAAGCACGACCTTGCGCAGCGCCTCCTCGCCGCTCCCGGTCGCGATCAGGCCGAGGGCCGCGCGCACCATCTCGGCATAATCGCGCGCGGATCGCGCATCTTCCGCGCTGTCGGAGAGGTAGGCGTGGGCGGCGACATTCGCCGCATCCGGGGTAGTGTCCGGCCGGGGCGGGCGGGTGATCGTGCGCGGTTCGTAGATCAGCTCGCGCCCGTCGGAATCGAAGGGGATCGCACCGACGAGGATCGGCGATGGCCCCTCGCTTTCGCCAAGCATTTCGCGCACGCGTGTGTCCAGCATGTCGCGGGGCCCTGCGGGAAGGCGGCGGGCAACACCCTCTGCGCGGATTTCATGGCTGGATTGTCTGAGAACGAACAAGGGAAACCCCGAAGCACCTGTTCCATCGCCGGTAGAGCGACTGACTCGCAATATCAATGGTTGGCCGTGCTCGCGCGGTTGCGTATTCGCGCGACATTATGACATCGAACGCAACACCGAACAACGACAGCTCCCATCGGCCTGAAAGCGACCCTGTCGAGGGCGCGGTGCGGCTCCCGCTCGCCGCGCTGATGGCGGCGGCATTCACCGGGACCATGGCGCTCATGTCCTTCGTCGCGGTGGCAGGGCCGCTGGCCTATTCCTTTGGCCTCCAGGCGGTCCATCTCGGCGTGGTCATGTCGGTGGCGGGCATCGCGTGGATGGTGCTGGCGCGATGGTGGGGTGCGCGCAGCGATCGCCTCGGCCGCCGGTCCGTGCTGCTCCTCGGTCTCGGCGGATTCGTGGCGAGCTATCTTGCTCTGGTCCTGTTTCTCGAAGCCTCGCTCCGTCTCGCGCTGCCCGCGCTGGCCGTGTTCGCGGGCCTGGTCGTTGGGCGGACCTTGATGGGCGGGTTCTACGCTGCCGTGCCGACGCTGGCCGCGGCGATCGTCGCCGATCACGCGGCACCCCGCGACCGCGCGCGATCGATGGCGGCGATCGGCTCCGCCAGTGCGGCGGGCATGGTCGCGGGGCCGGGCTTGGCCGGCATGGCGGGCGAGGTCGCGCTTCTCCTGCCCCTCTGGCTGACGGCCCTGCTTCCGATCGGCGCGATCCTTGTGCTACGCGGCAGTCTCCCGCGAGACGGCGCAGGGGCGAGGCCGCCGCGCGCCGCGCTTCGCCTGATCGATCCGCGGCTGCGTCCTGCGCTGGCGTTCGGTTTTGCCGCGTCGGCGAGCGTGGCAGTGGCGCAGGTCGTGATCGGCTTCGTCGCGATCGACCGGCTGGGCCTCGATGCGCAAGGCGCGGCAGGGCTCGCCGGCCTTGCTCTCGCGATCGTCGGCGGGGTGCTGATGGCGGTGCAGACATTTGTCCGGCGGCTCGACTGGTCGCCCATGCGGCTGGCGCTGACAGGATGCGGTGTTGCCGCGACAGGGTTCGCGCTTGCGGCCCTCGCCGGTTCGGCAATGGCCCTGTGCGCGGCCTATGGCGGGATCGCCTGCGGCATGGCGCTGATCTATCCCGCCGTGCCCGCGCTTGCGGCAAACAGCGTGGATGCGGGCGAGCAGGGGGCGGCGGCGGGATCGGTCGCCACGGTGCAGGGTTTCGGGATCGTCGTCGGCCCGCTGATCGGCACGGCGGTTTATGGCCTCGGGCCTTTCGCGCCCTACGCGATGTGCGCGGCCGGACTGGCGGCTATCGCCGTCCTGTTCGGCAACCGCCGCCCCGCAACGGGGCGGGGCGACGGTCCTGCCTGATCAGAACCGCAGATTGGTCTGGACGAAGAAGGCCCGACCCGGCTCGTTGTAATTGTTCGCGCCGGCGAAGTTGTTGGCGCTCTCGCGGAACAGGCGCTCGTCGAACAGATTGTTCACGCCCACGCTGAACCGCATCGCCTGTGTCGCCTGGAACAGGAGGTTGAGCCCGACCAGATTGTAGGGCTCGCGCGGTTCCAGCTGGTTCGCCGACGGCGTATCGCCGCTGTAGAGGATCGTGTTCGGCGTCTGCTCGCCGAAGCGGGTGAAAGTGCCGATGAACTTGACCTGGTCCGTGATCTCCCAGTCCAGCGTCGAGTTGATCGTGTAGTCGGGAATGACCGACAGCAGCCGGCCGGTCTCGCGATCCTCGTTGCGGATGATGTAGGTGACGTTGGTGCTCAGCACGAGGTTCGGGGCGAACGGGATCAGGACGTTGCCTTCCACGCCCTCGACCACCGCCTCGCCGGTGTTGAACCACTGGAAGATCCGCGCCGGACGGCCGCCATAGGGCGCGGTCCCGATCGGCACGTTGTTCGAGATGATCTTCTGGTCGTAATCGTTGCGGTAATAGGTCGCGCTGAAATTCCAGCGGCCCGGCGAGAAGGCGATCCCGATTTCCTTGTTGATGCTTGTTTCGGCCTGAAGGTCGGCATTGCCCTGGACGAAGCACCCGCCGCCGAGGCTGGGGAAATTGTTCGGGCAGCCGTTGCCGCGGGTATAGTAGAGATAGTTCGGGTTCGACTGGTAAAGGTTGGGGGCCTTGAACGCCTTGGCGATGCCGCCCTTGATCACCACCGTCGGGACGGGGCTGTAGGACACGCCTACGCTGGGCGAAACCTCGGTGCCGAACGTGCTGTGCCGGTCGATGCGGACCGCCGGGGTCAGCGTCAGGCCGCCATAGACGATGTTGTCCTCGATGAAGGCCGCGATCGTATCGGCATCCGACACGGTGTCGCGCATGGCCGGATTGTCGATGCCCGGAATGTCCGCACCGCCGGCCGCCGACACCGCATAGGGATCGTCGAGATATTCGTAGCGGTATTCGATGCCGCCGGTCACGACATGCTGCATCGCCCCGATCTCGAACGGCACGTCGAGCGTGGTCTGCGCGAAGAGGTTGCGCAGGTTCGCGGTCGAATATTCGCTCTCGGTGTTGATCGTGCCTTCGCCGCCGCCGGCAAGGCCTTCGTTGAGGCGACGGTTGTTGGTCTCCTCGTACTGGACGATCGCCTCGAGTTCGCCGAAGCCGTACACGCCGCGATAGCCCGCGCTTCCGGTGTAGCGCTTGAGGACGTTGGTTTCCTGCCCGATCAAGGCGGAGGTAACCGGGCTGGAGGCGCCGCTGCTCAGCCGGTATTCGCCGGCGAAGACGTTGCCCTGACGGCTGTAGCCGCCCTCGATATCGAAGCGATGGATGTCGTTCGGCTCCCACCGGATGAGGCCGCTGATGTCGCGGTTCTGCACGCCCTCGCGCCCGCCGGGCGGGATCAGGCCATCGGGCGTGTCCGCCGCTTCGGCGTTGATCAGCGGATCGTCGGCGCTGGTGTCGCTGTAATTGCCGTAGAGGCGGAAGCCGAGCGTCGAGGTGATCGGGCCGGCGACCGAGAAGTTCACGCGCTTGGTGTCGCTCTCGCGGCTGTCCTCGGGGACGAGCATGAAGCCGGTCAGCGATCCGCGGAAGCCGTCGGTCGGGCTCTTGGTGATGATGTTGATCACGCCGCCCGCCGCGCCGGAGCCATAGCGCGCCGCCGCCGGTCCGCGCAGGATCTCGATCCGCTCGACCTCTTCGGCGGGCACCCAGTTGGTGTCGCCGCGCGAATTGCGCTCGCCGTCACGGCCCATCCGCACTGAATTGCGCGAGGTGATCGGCTTTCCGTCGATCAGGATCAGCGTGTTTTCCGGGCCCATCCCGCGAATGTCGATCTGGCGGTTGTTGCCGTAGGTTCCCGCCGAGCTCGCGCCGGTAAGGTTGATGCCGGGCTGACGGCGGATGATGTCGGCGAGATCGTTTACCGGTGGCTGTTCGGCGATCATTTCGGAGGTGACGGTGGTCGAACCGAGCGCCTGGACCGCCTGACGGCGTGCCGTCACGATGATCTCGCCATCCGCGTTGCGGACCTCGTCGCCGACCGGCGCCTGATCGTCCGCCACTTCTTCCGGCGTCGGTTCCTCGGCTTCCTGCGCCACGACCATCGCCGGCATGACGAGAGTCAGAGCCGAAACGGAGCACAGAGCCGTCCTCATATATCGCATTGAAATCCACCCATCCAAGTTTTATTGATACTGCTATTGAGAAGCGTTCGCGAAGCACCGCATAAGTCAACGCCGCTGCATTGCAATATGTTTTTCGAATTTTCGGGAACCACGCGTTTGACCCGGCCGAGATCGTGTTTCTGGACGACGGGTAGCGCGGCTTCAGGGTTTCCGCTGGAACACGCAGGGTCGCGCGCCACGCGCCGCAGCCCGCGATCGAGATGCCTGGCGTGAACGAGACGTCAGTGAACCCATCCCGTGTTCAGAGCGGCATCGAATCCCAGGGGATCGCGGCCAGATGCATGGGCGCGTCGACCCGACCGCAGGAATTGCGGATATCGGGTCGACTATCAGTTCATAGGGGCGAGCAGGGCTGTGGAAATCACTCCACGGCCAATCGGAACGTCCCGCGAAACAGCCACGACTTCACGGAGGCCCAGTCTCCGGTTCGGCTCCTCGCCAGCGACCTGCGGAGGTCTACTCCTTCGACGACACCCCTGCGGCACCCGCCGGCTGCGCTCCCACCGGCCGCGTCCAGCCGGTGCGATACCGTTCGAACCATGCAAGGATGGCGGATGCCTTCGCCGCCGACTGGGAGGGCCGCGCTGCGATGCCGCCATGGCTGGCGCCGGGCACCTTGACCAGCGCGGTGGGCACGCCGCGCAGGCGGAGCGCGGTGTAGTACTGCTCGCTTTCGCTCACCGGCGTGCGGTAATCCTCGCTGCCGACCACGACCAGCGTCGGCGTCTCGACATTCCCGACCAGCGACAGGGGCGACTGGCGCCAGTAGGTCTCGGGGTCTTCCCAAGGCTGGCTTCCGATCCAGTAGGGCCCGAAATAGGCCGGATTGTCGGCCGTGAGCGCCTGCGTGGTCCAGTTGATGACCGGCTTCTGCGTCGCCGCCGCCTTGAAGCGATCGGTCTTGCCGACGATCCAGCTCGTCAGGACGCCGCCGCCCGATCCGCCGGTCACGAACAATTGCTCGGGATCGGCGATGCCCAGTGCGATCGCTCGGTCGACGATGCTCATGAGATCGAAATAGTCGTTGCCGGGATAGGCCTTGTCGATCCGGTTGGCGAAGTCCTCGCCATAGCTCGTCGACCCGCGCGGATTGGCGGAGAGCACGGCATAGCCCGCGGCGGCATACAGCTGGTTGTCGGTCGCGAAATGCGGGCCGTAGGCGGCGAAGGGACCGCCGTGAATCTCCAGGATCAGCGGCACGCGCTGCCCCTCCTGGTACCCGGGCGGAAGCGTCAGCCAGCCTTCGATTTCCAGCCCATCCTCGCTCGAGGCAGTGGCGATCCGGCGAACTTCGCCAAAGGCCTTGGTGCTGCGCAGCGAGCGGTTGAGATCGGTGAGCGTCCGCTCCGCCCCATCCCCGGCGATCCGCACCTCGGCCGGGCGAGTGGCGGTTCCTCCGGTGAAGGCGATGGCGTCATCGTCGGAAACCGAGAAGCTGCCGCCAGTATAGGGCCGGTCGAGCCCTCCGCCCGAAAGCCCGACGGCCACGTCGCGCACGCTTCCGTCCAGAGCGATGCGGGCGACCCGTGTTTCTCCGCGAATATCGTATTGCGCATAGATCGCGCGGCCATCGGCATCCCACGTCAGACCCGAGGGGCTGTAATCCCAGTTTCCGGTCAGGTTGCGGACGTTCGACCCGTCCTTGTCCATGACGTAGAGATCGTCGTTCTCGTAGGCCCGGCGCGCATCGTCGAAGCCGAGATAGGCGATCAACCGTCCGTCGGGCGAGGCGACGGGCGAACCATCCGGGCCGTCGCGATCGGTAAGCTGCGTGACCGCCCCGCTCGCCACGTCGAGGGCATACACCTCGCTCTCGACCGGATCGGTCTCCCAGTCGGGACGGCGATTGGCGCCGAAATAGAGCGTGGTCCCGTCGGCCGACCAGCTGAGCGGCCCGCCGTCGTGATAGCGGCCGAAGGTGAGCTGGCGCGGGGCGCCGCCCGTCGCGGGCACGACGAAGATCTTCTCGAAGCCCGGCTCGATATAGCCCTGGCCATCGGACCGGTAGGTCAGGAGGTCGCGGATCTCGAGCGGCTCGGCCCACTCGGCGCCCTCGGGCTTCTGCGCGGGCGCGGCGCCCAGCATCGGCCCATCGTCCTTCACCAGTATGGAATAGGCGATCGAGCGTCCATCCGGGGACCACGCCATGCTCGACGGGCTGGTCGGCAGCCCGGTCAAACGGACCATCTCGCCCCCGTCGATCCAGCGGAGCCATAGTTGCGGACCGCCATTCTCGGTCGACACGAAGGCAAGGCGATCGCCATCCGGAGACCAGCGTGGCGAGAAGGCATCGCCGTCGCGCCCGGCGATCGGAACCTCGGACCCGGTGCGGGTATCGATCAGCCATATCGTGCTCACCGCACGGTCCGACATGATGTCGTTCGAGCGGCGGACATAGGCGATGTAGCGCCCGTCGGGGCTGATCTGCGGATCGGCGGCGATGGCAAGATCGAACAGGTCTGCCCCGGTGAAACGCCGCTCCGGCCCGCTGCGCGCACTTCCTATGGCGGCACCCGACATCGGCGCGGCAGCCGGTGCGGTGTCCGCCTCCCGCTCCGGAGCGACAGGCGGCGGCGGTGCTTGCTGCGCGACGGCCGGGGACATCTGCAAGAGGAGCAGGCTCGCTGCCACGGGGAGGACGGATCTGATCATGCGCGAAACTCCTTCGCAGGAGGGGCTAGCAAGAATCATCCGCGAGCGGGAGACCTTACATTTCGGCGCTAAGGACGGGCGATCCCTGGGGCGCGGCCGCACCGGTAAAGCGGGGTGTTATCGAAACCCGGGTAAAGGTTCGGGCGGTGGCAGGGGCCGTTCGGGGGAAGGGCAAAGGTGGCGGAGACGGAGGGATTCGAACCCTCGATACCCCGATAGAGGTATGGCTCCTTAGCAGGGAGCTGGTTTCAGCCACTCACCCACGTCTCCGCGCGCATGCCGTCAGGCTGCGAGGGGGCGCTATAGGGGGGTGCCGTCCAGGCTTCAAGAGGCTTGGCGGGCGGCGCGTGCGAATGGTCCCGCCGCGCCCTTTTCGGCGCAAAGCCCAACGGTTCGTCGCAATCCGGATTCGGTTCACCGCCCGCTCATTGCCGCGGCCCGACAATGGGATTCTTGCTTGTCTTCGATCGCGCTGTCCGGAGGAGGGACGAAGGACATGAACACGATACGCCGCAATTTCCGTCGCGCGGGGCTTGCGCTCGCCGCGACGCTGGGCCTTGCCGCCCTGCCGGCCGCAGCGCAGGTCGAGACGGTCGATCCCGACAGCGCCTACGACGCGCCGATCGACGGCGATCTCGAGCCGCAGGCGCCGACCGACCCCTATGTTTACGCGCAGGATGCGAACGACGAGCCGGGGGTGACCTATTCCACCGAACCCGCTCCCGAAGCGCCGCCCATCGCGAACAGCGAGCAGCCCGCATCCGCGGCGGAGACTGCGGCGAGCAATGCGGCGGGCGATCCCTCGACCACCTATCGCGAGGACGATCTGATCGGCGCGGCGGAAGGCGTGTTCGGCAAGGGCGCCGAGGGCGTTGCCAAGATGATCCAGGACCTGCTCGCCAAGCAGGGCGAGCCCAACGGCTACATCGTCGGTCGCGAAGCCGGCGGCGCCTTCATCGTCGGTGCGCGCTATGGCTCCGGCACGCTGTATCACAAGGTGGAAGGGCAGCGCCCGGTCTACTGGACGGGCCCGTCGATCGGCTTCGATGCGGGCGCGAATGCGGGCAGCACCTTCGTGCTGGTTTACAATCTCTACGACAGCGAGGATCTCTACACGCGCTTTCCGGCGGGCGAGGGGCAGGCCTATCTCGTCGGCGGGATGACCGCGAGCTATCTGCGCAAAGGCGACGTGGTGCTGATTCCGATCCGCGTGGGTGCCGGTCTGCGGCTCGGCATCAATGCCGGTTACATGAAGTTTTCCAAGGAGCAGCGCTGGCTGCCGTTCTGACCCGGAAGGGTCGGCGGTCGCTTCGCGGGGGAGAGGAGCCTTTCGGGTCGCGCGACGATAACGTGTGAAGGCTTCGGGGCCGCGACAGGATTTCCTGTTGCGGCCCTTTTCCGTTCCGCCCATGGAAGCGCCCATGCTCGAGAACCTTCCCGCCCAGCCCGCCGACGCGCTGCTCGCGCTCATCAAGATGCACGCCGACGATCCGCGCGCCGACAAGATCGACCTCGGTGTGGGGGTCTATCGCACGGGTGACGGAGCGACCCCGGTGTTCAAGGCGATCAAGGGGGCCGAGGCGCGGCTGGTCGCCGAACAGGATTCCAAGAGCTATCTCGGGCCGGAGGGCGATGCCCGCTTCGTCGAGGCACTGAAGACCTACATCTTCGACGGCGAGGGCACGGCGGATGGCCGCATTGCCGGAATGCAGACGCCGGGCGGCACCGGCGCGGTGAGACTGGCGCTGGGTCTTGCCAAGAAGGCGGGCGTGACCAAGGTCTATCTCGGCGTTCCGAGCTGGCCGAACCACGCCCAGATCATCGCGGATCTCGAGCTGGAGACGGTCACCTTCAACCACGCGCGCGAGGACGGAACGGCCGATCTCGATGCGGCGCTGAACGCCATCCGCGACGCTGGCGAGCACGGCGCGGTGCTGCTGCACGGGTGCTGCCACAACCCCACCGGGATCGACTACACCGCCGACGAGTGGAGTGCGATCGCGGACGCCTTCGCGCAGAGCCCGACCCTGCCGGTGCTCGACATCGCCTATCAGGGCCTCGGCCAGGGCATGGACGAAGATGTGGCAGGTGTGCGGACCGTTCTGCGGGCCGTGCCGCAGGCGCTGGTCGCCTATAGCTGCGACAAGAATTTCGGCCTCTACCGCGACCGCGTCGGCGCCTTCTACATGATGGCGAAGAGCGGCGACACGCTGGAGGCGATCGCGTCGAACGCCAATGCGCTGGCCCGGGCCAACTGGTCGATGCCGCCCGATCACGGCGGCGCAGCGGTGCGCGTGGTGCTCGAGGATGAAGGACTGACCGCCGAGTGGCTCGACGAGCTCGAGACCATGCGCGAGCGGATGCGCGGCGTTCGCGAGCGGCTGGCAGTGGCGGATGCGGAAGTGCCGGGCCTAGGCCTCGCCGCGCTCGCCGGCCAGAACGGGCTGTTCGCCATGCTTCCGCTCACCAGCGAGCAGATCGTGCGGCTGCGCGAGGATCACGCCATCTACATGGCCGGATCGGGCCGGATCAATGTCGCCGGGCTGCACGATGGCAACATCCCCAAGTTCATCGCCGCGCTGGCGGACGTGACCCAGGGCTGACTCCCATGGCCGGCGAACCGGACCGGCAGCCGGCCCTGGAGACCGCGCGACTGACGATCCGTCCGCTGCGCGAAGCCGACCGCGAACCGCTCTACGATGTCGCCTCCGACCCGATGGTCTGGGAGCAGCACCCGATGCACGATCGCTGGCGGCGCGACGTGTTCGACGGCTTTTTCACCGAGTGCCTCGCATCGGGCGGCGCGCTCGCAGTGATCCGCAAGAGCGACGGCCGCGTGGTGGGCCATTCGCGCTACGGCCCGTTTGACCCGGAAGACGGCGGTGCGATCGAGATCGGCTGGACCTTCCTCGCCGGCGAGTGCTGGGGCAGGGGCCTCAACCACGAACTCAAGCGCGCCATGTTGGAGCACGTTTTCGCCCATGTTGCCCGGGTCGACTTCCGCGTGGGCGAGACCAATTACCGCTCACGTCGGGCGCTGGAGACGATCGGCGCCGTCCGCGATCCCGCTCGCTACGACCTCGACCGGTATCAGGGGCGGCGGGTGGTGCAGCTCTACTACACGATCGATCGCGAGAGCTTCGCCAGCGGGCCGCTAGCAAGCACCTAGCGACCGAATTGCGAAGGTCGCAGCGGGCTCCTAGGATGTCGCGACCATCAATGGAGATGAGCGGCACATGCGGCGATCGATAGGAATGCTGGTTCTCGCGCTGGCGGCGCTGACCGGATGCGTGGGAATGGCCTCGGCCCCCTCGACGAATGGCGCAGCATTCGCAGGCGGGAAGGAAATTCACGTGGTGCGGCATTTGCAGAAGGCCGCCGGTGAAGATCCCGCGCTCACCTCCGAAGGAGCGGTCGCGGCGATGAGGCTTGCGGACCTGCTCGCTGACAAAGGGATCGTCGCGATTTTTGCCACGCCGACCCGGCGCACGATGGAGACCGGAGCGCCGTTGGCAAATCGCCTCGGCATCACGATCACGCCATACGACCCCCGCGATCCCGATACGCTCGTCAGAGCGATCTCAAGTCTGAAGGGCTCGGTTCTCGTGATCGGTCACAGCAACACCGTTCCCGACCTTGTCGGGCGATTGGGTGGCTGGCAGGTGCCGGAACTGACCGAACAGGATTACGGAACGCTTTTCACGATCGACGAAACGGGCGAGGTGCGCTCGCGCGAGATCGGTTGAAGGCGCTTTGGATTGCGTGGGGGTGATTACCCCCGCAGGCTCTCCATCCGCTTGAGGTAGCGGGCCAGCACGTCGATCTCGAGATTGACGCGGTCGCCCTCGGCCAGCGTGCCGAGCGTGGTCGCTTCGGCGGTGTGGGGGATGATGTTGAGCGCGAAGTCGCAGGTGCCGTCGGGCCGGTCGCGCACGTCGTTAACGGTGAGCGAGACGCCGTCGACCGTGATCGATCCCTTCTCCGCGACATAGGGCGAGATGGCGGCGGGGGCGCGGATGGCGAGGCGGGTGGAATCGCCCTCGTCGCGCACCAGGCGGATCTCGCCCAAGCCGTCGACGTGACCGGTGACGATGTGCCCGCCAAGCTCGTCGCCGATCTTAAGCGCGCGTTCCAGATTGAGCCTATGCCCGGCACGCCACATGCTGTTCGTGTCGCTCTCCTCGGCGCCGGTGTTCGAGACCGTTTTGGATACGGTCTCGCCCGACACGTCGACGTCGAACCAGGCATCGCCCGCCTTGCCGCCGCGCTCGACCACGGTGAGGCACACGCCCGAGCAGGCGATGGAGGCGCCGATGGCGATGGTCTCTGGATCGTAGGGGCAGGCGATCCGCACGCGCAGGTCGCCGCGCTGCTGGACGTTTTCGATCGTTCCAATGGCGGTGACGATGCCGGTGAACATGGGGCTCTTATTCCTCTCGCTGGCGCTCGTAGGCTTCGAAAATGTCGCTGCCAAGCTGGCGGCGCTCGGCGAGGCGCCAGCGTCCATGCGCGGCGGGCAGATTGCCGAGGCCGATATCGCCGATGGCGGGCAGTCCGTCGCCGATCAGGATCGGGGCGCGGTAGATGTCCAGCCGGTCGACAAGGTCGGCGGCGAGGAAGGCGGCGGCGGCGCCCGCACCGCCCTCGACATAGAGATACTGGACGTCGGCAAGGCTGGCGATTTCCTGCGGCGAGGCGATGGCGGTCATCCCTTGCGGCACAACTCCGCGAGTAAGCACGATCCGCTGCGGGCTGCGATCCGCGAGGCCCGGGAGGCGCACGTCGAGCCGCGGGGCGTCGGTGCGCCAGGTGCCGCCGCCGACGAGGATCGCATCGCTCGCCGCTCGGCGTGAATGGACATGGGCGCGGGCGACCTCGCCGGTGATCCACCGGCTCTCGCCGCCGGGGAGCGCGATCCGCCCGTCGAGCGACATGGCGAGCTTGAGCGTGACATGCGGGCGATCGTGGCGGGTACGGGTCAGGTAACCGGCGAGGCTTGCACGGCTCGGCGCGTGGTCGAGGATACGGGCCTCGATCCCTGCCTCTCGCAGGCGCGCGATGCCCTGGCCCGCCGTGCGCGGATCGGGGTCCTCGCATCCGGCGATGACGCGCGCAGGAGCTGCCTCGGCCAGCAGATCGGCACAGGCCGGGCCGCGCGCCGAGCGATGGGCGCAGGGTTCGAGGGTTACGAACACATCCGCTCCCCGCGCCGCCTCGCCTGCCTGGGCGAGGGCCACTGCCTCGGCATGGGGGCGGCCGCCGGGCATGGTCCAGCCGCGCCCGACCACCACGCCGTCTTTAACCACCAGCGCGCCGACGCCCGGATTGGGGCGGCTGAGCGGCCGGGCGCGCGCGGCGAGCCGGGCAGAGGCCGCGAGCCAGTCGGCGTCAGCGGGGATCGGCGTTGCTCCCGTTATCGCTCTGTGCGCGTATCCGTGGGGCCGCTTCCTGTGCGGCGCGGTCCGCCTCGATCTCGGCCTCCATCGCATCGACATCGAGGCCGGTTGCGCGGCCAAGCTGGCGGTACATGTCACGCACCTCCTCGTCGCGTTCGGCCTGGAGCGCGCGGATACGGTCGTTGTAGCGCTGGTTCTCGAGATTGGAGGCGCGGATTTCCTCGTCCGTCCGGCCTTCGGGCAGCGTCGAGATGTAGGTGACCTCGGGCCGTTCGGGCGGGGCGATCACCTTCTCGCCCATCGCCCACCACACGGTCAGCGCCATCGGAATGCTCGAGACGAGCAGGATCGGCACGCGCAGGGGATTGGGCTTGCGGAATTCGTCCCAGAAATCCCGGATCCCGCCGGCGGGATTGAATCGACTGATCATGCGCATGGGAGCCAAGATAGGGGTTCGCGGCGCGCTATGCCAGCGTGTCGGAAGCGCGGCCTCAGCCGAAATCGGAATAGAGCCCGCGGCCATGGTCGCGCAGCCAGCGATCGGCCGGGGCCAGCGGCGCGCCATGGATCCGCTCGAGCAGGGCGTGGAAGGCGGGCGAATGGTCGAAGTGAACGAGATGGGCGACCTCGTGCGCGACCACCGAACGGCGGACGAAATCGGGCGCCTGCACCAGCCGCCAGTTCATCCGGACGACGCCGCCGCTCGAACAGCTGCCCCAGCGGCGCTGGGCGCGGCTGAGGCGCAAGGTCGGAAGCGCGGTCCCGGCGCGCGGTGCGAGCTCGGCAAGGTCGGCCTGCATCAGCGCCTGTGCTTCGCCCTCGAGCCAGCGCTGGAGGCGCTTTGCCAGCGTTTCTCGCGGGCCGCCGATGCGCAAGGTGCCGTCGGCGATCTCCGGGCGGCGGGGATGGCTCGCCCGCCATTCCAGCGCGAGCTCCTCTCCGCGATGGCGCAGCGTGCCGCGCTCCACCGGGTCCTGCGCGCGCGGCACCTTGGCGAGCTGCGCCTCGAGCCAGCCGCGGCGCGAGGCAGCGAAACGCACCGCTTCGGCGGAGCGGCCCCAGCGCGGCAGAGTGACGCGCACCGCGCTGCCATCCGGGGCGAGGCGCAGGGTCAGCCGCTTGGCGGTGGGATGGCGGCGCAATTCGATCGGCAGGGTCTGCCCCGACAGTTCGATGGCCGGCGGGCGCCCGGCCTCGCGCAGCCATTCGATCACGCCACGTCGTCCGCGGTTTCCCACTCGACAATATGGTGTTCGAGGGGGCCGGCGCGGGTCTCGCTGATCACGCGGCCGGCGGCGGAGACCCCGGCGCGCACCACCGCTTCGCGGTCACCGGACAGGAGATAGTGCCAGCGGGGCAATGGGCGACCATGCGCGCGGCGGACATAGGCGCAGGTTTCCGGCAGCCATTCGATCTCGCCCGCCAGCTTCGGCGTCAGTTGCAGGCAGTCGGGTACGAAGGCCTTGCGATGCCTGTAGTCGCTGCACTTCGCGCTGGCGCAGTCGAGCAGCTTGCACGCGACATTGGTCTCGGCAACCTCGCCGGTGTCCTCGTCCTCGACCTTGTGGAGGCAGCAGCGCCCGCATCCGTCGCACAGCGCCTCCCATTCCGGCGTCGTGAGATCGGCGAGGGGCAGCTCCCAGAAGCGCTCTCTCAGCGAACCCATTTTTCCAGCTCCGCCGCGACTGCCTCGGGACCGAGATCGGTCGGCAGGGTGGCCAGCGGCTTGCCCTCGGGATCGAACAGCAGCGTCACCGTGGAGTGGTCGACCAGATAGCCGCCATCGCCACGCTCGCTTTCCTCGGGCACGTGGAAGGTGACGCCGAAGGTTTTCGCGATCCGTTCGAGATTGTCGGGTTCGCCGGTCATCCCGATGAGGCGCGGATGGAAGGCATCGGTGAACTGGGTCAGCACCTGCGGTGTGTCGCGCTCGGGATCGACGCTGACGAACAGCGGCTGGACCTTGGCGGCGCGCTCGGGATTGTCTTTCGCGAACAGCTTGAGGCCGGCCATCGCACGCTGATTGTCGGTCGGGCAGATATCGGGACAGAAGGCGTAGCCGAAATAGATCGTGCGGTACTTGCCGTCGAAATCGTTCCAGCTGACCGGTTTGCCGTCCTCGCTCGTCAGCGTGAAATCGCCGCCGAGCGCCGCGCCTTCGAGCGGGGGCGGATCGGACGGCGCATCGCTGCCGCAGGCGGCGAGCGCGAGAGCGAGAGGAAGGGCGAGCGAGGCGATGACGGGGATGCGGGGCATGGCATCGCGGTTCATGGTCTGCTAACCGGGCGGGAGCAAGGGGGTCGCTGCCCCGACTGGCGCAAAAAGACACGAAGGATTACAGGCGTGATGCGCGCGATTATCGTTTCGACGGCTCTGCTGGCCTCGGTGCTGGCACCCCTGCCCGTTGCCGCCCAGGGCTTTTCCCCCGGATACGAATTTCTCAAGGCCGTGCGCGACCGCGATGGCGACGTGGTGACCAAGGCGCTGTCCCAGCCGGGCAGCATCGTCGTCAACACCCGCGACATCACCAGCGGGGAAAGCGCGCTCCATATCGTGACGCAGCGGCGCGATGCGGTGTGGATCCGCTTCCTGACCGCCAAGGGCGCCAATCCCAATATCGAGGACAAGAACGGCACCACCCCGCTCCAGATCGCGGCCAGCCTCGGCTTCGTTGAGGGGGTCGAGGCGCTGGTGAAGGCCGGCGCGCGGGTCGACGTGACCAATTCCTCGGGCGAGACGCCGCTCATTGCGGCGATCCACCGGCGCGATCCGGAAATGATCCGTCTGCTGGTGAAGGCGGGTGCCAATCCCGATCGCAACGACAATTCGGGCCGGTCGGCGCGCGACTATGCGGAGCTGGCAAGCGGCAACACGCAACTGCTGGAGGCGCTCGACAGCGGCAAGCAGGATGGCGAGGGCGAATCCCGAAGCTACGGCCCGGAACTGCGGTGAGCGAGAACGCGATCAGCCCGGCGGACATGACGCTGGACGAATTGCGGCTGCATCTCGCGCCACTGGTTGCCGATGCGGCGGTGTTCGACGGCTGGAGCGACGAAGCGCTCGAGATGGCGTCGCGGCAGGCCGGCGTCGATGGCGACGTGGCGCGGCTGGCGTTTTCCTCCACGGCCACCGGCGGGCGGGCGATGGACATGATCGGCGCCTGGATCGAGGCGATCGATATCGAGATGGCCGCCACCCTGCCGCTGGCGGAAATGGCGACGAAGCCGATACGGGAACGCATTCGCAGCCTCGTGCAGTTCCGGCTCGACGCGGTGCGCGGACAGGAAGAAGCGTTGCGCCGTGCGCTGGCCATCATGGCGATGCCGCAGAACGCCGCGCGGGCGCTGAAGACCGGATGGCACAGCGCCGATGTGATGTGGCGTCTCGCCGGAGACACGGCGACCGATTACAATCACTACACCAAGCGTGCGATCCTCGCCTCGATCTACGGCGCCACCCTCTCGGTCTTCGTCGGCGACGAGAGCGAGGACAAGGCCGAAACGCGCGCTTTCCTCGACCGGCGGATCGAAGGGGTCATGCGGTTCGAGAAAACCAAGGCGAAGTGGCTGAACCCGGAACGCGAGAGCTTCAGCGTGACCCGCTTTCTCGGCCGTCTGCGCTATCCGGCGCGCTAGATTTTCCGCTACTGATAATCGGTTGCAGATCGGGGGCGTTTCCCCGTAAAGCCCGCCGCATGACGCTCGATGCACTCGACACCGGACGGTCCGCGACCATTCGCGCGGTCGACTGGTCCGCGATCGTCGCCGACGAGGCCAAGCGGTTGCGGGCGCTCGGCGTGGACGAGGGGGCGGAGGTGACTGTCACCCATCGCGGCGTCTTCGGCGCGCGCGATCCGCTGGCACTCCGGCTTGGCCGGATGACGATCGCGATCCGCAGGGCCCACGCTCTGGCCATCGAGGTCGATCCGACGGAAGCCAAAGCGGCATGAGCCGGGACGATCCCGTCCGCACAAACGCCGGGCACCGCGTGGCGGCGCTGGTGGGCAATCCCAATGCCGGCAAGTCCGCGCTGTTCAACGCGCTCACCGGCGCGCGGCAGAAGATCGCCAATTATCCCGGCGTCACCGTGGAGCGAAAGGCGGGGCGGCTGAGCCTGCCACCGCGCGGAGACGGCTCGCCCGAGACGCTGGAGCTGATCGACCTGCCCGGCTCCTACAGCTTCGATGCTGCCAGCCCGGACGAGGAGGTGACGCGCAAGGTCGTCCACGGCGACTTTCCCGGCGAAGCGCAGCCCGAGGTGCTGGTGCTCGTCCTCGATGCGGTCAATCTCGAACAACATCTGGTCTTCGCGCAGGAAGTGCTCGAACTCGGGCGGCCCACGGTGGTCGCTCTCAACATGGTCGATCTGGCGGAGCGCGACGGGCTGACGCTCGATCCCGAAGCGCTGTCGCAGGCGCTCGGCGTGCCGGTCATCCCCACCGTCGCGGTGCGGCGCAAGGGGCTGGCGGAGCTGCTCGACGCGATCGCCGACGCGGAAGCTATTGCCGAGGAAGATGCGCCCCGTGCTCACCTTACCCTTCCCGAGCGGCGCCTCGCGGCCAAGCACATGGCGCGCGGCGCCATCCTGTCGCGATCGACCCGGCATCTGATGGAGAACGGTGCCGACCGGATCCTCCTCAACCCCTGGATCGGCCCGGTCATCCTGTTCGCCCTGCTGTTCGTGATCTTCCAGGCGGTCTTCGCCTGGGCAACTCCCTTCGCCGATGCGCTGGAGGGCGGGGTGGGCATCCTCTCCGACGGTGTGATCGCGACCCTGCCCGAAGGTTTCCTGCGCGACGCGATCACCGAAGGCGTGCTGGCTGGCGTGGGATCGGTGGTGGTGTTCCTGCCGCAGATCGTGATCCTGTTTTTCTTCATCCTGCTGATGGAGGCGACGGGCTACATGGCCCGCGCCGCCTTCCTGATGGACCGGCTGATGGCGGGCGTCGGCCTGTCGGGCAAAAGCTTCATTCCCCTGCTGTCGAGCTTCGCCTGCGCGATTCCCGGCATCATGGCGACGCGGAGCATCTCCGATCCCAAGGACCGGCTGACCACGATCCTGATCGCGCCGCTGATGACCTGTTCCGCGCGGCTGCCGGTCTATGCCGTTATCATCGCCGCCTTCATTCCGGCGACCAGTGTCGGGCCAGGCATCGGCCTTCAGGGGCTGGTGCTGTTCGCTCTCTATGTCGCGGGAATCGTGGGCGCGATGATCGTCGCCCTCGTGCTGCGCAGGACGCTGGCCAAGGGCGGGGCGAGCGGCTTCATCATGGAGATGCCGCGTTATCAGATGCCGGCGCTGAAGGATCTCGCAATCGGCCTGTGGCAGCGCGCCTGGGTGTTCCTGCGCCGCGCGGGCACGATCATCTTCATGGCGACGATCGCGCTGTGGCTGCTGCTGAGCTTTCCGCAGGCAGAGCCGGGCGAGAGCCAGCTCGATGCGAGCTTCGCCGGCACGATCGCCGACGGGCTGCATCCGGTGCTGGAGCCGATCGGTTTCAACCGCGAGATCAGTCTTGCGCTCATCCCCGCGCTCGCCGCGCGCGAGGTGGCGGTTTCGGCGCTGGCCACGACCTACGCCGTCGATGCCGAGGACGAGGATGTCGCCGCACAGGGCGTGACTGGCCGGATCGCCGCGCAGTGGAGCCTGCCCACCGCGCTCGCCTTCCTCGCCTGGTTCGTTTTCGCGCCGCAATGCCTGTCGACCATCGCGGTCACCCGGCGCGAGACCAATTCGTGGCGCTGGCCGGTCTTCATGACCGTCTATCTCTTCGCGCTGGCCTATGTCTTCGCAGGCCTCACCTACTGGAGCGCGGTGGCGCTGGGGCTCTAGCTTTCCCGGATTGGCAAATTCGGCACTGGTCCGGTTGCCGCCCGTTCGTTAGGCCGCGGCAACAATTACGAAGGGACGAATCGATGGCCGGAAGCCTCAACAAAGTCATGCTGATCGGAAATTTGGGGCAGGACCCGGAGGTCCGCAGTTTCCAGAACGGCGGAAAGGTGTGCAATCTGCGCATCGCGACCAGCGAACAATGGAAGGATCGCAATACCGGCGAGCGTCAGGAACGCACCGAATGGCACACGGTGGCGATCTTTTCCGAAGGCCTGATCAATGTCTGCGAGAACTACCTCAAGAAGGGCAGTAAGGTTTTCATCGAAGGCCAGCTCCAGACCCGCAAGTGGCAGGACCAGAACGGTCAGGACCGCTACAGCACCGAAGTCGTGCTGCGCGGCTTCAACGGGACGTTGACCATGCTAGACGGCCCGGGCGGCGGCAGCGGCGGCCAGCGCGGCGGCGGTGGTGGCGGCTGGAATCAGGGCGGCGGCGGCCAGTCCTCGGGCGGCGGCGGCGACTGGCGCAGCGGCGGCGGCAATCAGGGTTCGGGCGGTTCGGGCGGCGGCTCGAACTACGACGACCTCGACGACGACATTCCGTTCTAGTTAGGGGTATCTCTCTTTCTGTAACAAAACCTAGTTAAGTTATTGGTTCATTGCAGAAACGCGAGATTCATACCGTAACTAATTCATCGGCATCAGATTGATTGAGTAAGGGCTTCCTGCAGGTGTAACTGTGGGGAGCCCTTCACGTATTATGTCTTTGACTGGGACATTTCCAACAAGCGCTTGAAGTTCAGTGATGAATCTCCCATGTCATTCGGAACATTGGGGGAACATCAATGCAGACGATCTACCGCACCAAAGCCATCCGCCTAGAGAGTGGCGAGCGCTTCCCCCTGCTGGTTGAATGTGACACCGAACTGCCAGTTCTCGACGTCGTTGACTTCAGCCTCGCATACCACCGGACCAAATCGATCAACTCCACCAAAAGCCGCGTGGGAGCTATCGGTCTTTTCCTAGAGTGGGCCGAAGCTTGTCTGATCGACATCGACGAGCGTTTTGGAAGTGG
The DNA here is from genome assembly GCA_025698865.1 of Erythrobacter sp. Taxonomy (GTDB): domain Bacteria; phylum Pseudomonadota; class Alphaproteobacteria; order Sphingomonadales; family Sphingomonadaceae; genus Qipengyuania. Next base: position 4,101 of record JAILWQ010000004.1, on the reverse strand, counting down.
TGATCTTTTCAGCCAAGCTGAGATCGAAAGCCTTGCGACGGCATTAGGCGAGAGCAAGCGCAAGAAGGTAATTGTTGGCGACCAGGTCCTGCCCGGCAGTGTGCTCGGCGATACGCAGGCCAACCGGGTAGACTGGGTAACAGAGTATATCCGCTGGCGGGCGACCGGCGTTGCGCAGGCCATGAAGATAGATGACCCGCGCGTCCCGGCCATCAACCAACGGTTTCAGCAGATCGAAAAGCAGCTGAAGGCGCTTAAACGAAAGGGCGCCGGTAAAGTGCGGCTCGGGCTGACCGAGGAGCAGCAAGTCCGGCTGTTCGAGATCGTCAGACCAGACTCGCCCGAAAATCCATTCTACGCGGAGACGCGTTACCGCAACTTCATGCTGTTCCTGCTCTTCTACGAGCTCGGGATACGGCGAGCAGAATCGTTGGTCTTGAAGGCCAACCACGTGCATTTGCATCAGAACCCCAGGATCACAATCGAACCAAACCCTGGAGATCCCAGCGATCCTCGAAAGGATCAGCCACTCGTAAAGACGGCTGGCAGGACATTGCCGATAAGCACGTTACTTGCTCAGACCATCCATACCTACATCACCACGCATCGCTCTCAGGTGCCGGGCGCCAAGAAGTCACCCTTCATCGTCCTAGAAAGCCGCAACGGTCAGCCGCTTTCGCTGGCTAGCGTCTACGATATGTTCGTTGTCATCAGGGAGCGCTTCCCGGACGACTTCCCCTCCGATTTCTCCACGCACGTTCTACGCCACACCTGGAACGACCGGTTTATGGCAAATGCGAAGGAACGGGGACTGAAAGACGCGCTCGCTCAGCAGGTGAACAACTATATCATGGGATGGACGAAGACCTCTCAGCAGTCGGTCAAATACTCACAGCGAGAAATTGAACGCCAAGCGTCGCAGCTTCTCATGGGAATGCAACGAAATCTCTCGGAGATCGTCACATGAGCCGCGCTGCAAATAAAAGTCACCTATCTCACTCTAGCGACGCTAGTCTGTCTTCCGTCGTTATCGATCGGCGCGGTATGCCAGTGGATATCTCTGGTGAACGATGGTCTCTAAACGAGCCTACGACGAAATTGACGTTGGACTGGGCACTTCACGCAATCACCGATGAGGAGTTGCGGGCGAGTTTCAAACGTTACTTCGCTTGGCTTGTTACAACTCAGTCCCCGATGAGTGTTTTTAACTCGTTCAGTTTCGTGGCGGTTCTCACCCGAACGCCAGCGTTCAAAGAAGCCGACGAGAAATGCGTAGAAATTCCGTATCTAGCTTTCAGTGAAGCACGAGCGTCTCTCAGTAAGGAGCAGCAATGGCAGCTTCACTACTCTCGGCAACTTTACCGCTGGTGCGCAGCACAGGGCCATAGTCACTTCTCAACTGAGGTTGCGGACAAACTCGGCGATATTGTCATCGGCGGCAACGCCAAAGGACAGGCTGTTCGATCAAAGGATCCAACCAAAGGACCCCTTGATGCGCAAGAGGTTGCCAGTTTGACCTCTGCACTGCGATCAGCCCGAGTGAAATGCAGCTGACGTGCTCCCCTGAAATGTGACCGGTTTTTGGTAGAGTCCGACGCAAAGGAGTCGGACGAGAATGAAACGAAGCAGGTTCAGCGAAGAGCAGATCATCGCGGTTTTGAAGGAGCAGGAGGCTGGGATGCCGACAGCGGAAGTGTGCCGCCGTCACGGGATCAGTTCCGCCACGTTCTACAAGTGGAAGTCGAAGTTCGGCGGTCTGGAGGTGTCCGATGCCCGGCGGTTGCGGACACTCGAGCAGGAGAACAGTCGGCTGAAGAAGCTGCTGGCCGAGGCGAGCCGAAGCGGCCTTCCATTCCGAACATCTTAGCGACTTCCATAATGGAATAGGTCTGCCACGGACCTAGATCGGGGCCTGGGAGCCATGCGCGGCCCGGATGTTCTTCCAACCAGCGTGCGAGTTCCCTTGCCGGCTCGGTATGACGTCGAATGTCCGCGATCGCGCTGCGAGCAACATCGACCATCACAGTCGGGATCCATTTTACGTCAGAGTCGGAGGACTTCTCCTTCCAGTATCGCAGGCCGTAGCGCATGAGTGGCTTGCCATCCCGCTCAAAAACAGGGCCATTCTCGTCGACTTTCTGTTCCTCGACCTCGCAATCGGCATGGAGGGCAAGCACCTCCCCAATGCGCCAAGGCGCGCAGTGAAGCAGTTTGATTACGCTCATGCAGACCACATCACTGGGGTCTGTCACCAAGTGCGAAAGACGGGCCAGTTCGTCGAGCACATCGGACGTTGGCAGCTTGCTCTCGCGCGCATCGTTCGCGTGTTTGCTGATCCGGCTGAGCGCGTTGGTCTGGCGCTTTAAGGGGTTGCGCCAGTTAAGGCGAGAGGCCGACAGGCCGTGCCGATCAATCGTGTCCGCGATCGTCTGGAGCGCGCAACCTAGCCTGTAAGCGGTCGTCGGGGATGAGCGCTTCTGAACCGCAACGACAGCCGCCGCAAAATCCGCGTGCGTCAAGCGGACCGGGTCATGCCCACGATCACCGAGTTGATCGTGGAGATCCCGCGCAGCGTTAATGATGCGGCTGAGTGGCCCGTCTCCCTGGGGTCGACTATCCTGCTTTCTGCGGATGAGAGCCTTGATGAAACCGGCGAAGGGCTCGGCCATGGCCACTCTACCCTCGATGCTTTTCGCCTCTCCATTAGCATGCGTGGTGAAGTAGAGGACCGCCTTCTGAGCCGCCTTGCTCACCGGTCGTGGACAATACGTCGTTACATCCCAGTCTGCCTTGTCCCATTCGAGGTTGGTGCCGAATGCGGCACAATCGTAGCGAGCCTCCGCGATGAATACCTCCAACCGTTCGAGCGCGTTGCGCTCGGGCCGGGTAACTAGCCGCTCAGCCATACAGCTCCGCGCGCTTGTCAGCGATGCGCTGGATTACGCCTGCAACTTCGATGATGACGTGATCGTTCATTGCGATCACCTTCTGATTAAGTCCCTGCTCCACACTCTTTTCCCTTCTCCTCAATAAGCTCTCCAAGACCAGATCGTGAGGTCCATCCATCCAAGGTTGAAACATAGGACAGGTGTAACACGCCAACGGTGCCGCGCTGACGTTGCAGAAGCTGTGATTACCGCAGGTGCCGACAGGCTCGGTTAGGTCTCTCTCACGGTCACCGTGGTAGACGCGGCTCTTCGTTGCCTTTTTCGATCAGACAGAACTCGCAGGTCTCGCAAGCTTGGAATTCTGGGCAGGTAGAACTGATCCAGTCGAGGTCACAGAGCCCAATGTCCGTTACGTGCGCCGTGGCGAGCACGGAATCGCGAAAGGATGCTCGATCTGCCGGTTCCTTTCGATCGTGTAGGTCGGCAAGTGCTCCCTGTATTTTCCCTTCATCCATCATACCTCGAAATCGTTCGGCAATCTCAAGACCGGTCAAATGATCGTATTCACTGTTCTGCTGGATATCGTCTCGGCCGGACCATCGGGCCACCAAGGCCTGATCCAGCCCGCCAGCCTGCGCTAGGGTATTGAGCCAGTGCCTAAATTGATGGCTGGTTATACCCATTGCCGAACCATCTTGCTGCGGCGGGCTCTCGAACTTCTCGAATACCGAAAGGGTGCGTCCACGTGTCGATCCGCGACCTCCGAGGAAATCCGCGAGATGCTGGTCGCGGGTCAACGACAGCAGGCAGGGATTGGTAGCTTTTCGGCTATGGTGGAAATTGAGATGCACAAGAAGAAGATGTTCGCTGAGCTTCATACTGCGGCGATCATCGGCCACCGTTACCATCTCTTTCGAAAGTGCCTGTTCGAGGTCCATTCGCGAAACGCGCACGCCACGTCCTTCTGCGGCTATGCCTCTTCCTAGCAGCCACTGTCTTCCCGATGCTCGACAACGTGGTGCTGAAGGATCTGGCATCAAAAAAATGGTAACGCCCGGCGCGAAGCGGGAAGCCGTCGCCCATGCCCGTGAACAGCACGGGCTGAGCGAGCGTCGGGCGTGCAGTCTGGTTGGTGTGAGCCGCAGGGTGATCCGTTACGAGCCGGCGAGGCCGGATGACGGGGCGTTGCGGCAACGGTTGCGTGAGCTGGCGG
>JAILWQ010000034.1 GCA_025698865.1 Erythrobacter sp. | reverse complement strand
GTCTCATTTCACCCACAATTTATACAAATATCTTATGCGAGGGAGCAAGAGAAACAGGTTTTCGCTACAAGGTACATTTTATTTTTTTATATTTTTCCAAATGTCGATATGGACTTTATTTGTTCCTTGTAGGAATTTTCTCAAACTACCACTTGAGCAGCTGCAAGCCTAGCAATCGGAACTCTGAAGGGTGAACAGGATACGTAATCCAGTCCAGCCTCTGCAAAGAAAGCAACAGATGAAGGCTCTCCTCCGTGTTCGCCGCATACTCCAAGCTTTAGGCCGGGCCTAGCTCTCCTGCCTCTTTCAGTTGCAATCTTAACGAGCTGGCCCACTCCTTTCTGATCCAGAACCTCAAAAGGATCACTTTGGAGCATACCCTTAGACAAGTAAATTGGGAGGAACTTGCCAACATCATCTCTGCTATAACCAAATGTCATCTGCGTTAGATCATTTGTCCCAAAGGAGAAGAACTCTGCTTGTTCTGCAATCTCATCTGCTACTAGGGCAGCCCTAGGGATTTCAATCATAGTGCCAATCTTATAACTTATGGAGGCACCCATAGTAGAGAAGACCTTCTCAGCAACTTTGCGAATCAGACTTGCTTGATGTCCTAATTCCTGAGGTGTGCCGACAAGGGGAACCATTATCTCAGGAAAAACTTCGACTCCCTGATTGCTCAAAGAAATAGCAGCTTCAAAGATAGCACGTGCTTGCATTTCAGTTAATTCTGGGTATGAGATCCCAAGCCTGCACCCACGGAAGCCAAGCATTGGATTAACTTCCGAAAGCTTCTCAATCTTTGAAAGCACATCCTCCTCCTTCATGCCAGTATGCAAAATCATTTCCTTCACAATATCCTCAATATTACCCTCAGGCAAAAACTCATGAAGTGGTGGATCTAACAATCGGATTGTCACAGGTAGTCCATCCATGGCACGGAATATGCCTTCAAAGTCAGATCTCTGATAGGGTAGGAGAAGGTTTAATGCTATTTGCCTCTGTTCAGTAGTCACAGCCATTATCATCTGCCTGACAGCCTTTATTCTTTCTTCAGAAGCAAAGAACATGTGTTCTGTCCTACAAAGCCCAATACCTTCAGCTCCATTATTTCTTGCTGTTAGAGCATCTGCTGGAGTGTCCGCATTTGCCAAAACCTTGAGCTGTCGTATTTCATCTACCCAAGCCATAAAGGTTCCCAAGTCACCGCTAAGAGCTGGTGGAGAGAGAGGTTGCTTGTCCATGATTACTTCTCCAGTTGATCCATTCAGTGATAACCAGTCACCTTCTTTTATTAGATTATCTCCGATTACAACTACCTTGTCTGCATCATTGACACGAATCTCAGAACATCCAGACACACAACATTTTCCCCATCCACGTGCTACAACAGCTGCATGAGAAGTCATACCACCTCTTGCAGTGAGAATTCCAGTCGCAGCATGCATACCACCAACATCTTCTGGACTAGTCTCTGTCCTTACCAAAATAACAGCTTTCCCTTGTGCATGCCAAGCTTCAGCATCCTCAGCAGTAAATACGACTTGACCAACCGCTGCTCCTGGTGATGCAGGCAAGCCTACAGCAATCACTTTGTCCTTGTATGCAGATGGATTCTCAAACTGGGGATGAAGAAGCTGGTCCAGGTGCCCTGGCTCCACCATCTTGATAGCCGAACGAATATCAACAAGGCCTTCATTGACCATATCCACTGCAATCTTTACAGCTCCCTTACCTGTACGCTTTCCTGTTCTGCACTGCAACATCCAGAGCCTATTTTCCTGGACGGTAAATTCAATATCCATCATATCTTTATAATGCGACTCTAGAATGCTACAATTCTCGACGAGCTCTTTGTAGGCATCAGGCATGCACCGTTTCATGGCATCCAGGTCCTCCGGTGTCCTAATTCCTGCAACTACATCCTCTCCCTGCGCATTGATGAGGAACTCCCCATACAACTTTTTTTCGCCGGTGCTCGGGTTCCTGGTGAAAAGCACACCAGTCCCTGAAGTGTTTCCCATGTTTCCAAACACCATGCATTGGATATTCACTGCGGTCCCCTTCAACCCTGTGATCTGATTGATGCTCCTGTACTTGACGGCTCTCGGGCTGTCCCATGAATTGAACACTGCAAGGACTGCCAAGTACAGCTGCTTCTTGGGATCTGAAGGGAATTGCTCGCCTTTGGCCTCGATGTAAACTTTCTTGTATTCGGCGACGAGATCTTTGAGATCGGAGGCGGTTAGGGCTGTGTCCTCCTTTACTCCTCTCGCTGCTTTCAAGGCTTCGAGCTTCTCTTCGAACCGCGCGTGGGGAATTCCCATAACCACATCACCGAACATGTCGAGAAATCGCCGGTACGAGTCGTAGGCGAACCGTTCTCCGCTCTTCGCCGCCAGCCCCGCCACCACCTCATCGTTCAGCCCGAGGTTCAGCACCGTGTCCATCATCCCAGGCATAGATATCGCGGCACCGGATCGGACGGACACGAGCAGAGGCCTGCTGGGATCCCCCAAGTAGGCCCCCATGTCCTCCTCTACAGTCTTCAGGCCTTCGAGAATCTCCTCCCAAAGCCCACTGGGGAGCTTGTGCCCGCTCTGTTGGTACTCCTGGCAGGCCTCCGTCGATATGGTCAGGCCCGGCGGCACCGACAGCCCGATACTCGCCATCTCCGCTAGGTTGGCCCCTTTGCCGCCTAAGAGCGATTTCATGTTCTTGTTCCCTTCGCTCCTCCCCTTGCCGAAGGTGAACACTCGCTTCGTTGTAGTCATTGGAGTCACGACTACTGCTGCACCTGACGGAGGGCATTTCTGGTCAGCAGGTTTGGGACTGATGAGATCAGGCTTCATAGCTTGCATACCTGATCTCAATCCGCTGCTACAGCTGCTGCTCCTGCTCCTCCTCCTCCTCACTAGACCAAACTCAACGAGGCGGTGCCAGTGCCTGACTGCAGGTCTATCAAGCCTTCTAACATGTACAAGTTCAAGTGTAGCAGCAGGTCTCAGGCATGCACTCAGATACATATAGCTCTACTTATAATCTTAAAGTTTAAGAGACCTCTCTCCAAGAAGTCTGGACTCATGGATAACAAGAAGC
>JAILWQ010000033.1 GCA_025698865.1 Erythrobacter sp. | reverse complement strand
CTCCAACGTCGCGCAGCGCTCGCCAGCTCAATGAGCTGGCCTCTTAGCAACGACTCGACCGCACGCGGCGAGCCGCCGAGAGCGGCGGTGGACTGGGAAGACCGACTTGCCTGCGCTGTGCAATCCTCGCGCTGCGCGGTGCGCCATCGGCAGCAGCCGCCTGGAGTGAGGGCACACCAGATGCCGCCGACTCTCATGTGGGCTCTGATCGCACTTCACCCGACATGGTCGCGCCGCCCGGCATCAACCTGTACGCCTCATCGGAGCGACCAGTCGTGGACCTCGCTGAGCGTCGGCACAGCGTCGGCGAGGGATCATGGCCCGCTGTGCGGCGGCCTAGGCGGCGGGTACTGGGCCGCCCAGGCTATGGAAGGGCAGACCCACGGCCGCTCCAATGTCGATCTTCTTGCTTGCCGCCGTGTAAGGTGACCATCGTGCATTCCGAGCCTGGCCTTCGGCTAGGCGTCTCAGAACCGTCCGAGCGCAACGCCAGCGCCGCCAGGCTCCTGCCGGCAGTGTTCGCCATTAGCTGCGTGTACTTCATCCTCATCGGCGGGACGGCCCGCGGCATCGACTTCCTTGCCGCCCACATTGTGAACGGCGTGCTGATTGCGGGAGTTGTCGGCTGGGCGCTCGTCGCCCTCCACCGATCTGGAGACGCAGTAGACGGCCTTGTCGTGGTCGCTCTCATTCTCTTCTTGGGCACCTGCCTGCTATCAGACTACCGTCGGCAATCACTGGACTCCGCGATCGCGGCGACCGGGTACGCGAGCTTCTTCGTGGTTGGACGGCGGCTTGGGTCGAACGAAGCGGCCCGCCGAGTCCTCGCGAGGAGCTTGGCCGTGACCGCCATCGCCTTGAGCACGTTTTTCCTGGTGCTGTGGGGGGGCGTTTGGATCCAGTGGCTCGCGCTCGCAGGTTCGATCCCACCCCTTGGGCTGTACTTCGATACCGCAGGATTCGCCTACCGCAACGATGTTCCGTTGCTGCTCGCATTGTTGGGAGGGTGCGTATGGACGGAGCGAAGGTGGCTTGGACCCTTTGCAGCGGTCGCAGCAGTCGCGACGGTAGCCGTGCTTACGATGTCGGGAGCGCGCATGGTCTGGTTGGGGACTGCTCTCGCGGCGCTGGTGGTAACGGCCGTCCATTCGCGGCCTCATATTCGCATCAGGTCGCGGGCCCGAGCTGCGGCGTTTGTTGTCGTTGCCGGTGTGTTGGCAGTCGCGGTAGGCCCGCAAGTCATCGACCGCGTCCTCCGTATGGACACCGTGGCGGGCCGCTGGCTGCTGTGGTCGTCGTCGCTCGAGTTGTTTCAGCGCGATCCCCTGCTCGGATCTGGACCGAACTCATTCCCGCTCGCATCTCTCACTACCACTCTGACGTATCGGACCCCGTTCTCACCCGAGCACGCCGATAATTCGCTTATCCAGCTGGCGGGTGACTCCGGGCTCCTAGGCATCAGCGCTGTCTTGCTGCTGGTCGTAGCCGCGGTTGCCGCAATCCGGAAGTGTCGCCCGTGGGCGCCGGCGACGTGGGTTGCTCTGGTCTACCTATCCAGCACCCTCACAGCGAACCCAGCCGAGAACGCGTTCCACACTGTACCGACGATTGCCCTCGTGGCCATGGCAAGCCCAATTGCCAGTTGTGGTCGCCGTGGACTTCGACCATCGCCACTGGCTCTCGGCGTGGCCGGGCTCGCGGCGGCCGCGGCGCTCATGACGACATCCGGCGGGCGGATCGCGTACGAGATCGCGAGAGCTTCCAGCGATCGCGGGGATCTCTCGGAGGCTCGGGACGCGCTGACTGTTGCTACGCACCTTGATCCAGGACAGGCGTTGTACTGGCGGGAGCGGGGGCTCGTCTCCCTTGCACTGGGTGCGCACGAGGCGTCCGAACATGACTTGCTCAAGGCCGTCAGTCTCGCAAGCGGTGATACAGCTAGCATCCGCGCTGCAGCGACCGCGGCACGGATGCGCGGTGACGCGACCCAAGCCATGATCTTGACGCGCCATGCGACTCGACTCCGCCCCCTGTCAGCGGATGACTTGACCGCTCGTGGGCTTGCGGCCTTGAGGGCGGGCCTGTACGAAGAGGCGAGGGACACGCTCGTTCGCACTGTACGAGTTGCACCTTGGACCGTCGCTGCGGACTGGTGGGCCGACACCCTCCCACCTGGTGTATCCACCGAGGTCCTGCTTGACACGGCGGCAGCGCACGCTCTTTCGTATGGCGTGGACCACGAGGGACGCAGCACCGACCAACTCGCGTGGCTCGCACTACTTAGCGGCAATGAGGAGCTGCTCTCCTTCTCGGAGTCATCGGGATTCGTGAGCTATGCATTGCAGCAGCCGTTAGTGCACGTCTCCAGGTGCGAGTTGCGCGAGGCAGCTGCGCTTGGAGCGATGAGCAGCGCCCAAGCCAATAACGCCCAGTTCTGGGCCGGCATTGTGATGGCCCGAGCGATGGCGGACGACGCACCCGGGGCGGCCTACGCGCTCTCAGATCTCGGAACGTTTGGGCGGCTGCGGCCCAGCTCCCGACCTGACCGCTTCCTCCGAGACACCGATCGAGATCGATGGGTGTACGGAAACACGCCACTGTGGCGAACTGAGTTCGAACAAGACCTGCCTAATGACTCCGGCCTCATGACGGCAGTCGCACGGCCGGAGGTTCTGGCCGAGACGGTGCCGAGCAGCTTCTTGGCTGCGTGTACGCGAGTGAAGGCGCCGGGCCGTCTCATCGCGCCGAGCCCCTCACATGGGATGGTCCCGTGAGGTCCATGGGGCCGCCCATCCGCTCAGGCCAAGGCACGACCCGTGCGTCTGCGTCAGCAGACGTGTCATTCGGATGACGGTCGCTGGCCCCACACCGTCGCCTTGCCGCGCCCGCTCAGGGCTGCGCGTTCCTCGGCTCTGGACTGCCTTGCCCCTTCTTGCGGCGGTCGCTCTGATAGGTCGTCTGGGACCACTGATTTCCACCGACTTCCCTCTCCACGATGGGGGACTGTTCTATGCCATGGCGTCGGAGATCAGGGCGGCCAACTTCACGACCCCGGCATTCACCGGGTACAACAGCGCGCAAATTCCATTCGCCTACCCGCCCCTAGGGCTTTACATCGTCGCGGTTGGCACGTTGGCTTTCGACGGGTTGGCCTTGCTTCGGGTCCTGCCCCTTGTCTACTCCCTACTGAGCGTTCTAG
>JAILWQ010000032.1 GCA_025698865.1 Erythrobacter sp. | reverse complement strand
GGCGGGATCGTGCTCCTCAGGCCGTTTGGTGAGTACCACGCCGAGTACGCCGACAAGGTCGCCGAGCTGCTCGACGCGTATCCGCTGGGTGAGCTGATCATCGGCGAGGCGGCGCAGAAGGACTTCATCCGCCTGTTCGGCGCCATCCTCCGGTTGCGCAACATCCTGCAGGCTTTCGACGACTTCGCGGGTCACGAAATCCTCACGCCGCGGCAGGTCCAGGACTACCAGAGCGTCTACCTCAACCTGTACGAGGAGTTCCGCGGCACGCAGGAGGCCGAGAAGGAACAGATCGTCGATGACCTGGTCTTCGAGATCGAGCTCATCAAGCAGGTCGAGATCAACGTCGACTACATCCTCATGCTGGTTCGGAAGCGCCAGGAGGCGAAGGGCGACGGCGAGGACCGCGAGGTGCGCGCGCAGATCGAGAGCGCGGTCGACTCCAGCCCTTCACTAAGGAACAAGAAGGACCTCATCGAGGCATTCGTGGATTCGCTCTCGGTGGACGCGGACGTGGACGTCGAGTGGCGTGCGTTCATTGAAGCAAAGCGGGCGGAAGAGCTTGATCGGATCATTGCCGATGAGAGCCTTGATCCCGATGCGACCCGCGAGTACGTCGAGCGAGCGTTCCGGGATGGTGCGATTCAGCAGACCGGGACGGAGATCACGCGCGTCCTGCCACCCGTCTCACGGTTCTCGCCGTCAGGTGCGCACGCCGCAAAGAAGCAGACGGTGATTGGGAAGCTCAGCGACTTCTTCGAGCGGTTCCTTGGGCTTTGACCTGTGAGACACGAGTCGGCACATGTCATCCCGATTGACCGCGCAAGCACCGAGAGTGTGTGGAACTCGGCAGACGCGAACGTGACACGAGAGTTGTCGTCGAACCGGGGGACCACGACGAATCCGAGCGTCGGAAGATGCTCGAGGTCGTCAACCTCTTCCGGGAGAAGGGGACGCTGGACGAGCTCGGGTTCGGAACCATCCGCGATACCTTCTCGGAGCGGTTCTTCCCCGGCACGAGCACCATTCAGACTCGGGTTCGGTACTTCCTCTTCATCCCGTGGATCTACCAGAAGCTCGAATCGGAGCGGGTAGCCTCGGCTCACGTCGATCAACAGGCGCGCCGATGGCAGGCTGCGTTGGCGCGAGCACTTGCGGCGGGCGGCGAGGGGGATGCGGCTGGCGTCATCGGTATCCAGGCGGGCGAGCGGCTACAACGACCCCCCAGTGTCGTCTACTGGGCCGGACTGTCGCGGTGGGGGATCCGCACCTTCTCGGGGTCGCTGGAGCAGTACCACCTGAGCTTCGATCACCTGAACCAGGAGGCCCGGCGCGGTCTGCGTTCCGACGACACCGAAGGAGAACTGGTCGAAGCCAGTCGCCGGAATTGGCACGGTGGGCTGCCCCCGCCGCCTCCCGACCTCTTTGAGTCCACCTCCTTTGCGTTGAGCCGCGAGGAGGCCGAGTACCTCCAGGAGCGCATCCTGACCTCCGCGCCGTCCACATTCCTGGCGCAGCTGGTGCAGGGGCGTCGTGTCACCGATCGCGTGGACGCACCGTGGCTGTACCCGCAGCTGAGCGAGTTGCCACGGGAGTTACGCAACGAAGTCGAGCATGCGCGGAGGTTCTCGCTGTTGGCGTACGGCGCGCAGCTCACCTACAACGTCATGCTGGCCCAACGCGCGGTCGAACTTGGCATCCACACTGAGTCGAAGTTCGTCGACGAGTATCGTCAGGCAATCGCGACGTGGGCCGACGAAGCGCGTGCCGAGCTGAGTGCCCTGCGGTCTTGGGACCGATCAGCGTTCTGGGCGCTAATCCATCAACTCAACCCCGGCTTGCGACCGCCGACGTATCGATTCAGCGAAGCGTGGATGACGGCTGCATTGGAGGATCCGTCGGGGATCGCCGATCGCGAGGACGTTCGACGCCTGATCACATCGCGTGAGCGTTCGCTCAAGGGCGGGTTGGCCCGCCTGCAGTCGCAGCGGGCCCTCGAGCGGTGGAACCCCTCAACGGGCGCATACCGCCTCACGTACCGCTGGGATCAGGGCCGGCGAGTCGCCGCCGACATTCTCGCCGGCCTGGCACGGAGGGGCGCGGATGCTTGAGCCCGAGGGCCGTCAGCCTCTCTTGGACGCGCTGAAGCCGCCGCCAGGGTTCGTGCTCGACCGCGCGGTGGGAACGTCGTACTCGCTGGACCTTCTCGCGCTGCTCACTGCTCCGCTCGCCTTCGCCCTGTTTGATCGCGTCGCAGCGGATGGCGAGAAGCTTGATGTTGACCCGATCGCCCTGCTCGAAGCCGTGCGTCGCCATGCCGATCAGATCGACATCTTCTGCCAGGCGGGCCAGGTAGCGACCATGCGGGAGCACAGACCGATCGTGGCCTACCTCGAGCGATCGGTTCACGGGGTCGTTCCCCCCAACCCGAACGCCATCTTCCATATGGCGTCGAGAACGTCGAGCCGGCAGCGTTCGACGTCGTTGTGATTGACGAGTTCCACCATGCCGAAGCAAGGACGTACCGCAAGATCATCGACCACCTCCAGCCGCGCGAGTTGCTGGGGTTGACGGCGACGCCCGAGAGGTCAGACGGAACCGACGTCAGGTCCTTCTTCGATGGCAGGACGGCGGTCGAGCTTCGGCTTTGGGATGCGCTCGGTGCGGACCTGCTATGCCCGTTTCACTACTTCGCGGTCGCCGATGGCACCGATCTGACCGCGATCACCTGGTCCCGAGGTCGATACGACGAGGCCGAACTATCGGGCCTCTACACCGGAAACGATGCGCGAGTCCGTGTCGTGTTGCGCGAGCTGCGAGACAAGGTGGCCGATGTCGGGGCAATGCGCGCGATCGGGTTCTGCGTGAGCGTCGCGCACGCCGAGTACATGGCTCGCCGATTCGTCGAGGCGGGCATCCCTGCGCGCGCGCTCAGTGGCGCAACACCGCTGAAGGAACGTGAACAGGCCCTTGCGGCGCTCCGCGCTCGCACGATCAACGTGGTCTTCGCGGTGGACGTTCTCAATGAGGGCCTCGACGTCCCTGATGTCGACACGATCCTCATGCTGCGACCGACGGAGAGCGCCACGATCTTCCTGCAGCAGCTCGGACGCGGTCTGCGGCGTACTCCGACGAAGGCCGTCCTCACCGTGCTGGACTTCATCGGCTACCAGCGCAAAGAGTTCAACTTCGCCCAGCGCTATCGCGCGATGACGG
>JAILWQ010000031.1 GCA_025698865.1 Erythrobacter sp. | reverse complement strand
CCCCCTCGGGCAACGAGGGGGCCCGATCTGAACTCAGACCGGGCCTGATGAGACTTGATACCGCATATGAGACCAATGAGACAGGATCGATAAGAGCTCCAAGAAGAGCTCCGCCCAGCTCACCGCGCCGTCGTCTCCGGCGGCCGGCCAGTGCGACGGACGGCATCGAACGCTTGGTCGACGAATGCGGCCGGAGGAAAGCGTCGGCCGGCGTGTTCGGCTTACGTGGCTACGTGAAAGGCGAGCCGCAGGGTTCGGGCGGTGGCTGTATCGAGCTCGTCAGGGGATCCTGGTCGAAGTCCGCCAACCACTGCTTCTGCAGCGGATGGACGTTCTGCCGTGGATTGCCGTTCGGCGGCGGAATTCCCCCCAAGGCGTGGAGCCGTTGGCCCAGGGTCTGGATCGACGCATCAATGCCGGTCAGCGCTCCATGAGGGCGGTTACGCTGCCGGCCGCCTCGACGCTCGCGCGGGCCTCGTCGGGTAGGTGCCTCGGTGACGCGCAGCGACGGCAGTCCGCCTCCCCGCCGACCTGACACAGGTGCCGCGCCGCCTCACTGCTCCGAAATCTGCGACGCAAGCCAGAATCCGTCTTGTTGCAGGCAGCCTTCATGAGGGATGACGACCCAATCAAACCCGGCCAACGACGACTCCGTGATGTCGACCTCTCCGCCGACGACGGATACTCTGCCACCAACTGACGCCCGCGCTCCATGGACGTCGATTGCACCCGCTTCGGCCGCCCACGTCGTCCCGGGCGAAGGCCAAAGGACGGCCCACACCGTTCCGTTGTTCTCAACCAAGACAAGGCACTCATCGCGCATTTCCAAGGTGCCGTGCAACAGTGCCATCAAGCCCTCATCAGTTGCACGATACATCGGGACGCCGCCGGTGACCGGGGCGGAGCATCCGGCTGCCAGCGCGAAGACGGCTTGCAACAGGAGGATGGCCAGCGGGGAGTGAAGACGCCTCATTTATGGCGCAAGCATAAGTTCGAGGTTGTTGTTCGGTCCCTGGATCGCCCCAATCGAGTTGAATGTCGCAAAGGCACACTGCCCTGGTCCAGTTCCGCTTGAGGCCCCGCTATGGAGGAGGCCGTACGCCGTGTTGGCGTTGAACCAAGGCCCACCGCTGTCGCCGCCAGCGCACTCAAGATTCGAGCCCTCAACGCGGACCCAGACCGGGTCGCAGGCAACGCCATTGCAGCCGACGGACTGGTAGTGAATCGTCTGGATCACACCGCAGCTGTACCCGGTAGTGATCCCGAAGTGACAGACATAGTCTCCGACCATTTCGAGACGTGGCTCGGTGTCGTTGACGTTGCGATACGACGACCCGGACCAAAACTGCGGGTACTCGACGTGGGATGTCGTGTGCCATTGCCAGTCTTGATCTGCGTCCCAACGCTCCCCCATTCTGGTGATGTTGTATTTGATCGCCGGACTTTCGACGTAGTACAGCTCGTTGGCGCAATGCCCAGCAGTCAGGACGCCCGTCACTAGCGTTACGACGTTGCGAATGCTGAAGGCAGTTGTGCACACCGGCGCGCTGTCGGACTGCCGATGCAGAGGGTGGCCTCCGTATGTGTGCAGCAGGGTCTCACCCGGAACAACTCGCACCACAACAGGAGCTTCAGCCACTTGGGCTAGGAAGTCGGTCTTTTCGTCCGATAACGGCGTTGGCCCCAGGAGGGTGATTGAGGAAGAAACGACATCGACCTCCATCCCCATCATCGCGAGATCAGGATCGCCACGAGCCGAGAGCCGTTCCAAGGCCGCGAGTAACTCCGTCTGTGAACGCGGCGCCTCCAATAGGACGTCGATAGGCAACGGGCTGTCGACGATCAGTTCGCTGAGGCCCCGCGGTTCGACCGAGCCCGTGAACCTGAT
Organism: Erythrobacter sp.; assembly: GCA_025698865.1. Classification (GTDB taxonomy): domain Bacteria; phylum Pseudomonadota; class Alphaproteobacteria; order Sphingomonadales; family Sphingomonadaceae; genus Qipengyuania. Next base: position 1,458 of record JAILWQ010000031.1, on the reverse strand, counting down.
GACTCCGCGGTAGTCAGGTTCATGCTGGATCCAGCTACCTGCAAATCGCGTGGGGGCAAGCGCACCGACCGCCGCCAGAATTCGCCCAAGTTCTTGCTGTGCTCTTAGCCTTTGAATCGCCTCCGGCACGGAAACGCCGAATTCCATCGCGTAAGCAGCTGCATCCTCGGCAACTGCCTCTTCAAGACTTATTGCCGGCGCAGGTTCACCTTCGTCCGTCGTGGACGCAGCGGATGTGTTGAGAGGTGCCGCGACCAAGACGGCGAGCACCAGTAGTCGCCCGATACGCGATCCACGCATGGAACCCCTCCGGAGCGGTGACGCAGCAAGGAGCGAGCTGCAGTGGCCATTCTCCAGCCGACTTCACCACAAGTCAATCAGGACTTGACGCGCCGGGAACTCGTCCTGCCGAGCCTGCAGGGACAATGCGATAGTCAGCACAGCGCGATGCTCGTGATCACCAATTGTTGGCGGAACCTCGTTGAGCGTAGGGCACCGTCCCGCGGGCTTCTGACCCACCGCATCGCGAGCTCCTGACTGGCAACAGCTTCGTGCATGCGGCACCTGACCCTGCCGGGCGTTATGCATGGGCACCTGAGTAGACGACTCAGATGCACGCGACTCCACTACATCTTGTGGTGGTCGCAAATAGGGCACGAGATGGGGAATGAGTGTCAAAAGGTTGGCGCGCCCGGAGGGATTCGAACCCCCGACCTGCTGATCCGAAGTCAGCTGCTCTGATCCACTGAGCTACGGGCGCACGTTTGTGCTCAAAGAGAGCACAATAATCGATTTGGCATTGACCACAGCGCTGAAACAGCGTAAAACTCGACCGAATGGACACGCCCAAAGAGAGGCGCTGATTCGACGATTCGGAGCCCTCGAGTCATGGTCAATTCCGCATCCACGCCGGCTATCGTAACCGACGGCGACCTGGCCGCCAACGTCGCCAGCTTCGCCCGCCACCTGCGCGCCGCCAACCTCACGCCGGCCACCCAGCGCGCCTACCTGGCCGGGCTCGACCTGCTGGCCCGCTTCCTGACCGATGCCGGCATGCCGACCGACGTGGCCGCCATCCGCCGCGAGCACGTCGAGGCCTTCATCACCGATCAGCTCGACCGCCTGTCCCCCGCCTCGGCCGCCAACCGCTACTCATCGGTCCGGCCGTTCTTCAATTGGCTGGTCGAGGAGGGCGAGATCAAGGACTCGCCGATGGCCCGCATGCGCAAGCCCAAGGTGCCCGAGCACGCGCCGCCGATCCTCACCGATGCCGAGCTGAGCGCGATCCTGCGCGCCTGCGAGGGGCCGTCGTTCGACGAGCGCCGCGACGCCGCCCTGGTGCGCGTCTTCCTGTCGACCGGCGCCCGCCTGTCCGAGGTCGCCAACCTGCGCTGGACGCCCGAGGTGCCGGAGACGAACGACCTAGACCTCGACGGCGGCGTCGTGCGGGTCATGGGC
>JAILWQ010000030.1 GCA_025698865.1 Erythrobacter sp. | reverse complement strand
TCCGGCTGTCCCCCCGGCGAACAGCCTCGAGACAGGCGGGGCTACGCAACTGGCGTTGTTCACCGCCGAGGGCATGGTCCGCATGCTCGTTCGCTACCACGCCAGGGGCATTGGCCCAGCATTCATCGTTGTCAAGCATGCGTATGACCGCTGGCTCTTCACGCAGGGAAATGCAAAGTTGGCGGCGGAAGCAGCCGCGCGATGGGCATCGGGCACGGACCGGTGGCCAGATGGGTGGTTGATTCGCCAACATGAGTTGCACCACAGGCGCAGCGACATGTCCAATACGGTGGCGGCGCTTCGTCTGACACCGGTCCCCGACCTGGGTGATGACCACCACCTGCACCCGCGGCCAAACGCCAGCAAAGGTGCAGGCGGCGTGGTCCGGGCTGCGTACGGTGGCCTCCTGGTGACGGAAGCGTTCGCGTTCGAAATGGGAGTGCGCATCGCTGGCTTCACGCACGGCCACCCAGATGCGTTTCTATCAGCGGGAGCCATGAGCGCTATCGCCTGCCGGATGCTGGCGGGTGCATCCCTGCCCGATGCGGCGACGGCAATGCGGCCTGACCTATTGCACTGGCCAACGTCGCCGAAGATGTCGAAAGTACTGGATCAGATGGTCGATGGCGAGGGACCCTCCACGGACGCATCACCGGCTCTGCGCCACCTAGTGAACGGCGCGATTGCATTCCGAAGCGCGGCGGACCCGCTGCGAGCTGTTGAATTGGCCGCCGAGTGGGGTGGAACAGCCTCCGCAGTAGTTGCCGGGCAGCTTGCGGGCATCAGCAACGCATCGGCGTGGAGTCCGGTTTGGCGGGACGCGACCGACGTCAGTCGAACCGTCGCGAAGTTGGCCGAGGCTGTGTCTATCGCACATCGAGCCTGGATGATGGACCGTACGATTCCCGGAGCAGACTGGAAGGACACTGACGACATCTTCGCGGCGCATCCCGTGTCCAATCTCCTCTGGCGGGACTACCCGGGCTGGTGAACACGTGAGCGACCTTCGGGACGCTCGGTGCCTGCTGACAATACGCGAGTGAGCCCCCGCACAGAGAGTTACCGACGCGGGTAATAGGTCCTACCGTCTTCCTCTTGCTGGTCATCAACATATCGGGACCCAGCGAGGTACATCGATCGATCGATTTTCACGAGTAGCCGCGCCCACCATCGGGGGTCTTGAAGCTCGCCCTCGTCCTCGTACTGCACGGCATCCGGAACGACGGCCCAGCCATGGAACTCGGAGTCGTCGTCGTTGGCAAACGCCACGAGAAGGTCGCCGTTGCGCAACCAGTGCACCCAACCCACACAAGGGCTGCTCGACATGGGACTCAGGTCGGGCAACGCTTGAGCGATGTCGCTCACGAACGTCACATATCGCATACCGTCCCACGAGAAGTCGATGTCGTTGATCCCGCCCCCGAAGACGTCGTCGCTCCAAGAGGGGGTACAATGGAAGCTCCCGCCACCCTCAGGAATGGTGTCAGGCAGACCGATCACGCCATAACCATCCCTCGCTGTGTCTGCCTCCAAACCGTCGAGCTGGTCCCTGGTCGCATGTGCCATGTCTCACCTCCGGTGGTGGCCTGAACTGCTCGAATCCCTGCGGGGAGGGGCCGCCTCTCCGGGATGACCCACTCAGCCGACCCTACGTTTCCCGCTCCGGAGCGTACTCACGCGCTTCCTTACCGAACGTCCACGCCACTGCTTGTCGAGCCGTAGACATCGTGGGTGGAACTCGCAGGAAGTAAGTCTTCCGCGATCCGTCCGGCTCCGGAGTGGCGTTCTGCACCTCCACCATCACGATGTCTTCGTCATCGAAGATCGGCTCTTGCTCCACCTCCCACTCGTCCATGTCGAACGTCTCGTCCATGGCCTCCATCCACTCGTCGATGAAGTAGTTCTCCGCATCGAACGCCTCATCGACTTCTCTGATAGAACCGCTCTCCGCTGGGCGGCGTAGGGCGCCGCCACAGCCTCCCGGTCTCGTCCTCGTGCACCAATCGACCGCCGCCCTCACGCATGAACCGCTCAATGCCAAAGCGCTCGATCAGGGTTCGACGGACCTCGACGTTCTCTTCTTGGTCGATATCGGCAACGGTGATTTGTTCCGGGCTGAGAACCACGTCTTCGTCGGCCACGACTCCATGCCATGCCCAGACGCTGAATCCATCGGGGTAGACGATCGCAGGCCCGCTGGCAGCGTGCGGGCGTCCGCTGGAGTCCAGGTGGAGTTCGGTCGGTCGCTCAACCGCGATCACCGTGCTTCCCGCGGCCCACCATGGCCCGCACGAGCGCGCGACCTCCAGCAAGGCATCCAGTCGGCGGCTTTGGGCGCTGTCTAGCTCCACACCGAACACATCGCGGAGCGCCGCGAGCAGTGGGGTGTCGGCATCGAATTGGCCTCGACCCGACGCGGGGACCCCCGATTCCACTTCAGTGGGCCTGCCAGCGACAGCCCATAGTGGAGTGGAAGACTCGTCCAAGCGGAGGGTCTCAGCGAGGGGGCCCAGCCGTTCACGAGCAGCGGCCTGCCACTCCGCGTCCAGCCACCCCCGACGCCATTGAGGCCGGATGAATGGCCGCGAATCGAGCTGGCGCACCTCTGTCAGCGCGGCCTGCGGCGATAGCACCCATTCGATCCGGGGTGATCCCTGCGGGTTGGTGCCGAACAGCGTGTCGTCACCCAAGAGGTGCTGGAACGCAAGCTTAGCGCGGCCGCGGTCGGCTGGTTGGGTCGATCGAGCTACCGCTCGCCACTGCTCGGCATATTGCATGAGATGGCCTTGAAGCTTGGAGCTGGGAGGCTCTTCGCCAAAGACGGGGCGCGCTCGCGGCGTACGGCCTTCTCGAGCTCGGCCCCGTTCGGCGTCGAAGCGGTCGCGCCCATACAGCGCGATGTAGACCTGGCGGAGATCGTGATCATGCTCGCGCTCGATAGCAGGCAGGTCGATGCGGTGTGCGCCCTGCACGATGCGTTGCGGGACCGTGATTCCCGCCACGGCCCACACCTCCGCACCATCGCTATAGGCCACAGCGGGACCATCCGTCGCATGAAGCCCTGCGAAGTTGAGGCTGAGCGTCTGGGGCCGTTCCGTGCAGATGACCACTGGCCCGGCTGCCCACCACGGCCCACTCGACGTGCAGACCTGTGCGAACGCATCAAGCACCGCCCCGTCGCGCGCATCCATAGTCACGCCCCGCACATCGCGCGCGGCGAGCAGGTAGGGGACGCGGGTGTCGAACTGGCCGGCTCGTGCGCCCGCGACACCCGGCCCGTCCCCGCGCCCGCCCCTCCGAAGTACGGCCGCTTCGATCATGCTTCGCTCGCGGCTGCGATAGGCGTCTGTGGAGCTGAGTTCCTCGACCAGGGCGTCCAC
>JAILWQ010000029.1 GCA_025698865.1 Erythrobacter sp. | reverse complement strand
CTGAAGGGCGCAGCAGGACGCTCAGGGCGGTCGCTGGCAGGGTTGTTGAGGAATTCGACACGTTCAAGGAGCTGGTGGCGTCGCCCGGCTTGTCCGCAGCAGAGCGGGACGCGTTCGGGACGTGCGCGGAAATCGAACAAGAGGTCCGTCGCGTTGGGTATGCCGACTTCGACTGGTACGAGCCATGGCTGGTACCTGCGGTGAGCGGCGACAGCGGCAGCGCTACCACGGAGTGGTACGTCGCAGAAGGCGTGCATTCGACCCTCGTTCGGGCGGTCGAACTAACCAAGAACCCGGATCAATGGCAGCCCGTCGACGCCGTCGTATGCCGTGAGCGCGTCGTCTGAAGCCTACGATTCGTCACCGCTGGCCACTCCGACGACAGCACGGCGCACCCGCCGTTTCTAGGCTACGTGGACAACGTTCTTCGCGCGCGTCTCCGCCGCTTTCGCCGTTGATCCCTCACTTGAGGCGCCGATTCGATCTGAAGATCGGGACCCATGCGCCCTGCGGACCGTGCCTCCTCCCATGGCTCTCCGTCGGTAGGATCTCGAGACACGCGCCACCGCTGGTGCCACATGAGTACGACCAGGTCCATCTCGAGGCGTTCCATCAACCCGCTGAGCCAGTCCGCCGCGGCTAGAAACGCATGCCCGCGCTCGTCCGAAGCGCTCGGGTAGTTGGTCAACACAGTCTGTCCGCGCTCTGACCAAGACGGCCCGCGCTCGTCGTACTGAAGATCGGACTCGCGGTGAACGAATGTCGACGGTAACTGGGCTGCAACGCTGCCCTCCGTTGAGCAGTCCAGGAGGCTGCCTTCCCAGGTAACCCGCTCGGTAAGCGACACAATTTGCCAGGTCTCGCCATCCCAATCGAGCGCGCGGGGGCCGCGCTCGAAGTGCGGACAGTCGCGCGGACTCCAGCCGATCTCACGATGCAGGCAGCAGTCGATGTGCCCGTGCCTGTCCAGGAGGTCCCAAGGTGCGGCCTTGTCCAGGGATCCGAGTGCATCAACCAGTGACTGTGCGTGGGCTCGGGGCGTGAGAACAGCTTGAAGTGTCAGCGGCTGCTGTAGGCCAAGCCAGTACTTATCCTCTGCAGGGTCACCCTGAGGGATGGATGCCTCCAAGACAATCCACGTGCGATCACTTGCGTCCACGATCTTCAAGACCGTGTCCATCTGCGGCTCGGTCGCGCGGTCTGCAATGAACCGCGCGACGTCACCGCGGTACTTTGCGAAGTCAATTCGTGCTGGCGGCCAGTTCGTGATGACGATCGGAGACTTGGGGAACGTCGAAGGCGCGGGCGACTGGCCGATACCGCGGTAGTCAATCGGCGGCACAGACGGGTCGATTTCTCGCTCTCCAACTATCTGGTGCAGGCCCAGGTACGGCTCGAATGACTTCCACTCAGGTGCTCCGTGATAGTTGTCGGCGAGACGGGCGAGTAGCTCGTGATACGCCATCCACTGATACTTCTTGCCCCAGCGTTCGGCTTTGTGCGCCTCGCGGCCGTCATTCCTGTATCCGAGGTTACGGTCTTCCCGAGCGAACAGCTTTGGCCGCCACCCGAGCCCAACGGCTCTCTGTAGAACCCAGCGCTTCGCCCGGTCGCTGGGATAGCTGTGGTCTCGATACTTCGACTGCCGGGGGCGGCTCCAGCTCGCGTCCAACAGGCTCTTCTGTTCCGCAGAAAGGGTCGAGAGAAACGGCTCGGCGGCGCCTGGAGCGGATGCTTGATCGCGGAGCGTAACCTCGAGGCGCGCCAGTTGCTCGGAGGAAAGCGACTCCACAAATCGGGTCCACCTGGCGCGAATAAAGCGAGGCTTCCGCGCCGGCCCCGTATCCAGTGACGGCAACTCTTCACCTAGTCGGTAACGCGAGAAGCGCCGCACTCCGGACTCAATGACGTATCTGCCGAAGTCGCCCATCGACAAAACAGACATGTAGAGATCCGAATAGCTCTTCTCGTCGGCTACGTCGTAGCGCCCGTACTTCCGCTTGATGACACTGTCGCTCGGCGGGGCGTCAGGGGGATCGATGCCGTATGGGCGTTCGATTCGTTCAGTTGCCGTGCTGGGTAAGAGTCGGTGGGCGATACCCCATTCGACGATGCCGCGCCCTGCGTCAATGAGGAGTTCATCGGCTCGCACCGGACGCGTGAATACGAGCTCACTAACGCGCCTGGCGAGCCGCCGCGACGCTCGGCGATCACCCAGGCCCCCGCGCATGAGCGCGCCATAGATAACGACGAGGACTCGTTGGATGACATACGGGTCGTCAACACTCCAGAAGCGTTCAAGCAACCGCTGCGCGACTCCCAAGTGCCCGGAGAGCAGCTGAACCAGCGCCTTGGTGATCCAGTCTCGCTGAAAGCGATTCGGCGACGAGAACAACCAAATCAGCGGAATGCACGAGAGTTCGATGACAGTGTCTTCATATCCGGGGTATGGACCCTTGCTTGCCCATCTACCTAACGTCGCTGTCGGGCTCGACTCATCCCAGATCTCGCTGTATGTGGCGAAACCAAATGAGGCATCGCGCTCCGGCATCGCCATCCTCTTCAAGTGACTATCCAGCGACAGCGCGTTGAGCGGATGGTCCGGAATGGGCGCCACTCGAAACATGGCGCTGTAGATCTCGTTCATTGGGACAACTCGTGTCGCCTGGTTTGCGAGCTCGATCGTCCGCTTCGTGATCGCGTGGCCCGTCCTGTACGGGAGGGCCTCCAGGAAGATGCGCATCACGTTAAAGCGCCTGCCGTAGTCGCGGAGCGACTCCGGAGACCTCCGAAGTGGAATGTCTCCGGGCGTGAGCACGTCGGGTAGCTCCGCACCCAACGTTTCAGGGAGGACGATCGCGGCGGCCTCCCAGATTCCCCAGCTCGAATCCTGCAACCAGGCGCGAAGGGTCTCGTCGACGTCGGTTGTGCCCTCATGTTCGAGGCGCCGGCGAAGGATCAGGAAGTCCGAGAACGCTTGGAAGACAATCCGAAAGCCATCTTCGAGGTCCTGACCGCCAAGGTAGAGGCGCTCGCGAATGAGTACGCCTTCACTCTCTAGGGCTCCGATGACGACGGCCGCGCGCTCGTCATCACCTAGCGCGTCACGGGCGAGCTGCTGCACGACGTCTTGAGGCAGGCCCTCGCGACCCCGAACGACACATTCGTCAAGAAACGCGTCAAGAACTGACGATATGCGCCTGCGCGCCTGCTCTCCCTCGTATTGGGTGGACGCAGACGGCCGGATGCGCAGCGCCACCTGGGCGACCTTGACACGTAGATACCGCTCGAATACTCGCAGTCGTCCTTCGTAGCCGAGGTCGGTGTCCTTGTCTTCGCGACCCGCAGCGCCCTCGCAATACATTCGGAGGAAGAGTGGAACTGTGAACTCTGGCACTAGCAGAGGGACACGTGGCGCCTCAATGCCGAAGTGCTCGAAGTAACGGTGCG
>JAILWQ010000028.1 GCA_025698865.1 Erythrobacter sp. | reverse complement strand
CGACGCTGAGCCGTCACGACGATGTCGTCGACAGCGACGGCCACAGGCTCTTCCTGCACCGTCTGCGTCTGAGTTTGCGCCATCGCGCTATTGACGCCGATCAAGGCCGTGGACGCGCAGAAAAGCGCCGAAAGCGAAACCTTTCGCATTGTGTATCCTCCCCAAATAAATCTGCCTCTATGACGGGCAGTAGGGATGACATTCGCTGTGGGACACGACCTTCGTCTGTCCCCCTCGACAGGGGCGTTGACCTTAGGTCAACCCACAGCGGATCTTACCCGTACATCTAGGGCCAGTGCGCTCATCAGTCGCGTTTCCTTCGCCGCGTTTTCGGCAACTGATATCGGCCCTTCAAAGCGCCGGACCGTGATGCCGCGACCGGTGTACCGGGCGCACGCTCGTCGCACGTACGTCCATGGCTGGTGAGCAAAAGTCGGATGAAGCAAAGCCTTTCCGATGGGCAGCGCGTTCAGCGTTTCAATCCCCAGTCCTGAAGTAAATCCCGTCGATGTGGCCCCCAGCCCCGCAGTACGGAGGCCGCTCGCCGCCTCGGCCCGCAACGGGGCTTTCGGTCAACTTCAGGACCCCATCGGTGACGACGGCACGGATGCGCCAACGCTCGGGACCCGTCTCTTCCTCATCCAGAACGGTCTCCAGCACACCCCTTTCCACCCGTGCGGTGAAATCGAGAGAGCACTGCCAGTGTCGACCGACGGGTTGGCTGGCCTCGACTTCAACGGTGAAACTTCCATCCAGGTTGTCCGAGACGACGACAACCCCGGACACATTTTGCCAGAAACCGCTGAACGCCGCGTCACGGGCCGGGTGAACCTGTTCGAGAAGGGCGATACGTCGACGCGTCCAATAACCTGGGCCAAGAGGTTCGGCGCGCAGAACGTGGCGGGCTTCTCGCCACCCCTTCCTGGCTTCGAAGAACAGCGCCTGATCCGCCTGAAGCCATCCTCGAGCAGCAGGGGATAATGGCTCACGGGCTGCGGCGTACCGCTCCGCCATATCTTGCTCGAGGCGAGCAAGCATCGGCTCCGAACATATCGCCTCCTCGAACCCGTCAACAGGTCGTGCGCAGTCGGCGGCTACGGAATTCTGCCCCGGCACGAGTCCAAGCGCCAGGACGTTCATCAGGAAGTAGAGAGGCATGGCCACCACATAACAGCGTTCCCCGCAAAGCTCGCGTCCTTTCCCCCTCGCTACAAGAGGTGTGAAGGTCGCAGCGGCACGGAAGTCGATGCTCTGGGCGCCATGTCACGTGTCCAGCACACCGCGTCGACTCGGCAGCTGGATACCGAAAACATAATCGAGAGGCTGTGTCTCCGGCTTTTTAGAGGGCGAGATCAAACTCGGAAGATGAGCGCCCTAAGCGCGCGATTCTGGAGGGTCAGCGCAAACGCCTCAGCCTTATTGAGCACGATGGGAAAAAGGAGGTATCTCGACCTGTAGCGAAACGATCTGCACCGGCTCGAACATGAAGAATCGCCTCAGCTCGACATTGGACCCCATTTGGACCCCAGAACGGACAAAGGGGTCGCCCTTAGAGCGACCCCTTCAAAAGACCATAGCTAAATCAGAGATTTAGATGGTCGGAGCGACAGGATTCGAACCTGCGACCCCTTGACCCCCAGACAGGGGCCATAACGAAGGCTGACGCTAGGGGCGTCCATTATGCGCCGATACCGTTGAAAAAGTCGGCAATTGCCTCGGACGGCGGGGGCTGATTCACTCTGGTCATTGAAGCCGGAGGCAGCGCGATGATGGGCGAGCGGCGGGTCGATCAGGCGGCCCTGTTCTATACTTTCTCGTTGGAGGACCACGTCCCGGCGAACCATCTGCTGAGGTCGATCGACCGGTTCGTGGAGTTGGAGGGCCTGCGAGCGCATCTGGCTCCGTTCTACAGCGCCATGGGTCGCCCCTCGATCGACCCCGAACTGCTGATCCGGATGCTGCTGGTCGGCTACTGCTTCGGCATCCGGTCAGAGCGTCGGCTGTGCGAAGAGGTCCACCTCAACCTGGCGTATCGCTGGTTCTGCCGTCTGGGTCTGGAAGGCGCCGTGCCGGACCACTCGACCTTCTCCAAGAACCGCCACGGCCGCTTCCGGGACAGCGATCTGCTGCGTCAGTTGTTCGACACGGTCCTTCGCCGCTGCATGGCGGAAGGCTTGGTCGGCGGCGAGGGCTTCGCCGTGGACGCCAGCCTGATCAAGGCCGAGGCGAACCGGGAGCGCAGCGTGCCGGGCGATCCTGGTCTGCCGCCCGAGGCGTCCGGCCGGGCTATCGACGAGTATCTGGCGGTGCTGGATGACGCGGCGTTCGGTGGGGCCACGCCGGTGACACCCAAGTTCATCTCGCCGGTGGATCCGGCCGCGCGCTGGACCGCCGCCAACAAGGGGCCGGCCTTCTTCGCCTATGCCACCAACTACCTGATTGATCTGGAACACGCCGTCATCGTCGATGTCGAGGCGTCCACCGCCGTGCGGCCGGCCGAGCTGACTGCGGCCCGCACCATGATCGAGCGAGTTCAGGATCGGCATGATCTCCACCCCGACCGCCTTGCCGCCGATACCGCCTATGGCTCGGCCGAGATGCTGGAGTGGCTGGTCAACGACCAGGGGATCGCCCCGCACATCCCGATCATCGACAAGTCTGGCCGCACGGACGGGACCTTCTCCCGGGCCGACTTCACCTACGACCGTGCCGCCGACCTCTATCGCTGTCCGGGCGGCAAGGAACTGAAGCAATATCGGCGAGCCTTCCGCGCCGATCACCCCGATGCACCGCCGGATGACACCTATCGCTATCGCGCCTCCAAGCTCGATTGCGACGCCTGCGCGCTCAAACCCAACTGCTGCCCCAACGGGCCGGCTCGGAAGGTGACCCGTTCCATCCACGAAGACGCCAGGGACGTCGCCCGCGACATCGCCAGGACCGATGCCTACGTAACCTCCCGGCGCGAGCGGAAGAAGGTCGAGATGCTGTTCGCCCACCTCAAGCGCATCCTCAGGCTGGATCGGCTGCGCCTTCGCGGTCCCTGCGGCGCCCGAGACGAGTTCCTCCTCGCAGCCACCGCCCAGAACCTGCGCAAAATGGCCCGTCTGATCCCGCTACAGCCCGCCCCAGCACCCGCCTGAAGGCCTGAAGCGTCACGAACTCCGCCACAGCCTGACCATGCCGCTCTTCAAGCCGATCTCAGTCAGGCGACTTTTTCAACGGTATCCACCCATTTCAGACGTTCGGAATGTCCGCGCGGCGGCCGTGTGGACGAACGATTCCCGTCGTTCATCATTCCCGACTATACGGAGACCGACCGGCGCGCGCCGGAGCAGCGGACGAGCCCATGGCCGAGACCCATCCCTTCCATTCGCCCAGGACGCACGGCTTCGTGCGGGTGGCGGCGGCGACGCCGGTCAGCCATGTGGGCGATCCGGTCGCCAATGCGGCGGAGCATCTGGCCTTGATCTGGGAGGCGGGGGACGAGGG
>JAILWQ010000027.1 GCA_025698865.1 Erythrobacter sp. | reverse complement strand
CTTATGGTGAGGATCACGGCCAACTGACCGTATTCCTCGACCGACAACACCCGTGTGTACAGGGGAAGCAGCAGGAAGCCGATCCCGCGCTGGGCGAGGACGGCGAGGGCGTACGTTCCGCTCCCCCGCAGGCTGCGGGCAGCTCCGCTCACACGCTTGTCGCCCGTTCGAATCGTGATGAGTTACTCATGGACCGGGCGCATCTGCTCCGTCAAGGGCCAGTATCATGCGATGACGATGTCACCTTTCAGCGTCCGGCTGAGGCCGCACGCGGCGGGGAAGCCGCTGCTTCTGAGGTATGCGCCTGCGCGCCAACAATGTGAACCGCGACACCAGCGTCTTACCCGATGACTGCGGCCAACCGCACCCCGATGCGGCTGTCCCCCGTTCAGCATAGATTCAGGGAGTCCCTCCTCGGGAAGCTCTCCACTGGTGTCTACGAGTATGAGCAGGTAGACCGCTGCCTGTGTGGGTCGACTTCTTCCGCCCTACTTGCCACAGAGGATCGGTTCGGGATCCCGGTGGGCACTGTGCTCTGCCGATCCTGCGGCTTGTGTCGAACGAGCCCTCGGCTCGCGGCGAAGAACCTTCCGTCGTTCTACAACGAGGTCTATCACGGGCTCCACCAGGGGATCACCCAGCCGGATCCAGCCAGCGTGCTGTTCCGGGTGGGCCAAGGACGGGCGATCCATTCGTACCTGAACGACCTGCTTCCCGATGGCGAGCTGCGGGTGGCGGAGATCGGGTGCGGGACGGGGAGTGTCCTTCGCGAATTCCAGGCAGCCGCCGCCCCCCGCGCAGTAATGCTATTCGGCTGTGAGTTCGCCGACTCCTTCGTTGCGGTCGGCAGAGCGGCCGGAACAGATATCCGAGGCGGTGGCCCGGAGACCCTACGTGAGTCCGCGCCGTTCGACATCGTGATAATGAGCCATGTCGCAGAGCATTTTCCGCGTCCAGTAGAGGCTTTGAGGGAGGTGCTAAGACTAGGCCATCCAGGGACGCTCTACTACGTTGAAGTTCCCGGGATCATGAGAATTCACCGCAAGCCAGAGTATGGCTTCCGATTCGATCGTTATCTCACTCTGGCCCATACGTATCACTTCACGCTCAGCACGTTGGCGGCGACGATGGCGCGAGCTGGCTACGAGATTGTCCGCGGTGACGAGGAGGTTCGGTCCGTCTTCAAGGCTGAGCCCCGAGGCCATCCCGCGTTGACCCCGGACACCGCCGACCAGGTCCTCGACTACCTGCACTGGCTCGACCGATCTTGGCGAGTGAGGATCTCCCGCGCTCGACACGAGGCAAGGCCTTTCGCGGGTCGGATACTCCGCAAGGCTCTGGGAGCCCGGCTGTACCGCAAGCTTCGGCGGCTCGCATAGGTGTTCATCTGACTCGCGGTCCCGCCTCAGACCTGGGAGCGAAGCGCTCCCCGATTCCTGCTGTACCAACGGACGGTCTCCGTCAATCCAACATCGAATGATGTCTGCGCGCTGAAGCCAAATTGCTCCAGCGCGCGACTTGTGTCGAGCGCCCGACGAGGTTGCCCGTCTGGCTTGGTTGGATCCCAACGCACCTCGCCGCCGAATCCGGTGAGCCCCACGATGGTCTGTACCAAGTCGCGGATCTTGATCTCCTGCCCGGTCCCGAGATTCACCGGGTCCGGGCCGTCGTAGCGCTCTGCTCCGAGGACAATTCCTTGCGCCGCGTCGTCGACGTAGATGAACTCGCGCGAGGCGGAGCCCGTTCCCCAGACCTCGATTTGATCCCTACCTGCCTCGCGCGCCTCAACGCACTTGCGGATGAGGGCGGGGATCACGTGCGAGCTACGTGGGTCGAAGTTGTCGCCCGGCCCGTAAAGGTTGACCGGGATCAGGTAGGTGGCGTTGAACCCGTATTGCTCCCGATATGCCTGCGACTGGACCAGGAGCATCTTCTTCGCGAGCCCGTATGGGGCATTCGTCTCTTCCGGGTATCCGTCCCAGAGGTCGTCTTCGCTGAAGGGAACAGGCGCGAACTTCGGATACGAGCAGACGGTGCCAATGGTCACGAACTTGGAGACGCCGGCCAGGCGAGCGTGTTCGATCAGCTGGATTCCCATGATCGCGTTGTCGTAGAAGAAGCGTCCGGGGTTCTCGCGGTTCGCGCCGATGCCACCGACCACCGCCGCAAGATGGATGACCGTGTCCGGACGGCCGTCGAACAGAGCTGAGTTGATGCCCTCAACCGTCCGGAGGTCAAAGTCCGCGCTGCGCGGCACGAAAATGTCCGTCGCGCCAGCCGCTTCCAGTCGAGCGACGACCGCCTTCCCGAGGAAGCCTCCGCCCCCGGTCACCATGACTCGTCCGCGGGTCCACTGGGTCACGAGCGAGGCTCTCCCAGTGCGGACTGCACCATCACCTCGGCGGGATTCAATCCAGCCGTCTCGAGGTCCGACGCGAGCATGATCCGAACCAGATTGTGGAACGTCGTCGTCGGGCGCCAGCCGAGGATCCGACTTGCCTTCGAGGCGTCGCCGCAGAGCTCATCGACCTCCGTGGGGCGGAGGTAGCGTGGATCGATTTCAACGTGTGCTTGCCAGTCCCTTCCGACCAGGCTGAAGGCTGTCTCGCACAGTTCGCGAACGCTGTGCATCTCGCCGGTCGCGACGACGAAGTCATCAGGCTCGTCGTGTTGGAGGATCCGCCACATGGCCTCGACGTATTCCGGCGCATATCCCCAGTCGCGTCGAGCATCGAGGTTGCCGAGGTAGATCTTGTCAGCCTGCCCCGCCACGATTGCCGCGATCCCGCGCGTCACCTTACGCGTGACGAACGTGCCTCCTCGCCGTGGAGACTCGTGGTTGAAGAGAATCCCATTCGCTGCAAACAGCCCATACGCGTCGCGATACTCGGCAGTCATCGAATGCGCGAACACCTTGGCGATGGCGTAAGGGCTCCTGGGCCGAAAGCGGGTTGTCTCGGTCTGCGGACTCTCAACCACGTCCCCGTACATCTCGCTGCTGCCAGCCTGGTAGAACCGAACCGGAAAGTCACAGTGGCGTAGGGTTTCGAGGAGCCGAAGGGTGCCCATGGCCACTGTGTCCGCTGTGAACTCCGGCATCTCGAAGCTGACGCCTACGTGGCTCTGCGCGCCCAGGTTGTACACCTCGTCTGGCCGCACGCGGTTGACCGTCGTCACCAATGACGACGAATCAGCCAGGTCGGAGTAGTGCAGGAAGAGTCGTACCCCTGCCTCATGCGGGTCGCGGTACAGGTGATCGATGCGTTCGGTACTGAAGGTGCTGGAGCGCCGGACAAGTCCGTGAACCTCGTAACCCTTGGCGAGCAACAACTCCGCCAAGTACGACCCATCCTGACCAGTGATACCTGTTATCAGCGCTCTCTTCATGCTAGGACTCGAGGTCATGGTTCTCCGTCTACGTTAGCCGAACAGTCCGTCATCCCGGATCGCCCGAGGCTCCTCGGCCTCCCGAGACACCAGACCCGTGCAACGAGCTGCCGGAGATATCTGGCGGCGTCATTGTGGCGGGCAACGCATA
>JAILWQ010000003.1 GCA_025698865.1 Erythrobacter sp. | reverse complement strand
ATAAGCAATGGCCTGCTTCGCTACGCCCTACGGGCTCCGCTACGCAGCCCATTGCTTCAACCGCGCTCATGCGCAACAAAACGGCTCGGCTCTAATCCCAGCTGGAGGAAAGCTGGGGGTCACGTCATCCGAGGCATGGTCGAGCAATGCGGAGGGCGCTTTTTGCTCGATAGCGTCCCTGGCGAAGGGACTACGGCAAGAATCCTATTGAAGATCGCGGAACAGAAACACTCGGAAGAACCAGAAAAACCTCCTGCGACAGAGCGATCGAATACCTCATTGCGTATCTTAGCTGTCGATGACGATGGCATCATTCTCCTCAATACAGCAACGATCCTGGAAGAGATGGGTTATCAGGTTTTTGAAGCCTCATCTGGCGCAGCAGCCTTGGAAATCCTCGAGAACGAAGAAATTGACCTCATGATCACAGATTATGCGATGCCAAGTATGACAGGGGCTGAATTGGCAGAGAGGGCAAGGGATCGTGACCCCGACTTAAAAATAATCATCGCATCAGGGTTTGCGGAACTGCCGGAGGGACGGGCTCAAAAACTACCTCGCCTTTCCAAGCCGTACACCGAGGATGAACTTGCAACTGCGATAAGCTCTCTTGGCTCTTGAAAGTTAGGCTTCGTGGACAAAGCTTGACCTGAGACTCGGGTGTTGATTCAAGGCTGCCTTTTGGAGGCGGCATTGGGCGAGCGGATTGGTGTTTCGGATGACGAGCGGGAGCTGATCGGCCCGCTGCTGCCGTCGGAGCGCGGGCGGGGTTGCCGGCCTGCGCAGGATAACCGCTGACGTGCTCCCCTGAAATGTGACCGCTTTTTGGTAGAGTCTGACGCAAGGAGTCGGACGACATGAAGCGAAGCAGGTTCAACGAAGAGCAGATCATTGCGATCTTGAAGGAGCAGGAAGCGGGCATGGCGACGGCGGAGGTTTGCCGCCGCCACGGGATCAGCTCAGCAACGTTCTACAAGTGGAAGTCGAAGTTCGGCGGTCTGGATGTGTCCGAAGCCCGGCGGTTGCGATCCCTCGAAGAGGAGAACTCGCGGCTCAAGAAGCTCTTGGCCGAAGCGATGCTCGACAATGCCATTCTGAAGGATCTGGCATCAAAAAAATGGTAACGCCCGGCGCCAAGCGGGAAGCCGTCGCCCATACCCGGGAGCATCACGGGGTGAGCGAGCGTCGGGCGTGTGCACTGGTTGGTGTGAGCCGCAGAGTGATCCGTTACGAGCCGACAAGGCCGGATGACGGGGCGCTGCGGCAGCGGCTACGTGAGCTGGCCGCGGAGCGTCGCCGGTTCGGCTATCGCCGCCTGGGCTACCTGCTAGCACGGGAGGGCATCGCACCCAACCACAAGAAGCTGCTGCGCATCTACCGGGAGGAGGGCTTGCGGGTGCGGCGCCGTGGCGGCCGGAAACGGGCGCTGGGCACGCGCAGGCCAATGGTGCTGCCGGACGGCCCGAACCAGCGATGGAGCCTCGACTTCGTCTCCGACAGCCTGATCTGCGGTCGGCGCTTCCGTATCCTGTGCGTGGTCGATGACTACACGCGCGAGTGCCTGGCGCTGGTGGCCGATACGTCGCTGTCGGGTGCTCGGGTGGCGCGGGAACTGACCAGCCTGATGGGCAGCCGCGGCAATCCGCACACGGTGGTCAGCGACAATGGCACCGAACTGACATCGTCGGCCATCCTGCGCTGGTCGCAGGAGCGGCGGGTCGAGTGGCACTACATCGCACCGGGCAAGCCGATGCAGAACGGCTTCGTAGAGAGCTTCAATGGTCGCCTGCGCGACGAATGCCTCAACGAGACCCTGTTCACCTCGCTGGCTCATGCTCGGTTCGTGCTGGCTGCCTGGCGGCACGATTACAACACGGTCAGACCACACTCGAAACTGGGCGGGAAGACCCCCGCCGAGATCGCCGGCCAACGTGTCTGGGGGCATGCCCCCAGACACGTTGCCATCCCATCAAACACACATCATGAAGGAGCCGGACTCTACCTCTGACTGGTAACAAACAGGGGAGCACGTCATAGCCAAAGTGAGCCGGTTCTGTACGAAGTCATTCTGCCGTCGAAATGTGGGATCGCGTCGAACTGCCTTTCTCCTCGCGCACCTGACCCACGAATTCGAGAAGAAACGCAGTGCTCAAACCGAACATGACGAGGCCGTTGGCAGCCACGATCGCAGACAGCAGCCGCACATCCTGCGAGAGGATAACGTCGCCGAAGCCTAGCGTCGTCAGGGAAACCGTTGCGAAATAGAGCGCCGGTTCCAGCGCTTCGAAGGCACCCAATACAATAAACAGGGCCGCCCAAATCCAAGCCGCCAGCGTGATAGCGAGCAGCATCCATATCGTAGAAGCGGCAAGAAGCAAGGTCGCTCCAAAGCGTGTTGTTCGCGTGCGAGGCGGCGTGAAGCGATCATCGACTGAGAAGGCTATTGCGGCAAAACACGCTTGCATGATGATGGTAAGTGCAACGGTCACCGTTCCGATCGCGAGTTGAGCGACGATACTCATCGTTGATGATCCTCAATTTTATCAATTTGATTTACTCCTCCGATTATTATCAGTCTGCAGTGGAGTCTCGCTCATTCTGAGCTTCTACCCGCCGACAACAGCACGACTTGCACATGCAGTCCTCGGCCCGGCTTGGACCGGAACGAGACGGAGCCGCCTATGGCTTCGGCAAGTCCGCAGACGATCGCTAAGCCAAGGCCGGCTCCGCCCGTCTGTCGATCGCGTGACGGATCGAAACGGGCATAGGCCGTGCCTAACGTCAGTTGTTGGTCGGGCGCAACTCCCGGGCCATCGTCCTCAAACGACCAGCAGGTCTTACCGCCATCCGAAACATTCCTTACCGTGACGGTCGAGGCGTGGCGCAGGGCATTATCGACGAGGTTATCAAAAATCCGTCCGAGCGCGGTGGGATCACCCAGCACATGGCTTGCCGGCGAAAGGTCGAGGCCGATGCGGTCCTCAATGTCCGGTTCTGTTCCGGTTAGTGCAACCGACCTGTTGCACAGCTTTCTCGTCATCTCCCGGTCGCGAGTCGGGTCTGTCACGACCGCGCGACCCGAAGTCTGGCCACGCATCCCCATGAGACCGCAAGGACCGGGATGGTCGCCGCCTTCCGCTTGCGGATCGGTCACGGCCTGTAAGACACGCAAAGTGCCGTGCTCGGCATCGCGACACGCCAGCAGCACGCGCACGCCTTTCATCGCCAGGTGCGGGGCGATCTCGTAGCCGGTGCCGCTATTGGCGCCGTTAACGACGGCCGGCCGTCCGGATTGATGGGGGATATCGGAAAAGGCGAAGCTCATGCGGTATGTTCGTCCCGGTGCCATGACGGGCGCTAATCCTCGGAACTCGTCGTTTCGGGCACGGCTGATGCGACAGTGTCCGGATCCGACGATGGCGGACTATCCTGCCATGCCTGTGCCCGACCGCGCTCCACGCCATAGTCGAACAGCGTGCGCATATAATCCTGCTCGAAAAGATCGTGCTCGTCCGCGTCGAAGTCCTGCTCGATAAAGGTCAAGTGATATCCGGCGCCGGTCGATCTCGCCCAGACATAGGCCGAGGCCACACGGTCCTGGAGGCTGGAGAAGAGCATCACCTCAAGCGTCCGCTTGGCGATGCTGGAGAGACCTGCTTCGATCAGCTCGAACTCGCCTGCCATCTTGCCGTTGACCAGCAGATACAGCTCCGTTGGGGACTGGCTGTCCCGCAGGATCTGGTCGTTCGCGACCGGCGGAGCGGCCATCAGGGTCGCAATGGTGCCGCCATCGACATGGAGTTCGCTGATTCGCTCTCCCTGCGCTTCCATCTCGATCAGCACCGGGGGGAACTGCACCGGGACGGAGCTGCTGGCGAGCAGGATGCGCCGGAAAAGGGCATAGCGACCGGGCGCATCACCGGCCGCGATCGCTCCCATGTCCCAGATCGCATTGCCGGGGCGGTCGAGGCTGACGGTGCCGACGAACAGGCGCCGGCCCTTGCGGTGCTCTTCGCCGATGGCATCGATCACCGCATCAGTGGCGAAGCGGGCGATTAGAGCCTCGAGCGGCCCGGTCGTCGCGACGCTGGTCGAGAACGGGATCGCCAACGCGAAGCGGTCCTTGTAAATGTCGTCGGGCGTGATCTCGGTATAGGCGCGTTTCAGCTCGTCGTCGTAGTCCGGCCCGAGCAGCGCGAAGGGGGCGATGAGAGCCCCGGTGCTGACTCCAGTGACCACGGCAAATTCAGGTCGCTTGCCGGTTTGCGACCATCCGTTGAGAAAACCCGCACCATAGGCCCCGTCATCCCCACCGCCCGACAGCGCGAGCACGCGCAGTGGCTCGCCCGGCGGTGGCGGGGCGATCGAGATCTGTGTCAACAGGTCGGGGGAATTGGCCCAATGGCGGATTTTCGGCGAATCCGGCGCGTGCGCGGCTTCGATCTGCGCGGCCTCGAACGGTTGCCGGTCGAAGCTGGCACAACCGCCAAGCAGCAATGCGGGGCCGAGCACTCCCAGGACGAGCGTTCGCACCAGGTCGATGGCCTGTCCCGGCATCATGGTCAGGCGGAGTTCTTTACGGGTTCGCATCGCCATCCTTCTCGGAAATCTCTGGGGGATCAGCCTCCGGCGCGTTCCAGCTTCCGCCGAGCGCCAGATTGAGCGTGACGAACTGCTCGCGTTCCATGCGCTCGATCGTCGCCAGATCGCTGCGCGCAGTGATCGCCTGCTGCCGGATCTGCAACACGTCAAGCAGGCTGCTTTCGCCGACCCTGTACCGCAGATCCTCGATCCTGAGCGCTTCCTCTATCTCGCGCACGCGGATGACGGCCGCGTCCCGGCGGCGGCGAAGCACCACGCCGCTGTCGAGCGCGGTTTCCACCTCCTCGAAAGCGGCCAGCGCGGCGCCGGCATATTGCGCGATCGCCGCGCGCAGTTCGGCATCGGCAATGTTTTCGCCGGCAGCCAGCGCGCCGCCCTGGTAGATCGGCGCCGCGACATTGCCGCCAATGCTGAACAGGGTCGCGGTAGGATCGAAGATATTTTCAAGGGCGTCCGACACCGCGCCCGCCAGCCCCGTGAGCGACAGGCGCGGCAGGCGCGCCTTGCTGGCCTGGTCCTCGGCATGCAGTGCGGCGGCGACGCGCCGCTCGGCCGCGACCAGATCGGGCCGCCGCTCGAGCAGCGTCGAAGGCAGCCCGGCAGGCGGCGGCGTTGGCATGGGCGGCAAGTCAATTCCCGAGGCGAACTCGGCCGCGGGATAGCGCCCGACCAGTAGTTCGAGAGCACGGATCGCCTCGCGCCGCGCGCCCTGTGCCCGTGCGAGAGCCTCGCGCGCCTGTTCGAGATTGGCGCGGATCAGTGCCAGATCGCCATCCATCGCGACGCCCTCGCGGACCTGCAGACCCACCAGGCGATGCAGATGTTCGAGCGTATCAACCGCTTCCTCGGCCAGCCCCACCTGCCGCGAAGCCTCGATCGAGACCAGATAGGCGCGCGCCACGCCCGCGGCAATCGATTGCCGGGCCGCGAAATAGTCGGCGCGGGCAGCCGCCTCGTTCTCGAGCGCGGCATACCAGCCATCGCTGATCCTGCCCCACAGGTCGATTTCCCAACTCGCCTGCGCCAGTCCCAGAAAGCTGGTGCTGTCATATTCGATGCTGGACGGCACCGGCAGTCCGGCCTGCCCGCCGATTTCGATATCATCGATCTCGATATGGCTGCGCGAACCCAGGCCGACCGCCTGAACGGCCGGACGCAGCCCGGAACGCGCCTGACGGGCAAGTGCTGCGGCGCGCTGGACCTGCGCCGCGGCGGCCTGAAGATCACTGTTCTTCTCCTGCGCTTCGGCCACGAGCGCGGCGAGGCGCGGGTCGCCGAAGGCGGCGACCCATCCGTCCGCGACCGGCCCTGCGGCATCGGCGACTGCCCGCCAGCGTTCCGGCAAAGGCGGCAGGGCTGCGCGGGCGGGTGCGACCGGACCATCGCCGACCCTGTCGGGATGCGAGCAGCCTGACACCAGCATCAGGCCGAGCAACATGGCGGTGAGAGGGACGATGCGCATGGTTCAACTTGCCCCCTGTGGCTCGGCTGCGGTCTCGTCAGGGCCGATCTTGAAGAAGATTGCATAGAGGACCGGCACCACGAACAGGGTCAGTACCGTCCCGAAGGCCAGCCCGAAGGCCAGGACCACGGCCATCGCCTTGAAGAAGGCGTCGAACAGCAGTGGGATGACGCCGAGTACCGTCGTCAGCGAACTCAGGATGACCGGGCGGGCGCGATCATAGGCTGCCTCAATGATGGCATCGAAACGCGGTTTGCCCTCGCCGATCTCGATATCCATCTGATCGACAAGCACGATCGCGTTCTTGATCAGCAGGCCCGAGAGCGAGAGCACACCGAGAATGGCGATGAACTCCATCGCTATGCCGGTGATGAGCAGGCCGATGGTTACGCCGATGATCGCCAGCGGCACGATCATGAAAATGATCACCGGCTGGCGCACTGCGTTGAACAGCACGATTACCACCAGCACCATGCCGATGACACCGAGCGGGACCACGCCAATCAGCGAATCGATCGCCTCGGTGCTCGTTCCTTCCTGGCCGTCCCATTCGAAATGGTAGCTGGAAGGCAGTTCGATCGCCTCGACGTCTCCGCGCACGCGATCGAGCAGACGGTTGGCGGTTTCGCCCGGCGCGGGATCGGCCTGGGCGTTGATTGCCCAGCGCTGATCGATCCGCTGAATCTGCGAATGACGCCAGCGGGTCTCGAAACCGTCGATCACTTCCTGCAGCGGAAGCGAGGCGCCGCTGGCGCTGAACACCTGGATTGCTTCCATGTTCTGCGCGTCGCGCGTTTCGCTTTCGGGCGAGCGGGCGATGATCGGGATCAGGTCGTCGCCCTCGCGGAAGACGCCTATCGGACGGCCCGCGAACGTGCCCTGCAAGGCCTCGGCCACGTCCTCGCGGCTGACGCCAAGGCGACGCGCGCGCGTTTCGGAATAGAGCGGGTGGATGACCGGCACCTGCTCGCGCCAGTCATCCTTCACGAGGATGGCCGCTTCGTCCTCGGCGAAGACATCCTTGGCCTGCTGCGCCAGGCTCTGCAGAACCGCCGGATCGGGCCCCGAAAACTGCGCCTCGATCTTCGAGCCGCCACCCGGCCCCAGTTCGAACAGCCAGACCTTGGCGCGCGCTTCGGGGGCGTTCTTTTGCAAATAGGCATGCACATCTGCCTGCAGCCGCTCGAGCGTCGAGGCGTCCTCAACCCGCAGGATCATCTGGCCGAAGGAGGATGTCGGCGCCTCGGGCTGATAGACCAGCTTGTAACGCAAGGTACCCATGCCGACCACGGTCTGAACGTCAGTAACGCCGTCCATCGTCGCCAGATCCTCCTCAATCTCCTCCAGGTCGGCATTGGTCCGCTCGATATCGGTGCCCGCAGGCAGCCAGTAATCGACCATCAAATGCGGCGTGGTGGAGGCGGGAAAGAAACCCTGTTCCACGAACGCGAAGCCCACAAGGGAGACGGCGAACAACCCCCCGGTCAGGCCCATGGTACGCCAGCGATGGCGCAGCGCGCGCGCGAGCCATTCGCGATAGGCGGTGCCGATCCGGCCGGCTTCGCGCTGCGGGGCGGCCTCGTCCTCGAGACCGTCGTGGCCTGCATCGAATCCTGTCTCCCGATCAGTGCCGGAAGCGGCAGCATCCTCCTCCTTCTCGAACAGCCAGTTGGCGAGAAAAGGCGCTACGGTGACCGCGAAGAACCACGAGAACAAGAGCGAGATCATCATCACCCAGAACAGGTGATTGGTGTATTCGGCGACCTGCCCGGGGGCGAGGCCGATCGGGGCGAAGGCGATGATGCCGACCAGCGTGCCTCCTAGTAGCGGCCACAGCATCTGGCCCACGATCGCGCGCGCCGCCTCCAGCCTGTTTTTGCCCTGCTTGAGGCCGACGAGCATCCCCTCGACCACGACGATGGCGTTGTCCACCATCATTCCCAGCGCGATGATCAGCGCGCCCAGCGAGATGCGGTGCATCGGTATCCCGCCGGCATTCATCCCAGCCAGCGTCGCCGCGACGGTGAGCATGAGCACGGCGCCGATGACCACGGCCGAGCGCCAGCCCATGAAGATCAGCAGCGTGACCACCACGATGACGAGCGCCGTCGCGACATTGATCACGAAATCGCCGATCGCGTCCGACACCACCTTGCCCTGGTGGTAGAATTCGTGGATCTCGATGCCGATCGGGCGGTCGCTCTCGCTCGCGCGCAGCTTGGCTTCGATCGCCTCGCCGACCTCGACCACATTTGTGCCGGTCGCATTCGAGATGCCCATGCCCACCGCCGGCCTGCCATTGTAGCGCAGGATCTGCATCGGCGGATCGACATAGCCGCGCGTCACGCGGGCCAGATCGCCCAGTCTCACGACCGCGCCTTCCTGGCCGGTCATCACCGGCAGATCGCGCAATTCCTCGACCGAATCGATCTCGCCGGTGGGAACGATCTCCAGACGCTGGTCGCCGACGCGCACGCTGCCCGCTGCGACGACGGAATTCTGCTGTGCTAGATCCTGATAGACGCTCTGCACCGACAGCCCCAGCGCCGCGACCCGCTCGCGCATGATCTCGACATAGAAGGCCTCGCGTTGCTCGCCCGACAGCACCACCTTGCCCACACCCTCCACACCGCTCAGGTCGGTGCGCAGCTTTTCGGCATAGTCGTACAGCTCGGCCGGCGAATAACCATCGGCGGTTAGCATGTAGAAGATGCCGAAGACGTCGCCGAAATCGTCGTTGACGATCGAGGGACCTGCCCCGGGCGGAAGCAGCCGGGCGGCATCGGCCACGCGGTTGCGCAGCTTGGTCCAGACGATCTGGAGCTGTTCCTTGTTGCGCCCGAACTCGTACTTGATCTCCACCTCGATGCGCGACTGGCCCGCCTCGGAGGTCGAAACAATCTCCTTCACCTCCTGCATCTGCCCGATCTCCCGCTCGAGACGCTGGGTGACCTCGGTGGCGACCTCCATCGGCGATCCGCCAGGATAGGGTGTTACCACGACAGCGCGGCGGATGGTGAACTCGGGATCCTCGAAGCGCGGCAGCGACCCATAGGCCGCCATCCCGGCAACGATCGTCCCGATGATGACGAGCAGGATGAGCAGGCGATTCCTGATCGAGAAGACGGCGGGATTAAACGACATGGCTCAGTCCCGCTCGTAGGGGCGGACTTTCATCCCCTCTTCGAGATTGGCGAGCCCGGCGGCTACGATCAGGTCTCCGCGGCCGATGCCGGCAGTTACAGGCAGCATTCCGCCTGCTCCCTTGCCTACGGTGACACGGCGCAGCGCGATGGCTCCGGTCCTGCGGTCCACGCGCCAGACGAATGTCTTTTCGTCACGCCCAACGATCGCTTCCAGTGGCACAGCCGGCATCTCGGCATCATCGGTATCGAGCTCGACATGCAGTGTTCCCGTCATGCCCGGCAGGATCAGCGCGCCGGAAGGCGGATCGAACAGGAACGTCGCCTCGTAGGTGAGCGACTGACGCGTGGCGTCGGTGGCGAACGAGCCGAACCGGGCCGCGAACCGCCTGTCGGGGAGACTGTCGAGCGCGATCGCCGCGTTGATCGGGGCCCGCTGCTCGGCATTGGCAACGATGGACGAGGGAACCTGGACCACCGCCTTGGCGGAACCGGCGGTCTGTAAGGTCACGACCGGCTGCTGCGGCGAAACATATTCGAACGGCTCGGTCAGTCGCCTGGCCACGCGGCCCGAAAAGGGCGCCCGCAAGACGGTCTTCTCCAACTGCTCGCGCGCATTGTCAAGTTCGGCTCGCGCAGTGTCGCGCTGCGTTTCGCGCTGAACGTGCACTGCCCGCGGAATCGCGCCTTCGCCGACCAGTGCGTCGGCGCGGCGGAATGCATCCTGTGCCGCCTCGTACTGTTCGCGTGCCTGGACGAGCTGGTTGCGCGCGATGGTCTGGTCGAGCTGCGCGATCACCGTGCCGGCCCTGACGAAATCGCCCTGATCCACCGTTAGCCGGACGATCTTGCCCGGAACATCGAAGGTTAGATCCGAAGATGTGCTTGCCTCGATAATCGCGGGAAATTCATAAGTCCTGGCTTGGCCGCCTGTCACCACGGTGTAGAGTTTGACGGGACGCCGATCGGCCTCCTCCGGAACGGGGGCGTTGTCACAACCTGCGATCAGACATGTGAAAATGAGCGAAACGAATATGCGCAGCATGAAGGGTTTGGGCTCAAAAACGGTTCGGCGCGAATCAGACTTTGACATGCGCCCAAAATGAAACGAATAAGTTTACATATCATCGCTCGTCGCAATAGGAAGACCCAATTGCAAGGCCAAACGCTTTCGCTGAACCTGTCTCATCCCGAATCGACGAACCGCCCCCGGGTCGTCATCGTCGGCGCCGGTTTCGGCGGCATGGCTGCAGCGCGCGCTCTTCGCGGCAATGCCGCGGAAGTGACGCTGATCGACCAAACCAATCATCACCTGTTTCAACCGCTGCTATACCAGGTCGCGACTGCGGCGCTTTCCCCGTCCGATATCGCTACGGCCAATCGTGTGCTGATGCGCGGTGGGTCAAACCTAAGTGTGTTGATGGCGGAGGTTACAGGCGTCGATATCAGGGCGCGCTCGGTGCTGCTGCGCGATGGGCATCGGTTGCCATACGATTATCTCGTACTCGCCACGGGATCGGCCTCGAGCTTTTTTGGACAGGACAACTGGCGCGAACACACGCTGGTTCTCAAGACGATTGAGGATGCGCTTGCCATCCGCGCGCGGTTGCTGGAAGCGTTCGAGCGGGCCGAGCAGTCGACCGACGACGCAGAGATACGACGCCTCCTGACCTTTGCTATTGTTGGGGGCGGCCCAACTGGCGTGGAACTGGCTGGGACCATCTCCGAACTCGCACGCGCGACTTTGGCGCGCGATTTCTCTCGCATCGATCCGCGCGACACGCGTGTGGTCCTATGCGAGGCGGGCGGCCGTTTGCTGTCGGGTTTCGATCCCGCGCTTTCGACCTATGCGACCGAAGCTCTAACCTCGATGGGGGTGGAGGTGTGGATTGGCACGGCCGTCGAGGCAATCGATCCCACCGGCGTGGTGCTCGGTAGCGAGCGGATAGATACCGCAGCCGTGCTGTGGTGTGCCGGCACTGAGGCCCGTCCGGCTGCTGAATGGCTTGGAATCGATGGGGTCCGCAACGGGGCTGTAACGGTCCGGTCCGATTGTTCGGTGCCGGGTCATCCAAACATCTTTGCGATCGGGGACGTCGCAAGTTTCGAAGCAGGCGGCGACGAGCGCTTGCCGGCTCTTGCACCAGTTGCCAAGCAGCAGGGCACATATGTCGGGAAGCTGCTCGCGGCCCGTATCGCCGGTCGGCGCGAGCCCGGCGCCTTCCGCTACCGCGACTATGGTACCATGGCGGTGATCGGGCGCTCGCGTGCGGCGGCGCAATTCGGCAGGCTCCGGCTCACGGGATTTCTCGCCTGGCTGGTCTGGTCACTTATACATTTGATGCTGCTTGTGGACTTTCGCAGCCGCCTGGTCGTCTATGTCAACTGGGCTTGGGCATGGTTTACTTACGGACGCGGGGCGCGGTTGTTGACGGGATCAACCACAAGCGATGCCCGGCAGCCGCCGCTCAGCGACCCAGAAAGCGGGCGGCCCGATGACAAGTAGCGGTCTCAGCCAATATTCAAATAGTTGACCATGATGAAAGCATGCTCCCGCACCGCCATCTAGGACCATTCGAAGGCTCGCCTGGCCTCGCTATCCATCACCTGCAAGTTGTCGCGACCTAGCTTGCACTTGATCGCAGGAAGCGCTCGAAGCCAAACCGCATCTAAGATCAGCGTATCTGTCTTTGGCGTCGATCTACCTCAGTTGACTAAGCAGCGGTAGGCATGGCGGTCGCATGAAGACCGAACGGCTTCGGCGACACTACGTCATAGCTCTCATCTTCCCTGGAAACCCGGCTAGCGGCGAAGATATCGCGTTTCAGCTCACCATGCCGGGTTTGGAGGAGGAGCTCTTCTATCGTGGCATCCTGCTGTTCGCGCTGGATCAGGCTTTCACCGGAAGGAGACGGTTCCTCGGGTCGATTGGGGATGGGGCGCGGTCCTGTCGTGCTTCCTGTTCGGATTGGCACATGCCTGTGGCTTCTCGGACGACAGCTTTGCCTTCGATCCCATCACGATGGCGCTGACGGCAATCCCAGCCTTTATCGCGGTCTGGCTGCGTTTGCGCACCGGAAGCCTGCTCCTGCCGGTTCTGCTTCACAATTTCGGCAATTCGCTCTCGTTCATCGTGTGAAGATGTCTTCCCGGAATGCCCGCTTCCGGGATCAGCATTCTGCCCGTAAAATGACCGAATTTGGGGCGCGAAGCTGCCGTATTGATGATATACGAGCGGCTAAGCGCATAGACCGCCATGGAAGCGAGATGTTCGTCGCGGCTCGCTTACGCAAACCTACCTGACCTAAGTTCCATCCTTCCTGGACATACCCGCGTCGGAGCGGATGCGACGATGACGACCCGACCCGACTCTCGACCGTGCCTCGATTGGCAGCAAGCGGATGGGGGCGGGCTCAAGGTGCTTCGTTATTTCAGGGACGTACCGGTCGATGAACGCAAGGCGCTCGCGAAGGACGACCTCAAGCCCTTCGGTCTTGATCCGCTTCGAATAATGCTTGGCATTGGTGCCGGACCGGGCATGTCCCATAATGTCGGCTCGCATGATTTCGTTGACACCGTCTACCTCGTAGAACGACGATCCGAGCGAGCGGATGGAATGGATATCAGGACCTTTCCCCTTGTCGTTCACCTCGACCTGCATCCGGTCGGTGATCCACTGGACCATATGCCGCCAAGCGCGATCGTAAAATTGGGCACCGCCACGCTTGCTGTCGAACAGGTAGAGTTCAGGGAATAACGCGGTATGGCCTTCAGCGCGGATAGCGGCCACGTAATCGAGGAAGCCCAGACGCAGAACTTCATCATGGAGAGGGATTTTACGCCGACGCGCAATGCGCTTTTCGCCAGCCTTCTCACCGTCCCTTCCGCGGGTCAGGTTCTCGCGAATGAAGATATGGGGAACGGGGTGGTCATCGAATACGTCGGCGACTTCGAGTCCGCAAATCTCTTCCCGGCACGCATGGGTGTAATACCAGATTAGCGGTGCCCAATAGGCCGCATCATGCCACACCTGCGGGCAGGGGCTGTTACTTTTTAGACGGTTCTTGCCGGCTCCGCCGCCTTGGTAAAGCGGGGAGCGGAAGAGGCATTCAAGCTCCTCTTTCTTCCACGGGGGTCGGAGCTCGGCATCTTCGCTCTCCTGGATGGCGACGGTTGCGCCCGCGAAATCCATGATCAAGACGTTGTGGATGCGCGGCTTCCACGACGTGAGCGCGAGGTGCTTGGCGACCGTGCTCATCGTGCTGAGGTCGCGATTGACCGTTTTGAGGTTTCTTGCGGTCGCCGAAGTGATGGGGGCGATTTCGGTGATGACTTCCTCAAACGGCCTAGACATGGCGCCTTTAGTCGGGCGCCCGAACCGAAAAGTTGTAGGCAGCCGCTTCAGCCCGTTTTTGAACCGGGCAACGTCGCGGTGGTCATACGAGCCGAGTTCGCGGTCGCCGGTGATCCACGCGAAGGACTGCATGATCCGGCGCTGCTGCTTGAGATCGCCTTTCCAGATCTTGTCCTGTTTAAGCTCGATTAAGACGTCCTCGATGATTTCGCTGAACCGGCGGCTGTCGTAGATCGCGAACGGGCATTCCGTAGGTGGCGCAGGTGAGGGCAGGTTCGTCAGTGCGAGGGACGCAGCGACGCCCTCGGCATTCGCCAATAAGGCCGCTACCGCCGGAGGCAGTTCACCCAGATCCGCCGTCATGGCCCGCACAGGATCGGCGGCATCGAGAACGTCGTCGTCGAAGACGCGTTGCACACGCGTACAAGCCGATGCGCCGGCCCGGATAAGGTGTGTTCGCGCAGCGGCGATGTTGGCTTCGCTGGGCGTCGCTCCAATCGCTTTCAGGGTTGAGGTTACGTAATCGTCGGAAAGCGTGTCTCGTATTTGATCGACCAGCGGGCGCACCCACACCGGCGTCAGGTCATTCCCGGTCAATTTCCGTTTGGCAGCGTCGAGCTTGGTTCTCTCGAATGTATCCATATCGTGGCGCGGATCGGGAAGGCGAAGCTGCCGGTATGCTTCGCCATGCCGGGCAGCCTCTTCAATTACCGAAGATGACCAGGGGGCATCAGCATACGCGTCCGATAGCCAGGAGCAGAGCTGCCGCTCGAGTTCCCGGCGGAAAATGGCCTCGATCTCGACGCCGGTCAGGTTGCGCTGGCCTTCCAGCATGGTCTTTACGTCTGCCCTTACAATTACGAAACGCGCCGCCAGGATCGCCACGCGCTCACGCGCAGCGCCCGGATCGGCAGTCTGCAACGCCAAGGTTAGCGGCTTGGAGATAATATTTCGGAAATGGATCCGGCGGCGGAAGGAATAGCGGCCCATGATCCGGATGGTGAAGGGTATGCGGCTCATCGATAACGACCTTCCCGCATGTGCTCCCGCTATGTGTGTTGGTTGTGTGACCAACACGGGGCGGAAACCCATGCTAAAAGGCGGAAATCTGCGGCTTAGCGCGCTAAAATGGTCGGGGAGACAGGATTCGAACCTGCGACCCTCTGCTCCCAAAGCAGATGCGCTACCAGGCTGCGCTACTCCCCGACACCGACCGGTACCGGACCGCCATTCGTGCTCGCGATCGGTGGGCCCGGCAGGACTCGAACCCGCGACCTAGCCGTTATGAGCGGCCAGCTCTAACCAACTGAGCTACAGGCCCCCCGATTGTCGCGACGACGAGCGCCGCGAAAACACGCGGGTTCGCGCGCCTAGCTCGCGCGGGGCGGCAGGGCAATAGGTCATACGACCACCGCGTCGACGATCTCGGCGACGGTGGTCGGCCGCACTCCGCGCATCTGGAGATAGGCGAAGGCGCCGCGCAGCCAGTCGTAGAACCCGTCGAGTTCCTCCTCGCTGTTCACGTATGGCGTGTTGCCGGGCACGAGCGAGGGGCTGTGAAAGCTCAGCACCAGCACCGGAAGACCGTCGTCGATCGCGATGTCGATACCGCGCAGCGCGTCCGGCAGCGAGACGCCTTCGGGGGTCAGCGCGATCCGTTCGAGCAGCCCCAGCCGGGAAAGCAGTCCGGGCAGGCGCGGGAAGCGGTCCGCGACGGGAAACAGGATCTGGCCGAGCTGGCGCAGCATCCCCCAGTAGACCGTGGTCAGCGGCAGTTCCAGCAAGCGCCGCTCCTCGCCGACCCAATAGGGCCACACCGGGTGCGCGCTGTAATCCGGGCCATGCCCCTTGCTATAATCGTAGAGGCTGCGGACGGAGGAATCGACCGCGATTCCTGCCTCCGCGAGCATCCGCGCGGAATGTCGTCCCAGCCCGTAGCGGCCGGCGCGGTAGATTTGCGGCATGCAGCCGAAGTTCTGGGCGATGACATCGCGCAGGCGCAGGAACTTCTCGCGCACGAGGTCCGGCGGCAGATTGCCGGCATAGCTCGTGAAGGCGCTGACTTCCTCGCGATGCGGCGGGTTGACCCAGGGGTGGAGCTGGATGCCGATCTCGGCTTTCTCGCGCCGGGCTGCATCGCCGATGATCTCCACCGCCAGCTTCGAATTGGCGACTGGCCAGTCCATCAGGTAGACCGGGACCACGCCGATATTCTCGCAGAATTCCTGAAACTTGGCGAGCCGGCGGATGTGCCCTAGATCGTAGTCGAAGGCGTGGAAATCGCCAGACCAGTCGAATTCTTCCTCGGTATCGACGGTCAGCAGGGCGCGCTGGCCGAATCCCTTCGAAAACGCCGCCTTCTGCCCGCTTGCCGGCGGGACGAGCATGTCGTGATCGGCGATGCGAGTCCCCCTTTGCATCACGCCGGAAGCGGTCGGTTCAGCTCCGGGCCCGGTCCGGCTCCCGCAGGTGGCTAGGATCGGCCTCGGACGCGGTCAAGAGGGGCAGGGTGAGCAGCAGGCGGTCGGCCTCCCGGACCAGATCGCCACCGGCCGCGCGCGCTTCCGCGCGGGCGAGGCGGAGCGCAAATCCGGCGCCGAAGATGCCTGCACTGACTGCACCGCCGACGGGCCGGGTCTCGGTCGAGAAGATGTTCTTCGTGCCGGCGAGAGTGGACGGCAGGTCGCAGCGCATTTCCAGTGCGTCGCCCGCGGCTTCTAGCGCGAGATCGAGCGTTTCTCCGGCGCCCGTCGCCGAGGCGAGCGTCGCGAGGATCCGCCAGGCGAGGACCTGCGCCTCCCCTTCGGATACGGACAGCAATGCAGGGGTGGCGGGCCAGCGAGCCGCGAACTGCGCGACGCGCGCCGAGAGCACGTTCTGCAACTGGTCCACCTGCTGGCGGGCGATGGCGGCGAAATCGCATTCGCCGGTCTCGATATCCTGCGCGGCGCTTTCCAGCTTGGCGAGGCGGTCGAGCTCGTCGAAGCCGGCCAGCATCCGCGCGGCATCGCCCGCGATCGCCGCAGCCAGCGCGCGGTATTCGTGCGGGGTCGACCCGAACAGCTGCTGCTGGATGACCTCGGCAAACCCCTGGATCGCGTTTACCGGCGTGCGCAATTCGTGGAGCAGCTGGCGGATCCGATCCGCAGCGCTTTCGGCGCGGTCGGCGGCGCTTTCGGCGGTCGGTCGGCGCAGGCGGGCAGCGTAGCCGAGAAAGCGCCCGTCGAGGCGGTCGAAGCGCGGGGTCGCGTCGATCAGCCAGCTTCCCGCGATGGCAGGGGCGCCGGCCAGCTCGATCGTCGCACTCCGCACCGGTTGGCGATTGTGGAACGCGACCGCGAAGGCATCGCGGGGCGTGATCCCGTCATTCGCAATGGCGATTTCGAGCCCGACCACCATCGGCGCGACGCCGGCATCGGCGATCTCAAAACGGCCCTTGCTGTCGAGCCCGGCGCAAAAAGAGGTGATCGCCCGGCGCGGGGCCGCGGTCTGGGTCTCCCCCCGGCGCGGCGATGCGGCCGCCGGGTGTCCGGACTCCCGCGCTCTGGTGTAGGCTTCGATCCGCTCGACAAGAGCGCCGATGCTCACGCCGTCGCTTCTCTTTTCGGCAGGAAGCGGGCGGGGTGCGTGCTTTTCGCGTTCGGCCCGGCTCACGGGCGCTTCCTGGGGCGCGGGCGGGACCGTCGCTTCGGCAGGCTCCTGCCGTTCCGGCTCCGGCAACCCGCGATCGCTCACGCCGAGGCGGTCGAGCAGTTGCACCGCCCCCGGCGGCAGATCGCGGCGGTAGCGAAGGAACCCGCGTGCACGAACGGGAAGTGCGGGGATCAGGTCCTTCCACTCGCCATCGGACAGACGCGCGCCGGAAAGCGCGGCGATGGCGATGTCGGGCTCTTCCTCCGCCAGCTGGGCGACGAGGTCGGGCATCCGGATCCGCGGCGCCGCATCGTGAACCAAGCGCGCGCGTTCCGGGGCGGGAATGGTTCTGGCCAGAGCGTCAAGACGGAGGAATGCGGCTGCAACCAGCCCTTCGTCCGCCCCGCTTTCCGCCTGGCCAAGCAGGTCGAGCAGCTGCCTGTACTGGGTACGCGCCGCCAGCTCGCCACCGGCACGGTGACGCAAGACAGTGGCAAGGCGGTCGTCGAACAGCATGGGGTCCCGTAAGTGATGGCGCGCGCGATACGTTCCGCTTCGCCATCATGCCCTATGAACATCAAAACCCGTGAAAGGAACACGCTGAACGGAATGTTACCCCGTTCGTTGCAATGCGGGACGATTGCTGGCAGAAACAACAATATTAGGCGCAAGGGCACGGAACGAGTCCGATCCTTGCGGCGATGCCCACGGCTCGCCCGCGCCACAACGCGTTTTGGGGACGCACGAGATGACCAATCTGGATGAGATCGACCGGCGATTGCTGGCCGAATTGCAGGACGAAGGACGAGTCACCAATGTGGAACTCGCCGGCAGGGTGGGGCTGACCGCGCCGCCATGCCTGCGGCGGGTGCGCAGCCTGGAGCAGGACGGCGTGATCCGCGGCTATCACGCCGATCTCGATCCGGCGAAGCTCGGCTTTTCCATCACGGTTTTCGCGATGGTCAGCCTCAAGAGCCAGGCGGAGGATGCCTTGCGCGAGTTCGAGGCGGCGATGCGCGACCTGCCCGAGGTGCGCGAGGTGCACATGCTGAACGGCGAGATCGACTTCATTCTCAAGATCGTCAGCCGCGATCTGCAGGCCTTTCAGGAACTGCTCACCAGCAAGCTGACCCCCGCGCCGAACGTGGCGAGCGTGAAGACCAGCCTGACGATCCGCACCACCAAGCACGAGCCGGGCGTCCCGCTCTGACGGCATCCCGGCCGCGCGGCGACCTGTCCGTGGACGATGTGCGATGTCCGCTATGCTGCAACGCCGGTTTCCACGACCGGCCGAACGGGTGGCGTGAATGCACCCATTGCGAGGTCGCGTACGACGCGGCGACTATCGCCCGACCAGAAGAGACGCGGCTGGCGCTGTTTACTCATGCTGACGGCGAGGCGCTGGCTGCGGGCATCGCTCTCGGCAAGGCGGCTGCGCGCAATCTCGCCTTTGCCACCGCGCGGCGCGCCGGGGAGCAAGCAAGTGTAACGCTTGCCGCGATCGCCCGGCCTCCCGAGCTTGCGCATTTTCTAGATGCGACTGCCGCGATGGCTGCGCTTTTCTCCGAACGCCTGATCGTCGTCGATGCGGATCAGCCTGTCATGGATGCCCCCGATGGCGTTCGTGTCCTTGCCCGCCCCATGGCCGGCGATTTTGCCGCCCAGCGCAATTTTCTCATGGACGCCGTTGCGAGCGATTGGGTGCTCCAGCTCGACACCGACGAGACTCTTACAATGGCCTGCGCGGGGCAGGCGATAGCGCTTGCCGGCCGGGCGCAGGCGCTGGGTTTGCGGGCCGTCGGCCTGCCGCGCCGCAGTCATGTCGACGGGGTGCTGGCGAGCCTCTATCCCGATATCCAGTATCGCCTGCTGCACCGCGACGTGCGCTTCGCCGGTGTCGTCCATGAGCGGCCGGTGGTCCCCTTCGAGGATACCACGCTCGGCCTGTCAGCACCCATCGATCACATGCTCAGCCGCCAGCGGGTCCTCGAACGCAGCCTACAGTACGGTGCCATGGCCGAGGGCGGCGAACGCCTTCAGGACGAGGCGGCGCTCCTCGAGCCGATGCCGGAACGCTGGATGGCGTTTCTGTAGGCGACGGCCGTCTGCTTCGCGAGCGAGGTGCGGTCGAACCGGCCCGAGGCCGCAAGTGCCTTCGCGCGCCAATCCTTTAACAGGGCGCGGTCCTTCAACAGCTCGGCCAGTGCAGCGGCGATGGCGCCGCCCTCGCAGCGCTCCACCAGCAGGCCGCCGCCGGTCTCGCCGAGAAATTCGCGGGCGGACGGATCCTCGGCGCAGGCGATGACCACGCGGCCGAACGCCATCGCTTCCTGATAGACGAGGCCGAAGCTCTCATAGCGCGACGGGCAGAGCACGACATGCGCGGCCTCGAAGGCGCGCAGCAATTCCTCCTGATCAAGGCGGTGGCGGCAGGTCACGTTCGGCCCTGGACAATCACCCGCCGCTGCCTCGAAATCGGCAGGCGTGACGCCCACCACCCGGAAATCGACCGGGCGGTCCGCGAGGATTTGCGCCGCCCGTGCCACCGCGTCGAAGCCCTTGCGCGCTTCCGGCCTGCCGACGAACAGCACCTCGATTTGCCCGGATTGCGGGTCCGGAAAACCGGCGTTCCGCGCCCGCTCGAGAAACTCGGGCGAAAGGCTGAGACCGATGAGCGCGTGTTCCGGGGAGGGCGGCGCGGGAGCGTTGTAGAGGGAAGCGATCTTGCGCCCGTGTTCGCGGCTGTTCGAGATCAGGCCGGCGCTGGCCCGCGCGCTCACAGCCTCCAGTGTTCGCGCCGCCCATCCGTCGATGCGGTTGCGCAATGTCTCAAGCTGTTCGAGCGTCTCGGCCACCGGGCTGCTGCACCGCGTGACCAGCGGAATGCCAGCCCGCGGCGCCAGCGCGAGCGGCGCGTACCAGTTGGTGCCCTCGACCACGTCGAAGCGGCGCCGTCGGTGTTCACGGGCGATCGCCTTGCGGAATGCCAGCGGCGCGGCGAGGTGACCGAAGCCGGCCAGCTTGCGCAGGACGCGCAACGGCCATGTCAACGCATCGGCGAGGCCGACCACCTCGACCGCACCGTCCATCGCGCGGCCGGATCTGTCGAGTGTCAGGACACGTACGTGGTGGCCGCTGGCGACAAGCGACTGCGCGATTTCCCGCGCCGCCACTGCCAGTCCGCTCTTTTCGGGCGGATAGGTCCAGGCGACGATGCCCACGGCGAGCGAGGCTTCGCAAACCTCGCCTGGCTGTCCGTCCGTAGGCTCAACCAACGCGGCGATACCGCCCGCGTCGGCGTTCAGGCGTCACGCCCGGCGAGCCATTCCTCGAGCCATTTGATCGAGTAATCCCCGCTCAGCACGTCGTTCTGGTGAAGCAGTTGCTGATGCAGCGGGATCGAGGTCTTCACACCCTCGACCACCATCTCCTCGAGCGCACGGCGCAGCCGCATGATGCAGCGCTCGCGCGTGCGGCCATAGACGATAAGCTTCGCGATCATCGAATCGTAATAGGGCGGAATGCGGTATCCGGCGTAGAGCCCGCTATCGACGCGCACATGCATGCCCCCTGCGGCATGGTAATGCGTCACCTGACCTGGGCTCGGCGCGAAGGTGAAGGGATCCTCCGCATTGATCCGGCACTCGATCGCGTGGCCTTCGAAGCGGATGTCCTCCTGCTTGCAGGACAGGTCCTTGCCGTCGGCGATACGGATCTGTTCGCGCACGAGATCGATGCCGGTGATCATCTCGGTGACCGGATGTTCGACCTGCAAGCGGGTGTTCATCTCGATGAAGTAGAACTCGCCGTTTTCCCACAGGAACTCGATTGTGCCCGCGCCGCGATAGGCCATGTCGCGCATCGCCTGCGCGCAGATTTCGCCCATGCGATCGCGTTCTTCGCTGGAGAGGACCGGGGAGGGCGCTTCCTCCAGCACCTTCTGGTGCCGGCGCTGGAGTGAGCAGTCGCGCTCGCCCAGATGGATCGCGGCGCCGCGCCCGTCGCCGAACACCTGGAATTCGATGTGGCGCGGGTTGCCGAGATATTTCTCGATATAGACGGTGGCGTCGCCGAAGGCGGCCTTCGCCTCGCTGCCAGCTTGGCGCATCAGCGTCTCGAGCTGGTCCTCGGCCTCGCACACTTTCATGCCGCGGCCGCCGCCACCGCTCGCCGCCTTGATGATGACGGGATAGCCGATCTCGGCCGCGATCGCCCGCGCCTCGTCGAAATCGGAGACGGCGCCGTCGCTGCCCGGAACGAGCGGCAGGCCGAGCTTGCCGGCGGTGCGCTTGGCCTCGACCTTGTCGCCCATCGTGCGGATATGTTCGGGCTTCGGCCCGATCCACGCGATGTCGTGCGCCTCGACGATCTCGGCGAACTTGGCGTTTTCCGAGAGGAAACCGTAGCCCGGATGGATCGCGTCGGCTTGGGCGATCTCGGCGGCCGAGATGATGTTGGCGATGTTGAGATAGCTCTCGCCCGCCGCCGGCGGCCCGATGCAGACCGCGTGGTCGGCGAGGCGGACATGCATGGCATCGGCATCGGCGGTGGAGTGCACCGCGACGGTCTCGATACCCATTTCATGCGCGGCGCGGTGGATGCGGAGCGCGATCTCGCCGCGATTGGCAATCAGTATGCGTTCGATCGGCATGGGACGATCAGCCGATCACGACGAGCGGCTGGTCGAATTCCACGGGCTGGGCGTTGTCGACCAGAATGGCCTTGACCGTGCCCGACCTGTCGGCGGTGATCGGGTTCATCACCTTCATCGCCTCGACGATCACGATGGTCTGCCCCTCCTTCACGCTGTCGCCGATCCGCACGAAATCGTCGGCACCCGGCTCGGGCGCGAGATAGACGGTCCCGACCATGGGCGACTTGACCGCTCCGGCAAGGTCGGCAGTCTGAGCAGGCGCATCGGCCGCCTGCGCCGCCGGTGCTGCCGCGGCAGCCGGCAGGGCGGGGGCGGCAGCGGGTGCGACGGCGGCCAGCGCCCCGCGCGACACGCGGACCTTGCGTTCGCCGTCTTCCACCTCGATCTCGGTCAATCCGGTCTCGGCGAGCATCTCGGCGAGCTCGCGCACCAGTTTCGTATCCACATCCATGCCGGATTTGCGCTCGGCGTCGCGCTTGGTATCAGCCATGCTGGTCCTTGAAATTGCGTGGCGCGCGCTATGCTACCGCGATTCGCAACTGGCAAGGGCAAGCGGACCCCTTTTACAGTGCTGCGGCCTTCTCGAGCGCCACGACATAGCCTTGCGGACCCATTCCCTGAACGGTGTCGACTGCGCCCATCGCGACATAGGAAAGGTGCCGGAACGGTTCGCGCTTTCCCGGATCGGAGAGGTGAACCTCGATCACCGGAACCGCGATCGCCTTGATCGCGTCGAGTAAGGCGATCGAGGTATGGGTGTAGGCCGCGGCGTTCAGCAGGACCGCCTTCGCGCCTTTCCGATGCGCCTCGTGCAGCCAGTCGACCAGATCGCCTTCGTGGTTGGACTGGCGGAATTCGACGAGAAGGCCGACCTCATCGGCCTTTTCGCGCACCAGAGCCTCGATGTCGCCGAGAGTGCGCGAGCCGTATATTTCCGGCTCGCGCGTCCCGAGAAGGTTGAGATTGGGGCCGTTGAGGACGAAGACGGTCTCGGTCATGGCATGAGGATAGCGCGAGCCCCGCTCACGCGTCTACGCCCTTCACCTTTCCCCACTGGCGCGCCGCCGTGTAGCCGAGATAGCCGGTGCCGAAGAGTGCGTAGAGCGCCTCGGGCAAGGCGGCGAGATAGCTGGTCATGCCGTCGCCGATCGCTCGGGAGGTGATGGGGTCGAAAGCGGCGATGACGCCCATCGGCACGGAGAAAAGGATCAGCGCGTACATGACGTAGAGGAAGCTGGGGCGGGCGCGGCTGGTCCATGGATCGGCGGCCTGCGCCTCGGCCACGATCGCGGACAGGCGCGTTTCCACCAGCTTCAATTCCTGCGTCCCTTCCAGTTCGAGAAGGGCGAGCCTGGCGCGCGCACGTGCGTCGCGGTCCGGGATCACCTTGTCGATGATCGAGGCGATGGGTCCGATGAGCGAATCGACGATGGCCATGGCGGTTCTCCTGAAGAACCGTCTGAGCTAACCATATCGGTTAGAGTAGGAAAGATCGGGCATCCGCCGAGGGGGAAGGCGACACAATCCAACATCCGGGGGGATTTTCCACTGGTCGGGACGACAGGATTCGAACCTGCGACCCCCACACCCCCAGTGTGATGCGCTACCAGGCTGCGCTACGTCCCGAGTCCAGTGGAGGCGGGCCTATAGGCAGGGTCCCCGCGCATGGCAAGCGGTGTGACGCTGCATGGCAAGACCTTGCTATAGATTGCTCCGCCCCGCCAATGCTGTTAGGCGCGCGCGTCTTTCCGGCAACGGGTGGCCGTCCGCTGACGCTCGTTCAGCGGTACCGCTCGTCGCTCCTGCCTCAACTCGAATACTGGATCGTCTAACCCAATGCTCGATATTCTCGCCGCCGCATCCGGCGCCGCGCCGCCCCCCTCGTGGATCAGCTGGCTGCCGATCGTCGGCATGATCGCGATCTTCTGGTTCCTGATCATCCGCCCGCAGATGCGCCAGCAGAAAGCGCATCAGCAGAAGGTCGCCGGTCTCAGCCGCGGCGATCAGGTCGTCACCGCAGGCGGCCTCGTCGGCAAGATCACCAAGGTCGAGGACGATTACGTCCACATCGAGCTTGCCAAGGGCATGGTGGTGAAGGCGGTGCGCAACACGATCGGCGACGTCGTTCCGCCCGCCGGGGCCAAGCCCGCCAACGATTGACACGGCCCGCTATCTAGAGGCGACCCACCCACATGCTCGACTTTCCGACTTGGAAGAAAACCTGGCTCTGGCTGATTACCGCCGTGGCCATTCTTGCGGCCCTGCCATCGCTCGCTTCGCTCTCGGGCCAGCGCTGGCCCGCCGCGCTGCCCGACCCGACGGTCAATCTGGGTCTCGACCTTGCCGGGGGCAGCCACATCCTGCTTGAGGCCGAGCCCTCGCAGGTGGCCTCGCAGCGTCTTGAGAACATGGAAGAGGCGGTGCGCGGCGCGATGCGTCAGGCCGAGCCGCGCATCCGCATCGGCGACGTCTCGACCGCGAACGGCCGGCTCAGCTTCATGCTCGACGATCCGGCCGATATCGACCGGGCGCGCGAACTGCTTCTGCCGCTGGTGAACGGCGCGGGTCTGACCCGTGAGTGGGACCTCCAGGTGGTCGACGGCAACCGCGTCGTCCTCAGCCAGACGCAGGCCGGGCTCGACCAGGCGGTCGACGACGCGATGGACAGCGCCACCGAAGTGGTGCGCAAGCGTATCGACGCGCTCGGCACGCGCGAGCCGACCATCATCCGCCAGAGCGATACCCGCATCGTCGTGCAGGTGCCCGGTCTCGAGGATCCCGAAGCGCTCAAGGAGCTGCTGGGTCAGACCGCGCGTCTCGAGTTCAAGCTGGTCGACCAGACCGCGCTGCCGAGCGACGTGGCCGAGGGCCGCGCCCCTCCGGGCAGCGAAGTCGTGCCGTTCGCCGAAGGGACCACTGGCGAGGGCCAGTCCCTCGCCGTCCGCCGCCTCGGCGGCATTCGCGGCGACAATCTGGTGGGCGCGCAGCAGAGCTTCGACCCCCAGACCAACGAGCCAGTGGTCTCGATCACCTTCGACCAGCAGGGCGGCGCACGCTTCGCCCGGCTGACGACCGAGAACGTCAAGAAGCCCTTCGCGATCATTCTCGACGGCAAGGTTCTGTCCGCGCCGAACATCAACGAGCCGATTCTGGGCGGAAGTGCACAAATTTCCGGCGGGTTCAACGTCGATACCGCGAACAATCTGGCCATTTCACTGCGTTCGGGGGCTCTGCCGATCGATCTTGCCGTGATCGAGGAGCGCACGGTCGGCCCCGATCTTGGCGCCGACTCGATCCGCAAGGGCATCGTCGCCATGGCGATCGGCTCGCTCGCGGTGATCGTGCTGATGATGGCGACCTATGGCCGCTTCGGTGTCTATGCGACCGTGGCGCTCGTCATCAACGTGCTGATGATCCTCGGCATCATGGCCGTGCTCAACACCACGCTGACCCTGCCGGGCATTGCCGGTTTCGTGCTGACCATCGGCGCGGCGGTGGATGCCAACGTGCTGATCAATGAACGCATACGCGAAGAGCGAAAACGGGGGCGGCGGGTCGTCGCTGCCGTGGAAAACGGTTACACAGAAGCCAGCCGCGCGATCTACGATGCGAACATCACCAACTTCATCGCCGGCGTGCTGCTGTTCCTGTTCGGCTCCGGCCCGGTTCGCGGCTTCGCGGTGGTGCTGGTGATCGGCCTGTTCACGAGCGTGTTCACCGCGGTCACGCTTACCCGCATGTGGGTGGCGGGATGGCTGCGCAAGACCAAGCCCAAAGACATTCTTCTCTAAAGGAGGCGAGACCGATGAAACTGCTCAAGCTCGTCCCCGACGACACCAATTTCAAATTCCTGAAATACCGGATCCCGTTCTTCGTGGTCAGCATCATTCTGATCGCGGCAAGCTGGGCGCTGGTCTTCACCAAGGGGCTGAATTACGGCGTCGATTTCGCCGGGGGTCAGGAAATCCGTGCGACCTATGTCGGCGAGACGGTGGCGCCCGTCGCCGATATCCGCGAGAATGTCGCTGCCCTGCCGTACATCGAGAACCCGACGATTCAACGCTTCGGCGGGGAAAATCAGGTCTCGATCCGAATTGCGCTCCCCCCCGAGGCGGAAGGCGACAAGGAATTTGCCGACCGCATGACCGAAGCCGTCACCGAGACATTGCGAGAAGGCCATCCCAATGTCCGGATCGACGGGGTCGATTCGGTGTCCGGCAAGGTATCGGGTGAATTCCGTAGCGACGCTGCTCTCGCTCTGATTGCCGCAATGCTGGCGGTGGCGCTCTATATCTGGCTGCGCTTCGAATGGCAGTTCGGTGCGAGCGGTCTGTTCGCGCTGTTCCACGATGTGTCACTCGCGCTTGGAATGTTCGCGCTGTTCCAGCTCGAATTCGGCCTGCAGTCGATCGCCGCCATTCTGGCGATCATCGGATATTCGCTGAACGATACGATCGTCGTCTACGACCGCATCCGCGAGAATCTGAAGAAATATCGTAAGATGCCGCTGCCCGAGCTGCTCGACCTGTCGGTGAACGAGACGCTTGCGCGTACCGTGATGACCTCGCTGACGCTGCTGGTGGCCCTGATCCCGCTGCTGCTGTTCGGGCCGGAGAGCCTGTTCGGACTGACGGCCGCGATCACGCTCGGCATCTTCGTCGGCACCTACAGCTCGATCTATATGGCGGCCCCGATCCTCATCTGGCTCGGCGTGACATCGCAGAGCTTCGTGCCGCAGGAGAGCGACGTCGACCGTCAGGAACGGCGCGCCCGCGGCGAAGCCTGAGATTTCGCAGACACCGGGCGGGTTCAGTCCCGCCCGGAGACGATCCGGTCATAATGCGCGCCGAGAGCGCGCCCGTTGGCGGCCCAGTCGAAACGCTCCGCCATGGCGGCGACCGTCTGGGGATCGTGGCGGGCGTCGAGGACGCGGCGGATGCCGGCGGCAATGGCTTCGGTTTCCCGTGCCACGATCACGCCGGCTTCGGGGCCGGTCACCACATCTCGCGCGCCTCCCGCGTCGGTGATGACCAGCGGCGTGCCGCAGGCCAGCGCCTCGATCCAGGCATTGGCCAGCCCTTCGCTTGCCGAGGGAAGAACCATCGCGTCCGCCGCCGACAGGACAGGCGGGAGGAGATCGTGGTCGAGCGACCCGAGGAAATGCACCCTGTCCGCAACGCCCTGTGCGCTGGCCAGTTGACGAAGGCGCGTCTCGTCCGGACCTTGCCCGACGAGGAGGAGCCTTGCGCGCGGCAGGGATGACAGCGCTTGGATGACAAGCTCCTGCCCCTTGCGCGGGATGAGCGCGCCGACCGTGGCCAGCAAGGTCTCGCCCCGCGC
Organism: Erythrobacter sp.; assembly: GCA_025698865.1. Taxonomy (GTDB): domain Bacteria; phylum Pseudomonadota; class Alphaproteobacteria; order Sphingomonadales; family Sphingomonadaceae; genus Qipengyuania. Next base: position 486,143 of record JAILWQ010000003.1, on the reverse strand, counting down.
CAGTGGCACGCCGAGCTCGGCCGAGAGACAGGCGCGCAGGCCCGTGTGATCGAGCGGGCGAAACCGGTCGCGGTCGAGGCCGGTGTAATGGATTGCGACCTTCTCGCGCGGCAGCCCCATCACCGCCATGTCGTCCGTCAATGCCTGACAGACCGCGAGAAGCCCGTCCGCCTGCTCGGCCGCGGCCATCATCATGTCTCGGGCGAAAGACTTGGCACCCCAGAGATGAATATCCGCACCGCGTGCCTTGATCGACAAGGGAAGACCGAGCGCTCGGGCGATCCGCGCCGCCGCCGGCCCGTCCGGCCAGAAGAATTGCGCGTCGACGAGGTCGAACGGGTGTTGATCGTGAAGCTGTCGGGCTAGCGGTAGAACGGCATTGGCGATAGCGCCCGGATTGAGGCGCGCCCCGACTCCGGGAATCAGGGAAAAGCGCGGTCGGTGTACCGCGATGCCCGCCTCCTCGCCGCTACGTGCGGCGTCGGCCAGTTTGCGGTAGCGTCCGAACGCGATCGGGGGGGCGCCGATCGGATTGACGACCACGGGCTCCCACTCGGTCTCGCGGTGCAGCGCGCGGATGGAACTTTCCACGAAGGTTCCGAAGCGGGGTTGCTCGGCGTTGGGCCACAGGGTGGAGAGAACGAGAACCCGCCGCCTCTTTTCGGGTGCCCTCACAGGCGCCGGACCAGCATTTCGGCAACGCCGATCCAAGCCGGATCGCGCACCACGTCCTGCTTCTGCCCGTGGCCCGGCGGCAATATCCCGACGAGGTCGCCCTGCCGGTCGATCAACCGGCCGAAGGCGAAGCGGCCGCCCTTTCGCGGCACCAGCACGTCGCGGTTGATGGCGCGGCCCGCGTCTTCCGGCGCGAGCTGGCGCAGCCACAGCTGGTCGCCCGGACGGTATTCGCCATGGGGGTAGTCGACCGTCATAACCATGAGAACACCGCCCCCGCCGAGATCGGTCGCCAGCATCGCGTCGCGCGTTTCCACAAGGGCCTGCGCGCCGCCTTGCGCCAGAGTGGCGACGATCTGCGGATGGCCGGCCTTTTCCGAACGCACCAGCAATTCCGGATCGACCTCGAGTGCCGCGGCGATCCGCTCCATCCATTTGAGCGAGAGGTTGCGCATCCCGGTCTCCAGCCGCCCCACCGTCTGCGGCGTGGTCGGCGGGTCGCAGGCGTCGGCAAGATCGGCGAGGGTCCAGCCCTTCTGCCGGCGAATGTCGCGAATGCGGTTGATCATCTGTGGCCCTCGAATAACCAGATCGGTTTTCGCTTTCCTACAGGGCCAACCATTTTGCAAGCGTGGGACATGCAGCGAAAGGAACGAGGATGAAACGCAGGCTGGTGGAACGTGAATTGACCGAAGAGGGGCCGCTCCGGGGGTCCGGGGCGAGGCCACGCAAGCGAAGCGTCACCGTGAACCTCGCCGAATCGCCGCTTTCCTGGCTTCATGCGCGGGGCCATCTCGAGGACCGGCTGTTCGATGCTGGCGAGCGCCTTCGCTCCGATTACGAGAGGGCGCAAATGGCCCCCTCTGTCACCATGCGCTGGGATCCGGTTCGCGCGCGGACCACGGGTGACGGACTGACGCCATCGGAACGCCAGCTTGCCGCGAAGGAGAGGTTCGACGGGGCGATGGCGCAGGCGGGCAGGGGTCTGGACGACGTGCTGTGGCGGGTGGTCTGCGCGTGCGAGAGTCTGCCTGATGCCGAGAAAGCGCTGGCATGGCCGGCACGCAGCGGGAAGCTGGTTCTGCGCCTCGCTCTCGACCGGGTGGCGGATTACTACCGTCTGTGAACCGCCTCGTCGGAGCTTTGTCGCCTCCGCGCCGTTGGTCGATCGAACCCCAATGACGAAGGATCGAACCCCATGAAGCTCTATTTTTCCCCTGGCGCCTGCAGTCTCGCGAGCCATATCGCGCTTATCGACGAAGAGATCGAGCATGAGACCGTCAAGGTCGATCTGGGCGAGCACAAGACCGAGGACGGGAAGGATTTCTACAGCATCAGCCCGCGCGGATACGTGCCGGCGATCGAGACCGACGAGCTCGGCTTGCTGACCGAGAATCCGGCGGTGCTCGCCTACATTGCGGACAAGGGAAATGCCGCGCCGGGCGGCACGGATCGCTACAAGATGCTCGAATGGATCGGCTTTGTCGGCACCGAGATCCACGGCGGATATGGCCCCCTGTTCGGCGGCGACACCGACGATCGCAGGGCGAAAGCCAAGAACCAGCTCGCCGAGAAATACCGGTTCGCCGCCGAGCTGATGGAAGGCGGCGACTGGCTGGTCGGCGACGGGCCGACGGTTGCGGACAATTACCTGTTCGTGACCCTGCTGTGGGCTGACAAGTTCGGCATCGAACTGCCTGAAAAGCTGAAGGAATACCGCCAACGCAACATGCAGCGCGAAGCGGTCAAGCGGGTAATGGCTGACGAGGGCCTCGGCTAACCCAGCGCCCGCGCGACCCGGTCGCGAAGCACCGGCAAAACCTCCTCCTCGAACCACGGGTTCTGGCGCATCCAGATGGTACTGCGCCAGGCCGGGTGGGGAAGGGGGAGGAAACCCGGCAGGAACTCGCGGAAGGCGCGCACGCGGTCGGTCATCGAACGCTTGCGCGCCTCGGGCAGATAGCGTGCCTGGGCGTAGGTGCCGACCAGCAGCGTGAACCGGTCCTCGGGCAGGAGATCGAGGATGCGGTCATGCCAGAGCGGCGCGCATTCGCGGCGGGGCGGCCTGTCCCCGCCGCTCGCCTTGCCGGGATAGCAGAAACCCATCGGGACGAGGGCCACTCGCGCCGCGTCGTACATCGTCTCGCGCGTCAGCCCGGTCCATTCTCGCAGGCGATCGCCGCTCTTGTCGTCCCACGGAATGCCGGTCTGATGGACTTTCGAACCGGGCGCCTGTCCGATGATCAGCAGTCGTGCGGTGGGCGAAAAGCTTGCCACTGGGCGCACGCCGTGAGGAAGGTGAGCGGCGCAGGCGCGGCAATCCGCGATCTCGCGAGCGAGCGCCTCGTGCCCCGTCACGCCTCGACCGCTTCGGCGAGCTCCAGCCAGCGTTCCTCGGCTGCGTCCTTTTCCGCGCGCGCATTCTCCAAGCCCTTGGAAATCGTGGCGAAACGCTGCGGATCGGAGGTGTAGAGATCGGGGTCGGACAGGATCTGCTCGCCCTTGGCAATCGCGCCCTCCAGATCCTCGATCCGCGCGGGCAACAGCTCGTAGTCGCGCTGATCCTTATAGGAAAGTTTGGTCGATTTGGGTGCAACTGGAGGTAAAGTTGGGTGCTTCTGGGCACTTTCGTTGCGCTCGCGTTTCTCCACCGGAGCGCGGCGCTTCTTTTCCCAGTCCTCGTACCCGCCGGCGACCACATCGACCTTGCCCGTGCCGTCGAGGCCGAGCGTGACCGTGACGGTGCGGTCGAGGAAATCGCGATCGTGGCTGACGATCAGGACCGTCCCTTCGTAATCGGCGATCACTTCCTGCAACAGGTCGAGCGTCTCGAGGTCGAGATCGTTGGTCGGCTCGTCCAGCACCAGGAGGTTCGACGCCTTGGCGAATTCGCGCGCCAGCAGCAGCCGGCTGCGCTCGCCGCCGGACAGGATGCCGACCTTGGTGTCGACGATCCCGGGGTCGAACAGGAAATCCTTCAGATGCGCCTGCACGTGCTTGCGGTGGCCCTGCACGTCGATCCAGTCGCCGCCTTCGGCGAGAACCTGCCGCACTGTCTTGTCGGGCGAGAGCAGCTTTCGCTGCTGGTCGATCATCACACCGGTCAGCTTGTTCGAAATTTCGACCGTGCCGCTGTCGGGCGCGAGTTCGCCGGTCAGCATCTTGAGCAGCGTGGTCTTGCCCGCGCCGTTCGATCCGACGATGCCGATCCGGTCGCCGCGCTGGATGCGCAGGTTGAACGGCTTGATGATCGCGCGCCCGTCATAGCTCTTGGAAATGTTCTCGGCGATGATCACGGACTTGGACTTGAAATCCTCTTCCGTGGCGAGCTTGAGCTTGGCCGTGCCGCCGCCCGAGATCATCGCGGCCCGCTGGGCGCGCATCTGCCACAGCTTTTCCAGCCGGCCCTGATTGCGCTTGCGCCGCGCGGTGACGCCGCGTTCGAGCCAGTGCGCCTCGATCTTCAGCTTGGCGTCGAGTTTCTCGGCGGCACGGGCCTCCTCGGCATAGACCTGTTCTTCCCACGCCTCGTAACCGCCGAAGCCGACTTCCTTGCGCCGCATGGTTCCGCGGTCGAGCCACAGCGTCGCGCGGGTCAGGCGCTTCAGGAAAGTGCGGTCGTGGCTGATGACCAGGAAGGCGCCCTTGTAGCGATCGAGCCAGCTTTCCAGCCAGTCGATCGCGGCGAGGTCGAGATGGTTGGTCGGCTCGTCCATCAGCAGGAGGTCGGGCTCCTGCGCCAGAGCGCGGGCGATCGCGGCCCGGCGCTTCTCGCCGCCGCTCGCGCCTTCGACCGGGGTGGTCATGTCGATGCCGAGCTGGCCGGCGATCGCCTCCACCTCATGATGGGCGGGGGGATGCTCGCCGGTCAGCGCCCAGTCCATGAGCGTCTCGTAGCCCGACAGGTCGGGTTCCTGCTCGAGCAGGACGATCCGCATTCCCGGCTTCACCTTGCGCGCGCCGCGATCGGCCTCGATCCGGTCCTTGATCAGGCGGAACAGCGTGGTCTTGCCCGCCCCGTTGCGGCCGATCAGCGCGAGCCGGTCGCGCGCGCCGACATGGAGATCGAGCGTTTCGGCATCGCTGCCGGGCGCGCCGCCGAACAGCCATTTGCCCCCCTGCTGGAGTGCGATGTTTTCGAGACTGAGAATGGGGGGCTGGGCCATGTGCGGGCAGGTAGGCGCTGGCGCGCATGGGAACAAGCCGGTCCGGCCCGCTTTGAACGGCTGATCAGAGGGAGAACATCATGAAGACGCTCGCAGCCGCCCTGCTTTCCGCCACCGCCGTCCTGGCAGCGCCTGCCACGGCCGCCGAAGTGCAGGTGCAGACGCAAGGCCCGGTGGTCGAATTGTCGGTCTTCGAGCAGATCGAGGTCGAACCCGATCTCGCCACGGTCGGCACGGGCGTCACCACCGATGCGCCCACCGCGGTCGAGGCGCTGCGGCGCAATTCGGCGGAGATGGAACGGCTCGTCCAGATGATCCGTGCGCTCGGCATCGCGGCCGAGGATATCCAGACCGCACGGATCAATCTCAGCGCGCAGTACGACTATCGCAACAATCAGTCGCCGCGCTTCACCGGCTATCAAGCGAGCAATCAGGTGACGGTGAAGCTGCGCGAGGTCGAGCGGGTGGGCGAGGTGCTGGACGCTTTCGTCTCGGCCGGCGCGACCAATATCAACGGCCCCTATTTCTCGATCGAGAACGATGTCGAGGCCAAGGCCACGGCCCGCCGCCGCGCGCTGGAGCGCGGGCAGAAGCAGGCCGAGGACTATGCGCGGATCGTTGGCTATCGCGGAGTCCGGCTGGTGCAGGTGGCCGAGGCGATCCGCTCGACCGGAGGCAGCGGAGCTGAAAGCGATGCTATCGTCACGACCGCCGTGCGGGTGCAGAGTGCCCCGCAACCGCCGGTCGCGCCGGGGGTGGTCACCACCGGCGTCGCGATCGCGCTGACATACGAGATGACGCGCTGAGGACTAGAGGATTGCGGAGGGGCAGACGGAGCCTGCGCCTCGATCCGCAGGTATTCACATCTTGTTCAATACCTTGATCCTAGGCAAGCAGCCATCATGAAACTTCCCGTCGTAACCTTGCTCGCTCCCGCGCTTGCCGGGCTGATCGCTTTCGGCGCTGTCGAGGCGCCGGCGGCCGCCCAGTCGCGTTCCGATCAGGCCGATGCCCGCAAGGAGATGCGGGCTGGCAACATCATGCGCTCGCGCGAGATCGAGGCGCGGATCCTGCCGACCATGCGCGATGCCGAATATCTCGGCTTCGCCTACGATCCCACGGCGATGGCCTATCGCCTGAAATTCATCCGCGAGGGGCGGGTGGTGTTCATCGACGTCGATGCGCGCACCGGCCGGGTGATCGGACGCAGCAACTAAGGCGGTCGTAAACTCCGGGGTCCAAACTCTCGGGGGCGGGGAAACCCCGTCCGATTGACGCGTTTGCAACAAGAGACCAGAGCGGTCGCAGGCACGAGAACATGAGGGGACAGCCCGCACCATGCGTATTCTGATCGTCGAGGATGAACCGACACTCGGCAAGCAGCTGAAATCGACACTCGAACAGAACGGCTATGCCGTCGATCTGTCCACCGACGGCGAGGATGGGCATTTCCTCGGCAGCACCGAGGATTACGATGCGGTCATTCTCGACCTCGGCCTGCCGGAAATCGACGGGCTGACCGTGCTCGGCATGTGGCGCAAGGAAGGCCGGACCTTCCCCGTGCTGGTGCTGACCGCGCGCGACAGCTGGAGCGACAAGGTCGCCGGGCTCGATGCGGGCGCCGACGATTATCTCGCCAAGCCTTTCCAGACCGAAGAACTGATCGCTCGCCTGCGCGCGCTGATCCGCCGTGCCTCGGGCAACACCTCCAGCGAACTGACCGCCGGCGACGTGCGGCTCGACACCCGTTCGGGCCGCGTCACGCTCGAAGGCGAGCCGGTCAAGCTGACGGCGCAGGAATACAAGCTGCTGTCCTACCTCATGCACCACAAGGGCAAGGTGGTCAGCCGCACCGAACTGATCGAGCATATCTACGATCAGGATTTCGACCGCGATTCGAACACGATCGAGGTCTTCGTCACCCGCATCCGCAAGAAGCTGGGCGCGGATGTCATCACCACGATACGCGGCCTTGGCTACTCTCTCGACGACCCCGCCGACCAGCCGCGCGCCTGACCGGGCCGCGCCTTCCGCTCCGGCGGACGCGGTGCAGGGCGTAGGCGCGCCGCCCCCGGCGCCGGCTGCGACCCGCAGCCTTGCCGGGCGGATGATGGCGATCGCGGCGGGATGGATCTTCATCCTGCTGCTCGCCGGCGGGTTCGCGCTCGACCGCACGCTGACCAATCTGGTCGAGGACAATTTCGACGATCAGCTCGAATACATGCTGACCGCGATGATCTCCTCGGCCGAGCTCGACAATACGGGCGATGTCTATTTCATCCGCCCGATGGGCGACCAGCGCTTTCTCGAGCCCAATTCCGGCCTCTACTGGCAGATCAGCGGCGAGGGGCGGGAGGATTATCCCTCGCGCAGCCTGTGGGATCGCAGCCTCGAGATCCGCAAATATCGCGACGACGAGGTCCATCTCTACGATTCCCGCCAGATCGCCACTGAACCGATGCGCATCGCCGAACGTTCGGTGATGCTTCCGGGCAGCGATACCCGCTGGTGGTTCGCCGTGGCCGCCAGCCGCGAGGAGATGGATTACCAGATCGCGCGCATCCGCTCGATCCTGATCTGGAGCTTCGCGGTGCTCGGACTCGGCCTGTTCGGAATGGCGGTGCTCCAGAACTGGGTCGGCCTCGGCCCGCTGCGCCGGGTGCGCGACGCGATCCAGAAGATGCGCTCGACCGGCGCCAACCGGATCGAGGAGCCGTTGCCGCTGGAAGTCGAACCGCTGGTGGAGGAGATCAACGCGCTGCTCGCTCACACCACCCGCCAGGCGGAAGAGGCGCGGACCCATGCGGGCAATCTCGCCCATGCGCTGAAGACCCCGCTGACCGTGCTCACCAACGCGGCCACCGCCCATGCCGAGGATCTGGCCGACACCACGATCCGCGAGGCGCGCACCATGCAGCGCCATGTCGACCACCACCTCGCCCGCGCCCGCGCGGTTGGGCGGCGCGCGGTCGGCCATGCGCGCACTCCCGTCTGCGAAAGCGCGGAAGCGGTGCGGCGCGCGGTCGAGCGGCTCTATTCCGAAACCCGCTTCGACATTGCCGGCAATCGCGGCGCGACGGTCGCGATCGAGCGGCAGGACCTCGACGAAATCCTCGGCAATCTGATCGAGAACGCGGCCAAATATGGCGGCGGCAGCGTCTTCGTGACCGTCGATGCCGAGCCGGGCTCCGAGCAATGCGTCATTTGGGTGGAGGATGACGGGATGGGCATTCCCGAGGAACAGCGCACCCGCATCTTCGACCGCGGCGCACGTCTCGACACCGGCAAGCCCGGCACCGGCCTCGGCCTCGCCATCGTGCGCGACGTGGCGGAAATCTACGGCGGATCGGTCGAACTGACCGAGAGCGAGGATCTGGGCGGTCTCATGTCCGTGCTCAGCCTGCCGCGCGCCGACCGGCCGGCCGCGTCGAGGTAACGAAAGGTAACGGAAAGTTCAGACCCGGTTCAATGCCTCTGCCCTAGACAGGGACAACAACACACAGAACCGGAGAACAAGATGCCGCCGCCCTTCCTGCGCACTGCAATGCTCGCGATTACCGCCATGGGGCTCGGCGCGTGTTCGACCTACGGCCATGACGGTTATTACGGGTCGGCCGTTTCGGTCGGCTACAATGCCGGAAACTATTCGCCCTATTACGGGTGGTACGATGACTTCTACTATCCGGGAACGGGCGCCTATGTCTGGGACCGGAGCGGCTATCGCCACGCCTGGTCCGATCGCCATCGGCGATACTGGACTGCGCGCCGCGCCGGCCACCGGGCATACCGCGACCACTGGAACGACTATCGCTACGAACGCCGGGGCGACTGCGTCCGGCGGGACCAGCGCCGCTATCGCGACCGGCAGGACGTTCGCCGCTATCGCGAGCAGCGCCGGGATTATCGGGAACAGCGCCGCGAATACCGGGAGCAGCGTCGCGAGCGCATCCAGCGGGATCGGCAGCGCAGCCGAATCGAGCGAAGCGAACGGCGGGCGCGTCCCGATCGTTCGCGGGTGCGCAGCGAGCGGTTGCGCACGCCGCGCACCGTTCCGCGCAACTGACCTGGTCCGAGGCTAGCGTTCCTGCGCGCGTTCGTGGTGGCGGATCACCTCGTCTATGATGAAGCGCAGGAATTTCTCGCTGAAGGAGGGATCGAGCTCGGCGTCCTCGGCAAGGCGTCGGAGCCGCGAGATCTGTTCGCGTTCGCGGCCCGGATCGGCGGGGGGCAGGGTCTGCCGCGCCTTGTATTCGCCCACCGCCTTGGTGATCCGGAACCGCTCGGCGAGGATATGAACCAGCGCCGCGTCGATGTTGTCGATGCTCTTGCGATAGGTCGCCAGCGTCTGGTCGGGTTCGGAAGCCTGTTGCGTCATGGGCGAAGCCTATCAGCAATTGGACGCTTGCCAAGGTAGGTCGCGCGGCCCATGTCGTGCGCGCTATGCCCGCCGACGTAATACCGCTTCCGCGCAAGGACAATGCGCCCCCTTCGCTCGAACCCATGCTGAGCCTCACCGCTCAGGGAATGAATGCGGTGAATTCCGTCATTCTGGCGCGGATGCAGAGCGAGATTCCGCTCATTCCCGCGCTTGCGGGCCATCTGATCTCGGGCGGCGGCAAGCGGCTTCGGCCGATGCTGACGCTCGCCGGGGCGGAGCTGGTGGGCTATAACGGCACGCGCCACCACAAGCTGGCGACGGCGGTGGAATTCATCCACACCGCGACCCTGCTGCACGACGACGTGGTCGACGGCAGCGATCTGCGGCGCGGCAAGGCGGCGGCCAATATCATCTTCGGCAATCCCGCCTCGATTCTGGTCGGCGATTTCCTGTTCAGCCGCGCCTTCGAACTGATGGTCGAGGACGGCAGCCTCAAAGTGCTCAAGATCCTCTCGGGCGCGAGCGCGATCATTGCCGAGGGCGAGGTCGACCAGCTGACCGCCCAGCGCAGGATCGACACGAGCGAGGAGCATTACCTCCAGATCATCCGCGCCAAGACCGCCGCGCTGTTCGCCGCCGCCGCGCGCGTGGCGGCGGTGGTCGCCGAATGTTCGGACGAGCAGGAACAGGCGCTCGACGAATATGGCCGCAATCTGGGCGTCGCCTTCCAGCTCGTCGACGATGCCATCGATTACGATTCCGATGCCGCCGCCATGGGCAAGGACCGGGGCGACGATTTTCGCGAAGGCAAGATGACCCTGCCGGTGATCCTCGCCTATGCCCGGGGCAGCGAGGAGGAGCGCACCTTCTGGAAGGCCGCGATCGCCGGGCACCGGACCTCCGATGCCGATCTCGACCACGCGATCGCCCTGATCGGCAGCCACAACGCCGTCGCCGATACCCGCGCCCGCGCCCGCCACTTCGCCCAGCGCGCGATCGACGCCCTGTCGATTTTCCCGGACGGCAAGGCCCGTCAGGCGATGGTTCAGGCGGCGGAATTCTCGGTTTCCCGCGGATATTAAGGCGCCTCGCCCGCCGCTGGCTGGCCGCGCGCGTGTGACCTGAATGGCGGACAGCGACCTTCCGATATTCGCGGTCCTGCCCGACCTGCTCGTGGCTCTGAGTTCGCAGACCGGCGCGGTGCTTGTCGCTCCGCCGGGGACGGGCAAGACGACCGCGGTCGCGCCCGCGCTGATCGGCGAGAGCTGGTGCGAGGGTCAGGTGATCCTCACCTCGCCGCGCAGGGTGGCCGCGCGTGCGGCGGCGGAGCGGATGGCGGAGATGCTGGGCGAAAAGCCGGGCGAGACGGTCGGCTACCTCACCCGCCTCGACAGCCGGACCTCGGCCAGAACCCGCATCCTCGTCATGACCGAGGCGATCTTCGTCAACCGCATCCTCGATGATCCCGAACTTGCCGGCGTTTCCGCCGTGCTGTTCGACGAGGCGCATGAGCGGCACCTCGACAGCGATCTCGGCCTCGCGCTGGCGCTGGAGACGCGCGGCGTGCTGCGCGAGGATTTGCGGGTCGTCGTCATGTCGGCGACGATCGACGGCGCGCGCTTTGCCCGGCTGCTGGGACCGGATACGCCAGTGGTCGAGAGCGCGGGCAGGGCGCATCCCCTGCGGATCGAATGGCTCGGTTCGCGGCCCGACCAGCGGATCGACGAGGGCGTTGCCGCCGCCATCCTGACGGCATGGCGCGAGGAGGATGGCGACATTCTCGCCTTCCTTCCCGGCGTCGGCGAGATCGAGCGGGTGCGCGAGCGGCTGGAGGCCCGCTTGCCGGACGTGCCGATCCTGCCGCTCCACGGGCAGGTCGACCCGGCGGCGCAGCGGCTGGCGATCCGGCGCGATGGCGACGGGCGTCGGCGGATCGTGCTTGCCACTGCCATCGCCGAAACCTCGCTGACGCTCGACGGCGTCTCGGTGGTGGTCGACAGCGGCCTCTCGCGCCGCGCGGAATACGACCGGGCGGCGGGGACCACCCATCTCGTCACCGAGCGTGCCAGTCAGGCGGCATCCGCCCAGCGGGCGGGCCGCGCGGCGCGGCAGGGGCCGGGCGTCGCCTATCGCCTGTGGGAGGAGGGCGGCCACAAGGGGCGCCCGCCCTACGATCCGCCGGAAATGGCCGTGGCCGATCTATCGCCGCTGGTCCTGAAGGCCGCGCAATGGGGCAGTCCGCCCGAAAGCCTGCCCTTCCTCGATCCTGCGCCGGAAGCCTCGCTGGCGGCGGCACGCGGGCGGCTGGCGGCGCTCGGCGCGCTCGATGGCGAGAACCGGCTGACCGAAACAGGCGGCAGGCTCGCGCAATTGCCGCTCGATCCTCGCGGCAGCGCGATGGTCCTGTTCGGCGCGCGTTTCGGACAGGCGGAGCGTGCGGCGCGGCTCGCGCTGTTGTTGCAGGAGCGCAAGCTCGGCGGGCCTTCGGAAGACCTTTCGGCACGGCTCGACCGCTGGAACGGGGACCGCTCGCCGCGCGCCGAAGCCTCGCGCAAGCTGGCGAAGGGCTGGGCGGTGCAGGCCGCGAAGCTGGTCGCCCCCGGGGCCACGAGCGATGTGCCCCTCGGCGCGATCCTCGCCGCCGGGAGTCCCGAATTCGTGGCGAAGCGCCGCGATGCGAGCGGCGAGGCGTGGTTGGCGGGAAGCGGGCGCGGTTACGTGCTCGACCCGGCATCGTCGCTTGCCCGCAGCGAATTTCTCGTCATCGGCGATGCGCAGGGCAGAGCAAAAGGCGCGCGGATCACCGCCGCGCTTCCGCTCGAACGCGGCGAGGTCGAGGAATGGCTTGTCGATGCAATCGCAAGCCGCAGCACGATCGTGTGGGGCGAGGGCCGGGTGGTCGCCCGGCTCGAGCGGCGGCTGGGCGCGATCCGCCTTGCCAGCGCGCCCGATCCGGCGCCGGATGCGGCCAAGGTGCGCGATGTCCTTCGCGAACAGGCGCTGGCGCGGATCGACGCGTTGCTGCCCGCCGACCTGCTGGCACGGGCGCGCTTTGCCGGGATTGACGTGCTGGACCCCGAGACCCTGCGCGAGAATGCCGCGCTGTGGCTCGACCCCCTGCTCGAGAACCGCCGCGACCTTGCGATCCCGCGCGGCGCTCTGGTTGATGGGTTGCTGGGCCTGCTCGACTGGGACACGCGGCAGCGGCTCGACCGACTGGCCCCGCGCGACTTCGCTTCGCCTGCCGGCACGTCGCACGCGATCGACTATACCGGCGACGATGCGCCGAGCGTGGAGGTGCGCGCGCAGGCGCTGTTCGGGCTCGACCGGCATCCGACGGTCGGCGACACGCCGCTGCTGCTGAAGCTGACCAGTCCGGCGGGGCGCCCGGTTCAGGCGACGCGCGACCTGCCCGGCTTCTGGCGCGGCAGCTGGGCCGATGTGCGCAAGGACATGAAGGGCCGCTATCCCAAGCATCGCTGGCCCGAGGAACCCTGGGCCGAAAAGCCGAGCGTGAAGACGAAGAACGCCTTTCAACGTTCTCAGTAATTGTCTACCGGGCCCTGGCGAGGCAAGGGCGACCGCCCGCCCGAGCTTATGCGAGGAAGCCAAGCGAGCCGGACGGCTCGCGCCTGGCGTTTGAGGGACTCGAACAAGAAATGACCGCGCGAATCTATCAGCGACCGAAATCGGCGATGCAGTCGGGCCGCGCCCGGACCGACGAGTGGGTGCTCGAATTCGAGCAGTCGGAGGCGCGGCGTGCCGATCCTCTCATGGGATGGACGGGCAGCGGCGACACGCAGGCGCAGGTCCAGCTCCGCTTCGAGAGCAAGGATGCGGCCAGGGCCTATGCCGAAAAGCACGGGATCGCCGCCCGCGTCCACGCGACCCCGCCGAAAACGCTCAAGCTCCAGGCCTACGCCGACAACTTCCGTTGATTTTCCTCTCCGGCCCCGCCATATGGCGCGCCGGGAGTCGGGTGGACGTTTGCGTTCGCTCACCGGGTCAGGTCCGGAAGGAAGCAGCCCAGGTGAATTGCGACGGGTCGCTCGGCTCCTTTTCGATTCGCTCTCATGACTTTTGATCGCCCAGCCACTAGCTAGGGCGCATGGGTGATTCACCGGACAGTTCCGACACGCTTCCCTGGGAAACGGACGACGCCGACGACAACGGCATCGCGGGACCGTCGGCTGCCGAGCTCGAGGAAGCGGGCCAGTCTGCGCTGTTCGGCGGGGTCGAGCCTCCGCGCCATCCCCAGCCGGAACCTCCCGCCGTCACTCCGGCGGAAACGCCAGACACGCCTCCTGCCAAGCCTTCCGCTTCTCCTCCGGAAACCGCGCAGCCCTACCGCGTGCTGGCGCGCAAATACCGGCCGCAGACCTTTTCGGAGCTGATCGGGCAGGATGCGATGGTCCGCACGCTGGCCAACGCCATCGCGCGCGATCGGCTGGCCCATGCCTTTTTAATGACCGGCGTGCGCGGGGTGGGCAAGACCTCGACCGCGCGGCTGATCGCCAAGGCGCTCAACTGCATCGGTCCGGATGGCAATGGCGGGCCGACGATCGATCCCTGCGGCGTGTGCGAGCCCTGCGTCGCCATCGCGGAAGGGCGCCATATCGACGTCATCGAGATGGACGCCGCCAGCCACACCGGCGTCGACGACGTGCGCGAGATCATCGAGGCGGTGCGCTATTCCGCCGTCTCCGCGCGCTACAAGATCTATATCATCGACGAAGTCCACATGCTGTCGCGCAACGCGTTCAACGCGCTGCTCAAGACGCTGGAGGAACCGCCTGCGCATGTGAAGTTCCTCTTCGCCACGACCGAGGTCGACAAGCTGCCGGTCACAGTGCTGAGCCGCACCCAGCGCTTCGACCTGCGCCGCATTCCGGTGGAACTGCTCGAGCGGCATTTCGCCGAAATCTGCGCGAAGGAAGGCGTCGAGGCCGAGGACGAGGCTATCCATATCGTCGCCAATGCGGCGGAAGGGTCGGTGCGCGACGGGCTCTCGATCCTCGACCAGGCGATTGCCCACGCCGACATGGGCGCCGAAGAAGAGGGCGGCAACAAGGTCACCGCCGAGCGGGTGCGCGACATGCTCGGCCTCGCCGACAAGGGCGCGCAGCGGCGATTGCTGGGCGACCTTCTTGGCGGCGATGCGAAGGCCCTCCTTGCGGGAGTGGACGACCAGTACGCGCTCGGCGTCGAACCGCTGGCGATGATGCGCGCCCTGATGGACGTCACCCACCGCATCACCGTGGCGCAGGTCGCCAACGGGGAAGCGGAGGGGACCTCGGCCGAAGAGCGCGAGCAGATCTCGCAATGGTCGCGCGAACTCACCGCCGGGCAGCTCCACCGGCTGTGGCAATTGCTGCTGAAGGGGCACGAGGAAGTCCGCCAGGCGCCCGATCCGCTGGTCTCGGCCCGGATGGCGCTGCTCCGCGCGCTTCACGCCGCCGACCTGCCCGATCCCGGCAAGCTGGCGAAGACGCTGGAGTCGGTCGCCGCGAACCCGCCGGCGCCGTCCTCCTCCGCTCCCGCCGGCGGCGAGGGGGCGGCCGCGCAGGCGAGCCCCGCCGAAGCCTGGGTGCAGCTGGTCGACAAGGTCGAGGCGGCGGGCCAGCACCTTGCCGCCAGCATCATGAAATTGCAGATCCGCCCGGTCTGGGTTGAGCCCGGCACCCTGCGCTACAGCCGCGACGCGAAATATCGCGACGATATCGGCCCGGTCCTGCGCGATGCGCTGCTGACGGCTACGGGCATGCGCTGGGTGCTCGAGACCTCCGAGGCCGAAGCGGTGCCCTCCATCGCAGAGCGCGAGGAGGAAGCGCGTGCGGCCGAGGAAACCGAAGCGCGCGAGCATCCGTTGGTGAAGGCGACGCTCGCCGCCTTTCCGGGTGCCGAGATCATCGAGGACAGTGACGCGCCGCCTTCCGGCGAGCGCCAATGGAGACGAAACGCATGAACATGGAAGAAATGCTGGCGCAGGCGCAGAAGGCCGCCGAGACGATCCAGAGCCAGATGGGCGAGGCGCAGGCCAAGCTCGACAATATCGAGGTCGAGGGCAATGCCGGCGGCGGTATCGTCAAGGTCCGCGCCACCGCGCGCGGCCGGATCATCGGCGTTCACATCGACGAAAGCCTGATGAAGCCCGAAGAGAAGCAGATGGTCGAGGATCTCGTCGCCGCCGCCTTCAACGATGCGCGCGACAAGGCCGATCGCAAGTCGGGCGAGGAAATGCAGAAGATCCAGGGCGGGATGGGCCTGCCGCCGGGCTTCAAGCTGCCGGGAATGTAACCGGTGCTGCCGACCGGCCAGCGGAGCATGAGCGCGGCGGCTCCCGCACCCCGTGGGATTCGCGACGCACGCTCGCTGGTCGGCCAGCCGGTCGGCCTCGAATATGATTTCATCACCGAAGGCGAGCGCAAGCAGCTGCTGCATTTCGCCCGCTCGCCCGATGCACCGTGGGAAACCTACCTGCCGCCGACCGATGTGTGGCACGGGCGGATGATCAATCCCCGCTCCATGCCGCCCAAGACCTTGAAGCTCATGGAGAAGATCCGGCGGCGCACCGCGCGGCACATCGCCCGCCATTATTCCATCGAGGAGCCGATCTACGCCGATACGCTCCAGCTGGTGCGCTGGCGGCCGGGCGACGATCAGATCGCCCATGCCGATTGCGAGGAGCCGGACGGGCGGCCCAACCAGACGCCGTGGCGCGCCTTCGCCTCGATCATCTATTTGAACGAGGAATATGAGGGCGGGCAAATCCACTTCCCCAAACTGGGCCTGAGGCCGGAACTGAAGCCGCGCCTGCTGGCCTATTTCCCCTCGACCGCGGATTATCTGCACGGCGTCGAGCCGATCCTGTCGGGCATCCGCTACACGTTCAGTTGCTTCTACACCTTCGATCCCCGGCGGCACGACGGGCACTCCGTCTAGGACCGCGAGCGGCTCTTGCCATCGGGGGCGGGATGGTGCGACACTGCCGGGCAGAGGAGACGATGCGATGGCGACCATGATGAACGACAATGGAAGCGGATCGGACGCGGATGTCCGCGCGCAGGTCAGCGACGAGGAATGGGCGGTCCGCGTGGATCTTGCCGCGGCATATCGGCTGGTGGCGCTCTACGGCTGGGACGACCTGATCTTCACGCATCTTTCCGCGCGCGTGCCGGGACCGGAACATCATTTCCTCATCAACCCCTACGACATGATGTTCGAGGAGATCACCGCCTCCAGCCTCGTGAAGATCGACGTCGAGGGGCAGCCGGTCCTGCCGACGAGCCATCCGGTCAATCCGGCGGGCTTCACCATTCATTCGGCCCTGCACATGAATTGCGAGGACGCGCATTCGGTGATGCATCTGCACACCCCGAACGGGCAGGCGGTCAGCGCGATGGAATGGGGCCTGCTCGAACACACCCAGACCGGGATGATCGCGCGCAGCGACATCGCCTATCACGAATACGAGGGCATCGCGACCGATCTGGAAGAACGCGAGCGGCTGGTCGAGGACATGGGCGACCGCCACGCCATGATCCTGCGCAATCACGGCACGCTGGCGATCGGCAAGAGCGTCGGCGAATGTTTCCTGCGCCTCTATTTCATCGAGCGTGCCTGCGAGGCGCAGGTGAAGATGCTGAGCGCGGGCCACGAAAACCTCAACAACCCGCCGCAGGGCACGCCGGAAAAGGTCAAGGCGCAGACCCCGCCCGCCGGCATCGGCATGGTCGCCAACGCGCTCGCCTGGCCCGCGTTGCTGAGAAAGCTCGACCGGATCGATCCGGGGTTTCGGGACTAGGGGATCAAACGCCGGTCAGAAGAAAGTCCAGCGCATTCAGGATTTCGCGGTCGTGCTTGGCCAGCGAGGTGACGACCGGCCCGAGCTCGCGCCGCGCGACCGCGGATGCTGCCTGGGTGAGCAATATGTAGGCCTCTCCATCCAGCTCGAACTGCGGATTGAGACGCTTGGCCGGCAACGGAGACTGGTTGGCGGGCAGGAGCGGCACCACGAAGCGGCTGTCGATATGGTCGAGCAGGTCGCTCTGGCAATCGACGACCAGAACACCGCTCCCGGTCATTCGATATACGTCGAATTGCGCCATTCCGTCGTCAGAACAGCCGGTTCTGCGCGAGCGGCAGGCCCTGCTCCGCAAGGTGGCGGTTGTATTCCTCGAGCGCTTCCCGGTTTTCTTCGCGCCACAACGCGGCACGCGCCTCGTTCACCGTTTCGACCAGACCTCGCTCGCAGGCCTGCGAAACATTGATACCCAGCGCCTTCGCCTCGGAAACGACCGCGGTGTCGAGCGATACGTTCGTTGCGCGGCGGGATGACGGGACCGAATGCTTCATGCGCATAGCTTATGCGCATCTAGTCCATGAAACAAGTGAGGCTCCGACAACGCACGTTGCTGCTCCGCCCCTGCTTCCCACAGCCAATCGCCGCGCGCCCGTTGCGTGCTGCCGTGGTGCTTCCCATATTCCCGGCATGACCGAGACACTTCCGCTTCTGCCCCTCCGTGACATCGTAGTTTTCCCCGGCATGGTCGTCCCGCTCTTCGTCGGGCGCGACAAGTCGGTGGCGGCGCTTGAGGCCGCGATGGAGGGGGACAAGGACATCTTCCTTCTCGCGCAGCTCGACCCGGGCTGCGACGATCCCGAGCGCGACGATCTCTACGAGATGGGCGTCGTCGCGCAGGTCCTGCAGATGCTCAAGCTGCCCGACGGCACGGTCCGCGTGCTGGTCGAGGGCAACAACCGCGCCAGCCTCGACAGTCTCGAGGCGAAGGACGATTACGTCGCCGCCACACTGACCGTCCGCGAGCCCGACACCGCGGCCGGAAGCGAGGTCACGGCGATGATGCGCCAGGTGATCGAGCAGTTCGGCGAATACGCCAAGCTCAACAAGAAGCTGGGCGAGGGCGCGGCCGAGGAACTGGCCGAGATCGACGATGCCGGCGAACTGGCCGACACGATCGCCGCCGCCATCGCCGCCAAGGTTTCGGACAAGCAGACCCTGCTGGGCGAATTCGATCCGCTCAAGCGGCTCGAAATGGTCCTGTCCTTCATGGACGGGGAGCTGTCGGTCCTCCAGGTCGAGAAGAAGATCCGCGGCCGCGTGAAGCGGCAGATGGAGAAGACCCAGCGCGAATATTACCTCAACGAGCAGTTAAAGGCGATCCAGAACGAGCTCGGCGATGGCGACGAGGACGGCGGCAACGAGATCGCCGAACTGACCGAGAAGATCGCCAAAACCAAGCTCAGCAAGGAAGCGCGCGCCAAGGCCGAGGGCGAGCTCAAGAAGCTCAAGGCGATGCAGCCGATGAGCGCCGAGGCGACCGTCATCCGCAATTACCTCGACGTGCTCCTCGGCCTGCCCTGGGGCAAGAAGAGCAAGGTGAAGAAGGACATCACCGAAGCGCAGGAAATCCTTGATGCGGATCACTACGCGCTGGAAAAGGTGAAGGACCGGATCGTCGAATATCTCGCCGTTCAGGCGCGCACCAACAAGCTGAAAGGCCCGATCCTGTGCCTCGTCGGGCCGCCCGGCGTCGGCAAGACCAGCCTCGGCAAGTCGATCGCCCGCGCGACGGGGCGCGAATTCGTGCGCCAGTCGCTGGGCGGCGTGCGCGACGAGGCGGAGATCCGCGGCCATCGGCGCACCTATATCGGCTCGCTGCCGGGCAAGATCGTCACCAATCTGAGGAAGGCGGGCAAGAGCAACCCGCTGTTCCTGCTCGACGAGATCGACAAGCTCGGCCAGGATTTCCGCGGCGACCCCGCCTCGGCCCTGCTCGAGGTCCTCGACCCCGAGCAGAACGGCAAGTTCCAGGACCATTATCTCGAGCTCGATCTCGACCTGTCCGACATCATGTTCGTGACCACCGCGAACAGCCTCAACCTGCCGCAGCCGCTGCTCGACCGGATGGAGATCATTCGTCTCGAAGGCTACACCGAGGACGAGAAGGTCGAGATCGCGACCCGGCACCTGCTGCCCAAGCAGGTGAAGGATCACGGGCTGAAGGACGGCGAATTCGAGCTGACCGAAGAGGGCCTGCGCGATCTCATCCGCTATTATACCCGCGAGGCCGGCGTGCGCACGCTGGAGCGCGAGCTGGCGCGGCTGGCGCGCAAGTCGCTGCGCCGCATCCTCGAAGGCAAGGAAACGAGCGTGACCGTCACGCCCGACAACCTTTCCGACTTCGCCGGCGTGCGCAAGTTCAAGCGCGGCATGGGCGAGGACGAGGCCCAGATCGGCGCGGTCACCGGGCTGGCCTGGACCGAAGTCGGCGGCGAACTGCTGACGATCGAAAGCGTGACGACCCCCGGCAAGGGCGAGGTCAAGACGACCGGCAAGCTGGGCGAGGTGATGAACGAGAGCGTCGCCGCCGCCTTCAGCTTCGTGAAGGCGCGCAGCCCCCATTACGGGATCAAGCCGAGCATCTTCCAGCGCAAGAACATCCATATCCACCTGCCCGAAGGCGCGGTGCCCAAGGACGGGCCGAGCGCAGGCGTCGGCATGGTCACCTCGATCGTCTCGACCCTTTCCGGCGTGCCGGTGCGGCCCGATGTCGCGATGACCGGCGAGGTCACTTTGCGCGGAAGGGTGCTGGCGATCGGCGGCCTCAAGGAAAAGCTGCTCGCGGCGCTACGCGGGGGGATCAAGACGGTCCTCATTCCCGAAGAGAACGTGAAGGACCTCGCGGAAATACCCTCCAACGTGAAGGAGGGGCTGGAGATCGTGCCGGTCTCGCATGTCGACGAGGTGCTGAAAATCGCACTGGCGGCCCCGCTCGAGCCGATCGAGTGGACCGAGGCGGACGATCTGGCCAGCCAGCCGGTTCCGGTTGTCGCCGCACCTCAGGTCGAAACGCCGACCGCGCATTGAACGCACTTAACTTAAGTTAAGCTCGGTGATCGCGAATCGTGGCGCGTCGGGATTGTCTTGTGTTAGGTTACGGGCCGCGTGCCGGGGCAATCCGCGCCTCGCATGACGATTCGCGGCGCGAGGCCGTGATTTTGGCGCGGTTTGGCCGGATTTCGCTTTGACACCTCGGGCAACTCCGCCCAACTTGCCGCCCTTCCGCAGATCGATTCCCGATCGCCGATTCAAAATTCCATGAGGGGACCCGAAATAATGAACAAGAACGACCTGATCAGCGCCGTCGCCGACACCAGCGGTCTTTCGAAGAACGACGCGTCGAGCGCTGTCGAGGCGGTGTTCGATTCGATCCAGAAGGCGCTGTCGAATGGTGACGAAGTGCGCTTGGTCGGCTTCGGCTCGTTCTCGGTCGCCAAGCGCAAGGCCTCGACCGGCCGCAACCCGCGTACCGGCGAACCGATGACGATCAAGGCCTCGAACCAGCCCAAGTTCAAGGCCGGCAAGGGCCTCAAGGACGCCGTCAACTAAGGACGGCCCATCCGCAATTGTCGAAAACGCCGCGAGGTCCACGGGGACTTCGCGGCGTTTTTCTTTCCGGGTGTCAGCGCGATGCGACCGCGTAGAGCGCGACGGCGGCCGCGTTCGAGACGTTGAGGCTCTCCACCGTGTCGCCGATCGGAAGGCGGGCCAGCGCGTCGCAATGTCCGGCGATATTGTGCCGCATTCCGGGGCCTTCGGCGCCCAGCACGAGCGCGACCGGACCGGCCGGCAGCGCCTCGGCGAGCGTCGCCTCCGCCTCGCCGGCAAGGCCGATGCGCCAGTAGCCGGCTTCGGCCATTTCCTCGAGCGCGCGGGCTAGGTTCACCACCCGCACCCAGGGCAGCACCTCCAGCGCGCCGCTCGCCGCCTTGGCCAGTACGCCGCCTTCGGGCGGGGCATGGCGGTCCTGCGTCACGATCGCGCTTGCGCCGAAGGCGGCGGCCGAGCGCATGATCGCGCCGACATTGTGCGGATCGGTCACCTGGTCGAGAACGACCAGCGGACGCTGCGGATCATCGTCCATCACGTCGCCGAGAAACACGTCGTCCAGCGCCGCGCATTCGAGCACGAGGCCCTGATGCGGGGCGTCGCGGGTGACCAGACGGTCGAGATCGGGGTTGTCGGCATATTCGACCGGAAAGTCGGGCGGCAGGTCGCCGTCAAGCCCGGCGATCGCCTCGCGCGTCGCCCACAGCTTGTGGTGGCTGCGGTCCGGGTTCTTCAGCGCCGCTTCCACGGCATGGTGACCCCACAACCGCACCTGCCCGGTGCTCGCCCGCCCGCTGCCGCGGCCGCCCTGCATTCTGCCCGCGCGTCCGCGCAGGACCTTCTTACGGTTCTTCGACATGGCCGCGCTCTAAAAGCGGACGAGGGAAAGGGGAAGGGCACGCGGCGGCGCAGCGAGCGAATTTTGACGCCGTTTCGCCCCCTTCGTTGGAGGACGGGGGTGGAGAGGCGCTCCGACTCCGCCCCAGCTTGGCCTCGCTTCGCGATGCCGGACGCTGGTTCTTCGTCAGGAGTTCCGGTTTGGTGGACAGGGCTGGATTCGAACCAGCGTACGCTTGCACGGGCAGATTTACAGTCTGCTGCCTTTAACCACTCGGCCACCTGTCCACGAACCGGCTTTCAAGGGCGGCGGAACCGCCCAGGCTGTGCGGGCGGATGCGATCCGCCGACTGCCGAGAGGCGCCCCTTTGGCGAAGGCCTTCGGCACTGTCAACATGGCTGCGCGCCCAGTTGCTCCGCAGCGGGCTTGGGTTTAGGCGAGGGCATGGAACCGACCCACCGCCCCGTCATCTCCGCCACCGGCCTGTTCACGCCCGAGGAAAGCATCTCGAACGAGGAACTGGTGGCGAGCTTCAACGAGTTCGTGCGCCGCCACAACGCCGCCAATGCCGGTGCGATCGCGGCGGGCGAGGTGACGGCGCTGGAGCCGAGCTCGGTAGAATTCATCGAGAAGGCGAGCGGGATCAAGGCGCGCCACGTGATGGCCAAGGCGCCGGTGCTCGACCCCGAAATCATGGCTCCGCGCTGGCCGGAGCGGAGCAACGAGGACCTCTCGCTCCTCGCCGAGATCGGGGTCAAGGCGGCGCGGCAGGCGCTCGAGCGGGCGGGACGCGATGCGTCCGACGTCGACGCGGTGCTGTGCGCGGCATCGAACATGGAGCGGCCCTATCCCGCCATGGCGATCGAGATCCAGCAGGCGCTCGGCATCGAGGGGTTCGGCTTCGACATGAATGTCGCGTGTTCCAGCGCGACCTTCGGCATCCAGACGGCGGCCGACTACGTGCGGTCCGGCAATGCCCGCAGCGTGCTCGTTGTCAGCCCGGAGGTGACCAGCGGCCACCTCAACTGGCGAGACCGGGACAGCCACTTCATCTTCGGCGACGTAGCGACCGCGGTGCTGGTCGAGGATGCGGCGATGGCGCCGGACGGCCACTGGGACATTCTAGGCACCAGGCTGAAGACCGTGTTCTCCAACAATATCCGCAACAATTTCGGCTTCCTCAACCGCGCCCATCCCGACAGCGTGGGCGCCGCCGACAAGCTGTTCGTTCAGGAAGGGCGCAAGGTGTTCAAGGAGGTCGTGCCGATGGTGGCGCAGATGATCCTGGAAGAAGCGGATCGCCTTGCCATCGATCCGGCCACGCTTCGCCGCATGTGGCTGCATCAGGCCAATGCCGGCATGAACCGGCTGATCGCGCACAAGGTGCTCGGCCACGAGGCGAGCGACGACGAGAGCCCGACCGTGCTCGACACCTACGGCAACACGTCTAGCGCGGGCTCGATCATCGCGTTCCATCTCAACAGCGACGACCTTGCGGCGGGCGATACCGGGCTCATCTGCAGCTTTGGCGCGGGATATTCGGCCGGCACGGTCTTCGTGCGCAAGGCGGCCTGAACCGGCGGGTCGCTCTGGTGGTCGGCGCGCTTGTGGTCGGGGCGCGGCGCGCCTAAGTCCAGTGTCATGGCAGGTGAACTTCTCGACAACCGGGGCCGCGGCGACGTCGCATGGTCCTTCCCCCCGATCCATCCCGAAGGGCGCAAGTTCGGCCTGATCGCCGTCGGCATCAGCCTGATCTTCCTGCTGCTTCTCGATTGGGAGATCGTGGGCTGGCCGTTGCTGATGCTCTCGGCCGGCGTCTTCGCCTTCTTCCGCGATCCCGAGAGAGTCGTGCCGCATTCGGAAGGCGCGATCGTGGCGCCCGCCGACGGCCTGGTCTCCCTCATCGCGCAGGTCGAGCCGCCCGAAGAGCTCAAGATCGACGATGGCAGCGGGATAGAGGGGCTTGCGGCAGGGCCGGTCACCCGCGTCTCAATCTTCATGAGCGTGTTCGACGTCCACATCAATCGCGCCCCGATCGGCGGCGTCATCCGGCGGCTGGTCTATATTCCCGGCAAGTTCCTCAACGCCGATCTCGACAAGGCGAGCGAGGAGAACGAGCGCCAGCATATCCTGATCGAGCGGGCCGATGGCGTGCGGCTCGGCTTTACCCAGATCGCCGGGCTGGTGGCGCGGCGGATCGTGCCCTTCGTCAAGGAAGGCGACACGGTGGGCAGCGGGCAGCGGGTCGGCCTGATCCGCTTCGGCAGCAGGGTCGATGTCTATCTCCCGGCGGGGACCGATTCGAGCGTCCTGCTCGGCCAGCGGGTGATCGCAGGCGAAACCGTTCTCGCCGAAATGGGCGTTGCGAAGCATATCGAAGGCATCGCGCAGTGATTCCCCATGGCAGGGGTCCGGCGGACGACCGGCCACGCGTCGGCCCCAAGGCATCCGAGGACGAGGACGATTTCGCCACCGGGGGAGTGAAGGGCGGGCTGACCCTGCGCACCTTCGCGCCCAACGCGGTAACCACCGCCGCGATGTGTTCGGGCCTGACCGGCATCCTTTTCGCAGTTTCCGGCACTTGGGCTCTGGCGGTCGGTGCGATCATCCTGGCGGGCGTGCTCGACGGCATGGACGGCCGCATCGCGCGGATGCTGAACGGTCAGTCGCGCTTCGGAGCGGAGCTCGACAGCCTCGCCGATTCGCTTTCCTTCGGAACCGCACCGGCGATCGTGATCTATCTCTGGTCGCTTTCGGCAAGCCCGCGTCTCGGATGGATCGCCGCGCTGGCCTTTGCGGTATGCGCTGCTCTGCGCCTCGCGCGTTTCAATGCGCGGATCGATGCGGATGAGCAGCCGCACAAGTCGGCGGGCTTTCTGACCGGCATTCCCGCACCCGTCGGAGCGGGGCTGGCTTTCCTGCCGTTCTACCTGTGGACCACGACCGGGATCACGGTGTTTCGCGAGCCGTTGCTGGTGGGACCATGGGTCGCCCTGATGGCGCTGCTGATGATCTCGAACCTCGCAACGCTCAGCTGGGCGTCGTTGAAACCGCGTCGCGATATCCGGCTGTGGCTGCTCGCGCTGACCGGCCTTCTGTTCGCGGGTCTCCTGCTGGAGCCTTGGTGGACGCTGGCGATTATCAGCCTCGTCTACCTCGCACTGCTGCCGCTGGGCTGGGCGCGTTACGCCAAGGTCAAGCGGCAGCGCGCAATGCGCAGCGCTGCGAAGGCTGACGCGCGGCCGTAGCGCGGCCATATCCCGAAAAGCCGCCATGCACGATTTCGGCACGGCGCCCGCGGAGCAGGGCCGGCGCAACGCCGGTCGCCACGCCGCTCGCGCGGAGCAGGCCGAACGCCGACCACCAGCGAAGCGCGCTGTCGGCGAGAGCCGTAACCGCAGTCAGGGCAATGAAGGCGAAAAAGGCTGTCAGAACAATTGCGGACATCGAACCGATCTTTCTGTTGTCGCTTTCCCGAGCCTGTTGACAGGCTGTGGAGAACGAGTTGAAAACATCCCATATCGAGACGGGTTCCCGATCTGGCGACCAATGTTCTCTTTTTGTTCACGCCAGTCAAGCGGAAAACGCGACCGGACCCTACTGATCTGCGACGAATTGAGGCTGGATTTTTCCGAGCCGCGTCGCTAGATCGCCGCCGGTTCTCCCGGATTCGGATCTTCGACCCGTCTCCGGAAGGCCAAATCCACATGGAAGGCGCATCATACCGGTGCCCGATCGCGGGAAGCTCCGCATCCGGGTTCCAGCCTTCCAGAGGTCCAACCGGAAAGGAATATGATTATGGCGGCTCCTACCGTCACCATGCAGCAATTGATCGAGGCCGGATCGCATTTCGGCCACCAGACCCACCGCTGGAACCCGCGGATGAAGCCGTATATCTTCGGCGCCCGCAACGGCATCCACATCATCGACCTGTCGCAGACCGTGCCGCTGTTCGCGCGCGCGCTCGACTTCGTCGCGCAGACCGCGCGTTCGGGCGGCAAGGTGCTGTTCGTCGGCACCAAGCGCCAGGCGCAGGATGCGATCCGCGATGCGGCGCGCGCCAGCGGTCAGCACTTCGTCAACCACCGCTGGCTCGGCGGCATGCTGACCAACTGGAAGACCATTTCCGGTTCGATCAAGCGCCTCAAGACGCTCGAGGAACAGCTTTCGGGCGACACGTCGGGTCTCACCAAGAAGGAAGTCCTCCAGCTGACGCGTGAGCGTGACAAGCTCGAGCTGTCGCTCGGCGGCATCCGCGACATGGGCGGCATTCCGGACGTGATGTTCGTGATCGACGCCAACAAGGAAGACCTCGCCATCAAGGAAGCCAACGTGCTCGGCATCCCGGTGGTCGCGGTGCTCGACACCAATGTCGATCCCTCTGGCATCGCCTTCCCGATTCCCGGCAACGACGACGCCGCCCGCGCGGTGCGCCTCTATTGCGACGCGATCGGCCAGGCGGCCATGTCGGGCCGCAACGAAGGCGTTCAGGACAGCGGCCGCGATGTCGGTGCGATGGAAAATCCGCCGACCGAGGCCGAAGCTTCCGCCTGATCCGGTGATGGCGGGGCGCGTCACGCCCCCGTCACGCAACATGCCTAAGTGCCGGGCCGCTCCCTAGCGGTCCGGCCGCATATCCATTCAGAACAAGGACACACGAACCATGGCGAACTTCACCACCGCCGACATCAAGGCCCTGCGCGAGCGCACCGGCGCCGGCATGATGGATGCCAAGAAGGCGCTCGTCGAAACCGATGGCGATCTCGAAGCCGCGGTCGACGCGCTGCGCGCCAAGGGCCTCGCCACCGCCCAGAAGAAGTCGAGCCGCACCGCGGCCGAAGGCCTCGTCGGCGTGGCCGTCGAAGGCACCAGGGGCGTCGCCGTCGAAGTCAACTCCGAGACCGATTTCGTCGCCAAGAACGACAAGTTCCAGGACTTCGTCCGCAAGGTCACCGAAACCGCGCTCAGCGCCGGCGGCGACGATGTCGAAGCGCTCAAGGGCATGGACTATCCCGACGGCGGCAGCGTCTCGGACAAGCTGACCGACAATGTCGCGACGATCGGCGAGAACCAGCAGATCCGACGCATGAAGACCGTATCGGTCACCAACGGCATTGTCGTGCCCTACATGCACAACGCCGTCGCGCCGAACCTCGGCAAGATCGGCGTGCTCGTGGCGCTCGAGAGCGAAGCGGGCCAGGACGTGCTCGAGCCGCTCGGCAAGCAGATCGCGATGCACATTGCCGCCGCATTCCCGCAGGCGCTGAACGCCGAGGGTCTCGACGCCGAGCTGATCGAGCGCGAGCGCGCCATCGCCAAGGAAAAGGCGTCGGAAAGCGGCAAGCCCGAGAAGGTCCAGGAAAAGATGGTCGAAGGCGCCGTGTCCAAGTTCGCGAAGGAAAACGCGCTGCTCAGCCAGGTCTTCGTGATCGACAACAAGACCCCGATCTCCGAGGTCGTCGCCAAGGCGGCCAAGGATGCCGGCAAGCCGATCGAGCTGACGGATTACGTCCGCTACCAGCTCGGCGAAGGCATCGAGAAGGAAGAGAGCGACTTCGCCGCGGAAGTCGCGGCCGCGGTCAAGGGCTGATCCTTCCCCTCACTGTCTGATTTCGATGGCGGCTGTCGGGCTCTGGCCCGGCAGCCGTTTTCGTTTCCGGAGCGTGCCGCCTGTGATCGGAATGCCGGTTACGGGCTGCCACCGAGCGAAAACTGTCATAGATGAACGATTGATCAAGCTGCTGATTACCGGCCGGAGTTTTTGATGAACCTTCCCGTGGCTCGCCTGTTCCTGAACGCGGCCGTCCTTGCCTGGCCCGCCATGCCGCTGGCGGCGCAGAGCGCCACGGACGACAGCGATCTCTTCCCGACGGACGAACGCATCCTGCGCATCGGGGACGACGAGACCAACATCACCTTTGCGCCCTTCGTCCAGTTCGACGGCGGGAATGTCTGGCTCGATCCGGGCGAAGACGACTGGCAGGGCGAGACCGCCTTGGCGCGCCTGCAGATATTCGGCCGCGCGGGGGATTTCTCCGGAACCTTCGCCTACGATTTCAACGACGACACGCTGCGCTATGCCTTCGTCAATTACGACGTCAGCGGCCGGTTGACGATCCGCGGCGGTCAGCAGGACGAGCCGTTCTCGTTGCAGGATTTCTCCGGCGGCCGGTTCCTGCCCTTCGCGGCCTCGGGAGAAAGCGCGGCGCTGATCCCCGGCGACAATCTGGGCATCACCGCGCTTTATGGCGGAAAGGATCACTCGCTCGCGCTCGGGGTCTTCGGCGGCAACGCGCAGGGCGGCTTCGGCGACAACGGCGTCGCGGTAACGGGCCGGGCGACATGGGCGCCGATCTACAGCGAGAGCGAGATCACCCGCGGCGGCGATGCCACCAGCAGCGGCGTCGGGACGCAGCGCGTGGACGATCTGCTTCATCTCGGCCTCGGCCTGTCGGCGCGCTTCGATATCGACGATCCGGTATCCTTCTCCGGCAGCGGAGGAAGTTCGCTCGTGCCGCGCTCGATCGTCTCCAGCCCCGCCATCGACGGTGTCGACAGCCTGCTCCGCGCCAATTTCGAGGTGTCGCGGCAGCTCGGTTCGCTTTCGCTTCAGGGCGAATGGACCGCCGCCCGGCTGAACGCGCCCGCGGTGAGCGGCACGGCGACCGGGGGCTATGCCTATGCGACGTATTTTCTGACCGGAGAGCGGCGCGGCCACGATCGCACGACCGGGGTGTTCGGCCGCGTCATTCCGCAGAACCCGATCGACGAGGGCGGCTTCGGCGCGATCGAGGTGGGCGGACGGTTCGACTATCTCGACCTCACCGATCTCGGCCCCGTCGCCGGCGCGCAATGGGGGCTGACCGGGGTGGTGAACGCCTACCTCACCAAGCGGATCACGCTGACCGCCGACTATTCGCGAACCAAGGCCGTCGCCGGCGTGGATGACGGCCTGCGCAGCGACGCGGTGACCTTCCGCTTCCAGTTCGTCTACTGAGCGGCAAGGCTCCCACCGCGGCATCGACCGGCTTTCCCTTTGCGCGCATCGAGCATCGTGGCTAAGGAGCCGCGATCCAATCGATATTTGCGCGAGTGCCACCGGTGCCCGCGCGGCCAGCAATCCGACGGAAAGTCCGCATGTCCATGCCCCCGATGAAACGCGTGCTCCTCAAGCTTTCGGGCGAGGTGCTGATGGGCGACGGGCCGTTCGGTATCGACCCCGATTTCGTCATGGAACTGGCGCAGGAGGTGAAGCGCGCCAAGGAAACCGGGCTGGAGATCTGCCTCGTCATCGGCGGCGGCAATATCTTCCGCGGCATGGCGGGCGCGGCGCGGGGCATGGACCGCGCGCAGGCCGATTACATGGGCATGCTCGCAACCGTGATGAACGCGCTGGCGATGCAGAACGCGCTCGAACAGCTCGGCGTGCCCACGCGGGTCCAGTCCGCGATCCAGATGGACCAGGTGTGCGAGCCCGTCATCCGCCGCCGCGCCGAACGCCACCTGGAAAAGAGCCGCGTGGTAATCTTCGCGGCCGGTGTGGGCGCACCCTATTTCACCACCGACAGCGGCGCAGCCCTGCGCGCGGCCGAGATGCGCTGCGACGCGCTGCTCAAGGGCACCAGCGTCGACGGGGTCTATGACAGCGACCCGAAGAAGAACAGCGCGGCCAAGCGTTTCGAAACCGTGGGTTACGACCGGGTGCTCGCGGACAATCTCAAGGTCATGGACGCGTCCGCCGTGGCGCTGTGCCGTGACAACGACATTCCCATCGTGGTCTTCTCGATCCGCGAGAAGGGCAACCTCGCGCGCGTGCTGGCGGGCGAGGGGGTGCAGACCATCGTCAAAGGAGAGGCCTGATGGCCAAATACGACAAGACCGATATCGAACGCCGGATGCAGGGCGCCGTCGACAGCCTCAAGGGCGATCTGTCGGGCCTGCGCACGGGCCGTGCCAACACCAGCCTGCTCGATCCCGTGACGGTCGAGGTCTATGGTTCGATCATGCCGCTCAGCCAGGTGGCGACGGTCAACGCGCCGGAACCGCGGATGCTGGCCGTGCAGGTGTGGGACAAGTCCAACGTCATCGCGGTCGAGAAGGGCATCGCCCGGGCCAATCTCGGCCTCAACCCGATGATCGACGGGCAGACCCTGCGCCTGCCGCTTCCCGACCTGACCGAGGAGCGCCGCAAGGATCTCGCCAAGCTCGCCGGGCAGTATGGCGAGAATGCCAAGATCGCCATCCGCAACGTGCGGCGCGACGGCATGGAAGCGCTGAAGGAAGACGAGAAGAAGAAGGAAATCTCCGAGGACGATCGCAAGCGGTCGGAAGACGAGGTCCAGAAGCTGACCGACAAGTATGTCGGCGACATCGACACCGCCGTCGCGCAGAAGGAAAAGGAAATCCTTACCCAATAAGGGCATAGGTGGCCGAGGATGGACAGGGGCGACAATCAGGCACGGCACGTCGCCATCATCATGGACGGCAATGGCCGCTGGGCGAAGCGGCGCGGTCTGCCGCGCGCGCTCGGCCATCGGCGGGGCGTCGAGGCGGTGCGGAATCTCGTGCGATCCCTGGAGGATACCGGGATCGAGTGCCTGACGCTCTACGCGTTCAGTTCGGAGAACTGGAAGCGCCCGGAGGACGAGGTCGACGACCTGATGAACCTGATGCGCAAGTTCATCCGTTCCGACCTTCCCGAATTCATCGAGAACGGGGTCCGGTTGAAGATTGTCGGCGATTGGCAGGCGCTTGCGCCCGACATCGTGGAAATGCTCGAGGATGCGCTGGAGCGCACCGCCGGCGGCAAGCGGACCGTCGCGGTGGCGCTGAATTACGGGGCGCAGCAGGAAATCGTGCACGCGGCCAAAGCCGCCGCGGCCGAGGGCGAGATCACGGAACGGGCGCTTGAGCGACACCTGTTCACGTCCGGACTGCCGCCGCTCGACCTTCTGATCCGCACGAGCGGGGAGGTGCGGCTGTCGAATTTCCTCTTGTGGCAGGCCGCTTATGCGGAGATGCTGTTTCTCGACGTGCTCTGGCCCGATTTCACTCCCGACCATCTGAAGCAGGCGCTCGACCAGTTCGCTTCGCGTGACCGGCGCTATGGCGGCCGCTGATCCGGCGCCCCTGCGCAAGCGCGACCGCTTCAGGGCGCGGATGCGGCGCTATGTCGATGTCCCGCTGTCGGTCCGCACCTCGGACCTGCCCCAGCGGGTCGCGTCGGCCGTGGTCATGCTCGCCGCCGCCGGAACCGCGATCTGGATCGGCGGCGTGGTGCTGCGCGCGTTCATCTATCTCGTCGCGCTGGCGGCGTTCGGCGAGTTCGTCCGCCTGGTCTGGCGCACGACCGCAAGCCTCGCGATCCGCGCGATCGGCCTTCTGCTCGGCGCGGGCTATATCGGCCTGGCGGCATACGGTCTGGCGGGGCTCGATCTCTACCACATCGTCGCCGTTCTCGGCATCGTGATCTTCACCGACACCTGCGCCTATTTCAGCGGGCGGTCGATCGGCGGCCCGAAGATCGCGCCGACGATCAGCCCATCCAAGACTTGGGCTGGGCTGTTCGGCGGGATGGCGGGGAGCGCCCTGTGGCTCGTCGTTTTCATGGCCATGATGCACAACACTGGCGATTTCTTGCGCCTTGCCGACGATTATTCGATCGCTCCGCTCGAAGCGGCGATGTGGGCGCTGGCGGGCGCCTTGCTCGCCGTGGCGGCGCAGGCCGGGGATTTCTTCGAAAGCTGGCTGAAGCGGCGGGCGAAGATGAAGGATTCGTCCAATCTCATTCCCGGCCATGGCGGGGTGTTCGACCGGATCGACGGAATGCTTCCGGTGGCGCTGATCCTCGGACTGGTCTCGGGATCGCTCTGAGATGACCCGCTCCATTTCCGTCCTCGGCGCGACCGGTTCGATCGGCGCTTCGACACTCGACCTCGTCCGCCGCAACCGCGCCGAATGGCGGGTGGTGGCGCTGACCGCCAATTGCCGGGCGGACGAGCTGGCGAAACTCGCGCGCGGATTCGGAGCCGAGATCGCGGTTGTCGCCGACGAGACTTGCCTCGACGATCTGCGCGCGGCGCTGGCGGGCAGCGGGATCGAGGCAGCGGGCGGCCGTGCGGCGCTGGTCGAGGCGGCGGCGCGCGAGGTCGATTTGACAGTCGCGGCGATCGTCGGCTGCGCGGGGCTCGCCCCCGTCATGGCCGCGGTCGAACGCGGCGGCACGATCGCGCTCGCCAACAAGGAAGCGCTGGTAAGCGCGGGCGAGGTGCTGACCGCCGCCGTCGAACGCCACGGCGCGACGCTGCTGCCGACCGATTCGGAGCACAATGCGATCTTTCAGTGCCTCGCCGGAAACGACATCGCCGATGTCCGCTCGATCACGCTGACCGCCAGCGGCGGGCCGCTGCGCACGGTCGCGGACCTTTCGGAGGTCACCCCGGCGCAGGCGGTGGCGCATCCCAACTGGGACATGGGCGCCAAGATCAGCGTCGATTCGGCAACGATGATGAACAAGGGCCTCGAACTGATCGAGGCGTTCCATCTCTTCCCCGTCGGGCTCGAGCGGTTGAAGATCGTGGTCCACCCGCAGAGCGTGATCCACTCGATGGTCGAATATTGCGACGGCTCCACGCTGGCGCAGCTCGGCCCTTCGGACATGCGGGTGCCGATCGCGTCCTGTCTCGCCTGGCCCGAGCGGATGGATACGCCCTGCGCCCCGCTCGACCTTGCTGCGCTGGGCGAACTCACCTTCTTCGCGCCCGACGAGGAGCGCTTTCCCGCCACAAGGCTCGCGCGCGAGGCGCTGGAGCAGGGCGGGGCGGCACCTGCCGTCCTCAACGCCGCCAACGAGATCGCAGTCGCTGCCTTCCTCGACGGTCAGATCGCGTTCACCCGCATCGCGGCACTGGTGGAAGACACACTGGCGGGCGGGAACATGCCGCCACCGCCGCGTTCTCTCGAAGACGTGCTGCAAGTGGACGCCGATGTGCGCGTTTGGACGCAGGAATTGCTGGAGAAAGCCTGACTTGGACGGTTCGATACCCTTCTGGATGTACATTATCGGCTTCCCGCTGCTGCTGGGGCCGCTGGTGACGCTGCACGAACTGGGGCACTACCTCGTTGGGCGCTGGTTCGGCGTCGGCGCCAAGGCCTTCTCTATCGGCTTCGGCAAAGAAATCGCGGGCTGGACCGACAGCCGCGGCACGCGCTGGAAGCTCTCCGCCCTTCCGCTCGGCGGATACGTCCAGTTCAAGGGCGACATGAACCCAGCGAGCGTGCCGCAGCAGCAGGGCGCGGTCGAGGACGCCAATTTCGGTGTCGCGACCGAGGCGGACCTTGCCGAGGAAGAGGATCGTGCGGTCCATGGCGCCCCGTTCCATCAGGCCGATCTGTGGAAGCGCGCGCTGATCGTCTTCGCCGGCCCGGCGATGAACATCCTCATCACGCTGGCGATCTTCGCGGCCTTCTTCTCGATCCTCGGGCGGCCGGTGACGGCCGATCCGGAAGAGACCAATGTCGTCCAGAGCTTCGCCGAGAATTCGGTCGCCGAGGCAGCGGGGATCGAGGCGGGCGACCGCATCGTCGCCATCGACGGCGCGCCGGTGCGCGAATTCAGCGACATCACCGACCGGGTGGTCATGTATCCCGGCAAGGACATCGTCCTCTCGGTCGAGCGCGACGGAACGCGGCGAACCGTGCCCGTCACCATCGGGGAGAGTGTGGAGACCGACCGCTTCGGCAACAGCTCCAAGGTCGGGCGGCTGGGCATCTATTCCTCGCCCTTCGAATGGGAGCGGGTGGGCGTGCTGTCCTCCATCCCGCTCTCGGCCGAGCAGAGCGTCAACATGATGCGCATGATGGTGGTCGGGATAAAGCAGATCCTGATCGGCGACCGCTCGGTCCGCGAGCTCGGCGGACCGGTCAAGATCGCCAAGTTTTCGGGCGAGCAACTGAGCCTCGGCCCGATCGCCTTCGTCAATTTCGTGGCGCTGATCTCGCTTAACTTGGCATTCATCAACCTCCTGCCAATTCCCGCCCTCGACGGCGGACACCTGGCTTTCTACGCGGCCGAAGCGGTGCGCCGGAAGCCTGTTGGCCCGCGCGGTCAGGAAGTGGCGTATCGCACCGGCATGGCGCTTGTTCTGATGCTGATGATATTCGTCACGATCAACGATCTGGTCAGTCTGCCCATTTTCGGGAGCTGACCGGGCGCAGTCCGATCCGCGGGCCGGGGACGGCAGCGGACCGGGGATAGGGATGGGTCGGGACCGGGAAATACAGTCGCACTGCTTGATTGCCCCCGCCGCTTGAGGCATGGGCGGCTCCGGTTGCCGCAAGGGGGCGTTCTCCAGCTTCGCCGGGAGCGGATGGAACAGGTGGCCGACAGCCGGGACTGACGGGTAATTTGAAGGACGGGAATTTCCTTGTCGACGAAGAACATTGCCATTGCCGCAAAGCGTAACGCGACGCGGCTGACCGGGACTCTGCTGGCCGGCACGATCCTCACCGGAATGCCCGCCGCCGCCATGGCGCAGGATGCTGCTCCGGCGGCGTCAGCACCGACGAGCGCACAACCTGCGCCGGCGCCAGCCACTGCCCAGCCGGCAACCGCGCCGCAGCAGACCGAGATCGTGCGCACGATCTCGGTGTCCGGCGCCCAGCGGCTCGAGCCGCAGACGATCCTTTCCTACATCCGCCTGCGCCCCGGCGACGCCTGGAGCCAGGTCGTCGGCGATGAGGTGCTGAAGGATCTCTACGCGACCGAGCTGTTCTCGAATGCGAGCGTGGCGTTCGAGAACGGGAATGTCACGATCACCATCACCGAGAATCCGGTGATCAACCGCATCATCCTCGAAGGCAATAGCCGTATCAAGGATGACAAGATCCTGCCCGAAATCCGGCTTGCCCCGCGCCAGATCTTCACGCGCTCCAAGGTCCGCGCCGACGTTGCGCGCATCATCGAGCTCTACAAGCGGCAGGGGCGGTTCGCCGCCACGGTCGAACCCCAATCGGTCCAGCTCGCCCAGAACCGCGTCGATATCGTGTTCGAGATCGAGGAGGGGCCCAAATCCAAGATTCGCCAGATCAACATCATTGGCAACGAAGCCTTCTCCGATGGCGAGTTGCGCGGCGAGATGGTGACCAAGCAGACCGGCGGCCTGCTGAGTTTCCTTAGCTCCAACACCAGCTACGATCCCGACCGGCTGGCCTTCGACCAACAGAATCTGCGCCGTTTCTACCTGACGCAGGGTTATGCCGATTTCCGCGTCGTCTCCGCCGTCGCCGAGCTGACGCCGGACAAGCGCGATTTCATCATCACCTATGTCGTCGAAGAAGGCGAGCGCTACAAGTTCGGCGAGGTCGACGTCGAAAGCCAGCTGCGCGATTTCGACAGCTCGCAGCTCGCCCGGACCGTGCCGATGAAGACCGGCGACTGGTACGACGCCAAGCTGGTCGAGGACACGGTCGAGCAGATGTCCGAACTGGCCGGCGCGTTCGGCTATGCCTTCGCGGACATCGAACCGCAATTCTCGCGCAATCGCGAGACGCTGACGATGGATGTGACCTTCCAGCTCGCGGAGGCCCCGCGGGTCTATGTCGAGCGGATCGACGTCAACGGCAACACTCTGACGCAGGACAAGGTCGTGCGCCGCGAATTCCGCATCTCGGAAGGCGATGCGTTCAACTCCCTGCAGGTCAAGCGCTCGACCGCGCGCATCAATTCGCTCGGATTCTTCCAGGAGAATTTCGAGATCAATCAGGTCGACGGCAGCGCCCCCGACCGCATCGTCCTCGAGGCGAATGTGGAAGAACAGGCCACCGGCGAATTGCAATTGTCGGCTGGTTTCTCCTCGATCGAGAACTTCATCCTTCAGGGTGCGATCCGCCAGCGTAACTTCCGCGGGCGTGGCCAGACGATCGGTCTCAGCGTCAATTATTCGCGCTTCTCGCGCTCGGCCCAGGCGAGCTTCACCGAGCCCTACCTGTTCGACCGCAACATCTCGGCAGGGGTCGATCTCTACCGGCGCGACTACAACAATTTCAATTTCAGCGGTGGCGATCGCAACACGACCTTCGAGCAGGCGACGACCGGCATTTCGTTCCGCGCTGGTGTACCGCTGACCGAATACATGTCGCTGATCGGCAGCTACACGCTCAATTACGACGACGTCTCGCTCGACGAGAACCAGTTCTTCGCCGATTTCGACGGCGACGGTATCCGGACCTGCGAACCCCTTTTGGCCGGGCGGTTCCTGTGCGACGCCATCGGCGAGCGAACCAGTTCGATCCTCGGCCTGACCCTGTCTCTCGACAACACCAACAGCCGTCTCCGCCCGACGCGTGGCCGCAACATGTCGGTCAGTGCCGAATATGCGGGACTTGGCGGGTCGGTGAACTTCCTGCGCATTCGCGGGCGCGCGGCGCAATACGTGCCGCTGCCCGCCGGTTTCATCGGTTCGCTCTCGGTGGAAGGCGGCGCGATTCGCAGCTTCGAGAATCGGAACCTTCCCGGCACCGACGACGTGCGCCTCACGGACCGTTTCTTCCTCGGTGAACCGCAGATCCGCGGATTCGACATCCGCGGCGTCGGCCCGCGCGTCCTGCGTCAGTCGATCGTCGCCGACGAGGACGGCAATCCGGTCGTCATCACTGATCGCAACCGGATCAACGACGACGCGATCGGCGGGACCGCCTACTATCTCGGTCGCGCCGAGATCGAAATCCCGTTGGGCAGCGGCGCTCGCGAACTCGGACTTCGCCCGTCCATCTTCATGGATGTCGGCGCGCTGTTCAATGTCACCGATCCGGCGCTTATCCAGAACCCGCTGGGCAACGAGATTTTCATTCCGCTTCGTGACAGCGCGGGCAATCCGGTGTTCCTCAACCCCGGCGATCCCGACGATGCGACTGACGACGTGGCCGTGGGCATCCCGGTCGGCGATCCGATCCCCGACGGGTTCGTCCGCCAGGGCAACGTTCTTCCGGCGTTCCAGGAAGTCTTCCTGGGCGACAGTCCGGCGCCGCGCATTTCGGTTGGCATCGGCGTCAACTGGAACTCGCCTTTCGGTCCGTTCCGGATCGACCTCGCTCATGTGCTCAAGAAGCAGCCGGGCGACGACACCAAACTCCTCACCTTCAACGTAGGGACGCAATTCTGATGAAGACCATTACCAAGACGCTCGTCGCCGCAGGTCTCGCCGGCGCAACTTTCGCCGCCATGCCCGCCACCGCGCAGGTCAACGGCATCGCCACCAGCAGCCCCGAAGCGGTGATCGTCCGCGCGGCGGCGCGTCAGGCGGGCTACCAGCAGATCGGCCAGACCTATTCGGCGCAGATCCAGCAGCTCAGCCAGCTTCGCCAGCAGAATCAGCAGGCGCAGCAGAGCCTCGACACCAACAGCGACGGTCAGCTGACCGAGGCGGAGGTCAATGCGAACCCGACCGTGCTCCAGCAGATCCAGCAGCGCGAGCAGCAGATCGCCCAGACCAGCCAGCCGATCGTTCTGGCGCAGGCCTATGTGATCGAGCAGCTCGTCAACGACTACCAGAACGCGCAGAACCAGGTGATCCAGAGCAAGAACATCCAGATGATGCTCTCGCCCGACGCGATCCAGTACGCGCCGGATAATGTCGACGTGACGACCGACATCGTCGCCGCTCTCGACGCGCGCATTCCCACCGTCCAGACGACCCCGCCGGCCGGCTGGCAGCCGCGCCAGCAGACGCTCCAACTGCAGCAGGCGGTCCAGCAGATCCTGCTAGCCGCGGCGCAGCAGCAGGCAGCGCAGCAGCAACAGCAGCAGCCGACGCAGCAGCAGTCGGCTCAGCCGAGCGGCCGCTAAAGCCGGCACGGACGAGCGGCGATGACGGAAGAAACGGCGAAAGCGGCGGAGCTCGATATCCGGCAGGTGCTGAAAGCCCTGCCGCATCGCTATCCGCTGCTGCTGGTGGATCGGGTGCGCAGCCTCGAAAAGGGCGAGCGCATTCACGCGGTGAAGGCGGTGACCTTCAACGAGGACTATTTTCAGGGCCATTTCCCCGGTGCCCCGATCATGCCCGGTGTTCTCCAGATCGAGGCGCTGGCTCAGGCCGCCGCGATCCTTGGGATCGAGACGCTCGATCTCGCCGGGAGTGGCAAGCTCGTCTATTTCATGGGGATCGACGGAGCCAAGTTCCGGTCCCCCGTGACGCCGGGCTGCCTGCTCGATCTCGAGGTCGAGTTCCTTCAGAAGCGCAGCCGCGTCTACAAGTTCAAGGGCCGCGCCAGCGTGGAGGGCAAGACCACCACCGAATGCGAGTTCACCGCGATGATCGCCGACCCGCCGGCAGACGACTGACGCCACGCGACTGACCCTTGCATTTCGGGCGCTTCGCGTTATGTGGCGCCCTCTCATTCAATAAGCTGGACCGGTCGGAACCGCTCCGAAGCTCGAAGGATTTTGATCATGAAGGCCGAAGGTCACCCCGCTTACCACACCATCACGGTCAAGATGACCGATGGCACAGAATTCCAGACGCGCTCCACCTGGGGCAGCGAGGGCGACACGTTGACGCTCGACATCGATCCGACCAGCCACCCGGCCTGGACTGGCGGCAAGCAGCAGATTCAGGAAGGCGGCCGCGTCGCAGCCTTCAACAAGCGTTTCGGCGGGCTCAGCCTCAAGAAGTAACGGCTTTATCGGCCACGCGGGTTTCGGCCCGTATGGAAGGGCGGTCCGACGGGGCCGCCCTTTTTCGTTTGTAGACATGCAGCGGCAGGCGGTTACGAAAGAGGCAGGACAATCGGGAGGGGAAGATGTCGGCGTGGTTCTTTCTTGTATGCGCGATCGCGCTCGAAGTGACGGGGACGTTCCTGCTCAAGCTGTCCAACGGGTTCGAGAACTGGGTCTGGGGCGTGCTGTCGATCGCATGCTATTCCGCCTGTTTCTGGTTCCTGGCCCCGGCGATGAAAGTCCTCCCGGTCGGCGTGGTCTATGCGATCTGGGCGGGTGTCGGGATCGTCGCGGCGACGATCATCGGCATCTTCGCCTTTCAGAAGCGGCTGGGCGCGATGCAGACGGTCTTCATCGCACTGATCCTGATCGGAGCTGTCGGGTTGAACCTCACGACAAAGCAGTCGTCCGCTACCACCCCCACACCTTCTCGCGGTACCATTTCGTAAGCACGTATTTCACGCCCCCGCGCACTTTCATGCCGTGGTGGATCGCGTTCGGATTGGGCGAGCCGTCGGGCCGCATGTTGTTCCAGCAGACGAGTTTTCCGGTTTCGGGCTGAAAGGTCTTGCCGACTGCCTTGAACCGCGTCGCGCCGCCTGCCTCGGGCTCGTTCAGGTAGATCATGAAGGTCCAGGTTCGCTGGCCCGCGACCGCGCAGTATTTCTCGAAATCCGTGCCGTCGGGATTGAACCAGTCGCAATGCGGCTTGAACTCCTGCCCGATATCGTAGCGCTGGCCCTGCAACGGTTCGCCATGGGCCGGATCGATGCCGTTCAGGCGTTCCAGCAGAGCCTCGGTTTCGCGCACCGCCGGTTCCTCCGGGGCAAGGTCGCAGGTCTCGCTGGTGCGGAAATACCGGTCGCCATTGTCATCGGCGAGAGTGGAGGGGCGGCGATTGGCATCGATCAGGGCGATCAGCCGTTCGCACAGCGATGCCGGGACGAAGCCCTTCATTTGGAACAGTTCGATCTTGGGGGAGGGGACGCGCTGGACGCCGCGCATGGCCAGCAGGCGCTGGCTGGAGGATTCGCCGGGACTGGTCATCGCGGCCCAGCATAATCGCCAGCCGCCCCGAAACCACGGTAAGGATATTGCGCAAAACCAGTGCGTTTCGACTTTTCCCTTCCATGCGGAAACGCATTGTGCAACAGGCGCCCTTCGCCCGCAGGGATCGCTTGACGGCATCATGCGGAGCGCTAACAGCCCCACGCACTGCGCGGGATTTGACCCGTGCGGGGGGCTTGTGGCGATCGTAGCTCAGTCGGTTAGAGCGCCGGTTTGTGGTACCGGAGGTCGCGGGTTCGGATCCCGTCGATCGCCCCATCTTCCCCATTCACGAAGGGCGCCGCGTGCGGCGTCCGAGCTGATCTAAGGAATCGAGCGCGCGATGACGGCTTTCTGGACCGAAGCGGATTATGACGATCACGAGCTGGTGCAGCTTGTCCGGGATCCTGCCAGCGGCCTGACGGCGATCATCGCGATCCATTCCACCCATCTCGGCCCGGCGGCGGGCGGCACGCGCTTCTGGCACTATGCCGAATCGAAGGACGCGATGCGCGATGCGCTGCGCCTGAGCCGCGGGATGAGCTACAAGAACGCCATGGCCGGCCTGCCGATGGGTGGCGGCAAGGCCGTGATCCTCGCCGATGATTCGCGGACCAAGACCCCGCAGATGATCCACGCCTTCGCCGATGCGGTCGAACGGCTTGGCGGGCGCTACGTCACGGCCGAGGATGTCGGCATCAGCGAGGCGGACATGACGCTGGTGGCCGAACGCACGCAATATGTCTCCGGCCTGCCGGTCGACGGCGACGAGACCGCCGGCGGCGATCCGGGTCCGTTCACCGCCATGGGCATCTTCCACGGCATCAAGGCCGCGGTCCGCCACAAGCTCGGCAAGGACAGCCTCGAGGGCGTGCGCATCGCGATCCAGGGCACCGGCAGCGTCGGTGGCGGGGTGGCGCGTCTTGCCGCGAAGGAAGGCGCGATCCTGACCCTTTCGGACATCAACGAGGACCGCGCCGAGGAACTCGCCAAGGAACTGTGTGCCGAAACGGCCGCGGCGGATGCGATCATGTCGGTCGCCTGCGACGTGTTCAGCCCGAACGCGCTCGGCGCCATTCTCGACGACGAAGGCATCGCGCGGCTCGATTGTTCGATCGTCGCGGGCGGAGCGAACAACCAGCTCGCGCGGGAACGTCACGGGCCGATGCTGGCCGAACGAGGCATTCTCTATGCGCCGGACTACGTCATCAACGCCGGCGGTATCATCAGCGTGACGCTGGAATATCTCGCCCGCAACGAGGGCAAGCCCTGCGACATCAACGAGGTCCGCAAGGGTCTTGCGCAGATCCCCGGCCGGCTCGAAGAAATCTGGCGCGAGAGCGAGGCGAGCGGCGTCTCGCCCGACCGCGTGGCCGATGCCATGGCGCAGAGGCTGATCGGGCGCTGATAACCCTTGCGGCACTCCTCTGGGACTGCCAGAACCCGCGGCCGACGGGACTTTTCTAGCGCATGCACGGCTTTGCCAACCCGAAACGATTTCTTTCGCTGGCGACCTGGCTGACACCGCTTCTGCTGGTCGGCGGCCTGTTGATCGCGGGCGGCGCGCTGGCGTGGGGTCTGCTGTTCGTGCCGCCCGACCGGCTGATGGGGGAGACGGTGCGTATCCTCTTCCTCCACGTGCCCGCCGCATGGCTCGGCATGGGGGGGTGGACGGCCATCGCGATCTCCAGCCTCGCCTTTCTCGTCTGGCGCCATCCGCTGGCCGCGCTTGCTGCCCGCGCGGCGGCGGTTCCAGGCGCGGCGTTCACCGCGATCTGCCTTGCGACCGGCTCGATCTGGGGCCGGCCGACCTGGGGCACATGGTGGGTGTGGGACGGACGGCTGACGA
Organism: Erythrobacter sp.; assembly: GCA_025698865.1. GTDB lineage: Bacteria > Pseudomonadota > Alphaproteobacteria > Sphingomonadales > Sphingomonadaceae > Qipengyuania. The sequence continues at coordinate 445,063 of JAILWQ010000003.1, read as the reverse complement.
GCATGCTGGTGCTGCTGTTCCTGTTCTTTGCCTATATCGCCCTTGCACAGGCGGCCGAGCGCGAGGGTGTGAGCGAGCGCATCCCGGCGATCTTCGGCCTGCTCGGCGCCGTCAACATCCCGATCATCAATCGCAGCGTGGTGTGGTGGAACTCGCTCCACCAGCCGCCCAGCCTCACCATGGGCAAGAGCGCGATCGACGCCGCCTTTCTCGTCCCGCTGCTGTTCGCCGTGCTTGGCTTTTCGCTGCTGTTCGGCGGCGTGGTGCTGGCGCGGATGCGCGCCCTTCTCGCGGACCGTCAGGCCGAGGCGCGGTTGCGGCGCAAGGCGATGGAAGCGCCTGCTTTCGGACAGGTGCGGGGGGTCTCGTGAGAGAAGCGCTCGACCAGTGGGATTTCGTGATCGCCGCCTACGCTTTGGGCGTGGGCGGGACGCTGGCCATGGCCGGCTGGGCCTGGGCGGCGATGGTCCGGGCCGAACGCCGGCGCGATGCGGCGAAGCGCAAGTGAGCGCTGTCTCGCCCTCCGGATCGCGGCTGAAGCCCAAGCATCAGCGGCTGGTGCTCGTGGTCCTCGCATTGGTCGCGCTGATCGCGGCCGGGCTGCTTGCGGCCTATGCGCTGCGCAATCAGGCGAGCTATTTCTATCTGCCGGAACAGATGCGCGACGATCCGCCCGCCATCGGCCAGGCCGTGCGGCTGGGCGGCATGGTCGAGGACGGATCGCTGCGCACGCTGGGCGACGGGGTGACCATCGCCTTCAACGTGACCGGGCTCGACAATTCGGTCGTACCCGTGCGCTTTTCCGGGATCGTGCCCGACCTTTTCGTCGAGGGTTCGGGCGTCGTGGCCGAGGGGACGCTGCGGGCCGACGGGACTTTCGTGGCCGACAATCTGCTCGCCAAGCATGACGAGAATTACGTGCCGCGCGAATTGCAGGAGATGACCGAGCACCAAGCGGCCGAAATGGCCGAAGAGACCATGGTCGGCATCCGATGATCGCCGAACTCGGTCTCGCAGCGCTCTGGCTCGCCGCTGCGCTGGCTGCGCTGCAATTGCTGACCGGAGCGCTGGCCGTGCGCGCGGGGGCGGATGGGGCCGAGATCGCTGCCCTGACCCGGCCGGCGGCGGTCCTGCAGGGCGTGCTTGCCGGGTTCGCCTTCGCGATGCTGCTGTGGGTGTTTGCGGTCACCGATCTGTCGGTGAAGCTCGTCGCCAGCAATTCGCATTCGATGAAGCCGCTGATCTACAAGCTGTCGGGCGCGTGGGGCAATCACGAGGGCTCGATGCTGCTGTGGGTCACGGTGATGGCACTGGCGGGCGGGCTGATCGCGCTCGTCGAGAGGCGCCTGCCCGAACGGACCATGCAGGCGACACTGTCGGCGCAAGGCTTCGTCGCGCTCGGTTTCTACGCCTTCCTGCTGCTGAGCTCGAACCCGTTCGAGCGGCTCCCCGTGCCTGCGGCGGAGGGGCTGGGCCTCAACCCGCTGCTCCAGGATATCGGCCTCGCCTTCCATCCGCCGACGCTCTATTTCGGCTATGTCGGGCTCTCGATCGCGTTCAGCTTCGCGGTCGGCGCACTGGTGACGCGGCAGGTGACGCCCGATTTCGCCAGCGCCATGCGCCCCTGGGTGCTCGGCGCCTGGGTGTTCCTGACGCTCGGCATCACGGCGGGCAGTTACTGGGCCTATTACGAGCTCGGCTGGGGCGGCTGGTGGTTCTGGGACCCGGTCGAGAACGCCTCGCTGATGCCGTGGCTCGCGGCGACCGCGCTGCTCCACTCCGCAAGCGTGCTGGCCGCGCGCGATGCCCTTCGCGCCTGGACGATCATGCTGGGTGTGGTCGCCTTCTCGATGAGCATGGTCGGCACCTTTCTCGTGCGATCGGGCATTCTCACCAGCGTCCACGCTTTCGCCGTCGATCCCGAGCGCGGGACCTTCATCCTGTTCCTGCTGATGCTCTATATCGGCGGGGCGCTGCTGCTCTTCGCCCTGCGCGCGGGGACGGTGACCGAGGGCACACGCTTTGCGGTCGCCAGCCGCGAGGGGGCGCTGGTGTTCAACAACGTGATGCTGAGCGCGACGCTCGCCATCGTGCTGCTCGGCACGCTCTATCCGCTGCTGACCGAGGCGTTCGATGTGCGGGTTTCGGTGGGGCCGCCCTATTTCAACCCGGTCGGCGCGATCTTCGTCATCCCGATGCTGCTGGTGATGGCGGTCGGTCCGCTGCTGCGCTGGCGGCAGGACGGGTTCGGGCGGATTTCGCGCGAACTGGCTTTGATTGGTGCCCTGATCCTTGCCGGACTGGTCCTGTTCGCGGTGATCGGGGGCATCGATCTGCTGCCGCTGCTGGGCCTCGCGCTGGCCGGTGCGCTGGCGGTGGCGAGTTTCCTGCCGCTGAAAGGCCGCAAGCTGCGCCGCACGCCGATCGCGATCTGGGGCATGGTCGTCGCCCATTTCGGCATCGCCGTCGCGCTGTTCGGCATGGCGAGCGAGAGCGCTTTTTCGCAAGAACGGCTCGCCGCCGTCAGGATCGGCGAGGCAACGCAGGTCGGACCGTGGACGATCACGCTGGCCGGTGTCGCGCCGGTCGCCGGTCCGAACTGGACCGCGATCGAAGGGCGTATCGAGGCCAGCTATGACGGGGGCGAGCCCCGTGTCCTGCGGCCGCAGGCGCGCAATTTCTGGGCGCCTCCGCAGGAAACGACCGAGAGCGAGCTGGCGACCCGCTGGAACGGCCAGCTTTACGCCGTGATCGGAAACGAGGCGGGCGACGGGCGCTGGCAGCTGCGCCTGTGGTGGAAACCCTTCGTGACGCTCATCTGGTATGGCGGCGTTCTCGTCGCGCTCGGCGGCGTGCTGGCGCTGATCGGGCGGGTGCTCGGCGATATCCGGCGGCGCGGTTTTCGCCGGAGGCTCGCGGATCGGCGGGCGGAGGCGCTGGCATGAGCTGGCGTCTGTGGGTTCCGCTGCTGCTGTTCGCCGGTTTTCTCGGCCTTGCGGGCTATCAGCTCAGCCGGCCGAGAAACGATTTCGTCGAGAGCCGGATGATTGGCGAGAAACTGCCCTTCTTCGAGCTGCGGCCCGCCACGTCTGACCGGCCCGGCATCGCCAGCGTGCAATTCGCCGACGGCAAGCCGCGCCTGCTCAATATCTGGGCGAGCTGGTGCCTGCCCTGCATCGCCGAGGCCCCGCAACTCGAGCGGCTGCAGGAATCCGGCGCCGAGATCGTCGGCGTCGCGATCCGCGACCGGCCCGAGGATGTCGCGCGTTTCCTCGAACGGCATGGCAATCCCTACACCGCGATCGGGCTGGACGATCTGTCCGAAGTCCAGCTCGGCATCGGCTCGTCCGGCGTGCCCGAGACCTTCGTGATCGACGGGCAGGGGCGGATCGTTTACCAGCATATCGGCGACATCCGCGCGAAAGACGTGCCGATCCTGGTCGAAAAACTGGGAAAGTTGGGCAAATGAGAGCACTTTTGGCGTCTATTGCCGTGCTGTTTGCGTCTCCCCTGCTTGCCCAGCAGAGTTTGCCGCCCGCACCCTATGCCTATCGCCAGCTCGACGATCCGGCGCAGGAGCAGGCCGCGCAGGATCTCATGGAAACGTTGCGCTGCCTCACCTGCCAGTCGCAGTCGATCGCCGACAGTGACGCGCCAATGGCGGGCGACATGCGCCACCAGGTCCGCATTCGCATCGCCTCGGGCGAGAGCCCGGATGAGATTCGCGGCTGGCTGGTCGAACGCTACGGCGACTATGTCAGCTACAAGCCGGAGGTCGGTGCCGCCACATGGCCGCTCTTCGCGGTGCCGGTGCTGCTGCTGATGCTGGCGGGGGCGCTGTTGCTGCGCCGGTACAGGCGCCGCGCATGAGCTGGCTGCCGATCCTCGCGCTGGCCGGGCTCGCGTTCCTCCTCGCCGCTTTCGTGCTGAAGCTGCCGCGCAATGTGTGGACGCTGTTCGGCGCGGCGCTGCTGTTCGGGCTGGCCGGCTACGCGATGCAGGGAATGCCCGGGCTTCCCTCCGCGCCCAGACAGCCGACCCCGCCCCCGGCTGAAACCGGAGAGCTGCTGGTCGAGGCACGGCGCGAGTTCTTTCCCGATAACGAGCTGCCCTCGCGCTTCGTCATAACGGCGGACGCCTTCGCGCGCCGGGGTGATTATGCGCAGGCGGCGCAATTCCTGCGCAATGCAGTCGAGGAGAACCCGGCCGACACCGAAGCTTGGGTCGCGCTGGGCAATGCGCTCACCGAACATGCCGAGGGTCGGCTGACCGCCGCGGCGCTTCACGCCTATTCCCGCGCCGAGCAGGTGGCTCCGGACAATCCCGCTGCCGGCTATTTCGCCGGGTTCGGCTTCCTGCGGTCGGGCGAGGCGGAACGGGCGCGGGAAATATGGGCCGGACTGGTCGAGGACGCGCCGGAAGATGCGCCGTGGCGCCCGGTGATCGCGGATCGACTCGCGCGGCTGGACGCGCTGCTCGCAGAGCCTGCCGCCCGGCCTTTGGCCGCCCCAGACCCCGCGGAAACGCCGTGAGCGCCGCCATTCCGCTGGCCGCACGCCATATTGCGGGTGCGAAGCCGCAGTGCTAAGCGCGCGCCCTTCGCGTGAAGGCTGCGCTCTAGTCTTCGGGAAGACGACCATGGCAGCGAGCTTACTCCTCCTATGACAGATACCCCGCCACCAGCCGACGGGACGGTGCCGCAGAAGCATCCGTCCAGCGAAGGGCTGCACGGCGCGCACGGATCGTCCGCAACGAAGACCACGCTCGCCATCGGGGCGATCGGGATCGTCTTCGGCGATATCGGCACCAGCCCGCTCTACGCTTTCCGCGAGACCTTTCTCGGCGAGCATTCGCTGGCGATCGACCGCCTGCATATCTACGGCGTGGTCAGCCTGATCTTCTGGTCGATGACGCTGATCGTCTCGATCCAGTACGTCTCGATTCTGATGCGCGCGGACAACAAGGGGCAGGGCGGAACGCTCGCCCTCGTCGCGCTGCTCACCCGCCATATCGGCGGTTCGTCCTATGGCTGGCTGACGATCCTGCTGGGCGTCTTCGCGACCGCCCTGTTCTACGGCGACAGCATGATCACCCCCGCGATCTCCGTCCTGTCGGCGGTGGAGGGGCTGACCGTCGTCAATTCGCAGCTCGAACCGCTGGTCATCCCGATCGCGCTGATGCTGCTGATCTTCCTGTTCCTGATCCAGCGACGGGGCACGGCCTCGGTCGGCAAGCTCTTCGCGCCGATCATGATCGTCTATTTCCTGACGATCGCCACGCTCGGCGTGATCCACATCGTCGACAATCCCTATATCCTCCAGGCGCTGAACCCCTGGTACGCGGTGCAGTTCTTCATTGCCGATGGAACGGTGGCCTTCCTCGCGCTCGGCTCGGTGGTGCTGGCCGTGACGGGGTCCGAAGCGCTCTATTCCGACATGGGCCATTTCGGGCGCGGCCCGATGCGCCTGTCTTGGTTCGGCTTCGTCATGCCGTGCCTGCTGCTCAACTATTTCGGGCAGGGCGCGATGATCACGGCGATGGATCCGACCGAGACCTTCGTCGCGATGCAGAACCCGTTCTTCAACATGGCGCCCGAGGCGTTGCGGTTCCCGCTGGTGCTTCTGGCCACGGCAGCGACCTTCATCGCCAGCCAGGCGGTGATCTCGGGCGCGTTCTCGGTCACTCATCAGGCGGTGCAGCTGGGTTTCATCCCGCGCCTCTCGACCGCGCACACCAGCGCCTCGGAGCAGGGGCAGATCTACATCCCCTTCGTCAATTACGCGCTGATGGTCGCAGTCATCCTGCTGGTGCTGATGTTCCAGAGCTCGAGCAATCTCGCCTCGGCCTATGGCATCGCGGTGACCGGCGCGATGTTCATCGACACGCTGCTGATGGGCGTGCTGCTGTTCGCGGTGTGGAAGTGGAAATGGTGGTTCGCGCTGCCCGTGACGCTGCTCTTCATCTTCGTCGACGGGGCCTATTTCGCGGCCAACCTGCCCAAGGTGCCCGATGGCGGCTGGTTCCCGCTGGTGGTGGGCCTGGTCGCCTTCACCCTGCTGACGACCTGGGCCAAGGGCCGCAAGCTGATGCGCGAACGCATGACCGAAGTTGCGCTGCCGATCGAGATCTTCGCCAAGTCCGCCAAGAACTCGGCCACGCGCGTGCCCGGCACGGCGATCTTCATGGCGAGCCAGACGGCCGGCGTGCCGAGTGCGCTGCTCCACAACATCAAGCACAACAAGGTGTTGCACGAACGGGTCGTGATCCTGACCGTCCAGATCGCCGACGAACCCTATGTCGACTGTGAGAAACGGTGCGAAATGCACGATCTGGGCGACGGCTTCTACAAGGCGGTCCTCAATTACGGCTTCATGGAGGAAACCGACGTGCCGCAGGGACTCCAGTCCATGCAGCGCTGCGGCGGCAAGTTCGACATGATGAACACCAGCTTCTTCCTCAGCCGCCAGACCCTGCTCACCAGCGACAATCCGGGCATGGCGATCTGGCGCGAGAAGGTGTTCGCCTGGATGCTGCGCAACGCGGCGACGGCGATGGAGTTCTTCCGCCTGCCGACCAATCGCGTGGTCGAGCTGGGAAGCCAGATCGAAATCTAGCGGCCCGAGAGGGCCAAGGCGGCGATCGGGGCGATGAATGCGCCTTGCCGGGTCTGCTGCGCACTGCTAGGCCCGCAAACGTCATCTGGGGAGTAGCCCGCCGCGCCTTTACATGAAGCGCGGTTCCCTCGCGTCAACACACTCGGCCGAGAGGTCGTGGCGCAGGCGGGACGGTTCGCCGTCCGGGCAAGACCAATGACACCTGCTTTCGTCCGACCGGGCGGAAGGCATGGTGTCGTTGCCGTCTTGTCGCCCGGTCCCGGAGATATCCCTTGGAAGCCGTTCTCACCTCGACCTTCGTGGTCGCGCTCGCCGAAATCGGCGACAAGACGATGCTGCTCGCGATCGTCCTCGCCACCCGGTTCCGCAAGCCGCTGCCTGTTGTGCTGGGCATTCTGGTCGCCACGCTCGCCAATCACGGGATCGCCGCCTTCATCGGGCAGACCGCCGCGAGCCTGCTGGAAGGCGCGTGGTTCCGCTATGCCGTGGGGCTGAGCTTCGTGGCCATGGCGCTATGGACGCTGGTGCCCGACCGGCTGGACGCGGATGAGGAGCCGAAGCGATCCCGGTTCGGCGCCTTCGCCACGACCGCGATCGCTTTCTTCCTCGTGGAGATCGGCGACAAGACGCAGATCGCCACCATCGCCCTCGGCGCGCAGTTCCAGAACGTGCTGACCGTGACCATCGGCACCACGCTGGGCATGATGCTGGCGAACGTGCCGGCGGTCTATCTCGGCCATGCGATCGTGGAGCGGGTGTCGCTCGTCTGGGTGCGCCGGGTCGCGGCGCTGCTGTTCCTGGCGATCGGCCTGTGGGTGATCGCCAGCTCGGCCGGGGTGGGAGGCTGAGCCGCCAGTTCAGGCGGCCAGTTCAGGCGGTAGGGGGCTCGTCCTTCACCACGTCGTCCTTTTCCTCGAGGGCGAGACCGTGGCGCATCAGCATCGGCAGCTGGCTGAAAGTGAACAGGAAGCTCAACGGCATGAACACCCAGAGCTTCGCCCAGAGCCAGCTTTCGAAGGTGAGCTGGGCACGAAGAACTTCGTTGAGCGCGGCGAGGAAGAGGAAGAACACGCCCCAGTTGCGCGACAGCTTGAGCCAGCCGGCCCGGTCGAGCCCCTCGAACGCGGCTTCGAGCAGGGTCTGGAGCAGCGCCTTGCTGCGCGCATAGCCGATCAGCAGGACGATGCCGAAGAACAGATAGATCGCGGTCGGCTTGATCTGGATGAAGCTTTCGTCGCGCAGCCAGATGGTGAGCGCGCCGAAACCGACGATCAGCGCAGTGCTGAGCATCAGCATGGGCGAAATGCGCCCGAATTTCCACTTGCTGAAGACGAGCGCGATCACCGCCGCGATCATGAAGGCGATCGTGCCCTGAATGACCGCGGTGATCTCGCCGAAGGTCCCGCCCTCGTCGGGCGCGGCGAACTTGTACACGGCCAGAAAGACCAGCAGCGGGCCGTAATCGACGAGGATGTTCAGCCACCCGCTCTTGGGCGGCTTGTCGGTCACAGGCTCGCTCATCAGGCCACTCCCGCAATGACGCGCGCGACGAGGTCGGGATCGAAGGGGCGCAAATCGTCGATCTTCTCGCCGACGCCGATGGCGTGGATCGGCAGGCCGTATTGCTCGGCCGCCTGAACCAGCACGCCGCCGCGCGCGGTGCCGTCGAGCTTGGTCATGACGAGGCCCGTGACGCCCGCGACCTCGCGGAAGACGTCGATCTGGGCGAGGGCGTTCTGGCCGTTGGTCGCATCGAGCACCAGCACCACGTCGTGCGGCGCCTCGGGGTTGAGGCGGCCGAGAACCTTCCGGATCTTGGACAGCTCGTCCATGAGCTCGCGCTTGTTCTGGAGGCGCCCGGCGGTGTCGACCACCAGCGCGTCGATCCCGGTGGCGGTGGCTTCCTTGACCGCGTCGAACACCACGCTCGCCGGATCGCCGCCCTCGGCCCCGCGGATCAGCGGCACGCCGATCCGGTCGGCCCAGGTCTGGAGCTGGCCGATCGCAGCCGCGCGGAAAGTGTCGCCGGCCGCCAGCATGACGCCGTAATCGTCCTCCTGGAAGAGGTGGGCGAGCTTGGCGATGGTGGTGGTCTTGCCGCTGCCATTGACCCCGATCACGAGAATGACCTGCGGGCGCGGAAAGGCGACGATGTCGAGCGGCTTGGCCACCGGGCGCAGGATCTCGGCGATCTCCTCGGCCATGGCGAGCCGCAACTCGTCCATGGTGATCTCCAGACCGAAGCGCTTCTCGGCAAGCTTGCCGCGGATGCGCGCCGCCGCGCTCGGGCCGAGATCGGACATGATCAGCGCGTCCTCGACATCGTCGAGCGTGGCATCGTCGAGCTTCGCGGTCCCGACCACGCCGGTGAGGTTGGAGGACAGGCGTTCCGATGTCTTGCGGAAACCGCCAAACAGCCGCTGCGACCAGCTCGTCTCGCTCATTGCAGGAGACCTTCCTCGAATTTCGTTGGTGTGACTGTGACGATCGCCCCGCGCTGCGTGCCTTGGGGCAGCTTCACGCGGGCGAAGTTGGGGGCATAGCCGGTTCCGTCGCTCTCGGCGAGCACGGCGAGCGGAGTGCCGACGAGGCTCGCAAGCCAGCCATCGCGCAGCTCGGCCACGGCGGCGCGCAGTTCGGCGGCGCGGCGCTTGATGACGGGCCGCTCGATCTGCGGCATCCGGGCGGCGGGCGTGCCGGGGCGCGGGGAATAGGGAAAGAGGTGGCCGTGGACGATGCCGAGCTCGCCTATGATCGAGAGGTTGGCCTCGTGGTGCGCCTCGCTCTCGGTCGGAAAGCCGGCGATCAGGTCGGCGCCCACGGCAAGCTCGGGCCGCCGCGCGCGCAGGGCTTCGACCAGCACCACCGCATCGCGGCGCAGGTGGCGGCGCTTCATGCGCTTCAGGATCAGATCATGACCGTGCTGGAGCGAGAGGTGGAGATGCGGCATCAACCGCGCCTCGCTCGCCAGCATCTCGAACAGCAGCGGATCGATCTCGATCCCGTCGACCGAGGACATGCGCAGGCGCCGGAGGCCGGGAAATTCGTCGAGGATCGCGCGGACAAGCGTGCCGAGCGGCGGACTGCCGGGCAGGTCGTGGCCCCATGAGGTGACATCCACCCCGGTCAGCACGACCTCGCCCGCGCCGAGGGTCAGGTGATGCTCGATCTCGGCCAGCACCTGCGGAACGGTCAGCGACCGGCTGGTGCCGCGTCCCTGCGGGATGACGCAGAAGGTGCAGGCGTGGTCGCACCCGTTCTGCACCGCCACGAAGGCGCGGGTGTGCCTGACCGGTGCGGCGGGCAGCGGGGCGGGGACGTTCCAGGCGCGGGCATCGAGCTTGTCGGCATTGGCGACGAGGCCATCGACCTCGGGCATCGCGGCGATCTGCTCGCGCTCGATCTCGGCGGCGCAGCCGGTGACCAGCAGGCGCGCCTCGGGACGTTCGCGCCGCGCCCGGCGGATCGCCTGGCGCGTCTGGCGCACCGCCTCGCTGGTCACGGCGCAGCTGTTGACGACCACGACGTCGCCCTCGTCGGCCAGCAGGGCACGGATGCGCTCGCTTTCGCTGAGATTGAGGCGGCAGCCGAGCGAGATCACCTCTGCACCTGCTTTGGGGCCGAGACCGGGAGCGCCGAGACCGGGCGCGTTCATGCGAAGTGGTCCCACTCGAACTCGCCGCGGAAGCTCTCGGTCGCCGGGCCGGTCATGGTGATCCGTCCGTCCTCGCCCCAGTCAATCTGCAATTCGCCGCCGGGAAGAGCGACCGTCACGCTGCGATCGACGAGCTTGCGGCGCATGGCGACGACTGCGGTCGCGCAGGCGCCTGTGCCGCAGGCGCGGGTCAGCCCCGCACCCCGCTCCCACACGCGGAGGCGCAACCGGGTGCGGCTCTCGATGGTCGCGACATTGACGTTGACGGCTTGCGGAAAAAGCGCGTCGGTCTCGATGAGCGGGCCGAGCGTTTCGAGCGGAACCGCATCGCAATCCGCAACGAAGAACACGACATGCGGATTGCCGACATTCGCCGCGCCCGGTTCCTCCAGCATGTCCCAGCCGACCGGCACGGCCAGCGTGTCCATCGGATAGGCGAGCGGAATCTCGTCCCAGCCGAAGCGCGGCACGCCCATGTCGACGCTCGCGCCGCCTTCCGAGGGGCGAAGGTCGATCGTGCCGCCACCGGTCTCGACCCGAGCGGGAGCGCCGTGGAGCAGGGCGACGGCGCGCGAGGCGTTGCCGCAGGCCTCGACCTCGCCGCCGTCATGGTTGAAGATCCGCATCCGGAAATCAGCCTGCTCGCTCGGCTGGAGCAGGATCAGCTGGTCGCAGCCGATGCCGGTGTGGCGATCGGCCAGCGCGCGCGCGACGTTGGCGTCCACCGGCGGCAGGGGCGCATCCCGCGCATCGAGCACGACGAAATCGTTGCCGAGGCCATGCATCTTGATGAAGGGAACGCGCATCGTCGCGCGCATCTAGGCAGCGGCTGCCCTTGCGTCCAGTGCGAGGAGGGTCCGCCCGTAGCGTCAGGCCAAGCCGGCTGCCGAGGAACGGTCCGCCGGGACGGGCACCGGGTCCGCATCCTCGGCCAGCAGCGAAGCCTCGGCGAGCCGTTTCGTGACCTCCGCGGCCGGTTCGGGGCGACCGTAGTGATAACCCTGGCCCTTCAGCCGCCCGACGCGCTTCAGCGCAGCGAGGATTTCGCCGCTCTCGATCCCCTCGGCGGTGATCGGCATGTCCAGCCCGTCGCCCATCGAGACGATCGCGTCGACCAGCTTGCTGCTCGCCGGGGACTTGTGCACCTCGCGAATGAAGCTGCGGTCGATCTTGAGCCGGTCGAAAGGCAGCGAGCGCAGCTGGGCGAGGCTCGAATAGCCGGTGCCGAAATCGTCGAGGCTGATCCGCATTCCCTGATTGCGCAGCGAGGTGATCATCGTGCGGACGAGGCCGATATCGTCGTGCAGGCAGCTCTCGGTAATCTCGATCTCCAGCCGCGAGGGCGGGAAATTGTGCTGGACGAGGATCTTGAGCAATTTCTGCGAGAACCACGGATCGCGCAATTGCACCGGCGAGATGTTGACCGAGATGGTAAGGCTGGGATGCCATTGCCTGGCATCCTCGATCGTCTGGACGATGAGGTCTTCGGACAGTTGGGCGATGACGCCGATGTCCTCGGCGATCGGGATGAAGATGTCGGGATTGACCGTGCCGAGATCCGGCGAATGCCAGCGCGCCAGCATCTCGAAGCCGACGAGCCTGCCCGTGTCGAGATCGATCTGCTGTTCGTAGTAGGGGACGAATTCGCCCTTTGCGATGCCCCGCCGGATGCCGCTCTCCAGCTGGTTGCGAAAGCGAAGCTCGTATTCCATCGAAGGTTCGAACCAGAAGCACCGGTTCTTGCCCGCCTTTTTCGCCTGATACATGGCGATATCGGCCTTCTGCATGATCTGTTGCGGCGCAGCTGCTCCGCCATGCTCCGCATCGACCGTGTCGCTGCCGGCGATCCCGACGGAGATGGTGACCTCGATCGACAGGCCCTCGATCTTGATCGGCCGCGCGACCCTTTCGATCAGCCGGGCGGCAAGATGTTCCATCGCGTCCCGGTTCGAGGCGGCGTGCGGGACCGCGCAGGCGAATTCGTCACCGCCGAGCCGCGCGAGAAGAGCATCGGCGGGAAGGATTTCGGCCATGCGCTCGGCCGCCACCTGCAAGACGCGGTCGCCCACCGAGTGACCGTTGAGATCGTTGACCTGCTTGAAATTGTCGAGGTCGAGCAGGATCACGGCGACGGCACCGCCCCTGTCGCGCGCCTTGCCCAGCTGTTCTTCCATTGCGGGTCCGATACTGCGCCGGTTGTAGCAACCGGTCAGCGGATCGATATCGGCCAGCCTGCGGGCCTCCTCCTCCGAAATGCGGCGCGCCTGCAATTCCGCGCGCAAGCTACGGTAGCGATTGCAGCCGAGGATGATCAGGGCGACGTTCAGCACGAGCGCGTTGGTCAGCAGGATGTCGGGCTGGGCGGCAATCCCGCGCCAGGCGGCGATCAGTCGAGGCACCGCCGTGCCGCCGGTCGCGACGAATAGGATCATCGCGGCGAGCGCGATGCCCAGCGCCACCAAATGGCGCTCGGGTCTTCGCGCCGACTTTCTTGGGGGCGAGAATGTCTCGCTCACGGCTTCGCGGAATGTCTTCGGCCTCTCGGACAATATGGTCTTCCTCGTCTCCCGGCCCGTGCGGTTATGGAAGGTCATGATAAAAAAGCGGTTAATCCGGCCCTCGCCGGCCGGCCGGGATGCGAGCGGTTGGCAGCCGGGCGGACGGCGGTTATCGCCGCGCCGAAACTGTTCGACAAAGAGGCGATCCGAGTGGCGCGATACTGGCTGATGAAATCCGAACCCTTCAAATACAGCTGGGACGATCTTGTCGCGGAGGGCGAGGGCACATGGGACGGGGTCCGCAACTACCGCGCCCGCAACAATCTCGCCGCGATGGAGGTCGGGGACGAGGCGTTCTTCTACCACTCGCGCGAGGGGCTGGAGATCGTCGGGATCTGCGAGGTCAGCGTCGCCGGCATTACCGATCCGACCGATCCCGAGGGCAAGTGGGCGGCGGTCAAGGTGAAGCCGAAGAACAAATTGCCCGTGCCGATCACGCTCAAGCAGATCAAGGCGGAGCCGCGGCTGGCCGAATGCGAGCTGGTGAAGCTCTCGCGCCTCTCGGTGGCGGAAATCGCGCCCGAGGAGTGGAAGATTATCTGCGAAATGGGCGGCCTCTGAACGCGGCGACGATCGCGCATCGGGGCGGACCTGTCCAAAGTAACGGGTCGAAAGTCAGGCTCTTTTTGGCAGTTCGTTTGCGGAACTGTTCAGACCGATACCCGTTGATTCGACATAAGGGAGCGCGACGCTCCCGTGCAATCGAAAGGAACGATCATGGGTGAACTCACGGACAAGGTCAAAGGCAACGTCAACGAAGCCGTCGGCAAGGCGAAGCAGCAGTCGAACGACCCCGAAACCCGCGCCAAGGGCGAAGCTCAGGAAGCCAAGGGCAAGGGCCAGCAGCTCAAGGGCGAAGTGAAGGGCAAGCTCGGCGACGATATCTGATCTTCGCAGCTTGAATCGCGAAAGGGCCGTCCGGTTGGGCGGCCCTTTCTTTTTGTGCGCGAACAGGCCGGACGAATTCTTCTATCCCGCACGGACAGTCGCGAGGGTCGCACCGCTGGCGGCGAGCTGTTCGATGCCGATACGGCAGTGGATCAGCCGGAGACCGCCTAGACCCTTGGCCTGCACGAGCGCCTCGCGGAACTCATCCGTCGTGTCCGCGGTTGCCGACCATCCGCCATAGGCCTCTCCCAGCTTCGCGAAGTTGGGGTTGCGCAGTTCCGTGGCCGAAGTGCGACCCGGAAACTCGCGCTCTTGGTGCATCCGGATGGTGCCGTAAGCGCCGTTGTCGACCACGATTACGATCATGTCGCAGCCGTGCTGGACGGCGGTGGCAAGCTCCTGCCCGTTCATCAGGAAATCCCCGTCCCCCGCCACGGCGACCACGGTGCGTTCGGGATAGCGCCGCGAGGCGGCCACCGCTGCCGGAACGCCATAACCCATCGCGCCCGCGGTCGGGGCGAGCTGGGAGGGGAAGCCCTCGTACCGCCAGTAGCGGTGCCACCAGCCGGAGAAATTGCCCGCGCCGTTGCAGATGATCGTGTCGGCAGGAAGCGTGTCGCGCATGAACTGGACACAGGTTCCCATGTCGAGCTGCCATGCGTCGTTCGGATGCGCGGTCGTCCATTCCTCCCATTCCGCATGGGCCTGCGCGCCGGCATCGAAGGGGATCACCTCGCTCTCGTCCCAAAGGGCGGCGCTCTCGGCGAACTCGTCCATGCTGGCGCAGATGGGGAGATCGGTCTGGTAGACCCGGTTGAGCTCCTCGGGCTCGGGATGGATGTGGACCAGCTTGCGGTCGCGGTCGGTCGGCGGGGGCACCGTGTAGCCGTCGGTCGTCGCCTCGCCCAGCCGCGCCCCGACCGCGATGACGAGATCGGCTTCCTTCACCCGCTGGACCAGCTTGGGGTTGGGGCCGTAGCCGAGATTGCCCGCATAGACGGCGCTCGAAGGGCTGATCGCGTCCTGCCGGCGGAAGGCGGTGGCGACCGGCAGGCCGAGCCGCTCGGCGAAGAGTTGGAAATGCTCGCGCGCCTTGGCGTTCCAGCCCGCTCCGCCGACGATCGCGACCGGGCTCGCCGCATCGGCGATCAGTGCCATCAGTGTCTGCATGGCATCGGGGCAGGGGGCCTGGGCCGGGCGTTCGACGCGCGGGCGCGGGGCTCCCTCGGCGTCCTCGCCCAGCATGTCCTCGGGCAGGGCGAGCACGACTGGGCCGGGCCGGCCGGAAATCGCGGTCGCGTAGGCGCGGGCAATGTATTCGGGAATGCGTGCGGCGCTGTCGATCCGCGCCGCCCATTTGCAGGCTGGGCCGAAGAAGGCCGCGAAGTCGAGCTCCTGAAACCCTTCGCGGTCGCGCATCTGCGAATCGACGTCGCCCACGAAGAGGATCATCGGCTGCGAATCCTGCATCGCCACATGGACGCCGATGCTCGCATTCGTCGCGCCGGGACCGCGGGTGACGAAGCAGACGCCGGGGCGCTGCGTACCCCCCGCATTCAGGGCCCCGTCCGCACAGGCCATGAACGCCGCCCCGCCTTCCTGACGACAGGTGACGACATCGATCCGTGTCTCGCCATGCAGCGCGTCGAGCACCGGCAGGAAGCTTTCGCCAGGCACGGTGAAGATGCGGTCGCATCCCTGTTCGATGAGGCAATCGACCAGCAGGCGGGCGGCGGTCGGGGTGGGGCGGGGGGCGCGCGTCTGGGTCATGGTCCTGCGGGGTAATGACAGGGCCGGTCCGTGGCAATCGCGAGCTTGCGGCTTTCTATTATCCGCCACCGGATGCCCCCGCGTCCCGCTTCGCGACAGGCGCGGATTGCGCGGGAGCCCGATGGTTACTATTCCGTTAAGACCATCGCCATGAGACGATCCCTTGTCCTGACCGACGAAGCCGCGCGCCACCCGTTCCGCGCCAGCCTCCCCCCGCATATCCGGCGGGAGAACACCGCCGTGCATGACGACGCGTTCTGGCGCGTCACCGCGCAGGACATGCGCGGCGTGGTGACGACCTATTTCGCCTGCCTTGCGGCGGTGCTGGCCTTCATTCTGTAGAAGCGGCGGCGGTTTCGGCCGCCTCGCGCTCGGCGATCAGCAGCCGCCGGCCGAGCCAGGCGGAGAGCAGGCACATGGCCGCCGTCATCAGCAGCTGCTGGGTGATCTCCACCCCGGCCATGCTCAATCCCATGGCGAGCACCGATCCGCCGACCATGGCCCCCGAATTGACGATGTTGTTCGCCGCGATCACGCGCGCCGCCTGGTCGGGCCGGGCGCGGGTGGTGAGGAAGGCGTAGAGCGGCACCACGAACATGCCGCCCGCAATGGCGATCCCGAGCAGGCAGAGCAGCAACAAACTCGCCATCGGCCAGCCGAGGAACTCCATGATGCCGAGCAGCTCGGTCGGCTGGTCGGCCTCCCAGAACAGGCACACGACGTAGAAGGCGATCACGAAGAAGCCCATCACGATCACCGATTGCGGGGCGTAGCGGGCCGACACCTGGCCTTTCAGCAGCGCGTTGATCGAGACCGAACCGATCGCCACGCCGATCGAGAAGACGACGAGGAACAGGCTCGCGACCTCCTTCGAGGCCATCAGCACGTTCTTGGCCAGCGGGGGGAACTGGATGAACAGCACCGCGCCGATGGTCCAGAAGAAGCTGATTGCGAGGATGGCGTAGTAGATCTCGCGGTTGTGCATCGTGTTTCGCACCAGCGCGACCGAGGCGCGCAGGATGTGCCAGTCGAGCTTCTCCACCTCGCCCAGCGGCGGGGCGGCGGGGATCTGGCGGCTGACCATGTAGCCGACCAACGATGTGCCGATGATCCCGATCGCGGCGATCTCGATCGGCAGGAACCCGCCGAGGATCGTGCCTGCAAGAATGGCGATATAGGTCCCCGCCTCGACCAGTCCCGTTCCGGCCAGCACCTCGTCCCGCTTCAGATGCTGCGGCAGGATCGCGTATTTGATCGGGCCGAGAAAGGTCGACTGCACACCGGTCAGGAACAGCGCGAGCAGCAGCAGCGGAATGGCCAGCGAATGGGTGCCGATCCCGCGCCAGGCGAGCACCAGACCCGTCGCGCCGAGCAGCATCAGCCCGATCTCGCAGGCTTTCACCACCCGGATGATCCGCGCCTTGTCGCGCATGTCGGCGAGCTGGCCCGCCAGCGCGGACAGGAGGAAGAAGGGCAGGATGAACAGGCCCGACGCGACGGCGCTGAACGTGCCTTCCGTCTCCTCGCTGTTGTAGACCTGATAGACCACGAACAGGACCATCGCGGTCTTGTAGAGGTTGTCGTTGAAGGCGTTCAGCAGCTGGGTGCAGAACAGCGGCAGGAACCGCCGCGTGCCCAGCAGATGCGTCGTCGTTGTCGTCATGAACCCCCGGCTGACAACCAATCCGTGCCTCTCCTGTAGAGCCATCGGCACGGCGGACAAGGACAGTCTGTGTCTTTTTCGCGCGCGCGATTGGCGCTAGGGCGGGGGCGAGACGATGCTGACCCTGCCCAACCTCCTCACCATGTCGCGGATCTTCGCGGTGCCCTTCCTCGGCTTCCTGCTGTGGTGGCCGCAATGGCGGCTGGGCTACGGCATCGCCTTCGTGCTCTACTGCGTGATCGGCTTCACCGACTATCTCGACGGCTATCTCGCCCGCTCGCGCGGGATGGTGAGCAAGCTTGGCCAGTTCCTCGATCCGATCGCGGACAAGATCATGGTCGCCGCGGTGATCCTGATCCTGACGGCGCAGGGCTATCTGCGCGGGCCCTATGTGGGCGATGCCCATGTGATCGCGGGGCTTGTCATCCTCATGCGCGAGATCGCGGTGTCGGGCCTGCGCGAGTTCCTCGGCGGCATCCAGGTCTCGGTCCCGGTCAGCAAGCTCGCCAAGTGGAAGACGACGTTCCAGCTCTGCGCGCTCGGCGCCCTGATCCTGGGCGGAGCGATCCACGGCCCGCCGCCGACGGGCATCGACTACTTCACCCGCCCGCTCGCCGATCAGTGGATCCACCTCGTCGGCCTCGCCAGCCTGTGGGCCGCGGCGATCCTGACCTGCATCACCGGCTGGGACTACCTGCGGGTGGGCCTCAAACACATGGACTGAGCGCGCCGCCCGCGTGTTGGACATGTTACAGGTGTTACACTGTCCAGAGCGGGTAAATTCGGCGATGGTCGAGGCCGGTCGAAGCGAAATCCTGAACTGGTGGTTCGGCGGCATTCGCAGGGAATGTCAAAAAGCGGACGTGTAGGAAAACGGATTTAACGTCCGACTTTCATAAGCCCGGCCGCCCCAACAATGTCATGTGCATATAGACGGTTTTTCTGAATGTGGACGCTCGGGCACAAATTGCTCTCGCGGCGTTCCGTCAACGTGCATTAGCCGTTCGGTCGGCAACGAAAGCCGTATTCCGGAATGTTCGAGCGTGTAGTTATAAATCGCCCCGCGAAGTCTAGACATCTGCGAACCGACGACATGCTTTCCAATGGCATCGAAG
Source organism: Erythrobacter sp. (assembly GCA_025698865.1). Taxonomy (GTDB): domain Bacteria; phylum Pseudomonadota; class Alphaproteobacteria; order Sphingomonadales; family Sphingomonadaceae; genus Qipengyuania. The sequence continues at coordinate 426,800 of JAILWQ010000003.1, read as the reverse complement.
CCTATTGCAAGGCCTTCACCCATACTTCCCGTCCAGCGTCCGACGCGTACTTCCAAGGGCCCTGAATGAAACTTTCCACTTCTGGGGTGAACTTGCTCGACCCATTGGCGGACGATCCCAAATCGCCGCTCTTCTTCGGGTAAGGAGTGCATCTGATAAAACCTCGGTTCTTTTACAAACCAGCTGAGGATCGCTCGCGCGACGGTGGTGTTTCCGCCACTCGGTGTTTCGGTCAAATCCAAGATCACCGGTTGATTGGGAGCTGCAAGGCTCATCGCCTCGTCGAATGCGCCGATTGTCTCGTTGCGATAAAGCGAATCCATGATCGTGATATGCAACGCACCGTCTTCCTCATGGGCAATGACGGGCGGCCCTTCAGACAGGTTTTGCAAAGGCTTTTGATAGAGATTTAGCAAGTTGACGCTGACCACGGTGCCATCGTCTTTCCGAACTGTAAGGACACGTTCGCTATTTCTTTTTCCAGCCGCCAGAAGGCGAGCTGCGAAGGAGGCTTCGATATCGTTGTAATCGCGGCCCAGATCATTCCAGAAATTCTCAACCGCGAGTTCAATGGGAGTACCTTGCACGGCGATCAATTCGTGTCCGACCGCTATGCCGCTGTGCTGAGCGTCCGTCCCCTCGCGAACCCCGTCGATCACATAGCTCTCTCCGCATTTTTCGATCCAAAGATCGAAGGCTGGCGTGTTCGCCCAGCTATCGGCGATATTATGATCGATGCCGACATGATGGTCAGCAAGCATCAGCAAGGCCCTCTCGGCGTAACGCACGAGCGACCTGCGGTCCTGCACGCTCACAGCTTCCGCGTCGAGTTTGTCGCTTGTCGGTAAAGCTGCCGCGGGAAACCGGTCCAAATAGGCGTAATGCTCGTCTACGATTGCTTGAATCGACAGCGCATCTTCGCGGTATTGTTCAGCGGAAATCTCCTGTGCGTTCGCGTTCGCGCCGCTCGTTGTCACGATGAAGAGAAAGAACGCCATCAAGCTTTTTATCGTAGCTCGTCCCATCGTATTTCCCCGGTAACCGGAACCGTTCGCGCTTACTCCAGCCGTCGGCATACCGAGTATGAAATCCTTCCCGCCACACACTGTCAATGTAACAGGGATACCAACCTGTGATTTTCCAGCAAATCGGCCGATTTTGAGCAGGAGCAAACAGGATCGTCAGCCGAACATTAGATTCCATTCGAACGCGGCCCAAACCAGCCGCCTCTAACCCGCCCGCAATTCCTCCGCCAGCAGCTCGAAATCCTCGCGTCGCGGCGAGTTCTTGCGCCAGATGAGGACGATCTCGCGGCTGGCCTGCCTGGCCTTGAGGGGGCGGGCGACGACCTGCGTTTCGTGGAGGATGCCAGCGTCGATCGCCATCTGCGGCAGCATGGTGAGGCCAAGGCCGTTGTCGACCATCTGCACCAGCGTGTGGAGGCTCGTGCCGATCATCGTGGCCGAGCCTTTCAGTTCGGGCCGGTTGCAGGCGGCAAGCGCGTGGTCGCGCAGGCAGTGGCCGTCTTCGAGAAGGAGCAGGCGGCCGTCCTCGATCATGCTCGGCGGGACGGTCTCGGGGGGATCGCGCGGGTCGTTTTGCGGGAAGGCGACGCGGATCGGATCGTCGGCGATATGCGCCATCTCGACCTCGCCCGTGGCGAAGGGGAGCGCCAGCAGCACGCAATCGACTCGCCCGTGCTGGAGCGATTCGACCGCGTCGTGGCTGGTCTCCTCGCGGATGAAGAGCTTCAGGTCGGGCCGCTGGTCGCGCAATCGCGGGAGGATGCGCGGCAGCATGAAGGGCGCGATCGTGGGGATTACACTCATCCGCAACTGGCCGGCCAGCGGCTGGCCCGCCGCCTTGACGATGTCCGACAGCTCCTCGGCCTCGCGCAGCAGGCGATGGGCCTTGTCCACCACCTGATTGCCGAGCGCGGTGAAGCGCACCACGCGCCGGCTGCGCTCCACCAGCGTCACGCCAAGCAGCGATTCGAGCTCGCGGATCCCGGCGCTGAGCGTCGATTGCGACACGAAACTCGCCTCCGCCGCACGGCCGAAATGCCCGTGCTGATGCAGCGCGACGAGATATTGCAGCTGCTTGATCGTGGGGAGGTAGGTGGACATTACTCCGCCGCCCGGGCCTCCGCCTCGTCCGCCACATCCGCCTCGGTCTCCGGCGCGTCGATATGGGTCATGGCGAGCTTGCCGTTCTTCACGGCGAAGCCGGTGCGGCCCTCGACCAGTTCGAGAGCGTCCTTGCCGAACACCTCGTAGCGCCACCCCTTGAGCAGCGGCAGGTCGCGGACCCCGGCGGCGAGGGCTTCCATCTCGTCGGACTTGGTGAGCAGGCGGCTGGCGACGTCGATCTCGCGCGCGCGGATCTTGAGCAGCAGCTTGAGCAGGTCGGCAACCAGCGCGCCTTCCTTGCCGAGCGGGGCGCCGCGCTTCATCTTGGGCGGCATTTCGGACTTGTCGAGCGGTTCGGCCTTGTTGATCACCTTCATCAGCCGCTTGCCGATGTCGTTGTCCTTCCAGGCGTTGGAGAGGCCGCGCACCTTGGCGAGGTCGCCCTGCGCCTTGGGCGGGTGGCTGGCGATGTCGGCCAGCGTCTCGTCGCGCATGATGCGGCCGCGCGGGATATTCTTGTGCTGCGCCTCGCTCTCGCGCCAGGCGGCGAGCGCCTTCAGCCGGCCGAGCACCTGCCCGTTGCGACCGGGCGAGCGGATGCGCTTCCACGCCTCGCCCGCATCGTTGGCGTAGTTCTGCGGATCGGCGAGCTTTTCCATTTCGGCATCGAGCCAGGCGCCGCGCCCGGTCTTCATCAGCTTGTTGAGCAGCTTGGGGAAAATCTTCGCCAGATGGGTGACGTCGCCGATGGCGTATTCGATCTGCCGCTCGGTCAGCGGGCGGCGGCTCCAGTCGGTGAAGCGGGCGCCCTTGTCGATCGTGATGTTGAGCCAGCTCTCGACCAGATTGGCATAGCCGATCTGTTCCGACTGGCTGACCGCCATCATCGCGATCTGCGTGTCGAAGATGGGATGCGGCGTCTTTCCGGTGAAATTGTAGACGATCTCCACGTCCTGCCCCCCGGCGTGGAAGACCTTGAGCACGTCCTCGTTCTCGCACAGCAGGTCCCACAGGGGGGTGAGGTCGATGCCCTCGGCCAGCGGGTCGATCGCGGCGGCTTCCTTCTGGTCGCCGATCTGGACCAGGCAAAGCTCGGGCCAGTAGGTGTTTTCGCGCATGAATTCGGTGTCGACCGCGACGAAGTCGGACTTGGCCAGACGCTCGCACAAATCGCGCAGAGTGTCGGTATCGGTGATCAGTTCGTGTATCTTCATGCCCGCCATTTCTTCTCTATCGGGCGGAGTACCGCCCCCGGGGCCGCATCGCCCCATGCTGGATCGCCGGTTTGCGCACCCCAAACCCGCAGCTTGACAAAGATGCGGCCTTGCCCTGTTAGCGCGCGCGATTTGCAGCTAGGGGCCGCATCGACCGTGCGCCCATAGCGCCATACTCTCGAAATCGGAAAGACTTCCAGATGCACGCCTATCGTACCCACAATTGCGCCGCCCTCCGCCAGAGCGATGTCGGCGAGACCGTCCGTCTGTCCGGCTGGGTGCACAACAAGCGCGATCATGGCGGCGTGCTGTTCGTCGATCTGCGCGACCATTACGGGATCACGCAGGTGGTGGCCGACAGCGACAGCGAGGCGCTACCCCTGCTCGAGAAGATGCGTCTCGAATCGGTCGTCACGATCGACGGCGTGGTGAAGGCGCGTGACGGGGCGGCGGTGAATGCCAATCTGCCGACCGGCGCGATCGAGGTCTTCGCCCGCTCGGTCGAGGTGCAGAGCCGTGCCGAGGACCTGCCGCTGATCGTCAATTCGGCGGAGGACTATCCGGAGGACGTGCGCCTCAAATACCGCTTCGTCGATCTGCGGCGCGAGCGGGTCCATGCCAACATCATGCTGCGCAACCGGGTGATAACTTCGCTGCGCAACCGCATGATCGAACAGGGTTTTTCCGAATTCCAGACGCCGATTCTGGGCGCTTCCAGCCCCGAGGGCGCGCGCGACTATCTGGTGCCGAGCCGCCTGCATCCGGGCCGCTTCTACGCGCTGCCGCAGGCGCCGCAGATGTTCAAGCAGCTGCTGATGGTGGCCGGTTTCGACCGCTATTTCCAGATCGCGCCCTGCTTCCGCGACGAGGATCTGCGCGCCGATCGCAGCCCCGAATTCTACCAGCTCGACTTCGAGATGAGCTTCGTGACGCAGGAAGACGTCTTCCAGGCGATCGAGCCGGTTCTCGCGGGCGTCTTCGCGGAGTTCGCCAACGGCAAGAGCGTGACCTCGGCCGGCGAGTTCCCGCGCATCCCCTATCGCGAGGCCATGCTGAAATACGGCAGCGACAAGCCCGACCTGCGCAACCCGCTGATCATCTCGGACGTCACCGACCATTTCGAGACGAGCGGCTTCGGCCTGTTCGAGAAGATTGTCGGCGGCGGTGGGCGCGTGCGTGTCGTCCCGGCGCCGGACACGCAGGACAAGAGCCGCAAGTTCTTCGACGACATGAACGACTGGGCGCGCAAGGAAGGCTTCGCCGGGCTCGGATACGTCACCCGCAAGGGCGGCGAATTCGGCGGGCCGATCGCCAAGAACCACGGCACCGAGGGCATGGAAAAGCTCTATGCCGAGCTGGGGCTGGGCGAGAATGACGGGCTGTTCTTCGCCGCGGGCAAGGAAAAGGACGCGGCCAAGCTCGCCGGCGCGGCGCGCACCCGCGTTGCCGAGGAGCTGGACCTGATCGAGAAGGGCTGCTTCAAGTTCTGCTGGATCGTCGACTTCCCCATGTTCGAGTGGGACGAGGACCTCAAGAAGGTCGATTTCAGCCACAATCCGTTCTCGATGCCGCAGGGCGAGATGGAAGCGCTGGAGAGCAAGGACCCGCTCGACATCCTCGCCTGGCAGTACGACATCGTTTGCAACGGCTACGAACTGTCCTCGGGCGCGATCCGGAACCACAAGCCGGAGATCATGTACAAGGCGTTCGAGATCGCCGGTTATAGCCAAGAGGAGGTCGATGCGAACTTCTCCGGCATGATCGAGGCGTTCAAGCTTGGCGCGCCGCCGCATGGCGGCTCGGCTCCCGGCATCGACCGCATCGTCATGCTGCTGGCCGACGAGCCGAACATTCGCGAGGTGATCGCCTTCCCGCTAAATCAGCGCGCGCAGGACCTCATGATGGGCGCGCCGAGCATCGTCGACGCAAAGCAGTTGCGCGATGTCCACATCCAGCTTTCGCCCAAGGCGCGCGAGGCGGTCGAGCAGGCATCCGATGCCGAGGCGACCGACATGAACTCCAACGCCACCGCACGTGACCAGTCGCCCGAGGGGGACGCGGGCGGCGAGAGCTGAGGCGGGCCGCCGCCTTACAAAATCTCGCCGGGCAATTTCCGAACCGGCACTTGCCAGTCTCCCCGCCGTTCATTAGGGCGACAGGCAATTCATCAATCCCCAGCAAAGAGGGCCATCAAATGAGCGATACTGCCGACCGCGTGCAGAAGATTGTCGTCGAGCATCTCGGCATCGAGGCCGACAAGGTCACCCAGGATGCCAGCTTCATCGACGATCTGGGGGCGGACAGCCTCGACATCGTCGAGCTCGTCATGGCCTTCGAGGAAGAATTCGGCGTGGAAATCCCCGACGATGCGGCGGAAAACATCACCACCGTCGGCGATGCCACCAAGTACATCGAAGAGCACAAGGGCTAAGCCGGCTCGAGCGCACCGTTCCGTTCGCCCCAAGCTTGTCCCAAGGCTTGTCGAGGGGCCGCTCTTCTTCTCGAAGAAAAGTACGGAGCTTCGACAGGCTCAGCCCGCATGGGTTGGGCCTGTTGTGCTATCTGCGGCAGTTTAAGCGGAGTTTTGCATGCGTCGTGTGGTCGTAACCGGACTTGGTCTCGTCACCCCCCTGGGCAGCGATGTCGAGACCACCTGGAAAAATCTTCTGGCGGGCGAAAGCGGGGCGGGGCCGATCACCCATTTCGACGCCTCGAACCAGAAATGCACCATCGCGTGCGAGGTGAAACCGGCCGACCATGAATGGGGCTTCGATCCGAACAAGCGGGTCGACCACAAGGTCCAGCGGCAGGTCGATCCCTTCATCGTCTTCGCGATCGACGCCGCCGGGCAGGCGCTCGAGGATGCGGGGCTCGAGAACATGGACGATGCGACCAAGGAGCGCGCTGGCGTTTCCATCGGGTCGGGCATCGGCGGCCTTCCGGGCATCGAAAGCGAATCGCTGGTCCTGGCCGAACGCGGTCCGGGCCGGGTCTCGCCGCATTTCGTCCACGGGCGCCTGATCAATCTGACCAGCGGCCAGGTTTCGATCAAATACGGGCTGATGGGGCCGAACCATTCGGTCGTCACCGCCTGTTCGACCGGCGCGCATTCGATCGGCGACGCGGCTCGCATGATCAAGGACGGCGATGCCGACATCATGCTGGCGGGCGGCGCGGAAAGCACGATTAACCCGCTCGGCGTGGCCGGCTTCGCGCAGGCCAAGGCGCTCAATATGAGCATGAACGACCGGCCCAAGGAAGCCAGCCGCCCCTACGACAAGAACCGCGACGGCTTCGTCATGGGCGAGGGCGCGGGCGTGGTGGTGCTCGAGGAATACGAGCACGCCAAGGCGCGCGGCGCGAAGATCTATGCCGAAGTGGTGGGTTACGGCCTGTCGGGCGATGCCTATCACGTCACCGCGCCGCATCCCGAGGGCAAGGGCGCGGAACTCGCCATGAAGATGGCGCTGCGCAAGGCCGGGCTCGAGCCGTGCGACATCGACTACGTCAATGCCCACGGCACTTCGACCATGGCCGACACGATCGAACTGGGCGCGGTCAAGCGCGTGCTGGGCGACGATCTGTGCGGCGCGAGCATGAGCAGCACCAAATCCGCCATCGGCCACCTTCTGGGCGGTGCGGGCGCGGTGGAGGCGATCTTCTGCATCCTCGCGATCCGCGACCAGATCGTGCCGCCGACGCTCAACCTCCACGATCCGGACGGAGGGACCGAAGGCGTCGACCTGGTTCCGCTCAAGGCCAGGAAGCGCGAGGTCGAAGCCTGTCTCAACAACAGTTTCGGTTTCGGCGGCACCAATGCCTCGCTGATCGTCAAGAAGGTCGATTGAGGTGAAGCGCATCGGCTGCCTCGCCGCGGCCGTGCTGGCGCTCGTGGCACTGATCGGGGCGATCTGGTTCGCCGCCGGCTGGTGGGGCTCGGCCGAGATCGACGAGGACACGGCCTTCATCGTGCCCTCGGGCGCGACGCTGACCTCGGTGGCGAACAAGTTGCAGGAAGAGGGACTGATCGGCGATGCCGACGGCTTCCTCCTTCGTGCCAAGGTCCTCGGCTCGGGCGACCCCGTTCAGGCGGGCGAATTTGAGCTGGCGGCCAGCACCAGCCAGGCGAACATTCTCGACACCCTGCAGCACGGCCAGCCGGTGCGCCGCCTGATCACGATTCCCGAGGGCCTGCCCTCGATCTATGTCTACGAGCGGCTGATGGCCGAACCCCTGCTGACCGGCGAGATCCCGGTGCCCCAGGAAGGCAGCGTGCTGCCCGACAGCTACGATTTCGAACGCGGCGAATCGCGCGCGGCGGTTCTGGCCCGGATGCAGGCGGCGATGCGCAATTTCCTCGCCGAGGCCTGGCCGCAGCGAAAGCCGGGCATCGCGGTCGACACTATCGAGGAGGCGCTGAGCCTCGCCGCCATCGTCGAGAAGGAAACCGGCGTGCCCGAAGAACGGCGCATGGTCGCCGGGCTTTATTCGAACCGGTTGAAGGACGGGATGCTGCTTCAGGCTGACCCGACGATCATCTACCCGATTACGAAGGGCAAGCCGCTTGGCCGCCGTATCCGCCAGTCGGAAATTGCCGCGGTCAACGATTACAACACCTATTCGATGGTCGGCCTGCCCAAGGGTCCGATCACCAATCCGGGGCGGGAGAGCATCCGCGCCGTGCTCGATCCCGCGCCCACGCAGGCGCGCTACATGGTGGCGGACGGCAGCGGGGGCCATGCTTTCGCCCGCACGCTCGACGAGCACAATCGCAACGTGCAGAAATGGTTCGCCCTGCGCCGCGAACGCGGAGAGATGTAGGCGCTTGGCGGACGGCGCGCTGATCGTCACGGCCCGGCTGCCGAAGGACCTGCATGGCTGGGCGACAAGGCTGCGCGACGCGCATTTCCCACCCGAGCGAAATTATCTGGAAGCCCATGTCACGCTGTTTCACGCCCTCCCGCCGCAATGCGAGGACGAGGCGCGCGGCCTGCTTTCGCGGCTGTGCGCCGAATGCGCGCCGGTCGATGCGCATCTGGAAGGGCTGATGAGCCTAGGCGGAGGGACCGCGCTCAAACTGTCGAGCCCGGGGATGCTGGAGGTGAGGGACGGAATCGCCGACCACTTCCACGGAATGCTGACCGCGCAGGACCAGCACCGCCCGCGCCTGCACGTCACGATCCAGAACAAGGTCAAATCCGCCGAGGCGAAGGCGCTTCAGGCCCAGCTTGCCGGCACAATCGAGCCGCGCGGTTTCCGGTTCGCCGGGCTGGCGCTGTTTCACTACGCCGGCGGGCCGTGGAACGAGGTGGGCGAGTGGTCCTTCCGCGGGCACGCGCAGCTCTGACCGCAGGTTTCCAGCCACGTCTCTGCGGGAAGGACAAATTGGTGACGAACGGGCCAAACCAGTGGTTGACCGCCCGGCGGAGCCGCCCTAATGCGCCGCCTGCTCGCGAGGCCCATGGCTCCGACGAGCTGCCCGCGAAGGCGACTTTGGGGCGGAGTAGCTCAGGTGGTTAGAGCAGCGGAATCATAATCCGCGTGTCGGGGGTTCAAGTCCCTCCTCCGCTACCAGGTTCGAGTCCCACTTTTGTGCGCTTGCGTCCGTATGCGTCCGGATTTTTCGACGCAAATCACTGACTGCAATGGCAGAGGTGCCATTACGCGAGTTCGCTTGAGGCCGTATGCGTCCGCATGGGTTCACCTGAAGCGGGGGCTTCTTGGGGGTATCGGTGGGGGTATTTTCGGCAGCATTTGAACCTGGCGATACCCCCAGCTGCGATATCGAGGCGAACACCAGATTTCCATCAAAGCGCAAGGGCTTGGCGAAGACTATCCAAGCTCGGATTCTTCGCAAGGTCCCAATTCCTCATTGGAGTTCGAGTCCCGCGTGGGGGATCCTAACAGAAACGACCGAGTTGGGGCTGGGGAGGGGACGTCCGTCTCACTTCCTAATGTCCGCAATGCGCCTCAATCCCGGTCGTTGAAGCTTTGCTGTCGATCTCCTGGAAGCGGACGCAGAGCAACTAACAGCGAAGCCGGGAAGCCGTTTATTTATTCACACACTCACGACCCACGGCAGTCATGAGACCACGCTCAGACCCAGCTTTTCGATTTCCCAGCCATTGCCCCTGCGTCGAAGGCGGTAGGCGCCATGCTCCGCGCCGAGATTGCCGTATGTGGCACCGCCAAACCCTGCACAGAAACCGCGATTGCCTGAACAATCGATCCGCGCATCGATGAACATGGCTTTCTCGCCATTCCGGGCAAGGATTACGCCACCGTCGTTCCATGAACAATCGGCGTCAGAGAAGAGTTGTCCGAACCTGCGTGAAAGATTTGCGCGCGTAGTGTCACTGGACTCGCGCAGACAGAAATGCGCGTGCATGTCGCCTTCGCGCCTTTCGTAATCCTGCAGCACATAGGTGAACATCGCTTCCCGTGGATCAGCAGTTCCCTCGATGGTTCGCTTGGGCCAGCGCCTCCCGTCCCAATGCTCGTCGAATGCCTGTGAGAGCAGCATGTCGTCCGTGGATGGACCAGGCGGTGGAGGTGCTGGCGGATCGGGGATGCCGTTGGGTTTGGCCGGATCGTATTTCGCGATTTCATAGATCTGTACAGCAGGCCCGGCGCAATCGGCAGGTAGTTCGTCGCCGGTCAAAGCCACCAGGTCGGCATCGCGAGGATAGAACCCACCGCTGCCGCGAACCATCTCGCCTTCGCGGATACGCAGACCAGAGGTGTAGTTGTTCACCAGCCAGTCGCTCTCGTCGAGGGTCGCGACCTGCACGTCCTTGTCCGCCCACAGGATGAGCGAGCGTTGTCCAGGCGAATGTTCCAGATAAATGCATGACCCGGCGCGGGTGATCCGCCCGGAAACAAGCGCCTCCATGCGACTGGTGCCGCGATCCTTCAAGATCACCGGCAGCGGAGATTCTACCGAGCCGGGCTGTTCGCCAATGTCAGGTGCATCCACCGGAGCGCATGCGGGGGATGCCACTGCAAGCAGCATACATGCCAATAGAGGACTGCGTCTTTGACGGGTGTGCCTCACCGTGTAATTTACCAAGGTGGGTTGCAATCTCATCCTGTCACAACCTCTCCGTCAAAATCCCCAAAATCGATTGCAATCGATCGGATCGAGCGCGGGATTGCGCAGGCGGCGGTCCGCTTCGCGCTTCGCCTGCTCGACTGCGCATTTGTTGGCGCGTTCCACTATCTGCTTTTCAGTCGCACCGCTACGTTCGCCGTAACGCCGAAGGGCGGATGTAAATCGATCCGGCGGATTGAATGGATTGCTGACGGTCGTGACACTCACAACTTTGTGGTTCCCGCAGGCTTCAGCCAAAGCCGGATCGGGTTCGGACGGTTCGCCAAACCAGCCTGTTTCGGCGGTCAGCCCGACACGCACGCTGCCCATCCTATTTGGCTCGTAGCGCGAACCGAACGCAAGGTATCCTTCCTCGTCCATGACAAGCGCGGTGGAGTATGGAAAAAAGACCAGCGGATCATCCGCACCTTCACGGTCTAGGAAAAAGCATCCGTCGCGAAGCACGATCGTGTGCTGGCTACCGAGATCAAGGACCGCACCGCGAGGCTCCGCGGCCTGCGGAAATGCACGGATATAATAGGACAGTTCGGGCGGAACGGCGAATCGTTCAAGCACAGGTTTGCTGTTGACCGGATCGGGCGGCAATTTCTCACCGAGATCGGAAAACGGCGGCGGAAGTGGTGCTTCGAGGATCGTGAGGCGGCCGCTTTGCTCCTGCGTGGCACCCGTCGGGATCGGCGCAGGCTCGACGCAGGCCGCCTCAGCATTGCCGGATTGCGTGACGATCCGTCCTTTATCGTCAAAGGTGCAAAGCAGTTGCTCCGGCCCGGATGGCGAACATGCCGCGATCAGCGCGGCGACAGGCAGTAACAGGACAACCCGTATCATCGCGCCCTGTCCCCCGTCAGAACATGCTCGCCGCCCGCGATAATCAGTTCGCCATTGGGCCCGATTAGATAGTGCGGATCATCGCGCATCAATTCGGCAAAGGCGGTATCCAGCGCGGCATGGTCTTCGCGGCAGTTTTGCTCCGTGGTGGCAATCTCGTCGTCCACCGACAAGCGATTAGCATCGGCCCGATGGGTTCCGAACAATGTCGCGCAAGACGCCAAACCCTGCCACGTCTCCGCCGCGAACTGCACATGCCGGTCACCGGGGCTGGAGCTAGCTGTTTGGCCGTTGATTGCGCGGATGGTCCATTTCGTGCCGACAAGGTCCTGGGGAACCACGCCGGAAACGGGGATACGCATCGGATCGGGGGAACGATCCTGCCCGTTTGCCGTGTCGCTACGCACCAGTTCGATAACATGATCGCGCGAGCGCAAGCGTAAATTTTCGCCGGATAGCCGGACTTGCGGATAGGCTCGGAACAGCTCTGCCACGGCGTTCTCCCATCTGCCGACAGGGTCGAGGCACGCCATCGCATCGCCGCCCCAGCTATGCACCGCGATGCGCCCCTGAGCATAGAGAGCCGGACCGCCAAAGCTGTTGCAGCCCACCGATCCACCTGCCGCGTCCGTGGAGAGAGCAAGGTAGGGTTCGCTGCCCGAAACCGGCAGGGTTTCGCCATCGATGCTGGTAATGCGCCACCTGCCGGTGATATCCTCCAGCGTAGGAACTGTTTCCCCGGCAGTTTCTGCAGCGACATTACCGGTCTGCTGGTCAGCCTGCGGGTTGCAGGCGGCGAGCGCCATGAACAGCAGAATGACGGGAAGTCTCATCGCAGAATATCCCTCAGGGTCACATCGCCTTCAGGGAGCGGCACAGTGTATTCGACGTCGGTCGGGCAGCTGCTGGTGCAGATGACATAGGGGAATGTATTCGCGTCGATCCATTGCGCGACCTCGGCAACCGCAGGTTCGGTGATCGGCGAGTCGTCCGGCAGGGGGTTGGGGCATGCAATTGCCGCGCTGCCCCAGACATTGTTTCCCGCATCCGGCTGCCTGCTCATCGGTGTGCAGCCATCGAAATATGCCACGACTCCGCCATAACCGTTCGGATTGCCGAAATTCGTGCTGCTATCATATTCGATCCAGAGCCGGGTGGGATCGGTAAGTTCCCTGTCCCCGATGCGAGTTACGAAATAGCGGCGAACGTCAGGCTGTCGGGCAAGCTCGAATGGCTGCCATTGGCCGAACTCCGCCATTTGCTGATCGACACGAAATGTCATCGCTCGCGCATCTTCCACTGTCATGCCAGCGAAACTCGCCGAGCCTAGCACATTCGCGCCTTCGACCGCTTCGGCAAGCCTGCCATCAACGATCCGCATCAGTGGCAAAGTCATCTGCAAAACGCGCGTGTCGAAGGACGGCGGATCGCCTTCCGTCAGGCGCCCCGCCAGATAGCCCGTGCGGCTTGCCAGCAGCAGTATTTCCTCATCCGGCTCGGGCGTGATGACGCTGGAGCGGCTCTTGCCCTCCAGCGGTGGCATCCGCACGATCAACAGGTCGCCGGTCTGATTACCGCCTCGCCAGCCCTCGCGCACGCGGTATAGGTAATCGAGCGACAAGCCATCGCCGCGATCGACGGGGCGGATACCTTCGAGCACCGCGCGCACGACGATGGGCGCAAGGGCGAGGTTCTCGGCAAGACCGCGTGCCTCTGTGCCCGGAGCAGGCACCAGCCCCGCCTCCTGTGCCTGTGCGTAGTGCCACGCGGTCATTCCGGCGAAAGCAAGCGCGCGTGGATTGGCGGTGCTCTCCACGCCGGGCATTCCCTCGCCGCCGAGCCCGATGGCCCTCAGCGCCAGCCCGACGCGCTGTTCGGCAGGCATCGCTGCCGCCTTTGCGGCAAGCTCTACAGCCCAGGGATACGGCGCGATGGCCTCGGCATCAACGCCAAGTTCCGGGTAACGCGCGGCAGGCAGGAGCGTCGCCCGCTCTCTGCCGATCCTAACCGTCATGCGGGTCTCGACCGGATCGGCGCGGTAGCTGGCTTCGGCACCGAGCTTCGCCAGCTCGTCGCCCAGCGTCTGGACACGGCAGCGCTCACTCATCCGGTAGTATGAGCCACCCGTGCGCACTTCCCCGTCGCGGTCGGTGAACCAGCCATTGGCCGCAAAATCGCAGTTTTCCGCATCGACTTTGTATTCTGGCCCAAAGGTGACGCGGGTCATCTCCTCGCCGCGATAGGGTCTGCCGCGCCTGTCCGCGAGCAACCATTCACCGCGCACGAATTCGTCGCGCGGGACGGTCGCCGCCACATCGACTTTGGCGAACACCCATGTCTCGCCGCCTCGCTCGATCCGGATGGTGTCGCCATCGACCGGTACGATGCGCAATTCGCCTGCATCGAGGGGGCGAGCCGCGCCTGCGGTTGGCAATGCTCCGCAAGGCTCGTGTAATCGTCCAATGCGTAACGCCCGTCGCCCAGATCGCGCAACTGGCCCTGTGTCAGTTCGCAACCGCTGCCAAAGGAGAACATCGGGCTCCAGATGGTGAGCCGGTCTTTCGGCGAGACGCCCGGGCCGGACACCGGCCGCCACTCGCCATAGAGCGCCTTTACGGCATCGGTCATCGGTGCGCGCGCCTCCGGTCCGGGAGGAGGTGGCGCAGGAGGCAAAGGCATATCTGCCGGTTCGCGCGAAGGGGCGGAAGTGGCGCAACCGGTCAGCAGCAATCCGCTAGCCAGAACTGCACCGAGGGCAGCAAGGTCGATCTTCACGGCAAGGTGCCCTGACGGTTGCCAGCGCCGCCGTTGAGCAGCCAGATGTCACGCTCGATCCGCTGCATGGTGGCGAAGACGGCGGCTTCGTCGGTCCCATCCACCTGCGGCAGCCGATCGGCAGTGCGATCGAGCGGGGCGACGCGCGACACGAAGGACTGGCTGGCCAGGGCGTGTGGATCGCCCGCCACTTCGACCGCAATGAGGCGCGGAGTGCCCGTCGCCTGCTGCACATCGCGCACCCAGCGAGTGAATGCCTGCGCGACTTCATAGCCGAGCCCGGTACCATAGCGCTGCATCGGGGAGAGCTTTGCGCGCAGGAATTCCGCTGCGCCGTGATGCGGATCGCCGATCCGGTCACGCAGGCTCTGGGCTAGATAGTCATCTGCTTTTTCGAGCCACGGCAAGGTCTGCTCATGCGGTGACGGTCGCACCTCTTCGATGAAATTACCGCGCGCATAATAAGCCGCGCGGATCGTCGCCCCGGCGGCACGCAGATCGCGCTCGACCCGCACAGGATCGCTGCCCGGTGTGAGGTAGAGCACATCCTGAGCCTGTGCCGCTTCTGGCGCAGCAGCGGCCATGCGCACCGACCAGAGCCAGAAATCATCGTCTGACAAGGTCACCGGCACAAAGCCGAAGGCGGGATGGTTGGGCGCGGTGGTTTTGCCATCGCTCATCGTGAGCCTGTTGAGCACCCGCCCTTCCGCATCGCGCAAGACGAGGTAGAAGCGCCCGGTGTCGGCCATGAGCGCAGGCGGGCTGCAACTGGTCATGGGCGGCGATGGTGGCGGGGGACTGCCGGGAGCGGTCGCCTGCGGAAAAAGTAAAGTGGGCCGTTCCTCCGTATAGCTGAACGGCGCGACCTGCCCGGTTTCGCTGGTAAAGTGCTGCAAGGGGGCGTTGAAAATCCGCTCCTTGTCCGGCGAAAAGGTCAGCGGACTACCAAACACGGTAAAGCGGTCGGCGCTGTTGCCTTTGAAGCGGGCGATCGCGCGCAAGGTAATGATGCCGGTGGGCCGCGCATCCATTGCCCGGGTTCCGTCATCTTCGACCAGCACCAGATCGGCATAGGTCGCAGCGGCCAGCATCTCTTTCGCGAAATACTGGCCACTGGCATAGCCGACCTCTTCAGGGCGCTGCGCGTAAACGCAGGCCAGCGCAGTTTGCGGCAACGCCAGACCGGCAAGTGCGACGGACGCCAGAACTGAGCGCATCATTGCTTTTCTCCTGATTGTTCGAGGCCCAATGCGCGCTGGATCGGGGCGATCCTTTCCCGCAATTCGTCGAGCGGGATCGGTTCCGGATAATTCGTGACGGGAAGCGCCATCCCGTCGACGTCGATCTGCGACGGGGCCATCCAGCTGACCGCAACATACCAGTCCCCGTCGCTGCGCGCCGCGCCTTCGCCGCCCTGAACATAGGCGGCATGGGTGTAGAGCGCGTCGCTCAGATGCAGAATCCAGCGCGATCCCGGTTCCAGCGAAGTCGGCAAGCCGGGCAGCAACGACGGTTCATCATTGCTTTGCCCATAGCGGGTCACGCCCGCCTCATCGGTCCGTTCGCCCGAAGCAAGCCGCTGTCGCAATTCCTCGCCCGGCCTGGCATCGCCCTTCAAGACCTCTACCACACGCCAGCGCACCGTGGAGGCAAAGCCGTCGCCGCCCGCATCGGCGAGGTCGATGGCAACCGGTTCGGCCACGACGATATCGGTGGCGGTGAGAGCGCGCTTCTCGATCGTCTGGCGCCCGTTCATGTCTTCCAGTGCTTCGATGGGATCGAAGCCGGCGGCGCGCAATGTCTGGATTTCCTGTAGGGTATAGCCGCTGGCGATCAGCCAGTGCGTCTGCTGGAGCGAGCCGGCCCTGGACGGTTTGCGTGCCACCCAGATGCTGGAGTTGTGATCGGTCGGCGAAGGCTCGGGCCGCATGATAGGCGTTTCTTCCACCAGCGCGCGGATAGTGGCGAAGTCAGGATGCGCTTCCAGCGGATACCAGATCGCTTCGGGATCGCGGCGCAGCGGAATATCCTGCCGGTAGATCGCGCTCTGATTGTCCGCCATGATCCGCACCAATGGCGGAAAGGTGATCTTGCCCGCCACCGCTGCTTGCGAGAGCGCGGCAAGGTCTGCGGGATAGAGGTCAACAAAGCCGCCGATTTCCTCGATACTTACCCGCGCGTCCAGCCCGGCCGCCGCGATCTGCGCGGCAATGTCCGCTCGCGCGGCTTCCAGCGCTGTTCCGCCTTGCGGCACGACCTGCCCGGTGACGAAGGGGCGCAGTGTCTCCGGCACCAGTTCGTCTCTGGTCAGCACATCGGTGTGGAACATATGCGCGGCGCCCTGATCCTCGTTGACGTAGATGCTGGCGATCACATCGCCATGTTCGGCGAGCGCGTGCGCCCGCCACGCCTTCAGTTCGGCCACCCGTGCCATATCGGCGGCATAGTCTGCTTCGGCAGCCGCGCGGCTGCCGAGTTCCTGCGTGCGGCCAGCGATGGCGGCATCGCGTCGTTGCTTGTCCCACACTTCGCGCGGGACGATGCCGCGCACGACGCGATAGGGGCCGGGACAGCTATCCGCGCCCACAACATCATTCGGCGGCGCAACTTCGCCAGGTTGCAGGCCCATCAGCACCACATCGCTGTCAGCATAGACCTTTGCGCCGGAAAAACGGTTCATCACTGCTACCTTGCCGGAATCGGTCAGGTCGAGCGCCATGCTCTGTTCCCAGACCGCAATCCTCGGCTCCTCACCTTCGGGCGAGAGCCACAGGCAACCATCGCGCAATTCGAGGCGTGCAGGCACGTCTGGAACGCCGACCAATGTGCGCGCCATCCCGTCAGTGCGGTAGGCGAACTGAGGGAAACCCTTAACCCGCGCATCGCCGGGTGGAACGGGCGGCGCAGCGATCGGAAACGGATCGGGTTCCTCGAACACCACGAAGTCGGGCAGTTCAATCTCGCCGCGTGCCGCCGCCTGCCGGATCGGGTCGGCACTCTGGCCCAGCCTGACCTCGATCTTGCCGGTGGCTTCGTTCCCGCCCATGCCGAACCAGTTCACGCTCAGCGCTTGAAGATCGCGCATCAGCTGGTCCTGTGCCGCGCGCAGTTCGGTGAGGCTCGGTCCGGGGCGATCGACCGGGACATAAAGCGGATCGCTGGTGTATTTCGCCAGTGTCGACGCCGCATCGCGGGTGAAGGCGACCATCACGCCATAGGTCGGGCGATGCTGGATCCAGAGCCCTGCAAAGGTGTCGCCTTCCTTTTCGTGAAGCGTTTGCGCCAGCAGACCGAGGGAATCGTCCGGCGCGGGTGGCGGAGGCGGTGGCCCCGGCTCGGTGCGCGGGCCGATGGCGCCGCGGTTCTGGATTTCCATCCGCCGCTCTGCCTCTTCCACGCTGACGCAATAAGCGCGCGCATACCAGGCGTTCTCGGAGAACTCGCCTTTGTAATTCTCGATGGCCTCGATCTCTTCCGCCGTCAGGTTAGGGCAGGTTTCGGTGAGCGGTTTTTGCTCTTGCGCGAAGGCGGGCGATGACAGGGCCAGCGCCATCGCGCTCGCGCCAAAGAGATTTCGGATCATTCGGATTTCTCCACGGGTGTCGGGTCGGATATGCGGCCGAAGAAGATCAGTGCGCCGCTCGCACGGTCGCGGATGGTCAGGAGGAAGGGCCGGTCGACGATCATGCGCGGCAGATCGTCTGGCAGGCGGCGGGAGCCGGTAACGACGATCTTTACCGTTGTTACCGCCGCCGCTTCGGTACCTTTCTCGTCCACCCGCAGGAAAGTGGCGTGGGCCACATCGTCGATCGCGAGCGGAGCATTGGCCATCGCGCTAAAATCGGCGCAGCTTCCGTCAAAGGCGCAGGTCATTCCCGCCGCAATCAGCGCGGTCTTTACGCTGCCATCGAAGCGCGCCTCGAAACGCGGCAAGCGCAGCAGAATATTGCGTTCTTCAATCGAGCCGAGATCGAACTTGCCGTCGCTGCCCTGCATCGAAAGATCAAACGATCCGGCATTCAGATCCCGTTCCCACCGGCGCAGGGTAGCCCCGTCCTTCGGCAGGAACACCTCCATCGTGAAGCGCCCGTCCTTGCCATAGGGCAATTGCACCGCCTGCCCGTCGCGCGTTTCGCGATAGGCCATCGGCGCGATCCGCTCCATCATGTAGATCGGCATTTTGGTGCCATCGCCGCGCGTGAATTCGCCCGTGGAGCCATCCTCGAACGGCACCGACCAGTCGGCCTTGAACCACACCGCATTGGTGAGCACGGCAGCGGTCAGATCGTTGAACCCGCTCGCATCGACAATCTTCGTGATCCGCTCGCGGGTCTGTTCGCTTACCCAGCCATTGATCGTGTCGGCAGAGCCTGCCGGATCGCCGCCGAAATCGACCTGCCGCGCAGTAGCCCCGAAACCTTTTTTCGCCGCGTGCAGATAATCCGGCGCGAAGGAGAGGTTGTTCGAGAGCCACAGCGCATTGGCGACCGACAGCGCCACCTTGTTATCGCCCGTGCGCGTCAGGAAACGGTCGTAATCCTTCACCAGCAGTTCGGCCCGGCCTGCCGCGTTCCAGCCCAGCAGATCGCGCATCTCCGCCTCGGTCTGCCCGCGCGCGCCGGGAAGCGCCATGCCCAGGCCCTCGCTCAGCGAGAGCGGCGAGATGAAGAGATTGTCGTTCGGCTCTGCAGCCTCGGCCAGTTTCGGATAAAGCCGCGCGGCAAGCCGTGCCTGCCCTGCCGTGATATCGTGCGGGATGGCCTCGGAAGATGCCATTGTCCCAATCTGCGTTGGCAACGTCGCACAGCCGGCTGCAAGCCCCAGCGTTGCCAGCGAGAGGAAAATGCGTTTCATCGATCCTGCTCCAGAAATTCGACCAGCCATTCGGGCAAGGGGCGCAAATGGCCTTCAGGCGTTCGGCACAGTCCAAAGCTGAGACTGCTGCCGGGCGGACATTCGGATGGGTCCATCACCGGACGCGGCGGCATTTCAACCATCATCGCGCCTGTTATCGGCGGTAAGAGGATGCCGTCCGGGCTGGTCTGCCGATTGGCCTCGCCTCGCGCGTCGAGCCAATCGAGCGCACGCTCTGCCTGCCGGGCATCGAGGCCGTAACTGTTCTCCAGACTGCGGATCGCATTTGCGCGATCAGTCACCTTATCCTGTGCCGCGCGTGCGGCGGCGCTTTCCATGCCTTCGACCTTGATGACCTTGCCCGGCCCGCAGGCGTCGTGGATGGGATCGACCAGCTCGGGTATCGTCACCTCGTTGATGGAACCCTGAAACTCGACCTCCTCGCCCACGCGCGCATAGCCGGGTTGCTCGCCGCTGCCATAGGCAAGATACCCTGCGCTATCGACGAACAGCTTCGCGCCGAACGGGAACAATACCAGCGCATCGTCCCTGTCCGCGGCGCGGAAGCAGCCGTCCTTCAGCACAATCGTTGCCCGGCTATTGATGGCGTTGAGCGCGCCTGCAGGGCGATCGTGCCGGGGGAAGACACGCAGGTAGGGCGCGACTTCGTCCTGAACAGCCTGATCCTGCGCAGCCGGGCGTGGCGGATTGACCAGAGGCACCATCGGCGTCGCGTGAAAGATCAGCTCAACCGGTTCGGGAATGGTCACGCCTTTGCGTTTCACCAGCGCCCGGAATTCGGCTTCCGAGACGCTGATCTGGGCGGTGACGACCTGTGTGGCAACACCGGTCGACTGGATCACGCGATCATCGCGAAACGTATCCCAAATGAATTCGGCGGCCGCCATCAGCTCTTGCTGCGACCAGCGCACGGTTTCCCCGCGGAAGGTGGAATTCTTGCTGTACTTGCGCAGCGTGGCAGGGCCATCGCGCAGAAATTCGAAGACGACGCCAAGTTCGCCTTCATTGTCATAATGCAGGGTCTGAAAGTTCCCACGTTCTTCCCGGCGCAGTCGTTCAGCCAGTGCCTGCACTTCGTCGCTCACGCTGTTCTGGTAATCGGCAACGCGCATGAATTCCGCATCGGCAGCATCCTGCTCCGCCGTGCGGGGCGCGGGCGGAGACGGCTCTACGGGATCGAAAGAGGCAGGAGGCGCGGACAGGATTGTCGCAAAGCCGCTTTCGCTGACTTCAGCGCGAAACGGCAACCCGTTGGATGATGGTGGCGCTTCCTTCTCCGGCGATGCACACGCGGCGGGGCAGGCCAGAGCGATTGCCGCCAGCGGTAAAACTAGGTGCTTCATTCCGATATCGGCTCCATATGGTGCAGCCGCATAACATCGCGTTTTGGGCAGGCTGCGGGGATCGTAACTCCATAGAAACGCTCGATATCATGAATCGGCCACCCTCGCCCGGCGTCACGCAGGACCGCCGCGCCTCCGCTAATGCGCTCACCGAAGCGAATGCTGTTGCCGGTCGCCGGATCGAACACGCCATCGCCGGTAGGCAATAGGGTGACTCCCTGGTCGAACAGAACAGTGCTGTTGCTGCGGCCGGTAACGATGCAGCCGTCGATACTTTCGATCGAGCCGCCAAACAGCGCCTGACCGCCAAAGGCATCGCGGTCGATAGTGATTGGCTGCGCTTCGATCGCGGCCGTTGCACAGCCAGAAAGCGCAACGCCAATGGCCAGCATAACAGCCGGTTTCCCTGTCCTGTTCACGACTGGCTCTCCGATCTTGGAGCTACCGGCTGTCGAGGCATGATCGGCATGACCTGCGCGCAAAGCCGGGGTTCGGCCGCGCTGCCCCGCAGGCGCTGATCCGCCATGATCCGCTCTTGATCAACGAGGCAGGCGTTCGCCTGTTCATTGCCTCTGCATCGATGAGGCCGTGTTGCCGCGCATATTGCTTCACCGCGAACCAGTCGCCGCCATATCCTGCCGCTTGATCGAGCGATTTGACGAGAATGACGCGGTGATTGCCGCAAGCCTCGATCAATTCGGCAGGCGGATCGGCCACTACGCTGCGGTAGCGGACACGCGACGACCATGTTGTTTGCACAAGCGCTCCAGCTCATTCACCCATGCCCGGCTCTCAAGGTAGGTGCTCGTACCGATGTCTGCATCGGTAGGAACGACATCATCGGTCAAACTAAGGTTACGCGAGGACAATTCGAGGTTATCTTCTCCAGAGAACCATTGAATGAGCCGATTGCCTCCGCGCCAGATGACCCATACCATATCTGTGTCTCTGCTTCCGCGCGTCATGCCGATCACACAGGCTTGAGAGTCCCCCCCTAGCGCTTCTCGACGCAGGTAGGAGCCAACAACTTCTTGGTAGCGGGAGAATTGCGGCCGCGTCTTGAGATCGAATGGCGTATAATGCGCAAGACGCGACGCTACAGGTGGGTTTTCTTCAACACATCCGGTCAAGAAGATTATCGATGCTGCCACGATATAAGACCCAATTTGGCGCATGAATTACTGCTCCAGTGTCGGCGTAAGAGGCCTAACTCGCATCCTCAGCATTAACGTCCGCTTTCGCAAATGCGGATGGGGACTCACCATTTCCGAAACTGGGGTCGTGAACCGAATGCCCGCTTCGTGCTGTTCTCCCGCCAATATCGGACGGTCTGTTCCCGGCCCAACTTCCGCCGTTCAATGAGGCGGTTGAACTGCCAATTTTCGAACATTAGTCGGCCGATCGCACCTTTGTAACGGTTTGGCGCAAATTCGGGAGTCTGGGGGTATCGGTGGGGGTATTTTCCAAGAGTTGGGCGGAAAAAACGAGCAATGTCAGAACGTTGTATGTTCGCTATATGTTCCTCCTCCGCTACCAGGAAATAGCGTCCGCATAGGTTCGCTTGGGTCCGTATGCGTCCGGATTTTCGACCCAAATCCCTGATTTCGATAGCTGATGTGCTACCACGCCAGTCCGCTTGTGTCCGTATGCGTCCGCATGTGTTCGCTTGAAGCCGGAGGCTTTGTGGGGGTATTTTGGGGGTATTTCCCGCTGTGGGTGAGTTAGGTGATACCCCCACCCGCGAATGCGAGCCGAAGGATAGATTTTGACTCTAGGACAACGGCTTGTTCAAGACATTTCATGGCGAAATACATCGCAGAGGTCCCGGTCAAACGGTGGAGTTCGAGTCCCGCGTGAGGATTCGAACAGAGGTGGCCGACTTTGGGGCAGGGGAGGACACAACCTTTTCATTCCTAGGATGACCGCTTTGCGCCCCAGTTTCCGCCATTTCCCCATACCGTCGTCAGCCTCGAAACCTGCCGTTCGTTCATCCTAGCGGAACAACGATCGATGGGCTTCGCGCTCGGGCAGCTCGAACCGGCGCTTGATGAATTCGATCAGCTTCTGGCCCGATTCGGTCGGCGCGAGCTTGTGACCCTTGCACTTCAGGCAGTTGAAGCTGGCCCGCGGTTCGTAGGAGTTGGCCGGCGGCGCGTCCCCAGTGCCGTTGCAGGCGTCGCACGGCTCTTCGAGCTCTGGCAATCCGCTATCCATCCCGCTCATCGCTGATCCTTTGCTGGTCCGATCTATTTGAGGCGAACGTGGCGCGCGCGCCGCGCAGGATCAAGGAGGTAAACCTCCCATCCGTGGACGGCAGTGTGTGCATGCCAGTCTCGCTTCGCTATATCGGTACTCGAACGGGCAGTACGCCATGGCTGGATTCGGGTGACGGCGTCGTGCTCCCGTCCGCCAGCGCGCGCAGCCGCAATGAGCATGAGAAGGTAAGCCGATGAACGCCAGCGAGGCAGCGCCAGTCTACTATAGCGAGCTGCGCCTTTCCAACGTGAAAGCGTTTCTGCCCGGCGTTGTGCTCGATCTGCGGCTGGATGGCGGACCTGCGCCCTGGACCCTTGTGCTTGGCGAAAATGGCCTCGGCAAGACGACACTGCTGCAGTGCCTCGCGCTGATGCGGCCGATCCTCAACGTCGAGCAAAGCGCACGCACCGACGCCCGCGACCCCGATCGCGTCGAACCGGCGATGCCGGCCTATGAAGACGCGTTGCTTGTCGACATCGCGCGGGTCGGCGAGGGGTTGCAGGTTGGCATCGAAGCGGAATTCTCGATCGGACGCGAACTTCGGCCGACGAAGCGGCCCAAGGGCCGCGGAAAACACGTCTCGACCAAGGCAGAATATCGGGTCGAGAGAAAGGATCTGACCGAATTCGGCTTCAGCAAAACGAAGCGTAAGCCATTCCTGCCACCCCTGGTCGTTGGCTACAGCGCAGCACGCCATCCGCCGTACCGGCGCAGCGATGTCGTCTCCGATCAGGACGACTCCACCGCCTCTCTGTTCAATGCGGAGATAGAGCTCGCCGACGCCGTCCAAATCCTCGAGGATCTCGATCATATCGCGCTGCGCGAGGATCGTGATCGCAAGGGCAGGTCTGGCCGCGGCGCGGAAAGCCGCGCAGCCATCCTCTATCGCGAAATCCGGCAGGCGCTCGCCTGCATCCTACCCGAAGTCGAACAACCCGAGCGCATTCACGTCTATGGCCCGGCACTCCCCGGCTTTGCCGAGGAAAAGACCGGCGTCTGGATCGAAACCTATTCGGGGGAAGTGCCGCTCCATTCGCTGAGCATCGGCTATCAGACGATGTTCGCTTGGACCGTCGACCTTGCATGGCGAATGGCCGAATATCACAAAGACAGCGTCGATCCGCTCCGCGAACCGGCCATTGTCCTCATCGACGAGCTCGACCTCCATCTGCATCCCAAATGGCAACGCCGCGTGCGGCGTGATCTGTCCGGCGTGTTTCCCAAGGTGCAGTTCATCGTCACGACGCACAGTCCTGTGCTGGCGCAGACCTATCTCGACACCAATGTCGCGGTCGTCACCCGCGAAGGTGATCACGCGATCATCGACAATGATCCACAGACCGTGCGCAGCTGGCGGCTCGACCAAGTGAGTGTTGGCCTGCTGCACGATGCCGACCCTTATGCGCCTGAAATCGTCGAAGCCTTCGAGACCCGCCGGACCCTGCTCGGCAAGCAGACGCTCGATCCGGAAGACCGAGAACGGCTCAAGGCCGCCAATCTTCTAGTCGCCGCGATCCCGAGCGATCTCGCGCCCGAGGATGACGAAGCTGCCAAGCTCATTCGCGAAGCTGCCGCGCTGCTGGCGACGCGCGTACCGTGATCCGCCATACCAAGTCTGCTGCGGTGCCGTCGTCGCTCGGACGCGGGATCCAAGCCAATGATGACAACTGCACCGCCTATGATGCCGCTGCAGGGGACTATCGCAGTGGCGCGCGAAGCTTCGACATCCGCAAAGGGATTTACGGCACCGACGTCGTCAAACGCCAATTAAAGGCCGACCAGCACGACAAATGTGCCTTCTGTGAAGCAATTTTCGACGCCAATGTTGCCGGAGATGTTGAGCATTACCGCCCGAAGGGCGCTGTCGATACCGATGCAGGACGAATCTATCCGGGCTATTATTGGCTGGGCTACAGTTGGGAAAACCTCTGCTACGCCTGTCCGGACTGCAATTCCTATCGAAAGCGCAACTGGTTTCCCTTGGAGAACGAAGCGAACCGCGCCCGCGATCACCATGCCGATATCACGCTGGAACAGCCGCTGCTACTAGATGCCTATGGCCATCGCAACCCGCGCGAGCATATCGTATTTCGTGGCGAAGCGGCGACTGGATTGACTGCTGCGGGCGACGCGACAATCGATATGCTCGCGCTTGGCAGGACAGCGCTCGCCCGTGACCGGCTCCAGCACCTGCGGATGCTTACCCTGGTGCATGAAAGCGTGTCCTTGTTCGACGGCGATCCGCGCCCCGAGGCCATTGATTTTATCCAGCGCGCGCGAGCTGAGCTTGCTGCCGCAATCCTTCCCGGCGCCAGGTTCAGCGCCGCAACAGCCGATCATCTGGCTGCGCTCGATGCAGGCGACAATTTCCTCCCTGTGTCGGCGGCTTAACTGTCCGCCCTCTCGCCAGCGATCTGATGCAAGCGGTCCCCGGCGCGCTCATGCGACTGTAGGAGCCAACGCGCGAGGTGGCGGCCGGTAGGCGTAAGACCTGGAGCGTTGCCAAGCGTTGCAACCGCGGCGATTTCCTGTGCGATCTCGGCCCGGCGGCGGGTGAGACAGATGCAGTCTTCCGAGGAAATCAAAGGCGCTGCGTCGAGCAGCGTTAGCCATTGATCAATCCCGGCGAACACATAGAGACCGTGGAGCAGTCCGGAGAGCGGACGTTGGGACCGCTGCCACGGGGAATAGCCGGTCGCTGTCGTGTCGCGCACCATCGGAACATGACGTTCGATCAGGGTCAGCTGGAGATGCAGGGCCTCGTGCAGCAGCGATTCCGCGAGTCGGAGCGTGCCATGTCGCTCGCCGGCCGGCACGGATACGAAGATGGAGAAGGGTATCGATGGTTCCGAATGGCTGATATCATAGCCGGGTCCGAGCGCCTCGACCACATGGATTGCGCGCACCAAGCGTGTGACCATTTGGCCTGCATCTCCCGCGATCAGCTGCGTCAGCGCAGCGTCAATCGCGGCGCGAATTGCTGCATGGCTCCCCATCGCGGCCGCATCCCGAAACCGGCCGTGAAATGCCTTCGGCAATGGCTCGATCGTCAATCCTTCGTGTGAGTTACGCGGAGCGTCGGCCAACGGTGGCATCTCGCCGAGCCACCGCGCAGTGGTATAGCCGGCCTGGGTGGTCGCCTGTGGTGTCGACCAGAACTCCTCAACCAAGGCGTCGGCAAGACCTGGGAGCCAGAACGGCTCGCCGGCGGCAATGCGCGCGTCGAGCTGCACGCCGATCTCAGCCATCGTGCTGCGCGTAAAAGGAATAGACCAGTGTAAACCGCGTCCCGCCATGCAGCCGCGAGACCGCATGATGTGACGCTGAGCTGATCGCGAAGCCGATCGCGCTACCCGATACCGGCCGCAGGATCCGGTGGACGTCGCTGGCGTCATCGCTGTTGAACAGCATGAAGAATCCACCGTCCGCGTTGGTGAGGCCACGATTGAGCTGCACGGTCAGCCGGTGCGTTTCACCGCCCTCGCGCATATCATTATGGATGGCGATGCGCTGACCAGGGTCGAGGCGGTGCGCAACCAACTGAACATGCTGGGCGAGTGCATCGCCCAGCGCCTGCTCCATCTTTCGTCGCAAGCGCCCAAGCATCTCAGGATCGACAAGACACGCAAGCGCTGGCGGGAGATCAGCGTCGCGTAGGTCGAATTCGAACTGCTCGTAGAAGTCGGTCTCAACCAGCGTCCATGGGGCATCCGTCTCAAGCCAGTCAAGCAGCACAGGCTCAATCGCAGCATCCAGGCAATGCTCCGCCACGAAATAGCGAAACGGCGCCGTTGCCGATTCCACCGGTTCGAGCCGCGCATAGGGGTCAAGGCGATTCAGGGCCGGCATCTCGCGCTAGCGGTTATGTCGGTGATAGGTGCGGTTGTAGAGGGTCGTGTCGGCTATGCCGCTGGCATCGCACTGGCGCACCTCGGCGATCAGCCGCTGCAGCGCTACGCTGTCGGTGAGCGGGAGGTCGCGGGCGGACGCCGCCGCGTCGTGGAACAATGAAATGGGCTCGTTACGCATGGTTTAATCCTCAGGCGGCATGGGGTAACGCGGCTTCGGCCAGCTGACGCATTTTTGCAATCAGATGGCGCTGGTCGGCGCAGAAGATGGTTGGATTGTCATAGCCGCGCGTTTGGCTCCAGCGGTGCGCGACCATGCCGCCGCCACAAATGCCGAGATCGGGACAGGCGTGGCACGCCGCGGCGCTCGGCCGCTGCTGGCGATAATAATCGGCGAAGGCTGGGCTATCCAGGATTTGGTCGAAGCTGTCCGTCAGCACCGACCAGCGTTCACCGAAGCGATCCTCGCCGGCGCCGGCGACTTTGAGTGTGTCATTCTTGTCGACCGTGCCGTCCGGCTCGATCACCAGGATCCCGTAATCGGTGGTGCCCACGCCTTCCTTGATCGAACGGCCGCCAAGAACGAGCCGCAGCATATCGTCGAGCAGCCGGACCCTTGGCGGCTCGGGGTCGGACAAATAGCTGTCCAGAAACCCTTCGAGCCATTGGCCGTATTCGGTCGTCCCCGGCGCCGACTTGCCGAACGGCAGCGTGTCCCAATTGCCGTCTCGCGGCAGGATGTCGAGGCCCGGAGCGCCCAGCGCCTTGAGTGCTGCATAGACCTCGGCTGGATCGCTTTCGGGATCAATCACGGCTAGCACGCCCGCGAGCAAGGGCCGCGCGTCCGCCCGTGCGGTCACATTTTCGATCCCGGCGCGGACTCTTGAATAGGATCCCTTGCCGCGATGGCCGACTCGAAACCGGTCATGAACACGTTGTGGGCCGTCGATGCTCACGGATATGCCGACGTCGTAGCGCACCAGCACATCAATAACTGGATCGCCCAGCAGCGCGCCGTTGGTCTGAATATGGATGCCGCACGGGTGCGGCAGGGCGTCCCTTAACCTGGCGCAGAACCGCTCGAGTTTTGCCGCACCGAGAAGCAGGGGCTCCCCGCCATGCAGAACGACGCTGAACGGAGCGGCTTGTAGCGCATATTGATCGGCCAGACGGCGTGCGACGGCGTCAAGCACCGCATCAGACATCTGCTTGGGCTGATCGCGCCACGCGCTGTCGCCCATGTGATAGACATAGCAATAGCTGCAATCGAGATTGCAGCGGCTCGCAACCTTGAGCAGGACCGTGTCGAGCTGGCGCGCGTCGTCCTCCGGCTTGGTCACCGATTATGCCGGTTATAGGTCCGATTATACGCGCCCGCGGCCGCCCGAACATCTTGTGTGCGCACTTCGGCGATCACCCGCGCGAGTGCTACGCTGCTTAGGCCGGCATCAACGCTGGTCACGATCTTGTTGTCCATCCGCATATAGCGCTCCTTTCTATGCTCTATCATAGCCAGATTTCGGATCGAATACCAGCACTAAGCGACCAACGTAAGGAGGGATTCGGGGGTGCCAATTTCTCTAATAAAGCCATCAGTTATATATAAAGATGCGAAACACGGAGGGTTGATTACATATAGCTATCAAATTCCATAGGGTATAACTCGGCAATACTCCATATTGCCTGAGAATAGGACGGTCGCCTCCCTAATTGATCAATCAATGGGAACTTGCCGGCGACAAATCGAATCAGATAACTGACACGCATTTTGCTCGCGAGTTATTTCAGAAATTGGTATCTGTCGAGAACCGCGTGTTCTACTTCCGATCAGTCGAGGTTCCGGCTATTTTGACCCTATGGTTACTGCCACACAAATCGCTCGATGGGCGGGGACGACGTCCGCGCAATCAGAGCTCCCACGGCTCATCCGGCGTCTGATCCACAGCGTCGCCACGACGACCGAACTGGCGATGCCTGCCGGGGACTCGGTGGCCCTGCCTG
Source organism: Erythrobacter sp. (assembly GCA_025698865.1). Taxonomy (GTDB): domain Bacteria; phylum Pseudomonadota; class Alphaproteobacteria; order Sphingomonadales; family Sphingomonadaceae; genus Qipengyuania. Next base: position 398,420 of record JAILWQ010000003.1, on the reverse strand, counting down.
GCTTTGACGGCGAACTGCACAGCGAGAACGGCAATGCGTGGGTGCCGGCCGGCCGCTCTTGCTGGGAGTTGAGTTGTCGCGCTGACGTGGTGGCGAAGGCCAATGAGGATTTCGCCAAGCGCAGTAATGGTCTTGACAGCGATGAACGTCTCGCACGCACCTATGTTGCGGTTACCGCGCGCCGCTGGCCGAGCAAGGGTCGCTGGCGCGACGAGAAACTGGCGGAGGGCAGTTGGCAGGACATTAAGGCCTTTGATGCCGATGATCTCGAGCAATGGCTCGAGCAATCGGCTGCCGTGCGGCTGGCGTTTGGCGAGGAGCTTGGCCTGGCGGGACCGGGTGTGGAGAGCCTCGGCGCATATCTTGGCAAATGGGGTGCGCAGTGCGCACCAGCCATCACCGCAGCAGCGCTGCTTGCGGGGCGTGATGAACAGGTCGCGAAGCTGATTGGCCGAGTGAACCGTGTTCGCGAAGGCTCAGCGACCGAGCCAAACGCGATCAAGGGCGATAGCGTCGAGGAGGCGGCCGCATTTGCCGCCGCGGCTCTCCTCGCTCAACCCGCTTTGGCAAGCTCTGCCGTGGTGGTCACGACCGCCGAAGGCTGGCGGTTCGTCGAGTCCAACGAGGCGATCGGCGTCGCGATTGCTGCGACGCCTGCGGTCGCCGAAGCGCCGTCGGTCAGACCACAGCTGGCGTTGGTGGTTCCCTTCGCCTCGGGCGATATGGCGCGGCAGTTCAAGGGCGTAGCCGGACAACTCAACGATGCCGAGCTGATCCTCGAACGGGTACTGTCCGGCGAGTTCGAGACAGCCCTACAGACCATTGGTCTGGACGAGAATGATTCGCGGCGCCTGTCGACGCTGTGCGGCCGGTCCTGGTCCGTGTTCCGGCGGCAACATGCTGTCAATCCTTCGATCCGACGACCAGCATGGCTTGATCATCCGGCCGCACATGCGCTGGCGACAGTATGTATGGTCGGTGGCTGGTCCACCGGGAGGGACGCCGACACCGAGATCGTCGCACGCATTGCCGGTCGCGATTATGCGGAACTAGAAGCCGAGCTGCTTGCGCTCGAACGGCTTGACGATTCACCGCTCCTGCACATCGGGACGGTCTGGAAGGCAAAGTCTGCGCTCGAGCTGCTGGCTGTGTTTGGCGAGCGTATCACGCCGGCTGAACTCAATCGCTACTTCGCTGAACTTGAACTTCTCCTTTCAACCCCCGATCCCGAGCTCGAGTTGCCGGACGGGGAGCGCTACGCTGCGGCTATCCACGGCAAGGTCCGCCCGGTCAGCGGGCTCTTGGTCGACGCATTGTGCGACACGCTGATCAAACTGGCAGCGCGGGGCGTCGATGTCCGGGCGCTGGCGGCGAACGATATTCAGGGCCGCGTGGATCGGCTCGTGCGAAACCTGCTCCGCGGTGGTGACAGGGTGCGTTGGCTTTCACTGGCCAGCCAGCTCCCCGCACTCGCGGAGGCCAGCCCTCACGAATTCCTGACCGCTGTCGAAGCGGGGGTTGACGATCCCGATAGCGGTGTGATCGCCATATTCCGCGAAACGCAGAGTGCCGGCATCGGCAGCCGTTGCTGGCATGCTGGAATATTATGGGCGTTGGAAACCCTTGCGTGGGCTCCTAACAGACTTCGGCGAGTCTCGTTGGTCCTGGCAAAGCTCGCCTCCGTCGATATCCAAGGAAACTGGGGCAATAATCCTAAAAGCTCACTGCTGGATCTCTATCGATCCTGGTTTCCTCAGACCGCTGCGACAGTTGAGCAGCGCATTTCCGCTATCGATTTCCTGATTGAGCGAACACCTGACGCCGCCTTCGCACTTCTCGACAGCATGACCGGACGGGGTCCGGACAGTGCGACCCATACCGCTCGACCGAAGTGGCGCGACGATGATGCCGGAGCGGGTTATGGCGCAACCGGACTCGAGCGTTACACGATGGATATCGCGGCCATCGACCGCCAGATTGCCATGTCGCAGGGCAACGCGGATCGGATTGCGACGCTCATATCGAAATATTCGCAACTCGATGACCCGAGACGGGAGCGTATCATAGCATTGCTCGCGGACTTCCGCGACGCCGCCGATAGCGACAAGGAGATGCTACGCGTAGCGCTGCGCCACAAACTGCACTGGCACTACAATTACGATGAGCGGGGAGAGACGGAGCTTGCCAGACTTCTCACCCCGCTCGAGGCCGCTTACACCGCCCTTGAGCCTGCAGACCCTATCGTCCGGCATGGCTGGCTGTTCAAATCCGGTTGGGTGGAACTTCCGACACGCACTCGCGGAGAGGACATCACCGCAAGTGATCGGCGCGGAGCTTTGGCGGCGCGTGCGGCACTGAAAGACATCTTCGACGATCAAGGGTGGTCCGGTGTTCTCGAGATCGCAGGCATTCATGGCGATGCCTGGACTGTTGGCTGTCATCTGGAGCAGATCGGTATCCCGGAAGCAGAACTCCATCGCTGGATAGTCGAAGATGCCGGTGAGTTACACCGCGGGGACGTGACCACCACACTTGCATCTGCAATCCTGTGCTGCACGCCGGATGTTCAGCGCAACGCCGCGCTGGACACGATTTGTGCCATGGCGAATGTGGCAGGCAGGCCGTCGGGCTGGCTGGCTCGCCTGCTGGTGCTGTGTCAGCACGACCCATCGATTTGGCGACGCGCCGATGACATTGGTGAAGCCGAATATTTCTGGTCGCACTGCACCAGCAATCTCTGGCTCGACGACCCGGCGGACATGGCGTATGCTCTGCGCAGGCTGGTCGAGCATGGCCGTCCCGTCTCGGCTCTCAACGCCTGCCACATCAAATTCTCGGACTATGACGCGGAACTCATCGTTTCGATGCTTGACGGCGTGCTGCAAGGGCAAGAGTTAGATCAGGCACAGATACCACAGAGCTACGTGTTCCAGCACGCTATTGACGCGATCGAGGCGTCGGAGACCATCGATGAAATGCGACTGGTTCAGCTCGAATTCGCGCTGATCCGAGCGCTTGGCTACAATGGCGAGCACCATGCCAAAACGCTGAACCGCGTCTTGATGACGCAGCCAAAGATCTTCGTCGAGTTGCTTTGTCTCGTCTATAAACCGCATAATGGTCCACCGCGAGAAGCAAATGAGGCTGAGAAGGGTGCGGCCGAGAATGCCTGGCGCATCCTTCATGCTTGCCGTCGCCAGCCCGGGACACTCGCGGAAGGAGGCATCGATGCTGAGGCCGCTGCCCAATTTGTCGATGACGCACGGAGTCTGGCGCGCGAACAGGACCGGCTTGAAGTTTGCGACATTACGCTCGGTCAGATCTTCGCGCATGCGTCGGATGGCGCGGACGGCATCTGGCCGGGCGAGCCAGCACGATCGCTATTGGAAGAGACGTGCTCCGAGGAAATGCTACGTGGTTTCTACACGGGCGCGGTGAACAAACGCGGCGTGCATTCACGCGGGGCATATGAAGGCGGTGACCAGGAACGAGCACTGGCGGAGCGATTTCGGCGGCACGCTGTAGCGCTTGAGGATAGCCACCCCCAGCTGGCGGCAACGCTTCATGACCTTGCCAAAGCCTATGACCGGGATGGCGTGTTCGAGGATCTCGACGCCCAGCTTAGGATCGAGGGACGGTAGCTGACCTCCTAATGAGCTGCCTGACGGGTTTTGAAAGCCTTGCACGAAGCGCGTAAGTCCACGGGCAGCTTTTGCCTTATTTCCGCAGGACAGCCGCCAGTCCGCTATCGGCCCAAAGTCGCGCAGCTCCAGCGTTCCACATTCGGCCAATCGCGGCCAAGGAGACGAACGATGGGATACTCAAGATTTGACGCCGCTGTGCAGGCACGTGCGGCTTGGAATGCCGGCAAGAATGTGGGCACTAAGCGCCCCCTCACACAAAAGCAGATTTGGGCGATCCGCTTCCATCTCGACCGCGAAGGGCGGTTGAGGGACAAGGCCCTCTTCGATCTCGCTATCGACAGTAAACTGCGAGGCTGTGACCTGGTCAAGATCAGGATCGGCGACGTCGTAGCTGGGGCTGACATCCGCAACCGAGCGACTGTTATCCAACAAAAGACCAGCCGACCGGTTCAATTCGAAATTACCGCAGACGTGCGCACCACTCTGATTGCCTGGCTGGAGCGGCGTGGTGGGTCCGTGAACGAATATCTCTTCCCGAGCCGCGTCGATCGCCAAGGCCACATGAGCACCCGTCAATACGCGCGCCTGGTCGACGAATGGGTGACCGCCATCGGGTTGCGTAAGGCCGAGTACGGCACGCACTCACTGCGTCGGACAAAGGCGGCCATGATCTACCGCGCTACAGGTAACATCCGGGCAATTCAGATCCTGCTTGGTCATACCAAGATTGAAAATACCGTCCGCTACCTTGGGGTCGACGTAGAGGATGCTCTCCTACTTGCCTAGCGAACGGAGATCTGACACTGGGAGCGGTCGGTCAGCAGAAGTTGATCGACCGCTTCAGGGTCGAGCCTACGCAGGTTACGGCGCTTCCTGAGCCATTCGAAGAACACCGGCACGAGTAATGTGATCGCCAGCACGATAGCCACCGCGCTAGTCCCTACCCATATAAAAGCCACTGCTTCAGACTGCATGAAGGATCGATCACCGAGGGCAAGGACGCCGAAAATGCCCAGCCATCCAAAAAGGCAAAGGATTGCACCGGCTATTGCCCGATGCCGGAACGAGAACCACCTAGGGAATAAGAACAATGCGGCAATTACGGCGGCGGCTGCCGCCCACTCCCTAGGTTCGCTCCAGTCCATAGCAGCTGTTCAACACGATCATCGAGCGTCTGCAATGGGGTCGTTAACGGCTGGTCCGGTTTTGGGCAGCCAGGCGCTCGGCGCTGGCGTCACAAGCGGGGTGGAAAGCTGACTCACTGTGGCGCAGGATCAACGTCCCGGTTCGCTAACTTTCCTTGAAGGTATCGCGAAAATCCAAACGCTGGCGCCGAGGCTATCAGCCACGGCGGCATAAGGATTGCGCTGAGGAATAAGGGTAGGAGAAATGGGGTGATTGGTTCGATGTTCTGAGCGAACAACGCAGACATCACTCCCAACCCAATGGACATCGTGATTGGCAAGGTGAGCCATGCAATCAGCACGCGTTTCCTGATTGGGCTCGGTCGGATCATAGCAATGGTTGAGCCCCCCACCGCAGCGACGGCCATGAATCCGACAAAAAAGCCAGGAACCCACGAATTATCATTCTCATACACGGCGCCCGCCTTTCCGTCGAAAGCGACACCCTCGCCTCATCCGCTACCGGCGTCATGAGCATATTGTGAGGATTTCATGATTTCGCCTCTCCGCTTTCTTACGTCAGCTATGGGGTCGTAAGCCGAACGTCCGCTTGACCAGGTCCGGCGCTCGATAGCAGACTGTCCGGAAACGGCCCACGCGGCGACATTTCGAGCATTACCTTGTCGGCCAATCATGGCCGAGGAGAAATGCAATGGGATACTCACGATTTGATGCAGCCACGCGGCATCGTCCGGCTTGGAACGCTGGCAAGAATGTCGGAACGAAACGCCCGCTGACGCAAAAGCAGATTTGGGCCATCCGCTTTCACCTAGATCGCGAAGGGCGGCTGCGGGACAAGGCGCTCTTCGACCTCGCAATCGACAGCAAGCTGCGTGGCCGCGATCTGGTGAAGATAAAAATTGGTGACGTGGTGGCTGGCGCGGACGTTCGGAACTGTGCGATCGTGATCCAGCAAAAGACCAATCGCCCTGTCCAGTTCGAGCTTACCGCGGATGTCCGTGCGACCTTGATCGCCTGGCTCGAGCGCCGAGGAGGTTCGACGCATGAATATCTGTTTCCGAGCCGCATTGATCACCATGGCCACATGAGCACGCGCCAATATGCCCGTCTGGTCGATGAATGGGTGACGGCCATTGGCCTGCGCAAGTCTGAGTACGGCACGCACTCGCTGCGGCGGACGAAGGCTGCGATGATCTACCGGGCCACAGGCACATTCGAGCTATTCAGATCCTGCTCGGTCATTCCAAGATCGAGAACACGGTCCGGTACCTCGGCGTCGACGTCGAAGATGCCTTGTTGCTGGCAGAGCGGACCGAGATCTGACTTTCACGCGGCCGGCCGGTCATCTCGGCCGGCTGCTTCAGGGAAAGTGCTGAGGTGCGCTGATCGACTGACTTGGGGTGGAAAGCAGAAGGTAACGACGATGGCCATTCGGTAACATTTATTGTCTAACTCGCCGTTTATGAAGACTTACCCAGGCGACGGCCACCGGAAACCTGTAAGCGGGGTGCAGGGCTGCATGAGTAGTCTCGCCCTGGGGTTGGTTCTGCTGCTCGGCGGTTGCCTGTTCATCGAAGTAAAGGAAAGACAATCGCTTCGCGCTAGTCTGCCGCCCCAGCTCGAACCGAGTTACATCGTCAATGTCGATATGTGCAGCCGCACCTTCGGTGGCTACAGCTATGTTGTCAGCATTTCGCCGGATGCCGTCGACCAGCTTGGACGAGAAGGCACGACGTGGCTGGCTCAGGTAGAAAGTTATCCGCCTGACGGGGGCAAGGCCGCACCGTGGCGGTCCACTGAGGGGATGGTATGGGACTACGACGGCCCTCCGGCAGGCTTGCTGTGCTTAAGGCAATGGAACGTCGGCGACCAGCAAATTAAAGACCATATCTACCGGAAAGGCAGCTACGTTCGCTCATATCATCGCCGCCAAGCCGACTACATCATCCCTAGCCTTGGCATTGTCGTAGGAGGATTTGACCCTCGCTAGAGGCGTTAAATGTCCGCAATGGGGTCGTTAGCCGATTGACAGCTTTTCGCGTCGTGGTTCGGATAGCGGACTGTCCGTTACCGGCCCAACTTCCGCCGTTCAATGAGGCGGTTGAACTGCCAATTTTCGAACATTAGTCGGCCGATCGCACCCTTGTAACGGTTTGGCGCAAATTCGGGATTCTGGGGGTATCGGTGGGGGTATTTTCCAAGAGTTGGGCAGAAAAAACGAGCAATGTCAGAACGTTATATGTTCGCTATATGTTCCTCCTCCGCTACCAGGAAATAGCGTCCGCATGTGTTCGCTTGCGTCCGTATACATCCGGATTGTTTACCCAAATCGCTGATTTCAATAACAGATGTGCTACCACGCCAATTCGCTTGGGGCCGTATGCGTCCGTATGTGTTCGCTTGAAGCCGGGGCCTTTATGGGGGTATTTTGGGGGTATCCTCGGGCAGTGCGAAATCAGGCGAGACCCCCAGCTGCGGTCTGTGGCTCACAGCCGGATTCTCACGCTAGTGCAACGGCGTGCCCCAGCCCTTCCGCAACGGGATTGGTCGGAAAGATCCCAATTATTTAACGTGAGTTCGAGTCCCGCCTGAGGATTCGAACAGAGGTGGCCGACTTTGGGGCAGGGGAGGACACAACCTATTCATTCCTAGGATGACCGCTTTGCGCCCCAATTTCGGACGTTCAGAATTGCCGCCGCGGATCCCGAAAGCGGTCATCGTCGCCAGCCCGGCGGTGCTAACTTTCGGGTCTGTTCGCACGAGCCTAGGCCGCCGCGTCCACCACGGTGTTGGCCTCGCCGCCGAGCACTAAGACCCAGATGACGATGCAGGCTATCCAGCCGGCGTTGAAGATCACGATTGCAGTCCATACCGCTGCCGATGTCGCCCTTCGCCGTCCCGGCCCGCGCACCATCTCGCCCGGCCTGTCGCCTCGGAACACGCGCGCGACATCGCGCAGGTGGAGCAGGAGCCAGATCCCCGCCGCCAGGCTGATGACGGCGAAGAATGCTATGAGGGCGGGAAGGAACCACAGGGGCATAGGAGGGTCTCCGTGTTGCGCCGTGATCAGACGGCCGAGCTGAAACGGCGCGCGGTTTGCGAACGGTGTCCGTCCAGCAGTGCGCATACGGTGCGGGCGTGGAGCAGCCCGTCCGGGGTGATGGTGAGCAGGCTGTCGTCGAGGTGGACGAGACCTGGGTCGCGGAAGAGATCCAGTGCGTCGATGAGCACGTCGTCCGATATCGGACCGAAATCCGTCGCGGCGCGGTAGAGCACGTTATGCCACCCCGTAGCAGGTCGTCTGCCAAACGGACCACGCCAGCCGTCGTCGCCAACCGACCCTGACCGTCCAGCATCCTGTAGCGCCCGCTGTTCTTCTCGTTCTGTGCTAGGAGGTCCGGGAAGCTGCTGATCGCCGAACAGCCGAGCCCGATCAGGATCATCGACGGATCATCAGTGAACCCTTGGAAGTTACGGCGCAGATTCCCTTCCGCGCGGGCAAGGGCGAGGGGGTCGCCGGGCTTGGCGAAGTGGTCGACACCGATGGCGTCGTAGCCATGCCCGGTTAGTACCTCATGACCCAGCCACGCCATGCCAAAGCGCTCCTCCTGTCCCGCGAGCGTGGCGGTGTCGTTCATGCGCTGCCGCGGGACGAGGTGCGGCACGTGGGCGTAGCCGAACAGCGCAATGCGGTCAGGCTCCAGAGCGACCGATCTCGTCAGGCTGTCGTAGAGGTCGTCCTGCGATTGTCCCGATAGCCCATACTTGAGGCCGAAGTTGAGCGAGGTCACGCCGTGCCGACGCAGGAGATTTACGGCCTCGCCGATTAGGACTTCGGACCGAACCCTGCCGATGGCCGCCTGGCAACGAGTTGCGAAGAGGGTCGCAACCCGTTCGAAGATGCCGGTCCTCATCGGCAAACTTCCTTTTTCTCGTCGGCTCTTCCGGCCAGATCCTCCTCCTCTTCGATCAGGATGCGGTTCGCCGCTCCTTCTAGGTCCTCGAACTGCCCGTCCCGCATGGCCCAGAAGAAAAGGGCGAGTCCGGCACCGCCGAGACCCAACGCGACCGGTATCAGGAAGACGAGGATGTTCACGGCCTGCTTCCGGTCTTCGCCAGCCGCAGCGAGTTGCCGACGACGATCAGGGAACTGAGCGACATGGCTATCGCCGCGATCAGGGGCGTGACGAGGCCGGCGATCGCCAGCGGCACGGCGAGCACGTTGTAGCCGATCGCGAAGCCGAAGTTCTGGCGAACAATGCGCATGGTCCGGCGCGCGATCGCGACCGCCGCCACGACGGGCATTAATGACCTGCCGACGAAAACCGCATCCGCCGCCTGCTGGCTCACGTCGCTGGCCGTGCCGGGCGCGATGGAGGCATGTGCTGCCGCCATGGCAGGTCCGTCGTTGATCCCGTCCCCTACCATGAGGGGTCGATGCCCGTCCGCCTTCAGCGCCTCGAGCAGGGCCAGCTTGCTCTCGGGACGCTTCCCGCCTTCGCCGATGATGCCGAGTTCTGCGGCGAGCGCTTCGACCGCCGCGTCCCGGTCGCCCGACACGATCCTGCTGCGCACGCCCATGGCGCGAAGCGCGTCGAGGGTCGGGGTCGCATCCTCGCGCACAGGATCGGTGAATGTGATCTCGACGCTTTCCGAACCGATGCTCAGGATCGTAGCGAGGCTTGCTCGATCCTCTCGTCCGCGTGTCAGCGATACGGGAACCTTACCGAGCAATCCGCTGACGCCCCGTCCTGGCACCTCGGCGACCGCCGTGGGCGAGGCGGGCCGGATGCCGGTCGCCTCGACGGCGGTTGCGATACCCCTGCTGAGGGGATGCCGGCTGGACTGCGCCAGTGCGAGACCGATCGCCTTCTGTTCCGGCGTCAGATGGCCGATGGCGGCGATGGGTTCGCCCTGCGTCAGCGTACCGGTCTTGTCGAACAGCGCCGTATCGATTTCGGCCAGCCTTTCGAGCGCGCTGCCGTCCTTCACCAGGAGCCCGCGCCGGGCGAGCGCGCCCGATGCCACCACCTGCGCGGCCGGGACGGCGAGTCCCAGAGCGCAGGGGCAGGTGATGATGAGCACCGCGATCGCGATCACCAACGACTGGTGCCAGCCCGCCCCCGCGATCATCCAGCCGGCGAACGCGGCCAGCGCTAGCGTATGCACCGCGGGGGCGTATAGGCGGGAAGCGCGATCCGCAACGCGGACGTAGCGGCTGCGCGACTGTCCCGCTTCGTCCATCATCCGCGCTATCCCTGCGATCGCCGTGTCGGACGAGGCGGCGGTCACGCGTACGTGGATGGGATCGCCTAGGTTGATGGATCCGGCAAGCACCGTATCGCCCTCGCGGACGGACTGGGGTGCGCTCTCGCCGGTGAGCATTGAGTTGTCGACCGCGCTCCGCCTGTCCTGGACGACGCCGTCCGCTGCCAACGCTTCGCCGGCCGCCACGAGCATGACCATCCCCTTTTCGAGATCTTCCGCAGCGAGGTTTCGGGTGGAGCCGTCCTCCGTCAGCACGCGGGCGGACTTCCCCATCCGCGAAAGCAGCGCACCGATGCCGGCCCGCGTCCGGTCGCGCATCGTCGCGTCGAGCGCACGTCCTGCGAGGAGGAAGAACAGCAGCATGACCGCGCTGTCGAAGTAGGCGTGGTCGCCTCCGATCACCGTCTCGTGGACACTGAGCGCGGTGGCCAGCAGGACGCCGATCGAGATCGGCACGTCCATGTTCGTCCGGCGATGGCGCAATGCCGCGACCGCGCTCGCGAAGAAAGGTCGTCCGGCATAGGCCACCACCGGCAGGGCGATGAGTGCGGACACCCAGTGGAACAGTTCCCTGGTGACGCCTCCTGCGCCCGACCACACGCTCACCGACAGCAGCATGATGTTCATCATGCCGAAGCCGGCCACCGCCAGAGCGCGAAGGAGCATGCGGCTTTCGCCATCGTCTTTCGGAACACTTTCGAGGTCGACGACCTGGGCCTCGAAACCGATCCTGCCGAGTGCACCCAGCAGATACTCGGAGTCCACTTCGGGGCCGTGCCTGATGGCGACCCTCTTGGCGGACAGGTTGACGCGCGCGGCTTCGACCCCATCCAGTTCGAGCAGGCCGCGTTCTATCCTGGCGATGCATGCCGCACACCGCATTCCCGGAACGACGAAGCGACTGTCGAGGGATTCCGCAGGTCGGGGCACACCCGGGTTTGCCGGGGCATTCACTGCAGATGCTCCTCGGTCGACCAGGTCCGCCGGTCCGGGGAGACGATCGTCAGCCGGACGATCCAGCGTCCCTCGTCCAGGGGCTGACGCGCGATGTATCGTCCGGGCGCCGTCTCGATGAAGGCCAGCTTGGTGGTCTCCGGTCGCCCCAGGGGGCGACGCGCCGCGGCGGTGACGGTGGCGCCAGCGGGTGCTGCGGAGGTCGCCACCTCGAGACGAGCGTCGTCGTTGCGGGTGATCCGCGCGGACCATCCGAAGGCCTTCTGTCGCCTAGCGGTATCGAGCCACCCGTTGAATTCCTGGCTGGCGACATAGGAGTTCTCGACGATGACGCCCCCGAAGCCGCGCACCGCGAGCGTCGCCATGAAGAGGTTGACCGCTATGATGATGCCGAACCCCGACACGATGATCATGGCCATGTGCCTGCCGGTGAATTCGCGCTTCATTGCCCGCTTCCGGGAGCATCAAACCGCGCCTCCGCCGCCGCGCTCTCCCGCTGTTCGTCGCGCGACGTCACGGTGAAGTCGAAGTCCTGCGTTGACGCTCCTTTGGGTACGACGACGTACGCCCGCACTGTCAGCACCTCGTCGGCGGGAACGGTTTTCACCTGGGTCCGCGCCGCCGCATCGCGCCCGCCCATGTCGGTCCACATCACTGCGCCAGGAAGGTCGTCGATCGCGATCTCCATCTCGCGTGGACGGCTCTCCATGTTGCGCAGCTTGATCGTGTAGGAGTTGCGCACCGATCCGTCGCTCATCAGGATGTAGGGCGGGTTGCGATCCGGGGAGACCGATAGTCCCACGTGGTTGCGGACACCGAGCGCGAACAGCATGGCGAGGCCGATGCTTCCCCAGATCAGGAAGTACGCGATCGTACGGGGTCGCAGGAGGGTCCTGTAGGGGGAGGGTGTGGGCTCGCCGTTCGCCTCCTTTTCGCAGTCCTCCAGTGTGGCGTAGTCGATCAGTCCGCGTGGGCGGCCGATGTCCGCCATCACCCTGTCGCAGGCGTCGATGCACAGCGCGCAGGTGATGCAGCCGACCTGAGGACCTTCGCGGATGTCGATCCCTGTGGGACAGACGGCGACGCATTGCAGGCAGTCGATGCAGTCGCCGAACTCGCCGGGGTTCCTCTGGGCCTTCTTGACGCTGCCGCGCGGTTCGCCGCGCCAGTCCTTGTAGGTGACCAGCAGCGACTTCTCGTCCATCATCGCGGTCTGGATGCGGGGCCAGGGGCACATGTAGATGCACACCTGTTCGCGCATGAACCCGCCGAGCGTGAAGGTGGTGAGCGTGAGGATGGCGACGGTGATGTAGGCCGCGGGTGCCGCCTCGCCCGCCCAGAAGTCGCGCACCAGCGTCGGCGCATCGGCGAAGTACATGATCCATGCGCCACCGGTCCAGAAGCTGATGACGAGGTAGATCGCATACTTGAACGTCCGCTTGGCGAGCTTTCCGGGGCCTAGGGGTGCCGCGTCCAGCCTGATCCGTGCGTTGCGATCGCCGTCGACTAGACGGTCGACGTGCTGGAACAGGTCGGTCCACACGGTCTGCGGGCAGGCGTATCCGCACCATGCGCGGCCCACCGCGCTGGTGACGAGGAAGAGGCCGAGCGCCGCCATGATGAGGAGGCCGGCGACGTAGTAGAACTCGTGCGGCCATATCTCGATGCCGAACATGTAGAAGCGGCGGTTGGCGAGATCGACGAGCACCCCCTGGTCGGGTGCGTAGGGGCCGCGGTCCCATCGTATCCAGGGCGTGCCGTAGTAGATCGCCAGGGTGACGGCCATGACGAACCACTTGAAGCGGCGGAAGGGTCCGTCGATCCGCTTGTTGTGGACCTTCGTGCGCTTCTCGAAGAGCTTGTTCGGCAGATGCTGGCGCGGCGGCTCGTGCGGTTCGTGGCGCAGCGTCGTCGATTCGGGTTCGGCCACCGCGCTCGAGACCGGCTCGTTCGTCTTCGCCCGTCCGTCCTCGACGACGACCGACCAGTCGCGGTCCCCGCCCTCCCGGCGCGGCGGAGCGCTCGACGCGCGACCGGGATCACGGTTCCGCATCGACCTCCACCGTGGGATTCTCGGCGACCTCGACTAGCTCCTCGCCGCCGCCCAGGGACCAGACGTAGGCCGAGAGCATCTTGATCGTGACCGGATCGAGACGGCCGCTCCAGTGGGGCATCCTCCCCATCCTCGGTTCCAGTATCTGGGCACGTATGTCGGCAGGAGAATTGCCGTAGAGCCAGATCGCGTCGTTCAGACGTGGCGCGCCAAGTTCGCGGTTCCCTTCGCCGGCGGCGCCGTGGCAGGCGCTGCAGTTGTCCCGGTAGGTCTGCGCACCCGCGCTGGATGAGGTCCCCCGCCCATCGAGCGAGAGCACGTGGTTCACGAGCGCGTCCAGCTGGGACCGTTCGAACGCCCCGGCGAACGGTGGCATGATGCTGGTGCGGGTGTCGTCCACGCCTGGAGCTCGGATGCCGTTCACGAGGGTGTATTCGATCGCCTTGAGATCGCCGCCCCAGAGCCAGTCGTCGTCGTTCAGATTGGGGTAGCCGAGCGTCTGGCTTCCGGCCGCCCCCGACCCGTGGCATTGCGAGCAGTGGACCTGGAAGGCGGAGCGGCCCCCGGCTACCGCTTGTGCGAACAGTTCGCTGTTCTCCGGCAGGCGCTCCACCGGTATGCGGGCGAGCTCCTCGCGCATCGTGGTGCGGGCCTGATCGACGACGCTCATCTCCTCGGCCAGTTCGCCGCGGCTGGACCAGCCCAGTACGCCTTCCGTAGCCCTGTCGCCGAGCGGCCATGCCGGGTAGAGCACGACATAGACCACGCCCCAGACGATGGTGAGGTAGAGCGTCCACAGCCACCAGCGCGGCATCGGCGTGTCGAGCTCCTCGATGCCGTCCCATTCGTGCCCGACGGTCGGCGTTCCAGTCGCCTCGTCTATGCGCTTATCGGCCATGGTCTCGCCCCTCGATCTCGTCGTCGCGGAATATCAGGTGCGCCGCCTCCCGGTTCTGCTGCTTCGCGCCCGGGCGGAACACCCACAGGCACAGGCCGAGGAACAGGACGAGGAGTCCGATCAGCCCGTAGCTGTCGGCGAGATGGCGCAGTTGGTCGTACAGGCTCATCGCCCCTTCTCCTCTGCCAGCCGTTCCTGCGCCGCAGCGCTGTCAACGTCGACCAGCGTGCCGAGCATCTGCAGGTAGGCGACGAGCGCGTCCATCTCGGTCACGCGACCGGGATCGCCATCGAAGTCGCGGACCTGTGCCTTGGGGTAGCGTCGCTGGAAGTCCTCGACGTCGCCATCGGCGTCCGGATTGGCCTGGAGCACGATGTCCGCCATCGCCTGGCCTATGTCGCGGTCGGAATAGGGGACACCCACCCGCCGCAGCGCCAGCAGCATGTCGGCGGCGTTGTCCGTGTCGAGCCTGGTCCTGCCGAGGAAGGAGTACTGCGGCATGATGCTCTCCGGCACGACGCTCTGCGGATCCTCGAGATGCTGCACATGCCATTCGTCCGAATACCTGCCGCCGACGCGCGCGAGGTCGGGGCCGGTGCGCTTGGAACCCCACTGGAACGGATGGTCGTACATGCTCTCGGCAGCGAGGCTGTAGTGCCCGTATCGTTCCACCTCGTCCCGGAAAGGCCGGATCATCTGGCTGTGGCAGGAGTAGCACCCCTCCCGCACGTAGATGTTGCGTCCCGCCTGCTCGAGCGGCGTGTAGGGCCGCATGCCCTCGACTTCCTCGATCGTGTTGTCGATCCAGAACAGGGGCGCGATCTCGACGATCCCTCCTATCGCCACGGCTATGAAGGAGAAGATCGCGAGGAGGTTGATGTTCTTCTCCAGCTTCTTGTGCTGGGATGCGAGACCCATGGCGTTCCGTCCTATTCCGCTGGTTCGGGGATGGCCGACCCGGCGAGGGGGCGGTCCTTGTCGGAATCGTAGGCGGGCATTGCGCCCATCGGCGCCTCCTCGCGGAGCCGGCCTGCTATCGTCATCCAGACGTTGAAACCCATGATGACGGCACCGGCGAGGTACATCGCCCCGCCGACGGCTCGGATGATGTAGAGCTCGTGCAGGGCCGCGACGGTCTCGGCGAAGCTGTTCACCAGGTATCCGTCCGCGCCGTATTCGCGCCACATCAGCCCCTGGGTGATGCCGGCCACCCACATGCTGGCCGCGTAGAAGACGATGCCGAGTGTCGCGAGCCAGAAGTGCCAGTTGATCATGCGCAGCGAATACATCCGCTCGCGCTTCCACAGGCGCGGCACGAGGAAGTAGACCGCGGCGAAGCTGATCAGCCCGTTCCATCCCAGTGCGCCCGAATGCACGTGGCCCACTGTCCAGTCGGTGTAGTGCGAGAGCGAATTGACCGCCTTGATGCTGAGCATCGGCCCTTCGAAGGTGGCCATGCCGTAGAAGGCCATCGCCATGACCATCATCCGGATGATCGGATCGGTGCGGACCTTGTCCCATGCCCCGTTGAGCGTCATGAGCCCGTTGATCATCCCGCCCCAGCTGGGCATCCAAAGGATCACCGAGAACACCATGCCCAGCGTCTGTGCCCAGTCGGGGAGCGCCGTGTAGTGGAGGTGGTGCGGCCCGGCCCAGATGTAGAGGAAGATCAGGGACCAGAAGTGTATGATCGAGAGCCGGTAGCTGTAGACCGGACGTTCGGCCTGCTTGGGCACGAAGTAGTACATCATGGCAAGGAACGGCACGGTCAGGAAAAACGCCACGGCGTTGTGTCCGTACCACCACTGCGTCAGCGCGTCCTGCACGCCGGCGAAGGCGGAGAACGACAGCGATCCGTTCAGCGAGACGGGCACCGCCAGGTTGTTGACGATGTGCAGCATCGCGATGGTGATGATGAAGGAGAGATAGAACCAGTTGGCGACATAGATGTGCGGTTCGGTCCGGCGGGCGAGCGTGCCGACGAAGACGATCAGGTAGGCGACCCAGACGATGGTCAGCCACAGGTCGACGTACCATTCGGGTTCCGCGTATTCGCGGCTCTGCGTGACGCCGAACAGGTAGCCTGAGGCGGCGAGGACGATGAACAGCTGGTAACCCCAGAAGACGAACCGCGCGAGCGCGGGGAAGGCGAGCTGCGCGCGGCAGGTCCGCTGGACCACGTAGAAGCTGCTCGCGATCAGAATGTTGCCGCCGAAGGCGAAGATCACCGCCGAGGTGTGGAGTGGTCGGACCCGTCCGAAGTTGAAGTATGGCTCGATGTTGAGCTGTGGGAAGGCAAGCTGCGAGGCGATGAATACCCCGGCGAGCATGCCGACAAGCGCCCATGCCATGGTGGCGAGGACGCCCCAGCGGACCGGATCGTCATCGTATCGGGAAGGTCCTTCGGGAATCCGGAAGAAGCCGCGCGCACGGCCCATGGGGTCGAACCGGACAGCCGACATCCACATGAGCACGAAGGCCACGACGCCGATGATCGTCGCGTGGGCAGCGAAGCCCGGATCGCGCGCCGTGGCGGCCATGACTATCGAGAGAATGAGGACACCGAACCATAGTCCCGCCCGCCCCAGGGCCGCTTCTGCCTGCATCTGTCGCTCCGATCGCTTCGATCCATGCCTATGGGGCCACCGCGCGCACTGCATTGATCGAGGTCAAATTCGGGAAAAGATTGGTCGCCTCAATCAACCGAGCCGGCGAGCGCACGCAGGCCTTGCGGATCGAGGATGTCGATGCGTGACCTTCCGCACGTCGCGATGGCGCTTCGTTCCCGGAGATCGGTCAGCTGCCGGCTGACGGTCTCGATTGTGAGCCCGAGATGGTCGCCGATCTCCCTTCGCGACATCGGCAGATCGAGTATGACGGCTCCGTTCTCCCGTCTTCCGATGCGTTTCTCCATCTCGACGAGGAAGCCGCAGATTCGTTCTCGGGCCGACTTCCTGCCGAGGAGGGCGGACAGTTCGCGGGAGCGCCCGAGATCGGCGAGGATGCGGTCGAGCAGCTGTCCCGCGCCCATGGCCGGTCTTCCCTTCGGAAGCAGATCGTCCGATCGCAGGAAGTGCACGACGCTGTCCTCCAAAGCGTGGAGCGTATGCGGAGTGGACACATGGGCCGGGACGACGAGGACGTCCCCCTCGAACGCGAACGCGGCAATCTGTTCCCGGTCCGCTCCGAGGTGTCCGACGAGCTTGACCACCCCTTCCTCGATGTAGACGATGGTCCTTCCGTCCGTCCCTATCTCGTCGTCGAAGTCTCCCTGCGGAACGCGGAGCTGCCGTGTCGGCAGGAACGCGGACAACGGATGCGAGGCATGTATCCTCGAGTGACCGGTGTTGCGGGTCCGGCTGGAAGCTTCTTGCGACAAGATGGCGGACCTCCGGTTTCTCTTCGGGTCGCCGTTCGCATGCCGATGCGGTCGGGTCCTTGATTCAGGTCAAACGCGAAAGCCTGCACGCGCCGGAATTTCCGCGAGCGTCCGCAGGTGCTCTAGCCCACGATGGCTTCGAGAAGATCGCGTCGCAGGACCTCGACTTCCCTTCTTCCCCTCATCCCTATGATCTCGTCCTCCCGCAGACGGGTGAACTGTCGGCTCACCGTTTCGATCGTCAGTCCCAGGATGTCCGCGATCTGCTGGCGCGACACGGGGAGTTCGAAGACGTCGAGCGGCGATGCGTCGCCTCCGCACGTGCTCGCCGCCAGGCGTTCGGATATCTCCAGCAGGAGGGTGGCGAGCCTTTCTTCGGCCGACATGCGCCCGAGGAGCAGCATCCAGCGTCTCGATCTGTCCAGTTCCCCCAGGGTCCGCTCGAGTAGCTTGCGTTCGAGCCGGGGGTGTTCGTGCGCGAAGCGCTCGAAGTCGACCCGGCGGAAGATGCAGACCGTAGCATCCGTCAGGGCCTGCGCATCGTACGGGGTCGTCTCGCCATAGGGCCGGCCGAGGAAGTCGGACGGATAGGAGAGGCCGAGGATCTGCTCGCGCCCGTCGCCGGTCGTCGTGGACAGCTTGAGCATGCCGGTGACGACGTTCGCGACGAAGACCGCTTCGTCGCCTTCCCAAAGGAGGGACTCTCCGGCGGTGAGATGCTTCCTGCGACCGATGCGGTTGAGCAGCGCGATCTCGGTGTCGTCGAGGTCGGCGCAGATGGCCCGGTTGCGGATCGAGCAGGCCTGGCAAAAGTTCAGTTCGTCGCTCGTTCCGGTATCGTCCATCGGCATCAGATAGCGGTCGGCGGTCCCCTTTCCAAGTCGTTCGCCGCGGGCGGCGTTTTGCCGACCCGCATCATGGCCCGGGCGATCGCGGCTCTGGCGATCGCGGCACCGGCGAAACCGAACAGCATCTCGTGCCGGTGCCAAGCAAGGGGATCCTCGATCAGCTGAGGCGAGACCAATCCGAAGAGGATCGCCAGCCAGAGCGTAAGCGCGACTAGCGCCCACATGGCAGTCCCGAGAAAGAAGGGGCGGAAACCGCCCCGAAGGATTGGAGGGCTGTGCGCCATCCGCAGGCGGCGAAGTTCGAGACGGTCGACGTTCGTAGTGATAGACTGGTCGGACCGGGGCACATGCTCTCACTAGCGTCCCCGCGATCCGGTTCCTTGCGATGGATCAATCTTTGGTCCGTCTTCGCGATTTTTTAAGGCAGCCTTGCGCCTTAATGTCGGCCATTTGAGCTCGCTTGAATCTTTTCCGAAAGCTGCCTCTCGTCAGCATCAGCCCAGATGGCAGCTTCGCACCTTAGCAACCACTCCTTGCGATCGGCGTACTGACCCCCCGAGAGTGGGCGTCGGTTCAGCACAAGGGATCGCTGCAAATGTGCGCTCCTATTGCGACCGCCTTGGTCGGCAGCGCCGAGGCATTGCATAACAAATGCAACGATAACGGGTCGGTATCCTCGCTAGAACGGGGATAGTTGTGAGGCTGCGATTAATAGAACTTATACTGCTTTCGGGCCTTCGCGTTGGGATTGTCAAATGGCTCGGAGAAAAAGGGCAAGAAGCCGTGTGCATTAAGCTACAATGGCGAAATGCCTCGCCAACTCGTGCGTGATGCGGTGCAGCTGCCGTGTTTCTCGGTCGATGCAGCACAGGGTCGTGTCCACTTCGGCGACAGACACGCTGCCGCGGCTGAACTGTATTTCGAATTGCGAGCGGGACCCACGAAAGCCCCTGAGGAGGACTTTCGCCTCGAGCTGGTCGCCGAGAAACGCCTCGCTGCGATATCTGATGTCGTGGCGCAGGGCGATCCATGCGATCTTTACGACCTCCTCCGCCGGCGCATGTGCGACCCAATAGGCGGTGATCGCCTGCTGCACCCAGGTCAGATAGACCGCATTGTTGACGTGATCGAGCTCGTCGATCGCATCAGGGCCGACCGTGATGGGATAGACGAAAGCCGAACCGCCCTCCTGCCCCCTCTGTGGGTTCATGGGCTCGCGCCTTCGTCCCATGCGCCGTCGCCAATCCAGCGCAGGGCCGTGAGCGAGGGCATGAACATGTATTCTCCGCCGCGCAGCCGGTTGAAGGTGGTCACGTCATCGATTTTTCGGCGCACCGGCGTTTCGGGAATGGTGAAAGTCCCGGGCGTCTGGTGCAGACCGACGATCGGATCCCGTTCTTCGCCCAGGTCGACGAAGTTGCCACGGTTGATCCATTCCTGCTGGAGAAATTCGATCGTATCGAATGCCCTGGCGCTGATGAAAATGAAGAACAGCCCGCGATCCTCCTGCGCATCGGACTCCGACGTCACGTCGCGGCTCCATTTCGGACCGTAGGTAGATGAGCGCCTGATGATGCGGTGGATGTTCACATCGCTGAGGATCGTAAGCTGGCTGTCGCGCGGATTGAGGCGGCGCATATGCGCGGCGTGCGGGCAGACGAGGCCGCGATGATCGTCTTCGTAGGAGAAGTCGTTGTTGCGTCGGGAATCGGCGCCGAGTTCCGGATCGTCCCGGTCCGGCGCTAACGGCAATGGCGCACCGCTCTGCCACCGGCCGAACATCTTCGCGGCTATATAATCCTGCTCTCCTTCGTCGGCGGATTGCTCGCGCAGGAAGTCGTTAAACGCGCCGACGCGGCTCTGATATTTTCGCAGCACGATGTATGACCCGTTGCGCCCAAGCGGTGCGGGTTGCGGCATGGCGAGCGGGCTACCGGTCTCGCTGTTCTCGCCCAGAATGAATTCTCCAGGCGCGATCGCGCGCTCCTGACCGGGCAAGGGGTCGACCCCGCTCCCGTCGACCAACGGCTGCGAAATGCTGTCGCGAAAGCCGAAGGGGTTCTTTGCGTCCTCGTCGGCACCGAAACGGTGCGTACCGATCAGCGTGATGCCGGTGGATTTTTCCAGTTCGGCCTCGGCCTTTGCCAGCACGTCGTCGAGCGCATCGTCGTCGCGCGCATAAATGGTCAATGCGATATGGCAAGTGCCGGGGCGATAGGGATCCTCCCATGTTTCGGGCGCGTTTTCGCCGAAATCGCGCAGCTGCTCGGCACGAGCGGCCATGCCCTGCTGGAAGGCCAGCGGAAAACTCGCCAGCGAGGTCTGGGGCAGCCCGAGTGCCTCCAAGCCGTCATAGCTGATGGCGACGCCGGTCCACGAATCCAGTTCGTCCGTCCAACCCGATGCAGCAGGAATATGGTCGGCCAAACGGCGTAAAAGATCCCGCCCGCCGGCAGGCTCGTCGACATGGATCATCGAATGGATGCCGACATAGGGTTCGGGCCGGGATCGCAGGATCAGCGCCTGGATATCGTCGAGCTGGAGCTTGACCTTGTCCGGGCGGAAGCGGGCGGAAAGTTCTTGCAGAATGCCCATGTCAATAATCCACGCCTTCGGGTTGCGCGATGGCCGTGCTCAGCTCGTCGAGAGCCTTGCGCGTGGCGGGGTCCGTATCCGCATTCGCCCGGGATTTTTCGAGGAAGTCCTCCAGCGCGTGCTCCATCCGCTGGTACCGACGTGTATCCACAACCGTCACTTGCGGATTGGCCACAAACCATCCCGATGCATCGATCTGGTGATCGGCGATAAAGTCCTTCACCTTGGGGCTGTCGATCCCCGGCCAGCCTTCGACATTGGCGAACAGCAGGTCCATCAACCCCGGAATCTTGGTGGCGAAATCGTTGATATAGGTGTCCCAGTCGCCATCATAGGTTGTGGCGAACAGGATGCGCGTGTCGTCGTCGAAAAATACGAAGCGCATATCGTGCAAGGTCGACACCCGCTGCGCGCCGTCCATATTGCCGTTGGTGAGGTCGAAGATGCGGCGCAGGCGGTCCGCCCCGCCGGGCTTGACCTTGGCGATGGCGGTCAGTTCGGACACATTGCCCGACTGCATGCCTGCGCGACCCGCCTTATTGGCGGTACCCTTGTAATCGGGATTGTGGTCGCGGATCATCGCTTCCAGCGCGATTTTCGCGAGCTGCGGCAGGTCTTCTGCCAGCTCTCGCGCGCGGCGGCGGATTTCTTCGGGCTTGCTCTCATCGGCGAGACGCGGATCGGTGCTTCTGGTCATGGCGCGCTCCTTTTGCGCTTGGTGGTCAATCGGGAATGTCGGACAGGGCCTGCGGCTCTGTGCGCGGGCGATCGTTCTGGGCGTGACGATAGGTGCTGGACCGTTCGTAGGCCGCGCGGCGAATGCGCATGATGCCGCCCAGCGGGCGATGCGCCTCGACGCCGTTCCATGGATTGAACGACAGCACATCGTCGCCGAAAACCTGGCGTGGCGGGCTGTAGGGGTCCTGGCTGTCGAAGCGCAGCGTGGCGATGGCACGATGGGGAGACTTTTCCTCTTCCCACAACACGGCAGCATCTTCCACCGGCATCGTTTCGAGATCGGTGCCGAGCTGCGCGCGCAATTCATATTCGGTGCCGTTCGCGCGGAAAAAATCGCCGATTACGTCGCGCATGGTCGAATATTGGACGTCTTCGAGATCCCGACCGGTCAAATCGCGCACGGATTGGGATTTCGGGGCGAGCGACAGTTTGGCGACATGGTCGCCGAACCGGACAGCAGCCTGCGTATGATAGGTTTCGCCGAGAGGATGATTGTTGTCGCGCGCCAACCCTTCGAGCGTCGCGCTCGGCACCTTGCCCACCGCTTCCACCGCATCCTTCGCGCCGCGCGCCACGCCGGCAACGAGGCGTTGGAAGAAATCGGGCGCATGCGCGTTCTTTTCGAGCAGACCCAGCATCTGCTTGTATTTCGGGACCGTGCCGAAGGCGAGCACCGGGAAATTCACCATCAGGAAATCCTGGTTCTCGCCACCGATGTCGGGCGAAAGCCGGTCACCCGGAACGCCGATCACCTTGATCGCGAAACCGCGCGGGGCCGGAACCTCGTCCGAATGGATATCGCCCGGCGCGGACGAAAGCCGCGCGACGACCTCGTAGGTCTTCGGAGAAGCGAAGATGCCCTGCGCAAGCTCAGCCGACAGACCGTCGTGCACGGTCATGCTACCCTTAAGGATCGCGTGCGATTTCGCATGGGCATCGCGATGGGCGTGCCGATGCCGTTCGAACGCGTTGCGCGCCGTCGCATTCATCTGTTCGACGATCTCGCGCGTCAGCCGCTGTTCGTCGGGATCGACTTGCTCGACATCAGGGGTGAACCGTATGGGCTGCATGGGCAACAACTCCTGCCTGTTTTGCCTGCTGAAAAGGATCGACGGGAAACCGATCCTCTGGCCGGGCATTTGAAATATCAAGTGATATCTGAAAATTTGGTTCCGAAAATCAGGACTTTTGAGACGGATCGAGCACCATGAGCGGCGAAAACACCACCAAATCGCGTCGGCAAAGCCAGGCGGAAACACGCGCCAAGCTGATCGAATCGGCCGAGCGGCTGATGATCGCCCATTCCATCCCGGCACTTTCCGTGCGCCAGCTCTGCGCCGACGCCGGATTTACGCAAGGCGCCTTTTATTCGAACTTCGAGAGCAAGGAGTTGCTGCTGCTCGAAGTCATGGAAGGTCACTTGGCCGAACAGCGGGACCGACTGGAAGACCTCGCCGCCTCGATCCCGGAAGCCGATATCGACCAGGCCATGCAAACGCTTGCTGCGTGGCTAGCCGACATCCCCGATCGCCAGGCCTGGGCGGCGCTGGCGCTGGAATTGCAGCTCTATGCCTTTCGCAACCCGGAATTCCGCGCGCAGTACAAGGCTGCGGAGGCGCGTGTAACGGCCCAGTTCCGGGTTCTGATCGAAGGCCTGGCCGCCCAGTTTGGGCAGCCACTCCGCTTGCCCGCCGATGTCATCACCGAAACCTTGCTCATACTCTGGCATACCGCGGTCTTGCGATCGGGCGACGGCACCCAGCCGGAAGAAAGTTACGTGAAGGTCTTCAGGCAGATCATGTTCGGCGAACCGTCAGCCGGATAGCGTTGCGTGACCGCCACCATACCGCGTCACCCTTGCCCGGTTTCGTCCTTGCGCAGGTAAAGGGTCTGTGTCGGGAAGGCGAACCCGATGCCTGCCTGTTCCAATCGCTCGTAGATGTCGAGCATGAGATCGTTGCGGATTCTCAGGCTTTCGTCGAAATCGGCGGTCATGATGTAGGCAAAGGTTTCGATCGCCAGCGAGTCCGTTGCAAAATAACGTAATGTCGCCCGGCGCGGCTCCGGGGCGATGTGCTCGTTCTGTGCGAGCGCCTCTGCTATCAGGCCAATCCCTTCACGCAGCTTGGCCGCATCCAAGGCGTATTCGAGGCCGATCGTCTCGTTGAAGAGGAAACGTTCGCGCTTGGTATAGTTTTCGATCTGGCGTGAGGAAAAATCGCCATTGGGGATCGTGACGACGGTTCGTTCCAGCGTCCTGATCCGGGTCGACCGCATCCCGATATCCTCGATCGTGCCGAGCACATCGCCGACCTTGCACACATCCCCGACCTGCACCGGCCGGTCGGCCAGCACGGATACGGTGCCGACCAGGTTCTCGACCGTCTTCTGTGCACCCAGCGCCAAGACCAGACCGCCGATGCCGAGCGCCGCCACACCAGCGGTGACATCGAAGCCGAGCGTGTCGAGGATGCCGAGCGCCCCCAGGACCAACAGTCCGGCCTTGATAACCCGGCGGGCAAAGACGATGACAGACGCGCTCTGGTACCGCGCGCGCCGCGTCATGCGCAGCGACAGCCACCGGGCGAGCGCATCGACCAGGCGGAACAGGAACCACAGGAACACGATCCACGCTGCAATGCCGAGATAGCGCAGCACGACCTGACGCGCGACGATCGAGATCGGCGCAGCGTCCGACCACAGCCGGAAACCGACGATGGTGACAACCAGCGCCAGCGGCGGCAGGGCGGCATCGAGGACCCGGTACACCGCCCCATCGCGCGAGAGGACCTGCCGCAGACCGAGCAGGACCAGCGCGGCCAGCAACCGGGTCGCGATGAAGACGGCGACCAATAGTCCCAGCAGCTTGACCCAATCCAGCGCAGGGGCACCGGCGACGATAGCCTCTTCTTCCGGGATCGCCTGCGGTTCGATATCCGGGAGCGCCTGTAGCGTTTCCGCCGACAGCCGCCAGATGGCAGGCCCGTCCGTGCCGCTGCTCTGTGTCAGCAGGATGGGTATCTCGCCCCCGGCGAGTGTCCCGACCTGTTCGCGTGTCGGGCCGAGGCCATCGTCGAGCCGCCCGTTGGGCTCGTTGGCCAGTTCCTGATAGGTGGCGAGCGTCCCGCCCGCATCGAGCGCAGCGCGCAGGCGCGGCACGACCTCTGCACGATCCATACCGGCAGGCAGGTCGAGATAGGGATCGAGGGCACCAGGATCTTCGCTCGCCAGCACGCCCAGCAGATTGGTCACGGTCGATCGCGGCGTTTCCCGCCCGAAGGGATCCATCGCCACCTGCGCCTCGGCGGCGTCCCCGGACGACGGAAGAATCGACGTCGCGGCGAAAGCTGCGACGCCGCAAGTGAGCAGTACGGTTGCCAGCAAAGCGTGGAAAAAGGCGAGGATCTTACGCATTTTGGGGGAATGTTTGGCGCGCGAGTGGCGGTTTTTCAACAGCAGACGTGCTCACCATTGTAGTACAGGTAACTTCCTGCGCTGGAGAGCTGTCCTGTTTGCCCGAGCAGGCGGGTAGGACACGCGCGCGCCTCCAGCGTCAGATATCGAGGCACAGCAAGAAACCGAAGTCGTAGCATATGGCTCGCTCGCGTTCAGCGTGATCAGTATTGCGTAGCGGCTATCGGTTTGGGCGGTTTGCTTCAAGGCCACAGCGCGCGCAAAACCTCGTCCACCAACGCGTCTTGCGCCTGCGCGTCCACCTCTCCCGACCGCATTGTCGCGGCCAGCCGTCCTTCGGTGGCCAGATGCGCCAGTCCGTGCGCGGGGGCGATGGCGGCGATCAGGCGCGGATCCAGTCGCTCGAACTCGGGGGTCGGCACGCCGAGGCCGCGTGTTCCGGCAGCGGCGGCGGCGAGCGGGCGCATCGCCCGATAGACCGCAGCCCGCAGGTCATCGTCCTCCAATTCGATCAAGTCGGTGCGGCCCATCAGGCGGAAACGGCCCGTGTTGTCGCGCGCGAACCTAACATAGACGGCGGTCAGCGCGCGCAGCGCCGCGTTGCCTTCCAGCCCCTCTGCCGCGCCTGCCAGTTGCTTGGCCAGTGCCTCGTAACTGCGCCGCGCCACCTGCGTCAGCAAGCCCGCCATGCTGCCGAAATGATGCGTTGGCGCGCCGGGGGATACGCCCGCCTTGCGCGCTGCCTTGCGCAGCGTGAAGCCTTCCACGCCTTCTGCGGCGATGATCTCTTCCGCGGCGGAAATCAGCGCGCTGCGCAGGTCGCCATGATGATAGCTGTCGCGTTTCGTCTTGGTCATGAGGGCAATCTGGCACGCAATCTAAACAGTGTCTAGACAAAAAGCGCGCGAGGTATCTATACAGTGTTCATATCGGTTCGGGCGCAGGGGCTTTCGCCCCTCACCCCCGACAGGAAGGATACAGCAATCATGACTCAACGCGCTCTTATCGTCGGCCTCGGCATCGCCGGAATGGCCAGCGCCATGTCGCTTAAGAAGGCCGGGTGGGAACCCGTCATCGTCGAACGCGCGCCTGAGCGGCGGACAGGCGGCTATTTCATCGGCCTTCAGGATGCGGGCAAACATGCGGCGGAAAGGCTGGGCGTGCTGCCCGGCATCCATATCCGCACGCCCGAAGCCTCGCCGAATTGGCACATGACGAAAGACGGCAGACGTGTGCGCGTAGCCGGGTTCGCCGACCAGCCGACCCGGCCTGCCACGCTGCTGCGCGGTGATATCGAAGAAGGGTTGTGGAACGGCGTCGACGGGCAGGTCGAAATCCGGTTCGGCACAAGCCCCGTGGCCATTGTTGAGCGCGCGGACGGCGTCGATGTGACGCTGGATACGAAAGACGGCAGTTCAACGATCGAGCGCTTCGACCTGGTGATCGGTGCCGATGGCCTGCGCTTCACCGTGCGCAAGCTGGTGTTCGGCCCGCAAGAGAAGTTCATGCATTCGCTGGATGCGGTGATCTGCGCTTATCAGCTAGAAGAACAGATGGAGACATTCCGCCAGCGCGACGGAGTAATCCTCAATCAGGATAAACGCTCGCTCTGGGTCTTCCCGCTGCAGGATCATACGCCGACGGCGTTCTTTGCCTATCGCACCAAGGATGTAGATGCGCAGTTCGAACGGCCTGCGGTGGAAACGCTGCGCGATGTCTTTGCCGATATGGAGCCCCACTCCATCGTGGAGGAAGCGCTGGAGGATCTGTCCAACGCGCCCGACTATCTGTTCGATTCGGTCCACACGGTGGAGATGGACCGCTGGCACAAGGGCCGCGTGGTGCTGGTGGGGGACAGCGCATGGTGCCTCACGCTGTTTTCCGGCATGGGCGCGACAGCCGGGTTGATGGGCGGGCAGCAACTGGGTGAAGCCCTTGCCGCTCAGAACGGCAATGTGCCCGCCGCGCTGAAAAGTTGGGAAGGGGCTTGCGCCCCTACATTGAAAAACAGCGCAAGACCGTGTGGCTCAAATCGCAGATGTTCGTGCCATCGAACGGGTTTTTCTTCGTCCTGCGCCGACTGGTCTTGCGCTTCGGCGGGCGTTATCTCGCGAAGCTTTCAGCAGTGCATCAGTCGCCGGTAGACAAGTAATCGGTCTTAAATCTGCACGGATGGATGTCCGCTTCAACTCAAATCATGTTCAAAACCGGACAGACCGCTAGCGGCCCAACTTCCGCCGTTCAATGAGGCGGTTGAACTGCCAATTTTCGAACATTAGTCGGCCGATCGCACCCTCGTAACGGTTTGGCGCAAATTCGGGATTCTGGGGGTATCGGTGGGGGTATTTTCCAAGAGTTGGGCGGAAAAAACGAGCAATGTCAGAACGTTATATGTTCGCTATATGCTCCTCCTCCGCTACCAGCTTCGGATGCGAAGCGGTCAGTACAGACTTTCCATCAGAAAGACCTTGCCCGCGAGCGACGCATCGGTTGCCGCGCGCGCCAGGATGGCGGCGACATCGCCGCGTGCGGCCTTGCCTTGCGGGCTCACTTCGTCGCCGAGCCGCATGTTGCGCGAGCCATCGTCGTCGGTCAGCGAGACCGGGCGTACGATGGTGTATGACAGCCCCGACGCCTTGAGATGCTCGTCCGCCTCGTGCTTGGCCTGGAGATAATGGGCGAGATCGGATTCGGGATCGGGATCATCCGCGCCGACCGAGCTCAGCATCACGAAGTGGCCGACACCGCTCTTCGCAGCGAGATCGATCAGCTTCCTGGCGCCGTCGCGATCGACCCTGTCCGTCATTTCCGCGCTCGTATCGCCGCCGGAGCCGGCAGCGAAGACCACCACCTCCGCGCCCTCGCACACATCGTCCGGAAGCTGCGTCAGATCGGCTTCGCGTTTGGCGACACCCTCGGGCAGTTTCGACGTGTCGGACGAGGAGCGGTGCATGGCGATCGGCTGATGCCCCGCTTCCTCGAGTTGTCGGGTGAGGCGGAGGCCGGTCTTGCCGGTGGAGCCTGCGATCAGAATTTTCATGTCGTATACCTGTATCGGTCGTGGGGGATGTCCGCGATTATAGGTCGCTCACGGCCGCGTCTGGCCGTCGCCCATCACGAGATATTTGAAGCTCGTCAGCTGTTCGAGGCCGACGGGGCCGCGGGCGTGCATCTTGCCGGTGGCGATGCCGATTTCCGCGCCCATGCCGAACTCGCCGCCGTCGGAGAACTGGGTCGAGGCGTTGTGCATGACCACGGCGCTGTCGATCGCGGTCATGAACCGGCGGGCGGCGTCCTTGTCCTCGGTGAGGATCGCGTCGGTGTGGCCCGAGGAATGTTCGGCGACGAAGGCGATCCCCTCGTCGAGCCCGTCGACGACCTTGATCGAGGCGATGGCGTCGAGGAACTCGGTGTCGAAATCCTCGTCGCTCGCGGATTTCACACGGGCGTCGGCCGAGACCGCGCGATCATCGCCGCGGAACTCGCAGTCGGGCATGGCATCGAGCAGCATCGGGATCGCCTGTTCGGCCAGCGCGCTGTCGACAACCACGCTCTCCGTCGCTCCGCACACGCCGGTGCGGCGCAGCTTGGCGTTGCGGACGATGGCGACCGACTTCTCGAGATCGGCGTCCTTATGGATGTAGCTGTGGCAGTTGCCGTCGAGGTGGAGCAGGGTGGGGACCTTGGCCTGATCGCGCACCAGTTCGACAAGGCCGCGTCCGCCGCGCGGAATGACCAGATCGACATGGTCGACCGCGCGCAGCAGCGCCGCGACCGCCTCGCGATCGGTGGTCTGGACGGTCTGGA
Source organism: Erythrobacter sp. (assembly GCA_025698865.1). Lineage (GTDB taxonomy): Bacteria > Pseudomonadota > Alphaproteobacteria > Sphingomonadales > Sphingomonadaceae > Qipengyuania. The sequence goes on along the minus strand of JAILWQ010000003.1, from coordinate 369,677 downwards.
CGGCATCCCCGGGCAGATCGGCGGCGCGCAGGCCGGCCTGCATGCAGGCGACGATCTCGCGCGTCGAATGGCGGCTTTCCGAACCGCCGCGCAGGATCACGGCATTGCCGGACTTGAGGCAGAGCGCGCTCGCATCGGCGCCGACATTGGGGCGGGATTCGTAGATCATGCCAATGACGCCGATCGGGACGGCCACCCGTTCGATGGTGAGGCCGTTCGGACGCTCGAAGGTGGCGAGCTTGCGGCCCACCGGGTCGGGCAGTTCGGCGATCTGTTCCAGCGCGCTTGCCATTCCCTCGATCCGGTCCTCGTCGAGCATGAGGCGATCGATGAAGGAATCGGGCTTCTTGCCCCGCACGCTGTCGACATCGCGGCCGTTCGCCTCGACCAGCTTCGACGTCGCTTCGCGCAGGGCTTTGGCCGCTTCGCGCAGCGCGGTGTTCTTCTGCTCGGTGCTCGCGCCGAGAAGCGCGCGCGAGGCGGCGCGGGCGCGCTCGCCGAGCTGGATGATGTGGATCTGCGGATCGAGTTTCTGGTCGGTCATGGTAGGTCCTGTAAATTCGTGTTCGTTCGGGGCGGGGCCGCGGCTTGTCAGCGCATCTCCACCGCACGGTCGTAGGCGGCGCGGGTTGTCGCCTGGAGCAACCGGTCGAGATCGCCGCCGCCGTTCAGCGCATCGAGCCCCGCAGCGGTCGTTCCGTTCTTGCTGGTCACCGAATTGCGCAGCTCCTCGAGCGGTTCGTCGCTTTGCCGGGCCATCGCGACCGTGCCGGCAAGCGTGCCGAGCACCATTTCGCGGGCTTCGGGCGCCTCGAAGCCCAGCTCCATGGCCGCCGCGACATAGGTTCGGGCGAGTTCGAAGACATAACCGGGCCCCGACCCCGCGATGGCGGTGAAGCGGTCCAGCGCGTCCTCATCGTCAAGTACGACCACGGACCCTGCGTGTTCCATCAGCGCACGGGCGTGGGTAACATGGGTGTCGCCCGCATCGGGACCGGGGCAGATGCCGCTGACGCCCTGACCGATCGCCGCGGGGAGGTTGGGCATGACCCGCACGACCGGCTGATCGTCGAAGGCCTTTTTCAGGCGCGCGATGGAGCAACCGGCGGCGATGGACAGCAGATAGCCGTCTTCGGCGAGCATGTCCGAATAGTCGGGCAGGATGTCGTCGATCATTTGCGGCTTGATGGCGACGACGATGACATCGAAGCGGCTGTCGGCCAGATCCGCCTTGCTTTTCACCAGCTTGGCACCGCCGGGCGCGCTTTCCAGTCCGGGATCGACGATCGTGTAATCATCACCGCTCTTGATCCAGCTTTTGAGTAAAGCGCCGCCCATCTTTCCGCAGCCGATCATCATAATATTCACTGTATAGTACCCCTCAGGTAATCATCAGAAATGACGCCAACGACTTCTCTGGCTGGTCGATTTCCATTCAAAACTTTCGCCTTGCAGCGACCGCGTGATCCGTCGAAATTCTCGCCGGAGAACTTTTTTCCGAACCGCGGTTGTGCACTGCACAATAAATACCTAGATCGGGTCCGCTTTTTTTCAAGGGAAGAATAGGAATTATCATGGCTTCGCAGAAACGACTCGTCGTGAAGATCGGCTCGGGCCTCCTCGCCAATGCGGACAGGTTGACCCCGCGTTTCGGCTTCATGCAGCGCCTGATGGACGACATCGCCCGGCTGCGGGACGATGGATACGATGTCATCATCGCCTCGTCCGGCGCCGTCGCGCTCGGTCTTCGGACTGTCGGCGCGCGCCCGGAAACCGCCGGCCTCAGCGACAAGCAGGCGGCCGCCGCCTGCGGGATGCCGCAGCTCCTCAACGCCTACAAGCAGATCGGCCACGAATTCGGGCTGGAGATCGCGCAGGTCCTGCTGACGCTCGGCGATTTCGAGGATCACCGCCGGTATCTCAACACGCGCAACACCGTGAACCGGCTGCTGAAGTCGCGGATCGTGCCCATCGTCAACGAGAACGACACGATCACGACGGAGGAAATCCGCGTGGGCGACAACGACCGGCTCGCGGCGCGGATCGCCCAGATGGTCGAGGCGGACGCGTTCATCATCCTGACGCAGGTCGACGGCCTCTACGACCGCGACCCTTCCGAGGAAGGCGCCAAGCTGGTCGAGGAAGTGCACGACGTGAACGAGTACATCGCTGCTGCTTCGGGCAAGAGCACGCTCGGCACCGGCGGAATGCTGACCAAGCTCCAGGCGGCCAACATGGCGCAGAATGCCGGTTGCACCACCTATATCGCGCATGGCGAGGCGGAGCATCCGCTGACCTCGGTGCTCGACGGATCGCGGCGCTGCACGCGGCTGGTCGCGCAGTCCGAACCGGGGTCGCAGTGGAAGGCCTGGCTGGCCAATCGCCTTCAGATGGCCGGCAGTCTGGTCATCACCGCCGAGGCCGCCGCGCGGCTGGGGCAGGGCGAGCCGATCCACCGGACCGACGTGGTGCGGATGGACGGCGATTTCACCCGGGGTGACGTGCTGCACATCTTCGACGAGGACAATGTGGAGCGTGCGCGCGGCCTGTCCGACTTCACCTCGGAGGAAACGCGCTCCATGATCGCCAATCCCGACCTGCCGGCGGATCAGCTGCTGGGCTACCAGACGCAGGCGGAAATCGTCCGGCCCAAGAACCTGGTGGTGCTGGAGAACCATCACCTGACCTGGGAGCCGTACGAAACCGCCGTCTGACGGGCTCGGACAGCCGGAAAGCGCTCAGGGGCGCCGCTGCGCGATCGCTCCGGCGCTTTCCAGCGCGTCCAGCCACTCGTCGGACAGGTCGAGCCAGTCCGCCAGCGCGTCGCGGCTGTGTTCGCCGACGCGGGGCGGGGGGCGCTCGAAACGGGCCGGGGTCGCGCCCAGCTTCGGAGGGAAGGCGACCGATGGGATGCGGGTGCCATCGGCGCGCTCGAAGGTGTGGACCGTGCCGCGCGCCTCGACGAAGAGATCGGCAAAGACCTCGTCGATATCGTTGACCGGCCCCGCCGGAACGCCGCGCTCCACCAGCCGCGCGAGCAGTTCGTCGCGCGCGAAGCCGCGCACCGCGTCCTGCACGATTTCCTCGATCGCGTCGCGATTGACCTGCCGGGCGCGCGCGGTCGCGAAGCGTTGGTCATCGGCGAGTTCGGGGACGCCGAGTTCCTCGCAAAGCAGCCGGAACTGCGCATCGTTGCCGACCGCGATCACCATGATGCCGTCCGCCACCTCGAAGGTCTTGTAGGGGACCACGGTGGGGTGGCGGTTGCCGAGGCGGCCGGGCACGATGCCGCCGACCAGCCAGTTCATCGCCTGATTGGCAAGCGTGGCGATCTGGGTGTCGAGCAGCGACACGTCGATATGCTGGCCTTCGCCGGTCCGCTCCGCATGGCGCAGGGCGGCGAGCGTGGATATGGTGGCGTACATCCCGGTCGACAGGTCCGCCATGGCAACCCCGGCGCGCAGGGGCTGGCCCCCGGCCTCTCCGGTGATCGACATGAAGCCGCCCATGCCCTGCGCCACGAAATCGTAGCCGCCGCGATCGGCGTAGGGGCCGGTCTGGCCGAAACCGGTGATCGAGCAATAGACGAGCCGCGGATTGAGTTGTGACAGGCTGGCGTAATCGAGCCCGTATTTGGCAAGGCCGCCGACCTTGAAATTCTCGACGAGGATATCCGCCTCGCAGGCGAGGTCGCGGATCAGCGCCGCACCTTCCTCCGTGCGCAGATCGACCGCGAGCGAGCGCTTGTTGCGATTGGCGGCGAGGTAATAGGCGCTCGATTCCGGCTCCTCATCGCCATCGGCCTTGGTGAGGAAGGGCGGGCCCCAGGCGCGGGTGTCGTCGCCCCGGCCGGGTGCCTCGATCTTGAGTACGTCGGCGCCGAGGTCGGCGAGGATCTGGGTGGACCACGGCCCCGCCAGCACGCGCGACAGGTCGAGGACCTTGACGCCCGCCAGCGCGAGCGGGGGGGTGTTCGCGCTCTCGCTCACGCCGCGCGTTCGAAGATCGCCGCCATGCCCTGTCCGCCGCCGATGCACATCGTCTCGAGCCCGTAGCGCACCTGCCGGCGCTCCATCTCGTGGAGCATGGTGGCGAGGATGCGGATGCCCGTCGCGCCGATCGGGTGGCCGAGCGAGATGCCCGAACCGTTGACGTTGAGCATGTCGAGCCGGCTGTCGTCCTCGCTCCAGCCCCATTGCTTGAGCACGCCGAGCACCTGCGGCGCGAACGCCTCGTTCAGCTCGACGAGGCCGATATCGTCCCAGCCGAGGCCGCTGCGGTCGAACACGCGCTTGGTCGCCGGGACAGGGCCGATGCCCATGCGCGAGGGCTCGCAGCCCGCCGCCGCCCAGCTGTGGAGATAGGCCATCGGCTCCAGCCCTAGTTCGGACAGTCTGTCTTCCGCGACCACGAGGCAGGCGGCGGCCGCATCGTTCTGCTGGCTGGCATTGCCGGCAGTGACGACGCCGCCCTCCAGCGGCCTCAGCGCACCGAGCGTTTCCATCGAGGCGTCGGACCGGAAGCCTTCGTCCTGCGCGAAGCGGACGGGATCGCCGCGCCGCTGGGGCACGTCGACCGGCACGATCTCCGCATCGAACTTGCCTTCCTCCCATGCCGCGGCGGCGTTGCGGTGGCTCCGCACGGCGTAGGCGTCGCTCGCCTCGCGGGTGATGTCGTTGTCCTTCGCCACGTTCTCGGCCGTCTCGATCATGCCGGTGATGACGCCGAAGCGTTCGATCGGCTGGCTCATCAGGCGGCCGCGGGTGAGGCGGTCATGCAGTTCGATCGCACCGAGCTTGTTGCCGGTGCGGCCCTGCAGCGTGTAATGCTCGACCTGGCTCATGCTCTCGACGCCGCCCGCAAGGACGACATCGGCCGCGCCGGTCTGCACCATCATCGCCGCGTCCACCACCGCCTGAAGGCCGGAGCCGCACCGCCTGTCGAGCTGGTAGCCCGGCACGCTGACCGGCAGTCCGGCGGCGAGCGCAGACCAGCGACCGATCGCCGGTGCCTCGCCATTGCCGTATCCTTGGGAGAACACCACGTCGTCGATGCGCTCGGGATCGATCTCGCTGCGCTCCATCAGCGCGCCGATGATGACGGCACCGAGCTCGCCGGCAGGGACGCCCGAGAGGGCGCCGAGGAATTTGCCGACGGGAGTGCGGATGGGCGAGACGATGGCGGCTCTGCGCATGGCGGACCTTTCGAAGAGGCACCGGACCGGCCTTTCAGGACACCGCGATCACGATGCCGGCAGGGCGGACCGGGCGGTTGTTCCGATCATTCGAAGGGCCGCATATCGCGACAGACCCGCCCTTGCCAAGGCAATCTTGCCGGGAGGATCGGTGAGGGGAGGGGGCCGAGCAAATGGGGCCCCCGCCCGATCAAACGCCTGATTTCGCAGCCGGGAACGCCCAACCTGCGGTCACGGGATAAGACGCTGACTGCGCAGCTGCTCGAACAGGTCAAAGAAAGCGGCATCGGTCTGCCGGTATCCCGTAAAGCCCAGCGCCCGGCTCTTGCCCATATCGGTCAGCACCTCGATTGGCCGTCCGAGATCGGCATCGGTGTGCCAGGGCGAGGCGAGCCGTGAAAGATCGGGTTCGGCCAGCCCCTCGCGCTCGGCGATCCGGCGCCAAACGGGGGCATCACCGGCCATCTGTTCCTCGAGCGGACGCGGCGTGCCGTCGAACGGTGCGGGCTCCAGCCCGAACCAGTCGGCAATGCGCTCCCACATCCAGCGCCAGCGGAAGACGTCTCCGTTGACGACGTTGAAGGCCTCGTCATGCGCGGCCTTGGTCTCGGCTGCCCAGAGCAGGTGTTCGGCCAGCAGATCGGCGTCGGTCATGTCGGTCAGCCCGTTCCACTGCGCGGGGGATCCGGGAAAGGCGAAGGGGCGACCGGTCTCGCGGCACAGCGTCGCATAGACCGCCAGCGTGGTGCCCATGTTCATGGCGTTGCCCACCGCCATGCCGATCACCGTGTGCGGGCGATGCACGCTCCAGCTGAAGCCGTCGCGCCCGGCGGCTTCGAACAGCTCGTCCTCCTGCGCGTAGTAGAAATTGGCGACGTCGAGACGCCCCTGATCTTCGCGGAACGGAGTCTGCGGCAGACGGCCTTTCCCGTAGGCTTCGAACGGGCCGAGATAGTGCTTCAGCCCGGTGACCAGCGCGACGTGGCGCGGACTTTCCCGCTTGGGCAGGCCGGCCAGAAGGTTGCGCATCATCGCACCGTTCACGCGGATATTCTCCGCTTCGGTCTCGCGGCGCAGCCAGGTGGTGACGAACACCGCATCGGGATCGATACCTTTCAGCGCTTCTGCAGTCACGGCGGCATCCTGAAGGTCCGCCGGGACCGGTTGGACCCCGTCCATCTGGGCGGGGCTGCGCGACAATCCGTGCACCTGCCAGCCGCGTTCGGTAAGCAGCCGGGCTATCGCGTTGCCGTTGATGCCGGTCACTCCGGCGACCAGTGCGGTCTTCGTCATGTGAAACTCCTTTATCGTCCGGCCGGAGTTAGGCAGGGTCGGCACGAGGTTCCAGACGGCACCGAAACGTAACCTAGGCACCGTGAGGTAACCGAAAATGAGATCAGGAACCCCCGAAGAGGAGTGGCGAGAGGATTGCGCGCCGCGCCGGGTGCTCAGCCTGTTCGCCACCAAATGGACCAGCATGGTGCTGCATACGCTCGACGCGCTGCACGGGGGCGCCGCGCGCACCGGCGTGCTCCAGCGGAGCCTTCCCGGTATCTCGAAGAAGATGCTGGTCCAGACCCTGCGCGAAATGGAGCGGATCGGCCTGATCACACGCCATGTCGAAAGCGTGGTGCCCCCGGCGGTCGAATACCGGCTTACCGACCTCGGTCACCGTTTCGTCGAGCCGGTCCAGCTGCTCTACGACTGGGGCCGCGACAATGCCGATGCGCTCGACCGGTTGCAGGACCGTTAAGCAGCCCGGGCAAGGATCTATCTACGCAGCATCCCGTAGCCCGGTCGCTGTTTTGTTCCGCACCATGTCAATGAAGCCTGCGGCACACATCGGCTTGGCGATGTAGTAGCCCTGCGCATAATCGCAGCCGATCGAGCGCAGGAAGTCGAGGCATTCGGCGTCCTCGATTCCCTCGGCCACGACCTCGAGGCCCATCCGGTGCGCCAGTTCGACTGTCGAGCTGACAAGCAGGGCATCACCCTGATCGCGATGCGCGTACTGGACGAAGCTGCGGTCGATCTTGAGCTCGCTCAGGGGCAGGCCCTTGAGATAGGTCAGGGTCGACTGGCCGGTGCCGTAATCGTCCATCGAGATGGAGACGCCGAGAGCGCGTATGGCCTTCAGCGCCGCACAGGCCGCGTCGAAATCGGCAATCGCCGCGGATTCGGTGATCTCGAGGATCAGCCTTTCGCGCGGCACGTATTCTTCCAGAAGGAAGTCCTGTAGCCGGGAGACGAACGCGGGCGAGGAGATCAGGGCGGCGGAGACGTTCACCGCCACCTTCATCTCGTGGCTCGACGAACGCCAGGCACGAAGGTCCTCGACCGCCCTTCGCAGAACGAACACGGTCAGATCGTCGATGCGATCGGCCTGCTCTGCCAATGGGATGAAGGTGTCCGGACGAAGATAACCGCGGATGGGGTGGTTCCAGCGGATCAGGGCCTCGGCGCTCGCGATCCGGTCCGTGCGCAGGTCCAGCTTGGGCTGGTAGACCACTTCGAGTTCGCCGCGCCGGATCCCCTCGTCCAGTTCGCCCATCAGGGAGAGCTGCTGGTCCTGCGCGAGTTTCTCGGCCTGTTCATGATAGGCGAAACAGGCGCCGCTTCGCAGGACCTGGCTGGCGGCATGGGCGGCGTCGCTCACGGCGCGGTCGTGGGCGATCCCGAAGGCGAGCCTGGCGTCGATCCTGCGCCCCGCCACCTCGAGGGGATGGCGCATGATCGCGGCGAGGCCTTGCAGCTGGCTTTCGATCTCGAAGGGTTCGAGCCCGCTCGTCCAGGCGATCACGCGGTCATCGACACGGTAGAGGCGGCCCTCGCATCCCGAAACCCGCAAACGGTCTTCGATACGGCTGAACAGCCCGCCGATCTCGCTGCCTCCGACCACCATGCGGATCGCGTCGAACCCGTCGATCATGGCGACGACGACGCGGTTTTCCGAACCGCCCGGCACGTCCTTTTCGAAGGCGCGACGATTAGGCATTCCCGTTTCGGGATCGATCATCCTCGTCTGTTCAAACTCGGCGTGGACGAGCCGCATCCAGCGGAACACAGCCGATGCCAGCACGACCAGAACAGCCGGCGCGACGGCAAAGACCATGTCGAAGACGATAGTGCCGAAATGCAGGATCGTCAGGATCGCTGCGAGGGCGCCCCCCGCCCGCCGGATAATCTGCCCTCGTGTCCGGGCCGCGAGGATCAGCCATGCCAGACCGAGAGCGGGCAGCAACAGAACGGGCCAGGCGACACGAACCGGGATGCCGTCGAGCAGCGTCTCGGCGGCGAGGGCCTGCACGATCACGCCGGGAAGAATACCGTGCCGCGGAACGGCGTAACGATCGCCCATTTCGATCGCGGTCGCGCCGATCACCACATCCTTGCCGGCAAAGGCCTCAGGGGAGAATTCGCCGCGCTCTATGGCGACGAAGCTGTGGCGAGGCAGGGTGCGCGGATCGACCGCGAAGTCGATCGGGAAGGGCTGGTCCGCGAAACCGGATTGCTGCGCCAGCTGGGCCGATAGGGACGGCCGCGGCGCGTTGGAATTGAAGGTCCCGACCGGCATGTCGCGAACGATCCCGGTGCTGTCGGGCTGCACCGATACCGAGCCGAGCATCACGTGCTCGCGCAGTTGCGGTATCGGAAGAGCGTCGAGCTGGCGCCGATCCGCCGTGCTGGCCGGCTGCCCGAACACCGGCAGGACGACATTGGCCGAAGCGGCTGCGAGCGATCGGGCAAAACGCGCGTCGCCGGCAGCGCTGGAAAGGGCCGAAAAATCGACATCGAATGCGATGGTCCGCGCGCCTGCGCGGTCCAGGCGATCGACGACATCTGCGTAATGCGCACGATCCCACGGCCAGCGCCGTATCGCGGCAAGGCTGGATGCATCGATCTCGACCACGGCGATCTGCCCGCTGGCCGGCGCCGAACGCATGGCGAAACCCAGATCCTGCAATCCGTTTTCCACCGGACGCAGTGTGCCGGCCGCCGCCAGAATGGCGGCAGCGAGCACGATCACCGTCGCGACCAGCATACGCATGGCCGACGAGGCAGAACTGACCTGGGAACGGAACAGATCTGGATTTTGCGGGATCACGTTCGGTCCAGCGCCGCGCCACATTTAATCATCGTCATCGTCATCGTCATCTTCGTGATCATGGTCATCGTCGTCGTCTCGATCCTTGCCACCACGACCCGGATTGCTGTCATCCTCTCCATCGTCGTCATTTCCGTGACCGTTGTTGCCGTCGTCGTCCCGATCATCGTCGTCGAAATCGATTCCTCCTCCCACGCAGAAGCCCAAGATGTTGATCAGGCAGTCATCGTCCTCGTCGATATCTTCATCGGGCTCAGGCTCCGGTTCGGGTTCGGGTTCAGGCTCCGGCTGAGGTTCGGGCTCCGGCTCCGGTTCGGGCTCAGGTTCGGGCTCCGGCTCCGGTTCAGGCTCCGGCTCGGGTTCAGGCTCCGGCTCCGGCTGAGGTTCGGGTTCGGGCTCAGGTTCGGGCTCTGGGTCCGGTTCAGGCTCCGGCTGAGGTTGAGGTTCCGGCTGAGGTTCGGGCTCAGGCTCCGGTTCGGACTCCGGCTCCGGCTCCGGTTCAGGCTCGGGCTGCGGCTCAGGTTCAGGTTCCGGCTCCGGCTCGGGTTGCGGTTCTGGTGTGGGTGCAGGTGCTGGTCCGGAATCTTCCGGGTCGTCGGGCTCTTCCGCAGGATCGGGTTCGGGCTCAGGCTGTGGCTCGGGTTCCGGCGCCGGTGCCGGGCCAGCATCCTCGGGATCATCGGACTGGTCCGGCTCGTCCTCGGGCTCGGGCTCGGGATCGGGCGCAGGGACGGGATCGGGAACGAGCTCGATGGCTTCCTGCCCACCGCGCCCGGCCAGTGCTGCGGCTTCGGCGACGATCTGCGCCGCAAATTCGAACGTCTCGCCGTCGATCAGGCCGCCCGACAGATCCGACAGGTCCGCCGCGGCGCTTCCGAAAGCCGTCTCGATGAACTGGGACGGCTGAGCCTCCGCCCCGAACGAGCCCCCGATCGCCGAGGCCTGGGGCATCGATACCGGTGTGGCGGTCGCAGAGACTACGGCGGGCGCCGTTCCTTCCGCCGGTCGCGCCGGCGAATCGAGAACCTTGCGCTCCGCCCCTTCGACCACGAGGCGATAGCGATCGTCCGCCGCGACCATCGCCACCGCGCCCGGCATCACCAGATCGTGCGCGCCGCCATCGTCGGTGGACACTTCCACCGCGCCTTCGAGCACCTGCATCGAAGCGCCTTCGGCCGCGACGGTGATGGTGAAGGTCGTCCCTTTCACCACGGCCGCGAGATATTCGGTCCTCACGCCGAAATGCGGGTTCGGCTGCTTGCCGATATTGAACAGGGCGCTGCCGAAATCCTGAACGATCTGGATGATCGAGCGCTCCGTGTTCGCTGCCGGAATGCGGATCTGGGAATTGCGGCGCACGGTCACGAACTCGCGCCCCCTGACGAGGACGGCGTTGCCGTTGCTGCCGGTCCGCACCAGCGCTCCCGCGGGAACCTGCGTGCCGGGTTTTGCAGCGACCGGGGCGGATCCGTTCTGGATCGTCACCTGGCCCTGCAATTCGCTGACCTGCCAGGGGCCGGTTTGCGCCCACGCGCTCGTGCTGCAGAACAGCGCCGCAAGCGTCGTGAGTTTGACCATCGATGACCGCACGCGATTTTCTCCTTCGAGAATGCCTTACCCGGGCGTGCACGGCCAACTGGTTGACGCGTATGGTAAACGCTCTGTGAAATTGATGAAAAATAAAGACTTTACCGCGCAAGCGTCCTCCAGCTTTGACGGAGTTTGCTCGTGCGGTCGCATCTGCTGAATGGAATTATCGGGGTGGCGCTTGCCGCAGCCAGCCCCTGCGCGGCGCAGAATGCGCTGGACCGGACCGATCCGACACAGGTCGAGGAGCCGCAGCCCAAGCCTCGGGGAATCGAGCCGACGGTCGACATCGGGGAAATCGATGTCGAGACGACAATGGCCGATCCCGCCGAGGGACGGTACGACGTCGGAGCCATCGTTCTCGAGGGCCTGACCGCTCTGGCACCGGGCGATTTCGCCGACATCCTGACGGACTTCTCCGCGCGGTCGCTCACCGCGACGCAGCTTGGCGCCCTGAGCGAGAGGATCGCGGGGCGCGCACGCGAACGCGGCTTCATCTTCGCCAGTGCGTCCGTCGCGCCGCAATCGCTGTCGGCGGGGGTGCTGCGCATCCGGGTCGACGAGGGCGTGATCGACGAGATACGCGTGACCGGCGATGCGGATCGCGCGATCATCGCGCAGCTCGAGCCATTGCGAGACGGGCAACCGGTCACGCTGCGCAGGCTCGAGCGGCAGATACTGATCGCCGACGACCTGTCCGGTGTCTGGCTGCGCTCGCCGCGCTACGAACGCGAGGGCGATCGCGGCATTCTGATCGTTGAAGCGGGCCGCAGGGACTATGCCGGGCGGGCCGAGCTTACCAATGACGGATCGAAGCCCATCGGCCCCTTGCGGGCCAGAATCGATTTCGACGCCAACGGGCTGATCTCACCCTTCGACGAGGTCGACCTGACTTTCTCGACAGTGCCGACCGACCCGTCCGAACTGCTGTTCGTGGCCGGCCGCTATGCCGTCGTCGTGTCGCCTAGGGGGACCGAAATCTCGTTCTCCAGTTCATACTCCGTGACCCGACCCGGATCGTATCTCGAGGATCGCGAGATTTTCGGGGAATCGATGAGATTGTCGGCCAAGCTCCGCCATCCTCTCGAGCGGTCGAGAGCCTTCTCCCTCTGGATCGACGGCGAGCTGGAGTTCCGCGATCTGCGGCAGGATCGCTTCGACGTCCGCGCCCGCCACGACCGCAACCCGGTCGCGCGTATCGGCCTTTATACCAGAGCCCTGATGCTCGACGGTTCGATGCGCGGTGGACTGACGCTGTCGCAGGGCCTCGACATCCTCGACGCCACCCAGGAGGGTGATCCGCTGGCATCGCGGGACGATGCATCTCCCGATTTCACGACCCTAGCCGGCTGGTTCGCCTGGGAGCGCGGTCTGTCGCGATCCATCAGCCTGGCGCTGGCGGGCCGGGGACAGGTGTCGACCACGCCGCTTCTCATCACCGAGGATGTCGGCCTGGGCGGCAACAGCTTCCTGCGCGGCTACAATTTCAGCGAACGAAGCGGCGATTACGGCGCAATGGGATCGGTCGAGCTTCGTTACGACTGGAACGCGCCGTTGAAGCTTGCCCGGCGCACCCAGCTCTATGCCTTCGCCGACGCTGGCGCAGTGGGCAATCTCGATGATGGGCGTGGCGGCGGATCGCTTGCGTCCGGGGGCGCCGGGGCGCGCACGGCGCTGACCCGCGAGATCGGTTTCGACATCCAGCTCGCCGTTCCGCTGACGGGGCCGCGCTACGACACGGACGACACTTCGCCGCGGATCATCGGCGCGTTGACGCTGGCGCTATGAGAGGCCCGGAGACCATCGGTGTGCCGCGATCGTGCCTTTCCGGTGCCGCTCTGTGCGGCTACGGAGCGGCTCGATGATGATCGAGAAGGACCTGTATTTCCTCTCGCATGACGGCGAGGTCTGGGCCCACTGGTTGAGTGGTCGGCCGTCCGTCAAGCTGGGCGGCGTGGCCGAATTTCTCACTGCGATGGAGGTTTACCGGAAGCGTTCGGAAGACGCGCGCAAGGCGGCCGGCGAGGGGGCTTCGGCCGGCCAGGATCCGGACAGCGAGAGCGGACAGAAGGTCTCGATCTCGCGGATAGAGGAGCGGTTCGACCTGACCGTGATCGGCAAGGTATTCGCGGTGGGCGGCAGCCGCGAGGTGACCATTCTCGACCTGTCCGAGCGGGGCTGCAAATTTCGCGACGCCACCGGAAAACTCGACGCCGAGGACAGGGTTACGGTGAAGATCGGTCCGGTCGGCCCCATCGAGGCGGTCGTTCGATGGCGACAGGATCCGATGATCGGCATCGAGTTCTGCAATCCGCTCTACCCTTCCGTGATGGAGCACATCCGTCTCAATCACGATCTGAGAGGACGCTCCTAGGGCTGGCGAAGCAACCGCGTCCTGAAGTCATCGGCCCTGACCTCTTTCGGGTCCGCTGTCCGCCGAAGTTTCACACCGAACCCAACGCCTCGCGCAAGTCTCCCAGCCAAGCGTCGTAGGGTTTCCAAGCGTCCTGTCCGGACCGGTTGATCGGGCGGCGGACCTGCTCCGAACTCGCCGTGCGCACGGCGCGGGTCGTTCGGTGGAAATCGAGGCATGCCTTTTCGAAGGGCAGGCCGATGTGGTCGAGCATCCGTCGCGTCTGGCCTTCGAGATCGTCGAGCACGTCCTCGTGATCGACGCGCAGGACCCGCCCCGGCAGAACGTGGTCCCAGTGGTCCATCAGCGCCACGTAATCGGAATAATAGCGCCCGATCTCGGTCAGGCCGTAGGTAAAATCCTGCCCCTCGGCGAAGAGTTGCTTGAAGCCGGAGAAGCAGCAATCCATTGGATCGCGCCGCGCATCGATGATCGTCGCGTTGGGCAGGATCAGGTGGATCAGTCCGATGTGCCGGAAGTTGTTCGGCATCTTGTCGATCAAGAACGGCGCGCCCTGTCGGTGGATACGGGTGTCCTCGAGGAAGCGATCGCCCATCTCCGCGAGCTGATCCGGCGACAGGTCGTGAAGCGCCTGCGGATAGCGGCTCTGCCCCGCCTTTCTTCCCCGGAGCCGGTGCGCCAACGCGAGGATATTGGGCAGCTCCAGCGTCCCGTCGATCTGCGAATGGCTGGCGAGGATCTGTTCGAGCAGCGTCGATCCAGCACGTGGCAGGCCGAGGATGAAGATCGGATCGCGCGCCGGGTTGCCCGCGCCGGCCTTCCCCTCGAACAGCGCGGACGTGCAGATGTCTTTCTGCGCAGCCATCTCGGCGCTCATCCGGTCGGCATCGTAGCCGGTCTGCCGCCGCTTCAGGTCGTTGCCGAGGCTAGCCATATCGGGCGCATGGTTTACTTCAGCCTGCGGCCGCATTACCGGCACGAAGCTGGATGCGCCGCGGCAGTCATCGCAACGATGTTCGGCCTCGTCAGCGGATTGTGGCAGCTGCTCCAATACTAAATGTCAACCGCGGATCAATTGACGCAATGCTACCCGCAGTATTGGAAATACTGCGGGTAAATCTTGATCGATTGCATTCAGAAAGCTGGACTTTGTTGGCGATGACCAGCGTTCGCCACAAGCGGTTGAAAGTGTGCCTTCCAGTCTTGGTTTAAGAAGCCAATACCGATTTCTGCTCATTCCTGCGATATGAGCTCGGCTCCCCGCTTAAGCGTCATTCGAATCCGTATCGGAATGGCGGGATCGGTGCACAGATAGGCAGGGCTGGGACATCGGCAGCACTTCAATGCAGGACAAAGTCGCGGTGATGATCGGCGTTGCCGCTGCAGCAATTTTCCCCGCAACCACGACAACCCGCAGGCGAGGTAGAAAGGTCAGTAATGCGGGCAGGGTGGCCAGCCCTTCGTCGATCTCGCTCTTCCGCAACCTTCGGTTCGGCGCTCCCGGGCGGTGCACGATCTAGGGTACCGTGTTCCAGATCAGCGTATCCGATCTGCTTATCCGGGCATCGGCGAGGAACCGACGCAGGTTCCGCTGCGTGCCGGAGGCGTTGTCGCGCGAGACGAACCGGACACCTTCACCGCGTGCGGCAGGCGTCTCCAGTAGGATGAGCATCCGAGCCCCTAGACCTCTATCGGCGGGATCGAAATGGGGGACCGTTCGTCCCCCCGCGATCGCCTCGCGCCAGCATTCGAACGGTGCGACATTTGCCCCGGAGAGACGCGCTGCGCGTTGCCGAACCAGTTCTGGATCGGTGAGTTCGCCGCTCATCCGATCACTTCCAGCAGCGCATCGGCGGCTTTGGAGCGATAGCGCTCCTTGTGCCGCAGGCCGAAGAACGGGCGCGGTGCGATGGCGAAGGCGGCCGCGCGGATCGTGCCAGCGGCGAGTAGCGGACCGGCGACAAGCGTGGACAGCACGGTCACACCCGCTCCGCTGGCGGCGGCGGATAGAAGTGCCTCGTTGGATGGCAGCGTTAGCACCACGTTCAGTTTGTCGAGCGTCACGCCGCGGTCCTGAAGAGCCGATACCAGCGCCGCGCGCGTGCCGGACCCTTTCTCGCGCATCAACCAGGGCAGCGCGCGTAAGGTATCGGCATCGGGATCATCCGGCAAATCGGTGCCGATCAGCGCGAGCCGGTCCTCGCCGACCCGCCAACGCGCAAGGGCCGGATCGTCGAGTGGGCGTTCGATGAAGCCCAGTTCTGCCGAGCCGTCCTTCACCCGATCGGCGGCTTGAACGCTGTTGCTGATGGCGAGTTCGATCGTAACACCAGGATAGCACGCCTTGAACCGCTCAAGGATCGGCGGCAGCCAATAGCCCGCGATCGTCTGGCTGGCGACCAGCGACAGATGGCCGCGCTTCAGCCCCGCCGCATCGTCCAGCATGCGCCGCGCCTCGTCCGCGCGGGCGAGTACGCCGCGCGCTTCGGCGAGGAAGGCGTGGCCCGTCTCCGTCAGTTCGATCCCGCGACCGACACGGTGGAACAGGCGCACCCCGTGTCGCTCCTCCAGCGTGGAGACGGTCGCGCTAACCGCGGATTGCGTGAGGTTCAGCGCCTTGGCGGCGCGGGTGACGTGTTCGCGCTCGGCCACGGCGACGAAGATGCGGAGCTGATCGAGGGTCATTCGTAGACCTATAAGCAAAAGCGAACGGAATGATAAGGATATTGCGTTGGTACAGAACGGTTGGCGGGCGCATCTTCATGAGGTGATCAGACCCCGAAAGAACCCGTGAATGTCAAACACCACCGCCACCCACGAACCCCGCAGTAGCTTCGCCCGCGCCGCGTCGCGCGCGCTTCACCACCCGCGCCGTATCGGACCCGGCTTCCTCCTGTGCTGCGTGGTGACCGCGTTCGCCTGTGCCGGCGCGAGCTTCGAAGCCGAACTGTTCGGCAAGGCCTGGATCGAGGCGCTGGTGCTGGCCATCCTGATCGGCACCGCGATCCGCACCGCGTGGACGCCGCATGCTGGCTGGCTGCCGGGGATCGACTTCAGTGCGCATCTGCTGCTGGAAGTGGCGGTGGTGTTGCTGGGCGCATCGGTGAGCGCCGCTACCATCCTGGCGGTCGGCCCCGCTATGCTGGGCGCGATCGTGCTGGTGGTGGCGCTGGTCATCCCTGCCAGCTTCTTCATCGGCCGCGCGCTGGGGCTGCCCAAGCGCATGGCGATGTTAGCCGCCTGCGGCAATTCGATCTGCGGCAACAGCGCCATTGCCGCCGTCGCCCCGGTGATCGAAGCCGATAGCGACGATGTCGCCGCCGCCATCGCTTTTACCGCCGTTCTCGGCGTGGTGGTGGTTCTCGGCCTGCCGCTCCTGGGCTACGCGATCGGCTTGACCGATCTGCAATATGGGGCGTTATCGGGCCTGACAGTCTACGCGGTGCCGCAGGTGATCGCCGCCGCCGCGCCGTTCGGGGCGACCGCGATCAAGATCGGCACGCTGGTGAAGCTGGTGCGAGTGCTGATGCTCGGCCCGGTCTGCGTCGTCCTCGCCATGCTGGCGCCGCGTTTGCGCGAAGCGGACGAGGGCGCGCGCAATGGCGACGGCGTCCGCGCCAAGCCTGCCCGTCCGCCGCTGCACAAGCTGGTGCCGTGGTTCATCGTCGGCTTCATCGCGCTGGCCGCCGCGCGCTCCTTCGAACTGATCCCGGAAGCCTTTCTGGCCCCGATAGCGACAACGGCCACGCTTTTGACGGTAATCTCGATGGCCGCGCTCGGCCTCGGCGTCGACGTGCGCACCGTTGCTAGGGCAGGCGGTCCGGTCACCGCCGCCGTAGTGCTATCGCTCTTCACACTTGGCGCCGTCGCGCTCGCCGCGATCTTCCTCGTTAGGCTTTAATGAAGCGCAAGATTGGTTCACAAACTGACTGAGAATGGCCGCAAGATACCCTCCCGCTTATTACGAGTTATTCTATCAACCAGACGACTCAACCGTAGAGTATCCGCTGTTCGCTGGCGCTAGAACTGATATTACGCTCTCCACCGGGACGGGCTCATCCGCCTCGGAGTTTTAAATGGATCCTGTGCGCGGCCCCTCCTTCGCTGATCTTTCCCGCACCTTCTGGCGCGTCGGCCTGCTGAGCTTCGGTGGGCCGGCGGGGCAGATTGCGCTGATGCACCGCGAACTGGTCGAGGAACGTGGTTGGGTGCGCGAAGAGGATTTTCTCCACGCACTTAATCTCTGCAACCTGCTGCCTGGGCCAGAAGCGCAACAATTGGCGGCGTGGATCGGGTGGCGGCTGCATGGTTGGCGGGGCGGGCTGGCGGCGGGCTTGTTGTTCGTCATTCCCGGCGCGCTGGTGATGCTGGTGCTGTCCATGCTTTATGCGGTGGCGGCCAATCTCGACTGGTTCGCGGCACTCTTTCTGGGCGTCAAGGCGGCGGTACTGGCGATCGTGGTGCAGGCTCTTATCCGGATCGGAGCACGAGCGCTCAACAGTGCGTTCAGTCGTATTCTGGCGGGGCTAGCCTTCGTCGCGCTGTTTTTCCTCGACCTGCCTTTTCCCCTCATCGTGCTGGGCGCAGGCGTGCTTGGCATGGCGGTGGCAGCGCTGCGACCGGACTGGATCGCGCTAAAGAACAGCGTTGACGTCGTTCCTGCAGGACCCAAGCCGTGGCAAAACACGGTGCGAGCGGTCGTCATCTGGAGCGGCATCTGGGCCGCGCCGATGGTTCTGGTCGCGGCGCCACTCGGCACCGGCCATGTGCTGTGGGATATCGGCGCATTTTTCTCTCAGCTGGCGGTCGTCACTTTCGGCGGCGCTTATGCGGTGCTCGCTTATATGGCGCAGGAAGCGGTGCAGAGCTTTGGCTGGTTGCAGCCCGGAGAGATGGCAGACGGGCTGGGCCTTGCCGAGACTACCCCGGGGCCGCTCATCATGGTGACGCAGTTCGTCGGCTACCTTGCCGCCTATCGTGCGCCCGAACCCTTCTCGCCGATGGTTGCCGGCATGCTCGGCGCGGGTCTCACGACCTGGGTGACCTTTGCGCCGTGTTTCCTGTGGATCTTCGCCCTGGCGCCGTGGATCGACCGGCTGGCGGGCGCGGTGCGGCTGAAAGGCGGGCTCGCTGCCGTCACTGCTGCTGTCGTGGGCGTGATCGCCAACCTGACCGCCTGGTTCGCGCTCCATGTGGTGTTCGCGACCGTGGGCGAGGAGCGGGTCGGGCCGTTGCGGCTTTACACCCCGGACTGGGCCAGCTTCGACTGGCGTGCGGCGCTGCTGGCGGCGGTTGTCTGCCTGCTGGTGTTCGGGGCGAAGTGGTCGGTCGTGCGCGTGCTGGGCGTAGCGACGGTGGGCGGGCTGATCCTCGGACTGGCGTTCTAGATCAGTCCCGGCGATTGCCGTTCAATTCGTCGATCGAACCAGGACGGACGTTTACGCCGCTAGCATAACCGGCAATTCGAGGGTGATTGGCCAAAGCCGGACTTACATCCTGAACAGAGACGCCGCTCTCCTCAGAACCAGAACCGGACGCCTACGACATAATTGGTCACGCTTGGATCCTCGCCCGCAAGGCTGGCATAATCGGCGCTCTGGCCCACCTTCCATTCCTGTTCGACGCCGACATAAGGCGCGAATTCACGAACGTATTCGTAGCGCAGTCGCAGCCCCAGTTCGACAGAATCAAGACCGGCGCCGACACCCAATTCGGGAATGTCCTGCGCAGACAGGTTCACCTCGGCGCGCGGTTGCAGGATTAGGCGCTGCGTTATGCGCTGGTCCAGTTCGGATTCGACACGTGCCGTCAGATCGCCCTTGGTCGACAGGAAAGCGGCCGCATCGACCTCGAACATATAGGGCGCAAGACCCTGCACGCCGAGGACGGCGTGGGTCCGTTCGGGACCGGTCAGATCCTGCCGCACGCCGGCCTGCAAGTCCCACCACGGACCGATCGCATGGCTCCACAGGCCCTGGATTTCAGCGGATTCGGGGCTTTCGCCGAATGTTCCTTCGCCCTCGCTCTTGAACCAAAACTTGTCGAGATCGCTTCCGTAATAGCCCTGCACGTCCCACAGGTATCCATCGCCGCCTTCCCGTGCGCGATATTCGGCGCGGTCGCCCTGGAACCAGAACACGCTCATCCCGCCGTTCTCGGCACGCAGCGCATCGCGGGAGGCGCGCATTGCATCGGCCCCCCAGATTGCGTCGGCGGCGCGGGGCGGCCCGAATCCTGCGGAAGCCGGAGGCGGTCCTTGGGGAATGGGGGCCATGTCCATGGTGCCATGATCCATGGCTCCGTCGTCCATAGTGCCATGGTCCATGGCTCCATGGTCCATTTCTCCGTGATCCATCGCCTGATGGTCCAACGGCGCTTGGCCGGACGACTGCATCCCTTCATGGCCCATCGTCGCGTGGTCCATGCCTCCCATGTCGGAATGGTCCATCGCCGGCATCTGGCCATGATCCATCGCCGAATGGTCCATGGCGGAATGGTCCATAACCTCCATCTGGCTATGGTCCATCTGCGAATGATCCATGCCGGCGTGGCTTTCGTCTCCTGGGGCGGATTGCGCAGTGGGCGCACAGGCTCCTTCAGGCACCGGATGGCCCATGGCGGTCTGGCGTGCGGCTTCCTTTTCACATTCGGTCTGAGCAGGTGATTGCGCGGCAGGGATTGCGTGGCCCGAATGGTCCTGCGCGAAAGCCGGGGTGGCGGTGCCCGCCAGCAGCATGGCGACGATCAGGCGCATCAGTCTTCTCCCACCCGCTTAACATCGGGTGCCGAAGGCGGCTTGGCGACGGTCACGATCTGGAACATGCCCGAATGCATGTGGTAAAGCAGATGGCAGTGAAAGGCCCAGTCGCCCTGTTCGTCGGCGGTGAGGTCGAAGGTTGCGCTGCCGCCGGGCTGTACGATTACCGTATGCTTCTGCGGCTGCCGGTCGGCAGGCGCGCCGTTCACCAGCTCGAAGAAATGCCCGTGCAGATGGATCGGATGTGCCATCATCGTGTCGTTGACGAGCTTCACGCGGACGCGCTCGTTGTAAGCGAAGCGAATGGGGTCGTCGCTCACGGCGGTGAACTTCCTGCCGTCGAACGACCACATGTAACGCTCCATGTTGCCGGTCAGATGGATGTCCATGCTCCGTGACGGGCGGCGCAGATCGTCATTCGGTTCGAGCGCCACGAGATCCTTGTAAGTGAGTACCTTGTGGGGAACGTCGTCAAGGCCGAGGCCCGGATCGCCCATGCGATCGACCGGGTTCATCGACACCATGTCGATGCCGGGGCCGACCTTTACGTTAGGCGGAAGCAGGGAAGTGTCGCGCATATTCATGCCGCTCATATCCATACCGGCCATCGGATCGGCGGTTGCACCTTGTGCTGGCATGTGATGGCCCATGACCGAATGATCCATGCCTGCCATGTCGCCACCGCCATGGTCCATCCCGCCCGAGCCGTGGTTCATGCCCATATCCGCCATCGTCAGCAGAGGCGGATCGCGCAAGGGCGGGACTGCCGTACGCGCGCCAGGGCACGACGCGAGGGTCGCCACCGCCATGCCCGACCGGTCCATGCTTTCGGCCACGATCGTCCGGGCTTCGCCGGTCGGCTCGACGACGATGTCGTAGGTCTCTGCCGTGCCGATCTGGAATTCCTCGACCTCGACCGGGCGCACGTTCTGGCCATCGGCGCCGACCACCCAGAACTTCACGCCCGGAATGCGGACGTTGAAGAAGGTCATCGCACTGCCGTTGATGATGCGCAGCCGCACCCGCTCGCCAGGATTGAACAGGTATTCGAGGCCCTCTTCCGGGCCGCGCCCGTTGGCGAGGTAGGTGTAGGTCGATCCCGTCACGTCCAGAATGTCGGTCGCCATCATGCGCATCCGCGCCCACATCCGCCGGTCTTCGCCCGAGAGCGAATAGTCGTCGGTCCAGGTATTCTGCTGGTAATTGAAGTAGCCTTCGCCCTTCTTCAGTTTGTCCATGATGGTGTGCGGGTGAAGCGGGGTGAACTCGCTCAGCAGCAACACGTAATCGCGATCCGCCTGCACGGCATCCATGCCGGAAGGCTCAACCACGATCGGGCCGTAATGTCCGGCCTGCTCCTGCAGTCCCGAATGGCTGTGCCACCAGTAGGTGCCATGCTGGCGAAGCGCAGGGATGTCGTAGACGAAGGTCTCGCCCGGCTTGATCCCGGGGAAGCTGACGCCGGGAACGCCGTCGTATTGAAACGGCAGCAGCAGTCCGTGCCAGTGGACAGAGCTATCCTCGTCGAGCGTATTGGTGACGGCGATGCGGACCGGCTCGCCTTCGCGCAGTCGCACCAGCGGACCCGGCACGCTTCCATTTAGGGCAACCGCGTGTCCGCGGCGGCCCTGAACCACGCGAGGTCCTTCGCCGATGGTAAGGGCAATGTTCCGACCCGAGACTTCGTCGAAACCCGCGCGGATGGTACCGCCGCCGTGCAGATTTGCGCCGCGGGCCCAGGCGGGCAGGGCCATGGCGCCTGCGCCCATCGCTCCGGCTCCTAAAAGTCGACGACGTGAAACCAGCAATTCGGTCATGGGTCTTGCAACTCCTTCGACGGCTGACATATATACCCCCCATGAGTATTGCAAGATACCCCGCAGGGTATCGTCGCAGATGGAGTGCTAAACGTGTCAGCAACCGATGGTTCTCGCATCGTCAATCGTCTTCGAAGGATCGAGGGACAGGTGCGCGGCGTGGCGCAGATGATCGAGGACGATCGCTATTGCATTGACGTTCTGAATCAGATCCAGGCGATCAAGGC
Organism: Erythrobacter sp.; assembly: GCA_025698865.1. GTDB lineage: Bacteria > Pseudomonadota > Alphaproteobacteria > Sphingomonadales > Sphingomonadaceae > Qipengyuania. The sequence goes on along the minus strand of JAILWQ010000003.1, from coordinate 347,616 downwards.
TGCTCTTGGTCGTGCCGAGAGCGAAATTCTCAAGCGGCACGCCGCGTGCTGCGTGGCCGAAGCGATCGCCAGCGGTGATGCCGAAGAGCAGAAGCAGAAGTTCGGCGAACTGGTCGACCTGTTCGAGAAAGCGAAACGGTGAACTCCGTGCCTCGCCTTGTCGCTGGTCTAGTTCTCCTAATCTCCGCTACGAGCGCGTCCGCGCATGGCGACGAGAAGCATGGGGAGGAGGCGAAGCGTCCTGCTTCAACCGCTGCGGTCGCTGCTCAGCCCGATCACGATATGGATGCGATGGGCAGCGCCGCAGTTTCCGGCGAAACCACCCAAGGCCATGATGCCGAGCAAGTCGAGAGTGATGGCATCGCTGGCGCCCTCAAGAGCCTGCATCCGGCAACGGTGCACTTCCCGATCGCGCTCTTGCTGATGGCCACACTCACCGAACTGTTCGCAATGGCGCGGCGCACTCCAGAACGCGAAGCGGCCGTGAAGATCATGATCTACGGCGGCGCTGCGGGCGCTGTCGTCGCTGCGCTGTTCGGATGGATACATACCGGACTGTGGTTCGGCGGCGATACCGTCATGCAGCTGCACCGCTGGAACGGGATGCTTATCGCGGTTCTCGGCCTTTTGGCCGCGGGGATCGCGTCCCGAAATCCGCAATCGCGGCTTTCTCTTCGCCTCACGCTGTTCCCGGTTGCGGCACTGCTCATCGCTCAGGGCTACATGGGCGGCGAGCTGGCTCATGGACTCAATCACCTCAAACTCTGAAGGAGCCTGCCATGCGTTTCAATTCTCTCGCCTTCGCCGGTAAGTCATTAGTTGTGCCCGCGCTCCTGCTTGCGCTGGCAGCGTGCGGCGATGCCGCCACTCTGGTGGAAGAGCAAACTCCGGCAGCCGAGGCGGCTGTCGCCACCCCGGCTCCGGTCGCTTCCGAGCCGGTTACCGAACCGGTATCCAAGCCGACGATCGATGAACCAGTCGCGGAATTGGTTCAGCACCCGGCGACCACTCGCGCGCCTGCGCCGGCCCCGCGTAGGACCACGCCGGCACCTGTCGCGACCCCCACGCCCACGGCCACCACAACGCCCGCGGCCGATCCGCATGCGGGTCACGACATGACGGCAATGTCCGACGAAAAGATGAAAGAGATGGGACACAATTGATGCGCCTCAACAGCAATCCGACCCGCCGCCCGATACTTCCCGTTATTGGCACCATCCTGCTGGCCGCGTGCACTACTGCCGCACAGGCCGCCGAGATAACCATGTATCGCGATCCGAACTGCGGCTGCTGCCTCGCCTGGGCCCATCATATGGAACAGGGCGACAAGCACGATGTCACTTCGGTCGATCATCCCGATATGGGCGCGGTCAAGGCCGAGAACGGCGTGCCGAACGATCTGCAATCGTGCCACACCGCCATCGTCGAAGGCTACACGATCGAAGGCCACGTCCCCGCCGCCGATATCGAGCGCCTGCTGGCGGAACGCCCCGAAGGTATAAGCGGCCTAGCCGTCGCCGGTATGCCGATGGGCTCGCCGGGGATGGAGCATGGCGACCATCGTCAGGCCTATCAGGTCATCGCATTCGGACCGGAAGGTCGCAGCGTCTGGGCGAACTATTCGGCCAATGACGGGAGCCCATCGTGAGCGACCGCGGCCCGTCCGCGAAGAAGGCCACCGTCTACCGGATGGTGATGCCCGAGCATGTCTGTCCCTACGGCCTTAAGACCGTCGACCTGTTGAAGCGCGAAGGGTTCGAGATCGAGGACCATCATCTCGAAACGCGCGAGGAGACCGACGCCTTCAAGGAAAAGCACGGCGTCAAGACGACACCACAGACCTTTATCGGCGGCGAGCGTATTGGTGGGTATGACGATCTGCGCGAATATTTCGGCAAGTCCGTCAAGAAGGAGGACGAGACCAGCTACCAGCCGGTCATCGCCATCTTCGGCGTCGCCTTCCTGCTCGGCCTCGCGATCAGCTGGTATGTGTTCGATACGATCTTCACCGTGCAGGCGGTGGAATGGTTCGTCAGCCTGTCGATGGCGCTGCTTGCGATCCAGAAACTGCAGGACGTCCGCAGCTTCTCGACCATGTTCCTGAATTACGACCTCCTGGCGCGTCGCTGGGTGCGGTACGGCTTCATCTATCCCTTCGGCGAGGCGCTGGCGGGCATCTTAATGGTGGCCCATGCGCTTCCCATCGTCTCGGTCCCGGTATCGCTGTTCATCGGCACGATCGGCGCGGTCAGCGTCTTCAAGGCGGTCTATATCGACAAGCGCGAACTCAAATGCGCCTGCGTCGGCGGGAGCAGCAATGTGCCGCTCGGCTTCGTTTCGCTGACGGAGAACCTGTTCATGATCGGCATGGGCCTGTGGATGGGTGCCAAGGCAATGGGCTGGATCGTGCTTTGATTGGGGCGCTACTGCTCGGCTTTACCTTGTTCGCGATATCCCTCTACATTCATCTGTGGATGTTGCGCGGAGCGAAGGCTCTATCCCCGCCCGGCAAGGACCCCCGCCATCTGTGTCTGCTCGCTGGGGCCAGTATCGTCCTGCTGAGTCACCTGATGATCGCGGCTATCTTCGCAGGAGGCATGTATCTCGCATCGGTCTGGGGCTTAGGCGGTCTCGAAAAAGACGTCATCGATAGCTGGATGGATTACTATTATTTCGCATTGATAACGATCTCGACCGTGGGGCTGGGAGATATTCTGCCTGCGGGTCACATGCGCGCGATTTCGGGGATCGCGGCGCTGACAGGATTTATCCTGATCAGCTGCACTGCCCAGTACGTCTATAAAACGATGAGCCAACAGGAGGATTGAATGGCCGACAATCACAATGCGGATCACCAGCAGCACCACGGCGGTGGGGGCAATTACTGGCGCTTCATGGCAATGGTGGCGACGTCGACGGCCATTATGTTCGGCCTGATGTACCTCAACACGTTCGAACTCAGCCACGTATTCTGGAGCGAGACGCGCTTCTGGATGACCTTCGTCATGGGCGGCATGATGATGATCGTCATGCTTCTTTTCATGTGGGGCATGTACAAGGACAAAACCAAGAACTTCATCATCCTGGGCGTCGGCGCGCTGGTTTTCGCGGTGGCGCTGTGGCTGGTCCGCAGCCAAGCGACCGTCAACGACGAAGAGTACATGTCGGCGATGATCCCGCACCATTCGATCGCAATCATGACGAGCGCGCGTGCTGAGATCACCGATCCGCGTGTTCGCAAGCTGGCGGACTCGATCATCGAAGCGCAGGTCAAGGAAATCGCCGAGATGGAACTGTTGCTCAAGGATATTGAGCAAAACGGCGAGATGGGTGATGGCACGCCTCTTCCCGCGCGGACCACCGCCCTCACGCCAAACCTAAAGCAAGAGGCAGAGCAAGTCGTTGAGCGGCCGCTGTCTCCGGAAGTGCGTGGTGCAATTTCGGACGCAGATTGACCTGTCAAATATGAGCAAAGGCGCCGTTGGTCGCCAAGTCGACCAACGGCGCAGTAATATGAGCTAAGCGCGTGTTTTTCGCCTAGGTCCGAACTGAAATAGCAGTTAATGCTCATGTCGAGAACGGCGGCTTTCAAGCAGACGGCGTTCTGGGCTGGATGACCGATATTAGGGCGCAGAGCCGCCAATCACCTCGTCCGGGCGGGACGCGCGACCCGTAGATCCTTGGGCAGCAGGTTAATCGAGACGACGTCTGCTAAATGGCCGCTAACATTGGGAATTTCTTTAACCATATCTTTCATTCTCTGCAGGGCGACAGGTTCGGAATAGGTCGATGCTCCTTCACCGAGGGCCTTCTGGCTATGACCCAGAACATCGTTACGGGCCTCCAAATCGATGCCAGCCTGTTTCAGCGCATCCGACGCTGTGTGCCTTGCCGCATGCATCGCTTGGCCGCGTTTAAGATTAGGAACGAACGGGCGAAGATAGATCCACCAAATCTTGTAAAAGACATCGCCAATCTTACGCTTGGTGTTTCCGGACGGATACATTTCCGGAAAAAGCAGGGTCTCTCCCGCGTTCTTCATCGCTTCGACATATCGAAGCAATCCGAGCCTGATCAATTCGCTATGAAGTGGAATCTTTCGCTTGGAGCTCTTGCACTTGATCCTTCCGGTATCGGTCGGGCGGACGAAGAGATACGGAATGCCGAGCACTTCGTTTTCAAAGATGTCGTCGAGCTTGAGCTTGCAGATTTCCTCCCGCCGAGCACCTGTATACCAAACCAGCAGGAGGATGAAAAACAGGGCGTCGTGGATGATCTCGGTGCCTGCCTTCAACCTGTCGTTTCGGCCTGCGCAACCTGTCCACGGAGGTAGACTGAAGATCGCCTCTCCCTGTTCTTTCGTATATGCGTCCCGTGCTTCGCGCTCGTCCTTCGTTTCGGGAGTGATGAATTTCGCAACGCATACCTCCGCCAAGCCGGGAACGACCGATCGAAGCTGCTTGTGCATGCGCGCAAAGTTTTGCCAGTGCTTGTTGCTGGTGTTGGTGCTCAGGCCGATCTGATCTGCACTGAGTTCACCGCTTTCAATCCGCTCGAGGGCACGCTCCCGGATCATCTCGAAAGTCGTTTCAGGGTCCCTATCCTTCGGCGACTTTCCAATGGTTGTAGGAAGGAGGTCGAACCAGCGGTCCAGCTCGGTTACGTGTTCGATGGTGACTTCGGAAAACGGCGTGCCGGACGGTAGTGCTTTTTCCAGCAGAACAGCAATCCAGCGGATGTCACGAAGGGTCGAATCCTGAACGATTTCACGTTGGCGCTTGCTCCCCTTGCGCTGCTCCAAACCGCCAAACTTCTCCTTGATGAATTCTTCAGCGAACTGAGTTGGTGTCATCTCCGCATAGCGCTGCTGCTCTTCCGTCAGGTAGGAGATTGGGAGCGCCGGCACATTGAGGTTGCTGTTCGCGCTTGAGGGAGCCGCTACCCGCGGTGCGACGGCGTTTACGAACGAAGTCGCGAGAGAAGCGAGATTGGCCAGATCGTCGAAATCGGCGCTCTCCTTAACCCGTCTTGCTGCCTCGGCACGGGCGCGTGCGATCACATCCACAGCGACAGGGATGCTGACCGCATTACTGGCAGCGCCAGCCTGCTTGAGGCGCGCCTGCGCAGTCAGCCGGAGCGATTCCGGCAAGTCGCGGTGCTCGCGGAGCAGATCGCGCACGCGGCACTGCATATCTTGATCGAATGTCGCGAAGTGCTTCTCGACGAAGTCCCAATCGCGTGGAACGCCGAGCCCTTCATCGGCGATCCCTTTCCAGAGCGCCTGAAACATTGCCAGATCGTCCTCGCGGTTGGACACACTGCTCCAGACCGGGTGCGCCTTCCAGGCCGCCTCGAGATGGACGAGTTCGTTGCGGTAGCTGCGCACCTCCTCCATGAAGATCGTGCTGATGGCTTGCTTGTCCAGACCGAACTGCGCAACGTTGTCCCGGAAACTCATCCTCAATCTCTCACTATAAGCGGTCATCGCCGCGGCACGTCCGCGAGCGCTGTCCAGCTCCTTGGTGAAGAGGCTGAACTCCAAGCTTATGAGTCGAGAATCCGAAAAACCCAAACGGGTGAGCGAAATAGTTCGCCGCCACCAATAAACGGCGCCACGGCGCTTGATGTTCTGAACGGGGGATCGGGGCATGCGGGCAAGCCTTTTTCGGCCTGCTGTCATCCCTGCCTTGGGACAGCTGGTTGGGACAGTTGCTGGGGACAACTGGGAATCCCTTAGACTCGCATCTTAGGGATTCTGCGCTTTTCAGCTATTTTCAGACTGCTTGGCTGGGGTGGCAGGGATCGAACCTGCGAATGCCGGTACCAAAAACCGGTGCCTTACCACTTGGCTACACCCCAGCAGGCGGGCGTTCCTATAGCGATTGCCGCGCCGATGTGAAGGGGGCCTTCGCCGCGACGGCCCCGGCGCGATGACGGAGCCGTCCGGCGGGCCGATCCCCTAGAGCGACTTGCCTTCAAAATCGGCGGCGGAGTGGCGTTCGGCGAGCTGCTCGTTCTCTTCGCCCCACACCTTGTTGACAATGCGGCCGCGCTTCACGCCGGGCCGCGCTGCGATCGTCTTGGCCCAGCGGCCGACATTCTCGTATTCGTCGATCGAGAGAAAGGTCTTCGCCTCGTTGTAGATCGTGCCCTCGACGAAGGGGGCAAGCCAGGGGAAGGCGGCGATGTCGGCGATGGTGTAGTCATCCCCGCCGAGGAATTCGGTCCGGGCGAGGCGCTGGTCCGCCACATCGAACAGGCGCTTGGTTTCCATCGCATAGCGGTTGATGGGATATTCGTATTTTTCCGGCGCATAGGCGTAGAAGTGCCCGAAGCCGCCACCGATGAACGGGGCGCTGCCGATCTGCCAGAACAGCCAGCTGAGCACCTCGGCCCGGCTGGAATCGCTCGGCAGGAAGGCGCCGAACTTCTCCGCCAGATGCATCAGGATCGCGCCGCTCTCGAACACCCGGACGGGCTCGGCGCCGCTGCGGTCGAGCAGGGCGGGGATCTTGGAGTTCGGGTTGATCCCGACAAAGCCCGATCCGAACTGGTCGCCGTCCGATATCTTGATCGTCCAGGCATCGTATTCCGCACCGGAATGCCCCGCCTCGAGGAGTTCCTCGAGCATGATCGTCGCTTTCACGCCATTGGGCGTGGCGAGCGAATAGAGTTGCAGATCGTGGTCACCGCTCGGAAGCTCCCGCTCCTGCCTCGCGCCGGCGGTCGGGCGGTTGATGCTGGCGAACTTGCCGCCATTCTCCGCGTCGTGGGTCCAGACGGCGGGCGGGGTGTAGGTCGGGTTGGCCAAGATCGTGTCTCCTGATGCTGTGTCGCGACCAAGCTGGGGAGCCGGAGCTTCGCCCGCAAGCGGAACCGCCGCGCACCTCGCGCGTCAAGCTATTTGCCATGACCAAGCTCATTTATGTCGACGACGATCTGCCCGGCATCACCCGCAAGAGGGCGGGCAAGGGATGGGCTTACTACGATGCCGAGGGCAAGCTCGTCACCGAACGGGCAGAGAAGAAGCGGCTGAACGCGATCGCCCTGCCGCCGGCGTACAAGGACGCCTGGTTCTGCCCCGCGCCGAACGGCCATATCCTTGCCACCGGGATCGATGCGAAGGGCCGCAAGCAGTATCGCTATCACCCCGAATTCCGCGCCGCGCGCGAAAGCGAGAAGTTCGACAAGTGCCTCGCCTTCGGCAGCCTCCTGCCGCTGGTCCGCAAACGCGTGGAAGAGGATCTGCGCGGCCGCAAGCTGACCTGGGAACGCGCCGTCGCCAGCGTGGTGCGCCTGCTCGATCTGGGTGCGATCCGCGTCGGGAACGAGGGCTACGCGGTGCGCAACAAGAGCTACGGCGCGACCACCCTGCGGCGGCGCCATGCCGAGGTCACGGGCAAGACGCTCAAGCTGCGATACAAGGGCAAGTCGGGCAAGATGCGCGAGGTCACGCTGACCGATGGCAGCCTCGCGCGGATGGTTCGCAACATGCAGGACCTGCCCGGCCAGAACATCTTCAAATATGTCGACGAGGATGGCACGGTCCACGCGGTCGGCTCGGCGGACGTTAACGAATATCTCGAAGAGGCGATGGGCGAGCGCTTCACGGCCAAGAACTTCCGCACCTGGCATGGCAGCGTGCTCGCCTTCGACTGCCTGCGCGCAGGCGAGGGCAAGGTGCCGATGAAGGAATTGCTGTCCTGCGTCGCCGGCGAGCTCGGCAACACGCCCGCCGTGACCCGCAAGAGTTACATCCATCCGGCGGTCTTCGAGCTGATGGACGAGCAGGAGAGCTGGCGGGGCTCGCTCAAGCTGCCGCGGGCCACGCGCTGGCTGACGCGCGAGGAGCGCGGGCTCATCGAGATGCTTCAGGAATGCCCCGGCGCCGGGGGCCTGCTGGCCGCGTAATGAGCGGGAACGGTGGATTAGATTTGCCTGTCCACCTGCGCCCGGATACGCCATCGCCATGGTGAACACCGCTGACCACCCGTTCTTCGACCGGCACACCCATGGTTTCGTGAGGCTGGCGACCAGCACGCCGCAGGTCCGCACCGCCGACGTCGCCTACAATGCGGACGGCATCATTGCCGATGCGCGCCGCGCGCACGAACAGCATGTCGATCTGCTGCTCTATCCCGAGCTCAGCCTGTCCTCCTACGCGATCGACGATCTTCACCTTCAGGGCGCGCTGCTCGATGCGGTCGATCTGCATCTTGGCCGGATCGTCGAGGCCAGCCGCGGGCTGGCGCCGGTGCTGGTGGTCGGCGCGCCGCTGCGCCGCAATGGCCGGGTCTACAATTGCGCGATCGCCATTGCCGATGGCCGGATGCTGGGCGCCGTCCCCAAGAGCTATCTGCCCAATTACCGCGAGTTCTACGAGAAGCGCTGGTTTGCGCGCGGGCACGATTGCGTCGGCCTGACGATCGAGGCTGCGGGGGCCGAAATCCCGTTCGGCGTCGACCTGCTTTTCGCCGCTACCGACATGCCCGGCTTCGTGTTCGGGATCGAGATCTGCGAGGATTTCTGGTCGCCGATCCAGCCGGGGACGCGCGCTGCGCTGGCGGGCGCGACGATCCTGCTGAACCTGTCGGCAAGCAACATCACCATCGGCAAGTCGGACGAGCGGCACATGCTCACCCGTGCCAGCTCCAGCCGAAACATCTGCGCCTACGCCTATTCCGCCAGCGGATACGGCGAAAGCACGACCGATCTCGCCTGGGACGGGCAGGGCATGATCTACGAACTCGGCGACCTGCTGATCGAAAGCGTGCGCTTCGACCGGGAGCCGGAACTCTGCGTGGTCGATATCGACACGCGTCGCATTCTCAATGACCGGATGCGGGTGGGGACCTTCAACGACGCCGCCGAGGCGGACGGGCGGCCCGAGGACCTCTATCGCCGCCTCGCCTTCACCCCCTGCCGGACGGGTTGCGACACCGGGCTGATCCGGCCCATCCGGCGCTTCCCCTTCGTCCCGAATCGCGCCGACAAGCTGGACGAGGATTGCTACGAGGCGTTCAACATCCAGGTCGACGCCCTGATGCGCCGGATCGAGGCGACCGGGGCGAAGAGCCTCGTCTTGGGCATCTCGGGCGGGCTCGACAGCACCCATGCGCTGATCGTGGCGGCCAAGGCGATGGACCGGCTGGGTCGGCCGCGCACCGACATCCGTTGCTACACCATGCCGGGCTTCGCGACGTCGGATCGCACGAAGGGCAATGCCTGGCGGCTGATGGAAGCCTTCGGCGTCACGGCCGAGGAGATCGACATCCGCCCCGCAGCCTCCCGGATGCTGGAGGACATGAGCCACCCCTTCGCCAGGGGCGAGGCGGTCTACGACACCACGTTCGAGAACGTGCAGGCCGGGCTTCGCACCGATTACCTGTTCCGCTTGGCCGGCCATCATTCGGGCTTCGTGCTCGGCACCGGCGATCTCAGCGAACTGGCGCTCGGCTGGTGCACCTACGGTGTGGGCGACCAGATGAGCCATTATGCGGTCAATGCCGGCGTGCCCAAGACGCTGATCCAGTACCTCATTTACTGGGCGGTCAACACCGACCAGTTCGACGGGCAATGCGACGCCGTGCTGGAAGACATCGTCGCCACCGAGATCAGCCCCGAACTGGTCCCGGCCGGAGAGAACGGGGCGATCCAGTCCACCGAGTCCATGATCGGTCCCTACGACCTCAACGACTTCTTCCTCCATCACATCGTCCGCTGGGGGCAGAAACCGAGCCATGTCGCCTTCCTCGCCTGGCATGCGTGGAAGGATGCCAGCGAGGGGCTGTGGCCGATCGGCTTTCCGGACGGGAAGAAGAACGAATACGATCTGCCCGCCATTGCCGGCTGGCTGAACAATTTCCTCAGGCGTTTCTTCGAATTCAGCCAGTTCAAGCGCAGTGCCTTGCCGAACGGGCCCAAGGTCAGCGCGGGCGGCTCGCTGAGCCCGCGGGGCGATTGGCGCGCGCCGAGCGACGCGGTCGCGGCGGTGTGGCTCGAGGAATTGCGCGAGAACGTGCCGGCCGGGGACCTATGAGCCGAGCCCGGCGTTGGGCAGGCGAAGGGGTCGCCAATTCATGACCGCACGGATCGCCGAAATCGCCACCGCCGTTCCGGCCTGCGATTTCGAACAGGAGTATCGCGGCTGGGCGATGCGGCAGCTTGGCGGCAAGAGAGAGGCCAGGCTGTTCGAGCGGATGGCCGAACGTTCGGGTATCGAACATCGCTGGTCGGTGCTGAGCGAGGAGGACGCGCTGCTCGATCGCGGGCAGGGCTTCTATTCCGACGGCGCGCCTTCGACCGCCCGGCGCATGACGATCTATGCCGAGGAAGCGCCGCAACTGGCGCTGGAAGCGATCGGCAGGTTGAGCCATCTCGGCGAGATCACGCATATCGTCGTGGCCAGTTGCACCGGATTCGTGGCGCCGGGGATCGACCAGATCATCGCTCGCAAGCTTGGCTTCGCCAGCAATGTCGAGCGCGTGCTGATCGGCTTCATGGGCTGCTATGCCGCGGTCACCGCATTGCGGACCGCGCGCCATATCGTCCGTTCGGAACCCGAGGCACGGGTGCTGGTCGTGACGGTCGAACTGTCTTCGCTCCACCACCAGAGCACGGTCGATATCGAGCCGCTCCTCGCCGGAGCTCAGTTCGGTGACGGGGCGGCGGCGGCCATCGTGACCGGGGCGGGTCCCGGACTTGCCATCGGCAGCGGCATTTCGGCCGCGCTCGAGGAAAGCGACGAGCTCATCACCTGGCGGATCGGCGATACCGGCTTCCACATGCGCCTGTCGGGCGAGGTCCCCGGCCGCATCGCCTCCGCCCTGACGCGGACGGATGTTCAGGAGGCCGTTCTTGCGGATGGCAGACCGACGAGCTTCGCCGTCCATGCGGGCGGTCGGTCGATCCTCGACGCGGTGCAGCGCGGGCTCGATCTCGAACCCGACGCGCTGGACCATTCGCGAACGGTCCTGCGCGAATTCGGCAACATGTCTTCCTCCACCCTGATGTTCGTCCTCGAAAGGGTGATGCGCGATGGGCCGGAAAGCGGGGTTGCGCTGGCATTCGGTCCCGGCCTCGCCATGGAGGGGTTTCGCTACGGCTGGCAAGATGCTGGCTGAGCGCCGCATCGCCGACGAGATCATGGACGATCCGGCGCTCGACGCCGGGACCTATCGCGCGGTTCTGAACGATCTGGCGAAGGTGAACACCGTCACGCTGGCGCGCCGGCCGACGCTGGCTTTCCTCGACCGCGCCATCGGGGACCGGAGGCATTTTTCCCTTCTCGATGTGGGGTTCGGAGATGGCGACATGCTGCGCGCGATTGCGCATTGGGCGCAGAAGCGCGGCAAGGACGTCCGGCTGGTCGGGGTGGACCTCAACCCGCGCAGCGAAGGCATCGCGCGGGACCAGACCGCCGCCTCGCTGGGCATGGAATACCGGACCGGCGACTACGCCGATCTGGCCGGCGAAGGCTTCGACTGCGTGGTGTCCAGTCTCGTCGCGCACCACATGACGCACGAACAGCTGGTCGCTTTCCTGCGTTTCATGGAACGCGAGGCGGGGCGGGGATGGTTCGTGAACGACCTCCATCGCCACGGCTTCGCCTATGCCGGTTACCCTGTCCTGGCGCGCCTGTTCGGCTGGCATCCGATCGTGCGGCATGACGGGCAGCTGTCCATCGCGCGGTCCTACCGCCCCCGCGAATGGCCACCCCTGCTGGAAGACGCCGGGATCAAGGCGGCGCGGGTGTTCCGTGCCTTTCCCTTCCGCCTCTGCGTCGAGCGCTTGCGCTGAGCACGCCGATCGTCCTCGGCGCCGGGCCGGCGGGGAGCAGCGCGGCGATCCGCCTTGCCCACGCTGGCTATAACCCCGTGCTGATCGACCGGGACGAAGTGGTAGGCGATTGCATCTGCGGCGGGTTCTTGAGCTGGAAGACAGCAGCGCAGTTGCGGGCGATCGGTTGCGGCCCGGAAAGCCTTGGCGCACATCCGGTTCGGCGATTGCGGCTCTACGCCGGTGATGCGATGGCCGAAACGGAACTGGTCGAACCCGGCTTCGGGCTGTCGCGTCGCGCGCTCGATACCGCCCTGCGTGCAGCGGCGGTCGCGACCGGCGCCAAGCTCGAGATCGACCGGGCGCGCAGCGTCGCGCCGGGCTGCATAAGCGGATCGCGGCGCGAATGGCGATCGGATGCGATCTTCCTCGCGACGGGCAAGCACGATGTACGCGGAGCGATGCGGCCACGGGAAAACCGCGATCCGGCACTGGGGCTGCGGGTCAGGCTGCCCGCCAGATCACCAGCTCGGGCGATGGTCGGTGATGCGATCGAACTGCACCTCTTTCCGGGCGGCTATGCCGGCATCGTCGTGCAGGAGGACGGCAGCACCAATGTCTGCCTCGCTTTGCGCAAATCGCTGCTCGGTTCGGCCAAATCCGATCCGTGGCGGCTGCTCGACATCCTAGCGGAGGACAATCCGCACTTCGCGCGGCGGATGGAGGGGGCAGATCATGGCCTGCCCATCGATACCATCGCCGCCGTGCCCTATGGCTGGATCGCCCGTTCGAGCGAGGCGGGGCTCTACCGGCTGGGCGATCAGGCGGCAGTCATTCCTTCCCTGGCGGGAGAAGGCATGTCGATCGCGCTGGCGAGTGCCCAGGATGCGGTCGAGGCCTATCTCGCTGGCATTGAAGCGCCGCAGTATCAGGCCCGCTTCGCTCGCCGCGCGAGGCGCCCGGTCGGGATTGCGGAAGCGATCTGGCACCTTGCCGAGCATCCCCGGATCGCCTCCCCCGCCACCCGCCTGGCAGGGGCCGCGCCGTGGTTGACGCGGGCAGCGATGCGGTTGAGCCGGATCTAGAGCTTCATCACCCAGCCGTGGCGGTCCTCGACCGTGCCGTTCTGGATGCCGACGAGCTTTTCGCGCAGCTTGGCGGTGAGCTGACCCATGCCGCCCGCGCCGATCCGGAACTCCCCGTCCGGGCCGACCACCGTGCCGATCGGCGTGACGACCGCAGCGGTGCCGCAAGCCATCGTCTCGACCAGATTGCCCTTCACCGCGTCGGCGCGCCACTGGTCGATATTGTAGGGTTCCTCGCGGACCTGCAGACCTTCCTCGCGCATCAACTGGATCAGGCTGTCGCGGGTGATGCCGGGCAGGATCGTGCCGGTGAGCGGCGGGGTGATCACGCTGCCGTCGTCGAACACGAAGAACACGTTCATGCCCCCCAGTTCCTCGATCCACTTCTTCTCGACCGCATCGAGGAATATGACCTGATCGCAGCCCTGATCGGCGCCTTCCATCTGCGGAACGAGGCTGCTCGCATAGTTCCCGCCGGTCTTCGCGGCACCCGTTCCGCCGGGCGCGGCGCGTACGTAATTGCGGCTGACCCAGATCTTGAGCGCCTTGGCCCCGGCCTTGAAATATCCGCCCACCGGCGAGGCGATCAGCATGAACTTGTACTGCCGGGCCGGACGGACGCCGAGAAAGGCTTCGGAGGCGAACATGAAGGGTCGCAGATAGAGCGAGCCGCCTTCGATCGGCGGCATCCAGTCGGCATCGACCGAGAGGAGCTGGCGGATGCTCTCGATGAACAGATCTTCGGGCACGTGCGGCATCGCCATGCGGTCGGCCGAAGCGTTGAAACGCCGGGCGTTCTGTTCGGGCCGGAACAGCGCGAGGCTGCCGTCGGGATGACGGTACGCCTTCATGCCCTCGAAGATTTCCTGCGCGTAATGCAGGACGGAAGCGGCCGGATCGAGCGCGATCGGCTCGCGCGCCCGCAGCCGCGCGGTATGCCAGCCGCCCTTCGCCTCGTCGTAATCGACTTCGACCATGTGATCGGTGAAGACCTTGCCGAAGCCGGGATCGGCGATGGCCTGCTGGCGGGTCTCTCCGGGAACCGGCGCGGCGTGCGGGATGCGTTCGAAATCCATGCCGCGCGGTTAGTATGCCCCGGCGTTTCGGGCAAGGGCGGGCGGATATCAGCGCGATCAGCAGGCGACAGCTCCGGGCCGGAGGAGGCCCGGCCAGGCAGACCGGCCGCCGGCAGCGAAGCGGAGGAACCCGAGGATCATCAGACCAAAATGAGAAGGGCGACCCAGCCCGTCGGTGGATCGCCCTTGTCATGGTCAGCGGCGGAAGCGCCGCTCACGAAGCCTCTAAGGGTAATGGATGTTACCGATAGTGCTCCGCGCGGAAACTTGCCGACCTCTCTGCTGAACCATGAGACATCGGATCACCTCCTTTCGCGCTAGTGAGCTAGAGACCCGTTTCACGGGGTCCCAAGACCGCGTTCGCCGCTGATCTTGACGTGCAGTTTGTTGCGTCGCGAGAGCAAAAACAAGCCTTGAAAAAAAGTTTTCCGGCGTCAGAATTGGCGTTTCTGGATCGCGACCTCGATCGCGGGCCTTTTTCAGTCCTGCGCTATCAGCGGCAATCCTCGATCACGCGGGTGACCTCGGCCCAGGCGGGGAGGAACAGCGCCGTTTGCCCCTCGACCTCCACCGCGAACCGCCCGCGGGTCAGCGCCATGGCGTCGAGCAGCGGATCGCGGGCGGTCAGCGTGGCGACCGTGCCTTCGGAGCGAGGCGCTGCGGGAAGGGCGCGCTCGCTCGTCTCGGTGCGGATCGCCATGCGCTCGGTGCCCCGGCCAGGACGGGTCAGCACGACCTGCTTCGCCGGAGTGCAGACCATCTGGAACGCCAGGCTGGTCCCGTTGCCGAAGCTCGCGCGGCTTTCATTGCCGGTCGCGCGGTAGGACCAGTCCCCCGGCGTCTGGGGCGCGTCGATCCAGTTCTCGTAAGTCGGCAAAGCCACCGTGGGGGCCGGGCTCGGCGCGGGCGTCGGGCGGTTCTGCACCGGCTCCGGCGCAGGCGTCGAATCCGGCGCGGGGATGCACGCGGCGAGAGTGAAGGTCAGCGCCAGGGCGCCGGCGAGGTGGCCGTAGATCGGTTTCATGTCCCTACAATGCGCGCTAGGAGATGAGTTTCCAATGAAGAAGAAACGTCTCGACCAGATGCTCGTCGATCGCGGGCTCGTGGAAAGCCGGACCCGGGCGCAGGCGCTGGTGATGGCCGGCCTCGTCTTTTCGGGCGAGCAGAAGCTTGCCAAGCCCGGCCAGCAGTTGGCGGAAGACGCGCCGCTGGACGTTCGCGGCCGCGATCACCCGTGGGTCAGCCGGGGCGGGATCAAGCTCGCCCATGCCATCGCACATTTCGGGCTCGACCCGGCGGGCGTGGTTGCGATGGATATCGGCAGCTCCACGGGCGGTTTCACCGACGTGCTGTTGCAGGGCGCGGCGGCGCATGTCTTCGCGGTCGACAGTGGAACCAACCAGCTCGCCTGGAAACTGCGGCAGGACGAGCGGGTGACCGTGCTCGAACAGACCAGCGCGCGGGTCCTGACGCCGGAGATGATCGACCGGCCGTGTGGCTGGGTGGTGTGCGACGCCAGCTTCATCGGGCTCGCCAAGGTGCTCGAGCGCCCGCTGGAACTGGCCTCCCCGGACTGCCGGCTGGTCGCGCTGATCAAGCCGCAATTCGAGGTCGGGCGCGAGGAGGTCGGCAAGAAAGGCGTCGTCAGCGATCCCGCCCTTCACCGCCGCGTCTGCGACGAGGTGCGGACGTGGTTGGAGCGGCAGGGCTTCACGGTCGACGGCGTCATCGAAAGCCCGATCACCGGCCCCGAAGGCAATGTCGAATTCCTCATTTCCGCTACGAGAATGGCCCCTCGCGATTGACGCTGGCGCCGCCCGCGCTCTACGCGCTTGTGGGAAAGCTCAATTCAGGGGAACCGCATGTCCGCCAATATCGCCGAAATGGAACGCCGCCGGGAAGCGGCCCACATGGGGGGCGGGCAGAAGCGCATCGACGCGCAGCACGCCAAGGGCAAGCTGACCGCGCGCGAACGGCTCGACGTGCTGCTCGACGAGGACAGCTTCGAGGAACTGGACACCTATGTCGAACACGACTGCATCGATTTCGGCATGGAGAAGCAGCGCATTCCGGGCGACGGCGTGGTCACCGGATCGGGCACGATCAACGGCCGGCTGGTCTTTGTGTTCAGTCAGGATTTCACCGTCTTCGGCGGTTCGCTCTCCAAGCGCCACGCGGAAAAGATCTGCAAGGTGATGGACATGGCGCTGAAGGTCGGCGCGCCGGTCATCGGCCTCAACGACAGCGGCGGCGCTCGTATCCAGGAAGGCGTTGCCAGCCTGGGCGGTTATGCCGAGGTGTTCCAGCGCAACGTGCTCGCCAGCGGCGTGGTGCCGCAGATCAGCCTCATCATGGGGCCGTGCGCGGGCGGGGCGGTCTATTCCCCGGCGATGACCGACTTCATCTTCATGGTGAAGGACAGCTCCTACATGTTCGTCACCGGGCCGGACGTGGTGAAGACGGTCACCAACGAGGTGGTGACGCAGGAGGAACTGGGCGGAGCGGTCACGCACACCACCAAGACCTCCGTCGCCGATGTCGCGTTCGAGAACGATATCGAGACGCTGCTCGCGACGCGCAATTTCTTCGACTTCCTGCCGCTGTCGAACCGCGAGGACGTGCCGGAAAGGCCCACCGACGATCCGTGGGATCGCGAGGAGCCGAGCCTGGACACGCTGATCCCCGACAACGCCAACCAGCCCTATGACATGCACGAAGTCATCGCCAAGGTGCTGGACGAGGGCGATTTCTTCGAAGTCCAGCCCGCCCACGCGGCGAACATCCTGTGCGGTTTCGGCCGGGTCGAGGGGCGCACGGTCGGCGTCGTCGCGAACCAGCCGATGGTGCTGGCCGGCGTACTCGACATCGCCAGTTCGAAGAAAGCTGCGCGTTTCGTGCGCTTCTGCGATGCTTTCGAGATACCGATCGTCACCTTCGTCGATGTGCCCGGCTTCCTTCCCGGCACGGCGCAGGAACACAACGGCATAATCAAGCACGGCGCCAAGCTGCTGTTCGCCTATGCCGAGGCGACCGTGCCCAAGATCACCGTGATCACCCGCAAGGCCTATGGCGGCGCCTATGACGTCATGGCCTCCAAGCACCTGCGCGGCGACTTGAACTACGCGTGGCCCACCGCCGAGATCGCGGTGATGGGCGCCAAGGGCGCGGTCGAGATTATCTTCCGCCAGGACCGCGACAATCCCGAGAAGATCGCCGAAAAGACCAAGGAATACGAGGACCGCTTCGCCAATCCCTTCGTTGCGGCGAGCCGGGGCTATATCGACGAGGTGATCCACCCACATTCGACCCGGCGGCGGATTGCGCTGGGGCTACGGAAGCTGCGCGGCAAGCAGTTGGAGAACCCGTGGAAGAAGCACGATAATATTCCGTTGTAGATCGGGTCGAGTATGATTGAAGAGGAGCATCAAAGTCTGAGGCAACTCGCTGTCCGAGAAAGGCTGATCGAATTAGATATTGATCGCTTTTTTTCTGTTAGGCTCGATTTATTTAAGTGGGTTCTCGCTTCAACATTGACCATTAATGGCGCACCACTAGTAGCGATGCTAGCGTCAGATACCCTTCGTCCAATGCTGCTCGGTCCCGGAGTTTTGTTTGCGGTCGGCTTGGCTTTCTCGATACTGGGTAATGTTCTGTTGGTCCGAGGGTTGGCTTTTGCTGGCCAAGCGCTTTTCGACGCCCACTGGGAAGGGAATGCAGTTAGCAAGGACGACTATGATGAGGTTGCTCCTGAGTCTGATGTCAACAGGGCCACGTTGGCGGCAGCGGTGTCGCTCGGGTTATCGATCGGAGCATTTCTAATCGGAATATGTTGGTTTGGACTGTCATTGGAGAACTCATGAAACTTGGCCGTCTCAATCATATCGGCGTCGCGACGTCTTCGATCGCGGACAGTATCGCCTATTACCGCGAGACGATGGGCGCGCTGCGGATAACCGAGCCGTTCGATCTGCCCGAGCAGGGGGTCAAGGTCTGCTTCGTCGATACGCCGGACAGCGCGGGCGAAGTCGGTAAGGGCACCCAGATCGAGCTGATCGAGCCGTTCGACGACGCCTCTCCGATCAACGGTTTTCTCGCCAAGAACCCGGCGGGCGGGCAGCACCATGTCTGCTACGAGGTCGAGAATATCGAAGACGCCCGCGCCTGGTTCGAGGGGAAGGGCAAGCGCATCCTCGGCCCCACGCGCATCGGGGCGCACGGAACGCCAATCTTCTTCCTCCACCCCAAGGACATGATGGGCCAGCTGACCGAGATCATGGAGACACCGAAGGATAGCGGGCACTGACCCGCACATCAGGGACCATTCCCGCCCGCCCGTTCGTCCTGAGCTTGTCGAAGGACCGCTTTTTTGTCTAGCGCGGGTCTAGAAGTGAAGGACAGCCCTTTGACAAGCTCAGGGCTAACGGAATTGATATGGCTGACGACAAACCCACCTATGCCGACTGGAAGCCCCTCGCCGACAAGGAGGTGAAAGGCCGCGACCTCACCTGGCACACCCCGGAAGGGATCGAGGTCAAGCCGCTCTATACCAGCGAGGATACCGAGGAACTCGATCCCGGCGTTCCCGGGATCGCGCCGTTCACGCGCGGGCCCTATGCCTCCATGTACACCGGCCGCCCGTGGACGATCCGGCAATATGCGGGCTTCTCCACCGCCGAGGAATCGAACGCCTTCTATCGCCGTAACCTAGCGGCGGGACAGAAGGGGCTGTCGGTCGCCTTCGATCTCGCCACGCATCGCGGCTATGACAGCGATCATCCGCGCGTGGTCGGCGATGTCGGCAAGGCGGGCGTCGCGATCGACACCGTGCGTGACATGGAAATCCTGTTCGACCAGATCCCGCTCGATACCATGAGCGTGTCGATGACGATGAACGGTGCGGTGATCCCGGTGCTCGCCTTCTACATCGTCGCGGCGGAGCGGGCGGGCGTCACCCAGGAGAAGCTCTCGGGGACCATCCAGAACGACATCCTCAAGGAGTTCATGGTCCGCAACACCTATATCTACCCCCCTGCGCCGAGCATGCGGATCATCTCCGACATCATCGCATATACTTCGGCCAACATGCCGAAATTCAACAGCATTTCAATTTCGGGCTATCACATGCACGAGGCCGGGGCGACGGCGGTGCAGGAGCTGGCCTTCACCATCGCCGACGGCAAGGAATACGCCAAGCGCGCGATGGAAGCCGGGCTCGATCTCGATGCCTTCGCGCCGCGTCTGTCCTTCTTCTGGGGCATCGGCATGAACTTCTTCATGGAGATCGCCAAGATGCGCGCCGCGCGCCATCTGTGGCACGATGTCATGACCGATCTCGGCGCGCAGAACGAGAAGTCGAAGATGCTGCGCACCCACTGCCAGACGAGCGGCGTTTCGTTGCAGGAACAGGACCCCTACAACAACGTCATCCGCACCACGGTGGAAGCCATGGCGGCGGTGCTGGGCGGGACGCAGTCGCTGCACACCAATGCGCTAGACGAGGCGATCGCGCTGCCTACCGATTTCAGCGCCCGCATCGCGCGCAACACGCAGCTGGTGATCCAGGAGGAAACCGGCATCACCAACGTCGCCGATCCCTTGGGCGGCAGTTACTATATCGAAAGCCTCACCGCCGCGCTGGTCGACAAGGCGCGGGCGATGCTGGCCGAGGTCGAGGCGGCGGGCGGCATGACGCAATATGTCGCCAGCGGCGAGCCCAAGGCACAGATAGAACGCGCCGCCGCCGCCAAGCAGGCCAGCGTCGATCGCGGCAAGACGGTGATCGTCGGGGTCAACAAGTACCGCCGCGAACAGGAAGACGAGATCGACACGCTCGATATCGACAACCATGCCGTGCGCCAGAGCCAGATCGCCCGGATCGAGCGCGTGCGGGCCGACCGCGACGACAAGGCGTGCCGCGCCGCGCTCGACGCCCTGACCGAAGGGGCGCGGGGCGGGGAGAACGTCCTCCGGCTGGCGGTGGAAGCCGCGAGGCAGGATGCGACGCTTGGCGAAATCTCCAGCGCGATGGAGGATGTTTTTGGCCGCTACGACACGGTGCCGACTCCGGTGCGCGGCGTCTATGCCGAGGCCTATGCCGATGACAGCCGCTATGCCCAGGTGGTCGAGGGGGTGAAGTCGGTCGAGCGGCGGATCGGCCATGTGCCGAAAGTCTTCATCGCCAAGATGGGCCAGGACGGGCACGATCGCGGCGCCAACGTGATCGCCAGCGCTTTTGCCGACATGGGCTTCGAGGTGCTAAGCGGGCCGCTGTTCCAGACGCCGCAGGAAACGCTGGAAATGGCGCTGGAGAACGATGTCGACGCGATCGGTGCCAGCAGTCTTGCGGCGGGGCACAAGACGCTGATCCCCGAACTCATCACCCTGCTGCGCGATGCCGGCCGCCCCGACATCAAGGTGATCGCTGGTGGCGTCATCCCGCAGAAGGACTACGAATATCTGCGCGATGCAGGGGTACAGGGCATCTACGGCCCGGGCAGCAACGTGGTCGAATGCGCGGCGGACATGTTGCGCCTGCTCGGGCATAACATGCCGCCGGCGGATGAGGATCTGGAGGCGGCGGAGTAATGCCGACCGCCATGCGGATCGGCGCGTTCCGCTTTTATTTCTACAGCCACGAACCGAACGAGCCGCCGCATATCCACATCGACCGAGGCGATGCGACGATCAAGATCTGGCTGGAAAGTTGCGAAGTCGCGAAGAGCCGAGGCTTTCGCGCGCATGAGATGAATGACATTGTAAAGCTGGTAGCGGAGAACCGCGAACCGCTGACGGAGGCATGGAATGAACATTTCGGCTAAGGTGACTGACGAGCGCGTGCTCGACGTCCGCTTCGACGAGGCGAGCCTGATCGTCGACCTGATGGACGGGCGCACGATTTCGGCGCCGCTTGCCTGGTATCCCCGGTTGCTGAACGCGACGGCACAGCAACGTGCTGGCTGGACGAAGGCGGGGGCCGGCTTCGGCATTCACTGGCCCGACATCGACGAGGATTTGAGCACCGAAGGTCTACTGCGCGGTGCCGCGGCTGCGAGGGCTGCATGACCCAAATCCGTACCGACTGGACCCGCGAGGAAATCGCGGACCTCTTCGACCTTCCCTTCACCGAACTCCTGTTCCGCGCGGCGAGCGTGCACCGCGAGAACCACCCGCCCGAACAGGTACAGCTCTGCACTTTGCTCAGCATCAAGACCGGCGGGTGTCCCGAGGATTGCGGCTATTGCTCGCAGTCGGTGAAGGCGGACTCCGGCGTCGAGGCGACCAAGCTGATGGACGTGCGCGCCGTGCTGCAATCCGCGGCGCAGGCCAAGGATGCGGGCAGCCAGCGCTTCTGCATGGGCGCGGCCTGGCGCAACCCCAAGGAGCGCGACATGCCCGCGATCGTCGAGATCGTGAAGGGCGTGCGCGACATGGGGCTCGAAACCTGCATGACGCTGGGGATGCTGACGCCGGCGCAGGCCGACCAGCTCAAGGATGCGGGCCTCGATTACTACAACCACAACGTCGACACCGGCCCGGAATATTACGAGCGCGTGATTTCGACCCGCAACTATCAGGACCGGCTTGATACCCTTCAGAACGTGCGCGATGCGGGGATAAACGTGTGCAGCGGCGGAATCGTCGGAATGGGCGAGACGCGCGGCGATCGCGTCGGCTTCGTCCACACGCTCGCCACGCTGGAGCGCCATCCCGAAAGCGTACCGGTCAATGCGCTGGTCCCGGTCAAGGGCACGGTGCTGGGCGACATGCTGGCCGACACGCCGCTCGCCAAGATCGACGATATCGAGTTCGTCCGCACCGTGGCGGTCGCGCGCATCTGCATGCCGCTGAGCATGGTGCGCCTGTCCGCCGGTCGCGAGTCGATGTCGGAGGCGACACAGGCGCTGTGTTTCCTCGCAGGTGCCAATTCGATCTTCACCGGTGACAAGCTCCTGACCGCGCCCAATGTCGGTGACGACAGCGATGGCGCGCTGTTCGCCAAGCTGGGCCTGACCCCGCTGGTGCAGGAAGAACCCATGCGCGCCGAAAGGACATGCGAGCCGGCCGAGTGACCGGCAACCGCCGACCCGGGCGAGGGCTCTAGGTGCTCGGCTTTTCGGTCGAGGACCTCTTGCCCCGTGCGCGAGGCGGGGGCGTGTTGAAGATGGGCTTGCAGCGGCTCGGCGAGAACGAGTGGCTGCAGCCCGAACCGGACATCGCGGCGCGGGCGGCCGCATTCGAAGCTTTTCCCGAAGGCGTGCAACTGCTGCCCGAAAGCGAGGCGCCTGCCTCCGAGCTCGCCCGGATGCTCGGCGTGGCGGGCAGCTTGCGCGAAGTGGCCTGCGCGCATCACGAGGACATGTGTCTCCTGACGCTGGCTCCCGGCGCGGACCAGTATCGCCTCGTCGGCGCGGCGGTCGGCTGGCCTTCGGACTGGGCGCCTGCGGAAAAGCTCGGTCTTTCGCTCACCGCCCTTCATGCTCCGATCCAGGGATATCGCGAGCAGTTGGCGAGCGGGGTCGATCATTTCATGGCCCGGCTCGAACCGGGGCCCATCTTCGGGCGGTGCAACTGGTTTATCGCCCCCACCGATGCGATGCGATGCGATGGGTTGCGGAGCCACCCGAAAGGGCCTTCGCGCACGTGACGGCCGAGAACGCGGGCGAGATGCTGTTCGTCCGGTCCGAGCGCCAGACGCTGCGCCGTCTCCCGCAATCGCGCGCGATCCTTTTCACCATCGGCGTGTATGTCTCTGCGCTCGGCGCGTTGTCGTCCGGGAATGTCCGGCGCCTCGCCGGGGCCGTTGCATCACTGATAGAGGGCGAGGGCGATCGGCGCGGCGCGGGGGCTTACGCTGACGCGCTTATCGGCTATGCGGGGGCCGTCGCACAGGGAAACGAAACATGATCCTCACCGCATTGCTGTTGATGCAGGCTGCCGCGCAGGCTCCGCAGCGCGCCGTCGACTGTACGGAACCCACCACGCAGACGGACATGAACATCTGCGCCGCGCGCGACTACGAGACGGCCGACGAGACCATGAACGTCCAGTGGAAGCGGACGCTGGCCTCGATGCAGAAGCGTGACGATGCGGACACGTCGCGCGGCGGTGGTTTCGGCTATGTCGCAGCGCTTCGAGGGTCGCAGCGCGCCTGGCTCACCTTTCGCGATCGCCAGTGCGTGCTCGAGGGCGGTCGCTTTGCCGGCGGGACCATGCAGCCGCTCCAGCAGGCGACCTGCCTTGCCAAACTGACCCGCGCCCGTACGGCGCAGCTGAAGAATCTCATCTGGGAAAACTGATGTTCACAAAGATCCTCATCGCCAATCGCGGCGAAATTGCCTGCCGCGTGATCACCACCGCCCGGCGCATGGGTATCGCCACCGTCGCGGTCTATTCCGATGCCGATGCCCGCGCGCCTTTCGTGCGGATGGCAGACGAGGCGGTGAATATCGGCGCGGCCCCCGCGGCGGAAAGCTATCTGGTTGCCGACAAGATCATCGCCGCGTGCAAGGAGACGGGGGCCGAGGCGGTCCATCCGGGGTATGGCTTCCTTTCCGAACGGGCGAGCTTCGTCGAGGCGCTGGAGGATGCGGGAATCGCCTTCATCGGGCCGCCGGCCGGGGCGATCGCGGCGATGGGCGACAAAATCGAAAGCAAGAAGCTGGCGATGGAAGCGGGCGTCAACGTCGTCCCCGGTTTCGTCGGCGAAATCGAGGATACGGAACACGCGGTGCGCATCGCCAACGACATCACCTACCCGGTGATGATGAAGGCCAGCGCGGGCGGCGGCGGTAAGGGCATGCGCCTTGCCTATAGCGAGAAGGACGTCCGCGAGGGCTTCGAAAGCGTCAAGCGCGAGGGCCTGAACAGCTTCGGCGACGACCGGGTCTTCATCGAGAAGTTCATCGAGGACCCTCGCCATATCGAAATCCAGATACTCGGCGACAAGCACGGGACCATTCTCTATCTCAACGAGCGCGAGTGCTCGATCCAGCGCCGCCACCAGAAGGTGGTCGAGGAAGCGCCGTCGCCCTTCGTCACCCCCGCCATGCGCAAGGCGATGGGCGAACAGTGCGTCGCGCTGGCCCGCGCGGTCGATTATCACAGCGCCGGCACGGTCGAACTGATCGTCAGCGGCGCCGACAAGACCGGCGAGAGCTTCTACTTCCTCGAAATGAACACCCGCCTCCAGGTCGAGCACCCGGTGACGGAGGCAATCACCGGCATCGATCTGGTCGAGCAGATGATCCGTGTCGCCGCGGGCGAGACGCTCGACATGACGCAGGACGACGTGAAGATCGACGGCTGGGCCATCGAGAACCGCGTCTATGCCGAGGATCCCTATCGCGGATTCCTCCCCAGCATCGGGCGGCTGGTCGAATACGATCCACCGGTCGAACCCTGGACCGACGACGGCAGCGAGAACGGCCGCCGGGGCGTCGGCGGCATCCGGGTCGACGACGGCGTGTTCGAGGGCGGCGAAGTTTCCATCCATTACGATCCGATGATCGCCAAGCTCATCACCTGGGGCGAGACCCGGGACGAGGCAGCCGATCTTCAGGTGCAGGCGCTCGACGCGTTCCGGCTCGAGGGGCTGGGCCACAATGTCGATTTCCTCAGCGCGATCATGCAGCATCCGCGTTTCCGCTCCGGCGAGCTGACCACCGGCTTCATCGCCGAGGAATACCCTGACGGCTTCACCGGCGCGCCGCTCGACGATCGCCTCTCGCGCGTTCTGGCGGCGGTCGGCGGCGTGATCGCGACCGCCGATGCCGACCGCGCGCGGCGGATCGACCAGAAACTGCACGAGGAATTCTACGCACCGGGCGACTGGACCATCCGCATCGGCGCGCGCGAGGAAAACTCGACCACGCATCAGGTGCGGCTGGAGGAGGATTCGGTCGCGGTCGACGGCGAACCGGTGACGCTTGCGCTGAGCTACACGCCGGGTGAGCGCTTCGTCGAGGTCGACCTGTTCGAGACGGGTGCCGGTGAGCATGCCGAGCCGGTCGCGACCTACGGCCTCAAACTCGCTCCGACCCGCACCGGCTATGCCGTGACGACCCATGGCGGCACCCATACCCTGCGCATCCTCCAGAGCCGGATCGCCGATCTTGCTAGCCACATGATCGAGAAGGAGCCGCCGGATCTTTCCAAGCTCCTGATCTGCCCGATGCCCGGCCTGCTGGTGAAGCTGCACGTGGCGGAAGGCGATGCGGTCCAGCCGGGCCAGCCGCTCGCCACGGTCGAGGCGATGAAGATGGAAAACATCCTGCGCGCCGAGAAGGAAGCGACGGTCGGCAAGATCAATGCGGGCGAAGGCGACAGCCTCGCCGTGGAAGAGGTGATCCTCGAACTGGAATAGGATGCGTGCGATGAAGCCCTGTTATTTCCTGCTGGCCGCCGGGCTGTTTGCCCTTCCGGGTCCGGTCTTGGCCCATCCCGGGCACGCTTCGTCCGCCGAGATTCCCGCGCTAGCGCCGATCGCCATCACGCCGGATGCGCTTGCCGGTCTGCCGCGGGAGGTGATCGCATTCGACGATCACGGCACGGCCCGCAGCTGCGAGGGGCCGGCTTTGGTGACCTTG
Source organism: Erythrobacter sp. (assembly GCA_025698865.1). Classification (GTDB taxonomy): domain Bacteria; phylum Pseudomonadota; class Alphaproteobacteria; order Sphingomonadales; family Sphingomonadaceae; genus Qipengyuania. The sequence continues at coordinate 322,092 of JAILWQ010000003.1, read as the reverse complement.
CTGGAAGCAGGCGGGTATCCGCAGGGCACGTCGCTGCGCGGCGCGGCGCTGGCGCAGGGGATCATGGTCGAAGCGGAAGACGGGTATCGCGTCCTGTTGAGCCTGGGCGAGATCGACCCGCTGCTCGGCAAAGCGCGCGCGATACTTGCGACGCAGTGCGATGGCGTGGCACTCGACGCGGAAACCGGTCCGGTTCGCCTCGTCATCGCGGGTGACGACCGCCCGGCGCGAGCGGTTCGGCAGGTCGTGCGCATCGTGCCGGTGCTGCCGGAAGCCGACTGATGCATCTGCATCACTCGCCCGATTCACCGGCCTCGGACGAGATCGATTTCGCCACTTTCCTGAAAAGCGATATCCGCATCGGCACGATCGTCTCGGCCGAGGAATTTCCCGAGGCGCGCAAGCCGAGCTACCGCTTGCGGATCGATTTCGGGCCGACGATAGGCGAGAAGAAGAGCTGCGCGCAGATCGCCGCCAACTATGCTCCGGAAGACCTCGTGGGACGTCAGATCGCGGCGGTGGTCAATTTCCCGCCGCGCCAGATCGGGCCGGCCATGTCCGAAGTCCTTACGCTGGGCTTTGCCGACGCGGCGGGCGAAGTCGTGCTGTTCGCGCCCGATCAAACCGTGCCCAACGGGTCCCGCCTATTCTGAAAACGCGAAGCTGAGTGCGGGAGCGAAGCTAGTGCGCCTGCAACTGCCCGTCGAGGAACTGCGCCACATCGGCGAGATCGACATCCCGCGCCAGATATGCCCCACCGATACTCCGCAAGAGGATGAAGGGCAGTGTGCCGCCCTCCATCTTCTTGTCGTGCAGCATGTGCGCGGTCAGCGCGCTGCCGTCGCAATCGAGATCGAGCGCGGCAATCTCCGTCGGCAGGCCGGCCAGAGCGACGGCGCGTGTCACCCGTTCCGCATCGTCGAGCGAGAGATCGTCGCGCCGGGCCGAGTAGCGGGCCGCCAGCACCATGCCCAGCGCCACTGCTTCCCCGTGCAGCAGGCGGTCCGAAAACCCCGTCGCCGCTTCCAGCGCGTGGCCGAAAGTGTGGCCGAGATTGAGGAGCGCGCGCCGCCCGCTGGTCTCGCGCTCGTCTTCTGCGACGATGCGGGCCTTGGCGGCGATGCTGGTCGCGACCGCATGTTCGAGCGGCTCCGGATCGAGGGACAGCACGGCCCCGCCGTTGTCCGACAGCCAGTCGAAGAACGCCGGATCGCCCAGCACACCGTATTTCAGCACCTCGGCATAGCCGGCCCGCATCTCGCGCGGCGGGAGCGTGGCGAGCGAGCCGAGATCGGCCAGAACAAGGGAGGGCTGATGGAACGCCCCAACGAGGTTCTTGCCCGCCGAAGTGTTGATCGCGGTCTTGCCGCCGACCGAACTGTCGACCTGTGCGAGCAGCGTGGTGGGAAGCTGGATGAACCCGGTGCCGCGTTTCAGGATCGCGCAGGCAAAGCCGGTCAGATCGCCGACCACGCCGCCGCCTAGTGCCAGCACACGGTCCCCGCGCTCCACACCTTGCGCCAGCAGCCAGTCGGTCAGCCTCTCGAGCTCGGACCAGCTCTTCGCCGCCTCTCCCCCCGAAACCTCGTGGATGGCGACCGGGTGGCCGGCATCCTCCAGCCCCGCGATCAGGCGAGTGCCGTGATGAGCAAGAGCGTTCGCATCGGCCACCAGCGGCACGGCGCGGTTCGTCGGCAGGCCCGAGCCGAAGCTCGCCAGCTTTTCGAGGAGACCGCGCCCGACATGGACATCGTAGCTTCTGCCGCCGAGTTCGACCGGGATCACAGACATGTTCGAAGCGCCTCAATAATTCGCAGCGCCGTGGCATGGTGCGGCGCATCGTCGGTGACAACCCGGCAATGCGCCTCGGCATAGAGGGGCGCGCGTTCGGCATGGAGAGCGGCGAGTATTTCGTGCGGATCTCCGCCGCGAAGCAGGGGCCGCGAATTGCGCCTCGCGGTGCGCTCGACCAAGGTCTCAACGTCGCAATCGAGCCACACGGCGACGGCCTGTTCGAGGACCAGCGCGCGCGTGCCGGGATCGACGAAGGCGCCGCCGCCGGTCGCGATGACGCCGTGCCGCTCTCCGATCAGCCGCGCGATCACGCGGCGCTCGCCATCGCGGAAGTGGGGCTCGCCGAACTGGGCGAAGATTTCCGAGACGGAGCGGGCGGCGGCGCGCTCTATCTCCTCGTCGGCGTCGACGAAGCCGGTGCCGAGCAGGGTGGCAAGCCGTCGTCCAACGGTCGATTTGCCCGTCCCCATCAGCCCCACCAGCACGATCGGGCGGTCCAGCCGTGCGGCGATCCCGGCGATGTCGGGAGGATTGCTGGGAAGGCTGCGCGCTTGGGTCATTGCCGCAGGGCGTAGAGATGGGCTAACGGGCAGGCAAGCATGGCAAACCGGATGCAGGCAATCGACAGGGTGATACGTGGCAGGCGGGTCGTGATAACGCTGGCGATGGTTCTTCTCGCGATCCTGTTCCTCGCCTGGTTCGATGGCGGGGAGGAAGCGCTGCATCCGATCGAGCAGGAGGTCGCCCTGCCGGCTGCCGCGAACACTGCAAGCACGACTGCGCCCGCGTCCGCACCTGCACCGGAAGGAACCCGCTGATGCGCGCGATCATGTTGAGCGGTGCGGCCGTGCTCGCGCTGGGATCGACCTTGGCTCTGGCGCAGCAGCGTCCGACCGACCTGCTGCCGCCCGGTTTCAGCCAACCCCCTCCGAACCCGACACCCACGCCGAGCCCGACGCCGTCCCGCGCGCCGCAACCCGGCCCGACCGCCACGCCCGCACGGCCCGCTGCGCCGCCGAGCACCGGTGGCGCCGTTGTTCAGCCGCTGCCCGCTCCGACGGCTTCCGCTTCTGCCGGGAGCGACGATCTTGCCAATCTGCCGACGCTGGAAGAGCTCGAATCGCTCTCCACCGACGAGCTCGACGAGCGGCTCGGCCTGCGCCCGCGGTTCGACATTCCGCCCGCTGCGCGCCGCTCCACCGAGCGGGTCGGCCTGATCGCCTCTTCAGAGGGCGGGATGCCTGCCGGTTCGCTTGCCCGCCAGCCTGCGCGGCTGGTGCGGGCGGCGCTTGCGGGCATGAACGGCCCGGTGGTCTCGCGCTGGGGGCACATTCTCCTGCGGCGCGCGCTCGCCAGCCGTCTGGCTGCACCCGAGGGGATGGACCCGGTCTATTTCGCCGCCCTGCGCGCCCGTGCGCTCAACGCGATGGGTGAATTCGCCGTGTCGCGTGCGCTGGTGCAGGATGTCGATACGCAGGACTATTCCGATGCGCTGACCGACGCCGCGATCGCCGCCTATCTCGGCACGGCGGATATCGTCGGGGCCTGTCCCGCCGTCCGGCTTTCCGAAAGCCGCGACGATGGCCGCTGGCGGATGCTCGCGGCAATCTGCAACGCCTATGCGGGCGACGGCACGCGCGCGCAGAACGATCTTCGCCGGGCGCTCAGTTCGGGCGCCGTCGACCGGATCGACGCTCTGCTCGCCCAGCGTTACGCCGGCGCGGCGGGGCAGGGGCGGCGCGCGGTCACGATCGAGTGGGACAATGTCGAGGAGCTGACGCCGTGGCGCTTCGCTCTCGCCACCGCGCTCGGCGAGGAGGTGCCCGAAAATCTTATGGGATCGGCTGGCCCGTACTACCGGCGATCGGCCGCGCTCATCCCTGCGCTCACCGGGCCGCAACGGGTCGCCGGAGCCGATCTCGCCGCGTCCGAAGGCATCCTGTCGAGCCGGGCGATGGTCGATCTCTACTCGCAGATTTACGCGGAGGACGGGCAGGAGGGCGACGCCGGAACCACGGCCGTGCGCCTGCGCGAAGCCTATGTCGCGAACAACGCTTCCTCCCGGCTAGACGCCATTCGTGCGATCTGGGGCGGAGACGCCGATTACGGTCGCCAGGTGCTCACCGCCTATGCCGCCGCGCGGCTCCAGCCGAGCGAGGCGTTCCAGAGCGATTCCGGCGCGCTGATCGCCTCGATGCTGACCGCCGGGCTCGAACGCGACGCGCTGCGCTGGCGCGACGTGGTCGAGGATGGCAGCCTCGGCTGGGCGCTGCTCGCCTTCGCGCAGCCGGGCGAGGGCGGTTCTGTCGGCGGAGGTGACGTCTCGACCTTTATCGACGCCGAGAGCCGCGCCAAATCGCGGATGTTGGTCGCGGGGCTGGCCGGGCTCGACCGGATCGACGGCGGCGATTATGCGGAGGATCTGGGGATCGATCTGACGCGCCAGACCCGCTGGACGCGGGCAATCGATGCCGCTGCGCAGGCCGGCAATCCCACGCTGGTCGCGCTGCTCGCCGGGCTGGGAATGCAGGGCAATTCCTGGGACCGGATGACGGCGCTGCATCTCTATCACATCGTCCGCGCACTGTCGGCCACGGGCATGCAGGCGGAAGCGCGGATGATCGCGGCAGAGGCGGTCGCGCGCGCCTGACGGTGAGCGCGATCGACGATTTCCTCGCCATGCTCGCCGCCGAGCGCGGCGCGGCGCGCAACACGCTGGAGGCCTATCGCCGCGATCTCGAACAGGCCGACCAAATTGTCGGCAAGATTGCCGGGGCGACCCGCGAGGATCTGGCTGCTCTGCCGCGCGCCTGGGCCGATCTTGCCCCGGCGAGCGTCGCGCGCAAGGTCTCGGCCCTGCGCCAGTTCTACGGCTTCCTGATCGACGAGGGCATGCGCGAGGACGATCCGAGTTCCGCCCTGCCGCGCCCGGCGCTGCGCCGCCCCCTGCCGAAAATCCTGTCTCACGACGAGATCGGCCAGCTCTTCGCGCAATGCGAGGGGGAGGCCGCATCGGACCGCCCGCTCGCGCTGCGCCAGCTCGCCCTGCTCGAACTGCTTTACGGCTCGGGCCTGCGCGCGACCGAGCTGGTTTCGCTGCCCGTAAGCGCGGTGCCGCGCGATGCGCCCTTCCTCACTGTCACCGGCAAGGGCGGGCAGGCGCGCATGGTGCCGATCAGCCAGCGCGCCGCAAAGGCGATCGCGCGCTGGATGGCAGCGCGCCCGTCGGAATCGCGTTTCCTGTTTCCTTCCCGCAGGACCCATCTCTCGCGCATCCGCCTCTATCAGATCCTCAAGGATCTGGCGGTGCGCTCCGATCTGCCGCCGGAAAAGCTCAGCCCGCACGTCCTTCGCCATGCCTTCGCGACCCATCTTCTGGAGGGCGGGGCGGACCTCCGGGCGCTCCAGACGCTGCTCGGCCATGCCGATATCGCGACGACGCAGATTTACACCCATGTCGATGCTGCGCGGCTGGTCCGACTGGTCAATGAGCGCCATCCGCTTGCACGCGCCCGGTTGAGCGACTAGCGGCTGCACATGATTTCCTATCTCGAATTCGAGAAACCCGTCGCCGAACTCGAAAAGCGGATCGCCGACTTGCGGCAATCCTCGGGCGACGAAGGTGTCGACATCGCCAGCGAGCTCCAGCGGCTGGAGGCGAAGAGTTCGGCCCTGTTGCAGAACACCTATGCCACGCTCACCCCCTGGCAGAAGACGCAGGTCGCCCGTCATCCGGGACGGCCGCATTTCCGCGATTACGTCGAGCGGGTGTTCGAGGAATTCGTGCCGCTCGGCGGCGATCGAACTTACGGAGACGATCAGGCGATTCTTGGCGGCTTCGCGCGGCTGAACAGCCGGCGGGTGATGCTGATCGGGCACGAGAAGGGCCACGACACCGAAACGCGCGTTCGCCACAATTTCGGCATGGGCAAACCGGAGGGCTATCGCAAGGCGATCCGCCTCATGGACATGGCCGGACGTTTCGGCCTGCCGGTGGTGACGCTGGTCGACACGTCGGGCGCCTTTCCGGGTGTCGAGGCCGAGGAACGCGGCCAGGCCGAGGCGATCGCGCGGGCGACCGAGGCGTGTCTCGCACTGCCGGTTCCGATGGTCGCGGTGATCGTGGGCGAGGGCGGATCGGGCGGCGCGGTCGCGCTCGCCAGCGCAGAACGGGTCCTGATGCTGGAGCATTCCGTCTATTCGGTGATCTCGCCCGAAGGCTGCGCCTCGATCCTGTGGCGCACGGCCGACAAGGCGCCCGATGCGGCCGAGGCGATGAAAGTGACCGCGCAGCACTTGCTGGACCTCGGCGTGATCGACCGCATCGTCGCCGAACCGGTCGGCGGTGCCCACCGTGACAAGGCCGCCGCGGCCGCGGCGCTTGCCGCTGCCCTTGGCGAGGAGCTCGATTCCCTGACCGGCAAGGACGCCCAGACGCTTCGCCGGATGCGCGAGGAACGGTTCCTGCAGATGGCCGACTGATCCCCCGGTTTCCGGGAACATCGGCCCGGACGCGGAATTACTTCTCCCGATACCGATTTCGGCCCGCCTGGTGGGGGTGGGTGCCTATGGGGAGAACAGAATATGCCACGCACCAGAACATTCGCCACCGCTTCGACCGCCTCGATCGCGCTCAGCCTTTCGGGCTGCGCGTCCATGGGCAACATCCCGAGCGCCAGTGCGCCGATCACGCAGAGCGAGGCCCAGACGGGGGCCGAGGCACATCCACAATTGCTTGCCGAATTCGGCGGCGCGATGAGCGGGCCGCAGGCGCAATACGTGCAGCAGGTGGGCCAGAACATCGCCGTCCAGTCCGGCCTTGCCGGAGCGAGGGAGAGCTTCACCGTCTCGCTGCTCAACAGCCCGGTCAACAACGCCTTCGCTATCCCCGGCGGCTACGTCTACACGACACGGCAGCTCGTCGGACTGATGAACAACGAGGCGGAGCTGGCGGGCGTCCTCGGTCACGAGGTCGGTCACGTCGCCGCGCGTCACTCGCAGCGGCGCCAGGCACAGGCGCAGCAGAATTCGATTCTCGGCGTGCTCGGCGCGGTGGTGGGCTCCGTCATCGGTGGCGGAATCGGGCAACAGCTCGGCCAGTTCGCGATGCAGGGCTCGCAGTTGCTGACGCTGCGCTTCTCCCGCTCGCAGGAGCTGGAGGCGGACGAGCTGGGCATCCGCTATCTCAACACGGCCGGCTACGATCCCAATGCCATGTCGACGGTGCTGGCGAGCCTCGCGGCGCAGAACGCTCTCGACGCGCAATTGCAGGGCAATGACAATGCAAGTCTGCCGGAATGGGCCTCGACCCATCCCGATCCGGCCAGCCGCGTGCGCGTCGCCGCGCAGAAGGCGCAGGGCATGACCGGCGTCACCAATCGCGACACTTTCCTCACGCGGATCGACGGGCTGCTTTACGGGGACGATCCCTCGCAAGGCGTGATCGAGGGCCGCCAGTTCATCCACCCGGAACTGCGCCTCGCCTTCACCGCGCCGAACGGTTTCTACATGGTCAACGGCTCGCGCGCGGTCAGCGTGAACGGGCAGAGCGGACAGGCGCAGCTGACGCTCGCGCCGTATAGCGGCAATATCGAGAACTACGTCGCCAACGTCTTCGCGCAGCTTGGCGGTCAGAACTCGCAACTGCGCCCGCAGAGCATCCAGCGCACCACGGTGAACGGCATTCCGGCAGCGTTCGGGACCGCGCGTGTCAATTCCGGTCAGGGTCAGGTGGATGTGGTGGTGTTCGCCTACGAGTTCGGCAACAACCAGGCCTATCATTTCCAGGCGATCACGCCGGCCGGCAATGCGAATGTCTTTTCCGGCATGTTCAACTCGATGCGCCGGATCAGCGCGAACGAGGCGGCCAATGTCGTTCCGCGGCATATCGACGTGGTCACGGTCGGCAATGGCGATACGGTGAACACTCTGGCGCGGCGGATGGCCTATACCGACGGGCAGGAAGCGCGCTTCCGCGTGCTGAACGGCCTGTCGAGCGGCGAGAACGTTCGCGCCGGGCAGAAGGTGAAGCTGGTCGTGCGCGGGCGGTGAGCGGATTTACGGCGCGCATACGAAAAGCGGCGGGGTCGCCCCCGCCGCTTTCTCATTGCGCGCTCTTGCGAGCGCCCGGAGATTGAGTCTCCGCCGGAGCCGTTATCCGGCCGGAGTCGTCATCGAGGACGATACGGTGCCGAAAGTGGTCTTGAGATTGTTGCCGAGCGTTCCCATCGCGGTGATGGCGGCGACGGCGATCAGGGCGGCGATCAGGCCGTATTCGATGGCGGTCGCGCCCTGCTCGTCGCGGGCCAGCTTGTTGAAGAAAGTCATGTAAGGTCTCCTGGTTCAGTCTTCGGTACCCGACCTGTCCCGTCTGCTAATCCGGTCGAACAGGTATGCGTGATTATCCGGGCGAGAGGTTGATATTTTGCTAACCCATCGGTCTCGTCCCCGAGCTATCCGTTGTTTTCCGACGCCTCGACGATCTTCGTCGACGTGCCGTCCCAGATAGCGATCGCGTTCCGGCCGAAGGCCTGAACCGCGCCCAGCATCGCCAGAAAAACCAGAGCCAGGATCAGACCATATTCCACGGCAGTCGCGCCCTTCTGGTCGCGCGCGAGTTGTCTGAGGAATGCGGTCATTTCCGGCCCCACTTGTGGTTTCCCAAGCGATTTCGCCGGATTAGGGGAAGGGGCGTTAAAAAAGGATTGAGGGGCGCGGCGGAATTGGAAAACAGACCGACAGTCATCCTGGTCGCGGCGCTGGCTCTGGCGCGCGGAGATGGGTCGTGGCTCATGCAGCGCCGCCCCGAAGGCAAGGCGCATGCCGGCCAGTGGGAGTTTCCCGGAGGAAAGGTAGAACCCGGCGAAACCGCGCGCGCCGCGCTCGTGCGCGAGATCGCGGAGGAACTCGGCATCACGATATGGGAAAGCGATCTCGAGCCGGCGGGGTTTGCGGAATCCCTTCCATCGGAAGACCGACCCTCGATCGTCATCCTGCTTTACACTTCGCAGCGCTGGACCGGCGAGCCGGTCGCTCTGGAGGGCGGGGCATGGGCGTGGCTGACACCGGAAAAGATCGTGCAACTCGACCTGCCGCCACTCGATCGCGAACTGTGTCGCAGGCTGTTTCCACAAAGCTGATCGGCGACCTAGGAAATGGGGTTGCCAAGCATAAGCCCCCCCCGTATGTGCGCCCCTCCACTGCGCGCCCGTAGCTCAGCTGGATAGAGTACCTGACTACGAATCAGGTGGTCGGAGGTTCGAATCCTTCCGGGCGCGCCACAAAAGGCCATCCCTTGCAAGAGGGGTGGCCTTTTGTGGTTTCGGGCGTGCCGACTGTCGCCGGCCAGCGCAATATCGAGCGTCAGGCCTCGTCTTCCAGCGCGTGCATGTCGTCGTCGCTGAAGCCGAAATGGTGCCCTGCCTCATGGATCACGACATGGCGGACCAGTTCTTCCAGACCCACCCCCGTCGCGCGCATTTCGGCGGCGAGCGGCTGGCGAAACAGCCAGATGCGGGGCGGCATGTCACCGCCCGACCAGATCGAGCGATCGGGCAGGGGGACCCCTTCGTACAGGCCACTGAGCTGCCAGCGATCCTCCAGATCGACCGAGGCTAGCTGTTCCGGCGTGGCGAAGTCTTCCACGCGCAATACGACGCGGCGCAGATGTTCGCCGAACCGTGCGGGGAGGGCGGCGATAACGCGCTCGGCGATGCGTTGCATGGTCTGCGCGTCGGGGGTGTCGAATCCGGGTTCCATGGTCTGCGAAAGATGGGAAGGGCATGGGGAAACCACAAGCGTGGAACATCGGAGCGGTCGGCCGGTTGAGACTGCGAAACCGACAACACGGAGCCCGTAAATGGCCGACACCCAGGAAATCTTCGATCGTCTGAAACAGGATCACGATCGGCACCGCGAATTGCTGGACAAGCTGCTCGAGACGAACGGCGACAGCGATAAACGCGAGCAGCTTTTCACCGAGCTTACCAAGGAACTGAAAAGCCACGCCGCGGCCGAGGAGCAGGCGCTGTATTCGACCATGTTGCGCAAGCCGCCGACAACCGGCGAGACGCGCCATTCCGTGGCCGAGCATCACGAGATTGAGGAAGCGCTGAACGATCTTGCCGCGTCCGACATGGGTGAGGGCGGCTGGCTGACCAAGTTCAAGAGCTTCGATCACCAGTATCGCCACCATATCAACGAGGAGGAGGACGATCACTTCCCCGACTTCGCGAAATATCTCGACGAGGACGATTTGGAGCACATGCGCGGCGTCTTCGATCGCCGCAAGAAAGAGGAAAAGGCCGAGGCGGAAGTGACCCCGGAGAAGAAGGAAGACGCCAAGGAATAGTCGAGATCCGGGGGCTGGTCCGATCGACATCGTAAAGAACAAGCAGGTCGCTGAGACTCGGCTCGACGACAGTGTCGAGCCGGGTGTATGGCGTTACGCGAAGGTGAAGCGCGCCCGGGTCGTGATCGACGCCGCGCATTATTTCGCGGCGATGCAGGCGGTCATGCTCAATGCGCGTCATCGCATCTTTCTGATCGGATGGGATTTCGACACACGCATCCACCTCGCCGAAGGGCGCAGCTGGTGGCAACGCGGGTGGAAAGACAAGTATCCGGCGCGGCTCGGCGGGTTCATCGCCTGGCTCGTCCGTCATCGCCCGAAGCTGGAGGTCCGCATTCTCAAATGGAGTTTCGGCGTCTTCAAGTTTACGTTCCGCGGCTCGATGTGGTGGGACCTCCTGCGATGGGCGCGGCATCGCCGGATCGACTTCAAGTTCGACAGCGCGCATCCGGTCGGATGCAGCCACCATCAGAAACTGGCCATCCTCGACAGCTCGATTGCCGTCTGCGGGTGCATCGACATGACCGGCAAGCGCTGGGACACGCGCGATCACCCTGAGGACGAGCCGAAGCGGCGCACCCCAAACGGCCGCAAATACGATCCGTGGCATGACGCCTCCATGATCATGGAGGGCGAGGTCGCCGAGGCTCTGAGCGATCTCGGCCGGGACCGTTGGGTGCGTGCCGGCGGCAGGCCTCTGAAAAAAGTTACGCCGCCGGCCGAAAGCCTCTGGCCGGACGATCTCGACACGACTTTCGAGAACGTCGAGGTCGGCATCGCCCGGACCCGCGCCGCGCATCGGGACTGGGAAAAGGTCAAGGAGGTGGAAGAGCTGTTCGTCGCGCAGATCCGGCGGGCGAAGAAGTTCATCTATGCCGAAAGCCAGTATTTCGCGTCGCGCGCTATCGCCGAAGTCATTCTCGAGCGCGTGCAGGAGGACGATCCGCCAGAGATCGTTATCGTCCACCCGTCGAGCGCCGATGGCTGGCTCGAGAAACAGGCGATGGATCATGCGCGGGCGGAACTGGTGCGCTGTATCGAGGCGGCGGACACCAAGGAGCGTTTCTCGATCTGGAGTCCCTATTCCGGGATCACGCCGATCTATGTCCACGCGAAGATCCTGATCGTGGACGACGAGATATTCCGGATCGGCTCGGCCAATATGAACAACCGGTCGATGGGCCTCGACAGCGAATGCGACGTGTTCATCGATGCGGCGCGACCCGGCAACGAACACGCTCGATCTGCGATCACGACACTGCGGCACTCGCTGCTGGCGGAGCATTGCGGACTGGACGAGGCGCAGATGCCCGAACTGCTCGAGCGCCATGGATCGATGACGGCGCTGATCCATCACTCGATCACGCCGGAGGGGGGACGCAATCTCGTGCGCTATCGTCCTCCGGAGCTTAGCGATATCGAGGAAACACTCGCGACGAGCGCGCTTCTCGACCCCGAGGATCCCGAGGACATGTTCGAGCCGTTTGCCAAGGGCGGTCTTTTCCGCAAGGGGAGCCGGCTGAAGCGCATGCGCGACAGGTTCAGGAGGATCAGAGGCAAGTGAGCAGTCTGGTAGGACCCGACGAGGATCAACCGCGCGGCAAGCCGCCCGTGCCGGAAGACGTGCAGGATGCGATCCGCACACTGATACGCTGGGCGGGCGACGATCCGTCGCGGGAGGGGCTGCTCGACACGCCGGCCCGCGTCGCGCGCGCGTGGAAGGAATATTGCCTGGGGTATGACGAGGACCCCTCGATCCACCTGTCCCGCGTCTTCGAGGAGGTGGGCGGCTACGACGAGATCGTCCTGCTGAAGGATATCCCGTTCCAGAGCCATTGCGAGCATCATATGGCGCCGATCATCGGGAAGGCGGCGATCGCCTATCTCCCGACAGACCGGGTCGTCGGAATCTCGAAGCTCGCCCGCGTGCTCCACGGGTTTGCCCGGCGTCTGCAGGTTCAGGAGCGCCTGACGGCCGAGGTCGCCGACTGCATCTGGGAGCACCTCCAGCCGCAGGGCGTGGCCGTGGTGATCGAGGCGAGCCACGCCTGCATGACCGCGCGCGGTGTCCGCACACCCGGCGTCGGAATGGTCACCAGCCGCATGATGGGCACTTTCCGCGATGACGAGCGCAGCCGCGAGGAAGTGCTCAAGCTGATGGGCTACGGCTGAAACCGCAGACCCACGCGGGTCGTCAGGCGGCTTCCGGGTGTACGAACGACAGGGGCGCCGCGCCGCCAGCGATCTCGCAGCGATTGCGGCCCTTGCGTTTCGCTTCGTAGAGTGCGGCGTCCGCTCGCTCGATGGCGTCTAAAAGCGAGTGGGGATCGCTTAAGCTGCACAGCCCGCCGCTGACTGTCGCTCCAACCCGCTTGCCATTGCCCAGCGTCACGGTTTTCCGGCACATCGCCAGCCTGATCCTCTCGCAGACCTGGCTGGCAATTCCGATATCCCCGTCGACGACGACCGCGAATTCCTCGCCGCCTATGCGCGCTGCCAGATCGCGCGGGCGCAGCTCGCTCCGCAGAACCTCGGCAAAACTTCGTAGGACCTCGTCACCCGCTGTGTGACCGTGAGTGTCGTTGATGGACTTGAAATGATCGAGATCGAACAGCGCCAGCGTGGGGAGATTGCCGCTGGCCGCGCTGCGCGCCCGCGCCTCCATCGTGTCCTCAAACGCCCTTCGATTGGCAAGGCCCGTGAGGGGATCGGTCCGCGCCGCGTCGTTGAGCGCATGTTCGATGCTCTTGTGCGACGAGACATTGCGAATGACGCAGACCGTGCCGGTCGCCTTTCCGAATTCGTCGACCGTGGCCTGGGCGTGGGTTTCGAACCAGCCGACCATCCGGCCATCCAGACACACACGGTAATCGACCGTGCGCGTTTTCGAGGGATCGGCGAAAACCTCCCGGTGGACAGCCATCACTCTTGCCACGTCTTCGGGGTGGATCAGAGCCTGCGGCCTCGTGCCGATCAGCTGGTCGGGAGCAAGGCCAAGCACGTCGTTCGTGGCAGGGGAGGCGAAGCGGATGATGCCTTGCGTGTCGAAGGTCAGGATCAGGTCGCCAGAACGGTCGAGGATCAGGCGGTAAAGCGCCGACTGCTCCTGAAAATGCGTCAGCTGCCCTTCGATCCGGCCGAGATTGCCGGCCGCCGGCAGCACTGTCAGAACCGCAGCGGCGAGGTAGAGCTGGATCAGCACCGCGCGCGTGCCGTCACTTGCGGCCAGGCTCCCGATCGGGCCCGATCCCGCCACCGTGAAGCTTACCGAGATGATCGCGAGGACCAGCACGGCGAGAGTCGCGCCGATCCGCCCGTGGCGGAACACCGCGATCATCATGAGCGGGAAGGGCAGAACCAGCAATGGCTGGCTGCTCCCCCCGAAGACGGCAAGCGCCACCAGTGCCATGGCGGTGACGATGGTGGCCGCTTCGATCTTCGAGCTGGCCGCGCTCTGGCGCCACCAGCGTCCGAATTCGCCCCTCAACAACATGATGACGAAGGGGCAGACGATCATCGTTCCGAGCGCATGGCCCGACGCCCAGGTCGCCCAGTTCTGCCAGAACGCCGTGGGCGTGAAAGCCGAGATGACCGCCGCGCCGCCGAGCGCTCCCAATGCCGGGGCGGCAAGACCGGCAAGGCTGATGAGCGCCACGATCTCGCCTGTTGAGCGGAGCGAGCCGAAATCCGGCCGGATGTGGCGCAGAAGCACGGCCCCGATCAGGACTTCGCCCACATTCACGAAGATCAGCAGAAAGCCGGGCGCGGGCCCAAGACTGAAAAATGAGGTCGCGAGGAAGCTCGCAATCCCGCAGGCGACCAGCTTTTCGGGCCAGTGCGCCCTGTTCGTGACGAGCAGCACGCCCAGCGCCAGCCCCGTGGCCGTCCAGAGGAAGGCGGGTCCCCCCTCGAAGCGGGAGTACCGGACGCTGATGGCGGTGACGATGAAATAGGCAAGGCCCAGCCCAAGCGCCGAAGCGAAGCGTTTCAGATAGGAGGGATGCAGGCCGCCAAACACCAAGCATCGGTAGCCAACAAAGGTTAGGCGGATGTTAAGCGTGAACTAGTCGAGCCGTCGCTTTCCTTTGCAGAAACGAAAATGCGCCGCCCCGATGTCTTCGGAGCGGCGCATATCCGGATCGGCCGATCCTGCCGGAAATGCCCGGCAAGGTCAGCGTCAGAGCTGGCCGAGCATGTGCTCCGCGCTCGAGACCGAGAAATCGCCCGGCTGCTCGACATTCAATTCCTTCACGACGCCGTCCTCGACGATCATCGAGTAACGCTGGCCGCGCTTGCCCATGCCGAAGCCCTTGCCATCCATCGTCAGACCCACGGCCTCGGCGAAATCGCCATTGCCGTCCGCCAGCATGGTCACGTCGCCCGCCTCGTTCGCACCCTGCCAGGCGCCCATGACGAAGGCATCGTTGACGGCGGTGCAGGCGATCTCGTCGACGCCCTTGGCCTTCAGGTCGCCGGCCTTCTCGACATAACCCGGGAGGTGGCGGGCCGAGCAGGTCGGCGTGAACGCGCCCGGAACGGAGAAGAGCGCGACCTTTTTGCCCTTGAAATAATCGCTGGACTGGACCTGCTCGGGGCCGTCCGCGGTGGCCTTGGTCAGTGTCACGTCGGGAAGCTTGTCGCCTACGGAAATCGCCATCTTGTCACTCCTGTTGGTGTGGGTTCGGCGAGCGATATAGGGGCAAGTTCTCCCGCGACAACGCAAGCGGCCGCGCAGCACACGCGATTTCGGATATAAAGAAGTCTTTATATTTGCGTTCGCGCGGCTCGGTCGCTAGGGCGCGCGCCATAAAGCGCCGTCTTTCCCATCCCGACCGGCGCACACGAAATTCCAGGAGATCGAACGTGGCAGACGCCCAGAACACCGCCCCGCAGGACTATGTCATCAAGGATATCGCGCTCGCCGATTACGGCCGCGAGGAAATTCGTATCGCCGAAACCGAGATGCCCGGCCTGATGGCCACGCGCGAGGAATATGGCGCGGCCCAGCCGCTCAAGGGCGCGCGCATCGTCGGCTCGCTGCACATGACCATCCAGACCGCCGTGCTGATCGAGACGCTGGTGGCGCTGGGCGCGGACGTGCGCTGGGCGACCTGCAACATCTTCTCCACCCAGGACCATGCCGCCGCCGCGATCGCCGCGCAGGACATTCCCGTTTTCGCCATCAAGGGCGAGAGCCTGGCCGATTACTGGGACTATGTCGGCCGCATCTTCGACTGGGAAAAGGATGGTGACGGCCAGACCGCGAACCTGATCCTCGACGATGGCGGCGATGCCACCATGTTCGCGCTGTGGGGCGCGCGGGTCGAGGCGGGCGAGGAACTGCCCGAGCCGCAGAACGCCGAGGAAATCGAATTCCAGCGCGCGCTGAAGGCCTTCCTCAAGGACAAGCCCGGCTACCTCACCAAGAGCGTGAAGGCGATCAAGGGCGTTTCGGAAGAGACCACCACCGGCGTCCACCGCCTCTACCACCTCGCCAAGCAGGGCAAGCTGCCGTTCCCGGCGATCAACGTGAACGACAGCGTGACCAAGTCGAAGTTCGACAACCTCTACGGCTGCCGCGAATCGCTGGTCGACGCGATCCGCCGCGCGACCGACGTGATGCTGTCGGGCAAGGTCGCGCTGGTCGCGGGCTATGGCGATGTCGGCAAGGGCTCGGCCCAGTCGCTGCGCAATGGCGGCGCGCGCGTTCTCGTGACCGAGATCGATCCAATCTGCGCCTTGCAGGCCGCGATGGAGGGCTACGAGGTCGTGACGATGGAAGAAGGCGTGAAGCGCGCCGACATCTTCGTGACGACCACGGGCAACGAGGACGTCATCACTGCCGAGCACATGAAGGCGATGAAGCCGATGAGCATCGTCTGCAATATCGGCCACTTCGACAGCGAGATCCAGATCTCGGCGCTCGACAATTACGAGTGGACAGAGCTGAAGCCGGGCACCGATCTGGTGAAGTTCCCGGACGGCAAGGAAATCATCGTGCTCGCCCGCGGTCGCCTGGTGAACCTTGCCTGCGCCACCGGCCACCCGAGCTTCGTGATGAGCTGTTCTTTCACCAATCAGGTGCTGGCGCAGATGGAGCTGTGGAAGAACGAGGACGCCTATCAGAACGACGTCTACGTCCTGCCCAAGAAGCTCGACGAGAAGGTCGCCGCGCTCCATCTCGACAAGCTGGGCGTGCAACTCACCAAGCTGAGCCAGAAGCAGGCGGATTACATCGGCGTGCCGGTCGACGGGCCGTTCAAGCCCGAACATTACCGCTACTGAGCTGTTGTTCCACACCCTCGCCCCCATTGCCTTGCGCGGTGGGGGCGCATAGCTGACGGGCGATGGATATCTCGCCCGCCCTTCTGGTTCTCGTCGGTCTGGTGCTGGCGGGTTGGACCGTCGCCGCCGGCTGGATGATGCTCCGTGCCTCGGCGCGGGTGCAGGCGGCGGAAACCACGCGCAAGTCCGCCCGCCGCCTCGCGCGGATGATCGAGGAAGCGCCGGCAGTGCCGATGCTCGTGCGCACGGACGGCCGGATCGAGGGGCCGGACCGGCTCGCGGGCTGGTTCGGGCTCGAACGGATGCCCGAATTCATCAGCGAGCTGACCGGGCCGGGGGGGCAGTCGGGCGTTCAGCAGGGGGTTCAGGGGCTCAGCGAAAGCCAGGTCGAGAAGCTCACGACCGCGGTTCGCCGTACGCAGCGCACCGCGGCCCCGTTCCACATCGCGCTGACGCCGCCGGGATCGCTCAAGGCGCTGGCGATGAAGGGCGGCCTGGCCGACCCTTCCGTGTCTCCCTCGGGTGCGGCGCTCATCTGGGTGTTCGACTTCACCGAGACCGAGGGCGAGCTTGCTCTCCTGCGTGACGAGGCGACGCGGGCGCGGGAAGATTTCGGCGCTCTGGTCGGGCTGATCGAGGCCGCGCCCATGCCGATGTGGTTTCGCGGCCCGGACCTCAAGCTGCGGCTCGTCAACCGGGCCTATGTCGCGGCCGTGGGCGCGGAAAGCCCGGATGCCGTCGTCGCCGATCAGGTCGAGTTGGTCGAGACCGTGAAGGGCATGACCGCCGCCGAGGTCGCCAGCCAGGCCCGCGAACAGCGCCAGCCGGTCGAACGGATCGTCACGGCCACGATCAACGGCGCACGGCGCAGCCTGCGCGTCACCGACCTGCCGCTCGGCAGCGAGGGGATCGCCGGATATGCCGTCGATATCGAGGAAATGGAGGAGCAGGCCCGCGAATTCCGTGCCTTCCGCGAGGCGCAGCGCTCCATGCTCGACCAGCTTTCGGTCGGCGTCGCGCAGTTCGATCCGCGCCGCCGCCTGACCTTCGCCAATCAGCCCTTCCACCGGGTGTTCGCGCTTCCTCCCGGCATCGTGAACGAGCGCACCGGCTTCGAACAGATGCTGCTCGTCGCCCGCGAGAACGGCAAGATTCCCGAGGTGCGCGACTTTCCCGCGTGGCGGCAGGAGCTGATCGACTGGTTCCTCTCGGACGAAACGCGGCGCGAGAACTGGCCGCTTCCCGACGGGACCCATCTCAGCATCGTCGCCCAGCCCATGCCCGATGGCGGACTGGTCTTGTTCGCGGAGGATCGCACCGAGCAACTGGCGCTCTCCGCCACGCGCGACACGCTGCTGCGGACCCGCACGGCCACGTTCGACAATCTGTTCGAGGCGCTGGCCGTGTTCGCGCCCGATGGGCATATCGAGCTGTGGAACCGCGGTTTCGCGAGCGCCTGGGGGCTGGAACCCGAAGCGCTCGACGGTCATCCCCAGGCCGAGGCCTTGCTTGCCGCGATCGAGCGGAACCTCGCCGATCCCCGGCAGATCGACGCGCTCAACCACGTGATCCGCGCCGCGACCCTCGACCGCCGGAAACAGTCCGGCATGGCGGAACTGGCCGATGGCCGGACGCTGGATTACGCCGGCGTGCCCCTTCCCGACGGCAACGGCCTTCTCACCGTGCTCGACGTGACGGCTTCTCGCCAGGCGGAAGAGGCGCTGCGCGAACGCAATCGCGCACTGGAGGAAGCGGACGCGGTGATGACGCGCTTCCTCGCCAACATGTCCTACGAATTCCGCACGCCGCTGACCTCGATCGGCGGCTTCGCCGAATTGCTCACAAGCGGCGTCGCCGGCGATCTGCCGCAGCAGGCGCGGGAATATGCCGAGGCGATCGCGATCAGCGTCGGCAAGCTGACCGAGCAGGTCGAGAACGTGCTCGACCTGTCGCAAAGCGAGGCCGGGCTGATGCCGCTCAACAAGCGCAAGCTCGATCTCCTGCCGTTCCTCACCGAGATCGTGCGCGAGCGCGAAAGTGCCATCGTGGAGGCGGGCCTGACGCTCGACCTGCGCGGCGATCCGGGGCGCCGGATCGAGGCCGATCCGCAACAGCTGCGCCGCGCCGTCTCGCACCTGCTCGACAATGCGATCGCCGCGACCCAGCGCGGCGGCCGGATCCAGATCCTCATCGACCGCAAGAAGGAGGGGATGCAGATCGTCATCGCCGATAACGGGCGCGGGATGGACCGGAGCGAACTCGCCCGCGCGCTGGAGGGCATCCGTCCGACCGGCGACGGGCGCGGGTTCGAACGGCGGCAGGGCCTCGGCATCCCGCTGGCACGGCAACTGGTGGAAGCGCATGGCGGCGTCCTCGACATCCAGACCCGCAAGGGCACTGGGACCACTGCGACGATGCGGCTGCCATGACCATCGACCTTCCCGATCTGGCGGCGATGGACGGGCTGGGACGGCGCATCGCGGGGTTGCTGAGCGCTGGCGACGTCGTGGCGCTCACCGGCGATCTCGGCGCGGGGAAGACCACGCTGGCCCGCGCGATCATCGCGGCGCTGGGGCATGAGGGAGAGGTTCCCTCGCCGACATTCACGATCATCGAGACCTACGATTCGCTCGACCCGCCGCTCGCCCATGCCGATTTCTACCGGCTCGAGGATCCGGCCGAGGTCGAGGAGATCGGGCTGGAGGACTACCGCGCCGACGCCGCGCTGATCGCCGAATGGCCGGAGCGCGCGGGCGGCTTCGCGCACGAACCCGCCTGTCTCTCCATCCGCCTCGAAAAGCGGGGAGAGGGACGGCAGGCCATTGTCGAACCCGGTGCGGCTTGGCAAAGCCGCTGGCCATGAGCGCGCTGCCCGACGGGATCGAAACCTTTCTCTCGCAATCCGGCTGGGCGGAGGCGGCGATCGAGCCACTTCCGGGCGATGCCTCCTTCCGCCGCTATTTCCGCTTGCGCCGCACGGGCGACGAGGGCGGGCAGACCGCCATGCTTATGCACGCGCCGCCGCCGCACGAGGACCCCGCGCCCTTCCTGCACGCGGCAGAGTGGCTTTCCGCAAACGACATGCGGGCACCCGATATCCTCGTGCAGGACGCTGAGGCGGGCTGGGTGCTGATCGAGGATTTCGGCGATCGCCGGATGCGCGAATGGATCGACGAGGGGCCGGGCGACGAGGAGGCGGTCTATGCCGCGGCGATCGACGCGCTGGTGGCGCTCCACCGTCTGCCGCCCGGGCCGTTCGCGCCATACGACATGGCGACCTATCTGCGCGAGGCGGACCTGCTGACCGAGTGGTACTGTCCCGCCATGAGCCTCTCCGTCGACGAGGCAGGGTATCGCGCGGCATGGGAGGAGGCGCTGGCGCCCCTGATCGAGCGGCAGCAGCAGGGCGTGACGGTCCTGCGCGACTATCACGCCGAGAACATCATGCTGCCGCCCGACGGGAGCCAGGGCCTGATCGACTTTCAGGACGCGCTGGTCGGCCATCCGGCCTACGATCTCGTCAGCCTGTTGCAGGATGCGCGGCGCGACGTGTCCGAAGAACTCGAGCGCCGGATGCTCGACCGCTATCTGGCCGCAACCGGTGCGGGCGAGGCGTTCGAGGCGGATTACGCGCGGCTCGGAGCGCAGCGGAACGCCAAGATCGTCGGCATCTTCACCCGCCTTCATCGCCGCGACGGCAAGCCACGCTATCTCGCGATGATCCCGCGCGTCTGGCAGGCGATGGAGCGCGACCTTGCCCATCCCGCGCTGGCGCCGGTCGCGCGCTGGTTCGCAGCGAACATTCCGCAGGTGATCCGCGACACCTCTGGCGGAGAGATCATGTGACCGGCCTTGCCAGCGACACGGCGATGCTGATGGCGGCGGGCCTCGGCAAGCGGATGCGCCCGCTGACCGCCACGCAGCCCAAGCCGCTGGTGCGAGTGAAGGGCAAACCGCTGATCGACCACGCGCTCGACCGGATCGAAAGCGCCGGAATCGCGCGGGCGGTGGTCAACGTCCATTACCTCGCCGATTCGCTAGAAGCGCATGTGAAGATGCGGGCGCGCCCGGAAGTGACTCTCTCCGACGAGCGCGCGGAGCTGCTCGAGACCGGCGGCGGCATGGTCAAGGCGCGCGATGCCGGGCTGCTGCCCGATCCGTTCTTCTGCTCGAATGCCGACAGCATCTGGCTCGACGGACCGCGCAACGCCTTCCTCGACCTCTCGACGCATTGGGATGCGGAGCGGATGGACGCGCTGCTGCTGATGGTGCCGCACGACCAGACGCTGAATTTCGACGGCAAGGGCGATTTCTACATGGGGCCGCGCGGGCGAATGAGCCGCAAGCTGCCCGGCCGGATCGCGCCCTTCATCTACACCGGCATCCAGCTCGTCTCGCACCGGCTGCTGCGGGATGCGCCGGAGGGCAAGTTCTCGACCAACATCCTGTGGGATCGCGCGATCGAGGAAGAGCGGCTTTACGGCCTCGCCTTCAGCGGATTGTGGATCGAGGTCGGGCGCCCGGCGCATGTGAAGACGGCCGAGGAAGCGCTCTCGCGTGGCTGACGGCGCGCCGGAACCGCAACACCCGAACGTCTATTCGATCGCCGCGCATCGCGGTTTCGCCGATGCGCTGGTCGCCGGGCTTGTGCCGCGATACCGCGATGCCGATCTCGGTCTCGCCCGCCTGACGCTGCTTCTTCCGAGCAGCCGTGCGCAGCGGGTGATGAGCGAGGCCTTCATCCGCCACGCGGGCGCGACCGGCGAGAACGGCCTGCTGATGCCGCGCATGGCGGTGGTGGGCGATCTCGATCTCGACGAGGCGCTGGGCAGCCTGCTCGATCCGCTGGGGGCAAGCGACATCCCTCCGGCGGTGGACCCGCAGCGGCGCCTGTTCGCGCTGGCCGGGCTCATCGCAGAGGAAATGGGGGACGATGCGCCCGAGGGGGCTACGCTGCTGCGGCTGGCACGCGAAACGGGCGCGACGATGGACCGCCTGCTGGTCGAGGATATCGGCCCGGAGCAGCTGGTCGACGAGAAGGTCGTCGGCATCTTTCCCGATCTTTCGGCGCACTGGCAGAAATCCCTGCGCCTGTTCGCCGTCGTCCAGGCGAAATGGCTCGCCTGGCTGAACGCGAACGGCGTGATCGACGCCGCTGCCCGGCGCAACCGCCTGTTCGACCACGCGGCGCGGCGCTGGCGTTCGCAGGCGCCCGAAACGCCGATCGCCGCCGCCGGGGTCACCAGCGCCGCGCCGGCGCTCGCCCGCCTGTTGCGCGTCGTGGCGGACCTGCCGCAAGGCGCGGTGATCCTGCCCGATTTCGACCTCGGCATGGCGGGCGAAGTGTGGGACGAGCTTGGCCGTGCGGGCAACCGGCCGACACCCGCCGACACGCCTTTCGGCCGCGACGATGCGGTCACTCACCCGCAATACCACCTCAAGCTGCTGCTCAACCGCATGGGCGTGGCGCGCGAGGAGGTGCAGCCTTGGCACCGCAAGGGCATGACCGCCGCGCCGCCCGAGCGCAGCCATGCCGTCTCCAGCGTGTTCCTGCCGCCGCAAGCGAGCCGGGCCTGGGTCGACCTCCCGGCGGAGAAGCGGAGGATGGCGGGCGTACGCATCATGCACTGCGCCAATCCGGAAGAGGAAGCGCAGGCGATCGCGCTGCTGGTGCGTCAGGCGCTCGAGGAGCCGGAACGGCGCGTCGCAGTGGTGACGCCCGACCGCGCGCTGGGGCGGCGCGTAGTGCATCATCTCGCACGGTGGAATGTGATCGCCGACGATTCGGCGGGGCGTCCCCTGTCGCAGACCGCGGCGGGGCGGGCTTTCCTGCTAGCAGCGGAAGTGATGAGCGAGGGGGCGCGGCCGGTGCCGGTGATGGCGCTGTTTGGCCATCCGCTGGTCGATGGCGGCATGGAGCGCGGCGTCTGGCTGCGGCAATTGCGCCGGGTCGAGCGCGAACTGCGCGGGCCGCGGCTCCAGCCGGGGCTTGATCCGCTGCGCGCCGCCGCGGCGAAGCTGGCCGCGCGGCACGACCGGATCGCCGCCTGGTGGGACATTGCCGAGCGGGCTCTGGAGCCGCTCGTCGCCGCCGATCCCGAAGCGCCGCAAGCGCTGGCCCAGCTGATCGACACGATCGCGGCGGTCTGCGAGCAACTGTGCTCGGACCGCATCTGGGCCCGTGAGGACGGCCGCGCGCTGGCGCGGTTCGTCGAGGAGTTCCGCCAGCACGCGCGCGAGGCGGGTTTCGCGATGGCGCCGCGTCACCTTGCCACCGCGCTGTCCGACGCGATGGAGCAGCACGCCGTGCGCCCGCCTTATGGCGGCCATTCGCGGGTGCAGATTCTCGGTCTGCTCGAGGCGCGGATGAACCGGGCCGATCTCGTCATCTGCGGCGGACTGAACGAAGGCGTCTGGCCCGCGCGCGGTTCGGTCGACGCGCTGCTGGCGCCCGCGATCCTGCGCACGCTCGGCGTGCCGGGGGCGGATTTCCGCATCGGCCTGGCCGCGCACGATCTGGCGGGTGCGCTGGGCGCGCCGGAAGTCGTGCTTAGCAGGGCCGCGCGCGACGAAAGCGGGCCGGCGATCCCTTCGCGCTTTATCCTGCGGGTGCAGGCGCTGCTGCACGATCCGCGCGGACGGGAGGATTTGTCCGATCGCCATCGCGAGAGCGCGGCGGTCGACCTCGCGCGCGCCATGTTCCGCGCCGAGCCGGCGCCTGCCTATCCACGCCCGAAGCCCATGCCGTCGGGCGAGCAGCGCGATCTCGACATATCGGCCACCGCGCTCGACCGGCTGCTGGGCGATCCCTACCAGTTTTACGCCCAGCGTATCCTGCAGCTATCCGATATCGACGCGCTCGATGCCGAACCGGATGCGCTGTGGCAGGGCAATGTCGCGCACAAAGTGCTCCAGCTCTGGCACGAGGCGCGGAAGAACAATCCGACCGCGCGCATCCGGCCGATCATGGAGCAGGTGCTCGCTACCGAACACGCCGATCCGTTGATCCGGGGCCTGTGGCAGCCGCGACTGGAAAAGGCGCTCGAATGGATTGAGGAGGTCGTGTCCTCCTATGACGACCGTACGGTGCTCGCGGTCGAGACCAAGGGCGAGATGCGCTTCGACGGCGTGCGGGTCCACGGCCGGGCCGACCGGATCGACCGATTGCCCGGCGGGGGGCTGGCGATCGTCGACTACAAGACCGGATCGCCGCCGAGTGCCGCGATGGTCGCGGAAGGTTTTGCATTGCAGCTCGGCATTCTCGGCCTGATCGCCGAACGCGACGGGTTCGACGATTTGCACGGTGAGCCTGAACGCTACGAGTACTGGTCGCTCGGCAAGGCCAAATCCCCGGACAATCTCTACGGTTTCGGCTACGTCGAGACACCGCTCAAGGTCGGGCAGAAGAAGACCGGGCTCGAATTGAACGACTTTCTGCCCGAAACTGCGCGACTCCTGCGCGAGGCGATCGCAAAATACATCCGCGGCGACGCACCGTTCACTGCGCGCGAGAACCCGGACTACCCGGCCTACGACACATACGACCAGCTGATGCGGCTCGAGGAATGGCTTCCCCATCTCGATGCGGAAAACGGGCAGTGAGCGGCAGGGTCTTTCCCCTTCAGGGCGCCCAGCGCGACGCGGTCGACCCGCAGGAAAGCGTCTGGCTCTCGGCGAGCGCGGGCACCGGCAAGACGCAGGTCCTCTCGGCCCGCGTACTGCGCCTGTTGCTGGAACCGGGCGCCGATCCCTCGCAGATATTGTGCCTCACTTTCACCAAGGCGGGCGCGGCGGAGATGGCTGTCCGGGTGAACGCCGTGCTGGCGCGATGGGTGCGGATGGACGGCGCGCAGCTGGCGCGCGAGCTCGATCATCTCGGCGCGCGGATCGATCCCGAAACACAGGCGCGGGCGCGCTCGCTCTTCGCCCGCGTGCTCGATTGTCCCGGCGGCGGGCTGCGGATCGACACGATCCACGCCTTCGCGCAGTATCTCCTCTCGGCCTTTCCTGCCGAGGCGGAGATCCTGCCCGGATCGCGCGCGATGGAGGACCGGGATCGCGACCTGCTGAGCCGCGACGTCCTCTCCGCGCTGCTGGCGGAGGGAAGCCCCAAAGTGCGCGAGGCGATTGCGGAACTCAGTCGCCGCAAGGGGCCGGATGCGGTGATGGGCTGGCTGATGCGCTGCGCTGCGCACATGGAGCTGTGGGAACAGCCGGGCTGGCAACACGAACTCGACGTGCCGGTGCGGCGCCTGCTCGGCATTCCCTCCGATGCGGACGATGGCTGGGTGGCCGAAGCCTGCGGCGATGCCGAATTTCCGCTCGCCTGCCTCCGCGCTTCCCGCGATGCCGCGCGGGAATGGAAAGCGGCGACGGGACAGAAGGCGGCGGACTTTGCCGAACGCTGGATCGCGCTCGATGAAGCCGGTCGCCTCGAAGGTCTCGGCGAATTCTTTGACACCTTCCTCAAGAAGGACGGCACCCCCCGGAAAATGGCCGGGGCGGAAAAGGTCGATCCGCAATTCGCCGCGCATCAGGAGGCACTGGCGGAAGCCGTCGCAGCGGCGATGGCGCGGCGCAAGCTGCTGGACCTCGCCCAATTCCTCGCGCCCCAGCTCGAGGCCGGCCGCGCCTTTGCCCTCAAATGGCAGGAGGCCAAGGCGCGCGAGGGACTGGTCGATTTCGACGACCTGATCCTGCGCGCCGCGCGCCTGCTCTCGGACAGCGCGGTGGCGGACTGGATCCGCTTCAAGCTCGACCGCAGTTTCGACCACATCCTGATCGACGAGGCGCAGGACACGAACCGCGCCCAGTGGCAGATCATCAAGGCCCTGACCGACGATTTCTTCGCCGGTTATGGCGCGCGCGAACAGGCCAATCGCACGATCTTCACTGTCGGCGACTACAAGCAGGCGATCTACGGCTTTCAGGGCACCAGCCCGACCAATTTCCGCGACGCGCGCGACTGGTTCGGGGAACGGATGGAAGCGACCGCGCTCGCCGCCGAGGAAGGCGGGCGCGAGGATTTCGTCCGCCGGTTGCGCGAATACGATCTCGGGCGAAGCTATCGCAGCAATGCGACGATCCTCGAATTCGTCGACCGCGCGATCGCGGCGATCGGTTCCGGCGCGCTGGGTCTGCGCGATGCGGCGCCGCCCCATGTCGGCTCCGATGCGCCGGGACTGGTGACGTTGTGGAACACGGTCCACGCCGACAGCGGCATGGAGGAGGGCGAGGAGGATGCGAGCTGGCTCGGCAAGCACGACCGCAAGCTCGCCGACAATATCGCGCGGCAAGTGGCGCGCTGGCTCGATCCGCAGGGGCCGGGCTTCACGCTGGTCAAGGGCGGAGAGAGCCGCCGGGCGACGGCGGGCGACGTCATGGTGCTGGTGCAGAAGCGGCGCGATCTTGCCTCGCTGACCGTGCAGCGGCTCTATCGCCGCGGGGTGCCGGTGGCGGGTGTCGACCGCTTGCGGCTCGGCAATCCGCTGGCGGTGAAGGATCTGATGGCGGCGATCCGCTTCGCCGCGCAGCCGCTCGACGATCTGACTTTGGCGAACCTGCTCGTCTCGCCGCTGGTCGGCTGGAGCCAGGAACAGCTGCTCGAACATGGCTACCGACCGCCCGGCGTCAGGCTGTGGGAGCATCTGCGCGGCGGGGAGGATCCTTTCGTGGCCGACACCGTCGCGACCTTGCGCGAGATCCTGCGCCGCGCCGATTACGACAGCCCGCAGCAATTGCTGCACTGGATCCTCGTCGGCCCGATGGACGGGCGGCGCGCGCTGATCGCCCGGCTGGGGCGCGAGGCGAACGATCCGATCGACGAACTGCTCAACGCCGCCAGTGCCTACGCCAGCAGCCATGTGGCGAGCCTTCAAGGCTTCATCCGCTGGTTCGACGCGGGCGATGGCGAGCTGAAGCGCGAGGCGGGCGAGGGCGGTGATCAGGTGCGGGTGATGACCGTGCACGGGTCGAAGGGATTGCAGGCACCGATCGTGATCCTCGCCGATGCGGCGATCCGCCCCGATCCCTCGACCGATCTGGAGATGGAATTCGAGGCCCTCGGCGGCAGTGAGACCACGAAGGTGCCGCTGCCATCCTTGGCGAAGGACGAGAAGGCCGGTCCCGTGCTGGCGCTCGACGAGACGGCGCGTGCCACCGCCATGGAGGAACACTGGCGGCTCCTTTACGTCGCGATGACCCGCGCGGAGGAGGCGCTGTTCATCGGCGGCTCGCTCGGGCCCCGCGACGCGAGGAACGGCCCGCACGAGGACAGCTGGTATGCGCGGTTGCGGACGCTGTTCGATGCGGGCGAGGGGCTGGCGGACGACATCTGGGGCGCGCGCTGGGAGCTGGGAGAAGCGGCGCGTTCGGTCCCGGCCGAAGCGGACGATGCGGGTGAGACCGCCGGGATCGAACTGCCGCGCTGGGCGCTGGAGCCGGTCGGCCCGGAGCCCCGGCCACCGCGCCCGCTTGCGCCGTCCGGACTCGGTGGAGAGGAGGGCAGCGATCCGCCGCTCCCGCCCGAGCAGACCGCATCGGCGGCGCGGCGCGGCGTCCTCATCCACGCCCTGCTCGAACGCCTGCCCGATACTGCGCCGGCCGAGCGCGAGGAAAAGGCGCGCGCCTGGCTCGCGAGGCAGGCGGCCGACATGGCCGAGCAGGATTGCGCCGAACTGCTCGAACGCGCGCTCGGCGTGCTCGACCATCCCGATTTCGCGGCGGTGTTCGGGCCGGATGCGCTGGCGGAAGCCCCGCTCGCCGCCATAGTCGACGGAGCGGTGGTGTCGGGCATTGCCGACCGGCTGCTGGTTACCCCCGAGGCCGTCACCGTGGTCGATTTCAAGACAGCGCGCCGTCCGCCGGGCGATCTCGACGCCGTGCCCGAGGCGACGCGGCGCCAGCTCGCCGCCTACGCCGCGGCGCTGGCTGCGATCTATCCGGGCCGGGAGATCCGCGCCGCCGTGCTCTACACCCAGACGCCGCAGCTGATCGAACTGCCGCCGGAAATGCTTGCCAGCTATCGCAGCGCGCTGGACGGGCCTGCGGAAAGTTTTGCGCTGCCATCGGTTGAGTGATCGAAGGGACCGCCTAGATAACGGTTCGAAAGACTTACAGGAGATTGAATATGGCCACCGTCGAAGTCACCGATTCCAGTTTCGAAGCCGACGTTCTCGGTTCGGACAAGCCCGTGCTGGTGGATTTCTGGGCGGACTGGTGCGGCCCGTGCAAGATGATCGCGCCCGCGCTCGAGGAACTGAGCGACGAGATGAAGGATCAGGTCACCATCGCCAAGATGGACATCATGGCCAACCCCGACGTGCCGGGGAAGATGGGCGTCCAGTCGATCCCCTATCTCGTGCTGTTCAAGGACGGCCAGCCCGCCGCCAACATGCGCGGCGCGGTGCCCAAGGGACAGCTGAAGAACTGGCTCGAAGGCGAGCTCTGATCGGTTTTATTATTCCGGGGCGAGCGCGGCCAGACGTTCGGCCAGCTCGTCCCACAAGCGCGGCGAGGATGCGCCGATCAGACCCGGTTCGCGCCATTCGTCGACTCGATAGGGCAGGCCGCTGGGACGTGCCACGCGGCCGCCCGCTTCGTTGAGCCACAGCGCGCCCGCGGCGTGATCCCACGGCAGGGTCCGCTCGAAGATGGAGACATCGTTTTCGCCCAGCGCGAGACGCGGATATTGCTCCGCGGCACAGCGGGGAATGTCGACCATCCGGTAATGCGGCGCGATGTGGGCTTTCATGCGCTCCCGCTGCATCCGGTCCATGAACAGCAGCGAGATTGCCGCGACCGGCGGCTCCTCTCCCGTCGAACGCGCACTGATGCGTTCGCCGTCGATATAGGCACCTTCGCCCAGATGCGCGGCGCAGAAGCGTTCGCTCAGACAATCGTAGATCCAGCCCGACTTGGCCTCGCCATGCTCGGCGAGTGCGACGAGAATGCCGAAGGGCGGCTTTCCGGCTGCGAAATTGTTGGTCCCGTCGAGCGGGTCGACGATCCAGCATGGGCCGGTAAGGGCGTCCATCACGCCCGGATCGGCCTCCGCCGCTTCCTCGCCGACGATGGCGATGCCGGGATTGAGCTTGGCGAGCCCTTCCGCCAGCAGAGCCTCGGAAGCATGGTCGGCCACGGTCACGACATCGTCGGCCGCCTTCTCGCGCACTTCGCCTTCTGACAGATTGCGGTAGTGGGGGAGGATCGCTTCCTCGCTTGCGCGCCGCATCAAGGCGAGCATTTCGCGGTCGAGCACGCTCACGAGCGGTAATCCGCATTGATGTCGATATAGCCATGCGTCAGGTCGCAGGTCCAAACCACGGCGCGACCCTCTCCGAGACCGAGATCGACGTCGATCCTTATGTCCTGCCCGCAAAGATGTTCGGCGACCGGCGCCTCGTCGTAATCGGCCAGCGGCTGGCCCTCCCGCGCCGCCCAGGTTCCGCCGAAGCCGATCGACAGACGGTCGCGGTCGGCCGGCTCGCCCGCCTTGCCCACGGCCATCACGACGCGGCCCCAATTGGCGTCCTCCCCCGCGATGGCGGTCTTCACCAGCGGCGAGTTTGCGACCGACATGGCGACCTTCCGCGCGCTGTCGTCCGACTGCGCGCCGGTCACCGCGATCTCGATGAACTTGCGCGCACCCTCACCATCGCGAACCACCAGCTGGGCGAGGTCGAGGCACACCGAACGCAGCGCCGCATAAAAGGCGTCGGCCCCCGGGCTGTCCCAACCGGTCAGCAGCGCATGGCCGGCCGCTCCGGTGGCGAAGGTGAGCACCGTGTCGCTGGTCGAGGTGTCGCCGTCGACCGTGATGCAGGAAAAACTCTCGCCGTTCGCCCTGGCCAGCATTTCCTGAAGGAAGGCAGGCTCCACGGCCGCGTCGGTGAAGATGTAGCCGAGCATGGTCGCCATGTCGGGCGCGATCATGCCGCTGCCCTTGACGATGCCCGCGAGTTCGACCCGGGTCTGGCCGATCATGGCCGACGCGCCCGCTCCCTTGGTGAAAGTATCGGTGGTGCCGATCGTGTCGGCCGCCTCTTCCCAGCCGCAGGGCTCTGCCTCCAGCCCGGCGGTAATCCCGGCGCGGGCCTTGTCGAGCGGCAGCGGCACGCCGATCACGCCGGTGGAAGAGACGAACACCTCTTTGCCCACACAGCCAAGCGCACCGGCCACCTGCGCCACGATCCCATCCACCGCCTCGCGCCCGCGATGGCCGGTGAAGGCGTTGGAGTTGCCCGCATTGACGACGAGCGCACGGGCACGGCCCGGCACCTGCGTTCGCCCTATCTCGACCTCGCTCGAGGCACAGGCGCTGCGCGTAAAAACGCCCGCCGCCGCCGTGCCTTCGGCAAGCTCGGCAAGGGTCAGGTCGCAGCGATCCCACTCCTTGTATCGCGCCCGCGCCACGCGCAGAGTCGCGCCGGCGATGGGCGGAAGGTCGGGGAAGGGGCGTGCCAGCGGCGATCGTTCAAGGTCCATTCACCGCTCGTTAGGAAGGATCGCCGTCCAGGTAAACGCGGATTGAGGGGTGGACGCGATGGCTGGCAGAACTTATCTCGTGTGGACGATGCTTCGTCGCCTTCTCGCCTGCCTTGCGCTCGTCACCGGCCTTGCCGCCGTGGGTGCCCCTGCGCAGGCCAGCTTCGCCGAAGCGCTGGAACAGCTCGAGATCGGCTCGAGCCAGAGCGACAAGGCCAAGACACCGGCCGAGGAATGCGAGGCACGGCAGCAGGCGCAGCGCAAGCGCGGCCTGAAACCCGCGCCCTGCGCCGAAGAACGTACCGTGACGATCTACCTCCCCACGGTGATGTTCGGCCCCGACCGCGCGCTCGAATAGCTTTCCCCGCTTTCCCGACCGGCCCTGTTCGCCCGGCACCATGATGCGTGCGCGGGCGCTTTCCTTTTAGAATTTCGCGCGAAAGCCCCGTATCATGATGAAATCCCTGATGAAGTCGATCTTCGGATCCTCGAACGAACGCTACGTCGCCTCGATGCAGAAGCTTGTGAGCCAGGTGAACGCCCTGGAAGACCAGATCCAGGCGTTGTCCGACGAGGAACTGTCCGCCCAGACCGAGAAGTTCCGGCGGATGCTGGACGAGGGCACCAAGCTCGACGACCTGCTGCCCGAAGCCTTCGCCACCGTGCGCGAGGCATCGGTGCGCGTGCTCGGCCTGCGCCATTTCGACGTGCAGATCGTCGGCGGCATCGTCCTCCACCGTGGCGAGATCGCCGAAATGCGCACCGGCGAGGGCAAGACCCTGGTCGCGACTTTGGCGACCTATCTCAACGCGCTGGAAGGCAAGGGCGTCCATGTCGTGACGGTCAACGACTACCTCGCGCGGCGCGATGCGGAATCGATGGGGCAGCTCTATCGCTTCCTCGGCCTCACCACCGGCGTGATCGTGCCGAACCAGAACGAGTTCGAGAAGCGCGATGCCTACAATGCCGACATCACCTACGGCACGAACAACGAGTTCGGTTTCGACTATCTGCGCGACAACATGAAGCACGAGCGCAGCCAGATGACGCAGCGCCCGTTCAACTACGCGATCGTTGACGAGGTGGATTCGATCCTGATCGACGAGGCGCGCACTCCGCTGATCATTTCCGGCCCGACCGAGGACAAGTCCGAGCTCTACGTCCAGATCGACGCGATCGTGCAGGACCTCGACGACGAATGGTACGAGGCCGACGAGAAGACCAAGAACATCACCTGGACCGAAGAAGGCACCGACGCGATCGAGGCCAAGCTGGCCGAAGCGGGCCTGCTCGAGACCGACAATCTCTACGATGTCGAAAACACTCAGGTGGTCCACCATCTCGACCAGGCGCTGAAAGCGAACATCATGTTCAAGCGCGACACGGACTACATCGTGAAGGACGACAAGGTCGTCATCATCGACGAGTTCACCGGCCGCATGATGGAAGGCCGCCGCTGGTCGAACGGCCTGCACCAGGCAGTCGAGGCCAAGGAGGGCGTGAAGATCGAGCCCGAGAACCAGACCATGGCCTCGATCACCTTCCAGAACTATTTCCGCATGTATCCCAAGCTGTCCGGCATGACCGGCACCGCCGCCACGGAGGCGAGCGAGTTCTGGGACATCTACAAGCTCAACGTCGCCGAGATACCGACCAACAAGCCCGTCGCCCGGATCGACGAGGACGACCAGTTCTACAAGAACACGATGGACAAGTTCCAGGCCATCGCCAAGTCGATCCGCGAGCACAACGACAAGGGTCAGCCGGTGCTGGTCGGCACGGTGTCGATCGAGAAGAGCGAGCTGCTCAGCCGCTTCCTCGAGCAGGAGGGCGTCAGGCACGAGGTGCTGAACGCACGCCAGCACGAGCGCGAGGCGCATATCGTGGCGCAGGCCGGCCGCATCGGCGCGGTCACCATTGCCACCAACATGGCCGGTCGCGGCACCGACATCCAGCTCGGCGGCAATCTCGAATTCCGCATGGAAGACGAGCTTTCCGAAATACCCGAGGGACCGGAGCGCGTGGAGGCGATTGCCCGCATCAAGCAGGAAATCGCCGAGGAAAAGCAGCGCGTGCTCGAGGCTGGCGGCCTGTTCGTGCTCGGCACCGAACGCCACGAATCGCGGCGTATCGACAACCAGCTGCGCGGCCGTTCGGGCCGTCAGGGCGACCCCGGCCTCAGCCGCTTCTACCTCTGCCTCGAGGATGATCTGCTGCGCATTTTCGGGCCGGACACGCTGTTCTCGCGCATGATGAACTCCAATCTGGAGGATGGCGAGGCGATCGGCTCCAAGTGGCTGAGCAAGGCCATCGAGACCGCGCAGAAGAAGGTCGAGGCGCGCAATTACGAAGCGCGCAAGCAGGTCGTCCAGTACGACGACGTGATGAACGACCAGCGCAAGGTCATCTACGAACAGCGCGCCGAGATCATGGATTCCGAAGCGGTCGACGACGTGGTGGTCGATATGCGTCACGATGCGATCAACACGATCGTGGGCGAGGCCTGCCCCCCGGGCTCCTACCCGGAGCAATGGGACATCGCCACGCTCAAGGAACGCGTCGAGGAGATCCTCGGGCTCAATCCCCCGATCGAGGACTGGCTGGAAGAGGACACGCTCGAACCCGAAATCATCGAGGAGCGTCTTCAGGCCGAAGCCGACCGCGAGATGGACGCCAAGATCGCCAAGACCGATCGCCAGCGCTGGCGGGCGTTCGAGAAGAGCATGCTGCTCCAGAAGCTCGATTTCCAGTGGAAGGAGCATCTCGCCACGCTCGACGCGCTGCGCCAGGTCGTGTGGCTGCGCGCCCACGCGCAGAAGCAGCCGATCAACGAGTACAAGCAGGAGGCGTTCGGGCTGTTCGAGCGGATGCTCGACACCCTGCGCGAGGACGTGACGCGCGAGCTGATGACGCTGCGGATCGCCGACGCCGCGCCGGAGCCGGTGCCGGCCGAGATCCTTGCCGGACTGCCCGATTTCCTCACCGGACATATCGATCCGCTCACCGGTCTCGACAATTCGAACGATGGCGACGGCTCGGAGAGGCGCGCGGCGGAGTTCGGCGCGCTGGCGGGCAGCGTTCAGGCGGCGGCGGGGCCGGGCGGTGCCTTCGTGGACGATCCCTATGCGGACAAGAATGTCGGTCGCAATGCGCCGTGCCCCTGCGGTTCGGGCAACAAGTACAAGCACTGCCACGGGGCGATTTCCGTCCGGGCCTGAGGCGGGGCGGGGCGTCCACGCAGGGCTTTCGGCCCGACGTTCGTTTAGGTGGCATACGCCGGGAGGATGTGGATTGCCGCATCCTCCCCACTGCTTTCTTACTTTGACAACACCGCGAAAGACGCGGTCAGGCGACGTCCGACGATCGCGGCCTAGCGGCGCCTGAACAGTCGGTCGAGAAAGGTGCGCCGCAGTTCCGTCGGCTGGATTGGGCTGAAGATGTGCAGCCTCAAGCCGGGATCGATACAGGCGTGGTCCAGCGATCGGCAGCGGAGTTTTGAAAACGCAGCTTCGACATCGATCATCTTCATCGACACGCAAACGGATGCGGTCGGAGACAGGATATGCGATATCTGGGGAAGAAAAGCTCGCTAGCCGTGAGCGCAGCCGGGCGTCCCGCGATGGGAGTATGTTGCCGGATCGGTCAGGGCTGAAAGGTCCGAGCCTGAAAAGTGGCTCCCCGAGTTGGATTCGAACCAACGACCAAGTGATTAACAGTCACCTACTCTACCGCTGAGCTATCGGGGAGCAGCCTTTCGGCGGAGGCGAGCCTATATGCGGCCCGCAAACGCATTGCAAGGGGGCGATTGGCTTCTTTTCAGGTGACGAACTGTTCGGCCACGATCCGCTCGTCGAGCGAATGGCCGGGATCGAACAACAGGGTCAGCCGGGCGTCCTCGGCTCGGGCGATGCGCACCTGCGAGACGTCGCGGATTTCCTTCTGGTCGGCCACGGCGGAGACCGGGCGCTTGTCCGATTCGATGACGGTGAAGGTGATGTTGTAGCGATCGGGCAGGATCGCGCCGCGCCAGCGTCGGGGCCGGAACGCGCTGATCGGGGTGAGCGCCAGCATCTGCGATTCGAGCGGCAGAATCGGCCCGTCGGCGGAGAGGTTGTAGGCGGTCGACCCGGCGGGCGTCGCTACCAGCACGCCATCGCAGACCAGTTCCTTGATCCGGACCTTGCGGTTCACCTTCACCTCGATCTTGGCGGTCTGGCGCGTCTCGCGCAGGAGCGAAACCTCGTTGATCGCGCAGAAGCGATGCTCCTCTCCGCCCTGCGTGACGACGTCCATCACGAGCGGAGAGATCTCGACCGCCTTGGCCTCCGTCAGCCGCTCGAGCAGCTTTTCCGGACTGCGGTTCTTGTTCATCAGAAAGCCTATCGTGCCGACGTTCACGCCATAGGCCGGCACATGGCGCCCGCTGTCGAGCATCGCGTGGAGCGTCTGGAGCATGAAGCCATCGCCCCCGAGCACGATCGCAGCGTCCGCTTCCTCCAGCGGGACCCAGTCGGCCAGGCCGCGAAAGACGGGCGCCGCCTCCTGTGCCTTCCCGGTATCCGACACCAGCAGTGCCAGCTTGCTGTATTCCGTCATAATCCTCTCGGCGATCGCGATCGCATCGTGGCTCCGCAGCATCGTGGCCAGCGCCTGTTGTGGATAAATTAGGGCGCGGCGTCCCGTTTGGCAACGCGCCGGGCATTTCGATCCTATAGCTTGCATCGCGAGCCAGAGAGGCCGCAATGGGAACCGAGATGACGCAGCCTGTCGGCCTTTCCGCAGCACGCCCGCGCGACCGCCTGACGGGGCTGGCCGAACTGGCGAGCGCGCGGGAGATGATCGATGGCTGGATGGCGGCCTGGCCTGCCGAAGCGGGCGCCTGTCCGATCCACGCCATGCTCGTTTCCGTCGGCCGGATCGACACTGTCAATATCGCTTATGGCGAAAGCACCGGCGACAATGCCCTGATCGAAATCGCCCGCCGCATCGGCCAGTTCGCATCCGACGAGCTGGAAAGCGCCGCCTGGATCGCCGCGCGTGCGGGCGGCGGGACCTTCCTGATCGCCGCGCGCGACCGGTGCAGTCGCGAGCGCTGGCAATGGCTGGGAGAGGCGCTGGCCGATGCCATCGCCAAGCCGATCGAGACGCCGCAGCACGACGGCGTCGTCCGCCTGTGGCCGCGTGTCGCGCTGATGCGGACGGTGGAGGGGGAGGGGACCGACCAGATACTCGACCAGCTGGCCCAGACACTCGAGCTGGCGCGGCAGGATCAGGGCCGCCGCGTGGCATGGGTCGCCGGCGAGACGGCGCGGATCGGGATCACCAACCAGCAGCTCGAGGCCGATCTTCTCGCCGCGATCGACCGCGCCGAGATAGAGATCGTGTTCCAGCCGCAATATTCGCTCGCGGACGACCGGCTGACCGGCGCGGAGGCGCTGGCCCGCTGGCAGCATCCGGAGATCGGGCGGCTGGGCGCGAACACGCTGTTCACGCTTGCCGAGCGGACCGACCACGTCGCCCAGCTTTCGCGCCACATCGCCGAGCGCGCGCTGTTCGAGGCGGCGCGCTCGCCGGGCGAGTGGAGGCTGTCGATCAACGTGACCCCGGCCGATCTTGCCTCGGGCAATTTCGCCGACGAGTTCGCCTCGGTGGTGCATCATTCGGGCTTTCCGCCCGAACGCCTGACACTGGAAATCACCGAGCAGGTGCTGCTGGCCGAACTCGAATATCTGGGGCGGATGCTCGAGCCGTTGAAGGAGCGGGGCATGAAGATCGCGCTCGACGATTTCGGGGCCGGCTACTCCAATTTCCGCTATCTGAAGCATCTGCCGGTCGACAGCATCAAGCTTGACCGGTCGATGGTGGAAGGCATTGCCGAGGACCCGCGCGACCGCGCGATCCTGCAAGCGATCGTGGCGATGGCCCGGGCGCTCGACATGTCGGTGGTGGCCGAGGGCGTCGAGGAGGAGGCGCAGCGCGCCATCCTCGCGCAGGAAGGGGTCGCGACCTATCAGGGCTTCCTGAAATCGCTCCCGCTCCCGCTGGACGAATTCCGCCGGCTCGCGGCGATCTGATCGACGGGATCAGGCGGGCTCCTTTGCCCGGTTCTTGCTCTTCGCCTTCGTTTTCTTGCGGGCGATGCCCGACAGGCCCTTGGTAAGCTGGAACAGCCCGTTGAGGCGGCTTTCCGGCGAACCCCACGCGCGATTGATGACGAGCTTCATGTCCGGACGCAGCTTGGCCGTGCCGCTCAAACGGTCGACATAGGCGAGCAGGCCCGCGGGATCGGGGAAATCGTCCTTGTGGAAGGTCACCAGCGTGCCGGCCGCGCCGACATCGATCTTGGCGATATTGGCGTCGATCGCCTGCAATTTGATTTCCAGCAGGCGCACGAGATTGGCGGTCGCGGCGGGCAGTTCGCCGAAGCGGTCGATCATCTCGGCGGCCATGGCCTCGATCTCGGCCGTGTCCTGCGCGTCGTTCAGCCGGCGATAGAGCGCCATGCGGACGGCGAGATCGGGAACGTAGTCCTCCGGGATCATGATCGGCGCATCGACCGTGATCTGCGGGCTGATCTTGTCGGGCCGTGCTTCCAGACCCATCTCGCCGGCCTTGGCGGCCAGGATCGCGTCCTCCAGCATGGACTGGTAGAGTTCGAACCCAACCTCGCGAATATGGCCAGACTGCTCGTCGCCGAGCAGATTGCCCGCGCCGCGAATGTCGAGATCGTGGCTGGCGAGCTGGAACCCCGCCCCCAGGCTGTCGAGATCGCCGAGCACTTTCAGGCGCTTCTCCGCCACTTCCGACAAGGCGACGTCCTTCTCGTAGGTGAGGTAGGCGTAGGCGCGCAGCTTCGAGCGGCCGACACGCCCGCGCAGCTGGTAGAGCTGGGCGAGGCCGAAGCGGTCGGCGCGGTGGATGATGATCGTGTTGGCGCTCGGCAGGTCGAGCCCGCTCTCGACGATAGTGGTCGACAGGAGCACGTCGTACTTGCCCTCGTAGAAGGCGCTCATCCGCTCCTCGATCTCGCCGGCGCCCATCTGGCCGTGGGCGGTCACCACCTTCACCTCGGGCACCGCCTCGCGCAGCCATTGCTCGAGATCGGCCATGTCGGAGATGCGGGGGACGACGATGAAGCTCTGCCCGCCGCGATGATGCTCGCGCAGCAGCGCCTCGCGCACGACCATCTCGTCCCATTCCATCACGTAGGTCCGCACCGCGAGGCGATCGACCGGCGGGGTCTGGATCGTCGAGAGTTCGCGCAGGCCCGTCATCGCCATCTGCAGCGTGCGCGGGATGGGCGTGGCGGTGAGCGTGAGCATGTGGACGTCGGCGCGCAGCTGTTTCAGCTTTTCCTTGTGGGTGACGCCGAAGCGCTGTTCCTCGTCCACGATCACGAGGCCGAGATCCTTGAATTCCGTGCTTTTCGAGAGGATCGCGTGGGTGCCGACAACGATGTCGATGTCGCCGGACGCGAGCCCGTCGCGTGTGTCCTTGGTCTCTTTTGTGGACACCAGACGGGAAAGTCGGCCGATTTTGAGCGGAAAACCGTCGAAT
This sequence comes from Erythrobacter sp., assembly GCA_025698865.1. Classification (GTDB taxonomy): domain Bacteria; phylum Pseudomonadota; class Alphaproteobacteria; order Sphingomonadales; family Sphingomonadaceae; genus Qipengyuania. The sequence continues at coordinate 284,621 of JAILWQ010000003.1, read as the reverse complement.
CTCTCGGTAAAGTTCTGGTAATGCTGGCGCGCGAGGAGGGTCGTGGGCGCGACCACGGCCACTTGTCGCCCGGCCATGGCGGCGGCGAAGGCAGCGCGCATCGCGACCTCGGTCTTGCCGAAGCCGACATCGCCGCAGACGAGGCGGTCCATCGGGCTGCCGCTTTCGAGGTCGCGCAGCACGTCCTCGATCGCGCGTTCCTGATCGTCCGTTTCCTCGTATTTGAAGCGGTCCTGGAACTGGTTGTAAGGGCCTTGCTCCACCTCGAACACCGGCGCTTTCTTGAGCGCGCGCTCGGCGGCGGTCCGCATCAGCTCGCCGGCGATCTCGCGGATGCGCTCGCGCATTTTCGCACGGCGCCGCTGCCATGCCTCGCCGCCCAGTCTGTCGAGGCTGACCGCTTCCTCGCTGCTGCCGTAGCGCGAGAGGACATCGATATTCTCGACCGGAATGTAGAGTTTGTCGCCGCCCGAATATTCCAGCATCACGCAGTCATGCGCGCTCTTGCCGACAGTGATCGGTTCGAGCCCCAGATACTTGCCGATCCCGTGCTCGACATGAACGACGAGATCGCCGCGATTGAGCGCCTGTATCTCGGCAAGGAAAGCGTCGGAATCCTTGCGCTTCTTGCGTCGGCGAACGAGCCGGTCGCCGAGAATGTCCTGCTCGGTCAGCAGTTCCATCTCGTCATTGGCGAAGCTGGAATCGAGCGGCAGGATCATCGCCGCCGGTTTCCCGCCCGGCTTGCCGGGCGCCGACTTGCCCAGCGCATCCTGCCAGCTTTCGGCGAGTTGCACCGGCACCCCGGCCTCTTCCAGAATGGAGGCCATGCGCGCCCGGCTGCCCTTGGAATAGGCGGCGATCAGCGGACGGCGGCCTTCCTTCGCGACCGCCTTCATGTGATCGGCAAGGGCGGGATAGACATTGTCGCCCCGCGCGCGTTCGGGGGCGAAGTCGCGACCGGAGCGGAAGCCGAAATCGACCACGCCCGGCCCTTCCGGCTCGGCGAAGATCGAGCTGCGATGGGCGGGCCATTTCTCAAGCGCGCCCTTCAGTTCGTCGGTGCCGAGATAGAGTGCGTCGGGCTTCAGCGGGCGGTAGCTGCCCTTGGCCTGTCCGGTGGAGCTGGTGCGCTGCTCATAATAGTCGGCAATGTCCGACAGGCGCTCCTCGCTCGCCTGGATCGCGGCATTGTCGAGAACGAGCACGTCGTCCTTGCCGAGGTGGTCGAACAGGGTCGCCAGCTTGTCCTCGAACAGCGGAAGCCAGTGTTCCATGCCGGCCAGCTGCCGCCCTTCGCTCACCGCCTCGTAGAGCGGGTCCTGCGTGGCGTTGGCTCCGAACAGTTCGCGATAGCGGCTGCGGAAGCGCTTGATGCTGTCATCGTCGAGCAGCGCCTCGCTGGCGGGCAGGAGCAAGTGCGAATCGAGCCGCCCGGTGCTCATCTGGGTGCCGGGATCGAAGGTCCGCAGGCTCTCCAGCTCGTCCCCGAAGAAATCGAGCCGCAGCCCTTCGCCAAGGCCGCTCGGGAAGATGTCGACGATCGACCCGCGGATCGCGAATTCGCCCGCGTCGATCACAGTGTCGGTGCGGGTGTAGCCCTGCCGCCGGAGCAGGCCGGCGAGGCTGTCCATGCCAATCTCGGACCCGGCCGCGAATTCGCGCACGCTCTCGCGAATGCGGAAGGGGCTGAGGACACGCTGGGTCAGCGCGTTGGCGGTGGTGACGAGCAACTGGTTGCCCGCCTTGCCGCGCTGCAACCGGTGAAGCGCGGCCAGCCGGCGCGCGCTGATCGAAAGGGCGGGGCTCGCCCGGTCGTAGGGCAGCGAATCCCAGGCGGGGAATTCGATCACGTCGAGCTCGGGCGCGAAATAACGCGCGGCGTCGCCAATCCCCCGCATTGCGGTATCGTCGGGCGCGACGAAGACGGCGCGGCCTCTGGCGGCACGGGCGAGATCGGCCATGACGAGCGGCTGCGCGCCGCGCGCCACCTGTGCGAGCGTCAGCGGTTTGTCGGCATCGAGGATGCGGGAGAGGTCGGGCATTTTACGTCCAGCGAAAGTGGGCGGAACGGGTTCCCGCCGGAAAAGGGATCAGCGCGGAATATCGACGAAATCGAGCTTGCGCATCCGCTCCAGCAACGGCCCGTCGATATGCGGCGGCGCGGCGCGGGCCTGCATCGCCCAGGCGAGTACGTCGACATCCTCTTCCTCGAGCAGACCTTCGAACCAGGCGAGTTCCTCGGCCGTCCAGTCGGAATGATATCGGTCGAAGAAACCGCCGAAGACGTAATCGGCCTCGCGCGTTCCGCGATGCCAGGCACGGAAGCGGCAACGGGCCACGCGGCCTTCGAAGGTGAGAGCGTCGGGCACGATCCGGCGGGTAGGCCACTCGCATCGCGCGCGCAACCGGCTATAGACGGGCGCGATGCGTCCCGACATTCTCAACCCCCTCTTCGCCGAGACCGAGACACTGGACGGGGTCGGCCCGAAGATGAAGAAGCCGCTCGACCGGCTGGGCCTGACGCGGGTGCGGGACGTGCTCTACCACCTGCCCGAACGCTTCGTTTCGCGCCGGGCGGTGACCGACCTCGACGAGGCTGGCGAGGGCGAGAACATCGTCGTCGCGTTGACCGTCACCGAGCACCGGGCGAGCCGCAACGCCCGCGCACCCTATCGCGTGCTCGCGCAGGATGCGAAGGGCAATATCCTCTCGCTGACCTATTTCGGGCGCGCGTCCTACACGGCGAGAAAGCAGCTGCCGGTCGGCGAAAAACGCTGGGTTGCGGGCAAGCTCGAACGTTATGGCGACATGCTCCAGATGGTTCATCCCGACCATGTGCTGGAGGAAGGGGGCGAGAGCCTCGGCCATCTGTGCGAGCCGGTCTATCGCCTGTCCGAGGGGCTGACCCAGCCGCGCGTGGCCGGGCTGGTGGCGCAGTCGCTGGCGAAGGCGCCCGAGCTGCCCGAGTGGATCGAACCGCAGCAGGTCGAGCGCGAGAACTGGCCCGGCTGGCGTGACGCGCTGCATCTGGCGCATCGGGGCGAGAACGCGAAGGCGCGCGATCGCCTCGCCTATGACGAGTTGCTCGCCAACAGCCTCGCCCTGATGCTGGTCCGGGCCGACAACCGGCGGCGGCGGGGGCAGGCACTGGCGGGCGACGGCAGCTATCGCGGCAAGCTGGCGCTGCCATTCCCGCTGACGGGCGCGCAGCAGCGCTCCATCGCCGAGATCGAGGGCGATCTGGCGCAGGAGGCGCCGATGCTGCGCCTGCTTCAGGGCGATGTGGGTGCGGGCAAGACGGTGGTGGCGCTCGAAGCCATGCTGATCGCGGTGGAGGCCGACGCGCAGGCGGCGCTGCTGGCGCCGACTGAACTGCTCGCCCGCCAGCATTACGAGACGCTGCGCCGCCTAGCCGCCCCCACGGGGGCCGAGGTCGCGCTGTTCACCGGTCGCGACAAGGGCCGGGCGCGCGAGAGCATTCTGATGGGGCTGCTGGACGGAAGCATCGACATCGTGGTCGGCACTCATGCGATCTTTCAGGACAAGGTCGCCTATCGCAATCTGGCGCTGGTGGTGATCGACGAGCAGCACCGTTTCGGAGTCGGGCAGCGGCTGATGCTGGCGGGCAAGGGCAGGCGGGCGCCGCACGTCCTCGCCATGACCGCTACGCCGATCCCGCGCACGCTTACACTGGCGCAATATGGCGAGCTCGACGTCAGCAAGCTCGACGAGCTGCCGCCCGGACGGCAGGCGATCGACACCCGCGTGGTCGGCGTGGAGCGGATGGACGAGGTCGTGGCCGGGGTCGAACGGCACATCGCCGGGGGGCAGCAGGCCTATTGGGTGTGTCCGCTGGTTCGCGACGAGGGGGGGCGGGACGACGAGACGGGCGATATGGCGGCGGCGGAGGCGCGTTTCGCGGCGCTGCAGGAGCGGTTCGGCAAGGATGTGGTGATGGTCCATGGCCAGCTCGATCCCGCGCTGAAGGATGCCGCGATGGAGCGCTTCGCCAGCGGGGACGCGAAGCTGCTGGTCGCGACCACGGTGATCGAGGTCGGCGTCGACGTGCCGGCCGCCACGCTGATGGTGATCGAGCAGGCCGAACGCTTCGGCCTCGCCCAGCTTCACCAGCTGCGTGGGCGGGTGGGGCGCGGGGCGGAGAAATCGGTCTGCCTGTTGCTGCGCTCCGGCGAATTGTCGGAGACCGCACGCGACCGGCTGGCGCTGATGCGCGAGACGCAGGATGGCTTCCGTCTCGCCGAGGAGGATTTGCGCCTACGCGGTGGCGGCGAGCTGCTCGGCACGCGGCAATCGGGCGATGCGGCGTTCCAGATTGCCGATCTCGAGCAGATAACCCGCCTGCTGCCGACCGCGCATGACGATGCCCGCCTGCTGATGGAGCGCGACGGCGGCCTCGAGGGCGAGCGGGGAGAGGCGGCACGCACACTGCTCTATCTGTTCGAACGCGATTTCGGCGTGCGGACCCTGCGCGGCGGATAGGCGAGCGGTTCACGGCGGATCAACGCGCGGCGGGGTAGGGCGGCGGGCCATGTACACCTCGCGACCACCACGGCTGGCCTCGGCCGCCTTCGCGCTGGGCGTGACGGGCCTTGGCCTCGCCGTGCTGATCTGGGGCATCGGCATCGAGCTGCCTTCGCGCATCGAGACCCCGGCGCTGGTCGCCATCGCGCTGGAGGAACCGCGTCCGACGCCTACACCGACTCCGCGCCCCACGCAGCGTCCCGAAAAGCCCGACACACTCCGCGCGGCACCGAAGGACGAAGCCGGGGAGCGCAACCTGCGCAACCGTTCGACCCCCATCGTCGTGCCGCCGGTGGAGCCGCTCGTCCTCCCTCCGCCGGTTATCACCGCGCCCGCGCCCGATATCGGTGCCGCGCCGCAGACCGGCGCATCGGATATGCCCGGACCGGGGCGGGGCGCCGGCACGCGCGGCGAAGGACGCGGTGGCGGCGGGCTGGGCGGCGACGGCGACGGGACGGGCGGAGGCGAGGCGGTGGTCGGGCCGCGCCGCATCTCGGGCACGCTGTCCTACCGCGACCTGCCCGAAGGCGTGCTGACCGATTACGGCACGATCGAGGTCGAGGTGATCTTCACCGTGCTGCCCAACGGCCGGGCGACCGGCTGCCGGGCCGAACGTTCGAGCGGCAGCGCGCTGCTCGACAGCACCGCCTGCCGCCTGATCGAGCAGCGCTTCCGCTTCCGCCCGGCGCGCGATGCGGCGGGGCGGGCGGTGCGCGCACAGATGATCGAAACGCATGGCTGGTTCGCGCGGCCGCGCTAGGCCGAGGCACCGCGCGAACGCAGCCGGTCCAGAACCTTGCGTGCGGTGCCGACCGCCTCGGTCTCCGCCTCTGCCGGACGGCCCGAGACCAGCCACAGCAGCGCGACGAGGGCGACATAGAGCGCGCCCCCCGCAGCGACTGCGCCGATCAGCATGGCGATCTGCCCGGTCAGTTCCGACGGTTCAGGCAGATGCGCCAGCGTTCCCGCGACGCAGACCGCCATCACCGTTCCGGCGACGGCAGGACGCCAGATCTGCTTCATCTGCTGCATCAGGCTGAGGTCGATGATCTTCGCCACCAGCTGCATGTTGAGCAGCGCGTTGAGCAGCGAGGACAGCGTGTGACCGATCAGCGCGCCGAACAGGCTCCCGACCCCGAGCGCCGGCCCGAAGGCGAGGCCGCCGAACATCAGCGGCAAACGGATGATCAGCGCCCGCACATCGCGTCCGAACATCTGCTTCGTGTTCGCGGTCGCCATGGCGAGCGGGCTCAGCTGAACCTGCCGCTGGATAACCGCCGCGACGGCGAGGAACTGCACGATCGGAATGGCGCTGCGCCATTGCTCGCCCAGCACCAGCAGCACGGTCGGCGCGGCCACCGCGGCCAGCCCGAAGCCCACCGGGAAGGAGAGCAGGGCCAGCAATCCCTGCGTCCTGACATAGGCGGCACGCAGCCTTTCGCGCTCGGTCTGGAGACGCGAGAAGGCGGGGAAGAGCAGCGCATTGACCGGCTCCAGCACCTCGTTGATGGCGAGAGACGAGAGTCGGTAGCCGACATTGTAGGTGCCCACTGTCGACGTGCTGAGATACGCGCCCAGCAAGAGCGGGTCGGCCCTCCATGTGAAGGATTGAACCGCCTGCCCCAAGGTAAGCCAGATCGAAAACGACAGCAGATCCCTGAACCGTCGCAGGCTCGAACGGGGACGAAATCGAACAAGTGCGAAAGTCGTCACCACCTTCACGATTTGCGACGCCACGACCCCGACCACCAGGGCCCAGTAAGATTGATAAATGAAGGCGATGAGCGCGGAGGCGACAAATCCTGCGATTTTTTCCCCGCCGCTCAGATAAACCCACTGCTTGAACTGAAGCTGGCGTTCCAGGAGGACGATGCGTGGGTTCACGAAGCCCGAAATGAAATTGGCAAACCCTAACCCCGCCATGACCCCGACGAGACGTTGATCATCGTAGAAATAGGCCACGATCCAGCCTGATCCGGCAATGAGGATCGCCAGGAACGTCGCGCGGATGACGTTCATCGTAAAGGCTGTATGGTAATGGTCTTCGTCAGGATCCTCGTGCTGTATCAGTGCTTCGGACAGCGAAAGCTCGGATACAGAAGCGAAAACCGCCGAAATCGCGGAGGCAATTGCGATCAATCCGAAATCTTCGGGAAGCAACAGTCGCGCGAGTATGATCGTGCTGATGAAACCGATCGAATTAACCAGGACGCGGCTGATTCCGACCCAGGCCGCGCCGATGATCAAAAACGATTTCATCTGCGAACCGCCCAGTTTACGGATTGTTGGTTACAACTCGATACAGGCATCGATTTTCTTGCCAATCTTTTCGGATCGGGAAAACTCTATGGATACCGCGCCCGTGCACGTGATGCTGCCCGTCGAAGATTATCTGCCGGCTGATTACGAGGGTTTGCGCGATCCGGCAATGCGGCTGTTCAATCCATCGATCCTGCCGCTGGGTGACGGCTATGCGGCGGTCTATCGCGTTGTCACGCCGGGCGGCGATCGCAGGATCGCGGGCTGCCGGCTCGGCCCCGATTTCGCGCCGGTCCCGGGATCGCAGGTCGATATCAGCGGATTGCTCGCGCCGAAGATGGCCGGGCGGAGCGAGCGTTCCCGCGAGTGGTTCGCCGATCCGCGCATCTTCGCGCTCAGCGATACCCTCCAGATGTCATGGAACGACGGCTTTCATCACGGGCCGGACGACATCTCGCCCTTCAACAACCAGTATCTGGTGGAACTGGACCGCGAGACGCTGCGTCCGACAGGTCCCGTGCGCGCGATGGTGCGCGACGACGGTCAGCACCGCCCGGAGAAGAACTGGATGCTGTTCGACACGCCGCAGGGCTGGCGCTGCGTTTATGAGATCGGGTCGCACCGGGTCATGGAACCGATCGAGAAAACCGACGAGACGATCGTCTGGCGCGAAACCCGTGTCGCGCCCAACCTGTCACCCTATGGCGAGACCTTCGGCGAGTTTCGCGGCGGCGCTGGGCCGGTCGAACATGGCGGCGAAATGTATCATTTCGCCCACTCGGCCTATGCGCGCGAAGGTCTCAGGCATTACGTGGCGAACGTCTACACCTTCGCGCCCCATGCGCCTTATCCGGTGAAGCGCGCCGTGGCCGAGCCTTTCGACCTTCCGCGCCCGGATGCCATGCCCGACCTCGAGACGTTGAACGAGAACGCTGGCGAGGTGCTCTACGTCACCGGCGCGGTGTCGCGGGGCGAGGACTGGGTGCTCGCCTACGGGGTCGACGACAAGATCGGCTGCATCGTGCGCGTTCCCAAGGCCGAGATCGAGCGGCGGCTGACCTTCCGCAACGACCCGTCGGCCTTGAGCGGGCTGATCGCGCAGGCGAAGCTGCCGGTGCGCCGCTACCTCAACCGCCGAAAGGCCGCCAAGGCGCGCCGGAAGCACGCGGCGGGCGGCTAGCCCCCGATCTCCGCGCGGAACGCGGCCAGCCGTGCTTCGAAACCGGAGACGGCGCGGTCGAAATCCGCGTCGCGGCTGAGATAGGGTTCGTAATCCTTTGCATAGGCCTGCAACCGCTCGGCCGCCTTGTCCGCCGCGCGGCGTGAACTGCCCTGCCGCCACTCATAGACCGCGCGGCGCAGGCCCTGACGGCGCAGATCGCCGACGCTGCTTGCCCGCAACGGATCGTAGAGGTCGGGCAACGGCTGGAAATGGATCGGCATCCGGATCGAGGCGCCCCAGTCGTGCCATTTGCCGACATAGTTGATCGGGCTGATCTGCAACGGAAACCACGGCACGCGCAGCGCATCGGCGACGATGGCGGCGTGCATCGCATCCGCCAGCACGAGATCGCAATTGGCGATTTGCGCCATCGTATCGAGCGGATTGGCGTGCGGGTCGAGATAGATCAGCCCCGCTTCCTCGCAGGTCCTGCGCCAGTCCCAGCGGCGCAGCGCGGCATGGTGCGGCATGAAGCCGACGCCGCCGGACTTGCCTGCCGGCCGCTCGAAATGCCGGCCGATGCACATGGCGGGGTCGGTCGCGGCGAGCGAGGCAGGAAGGCCGAGATAGGCGGCCGTCAGCGGGCCGCGCACGCCGCGCACCGTCCAGCTGTCGTCGAGCGTAATCGCCGGGACCGTCATCCCGCCGCCCGATCCGAGGACATATTTGCGTGTTCCGGGCTCCAGATCCTCGACGAACCAGGGCTCGAGAATGGTGCCGACCCCGAATAACAGCCCGCTGGACGCATCGCCGTCGATCAGTCCCGGCAGCAGGTGGTCCCACAGCCAGGGATTGAGATCGTCGCCGAAATTGCGCTTGGGGTCCTGGAAATAGACGAGCTTCATGAGGTCGCGGCGCTCCGGTGGGGACAGGTCAGCTCGCCCATGGCCGGCTCCGGTTGACGCGAAAAGCGAGCGCGGAAATGCCGAGCCTGCGATCGAATTTCTCGATCAGCTGCCCGAAGCGACCTTGCTGCCCGTCGCGGGAGGCGAGGCGGGCGCGCTTGGCCTCGAGCGCGGGCGAAAAGAGGACGGGATGGAACAAGCGCGGGGGGCCGTCGGTCGGCAGGTCGCTGTCGCCGTCAAACACGCTTTCGAAATGGAACTCGGCCGGATCGTACACCGTCTCGCCCACCGCGTTGAGATCGGCGTGCGCCCAGTTCTCGCCGATCAGCGTGGTGGCGACGAAAGCTTCGTCGTTCGGCCAGAAATGGCGCCGGGCCCAGGATTTGCCATGAAGCTGGCGCACCGTCAGCATCCGGTCGATCGCGGCAGCCGAGAAGCGGCAGACCGGGAAGAAGCACTTGTGGACGCCGAGATCGCGATTGGCAGCGGCGCGATACCAGAACCAGTCCGGGGTGGCCGGTTCCATGTAGCTGGACAGGAGATCGGCGGCATCATGCTCGAAAACCGAGAAGAACCGTCCGGGGGCCGCTCCCGCGATGCGGACGTCGCTTTCGATGAGCCAGAAGCGTTCGCGATCGGGGAAGGCTTGGCGCGCGAGATAAAGTCCGTAGTCGCCGCATCGCCACGCGAAATCCGGCGGGCAGTAGAGCCCCAGATCGCGGCAGGCGGTTTCTGTAAGAGAGACTTTTGCCGCCCCGCCGGGGATTGCGACCGCGCCCTTGCGCTCGTCGACCACGAAGGCGACCGCCATACCGCTCCAGCCCGCCAGTTCCTGCGAGAAAGCGTGGAGTCGCCTGTCGACATGCTGGGTTCGGATCAGGATCAACGGATGGGCCGGTTTCTTTCGACAGCCGATGCCGTCAAATCATTGCAGCGCAGCATCGACCATGGGAAAGGCATAGTCAATTTGGTTCGCCGAACCGTCGCGGGACAGGGCAGCGCCTGCGAATGTCCTTCTTCCGGCGCGCGGGGCGGGCTAGACGCGGCATCGCATATCGCAAGGCCCCGATCATTGGCATTGAATTGACCGAGCTTTCCATCGTCATCTGTACGCGCAACCGCGCGCCCTCGCTCGGGCCGATGCTCGCGGCGCTGCGGGACGTGCGCAGCGAGCGGGCGTGGGAGCTGCTGCTGATCGACAACGCCTCCACCGACGACACCCGGCGCATCCTCGACGCAGCGGCCCGCGACTACCCGGACGCGCGGGTCGAGACGGTTACCGCGATCGGCCTCGGCGCCGCGAGGGACGCGGCCTGGCGAATGGCGAAGGGCGAGATCGTCCTGTTCACCGACGACGATTGCTACGTGGCGCCCGACATCGTCGATGCCACGACCCGGGCATTCGCGAACCATCCAGGAACAGGGCTGATCGGCGGCCGCATCCTCCTTCACGATCCCGACGATTACCCCGTGACTATCGACGAGCGGACCGAGGCCGAGACGATCGAGCCGTGCAGTTTCGCGCCGCCCGGCACGTTGCAGGGCGCCAATTTCGCCTTCCGCCGCAGTGCGCTGGAAGCGATCGGCGGCATCGACACCATGCTGGGGGCGGGAACGCCGTTCCCGTGCGAGGATATCGACGCGGTGGCCGCGTGCCTGTGGGCGGGCATTCCCGGTCGCTTCGACCCGGTCATGGTCGTGCGCCATCATCACGGCCGCAAGGAAGCGGACTTTCCCGCGCTGATGGAGGGCTACGACCGGGGGCGAGGGGCCTATTTCGCCAAATACGCGCTGCGGCCCGACAGCCGCGCCGCCTATCTCACGGGATGGGCGCGAGAGCGGTTTGCTTCGCCTCATCGCGGCGATCTCGCGACCCTGCGCCGCGAGTTGCGCTCGGCACTTCGCTATCTACGAGCGCGGCGGACGTGGGGCGCGCTGCTGCTCGCCGGTCCGATGGGGGCGGCCGCCTGGCTGGCGCTGGCCGCGAAGGTCGCGGTCCGAAAGGCGGCCTCCGTCGTCCGGCACGATGGCGGGAGGCCCGCGGAATGAGCGAATCGCCGGCCATCGACGTCCTCATTCCGGTCTACAACGCCGCCGACACGCTCGACGCGGCGCTTGCCAGCGTCGCGGAGCAGACCTTCTCCGATTTCCGGGTGATCGCGGTCGATGACGGCAGCACCGACGGTTCGGGCGACATTCTCGCCCGCTGGACGGCGCGCGATCCGCGCTTCGTCGTGATGCGGCAGGCGAATGCCGGGATCGTCGCGGCCCTGAACAACGGTCTGGCGAGAACGAGTGCACCGCTCATAGCGCGAATGGACGCCGACGATCTTTGCCACCCCGAGCGGTTTCGGCTCCAGCATGGCTATCTTGCGCAGAATCCGGATACGGTCGCGGTCGGGGGGCGGGTCCAGCATATCGACGAAGAGGGGCAGCCCATCGAGGGTCTGCCGCATCCCGGCGATCCGGCAATGGCCGATGCGGACTGGGTTCCGGCGCGCGAACCGTACCTGATCCACCCCTTTCTCATGGCGCGGCGCGAGGCGATCCTGACGGTGGGCGGCTATCGCTACGTCCCGCATTCCGAGGATAGCGATCTCTACTGGCGGCTGAGGGAAAGAGGGCGGCTGCACAATCTCGACGCGGTTCTGGGGCAGTATCGTTTTCACACGCAGTCGATCTCCGGCGGGTCGATCGTGAACGGGCGGATCATGGCGGTCGGCTCGCAACTGGGCGGTGTCGCGGCGCGGGCCAGAGCGATGGGGCGCGGGGGCGAGGAACAGGCCGCCGGATTCACGGAAAATCTGGTCCCGGCACTCAAGGATGCGCGCTCGCTGGAAGCCATGTGCGCGCTGGCCGAACCGCATGTTGCGCGCTGGGACCGGGAGCGGTTTCGGCTGGCGTCGGGCATCAAGCTGCTCGAACTCGCCGCCTATCGTCCGTTCGAGATCGAGAGCGGGGACTGCCGCTTCATTGCGGAGCAGTTGCGCGAGGCATCCGCCCTCGACCTGCCGCCCGGCAATCGGCGCGACATCGCATGGTATCTGGAAGAGGCGGGGGCACGGCTTCTTCGCAAGCGACGGCTGCGCGACGCTGCCCTGCTGGTGCCGCCCCGGCTCTGGCCGAGAGTGCTGACCAAGGCGGCGCTGCGCTAGCGCAACCGCGAGTCAGCCCTGCGCCGCCGCCGCCTCCGGCCTAGCGAGCTTTCCGCTTCGTTCCTCGAGGTGATGGACGAGATTGCTGGCCAGAACGCGGCCCAGGCCGGTGCCGAACCTCCCGATCCGCGCCGCCGGCCCGCCATCCGTCCATCTCCAGAGCAGACGGCTGCGGTCGAATGTGGCGTGGTCGCGCCAGGGCCGGGTCGCGAGCGCCAGGGCGGCGGGGCCGGGCGGGCGATCCGCCGCGTCGTCTGTCTCACCCAGAAACATGGTCCGTGCCGCCAGCAGGCAATCCTCGACCAGCCGCAAGAGACCCTGATCCCGAGCCAGATCGCGCAAGGCGCCGTGTTCTCCCGGACCGAAGTCCCGTGTGGCGAAGGCGATTTCGTGTAGAGGCGCAATGACCGGTTCGTGGGCGCGCAGGCCCTTCCCGTAATTGATCGCGCAGATGAGAATGGCGTGGAAAGGCGAGGGTGTGAGGAGTTCGACGCCGCCGTAATTCGTCGCCACCGCAGTGGCGAAGAAATCGCCGAGATCGGCCGGATAGGGCCCGCCGGGCTGCTGAAGGCTGCGGTGCAGATCGATGAAGGGGCAATCGGCGACCGGTCGGCGATAGGGCGATTCTCCGAGACAATCGTGCCACCAGCGCGAATCCTGCGGCACCTGCGGGGCGAACCCGGCTCGCGCCAATGCTCCCTGCGCGTCGTTATAGCGCGCCTGCTCGACGAGAATGTCGACATCGTTCGAGGCGCGGACGTTCCATGTGCCGTAGACCTGCCGGGCGCGAAGCGCACCCTTGAACACCAGCGGCCGGATGCCCGCTGCATCGAGCGCGACGACCGCCTTCGTCGTCCAGTCGAGATTGCGCAGGTTGCGAACGAGTATCGTATCGCGAATGCCGGCCAGTCCGGCCTTCGCCTCGCTTGGCAGGTCGATACGATCCGCCATCTGAGCGAGAAGCCCGGCGGTCTTGGTCGCGGAGGCGAAACGCAGGACCTCTTCCCAGTTTCCGACCAAAGCCGGCGGCGCAGACTCGGCAAACCAGAGGCGGAGCAGCGACAGCAGGTCGCGCGCGATCGGCTGGTCCACATGGCCGGGAATTCGGGAAGCGTCAGTTCGATTCACGTTCGTTCATCTGCTGCCTTCGCGGTGGGCCATCGGCCGCCGTCGGTTCGAAAGATGCGGACCGCTTTGCCATGGCGCGGACCGGCGGGAAACAGGGGAGTGAATGTGGCAGTCCGTTGAGAGTCGAGCGCGACCCGGGCGTCTCGGGGCATTGTTCGCAGGTGCAGCATGATTCGGAGGCGATCCTTCGAGACGATTTTCGACCGACCCTGTCCAAAGTTAATCGCCGGATTTCTCGAAAGTTTTTGGAAGACCGTTCCCATCGATTTAAAGCTGTTCGGAATTGGGACAGGCTGTTGAAAATGCCGCAGCGCAACCTGAATATGGTTGCGAATCAGTTAATGATCTGGGATTTCCGCAATCGGACAAAGGCGCAATCCACCCGGGAAGACCGAGAGCAATCCCGAAAGCGCCGTGTCGCACGGTCATCCCGATTGAAACGACATATTCAAGGAGTTTCCCATGAAGAAGCGCAACTACGAACGTCCGACCCTCAACGAACTCGGTTCCTTCGAAACCGTCACCAAGGGTGGCCAGACGGGCAACGCTCTCGATCAGGCGTTCCCCACCGGTACGCCTTTCAGCGATCTGACCTTCTCGTAAGGCATAGACGAGGGAGCGCGACCGCTTGCATGGCGGTCCGCTCTCTTTTCCTTCAGGGCTGGTGTTCGCGCGAACATCGCGGGTTCCAACCGGTCTTCGAGGATGGAAAGCGGTCGCTGCTGCGGCCGCTTTTCGTTTGCGTTATGGTCGGCCTTGGTGGACATGTTGGCATCATCGCCGCGCGGGCATAGGCGCGACGATGAAAAACGGGTGGAGAGAAGTCCTGTCATGACGAAGTTTGCCGCGCGCCCGAACGTGGTTGCCTGCGATCTGGACGCCGGCCACGCTCTGTTGAACCTCGACACCAGCCAGTATTTCAAGCTGAACGAGACCGGGGCGCTGATCTGGAAAAATGTCGAGGCGGGCAACACGGTCGAACAGATGCAGGAGGAACTTTCCTCGGTGTTCGACGTGTCCGAAGAGGATTGCCGGGACGACATACTCCATCTGCTGAAGGCGCTGGAAGAGGCTGACCTGATTGAGCGACAGGCTTGAACGACTGCGGCGCTACGTCCGGCTGATCCGCCGCCACCACCGCGCGCTCGCCTACGCTTTCGTGGTTCTTGTGCGGGTGCGGATCGGGCTCTGGCGCGGCTCCTATCGCTCGGTCCAAAGCTGGATCGACAGAAGCGTCGCCCGACGCGAACCCCATGACATTCCCGTCAATGTCGCCGCCTGGTCGGTCACGCAGGCCGCGCGCGTCGTGCCGGGCGCTCTCTGCCTCGCGCAGGCGCTGGCCGTCCGGTACATGCTGCTGCGTGCGAACCGGGAATGCGTGATCCGGATCGGAGTGAAGCGCGGCGAGAACGAACCCTTCGGCGCGCACGCCTGGGTCCTTCATGAGGGGCGCTGCATCATCGGCGGCACAGCCGAGAACCTGCAAAGCTTCAACCGGCTGGTCGATCTGTGATCGCGGCGACACGCGATCTGGCGGGGCTGCTCTGGCGGCGCTCGGAAGCGGCCGGGAAGGTCGACGAGCGAGAGAATATCCTCGCCTTTCTCTCGCCCGCGACCCGGATCGACAATGCGGACGAGCTCCGCGCCGCTCTCGGGCTCGACGGCGACGCGCCGGTCGAGCACGTACTGCTTCAGGGCTGGCGAAGCTGGGGCGACGATCTGGCCAACCGGCTGCGCGGCGCCTTCGCCTTCGCGATCTTCGATCCGCAGCGGCAGGTTCTCTCGCTGGTGCGGGACATTTCCGGCCTGGCTCCTCTGTTCTACGCAGTCGCTGAAGATCGCATCGCAGTCGGGGCGACATCCCGCATGACGCGCGGTCTGTTCGGGGGCGAACTGCCCCTCGACGAGGTGTTTCACGCCGAGTTTCTGAACAGCGACTCGACGACCCGCATCAGGACCTTCTTTGCGGGTCTCCGTCGCCTCCCGCCCGCCCATGTCCTCGAGTTTTCGGCCACATCGGAGGGCGAATTGCGGCGCTACTGGTCGCCCGACGATGTCCCGCGCGAGGTGTCTTGCGCGGATGCGGGAGAGCGGTTCCGCGAGCTGTTCGATCGCTCGGTCCTTCGCGGCTTTTATGCCGGGAAGACGGCCGTAATGCTCAGCGGCGGCATGGATTCCTCCGCCATTCTGGGCGCGGTGGTGGCCAATGGCGTCGAACCTTCCCGGGTCCCCTGCCTCACCAAGACATATCGCCGGACCGGGGGGTGGAGCGATGCGCGCTATCTCGAGGCGCTGCAAAATCATTTCGGCCTCGAACTGACCGAGGTCCCGAGCGATCGGCATCATCCGCTCGAGGACATTGGCGAATATCTCGACCTGCTCGACGGCCCTTATATCTCTTACGGGCATTCGGTCATGGCGCGGTCGCAGAAGGTCGCGCGGGACAAGGGCTGGACGACCCTGCTTTCGGGCCACGGGGGCGACGAGGTCGTGGGCTATGGATCGGGGCGGCTGAACGAGCTTGCACGTTCGCGCCGTTGGCTCGCCCTCTGGCGGGAAACCGCCGGGGTGGCGCAGCTCTCGCGCGCTTCGCGGCTGCGTCATATGCGGAATTGCCTGACCCACTATCCGGCCTATCGCCCGGTGGAGCGGGTTCTGAGGAAACTGCTGTCCGATTCGCGGATCGCTGCCGATCCCTCGCTCTCGGATCGTGGCACCCATCTGCTGGATGCCGAACAGCCAATCCATGTCTCCGCGCAGTCGCGGAGCGGTCACGACGAGCGGATGCTGCATGTCGAAGCGCTTGAATCGCCGATGCAGCCGCTCTCCATCGAATCAATCACACAGACCAGCCGGGCGGCAGGCGTCGAGACCGAGATGCCGTTCTACGACCGCGATCTCATCGAATTCAGCCTTTCGCTGCCCTCGCACTGGAAGCTGCGCGGCGGCATGACCCGCTTCGTCCTGCGCGAGGCGATGCGGTCGCGCCTGCCGCGCGAGGTGCTGGAGCGCGGGACGAAATACGATTTCACCGCACCCTTCATCGCGGGCCTCTGCGATCATCGCCAGGAGGCGCTGGACTGGACGGGAGGAACCAACCCCCTGTTCCGCGAGCTGGTGAACCGCGATCGGCTGGAACGGGTGCGGAGCATATTGGGCCGGAAGGGGACAGAGCTGGAAAACGACGATGCGCGTTTCATCTGGCGCTGTACGGTGCTGTGCATGTGGCTCGACCGGTACGACGGCCACGTTTCCCCGCCCGAACTCGTCCCGCTTCTGGAACCGGCATGACCCTTTACAGATATCGCGCCTTCGGATTGTCGATCGAAAGCGAGTGGCCGCTTGCCGAGCTCGCCGAAACGGATGACGGCGCCGCGGGCGAGCCCGACCTTCGCATCGTGCTCGCCGATATCGGCCGCCCCATTCCGCCGCCCGACGCGCCCTCGCAATTCGATTTCGAGGATCCGCAGGGCGTGGTGATGTTGTGGCCCCATGTGGGCGGCTTCCGCATTCGCCTGCCGGACGTGATCGAGATGCAGCCGGCGGAAATAGCACGTCCGGAATGTGTCGCCTTTCCGCTGCTCGGCCCGGTGATCGCCTGGTACCTGCACCTGCGCGGGCGGATGATCCTCCATGCAAGCGCGCTGGTGTGGCGGGGCCGGGCGTTCGGCTTCATGGGGGACAAGATGGCGGGCAAGTCGACCACCGCCGCCGCGTTCCTCCGCGATGGGGGCCAATTGCTGACCGACGATCTGCTGGTCTTCGACATGGACGATCCCGCAGGGCCGGCGGTCCAGCCTGCCTTTGCGCAGCTGAAGCTGAGCGAGGAATCGGCCGGAGCCGTGCCGGTCGAGGGCGCCGAGGCCCTGCCGCTCATCATCGAGGGATTTCCCAAGCGCCAGCACCGGCTCGACCGGCTGGCGGACCGGCCCGACGGGTTCGACGCCCTGTTTGTTCTCCGGCGAGGCGGGGAAAGGGCGCGCGTCGAATGGCTCGACCAGACCGAGGCGCTGACCCAGCTCGCGCGCTTCAGCTACAATGTCCGCTTCGACACCGCGCCGCCGCAAATGCTCGACCGGCGCCGGCACTTCCAGCACTGCGCCGCTCTGGCGCGGGCGGTCAAGGTGGGCGTGCTGCACATTCCCGCCGATCTCGATCGCCTGCCCGAAACGGTCGAGAGCGTGGGCCGCGCCCTCGGTGTGGACGGGTGAGCCGGGGATCGACCTTTCGCGAGGTGGTCCGGCTGCTGTGGAAGGGGACCGGCGGCAAGGTCGCCTGGACCGTGCTGCTGGCGCTGCTGGTCGCCCTGACCGAGGGCATCTCGATCACGATGCTGGTTCCCATCGTCGCCTCCACCAATCCGGAGACGGCGCGGCAGGCGGCCGATATTCCGTTCATCGGAGATCTCATTGCCGGCGCCGCGCTCGGCCTGCCGGTGCTGCTGGCGCTGTTCATCGCGCTGGTCGCCTTTCAGGCGGTGCTGAACTACCTCCGGAACTACTATTCGCTGCACCTGATGCAGCTGCTGTCGGACCGGCTGAAGCGATCGCTGTTCCATGCCGTGTCCCACGCCGAATGGGACGCGATCGCCCGGCGCCGACTGGCCGACGTGAACCAGGTCTTCGTCAGCGGGATCCCGCGCTGCATGACGGCGGCCAACGCGCTCAACGTGCTGCTCCAGGCCGCGATCCTGATCGCCATCTACGTCGCCATCGCCGCCGCTGTTTCGTGGCAGATGGCCCTGTTCGCAGTGCTGGTCGGCGCGGCACTGTTCGCCGCGATGTATCCCCTGCGGCGCCGGGCGAGCCGCTATGGGCAAGAACTGACCGGCATGTTCCAGCAACAGAGCCGGGTGACGCTCGATTTTCTCAACGGGGTCCGGCTTGCCAAGACCTTCGTGGCGGAGCGGTATTTCATGCGCTCCTTCAACGGGCATCTCGGCGCGATCCGGCGCAGCACGCTGCGCTTCTACGCCCAGTCCTCCCTCGGCACGCTGGCCTTTCAGGTGGGCATCGCGATCTTCGCGGCGAGCTTCGTCTATCTGGCGGTCGAGGTGTTCGATCTCGGCCTGGCGCGGATCGCGGTGCTGCTGGTGATCTTCGCCCGCCTCGCGCCGCGATTCGGCGTGTTGCAGGATCAGGGGCAGCAATATCTTTCCAACGCGCCGGCCTATGAAGAATTCACGGCGATGATGGCCTATTTCCGGGCCGAGCAGGAACGGGAGGGTGACGCGGAGGTTCCGGCCCCGCGCCTGACGCGGCGGATCGCGCTGACGGGTGTCTCGAAGGCTTACGCGAACGGCGCGCAGCCCTCGCTCGACGATGTGACGGTGACCATCGCGGCAGGGCGGATCACCTCGTTGCTGGGGTCCTCGGGCAGCGGCAAGAGCACGCTCGCCGATATCGTCTCGGGCCTCGTCACCCCCACCGCCGGAGCGATGATGGTGGACGACACGCCGATCGATGCGACCAACCGCCGGGTGTGGCGCAGCCGCGTCGCCACGGTGCCGCAGGATGCCTTCCTGTTCGACGTGTCCCTGCGCGAGAACATGCGGCTGGCGCGGGCCGACGCGTCGGACGAGGATATCTGGACGGCGCTCGAACGCGCGCGGATCGCGGCGCTGGTGCGGAGCCTGCCGGACGGGCTCGACACCGAGGTCGGCAATCGCGGGACGCGCTTTTCTGGCGGAGAGCGGCAACGGCTCGCCATCGCGCGGGCCCTGCTGCCCGATCCCGAAATCCTCATTCTGGACGAGGCGACCTCGGCCCTCGATGCCGACAACCAGCGCAAGGTCGCCGAAACGATCGTCGGCCTTCGCGACGGCGGACTGACGATCCTGCTGATTGCGCACCAGCCGCTGCTGGCCGAGATTGCCGACGACCGGATCGTGCTCGAAAGCGGAAGGCTCCGGACCGGGCCGGACGGCGCGCGGACGGGTGTGGCGGGTTCGTGAAAAGCCCGATCGCCATCGTCAGCAAGCAGCGGTTGGTCGGCGCGACCAATGGCAGCTCGGCCTATCTGATCGCGATCGCGCGCTCGCTGTGCGATGCGGGGTATCCGGTGCATCTGATCCAGCCTTCGCCGGACATTTTCGGGCGCACGCCGGTGATGCGGCTCCAGCCCGAGATGGAAGCGTTCGAGAGCCACGCCATTCGCGGCGCGCAGGGCATCGGCAATCTGCGGATCGTGCTGTCGCCCGCAATCTGGACAGCGGCGATCGGCGGAGCGGCGCGCAAATTGCTGCGCAAGGCCGGCGCCACGGGGCGGTGGACCGAGGACCGGCCGCGACCCTATTCGGTCGCTACGCCTTGGACCGAGGCGGATCTTGCCTTCGTCGAACATCATCTGCCGCCCGGCTGCTCGGCCGTGATCGCGGACTATATTTTCTGCACGCCTGCTCTCGACCTCGCACCCGAAGGCTCCACCACCGCGATCGTCATGCACGACCTGTTCCACGCCCGCGCGGGCGAGGGCAGGGACTCGGTCGCCATCGTCTCGCGCGAGAACGAGGTGCGGATGCTCGGCGCGGCCGACACGGTGCTGGCGATCCAGAAGGAGGAGGCCGCTTTCGTCGCCGCGCAAGTTCCCGATACGCGGGCGGTGCTGGTGCCGATGCCGGCCGAGATCGCGCACGAGCCCGCGCCGGGCAAGGACGACCGGCTGCTGTTCGTGGGCAGCAACACGGCGCCGAACACGGTCGGTCTGGGCTGGTTTCTAGAGAATGTCTGGCCGATCCTGCGGCGCGAAAGGCCGGGCTGCGTGCTCGAAGTCGCGGGGACGGTCGATCGCGGCTTCGAAGGCGAGGTGCCGCAAGGGGTGCGCTTCCTTGGCCTCGTGCCCGATCTCGCCCCGTTTTATCGCGATGCCGGGGTGGTGATTTCGCCGCTCACTTTCGGGTCGGGCCTCAAGATCAAGCTGGTCGAGGCGCTGGCTGCGGGCAAGGCGGTGGTCGCCACCTCGATCACGCTTCAGGGCGTGGCCGATCGCTGCCGCGATGCCGTGGTGTGCACCGACGATGCGCGGGAATTCGCCGGCGCACTGGCGCGGCTGGCCGGGGATCGCGAGGCGCGCAAGGCGCTGGCGGAACGGGCGCTGGGCTGTGCGGCGCGCCATTTCTCCGCCGAGATCGTCCATCGCGAACTGCGCGACTGGGCCGACGGGCGCTGAGCGCCAGCCTACCGTAACGTGGTTGCCGGAGCCGACCGCCGATATCCCATCGCGAGCACCGCCACCGCGGTGATGGTGCCGAAGTGGATCGGCGGAATTCCCACCACCTCGAACGGCATCTTCATCGCGTAGAACAGCACGATCGCGCAGGCGAAGATGCGCTCGTGCGTCGGGTTCCTGCTGGTCAGCACGATCAGGCGAAGCGCGCCAATGATGGCGACCACCGCAAACAGGACCAGCCCGACATAGCCCATATGCACCAGGATCTCGCGCGGCGTGTTGTGGAAGTTGAAGCCCGAGCGCGTCGAGATCCCCATGTGCCGCCAGATATATTCGGCATCCAGATTGTTGTGCACCCAGAAGCCGTTGTAACCGAGGCCGAGCAGCGGCTTGCGAGAAATGAGGTCGTCGGCATACATCCACAGGTCGGCGCGGCCGGTGAGCCCGGCATCCTTGCCGCTGTTCTCCAGCACCGCGTCGAACAGGGGCGGCAGCCAGTAATGCTGGGTCGCGATCAGCAGTGCGATCACCACCACCGCGACGAGAAAGATCGCGGTGCGTGCCTGCACTGTCAGCAGACGCGAGGCGAGCCAGGCGAGCGTGACGCCGGAGATGGCCGTTGTCGCCACCAGCGCCCCGGTGGCGCGGCTGAACCACAGGGCGAACAGGAGGAAGGGCACCACCGCCAGCGCGACTGCCATCAGCACCAGTCTGCGGCGCGAGAGGGCGGAGAAGAAGAAGCAAAGCGTGGCCAGCAGGCCCACCCCGGCCATGTCGCCCGCCGTGTTCTTCGACTGGGTAAGGCCGACGAACGCGATGCCGCCACCGCCGCCCCAGACCGTGAAACGCAGGCTGAGAACGCTGATGACGGTAAACACCGCAAAGGCGGTGAAGAATCCGGTCAGCACCGCGCCCGGCGCCATGCCGCGCCCGATGATCATCCCGGCAAGAACCGTGGCGAGGTAGAGCACGCCGTAATAGAAACTCGTCCCCGGAACCGCGGACCAGCTGGCCGAGAGCAGCGCCAGACCCGGCAGCAGCAGCAGCGGCCACCCGTCGCGCAGGACCAGCGGCAGCCTTTCCCAGCGCATCAGTGCGAAAGCGCCCATGGATGCGAGGACGATCAACGGTGTCAGCGAGGTCAGCACCAGCGTGAACAGCGACGCGCCCGCGATCGCCGCCACGATGGCCACGTCGATCCAGCTCGCACGCCGGTCGATGGCGAAATCGGTCCGGCTGAAGCGCGCCCGGCGAGACGGGGCGGGCAGGCGGCGGGACTGGACGCGGGATCGGGTTGTGGCGCTGGTCAGCGGAAGCATTCCTGTTCGGCCGATCGAAGGAGCGGCGCGCGGGGCGAAGACTTTTACCGCGCGGCCGACCGGACTGCAACGGCCCTGCGGAACCGCGCTCTCAGCGGGAGCGCATAGAGCAGCGCGGCGCGCGGGTTCGCCAGCAGCGGGGCCAGCGCGGCGAGGGGTCGGCGGGCCTTGAGCGCCTCGACTGAGCGGGTGAAGGCGACCGCCCGCTCGATCGAGCCGAGCCGCCGACGATAGGCCCCTCCGGCCAACCCAGCGACCACCAGATCGTCACGCAGGCGATGCTCGGAGCGGAGCATTTTCTCGGCATTGGCGAGCGAGAGGCGGTGCGAGATCGAGGCACCGTGCTTGCGGTAGCGGTAGCCCGGCTCGGGCAGGAGGTAATAGGCCAGGCCCGCCAGCAGCAGGCGCACGATCAGCGCGTCGTCCTCCCCGATGCGCAGGTCAGGATCGTAGCGCACGCCGCTCGCATCGAGCGCGGATTTGCGGATCATCGGCTTCAGGAAGCCGAGATTGGGCTGCGAGCCGAGCATGATGGTGGAGGCGAAATAGAGTTCGGGATCGATCCAGCGCCCGCCCTTCGCGGCCAGTTCGGGCGGGAGGAAACGGTGCTCCTCGATCCCCTCGCCGAACAGAATGAGATCGTCGGCGATCAGGTCTGCGCCGTGGGCCTCGGCAGCGTCGATCAACCGGCGGCTGCGCTGCGGCGTGATCAAATCGTCGCTGTCGAGAACGGCGAACCAGCGGCCCCGCATCTCGCTCATCGCGATGTTGCGCGCCGCGCCCGGTCCGCCGTTCGCCGGGGTGCGGATGGCCCGGACCCGAGGATCGCGGGCCTGCCATGCCTCGGCATGGGCGAGGCTGGCATCGCTGCCGTGATCCTCGACCACCAGAACCTCGACCGACACGCCTTCCTGCGCCAGCGCGGATTCGATGGCGGCGTCGAGATAGGGCAGGGCATCGTAGCAGGCGACGGCGAAACTGACGTCGCAGGATGGGGCCTCGTCTTGCACGTGATCTCCCTCGTGTCGGGTTCGGCGGTTCCCACGGCGCTTCGGCCCAAGAACGCAAGCGCAATAGCGGTGCGCGGTGGCGAAAGCCATCGCCGCGAAAGAAATGCCCGCGCGCAAATCCTATCCCATACGATTAATCGTTTTCCTACAGCGAACCGATCCGGTTAACCGAGCCTCGCAAAGAAACACGAGGTGGTTCATGGACGAATTTTCGAGAAACGCGGATGCGGTGACCAACCCGGCCCGCGGGCTGATGGCGATCACTCCGGCCGATGGAACGGAGCTTTCCGTGGTCCCCAAGGCGCTGTTCGTCGGTACGGGCGGCAATCTGCGGCTGCGCTGCGTCGAGGATGGCTCTCCGGTGGTGTTGAAGAACGTCGCCAGCGGACAGATCCTCCCCCTGCGTGCGTGCCAGGTCTATGCGACTGGCACCAGCGCCGCCGACATCGTGGCGCTGCTTTGAGCGGGCTCGCCTTCTCGTTCGCGCCGGGGGCGTTGGCGGTGGCGGCTGGTCATTTGCGTGATGCGGGGGATGGCGCAACGCCGTCGCCGTCGCCTGCCCCCGCACCGACGCCGACGCCTGAGCCCACACCTACGCCCACGCCGGAGCCAACTCCCGCACCCACTGTCGCACCCGAGGACTGGCGGATGCCCGCGACGGTCGCGACCAGTCAGGGTCTCTCCGCGTCGCAGCCCTCGCTCGCGAGCGCGTCCGATGCACCCGCCAGCAAGGGCCGCCCTTCGGTCACCGTCGCAAGCGGTGCGACCGAGTGGATCGAATGGACGGTGCGGGATAGCGGTACGGCGCTGCTCACTTTCATTCCCCGGTCTTCCGGGCATGGCTTCGCGGTGGCGCTCGATGGGGTCGCGCAGGACTTCGCCAAGGCCATTCCGGCCGGCACGGGAGAGAGCAACCGGCGGCAGGCGCAACTGCTCGACGTGATGCAGGGCCAGACGATCCGGCTGACCGTAACCGCGAACGGTGCTGCCTGCACTCTCGAGCCGCTGCTGCACCTGATCCCGGAGGCGGGTCCGTGGGACGCGCATCTGCTGATCGGTCCCTCCCTGTTGCAGGATGGCTACCAGTCGAGCGCCTATGAAAGCTCGATCCGCGCGGTCTTTCCAAACCGCGATCCGGTCGCGTTCAACTATGCCCGCACCGGCTACACCATCGCCCAGATCGACGGGATCGTGCCGCAGGCGCTGGCGCATTTCGGGCAGGCGGCGCGCTACGCCTGGTGCGGCGGGCTGCTCGCCAACGACATCGCCAATGATGCGCCCGATGCGGCGAAAATCTCGTCCCGCGCAGCGAGCATGGTGGCGATCGTCGACAAGCTGGAGGCGGCCGGGCTGACGGTGGGCATGGGCTCGACCCGCTACATCAAATATTCGGGCGATGCGGCACCGGCAATCCAGACGACGGGCACCAGGCTGTATGATCTGGCGATTACCTTTCCCTTCATCCGGGATCGCCTGCCGCAGCTCTGGCAGGCGGACATCGCCCGCCCGCGTTACGACGAATACCTGCTGTCGCTGAACAGCCGCGATTTGCATTCCGACTACATCCACGGATCGAGCGCCCAATACGCTCTGGAGCGGATTGCCATCGCCGAGACCTGGCACCGGTTCCTCTACACCGGCGGTTGGAGCTACACCTCGCAGATCGAGCGAATCGTGGCAGAGGCCGAGGCCGGGGCGACGAGCGAAGCCAACGCGGCCCCGAGATACGAGGAGGGCGATTACGCCGTCATCGGGCTGGCAGATGGATCGGCCAGGGATGCGTTCCGCGCGCGTCTGGATGCAGTCTATCCGACCGTGTTGTTCCACGAAGCGAAGCGGCTGATCGCGGTTGCCGAAGCATCGAAGGCTCCGGCCGACAAGACGACCGCTCAGGAGGCGTTGCACGCCGCGCATGCGTCGGGCTACAATGGCCAAACGGCTCCGAACACCCTTGCGGACCAGCAGGTGCGGATCGACGCCATCGTCGCTGCGGCCTTCGACCAGACGGTGCAGGTGATCTTCGGGACCAGCACGCCGAGCCTGGCGAACTGGAACGGCTTCGCGCTTGGCGCCATCGCCTCGCCGACATCCTACCCCTTGGTCGATAGTCAGGGTGCGGCATCGGGTGTTTCGTTCGTGGTCGAGAACCTGCCCAGCTGTTCCAACTTTACCGGCGGCCCGGCCACAGGCAGCGGGATCGCGGAATTCCCGGATCCGATCCTGCGCAATTCGCTGGTGACCAGTTCCGGCAACATGAACGCGAAGCTGACCGGCCTTCTGCCTGGCCGCGTCTACGACATCGTCGCGATTGCCACTGGCAACAATCAGTACAGGCGCCGGACTGCGCTGGTCGTCAACGGTGTGAACCGGGGCGAACGCGACGATCGTCACCTGCTCGACAATCCGTGGCGCGTGGCGAACATCGCCGCTGACTCCAATGGCGAGATCGACCTGGACTTCAACAGGGGAGCAGGCTCATCCTACATCTATCCGGTCGGCTTCGTACTGAAGCGGCAGGCGGCCTGAGCACGATTGGCCCCCGCTCCCGCGTCTCGCACGTGCGAGAAATCGCTTGAGGAGCGGGGGGTAGGGCGCCTATTCGCCGATGTTCGAAACGGGGTGTCCGGCGGCGGGTTTTGTATGGATCGCAAGGCTGTATCGGTGATGATCGCCGCCTACGACGCGGCCGACACGATCGCTGCTGCCGTCGCCAGCGCTCTTTCCCAACCCGAAACGGGCGAGGTCATCGTGGTCGACGATTGCTCGCGCGACCATACGGCGGAAGAGGCCCGTCGTGCCGGGGGCGGCGATCCGCGGCTTCGGATCATGCGGCAGGATGTCAATCGCGGTCCGTCCGCTGCGCGCAATCGCGCGATCGATGCGGCGACGATGCCCTTCGTGGCGATACTTGACGCCGACGACCGCTTCGTGCCGGGTCGCTTCGCCCGGCTGTTCGACGGATCGGACTGGGATTTCTGCGCCGACAATGTCGCCTTCCTGACCGACCGCGACGCGTTCGAAAACTTCGCGCCGGACGTGGGAAGCCGGGACCGGACGGGATCGCTCGACCTCGAGACGTTCATGCAGGGAAACCGTAATTCGCGAATGGTCGAACGCAGCGAGCTCGGCTTTCTGAAGCCTGTCATGCGGCGCGAATTCCTCGATCGCCATGGGCTGCGCTACGCCCCCGATTGCCGGCTGGGCGAGGATTTCCTGCTCTATTGCCGGGCGCTGGCGGGCGGGGCACGTTTCCGCATCCACGAGAGCTGCGGATACGTCGCCTATGAGCGCCCGAATTCGCTCAGCGGCGAGCATGGCGTGGACGATCTCCGCCACTTTCTCGAAGGTCTCGAAGCGCTCGAACCCGACCTGCCGAAATCGACGGCGCGGTCGTTCCGGCATTTGCAGGACAGCTTGCGGGAAAAGATCAGCGTTCGCGAGGTTCTGGACATCCGCAGCGAACACGGGCTGGCGCGCGGCGTGATGGCGCTCCGCATCCGGCCCACCGCGCTGCGGGACATCCTTCGCGACAAACTGCGGACGCGCGCGGACGCGGGGCCGGGATCCCGCGTGCTCATTCCGCCAGGCGCGTTCGACAGGCTCGCTGCATGAACTGCCACGCCGCCCACGAGATCGCCGCCGACATTCTCGAAACCGGCACGGTGATCGTGGGCGCGGGCGCGGCCGGGCTTACCCTTGCAGACGCGCTGCCGGGTGAAGTGACGGTTGTCGAGGGCGGGGGGCCGAGGGTCGACGCGCGAATCCAGACGACCAACTGGTCCCATGTCAGCGGCGAGAAGATGAACCCGGATGCGGTCCGCGTACATGCAATCGGTGGTGCCACCACTCGCTGGACCGGGCGCTGCGTCGAGCTGGACGATTACGATTTCGAGGACCGACCGTGGGTCGCGCAGTCCGGCTGGCCAATCGGCAAGGGCGAACTCGCGCCGTTCTACGACCGGGCCTGGTCTTCGCTGGGCTTTACCTTGCAGGACGGGATGAAGCTGCCGGGCCTCCCTATGGCCCCGGCCGAGCCCTGCGAGATGCCGCCGCTACGGGAATGCTGCTGGT
Organism: Erythrobacter sp.; assembly: GCA_025698865.1. Classification (GTDB taxonomy): domain Bacteria; phylum Pseudomonadota; class Alphaproteobacteria; order Sphingomonadales; family Sphingomonadaceae; genus Qipengyuania. Next base: position 257,900 of record JAILWQ010000003.1, on the reverse strand, counting down.
GGTTCAACGGACGAAAGGCCAACCGCCAGCAGAACTTCGCCAACCGGTATCGCCAGATCTTCGCAAAACCCTCACGCCGCCTGATCTACGCCGCAAGTGCCACGGGATTCGTGGTCGAGGGTAGCAGGGTCGTCGGCGTGAGGATCGTCGATCGCGCCGGACGGGCCAAGCTGATTCGCGCGCGCAACGTGGTGATTGCGGCGGGGTGCATCGACAATATCAAGCTGCTCCTCTTGCAGCACCGGGCGACGCCGGGTTTTCTCGCACCGGTGGAGGATTGGCTCGGCCGCGGGTTCATGCAGCATCTGCGGGTGCGTGGCGGCCCGCTGATTCAGGAGCCAGCCGAGTTCCAGGCCCTCCAGCGGCAGTTCAACATCTTCTTCGGTCCGGGGCGCGGGCGGCACGAGAGGGGGCTGGCGCTTGATCCGGCCTATGCCCGGGCCGAGCGGCTCGGCAATGCCTCGATCTTCTTCGAGTACGCCTCGGGACGCTCGCGTTTCGCGCCCTCGCGCGCGGTGAACGCCGTGCCGCGAATGCTCGGGCGGCAGGTGGTTCTCCCGCAGGGCCGCGCGATGCTCTTCGCCGATGTCGAGCAGGAGGTGTGCCGCGAGAGCCGGGTGACGCTTCACGATTCGCTCGGGCCGGGCGGAATCCCGCGCGCCGATGTCGAATGGAAGATCACAGCGAACGACTATCGCACGGCCGAGGCGGTGATCGCGCGCACCGGCACTCTGCTCGGCTCGCTCGGTTTCGGGCAATTGTCCATGCCGGCGGGAATATCTGCGTCCAGCATCGAGCCCGCCTTCATCACCGACAGCAATCATCCGCTGGGCGGCACGCGGATGAGCGAGGATCCGTCCGACGGTGTGGTCGACCGGAATTGCCGGGTCCACGGGACCGACAATCTCTTCGTGGTCGGCGGCTCGGTCTTCTCGACCGGCGGTCATGCCAATCCCACTTTGACCATCGTCGCTCTGGCGCATCGGCTGGCCGACCATCTGATCGGGCGCGCGCCTGCCCCGCTCGTCGCAGAAGTTGCCTCGACCGCGGACAAACCCGTGTTCAAGCGCAGGTAACCAATGACTGATAAGGGCGAATGTGCTTTCAGCGAATCCCGCTCGCAGGGCGGCGCATGTCGCCAGTCGGCGGCGGGAATGTCGGATTTGGAGAGGCCCTTTGGTCGATAACGAAACTGCCCAGAACGAAGAGCCGGCGGTCGGCGAGCAGAGGACGGCGATCCCGCTGCTGCCCGATCCGGGTCTGGTGTGGCAGGCATTTCGGCGCAACCTGCTGCTGTTCGTCGCCGTCGTGGGGGCGGTGCTGGCGCTGACCGCCGCCTATCTGGCGACCGCGCCGCGCATCTATCGCGCGCAGGCGAGCATTCTGATCCAGCCGACCAGCGATCCGGTGCAGACGACCGAGCCGGGCGATGCCCGCCCGGTGGTCAATGCCGACCAGGTCGATACCGAAATCCGCCTGATCCAGTCGCCCTTCGTGTCCGATATTGCGGCGCGCAATTACGCGCGCAATTTCGCTTCGCCCGACGGCGACCGCTTCACCGAGGAAGAGATCAGCGCGCTCGCCGCACGCATGAACGGGGCGACGATGGTCGCGCGTTCGGGCCAGTCCCGGGTCGTCGACGTGATCGCGCAGGACGTCGATCCCGCCTTTGCCGCATCGGCCGCCAACCTCGTCGCCGAAGCCTATCTCCAGTCCCAGGTGCGGGTGAAGGTGGGCGACACGGAGACCTCGGCCTCGTTCATCAATGCGCGGCTGTCCGAGCTCGAATCGAACGCTCTGACGGCGCAGGCCGCGCTCGACAATTACCGGGCGGAGCGCGGGCTGATCAGCGGCACCGGCGGGACCAATGCCGAGCAGGAAGTCTCGGCGCTCAACCAGCAGCTCGCCGTAGCGCGGGCCGATCTGGCCGAGAAGCGCGGCCGCTACAACGCCGCGCGCCAGCAATTGTCGCGCGGGGGCGGCGGGGCCGATGTCGGCGCCGCGCTCGGTTCGGGCACGATCTCCGGCCTTCGATCGCAGGAGGCCACCGTCAGCGCGCAGCTTGCGGTCCTGCGGGAACGCTATGGCGAGCTCTATCCCGAGCGGCGCCAGGCCGAACAGGAATTGCGCGAGATCCGCCAGCGCATCCAGGAAGAAATCAACCGCGTCCTCTCCAGCCTCGATGCCGAGGTGCAGACCGCGCAGTCGCGCGTGGCCTCGCTCGAGTCGAGCCGGGCGGGTTCGCTGGGCGCTTTGACCGTGACCGGCAGGGCGCAGACCCAGCTCAACGAATTGCAGCAGAAGGCCGACGCCGCGCAGGCGATCTACCGTTCATTCCTCAACCGCTCGCAGGAAACCGAGGCGCTGCGCGACAGCGCGTTGCCCGATGCGCGGATTTCGGCGCGGGCGACGGTGCCGCGCGCGCCGTCCTCGCCGAATATCCCGCTGACCGTGCTGATCGGCGGCTTCCTCGCTTTCGCCGGCGGCTTCGGCGCAGTGGGGACGGCGGAATATCTGCGCCGGGGCATCCAGACCCGCCGCGATGTCGAAAAGCAGCTCGGCCTGCGCTATGCCGGCGCGGTGCCGACGCTCGAATCGGCGGCACGCAAGTCCGGGCCGCTTGAGGCGCCGCAGGACTATGTCCTCCAGCATCCCCATTCGCTGTTTACCGAGGCGTTCCGGTCGATCCGGACCTTCCTCTCACTCTCGCCGGGCAAGCGCGCGCGGGTGATCGCGATCACCTCGGCCCTGCCGCGCGAAGGCAAAACGACCACCGCCGCCTGTCTCTCCCGCTCGACCGCGGCCGAGGGCATCCGCACCGTGCTGGTCGACGCCGACCTGCGGCGGCGCGGATCGAGCGAGATTTTCGGCTTCGATCACAAGCATGACATCCACGACCTGCTGGCGGGGACCGCCTCGCTCGCCGATTGCATCATCCGGGACGAGGCGTCCGGGCTCGACATTCTCGGCAGCAGCGGCAATCCCGACCGTCCGCTGACCTCGATCACCGAGGAGCGGGTCGAGCGGCTGCTGGAGATGCTGCGCGAGAATTACGACGTCGCGATCATCGACACCGCCCCGGTCCTAGGCGTCGCCGAAAGCCGGGTGTGGACGAACTGTGCCGACCGCATCCTGCTGCTGTCGCAGTGGAAGAAGACTTCGGTCCGCGCGGTCGATGCGGCGGCCAGCATGCTGATCGAAGCCGGCGGCAAGATCACCGGCCTTGCAGTGACGCAGGTCGATATTCGCAAATATGCGAGCACCGGGGACGGCGACGTCTACGGCTATGCCAAGAAATTCCGCGGATATTACACCGACTGATAGCTGACGGGCTGACGCCGGAGCGTCAGCCCTGCCTGATCTCGCTCAGCCTATCCTCCCACTGCATCGCGTGGCGGATGATGAGGTCGAGATCGGGATATTGCGGCTTCCACGGAAGGGTGCCTCGAATGCGCGAAGGGTCCGAAACCAGCGCCGCCGGATCGCCCGCCCGGCGCGGCTCGAAGCGCCGCTGGATCGGGCGATTGGTGACCCGATCGACCGCATCGAGCACCTCGAGCACCGAATAGCCGTGGCCGTAGCCGCAATTCATCGTCAGCGAATGTCCAGGCTCGGCAAGAAGCTGTTCGAGCGCCAGAACATGGGCGCTGGCGAGGTCGGAGACGTGGATGTAGTCGCGCACGCCGGTCCCGTCCGGCGTATCGTAATCCGTCCCGTAGACCGCCACGCTTTCGCGCTTGCCGGTCGCCGCCTCGACCGCGACCTTGATGAGATGGGTGGCGCCGGCGGTGGACTGGCCCGAGCGCTGCTGCGGATCGGCGCCGGCGACGTTGAAATAGCGCAGGGCGCAATAGTTCATCGCATGGGCAGCGGCGGTGTCGGCCAGCATCTGCTCGGTCATCAGCTTCGACCAGCCATAGGGGTTGATCGGTGACTTGGGCGCGTCTTCGATGACGGGCGTTTCCTCGGGGATTCCATAGGTCGCCGCCGTGCTGGAGAAGATGAAATGCGGGATGCCCGCTTTCACCGCAGCATCGATCAGCGCGCGGCTCTTCACCGTGTTGTTCTCGTAATATTTGAGCGGGTTCTCGACCGATTCCGGCACCACGATCGACCCGGCGAAATGCATGATCGCCTTCGTCCCGCATTCCGCGAATATCCGCGCCAGCAGATCGGCATCGGCGATGTCGCCCTCGTACAGCGGAACGCCGTCGGGCACCGCGAAGGCGAAGCCGGTTGTGAGATCGTCGATGACGGCGACGGGCCAGCCCGCGTCTTTCAGCGCGAGCACGGCGTGGCTGCCGATATATCCGGCGCCGCCGGTCACTAGGACGGGAACGCGCTTGTCCGATTGCATGGGTGTGCCTCGTGTTTGGGAATGGTGGGAAGCGGGTTTCGGTTATTGCCGGGGCTCGATCGACCAGGCGCGGATGTGGTCGATCTCCAGCTTGGCGGGAAATTGCGTGTTACCATCCGGATCGCCCGGCCAGTTGCCGCCGATCGCCAGATTGGCGATCATGTACATCGGTTCCTCGAGCGGTTCGGGCAGCGCGATCGTGGCGACCTTTGCGGCATCGACGTAATAGTCGATCCGGTCGGGCAGCCAGAGCGCGCCATAGGTGTGGAAGTCGTCTTTTCGCATCGCCACCGTTACCGGCGTGGTGGTGTGGCGATTGCCGCTCAGATGCAGACTGTGGAAGGTCTTGCTCGGCTTGTCGCCATGCGCCTCGACCACGTCGATTTCAGGCGGCCAGCCACCGCCCTCGGGCAACAGCCAGAAGGCTGGCCACAGGCCTTTCCCATCGCTCCAGCGCGCGCGCATCTCGAAATAGCCGAGCTTCTGCGCGAAATGGCCGCGGGTCGAGATAAGGCCCGAACTATAGGCGAGATCGGTAAGGGCGCTCTCGCGCTGGTCGCGCGGCAGGTTGCGCAGTTCGGCCGCGATCAGCTCGCGCGCACGGCGAGGCAGGGGGCGGGCCTCGATCGTCAGGAATCCGTCCGCGATCCGGAACGGGTCGATCCCCAGGCCGAGATAGGCAGGGTCGAAATAGGCCTGCCGCTCGCCATTGTTCCACAGGCTGCGCTTGCCAAGGCCGGGCGAGCGATCCCCTGGTGCCGCGTAGCTCGTCTGCCATCGGTTGGAATCGAGCCTGGAACCGTCGAACGGCTCGTCGAAGGTAAGTTTGGCGGCATAGCCGGCGGGCGGCCCGGAAACCGGCTTGTCCGCCGGGCGAACGGTGTTCGCGGCCGGGTCGGAGCCGGCAACGCCAGTAGCTACGGCGGCGCCGACGATCCCCACCGCCAGTCCGATGGCGGCGATCCCGCGCCAGCCGGAGCCGAGCGATCCGCGTGTCTGCCTGTTCATCGTTATGATTCCTTCATCGGCGAGGGTAGCGGCCTGCCTGTGCGCACGGACAGTCCCTTGCGGGGCCGGCCTCGCAGGAAGTCGACCATCGGCAGTTCGACCTTCAGATGGATCGCGATCCCGACTAGATGGGCAAGGGCGATCGCGATCAGCGCGGCGAAAATTCCGACGACCGGGCCGTTGACCGGCTCGATCAGCTTGCCGAGGCCCTGCAACACGAACGGATGCGACAGGTAGAGCGAATAGCTTGCCGCGCCGAGCAACTGGACGGTCCGGCCGGACAGCACTCGCCCGCGCCGCTCGAACATCAGCGCCGCCCACAGGATCGCGGCGCTCGGCACCCCCGCTGCCAGCCAGCGCGGCGCATCGGCGACCACCACGATATGCAGCAGGAGGCAGAACGCGGCGAGGCCCATGACCGGCCCCGCCAGAGGGCTCGCCTGTTCCGGCCAGCGCCGCGCGGCGAGCGCGATCCACATGCCCATCACGAATTCCAGGACGATGGGATAGCCGAAGAAGCGCAGGATCAGCGAGTCCGGCTGCACGACCTGGACCGCGAGCGAAATCCCGCCGATGAAGAGCGATGTGAGAATGACGGTCGCCGCGAGCCTGCGCCGCGCGACCAGCAGGAACAGGGCGAAACAGGTGTAGAAGAACATTTCGTAATTGAGCGTCCAGCCGACGAACAGGACCGGCTGGATCAGGCCGTTTTCTTTCATATAGGGTATGAAGAACAGCGACTTGGCAAGGTCGACCGGATCCGCCGTGGTCGCGCCCAGAAGCTGCGGCGCGATCATCGCCACCGCGAAGACGCCGAGCGTCAGCAGCCAGTAGATTGGCACCACCCGCACGATCCGGCTGAGCATGAAGCTGCCTGCCGTCGGATCGCTCTTGGCCGTGCTGTGGACGATTACGAAGCCGCTGAGCACGAAGAACAGGTCGACGCCGAAATTGCCGAAGTCGAGGTGGCGATGGGTGAGACCGGTGGCCGCGACGAAGATGTCGATATGGACGAAGGTGACCAGCAGAGCGGCCAGGGCGCGCAAGGCCTGAAAGTTGTAGATCAAGGCGCAGCTCCGCGATGGCCTGGTCGGTCGCGAGCGTCCGTCCGGCCCATCGGCCGATTCGACGCGGGGTCGGGCGTAGCGCATCGACCGGGTCGCTGTCGCCGGTTTTCCCTTGATCCGCCCGGTTATGGAACAGGCTGGACCCGGCATTGCGGGGGCGCTTGCGGCATTACGTGTTTCCCCGTAGATCTTGGTTCGTCACCGGCATTCCTGGAATTCCGCCTTGAACCTGCCACGTCTCCCCAGCCAGAAGCTGCCGCGATACGAGTCCATCCAGGCTCTGCGCGGGGGTGCGGCCCTGCTGGTGGTGCTCTTCCATCTCGGCGTGATGCCCAACGGGCACACCGGGGTGGACTTGTTCTTCGTGATCTCCGGCTTCATCATGGGTGCCATCGGCGTCGACGAACGCCCGCTGCGCTTCGTCTATCGCCGGGTGACCCGGATCGCGCCGCTTTACTGGGCGGTGACCTTCGCGATGTGCGTGCTGTTCTTCGTGCCTAGCCTGATGCGCAATTTCAGTTTCACGAGCGAGCAGTTGATCAAATCCCTGCTGTTCATTCCCTATTTCGACAATGCAGGGGAACTCTACCCGCTGGTCGTGCCGGGCTGGACGCTGAATTTCGAGATGTTCTTCTACCTCGTCTTTGCAGCGGCGCTGTTCACCCCCTGGCCCCGCCGGGCGACGATGGGAGTGCTTGTGGCGCTTACCGCCGTGGGCCTCGTGATGGCGCCCACCCGCCCGTTCGCGCTGGTCGCGACGAGCCCGCTGGTGCTCGAATTCGCTGCCGGACTTTTCCTGTCGCGCTGGTCGGGGACGATCCCGGCGCGGGTCGGCCTTGTCCTCGCCGCGATCGGTTTCGCAGCTCTGGCGGTGGTGATAGTCGGTATCGTCGTGCCGGGCGAAGGACTGCGGCGCGTGGTCGCCGCCGGATTGCCGAGCGCGGCACTGCTTGCGGGCGTGCTTTCGCTCGAGGCGGCGGGCCGGTGGCCGAGGCTTCCGGCGGCGGTGTTCCTCGGCAACATCTCCTACTCGCTTTATTTGACCCATGGGCTGGTGCTTCCGCTGGTCGAGAAATTCGCGCCGGAGAACGTGCTGCTGTTGGTGCCCGTCGGCATGGCGGCCAGCATCGCGCTCGCGGCTTTGACCTTCCGCGCCTTCGAGCAGCCGAGCATCGCCTTCTTCCGCAGGATAGAGAACCGGTTCCTCAGGCGACGCGATCTCGCAACGGTGATCGGCCAGGTCGACGGCGGCCAGCGCGCGGGATACTGACGACAGAGGTGGCCGAGAGACCATTCGGCTTGCATCGACTGCCACGAAACCGCCATAGGAATCTCTCCCTCGGGTAGTCTTGTTTTGCCCGGAAACGATCGGGGGCAGCTGTGACCACGGAAAACATTCCCGCGAATGCGCGTTTGGGACCGGCCATGCTCGAGGATGTCCCGTCGTCCGCGGGGGCAGGAGTCCAGCGACTGGCTGCGATCGATGCGGCCAAGGGTCTCAGCATTCTCTTGGTGGTTGCGCTGCATGTCGGCACTTACTGGCACCTCAACGAGTTCTTCCGGCTCCTGCGGATGCCGCTCTTCTTCTTCGCCGCCGGCCTTTTCGCGTTCCGCTCCATGGAGTTGCCTTGGAGGAAATTCCTGCGGAACAAGGCGGGAAACACTTTCTACGTCTTCCTCGTCTGGGTCCTGTTCGGATGGATGGTCCGCCGTCTGCCGTACAATTTTGGCGCGGCAGACCTTCTTTCGCGGTTTCCTACGCTGGAGGACTTCGTGTCGCCGACGGGCGTGCTATGGTTCATCTTCGCTCTAGGGCTGCTGTATATCTGCGCGCGGGCTCTCAAACGGTTCATGTCGGTGGGCCTGCTGATCGTGTCGCTTGCGGTCGCGATCGCGGTCGGGTTCGCATTCGGCCCGATGACCGATCTCGTCTACGCCAAGGCCGCACGGGCCTTGCCTTTCGTCCTGTTCGCGATCCTCTATCACTCGCAGATCAAGGACTTCATCGGCCGATATTCCAGTTTCTGGCCGGTAGCGGGCGCGTGGTACTTCCTGGGATGCCTGCTGGCTTTCAAGCTGCCCGTCGCCGGATATGTGCTTCTCGCACCTCTGGTGAGCATTGGCGGAATTCTCGCGGTCTTTCTCTTCTTCTCGCATTATCCGAAATCGGCGCTGACGAGGGTTTTCGGATATGCCGGCACGGCGTCCCTGATGATCTATCTGCTTCACGGCGTCGTGATCTTTCATCTGCGAAAGCTGCTGGAACTCCTGTCTGTCGAGCGTACCAACCTGATGGGCCTGCTGCTCGTCCCGTTCATAGCGATCACCTGCATCCTGCTCGGGCGCCACGTGTTGCGGCCCCTGGCACCGTGGCTGCTCGAGGCGCCATGGCTTCGTCGACGGCAAACCGTCTCCAGCTGATCGCCCCTCTCTCGCGAAGATCCTGACGACGCGCCTTATGAAAAACGACGATCCGGCGAAGCACGACAATGGCAGCGCGGCTTCGCGCCGGCCCTCCGCGAACTGGCCCATCGCGCTCGGCTTCGTCCTCTTCGCCATACCGGCGGTGATCGGACTGGCGGATCAGGCGTGGCAGAGCGAGGCGGGGTCGCTTGCCCCGATCATCCTCGCGCTCGCCGGGTGGACGCTGTGGCACGCCTGCCGCGCGCATCCGGAACTGCGGCGGGCCGGGCGGCGGGCCCTCTGGCTCCCGGCGATGGTCGCCGCGATCCTTGCCATGATCGTCGGGAGCGCGCTCGGCTTCGCCGCGCTGATGGCTCTTTCGGCCTGGGTCGCGGGCGTCGCGGCGCTTTACGCCGCGCTGGGCGGAGCGGTGCTGCGCAAGGCGGCGCTGCCCGTGCTGCTGCTCGCGATGGTCGTGCCGCTGCCCTATGTCCTCTCGATGCACGCGAATGCTATTCTGCGCGAAGGCTTGTCCCATGCGGCGGTGGCGAGCGGGGCGGCGCTGGGGCTGGACGTGGCGCTCGATCAGGGGGCGATTGCGGTGGATCAGTATCTGCTCCTGATCGAGAATGCCTGCGCGGGCGCGAATTCGACGCTCAGCCTGATCGCGATCGGGGTACTTCTCGCCTACTGGATCGGCGCGGGATCGAAGGCGCGTATCCTCACACTGTCGCTGCTGGCCATACCGATCGCGCTGCTCGCCAATCTCGGGCGCGTCGTTGCGTTGATGGGGCTCACCTCGTGGGTGGGAGTGGGCGTGCTCGAGACGGCCATCCATCCGCTCTCGGGCATTCTGAGCTTTACCTTCGCCCTCGGCCTGCTGCTGATGGCGGCGCGGCTGGTCGACTTCGTTCCGGCCTTTCGCCGTGGGTGAACGGATCGCCCGCCGCGACCTGCTGATCGGCGGATTGCTCGCGGCAGGCGGCGTGGGCGCTCTGGCGGTCCGCCCGCTCAGCGAACCGCCGCCGGATGCGGACCGAGACATTTCCGCTCTCTTTCCCGACATGGTCGGCCGATGGCGTGCGGCCCCTGCGCGCGAGGCGATCCTGCCCCCGCGCGATGCGCTGAGCGAGGCGACCTACGACCGGATCACGGCACGGCGCTATCTGTCCGATGGTCCGCCGATCACGCTGGTGGCGGCCTATCGCGCCGCGCAGGACTGGACGGCGCAGGTCCACCGGCCCGAAATCTGCTATCCGGCATCGGGTTTCTCCATTCTGGAAGAAGCCGAGAGAAACGTGCCGATCGGCGCGCTGAGCCTGCCCGCCGGAGTGATGCGGGCGGAGCGGGGCGGGCGGATCGACACGGTGCTCTACTGGACGCGGATGGCGCAGGATTACCCCGGCAGCGTATGGGGCCAGCGCCGTGAACTTGCCGCCGCACTGCTGACCGGGCAGACGATCGATGGAATCGTGGTGCGTCTCTCGATGACCGATTACGGAGAAAGCCCCGATTTCGCGCCGCTGTTCGCCTTCACCCGCGCGCTCTACGCGGCGCTGCCGGGCGAGGGCAGGCGCCTTGTCTTCGGGCCGCTCAGGTGAAATCTTGCTGCGGTTTCAGAACCATCACATAATAGACCACACTGGCAAAAAGCACGGGGTAGGCCGCGAGGGCGAACCCCTCATTGCCCAGCCAGTTGGCGGCGACGCAGCCGAGCACGGGCGGAAGATAGCCGAGCAGGCGATCGGACCGGCGGCTTTGAGGGACGAGCGAACGGTGAAGATAGGTGAGCGCGATCGCGCAGAACAGCAGCACCGCCAGCCAGTCGAAGATCGTCTTCACCGTGCGACCCTGCGCCGGTGGCCGATGATTGGCAAGGTCGCAGCGGTGTCTCTTGTGGCGAGCCTCGCGCTCGGATGCGAGGAGGCGCCGCCCTCGGGACAGATCATCGCGCGGGTCGCGGGCACCGATGTGACCGAGCGCGAGGTCGATCAGGAATTGCGATCCGCCGGTATCGCGCTGGCCAGCGCGGGGCCGAAGGTGCGCGATGCGGCTGCCGAGAGGATCGTCCAGCGCAAGATTCTCGCAGCCGAGGCGCTGCGCCGCGATCTGGACCGGGAGGGGGTGTATCATTTCGCGCTGCGCCGGGCGCGCGACGAGTTGCTGGCGCAGGCTCTGCAACGGCGCGTCCGCTATCAGGCACGGCGACCCGATGACGGTGCAGTCGCCGATGAAATCGCGTCACGACCCTGGGCCTACTCCCGTCGCCGGCTGGTGAGGCTGGCAGGTCCGGCAGGCGCCGAGACGCCTCGGAACGTCGAGATCGATACTGCCGACGCACCGCCGGACACCGCTGCGGAACTTGTGGCCAGCCGCGTTGGCGACGTGATCGCCATCGAGGGGCAGGAGTGGAACGTAATCGGCGTTCAGCCCGTTGCTCTCGACGAGACGACCGTGACGGATCTGGCCCGCAAGGCGTTGGTGGAAAGATCGGTCGATGCCGAACTGGCACGGCTGGTCGATCAGTATCGACAATCGGGCCAAGTCCAGTATCAGGAAGGCAAAGGTGCCTCGGCGCAATCAAGGGATTGAATGCCGGGCTTTTCTTGAAGGGATAGGAAGCTGGCGGAAACGCGCGACAGGGGGAGGGCTTCACTTCGCGCGATCGCATGGATCGCGATCGGCTGGGCGGTTGTCGTGGCCGCGGTTCTGGCGTGGCAAGCCTATGCCTATTCCGGATTGTTCAGCCTCCTCGCGGAATGGCAGTTCCGCACTTTCGACCGCATGTTTCCCATCGCCACCATCGCGCTGGTGGTCTTCATCCTTTCGCTCCCCTTCATCATCCTGATCGGCGTGCGCCTGTGGCGGCGCCGCAAGGCGGGCGAGCCGATCATTCGCAAACGCCTGCGCATCAGCGACATCGTGGTGCAGAAGACCTTTGCGGCGCTGACGATCTCGGCCGCGATCGTCTCGCTGGTTCTAGCCGTTCTCGGCCTCCGGATCGGGGGCACCGGCGACAGCGAGAAAGCCAGCGGCGTTCTCGAGGTGAGCGACGTGGCCATCGCGGACGGGAGCCGCGTGCGCGCGCGCGCCTGGACACTGACCAACCGCGTCGGCTTCTATATCGAGCGGTTCGTGGTGACCGGCCGCGAACTCTATGTCGTTCCTCTGGCCTCGGAACCGGAAGACGCAGGGATTCAGGTGTTCCTCGAAGTGCCACGGCCCCCCTCGCTCGGCGAGCAGGGCTGGATCGAGGAGGGGCGGATCGCACCGGAGCGCCGTCCCGAACGGCGCGAGGTGACCGGGGTGGTCCGCCGGGCCGCCCTGCCGGGTGGGCTCGAACGGCTGTATCAGAATGCCGGCTACCGGATCGAGCATCCGACCTATGTCATTTTCAAGGACACCCCCTCGGCTCGCTGGCCCTTCTTCAGCGCCGCGGCCGATATCGCCATTCTCGCCCTGTTGCTCGGCATTTGCTGGGGAGCGATGACCTGGCACGTGCGCAAGCTGAAATCGGGCAAGGCGCAGGGGCACCAGTCAACCTGACGGTAACGCTTCGCCGGTATGGACAGGCATCGTGTCCGACCTCGGCAGCATCCTGACAGCCACCCTCGCACTGACCGGGGGCACCGCGCTTCTCTTCGCCGATGCGACACCAGCATCGGCGCCGAGCGAGCGCGCGGAAACCACGCGCGGGATCGGATCGCGGCCGCTACCCGTCGTGTTCGGCGTGGACGGACGGCTCTACGTCCCGGTGATCGCCAATGGCCGCATGGTTCGCTTTCTGGTCGATACGGGTGCCAGCCATACGCTGATCGATTCGCGACTCGCGCGAGAGCTCGGTGTGGTCACCGACGGTTCGACCCGCCTACAGACCGTCGGCGGCGAGATCGAGGCCGGGAGCGGACGTATCGGGACAGTCAGCGCGGACGCAATCACCATGCGCGACATGCGGGTTCTGGTGGTGGAAGGCCTGCCCCGGCCGATCCTCGGAATGGACGTCCTCGGCCGGTTCGACGGCCTCGCGATCGAGCCGCGGGGCTGACTGCTGCATTGAGAGCGACCGGTCAGGCCGGAGCCAGGCCCTCCATGCTCTCGGCCGCATCGGCCCGGCGCCGGAGAATCTGGCCCAGCACCGCAACCCCGATGATCATCATCAGCCAGCTTGCCGGCTCGGGCACGGCGGGCACGGGCGGGTCGCCCGGATCGGTTGGCGGTGTACCCGGATCGCCGGGATTCTCACCACCCGGATCGGTCGGCGGCGTGCCGGGATCGCCGGGGTTCTCGCCACCTGGATTGCCCGGAATGCCGACGGGGGGCGGGGTTCCGCCGGTCGGCGGGAAACCGGGATCGTTGCCCAGGAATGACGGCGGCACGTCCCCGACTCCCAGCTGTTCGGACGAACCGAAAGAGGGGAGGGTGACACCGTCATCCGGCGCCAGCGCATTGCCCGGAACGCCCACGGCACCCGCCGGGCTGTCGCTCGAACCGGCCGGGACGAAACCTGCGGGGCGCCGGGGAATCGTGCGGCGTGCACCGAATTCACCGCCCGGAAGCGTGCCGAACGTGATGCGATAGCTCTGGCCGCTCTGATCGAATTCGTTCGCGGCGAAGGCTTCGGGAAGGTTGGTAAAGAGCAATCCGCGGCGATCATTCTCGAAGAACGATGCGACGAGCAGCAACAGCAACAGGGAGCCCACCACATAAGCGGCGAAATGGCGCTGGTAATGCGGCAACTGGCCGGATGGCTGGGATGCCATGCTCACTCTCTCCCCTGTCGCGGCGTCGGCATCGTGCCGCGCCTGACCCCAACGCACGAACCTGCGTCAGGTGTCAATAAGAACCCCGGCTCGTCAGGACCGAGGGAACGGTCAGGAGCAGGATCCGGACATTGTCGGCAACCTTGCCCTTCCGCGCATAGACGACGTCGAAGGCAACGCGCCGGCGATAGCTCACGTCGTTGCGTCCGCTGATCTGCCACAGGCCGGTCAGGCCGGGACGAACGGAGCAATAATAGGCGAGATACTTGCCGTATTTGTGGGCCTCGGGCTCCACGATAGGACGCGGGCCGACAAGGCTCATATCGCCCTTGAGGACGTTCCACAGCTGCGGCAGTTCATCCAGGCTGCTCTTGCGGAGGAAGGAGCCAATGCCGACGATCCGGGGATCGTCGCGCAGCTTGTGGTCGCGGTTCCACTCGGCCCGGGCCTTGGGATCTCGCGCAAGCACCTCGGCCAGCCGCGCTTCCGCGTCGATCGCCATGGTGCGGAACTTGTAGCAGTCGAAAACCTTGCCGTTGCGGCCGATCCGCTTCTGCTTGAAGAAAACGGGGCCGGGATCGGCCACGAACACGGCCAGCGCGATGAAGATCATCAGCGGCAGGAACACGATGCCCAGAGCGACCGCGCCGAGTATGTCGAGCGCGCGCACCTCGAACGGATCGGCCGAGATCAGCCGACCGCGCTCCTGAATCGCCGGTGCCAGATAATCTGCTTTCCGGACGGGTTGCTGCATCATCGCTTCGCCTTCCTCAAGCCACAGGGCAGCCACAACCCGAACAATCGACGTCCGCCATTATGTTGCACTGCGGCAAAAGAGGTAAGCCACGATGGCTGATTCGTAAAGGAAAACTTAACCCTAAAAAATCTTGTTCCAGATTGGAACCAAAATCAGTTTCGGGTTAAAAAGCGAAAACCAGCCCGAGCGGGACGAGCCATGCCGTGCCTGCCGCCGCCAGCCCGATCGCGAGGCGCAGAGGTGGGCTGAATTTCTCGCAAACATGATGCTTTTCATGCCGGTTCGCCCAAGCCGCAGATCGGGCCCAGGGGCCGGTTCGCGTTTCTGCCGGTATTCCGGGCGGGATTTCCGACCGGGCGAACGACAGGTTCACGGGCTGTGTGGCGACCAGAACTTCGGACATGATTTCCCCCCGATTGTCCTCTCGGCTTTCTGTCGAAGCCGTTTAAGAAAGACTTAAATTCTACCTAGAAATTGTACGTCACCCCGAGCAGGCCGCGCAGCTGCGACCCTCCGAATGTCGCGTCGCGGTCGAAGTAGGACGCTCTGGCTCGTATGGTCCAGGACGGCGAGACCAGATAGCGCGCCGATCCCGAAAGCTGGAATTCCTCGATGTCGGACGTCGCGGCGCCTCCGGAATCACGCCGATCGATCGTGCTGTATCGCCCCTCGGCGGAAAGCAGGAAGTCCCGGCGCAATTCGTGCTCGACGCCCAGGCCGATCTCGGTGCGGAGCAGGCCGTTGAAGAACTGGTTGACCGTATCGTCGATCGAACGCCCGGCGCTGAGGCGGACGCGCGTGAGACGGCTCGGGCTGTAAACGAGGTCGGCGTCGAAGGAGAAGGACGAGACCGTCGAGATCGTCGGATCGTCGTATTCCTGTCGCAGATAGCCGATATTGGCGTCGAACAGGAGAATTTCGGTGACCTGGCGCGCATAGCCGGCCCGCAGTGTGAAGCCGCTCGACGACCGGTCGACCAGAAACCCGGGCACGGCGCCGCTGTCCGGATCGACTTCGAAATTGCGGTCATTGACCTCGCCCTCGAGATAGACGCGCTGCGCGGGATTGACCGAATAGGCCACTCGCAGCCGCCCGCTCACGACCTCGAAATCGTCGAACCCGGCCACCAGATTGAAAGCATCGGCGATGACCTCGTCGCGATAGCTGGTGCTTTGGTAGCGGGCTTCGGCAGTCGCGGTGATCGGGCCGAATTCCTGGTCCACCCCCGCATTCCCGCCGATGGATGTCAGCCTGATCGGCTGCGCGGTCAGAGTGAGGCCGGGAAACCGGCGGCTTTGCGTGTCGTTCTGCCGGAAACTGAAGCCGACGAACGGGCGGGTGCGCGTGCCGAGGCCAAACCGGCCGAGCCCGTCGGCACCGATCTGCACCCGGTCGGACACGGTGTTGTTGAGATAGGTCGCGAGCGCCGCGTCGAGATTGAGCGTCAGTTCGCGGTCGGACCGGCGATCGCTCACCAGCACCGCCGGACGCAGGGACAGCGTCACGTCGTTCCGGTCGACCACATCCGACGCAAAGACATTGTCGATCGCCTCGGCATCGAGTTCGATCCGCGGACGAACCTCGAAGCCGCCGATGCGGATTGGAGGCTTGGAGAATTCGGGCCGATACTGGTTAAGGACGGAAGCGAAGGGATCGTTGCTCTGCGCCAGAGCCGGGCTTGCGCCCAGGAACACGCCGGCACACAGCAGGATAGCACGCATCCGCCGAGCTATCGCGCGCCTCGGCATGGGAGCCACGAACGACATATTGCAGCCAATCCCCTCTTGTCCTGTCCACTATCGGAGCAGGTTGCCCCCGTCCGGACGCCCGGACATTCGGCGCCCGCACCGGCAAGTGTGCCGCAGCGGCACCGGGCCAAGGCTGAACTTGTCGCAGCGCAATATCGCTGTCAATAAGAGTATCCAAAGGTCCCCCGATGAAAATTGGCTATCTGGTTCATAATCTGAACGACCCTGCGGTCGCGCGGCGCTGCGAGATGCTCGTTCGCGGCGGTGCGTCGGTGACCCTTGCCGGGTTCTGCCGCGACGATGCGGTGAGCCCGGCGATCGCGCGCTACAAGCCGATGAATCTGGGGCGGGCCGAGGATGCGGCCTTTCTGCGCCGCGCGCTCTCGACCCTGCGGACGGCCGTGTTCCATGGGCCGCTCGCTCGCTTTTTCGAACAATGCGACACGATCTGCGCACGCAATCTCGAGCAGCTGGCGATCGCCCGCGCTGTCGTCGGCGACCGGCCGCTGGTTTACGAATGCCTCGATATCCACCGCTCGCTGGTCGGTTCGGGGCCGGCGGCGCGGGCCATCCAGATGGCCGAGGGACGGTTGCTCGGGCGGGTCGATCTGCTGCTGACCTCCTCGCCGGCTTTCGTCGACAACCACTTCGCCGAAACGACGCTGGATGCACCGGTCGAGCTGGTCGAGAACAAGCTGCTGCTGCGGCAGTCCAGCGTGCCGGAGCCGACTGCGCACGAGCCGGACCTGCCGGTCCGCATTGGGTGGTTCGGGATGCTGCGCTGTCGGCGAACGCTCGAATTTCTCTCGCAGCTCGCCACCGGATCGGGGGGGCGGGTGGAGGTCCTGATCGCGGGCAAGCCTTCGCCGGCGGAACTCCCGCATCTCGGCGAGGTGGTCCGCGCGACGCCGGGGATGACCTATCACGGCACCTATCGCTACGAGGATCTTCCCGAGCTTTACGGCCGTTGCCACCTCGCCTGGACGGTGGACTGGTTCGAAGAAGGACTGAACAGCAGCTGGCTCCTGCCCAACCGGCTTTACGAGCCGCTCGCCTACGGCGGGGTTCCGATCGCCATGCGCGATGTCGAGGTGGGACGCTGGCTTGCCGCCCACGGTGCCGGGCTGCTGGTATCGTCTGCCGGGGAGGCGCGGGAGAAGCTCCTGTCGCTTGCCGTCGAGGACCTTTCGGCCTTGCAGGCGGCTGCCTTGCGTATCGATCGGAGCAAGCTTGTCGCGGGGGACGAAGACTGCCGCGCGCTCGTTCGCACTCTGGCGAAAGTGAGCCACCCTTGAGCCTGCTCGCCATCATTCCCTGCCTTAACGAGGCGGCCAATCTGGATCGGCTGATCGACCAGATGCTGCGGGATCCGGCGATCGATCTGATCGTGGTCGCCGATGGCGGGAGCACCGACGGCAGCCGGGACATTGCCCGCACTTACGAAGATGCGGGCCGTCCGGTCCGGCTGCTCGACAACCCCGACCGGATACAAAGCGCGGGGGTCAATCTCGCGGTAAAGCGCTTCGGCGGCACCTTCGAGTGGATCCTGCGGATCGATGCCCATTGCGAATATCCGGACCGTTATGCCGCGATCCTGCTCGACGCGGCCGGGGCGCGGGATGCGAGCGCGGTCGTCGTGCCGATGATAACGCGCGGGCGGGACGGATTTCAGCTGGCCGTCGCCGCGGCGCAGAACAGCGTTCTCGGCACCGGAGGCTCGGCGCATCGCCATCTGGGCGAGCAGCGTTTCGTCGAGCATGGCCATCATGCGCTGATGCGCCGCGCCCTGTTCGAGCGAGTGGGCGGCTATTGCGAAGCCATGCCCTGCAACGAGGATGCCGAATTCGACCATCGCCAGATGCAGGCCGGCGGGCGCATCCTGCTCGAGCCCGGGGCGGCGATCGTCTATTTTCCGAGGGCCACGCCGGGTGCGCTGTGGCGCCAGTACTTCGGTTACGGCGTGGGCCGCGCGCGGACCGTCCGGCGGCACGGCATGGGATTGCGGCTGCGGCAGGCGCTCCCGCTGGCGGTTCCGGCGGCGCTGGGTCTAGCCCTGCTGTCACCGATCAGCTGGCTGTTCGCTCTTCCGGCGCTCGCATGGCTGGTTCTTACCCTCGGGGCGGGGCTCCTCGTCGGTCATCGCGCCGGCGGCGGCTGGCGATACGCCGCTGGAGTGGCCGCAGGGATCATGCATCTCGCATGGGCCTGCGGGTTCCTGACCGAATGGCTCACCCGTCCCGCAGAAACCGGACCGCGCTACGGCTTCACGCCCGGACACGACGCTCCGGCGGTTCGGCGCTGAGCCGGAACGCGATTGCATCTGGACCGTCCGATGGACCGTATGGAAGCCCTGACCCAACGCCACGTCCTGTGGGCCGTAGCGGCGGCTTTCGTCCTGCTCGCGGCGATATCGATCGTAATTCAGCTCTATTCCCTCGGCGCGTTCGAGAGCGATGAGGTCGCCATCGCGAACGGCCCGCCGCCGCCCCTCCCGAAAGTGGGCCTGCCCGGAGCGGTCGAACCCGAAAAGGAGCTGCTTCCGGTCGAGCCCGAAACCGCCCGCGAAATGAACGCCGCGCGGCCGTTCTCCACCGCGAAGCTGGTCGCGGCGCGGCCGTTCCGCTCCCGCCTCGCGGGCGAGGACCGGGAACGCGCCATCACCTGCCTGGCTGTTGCCGCCCTCTACGAAGCCGGGGGCGGGGCGGACGATCAGCTTCCGGTTATGCAGGTGATCCTGAACCGGGTCCGCCATCCGGCCTGGCCCAATTCCGTGTGCGCCGTGGTCTTCCAGGGGGCAGAACGGCAGACCGGGTGCCAGTTCAGCTTCACCTGCGACGGATCGATGCTGCGCTGGCGCCCGTCCGCCGCTGCTTTGGCGAGCGCCAGGGCGCGCGCGACGGCGATGATCGACGGCAAGGTGGAGCCGCGCGTCGGCCTCGCCACGCATTATCACACCGACTGGGTGCTTCCGTACTGGAGCAACAGTCTGGACAAGATCACTGCCGTGCGCACCCACCTGTTCTTCCGCTGGAACGGATATTGGGGAACCCGGGCGGCTTTCGGCGGAGTGCCGACCAGCATCGAACCGCACATCGCCCAGCTCGCCAGCTACACAACCGCGCATTCGGGGGCCGAGACTCCGCTTGCAGAGGAAGAGACTGCGCTGGCGGAGGGCGAGGTCCCCTCGGTCGATATTCCCGCGCTGGCCGCGCTTCCCGGCGTGGCCCCGACCATCGAGCTGCCGCAGGTCGCGGTGCAGAAGCTGGCTCTCGATCCCAAGGCCCAGCCCGGTCGCTGGGCGCTGGATGCACTGGAGGCCTGCGCCAACCGGCCCGACTGCCGGGTGGCAGGCTGGCTCGATCCCGCTGTCGCGCCGCAGCGCGTGACGCGAGAAACGGTTGCGCAGGCCGCGCCCGACTTCGTCTTCGTTCAGGAACTGCGCAACCGCACGCGGCAGGCCTACTGGAATTGCAGCCGCTGGCCCAAGGCCTCGACCAGCCGCTGCCTGAACGGTGCCTCGCAGGCGGTGGACCTGCTGTTCTAGCGCCTCACGGTGAGGATCTGGCGGCTGGTCCCGTCGAGGCAGATGCAGGACAGGTTGCCGCTGAGATAGGCGCCGGTGTCGATCGCGATCCGGTTGTCGCGCATGTCCACCTCGTCGACCACGCTGTGGCCATGGACCACCACCGCCCCGTGCCACGCGGTCGAGCTCGTGAAATCCTCGCGAATGAAGAACAGGTCGAAATCGTCCTGCCGCGACAGCGGAACGCCGGGGCGGACACCGGCATGGGCGAAGAAATAGCCACCGCTCGTCGTATGCGTCGGGGCCGCTTCCAGCATGGCGAGATGCTTGCGCGGGATGGCCGCCTTCACGCGCTCGCCGAAATCGATCGCGTCCTCGTCCGCGCGGGGAAGCCCGATGCCGAAGCTGGCGAGAGTCGCGTCGCCGCCATGCTGCAACCAGATCCGCTGCGCCTCGCTGTCGCCCGCGATCGAGCGGAGCAGCAGGTCCTCGTGATTGCCCCTGAGGCAGGTCACTCCGCGCAGGGACGACAATTGCGTGATAAAGCGCAGGCATTGTTTGCTGGCCGGGCCGCGATCGATGATGTCGCCGAGAAACAGGAGGCGCACCTCGCTGGCGGTCTGGTCCGAGGCTTCCCAATGGCTGGCGATCCGGTCGAGCAGTTTCCGCAAGAGCTCGTACTCGCCATGGATGTCGCCGATCGCATAGACGCGCTCGCCCGGCGCGGTGGCGGGCACTTTGGGGCGCGGTTTGAGGAAGGGCAGCATCGCCTTCTCCCTACAGGATTTCCCGCGCATGGCACCAGAGAACCATCGGGATGAACCGCGATGAACCAGCCTGATTTAGACTATTGAGGTGCCCAACCCCATTCTTTATCCCCTCCCGGCATATTCCAGGAATTCAGGAGCGGGCATGTCCCAGTATTTCAAGAAGGCGCTGCCGATCATGGCGCTGGCGCTCGCTGCGCCGCTGATGGGTTGCGGCGGCTCGGTCCCGCCCCCCGGGACCGCGGCGTATCAGCCGGTCGAATACCAGCTCGCCGCCGGGGACCGGCTCAGGATCACCGTGTTCGGCGAAGAAAGCCTGTCGCGCGAATACACGGTTTCCTCGGCCGGCGACCTCTCCTTCCCGCTGCTCGGCGATCTGCCGGTGGCCGGCAAGACCGTGACCCAGCTTCAGAGCGACATCGCGGGCGGCCTGTCGCAGGGCTACCTCAACGATCCGCGCGTGAACGCCGAAGTGCTGAACTACCGCCCCTTCTATATTCTGGGCGAGGTCACCCGTGCCGGGGAATATCCCTTCAGCGACGATCTGACCGTGCAGCAGGCGGTCGCGCTGGCGGGGGGCTACACCTACCGCGCGAACCAGAACCAGGTCTATATCCGGCGCCGGGGCTCGGATCAGGAAGAGACCTACGAACTCGATTCGCAGCGCCGCGTCTTCATCGCGCCGGGCGACACGATCCGCGTCGGCGAACGCTATTTCTGAGTCCGCGCCGGCGGAACGCGGCGCTTTCATTGGCGGCGCGTACGAACGGCAGAACTCGGTCTTCAAACCGTCCCATCGCAGTGGCAGGTAGGAATCGATGAGCAGCAGCAAACCCATCCGCAAGGCGGTGTTCCCCGTGGCCGGGCTCGGCACGCGGTTTCTTCCGGCGACCAAGGCGATCCCGAAGGAATTGCTCCCGATCGTCGATCGCCCTTTGATCCAGTACGCGGTCGACGAGGCGCGCGAGGCGGGGATCGAGCAGATGATCTTCGTCACCGGGCGGGGCAAGACGGCGATCGTCGAGCATTTCGACATGGCTTACGAGCTCGAGGCGACGATGGAGAGCCGCGGCAAGGATCTGAGCGTGCTCGATCCCACGCGCGCGGTGCCCGGTGACATCATCACGGTGCGTCAGCAGGTCCCGATGGGCCTCGGCCACGCGATCTGGTGCGCCCGCGCGATCGTCGGCGACGAGCCGTTCGCGATCATGCTTCCCGACGAACTGATGGTGGCGCGCAAGGGCGGCGGCACCGGCTGCATGGCGCAGATGGTCGAAGCCTACGAAAAGGTCGGCGGCAATCTCATCTCCGTGCTCGAAGTGCCGGAAGACGAGGTGTCGAGCTACGGGGTGATCGATCCCGGCGCGCAAGACGGCGCGCTGACCGAGGTGAAGGGCCTCGTCGAGAAGCCGGCGCGCGATCAGGCGCCCTCCAACAAGATCGTGTCCGGCCGATACATCCTGCAACCCGAGGTCATGCGCATTCTCGAAGGTCAGGAGAAGGGCGCCGGCGGAGAAATCCAGCTGACCGACGCCATGGCCCGCATGATCGGCGATCAGGCGTTCCACGCCGTGACTTTCGACGGGCGGCGCTTCGACTGCGGCAGCAAGACCGGCTTCGTCGAGGCGACGCTCGCTCTCGCTCTCGAACGCGAGGACATGGGCGAACAGGTGCGCGATATCGCCGAGACGCTGCTGCGCGGGTAAGGCCCGTCACCGGTTGCCGGGCGCCGCCTTGCGGGGATCGCGCAATGGCCTAAGGCCCGACCACGTGACCCTCTCGCAATTCTACGCCGCCGACCTCGCCGGTCTCGACCGCGCCGATCGCCGCCGCGCCCTGACGCTTCCATCCGGGCTCGATTTCTCGTCCAACGATTATCTCGGGCTTGCCAGTTCCGAACTGCTGAGGACGGCGGCGCGCGAGGCACTCGATCGGGGCGTGGGCCTCGGCTCGGGAGGATCGCGCCTGCTGCGCGGGAACACGGTCGAACACGAACGGCTCGAGTCATTCGCCGCCGATCTGTTCGGGAGCGAGGCGGCCCTGTTCGTCGGCTCGGGCTTCGTCGCCAACAGCCTGATCTTCTCCACCCTGCCTCAGCCGGCGGACCTGATCGTCCACGACGCGCTTATCCACGCAAGTGCACACGAAGGGATGCGACTTTCACGCGCTCCGTGCCGAACTTTCCCGCATAACGACGTCGCGGCGGCCGAACAGGTCATCGCGAGCTGGCGGCAGCAGGGCGGCAAGGGAACGCCCTGGATCGCCTTCGAGACGCTTTACAGTATGGACGGCGACATCGCGCCGGTCGCGCAATTCGCCGCGCTGGCCGAGCGGACCGGAGCCATGCTGGTGATCGACGAAGCCCACGCGGTCGGGGTGCTGGGGCCGCGCGGCCTGGGTCTGGCAGCCGATCTCTACGGACAGGGCAACGTCATCGGCCTTGCGACCTGTGGCAAGGCGCTGGGCTGCGAGGGCGGGCTGATCCTGAGCCCGGGCGTCCTTCGCGATTTCCTGATCAATCGCGGACGCGGATTCGTCTTCTCCACGGCGCCCTCCGCCCTGATCGCCGCCGTGGTCGCGGAGAGCCTCGCCATCGTCAAGGAGAGCGAGGACCGGCGCGCAAGGTTCTTCCATTTGATACGCCACGCGGAACGCGCCTTCGCGCCGCTCGGTATTGCCGCCAGCGGGTCGCAGATCCAGCCGGTCATCCTGGGTGACGATGGCACGGCGATGCGGGTCGCGGCGCAGCTTCGGGCGGCTGGGTTCGACGTTCGCGGAATCCGTCCGCCGACCGTGCCGCCGGGAACCGCGAGGCTGCGCATCTCGATCACGCTGAATGTCGATGAGCAGGCGATCGATGGCCTCGCCAATGCTCTCACGAAAGCG
This sequence comes from Erythrobacter sp., assembly GCA_025698865.1. Lineage (GTDB taxonomy): Bacteria > Pseudomonadota > Alphaproteobacteria > Sphingomonadales > Sphingomonadaceae > Qipengyuania. The sequence continues at coordinate 234,624 of JAILWQ010000003.1, read as the reverse complement.
ATGGCGGACCTTTGAGCCGGGACATCCTGCGATAATCGTACGGGCGCCACACACTCGCCTTGCGGGCTTTCAAAAATGAGGTATGCTTTCCTCCAGCGTCAAAAAGGCGCAACAGCGGGAGAGCGCCGATGGCCTGGGATTTCGAGACGGATCCCGAATTCCAGCAGAAGCTGGACTGGATGACGGATTTCGTCCGCGAGAAGGTCGAACCGCTCGGCCTGCTCGGCATTCACCCCTACGATGTCGGCAATCCGCGCCGCAACGAGCTCGTCAGGCCGCTACAGCGTGAAGTGAAGGAGCAGGGCCTGTGGGCCTGCCATCTCGGCCCGGAACTCGGCGGGCAGGGTTACGGACAGGTCAAGCTAGGGCTGATGAACGAGATTCTCGGCGGGGCGAGCTTCGCTCCGATCGTTTTCGGCTGTCAGGCCCCCGACACCGGCAATGCCGAGATCATCGCGCATTACGGCACTCCGGAACAGAAAACGCGGTATCTCGAACCGCTGCTGGAGAACGAGATCGTCTCGGGCTTCTCCATGACCGAGCCGCAGGGCGGCTCCGACCCGACGACCTTCGTCACCCGTGCGGTGAAGGACGGTGACGACTGGGTGATCGACGGCGAGAAGTGGTTCACCACCAACGGCCGCTGGGCCGAATTCGTGATCGTGATGGCAGTGACCGATCCCGACGCTCCGCGCCACGAACGCACGAGCATGTTCATCGTCCCGGTCGATACGCCGGGCGTCGAGATCGTCCGCAATGTCGGAGTTTACGGTCAGGAGGACGGGTCGGAAAGCTACATCCGTTACACCGGCGTGCGCGTGCCCGGGGATCATCTGCTGGGCGATCGCGGCGGCGCCTTCGCCATTTCCCAGACGCGGCTGGGTGGCGGCCGGGTGCATCACGCGATGCGCACCGTGGGCAGTTGCCGCCGCCTGCTCGATGCGATGAGCCGCCGGGCGGTCAGCCGCAAGACTCGCGCCGGAACGATTGCCGATTATCAGGCGGTCCAGATGCAGATCGCCGACAGCTATATCGAACTGGAGCAGTTCCGGCTGTTCGTGCTCAAGACCGCATGGATGATCGACCGGCACCGCGATTATCGCAAGGTTCGCAAGGACATCGCCGCGATCAAGGCGCTGATGCCGAAGGTCTATCACGACATCGCCAGTCGCTGCATCCATATCCACGGATCGCTCGGCGTGTCGAACGAGATGCCCTTCGTGGGCAATCTGATCGGCGCGATGGTGATGGGCATCGCCGACGGTCCGACCGAGGTCCACAAGGTGACGGTCGCGAAGCAGCACCTTCGCGCCTATCGCGACGTGGAGGACCCGATCTTCCCCGATTACTCCCTGCTCGAGCGGCGCGCACGGGCGCAGGAGATGTACGATCCGGTCGAGGAAATCCTCGAGGCGGCGGAATAGGGCGCGGCCATGTCGATACCTCCCATCACGCGCGGCCAGCGGCTGACCTACGGCATCGGAGCGGTGGCCAACGGCGTCAAGAACGCGGCCTTTTCGACCTATCTCCTGCTGTTCTACAACCAGGTTCTCGGCGTGCCCGCGGCGATCGTTTCAGGGGCGATCGCGCTCACCCTTCTAGTGGATGCGGTCGCCGATCCGTTCATCGGCCGCTGGTCGGACCTGACGCGCTCGCGGATTGGACGCCGCCACCCCTTCATCTTCGGATCGGCCGTGCCGACCGCGGCGTTCTTCGTCCTTGCGTGGTTTCCGCCGGACGGGCTCACCAACATGCAGATGGGGGCCTGGATTTTCGCCATCGCCTCGCTCACCCGCATGTCGATCAGCGCGTTCGAGATTCCGTCCAGCGCGATGAACCCGGAGCTTACCGACGATTACGCGGAGCGGACCCGGCTGTTCGGCCTGCGCTACTGGTTCGGCTATGTCGGCACTTTCGGCTTCACCGCCTTCTCGCTGGCGGTCTTCTTCGTCGCGACTCCCGAGTTCGAGCGCGGGCAGCTCAATCCGGAAGGCTATGTGCGCTTTGCCTGGCTGGGCGGGGCGCTGATCCTCGCCTCGATCCTGGTCTGCGGCTGGGGGACGCTCGGCCGGGTGCCGCATCTGCGCCAGCGCGACGAACCGGGCGAGGGGGCGACGCCGACCTCGCACCTGAAGGAAATGCTGGGCGCCTTTCGCAATCGCGGCTTCCTGGCGATCTTCGGCTTCGGCGTGCTGAAATACACCGCGATCGGGCTCTATGCCGCAACGACGCTCTATTTCGGGACCTACGTCTTCAAGCTGGAGGCGGGCCAGCTGGCGCTGCTGACCTTCGACAGTCTGGTGGCGGCGAGCATTGCCGCGCCGCTCGCGCCGCGCTTTTCGGCGTGGCTGGGCAAGCGCAACACATCGATGTTCATGGCGATAGGGGGCATCCTGCTCGGCCTGTCGCCACTGATCCTGACCTATCTCGACCTGTTCTTCCGGCCCGGCGATCCGCTGCTGCTCCCGGCCCTGTTCGCCATCGGCGCGGTCTACGGCGCGATGATCGCGGTCTCGCTGATCAACACCTCCTCCATGCTGGCCGACGTGGTCGAGGACCATGCCGTGCGCACCGGCCAGCATACCGCCGGCGTGTTCTTCGCCGCTTCCAGCTTCATGCAGCAATGTTCGGCCGGACTCGGCATATTCGCGGCGGGAATGGTGCTCGAACTTTCCCGCTTTCCGGAGAAGGTCGAAGTCTCGCAGGTCACCGAGGCGATGCAGGACAGCCTGCTGATCCATTACATCCCCGTTTCGGCCGGGCTCTGGATCCTGGGCGCGCTGATCCTCCTCTTCTACCCGATCACCGAGGCATCGCACCGCGCGAATGTCGAGCGACTCCGTTCGCGCGAGGCGCAGGCGCGCGAACAGACCATTCGCGACGGTGCCTTCGGCTCCCCCGCAAGGTAAGGCTCCCCATGGTTTCAGACACGTCGGCCCCCAGGCTGGGCCTCGCCACCAAGCTGCTCTACGGCTTCGGATCGGTTGGATACGGCGTGAAGGACGTCGCGTTCCGCACCTTTCTCCTGCTGTATTACAACCAGATCGTCGGCGTGCGGGCCGATCTTGTCTCCTTCGCCATCCTCGTGGCTTTGTGCGTCGATGCCATATCCGATCCGATCGTGGGGCAGTGGTCCGACACGTTGCGGACCCGCTGGGGCCGGCGTCACCCGTTCATGTTCCTCAGCGCCATACCGGCCTCGGCGAGCCTCCTCCTGCTTTTCTTCCCGCCCGATGGAATGAGCCAGTCGCAGACCTTCTGGTACATTCTGGTGGTCGGGTGCTGCGTGCGCACCTTCATCACCTTCTTCGAGATCCCGAGCAGCGCGCTCGCCCCGGAACTGACCAGCGACTACGACGAGCGGACCTCGATCGCTAGCTACCGATACTTCTTCGCCTATCTCGGCGGGGTCGGCATCGCCTTTCTCACCCTGCTGATCTTTCTTGCGCCCACGGCGGAGTACCCGGTCGGCCAGCTCAATCCGGCGGGGTACGAAACCTTCGCCATCGTCGGCGCGGCGATCATGTTCGCCGCGATCCTGATCTCGAGCCTGGGGACGATCCACCGGATCAAATATTTCCGCATGCCGGAAGCGCGCGAGAAGCTCGGCGCGTGGAAGACACTGGTCCAGATGAAGTCGACCTTCTCGCACCGGGGCTTTCTCGCGATCATCGCGTTCGGCACTCTGAAATACACTTCGGTGGGCATGACTTCGGCGCTGATCATCTATTTCGGCACCTATCTCTGGGGGTTGAACTCGGCGCAGCTCGCGGTCCTGACCATCGATTCCCTCACCGGGGCGTTCCTCGCCCTGTTCGTCGCGCCCTGGGCCTCGCGCCGGATCGGCAAGCGGAACGCGGCGCTGGCTCTCGCGGTCGTCGCGGTGGTCTTCGGCAGTCTGCCCTACGTCCTGCGACTGGCAGGCCTGTTCTTCGAGAACGGCGATCCGATGCTGGTGCCGGCGATCTTCGCGTTCTCGGCCATTTTCCAGATGTGCGGCGTGTCCTCGGCGATCCTGACCCATGCGATGGTCGGCGACGTGGTCGAGGAAAGCCAGCTCGCCACCGGGCGGCGAAGCGAGGGGCTGTTCTACGCCGCCAACACGCTCATGCAGAAGAGCACTTCCGGCCTCGGCGTGTTCGCGGCGGGAATGCTGGTCTCGCTGGTCGGGATCACCCCCGGCATGGCACCGGCAACGATCGACCCGGCCATTCCGAGAATGCTTGCAATCGCCTACGTTCCGGCGTTGATCGTCCTGTATATCGGCGGCGCAGGGTTCCTGTTCGCCTATCGCATCGACCGGACGAGCCACGAGGCAAGCGTTGCCGAACTCGAACGGCGCGAGGGTGCCGCGTCCCGCAACGCCGACGAGATAGCCGAGCCGGTCCAGTAACGCCTGACCGGCAATGTCCGGCGAGCAGATTTTTCAGTCCAGGAGTATTGCAATGGCCTCCCGATCCCCGATCGACATGCAGGATGAAACCGAAGCCTTCCGCGAGGAAGTGCGCCAGTTCGTCGCGCAGAACTTCCCCGAAGAACTGAAGAACACCGGTTCGGCGATGTCCGCGGTGGAGGGGCCGGACGAGGAGACGCCCGCCCAGCAGAGCTGGCGCGAGGCGATGGGACAGCGCGGCTGGGGCGTTCCCACATGGCCGCGCGAATATGGCGGGGGCGGCCTCACGAGAAAGCAGGTGGCGATCCTGAACGAGGAGCTGGCGAAGGCCGGCGCCTACAATCCGATCGGCGGCATGGGCGTGATGATGTTCGGCCCGACCCTGCTCGAATACGGCAGCGAGGAACAGAAGAAGGAGCACATCCCGCCCATCGCGCGGGGGGAAATCCGCTGGTGCCAGGGATACAGCGAACCCAACGCCGGATCGGACCTCGCCAACCTCCAGACCACGGCGGTGGACAAGGGCGATCACTACCTCGTCAACGGGCAGAAGACCTGGACCAGCGGCGGGCAGTGGGCCGACAAGTGCTTCTGCCTCGTACGCACCGATCGCAGCGACAAGCACAAGGGCATCAGCTTCCTGCTGATCGACATGGATGCGCCCGGCGTCGAGGTGCGGCCGATTCAGATGATCAGCGGGATGAGCCCGTTCTGCGAGACCTTCTTCACTGATGTCGAGGTGCCCAAGGAGAACCTCGTCGGCGAGGAAGGGCAGGGCTGGACGATCGGCAAGCGCCTGCTCCAGCACGAACGCACCAATCTTTCGGGCGGCGGCAGCATGGCCCGGATGATGGGCGCGAGCCTGTCGGACATTGCCCGCAAATATGTCGGCACCGACGCCGAGGGCCACATCGCCGATCCGGTGCTGCGCGACCGCATCGCCGATTTCGAAATCCGCTGGAGCGCGTTTCTCCTCACCGGTCGGCGCGCGGCGGAGGAAAGCAAGGCACAGGGCGGCGTGTCCGAGATCAGCTCGGTGCTCAAGAAGGTCGGCACCAAGCTCGGCCAGGAAAAGGCCGAGCTGACGATCGAGATCATGGGGCTCCAGGGGCTGGGCTGGGAAGGCGAGGGCTTTTCCGAGGCCGAGCTTGCCGGAGTGCGCGCCTGGCTCTTCGGCAAGGCGACGACGATCTATGGCGGATCGACCGAAATTCAGAACAACATCATCGCCAAGCGCGTGCTCGGCATGCTCGACCACCAGTAAGCGGCGCAGGAGATCAGGATTATGGCAGTTCTCAGCGAAGAACAGGAAATGCTGCGCGACATGGCGCGCGACTGGACGACAAACGAAAGCCCGGTGGCCGAATGGCGCAAGGTTCGCGCGGGCGGCGAGGCACAGGCCTACGACCCCGCGGCGTATGCGACGATGGCCGAAATGGGCTGGACAGGCGTGGTGGTGCCCGAGGAACATGGCGGCTCCGATTTCGGCTGGCTGTCGGCCGGGCTGGTGATCGAGGAACTCGGCAAGACATTGACCGCGAGCCCGCTCGCCTCCTCGATCGTCGCGGCATCGGCGATCATGCTGGGCGGCAGCGAGGAGCAGAAGGCGAAATGGCTCCCGCAACTCGCGGCGGGCGAGGTCGTCGGCGCGCTCGCCGTGGACGAAGGACCGCGGCACGATCCCGCCGCGATCGAGGCGCAGGTGACGGGCGGCAAGCTGACCGGCACCAAGGCCTTCGTCCACGAGGCGCACGGGGCCGACCTGTTCGTCGTCGCGGCGCAGGACGGCCTTTATCTGGTGGAGAAGGGCGAGGGCGTCATCCTGTCGGATCGCAAGCTGACCGACCAGCGCAGCCATGCCGCAATCGCCTTCGACGGCGCGGCGGCAGTTAGGCTCGCGGGCGGCGGGGACGATCTGCTCGATCAGGTGCTCGACCGCGCGCGGATCGTAACGGCGTGCGAGATGCTGGGCATGGCGCAGCAGGTGTTCGACACCACGCTCGACTATCTGAAGCAGCGCGTGCAGTTCAACCAGGTGCTGGCGACCTTCCAAGCACTGCAGCACCGTATGGCCGACTTGTTCGCCGATCTGGCGCTCATGCGCTCGGCGGTGGAGGGCGGATTGCAGGCGCTCGACAGCGGCTTCGGCGTGCCGCGCGCCGCCACGGTGGCCAAGGCGGAGGCCAATCGCGTGCTGCACCTAATCAGCCGCGAGGGCATCCAGCTCCACGGCGGGATGGGCATGACCGACGAATACGATGTCGGCCTCTACCTCAAGCGCGCCCGCGTGCTCGAGGCGAGCTTCGGCAACACCGCCTATTGCAGGAACCGCTTCGCTTCGCTCGGCGGCTACTGACCCCTTGGACCCGCTGGAGGATCCGCTCGGGGGTCCGGACGGAATGACGGATCCGGCCAGCGCGCAACGCCTCGCGCTGGCCGCCCACTCGCGCTTCGTCGACGAGAATCTCGGTCGGAACTACCGCGCCAATTTCATCCACGGGGTGCTGGGGCTGACCGGCTTCCGCCTGATCTACGCGCCCACGATCATCCCCGCCTATCTCCTGCTGCTCACGGGGAGCACGGCGGCGGTGGGGCTCGGCGCGGCGCTTTTGCAACTTGGCGCGACGATCAGTCCGATCGCCAGCGGATCGCGGGTCGAACATCGCAGCCATATCCTTCCCTACGCCATCCGCGTGGGTTCGATGATGCGGGTGATGATCCTCGGGCTCGCCTTGACCGGCTATTTCCTGACCGGCGACGCGCTGCTGATCGGAACCTTCGCCTGCTTCCTCCTGCTCGGCTTCTTCAGCGGTGCGCAGCGCGTCGCGTTCCAGATGCTGATGAGCAAGCTGATCCCGATCCGCAAGCGCGGGCGGTTGCAGGGCTATCGCAATTTCGCCGGCGGACTGATCGCGGCGGTGCTGGCCTGGGCGGCAGGGAATTACCTGATCGCGGACGAGTGGCTGGGCAATGGCTACGCCACCACTTTCCTCTTCGCCTTCCTGCTGACGAGCGCGGGGCTGGTCGTTCTCAAGACCATGATCCGCGAACCGCCCGCCCCCATACCGCGTCCGCAGATGCCGCTGATGCAGCGCATCCGGCAGTTCCCCGAATTGCTGGAGGACCGCGACTTCAGCTGGTTTCTGGCGGCGCAGGGCTTTTCGACCATGGCCCGCGTCGGCGCGCCGTTCTGGACGGTCTATGCCGGGACGCAGCTGGGGCTGGACGGCGCCCTGATCGGCGGGCTCAGCTTCGTGTTCCTCGGCTCGGATACCGTGTCGAACGTGATCTGGGGGCCGCTGGGCGACCGGTTCGGTTTCAAGCTGGTCTATGCCCTTGCGCTGGGCTGCTCCATCGCCGGTGTGGCGCTGCTCATCCTCGGCAGCGGGGCGACGCCGATCTATGCCGGTTTCGTCTTTCTGGGCATGGGCGGATCGGGCTGGATGCTGGCGGCGACCACCATGGTGCTGGAGTTCGGCAGCCCGTCGGACACGCCGATGCGGCTCGCTCTGGTCACGACGATGGAAGGCGCGATCGCCGCCAGCGGACCGGTCGCCGCCGGCGTGATGGTCGCGGCATCCGGCTTCACCCCGCTGTTCGCGATCGTTCTGACAGCGCAGGTGCTGGCTCTCGCCATGCTGGTCGTGAAGGTGCGCGAGCCGCGCCATCGCGCCGGGCCGGACTGATCCCGCAAGACACCGGGTCAGCCGTTCCGGCCCACCATGCCTTCGAAGAACACGGAGAGGTAGGTTCGGATGGCGTCGTCGCGATCCTCGAAACGGGCGGCCCAGCGCCGGGCTTCGTAGGCACCGTTGAGCGTCGACATGATCAGCTGGCTCGCCACCAGCGGATCGACCGGGCGCACCGAACCGTCCGCCACGCCGTCGATCAGGAACCCGGCAAAGCGCCGCGCCAGCCGGTTCGAGCGCATGACGACATCGGCCTTGCCCGCGCTGTCGAGCGCCTGGAGCGCGGTCGTTCGCAGCAGGGGCATGGTGTCGAAGAACTGGATGTCGACCAGCTCGGCAAGAACGCTCGACAGCTTCGTCCAGTGCGATCCGGCGATGTCGAGGCCGGCCATCTGCGCCCGGGAAAGCCGGTCGAAGCTGCGCTGGAAGCAATCCATCACCAGATCGTCCTTGGCGTCGTGATGGTGGTAGAAGCTGCCCTTGGTCACGTTCAGCGATTCCGCGATCCGGTTGATCGAGGCGCCGCGATAGCCGCGCTCGTTGATCAGCATGGTCGCCGCGCGCAGGAATTCGCCGTTCGGTTGCGGGGCGGCGTCGTGCTCGCTGCGCCAGCCGCCGCCGGGCAGGGGTTCGGGCCGCCATTCGCCGGGCGTCGCCGGTATCCCGCCGCACAGGATCTCGACGATCTTGCGCTCCACGCGCGGGAAGTCGAGGTACGAATAGCGCAGCGACCAGACCGGCCACCACAGCATCGTCTCGATCAGGATATGCGCCCGAACCGAATTGCGCGCGCGTTCCGCCTCGTCCGCCGGTTCGCCGAAAAAGGCGCGCACCGTGTCCACCACCTCGCGATAGCCGACCAGCAGCGGGTCCTGATGTTCCTGATCGAGCGAGCGGATTTCCGACAGGGCGGTGATGAGGCCGCGCTCGCCCTTGCGGATGCGGGTGCGCAGCGCGACGTGGAGCCCGACGAACCGCGCGATCCGCGCCTCGACGTCCGGTTCCTCCAGCGCCTCGCGCGCGATGTCGCCGAGGAGCGAGATCGTCTCCCCGTACACCGTGACGATCAGCTGGTCCTTGCGCGGGAAATAATAGGTGACGCTGGTTGCGTTGAGGCCGATCGCGCGCGCGACCTTGGTCAGCGTGGTCGCCCGCACCCCGGCCTCGTTGATCAGGACCGATGCGGCGTGGACGATCGCCGCGCGCTTCTCGCCGAATTTCTTGGTCACGTCGGGCTTTCGAGCCATCATTTCCCCCTCCGGCCGCGTCTAGACGACATGCCTGCCCCCGCAAGCCGGGCCAGCCTGGGTGCGCCTAGAAGAACCCGGCCAGTTCCCGCTTCAGGATCTTGCCGTTCGCGTTGCGCGGCAGGGTCTCCGGCGAAAAGGCGATACGGACCGGCACCTTGAATCTGGCGAGCCGGTCGGCGACCCAGTCGCGCAGTTCGTCCTCGCTCGCCGCCATTCCGGGCGCGAGGTGGACCACGGCGGCCGGTTCCTCGCCCAGCTGCTGATGGGGCAGGCCGATCAGGGCCGCGTCGGTCACCGCAGGGTGATCGTAGAGGACGTTCTCGACCTCGGAGGAATAGATGTTCTCGCCGCCGCGGATGATCATGTCCTTGGCCCGGTCGGCGATGTAGCACCAGCCTTCCTCGTCCAGCCGGGCAAGGTCGCCCGTCCGCACCCAGCCATCGACGAAGGTCTCGGCCGTCGCCTCGGGATTGTTCCAGTAGCCTTTTACCACCATCGGCCCGCGCGCCCACAGCTCGCCGACCTCGCCCACCGGCAGTTCGCGCGTCCCGTCCTCGCTCATGATCCTGAGGTCGGCCACCGCGACCGGCGGGCCGCAGCTGTCGGGGCGGTTGAGATAATCCTCGGACGAGTGGCCGGTGACCGTCGCCATCGTCTCCGTCATGCCCCAGCCGTTTCCGGGCAGGGCGCCGAACACCTCGCGGATCTTGCGGACCAGTTCGGGGGCGGCGGGTGCGCCGCCATAGGCGATCGCCTCGATGCTGGAGAGATCGTAATTCTGGCGCTCGGGATGTTCCAGCAGCTGCCATGCGATCGTGGGCACGCCGCCGGTCACCGCCACCCGCTCGCGCTCGATGATCTTGAACGCCTCGACCGGGTCCCAGCGATACATGAAGATCAGCGTGTTGCCGGCGGCGATATTCCCCATCAGCCCGGCCGAACAGGCGGTGACATGGAACAGCGGGATCACGGTCAGGCCGGTCTTGGGCTGGGGAAGGGGCAGTTCCTCGCCGCGCCGCAGGACGGCGCAGGCCGCGTTGTAGCCACTGGACAGGATGTTGGTGCACAGATTGCGATGGGTGCCGAGTGCGCCCTTGGGCCGCCCGGTGGTTCCGCTGGTGTAGAAGATCGTCGCATCGTCCTCGGGCGCGATCTCGACATCGGGCAGGGTCCGAAGCGGAAGTTCGGCGTAACCCGCCGGTTCTCCGATGACGCTTTCCAGCGTATCCGCCCCGTGGAGAGCTGCGTTCGCGCGAGTCACGAAGACGGTCTGGAGATCGGGACAGGCGCCGCGATGCTCCGCGATCCTCTCCCATCGCTCCTCGTCGCAGACGAGCAGGCTGGTGCCCGAATCCGACAGGCCGTAGGCGAGTTCGTCTCCGGTCCACCATGCGTTGAGAGGCACGCAGACCGCGCCGATGGTGACCGCGGCGAAGAACACAACCGGCCATTCGGGCAGGTTGCGCATGGCGAGCGCCACCCGGTCGCCCTTGCCGATGCCGCGCTTGCGGAATTCATGCGCGAGCGCCGCGACCGCGCGGAACCACGCATCGTAGGTGATCCGCTCGTCCTCGTAGATGACGAATTCGCGCTGGCCATGCGACTGGCCGAGCAGGGCGATCGCTCGCAAATTGGCCGGCGCGTTCTTCCAGGTCCGCACGCTTGTGCCGCGGATCTCGACGTCCTCCATCTCGAAACGCTCGCCCGGCGCCGTGAGAATGGCGCGGCATTCCGCGCGGCTGCGGGCGGGCCAGTTCTCCGGCGGGATCCAGCCGATGGCGGACGCGAGGGATTGCGGCTGCGAGCGGGACGTCATCACACCACCTCGAGCGGGAGTATACGGGTTGTGGAGACGATCACGGCATCGCGCATTTTCGACAGGTCCTTTCCCACATGCCGACTCATGGTCGGCTGGCCCTCGGTCTAGGCCACCGAATGCCGCCCAAGCAAGCAGGGCGGCGATATTTCTGAAATCTCGGTATGAAACTTCACAAGAGCGCAAAATCCTCTACTCAAGTCGGGATGAACTTGCGGTACGGCCGGTCGGCCGACACGGAAGGAGAGGAGCGACGGTGAAGACAGCGGAAGCGGAAGAGCTCGGATTCGACTCTGCCAGATTGCAGCGGATCGATCGGTTTCTGGAAGAACATTATCTTTCGACCGGGCGCCTGAAATCCGCGCAGCTGCTGGTTTCGCGGGGCGGAAAGCCGGCCCATTACTTTCATTCCGGCACCCTGCGCGACGATGGCACCGCGATGCGCGAGGATGCGATCTTCCGCATCGCCAGCATGACCAAGCCGGTCACCTCGATCGCCTTCATGCAACTCGTCGAACGCTGTCAGGTTGCGCTGGACGATCCGGTCGCCCGCGTGCTTCCGGAGTTCGGGAGGCTGGGCGCCTATGCCGGGGGCGGGGGCTCGGTGCCCTTCATGCCGCCCCAGACCGGCAAGCCCATGCGGTTTGTCGATCTGCTTACGCACATGTCGGGCCTGACCTACGGCTTCCAGAACCGCAGCAGCGTGGATGCAGCCTATCGCAAGGCCGAGATCGACCTCGCGCGCGGAGCGGTGACGTCGGACGAATACATCGCCACGCTCGCGCGCATTCCGCTGGAATTCGAACCCGGGGCACGCTGGAACTACTCGGTCGCGACCGACGTGCTCGGCGTGTGCGTGGAGCGCATTTCTGGCATGAGGCTGGGCGATTATTTCCGCGACAACATCTTTGCGCCGCTGGGCATGGACGATACCGGGTTCGACCTCGATCCGGCGAAACAGGACCGTCTGGCGGATGCCTATGGCTATCGCCCGGGCAAGGAGCCGCGGCTGATCGACACGGCGGCCGAATCGCGCCTGATGCAACCGGCGAAGTTCCATTCCGGCGGCGGCGGACTGCTCTCGACCATCGCGGATTACGATCGCTTCTGCACCATGCTGCTCGACCGGGGCGCATATCCGGGCGGCATGATCGTCGCGCCCAAAACGATCGATCTGATGACCGCCAATCACCTGCCCGGCGGCGCGGACCTGTCGCAGATGAGCCAGAGCCTTTTCAGCGAGGCGAGCAATGCCGGCACGGGTTTCGGCCTCGGCTTCGCGGTCGTCGTCGATCCCGCCCGCACGCTGATGCCTGCGAGCCGGGGCGAGTTCTACTGGGGCGGGGCCTATTCGACCGCCTTCTTCGTCGATCCGGTGGAGCGGATCACCTGCGTCTTCATGACCCAGCTCTATCCGTCCTCGACCTACCCGATCCGCCGCCAGCTCAAGACGCTGATCTACTCGGCCCTCACCCAGAGCCATGCCTGAAGGAGTTTTGCACACCATGACCTCCCCCATTCGCACCGAACGCCATGACAACGTGCTGGTGATCATATCCGACAATCCCCCGGTCAACGCGCTGGGGCAGAAGGTTCGTGCTGGCCTAGTCGAAGGCATCGAGGAAGCGCTCGGCGATGACGGCGTCGAGGCGGTGGTTATCCGCTGCGACGGGCGGACCTTCTTCGCCGGCGCCGACATCACCGAATTCGGCAAGCCGCCGCAAGGCCCGAGCCTGCCCGATGCGCTGGACCGGCTGGAGGCGAGCGACAAGCCGGTGGTCGCCGCCATTCATGGCACCGCGCTGGGCGGCGGGTGCGAGGTGGCGCTCGCCTGCCATTACCGGGTCGCGGTGCCGAGCGCGAAGCTGGGCCTGCCCGAGGTGAAGCTCGGCCTCATTCCTGGCGCCGCCGGCACGCAGCGCTTGCCGCGACTGGTCGGCGCGGAAGCCGCATTGCCGCTGGTCGCGATCGGGAACCCCATCTCTGCCAGCAAGGCGAAGGATATCGGCCTGCTCGACGAGATCGTGGGCGAAGACAGCCTCGCCGCCGATGCCATCGCTTTCGCCAGATCGAAGGTCGGCCAGCCTGTTCCGCGCGCTAGCGAGGGCGACGCCAATCGTGACGGTGTCGCCAATCCGGCCATCTTCGACGAATTTCGTGCCAGGAACGGACGCAAAATGCGCGGTTTCGACGCTCCCAATGCCGCGATCGACGCGGTCAAGGCAGCGGGCGAGCTGTCCTATGCCGAAGGCGTGAAGAAAGAGCGGGACCTGTTCGGCAAGCTGATGACGGGCACGCAGTCCAAGGCGATGCGGCACTATTTCTTCGCCGAGCGCGCGGCCAACAAGATCGACGACATTCCGTCCGACACGCCGCTGATCGACGTGAAGAAAGTCGGCATCATCGGCGCCGGCACCATGGGCGGCGGGATCGCGATGAACTTCCTTTCCGCCGGCATTCCGGTGACCATTCTCGAGATGAAGCAGGATGCGCTCGACCGCGGAACCGCGACGATGCGCAGGAACTACGAGGCGACCGCGAAGAAGGGCCGGATGAGCGCCGACCAGGTGGAGCGGGCGATGAGCCTGCTAACCCCCACGCTCGACTATGCCGACCTCGCCGACTGCGATCTGGTGATCGAGGCCGTCTACGAAAGCATGGAGGTGAAGAAGGAGGTCTTCGGCAAGCTGGACGCCGTGGTGAAAGAGGGCGCGATCCTTGCCTCCAACACCAGCTATCTCGACATCGACGAGATCGCCGCGGCGACGAAGCGTCCGGGCTACGTCCTCGGCCTGCATTTCTTCTCGCCCGCCAACGTGATGAAGCTGCTGGAAGTGGTGCGCGGCGAGAAGACGCGCGACGATGTGCTCGCGACCGCGATGAAGCTTTCGAAGACAATCGGCAAGGTTGCCGCTGTCTCCGGCGTGTGCCCCGGCTTCATCGGCAACCGGATGCTCTCCAAACGGCAGGAGCAGGCGAACAGGCTGATTCTCGAAGGCGCCAATTACTGGGATGTGGACGATGTGCTGCTCGAATTCGGCTTTCCCATGGGGCCTTTCCAGATGGGCGATCTCGCGGGCATCGACATCGGCTGGCATCGCGATCCGAGCAAGGTGACCACCGTGCGGGAAGCGCTTTGTGCGGTAGGTCGATTCGGCCAGAAGGCGGGCAAGGGCTTCTACGATTACGACGAGGCGCGCCAGCGCACCCCTTCGGACGAGGTGAAGGGAATCATCGCCGACTTCGCCGCGAAGAAAGGCACCGAACAGCGCGATATCTCCAAGGACGAGATCCGCGAGGGGCTGCTCTATCCCATGGTCAACGAGGGCGCGAAGATCCTCGAGGAAGGGATGGCCCAGCGCGCCAGCGACATCGATGTCGTGTGGATCAACGGCTATGGCTGGCCGCTCTACACCGGCGGACCGATGTTCTGGGCGGATACGATCGGCCTCGACGCCGTGGTCGAGGGGCTGGAACGGCACGGGCTGTCGGTGAGCGATCACCTGCGACAGAAGGCCGGGGCCGGCGAAACCTTCAACTGAAGCGATCAGGGGCCGCTGTGAGAGCGGCGGCCCTTCTTCCCGCTCCGCCTACGCCTCTGGGCATCGGCGGAGGACGATTCACTCGCCGGAAGCCATGAGGTCCATGAAATTGCGGGCAGCGTCGCGCTCCTCTGCGGTCTCGAACGCGACGTCGAGGTCGGGCGCGCTGCCGAGCATGTGAAGCAGGCACCAGAGCGCGAAGCGCTGGCTCGGATCGCCTGCCATGCCGAAATCGACCTCCATCCGCTCGACGCCGGCCTGCAGGGCTGTCTCGGAAACGGCGCCGATTTCGCGGGTGCCGAAATATCGGAAGAGGAGATCGTCGAAGCGCATCGCTGCCGATTACGCCGATCCTTCAAGGATTCAACCGACCGTCGTCGCAAGGGAGGGGGCATCGGCTCGTCGCCCGCAACTTGTTCTGCTTAAATCGTGTCAGGTCGACAGCGAGGGGGCCAGGTGGCGCAGCAGCCGCCGCGCGGCGTACCAGATCGCATTCCGCCCTGCGCGATCGATCATCTCGCCGGCAAAGGCGTCAAACCGGTCGCGCTCGTTCTTCGCGGCCGCGGTCACCAGATCGACGAGCACCTTCTCGTCGAAGCTGAGAAGGGGCTGGCACTCGGGATTGAGAACGATCGGATCGGGCCAGGCCCGGCCCGCCTCGTCCATGAAGACGTGAAAGGCGCGCACCGCGTCCATCGTGCCGAAATACCGCACCAGTGCGCTGCGGCAGCATTTGCGGGCCGCCCGCGCAACATGCGCCTCCCGCATCGCGCAAACCAGCCGGGCATGTGCGTTCGGCGCATGACGCAGATCGGGCATTCGGGCGAGACGCGAGAGATCGTACGTCACCGGATCAGCCTCAGGCCGCCGCGACGGAACGGGACGAGGGTTCCGCCCCGAGTCCCGATCCGGCTGTCCGCCCGGCGATCGCGCGCAGGGCATCCCGCGCGGCCTGGCGGATCGCACCGCAAGGGTCCTGCGATCCCGCCGGGCAGGGCGACCCATGATTTTCGGTCTGGGCGTGGCGGATCAGGCCGAGCAGGGCTCGCTCGTCCGCCGAAAGGCGCGGACTGCAACAGCATTCGGAGACGAGGGCGCGGCCCAGATGCGCCTCGACCAGCTCGAACAGGCGGGCACATGCCGGAGCGACGGTGTCGGACAGTCCCCACGAAGCGGACAGCTCGGCCATCCGCAGGAGATCGGGAGCGGCGTATGCCCGGCTCGCGGACCACGATCGCAACAACCGGATGACGAATCTGCTCGCGAACGCGTCCCCGTTTTCCACCATCCGTTGTCTCCCTTGAAGCTGTTTGCGTTACCCGACGAAAGCGCGTTCGATGACGAACTGGCCGGGCTTGGCATTGCTGCCCTCGACGAAGCCGCGCGCTTCCAGATCGGCGGCGTGGTCCTTGATCATCGCCATGCTGCCGCACAGCATGACGCGATCGGTCTCGGGATCGAACCGCCGCGGACCCGTGGTCTGCTCGAACAATCGGCCGTCCTCGACCAGCGTGGCGATCCGCCCCTGGGTGCGGAACGGCTCGCGCGTGACGGTCGGGAGATAATGGAACTGAAGAAGCGCCTCGTCCTGCACCAGCGGATCGCCGGCGAGCTGCGCGTCGAGCAGGTCACGGAAAGCGAGATCGGCCGCGTTGCGGACCGAATGGACCAGAACGATTTCGACAAATTGCGCGTACACGTCCGGATCGCGCACCAGGCTGAGGAACGGCGCGATGCCGGTCCCGGTCGAAAGCAGGAACAGGCGCCGGCCGGGCACGAGCGCGTCGGTCACCAGCGTGCCGGTCGGTTTCTTGCCGAGATAGACCGGATCGCCGACCTGAATATGGCGCAGGCGCGAGGTCAGCGGTCCGTCCTCGATCTTCACCGAGAGGAATTCGAGCTCGTCGGCATAGCTCGGGCTGGCGATCGAATAGGCACGCAGCAGCGGCTTGCCGTCATTGGGCAGGCCGACCATGACGAACTCGCCCGAGCGGAAGCGGAAGCTCGCCGGCCGCGAGACCGCAAAGCTGAACAGCCGGTCCGTCAGGTGATGCACGCGCGTCACCGTTTCCACGGCGAGCGCGGCGGACGGTACGAACGCATCGTGAGCGAGCGATTGGTAGGTCAAGCGAACTCCATTTCAGAACAATCTAAATGCAATTAATTCGCAATAGCGCAGGATGGGTGGGCCAAGTCAACAGCTATTGCAGGCGGATGATGTGAGCGGGGCAGCACGCGACCGCGCGAGGTTTGCAGAGCCGGGACGAATGCTGATGGGCAGGTGTTCGACGCAAGACGGGAGGCGCTCGGTTTCGTCCGTGTCAGAAATCACGTTCTCGAAAGGGCGAACTCGCTCGCCCTCGCGGCCAAAGGTTCAGCGCGAACCTTCAGACCTTTTTTCTGGGAAATGCCGATGCCCGTGAATGGCGGAAAATGTTGGTCGGGGAGAGAGGATTCGAACCTCCGGCCCCTGCCTCCCGAAGACAGTGCTCTACCAGGCTGAGCTACTCCCCGACCGTGTCGCGGCCACGGCGTACCGTGGCTCGAGGCAGGGCGGCCCTATAGGAGGCGATGTGCGGGGTGGCAAGCGGACAATCGGCGCGCTAGTCGATTGGCGTGAACGATCATCCAGAACTGCAGTATCTCGACCTCATGGCCCGCATCTGGACGCAGGGCAGCGAGCGGGTCGACCGCACCGGTGTCGGCACGCGCTCCGTAATGGGCGCCATGCTCCGATTCGACCTTGCGGACGGCGCCATGCCCCTGATCACCACCAAGCGCGTCTACTGGAAGACGGCGACGCGCGAGATGCTGTGGTTCCTGACCGGCGAGACGAATATCCGCCCGCTTGTGCTCCAGGGCGTGAAAATCTGGAACGAGTGGCCGCACGCGAACTACGTCCGCGAAACCGGAGACGCGATCGCGCTGGAGGATTTCGTTCAGCGAATCGCCGAGGACGAGGGTTTCGCCGCACGCTGGGGCGATCTCGGTCCGGTCTATGGCAAGCAGTGGGTGGACTGGCCGACCTATCGCTATCGCAAGGACGGGCTCTACGAACGTGGCGAGGGCATCAACCAGATCGAACTGCTGATCGATTCGCTCAAGGCCAATCCCGGAAGCCGGCGCCACATCATTGAAGGCTGGAACGTCGCCGAGCTCGACCGCATGGCTCTCCCGCCCTGCCACAAGACCTATCAGTACCACGTCGACGGCGACCGGCTGAACTGCGTGCTCTACCAGCGCAGCTGCGACGTTGCGCTCGGCCTGCCGTTCAACTTGTGGTCGGCGGCGTTGTTGCAGCGCATGGTCGCGCAGCAGGTGGGTCTGGAACCGGGCGAACTCGTCTGGATGGGCGGGGACACCCATCTCTATCTCAATCACACCGATCTGATCGAAGAGCAGCTTGTCCGGGAACCGCAAGGCATTCCGCGGCTTGAGATCACGCGGCGTCCGCCCACCATCTTCGACTACCGGATCGAGGATTTCGAGGTGCATGGGTACTCGCCGCACGGCGCGCTGAAGGCGCCGGTGGCGGTGTAGGCGGGTCGCCCTTGACCCTTGGACGGCGCTGAAATAAAATAACGCAGTTACGCAACGATTGCACCGCGACCGCGCCTCGCAATATCGTTCGAGAGGGAGAGCGCCTTCATGGCCGAAGAGGCCCAGAACAATCCGCCCAAATCCGGCGACAACCGCCCCAGCTTGTCGCTCCACGTTCCGGAACCCAAGTTC
Organism: Erythrobacter sp.; assembly: GCA_025698865.1. Lineage (GTDB taxonomy): Bacteria > Pseudomonadota > Alphaproteobacteria > Sphingomonadales > Sphingomonadaceae > Qipengyuania. The sequence continues at coordinate 216,202 of JAILWQ010000003.1, read as the reverse complement.
AGGCCCGGCGACGCGGCCGATTTCTCGCATATCGACATCGGCGAGGCCGGCAAGCAGCCGCGCCCGGACGAGACCTGTGATCCGTCGGAAATGCGCGATCTCGCCTATGGCCTGATCCGCGTGCTGGGCGACGACAATCGTGCCCATGGTCCGTGGGATCCCAAGCTCGATCCCGAAACGCTGCGCACGATGCTGAAGCACTTCGCAACCGTGCGCGCCTTCGATGAGCGGATGTTCCGCGGCCAGCGGCAGGGCAAGACCAGCTTCTACATGAAGTGCACCGGGGAAGAGGCGACCAGCATCGCCACTTCGATGGCGCTTGCCAGCGACGACATGGTCTTCCCCAGCTATCGCCAGCAGGGCGTGCTGATCGTGCGTGGTTATCCGATGATCGAGATGATCAACCAGATCTACTCGAACAAGGGTGACAAGCTGAAGGGTCGCCAGCTGCCGATCATGTATTCGAGCCGCGAACACAGCTTCTTCACCATCAGCGGCAATCTCGCCACCCAGACGCCGCAGGCGGTGGGCTGGGCGATGGCGAGCGCGATCAAGGGCGACAGCCGGATCGCGGCAACGTGGGTGGGCGAGGGCAGCACGGCGGAAGGCGACTTCCATTCCGCCTGCACCTTCGCGACGGTGTACAATGCACCGGTTATCCTCAATGTTATCAACAACCAGTGGGCGATCTCCAGCTTCAGCGGTTTCGCCGGCGCGGAGCGGACGACTTTCGCCGCACGGGCGCTCGGTTATGGGCTTGCGGGCCTGCGGGTGGACGGCAACGATCCGCTGGCATGCTATGCGGCCGAACAATGGGCGGCCAACCGCGCCCGCGCCAATGCCGGGCCGACGCTGATCGAGTTCTTCACCTATCGCGCGGAAGGTCATTCGACCTCCGACGATCCCAGCGGCTATCGCAGCGCGACCGAGCGTGAGGAATGGCCGCTCGGCGATCCGGTCAACCGGTTGAAGAACCACCTGATCGAGCTGGGCGAATGGGACGAGGATCGCCAGGCGGCGATGGATCTCGAAGCGGCGGAAATGGTCAAGAAGACGACCAAGGAGGCCGAGGCCAACGGCATCCTCGGCCACGGTCTGCATCATCCGTTCCGCACCATGTTCGAGGACGTGTTCGAAGAGCTGCCCTGGCATCTCAAGGAACAGGCCGAACAGGCGGTCCACGAACGCAAGACCAAGTTTCCCGACGGGCTTCCCAACGAGGGGAAGGGCGCATGAGCGACACCAAGACCAGAAAGAAGCAGGACGCTTCGCAGGACGGCGAACGCCGTCTCAACATGATCGAGGCGATCAACGACGCGCTCGATACTTCGATGCAGCGCGATCCGGACGTGATCGTGATGGGCGAGGATGTCGGCTATTTCGGTGGCGTGTTCCGCTGCACCGCGGGCCTGCAGGAAAAGCACGGCAAGACCCGCGTTTTCGACACGCCTATATCGGAGTGCGGGATCATCGCGGTGGCGGTGGGGATGGGGGCCTATGGCCTGCGTCCGGTGCCCGAAATCCAGTTCGCGGACTATATCTATCCCGGTCTCGACCAGTTGATCTCCGAGGCGGCGCGGCTGCGCTATCGCTCGGCTGCGGAGTATATCGCGCCGATTACGGTGCGCTCGCCCTTCGGTGGCGGCATCTTCGGCGGCCAGACCCATAGCCAGAGCCCGGAGGCGATCTTCACCCACGTCTCGGGCCTGAAGACGGTCATTCCCTCCACGCCCTACGACGCGAAGGGGCTGCTGATCAGCGCGATCGAGGACAACGATCCGGTGATCTTCTTCGAACCCAAGCGCATCTACAACGGCCCGTTCTCCGGATATTACGACAAACCGGTCGAGCCGTGGAAGAAGCATCCGCAGAGCGTGGTGCCCGAAGGCTATTACAGGATCCCGCTCGGCAAGGCGCGTCATGTCACCGAGGGCGAGGAGCTGACCATCCTCGCCTACGGAACCATGGTTCACGTGGTCGAGGCCGTCTGCGCGAAGAAGGGTGTCGAGGCTGACATTCTCGATCTGCGCACGCTCGTCCCGCTCGACATCGAGGCGATCGAGGAAAGCGTCAAGAAAACCGGCCGCTGCCTGATCGTCCACGAGGCGACGCGCACCTCCGGCTTCGGCGCGGAACTTTCCGCCTTGGTGACGGAGCGCTGCTTCTACCACCTCGAGGCGCCGGTCGAACGCGCGACCGGCTTCGACACGCCCTATCCCCACAGCCTCGAATGGGCCTATTTCCCCGGCCCGATCCGCATCGGCGAGGCCATCGACAAAATTCTGAGCGAGTAGATCGACCATGGCGAAATTCACATTCAACATGCCCGATGTCGGTGAAGGCGTTGCCGAGGCCGAGATCGTCGAATGGCACGTCAAGGTCGGCGACATCGTCACGGAGGACCAGCACCTCGTCGACGTGATGACGGACAAGGCGACGATCGACATCGAGAGCCCGGTCGACGGCAAGGTCGTCGAGCTGGCAGGCGAGGTCGGCGACATCACTTCGGTCGGCGCGATGCTGCTGGTGATCGAGGTCGAGGGCGAGGTCGCCGAAGAGGCGGATCATTCCGGCAGTGGCGCCGGTGATGAAGCCCGCGAAACGGAAGCCGCGCCCGCGCCCAAATCTCCCGAGGTGGAGGAGCGGATCGAGGTCGAGAACCCCGACGCTTCCGATGCCGACGATGCGATGGCGGCCGATCCTTCGCCGCCGCCTGCGCCAACTCCGACCCCCGCGCCCGAACCCGCCCCGGCTGCCAAGGTGCTGGCGAGCCCCGCCGTTCGCAAGCGCGCGAAAGAACTCGGCGTCGATCTCGGCCAGGTGAAAGCCGCCGACGACGGACGCGTGCGCCACGGCGATCTCGACCAGTTCCTGTCCTACAATGCGGGCTACGGCTCGGCTGCCCCGGCGCGGGCGGACGAGGAGAAGAAGGTCATCGGCATGCGCCGCCGGATCGCGGAGAACATGGCCGCCTCCAAGCGCAACATCCCGCATTTCTCCTATGTCGAGGAAGTCGATGTGACCGATCTCGAGGCGATGCGGGCGCAGCTGAACGACAATCGCGGCGAAAAGCCGAAGCTGACCATCCTGCCTCTGCTGATCACCGCGATCTGCAAGACGCTGCCCGATTTCCCGATGATCAATGCACGCTACGACGACGAGGCCGGCGTCGTGACGCGCCACGGGTCGGTGCATATGGGCATGGCCGCGCAGACCGACGCCGGTCTGATGGTGCCGGTCATTCGCGACGCGCAGGGTAAGAACGTCTGGCAACTCGCCGGCGAGATCACCCGGCTGGCCGAAGCGGCGCGCACCGGCAAGGCGAAGAGCGAGGAGCTTTCGGGCGGCACGCTCACCGTGACCTCGCTCGGTCCCCTTGGCGGGATCGCGACGACGCCGGTGATCAACCGCCCGGAAGTCGCGATCATCGGACCGAACAAGATCGTCGAGCGTCCGATGTTCGTCTCGGACGGCAACGGCGGCGAGCGGATCGAGAAGCGCAAGCTGATGAACATCTCGATCAGTTGCGATCACCGCGTGGTCGACGGATGGGATGCGGCGAGCTTCGTTCAGGCGCTCAAGAAGCTGCTCGAAACGCCGGTGCTGATCGTCTCGAACTGAGAGTGTGGCGCTGCCCGGCGGCGCCGTGCCAACCTGTGAACGCTCAGCGTACGATGGCGCTGTAGCTGCGCATCGTCGCGCCGTCGGCGGCGGCGATGCGCCAGCGCAGATTGGTGACTTCCTCGGGCGCCGCGAGACGCGCTCCGCGGCGCAGCGATCCGATGCGGCCCCAATTGCGGCCGCCATCGACCGAAACCTCGACCGCGCGGTCGCCGCTGCGCTGATAGGCGAGGGTGTTGGGCACGCGACTGGTCAGCATGAAAGGCTGTCCGGTGCGGCCGTCCCAGTCCATCACCAGTACCACGCGGTCGCCCCGGCGCAGCACGTCCGCCGGTTCCAGCGACACCCCGTCCGCCTCGGCCCGCTCCAGAAAGAGCGAGCGCGAGATCGACATCGCGTCCTGAGCCACCGCCATGGAGGACGCGGCCACTGCCAGCCCCGCCAGAAGCCATGAAATACGCATCGGATTGCCTTCCCCCGAACCCCTTGGACTGGCGGCAATACTGGCTCGCGATGGTAAATTTCCGCTTAACGAAAAGGCTGGGGAAAACTCTTCCGATTTTGTCCGGCAAACCGCATTGACACCCAGGCGAGGCTGGCCTAGTGGCGCCTCTCCCAAGGGGCGCTAGAGCCGCTTTAATGCGCGGGTGTAGCTCAGTTGGTTAGAGTATCGGCCTGTCACGCCGAGGGTCGCGGGTTCAAGTCCCGTCACTCGCGCCACTTGGGACTTTTCACTTCTTTTGATGCTTGTCGCAGAAATAGGCGGTTCGCCCGCCGACTTTTGCGCTGGTGATCGTGCCGCCGCAGCGCGGGCACTCGTCGCTCTTCTTGCGATTGGGGATCAACCAGTCATCGGGAAGCTTGCTGTAATCCGCTTCGACAGCGACGCCCTTCTTCAGAATGCGGCGCATCGTGTCGTAAAGCTCGGACAGGCAATCCTCAGATAGCGCGTCTGCCCGCGCTTCGGGATGCAGGCCGACCTGATAGAGCAGTTCGTCGGACCAGAGATTGCCGATCCCCGCCATCTTGTCCTGCTTCATAAGTGCGGACTTGATCGCGCTCCGGGTCGTGCCGAAGGTCTCGGCGAATTCCTTCGACCCGATCGCCAGAGCGTCGGGGCCAAGCTTTTCGGCCGTGATGTAGTCGCCTGGATCATCGATCACCCGAACATGGCCGAGCTTGCGCGGACAGCGGAAGGCGAGCCGCCGATCGCCTTCGAAGGTAATCAGAAGCTTGGTGTTATCGGGCGGATCGTCCAGCGCATCGAACGGGATCAGCCAGCCCGTCATGCCGAGATGCACGGTCATCCACGGGCCGGTCTTCGACCCTGCAAAGATGTTCTTCCCGTGTCGGCGCGTCTCGGTGAACTGGTGGCCGACGAGCCGGGCGCGCTCGTTGTCGCCGGGAAGCTGGATATGGGTGACGTCGTCGCCCGGCTCCACCGAGACAATGGTGCGGTTCAGGCATTCGCGCTGCAGCGTCAGGCGCTGGGCTTCGTTCTCGGGTAGCTCGGGCATCGCCGATCAAACGGCAGCGATACGCCTCGCGTTCCCTCAGTCCTTGGGCGGCGCGCTCCATCGGCCGGTTTCCATCCAGATCAGGAACCGCCGCAGAGGCAGCAGCCAGACGATCCCCAGCACCAAATAGACAACAGTCTGAAGCAGGGTGGGCCAGCCGTCGATCAGCGGTGGCACGAGTGTCGCGACAATCGCGCCGTAGATGATCAGGGCAGCCAGCAGGGCGAGAATGCCGAGCGGAATGCGCAGTGTGGGTTCTTCTCTCATGCGAAGGGTCCGTAGAGGCGGGTCGGGGTCACCACGCAGTTCAGCGCGATGTCGTGCGGCTCTATCGGAAGGGCGTCCACCTTCTGGACATCCCAAGCGAGGCCGATCGTCCGCGTTGCGGGATGCCCGGCCAGCCAGCGATCGTAATGCCCGCCGCCCTGGCCGATCCGCGCGCCCGCCTCGGTGAAGCCGAGCAGGGGGACGAACAGCACGTCCGGCACGATTGCCTCCGCACTTTCCTCGGGTTGCAGCATCCCGAACGGCCCGACCTCGCAATCGCTCTGGCCGAAAGGATCGGTGTGGAGCGCGAACTCCATTGCGGACGAGCGTCCGGAAAAGCGGGGCAGGGCGATCGTATGCCCGTTCTCCGCGAAGAACCGGGCGTAGGACTGCGTCGGCGCCTCGTGCGGCCCGGCGTTGTAGAGACCCACGGAGGCCCCTTGCGGCACAAATTCGAGGAGCGGCACCGGCGGGCGATGGAAGACCAGCGCGCGCATCGCTTCGGGAAGGGCCGAGACATGCTTGCGGCGCGCGGCGCGCAATTGCCTGCGAAGTTCGTCCTTGGTCAAATCGGTCCGCTTTCCTTGATGCTCTGGGAAAGCCGGACACCTCGCGGTGTCTTTCGACTTTTCCCGCGAGGAGTGGCGGAACCACCATGGGTCGGTGCCAGGGAAATCCTCTGACGCCTAAACGTCAGGTGGGCGCCGTGTACCCCGATCCCACAGCCGAACTGGTGGACCAGGGCAGGGACAGCTCCCTAGGATTGCTTATAGCCTCAGGGATGTTCAACGGCTCGTGCCGGGCAGTCCCGCCAAGGCCTATCTAGGAGGTCTGCGCCTCGCTCTCAAGCGCGTCGGCGGCGTTTTCCAGCCGCTGGGCCAATTCCTCGAGATCTACGGTGAAATCCAGCTCGGGATCGACCGGGCGCCGGGCTTCGGCAGGGGCAGGCGTGGGAGCCGGATCGGGGGACGGACTCGCCGCCGCCGCGGTGTTCGCCTCGTCCAGCTCGTCGGCGAGGATAAGGCTCGCGACCAGCAGGTTGTGCGCCTCCATCGGCGTGTTGAGCGTCGCCCCGATGCCTTCGAGCCGGTCGGCAATCATGCCCGCCAGCTGGCGCACGCGATCCTCGTCGCCATCGGCGCAGGCGACGGTGTAGTTGCGCCCGGCAATGCTCAATACGACGTCGCTCAATTTTCGAGCCGGTCGATCAGCACGTCGAGTTCGGCGATCTTCGCCCGCACAGTGGCGCGCAGCACTTCGTGGCGCACGGCGAGTTCAGGGTCCACGGCGGGGACCATGCCGCAATGGGCCGCGCTGGCATATTCGATGCGATAAAGGGCATCCTCGATGCGCTTGAAGGCGCGCGCAATACGATCGACATCCATCGGGCCGCATCTATCGGAAATTCGCTTCCGCGCAAAGCCTTGCCCCGTTCTGTTCACAATCGGGATCAGGCGCGGTCTTTCCACGGGTCAGCTTGACCCTGCGAAGCGCCTTGGCCAAGGCTTCGCGCGCGCCGAATCGCACGCGACAGGAGCCGACTTTCCAATGACTTTCGATACCGCCGCCCTCGCGCCGATGGCCGATGCCATACGCGCGCTCTCGATGGATGCGGTGGAGGCGGCCAATTCGGGCCATCCCGGCATGCCCATGGGCATGGCCGACGTCGCCACCGTGCTGTGGAGCGAATATCTCAAGCACGATCCCCAGGCGCCCGACTGGGCCGACCGGGATCGGTTCGTGCTGTCCGCCGGCCACGGCTCGATGCTGATCTACAGCCTGCTGCACCTGTCGGGATACGAGCGCCCGACGATGGAAGACATCCGCAATTTCCGCAAGCTCGGCAGCCCCTGCGCGGGGCACCCGGAGAACTTCCTGCTGGACGGCGTCGAATGCACCACCGGCCCGCTGGGGCAGGGGCTGGCGATGGCGGTCGGCATGGCGATCGCGGAGCGGCACCTCAACACCGCCTTCGGCAGCGACCTGGTCGATCACCGCACCTGGGTGATCGCGGGCGACGGGTGCCTGATGGAAGGCATCAACCACGAGGCGATCGGCCTTGCCGGCCATCTCAAGCTCGACCGCATGACCGTGCTGTGGGACGACAACCGCATCACCATCGACGGATCGACCGATCTCTCGACGAGCGAGGATATCAAGGCGCGCTACAGGGCGACCGGCTGGCACGTCACCGAATGCGACGGGCACGATTTTGCCTCGATCCGCAAGGCGCTGGACGAGGCGGTGGCTTCCGACCGGCCCTCGCTGATCGCCTGCCGCACGGTGATCGGCAAGGGCGCGCCCAACAAGCAGGGCACCAGCGCGACCCATGGCGCGCCGCTCGGCGAGGACGAGATCGCCGCAGCCCGCAAGCAACTCGGCTGGGACGCGAAGCCTTTCGAAATTCCCGCCGAGGTGCTTGAAAACTGGCGATCCACCGGCGAAAGCGGCGCAAAGGTGCGTGGTGAGTGGGCGGAACGCCTGTCCGCATCGAGCGAGCGGGCCGAGTTCGAACGGCGCATGGCGGGCGATCTGCCGGCCGGGTTCGATCTCGACAGTTACATCCAGTCGCTGATGAAAGAGCCGCAGAAGGTGGCGACCCGCAAGGCGAGCGAGATGGCGCTCGCACAGATCAACGCCAAGCTGCCCGAAACGATCGGCGGCAGTGCCGATCTCACCGGGTCGAACAACACCAAGGCGGGCGGCATCGGCCCGCTGACGGCCGAGGATTATTCGGGCCGCTACATCTATTACGGCATCCGCGAATTCGGCATGGCAGCGGCGATGAACGGCATGGCGCTGCACGGGGGCGTGATCCCCTATGGCGGCACCTTCCTCGTCTTCACCGACTATTGCCGCGGGGCGATCCGCCTCGCCGCGTTGCAGCAGGCTCGCGCGATCTTCGTGATGACGCATGACAGCATCGGGCTGGGCGAGGACGGGCCGACCCACCAGCCGATCGAGCATGTCCAGTCGCTGCGGATGATCCCGAACCTGCTCGTGATGCGCCCGGCCGATGCGGTCGAGACCGCCGAATGCTGGGAAATCGCGCTGCGGGAGAAGAACCGGCCGACGGTTCTCGCGCTGACCCGCCAGAACCTGCCGCAGGTCCGCATCGTACCCGAGAACACCGATCTCAGTGCACGCGGAGCCTACCGCCTCAAGAAGGCCGGCAACAAGCGCCGCGCCATCCTCATCGCGACCGGGTCCGAGGTGCATCTGGCGCTCGAATGTGCCGAAGCTCTGGAAAAGCAGGGCGTGGGCGCCGATGTCGTCTCGATGGTCTGCACCCAGCTCTTCGACGAGCAGGACGATGCCTACAAGGCGGATCTCCTGCCCGACGTGCAGCCGGACGACATCCTGCGCGTCAGCATCGAGGCGGGGACGACCTTCGGCTGGGACCGCTACACCATGACCAATGGCCTCAGAATCGGGCTCGACCGTTTCGGCGCGTCGGCCCCGGCCGGCGACCTGTTCGAAAAATTCGGCTTCACCGTGGACGCCATCGTCCCGCAAATCATGAACAAATTGAACGCATAAGCAGGAGTTCTTCCCATGGCGACCAAGGTTGCAATCAACGGTTTCGGGCGCATCGGCCGCCTTGTGGCGCGCGCCATTCTCGAGCGTGACGACCACGATCTCGAGCTGGTCAGCATCAACGACCTCGCCGACACCAAGTCCAACGCCCTGCTGTTCCAGTACGACAGCACCCACGGCCGCTTCCCCGGCACGGTGGAGACCGGCGACAAGACGATCACCGTCAACGGCAAGACCATTCAGGTCACTTCCGAGCGCGATCCGGGCAATCTGCCGCACAAGGATCAGGGGATCGACATCGTCCTGGAATGCACCGGCTTCTTCCAGAGCCACGAGCAGGCCGAACCCCATCTGAAGGCAGGCGCCAAGCGCGTTCTGATCTCGGCCCCGGCCAAGAACGTGTCGGCGACCATCGTCTACGGCGTCAACCACGAAACGCTGACGGCCGAGGACGTGATCGTCTCCAACGCCAGCTGCACGACCAACTGCCTCGCCCCGATGGCCAAGGTGCTGCACGAGACGGTCGGGATCGAGCGTGGTTTCATGACCACGATCCACAGCTACACCAACGACCAGCGGATGCTCGACCAGATGCATTCCGACATGCGCCGGGCGCGCGGCGGGGCGCAGAACATGATCCCGACCACCACCGGCGCGGCGCGCGCGGTCGGCCTCGTCCTCCCCGACCTCAACGGCAAGCTTGACGGCAGCTCGGTCCGCGTACCGACTGCCAATGTCAGCCTCGTCGACCTCGTCTTCACGCCGCAGCGCGACACCAGCGTCGAGGAACTGAACTCAGCGCTGAAGGCCGCGGCGGACGGCGCGCTGAAGGGCGTGCTCGACTACACCGACCAGCCGCTCGTCTCGAGCGACTTCAACCACCAGCCCGCCAGCTCGACCATCGACAGCCTGGAAACCAGCGTCATGGAAGGCAAGCTCGCCCGCGTGGTCAGCTGGTACGACAACGAGTGGGGCTTCTCCAACCGGATGATCGACACCGCCGGCGTGATGGCCAAGTTCCTGTAAGAGGACCGACATGCCCGGCTTCAAGACTCTCGACGACCTGCCCGCCGATCTGGCGGGCAAGGTCGCGCTCGTGCGCGTCGATCTCAACCTCCCCATGAAGGACGGGTCGGCGACCGACGTCACGCGGGTGGAGGCGGCGAAGCCGACCATCCTGGAACTGACCGACAAGGGCGCCAAGGTCCTCCTGCTCGCCCATTTCGGGCGGCCGAAGGGGCAGCGCAATTCGACCATGTCGACCAGCTTCATTCAGGACGCGGTCGAGGACGTGCTGGGCAAGGAGGTGATGTTCATCTCCGAAGTGTCCGGCCCGGTGGTCGAACAGTCGCTCGGCATCCTGCGCAACGGCGATATCGGCCTGCTCGACAACGTCCGTTTCTGGCCGGGCGAGGAAGCCAACGATCCCGAGTTCGCGCGGGCGATGGCGGAACACGGCGACATCTATGTCAACGATGCCTTCAGCGCTGCCCACCGTGCCCATGCCAGCACCGAAGGGCTCGCCCACCTGCTGCCGTCTTATGCCGGGCGGGCGATGGAGGCCGAGCTGAAGGCGCTCGATGCGGCGCTGGGTGCGCCGAAACAGCCTGTGGCTGCGGTGGTCGGCGGGGCCAAGGTCTCGACCAAGCTCGACGTGTTGCAGAACCTCGTCGGCAAGGTGCAGCACCTCATCATCGGCGGCGGCATGGCCAACACCTTCCTCGCCGCGCGCGCGGTCGATGTGGGCAAGTCGCTGTGCGAGCACGACCTCACCGGCACCGCCAACCGGATCATGGACGAGGCCGACCATGCCGGCTGCACCGTCCACCTGCCCTACGACGTCGTGGTGGCGAAGGAATTCGCCGCAAACCCTGACAGTCTGCGCACCTGCAACGTCCACGAGGTCGAAGCCGACGAGATGATCCTCGATCTCGGCCCGCAGGCGGTGGAGGCGCTGGGCGACGTGCTCAAGACCTGTCGCACGGTGGTGTGGAACGGACCGCTGGGCGCGTTCGAGACCGAACCGTTCGACGCCGCCACCGTGGCGCTGGCCAAGACCGCCGCCGCGCTCACCGAAGGCGGCTCGCTCACCTCGGTCGCGGGCGGAGGCGACACGGTCGCGGCGCTCGCCCATGCCGGGGCGAAGGACGATTTCACCTTTGTCTCGACCGCGGGCGGCGCTTTCCTCGAATGGATGGAGGGCCGGGAACTGCCCGGTGTCGCCGCCCTTTCGAGCTGACATGATGCCCGTCTCGCGGGCCGAACCATTCGTTTATCGACAGCAACAGGACCATCCCCAATGAACTTCGAACAGATGCGCGATCGGATCGCGACCGGACAGGGCTTCATCGCCGCGCTGGATCAGTCGGGTGGCTCCACCCCCAAGGCCCTGCGCGGTTACGGGGTCGAGGACGACGCGTGGAACGGCGATGACGAGATGTTCGCGCTGATCCACGAGATGCGCCAGCGCATCATCGAGAGCCCCTGTTTCGGCAACGGCAAGGTGATCGGCGCTATCCTGTTCGAGAAGACCATGGACGGTCAGAGCGGCGGCAAGACCGTCCCCGCCCGCCTCGCAGAACGAGGCATCGTGCCCTTCCTCAAGGTCGACAAGGGTCTCGAGGACGAGCGTGACGGCGCGCAGTTGATGAAGCCCAATCCCGAGCTCGAGACGCTGTGCAACCGCGCCCGCGAACTCGGCGTGTTCGGCACCAAGATGCGCAGCGTCATTAAGTCGGCCGATGCCAACGGCATCAAGGCCGCCGTCCGCCAGCAATTTGCCGAAGGCGCGCGCATCTTGTCCTGCGGCCTCGTCCCGATCCTCGAGCCGGAATACGACATCACGGCCGCCGACCGGGCCGAGGGCGAAAAGATCATGCTCGCTGCGATCGAGGAAGGGCTGGACGCGCTGCCGGAGGATCAGCAGGTCATGCTGAAGCTTTCCATTCCGAAGGAAGCTGGTCTCTACGCGAAGCTTGCCGACCATCCGCGGGTGCTGCGCGTGGTCGCGCTGTCGGGCGGCTATTCGACCGACGAGGCCTGCGCCGAACTGGCCAAGAACCCGGGGATGATCGCCAGCTTCAGCCGCGGCCTGCTCCAGGACCTGCGCGCCACGCAGAGCGACGAGGAATTCGACAGCACCCTGTCGAGCGCGATCGACCAGATCAGCGCGGCCTCGGCCACCTGATCGTTCAGCGCGCCTCGTAGACGAAGCGGTATCTCTCCGCCGGGGTTTCGGCCTCGGCGGATTTTTCGGGAAGGCCCGAAACCAGCGCGATGACCCGCCCGTGGGTGCCGTAGGTCTCGCCGAGCGTGATGTCCGCGGTGTCGCGCCAGCCGGCGCCGTCGATCCGGGTGCGCACGATCAACCGGCCGGCCCAGACGCAGCGGACGTTTTCGGGGCAGCGGCTGTCCTCCACCACCTTTTTCGGCGTGACGACCAGTTCGCCGACCCGCACCGGCTGATCGATACCCACCGGCGTTCCGGGCGGCAGGGGATTGCCCGCAACGAGTGGCGCGTCGGGAACGACGGCGCAGGCGCCGGTGAAGATGGCGAGCCCGAAGGCGGGCATCAGGCGAAGCAATCTCATGACCGCCAGCTATTGCCACCCCTGCTTGCCGCAAACTGAATGTCGACGAACCGCAAGGCGCGCGATACGGGTCTGCCGATGACCGATTGCCAGCTTTACCTGATCTCGCCGCTCGACGTCTCGGGCAATTTTCCCGAACGGCTGGAACGCGCTCTCGCCGCCGGGAAGGGCGCCGCCACCGCCTTCCAGCTCCGCCTCAAGGGGGTGGACCAGCATGAGGCGGCCGAGCTTGCCGGGCCGTTGCAGGACATCTGCGCGGCCCACGAGACCGCGTTCATTGTCAACGACGACGTCTCGCTGGCGAAGCGGATCGGCGCGGACGGGGTCCATCTGGGGCAGGGCGATGGCGATCCGAGGGAAGCGCGCGAAATCCTCGGGCGGGACGCGCAGATCGGCGTCACCTGCCACGCCAGCCGCCACCTCGCGATGGAAGCGGGCGAGGCGGGGGCGGATTACGTCGCCTTCGGCGCCTTCCATCCGTCCACGACCAAGGAAAGCGAGCATCGCCCGGAGCCCGAACTGCTCGAATGGTGGTCCGGCATCTTCGAGATCCCCTGCGTGGCGATCGGCGGGATCACGCCGGACAATTGCGCGCCGCTGGTCGCCGCCGGGGCCGACTTCCTCGCCGTCTCCGGCGCCATCTGGTCGGGCGACGAGGCGCGGGCGGTGGCTGCCTTCGTGGAGCAAATCCGCGCCGGATGAGTTTGGCAATTTGAAGGGACGGGTCGCGTCCCACGGGAGGAGCCCCCAGCAAATGCGTACGATCATTCTCGCCGCCGTTTCCAGTCTGGCGCTCGCCGCCTGCGGCATGAACGGACAGGACAACGACACCGAGAGCCGGACTGCGGCCGCGTCCGATGGTGCTTACGAGACCTACAGCGAGGACAATCTCGCGGACACCATGGCGTCGAACGATTCCAGCGCCGGTGCAAGCGACGCCAGTGCCGACTCTGAACAGCGCCCGATGATGCAGGCACAGGTCGTGCTCGACCGGCTGGGCTTCGGTCCCGGCGTGGTCGACGGCAAGATGGGCATGAGCACCGAGAATGCGCTCCGGGGATTTCAGGAAGCCAACGATCTCGAGACCAGCGGCGAACTCGACGAGGCGACGAAGCAGGCGCTCGCCCGGTGGGACCGTATCCCCGCAACGCGTGTGGTGACGATCCCGGAAAGCTGGGGGCGGCAGACCTTCACCGCCATTCCCGATGACCCCGCCGCTCAGGCGCGGATGCAACGCCTGAGCTATTCCTCGCTCGACGAGAAGCTGGCCGAGCGGTTCCATACGACGGTGGAGGTGCTGCAAGCTCTCAATTCAGGCGGCAATTCGACCGCCAGAAGCCCCACCGCAACCCCGTCACCGTCCCCCTCGGCGACTGGCGGGGCGCAAGGGCGCACCGCTTCGACGACGACGAACATCTTTAAACCCGGACAGAAGATTCGCGTCCCCAATATCGGCGGGGATCGCATCGCTCCGGGTGCGGTCGACAATCGCGAATGGCAGCAGACGCTCGTCAGTCTGGGCGTCGGGACCGAGCAGCCGGAAGTCGACCGGATCGTCGTCAGCAAGGCGGGCAAGACGCTGAAGGCCTATCGCGGTGACGAGCTCGTCGCCCTGTTCACGGTCAGCTCCGGCTCCAGCGATTATCCGCTGCCGTTGGGCGAGTGGGATATCGTGGGCGAAGCCTACAATCCGCCGTACGAATACGATCCCGAGGTGCTTCGCGGCGGCGATGGCGAGACCCATACCCTGCCGCCGGGGCCGAACGGTCCGGTCGGCGTCGTGTGGATCGATCTCAGCAAGGATCACTACGGCATCCACGGCACGCCCGAGCCCGAAACCATCGGCCGGGCACAAAGCCATGGCTGTGTCCGCCTGACCAACTGGGACGCGGCACGGCTCGCCCAGATGGTGTCGCAATCGACGCGAGTGATTTTCGAAGCCTGAGGGGGTAGGGTGGCAGCATGAAATTCGTCGATCGCATTCTCACCATCGTGGTCACCGCCACGCTGACCAGCGCGGTGTGGATCGTGGCGGGCGGCAGCCTGATCGAGAATGCGACTGCCGACAGCCAGCGCGAGACTACCCGCCCGGCCGATGCTGCCCCCAGCCCGCCCTCGTCTCCCGCGACACGGACCGGGGCCGAGACGCCGGTGTCGGAAGGCGCGCGGGCCTCGCGGCCGCTCAACACGCAGTTCGCGCAGCCGGTTGGCGATCGCAAGGCGCTCAACTTGCTGGTCCCGGTACTGAACGTGCGCCCGGCCGACCTCACCGATACCTATTCCGATTCGCGCGGTGGCGGCGAGCGCCTGCACGAGGCGATCGACATCATGGCGCCCAAGGGCACGAGCGTGGTCGCCGCCGCGCCGGGCCGAGTGGAACGGCTGTTCGCCTCGGATGCGGGCGGGAACACGATTTATGTCCGCTCGGAAGACGGGCGCACCATCCATTACTACGCCCATCTCGACGCCTATGCGGAAGGGTTGCGCGAAGGCCAGCGCATCCGGCGCGGGCAGCGGCTGGGTACGGTGGGCAGCAGCGGCAACGCCTCGCCCGACGCCCCGCATCTCCATTTCGCGATCCTGCAAACGACGCCCGACGCGGAATGGTGGGAGCCGGCCAACCCGGTCAATCCCTATCCGCTCCTCGCCGGCGAGTAGGTCCTAGCGGCCCACGCGGGTGCAGCGGATGCGGCCGAGCGTGCCGTCTTCCTTGACCCATTGCATCAGGCCCGAGCCCAGCAGTTTGAGCTTCATGTCCTTGCGCGGACCGCGGGTGAAGACGACCGTATCGCCCTTGCGCAGATAGGTCCCGCGCCCGTCCGCCGCCTCATAGCTCGACGCGCCTGTGATGGAGAAATTGTGCTCGCTCACCTCTTTCACGGCTTTGCCGGCGGCACCGCCGGGAAGCGCGCAGACATAGCGGCCGTGCGGCAGCGTGCCGAGCCGGCCCTGCGCCGCAGCGGGCACGGCGATGGTCGCGCAGATGGTGGCGGCCAGAGCCGCAGCGGCGGTAAAAGCGTGTTTCATGGTTGGCCCCCTTTAGCCTTGCGCCCGTCATAGCGCCAGCGACCTTGCCCCAGCCTGACCGAACGTCTAAGCGCGGCCCCCGCATATTGCATCCCGCATCGGCCCCCGCGCCGGTGCGCGGCTCTTTCACTCAATCAAGGCGAGCAGCCCCATGAAGATCAGCGGCGTGGACATCCGTCCCGGCAACATCCTCGAATACGAAGGCGGCATCTGGAAGGTCGCCAAGATCCAGCACACCCAGCCGGGCAAGGGCGGTGCCTACATGCAGGTCGAGATGAAGAACCTGCAGGACGGCCGCAAGACCAATGTCCGGTTCCGCAGCGCCGACACGGTCGAGAAGGTGCGCCTCGACACCAAGGACTATCAGTTCCTCTACGAGGATGGGGACATGCTGGTGTTCATGGACCAGGAAACCTACGAGCAGATCAACCTGCCCTCCGATCTCCTCGGCGATGCGCGCCCGTTCCTTCAGGACGGGATGCAGGCGAAGCTCGAGCTGTGGGAAGAAAAGCCCATCAGCGTCGAGCTGCCCAGCCAGGTCGAGGCGACGATCGTCGAGGCCGACGCGGTGGTGAAGGGGCAGACCGCCTCCTCCAGCTATAAGCCCGCCGTGCTAGACAACGGTGTGCGCATCATGGTCCCGCCGCATATCGAGAGCGGCACCCGGATCGTGGTCGACGTCTACGAACAGAGCTACGTCGGCAAGGCCGGCTGAGGGACCGATCATGGCAGCGATTTCGGGTCTCATCCGCGTGATGGAAAAGGCCGCGCGCAAGGCGGGCGGCCGGCTCCGGCGGGATTTCGGCGAGGTCGAGCACCTCCAGGTCAGCCGCAAGGGACCGGCCGATTTCGTCTCCAAGGCGGACATGCGCGCCGAGCGCACGATCTATGACGAGCTCACCGCGGCGCGCCCCGGCTGGGGCTTCGTCATGGAAGAGGCCGGTACGATTCACGGCGAGGAGGGCAAGCCCCGCTGGATCGTCGACCCGCTCGACGGGACCAGCAACTTCCTCCACGGAATCCCGCATTTCGCGATCAGCATCGCGGTGCAGGAACCCAAGCTCGACGGGTCGGGCTGGGGAGAGGTGACCGCCGGCGTCGTCTATCAGCCGATCACCGACGAGACCTTCTGGGCCGAAAAGACGAGGGGCGCCTGGCTGCACGATGCGCGGCTGCGCGTTTCCTCGCGGCGGACCTTGTCGGAATCGCTGATCGCCACGGGCATTCCCTTTCAGGGCGTCGGCAATTTCGAGGAATGGACGCGGATCTACCGCGCCATCGGCCCGAATGTCGCCGGCATCCGCCGCTTCGGCGCGGCCTCGCTCGACCTCGCTTGGGTCGCCGCCGGGCGCTTCGACGGCTTCTGGGAAAGCAGCCTCAAGCCATGGGACACCGCGGCCGGCGCCCTGCTGGTGCGCGAGGCAGGCGGCTTCATCACCGATTATCGCGGCCGCTCGATGCCGGTCCACGACGAACAGGTGCTCGCCGCGAACGACACGCTGCATTCCAAGCTGCACAAGCTGCTGGTCGCCTCGCTCAAGGGCTAGGCCCAATCGCGATGTTGCAGGCGGCGTTACGCTTCGCTATCCGCGCTGCTCCCGCGACAGTGCCCCTGTGGTGGAATTGGTAGACGCGCTCGACTCAAAATCGAGTTCCGCAAGGAGTGCCCGTTCGAGTCGGGCCAGGGGCACCACGCGGCGGATCGCACACCGCCCTTGAAATTCGCGCCCCGGGATGGGACCTCTGGCCCCAGTGATCGAGGCACCTTCCTACCACGCTCTGGCCGCGATGATCATCACCGTGCTGATGTTCGTCGAATTCGTTCGCGGCAAGCTGAGCATCGAGATCGTCTCTCTGCTCACCATCGCGATCATCGCGGTCGGCCTCTATTTCTTCCCGCTGGAAGGCGACCGGGCGACGGATGGCCTCGCCATCGCCTTCGGAGGCTTCGGCCATTACGCGCTGATCACGATCTGCGCGCTGATGGTGATGGGCCGGGGGCTGGTGGTCACCGGCGCGCTGGAACCGGCGGCGCGCTTCCTCGAGCGGGTGTTCAAGCTCAATCTCCAGCTCGGCCTGCTGGTGTCGCTGGTGATTGCCTTCCTGCTGTCGATGGGCGTCAACAACACGCCGGTGCTGGTGCTGCTGATCCCGATCTTCGCGACCTTGGCATCGCGCGGAGCGATGCCGGCGTCGAAGACGCTGATGCCGCTCAACGCCGCCTCGCTGCTGGGCGGTCTCGCCACGACCATCGGCACCTCGACCAACATCCTCGTGGTCTCGATCGCGACCGATCTGGGGATGCCCGAGATGGGCGTGTTCCACTTCACCCCGATCGTGCTCGCCGCCTCGCTCGTCGCCTTGCCCTATATCTGGCTGGTCATGCCCCGGATGCTGAAAGACAACCGGGTGGAGGAGGTTCAGGCCCGCCGCCGTTTCTACTCCCGCTTGCGGATCGGCGAGGACAGTATCCTGAAGGACCGCGAGCTGGCGACCGTCATCCCGCGCCTTCCGGGCGACATCGAGTTTCACGACGCTCCCCTCGGCCTGTTGCAACCGCAGCAGCGCCTGCTGATGTCCGGTCCGCACGAGGCGCTGGAGGAAGCGATCCGGACGCTGCGGGGGGAGGCTGCCCCCGGTTGGGTGCTCGACCGGATCCGCCGGCGGTCGGCGGAATTGCGCGAGGACATCGTGGTGGTCGAGATGACCGTCACCGCCGACAGCCGCCTGCTCGACCGCACGCTGCCGAGCTCGGGCATCGCCGACCTACATGGCGTCGCGGTGATCGGCATCCATCGTCCCAGGACCGTGATCGGCGAGAAGGATCGCTACAGCGAAGGCGGCGATCTGCGCATGGCAGAGGGCGACGTGCTGCTGGTCATGGGCCTGCCGCGCGATTTGCAGGACTTTGCCCGCAGCGATTCGCTGCTCCAGCTCGAGGGGATGCGCGAATTGCCCCGCCGTTCCAAGGCGTGGCTTTCGGCAGGGATCATGCTGGGGACGGTGGGCCTCGCCTCGATCGGGTTGCTGCCCATCGCCATCGCCTCGCTGCTGGGCGCGATCCTGATGTTCGTGACGGGCTGCGTGAAGTTCGACCGGGTCGGCCGCGCGCTGTCGGGGCAGGTGATCGTGCTGGTCGCGGCCAGCATCGCGATCGGGAGGATCATAGACGAGAGCGGCGCGGCGGCCTGGCTCGGGCAGGCGCTCAGCCTCGGCCTCGGCGATCTCAGCCCGGCGCTGGTGCTCGCCAGCATCATGCTGTTCGTCACCCTGCTGACCAACTTCGCATCCAACGCCACGGCGGCGACGGTCGGCACCCCGATCGCCTTCGCCATGGCCAACCAGCTGGGCCTGCCCGCCGAGCCGCTGGTGCTGGCAGTGCTGTTCGGCTGCAACCTGTGCTACGCGACGCCGATCGCCTACCAGACCAACATGCTGATCATGGCGGAAGGCAGCTACGAGTTCGGCGACTATATCCGCACCGGCCTGCCGCTGGTACTGATCATGGTGGTCACGCTCAGCATCGGGCTGGCGGTGACCTACGGGCTCTAGCCCGGAATTGCCTCTTTCCTCACGGGCATGGATCGTGCCACACGTCCGAAAGAAACCGGGGGCGCGGAAACGGGAAATCCTTCCCCTGGACAGTCTAACACCCGGTCCATGCCGAAGGAGCCATCGCCGCCATGTCCTATATCACGAAGACCATCGCCGCCGCCCTGCTGTTGGGAACGGCCGCGCCCGTCATGGCGCAGGATATGGAAACCTCGCTGGCCGAGGACATGCCGGGTCTGATGGAGCTCTATCGCGACCTCCACGCCCATCCCGAGCTGAGCTTCGAGGAAACCCAGACCGCTGCCAAACTGTCCAAGAGAATGCGCGATCTCGGCTTCGAGGTGACCGAGAATGTCGGGCGCACCGGCGTCGTTTCGGTGATGCGCAACGGCGATGGTCCGGTGGTGCTGCTGCGCGCGGACATGGACGGACTGCCGGTGGTGGAGCAAACCGGTCTGCCCTTCGCCAGCAAGGTCACCGCCACGCCCGCCAGCGGCGTGACGACGGGCGTGATGCACGCCTGCGGCCACGATACGCACATGGCCGGCTTCATCGGCGCGGCACAGCTTCTGGCCGAGCGCAAGGACGAATGGCAGGGCACACTGGTTATGGTCCTGCAACCGGCCGAGGAAGTGGGGCTGGGCGCGCTCGCCATGCTGGAAGACGGGCTCTACACCCGCTTTCCGAAACCCGACTACGCGGTCGCCTTTCACGATGCCGCCGCGCCCGCGCCGGCCGGGACGATCGGCTTCACGCCGGGCTACGCGCTCGCCAATGTGGACAGCGTCGACATCACGGTGAAGGGCATCGGCGGCCACGGCGCCTATCCGCAAACGACGGTCGATCCGGTGGTCCTCGCCAGCAGCATCGTGATGAAGTTGCAGACCGTGGTCAGCCGCAATTCCAATCCGCTCGATCCCGCGGTCATCACGGTCGGCAGCTTCCATGCCGGCGCCAAGCACAACATCATCAGCGACGAGGCGAAGCTTCAGCTGACCGTGCGCAGCTATTCGGACGAGAGCCGCAAGCAATTGCTCGACGGCATCCGCCGCGTCGCGCGGGGCGAAGCGATCACGGCCGGACTTTCGGAAGAGATGCTGCCAGTGGTGACGGTGGAGGATCCCTACACCCCCTCGACCTTCAACGATCCCGAGTTCACCCAGAACGTGATGGGGGCATTCCGCGAACGCTTCGGCGAAGCGCGGGTGATGGAATGGCCCGCCGTTATGGGCGGCGAGGATTTCAGCCAGTTCCGCCGCGCCGCTCCCGATGACGTCAAGTCGCTGATCTTCTGGATCAGCGGCACGCCCGCCGAAATGCTCACCGCGCTGGAGCAGGAGGGCACGCCGCTGCCCTCGCTTCACTCGCCCTTCTGGGCACCCGACGCGGAGGCGGTGGTGCGCACCGGTGCCGAAGCGCTGGCGAGCGCCGCGCTGGAGCTCATGCCGCGCAACGGGGGGTGAGAGACAGGCCCGTCCTCATGCAGCGGAGCGGTGGGACAGATTGGCCCGTCCTCATGTAGCCAAGCGATAGGACTGAAAAAACCCCATGGACAATCTGACGCATGGCCTTGTCGGCGCGCTGATCGGGCAGGCGGGGCTGAAACGGAAGACCGGGCTCGCCATGCCCGCGCTCGTCATTGGGGCAAACCTGCCCGACGTAGACGCGGCCTGTTTCCTGTGGCTCGACGGGGTCGAACATCTCGCCTTCCGGCGCGGGATCACCCACGGCCCGCCTGCCTGGTTCCTGCTGCCGCTGCTCCTCGCCGGAGGGCTGTGGTGGTTCGACCGCTGGCAGGCGAAGCGCGGCAAGCGGCCCGAGGGGCGGCTGCCGGTCCGTTTCGGCTGGCTCTACGCTCTGGCGCTGCTCGCCTGCCTGACACATCCGGCGCTCGACTGGATGAACGTCTACGGCATCCGCCTGCTCGAACCGTTTTCGAGCCGCTGGTATCATGGCGACGTGCTGTTCATCATTGATGTCTGGCTGTGGATCCTGATGGGCCTCGCGACCTGGTTCTCGCTGCGACGCGAGAAGCGGGGCGGGGAATGGCGGCGGCCGGCGCGGGTCGCGCTTGCGGTGGTATTCGGTTATATCGGCCTCAATGGAGCTATCACAGCTGCTGCGGAGGGCAGGGCGGCGGCAGGGCCCACCGGCAACGCGCTCGTGATAGCCAGCCCGCCGCCGCTCTGGTCGTGGCAGCGCGAGATGATCACCGGCGGCAACGGTCTCTACGCGCTCGACGGCGAGGTGCTGCCCGGCATTCCGCTCGATCGCTGCGATCTTGCGGCGGTCCGAGCGGCCGATCCACAGGTCGATGCCTTCCTGTTCTGGTCGCAGGCGCCGTTCGTCGAGCCGGGGGACGACGGCGTCCTCAGACTGCGCGATGCCCGGTTCTACGATCCGCACGCGCGCGACCGCTTCGCCGCGATCCTGCCGCCGGGCACCTGCAATCCGTGATCGTCAGCGATCCGACGGCGCGAGGCTTTCCGCCGGACGATAGAACAGCGCGGCGGCCAGAAAGGCCCAGCCCGCGCCGCCCAGCCACCCGGCAACGACGTCGCTCGGGAAATGCACGCCGAGCGCGACCCGGCTCGTGGCCACCATGGCCGACAGGACAAGCGCCGCGCCGATGATGGTGTAGCGCACCGATTGCCGCCGGCTCATTGCGGCGAAGGCAATCGCGATGCCGATATAGACCACCGCCGCGCCGAAGCTGTGGCCGGAGGGGAAGCTCTCACCACCCGCCTCGGTCAGGTGCGGGACGATCATCGGCCGCTCGCGCCCGACGAGCAGCTTCAATGCGCTGTTGGCGATCCAGCCGCTCGCCACGGTCGCGCCGAGGATCAGCGCCTCCCGCCGCAGCCTGAGGAAAAGCAGAGCGACCACGGCGCCAAGCGCGAAGAGATTGCGCAGGAACACGCCGCCCAGCGCGGTCACGTCACGCACCGTCTCCAGCACCGCGCGCGGGCCGCCGAGGCCGAGATCGGGTCCCGAACGGAACAGCCGCAACAGGCGCGCGTCGAAACTCGCGGTCAGTCCTTGCGTGACCGCGAAGACCATCGCGCCGAATGCGGCCCACAGGAACATGGCGGTAACAAGCGCCTTTCGCCGGTCCACCGCAAAGCCGCGTTCCGGCAAGGTTATGCTCTCTGCCCGGACGGGATGGTCGCTTTCCATGAGAGCAGGAACCGGCGCGCCCGCTGCCGGGTTCCTCGACCATGAGTTCACCCCAGATCGTCTGGCTGCGGCGCGACCTGCGCCTGGCCGACCAGCCCGCCCTCTACCACGCCGCGCAATCGGGGCCGGTCATCCCGGTTTTCGTGCTCGACGACGAACGGGCGGGCGACCACGCCCATGGCGGGGCGAGCCGGGTGTGGCTCCACCACTCGCTGGAATCGCTGGGCCGGAGTTTCGGCGGCAGGCGTTCGCAGATCTTGCTGCGCAAGGGCGATGCGCCGCAGATCCTCGTCGCGATCGCCCATCAGACCGGCGCGACCGCAATCCATGCCAACCGCCATTACGAACCGTGGTGGAAGGAGGCCGAGGACGAGCTCAAGGATGCGCTGTCCGATATGGGCGGCGATGCCTGCACGCTCGAACTGCACGACGGCAATTACCTGATGCCCCCGGGCACCGCGACCACCGGGTCTGGCGACCCCTACAAGATCTACACCCCGTTCTCGCGCGCCATGCTAGAATTGCTGCCCCCGCGCGACGAACTGCCCGAACCCGAGACGCTCCATTCGCCCGGCAGCTGGCCGGAAAGCGACGATCTGGCGGACTGGAAGCTGCTGCCGACCCGTCCGGACTGGGCGGGCGGCATCCGCGATTTCTGGGAGGTCGGCGAGGCGGCGGCGCATGACCGGCTCGAATGGTGGGCGGACGAGGTCGGCGATTACGAGGAGGGGCGCAATCTTCCCTCGCAGGATACAACCAGCCGGCTCTCCCCGCATCTGCACTGGGGCGAAATCACCCCGGTTCAGATCTACCACCGCCTCAAGGACAAGCGCAGCGATGGCTGGCAGACCTTTCTCAAGGAGGTCATCTGGCGCGACTACGCCCAAAACGTGATCTGCCAGTTTCCCGATTACGGACGCGACAGCTATCGCGATTACGACGAGCGCACGCTCTGGCGAAATCCGAATGCCGGGCATCTGATCGCTGAGGATCTCGAATGCTGGCAGAAGGGCCTGACCGGCTATCCGATCGTCGATGCGGGGATGCGCCAGCTGTGGCAGACCGGCTGGATTCACAACCGCGTCCGCATGATCTGCGCCAGCTTTCTCGTAAAGCATCTGCTGATCGACTGGCGCCACGGAGAGCAATGGTACTGGGACTGCCTCGTCGACGCCGATTACGGCAACAACGCGGTCAACTGGCAATGGATCAGCGGCACGGGGGTGGACAGCAACATGTTCAGCCGGATCATGGCTCCGCTGACCCAGTCCGAGAAATTCGACGCCGCCGGCTATATCCGCGAATATGTCCCCGAAATTGCCGATTGCAGCGACGACTGCATCCACGATCCGCCGGACGAGATGCGGGGCGACTACCCGGCCAAGATCATCGGCCACAGGGAAGCGCGCGAGCGGGCGCTATCGGGCGCGCTCGGGCATAGGGCGCGGCTGATGAATGCGGTGACGACAGGCAGGGGCGACAGGCTGCTGGGCGGCGGGCGACGCTTTGCCCGCAAGCCGGGACTGCTCGCCAAGCTGGTCGCGCCCGGCTTCGGCAAGATCATCGACCGGATCGACTCGGCGCTGGTGACGGGCGCGCTTCATGCCGTGCTCCCGGACGGGACGCACCGCACGCTGGGCGGTCGCGCGCCGGGCTTCGAATGCACGGTGGAGCTTAGAAGCTGGAACGCGCTGGTCCGGCTCGCCAGCAATGGCTCGGTCGGCTGGTATCAGGCCTGGGCCAGCGGCGAGTGGTGGAGCCCCGATCCCGTGCCGCTCTTCGCGCTGTTCATGCAACATGCCGAGCGTCTGGGCGACACCGCGCGCGCCAAGGGGCCCTTCCGCCATGCGCTGAAGCTCGCTCATCTGGTCAATCGCAACACCCATGCCGGCGCGCGCAAGAATATCGAGGCGCATTACGACCTCGGCAACGATTTCTACGAGGCCTGGCTCGATCCGACGATGAGTTATTCCTCCGCGCTCGGTGTGGCGGATG
Organism: Erythrobacter sp.; assembly: GCA_025698865.1. Classification (GTDB taxonomy): domain Bacteria; phylum Pseudomonadota; class Alphaproteobacteria; order Sphingomonadales; family Sphingomonadaceae; genus Qipengyuania. The sequence continues at coordinate 191,919 of JAILWQ010000003.1, read as the reverse complement.
ACGGTCTGGAACAGGCCCAGCGTCGCAAATGGACCGCGCTAGAACAGCGGATTGGCGAGGCGGCGGGCGTGCTCGAGATCGGCTGCGGCTGGGGCGGGCTCGCCGCCGATATCGCCCGCTCGGGAGCGAACGTCACGGCGATCAGCCTCTCGGAGGAACAGCTCGCCCATGCCCGCGCACACAATGCCGGACCGGACTACCGCAAGCAGGACTATCGCCGCGTCGCGGGCCGGTTCGATGCCATCGTCAGCGTCGAGATGGTCGAGGCGCTGGGCCGCGAATTCTGGCCCGATTTCATGGACTGCATCGCCCGCAATCTGAAGCCGGGCGGGCGCGCCGCAATCCAGTACATCTCGATGCGCGACGATCTGTTCGACGCCTATGCTGCCAGCGCGGACTTCATCCAGGCCTATGTCTTCCCCGGCGGACTGCTGATCCGCACCAGCGAATTTCGGGCGCTCGCCGAGGCCCGCGGCCTCGCATGGTGCGACCAGACCGACTTCGGCCTCGACTACGCCGAAACGCTGAAACTGTGGCGCGAGAATTTCGATGCGACGGTGCGGGAAGGGCGGTTGCCCGCCGGTTTCGACGAGACTTTCGTCGATCTGTGGCGCTATTACCTGATGTATTGCGAAGGCGGTTTTCGCGGTGGCGGGATCGACGTCCACCAGGTCACGCTGATCAACGGGGGAGAGGGATGATGCGCAAGGTTCTGGCTGTTTTCGGGGCGCTGGCCCTTACCGGCTGCATGAGCACCGGCGCCGGAAACGCGCCGATGACGCTGGAGCGCGAGGGCGTGACGGCGACGCAGCCCGCGACCCTGCGCTCGCCCGAGGAATTGCAGGTCCTGTTCTGGGACGAGGCCCAGCGCTCGGCGCGCTTCCGCGACATGGAGGACTGGTTCGCGGGGCTCGATGTCGAGGCCGCGCCGACCCCGCGAACGCTGCCGCGCGGCACGGCCTTCTCCACTCCTCTCAAGGCGCGGCTCGACACGCTGGTCGCCGAAACCGGCGCGGCGGGGCTGATGGTGTTGCAGGACGGGCGGATCCGCTACGAAAATTACGGGCTCGGCTTCGGGCCGGAGGGCCGCTGGACCAGCTTCTCGGTCGCCAAGAGCTTCACGTCGACCTTGCTCGGCGCGGCTCTCAAGGACGGTTTCATCACCAGCCTCGACGAGAAGGTGACACGCTACATCCCCGGCCTGCGCGGTTCGGCCTATGACGACGTGACCATCCGCCAGCTTGCCACGATGAGCTCGGGCGTCGCCTGGAACGAGGATTACACCGACCCCGCGAGCGACGTCGCCCGGATGACCGAGTTTCAGGAGCGCTACGGCAAGCAAGCGATCGTCGCGCAGATGCGCTCGCTCCCCCGCGAGGCGCCAGCCGGCACCAAATGGGTCTATAAGACTGGCGAGACCAATCTTCTCGGCCTGCTGGTGGAGGAGGCGGCGGGAATGCCGCTCGCCGCCTATGCCAAGGAAAAGATCGTCGACCCGGCGGGCTTTGCCGGGGATCTGTTCTGGATGACCGATCCGCGCGGCGGGAACATCGGCGGGTGCTGCCTGTCGATCCGCCTGTCGGACTATGCGCGCTTCGGCCAGTTCGTGCTCGAAGGCGGCAAGGGCATGGTGAGCCCGGGCTGGTTCGCCGAGGCAACTGCGCCGCGCTACGAGGTCGGCGCGCCGGGCTTCGGCTACGGTTACCAGTGGTGGACCTATCCCGGCGGCAATTTCGGCGCGCAGGGCATTTTCGGCCAGTCGATCACGATCCTGCCGCAGCAGCGCATGGTGATCGCGCTCGTCGGCAACTGGCCGACCGCGACGAGCCGCGATTATCGCAACCGGATGCTGGAAGCCGCCGCGCTGCTGGCGGCGGAAAGCTGATCCGTCAGCGGATCGTGCGGTAAACATTCTCGCGCGAATAGCGGGCGAGGATGTTCTCGTGCACGATCGGGCTCAGCAGCTCGGTAAAGGCGCAGCCGACTAGGCAGTTCTCCCACCATACGACCTGCCCCTGAAGCGATTCGAGGCCGGGCAGGGTGAGCCAGCAGATCTGGCCTTCGTGCATCCGGTTGATCGCGGCGGCCGAATAACCGCTGATCGAGAGGTCGTGGACCGTGGTCTGGAAGGCGCGCCCGCCCGAAGCGCGCAGCTGGCCCGGTATGGCGAGCTTGGTGCGCGGCGCGCTGCGGTCTTCCTGCGCGGCGATGCTGTAGCGATCCTGCGTGACGAAGGTCATGGCGGTGGGTCCCTGGCTGGCGCTTCTCGACCGGACGGGACAACCCCGCACAGGCCGGACCGCAGGATCATGCCGGATCGGGGTTACCGAACCGCTACCCGATCTGGTTAACCGTCCGCTTCCACCCGCTCGCGGTGGCCGGTGGAAAAGCCCTGCGTCGCCAGCGCGACGATGCGCTCTGCCACGGTCTCTGGCGGCTTGACCGTGCTCGGGTCCTCACCGGGATAGGCCTTGGCCCGCATCGCGGTGCGCGTCGCGCCGGGATCGACGATCGCGACCCGCGTCTTCGACACCTTTTCGACCTCCTGCCCGTAGCTTTCGAGCAGATTGTCGAACGCCGCCTTGGTCGAGGCATAGGCCGACCAGTAGGCACGCGGGGTCTCGCCCACGCTGCTGGTGAGCCCGATCACCCGCGCGCCGTCCGGCGAACGCTTGAGCAGCGGATCGAAGGCTGCGAGCAGCCCCTGCGTCGCCAGAACATTGACCGTGATCGCCTGCGCAAACTGCTTGCCGTCGATCTGCGAAACCGGCGTCAGCGTCGGGAGATAGGCCGCCGCGATCACGAGAATGTCGAGCGCGTCCCACCGGCTCGCCACCGCCGTTGCCAGTCGGGCGATGCCGTCGGTCTCCATCAGGTCGACCGGCGCGATGGTGGAATTGCCGCCCGCGTCGTGGATCGCATCCTCGACCGTCTCGAGAGAGGACACGTCGCGCGCGGTCAGGATGACATGCGCGCCCGCTGCGGCCAGCGCCTTGGCCGTCGCCGCGCCGATTCCCTTGCTGGCCCCGGTGACCAGCGCCGTCTTGCCGGCGAGCGGCTTGTTCGCCTCGGCCATCATCCGCGCTCCGTTTCGGGGAAGGCAAGCTGCGCGTTCTGCGTCTCGCGGCGAGTGAGATCGGTCAGCGGCGTGGGATATTCGCCGGTAAAGCATGCGTCGCAGAATTGCGGGCGCGTCGCCACGCGCTTCTCTTGCCCGACCGCGCGATAGAGCCCGTCGATCGAGATGAAGGCGAGGCTGTCCGCCTTGATGAATTCGCGCATCGGTTCCAGTTCCATGCGCGCGGCCAGCAGCTTGGAGCGTTCGGGCGTGTCGACGCCATAGAAGCAGCTATGCGCGGTGGGCGGGCTGGCGACCCGGAAATGCACTTCGGTCGCGCCCGCATCGCGCATCATCTCGACGATCGAGAGGCTGGTGGTGCCGCGCACGATCGAATCGTCGATCAGCACGATCCGCTTGCCGCGCACCAGTTCGCGATTGGCATTGTGCTTGCGCTTCACGCCGGCATGGCGCGCGCCGTCGCTGGGCTGGATGAAGGTCCGCCCGACATAGTGCGAGCGGATGATGCCGAGCTCGAAGGGGATGCCCGAGGCCTGCGCATAGCCGATCGCCGCCGGCACGCCGCTGTCTGGCACGGGCACGACCAGATCCGCCTCCACCGGCTTTTCCCGCGCGAGTTCCGCGCCGATCGCCTTGCGCGCCTCGTAGACGCTGCGCCCGGCAAAGAAGCTGTCGGGCCGGCTGAAATAGACATGCTCGAAGATGCAGGGGCGGGGGCTGTGCGTGCCGAAGGGGTGGAGGGAATCGACATTGCCGTCGAAATCGACGCGGATCAGTTCGCCCGGCTCGACCTCGCGCACGAATTCCGCGCCGACCACGTCGAAGGCGACGCTCTCGCTGGCGAAGACGGTCGCATCGCCGATCTTGCCCATCACCAGCGGGCGGATGCCCAGTGGATCGCGGCAGGCTATCATGCCCTGCGGCGTCATCACGATCAGCGCATAGGCGCCCTCGAGCAGGCGAAGCGCGTCGACCAGCCGGTCGACGATCGTGGGATAGCGGCTGGTCGCGACGAGGTGGATGATCACCTCGGTATCGCTGGTCGACTGGAAGATCGCCCCGCGCCGGACCAGATCCTCGCGCAGGGTGCCGGCATTCGAGATATTGCCGTTGTGCGCCACCGCGAAGCCGCCGCTCGCAAGGTCTGCGTAGAGCGGCTGGATGTTGCGCAGGCCCGATCCGCCGGTGGTCGAATAGCGCACATGGCCCGCGGCCATCATGCCCGGCAGCTCGGCGATCGCGTCCTGGCTGGAGAAGTTCTCCGCCACGTGGCCGAGGCCTCGGCGCACGAGAAACTCCTGCCCGTCGAAACTGATGATCCCGGCCGCTTCCTGCCCGCGATGCTGGAGGGCGTGGAGGCCAAGAGCGGTCGCCGCCGAAGCGTCGGCAGCGTTGATCGCGCCGAAGACGCCGCACTCCTCGCGCAGCTTGTCGCCTTCGGAATCGAAGAAGGGATGGGTCAGGTTCATCGGGCTGTCCGCCTGCCTTGCATCGCGTTCGAGAGGGGCCGTCCGCTCGTGGAGGTGCCAATGGCGATGTTGCGTCCGGATTACAAGGCTCGCGCCGTCCGCTTGGGCCACGCCGCACGATTTCATTGCGCGGCAAGGTTGCTGTTCCTAAAGACCGCCGCACACTCTCGCCGGACAAAGCCCGACACCCTTGCTGCTATCCCCATTCGAACGGACCATCGCCAAGCGCTACCTGCTTCCGGGCAGGGGCGAGGCGTTCATCGCGCTCGTCGCCAGTATCTCGATCGGCGTCGTCATGCTCTCGGTCGCCATGCTGGTGATCGTGATGAGCGTGATGAACGGCTTTCGCGCCGAACTGCTCGACAAGATCGTGGGGCTGAACGGGCACGCCATCGTCCAGGCCTATGGCGGGCGGCTCGACGACTGGGAGAACGTGCTGCAGGAGGTCCGCGCCACGCCGGGCGTCACCGAGGCATCTCCGCTGATCGAACAGCCGCTGCTGACCACGTTCAACGGCCGGGTCGAGGCAATTCTGGTGCGCGGCAACACGATGCGCGACATCTCCGAGCTGTCGCCCAACGTCGTCTCGGGCAACATCTCCGAGCTTCAGCCGGGCGAGGGCAATGTCGCGATCGGCTCGCGTCTTGCGCAGAATATCGGCGCGCGGGTCGGCGACACGATCACGATCATCAATCCGCAGGGGCGCTCGACGCCGTTCGGCACCGTCCCGCGCCAGATCGGCTACCGCGTCGCGGCCATCTTCGAGGTCGGCATCTACGATTACGACCAGGCCTTCGTCATCATGCCGATCCCCGACGCGCAGACCCTGCTGCTCATCGGCGATACGATCGGCATGATCGAGGTGAAGGTGACCGATCCCGACCGGGTGTCCGAGATCCTCGCGCCGGTCACCCGCTCGCTTGCCGGGCGCGCGGTGGTGAGCGACTGGAAGACAATCAATTCGACCCTGTTCGAGGCGCTTCAGGTCGAGCGCGTGGCGATGGCTTTCGCGCTCAGCTTCATGGTGCTGGTGGCGGCGTTCAACATCCTGTCCAGCCTCGTCATGCTGGTCCGCGCCAAGACCCGCGACATCGCGATCATGCGGACCATGGGCGCGACGCGGAAGAGCCTGATGAAGATCTTCGTCACCACAGGCTTCACGGTCGGCGCGATCGGCACCGTTGCCGGGCTGGTGCTCGGCTTCATCGTCCTGTTCTTCCGCGAGCCGATCGTCGGTTTCATCGGTCTCGTGACCGGGCAGAACCTGTGGGACCCCCAAGTGCGATTCCTCTCCACCCTGCCGTCGCGCATTGATCCGGTGGAGATCGCGCTGATCGTCGGGCTCGCGCTGTTCCTCAGCTTCCTCGCGACGCTCTATCCCGCCTGGAAGGCGGCCAGCACCGATCCGGTGGAGGTGCTTCGCTATGAATAAGTCAGTCGTCGAATTGCGCGGGCTCACCCGCAGCTTCGAGCAGGGCGGCGTGCGGATCGACGTGCTGCGCGGTGTGAACCTGTCGATCGGCGCGGGCGAGATCGTCGCGCTCCTCGGCCCGTCGGGTTCGGGCAAGTCGACGCTACTTCAGGCGGTCGGCCTGCTCGAGGGCGGCTTCGGCGGCGAGATCGTCATCGCCGGCTACGCGGCGGAGAAATCGAACGCGCAGGCCCGGACCGAGCTGCGGCGCGATCATCTCGGCTTCGTCTACCAGTTCCACCATCTCCTGCCCGATTTCGACGCGCGCGAGAACGTGGTCCTGCCGCAGCTGGTCGCCGGAAAGCCGCGCGACGAGGCCGAGCGGCGGGCCGAGGAACTGCTGACCGAGCTCGGTCTCGGCGAGCGCATGACCCATCGCCCGAGCAAGCTTTCGGGCGGCGAGCAGCAGCGCGTGGCGGTGGCGCGCGGTCTGGCGAACCGGCCCAAGCTGTTGCTGGCGGACGAGCCGACCGGCAATCTCGACGAGGCGACGTCGGACCGGGTGCTCGAGCAGCTCATCTCCCTCGTGCGCGAGGAAGGCAGCGCGGCGCTGATCGCCACCCACAACGAGCGGCTCGCCCAGCGGATGGACCGGATCGTCCGCCTGCATGACGGCGTGCTGGAATAGCGGACCCGTACCGCCCCTCGTTCGTTGGCGGGATCGAAGGAGTTTTCAGATATGACCGACCATCCCAGCACTTTTCAGGCCGACACCGACGAGAGCACCGGCATCCAGTGGGACGACCGCGCCTCGCTCCATCGCACCGACGATGGCGGCGGCGTGCTGGACAAGGGCAAGGGCCTGCGGTCGGGCACCTTCGCCGAGCTGATCGCGCACATGATGCTGCTGCCCGAGGAAGAGCGCGGGCAGTACTACATCGACAAGGCGGGCGACCGTAAATATTCGGCCGAGGAGGTCGCCGGACTGGCCGGGCACCCCGACTTTCCCGCACAAGACCGGACCGCCCGATGACCACGATCGCGGATTTCACCGTCACCGACAATCGCGGTGCTCCCGTCGATCTGGCCGGCAAGCTGGGCAAGGTGCTGCTGGTGGTGAACACCGCGAGCAAATGCGGCTTCACCCCGCAATATGACGGGCTCGAGGGGCTCTACCAGCGTTTCGCGGATCGCGGTTTCGAAGTGCTCGGCTTTCCCTGTAACCAGTTCGGTGCGCAGGAACCGGGCAGCGACGACGAGATCGCCGAGTTCTGCAAGGTCAATTTCGGCGTGACCTTCCCGCTGATGGAAAAGGTCGACGTGAACGGCGCCGATGCCTCGCCTCTGTTCGACTGGATGAAGGGCCAGGCGAAGGGCCTGATGGGGTCGCGCTCGATCAAGTGTAACTTCACCAAGTTCCTGATCGACCGCGAGGGCAAGGTCGTCGCCCGCTACGCCCCGACCGACAAACCCGAAAGCATCGCCGGGGACATCGAAAAGCTTCTCTAGCGGCGTTCGGCCGCGGGGGCGCGCGCGACGGCGGTGGACGGCCGGGTTTCTCCGCTTGGCGAATCCGGTCGGGCTTCGCATATTGGGGCCATGCCCTTCGCTCCCTTCGTGCCGCTTCGTGTCCTGTCCGCCTACACCATGCTGGAAGGCGCGATCGAACCCAAGGCGATGGCGAAGCTGGCGAAGGAGCGCGGCTTTCCGGCGATTGCGCTCGCCGACCGCAACGGCCTCTACGGCGCGGTCATGTTCGCCAAGGCCTGCATGGACGAAGGCGTTCAGCCGATCATCGGCACGCTGCTCGGCATCGCCCGCCCCGGCAAGGATGGCGAGGAGGGCCGGCAGGTCGACTGGCTGCCGCTCTACGCGCAGGACGAGACCGGATACGACAATCTCTGCCATCTCGTCAGCCGCGCCCATCTCGACCGGCCGCTCGAATACGAACCGCATATCCGCTTGGGCGATCTGGAAGGGCGGACCGAGGGACTGATCGCGCTGACGGGCGCAAGCGAGGGGGCGCTCGCCCGCCTGCTCGCCGAGGGACAGGCGAGCCATGCGGCGGCCTGTCTCGACCGGCTCGAGGCGTTGTTCCCCGGCCGGCTCTACGTCGAACTCGCCCGGCGCGGGGACCGGATCGAGGAAGCGGCCGAAGCCGCGCTGATCGATCTTGCCTATGAACGCGACCTCCCGCTCGTCGCGACCAATCCCGCCAATTTCGCCGAGCCCCACATGCACAAGGCGCACGACGCCATGCTCTGCATTGCCGGTTCGACCCATGTCGATGCCGAAGAACGGGTGCGCTCCAACCCCGAAAGTTTCGTCAAATCGGCCACGATGATGGACGAGACCTTCGAGGACCTGCCCGAAGCGACCGCCAACACCCTCGTTATCGCTCAGCGCTGCGCCTTTGCCCCGCCGATGCGCGATCCGATCCTGCCGAGCCTTGCTGGCGATCTCGAAGGCGAGGCGCGGATGCTGGCCGAGGATGCGCGGCGCGGCCTTGCCGCCCGGCTCGAACCCTACGGCCCGATGTCGGACGAGGAGCTGAAGACCTATGTCGACCGGCTCGATTTCGAGGTCGGCGTCATCAACCAGATGGGCTTTCCCGGCTACTTCCTGATCGTTGCCGACTTCATCAAATGGGCCAAGGATCAGGGCATCCCCGTGGGCCCGGGGCGTGGTTCCGGCGCGGGCAGTCTGGTCGCATGGGCGCTGACCATCACCGATCTCGACCCGATCCGGCTCGGCCTGCTGTTCGAGCGATTCCTCAATCCCGAACGCGTCTCGATGCCGGACTTCGACATCGACTTCTGCGAAACCCGCCGGGGCGAGGTGATCCGCTACGTCCAGCGCAAATACGGCCACGACCACGTCGCGCAGATCATCACCTTCGGCAAGCTCAAGGCGCGCGCCGTGCTGCGCGATACGGGCCGCATCCTCCAGATGAGCTACGGCCAGGTCGACCGGCTGTGCAAGATGGTGCCCAACCACCCGACTGACCCGTGGACCCTGCCGCGCGCGCTCAACGGCGCGGCCGATTTCAAGCGCGAATACGACAACGACAATCAGGTGAAGCGCCTCGTCGACCTGGCGATGCAACTCGAGGGTTTCCCGCGCAATTCCTCGACCCACGCCGCGGGCGTGGTGATCGGCGACCGGCCGCTGGCGCAGCTGGTCCCGCTCTACCGCGATCCGCGATCGGACATGCCGGTGACCCAGTTCGACATGAAGCATGTCGAATCGAGCGGGTTGGTGAAGTTCGACTTCCTCGGCCTCAAGACGCTGTCGGTCTTGCGCAAGGCGACCGACCTTCTCGAAAAGCGCGGCGTGACGATCGATCTCGCCCGGCTCGCGCTCGACGATCCGGCGGTCTACGAGCTGATGAAGGCGGGCAACACGGTCGGCGTGTTCCAGCTGGAATCGGAAGGGATGCGCCGCACACTGACCGCGGTGAAGCCGACCAAGTTCGAGGACATCATCGCCCTCGTCTCGCTCTACCGGCCCGGCCCGATGGACAACATCCCCCTCTTCGGCAAGCGCAAGGCGGGCGAGGTCGCGATCGAATATCCGCATGCCCGGCTCGAGGGGATACTCGCCGAGACCTATGGCATTTTCGTCTATCAAGAACAGGTGATGCAGGCGGCGCAGATCCTCGCCGGCTATTCGCTCGGCGATGCCGATCTGCTGCGCCGCGCGATGGGCAAGAAGGTCCAGGCCGAGATGGACGCCCAGCGCCAGCGCTTCATCGACGGCTGCGGCACGGTGTCGAACATCGCGCCCAAGGAAGCCAACGCGCTGTTCGACCTGATCGACAAGTTCGCCGGCTACGGCTTCAACAAGTCCCACGCCGCCGCCTATGCGCTGCTCGCCTACCAAACAGCGTGGATGAAGGCGCATTATCCGGAGGAGTTCTACGCCGCCTCGATGTGTTTCGACATGCACCAGTCGGAAAAACTGGCGCTGTTCGTCGACGATGCCCGCCGCCACGACATCGCGGTGCTGCCGCCCAGCATCAACCGCTCGGTCGCCGAGTTCACCGTGGAGCCGACCGAGGAAGGCTACGGCGTGCGCTACGCTCTCGCCGGAATCCGCAATGTCGGCGAGAAGGCGATGGACGCGCTCGTCGCCGAGCGCGAGGCGAGCGGTGATTACGCCAGCCTCAAGGACCTGTTCGAACGCCTGCCCAAGGGCGCCATGAACTCGCGCGGGCTGGAGGCGCTGGCCGCCGCCGGCGCGCTCGACGAGCTTGAGCCCGACCGTGCGAAGGTGTTCGCCAATGCCGACATGCTGCTGGCCGTCGCCGATGCGGCGGAGCGCGAGCGGTCGAGCGGGCAGGGCGGACTGTTCGGGGGCGAGGACCAGGAGGTCGCGGACCTGCGCCTCAAATCCGTCGAACCGTGGTCGCGGGCCGAGAAGATGGCGCGCGAGAAGGACAATTTCGGCTTCTATTTCTCCGCCCACCCGGTCGAAAGCTGGCGGCAGGTGGCCAGCGCCAACGGCGCGCGCTCCTACGCCTCGCTGATGGGCGGGGGCGGGCCGTCGGGCGGCCGCGCTCCGGCGGTGATGGCGGCCATGGTCGAGAAAGTGAACAAGGGCACCACGCGGCGCGGCAAGCCCTTCGTGCGCGCGGATTTCTCCGACAGTTCGGGCCAGTTCAGCGCCGCCTGTTTCGAGGAAAGCCTCGTTTCGCAATTCGAGGAATGGGTGAAGGACGGCACCTGCGTGCTGCTCCATGTCGAGCTCGACAGTCCCAGCCCCGACGAACCGCCGCGCGTCACGGTGCGGGGTGCGACCCCGCTCGCCAAGCTCGGCGCCGATGCGCGGATGCTGCTGACGCTGGAGATCACCGAGGAAGCCGGGCTCGCCGCGCTCGAAGCCGAACTGGGCGAGCGCGAGGGCACCGGAGAGGTCATCGCCACGCTGCGCACCGGCACCGCGATCGAGCCGGTGCTGCGCCTCGGCCGCGATTTCCGGCTGGACGGGGAGCTTGCCGAACGGCTCGCCGGGGTGCCGGGACTTGCCGAAGTGCAGCTGACCACGCGGCGCGGCGGAGGCCATTTGCGCCTCGTCGCCTGATCGCGGGCTCGTGACAGTCCGGCGCGCAAAAAGGGCCGGATTGCGCGATTGCCAAGGGCGCGCGCACTCGCCATGATCCCCGCGAGGAAACGGATTTCCGCACCAATGCGGGAACCGCAGCGGGAGAGAAGAACAGCGATGGGCACCCAAGTACCCACCCAATCACGAGCTCAGGCATCGGGCGCCATGCAGGACTGGACCATGCGGGTGACGCATGTGATCGACCACGCCGCGCGCGAGGCCGGATCGCGCGAGATCGTGACCCACTGGGCCGATGGCAGCGAGACCCGCACCGACTGGTCGGGCATCCGCCGCGACGCGCTGAAACTGGCGCAGGCACTGGAGGCGCTGGGCCTGAAGCCGGGCGACAGGGTGGCCAGCCTGGCGATGAACCATGCGCGCCACCTGGTCAGCTGGTTCGGTGTCGCGGGGATGGGCGGTGTGCTCCACACCGTCAACCCGCGGCTGTTCGAGGACCAGCTCGAATACATCGTCAATCACGCCGAGGACCGGGTGCTGCTCTACGATGCGGCCTTCCAGCCAATCGTCGACCGGATGCGCGATCGCTGGACCACGGTCGAACACTACATCTGCTTCGATTCCGCCGAGCACGCCCCTGCCTTCGAGGACTGGATCGGCGAGCAGGACGGGAATTACGAATGGGTGCGCGGGGCCGAGACCGACCCGTGCATGATCTGCTACACCAGCGGGACCACCGGCCACCCCAAGGGCGTGCAGTACGAACACCGTTCGACCATGCTGCATGCGCTCGCCGGGTTGCAGCCCGCCGCCTTCAATTTCAGCGCGTCGAGCGTGATGCTGCCGGTGGTGCCCATGTTCCATGCGGCGAGCTGGGGCCTGCCCTATGCGGGCGCGATGGCGGGGATCAAGTTCGTCTTCTCCGCGGTCAACGACCCGGCGGTGCTATGCGACCTGATGGACCGCGAAGGGGTGACCGACAGCGCCGGGGTGCCGACCGTGTGGCTCGCCACGTTCCAGCATTGCGACGCGGCGGGCAAGGATCTGCCGAAGCTCAAATCGGCGACGATCGGCGGGTCGGCCGCGCCCAAGTTCATGATCGAACGGCTGATGCGCAACGGCACGCGGATCCAGCACGCCTGGGGCATGACCGAGACGAGCCCGATCGGCACGGTCGGCGGCCCCACCGCGAACTGGGAAGACCTCTCCTTCGAGGAACAGGTCGCCAAGACCATGATGCAGGGCCGCCCAACCTTCGGCGTGGAACTGCGCACGGTCGATCTCGACGACCGCACCAAGGAACTCCCGCGCGACGGCGAGACCGCGGGCGCGCTCCACATTCGCGGGCCGTGGGTGATCAAGCGCTACTTCAAGGCGGACAAGGACGCGGTTGATGCCGATGGCTGGTTCGACACCGGCGATGTCGGCATCCTCCATCCCGACGGCACGCTCCAGCTGACCGACCGGACCAAGGACGTCATCAAGTCGGGCGGCGAATGGATCAGCTCGGTCGAACTGGAAAACGAAGCGGTCGGCCACCCCGCCGTCGCCGAGGCGGCCTGCATCGGAATGCACCATCCCCGATGGGACGAGCGCCCGGTCCTGTTCGTCGTCCGCAAGGAAGGCGCCGAATGCTCGGGCGAGGAGATGGTCGAATTCCTTTCCGGCCGGGTCGCCAAGTGGTGGCTGCCCGACGCGGTGGAGTTCATCGACGAAATTCCGCACACCGCGACCGGCAAGATCAGCAAGAAGGATTTGCGCGAACGCTTCTCCGACTACCGCCTGCCCGACGCGGAATAGCAACCCGGATGGCGCGCCTGATCCTGCTCAACAAGCCCTTCGGCGTGCTTTCGCAGTTCACCGGCGGCAAGGACGGGGTGGCGGACACGCTCGCCCATCTGGTCGACGTGCCCGGCGTCTATCCGGCGGGTCGGCTCGACAAGGACAGCGAGGGGCTACTGCTGCTGACCGATGAGGGACGTTTGCAGGCGCGCATCGCCGAACCGAAGCACAAGGTGGCCAAGACCTACCTTGCACAGGTCGAGGGGGAGGCCGGCGAGGACCAGATCGCCCGGTTGCAGGGCGGGGTCGACCTGAAGGACGGGCGCACCCGCCCGGCGAAGGCGCGCCGGATCGATCCGCCCTCGCTCTGGCCGCGCGACCCGCCAGTGCGCTATCGCAAGAACGTGCCCGACAGCTGGATCGAGCTGACCATCACCGAGGGGCGCAACCGGCAGGTGCGCCGGATGACCGCCGCCGTCGGCCTGCCGACCCTGCGCCTGGTGCGCTGGCAGGTCGGCGAATGGTGCCTCGACGGGCTCGGCCCCGGCGAATGGCGCGACGTGACAATCTGAGGAGCCCGAAACAATGACCGAACGCTATATCGACCCGAGCCGCGCCAATTTCGAGGCGTTCAAGGACCTGCCGCGCGACGAGCCGATCCATATGCTGAACCTCCTCCAGTACCGCGAGGAAGCGGACTATCCTGAAGGGCACGACAATGCGGCGAAGGGCTGGAGCGGTCGGCGGGCCTATCAGGAATATGGCAAGACCAGCGGCCCGATCTTCCGCCGGGTGGGCGGCAGCATCGTCTGGCGCGGCGCTTTCCAGACCGTCGTCACCGGCCCGGAGGCGATGCACTGGCACGACGGCTTCATCGCTTCCTATCCGAGCGCCGACGCCTTTTTCGAAATGATCAAGGACGCCGAATATCAGAAGGCGGTGGTCAACCGGACGGCGGCTCTTGCCGACAGCCGGCTCGTCCGGTTCAAGCCGGGCTCCTCGGGCGAGGGGTTCTGACGCGGGTCACTCGCTGACGGAAATGCGGAACACCGCGGATCGCGGCGGGTTCCGGACCACATATGAGCCAGTTTCACTTCTACCGTCCGGCGGACGGGCATCGCCTGCCGCACGATCCGCTGAACGCCATCGTCGCTCCGCGTCCGATCGGCTGGATATCCACCCGGTCGGAAACGGGCGTGCGCAACCTTGCTCCCTACAGCTTCTTCAACCTCATCAATTACCGCCCGCCGCTGATCGCCTTCTCCTCGTCGGGATGGAAGGACACGGTCGAAAACATCGAGAAAACCGGCGAATTCGTGTGGAATCTGGCGACAAAGGCGCAAGCCGAGGCGCTGAATGCGAGTTCGGCAAGCGTCGAGGCCGGGGTCGACGAGTTCGATCTGGCGGGGCTCGCGGCCCTGCCTTCGAGCGTCGTGAAGCCCGATCGTGTCGCCGGAAGCCCGGTCCATTTCGAATGCCGCCTCACCCAGCTAATCCGCTTGGAGGACAAGGAAGGCGAAAAGCTCGACCAGTGGCTCGTCATCGGCGAGGCGGTCGGCATCCATATCGACGAGGCGATGCTGGACGATGGCATCTACCAGACCGCCCGCCCGCGCCCGATCACCCGGGGTGGCGGACCGGCCGATTATTTCGAGATCGGGCCGGAGGCGCTCTTCCGGATGAAGCGCCCGGACTGACCTCCGCTCACCACCCCGGTCAGAGGAGCCGCATCTGACCGCCGGTCTCAGGCGGGCGGAACCGGGTGCAGTCGAGTTCGAATGTGTTCTTGCCAATCCCGGCGCGCTTGCACGCCAGGCGAAATCGGGCGCAAAACATGTCGGCCCATACGCCGGTCGGTCGCAGGCGCGTGAAGAAATCGGGATCGTTGTCCTTGCCGCCACGGATCGAGCGAACGATGCTCATCACCTTGTCGCCGCGATCCGGGAAATGGACGGACAGCCATTCGCGGAACAGCGGCGCAACCTCGTGCGGCAGGCGCAGGGGTATCCACCCAACGCTGCCCACCTCGATGGCGGCGGCGCGCTGGACGATCTCCTCCATGAATTCGTCCGTGATGGCTGGGATCACCGGGGCGACCGAACAGTGGGTCGGCACCCCCGCTTCCGCCAGTTTCGCGAGCGCTGCCATACGCTTGGATGGCGAAGCTGCGCGCGGTTCCAGCTTTGCGGACAATACCGGATCGAGGCTGGTGACCGAGATGGCCACTGCCACCAGCCGCATCCTCGCCATCTCAGCCAGCAAGTCGATATCGTCGCACACCCTGTCGGACTTGGTGGTGATGGTGACCGGATGCCGGGCATCGAGGCACACCTCCAGAACCTCGCGCGTGATCCGGTATCGCCGCTCGATCGGCTGATAGGGATCGGTGTTCGTTCCCATCGCGATCGGCCGGGGGCGGTAATTGGGCTTGGCGAGAGTCTCGCGAAGCAGCTCGGCTGCATTGGGCTTGGCGAACAGGCGCGTCTCGAAATCGAGACCCGGCGACAGATCGTGATAGGCATGGGTCGGCCGCGCGAAGCAGTAGACGCAGCCATGCTCGCAACCGCGATAGGCGTTCACCGACCGGTCAAAGAAGATGTCGGGCGAGCGGTTGAACGTCAGGATCGATTTTGGACGCTCTTCGGTCACGAAAGTGCGCAACTTTACCGCCGGACCGTCCAGACTTTCCACATAATCGCGCCAGTCGCCGTCCATTTCGCGCGTAGCCAGCCCGAACCGGGTCGGCACCTCGTCCGACTGGGCGCCGCGCCCGGCGACGGCAGGGGCGAGTCGTCGTTCCATGATCGGAACATACAGCGAACATTGTCGCCGTGCCAGCCTCGGGATTATTTCTCCCGCAGTCTAGGCATCAGTTCGACGAAATTGCAGGGCCGGTTCCGGCTGTCGAGCTGTTCGGCAAGGATCCGGTCCCACCCGTCTTTCACCGCTCCGTTGGAACCGGGAAGGGCGAAGATATACGTCCCCCGCGCCAGCACCGCGCAGGCGCGGCTCTGGATCGTGCTGGTGCCGATTGTCTCGTAGCTGATCCAGCGGAACAACTCGCCAAAACCCGGAATGTCGCGGTCTTTTATCCGGTCGAGCGCCTCGGGCGTGACGTCGCGCCCTGTCAGTCCGGTCCCGCCGGTGGTGACGATGGCGTCGATCTCCTCGTCCTCGATCCAGCGGTGGAGGTGCGCGACGATCTCGTCCTGGCTGTCGCGGCTGATCTCGCGCGCCGCGAGGCGGTGGCCCGCGCTCTCGATTCGCGCGGCGAGAATGTCACCCGATGTGTCGTCGGCTGCGGTCCGCGTGTCGGACACCGTCAGGACGGCGATGTTGATCGGGCGGAAGCTGCGGGTTTCGTCGATCGCCATGCTATCGCTCCGAGGGGAAGAGGGGCCAGTCGTTCTGGGCAAGCGCCGTGCGACTGGGGGCGGGTGCATCGGCCTGGCGCAGATACATCCAGTAATTGCGCATTACGATGTTCACGTAGCTGCGCGTCTCCCAATAGGGGATCGATTCCATGTAGAGCAGCGGATCGTTCTGGTCGACGATCTCGCTTTCCCACCGTGCGACGGGCGTCGGCCCGGCATTGTAGGCGGCCATCACCTTGGGCAGATGACCGCGCGTGTAGTTCGCGCCGGCCAGCGCCTCGAGCGTGCGCTGCCCGAAGGCGAGGTTGGTCGCCGGCTCTTTCAGGTCAGACGCCGCGCTCATATTGATCGACGCCGCATATTCGCGCTGCGTGATCGGTTTCACCTGCATCAGCCCGATGGCATTGGCTGGACTGACCACGCGTTCGCGAAAATTCGATTCCTGCAAGGCATGGGCATAGCCAAGCGCCGGATCGACCCGCCAGCCGCCATAAGGGGTCTGGGTCGTGATCGGCCAGCGCAGATAGGGATCGGCTCCGGCCCCGCGCGGCGCGTTGTAGGCCATGAAGGTCTGGGCGCCCGGCAGGCCAAGGCTGCGGGCGAGGCGCGAGAGTGAAGCGAATTCTCCGGGATCGCCCACACGGACCTGATATTGCAGCGCTTCTTCCGCCTGCGCGCGGCGACCGAGATCGTAGAGCATCACCGCCTGCTGCACCGCGGGTTCGTCCGACAGGCGCTGCCAGTCGGCGGCAGTGAGATCGGGCCGGGCGTGATCGTCGGGCAGTTCCTGCCCCAACTGCTCGCGGGCGAGCATGCCGTAGAGGGTTTCGACGAAACGGGCGGCGCCCCGCAATTGCTCGGCGGCAGCTTCGGGGCGCCGGCAACGCAGCAGCGCGCGGCTTGCCCAGTACTGCGCCGCGGCGGTCAGTTCGGGATCGGTGGAGAAGCCTGCCGCGCGCTGGAAACCGTCGGTCGCGCTGGCGCAATCGCCCAGCCGCCAGGCGGAGAGCCCCGCCACCCATTCGCCTTCCGCAACCCAGGGGCCGGACCCGGCAGACACGGTCTGGGCCATGCCGAACGCCTCGGCATCGCGGTTCTCGATGTAGTAGCTCCATGCCACGCGCTGGCGCCACTCGGCCCTCGCTTGCGGGGAAAGCGAGGCGTCGATGCCGTCCAAAAGCAGCCGCGCTCCGTCGGGATCGTCGGTCTTGATCCGGTCGAGGATGGCGGTCGAGATGTCGCCCGGCATCGTCCCGTCGGAAATGCCCGAGGGCAGGGTGCGGCGCGTGAAGCCGCCCTGCCGCTGCAACGGCCGCTCGCGCGGGAGATCGGGCGCGTAGGAAAGCCCGCGCGTCTGGGCGAGACGGATGATCCCGGCGGCTTGCGGCAGGCTCGCATAGCGATCGAGCCAGGCGGTGAGGCGCGGCAATTCGATCCGAGGGCTTTCGGGATGGAGATAATATTCGGCGAGCGCCGCCCCGTGCAGCGGCCCGTCCGTCCGCTGCGTCAGAGCGAGTTCGACCCGGTCCCAATTCTTCGCGTCGATCGCTTCGTAGAGCGAGGCGTAATAGAGCCGGTCGTCGTTCGATAACAGGACGGGGAGAGCCGCCGGGCGCCCTTGCGTAAAATAGGCGACGCTCTGCGGATTGGCGCCGAGCGGCGACATTCCGGCCGCGCCCGCAAGGCTCACGGCGGCGATGAGGCATTTGCGCAGTTTCAAGAAGTCCACTCCAACCAATTGTTCCAGAACCGCTTCTTGCGCGCAGGCGAGCGGTCGATATTCTCGAGCGAGGGGGCCAGCATGACCGGCAGCCCGTTCCAGTCATCGCTTCCGCCAGCATCGCCGAGCAGCGGAGCGAGACCCCGGCCGAACACGAGCAGACGCCGCGGTCGGGCTAGACGAATGTGGAGGTCCAGCACATCACCCAGCCCGCGCGCTGCCAGCGCTTCCCAGTCCGGCAGAGGCGTGAGGCGGGGGAGCGCGCTGGCGATGTAGATCTCGCCTTCCGAAAGCCCAGCCGCGCGGGCGAAGGCTTCTGCCACGCGGCCCTGCTCGCCCGACAGGAGGACCTCCCGATCGCCGTCATCGGGCTGGCCGACCAGCATCATGACCTTCGCTCCATCCGTGCCGCGCGGAACCACCCGATCGCTCATTCCGCCACCATCGAGCGAGGGTTCGTGCAGCCAGAACTCGCGAAATTCGGAAAGCGTCTTCGGCCAGTTCGCTCGGGCTCCGCCGATCGGATTTGCCGCCTGCGACGTCGCCAGCGCGCGTTCGAGCGCATTCGTCTCGCGCGGGCGGGGCGGCGGGGCGGGCGGCGTTTCCGCTACGGCTTCGGGCTCGGCGGCGCGCAGCCAGTCCGCCGGTTCCTCGGCGAAATCCATGTCCACCCCGGCCTCGCGCCACCAGTCGAGCGCGGCCCTGTAGCCATCGAGAAGGGTGGTATGCTGGTTCATCGCCGAAGGACCGTCATTCGCTGCGGTCTTGACCTCGTGCCGGGCCGTGGGTCAAGGCGTTGCAGCACGCAATTGCGACGAGAAGAGAGAGATATGAGCGAACGCGAATCCATGCCCTGCGATGTCGTCATCGTCGGGGGCGGCGTGGCGGGCCTCGCCACCGCGATCCGGCTGAAGCAGCTGAATGAGGAGCTTGAGGTCGTCGTGCTCGAAAAGGGCAGCGAGATCGGCGCGCACATTCTCTCGGGTGCGGTGGTCGATCCTAGGGCGATGAACGAGCTTCTGCCCGACTGGCGCGACACGGACTGCCCGCTCAAGGACACTCCGGTGGTCGACAACCAGCACTGGATGATGAGCGCGCGCGGCAAGCGCGAGATGCCGCACATCATGATGCCGCCTTTCATGTCGAACGACGGCAATTACACGGTCAGCCTCGCCAATCTCACCCGCTGGCTGGGCGAGCGCGCCGAAGAGGCGGGCGTCATGGTCTTCCCCGGCTTTCCCGCCGCCGAGGTGATGTTCGACGGAGAAAAGGTCACCGGCGTCATCACGCAGGACATGGGCGTGGACGCGAAGGGCGAACACAAGCCCGATTACCAGCCCGGAATGGAGATCCACGCCAAGTACACCGTCTTCGCGGAAGGCGTGCGAGGAAACCTCACCAAGATGCTGAAAGGCAAGTACGATCTGGAGGCGGATTGTCAGCCACAGGTCTACGGTCTGGGCGTCAAGGAACTTTGGGACATCGAGCCGGGCAAGCACAAGCCGGGGCTCGTGATCCACACGCAAGGCTGGCCGCTTTCGGAAAGCGAGAGCTGGGGCGGCGGCTTCATCTACCACCAGGCGAACAACCAGGTCGCGATCGGTTTCGTCACCGCGCTCGACTACAAGAACCCCTATGTTTCGCCCTTCCAGGAATTCCAGCGCTGGAAGCAGCACCCGGCAATCCGCCACATGCTCGAAGGCGGCAAGCGCGTCGCCTATGGCGGGCGTGCGATCAACGAGGGTGGCTGGCAGTCCGTGCCCAAGCTCGCTTTCCCGGGCGGCGTGCTGGTCGGCTGTGCCGCGGGTTTCGTCAACGTACCGCGGATCAAGGGCAGTCACACGGCGATGAAGAGCGGAATGCTCGCGGCCGAAAGCATCGCGGCGGCCATCGCCGGCGGCGCCGAGCACACCGAGTTGATGGATTACGACGATGCCGTCCGTTCGAGCTGGATCGCGACCGAACTCAAGAAGGTAAAGAATGCGCAGCCCGCCGTCTCGAAATTCGGCGGGGATATCGGCACCATCGTCGCCGGTGTGGACATGTGGATGCGCCAGCTCGGCATCGGCCTGCCGATCACCATGAAGCACGATCGCGACTACGAGCATTTGCAGCGCGCCGATCTCTACAAGCCGATCGCCTATCCCAAGCCCGATGGCGAGATCACCTTCGACCGGCTGACCAGCGTCGCCTACAGCTACACCAACCATGCCGAGGACCAGCCCTGCCATCTCAAGGTGAAGGACTGGGACCTGCAGAAGCGCAGCGAGCTTGAAGTATTCGCCGGACCCTCGACCCGTTATTGCCCCGCCGGGGTCTACGAATGGGTCGAGCAGGAAGGAACCGGCGAGATGAACTTCGTCATCAATTCGCAGAACTGCGTCCACTGCAAGACCTGCGACATCAAGGATCCCAACCAGAACATCGAATGGACGACGCCGGAAGGCGGGGGCGGGCCGAACTATCCGAACATGTGACGGCTCTCCCGAAGGTCCGGGAGAGCAGCCAGCCATGCGCGAAACCGCCTACGCCAAGATCAACCTCGCCCTTCATGTCCGTAGGCGGCGGGATGACGGCTATCACGAGCTCGAAACGCTCTTCGCCTTCGTGGATGGCGGCGACGTGCTTTCCGCGGGGGTCTCGTCGCACGA
Source organism: Erythrobacter sp. (assembly GCA_025698865.1). Lineage (GTDB taxonomy): Bacteria > Pseudomonadota > Alphaproteobacteria > Sphingomonadales > Sphingomonadaceae > Qipengyuania. Next base: position 171,372 of record JAILWQ010000003.1, on the reverse strand, counting down.
CGAGCTGACAGTTGTTGGGGAGTTTGCGCCCCAACTGTCGGATTTTTCCGGAAACATCGTCGCCCAGGCGCTCGGCAGGCTTCCCCGGACAGAGGGGCTGGCACTCACGCTCGAGAAGAACCTTCCGGTCGCGGCCGGGCTGGGGGGCGGCTCAGCCGATGCTGGCGCGGTCTTCCGGATCGTTCGCGATTGCCATGGCCTCCCCGAAGACTGGCGCGATAGGGCGGCTGCGCTAGGCGCCGACGTTCCCTCCTGTGTCGAGAGCCGGACCTGTATCGGACGCGGCACCGGGACAGAGCTTGAAAATCTGGAGGACGAGAGTCTCGCCGGTACTCCGGTGCTGCTCGTCAATCCGCGCATTCCGCTCGCGACCGGGCCGGTCTTCGCCGGATGGGACGGCACGGATCGGGGGGCTTTGCCCGAGGGCTCGGCACGCCAAATCTCGCTTGCCGGTCGCAACGATCTCGAGGCGCCTGCGATCGCGCTCGTCCCGCAGATTTCCGAGGTTCTGAGCGCCCTTCACGGAACAGGTGCGTGGCTCACCCGTATGTCGGGCTCGGGCGCGACGTGCTTCGCGCTGTTTGCGACGGCGGAGGAATGCTCCGACGCCGTGACGTCACTTCGCGCCGCCCATCCGCATTGGTGGCTGATGGAAGGAAAGCTGCGATGATCGATGGAAAGCCCTACCGGCAGGTCGGAGAGCCTGGCCCCACCGGTATCCTCTGCGTCGCGGATCATGCGTCCAACTTCGTCCCTCCTGACATCGAGTTGGGCATCGACCCGGCGCTGCTCGACGTGCATATCGCGGTCGATATCGGCGTGGAGGGCGTGGCCGACCGGATCGCGCGGCGCCACGGCATTCCAGCTCATATCGCGACGGTCAGCCGCCTCGTCTGCGACCTCCATCGCAAGGAAGACGAGCCCGCTTTGGTCCCGGCCGAGAGTGACGGGCATCTTATCGCGGGGAACATCGGCGCCGACATCGAGATGCGGCTTAACCGCTTCCACCGGCCCTATCACCATGCGCTTGCGCGGATGATTGACGAGGTTCGCCCGAGGATGCTCGTCGCGATCCATAGCTTCACGCCGAAGCTCGAAACGAGTGACACGCGGCGCCCGTGGGAGGTCGCGCTGCTCTACAATGAGGACGATCGGGCCGCCCAGCATGCCATTCGACTGTTCGGCGAACAGGGGCTGACGGTGGGCGACAACGAACCCTATTCCGGCAAACAGCTCAACGCGACGATGGACCGCCATGCCGAGGCCCGCGGACTGCCCTATCTCACCATTGAGATCCGGAACGACCAGATCGCGACCGAGGCCGGGCAGGCGCGCTGGGCGACGATGATCGCGGACGTCGCGGGCCGTACCCTGCTCGCGCTCGAAAGCGCCTGATCACGCGCAGCGATCTTGCGGAGCGGGCGCAGGCGTGGCAGCCGCGCGGGAATTATGCGGAACTCCCTATTCCTCTTCGCGGTCGCGGCCTTGGCGGCGTGTTCCCAGTCGCCGGATGCCGAGGACGAACCGGCGGGCCGGAAGATCGATTGCGCGCTCGCCGGAGCGGCGGAGTTCGAAAAGGTGTGCACTCTGGAGACGGCAGGCGGGGAGGGCGAATTCGTCATCCATCACCCTGATGGCGGCTTCCGCCGCTTTTCTCTCGGTGCCGACGGCAGGATAGCAGTGACGGACGGTGCGGACGAATTGGTGAACGCCGGGAATGGTGCCAGTGGCGGCGTTGCGTTTGCGGTCGGCCCCGATCGCTATATCGTGCCGGCTGCCGCTCTGGAAAGGCAATCCCATGACTGAACCCGTTCTTTCGGTCGAGCAGATGCGCGCGGCGGAGCGTGCGGCGATGGAGAACGGGCTTTCCGAATGGGATCTCATGCAGCGGGCGGGGGCGGGTGCGGCCAAATGGGTCTGGCGGATCGCGGCGGGCCGGCCGGTCACCGTCCTGTGCGGACCGGGCAACAATGGCGGCGACGGCTATGTGATCGCGGAGACCCTGTGCGCAAGGGGCGGTACGGTCACCGTCGTCGCCCCGGTCGAGCCGGGCAGCGAGACAGCCCGCAGGGCCCGTTCTGCATATGCCGGCCAAGTGGACAACACGCTTCCGTCCGCGAGCGGCGACGTGCTGGTCGACTGTCTGTTCGGCTACGGCCTGTCGCGTAAGGTCGAGGGCGAATTTGCCAGACTGCTCGAACTGGCCTACGCAAGCCATTCAACTTCCATAGCAATCGATGTGCCAAGCGGGGTCCGGGCCGATATCGGAGAATGGCTGGGTGCTTCTTACAAATTCGATCATACGCTGGCGCTCGGCGCATGGAAGCGCGCGCATTTCCTCATGCCGGCCCGCGCCGATATGGGGATCGCGCGGCTCGTGCCCATCGGGCTCGATCTGACGGATGACACTGAGCGCGCATCCAGGCGTCCGCATTTAGATGCTCCGGCGCCGGACAGCCACAAATACACACGCGGTCTCGTGGCCGTGGTGGCAGGCGAGATGCCGGGCGCGCCGCTCTTGTCCTCGGTGGCGGCGATGCATGCCGGAGCGGGTTATGTGAAGCTGATGAGCGAGCATTCGCATCCGGACGCCCCGGCCGAACTCGTCATCGACGATCAGACGCTGGACGAGGCTCTTGGAGACGAGCGGATCAGTGCCGCGCTGATCGGCCCCGGCCTGGGCCGCGGTTCGGAAGCGCGCGACCGGCTCCAAGCGGCTGTGGCTTCGGGGCACCCGCTCGTGCTGGACGCCGACGCGCTCCATCTTCTCGATCCGACAATGCTCGCAGGAGCCGACGCCAGCCGGATCGTGGTGACACCGCATGAAGGCGAGCTGGCCAAGCTTTGCGAGATTTTCGACGTCGTCGCCGACAACAAGCGGGGCCGCGCTATCGGTCTGCGCGACGCGACCGGGCTAACCGTGCTTGCCAAGGGCCCCGACACGATCCTCGCCCCGGCAGAGGGCGGCGCGATCTATTTTCCCCGAGGGTCGAGCTGGCTCTCCGTGGCCGGTTCGGGCGACGTTCTTGCCGGCGTGATCGCGGCGCGTCTGGCGGTCACCGGCCATCCTGTTCGCGCTGCGGAAGAGGCGGTCTGGCTGCATCAGGAAGCCTCGCACCTCGCCGGGGCCGCCTTCACTGCCGGACAGCTGGCGGATGCCGTGCAGCGTGCTTTGGCGTCGTTTTTGTGAGCGCGATCCACCAGGAAGGCGCGGAACCGATCCTCCGCATCGCGGCCAAGGGGGACGGCGTCACCGCGTCCGGCCGCCACGTGCCGCGAGGCGTGCCGGGCGACATGGTCCTTCCCGAAGGTCAGTTGCAGCGCGGGCCGCACCACGTCGATCCCCCTTGCCGCCACTTCTCGCATTGCGGCGGCTGTCAGCTCCAGCATGCGGACGAGGCGGCGCTGCGCCAATTCGTCACCGAGCGCGTCACCCACGCCGCCGCGTCGCAGGACATCGTGGTGGAGGCGCTTCTCCCGACCCATCTTTCCCCGCCCCGCAGCCGACGCCGCGCGACCCTGCACGGATTGAGGACAGCGCGCGGCGTGGTCCTCGGGTTTCGCGAGGCGGGCTCACACCGGATCATCGACATCGCCGAATGCCCGGTGACGCGACCCGAGCTGTTCGATCTTGTCGCCCCCTTGCGCAAGGCTCTGGCGACGGCGGCGGGCAAGCAGCCTGTCGACGTTGCGCTCACTCTCGCGGATCAGGGCGCGGACGTGGCCATTTCCGGGCTGGAACTCGATGGCCTCGCTCCTACCGAGGCGATGCTCGACTTCGCGCGGGAGCAAAATCTGGCCCGGCTCTCGCTTGATCAGGGCTTCGGCGCGGAGGCCCTGTGGGAGCCGCAGCCGGTCACTGTCTCGCTCTCCGGCGTTCCGGTTTCGCTCCCGCCCGCCGCTTTCCTTCAGCCGACACTGGACGGAGAGCAGGCGCTGGTGGCGGACGCCCGCGCTTTCGTCGGCGATGCGGGGAGCGTGGCCGACCTGTTTGCAGGATTGGGCACCTTCGCCTTCGCCATGCCGGCAGAGACGAAGGTTCTGGCGGTCGAGGCGGCGCGCGACACGCATCTGGCCTCGCTCGCGGCGGCCAATCGTCACGGGCGCAAGGTCGCCTGCCTGCATCGCGACCTGTTCCGGGCGCCGCTCCAACCCGACGAGCTGAACCGCTTCGCAGCGGTGATTCTCGATCCGCCCCGCGCCGGTGCGCGCGACCAGGTCCGCGAGATCGCTGCGAGCAGAGTGGAGCGGGTCGCTTACATCAGCTGCAACCCGTCGAGCTGGGCTCGCGATGCGCGGACGCTGGTCGATGCGGGGTTCAGGCTCGAGCGATTGCGCCCGGTCGGGCAGTTCCGCTGGTCGACCCATGTCGAACTGACCAGCCTGTTCGTGCGCTAGGCGCGCAGGACCTCGAGCAGGCGTTCGCGCAGCCATTGGCGGGCCTCCGGCTCGACATAGGCGTGCCCGGCGCCGGGGCAGCGCGCGATGCGGGGGTCGGCGGTGTCCCAATTCTCCGCGAAGATTTGCGCGGTCCTGTCACGTTCCGCCAAGAGGATACGGACGGAACCTGAGAACCCGTCGAGACCGGCGCGCATTTCGGCAGCGAGTGTGCTCGCTTCTGGCTCCGGACCAGCGAGACGCGCGAGACCGCGGAGCAGCTTGCGATAGTTCACGCCGCCCGACAGCAGCCGGGCCACTTCGCGCGGGTTCTTCAGTTTCGATAGGTAGCGCGCGCGGATTGCCGAGGCCGGCAGGGCGCTCGCCCCGGACTGTTCGCTGCCTTCCGGGCCGTCGATGGTCCAGGGATTGCTGAGGACCAGCGCATCGCAACCCGCCCCCCGCGCCAGCATCAGTGCGGACGCGGCGTCGCAATTGCCGAACGCGACGATCCGAGTCGCTTGCGGCGCCACGACGCGAAAGCTGGCGAACGCTGCGCGGATGTCGGCACCACTTTCGCGAAAGCCGCGGTTGTCGCCCTCGCTGTCTCCCACACCGCGCCGGTCGTAGCGAAAAACGGGGAAGCCCGCGCGCGCGAGTTCAGCGGCCAGACGTGCCTGGCCGGAGAAGGGGCCGCTGCGAATTTCGTTGCCGCCGGTCACTATCAGGAGGCCGGTCTCGGCCGGAGCCGTGTCCAGCGTGCCAGCCAGATTGTCGCCCTCGCAAGGAAAGGTAAGGTGCAGGCGGCTCATCGCTGCGCGCCCATGAACGCCGCGACGATTTCCGCCAGCGCGGCGGCCTGCGAGGCATCCTCCCCCGGCTCGGCGCGCAACCAAAGCGGAGCGCCGCCGATTTCGCCGGGGTCGATCGTTCGATCAGTTTCGAGGATACGACAATCCGCGTTCTCGAGGTCCCGGATCATCTGGGGGCCGAGTGACCAGCCCGAAAGATCCAGCCCGGCCTCGCGTCCCGTCTGGAGAAGATCAGCCGCCCTTTCTTCGCGGCCGGCCTCGCGCGCGGCGATCGTTCGCGCGCGGACCATTCCGCGCAGAAGCTGCGCGCCTTTGTGCGGCGCATGGATCGCTGCCGGAAGCCGCTCTGGAAGCAACAGGGCGGCATTGCGAAGAGCGAATGCATGAGTAGCCCCAAAATGCGTTGCCGCAACGTCGATGGCGTGGCGCCAGCCGCTCAGGGTCTGGCGTTCCAGAGGCTCGCCGCTTTCGTTCAGGCCGGGCAGGTCCGGCAGCACGGCGTCGAATCCCGCACGGTCGAGATTCCGCATGATTGCGACGAGTTGCCGGCGGAGCTTGTTATGTTCCTCGAACAGCGGCGGCACAACCAGCAGGCGCCGCTCGCGTGCTCTATCGAAGGTCAGAGCCATTTCCCCGGACACCCCGCCATCGGGCAGGGAAGCCGGCCATTCGACGAACACGGGTGCGCTCAGGTCTCGACCGTCTTGGCTTCAGCAAAAGCGAGGAGCCCGCCATAGGTCTCGAGCATTTCGCCATCGACGTCCTCGTCCTCGATGAGGATGTCGAGGCGATCCTCCATTTCGGTCAGAAGCCCTGCAACCGCCATGGAATCGAGTTCGGGCAGATGACCGAACAGTCCTGTCTCGGCGTCGAACGCGGCAACCTGATCCTCTCCGAGCCCGAGAACATCGCGCAGGATGGCCTTGAGCGTGGTGTCGAGTTCCATCCGGCTCGGGCCGGTAGCCTTGGTGCCTGCCGTGGACTGAGCGGTCTGCATGATCGTTCTCGATTGGGTTCGGGGTATGCGCGACTTAGCCGCGCCTCCACGGGCGCGCAAGGCGAGCCGCGGCCTTGCGCAGCAGGAAGCGCAGCCCGCCCCACTGCCACGGATCGACGCAAGTGAGGGTGTGGCGGACGCGGACACGCTCCATCCAGTCACGCTTGTAAGCATCATTGCCCGTTCCGAAATCGATGATCTGTACTCCGTCGTGATCGATGACATGCTCGAACAGGGCGGCGCTCAACGTCGTGCCGGCTGACAGGTGCCGGAAAGCCTCGTCGTGAGCGAGCTTGTGAATGTAGGCAGTGCCATCCTGAATGGTCCACAATTGCGCGGCGACCGGGGTGTCCCCATGCCGGGCGATCCCGAGGCGCAGGCGACCCGCGGCGCCTTCCTGTCGCGCGAAATCCTCGAGCAGCGCGATATCCGCCTCCCGCGTTTTCCAGCTGAGGTCGTAGATCCGTCGGTATTCGGCCCAGATGACGGCATCGAAATCCTCCACAATCGCGATCTCGACCTTTCTCGCCTTGCGCTTAACCGTGGTGCGAAGCGGTCCGGGCCGGCTCGCCCAGTACTCGGTAAAATTGCGCCCCCTGGTCTCGAGGACATGGTTCTCGTCGCTGGGTTCGAGCCTGACGATCCAGCCCCCCTCGCGAAAGGCAGCGGCGAGGCGTTCCCCGGTCGCATCTTCCTCCGGCAGCGCTTCCAGCACGATCCGGTGGGTCCGGCTGCGAAGAGCACGGGCGGCCGCGACAAGCGCCGCATCGCTCGCGTCGCCCGAAAGCACCAGCGGCCGCCAGACGAAGGCGAAGGGATGCCGCAGGCTGGCCATGCACTCGCCATCCTCGCTGTCGCGCAGCGGAAGGACCAACCGTGTTTGCCCTTCGCACACCTCCGCCATCACCGGCCGCGCGCCGTGCTTTTCCAGCAGCGCATACCATTCCAGATCGTCGAACGGTCCACCCGGCGCAAAATCGGGGGCTTGCAGTTTGCCGACCGTGTCGTGATAGCTGATCGCATTCATCACCCGGCCGTCATCCCATTTCCATGAACCTTTCGCCAGACCCCGTTCCGCGCCCGCTCGACCATCTTCTCGAAAGAGGCGATCCGAGTGCGACGGCGCTGGTCCTGCGCGGCGAGGATGTTAGCTACGAGCGGTTAAGAGAGCGTTTGGCGCGCCTTTCGGGATGGCTGTCGAGCCTGGCGGAGCCGGGCGCTCGGATCGCCAGCTGGGCGGCCAAGGGCGAGATCACCTGCCTGCTTCCGCTGGCTGCGGCCCGTGCGGGGCTCGTTCACGTTCCCATCAATCCGCTGCTGAAGCGCGCGCAGGTTGCACATATCCTGGCGGACAGCGGCGCGGCGGCGCTGGTCGGAACGCGCGCGCGGCTCGCCACGCTGGAGGAGGGCGATGCATCCGCCGCCTGCCGCCTGTTTGCCGAGGAAGAGGCGCTCGGCCTTGCGCGCGGCAGCGACCCCATGCCGGAACCATCGGACCGGGATCCGGACGATCTGGCGGCAATCCTCTACACCAGCGGTTCGACCGGCAGGCCCAAGGGGGTGATGCTGAGCCATGCCAATATGTGGCTGGGCGCGGTCTCGGTCGCTCATTATCTTGGCCTCGGGGTGGACGAGGTGACGCTCGCCGTTCTCCCGCTGTCCTTCGATTACGGTCAGAACCAGCTTCTTTCGACCTGGTATGCCCGGGGGAGCGTGGTGCCGCTCGACTATCTCTTCCCGCGCGACGTGCCCAAGGCCTGCGCCCGACACAGCGTGACGACACTCGCCGCCGTCCCGCCGCTGTGGGTGCAGCTGACCGAAGTCGATTGGCCGCAGGAGGCGGTGGCGGCAATGCGGCGGGTGACGAACAGCGGGGGCGCGCTGACCGTTGAACTGGTGCGAGACTTGCAGCGCATCCTCCCGCAAACGCGCATCTTTCCGATGTACGGGCTCACCGAAGCTTTCCGTTCAACCTACCTCGATCCCGATCTCGTCGACAGTCACCCGACCTCGATGGGGACGGCCATTCCCTTCGCCGAGATCCTCGTGGTCAATGATGACGGCGCCATTGCCTCGATTGGAGAGGAAGGGGAGCTCGTTCATTGCGGACCGCTGGTGGCGCAGGGTTACTGGCAGGACGATGTGCGGACGGCGGAGCGCTTTCGCGCGGCTCCTGAGGGCAGCGGGAGCGGGGGAACGGCAGTGTGGTCGGGCGATCGCGTGCGCCGCGATGCGGACGGTCTGCTCCATTTTGTCGGCCGCAGGGATGCGATGATCAAGAGCTCCGGCAACAGGATCAGCCCGCAGGAGATCGAGGACGTCGCGCGTGCGACCGGGCTGGTGGCCGAGGCGGTGGCGCTCGGCGTGGCGGACGAGCGGCTTGGTCAAGCGGTCCATCTCGTGGTGCGCGGCAGCGGTAACGCCGAGGCGCTCAAATCGGCGCTCGCGCGCGAACTGCCGAATTTCATGCAGCCTCAGCAAATCCACTGGCGCGAGACGCTGCCGCTCAATCCGAACGGGAAAATTGACCGGGCGGCGCTTGCGCGCGAACTAGCCGAAGGGATGTCGGGAGCACTGGCAGGATGAGCGATGCGCCTGCGATCAAGCCGAAACCGCTCGGCCCCGTTCCCGCCGGATATGGGGCGGAGAACGGCCAGCTGACCATTGGCGGGGAGACCGCTGCCGCGCTGGTCGAGCGGGGCGGCCGTACCCCACTTTTCGTCTATTCCCGCATCATGATCGAAGGGCGCGTGACCGCATTGCGCGCCGCCATGCCTGAGCGTCTCAAGATCAATTATGCCATAAAGGCCAACAGCTTCCAGCCCGTGCTTCTCGCAATGTCGAAGCTGGTCGACGGGCTGGACATCGCGTCCGGCGGGGAGCTCGACATGGTCCGCGCGGCAGGGATCGATCCGGGACGGGTCAGCTTTGCCGGGCCGGGCAAGCGCGATGCCGAACTCGAAGCGGCCATTATCGCCGGCGTCACGCTCAATCTCGAGAGCGAGAACGAGGCGGCGCGCGCGCTCGCCATCGCCGACAGGCTGGGCAAAACCCCGCGCCTCGCCGTCAGGGTCAATCCCGATTTCGAGATCAAGGGATCGGGCATGAAGATGGGCGGCGGTGCCAAGCCTTTCGGCGTCGATGCCGAGCGGGTCCCGGCGCTTGTCCGCCTCATTGCCGATGCCGGTTGCGAATTTCGAGGGCTGCATATCTTCACCGGCAGTCAGGCGCTCGATGCCGAGGCGCTGGTCGAAGCGCAGGCGAACACCCTCGCACTCGCCGACAGGATCGCCAGCGAGGCGGGGGTGGTCCTGCCCAAGCTCAATATGGGAGGCGGCTTCGGCATTCCCTATTTTCCGGGGGACACCCCACTCGACATCGGGCGGGTGGGCAACGCGCTGGCGGAACGCTTCGCCGAACTCCCCGATACGCTGGCGGCGGCCGAGATGTTCATCGAACTCGGGCGCTATCTAGTGGGCGACGCAGGGGTCTATCTCACGCGCATCGTTGATCGCAAGGTAAGCCACGGAGAGACCTATCTCGTCACCGATGGGGGTCTTCATCACCAGCTCGCCGCCTCGGGCAATTTCGGTCAGGTGGTGCGGCGCAACTACCCCCTCGCGATAGCCGACCGATTCGACGCCGCGCCCGAGGAGATCGCCAACGTCGTCGGTTGCCTCTGCACCCCGCTCGACCGTCTCGCGGACCGCGCGCATCTGCCACGGGCCGAGGTGGGCGATCTGGTTGCCGTGTTCTGCGCGGGCGCGTATGGTGCGAGCGCTAGCCCGAGCGCGTTTCTCGGCCAGGGACCGGCGGCCGAACTCCTCGTCTAGCGAACGTGTACTGGAACGGGACGTCGGGGGGTGAATCTCCTGGATTTCGGCGGATCGCGTATGATGACTAACTGTCTGTTCACCTTTCGATGCCATCAAATCCGGTGAACAGGGGTGGTACGCTCGCCAGCAGGCGTGCCGGTCGCCCGTCATGGTGATGTTTGGGGATCGAGTAGCATGACGATTTCTCGCAGGATTTCCGGCCTGGGAATGCTCGCACTGGCGGCATCGGGCTTGGCGGGCTGCGCCGGCACGGGTGGAACCGAACTGCCGCCGGCGACCTTCGTCGCGTTGCAGGAAGGTCCGGGCGAGGAATACATCATCGGCCCGCTCGACAATCTCACCATCCACGTCTGGCGCAATCCGGAACTCGGCGCCGAGAAAATCCAGGTGCGGCCCGACGGACGCATCACGATCCCACTGGTCAAGGACATGCCCGCCGTGGGCAAGACGCCGGCCATGCTGGAAGAGGACATCCGGCTCCAGCTCAGCCAGTATATCGAGGATCCGCTGGTCAGCGTGATCGTCAACGAATTCGCCGGCACGTTCAGCCAGCAGGTCCGCATCGTCGGCGCGACCGAGAAACCGGCGAGCCTGCCCTACCGCGCCAACATGACCGTGCTCGACGCGATGATCGCGGTCGGCGGTCTGTCGGAATATGCCTCGGGCAACCGCGCCAAGTTGATCCGGTTCGACAAGCAGTCGGGCCGCCAGCGCGAATACGCCCTGCGCCTCGCCGATCTGCTGCGCCACGGCGACAGCAAGGCCAATGTCATGCTCCAGCCTGGGGATGTCATCATCATCCCCGAATCCACTTTCTGAGGAGCCGCGGGCCGATGGATCAGGCTTTCGACGAGGTGCGCGCGGCACTGCACACGGTGTGGAACCGCCGCTGGCTCGCGCTTGGCATCGCCTGGGGCGTGTGCGTCGCGGGGTGGCTGGTCGTCGCCCTGATCCCGAATAGCTACGAGAGCCGGGCGCGCATCTTCGTCGAGCTCGACGACGTGCTGTCCGAACAGCTCCAGATCGCAGGCGAGGGGCGCCAGGAACTGGTCAAGGTGCGCCAGACGCTGGCGAGCGCGGTCAATCTGGAAAAGGTCGTGCGCGCCACCAAGCTCGGCGAAGATATCCGGACCGAGCCCGAAATGCAGGCGGCCGTCGCCAAGCTGACCGAGAACATCAAGGTCGAAAGCCAGCAGGACAATCTGTTCGAGATCTCGGCGACTATCGGCAAGAGCGATCTCTCCGATGCCGAGAACGCCGCACTGGCGCAGGATGTGACGCAGAAGATGATCGACATCTTCCGCGAGGAAAACGTCGCCGGCGCACGCGGCGAGGTCGCGGACACCATCGTCTTCCTCGACGAGCAACTCGAGGAGCGCAAGCAGGAGCTGGAGGCGGCCGAACAGCGTCGCATGGCGTTCGAGGCGGCCAATCCCGAGCTGATCGGTGGCAGCGCCACGATGTCGACCCGGATCACCAATCTGCGCAGCGAGATGCGCGGCGTCGATGCCGATCTCGCTGCGGCCCAGAGCGCGCTCGCCGCGATCAGCGGACAGATCGCCAGCACGCCGCGCACCATGGTCGTGCCAGGTCAGGGCGGCGGGGCGCGACAGGCCCTAGCCGAAGCGCGCTCGCAGCTTGCCGGGATGCGTTCGCGCGGGCTGACCGACGGGCACCCCGACTTGCAGGCGGTGCAGCGCCAGATCGCCTTGCTGGAGAAGCAGGCCGCGTCGGAGGGCGACGGCAGCTACGGTTCGCCCAACCCGGCCTACACCTCGCTGATCTCGATCCGGGCCGAGCGCCAGGCCAATTTGCAGGCGCTTCAGGCGCGCAAGGCCGCGCTTCAGTCGGACATCACCGCGATGATGGCCGCGCAGTCGAGTGAACCGGCGGTCGCGGCGGAGGGCAACCGGATCAGCCGCGATTACGACGTTCTCCGCACCAAATATGACGAGCTGCTCAAGAACCGCGAGGAGATGCGGCTGCGCGGCGACGTGCAGACGGAGCGGAGCGCGTTCCAGTTCCAGGTGATCGACCCGCCGACGGCGCCACGCCGGCCGGCCTCGCCCAACCGCCCGCTGTTGCTGCTCGGAGTGTTGTTCGCCGGCATCGCGGCGGGCGCGGGCACGGCGTTCGCGCTGGGGCGGCTCAAGGCCGGTTTCGCCACCGCCGATCGGCTCGAGCGAACGCTCGATCTGCCGGTCGCCGGAACGATCTCGCGCTCGATGACGACGGCGCGCAAGAGCCATGAACGGCTGCGACTGAAGCAGTTCGCGGGCGGGCTCGCGGCGCTCGGGGGGCTGTGCGTGGTGCTGCTCGCCATCGAGTTCATCCAGGTCGGCACGGTGGCGTGAAGGAGGGGGATGTGAACAAGCCTGTCAAGATCGTCCCTCCCGAGGCGGCCACCGAGGACACCGGAAAGAACGAGCGCAAGCGCGGCTCGCTGCTTGAGCGCGCCGGAAACGCTTTCGGCTTCGATAGGCTCACCCCGGCCAAGGTCCCGCCGCGCCTGCCCGATGCAAAGAAGCGGATGCCGCCGCCGAAATCCGTCACGCCGGCGGTTGCGTCGGAGCCGACCGCTCCGGTTCCCGTGCCTGCTGAGCCGGCGCCCGCACCTGCTTCCGCTCCGGCGCCTCAAGCTGCCGCAGTCCCGGTTCGCCAGCAGCGGGAGGAAGTCTCGGGTCCAGCGGTCAGGTTCCCCGCGAAGACCCACACGGTCTCGCGCGAACAGCTCCGCGCCCACGCCCTGATTGATCCCGACGCCGCGACCAGCGCGCTGTTCGAGGAGTTCCGCATCGTCAAGCGGCAGGTCCTCGCCACCGCACAGGCCGAAGGAACCGCGCCCTCCCGCCGTGTACTGGTGACATCGCCCCACATGGGCGAGGGCAAGACCTTCTGTTCGATCAATCTCGCTTTGGCGCTCGCCGCCGAACAGGACATCGAGCTCCTGCTCGTGGATGCCGATTTCGCCAAGCCCTCGATCGCCAGGCGGCTCGGCCTCGAAGCCGGCACGGGCCTGATGGACGCGCTCGCCGGTTCCTCTAAACCGGTCGAGGAGAGCGTGCTGCGGACCGACATCGCCAATCTCTTCGTCCTGCCTGCCGGGCAGCGGACGCAGCGCGACGCCGAACTCCTCGCCAGCGAGCGGACCTTCGAGATCCTCGGCCGCCTGACGCGCGGCGCGCCCAACCGAGTGCTCGTCTTCGACAGTCCGCCCGCGCTCGCCGCCTCGCCCGCGGCGGAGCTTGCCAAGCATGTCGGCCAGACGCTTCTGGTGGCTCGCGCCGACAATACGCCGCGCGTGGCGCTGGAGGATGCGGTGGATCTGCTCGCCGGGTGCCGCGACATTCGTCTGCTGCTCAACGATGCGACGTTCAGTCCGAGTGGGCGCAGTTTCGGTCGCTATTACGGGATGGGGGAGTGACCGGGTGCGCCGCCTCGCTTTGATCTTCGCGCTCGCCCCGCTGACGCTTTGCGCCGGGCCGCTTTCCGCGCAGACCTATACCTCTGCGCGACCGGGCGGGGAAACAAGCGAAGCGCCCGGATCCGCCACCCGCAGCGCATCGATCCAGCCATATATCGAAGCCTCGCAGATCGTGACCTGGCAGATCTCGCCGGGCGACGACGTGCTGACCTACACGCAGCTCGCCGCGGGCATCGATGCGTCGGTGCAGGGGCGCAACAACGCCGCCAGCGTATCGGTGCGCTACGAGCGGAACATAGGATATGGCGATGCGGCGGACAGCGACGCTTTGACCGGCCTCGCGCGTGGCTACACCACACTGGTGCGTGACGCTTTGACGCTGGAGGCGGGGGGGCTCGCCTCGCGCAGCAGCGTCGATACCGGCGGGCGCAATGGCTTCAATCCGGCCTTCGACGGCGATTTCTCGACCGAGACCTATGCCGGCTATATTGGCCCGAACCTCGCCACACGCGTGGACGATGTGGAGGTGACCGCCAATTACCGGCTCGGTTACACCAAGGTCGACGGCCCCGATCTTCTCGCGACTGGCGGCAACCGGATCGACGTGTTCGACGAGAGCGTGACGCACAGCGCCAATGTCCGCGCGGGCGTCGCCCCTTACGAACCCCTGCCGGTCGGCCTTGGTATCGGCGCGGGCTATTTTCAGGAGGATGTCAACAATCTCGATCAACGCGTGCGCGACCTCTATGTGCGCGGCGACGTCACGATCCCGATCACCCCGGTGCTGGCCGTGGTCGGCGGCGTCGGGATCGAGGACGTCGAGGTGTCGAGCCGCGACGCAGCGCGCAATGCCGCCGGCGTGCCGGTGGTGGGCGCCGACGGCCGGTTCGTCACCGACGAATCCAGTCCGCGCCGCCTCGCCTTCGAGGCCGACGGCCTGATCTGGGATGTCGGCGTAGTCTGGCGCCCCAGCAACCGCACTTCGCTCGAGGCGCATTTCGGCCACCGCTACGACAGCGAGACCTTCTACGGCAATTTCGCCTGGCAACCCGATCGCAACAGCAATGTCGGCATCGCGGTCTATGACGGGATCTCCGGCTTCGGCGGGCGACTGACCAACGCGCTTGCCGCCCTTCCGACCGACTTCCAGGTCATCCGCGACCCGGTGAGCGGGGAGATCATCGGTTGCTCGGGCGCGGTGGGCGCCGGCTCGTGCCTCGACGGAGCGTTCGGTTCGATCCGTTCTTCGGTCTTCCGCAGCCGAGGCATCGCCGCCAGCTATTCGCGCACGGTCGGGCTCTCGACGGTCAGCGTCGGGGCGGGCTACGACCGGCGCAACTTCATCGGGGCCGAGGGCACGGTGCTCGCCGCGGCCGACGGCATTGTCGACGAGACCGTTTACCTCAATGCCGGGGCGAGCGGGCCGCTCAGCCGCAATTCGAGCTACACCGTCACCACCTATGCCAGCTGGTTCGACAGCGGCGCGGCCAGTCTGGGCGACACCTTCGCGCTGGGCAGTTCGGCCGCCTATTATCGCAATCTGACTCGCAATCTCACCGCACGGGCGGCGATCGCGCTCAATTATCTCGACAGCGACCTCACCGCCGAGGATCTGAAAACCGCATCGGCGCTGGTCGGCCTGCGTTACGATTTCTGATAGGGAAGCTTCATGTTCGAAGAATTCTACGGTTTCAGCGAGCGGCCTTTTCAGCTGACCCCCGATCCGGCTTTCTATTTCGAGAGCCTGACGCACAAGAAAGCGCTGTCCTATCTCGGCTACGGTCTGAACCAGGGCGAGGGCTTCGTGGTCATCACCGGCGAGATCGGCTCGGGCAAGTCGACGCTGGTCGCGCATCTCAAGGAAAAGCTCGAGGAAGACCGGATGACGGTCGGCGAGGTCGTCACCAGCGCGCTCGACGGGGACGAGATGGTCCATGTCGCCGCGCGCAGTTTCGGCCTCGACGTCGCGGGACAGGACAAGGCCGGCGCGCTCGCCGCGATCGAAGCCTTCCTGCACGAGGAAGCGCGTGAGGGGCGGCGCGTGCTGCTGATCGTCGACGAATCACAGAACCTTTCGATCGGCGCGCTGGAAGAGCTGCGGATGCTCTCCAACTTTCAGCTCGGCGCGCATCCGCTGTTGCAGACCCTGCTGCTCGGCCAGCCCGAATTCCGCCAGCTGATCGCCAAATCCGACGAGCTCGAACAGCTGCGCCAGCGGATCATCGCCGCCCATCACCTGGAGCCGATGCAGCCGGGCGAGGTCGAACCCTATATCCGCCACCGGCTCGGCCATGTCGGGTGGGATGGCAATCCCGAGCTCGACCGCGGTCTGTTCAATGCGATCCACAAGGCGACCGGCGGCATTCCGCGCAAGATCAACCAGGTGATGACTCGCTTGCTGTTGCTCGGCGCGGTGGAGGAGCAGTCGGTGCTGGAGCCCGATCTGCTCGAGGCGGTGCTGATCGAGATGCATGACGATGCCTCGGAGCATCCGGTCGAGGAGGCGCCCCGGCCGCGCCCCGAACGCGACAATCTGCCCGCCGCCCATGCGCTGGCGGAAGCCCGCACGCGCGAGGACCGCGCGGAGCGTCCGCAGGCCGCCGCTCCCGATGGCGGGCTGGCCGAGGCGCAGATCGCCGCTATCGAGCAGGCCTTTTCCGACCGCGACCGCGCGATGAAGGAACTGCGCCGCGACATGGACGCTCTGCGTCCCTCCGCCGCTTTCCAGACAGGCGACGATGTGGGGGAGCGGCTTGCCGCCATCGATGCGCGGCTCGACCAGCAGGAACAGTCCTTGCGCCAGGTGATGGCCTCGCTCATCGAGATCCTCGAGACGAGCGGACGGCGCGAAGCCGCCTGATACGCGAGCGGAAAGGCGATCCGGTGACGCAAGGCGGAACGGGCGGCGCAGGCGGGCAGGGCGGTACGGCTCCGATGGCCTCTGCCGCGATTGTTAACGGGATGTCGGTCGACATCGAGGAATGGTTTCAGGTCGGCGCGTTCGAGAAGACGATTGCACGCGATGACTGGGACGGGCTCGCCCTGCGGGTCGCCGGCAATGTCGCGCGGGTCCTTGACCTCTTCGCCGAAGCGCAGGTGAGCGCCACTTTCTTCACCCTTGGCTGGATCGCCGAACGCGAACCCGCGATGATGCGGCGCATCGCCGATGCGGGGCACGAGATCGCGAGCCACGGTTATGATCACACCCGCGTCTTCACGCTGAGCCCAGACGAATTCGCGCGAGACATCGCTCGAACCCGCGCGATCCTCGAGGATGCGAGCGGCAGCGCGGTCACAGGCTACCGCGCGCCGAGCTTCTCGATCGACGAGCGCACGCCATGGGCGCACGAAATCCTCGCCGAACATGGCTATGCCTATTCCTCCAGCGTCGCTCCGGTCGCGCACGACCATTACGGTTGGCGCGAGGCGCCGCGCTTCGCCTTCCGCCCCGTCGCGGGCTCCGCGCTGGTCGAGATTCCCGTAACGACGGCGATGCTCGGCAAGCGGCGGATGGCGGCGGGCGGGGGCGGCTTCTTCCGCGTGCTGCCCTATGCCTTCACCCGCTGGGCGATATGTCAGGTCAATCGCGAGGAGGCCCGCCCCGCGGCGTTCTATTTCCATCCGTGGGAGATCGATTCCGAGCAGCCCCGCGTCGAAAATGCGCCGCTCCGTTCCCGGCTGCGGCATTACACCAATCTCGACACGATGGAGCGCAAGCTTGCTCGCCTGTGCGGTGAATTCGCGTGGGAGCGGATGGATGCGCTGGCCCGAAAACAGGCGGCGACATGCGTAGAGACGGCGGGCAGGCAGGCGGCGTGAACGCGCCGGTCATCCTTTCCAGCCCGACAATCCGCCTCGCCGATCTGCGCGAACCGGACGAGGCCACTCGGATCGAGCGTTTCGTCGCCGAGCAGGGGGGCTCGATCTTCCAGCGCCCTGCCTGGCTGACGGCGGTCGAGCGCGGGACCGGCAATCGTGCACGCGGCTTGGTGCTTGAACGCGGCGGGGCGCTTGCGGGCTGGTTGCCGCTGAGCGAAGTCCGTTCGCCGATTTTCGGACAGGTGCTCGTCTCCAGCGGTTTCGGCATTGGCGGTGGGGCGCTTGCGGTGCGCTCCGAGGACGGCATCCGGCTCTGCCGCGCGGCCGAGGAACTGGCGGGGAGGCTAGGCGTGGACGGGGTCGAACTGCGCGATCCGGTCGCTCCGGAGAACTGGGCGCTGGTCGAGGGCCGCCATGCCAATTTCGCTGCCGACCTCGCCCCGGATGACGAAGCCCAGCTCCTAGCCATTCCCCGCAAGGCGCGGGCCGAGGTCCGCAAGGGGTTGGCCGCCGACCTTGAGATAACCACCGGCCAGGACGAGACCGAACGCGCCGCGCATTATGCAGTCTATGCTAAGAGTGTGCGCAATCTCGGCACGCCGGTGTTCCCCCGCTCGCTGTTCGATGCGATGATGGACGCATTCGGCGAGGATGCGGAGATCATGACTGTCCGCCATGAAGGCGTTCCCGTCTCGAGCGTCCTGTCCTTCTACCATCGCGGTACGGTCATGCCCTATTGGGGAGGCGGCACCACGGCGGCGCGAGGGCTGCATTCGACCGAGCGGATGTATTACGCGCTGATGTGCCACGCTCGCGCGCGCGGTTGTACACGCTTCGATTTCGGGCGTTCCAAGACCGGGAGCGGACCCTACCGTTTCAAGAAGAACTGGGGCTTCGCAGCCGAACCGCTAACCTACCGCCACTGGACCGCACTCGACCGCCCGGCGCGCAACATCGATCCTTCGGATGAGGGCCATTCGCGCGCCATCGACCTCTGGAAACGGCTGCCGCTCGGCCTGGCGAACCGGATCGGGCCGGCCATCGCGCGCGGTCTCGGCTGACGGGCGGGGGCGGGCCGATGGGCGAGATCCTCTTCCTCGCGCATCGCGTGCCCTTTCCGCCCGATCGCGGCGACAAGATCCGCTCGCACCACCTGTTGCGCGGGCTTGCCGCCATCGCGCCGGTTCATGTGGGCACTTTCGCCGACACGCCGGGCGATCGCGAGCAGGAAGCTGTACTCGCCGATGTCGCTGCCAGCCACTGCCTCGTCACGCGGAGCAAGCCGATGGCGCTCGCCGGACTGGAAGCGCTCGCGACCGGTAAACCGGTGAGCCTTACTGCCTTCGCCGACCGGAAATTGCGCGAATGGGTCGCCAGCACGCTGGCCGAGCGCCCGATCGAGACGATCTTCGTGTTTTCGGGCCAGATGGGCCAGTATGTCCCCGAGGATTTCGCGAGCCGCGTGGTCGTTGATCTGTGCGATGTCGACTCGGTCAAGTTCGGCACCTACGCGGAAACCGCCGGCTGGCCGCGATCCGCGCTCCTGCGGCGCGAGGATCGCCTGCTTCGCATAGAGGAGGCTAGGCTGGCCGAGCGGGCGGACACGACACTGCTCATCACCGAACAGGAGAAGGCGCTGTTCGAGAGCCGACTTTGCGGTGGAAGCGACGCAAATCTCGTCGCGCTCGGCAACGGGATCGATGCGAGTTTCTTCGACCCGGCCTATGCGGGGGAGGAGCCATCCATCGCCTCGCGCCAAGGGCCGCATCTCGTGTTCACCGGTCAGATGGACTATCCGCCCAATATCGCCGCGGCGAAGCGCGGGATCGACAACATCCTGCCGCTCGTCCGCCAGCGTTACCCCGAAGCCGAGTTTCACGTGGTAGGCCGCGCTCCCGCACTTGAACTCATCGCCCGTGATGACCGCGACGGGGTAACCGTCTGGGGCGAGGTGGTCGATGTGCGCCCCTTCCTGCTCGCCGCCGACGTGGTGATCGCGCCGCTCGATCTTGCGCGCGGCGTCCAGAACAAGGTGCTCGAAGCGATGGCGATGTGCCGCCCCGTGGTGGCGAGCGAGGAGGCCGCGACAGGCATCTCGGCGACCAACGGTACGCATCTCGTCATCGCCCGCAGCGACGCACAGATGGCGAAGGAGATCGTCGCCCTGATCGAGGACGGAGCAAAGGCCCGCCGTATGGGCCGGATGGCGCGCGATTTCATACTGCGCGAACATAGCTGGGCCTCCGTCCACGAGGCGTTGCGCCGGATTGTCGATGCGGATCCAGACCGGAGCGGCAGGGATGCAGCCTGACGGGGCCTCGCAGCCGCTGGACCTCACGCTTGCTGCAAGCAGCGACTGGCCGCGCGCATTGGCGGTGCTCGCCGTCGCCGCGCTTGCACTCATTCTGATGACCGCGCGCGAGTGGGGCGAGATGGCGCATCAATGGTGGAATATCGCCACCTATAGCCACATCCTGCTGATCCCCTTCATCGTCGGCTGGCTGGCCTGGGAGCGGCGCGCCGACCTTGCGCGCATTACGCCGCACGCATCCTGGACAGGCCTAGCCGCCCTCATCGCGGCATGCGTCTTGTGGCTGGCGGGACGAACAAGTGGGATCAATCTGCTGGCCCATGCGGGCGCGGTGGGAATGCTTCAGGCCGCGATCCTCGCCATTCTCGGCGTGCGGGCGGCGGCGCTCCTTGCATTGCCGCTCGGCATGATGGTCTTTCTCGTCCCCTTCGGTCAGGAGATCGTCCCGCCGATGCAGGCGATCACCGCGCGGCTGGCCATCGTCCTCACCCACTGGAGCGGCATTCCTGCGGAGACCAATGGCATTTTCATCGACACGCCCGCCGGGCTGTTCGTGGTCGCCGAAGCCTGTTCCGGGGTCAATTTCCTCGTCGCCGCTTTCGCCATCGGCGTGCTGGTCTGCTTCACCGCCTTCGACAGCTGGGCGCGCCGTGCCGCGTTCATGGCCGCGAGTATCCTCGTGCCGATCCTCGCCAACGGGGTGCGGGCCTGGGGCACGATCAATATTGCGCAGAGCCAGGGTGTCGAGTTCGCCTCGGGCTTCGATCACATCGTCTATGGCTGGATATTCTTCGCCATCGTACTGGCGATCCTGATCGGCGGCGCTCGGCCCTTCTTCCAGCGCGTGCCGGAAGAAGCGGGGCTGAGCGTCGAGGAAGCGGAGCGGAACCCGATTGTCAGGGCGCTCCGGCGCGGCGACGGACGGCTTGGCTCCATCCTCTTCGCCATGGCGGTGGTGGCGGTTGCAACGGCAATTGCCGCAGGCCAGCTCTGAGGCTAGCGACGCGCCCATGTGCGGATTAGCGGGTCTTTTCCATTGCGGCACGCCCAAGCCGGTCGATCCGGAGCGGGTCCGGACGATGTGCAACGCGCTCGCGCATCGGGGGCCGGACGGTTCGGGCGTATGGACCGAGCACGGGGTTGGCCTCGGCCATCGTCGTCTGTCGATCATCGACCTCGAAGGCTCGCCGCAGCCCATGCATTCGGCGGACGGACGCGCGGTGATCGTCTTCAACGGCGAGATTTATAACTACCGCCAGTTGCGGCGCGAACTCGAACAGGAGGGCGCCCGCTTCCGGACCGAGGGCGATACCGAAACCATCCTCGCCGCCTGGCAGCGCTGGGGAACAGGCTGCCTCGACCGGCTGGAGGGAATGTTCGCCTTCGCGCTCTACGACCGCGATCGGCGCAGTCTCTTCCTCGCACGGGACCGGTTCGGAGTGAAGCCGCTCTTCACCGCAATGCTGAGCGACGGCAGCCTCGCTTTCGCATCCGAACTCAAGGGTTTGCTCGCGCATCCTCTCATGCGGCGGCAGATCGATCCGCTGGCGATCGAGGATTACATGACTTGGGGCTACGTCCCCGATCACCGCTCGATCATCGCCGGGGTGGAAAAGCTGCCCGCCGGCCATTTTCGCCTGCTGGAGCACGGACGCGCTCCCGCGCCTCCGCAGCAGTGGTGGGACATTTCTTTTGCCGACCGCGCGCGCGGGCGCGAAGCCGACCTTTCGGTCGAACTGCTTCATCACATGCGCGCAGGGGTCGCCAGCCGGACGGTGGCCGACGTGCCGCTTGGCGCGTTCCTTTCGGGCGGGGTTGATTCCTCCAGCGTGGTCGCGCTGATGGCCGAAGCGGATCGTGCGCCGGTAACGACCTGTTCGATCGGCTTCGATGTTGCGGAGGCGGACGAGACCGACCATGCCCGCGCAGTCGCAGCACGCTTCGGTACCGACCACTACGAGCGCATAGTCTCGCCCGACCGCATGGCCGATCTCGACCGGCTCGTGGAGATCTTCGACGAGCCCTTCGCCGACGCCTCCGCCCTGCCGACCTTGCAGGTCTGCGCGCTCGCAAGAGAGCACGTTACCGTCGCACTGTCGGGGGACGGAGCTGACGAGGCCTTTGCCGGTTATCGCCGCCAGATGTTTCACCACCGCGAGGAACAGCTGCGCGGGGCAATCCCGCAATTCCTTCGCGAGCCGGTGTTCGGCGGGCTTGGGAGAGCCTGGCCCAAAGCCGATTGGGCCCCGCGCGCCTTCCGCGCCAAGTCCACCTTCCAGTCGCTGGCAGAGGGGGGCGCGGCGGGATATGCGCGCGCCGTCTCGGTCCTTGCGCCGGAGCAGCGCGACCGGCTGTTCGGCGAGGGGTTCAAGCGCGTCCGGGGTGCCTACCGGGCGGAGCAGGAGTGGATCAGGACGATGGATCGGGCGCCGGCCCGCAGCGGTCTCGACGCCGCGCAATATGCCGACCTCAAGTTCTGGATGCCCGGGGACATCCTCACCAAGATCGACCGGACGAGCATGGCGGTGGGTCTCGAGGCGCGCGAGCCGCTGCTCGACCACCGCCTCGTCGAATTCGCCGCCACTCTGCCGCACCGCCAGCGGGTGCGCGGCCGGCAGGGCAAGTTTCTGCTGAAGCGAACGATGGAGCGCTATCTTCCCGACGACATTCTCTACCGGCCCAAACAGGGATTTTCCGTTCCTCTGGCGGCGTGGTTTCGCGGCGATCTGGCAGATCAGGCACGCCGTATCGTGCGTTCGGAACGGCTGCTGCAATCCGGCTGGTTCGACCAGTCGGCGTTGGCCGCGCTGGCGGAAAAACACATTTCCGGGCGGTCGGACAACGGCAGGGTGCTGTGGCAGCTGCTAATGCTCGAAAAGTCCTTGGCGCGCTTGGACTTAGCCCACTGAGCGAGGTGTGGCGCAAATGCCGCAACGCACAATCGGGAACCCGTTAACCATCTAAAGCACGGGTTCGAGACGAATATAATCATTGCCACTGTAACCCCGGCGACGTTAGCCTCGCATAATACCGGGTTCTTCGCAGCATCGTTCGATACAGGGATCGGCGTGACTGCGAGGTTTGCAGGGGGCGCAATGGAACAGGTCAGAACCGCAACCAGCTATCCGGCGGAAGACGGTGCGGGCGACGAGCGCGCCATCGGTCTGACCGACGAGGCCGAGCTTTATGTCGAAAGCGCGCGCCATGCCGCCATTCCCGACGAGCTGTTCGGACTGGAACAGCTGGATGTCCTCTACGATGGCGATTTCCGGACGCTCTGGACGTTCATGCGGCCCAAGGGCAGGCCGAGCTTCAATCCCGAGATGCTGCGGGACTTCGTCAGCTGGCAGCGCTTGATCGGGACCGGGTTCGGCCCGGACAGGGTGCCGCTCGACTTCCTCGTTCTGGGAAGCCGCGCACCTGGCGTGTTCTGTTTCGGCGGCGATCTCGACCTTTTCCGGCGCCTGATCGAGGCGCGCGATCGCGAAAGCCTGGTGGCCTATGGTCATCGCTGCTGCCAGATCCTCCACCGCAACATCAACTCGCTCGGTCTCCCGATTGTGACGGTCGGCATGGTGCAGGGCGATGCGCTGGGCGGCGGGTTCGAGGCCTTGCTGAGCTTCGACTATATCGTCGCGGAACGCGGTGCGACGTTCGGTCTGCCCGAAATGATGTTCGGCCTGTTTCCGGGCATGGGCGCGCATTCATTGCTGAGCCGCAAGCTGGGCGGCGCCATGGCCGACCGCCTGATCGTGTCACACGCGATCTACACGGCGGAACAGATGTACGATCTCGGCATCGTTCACCATCTCGCCGAGGATGGAGGGGGGCTGGAGGCGACGCGCGAATTCATCCGCAAGTCGCAGCGCAAGCACGCCGGGCTCGTCAATTCGCGCCGAGCGATGAAGGTCGCGCTCAACCTCGAACTGGATGAGCTGACGCGGATCACCGAGCTATGGGCCGATGCCGCGCTGCAGCTCGGCGCGAAGGACCTCAAGCTGATGGACCGGCTGGTGAGCGCTCAGACGAGGCTCACCAGCGCGGCCTGACGCGGATTCAGCGCGCGTCGACCATCACCACTTCGGCATCGTCGAGCGCTTCGACGGTGATCGTGCCTTCGCCGGTGACGGCAATTCCGTCGCGCGGTGCTGCCTCGACGCCGTTGACCTTAACCCGCCCCTTGGGCGCGACGAGGTACTGGTGGCGCGAGGGATCGGTCTGCCAGCTCGCCGTCTGACCGGCATCCAGCGTCGCAGCGGCAACTTTCGCGTCGGTGCGGATCGGCAGGGCGTCGTCCTCGTCCGGCGTGCCGCTGGCGAGGATTTCGAAGCCGCCCGCGCGGCTTGCCTTCGGAAATTCGCGCTGGCCCCAGCCGGGCTGCTCGCCCCGGCGATCGGGCACGATCCAGATCTGGAACAGCGTCGTCGCCTCGTCCTCGATGTTGAATTCGGCATGAGTGATGCCGGTCCCGGCGCTCATCACCTGCACGTCGCCGGCGGCAGTTCTGCCCTGGTTCCCGAGCGAATCCTTGTGCGTGATCGCGCCCGTGCGGACGAAGGTGACGATCTCCATGTCGCTGTGCGGGTGTGGCGGGAAGCCCGAGCGCGGCGCGATGGTGTCGTCGTTCCAGACGCGGATCGAGCCCCAATGCATCCGCTCCGGATCGTGATAGGAGGCGAAGCTGAAATGATGGCGCGCGTCGAGCCAGCCATGGTCGGCGTGGCCGAGGCTGGAGAAAGGTCGTACTTCGATCATCGGATTTTCTCGCATCGGCGGGGATGAATGGCCGCCGGAATGGTTCGAAGATAGTCGCCGCTGCGTCGCGATCAAGTCTCGGAGCCGTGACCCGGCCCGTGTCCGAGCGCCATGTAGTCCGCGCTCTGCATTTCCTTCAACCGGCTGACGGTGCGGGCAAATTCGAAGCTGCCGTCGCCCGCCGTGTAGAGGTCCTCCGGCTCGGCCTCGGCCGTGGCGAACAGCTTGACGTGGTTTTCGTAAAGCGCGTCGACCAGCTTGGTAAAGCGGATGGCTTCGTTGCGGTTTTCGGGCGAAAGTCGGGGTATTCCGACCACGATCACCGTATGAAAGGCGTGGGCGATGGCAAGATAGTCGGCCGCGCCCCGGTTCTCGCCGCACAGCCGTTTGAAGCTGAACACGGCCACGCCCTTGAGGCTCTTGGGAACATGGAGCGTGCGCCCCCCACCCAGATCGAGCTCGCTCGAGGGAACGTTCTCGGCATCCTCGGGCTTGTAATCGGTGAGGCGGAAGAAGGCCTCGCGCACTTCCTCGGTGGCCGCGTCACCGAGCGGCGTATGCCAGGTCGCGAGCCCGCCGATCCGCTCCATGCGGTAATCGGTCGGCCCGTCGAGCGGCAGCACGTCCAGCTCGGCCTCGATAAGGTCGATGAAGGGGAGGAAGAGCGAACGGTTGAGCCCGTCCTTGTAAAGGTCCTTGGGTGGCCGGTTGCTGGTGGTGACGACGGTGACGCCCTCGGTGCAGATCAGCGCGGTGAAAAGCCGGCTCATGATCGCGGCGTCGGCGGTGTTATTGACCACCATCTCGTCGAAAGCGAGACAGCGTACGCCGCTGGCGATCCGCGCCGCGACCGGGGCGATCGGATCGCCGCTCTCTTTTGTGCGCTCCTCGCGAATCAGGCGATCGACCTCGAGCATGAATTCGTGGAAATGGACCCGGCGCTTTTCCTCGATTTCAAGCGTCCTGACGAACAGGTCCATCAGCATCGACTTGCCTCGTCCCACGCCGCCCCACATGTAGATCCCGCGTGCGCGGGGCGGGGGGGCGGAGCCGAACAGGCGTCCCAGAAACCCTCCGCTGGTCGGGGGTGCCTCGAGCTCATCCTGCAAGCGCTGGAGGCGCTCTCCCGCACCGCGCTGGTCGGCGTCCGGCCGTAGTTCGCCCGCCTCGACGAGGCTCTCGTACTGCGCGAGAACACCGCTCATCCGGCGGGCTGGCGCGCTTGCATTTTCTTTACGATGCCCGAGAAGCTAGCGACGACATGCGTCTCCTGCTCGACCGTGCCGCGCACGAACACGAAGCTCCCCGTCTCGCGCATGATCTCGGTCACGGCGTCGAGCGGCTTGTCGGGTGATCCGGCCCCGGTGAACTGGGTGGACAGCTCGAGCGTCACCGAAGGCCCTGCATTGCCGCTGCCGAGCGTGTGCATGGTGGTGAACAGGCTGATATCGATCAGCGCCAGCGTCACCGCGCCATGGACGATGCCTTGCAGGTTCTGGTGCCGCCGCTCCGGAAACATCCGCAGCCGAGCGCGAGACCCACCGCGCTCATCGTCCTCGACGCGCGTGATGAGCTTGCCCATCACTGCGCCGTTGAACAGCGTATCGTCCCTGAGGTTCCAGTGCCGCCAGCCGGGGTTGTCCGGGTCCGGCCCGTGCTCGAAAACGTCGTCGTGCGGCATCCGTCAGATGCTGCGTTCGACCATCATCTTCTTGGTCTCGGCAATCGCCTTGGCCGGATTGAGGCCCTTGGGGCAGACATTGGCGCAGTTCATGATCGTGTGACAGCGATAGAGGCGGAACGGATCCTCCAGCTGGTCGAGCCGCTCGCCGGTCATCTCGTCGCGGCTGTCGGCGAGCCAGCGATAGGCCTGGAGCAGGATCGCCGGGCCGAGGAACTTGTCTGAATTCCACCAGTAGCTGGGGCACGCGGTCGAGCAGCAGGCGCACAGGATGCATTCGTAAAGGCCGTCGAGCTTCTCGCGCTGTTCGGGCGACTGGAGCCGCTCCTTCCCGCTCGGCGTGGTCGAGACGGTCTGCAGCCACGGACGGATGCTGGCATATTGCGCATAGAAATGCGTGAAATCGGGCACGAGGTCCTTGATCACGTCCATGTGGGGCAGGGGGGTGATCCGCACCTCGCCCTTCAGATCCTCGATCGCCGTGGTGCAGGCGAGGCCGTTCTTCCCGTTCATGTTCATCGAGCACGAACCGCAGATCCCCTCGCGACACGAACGGCGGAAAGTCAGCGTCGGGTCGACCTCGTTCTTGATCTTGAACAGGGCATCGAGAACCATCGGCCCGCACTCGTCGAGATCGATCTCGAACGTGTCGTAACGCGGATTGTCACCAGTGTCGGGATCGTAGCGATAGATCTTGAAGCTGCGCGTGCGCCCGCCGGTCTCGGCGGCATGGGAGCGGCCCTTGCCGGTGATCTTGGAATTCTTCGGAAGAGTGAAAGTCGCCATGTCGCTCGTGGTCCTGTTGCGCGGGGGATGACATAGACGGTGTGGCCGCAGGTGCAAGGGCCTGCCCGCCGATGCGCCGCACCGTCCCTGTTGCTTAAGCCGTTTCCGCGATCAGCCCGTTGCGGCGGAAAGCCTCGGCCAGAATCGTTTCGAGCAGATCGGCATGGCTGAAACCGGCCTGCGCCGCCGCCTTGGCCATGACCTTCTCCGACCACAGGTTGCAGTTGAGGTTGATCTCGATGAAATTCATGTCGCCCGTCCGGGGATCGAACCGGAATTCGATGCGCCCGTAATCGAAGGGGTGGAATTCCCGCGCGACCCGGCCGGCAAGCTCCGTCATCCGCGGTTCGAATTCGGGATCGTCGAACCTTTTCAGAGCGCTCTTTTCCGTGTTCTGTATGAGATCGCGTTTCTCGTAGTAGGTCCACAGGCGCTGCGTATCGTCGCGCTCGTACCACAGCATCGGTAGCTGGACGGGGGCGCCATCGATCGTGATGAAGGCGACCTGCACGTCGTATCCGTCGAGATAGGGCTCCACGATCGCATCATGGCCCTGGCCGTGGATGTTCGCCACGGCATTGGCCACGCCATTGAAATCGTATGCATCGGAAATGCCCCAGCTGGCGGAAGAGGCGTTGGGCTTGATGACCCAGCGCCCTCGCTGCGACGGCGGCAGGTCGCGCTCGAGCACGGCAGCGCCGCGGCGATAGCAGAACCATGGCGCGGTGGGCACGCCGGCGTGCCGAGCGACCAGCTTGGACACGGACTTGTCGTCGCCGAGACCGCGCAGGAACGGCATCGCCCCTACATAGGGGATCCGCCACATGTTGCAGAGGGTCGGGATCAGCATTTCCGAGTTCACGAAACCGCCGCGGTTAAGCAGAGGGAAGACGAAATCGACCTCCGGATCTTCGAAAAGGACACGGTAACTGTCCGCGAAGCTGAGGTTGAGCCCGAGGTTTTCGAGCGTGGTGCGGACCTCGTGGTGGTAGATCGCGTGGTTGCCATCCTCTGGATGCATTCCGCCGCCCCACAGGGCGTGCTTGGCCATGAACAGGATACGGATGCGCTCCTTGGCATCCTCGGAAATATGCAGCGGAGCGATGGGGTGAGTCATCGGCGACGTTCTCCGTCATGATTGTGGTCGCGCGCTCTAGCCTCGATGCGACCAGCCCGCCAGCGCCGGGATGGCCTGTTGCGAAAGGGGCTTGCTACGAAACGGAAGCGCGGTAGCTCTCTAGACGCGAAAAACGGCCTTTTTGAGAAGGCGGGAGAATCAATGAGGTTGAGGGGCCTTTACGATGCGCATGTGACGCCGCGCCTGATCGCGTTCGCCTGCGGACGGGAAGGTATCGGCGATCACCGCCGCCTGGTGGTGCCACTGGCCGAAGGTCACGTTTTCGAGATCGGATGCGGCGGCGGCTTCAACCAGGCGCTTTACGATCCGGCGAAGGTGGTATCACTGTCGGGGATCGATCCGAACGAGAAACTGCTCGAACAGGCCCGCGCATCCGCGCGAGCCTTCGGATGGGATGCCGATATGCGCTATGGCCGGGGAGAGGATATACCCTTCCCGGATAGCCGGTTCGATACGGTGGTGTGCACCTATACGCTGTGTTCGGTCGAGCATCCCGAACGGGTGCTGCGCGAATTGCGGCGCATCCTGAAACCGGGCGGACGTTTGCTTTTCCTCGAGCATGGCCGCGCGCCGGATGCCGAAATCCTTCGCTGGCAGAAACGCGTCGAGCCTTTCTGGAAGCCCCTCGCGGGCGGCTGCCACCTGACCTGGGCGGCCGGGGCGAGCCTGCGCGCCAACGGCTTCGAGGTCGAACCGCTCGGGCAGGACTATCTCGGCGGTGTGCCGCGGATATTTGGATGGATGGAATGGGGTGTGGCGCGCCGCCGGGGGGCCTGACGGCGGATTGACCCCGCCCGCTTATCCCAGAGCGGGCGGGGGTCCGTTTTCGAGTTACATCAATCGCCGAAGGTGCGCTGCCACCAGCCGCGGCGGGGCTTGGCTTCCTCGATCGTCCCAGCGCTTTCCTCGGCCGGAGCGGGAGCCGGGGCAGGCGCGGGAGCGGCGGCGGGTTCTTGGCTCACCTCTTCCTCGACCGGCGCCGGATCGGCCTGCTTGGCCGCCGATGCGCGCGAGCGGCGGGCAGGCTTCTTTGGTTTCGCCGGCTCCGAGGCCGCGTCCGCCGGTGTTGTGGCGTCCGTTTCGTCCGTCGCTTTCTTGCGCGAGCGGGCGCGCGGCTTGGGCTTGGCCTCGGCGGCTTCAATCGATTCCGCGTCAGCCGGTTCCGCCTTCTTGCGCCGAGTGCGCTTGGGCTTTTCGGCAGCGGCCTCGGCCGGAGCGGCATCGTCCGCCTTCTTGCGCCGGGTGCGCTTCGGCTTGGCGGCCTTGGTATCAGCCTCGGCTTCGGCGGTCTCGGGCGAATCCTCGGGTCCGGCAACCACCGCCATGTCCTCGACCACGTGTTCGGAGACTTCATCGAGCTTCTTGGCGTCGGCCTCGGTCACGGTGTCGTCGCCGTTCTCGTCCTGAGCATCGCCGTCCTTGCGACCACGACCGCCCCGCCGACCGCGACCGCCGCGACGACGACGCTTTTTCGGCTTGCCGTCGCTCTCGGCCTGCTCCCGATCCTCGGAGGATTCCTCGTCGGCATCAGCCTCGTCCGAACCGTTGTCGTCCGAGCTCTTGTCATCGGACCGGCTGTCATCGTCGCGGCTCTTGTTGCGACCGCGGCCACCGCGGCGGCGACGCTTGCGCTTCCGGTTGCCATTGTCGACATCTTCGTCGTCGAAATCGGCATCATCGTCGTCCTGTTCGACGATGTCGTCGTCCTCATCCTCCTCATCGGCGGCGAGAGTCTCGAATTTCGGCGTGTTCTGCGGGCGCGGGCCAGAGCTGGAGACGCTCATCTTGGCGCCTTCGTCCTCGCCTTCGGGCACGACCTCGACCGAGACGCCGTAGAGCGTTTCGATCTCCATCAGTTCGGACCGCTTCTGGTTGAGCAGGTAGACGGCCGCTTCGGTGCTGGCGCCCAGCGTGATGACCGAACCCTTGCCCTTGGCCGCCTCGTCCTCGATCAGGCGCAGCGCCGAGAGCCCTGCGCTCGACGCGGTGCGGACGAGGCCGGTGCCGTCGCAATGCGGACATTCGCGGGTGGTCGCCTCGAGCACGCCGGTGCGCAGGCGCTGGCGGCTCATTTCCATCAGGCCGAAGCTGGAGATACGGCCGACCTGGATGCGCGCGCGGTCGTTCTTGAGCGCGTCCTTCATCGCGCGCTCGACCTTGCGGGTGTTGCCGTGCCGTTCCATGTCAATGAAGTCGATCACGACCAGGCCCGCCATGTCGCGCAGGCGCAGCTGGCGGGCGATTTCCTTCGCCGCTTCGAGATTGGTGTGCAGCGCGGTCTGCTCGATCCCGTGCTCCTTGGTCGAGCGGCCGGAGTTGATATCGATCGAGACCAGCGCCTCGGTCGGGTTGATGATCAGATAGCCGCCGGATT
The DNA here is from genome assembly GCA_025698865.1 of Erythrobacter sp. Lineage (GTDB taxonomy): Bacteria > Pseudomonadota > Alphaproteobacteria > Sphingomonadales > Sphingomonadaceae > Qipengyuania. Next base: position 141,062 of record JAILWQ010000003.1, on the reverse strand, counting down.
TCAGCTGGACCATCGGATCGTACATGGCCTTGAGCTGGTCCTCCGCGCCATAGCGCTGGAACAGCGGCACCGGGTCGGCATACTGCTTCACCCGCCGCGCATGGCTGGGCATCAGCATCTTCATGAAGGCCTTGGCAGACTTGTAGCCCTCGTCGCCCTCGACCACGACCTCCTCGATCTCACGATTGTAGATGTCGCGGATCGCGCGCTTGATGAGATCGCTGTCCGAATGGATCAGTGTCGGCGCGCTGGAGGCGAGAGTCTTCTCGCGAATCTCGTCCCACAGGCGGGCGAGATAATCGAAGTCGCGCTTGATCTCGGTCTTGGTCCGGCTGAGGCCGGCGGTGCGCACGATCAGGCCCATCGACTTGGGCAACTTGAGATCGCCGACGATCGACTTCAGCCGCTTGCGATCGCTGGCCGAGCTGATCTTGCGGCTGATCCCGCCGCCATGGCTGCTGTTCGGCATCAGCACGGTGTAGCGCCCGGCGAGGCTGAGATAGGTGGTCAGCGCCGCACCCTTGTTGCCGCGCTCTTCCTTGACGACCTGCACCAGGAGCACCTGGCGGCGCTGGATGACGTCCTGGATCTTGTACTTGCGGCGCAGAGCCATGCGGCGGGCACGCGCGTCGTCGACTTCCTTGGCACGGGCACGACCGCCACCGCTGCGGCCCTGACGCCGTCCGCGACCGCGACGGCCGCGCGAATTGTCGTCGCCGCTCTCGTCGTCTTCCGCCTCGTCCTCGTCCTCGTCTTCATCGCCGTCCGAAAAGCGGCCTTCCTCGAAGGTCGAGACGTCGTCCTTGTCGGAGGTGTCGACTTCTTCGAGGCCATCCTCGGCCAGATCCTCGGCCAGCGCTTCGGAGCTCTCGTCGTCGGCGTCGTATTCGTCGCCCGGCATCTCGCCGCGCTCTTCCTCTTCGGCACGCAGACGCGCTTCTTCCTCGGCCGCCTCGGCCTCGGCGGCGAGGAGCGCCTCGCGGTCTTCCTTGGGAATCTGGTAATAATCGGGATGGATTTCGTTGAAGGCGAGGAAGCCGTGGCGATTGCCACCGAAATCGACGAATGCGGCCTGGAGCGAGGGTTCGACCCGCGTCACCTTCGCCAGATAGATATTGCCCTTTATTTGCTTCTTGTCGGCAGATTCGAAATCGAATTCCTCAATCCGGTTTCCCTTGAGCACCGCCACCCGGGTCTCTTCCGAGTGGCGCGCATCGATTAGCATGCGCGTTGCCATGTATATATCTCCGTGCGCGGACGGCCGGGGCAGGCCCGGCGGTCGTCCCGCGCTTCCTGTTGTGAAAATCGCCGGCAAACCGCCTGGCGATCGTGAGGTACCGGGCAGGGCGGACAGCGCCGTCTTGCCGGAATGTCGTGTCTGCCGGACTGAACCCGCCTGCCTGAACGCAAGCCATCCCCGTCGCGAAGGGAACCGGCGCGAGCGAAATCGCGCCAGCGCTCGCTCGCTCGGAAATCTGCGGGGAGGGACTGTTCGTGTCCTGCATCAACCTGTCTTCGAACGGCCGGCGGATCGCCGGGCCATGGGCGAGAGCTGCGGCCGGACGGCAGCGGACCTCTCGTCATTGCAGGCGCTAGCACCGTGGGTATCTGGCGGCAACCATATTGCGCGACGTGCCTTCCGCGCATTAACCAATTGCGCATGGCACCGTTCGGCAGGATCACGGCCGCGTTCCTTATCGCGCTGGCGGCCTTCGTCTTCGTCGGCGCGGCGCTCGCCGTCGCGGGGCGGCAATTGCCCGTGCCCGCGATCGGGCGCAATTACGTGATGCGTAGCGAGCTTCCCCCTGCCGCCGCCTTCGATCTGCCCGATGTCGCCGGCGAGACAGACGACGACCGTCCGCTGGTTGTGATCGACCCGGGTCATGGCGGCCACGATCCCGGCGCCAGCGGGCAGGGGCTGGTGGAAAAGACGCTGGTGCTCGAACTTGCCCGAGCGCTGCGTGACGAGCTGGTGAGGCGAGGAGGGCTGCGTGTCGCCCTGACGCGCGACGACGACACCTATCTCCTGCTCGAGGAACGCTCGGAGATCGCCCGCAGGCTCGATGCCGATCTGTTCATCTCGATCCACGCGGACTCCGCCGGCGAAGCGGCCGAGGTTGCCGGGGCCAGCATCTACACCTTGTCCAACGACGCATCGAGCGAGGCGGCCCGCCGCTTCGCCGAGCGCGAGAACGCTGCCGACCGCATCAATGGTCAGCTCCTTACCGGACAGGGCGAGAATGTCAGCGCGATCCTGGTCGAGCTGTCGCAGCGCCGGACGCAGGGCCGCTCGGACGAACTCGCCCGGCTGATCGAGCGCGAGGGCAAGGGGGTCTTGCCGTTCCATCCGCAGCCGCGGCGTTCGGCGGCGCTTCGCGTGCTGCGCGCGCCCGACGTCCCCTCGATCCTTTACGAAAGCGGCTTCATCACCAACGAAAGCGAGGCCGAGCGGCTGTCCTCGCCCGAGGGACGCAGGCGCTTCGCCGAAGTGCTGGCGCGCGCGATCCGCATCTATTTCGCCAGAAGCGGGGAGCTCGGCACGGGAACTGGCTCCGCCGCCGCGCCCGCCACCGGACCGAGCCCGGAGGCGTGATGCGCTTCGTTCTGGCGCGATACAGACGGGCCATGCTAGAGGGCCGCTCCGCACCCATGCGACGCTGTATTTTCAGGACAAGATGACCGAGCAATCGCGCCTCGACTATTTCCGCTACCGGCTGCGCGACGATCCGCGCCGCGCGCTCGCCTGGTTCAGGCGGAACTGGCGCGAACGGCGGGGCTTCCGCTATCTTGCGCTGGCGGTCGGCGTCGGCCTCACCGTACTGGTTTTCGCCTGGGTCCTGCTGGTGCGCGGCCTTCCCGACGCCGAAAGCCTGCTCGATTACGAAACGCCTTTGCCGACCGTTGTGCGCGGGATCGATGGCGAGATCGTCCACTCCTATGCGCGCGAACGGCGGGTGCAGCTCCAATATGCCGACTTTCCCCGGCCGCTGGTGGAATCCTTCCTCGCCGCCGAGGACAAGACCTTTTTCAGCCATGGCGGCGTCGATCTGACCGGCACGCTGAACGCGGTGTTCGATTACGCGTCCAAGATGGGTTCGGGGCAGCGCGCGGTCGGCGGCTCTACGATCACCCAGCAGGTCGCCAAGAACCTGCTGCTGACCGACGAATATTCGGTGACCCGCAAGCTCAAGGAAATGGTGCTGGCCCGCCGGATCGAAGGCGTGCTGACCAAGCCGGAAATCCTCACGCTCTATCTCAACGAGATTCCGCTCGGCCGGCGCAGCTTCGGCGTGCAGGCCGCGGCGCGCGCCTATTTCGACAAGGATGTCGGCGATCTCGACCTGCACGAAATGGCCTTCCTCGCTATCCTGCCCAAGGCGCCCGAACGCTATGGCCGCGCTCGCAATGCGGACCTCGCCATTGCGCGGCGCAATTTCGTGCTCGACCAGATGGCGGTCAACGAATTCGTCACTCCGGCGCAGGCGAACGCCGCGAAGGCGCAGCCGCTCGGCCTCGTGACCGAGCGCAGCGAACGGTCGGCCGATGCGGGCTATTTCCTCGAGGAGGTGCGCCGCGAGCTGATCGACGATTTCGGCGAGACGGCCGAAGACGGCAACAACAGCGTCTATGCGGGCGGTTTGTGGGTGCGGACGTCGCTCGACACCGAATTGCAGGATGCGGCTCGGGTTGCGCTGCGGCGCGGGCTGATGGCCTATCAGGGCAATCGCGCCTGGACGAAGCCGGTGGCGACGATCGATCCCGACAATGGCGATCTGACCAGCCAGCTCGCCTCGGCCAATCTCGGCATTCGTTACGAGGACTGGCGGATCGGCGTCATCACCGAGCGCAGCGGTTCGTCGGCGACGATCGGGTTCAGCGACGGCGAGACCTATCCGCTCTCCGGTTTTCCGGACGCGCTGAAGGTCGGGGACGTGGTGGCCTCGCAGCCTTCTGGCAGCGGCTATCGTTTGCGGAACGTGCCCGACGTGTCGGGCGGCTTTCTCGCGCAGAACCCGCAGACCGGGCGGATCCTCGCCATGCAGGGCGGTTTCGACAGCCGGCTCGGCGATTTCAATCGCGCCACGCAGGCCGACCGCCAGCCGGGCTCGACGATCAAGCCCTTCGTCTATGCGACGGGCCTCGATCAGGGGCTCACGCCCGCGAGCGCGGTGCCCGACCAGACCTTCTGCGTGTGGCAAGGCGCCAATCTGGGCGACAAGTGCTTCCGCAATTTCGGCGGCGGGGGCGGCGGCGTGCACACGATGCGCTGGGGCCTCGAGCAGTCGCGCAACCTGATGACGGTCCACATCGCCGACGATGCCGGAATGACCAATGTGGTGGGCACCTTCAAGCGGGTCGGCATCGGCGATTACGACCCCTATTACGCCAATGCGCTGGGCGCGGGCGACACGACGGTGCGCCGGATGGTCAACGCCTATTCGGCGCTCGCCAACTGGGGTCGCCAGAACGGGCAGGGCACGGTGATCGACTATGTCCAGGATCGCCGCGGCAAGGTGATCTGGCGGGCAGACCGGCGCGAGTGCAAGGGCTGCAACATGGCGCAGTGGGATGGCCAGCCCATGCCGCGCCTAGGCGTAAGCGGGCGGCAGGTGATGGACCCGCGCACCGCCTTCCAGGTCGTCCACATGCTTCAGGGCGTGGTCACGCGCGGCACGGCGGTGCGTCTGCGCAGCCTCGGTCTCCCGCTGTTCGGCAAGACCGGGACGACCACCGGCCCGACCAATGCCTGGTTCGTCGGCGGCTCTCCGGAGATCGTGGCGGGCATGTATGTCGGTTACGACCAGCCCCGAAACCTTGGCGGTTGGGTCCAAGGCGGCAACACCGCCGCGCCGATCTTCAAGACCTTCGTCGAGCAGACGCCCGATCACTGGAGCAAGGGCGAGGACTTCGTTGCCCCGCCCGGCGTGCGGATGGTCAAGATCGACCGCCGCAGCGGCAAGCGCGTGTTCGATGCGACGCCTTCGGACGAACCGCTCGCGGCGGTCATCTGGGAAGCCTTCAAGCCCGACACAGAACCGCCCCGCGCGACTCGGCAGGACGAGATCGCGGCCAAGCGCGAGGAAATCCTCGACCTGCTCCGCCGCGCCCGCGTTGCCCGCAACACCGTTTCGCGACCGGCGCGCAGCGAACAGACTGCCGATTTCGTCGAGGAACAGGGCGGCATCTACTGACCCGGGTTCTGACCGGGTTTCGCGCCCGGTCGAGCCGGGGCCCGGCTTTACAATCATGTGCCGCGCGTTAAGCGGGCGGCACGTTCTCTCCCGCCCCTGCGCGACAAGTAAGGAATTCAGCAATGCGTGCCGAAGGGCAGGCCCATATCGACCGGATCGACGCCGCACTGGCACTGGTGCGCCAGTCGCTCGACTGGGATCGCGCGCTGCGCCGGCTCGAGGAACTCGACGCCCGCGTGCAGGACCCCAAGCTGTGGGACGATCCCAAGCAGGCGCAGGCGATCACGCAGGAGCAGAAGCGGCTCGAAAGCGCGATCACCACGGTTCGCGAGATCGAGAGCGAGAAGAACGACGCGATCGAATTCGTCGAGATGGGCGAGGCCGAAGGCGACAGCGATGTCGCCGACGAAGGGCTCGCCACGCTCGAACGGCTCGCCGCCCGCGCCGATGCCGACAAGGTCCAGGCGCTTCTCTCGGGCGAGGCGGATAGCAACGACACCTATCTCGAAATCCACGCCGGGGCTGGTGGCACCGAGAGCCAGGACTGGGCCGAGATGCTGCTACGCATGTACGCCCGCTGGGCCGAACGGCGCGGGTTCAAGGTCGACACGGTCGAATATCAGGCAGGCGACCAAGCCGGGATCAAGTCCGCCACCTTGCAGATCAAGGGCGAGAACGCATACGGCTATACCAAGACCGAAAGCGGCGTCCACCGCCTCGTCCGCATCAGCCCCTATGACAGCTCGGCCCGGCGCCACACCAGCTTCAGCTCGGTGTGGGTCTATCCGGTGATCGACGACGATTTCGAGATCGAGATCAACGAGAGCGACCTCAAGATCGACACCTACCGGGCATCAGGTGCGGGAGGCCAGCACGTCAACACCACCGACTCCGCGGTCCGCATCACCCACCAGCCCACCGGGATCGTGGTTGCCAGTCAGAACGACCGGAGCCAGCACAAGAACCGCGCCACCGCGATGAACATGCTCAAGGCCCGGCTCTACGAACGCGAGATGGCGGCGCGCGAGGAAGCGGCGGGTACGGAATACGATTCCAAGACCGATATCGGCTGGGGCCACCAGATCCGCAGCTACGTCCTTCAGCCCTACCAGATGGTGAAGGATCTGCGGACCGGGGTCACCTCGACCTCGCCCGATGCCGTGCTCGACGGATCGCTCGACGATTTCATCTCGGCCGCGCTGGCGCAGCGCGTGACGGGCGAGGCGGTCGAGGTGGAGGACGTCGAATGAGACCTCTCGGCCTGTTCGCTCTCAGCGCCGCCATGGCGCTGACGGCGTGCGAGGCCGCGCCCTCCGACCGGGCGGAAAGCGCGCTCGCGTTCCCGCGGCCCGACCGTCCGGTATCCGAACTGGGCGCGAGCCAGTTCTCGACCGAGATCAACCGCGACAGCCGGGGCGAGGCCGAGACCGTCATGGATCTCGCCGACATCCGGCCCGGTATGCGCGTCGCCGATATCGGTGCGGGCGAGGGCTACTACACCGTCCGCCTGGCCGACCGGGTGGGCGAGGACGGCCGGGTGCTGGCGCAGGATATCGACCGCGCGGTGCTGGACCGGCTGGGCGAGCGGGTGGTGCGCGAGCGGCTCGACAACGTTTCCATCGCCCTCGGCGCGATCGACGATCCCCATCTGCCCGAAGCCAGTTTCGACCGGATCTTCATGGTCCACATGTATCACGAGATCGCGGAACCCTACGCGCTGCTGTGGCGCATGTGGCCCTCGCTGCGGCCGGGCGGGCGGGTGATCGTGGTCGATGTCGACCGTTCGACCGACCGGCACGGCATTGCTCCGCTGCTGCTCTCCTGCGAGTTCGAGCGCGCGGGATACCGCCTGATCGCCTTCCGCGACGCCCCCGAACTGGCGGGATACTATGCACAGTTCGAAAGAGCCGCTAACAGGCCGGAACCGGAAAACATCCAACCGTGTCGAGGCGACACGCTCGGGACGAGGAAGACGGACGGCTGAGCCGTTCGCCAGAGAAAGTAGTTTAATGGCATTCAAGGGTCTGCAGCCCATCAGCTACGGCGGCAAGGAAGTCTGGCCGCTGATCGAAGGCGGCAAGGGCGTCTCCGCGACCAATCACACGAGCTCGGGCGCCTGGGCGGCGGCGGGCGGCATCGGTACGGTCAGCGCGGTCAACGCCGACAGCTACGATGCCGAGGGCAAGATCGTGCCCCAGGTCTATGATCAACTGACTCGCAAGGAACGCCACGAGCAGCTGATCCGCTATGCCATCGACGGCGCCACCGAACAGGTGAAGCGTGCGCACGAGATTTCGGGCGGCAACGGCGCGATCAACATCAACGTGCTGTGGGAAATGGGCGGCGCGCAGGAAGTGCTCGAGGGCGTGCTCGAGAACACGCGCGGGCTCGTCACCGGCGTCACCTGCGGCGCGGGGATGCCCTACAAGCTGGCCGAGATCGCCCAGCGTTTCGGCGTGCATTACCTCCCGATCGTCAGCTCGGCCCGGGCCTTCCGCGCCCTGTGGAAGCGCAGCTATTCCAAGGTGCCCGAGCTGATGGCCGCGGTGGTCTACGAGGATCCGTGGCTCGCCGGCGGGCATAATGGCCTTTCCAATGCCGAGGACCCCAAGAAGCCGGAAGACCCATATCCCCGCGTCAAGGCGCTGCGCGACACGATGCGCGCCGAGGGCGTTTCCGAGGACACCGCGATCGTCATGGCGGGCGGCGTGTGGTTCCTGCGCGAATGGGAGAACTGGATCGACAATCCGGAGCTCGGCAAGATCGCCTTCCAGTTCGGCACGCGCCCGCTGCTGACGCAGGAAAGCCCGATCCCGATCGAGTGGAAGGACATGCTGCGTACGCTCGATGAGGGCGACATCCTGCTGCACAAGTTCAGCCCCACGGGCTTCTATTCCAGCGCGGTCAAGAACCCCTTCCTGTGGGACCTGATCCATCGCAGCGAGCGGCAAATTCCCTACAGCAAGGTCGAGGCGGGCGAGCACACGCGTCAGCTCGATGTCGGGGTTCGCGGCAAGAATTTCTGGGTCGCGCCCAAGGATTACGAACGCGCGCAGGCGTGGTTCGCGGCCGGCCATACCGAGGCGCTGAAGACGCCCGACGATACGATCGTCTATGTCACGCCGGAAAAGCGCGACGAAATCCGCACCGACCAGAAGGACTGCATGGGCTGTCTGTCCCACTGCCAGTTCTCGAGCTGGAAGGATCACGGCGACTACACCACCGGCCGCCTCGCCGATCCGCGCAGCTTCTGCATTCAGAAAACGTTGCAGGAGATCGCCCATGGCGGGCCGGTCGACGAGAACCTGGCCTTTGCCGGGCACGCGGCCTATCGCTTCAAGCAGGACCCGTTCTATTCCAACGGCTACACGCCGACGGTGAAGGAACTGGTCGACCGCATACTGACAGGCGACTGAATTGGAAATCGGGATCGCCAGCCTCGACGATCCCGATACGAGAGCGTTGCTGGCCGAACACCAGCGGCGGATGCTCGATGCCTCGCCGCCGGGTACCTCCTTCGCACTCGATCTTTCCGGTCTGGCAGCGCGCGGCGTGACTGTTCTCGAAGCTCGTGGAGCCGCGGGGTTGCTGGGCGTGGCAGCGCTCAAGCAGCTCGACCGCCAGTGCGGTGAGGTCAAGTCGATGCGCGTCGCGGACGATGCGCTCGGCTCCGGCGTGGGGCTGGCGCTGCTCCATCACCTGATGGCAGTCGCGCGGGGGCGCGGATACGAGACGCTACTTCTCGAAACCGGAACGGGCGCGCCTTTCGCGGCGGCGAACGCGCTGTATCTGCGGAACGGTTTTACGCCCCGCGGCCCGTTCGCGGATTACGTCGCCAGCGAATTCAACATCTTCTACGAATGCCGGCTCTGAGGGTTTACCGCCAAAGTTGCATCGAGCGGACAGCGTCTGTCGTCGCTGGATCATAGTCCGGCCGCGACAAGGTTCGTTCGGCGATACGCCACCCGCGGCGCACGCGACCGCGCTGCCACAAATCCGTGATCCAGACCGGACCGGACCACTCGCGTCCGTCCATTTCCGCCTCGATTTCCATCTGCTCGGCAAATACAGCGAGCCTGCCGTGGCGGCGGACATAGACTTCGGAAAAGCGGTATCCGTTACAGAGCCAGCGCGTCGTCGCCGCTTCCAGCCAGCTTGCGCGATCGAGAATGGCCGGTTTGGTTGATCCGAGCAGAAAGATGAAATCGCGCGTCGCGAGACCCTTCATGCCGCTTCGGTCGCGCTGCATCCAGCCACGCATCCAGCGGTGCTCGAGCGCTTCAATGCGTGAGGCGAATTCGTCCATCATCGCCTCCTAGCTGGGACTGTGCGCCGAGCATGTTTCATCGCTGCGAGGCTGGCGCAACCGCTCTTGCTGCGGCTCGCCTCAGCTTCGATCCGGGAGCACCTGATCGGGCGGGCGGTGGCCGTCAGCCCATGCGCGGATATTGGCGATGACCCGGTGGCCCGATTCCTCGCGCCCCTCGCGGGTCGCGCTGCCGATATGGGGCAGGGTCATCACATTGGGAATGTCGAGCAGGCGCGGATCGACGTCCGGCTCGCTGGGATAGACATCGAGGCCCGCCCCGGCGAGCTTGCCCGATTGCAGGGCCGCGATCATCGCCTCCTGATCGACCAGTTCCCCGCGCGCGGTGTTGATGAGGCAGGCGCCGTTCTTCATCAGGCCGAAGGCGCGGGCGTCGAGCATGTGGCGGCTCTGCTCGTTCGCCGGGCAATGGAGCGTGAGGATGTCCGCCTCCGCCAGCAATCCGTCCAGCGTCGCGACGTGGCGCGCGGCGAACATGCGCTCGACCGCCTCGGGCAGCCGCTTGCGGTTGTGATAGGCGATTTCCAGCCCGAAGGCGCGGGCCCGGTGCGCCACTGCCTGGCCGATCCGGCCCATGCCCACGATGCCGAGCACCTTGCCCGCCAGCTTGCCGCCGAGCAGGGCGGTCGGCGCCCATCCGGTCCACTCGCCGCGCCGCACCATCGACACCCCTTCGCGCACGCGCCGGGGGATGCCGATGATCAGCTCCATCGCGATGTCGGCCGTGTCATCGGTGAAGACACCGGGCGTGTTGGTGACCATGATCCCGCGCGCCTGCGCCGCCGCCATGTCGATGTGGTCGACCCCCGCGCCGAAGCTGGCGATCAGGCGCAGGTCCGGGCCGGCCTGTTCGATCAGGGCGGTATCGATCCGGTCTGTTACCGTCGGCACCAGCACGTCGCAGTCCCGGACGGCCTCGGCCAGTCGCTGCGCGGGGAAGGGCGTGTCGTCCGAATTGAGCTGGGTTTCGAAAAGCTGTTCCATGCGCTCTTCCACCTGCGGCATCAGATGGCGCGTGACGACGACCCGGGGCAGGCGCTCGAGCGGCTTGTGGTGCGGTTCGGCAGGCATTCGCGCAGCGCTAGGCCCTCGTTCGCGACGCGGTCAAGGTCCATTGCCAAGGGCGATGGTCACAGCAGAACCCGATTGCGCCCGCCGCCCCGCAATCCTATGCCACACTCCGTCATGGCCGTCCTTTTTCGCACGCTTCTCCCGATCCTTTCGCTGGTTCTTCTGAGCCAGGCGAGCACGGCGTCCGCGCAGGATCGCGAGGTTCCGTACTGGGCCTCGATCCGGGCGAGCGAGATGAACATGCGCGTGGGCCCGAGCGCGGATTACAAGGTCAAATGGGTCTATCGGAGGGCGGGGCTCCCGGTGAAGGTGCTCCGCGTTCACGAGGGCTGGCGTTTCATCCAGGATCCGGACGGGGCGACAGGCTGGGTGGTGGCACGCCTTCTCAGTCCCGATCGAGCCGGCATCATCGTGGGCGAGGGGCTGGCGGCGGTCCGTGGTTCGGCATCGGACGAAGGCGAACTTCGCTGGCGCCTGGAGCCGGGCGTCGTCGGCGAACTCGGCGACTGCGACGATGACTGGTGCCAGATGGATGTCGACGGACGGCGCGGATGGGTTCGCGAGGACCGCATCTGGGGGACCGACGCGAACTGACGATCCCCTCCGGCGGGCTTTACGGTCAGGCCGTGGGTTCGGTGGTCATGTTCTCGTCGCCGATCCGACGTACGGTCGAGATCACGTTGCCCTGATCGTCGCGCGTCTGGAAGCTGCCATCCGCCACCGGTTGCCCGCCTGCAAAGCACTGCTCGGGCTCGTCGCCCTCGGGATCGTAACACAGGCGCGTACCGTCCGCTCGCCAGTTGCCCGTCTCGACCACCTCGCCGTCTGCCACGTCGCTGTAGGTGCCGTCGGAGCGGATCGTCTGGGTGACGAGCGTTCCGTCTGCCATGACAACCTCGAACGTACCGGCCATTCCATCGACCGCATTGGTCGTTGCCGTGGGTGTTTCCGGCACGATCGGATCGTCCGCTTCCTCGGCGGGATTGCCGCATGCAGCCAGCATTGCGCAGGCCGCGGCGGCGAGCATCCTATTTCTCATGGCATTTCCCCTTTCGCAGCACCAACGCGCCGCGATCGGGGAAGTGCCGCGAGCCGAGCTCAGACCATTTCCACCGCGACCGCCGTCGCTTCGCCGCCGCCAATGCAGAGCGAGGCGATGCCGCGCTTCTTGCCCTGCTGCTTGAGCGCGTTGAGAAGCGTCACGATGATCCGCGTGCCGCTGGCGCCGATCGGGTGACCGAGCGCAGTGCCGCCGCCGTTCACGTTGATCTTGTCGTGCGGGATGCCGATGTCGCGCATGGCGAACATGGCCACGCAGGCAAAAGCCTCGTTCACTTCCCACAGGTCGACCGCGTCGGCGGACCAGCCGGCCTTTTCGAGCACCTTCTCGATCGCGCCGATCGGGGCGACGGTGAACTCGGCAGGCTCCTGCGCATGGGCCGAGATGGCGACGATCTTCGCGACCGGAGTCTGGCCGGCGCTCTTCGCCACGCTCTCGCGGCTAAGAACGACGGCTGCCGCGCCATCCGAGATCGAGGACGAGGTCGCCGCGGTGATCGTGCCGTCCTTGGCAAAGGCGGGACGCAGCGTCGGGATCTTGTCGGGCTTGCCCTTGCCGGGCTGTTCGTCATGCTCGACCGTCTGTTCGCCGGCGCGATTGGTGAAGGTGACCGGGACGACTTCGTCGGCGAAGGCGCCGCTCTCGATCGCGGCGTTGGCGCGGCGCAGGCTCTCGATGGAATAGTCGTCCATCTCCTCGCGCGTCATCTGGTATTCGTTGGCGGTGTCCTGCGCGAAGGTGCCCATGGCGCGCCCTTCCTCGTAGGCGTCTTCCAGCCCGTCGAGGAACATGTGGTCATAGGCCGTGTCATGGCCGAGCCGCGCGCCGCTGCGATGCTTCTTCAAAAGATAGGGAGCATTGGTCATGCTCTCCATCCCTCCGGCGACGACATAGTCGACGGAGCCGCTCGCCAGCGCCTCAGCGCCCATGATGACGGTCTGCATGCCGCTGCCGCAGACCTTGTTGACGGTGGTCGCCTGCACGGATTTGGGCAGGCCCGCCTTGACCATCGCCTGGCGCGCCGGCGCCTGGCCGAGCCCGGCGGGCAGCACGCAGCCCATATAGGCACGGTCGAACTTCTCGCCCGCGACGCCCGAACGCTCCACTGCCGCCTTGACGGCCGTGGCGCCGAGATCGGTTGCGGAGACATCGGAGAGGGCGCCCTGCATGCCGCCCATCGGCGTGCGGGCGTAGGAGAGGATCACGACGGGGTCGGACGCGCTGAACTGGGTCATGCTTGTGCTGGCCTTTCGGTTCTGAAATATCGGTTGCTGGATGCGACTTAGTGTTGCGCCGCAGCAATGGCAAATGGAGAGCATGATGGCCGACGACAGGACGAGCGCGATCGAAGCCGTGTTGCGCGATCAACGGACAGCGCACGAGGCCATGCGTCCCGAACCCATGGGCCTGCGCAAGAACCGCATCGAACGCGCGATCAAACTGCTCAGGGACAATGCCGAGGAACTGTGCGAGGCGATGAGCGCGGATTTCGGTAACCGTTCGCCGCGCCAATCCATGATGACGGACATCGTCGGCACGGTGAATTTCGGCAAATATTGCCTCAAGCACATGGACCGATGGGCGAAAGCGGAAAAGCGCCACGTGCAATTTCCGCTGGGGCTTTTGGGCGCGAAGGCCGAGCTCCGTTACGAGCCCAAGGGGGTGATCGGGATACTCTCGCCGTGGAATTTTCCGGTCAATCTCACTTTCGGGCCGCTGATGCAGGTGTTCGCCGCGGGCAACCGCGCGATGATCAAGCCGAGCGAGTTCACGGAGAAGACCAGCACGCTGATGAAGCGACTGGTCGAAGCGAGCTTTTCGGCCGACGAATGTGCCGTCTTTACCGGCGGGCCGGAAATCGCTTCCGCTTTTTCCGAATTGCCGTTCGACCATCTGGTCTTCACCGGTTCGACCGCGACGGGCCGGAAGGTGATGGAGGCCGCTTCCAGAAACCTCGTTCCCGTGACGCTCGAACTGGGCGGCAAGTCGCCGGTGTTTCTGGGCGAAAGCGCGGACTTCGCAAAGGCCGGCGAGCGGATCGCAATGGGCAAGATGATGAATGCGGGCCAGATCTGCCTCGCGCCCGATTACCTCTACGTTCCCGAAAGCAAGGCCGACGAGGCGGTGCACGGTATCTGGCAGGGGGCGGCGCAGATGTATCCCTCACTGCTCGCCAATGACGACTATGCCAGCATCGTGACCGACCGCCATTTCGATCGCCTGCAATCCATGGTGCAGGATGCCCGCGACAAGGGCGCCGAGGTCATCGAGGTCAATCCGGGCGACGAGGATTTCTCGAATATCAATTCACGCAAGATGCCGCTGACCATCCTTCGCAACGTCACCGACGACATGCATGCGATGCAGGAGGAAATCTTCGGACCGGTCCTCCCGGTCAAGACCTATGCGCATATCGACGAGGCGATCGGGTATGTGAACCGGCACGACCGTCCGCTCGGCCTTTATTATTTCGGTGCCGACAGCCGCGAGGAACAGCGGGTCCTCGAGAAGACGATCTCGGGCGGTGTTACCATCAACGACGTGATCTTCCACGTGTCGATGGACGACCTTCCCTTCGGCGGTGTCGGAGCGAGCGGAATGGGCAGCTATCATGGTGTCGAGGGTTTTCGCGAATTCAGCCATGCGCGAAGCATCTACACCCAGCCCAGGATCGACGTTGCCAAGCTCGCTGGGTTCAAGCCGCCCTATGGCAACGGGACCGACAAGGCGATCCGCAGCCAGATGAAGTAGGACCGGTGAACGCGAAGCACGGAAAGCTTCGTGCTTTGCACCCCTCCCGCCCTTGCACCCGTCCCGCGAGGGGCCTAGAGCGCCACCAAACCCGCCCCAGGCTTGGATTCCCACGTGGTCGATCTTTCGCAATACCTTCCCATCCTGATCTTCATGTTCGTCGCGGTGGCGCTTTCGTCGCTGTTCGTGTTCCTGCCGATGGGCGTCTCGCGCCTGACCGGTGCGCACAATCCGACGGCCGAGAAGAACAGCGAATACGAATGCGGCTTTCCCGCTTTCGAGGAGCCGCGCAGCCAGTTCGATGTGCGCTTCTATCTCGTCGCGATCCTCTTCATCATTTTCGATCTGGAGGCAGCGTTCCTGTTTCCCTGGGCGGTGAGTCTCGATCTGACGGGTTGGCCAGGCTGGATCACGATGATGGTGTTCCTCGGTGAACTCGTCATCGGCTTCGCCTACGCTTGGAAAGTTGGAGCCCTGGAATGGGAGTAGATCGCACCATCGACAATCAGCCGCGGGTCGACCACTACCGTCCGCTGACCGCCGATCACAACCGGGCTCTGCACGACGCGCCGACTGCGCGAGGCGGCGAACTTCGCCAGCCCGATCAGGATTTCTATGATTCCCTCTCCGGCGAGGTGAACGACAAGGGCTTCCTCGTCACCAGCACGGAAGAGCTGTTCCAGTGGGCCCGGACCGGCTCGCTCTGGTGGATGACCTTCGGTCTTGCCTGCTGCGCGGTCGAGATGATCCACGTCAACATGCCGCGTTACGACATGGAGCGCTTCGGTGTCGCACCGCGTGCCTCGCCGCGGCAGAGCGACGTGATGATCGTCGCCGGCACGCTGTGCAACAAGATGGCCCCGGCGCTGCGCAAGGTCTACGACCAGATGTCGGAGCCGAAATACGTGATCTCGATGGGCAGCTGCGCCAATGGCGGCGGCTATTACCACTACAGCTATTCCGTGGTGCGCGGCTGCGACCGCATCGTGCCGGTCGACATCTACGTGCCCGGTTGCCCTCCGACCGCCGAGGCGCTGCTCTACGGCGTGATGCAATTGCAGCGGAAGATCCGCCGCGTCGGGACGATCGAGCGCTGATATGGCTGTCCTGCATTCCGCGCCGCGCTTCACCCAGATCGACGGGCTGAAAGACACGCTTTCCACCGCGATCGGCGACGATCTCGTCGAAGCGCACGAAGAGCATGGCGAACTCATGTTCACCGTCCGGCGTGACAGCGTCGAGACGGTCCTGCGGCGTCTTCGCGACGAGCATTCCTATCAGCAGCTGATGGAAATCGCGGGCGTCGACTATCCCGGCCGCGCAGAGCGGTTCGAGGTGGTCTACATGCTGCTCTCGGTCACGAAGAACAACCGGATCATGGTCAAGGTGTCCGCGGGCGAGGACACGCCGGTGCCCACCGTCACCACCATCTGGCCCAATGCCGGCTGGCTTGAGCGCGAAGTCTTCGACATGTACGGCGTGCTGTTCGACGGGAACACGGACCTTCGCCGCATCCTCACCGATTACGGTTTCGAAGGGCACCCTTTCCGCAAGGATTTCCCGCTCACCGGCTATGTCGAGCTGCGCTATTCCGAGGATCAGAAGCGCGTCGTCTACGAACCGGTCGAGCTCGCGCAGGATCTGCGCCAGTTCGACTTCATGAGCCCCTGGGAGGGTGCCGACTACATCCTTCCCGGCGACGAGAAGGCGGACACGCCGCCGGTCTCCGAACCCAAGGTCACGGAAAAGCCCTCCGATACCGGGGCCGGCAAGAAAGCCGACAAGCAGGCTGCCGAGAAGGTGAGTTCGGGCGCCCCTGCCGAGGAAGCCACGGGCGAAGACCCTGCGCCCGCACCCGAACCGACCGAAGATCGCGCCGACCGCCCTGCGCGCGAAGGCAAGACCACCGATACGGGCGAGGCGACCGAGGGGAAGGAATGAGGCTGGCCGTGCTTCTTTCTGTCGCAATGCTCGCCGCCTGCGGATCGGAGCCGGCTGCCGATGCGCAATCCGCCGAGGATTTCGCCGCCCGTGTGGGCACGAGCGGCTCGGTCGCCGAGGGTGCGACTGACGCTCCGGCAGAAGCGCAAGTCGTCAGCGCGGCCGGCGATGCGCGCCAGCTGCAGCGGCTCGGCGATATCAGCAAGATCGACCTCGGCATCAGCGATGGAAGCTGCACCTTTTCCGCGGGTGGCGAGCCGCTTCTCGTCGCAGCGGCTCCGGACGAGCCGACCCTGCCGGGCAAGGCGACAGTCCAGCTGGCAGGCCGGATGCAGGTGCTCGACGCGCAGCCCGGCGGCCTCGACGAGGTTCGCGGCGGCACCATCTTCCGCGGCGAGGGCTTCTCGGCGAAGCTGACGCGGGCCGGGGGCAGCGATGCGCGCCTGACGATTACCGATGACCAGGGCGATGGCCACACCATTGCCGGAAAGTGGGCCTGTACATGAGTTCCGCCTTGCAGATCGAGAAATCGCCGACCACCGGCGATGAGACGATCACCAATTACACGATCAATTTCGGCCCCCAGCACCCGGCCGCGCACGGCGTGCTGCGCATGGTGATGGAGCTCGATGGCGAGATCATCGAACGGATCGATCCCCATGTGGGCCTACTCCATCGCGGCACCGAGAAGCTGATCGAGCACAAAACCTATCTGCAGGCGCTGCCCTATTTCGACCGGCTCGATTACTGCTCGCCGCTGTGCATGGAACACAGCTATGTTCTGGCGATCGAGAAGCTGCTGAATGTCGAAGTGCCCGAGCGCGCGCAGTATCTGCGCGTCCTGTTCGCCGAGCTGACCCGCATCTGCAATCACCTGCTCAATATTGGCGCGCATGTCATGGATGTCGGCGCAATGACGCCGAACCTGTGGGTGTTTGAACTGCGCGAAGACTGCATGAACTTCTTCGAGCGCATGAGCGGCGCGCGCATGCACCACGCCTATCTGCGCCCGGGCGGCGTCCACCAGGACGTGCCGGAGAAGCTGCTGGTCGACATCGGCGAGTGGCTCGACACCCGCATGCCCGAACTGTTCGGCGATGCGATGAGCCTCGTCATGGACAACCGCATCTTCAAGCAGCGCAATGTCGATATTGCCGTCGTGAGCAAGGAAGATGCGCTCGCCTGGGGCTTCTCGGGTCCCCTGATCCGTGCCGCCGGCATCCCGTGGGATCTGCGCAAGAGCCAGCCTTACGACGTCTACGACCGGATGGAATTCGACATTCCGGTCGGCACCAATTCCGACTGCTACGACCGCTTCATGGTTCGCGTGAAGGAAGTCTACGAGAGCGGGAAGATCATCAAGCAATGCCTTGCGGAAATCCCGCAGGGACCGATCGCGAGCGATGACCGCAAGGTCGCTCCGCCGAAGCGCGCCGAGATGAAGCAGTCGATGGAGGCGCTGATCCATCACTTCAAGCTCTACACCGAAGGCTTCCACGTGCCCGCGGGCGAGGTCTATGTCGCGACCGAAAGCCCCAAGGGCGAGTTCGGCGTCTATCTGGTGAGCGACGGGTCGAACAAGCCGTACCGCTGCAAGATCCGTCCGACCGCGTTCAGCCATCTTCAGGCGATGGATTTCATGTGCAAGGGCCACATGCTGCCCGACGCAACTGCCATTTTGGGCGCGATCGACGTGGTCTTCGGGGAGTGCGATCGGTGAGCCAAGCCAAGTACACAGTTCTGGCGGCAGTCTTTCTGCTTTGTTTTCTCGGCGCGCGCGTCGTCAATTTGGGTCTTGGTGGCTTCGGCATCGGTCTTCTCATGATCGCGGCGATATTCGGACTGATGGCCGTCGTGACCCCATCTCAAAAGGGCCACGCCGATGGCTGACCGTTCCCCCGCACCCGACACCCCCGAACTGCGCGAGCGGTGGGGCGGCTTCGAATTCAACGATGCCTTCCGCGCGAAAGCAGATAAGGCGATCGCCCGCTATCCGGAGGGCCGTCAGCGCTCGGCGGTGATGCCCCTGCTCGACCTTGCCCAGCGTCAGGTCGGCGAAGAGACCGGCACGCAAGGCTGGCTACCGCTGCCGGTGATCGAATATGTCGCCGACTATCTCGACATGCCGGTGATCCGCGTGCTCGAGGTCGCCACCTTTTATTTCATGTACAACATGCAACCGGTGGGCAGGTACCACGTGCAGGTTTGCGGCACGACGCCGTGCATGTTGCGCGGCTCCGACGCATTGCTGGAAACTTGCAAGGCGCGCGGCATGAAGAAGGGTCACGTGTCGGAAGATGGCCTGTGGACCCTGACCGAGGTGGAGTGCATGGGCAATTGCGCCACCGCGCCGATGGTCCAGATCAACGACGACAATTACGAGGACCTGACCCCCGAACGCCTCGACGCGGTGCTCGATGCGCTCGCCGCCGGCGAGCAGCCGAAGCCGGGGACGCAGGAGCCGGGCCGTCACACCAGCGAACCCGCGGGCGGTCCGACCACCCTTCAGGAAATGGTCGACGCCAACCACGATTACCGGGGCAGCTGGTGAAGCGTCCGCTCGTCTGGCTGGGCATCGCGCTGTTCGTCGTGGGCGTGCTGATCGATATCTTCACGACCCGCGACGTGATCGGGACGACGATCCTCGTGGCGGGCGCGATCCTCGCGCTCGTGGCCGGACGGCGCTCGCCCAAATCCGACCAGAGCCTGAGGCGCAAGTGATGGACATCGTTACCATTCTCGTTGCGCTCGTGCTCGCCTTCATCGCATGGAAGGTGTTGATGGGCGTGATCAAGTTCGGTGCGATCATCGTGATCGTCATCGCCGCCATCTGGCTGCTCACCTCGGGAGGCTTGGGATGAACGCGCCGATGCTCCGCACTTTAAGCGTAGTCGCGGCGATCGCGGCACTGGTCGGGATCGTCCTCCTCGTATATCGCGCGGCGACCGGCGACGGATCGCTCGCCGGCGCCGCAGGTTTCACGCTTATCGCGCTCGTGCTTCTCTTCGTTTTCCGCCATCTTCTCAACAAGGACGGGTCCGATGCTCGCCGATAAGGACCGCATCTTCACCAATCTCTACGGCTTCCAGGAATGGGGGCTGAAGGCTGCTCGCGAGCGCGGAGATTGGGACGGCACGAAGGCGCTGATCGAGCGTGGCCAGGATTCCATCATCGAGGAGATGAAGGCCAGCGGCCTGCGCGGGCGGGGCGGGGCGGGCTTCCCCACCGGCCTGAAATGGTCCTTCATGCCGAAGGAAAGCAAGGACGGGCGGCCGAGCTTCCTGGTCATCAACGCCGACGAATCCGAGCCCGGATCGTGCAAGGACCGCGAGATCATCCGCCACGATCCGCACAAGCTGATCGAGGGTGCGCTGGTTGCCGGGTTCGCCATGCGCGCGCGGGCCGCCTACATCTACATTCGCGGCGAATATATCCGCGAGGCGGAGACGTTGCAGGCGGCGATCGACGAAGCCTACGACGCGAAGCTGATCGGCCGGAATGCCAGCGACAGCGGCTACGATTTCGACGTGTTCCTGCATCGCGGCGCCGGTGCCTATATCTGCGGCGAAGAAACCGCGATGATCGAGAGCCTCGAGGGGAAGAAGGGACAGCCCCGTCTCAAGCCGCCATTCCCGGCCGGTGCGGGGCTCTATGGCTGCCCGACCACGGTCAACAATGTCGAGAGCATCGCGGTCGTCCCCACGATCCTGCGGCGCGGCGCCTCGTGGTTCTCGAGCTTCGGGCGCGAGGGGAATGCCGGCACCAAGCTGTTCCAGATCAGCGGCCATGTCGAGCAGCCCTGCGTGGTCGAGGAAGCGATGAGCATCCCGTTCCGCGAACTGATCGAGAAGCATTGCGGCGGCGTCATCGGTGGTTGGGACAATCTGCTGGCGGTGATCCCGGGCGGCTCGTCCGTTCCGCTGGTTCCGGCCGAGCAGATCATGGATTGCCCGATGGACTTCGACGGCCTGAAGGCGGTCGGGTCGGGCCTCGGCACCGCTGCCGTGATCGTGATGGACAAGTCGACCGACATCGTCCGTGCCATTTCGCGCATCAGCTATTTCTACAAGCACGAGAGCTGCGGCCAGTGCACCCCTTGCCGGGAAGGCACGGGCTGGATGTGGCGCATGATGGAACGCCTGCGCACGGGCGACGCCGCGATCGAGGAGATCGACATGCTCCATCAGGTCACCAAGCAGGTCGAAGGCCACACCATCTGCGCGCTCGGCGACGCGGCGGCCTGGCCGATCCAGGGTCTCATTCGCCATTTCCGACCCGAGCTGGAGCGCCGGATCGAAGAACACAACGCGCAGTTTGCGGAGGCTGCCGAGTAATGCCTAAAGTTACCGTAGACGGACAGGAAATCGAGGTTCCGGACGGCGCGACCGTCCTGCAGGCCTGCGAGATGGCGGGGAAGGAAATCCCGCGCTTCTGTTATCACGAGCGGCTGAGCATCGCCGGCAATTGCCGCATGTGCCTGGTCGAGGTGAAGCCGGGTCCGCCCAAGCCGCAGGCGTCCTGTGCGCTTCCGGCGACCGATGGTCAGGAGATCCGCACCGACAGCCAGATGGTCAAGACCGCGCGCGAGGGGGTGATGGAGTTCCTGCTCATCAACCACCCGCTCGACTGCCCGATCTGCGACCAGGGCGGCGAGTGCGACCTGCAGGACCAGTCGATGACCTATGGTCGCGGCGCTACGCGCTATCGTATGAACAAGCGGGCGGTGACCGAGAAATACATGGGTCCGCTGATCAAGACGATCATGACCCGCTGCATTCATTGCACCCGCTGCGTGCGCTTCAGCGAGGAAATCGCCGGAGTGGACGAGATCGGCGCGATCGGTCGCGGCGAGGACATGCAGATCACGACCTATCTCGAGCAGGCTGCCGAGCACGAGTTGTCGGCGAACGTGATCGACCTGTGCCCGGTGGGCGCGCTCACCAGCCGCCCCTATGCTTTCGAGGCGCGTCCGTGGGAGCTCAAGAAGACGCTGAGCGTCGATGTCTCCGATGCGGTTGGCGCGAATATCCGGCTCGACAGCCGCGGCCGCGAGGTGATGCGGGCGCTGCCGCGCATCAATGACGAGGTCAACGAGGAGTGGATCTCGGACAAGGCCCGCTATCAGGTCGACGGGCTGACCCGTCGCCGTCTCGACCAGGTATGGATGCGGCGCGGGGGCAAGCTCGAACAGGCAAGCTGGGACGAGGCGTTTCGCGCCATCGCCCGTGCCAAGGCGGGCAAGGACATCGCGGCCATCGCCGGCGATCTCGTCGATTGCGAGACGATGTTCGCGGCCAAGGCGCTGCTGAAGGCCTGCGGTTCCGACCTTCTCGAAGGGCGGCAGACCGGGATGGATTACGACGTTTCGAACCTCGCGGCGGTCAATTTCAATTCGACGCTGGCGGGCATCGAGAACGCCGGTGTGATCCTAATCGTCGGCAGTCACGTCCGCTGGGAAGCGCCGCTGGTGAATGTGCGCCTGCGTAAGGCGGCCAAGCGCGGCGCGAAGATCTTCATCGTCGGGCCGCACTGGGAGACGACCTATCCAGCCGAGTTCCTCGGCACCGACCTGGCCGTGCTCAACGACCTGCCCGAAGCGGTGGGCGAGGCCTTCGCCAAGGCGGAAAAGCCCGCGGTGATCGTGGGCGGAGCGGGTCTGAAAGGCGCGCATGCCAAGGCATTGGCGCTCGCCTCGAGCTGGAACGCGGCGTTCAACGTCCTCCACATGTCGGCGGCGCGTATGGGCGGGCTGATGCTCGGCTTCGCACAGAAGGGCGGCATGGCGGACATCGTTTCGGCCAAGCCGCGCGTGCTGCTCAGCCTCGGCGCGGACGAGATGGATTACGAACCCTTCGCCGACGCCTTGAAGGTCTATATCGGCCATCATGGCGACAAGGGCGCGCATGCGGCGGACATCATCCTGCCGGGCGCCAGCTTTGCCGAAAAGGACGGGACCTACGTCAACACCGAGGGCCGCGTGCAGTTCGCCGAGAAGGCCGTCTTCGCGCCGGGCGATGCGCGCGAGGACTGGACTATCCTGCGGGCGCTCGCCGATGCGCTGAAAGTCGAGGTGGGCTTCAACTCCTTCGCCGAACTGCAAGGTGCGATGATCCGCGAAGTCCCCGCGCTTGGCGAGGAAGGGCTGGCGGATTACGGCGCGCTTCCCGAAGCGGATGCCGATGCCTCGGCCGAAGGGTCGATCGATGCCTATCCGATCAAGGATTTCTACCTCACCAACCCCATCGCTCGCGCGAGTGCGGTGATGCAGCAGTGCTCGGCCGAATTGCTGCACGGCGCGGACATGCTGGAGGCAGCGGAATAATGGCCGTTCCCCTAATCCCGCTGGCCTTTGTCGGCTTTGCCTCCTACGCGGTCTATCGCGCCTTCCGGGACGACCGTTCGCACCGGGCCGGTTCGCATAATGGCTGGCGCAACGAGGCCTTCTCCAAGTCCGAGAAGGCGAAGGACACCAAACGCGCGAAGGACGAGGTGCGCAAATGACCGCATTCTTCCAGTCGCTCGGCATGAACTACGAATGGTCGTGGGGCATCGCGACCATTGCCGGCATCCTGCTGATTGCTCTTCCGCTGATGCTGGCCGTTGCCATGATCATCTATGTCGACCGCAAGGTCTGGGCGGCGATCAATCTGCGGCGCGGCCCCAATGTGGTCGGGCCGTTCGGCCTGCTGCAGAGCTTTGCCGACGGGCTGAAGGTGTTCCTCCAGGAAACCATCATTCCCAGCGCGGCGAACAAGGGGATCTTCCTCCTCGCGCCGATCATCACTTTTACCGTGGCGCTGGCCGCATGGGCCGTCATCCCGTTCAGTTCGGGCGCGGTGCTGGCGAACATCAATGTCGGCCTTCTCTACATCCTCGCGGTCAGCTCGCTGAGCGTTTACGGCGTGGTGATGGCGGGTTGGGCGTCGAACTCGAAATACCCGTTCTTCTCGGCGATGCGTGCCGCCGCGCAGATGATCAGCTATGAAGTGTCGATCGGCTTCATTCTCGTCTGCGTGGTGCTTTACGCCGGCACGTTCAACCTGAACGAAATCGTGATGAGCCAGACCGGTCACGGCTTCGGCATCGTCAACGCCTACGCTTTCAACCTGCTGCTCTTTCCGATGTGGGTGATGTTCTTCATCAGCTCGCTTGCCGAAACGCAGCGCGTGCCGTTCGATCTGACCGAGGCGGAAAGCGAACTCGTCGCGGGTTACCAAACCGAGTACAGCTCGATGAGCTTCGCGCTCTTCTGGCTGGGCGAATACGCCAACATCCTGCTGATGTGCAGTCTCAACACGCTGCTCTTCTTCGGCGGGTGGCTGCCGCCGCTTAACATCGATCTGATCCCTTGGTTCGACATTCCGGGCATCGTCTGGTTCCTGCTGAAAACGTTTTTCTTCTTCTTCATGTTCAGCTGGGTCATGGCGACCGTGCCACGCTATCGCTACGACCAGCTGATGCGGCTCGGGTGGAAGGTGTTCCTGCCGCTCAGCCTCCTGTTCGTCGTCCTCATTTCCGGGTGGCTCATGGCCACGGGACATTTCTCATGACCATTGCATCGACCATCAAGGCCTTCACGCTGTGGGAGTTCGTCAAGGCGCACGCCCTAACCCTGAAGTATTTCTTCAAGCCCAAGGTGACGGTGAACTACCCGTTCGAGAAAAACCCGCTCAGCCCCCGTTTCCGCGGCGAACATGCCCTGCGCCGCTATCCCAATGGCGAGGAACGCTGCATCGCCTGCAAGCTGTGCGAAGCGGTCTGCCCCGCGCAGGCGATCACGATCGAGAGCGAGCCGCGCGAGGACGGCAGCCGCCGGACCACGCGCTACGACATCGACATGACCAAGTGCATCTATTGCGGTTTCTGCCAGGAAGCCTGCCCGGTGGACGCGGTGGTCGAAGGTCCGAATTTCGAATACGCGACCGAAACGCGCGAGGAGCTGCTCTACGACAAGGCCAAGCTGCTCGCGAATGGTGACAAGTGGGAGCGGGCGATCGCCGCGAACCTTGAAGCCGACGCACCCTATCGCTAACCGCCGCGCAACCGATTCCGGGGGCTTTCCGATTTAAAGCATGATCCAGACAATCGCCTTCTACCTGTTCGCGGTGCTCATGATCGCTTCGGCGGTCATGGTCGTGACTGCGCGCAATCCGGTGCACAGCGTCCTGTGGCTCATCCTCGCCTTCTTCAACGCGGCCGGGCTGATGGTGCTGGTCGGGGCTGAGTTCATCGCGATGCTGCTGGTCATCGTCTATGTCGGCGCGGTCGCCGTGCTGTTCCTGTTCGTGGTGATGATGCTCGACATCGATTTCGCCGAACTGCGCGCCGGGTTCATCAGGAACGCGCCGCTCGGGCTGGTGATCGCTCTGATCCTGCTCGCCGAACTCGTGCTCGGCATCGGCGCGTATCGTGCTGGGACCATCGATCTCGGCATTGCGACCGGAGAGAACGCGGTCGTGCTTGGCGCCAGCAATACCGCCAGCATCGGCGCGGTGCTGTATTCCGATTATCTCTTCCTGTTCGAAGCGGCAGGCCTGATCCTGCTGGTGGCGATGGTCGGCGCGATCGTGCTGACGCATCGCCCGCCCAAGACGGTGCGTGGGCATCAGAACATCGGCAAGCAGGTCCGCCGTGATCCCAACGCCGCCACCGTGATGAAACGGCCCACCGTGGGCGAGGGGGTCGAGCTGTGATCGGTATCGAGCATTACATCATCGTCAGTTCGATCCTGTTCGTGCTGGGCGTTCTCGGCATCTTCGCCAATCGCAAGAACATCATCGTCATCCTGATGTCGATCGAACTGATCCTGCTCAGCGTGAATCTCAATCTCGTCGCGTTCAGCGCGTTTCTCGGCGATCTGGTGGGACAGGTCTTCGCCATGTTCGTGCTGACCGTGGCAGCGGGCGAGGCGGCCATCGGGCTCGCCATTCTCGTCATTTATTTCCGTGGCCGCGGCACCATCGCGGTCGACAGCGTCGACCGGCTCAAGGGGTAAGCGGCAAGTGCAGTCGATCCTCATCATCGTTTTTCTGCCGCTGCTGGCCGCGATCGTCGGCGGGCTCGGCAATCGCGCGCTCGGCAATGTCGTGGTCAAGTCGATCACGACCGGTGCGCTGTTCATCTCCTGCGCACTCAGCTGGCCGATCTTTCTCGGCTTCGTCGCCGGGGACGCGGCGGCGACCGTCGTTCCGGTATTGCAATGGGTGCAGTCGGGCGATCTCAGCTTCGACTGGGCGTTGCGGGTCGACACGCTGACCGCGATCATGCTGGTGGTCATCACCACCGTTTCGGCGCTCGTCCACCTCTACAGCTGGGGCTACATGGACGAGGATCCGGACCAGCCCCGCTTCTTCGCCTATCTCAGCCTCTTCACCTTCGCGATGCTGATGCTCGTGACGGCCGACAATCTCGTCCAGATGTTCTTCGGATGGGAAGGGGTCGGCCTGGCGAGCTATCTCCTGATCGGCTTCTGGTTCCGCAAGCCGAGCGCGAACGCCGCCGCGATCAAGGCCTTCGTGGTCAACCGCGTGGGCGATCTCGGCTTCATGCTCGGCATCTTCGGCACCTTCGTGGTGTTCGGCACAACCTCGATCCCTGAAATCCTCGCCGCCGCACCTTCGATGAGCGGGGCGAGCATCGGCTTCCTCGGCTACCGGGTGCAGACGATGGACGTGCTGTGCATCCTTTTGTTCATCGGCGCGATGGGCAAGTCGGCGCAGCTCGGCCTGCACACCTGGCTGCCCGATGCGATGGAGGGGCCGACGCCGGTCTCGGCGCTGATTCACGCCGCGACCATGGTCACCGCCGGCGTCTTTATGGTCTGCCGCCTTTCGCCCATGTTCGAGACGGCGCCGGTCGCGCTCGGCCTTGTGACCTTCATCGGCGCCGCCACCTGCATCTTCGCGGCGACGGTCGGCACCACGCAGTGGGACATCAAGCGGGTCATCGCCTATTCGACCTGTTCGCAGCTCGGCTACATGTTCTTCGCCGCGGGCGTCGGTGCCTATGGCGCGGCCATGTTCCACCTGTTCACGCACGCTTTCTTCAAGGCGCTGCTGTTCCTCGGCGCGGGCAGCGTGATCCACGCGATGCATCACGAGCAGGACATGCGCTATTATGGCGCGCTGCGTAAGCATATCCCGCTCACCTTCTGGGCGATGATGGCCGGCACGCTCGCGATCACAGGCGTCGGGATCTACGGGCTTCACGCGGGATTTGCGGGTTTCCATTCGAAGGATGCCATTCTCGAAGTCGCTTTCGCGCGCGGGACCGAGACGGGCAACTTCGCCTTCTGGATGGGCACCTTCGCCGCGCTGCTGACGAGCTTCTACAGCTGGCGCCTGATGTTCCTCACCTTCTGGGGCAAGCCGCGCTGGGGCGACAGCGAGCATATCCAGCACGCCGTCCATCACGGGCACGACGCTTCGGACGAGCACAATCCGCCGATCCAGGAAGATGCCGGCGACGACGTCACCCATCACGTCCCTTCGCCGGAAGAGCATGATGGCACCGCCGGCTATCATCCGCATGAAAGCCCGGTTGCCATGCTTATCCCGCTCGGCGTGCTGAGCCTCGGCGCGGTGTTCGCGGGCTGGGTGTTCAGCCACGCCTTCCTCGACGATCCGGAATTCTGGGGCAATTCGATCTTCTACAACGAGGCGCTCGTCCACGAGATGCACGGCGTTCCGCTGCTGGTGAAACTCGCCGCGACGATCGTGATGCTGATCGGCCTGCTGTTCGCGTGGCTGTTCTACATCAAGGACACCACGCGCCCGGCCAAGGCGGCCGAACAGCTCGGCCCTATCTACCGCTTCGTCTACAACAAGTGGTATTTCGACGAGCTTTACAACTTCCTGTTCGTGCGGCCCGCCTTCTGGATCGGGCGCCTGTTCTGGAAGCGCGGTGACGAGGGCACGATCGACCGCTTCGGCCCGAACGGCGCGGCCTGGGCTGTCCAGCAAGGCTCCGCCCTCGCGTCCAAGGTCCAGTCGGGCTATGTTTACAGCTATGCACTGGTGATGCTGCTCGGTCTCGTGGCTGCCGTTACCTGGGTGCTGTTCTGATGGGGTTTCCGATCCTTTCCCTGATGCTTCTGGTGCCGCTGGTGGCATCGATCGCCTGCCTGTTCCTCGACGGCAAGACGGCGCGCATGGTCGCGCTTCTCGCCACGCTCATCGATCTCGTGCTCGGCATCGTGCTGTGGGCGAATTACGACATCGGCGGTGCGCAGTGGCAGTTCACCGAGCGGGCCGACATCTTCGCCGGCTTCTCCTATGCGCTGGGGATCGACGGCATCGCGCTGATGCTCATCATGCTCAGCGTGTTTCTGATGCCCGTCTGCATCCTCGCAAGCTGGGACAGCATCGATCGCCGCGTCGGCGAGTACATGGCGGCCTTCCTGCTCATGGAAGTGCTGATGCTCGGCGTGTTCATGGCGCAGGACCTGTTCCTGTTCTACATCTTCTTCGAGGCCGGCCTCATCCCGATGTATCTCATCATCGGTATCTGGGGCGGGGACAACCGGATCTACGCCAGCTACAAGTTCTTCCTCTACACGCTGCTCGGCTCGGTCCTGATGCTGATCGCGATGTTCTGGATGGTGAACGCGGCCGGCACCACCGACATCCCGACGCTGATGCAGTACGATTTCCCGCCGCAGGCCCAGACCTGGCTGTGGCTGGCCTTCTTCGCCAGCTTCGCGGTGAAGATGCCGATGTGGCCGGTGCACACCTGGCTGCCCGACGCGCACGTTCAGGCACCGACGGCAGGCTCGGTCATCCTCGCGGGCGTGCTACTGAAGCTCGGTGGCTACGGTTTCATCCGTTTCAGCCTGCCGATGTTCCCCGAAGCGAGCGCGCAGTTCGTGTGGCTGGTCCTCGGCCTGTCGATGGTCGCTGTCATCTACACCTCGCTGATCGCGCTGGTGCAGTCGGACATGAAAAAGCTGATCGCCTATTCCTCGGTCGCGCACATGGCGATCGTGACCGGCGGGCTGTTCGCCTTCAACGTGCAGGGTCTCGAGGGCGCGATGATCATGATGCTGAGCCACGGGCTCGTATCCGGCGCGCTGTTCCTCTGTGTGGGCGTGATCTACGACCGGCTGCACACGCGCGAGATCGACCGTTACGGCGGGCTCGCCATCAACATGCCGCGCTACGCGCTGTTCTTCCTGTTCTTCACCATGGCCAGCATCGGCCTTCCCGGTACCAGCGGCTTCGTCGCGGAATTCGTCAGCCTTGCCGGCGTCTATCAGGTCTCGACCTGGGCGACGCTCGTGCTGACCACCGGCATCATTCTGGGCGCTGCCTACATGCTCTATCTCTACCGCCGCGTCGCTTTCGGCGTGCAGAAGAACGAGGACGCGGCTCGGATGCCCGATCTCACCGCGCGCGAATGGATCATGCTCGTTCCGATCACCGCTGCCGTGCTGTGGATGGGAATCTATCCGGAAAGCTTCATGGCCCCGATGCGGCAGGATATCGCCGCGCTCGATGCACGTCTCGCGCGTTCGGCACCGGAAGGCGATTCCCGCCCCCAGGTCGGGACCCCGGCAGCCCATGCCGCCAACTTCGTCGGCGGTGACCACGCCGGATCGCCGGCCGGAGAAGGGGAGGCGCACTGATGGACTACGCTGCTTCCTTCTATTTCACCGGTGCCGAGATCGCGCTTTCGCTCGCGGGTCTGGTTCTTCTTCTCGTCGTCGCCTGGACCGGTGAACGGACCGCGCGGGCGGTCACGATCGCTGCGGTGGCGGCATTGTTCGGAGCAGCCTTCTGGGCTGGACATCTGCTCCTCGACCAGTCGTTCGCTCTCGGGGCGGACGCGTTCGGCGGGCTCTACCGGATGGACGGCTTCGCCAATTTCGCCAAGCTGCTCATCTATCTGGCGACGATCGCCGTGCTGATCGTCACGCCGCGCTTCTTCGATGCGCGCGGGCAGTATCGCGGCGAATACCCGATCCTCATGCTGTTCAATGCCGTGGGCATGAGCATGATGGTCTCGGCCGTAGATCTGATGACGCTCTATATCGGCCTCGAACTGTCGAGCCTTTCTTCCTACGTGCTCGCGAGTTTCCTGCGGAACGACATGCGCTCGTCCGAGGCGGGTCTCAAATACTTCATCCTCGGTGCGCTCGCCTCTGGCATCATTCTCTACGGCATGAGCCTGGTCTACGGCTTTGCCGGATCGACCCAGTACGAGCGCATCCGCCTCGTTTTCGCCGAGGATTTCCCGACCGGGGCGCTGTTCGGAGTGGTGTTCGTGCTCGCGGGCCTCGCGTTCAAGATCGCCGCGGTGCCGTTCCACATGTGGACGCCCGACGTGTACGAGGGCGCGCCCACACCGGTGACCGCCTTCTTCGCGAGCGCGCCCAAGGTGGCCGCGGTAGCGATGCTGATGCGAATGGCGCTCGACCCGTTCGGCAGCCAGAGCGACGCGTGGCAGCAGATCGTCATCTTCGCTGCGCTGGCCTCGATCGTCGTCGGCGCGCTGGGCGCGATCGGGCAGAACAATCTGAAGCGTGTTCTCGCCTATTCCTCGATCAACAATGTCGGTTTCATCCTCATCGGCCTCGCCACCGCGACGCCGGCGGGTGCGAGCGCGACGCTGGTCTATCTCGCGATCTACGTGCCCATGACCATCGGCAGCTTCACCGCCCTGCTCATGCTGCGCGCGCCGACCGGCGAACCGCTCGAGACATTTGACGACATTCGCGGCCTGTCCACCCGTCGCCCAGTGCTCGCCCTGTGCGTGCTCGTGCTGATGTTCAGCCTCGCAGGCATTCCGCCGCTGTTCGGGTTCTGGGGCAAGTTCGTCGTATTCCAGGCAGCTGTTCAGGCGGACCTGGTCGCGCTGGCGGCCATCGGTATCGCGGCGAGCGTGATCGGTGCGTTCTACTATCTGAAGTTCATCAAGGTGATGTTCTTCGACGAGCCCGAGGGACAACTGGAGACGAGCAGCCCCGTATCGCACTGGGCGGTGCTCGTGATTAGTGCCGTCCTGATGTCGCCGCTCGGTTATCTGCTCACCCCGATGCTCGGCGATGTCGCGGACCAGGCAGCCGGCTCCCTGTTCTTCGCGATCTGATCGGCAGCGACGCGATCCCCGCCCCGACATTCAGAGTCCTGGCCGAAACCGGCTCGACAAACGCCGATCTTCTGGCGGCCCTTGGCGAGGGAAAGGGAGTCATCGAAGGGGCGTGGTTGCTGGCGGACCGCCAGATGGCGGGACGAGGACGGCAGGGCCGGGCCTGGTCGGATGGCGCCGGCAATTTCATGGGATCGACCGTCGTTTCGCTCGGCGAGGGCAGTCCGTCGGCAGAGACCTTGTCCTTTGTCGCGGGGCTCGCTCTCTACGAAGCGGTGCTGCCATTCCTGCCGACGCCGGGCAGTCTCTCGCTGAAATGGCCGAACGACCTTCTGCTGGATGGCGCGAAGCTCGCCGGCATCCTTCTTGAACGCTGCGGCAGTGCGATCGTCATCGGGTTCGGCGTCAATCTCGCACAGGCTCCCGAACTGCCGGACCGCGCGACAGTCGCTCTCGCCGAAACCGGTCCGACCGTTCCGCGCGATCTGTTTGCCGAGCGGCTCGCCGCCTCGCTGGCAACGGAACTCGAACGGTGGCGCAATTTCGGTGTCGAACTCATCCTGCGTCGCTGGCAGGCCGCCGCTCATCCTCTCGAAACGCCGCTGACAGTTTCCCCCCCCGGCGAGAGACCGGTGCGCGGAACATTCGCCGGGCTCGAGCCGAACGGTGCTTTGCGGCTGCGCTTGGCGGACGGGGCCATCCGTGCCATTCACGCCGGCGACGTGATGCTGACCGACGGAGACCGATAGATGCTGCTCGCCGCCGATATCGGCAACACGAATGTCGTCTTCGCACTGTTCGACGGGCGCACGATCAAGGCACGCTGGCGCATCGCGACAGACCCGCGGCGGACCGGCGACGAATATGCGGTCTGGCTGCTGCAGCTGCTTCAGATCGAAGGGTTCGAGCGCGAGGATATCGACGCCATCATCATCGGATCGGTGGTCCCCCGCGCGATACACAACCTCTCGGTCCTGTCGCGGAAATATTTCGAGGTCGAGCCGATGATCGCCGGGCAGGGCGATGCCGCGTGGCGGATCGCGATCGACGTGGACCAGCCCAACTCGCTGGGTGCCGACCGGGCGCTGAACGCGATCGCCGCGCACGAGACGTATGGCGGGGACCTGATCGTGGTCGATTTCGGCACGGCGACGACATTCGACGCGATCGACTTCAACGGTGCCTACAAGGGCGGGATCATCGCACCGGGCATCAACCTGTCGCTCGACGCCTTGGTCGGAAACACTGCCAAGCTGCCTCGCATCGCCATAGAGAAGCCCGCGACCGACAGCGTGATCGGTCGCAACACAGAAGATCAGATGTTGATCGGCGTATTCTGGGGCTATGTCGCCATGATGGAAGGACTTGTGTCGCGCATGAAGAATGAAATCGGCCGGCCGGTCAAAGTGGTCGCGACCGGCGGGCTCGCCCTGCTGTTCGACGAGCATACGCAATTGTTCGACGCGGTCGACAGCGACCTGACGCTGAACGGCCTCGCCATTCTGGCCGGGCAGGCCGTGTCTTGAAAAAGAACTTCGCCCCCGAAGACGAATTGCTGTTCCTGGCGCTCGGCGGGTCGGGTGAGATCGGCATGAACGTCAATCTCTACGGTTGCCGTGGGAAGTGGCTGATGGTCGATCTCGGCATGACCTTTTCGGGCGACCAGTATCCCGGCATTGACCTCGTCTTCGCCGATCTCGAATTCATCGAGGAGCGCGCGGCCGATCTCGAGGCGATCGTGCTGACCCACGCGCACGAGGATCATATCGGCGCGGTGCCCTATTTCGCCGCCGATCTCGGCGTGCCGATCTATGCGACGCCGTTCACCGCCGACCTCGTTCGGCGCAAGCTCGAGGAAGCGGGTGTCGCGGGGGAGGTCGAACTTCACGTCATTCCCGACGACCACGGTTCGTTTTCGGTGGGCCCATTCGGAATGACCTATTTGCCACTCGCCCACTCCATTGCCGAGGGCAATGCGCTGCTGATCGAAACGCCGCACGGAAAGATCTTCCACACCGGCGACTGGAAGCTCGACGAGGATCCGATCATCGGCGAGCCGACGACCGAGGATGAGCTTACCGAGATCGGTGACGAGGGCGTCCTCGCGCTGGTCTGCGACAGCACCAATGTTTTCAATCCGGCCCCGAGCGGGTCGGAGGGCGCGGTCCACAAGGGGCTGCTCGAGGAGGTCCAGCGCCATCGGGGTAAGCGCGTGCTGGTCACGACGTTCGCCAGCAATGTCGCGCGGCTGCAGACGCTGGGCGATGTGGCGCGTGAAACCGGCCGGCAGGTGTGCGTTGCCGGGCGATCGCTCGACCGGATCATCGAAGTGTCGCAGGACAACGGCTATCTGCAGGACTTTCCGCAGACGGTCGATTTCGACACCGCTATGCGCCTGCCCCGGGGCGAGGTGCTGATCCTCGCGACGGGCGGGCAGGGTGAACCGCGCGCGGCCCTTTCCCGCATTTCGGAGGATAATCACCCGCTGGAGCTGTCCTCGGGCGATGTGGTGCTGTTCTCCAGTCGCCAGATTCCCGGCAACGAGATCGCGATTGGTGCCGTGCAAAACCGGCTTGCGGCCAAGGGGGTGACGATGGTCACTGATCGACAGAGCATGATCCATGTCTCGGGTCATCCCGGAAGGCCGGAACTGGAAGCACTTTATGGCTGGCTGCGCCCGGAAATCCTCCTGCCGGTTCACGGCGAAATGCGGCACATGATGGAGCAGGCGCAGGTCGGCCGGGCAAGCGGGATCGCCCATGCGGTGGTGCAGCAGAACGGCGACATCGTCCGTCTCGCGCCGGGCGCTCCAGGCACGATCGCAAAGGTCAGGGCCGGGCGGCTCGTGCTCGATGGCGATATCATCGCACCCGCGAACGGCGATGCCGTGGTCATGCGCCGCAGAATCGCACGCGAAGGCGTGATCGTCGTCACGCTTGCGGAGAATCATCGCCCGCACATCGAGGCGATCGGCCTGCCGCTCGACGAGGATCTGGCCGACTTCCTCGCGGAAGCGCGCGAGGACGTGGAGAAGGCGATCGGCCGGCTCAAGGGCGGGGCGCGCAACGATGCAGACCAGATCAAGGAGGCCGCGCGTCTTGCGGTCCGGCGGGCGGCAACGCGCTGGTCGGGCAAGCGTCCCCAGGTCCGCGTCGTCCTGATGGAGCGTTGAGGCGATGCAGTGGACAAGCGTCCTCGCGATCTATTTCCTGTTCTGGGTCGTTTGTGCCTTCGGTCTGTTGCCGTTCGGCGTGAAGACACATGACGAGCTCGGCATGGACAAGGTGCCCGGCCAGGCGGACAGCGCACCGGCCAATTTCCGGCCACGCATAGTGGTGCTGAGAGCCACGGTCCTGGCGGCGATCCTTACCGTCCTCTACGTCGCCAACTTCATCTACGGTTGGGTCGGCATCGAGACGTTCGACATCAGTCGCCTGTTCCGCGACTGAGCGTCATTCCCGCAGGCGCTGGATCGCTTGGGCGAGCGCCACGTAGAGCTTGCCCATGTCCGAGCTCAGCACCGTCACGCCCAGCGCGTTGCCGTCGCGGGTGGAGAGCAGGGTACGCAACATCGCCTCGAAGTCGTGGATGTAGCGGCTCACATGCTCGCGGAAATCGGCGTCGGTATCGAACAGCTCGGCGATCTCGCGCAGTTCGGTGTTGTCCAGCAACCGCACGGCGCGCCGTGTGAATATGCCCCGATCGCCGCGCAGATAGGCTGTCCAGGCGGTGTCGGTCACTTCGGTCGAGAGCGCCTTGCCGATATCGATGGCGTTGGAATTCAGGCTTTCGGTGATGAGCGCCACGCGGCGGGAGAAATCGTTGTCGGTCTGCTCTTGCGCCTTGGCCCGCGCCTGAGCGACACGGCTTTCCAGATTGCTCGTAAGCTCGTTGACCTTGCCCAGCTGCTCGCGGAACTGCGTCGCGGCCTCGGTCGAGGCGGCGGCGGCGCGCCTTGCGCCGTCCTCGAACCCCGTGAGGACCTCCTTCAGCTTTTCTTCCAGCGCGCGGTCGATGGCCTCGCCGCTGCGGGCTGCGACCCCCTCGGCCAGAGCGCGCAGGCGCGTATCCTGTTCGTTCTCGACCTCTGCCAGAGCGCTGCGCGCCCGGCCGGCGACGTCGCCGAGAACCGCATCGAGATGTTCGCGCACGCCCGATGAAACCGTTCGGCTTTCCGCGTCGAAAGCGGCTAGCGTTTCGCGCAGACGTCCCATCGCCTCGGTCTGCCGATCGCTAGTCTCGACGATCCGCGAGACGAGTTCGTCGAGGCTTTCGCCGGTGCTCCGCGACACCGTGGCGGCAGCTTCCACCGTCCGGGCCAGCTTGTCGCTCGAAGCGCTCGCATCACCCATGGTCGAGCGAAGGCTGTCGATCTGTTCGCGCGCTGTTGTCAGTCGGTTCTCGAAATCCGCGATGGCGGGGGGCAGGTCCTCGCGACCATGCCTGGCGCTGGCCCGGATGAGTTCGAGAAGGCGCACGGACATCTGAGTCAGTTCGGAAAGGGTTTCCGAGGCTTCGGCCAGCGGCTCCCGGCTCTCGTCGAGCGTCGCGGAGAGATGTTCGCGGGAACCTGCGATGCCACTCTCGGCATCTCGCGCGCGCGTCGCGATGGCCTCGACCGTCTCGCCGAGGCGATCGAGCTCGGTCCGGACCTTAGCGCCGGTTCCTTCGATGGCGTCGACATGCGCGAGCTGGGTTTCGCGTCGTGATCCCAGCAACTCGTCGAACTCGTCGATCCACTCCGCGAGGCGTGCCATGGCGGCCTGTGCGCTCTCATCGAGCTGCTCCTGCCGCTCGGACAGCTTGGCGGCGAATTCGCGGTCACGCTTGGCGAGTACCTTGTCGACGCGCTCGGCCTCGGAGACGAGCGCCTGGAGTTTTTCGTTCGACGCCTCGAGCGCCTGCTCGTCTAGTCGCGCAATTTCGCCGACGGCCATGGCCAGCCGTTCGCGGACAGCATCGACCTGTGCTTCCCAGGCTGTGATCGCTTCCTCTTCGCTCGCGCGTATCTGCGCCGCGTTTGCGTGTACGTCGTCGCGCATCTTCGCAAGGCGGCGATCCTGGGCGGCCAGAGCCTCGATCTCGTGCGTGTCCAGCTCGGTGCGGAAGGCCGCGCTACCCTCGCGCAGGGAGGCAAAACGCGCATCGGCCATTTCTCCCAGCCGCTCGGTCGCCTGCCCGAACAGGTCCAATCCTTCCTCGATCCGCACGCGCAGATCGTCGATACGGCGCTCGCTGGCCGAGCCGGCGATTTCGAGCCTGTCGAAGCCATCGGACAGCGCCTCGAGCCTGTCGCTCGCCCGGTCGCCGACATTCCCGATCTGGCTGGCGACATCTTTGGCGGAATTGGCGATCACCGGCAGATCGTTGCGCAGCTTTTCCATGTTGTCCCGCGCCGTGGAACTGACGGCCGCGATGTTTTCGATGCGTTCGCCGTTGTCGATCACCAGACCGTTCAGCCGCTCGGCGTGTTCGGAGAGCCGGTCCGCCGCGGTTCGTCCCAGCGCGTCGAGAGCGCGGGTTTCCGATGCGAGGAATTCGCGGGCCAGACTCAGTTCGCGGTTCACGATTAACAGGCGGGCCTCCAGATTGTCGGATTCGCGAGCAAGCGCAGCGGCGGCATCACCGAAGCGACTCGCTTCACGCGTCGAGGTGCGCAGGATCAGGAGCCAGACCGCGAGGATCAGAATGACCGGCAGGCTCCATCCGCCTGCCCACGCAATCCAGCGGTCCGCCCATGCGCCTGCGAGCACCTCGCGGTGGACTGCCCAGCCGAAGAAGCCCGTCCACGCCGCGATCAGCACGATCATGGCTGCAGGAAGGAGCCAGCTGCGCGAAGGCCCCTCGACGTGTTCCTCTTCGAAGAATTCTTCGGGGAACTCCTCTGGAGCGTGGATCTCCTCGGCGGAAGGATCCCCCGCCGCCTCCGGCTGGTGCTCGTCGATCGCGCGGATGTGATTGCCGTTCCCCATGACGGACGAGCTATCACAGTTTGGGTCTGGTTGAAGCGGTTTTAACCTTTCGATGCCAAGATACCTCATGGCTTCGAAACCGGATCCTTCGACACCACGCTCGCGGCTGCGGCCGGTGACGATCCCGGCCTGCTGATCGAATTACGGCACGGCTATGGTCTCAGCGTCGCGCACCAGCTCGATCTGCTGGTCCGTTCGCGTTGCGATGCGAACTGGGCCATGGCCGCAGCCCGGATGCGCAGCCTTGCTGCGGGCTTCCACGACACCGCACTGATGGATCTGGCCGAAATGGCGCTGGCCGCGGCGCCCGGCGAGCCCACCATTATCGACGCGATCGCCGATCATCTCGACCAACTCGGACATCTGCCCGCGGATTGAACCGCAAAGGTTGGTCTTGCCGGAGCAAGCGCCTATTGTGCCGCCGACCGCCTTCAGGGCGCGGACCGGAGCGTGAATTGAGAATTGCCCTGCTGACGGCCATGGCCAGATGTCCGGAGACGGATCGACGCCATGCGATGCGCCGGTTCCTCGGGCGAAGTGTCCTGTCGCATCAGATCGACTGCGCAATCGCGCTCGGCTGCCAGTCGATCTTCTGCCTGGTGGACGGGGTCGGGCAGGATGTCGTCGAGTGTCAGCACCGGGCCGAAAGAGCCGGCGCGCGCTTCCAGACCATCGGCAGCACGCACGCCTTGCCGAAGCTGGTTCGCGGCGGCGACGAGGTGATTGCCCTTGCCGATGGCCTGCTGGTCGACCCGGATATTCTGACCGAGAAGCTTCCCGGGAAAGCAGCGGTCCTTACCTTTCCGATCGACAATGTCGCGGGTCTCGATTTCGAGCGGCTCGATGCGGACAGGGCCTGGGCCGGAGCACTCGTGATCGGCGGCGACAGAATGGAATGCCTGCGCCAATTGCCGCCGGATGCGGATGCAGCCTCGACGCTCATGCGCATTGCG
This sequence comes from Erythrobacter sp., assembly GCA_025698865.1. Classification (GTDB taxonomy): domain Bacteria; phylum Pseudomonadota; class Alphaproteobacteria; order Sphingomonadales; family Sphingomonadaceae; genus Qipengyuania. The sequence continues at coordinate 103,710 of JAILWQ010000003.1, read as the reverse complement.
TTACAGTCGGGGGCACCCGCGATCCTGCTCGATCCGGCGATCCTGACGGAGGGTCGCTGGGGCGCAACGGTCCGCGAGGACGGTCTTGCGGCACGCGAGCAGGCTTGGATAGGGCGGCAAGTGGCGACCACGGGTTTTTGCGCGCCGGGGCAGGCCATTGCGGAACGGATCGGCCTTCGGCTCGCACGCGACATCGTCGGCCGGCGGATGGAGCGCGCACCGATACTGGCCGCGCTCGTCTTCGGTTTGCTGGCCGGATTGGCGACCATTCTGGACAAGCCCATTATCGGCCTCGCGCTGGCTCTGCCGATGGCGTTCTGCATTCCGATCGCTACAATTATCGAACACGTCGGACGTTCGGTCCAGCAGGACACGAGTCCTCCCACCGCCTTGCGGATCATGCGGATCGCGAGCGACGTGCTGCTGGTGGCGATCGTCGCGCAAGCACTGCCACCGATCGGCGATTTCGCGTGGTTGGGCCTGTTTGTTTCGGTAGTGCTCTTCCTTGTTCTCTACAACGGTGCTCACTCTGCGCTGCTGCCGGTGCGAGCTTTGTTCGCGGACCGCATCGTCCTGCTTGCCATTCTCTTGGTCGGGGGGATAATCGGCGTGCTGTTGCCGCTGGCTGCCGGGCTCGTCATCGTCGCCCTTCTGGTCATGATGGCCAAGCGGATAACGGCGGATTAACCACCAGAATGATAGGAATCGCGAGTGACGAGGGCAGTCGCCTTGGCTGATGCCGGTTGGCCGGAACCTGCCGCGCTGCGCGATGCGCTGACGCGCGCCGATGCGCAGCTGGATATGGTCTCTCCCGTGCTCGAACACCTTCTGTCGGCCCGCGACCAGTCGCTCTTCAGCGACTTCCTCGTCGCGCGCGTCCGGGGGATGTTGATCGACGTCGCTCGCCAGATGCTTCGGGTGCAAGCCGAGGCGACGGGAGAAAAGGCGCGCGAGCAGTTCGCGCAGAGCCATTGCGACGCGCTGGCGGAACGGCTTTTCGCGACCCCGGTTCTGGTCACCCATTGCCATGCGCTCGCGCTGGAGTGGCAGCTGGGCCTGGATCTGGAAAACCGGTTCGGCGTCGATCAGGTTCTCTCCTCGCTCATCCAGCAGAAGATCGGCGATGAGGATCCCGAGGTGGCCAGCGCGGCGATGGCGGCCCTTGCGGCGCAGACACGCTTCGTCCGCCAGCAGCGCCGCATGGCCCTGCCACTGACGGAGCTGGACGCGGAATGCTTTCACGCGGCTCTGCAAAGCTGGCGCGCCTATGGCAGCGACGATTGTTCCGATGCGCTGACCCGTGCAGAAGGACGCCTCCGCTCGACCTATGACGAAGGCGAGAGCAGGCTCGCGCTGCTTGCCCGGCTTGTTGCAGCTCTGGGCCGTCGAAGCCTGGAGGCGCTGATCGTCCAGTCATCCGGCGCGGCCCTCTTCCTGAGCGCGCTGGCGATCCGCAGCGATCAGCCGCGGTCAATGGTTGCTCGCTCGACCAATGCCGGGCAGATCGTGCGTCTGGCACTCGGCCTGCGCGCAGCGGGGCTCAAGGCTGGCGATGTCGATGCCCAGCTTCTTACGATCCATCCCGACATGACCCGCGCGACCGAACTCGACGATCTAGGCACGCGCGAAGCCTCGCGGTGGCTCTCGACCGGGAAAGGGGCGGCAGGATGAACGCCCCTCTCGGCCAGAACGTAGCCCGGGGCAGGATCGATGGCGAGAACCGCCTGCTTTCCGCCGACGGTCCGCTGATGGAATTGCAGCGGGCTTGCGGCGGCGAACCCGGTGGACCTCTGGCGATCCCTGCGCTGATCGGGCTGGTCGGGAAGGCGCGTGAATTCGGTCTGCGCCTCGCCCGGCCGTTCGAGGCGATCGACGGCGAGAAACGCATCACCGCCTGGGCCGAGCTCGAACCCCGGATGGAGGCCGATGGAACTGTCGGCTCCGTCGATCTCACGCTAAGCAGCTGGCACGGCGAGGAGTACGATCCGGAAGACGATGCCGCGATGGACCTTCTGCGCAAGAATGTCCGCCGCGACCTTTCGGACCTGACCGCGCGGCTCGATTCGCAGCAGCGCATCCTGACCGTTGAGGTGGAAACACCTGATCTCACCTGGGTGGGAATGGCCATGGAAACGGGCGTCGGCCGACCTTGGACCGACTTCGTGAACTTCCCGGGCAACGCGCAGGAACAGCCGCTCCACTGGCGCCTGCTCGATGGGGCCGAATGTACGGTCGAGGGCAGCAAGCGCCGCTGGCGGGCGCATCTCGATCCGCTGGGTTCGGGCGAGCCGGGTTCGGGTGGTTTTCTGCTGAGCCTGTCGTCCGAGCAGTCGCTGCCGGAGACGCATCTGGGCGCGTCCGGCGGATCGGACGAGGTGCCGTCGCTTGGCCGCGACCTTTCTCCGGTTCTGCGTCAGCCGATCAATCGCATCATCGCTAATGCCGAGACGATCCGCACCAAGCTCGCCGGTCCGCTGGCAGCGGAATACAGCGATTACGCGGCTGACATCGCGACGGCGGGCCAGCATCTGCTCTCGCTGATCGACGATCTGTCCGATCTCGAAGTGGTCGAATCCGAAGATTTCGTCACCGCGCCCGACCGCATCGAGCTCGCCGACGTCGCGCGACAGGCATGCGGTATTCTGAGCGTGAGGGCGCGGGAGAAGAGCATCCAGCTCGCACCTCCCATGGCCGGGGAAAGCCAGCTTGCCATCGCGGAATTCCGCCGCGTGCTGCAGATCCTGATCAATCTGATCGGCAACGCCGTGCGCTATTCGCCGGAGGGCAGCCAGGTGTGGGTGCGGCTCGACCGGATCGGCAACCGCGCCCTGATTTGTGTTGCCGACCAAGGGCAGGGCCTCGCTGCCGAGCAGCAGGAGCGGGTGTTCGAGAAGTTCGAGCGCCTCGGTCGCAGCGGCGATGGGGGCTCGGGGCTGGGTCTCTACATTTCCCGCCGGATCGCAAGGGCGATGGACGGCGACCTCACCGTGGAAAGCGCGCCGGGGCAGGGCGCACGCTTCACGCTTTCCGTACCTGCGGCGGAGGATATGCGCTCCGAACCGCGCTAAGGCGCACGGTTATCAAAAAAACGGCGCCGTCCCCGAAAGGACGGCGCCGTCTGACGATCAGCGCTGGACGATCGGAACGTAATCGCGCTCGGTCGGCCCGGTGTAGAGCTGACGCGGGCGGCCGATGACCTGAGCCGGATCGGAGATCATCTCGTTCCACTGCGCAACCCAGCCGACGGTGCGGGCAAGTGCGAACAGCGCGGTGAACATCGTGGTCGGGAAGCCGATCGCGTTGAGGATGATGCCGGAATAGAAGTCCACATTCGGGAAGAGCTTCTTTTCCTTGAAGTAATCATCGTTGAGCGCGAGCTCTTCGAGCTTCAGTGCGGTCTCGAACACCGGATCGTCGACGTTCAGCGCTTCGAACACCTCGCGCAGAGTCTGCTGCATGACGGTCGCGCGCGGGTCATAGTTCTTGTAGACGCGGTGGCCGAAGCCCATCAGCCGGAACGGATCGTTCTTGTCCTTGGCCCGCTCGATATAGTGCGGGATGCGATCGGGCGAACCGATTTCCTGCAGCATGTTGAGCGCCGCTTCGTTTGCGCCGCCATGGGCCGGACCCCAGAGGCAGGCGATGCCGGCCGCGATGCAGGCGAAGGGATTGGCGCCCGACGAACCGGCAAGGCGCACGGTCGAGGTCGAGGCGTTCTGCTCGTGATCGGCGTGGAGGATGAAGATCCGATCCATCGCCCGCTCGATGGCGGGATGGATTTCGTATTCCTCGGCCGGGACGCCGAAGGTCATCCGCAGGAAATTGCCGGTGTAGCTGAGATCGTTCTGCGGCTGCATGAAGGGCTGGCCGACCGAATACTTGTAGGCCCAGGCAGCGATCGTCGGCATCTTGGCGATCAGGCGATGGCTCGAGATCTTGCGATGCTCGGGATCGGAGATGTCGGTGCTGTCATGATAGAACGCCGACAGGGCGCCGACCACACCGCACATGATCGCCATCGGGTGCGCATCGCGACGGAAGCCCTGGAAGAACTGGCGCAGCTGATCGTGCAGCATGGTGTGCCGCGTGATCGTGTATTCGAAATCGTCCATTTCCTCCTGCGAGGGCAGCTCGTTGTTGAGCAGCAGGTAGGCGACTTCCATGAAGCTGGACTTCTCCGCCAGCTGGCCGATCGGGTAACCGCGATGGAGAAGAACACCTTCCTCGCCATCGATGTAGGTCAGCGCGCTCTCGCAGCTCGCGGTCGACTTGTATCCGGGGTCGTAGGTGAAGGCTCCGGTCTGGCCGTAGAGCTTGCGAATGTCGATGACGTCGGGACCGACGCTGCCTTCGAGTACGGGAAAGTCGAGGGAATTGCCGCCTAGTTCGAGTTTCGCCTGCTTGTCGGCCATGGGCTTCTCCTTGAAAAATGTAGTCCTAGTCGCCCGTGCCGGTTGCCTGCGCTTTGATCCGCGCAAGCGACTCGTCCTTCCCGAGAAGGACCAGCACGTCGAAAATTCCGGGGGACGTGGTCGTCCCGGTCAGCGCTGCGCGCATCGGCTGCGCCAGCTTGCCGAGACCGATCTCCAGCTCCTCGGCGAGCGCCTTGGTAGTGGCTTCCAACGCCTCGATTGTCCAGTCGTTTTCCTCGGCCAGACGGCTGTGAAGCCGGGCCAGCCGTGCTTTCCCTTCTTCGTCGAGCAGAGCGGCCGCCTTGCCGGTCAGGGACAGGGGGCGGGTCGCAAAGAGAAACCGCGATCCATCAACGAGTTCGTCGACGGACTTCGCGCGCGGTTTCAACACCGGCATGGCTTCTTCAAGCAGTCCCACATCCGCCTCCGAGCCGAGCCGTTCGGCCACCAGCGCGGCGAGCCGGGCATCGTCCGCCTCGCGGATATAGTGGCCATTGAGGTTTTGCAGCTTCTTGGTGTCGAAGCGCGAAGGGCTCTTGCCGACGCCGCCGAGGTCGAACAGTTCGATTGCTTCCTCGCGCGTGATCTCTTCGCGGTCGCCATGACCCCAACCGAGCCGCAGCAGATAGTTGAACATCGCTTCGGGAAGGATGCCTTCCTCGTCGCGATAGGCCTCGACCCCGACAGCGCCGTGGCGCTTCGACAGCTTCGCACCGTCGGCGCCGTGGATCAGGGGGATGTGGGCATAGACCGGTTCGTCCCAGCCCATCGCCTTGATCACCGGCAGCTGGCGGAAGGCGTTGTTGAGGTGATCGTCACCGCGGATGACATGTGTGCAGCTCATGTCGTGATCGTCGACCACCACCGCGAGCATATAGGTCGGCGTCCCGTCGGCGCGCAGGATGATGTAGTCGTCGATCTCGGAATTGCGGACCGTCACGCGGCCCTGCACGGCATCCTCGATCACCGTCTCGCCGTCTGTCGGCGTCTTCAGGCGGATGGTGTATGGCGTGCCCTCCGGCGCTTCGGCCGGGTCGCGATCGCGCCAGCGCCCATCGTAACGCAGCGGCTGCTTGTTGGCGCGCTGTTCGGCGCGCATCGCCTCAAGCTCCTCCGGCGTCGCGAAGCACTTGTAGGCGTGACCGCGCTCGAGCAGTTCGAGCGCAACCTCGCGGTGCCGGTCGGCGCGTTCCGACTGGAACACCGGCGGCGCGTCGTAATCGAGGCCGAGCCAGTCGAGCCCTTCGATGATCTTGTCGATCGCTTCCTGGGTGGAGCGCTTCTGATCGGTATCCTCGATCCGCAGCAGCGCCTTGCCGCCGTGGTGGCGGGCGAACAGCCAGTTGAACAGCGCGGTCCGCGCACCCCCGATATGCAGGAAACCGGTGGGCGAGGGAGCGAAGCGGGTGACGACCTGACCGGCCGAATTCGAACCGCTGATTGCTCCCGTACTTGCCATTCCCGCGCGCTTCCTTCCTAACCGTCGCATGGCCACGCATGTGCCCTTGGGGGAGGGGGACGGTACCCTCGATGTTGCAGTGCAGCGCCCTTGGCGCATGCGATCGGCCTTGTCCAGTATCGCTACCCGCCTGGAAGGAGGATTGGCAGCCTCTGGCACCGATCGCGGCCCGTGGCTGGCGGTTGCGTTCGGAGCGGGGATCGGGACCTGGTTCGTTCTGCCCGCGGCATGGAGCTGGGCCGCCGCTATCGTCGCTGCCTTGCTGATTGCTTTGGCGGCGTTGGCGTTGTGGCGTGGTCGTGACGATCGAGCCCATCTGCTGCTAGCGTCGCTTGCGATTGCGCTGGCGCTGGCGGGCGGCCTCTCGACGATATGGGCGCGGTCGGCGATGATCGGAGCAGAGCCGGTCGACTATCCTCGGGTCGAAAGGGTTCAGGCCCGCATTCTCGAGCGCGAGGAGCGTCCGGCGGAGGATCGGGTCCGCCTGACCGTGGCGTTGCGGGATCCGGAAAGTGCGCGGGCGCTGAAGGTCCGCGTCAACGTGCCGAGTGCGAAGGACAGTGGGAGCCTCCGGCCGGGCGCCGTCATCCGGCTGCGCGCGAGACTGATGCCGCCCGCACCGCCGATCCTTCCCGGCGCATACGATTTCGCACGCCGGGCATGGTTCGACGGTCTCGCCGCGACCGGAACGCTGATCGGTCCGATCGAAGTCGTCCAGCAGGCCCCTCCGGGTGACACGATCGGCACCATGCAGCGTGTGCTCTCGCGGCATGTGCGCGAGCGGCTCGATGGCTCGGCGGCGACTATCGCGGCTGCCTTTGCCAGCGGAGACCGCGGCGCGATCGCCGAGAGCGACGAGGAGGCGATGCGCGATGCTGGGCTGACCCACCTCCTCTCGATCAGCGGATTGCATGTGAGCGCGGTGATCGCGGGCGCGTACTTCCTCGCGATGAGGCTGCTGGCGCTGTGGCCATGGCTGACCTTGCGGGTCCGCCTGCCGCTCGTGGCCGCGGCGATCGGCGCGCTGGCGGGGATAGGGTACACCCTGCTGACCGGAGCGCAGGTTCCGACGGTGCGCAGCTGCGTCGGTGCGGTGCTGGTGCTGCTCGCGCTCGCGCTGGGCCGGGAGCCGCTGTCGATGCGGATGGTCGCCGTCGCCGCGATCGTCGTGCTGCTCCTCTGGCCGGAATCGCTGGTCGGGCCGAGCTTCCAGATGAGCTTCGCGGCCGTGATCGCGATCGTGGCCCTTCACAATGCGGCACCGGTACGGGCTTTCCTTGCCCCGCGCGAGGAAGGCTTGGCGCGATGGTTCGGCCGGCGGCTCGTCATGCTCTTCCTGACCGGCCTCCTGATCGAGATCGCGCTGACGCCGATCGTCCTGTTCCATTTCCACCGGGCCGGGCTCTACGGCGCTTTCGCCAACGTGATCGCGATCCCGCTGGTCACCTTCGTTTCCATGCCGCTGATCGCTCTCGCTCTGGCACTCGATCTTGTCGGGCTCGGAGCCCCCGTGTGGTGGTTGGTCGGGCTTTCGCTCGATCTCCTGCTGGGCATCGCCCATTTCACTTCCGCGCAGCCGGGTGCGGTGAAGCTGGTGCCGCAGATGGGTCTGGGGACGGTGATGCTTTATGTCGGGGGCGCATTGTGGCTGGCTCTGCGGCGCGGCCGGGCGCGGTTGTGGGGACTCGTTCCGGTTGTGGTCGCCGGACTGTTGCTGGCCATGACGCCGACACCGGATGTTCTGGTGACCAGAGACGGGCGCCATGTCGGCATCGTCGGGGAAGATGGCCAACTCCTGACCTTGCGCGACAGCCGGAGCGACTATGCCCGCGACAATCTGCGTGAACTGGCGGGTGTCGAGACCGATCCGATCCCGCTGAGCGATTGGCCGGGGGCGCGATGTTCGCCCGAGTTCTGCGTCATGTTGCTGGAGCGCGGCGGCAGGACATGGAGCATGTTGATGGCCCGCAGCAACGAACTAGTCCAGGAGCGAGCGCTCGCTGCGGCATGCGATCAGATCGATATCGTCGTGGCCGACCGGTTCCTGCCGCGTAGCTGCCGTCCGAGATGGCTCAAGGCGGACCGGCGGTTTCTCGATCGCGAGGGCGGGCTTTCGCTATATCTGGACGAGCCCCGGATCGTCAGCGTTGCGCAGACACAGGGCGAACATGGATGGTGGCGTGGATCGGCCCGCTGAATGTCGGACCCGATCTCAACGCTTTTCCCTCAGTGGTAACGACGAAGCAGACCCGCCAGCTTGCCTTGCACCTGAACCTGCTCGGCCCGGTAGACCTGCGGCGTATAGGAAGAGTTCGCCGGATCGAGCGTCACCGAACTGCCATCGCGCCTTAGATACTTAAGCGTAGCCTCTTCGTTCTCGACCAGCGCCACGACGATCTCGCCATCGCGCGCGGTGTCCGTGCGGCGGATCAGTGCGAAGTCGCCGTCGAAGATACCGGCCTCGATCATCGAATCGCCGGAAACCTCCAGTGCGAAATGCTCGCCCGGCCCGAGCAGCGCAGCGGGGACGGGAAGGCTGGACTGGCCCTCGATCGCTTCGATCGGTGCGCCGGCCGCGATCCGTCCGTGAAGCGGGATGTCAATCACATCGTTGGCGGGTTCGGGCGCAACAGCCTTCGCCATCGTGGCCAGAGCCGTCCTGTCGTTGGCGGCAGCAGGAGTGGAGGCCTTGGACCGAGGTGCTGTCACCGCATCTTCGGGCAGCTTGACGATTTCCAGCGCGCGCGCTCGATTGGGGAGACGACGAATGAAACCGCGTTCCTCCAGCGCGGAGATCAGCCGATGCACACCCGACTTGCTCTTGAGATCGAGCGCTTCCTTCATTTCCTCGAAGGAAGGCGAGATCCCGGTCGCTTCCAAACGGGTCTGAATAAATCGGATGAGTTCGTGCTGCTTGGCGGTCAACATTGGGCGTGCTCCTCACTCGCCGGTTCTGCCCCTGTGGTCAGAGTTGTGAACGAATGTGGAACAATTAAGCAACAGGGCCAGCGCAGTCAAGCGTTTCCGCCATTTCCGATCCAGTAACATGGAACAGGCGTTCCGGCTTTGACCTCGTCGGCGTCAATGGGACGGTCGATCAGCAGATCGGCCTGTGCCAAGGCTTGCAAGGCGCTGCTGTCGCGCTCCTCGACAGGGCAAGCGCCGCCATCGACCAGTCGCGCACGCAGGAACTCGCAGCGCGGACCGCCCTCGGGCAGCGATCCGCGCAGGGGAATGAAGACGGGCGCCGGCAAGGGTGCCTTCTCGCCGGACATGGCGCGGATTGCGGGCAGCATGAACAGTTCGCCGGTCACGAAGCTTGACACGGGATTGCCCGGCAGGCCGAGGATCAGCGTGCTGTCCCACCGCGCGACAAGCAGCGGCTTGCCGGGCCGGATCGCGACGCGCCAGAAGGCGAGATCGGCGCCGAGTTCCTCGAGAACCGGTCTCACCAGATCGTGCTCTCCGACCGATGCACCGCCCATCGTCACGATAAGGTCACTGCCGCGCGCCGCCTCGAACGCCACACGCAGGGCATCCTTGCGATCGGCGACCGGCCCGATGCGACGGACCGTCGCGCCGGCGCGGCCGGCCATCGCCCCGAGCATCGCGCCATTGGAGGCGGGCAGGCGATTCTCCGGGCAATCCTGCGGATCAGCGACGAGTTCGTCTCCGCATTCGATCAACGCAACCTCGGGCGCGCGGCGGACGGTGAGAGTGCCGTTTCCCGAGGCACGGGCAAGGGCGAGGCCGGCCGGTGCGATCCGCCGTCCGGCTTCCATGAGCATGTCGCCCGCGGCGAAGTCGAAACCTCTTCGGCGGATATGGCGGCCGGGTCGGGGCGCTTCGGTGGCCGCGAGGTTGTCGCCCTCGAGCAGTGCCTCTTCCACGACCAGAATGCGATCCGCGCCCTGCGGCACCGCCGCCCCGGTGGAGATGCGCACCGCTTCGCCTGACGTCATGACGTCATCGAATGCCCGACCAGCCCGCGATTCCCCGACGATCCGCCAGGGCCCTTCGCCCGCGCAGGCGAAGCCGTCCATCGCCGACAGGTCGACCCATGGCTGCGTTCGCCTGGCGATCAACGGTTCGGCGAGAACGCGCCCGATCGCGTCATCAACCGCCACCGTCTCGCTCGGCAGCGCCGCGATCATGGCGAGCAGCCGCGTCCATGCCTCTTCCAAAGGGATCGGCGCCGTCATGGCTGCGCGCGCCAGTCGCCCGACTTGCCGCCGCTCTTGGCGATCAGGCGAACGTCCTCGATCACCATCGCGCGGTCGACCGCCTTGCCCATGTCGTAGAGCGTCAGCAGCGCGACCGAGACGGCGGTCATGGCCTCCATCTCGACGCCGGTGCGGCCGGTGAGCGAAGCGGTCGCCGTGGCACGAACGGCGTCATCCTCAATGGTGAGGTCCACCGTCACCGCGTCGAGAGCGAGAGGGTGGCACAGCGGGATCAGGTCCCCGGTGCGCTTGGCGGCCATGATCCCGGCGATGCGAGCGGCGGCGAGAGCGTCGCCCTTCGGGCCGGAGCCTTGCGTCAGAGCCTTCAGCGCCTCGTCCGACATCCGGATCCTGCCGGAAGCGACGGCACGGCGGGCCGTCGACGGCTTGGCGCCGACATCGACCATGCGGGCCGCGCCGTGCTCGTCGAGATGGGTGAGTCCGCTCATGACGCCGCTCCCCTGTTGGACATGGACCAGGTGTTACACAGTCCATATCGGGAAAATCCGCCCCGCTGGCGGAAGTTCGGAAAGCGGCGAACGAACGTGGATATCGGCGGCGTCATGCTGGCCCCCTGCCAGAAAGCCGGCCTGTAGGACAGCCTCAGCCGCCGAGCAGATCGCGGGTGGCTGCCGCAAGATCGCTCTGCCGCATCAGGCTCTCGCCGACGAGGAAGCTGCGCACGCCGCTCTTGGCAAGGCGGTGGCAATCCTCATTGGTGGCGATCCCGCTTTCCCCGACGACGAGCGCACCGTCAGGCATGCGCGATACCAGTCGCTCGGTCGTGGCAAGATTGGTCGTGAAGGTCCTGAGATCGCGGTTGTTCACGCCGATCAGGCGCGAGCGCAGATGCGCGGCGGCACGTTCGAGTTCGGCCTCGTCATGCACCTCGACCAGCACGTCCATGCCGAGATCGAGCGCGCTCGCCTCGATTTCCTTCATGGTCAGATCGTCGAGCGCGGCGACGATGATCAGGATCGCGTCCGCCCCGAGCGCGCGCGCCTCGACCACCTGCCACGGGTCGACCATGAAATCCTTGCGCAGGACCGGCAGCTCGCACGCCTGCCGCGCCGCGATCAGGAAGTCGTCATGCCCCTGGAAATAGGGAACGTCGGTCAGCACGGAGAGGCACGCCGCGCCGCCCGCCGCGTAATCGCGCGCGTGGGTCGCCGGATGGAAATCCTCGCGAATCAGACCCTTGGAGGGCGAAGCTCGCTTGATCTCGGCGATCAGGCCGAAGCCGTTCGCCTGCTTCGTCTCGAGCGCGGCGCGAAACCCGCGCGGCGCGTCCTGCGCTGCGGCAGCGCGCTGGACATCGCCGAGCGGGCGGTCCTGCTTGCGGCGTTCCACCTCGATGCGCTTGGTCGCGCAGATTTCCTCGAGCTTGTTCATCGCGGGTGCCTCACTGCGCCATCGCTATCCAGCTTTTGAGCAGGTCGAGCGCGCGATCGGAATCGATCGCGGCGCGGGCCATGTCCGTGCCTTCGACCCAGTCCGCAGTCTTACCCGCAACGATCAGCGTGGCGGCGGCGTTGAGCAGGACGGCGTCGCGATAGGGCCCGGGCGCGCCCATCAGCAGCGCTTCGAGCGCCTTGGCGTTGTGTCGTGCATCACCGCCGCGGATCGCCTCGACCGGTGCGTGGGGGAGGTTCGCCTGGACCGCGACCACGCGCCGCATCTCGAAATCATTGCCCTGCACATCGGCCAGCTCGTTGCCGGCGGCGAGGCTGAGTTCGTCGAGCCCCTCGTCGCCCGAGACGATGAAGGTCCGCTTCGTGCCGAGCTTCGCCTTGGCCGCCGCGTAAATCGGGACATAGGCCGGGCGGGCGATGCCGATCAGCTGGCGCTCGACCCCGGCGGGGTTGGCCAGTGGCCCCATGAGATTGAAGATCGTGCGGATGCCGAGCCGCTGGCGGATGGGCTGAATGCGCGCCATGGCCGGGTGGTGGTTCTTGGCGAACAGGAAGCAGATTCCCAACTCGTTCAAGGTCTTTTCGGCGGTTCTTCCTGCCGCTTCCATGTCGAGTCCCAGCGCCTCGAGCGTGTCGGCGGCACCCGACTTGCTGCTGGCGGCGCGGTTGCCATGCTTGGCGACCGGAACACCGCAGGCGGCAACCACCAGACTGACGGCGGTCGACACGTTAAGCGTGTGGTGGCCGTCACCCCCGGTGCCGCAGCAATCGACCGCGCCTTCTGGACTGTCGACCGGGAGCATGCGTTCGCGCAACGCCCGCGCCGCGCCCGCGATCTCGTCTGCCGTCTCGCTGCGACGGGACATTTCGGTGAGGAAGGCGCCGATCGCGTCCTCGGCGATCCCGCCGTCGAGAATGGCGCCGAAGACCTGTTCGGCCTCCGCCTCGCCGAGATGGCGCGATGCGTCGGGAAGGGTGGTCATGCCGGTTCCTCGGCTTCGATCCCGCAGATGCGCAGGAAATTGGCGAGCAGCGCGTGGCCATGCTCGGTGGCGATGCTCTCGGGATGGAATTGCACACCGTGGATCGGCAGCTCGCGATGGCGAAAGCCCATGACCGCGGTTCCGTCGAGGCCCGGCGTCTCGCTGGTCGCGTTGACCTGCAGGACATCCGGCAGATCCTCGACCACCAGCGAGTGGTAGCGGGTCGCGAGATACGGCGAGGGCAGGCCGGCGAAGACCCCGCTGCCGTCGTGATCGACCGGACTGGTCTTGCCGTGCATCAATCCGCCGCGCACCACGCGCCCGCCGAAATGCTGGCCGATCGCCTGATGGCCGAGACAGACGCCGAGCAAAGGCAGAGCCTCGTCGGCGCAGGCGGCAACGAGATCGAGGCTGATCCCCGCCTCGTTCGGCGTGCAGGGTCCCGGCGAGATCAACACGCCCACCGCGCCGCTCCCCACCGCCTCGGCAGCGGTGAGCGCGTCGTTGCGTTCGACCCGCACCTCGGCGCCCAGTTCCATCAGGTAATGGACCAGGTTGAAGGTGAAGCTGTCGTAATTGTCGATGACGAGGATGCCGGCCATGGCGCGGGTGTCAGCCAGCCTTTCCGGCGAGTTCGTCCGTCGCGCGGACGAGGCCGTCGATGATCCCCGGTTCGCCCGCCGAATGGCCCGCATCGTGGACGATCCGCAGGTCGACTTCGGGCCAGGCCTTCTTCAGCGCCCAGGCCGAGGTCGGCGGCGTGCAGATATCGTGGCGGCCCTGGACGATGATGCCCGGAATGCCTTTCAGCCTGTCCGCATTCGTCAGCAGCTGCGCTTCTTCCAGAAAGAAATCCTCGAGGAAGAAACGCGCGCAGATGCGGGCGAAGGGCACGGCCTTGGCCGGATCGGCGAAGCTGCCGAGCAGTTCCTCGTTCGGCAGCAGGGTCGCGACATTGCCCTCCCACAGCGACCACTGCTTAGCGGCGGCGAGGCGTGTTGCCTCGTCCTCGCTGGTCAGCCGCGCGTGATAGGCGGCGACGAGGTTGTCGCGCTCGTCTTCGGGGATGAGGCCGGTGAACTCGTCCCATTGCTCGGCCATGATCTCGCTCGCACCGTGGGAATAGAGCCAGTCCTTTTCCTTCTCACGTGCGAGGAACACGCCGCGCAGGACCAGTTCGGTGGTCCGCTCGGGATATTTCTGCGCGTAGGCGAGGGCGAGCGTCGCGCCCCAGCTGCCGCCGAACACCTGCCAAGCATCGTGGCCGCACATTTCGCGCAGCCGTTCCATGTCCTCGACGATGCGCCAGGTGTCGTTGTGCTCGATCTCGGCGAAGGGCAACGACTTGCCGCAGCCGCGCTGGTCGAACAGCAGCACGTCGTAGAGTTCGGGGTTCCACTGGCGGCGATGGGCGGGCGACATGCCGCCGCCCGGCCCGCCATGCAGGAACACCGCAGGCTTGGCGCCGGGCGTGCCGACGCGTTCGTAATAGAGCGAGTGGCCTTCGCCGACATCGAACATGCCCGACTCGTAGGGCTCGATCTCGGGATAGAGCGTGCGTTCGTAAGTGGTCATTCGGGCGCGGTGGCGCGTTTTGACACGACGATCAAGGGGCCGATCGGCGCGCCGCTGTCGAGCCGTTCGGTCGCGGGGTTCCAAAGGGCGGAGACATTGCCATCGAGATAGAGGGCGTTCGGGGTCTTGAGCTCGTCGCGATAGAAGCGGGCGAGCTTGCCGAAGGAGATCGGCGCGTTCGAGATCACGAAATGCGCCCGCCCCCGATCGTCGATCCCGACAGCGTTGCGGACATAGCGCGAGGGGCCGTCTTGCGTGATCTCGGGGTGCAGCTTGCCGTCGATCACCAGCATGGGACCGGACTGCGTGCCGAATTCCGGGCGGTCGGTGACGTTGGCGAGGAAGTCCTCGGTCGTGCGGATCTCCCAGCGGTCACCCGTGCCGTAGAACACGCCGTTCGGGTTCATGTGGAAATTGCCCTCGCCATCGGCGGTGTTGAGCGCGTGCAGGCGCTCGCTGTCCTTCACGAAATAGCCGATCGGATCGCCCGCATCGTCGAACATCCCGCCATTCACGGCGAAGGCGATCGTGCCCGCATCGCTGGCACCCGACAGGGCCTGAAGGCTGCGGTAATTCGCCCCGTCGCTGCCGGCGAGCGCGGTGCCGATCGTGTGGCGCGCGGGGATCGCGAGGCAATGGGTGAGCGGGGTGTTCTCGAAGATCACCGAGCGGCAGGCGCTTTCCACCTGGCTGGTGACGGTGGCCGATGGATCGGGCGCCGGCGTCGCCGGGCCTTCCTGCCCGTCGATCCGGGTGCGGGTGACCGGCTCGCCTGCGGGTTGCTGGTCGCAACCGACCGCGAGCATGGCGAGAAGGGGGAGGAGCAATTGTTTCACTGGCCGTAATCCACTTCGCCCGCGACACGGAAGGCTTCCGTCGCGGCCGCTAGCAGCGCCCCCGCCTTCGCCCTGCATTCGCGCAATTCGTATTCCGGATCGCTGTCGGCGACGATCCCCGCGCCTGCCTGCACATGCATGGTGCCGTCCTTTACCACGGCGGTCCGCAGCACGATGCAGCTGTCGATCGATCCGTCTGGCGAGAAATAACCCACGCCCCCGGCATAGGGACCGCGCGCCTCGCTTTCCAGTTCCGCGATGACTTCGCAGGCGCGTATCTTGGGCGCGCCGCTGACGGTTCCGGCGGGAAAGCCGGCGAACAGCGCATCGAGCGCGTCGGATTCGGGACGCAGTGTGCCCACGACATTGCTGACGATGTGCATGACATGGCTGTAGCGTTCGATGGTGAAGCTGTCGGTCACCTCGACGCTGCCGCGCGTCGCCACGCGGCCGACATCGTTGCGCCCGAGATCTAGGAGCATGAGATGTTCGGCGCGCTCCTTGGGATCGGCCAGCAGCGATTGCTCGGCCGCGCGATCCTCGGCCGGCGTCGCGCCCCGTGGCCGCGTTCCGGCGATCGGGCGGACAGTGACCTCGCCGCCGCGCACCCGGACGAGGATTTCCGGGCTCGACCCGACAATGGCGAAGCCGGGCAGATCGAGGAAATAGAGGAAGGGGGAAGGGTTCACCCGGCGCAAGGCGCGGTAGAGTGCGATCGGCGGGAGCGGAAACGGGCAGGTGAAGCGCTGCGCCAGCACGACCTGGAAGATGTCTCCGGCGGTGATGAATTCCCTCGCCCGCTCGACGAGCGCGCCGTAATCCTCGCCCGCCATCTGCGGGTTGAGAGCGGGAGCTTCGATCGGCACATCTGCGGGCGCGTCCTGCGGCACAGGCTCGGCCAGACGGCGCAGCGCCGCCTCGATCCGCTCGTCCGCCTCCTCGATCGAGCGGTCGGGATCGCTACCCGGCCATACCGGCGCGATACAGAACAGCTCCTCGCCCAACCCGTCGAAGACGAGCAGCACGCGCGGGCGCACCAGCAGCATGTCGGGAAGGGCGAGGTCGGATGGCCCCGCGCGCGGCACGTCCTCGACCAGGCCTATCGTTTCATAGCCGAAATAGCCGACCACGCAGGCGAGCGCGGGGGGCAGCGCGTCGGGCACCTCGATCCGGCATTCCGCGAGCAGGGCGCGCATGGCCGCGAGCGTATCGTCCTCGCACGACGCGAACGCATCGCGGTCCTGCGCCCAGCGGCGGTTGATACTGGCGCGCTGCCCCTCGGCGCGGAAAACCAGGTCGGGGTCGATACCGAGCAGCGAATAGCGTCCGCGCACCTCTCCGCCCTCGACCGATTCGAGGAGGAAGTCGCCGCGGCCCGGCTCGATCAGCTTGAGCGCGGCACCGACCGGGGTTTCGGTATCGGCGACGAGCCTGCGCCACACCAGCGCCGGCCTGCTGTCGGCCAGCGCCTCCCGCGCTGCCGCCGCGCCTGACAAACGGGTCAGAACGGCCTCCCGATCGCTGCGCTCAGAGCCCGGTCGGCGCAGTGCCGACCAGCTGCGTGCGCACGGCATCGATGGCGGCGGCGTTGCGTTCGACGCCGACTTCGTTGCGCATCGCGGCGATCATCTGCTGCGAGTATTCCTCGCCCAGCTCGCGATTGAACTGCTGGCGGGCCTGCGCGATCAGCGGATCGTCGGCGGCGATCTCGCCCAGCTCGATCCGGTCGAGATCGACGACATACCACCCGCCATTGCCGGCCGCCTCGAGCCGCTTGGACGTGCCCTGTGCCATGCTGAACATCAGCGCGAGCGGCGGGGGGATGCGGCGATCGCGCTGGGCGGCGAGCTCCTCGCGGGTCAACGAGACCTGCTGGACGGAAGGGAGGTTCTTGCGCTCGGCCTGAACCGCGCTGGCGAGCGAGGTGTCGTCGCCGAGGCGGCCGATGATACGCTCGGCAGCCGCGCGGGCGGCCTTCGACCCTTCGGCGAGCTTCCAAGCGGCGACCACGTCGTCCCGGATTTCCGCGAGCGGCGCGGCGGCCGAGGGGGTGATATCGGACACTTCAAAGGCGACATAGGTCTGCCCGCGCTCGACCTCGCCCACCTGCGGTTCGCTGGTTTCCATCTGGAAGGCAGTCGCGATGGTCGGGGCGAGAACTTCGGGCACCTCCTCGTTCGCGCCGCCATAGAAGCGGCCATTGGCCGTTATCGGGCGGGTGGTCTGAAGATCGAGACCGAACTGCCTCGCGATCTCGGTCAGCGTGGCGCCGCCGTCGATCTGCTCCTCGATCTGGGCGGCGAGGTCGCCGAGCGCCCGGACCCGCTTTTCCTCGCGGATCGTGGTGGCGATCTCGCTGCGCACCTGGGCGAGCGAGCGGGCGGGCGTGCCGGTCACGGCGGTGACCTGCGCGACGTGCCAGCCGAGCGGGCTCTGTGCGGGCTGGGTCATCGAACCGCGCGGCGCGGCAAAATAGGCCGCGGCAACCGCTTCGGAACTGTCCGTGCGGACCAAGGCGCGGGTCGCATCCTCGATCTCGACCACCGAGAACCCGGCCTCACGCGCGACCGACTGGAAAGAGGCGCCGGCAGAAACGCGCTGGCGGATCGAACTTGCGGCCGCTTCGGTCGGCACGATCAACTGCTCGAAGCTGCGGGTCTCGCTGGCGGCGTATTGCGCGCTGTCGCGCTGGTAGCGCTGGCGGATCTCGGCCTCGGTCGGCTCGATCGAATCCGCAACGGCGCTGTTGTCGAAACTCGCATAGCGGATCACGCGGCGCTCGGGCCGGATGAACCGGTCGCGGTTGTTCCGGTAGAACGTGCTCAGCGTCGCATCGCTTGGATCGCCGGAGGGGGCGTAGAGCGCGGACGGGAGCAGGGCGATCCCGCCGCTACGCCGTTCCTTGAACAGCCGGGCATAGCGCCGCGCGATCGAGGCCGGCATGGAAGTGCCGAAGCTGGCGGGAAGCAGCACCTGCTGCGCGATCAGGCCTGTGCGGATATCGTCGCGCACCATGGCATCGGACAGGCCCTGCTGGGCGAGCGCCTGATTGTAGACGTCCTGACTGAAATTGCCGTCCGCCCCGCGAAAGGCGCCGAGCTGGCGAATTTCGCTGTTGATGAGATTGTCGCCGGCCCGGATGCCGAGCCTGCTGCCGAATTCGTTGATTGCGTAGCGGTCGATCAGCTGGTCCAGCACCTCGTCGAGCCCGCCCTGCGCGATGAAGGCCGGCATCGACAGGGTCGGGTTGTCCTGCCGCACGCGGTCGAGCGCCTGGTTGGCCGAGAGGTTGAGGTCTGCCGTGCCGATCTTCGAATCCCCCACCACCGCGACCCGCTCGCCACCGGCGACCCCACCGAACGTTCCGGTGTTCGCGACATCGGAGCTGGCGAAGGCGAAGGCGATCAGCGCCAAAAAGCCGAGTGTCAGACCGAGGCCGATCTTCGACTTGAAGAAATTGCGGAAAACGGTGAGCATGGTGGGAAAATCGATCCGGTGTTGATGCGGCGCCGCGTTCAGTCACGGCCCGCACGACTGTCTTTACATGCCCCGCGCCTTAACCTCCCTATGGCGCGCCCGCAACAGGTCGCGAAGGGTTTTGACCTTCGCGCCAAGCTCGGCTAGCGGACGCCGCCCGGCAAGGCGCATGGCGCGCCGGACCATTCCCAAGAGGCAGGACAAGAAGATATGGCCGAACGGCCCTACATCGTCGGAAACTGGAAGATGAACGGCACTCGCGCGATGCTTTCCGAAGCGCGCGCGATCGATCGCGGGGCGCAGCGCTACATGAAGGTCGAGGTCGCCATCGCGCCGCCCTTCACGCTGATCCACGCCGTCCACAAGGAAGCCGAGCAGATCGGCGTCGGCGCGCAGGATTGCCATCCGGGCGAGGGCGGGGCGCATACCGGGGACATTTCGGCCCCGATGATCGCCGATTCCGGCGCCAAGTTCGTGGTCCTCGGACACAGCGAGCGCCGCGGCGACCATGGCGAGAGCGACGAGCTGATCGCGCGCAAGATCGACGCCGCGATCGACGCCGGGCTTCGCATCATCCTGTGCTGCGGCGAGAGCCTGGAAACCCGCGATGCGGGCGAGGCCGAGAACTTCGTGCTCGGCCAGCTCAGGGCGGCGCTGCCCGACATGGTCGATGCGGGCGAGCGCCTGACCATCGCCTACGAACCGATCTGGGCGATCGGCACCGGCCGCACCGCCGGGGCCGAAGACATTCTCCAGATGCACGGCGCGATCCGCGAACTGCTCGCCGAAACCTATGGCGAAGATGCCGCGAACACGATCCGCATACTCTATGGCGGATCGGTCAAGCCGGACAACGCGGGCGAGATCCTGTCGCTCGAGAATGTCGGCGGCGCGCTCGTCGGCGGTGCGAGCCTTTCGGCGGAAAGTTTCCTCGGCATCGTCAATGCCGCCTCGGAAGCCAATGCCGAGTGAACTTGCGGCCTAGCCCGGCCGACCCTAGATTGCCCTGCGATCCCATCAAAACGGAACGAACCGAATGTTTCTCTTCCTCACCGTCGTCCAGGCCATCGTCGCCGCCGCTCTGGTCGGCGTAATCCTGATGCAGCGATCGGAAGGCGGCGGCCTCGGCATCGGGGGCAGTCCCACCGGAATGCTGAGCGCGCGCGGCGCCGCGGATTTCCTCACCCGTTCGACGCGGTGGCTGGCGATCCTCTTCGTGGTGCTGTCGATCCTGCTTGCCGCGATGGCTGCGGAAACCGGCTCGGCGACGATCGAATCGACGCTCGACCGTTCGGTGACGCCTACGGAAAGCGATCCGCTGGGTGGCGGCGTGCTCGGCGGCCCGACGACCGCTCCGGCTCCGGCCACGCCTGCGAACGAAGCGCCGGCCGAAGACCCGCTCGCGCAGTAAACCGCAAGACGACAACTGTGGATTGCGCCTCGTTTCGGCGCATAGGCGACGCTTTGCGCTTGCCACGAATCCCCACCTATCCCTAAGGCCCGGCTCCCATGGCGCGGTATATTTTCATCACCGGCGGCGTGGTTTCCTCGCTCGGCAAAGGTCTCATGGCGGCATCGCTCGCGGCGCTCCTCCAGGCGCGCGGCTACAAGGTCCGCATTCGCAAGTTCGACCCCTATCTGAACGTCGATCCGGGGACGATGAGCCCCTATCAGCACGGCGAGGTCTATGTGACCGACGACGGGGCGGAGACCGATCTCGACCTCGGCCACTACGAGCGCTTCACCGGCGTCTCGGCGCGGCAGAGCGACAACATAACCAGCGGGCGGGTCTATCGCGACATCATCGCGCGCGAGCGGCGCGGCGACTATCTCGGCGCGACCGTCCAGGTGATCCCGCATGTGACCGACGCGATCAAGGAATTCGCGCTCGCCGATCAGGGCGATCACGATTTCATCCTGTGCGAGATCGGTGGCACGGTCGGCGACATCGAGGGCCTGCCGTTCATGGAGGCGATCCGTCAGCTCAGAAACGAGCTCGAGCCGTTCCAGACGCTGTCCGTCCACGTAACGCTGGTGCCCTACATCAAGGCGGCAGGCGAGCTGAAGACCAAGCCGACCCAGCACTCGGTCCGCGAACTCGCCAGCCTCGGCATCAAGCCCGACCTGCTGCTGTGCCGGGCGGAGCATCCGATCCCCGAGAGCGAGCGGCAGAAGATCGCCAATTTCTGCAACGTGCGTAAGGAAGCGGTGATCCCGGCGCTCGACGCCCCGTCGATCTACGCAGTTCCGCTGCAATATCATCGCCAAGGGCTCGACGCAGAGGTCCTGCGCGCTTTCGGCATAACCGACGCACCCGATCCCGATCTGTCGCGCTGGGACGATGTGGTGGACCGTTATGCCAATCCCGAGGGCGAGGTCACGATCGGCGTCGTAGGCAAGTATGTCGGGCTTCAGGACGCCTACAAGTCGCTCAACGAGGCCCTGATCCATGGCGGCCTCGCGCACCGCGTGAAGGTCAATCTGCGCTGGCTCGACGCCGAATTGTTCGAGCAGGACGATGCCGACATCGCCGCCGAGCTCGAGCCGATGCACGGCATTCTCGTACCCGGCGGCTTCGGCGAACGCGGGAGCGAGGGCAAGATCGCCGCGGTCCGCTTCGCGCGCGAGCGCAAGGTGCCGTTCCTCGGCATCTGCCTCGGCATGCAGATGGCCTGCATCGAGGGTGCGCGCACCGCGGGCGTCGCCGAAGCCTCCTCGACCGAATTCGGCGAGACCAACGAACCTGTGGTCGGCATCATCACCGAATGGATGAGCGAGGAAGGCCTCCAGAAACGCGAGGCCGACGGCGATCTGGGCGGGACGATGCGCCTCGGCGCCTACGAGGCCGCGCTGTCTGGCAACAGCCACGTCTCGCGCATCTATGGGGGCGCCGAACGGATTTCGGAACGCCATCGCCACCGATACGAGGTTAACAGCAAGTATATCGCGCCACTCGAGGAGGGCGGGCTGGTGTTCTCCGGCATGTCGCCCGACGGCCTCCTGCCTGAGATTGTCGAGCGGCCCGACCATCCCTGGTTCGTGGGCGTGCAGTTCCATCCGGAGCTCAAGTCCAAGCCCTTCGATCCGCATCCGCTGTTCGCCGGTTTCGTGGGCGCGGCCCTCGATCAGGCACGACTTGTCTGACGATTCCACGCTGACGCAGCGGGAGGGCCACGTTCCAGATGGCTCACCAAACCACTTTATCTTTTGTTAGTTTGTTGCATAAGAACCTGAACCAGCGACTCAGGCCGACAATGCGCGGCCGGGTCTCGGTCGAAGCAAACGGTGGGGCTTGCTTCGATAGCGGCTGTCTTCTGCGACCCGGACAGTCGATATCGGGGCCAGGCGGCGTTCGCGTCGCGGAGGGCGGAATTTCGGTTCCGCCCTCTACCGTTCTCGACGGTCAGACGCGCGCAAACCGGAACGAGAAAGCGGGCAGGCCCTGAAGCCCGCCCGCCCTCAAATCATGTCGAGAAATCGGCGGCGTCAGGCCGCTTCGCTGTCGTCCTTGCGCTCGTCATCAGAGTGCACGATTTCGAGCTTCTGGCCGCCGATCGCGATCTTCTTCGGCTTCATCGCGTCGGGCACTTCGCGCACCAGGTCGATCACCAGCAGGCCGTCCGCCAGATCGGCGTTCTCGACCCGGACGAAATCGGCAAGCTCGAACTTGCGCTCGAAACCGCGATTGGCGATCCCGACATGGAGCATCTCGCCAGCCGCGTCCTCGTCGCGCTTGCGCCCCTGGACGACCAGAAGGTTCTGCTGCGCGGTGATGTCGAGATCCTGCGAAGAACGGAAGCCCGCGACCGCCAGAGTGATGCGATAGGCATCCTCGTCGCGGCGTTCGATATTGAAGGGCGGATAATTGTCGCCGCCATTGCGAACCTGGTTTTCCAGCAGGTCGAACAGCCGATCGAAACCGACGGTGGTGCGGCGATAGGGAGTGAAATCGAGACGGTTCATCGAAACAAATCCTCGTTTGAGCAATTTGGTACATGACGGGAACCCGGATCAGCCGGCATTCCCTTGCGGTGTTCCGCCACCCCTTGAAGGGCGCAGCGGACAATCACAAAATAGGGGAGGGGCAGGGCCGTTCAAGACCCCTCAAAAGCGAACAGGATACTATTCATGAGCCAACCCGACATCACCATCTACACCAAGTTCGGCTGTGGTTACTGCTTCCGCGCCAAGAAGCTGCTCGACGAAAAGGGCGTCGAATACACCGACCACGACATCACCATGGGCGGGCCGAAGCGGGACGAGATGATGGAGCGCGCTCCCGGCGCCCGGACCGTGCCGCAGATCTTCATCGGCGACACCCATGTCGGCGGGTCGGACGATCTTGCGGCGCTGGAACGCGAGGGCAAGCTCGACGAGATGCTGAACGCCTGAATGCCTCGGGTCGCCGTTCTCCAGATGACCTCCGGCGTCGATCCGGAGGAAAACTTCCGCACAATCGTCGCCGCGCTGGACGAGGCGCGTGCGGGCGGGGCGCAGATGCTGTTCACGCCCGAAATGAGCCTGCTGCTCGACCGCGACAGGGCGCGCGCGGCAGACAAGATCGTTACGGAAGATGCCTCGCCTTTTCCGGTGCGTTTTCGGGAAGCCGCACGGCAGACGGGAATTTGGCTGACCGTCGGCGCGCCCGTGCGGCTGCCGGACGACCGCTTCGCCAACCGGCAGTGGCTGTTCGGTCCCTCTGACGAGGCACCGGTGTCCTACGACAAGATCCATATGTTCGACGTGACGCTGGCCGACGGCGAAAGCTGGCGCGAGTCCAGTGCCTATCGCCCGGGCGAGAAGGTCGCAACGATCGCCGAGACGCCGGTCGGCAGGCTCGGCCTGACGATCTGCTACGACATCCGCTTTCCCGCCCTGTTCGAAGCGCTGGGACGGCAGGAATGCGATTGCATCGCGATTCCGGCCGCCTTCACCCGGCCGACCGGGGCAGCACACTGGCACACGCTGGTCCGCGCCCGCGCGATCGAGTCGAGTGCTTTCGTGGTGGCACCCGCACAAGTTGGTGTGCACGAGGACGGACGGGCGACCTACGGCCACAGCATGGTCGTCGACCCTTGGGGCGAGGTCCTGCTCGACATGGGGGGCGACGAGGCCGGGCTGGGCTTCGCCGAAATTGATCTCGCCCGGATAGCGGAGGTGCGCCGGCAAGTGCCGAGCCTTGCCAACCGGCGGGAAATCGCCATTTAGGCGGACACCATGATCGTCTACGACCTCTGCTGCGACAATTCCCACCGCTTCGAAGGCTGGTTCCGCTCCTCGGCCGACTTTGCCGACCAGCGCGAATGCGGCCTGCTGTCCTGTCCCACCTGCGGCAGCGCGGAGGTCGAGAAAGCACCGATGGCCCCGGCTGTTCCGGCGAAGGGCAACGCCGTTCCGGCTCGCGCGGAGGCCGCCGAAACCCACTCGGTCGCCAATTCTCCGGTTCCGCCGGAGGTTCGCAAAGCCTTCGACATGCTGGTCAAGGCGCAGGCCAAGGCTCTGAAAAACAGCCGCTGGGTCGGCGGCAAGTTCGCCGAGGAAGCGCGCTCGATGCATTACGGCGAGAAGGACGAGGCGCCGATCCACGGACAAGCCACGCGCGACGAGGCGGAAAGCCTCGTCGAGGAAGGCATCGCCGTTGCGCCGCTGCTGGTCCCGGTCGCCCCGCCCGAAGAGATCAACTGATTGAAAGCGCGCAGGGCTTTGCTAAGGAAGCCCCGCGCGCCCGTAGCTCAGCAGGATAGAGCACCAGATTCCTAATCTGGGGGCCACAGGTTCGAATCCTGTCGGGCGCACCATTCCCGTTCGATGCTGCGAAGCCAGTCGAGCGCTAGGGTGCCTTCCGATCAGACCGTGATCCAGCCCAGCGCCCTGGCGCCCATCCAAAGGCCCATGCCGATCATGAACAGGTTCTCGGTGAGGGATACGAAGCCGAGCGGCACGTTACTGTCTCCGCCGACACAGGCGCATTTCAGCTCCCGCTTGTCGATATAGACTGCCTTGAACACGCTTGCCGCACCCACCGTACCGATGAACAGCGAGACCGGAACCGAGATGATCGGCAGTGCATGCGCGACCATCAGGATGCCGGCGAGCGCCTCACCGAAGGGATAGATATATCCGTAGCGAACCCAGCGCCGCGCCAGCAGGTCGTAATTGAGGAACATGGTGGAGAAACTGCGGATGTCCTGCAGCTTCTGAATCGCCAGGAGCGCCATCGAAAGACTGACGAACCATTCGATCGCCCGTACCGTGAATGTGGTACCGAACGCGTACCAGCTGATCGCGAGGCCGAGCAGAAAGGCGACACCGAAGATGGCGATGACCGGCTGATAGCTGGTCGCGCCTTCTTTCTTCACCGACTTGCCGAAATGTTCGCGAAGGTCGTCATAGCCCCCGATCCGCTTGCCGCCGATAAAGGTCTGCGGGGTGGTCGCGACCCCGTGTCTCTCCTTGAAAGCGTCGGTTTCCTCGCGGGTCTTGAGGTGGTGATCCTCGATCGCAAAACCCTCGCGCTCGAGAAGATCGATCGTCTTGAGACCGAAGGGACAAATATGGTCCGGCATGACCATTCGATAGACGGTGGCGGTTTCGCGGTTCACATTGTGCTCCCGGAATGGCTACTGACCGTTCGGTTACTCGACTGTCTCGCCGGGCTCCTTGCCCATCGGCACCCGCTCCTTGAAGGTGTGCGTGACGTAGGGGAAGGGTATCTCGATACCGGCGTCGTCCAGTCCGGCCTTGATGGCGCGAACGACCTTGTCCTTGCTCTCCCAGCTGTCGCGCGGGGTCGAGCCGGCCCACCAGCGGATGAGGAAATCGACCGAGCTCGAATTGAATTCCTGCGCAAAGATATCGACGCCCTTGCTGGCGAGGACCACATCGACTCCCTCGACAGCGCGGCGAATGACGTCGGCCGCCTGATCGAGATTGGTGTCGTAGGATACGCCGCAGACCACTTGGTGACGGCGTTGTTCCTGATCGGTGAATATCTCGACCGGGTTCTTGAACAGGATCGAATTGGGGACGATCGTCAGCTCGCCGGAAAGCCTGCGGACATGGGTTTCGCGCAGGGAGATATGTTCGACCTTGCCGGTGATGTCCTGGCATTCGATGACGTCGCCAATCCGCATCTTCTCGCGGACCATGATGAGGACGCCCGCGAGGAAATTCTCGAAGATGTCCTGGAAGGCGAAGCCGATCGCCACGGCACCGATGCCGAGTCCGGCAAGAAGGCTGGCGGGGGTCAGGCTCGGGATCACGACGACCGCGGCGATGAACAGGCCGAACACCCAGATCGCCAGTTTGACGATCGTGTCGATCAGGTTCTTGAGGCTGGCGCGCAATTCGGTCCGCCCGACCACCATGTCGGAAATCCGCACGGCGAAGCGGGCGACGATCCACGTCAGGAAAACGATCAGAAGCGCGATCGCCATGGAAGGCAGGGCAGCCACGAAGCCCACGCCCATGTCGCGCAACTGATCGCGCAGCGTACCGATGTAATTCACTTAGTTCGACCTCCCTTTACGCCGCAACGCGGCATAAAGGGGTCGGTTCCGCCAAAGTCAGCCCTTGGCATGATCCTTGCGGGCGAGTTCGTGGAGCCAGTCGGCGTGGCGCGGCGCCTTCTTGGTCTCGCTCCATTCGTCCAGCATTAGCGGTGCGACGCGCTTCAGTTCGGCATATTGCTCGTCCGTCCCGATATCGGTCGCCAGCTCGACCCGGTGACCGTTCGGATCGAAGAAATAGATCGACTTGAAGATGCCGTGATGGGTCGGGCCGAGCACGTCGATGCCGAGGCTCTCGACATGTTCCTTGGCGGCGAGAAGCTCATCCTCGCTACCCACCCGGAAGGCGAGATGCTGGACCCAGGCGGGGGTATTCTTGTCCCGCCCCATGTCCTTTTGCGTCGGCAGCTCGAAGAAGGCGAGGTTGTTGCCGTTCCCCGCATCGAGGAAGACGTGCATATAGGGATCGTAATCCCCGGTGGACGGCACGTGATCCTCGGCGAAGGCGGTCGTGTATTCCATGCCGAGGACGTCGCGATACCACTCGACCGTCTCCTTCGCATCCTTGCAGCGATAGGCGGCGTGATGGACGCCGCCCAGCCTGATCGGGTGAGTTTGCGGGGTCATTCCGCCGGTTCCACTTCGACGCTCTTCGCATCCTCCACACTGAGAGTGCCGCGCTTGATCTGATCACGCTCCATGCTTTCGAACAGGGCCTTGAAATTGCCCTCGCCAAAACCTTCGTCACCCTTGCGCTGGATGAACTCGAAGAACACCGGGCCGACCTGCGCTTCGGCGAAGATTTGGAGGAGCAGTCGGGGCTGGCCGCCTTCGGTGGTGCCGTCGAGCAGGATGCCGCGCATCTTGAGCTCGTCCACGGGCTCGCCGTGATCGGGCAGGCGGTCGGGCAGCATCTCGTAATAGGTTTCCGGCGGTGCGGTCATGAACGGCACGCCGAAGTCCTTGAGCCGATCCCACGCCTTGACGAGATCGTCGCAGATCAGGGCAATGTGCTGAATGCCTTCACCGTTGAATTCCTTGAGGAACTCCTCGATCTGGCCCTTGCCGCCATCGCCTTCCTCGTTGAGCGGAATGCGAATCTTACCATCGGGTGCGGTCAGCGCCTTCGAGGTCAGGCCGGTATATTCGCCCTTGATGTCGAAGAAACGGATTTCGCGGAAATTGAAGAGCGTCTCGTAATAATCCGCCCAGTACGCCATCCGGCCGTTGTAGACGTTGTGGGTGAGGTGGTCGATGACACGGAAACCAGCGCCCTCGGGGTGCTTTTCCACGCCATCGAGATATTCGAAATCGATGTCATAGATCGACAATCCGTCGCCGCTCTCGTTCTCGTAGCGGTCGATCAAATAGACGATCGCGCCGCCGATGCCGCGGATGGCGGGGATGTGCAGTTCCATCGCACCGGTTTCGACCTGTACCGGCTCGGCGCCGCGCTCGATCAGTTCGGCATACGCTTTCTTGGCATCGCGCACGCGGAAGCCCATGCCACATGCCGCCGGTCCGTGCTCACGCGCGAAATACCAGGCGGCGCTGCGAGGCTCGTAATTGGCGATCAGGTTGATCTGACCCTGTCGCCAGAGTTGAACGTCCTTCGACCTGTGGCTCGCAACATGCTGAAAGCCCATGCTTTCGAACACGGGCTCAAGGAAGCCTTTCTTCGGCGCGCAGAACTCGACGAACTCGAAGCCGTCGAGGCCGATGGGGTTTTCGAACAGGTCGGGCATGGCTCTCTCCAAGAAACAAATGGTTACAAAAGAGACTATATCGAACTGTTGCCGATTTGTCAATTTGAACGAGCGCCTGCGCACCGCGTTCCGTCGCAATCGAAAGCGCTTGCGCGCCATGTCCAAGTGTGATTCTGTCGGTTTCGTGACGAAGTTTCGCGACATCATCGAGGGAATCGGCGGAAGCCGTACCGAAGGCTATGCGCTGCTCGGCCTGCTGGTCATGGGCGGTCTCGCCGTGGCGGGGCCTTCCGGCCTTCTCGCCTGGAGCGAGAATCTGAGCCTGCGCGATCAGCGTCAGGCCCAGCTGTCCGTGCTGCTCGAGGAGCGTGACGCGCTCAAGAACCGGGTCGCGCTGCTCAATCCCGATCATGCCGACCCCGATATGGTCGGTGAGCTCTTGCGCAGCCAGATGAACGTCGTTCACCCCGACGAAGTGGTGGTCCAGCTCGAGGATTGAGCAGGCGCGCCCATGCGCGTCACTCCGCTCGATGCCGTAACGTTACCGCGATGCCCGCGCGCCGTTGCGCGACCCGGTGGCTTGTGCCTATAGGCACTCAACCTTTCCTCCCCCGGACCCGAAGGATTTCAGCCCTTGGCAAAGTCTCCCAATCGCAAGTTGAAAGCACCAGCAGCCGCCGCGACGGACGCTGCGACTGACGAGGATTTCGCTCTCCACTCGCTCCAGGAAGAGTTCGAGAAGAACAAGAGCTACAAGGCGTCGGAAGACGAACTGCTACGCTTCTACGAGCAGATGCTGCTCATCCGCCGGTTCGAGGAGAAGGCCGGCCAGCTTTACGGCCTCGGCCTGATCGGCGGCTTCTGCCACCTCTATATCGGCCAGGAAGCCGTCGCGATCGGTTTGCAATCCGCGCTCGACAACGATCGCGACAGCGTGATCACCGGTTATCGCGATCATGGCCACATGCTTGCCTACGGCATCGATCCCAAGGTCATCATGGCCGAACTGACCGGGCGCGAGGCCGGCATTTCCAAGGGGAAGGGCGGCTCGATGCACATGTTCAGCACCGAGCACAAATTCTACGGCGGTCACGGGATCGTCGGTGCGCAGGTGCCGCTTGGCGGCGGGCTCGCGCTGGCGCACAAATACCGCGATGACGGCGGCATCTGCCTTGCCTATTTTGGCGATGGTGCGGCGAACCAGGGCCAGGTCTACGAGACCTTCAACATGGCCGCGCTTTGGAACCTGCCGATCGTCTTCGTGGTCGAGGACAACCAGTACGCCATGGGCACCGCGACCAAGCGCTCGAGCGCGGAAACCCGCTTCTACCGCCGCGGCACCGCCTTCCGCATCCCCGGCATGGAAGTGAACGGGATGGACGTGCTCGAAGTGCGCGCCGCTGCCGAAGTCGCCTTCAAGCATGTGCGCGAGGGCAACGGCCCGGTCCTGATGGAATGCAACACCTATCGTTATCGCGGGCACTCCATGTCCGATCCGGCCAAGTATCGCACGCGCGAAGAGGTGCAGGATCAGAAGGAACACCACGATCCGATCGAGCGCCTCAAGAAGAACCTGATGGAACAGGGCAAGAGCGAGGACGCGCTCAAGGACATCGACAAGGGTATTCGCAAGACCGTGAACGAAGCCGCTGATTTCGCCGAGAATTCGCCCGAGCCGGGCAAGGACGAACTCTACACCGATGTTCTGGTGGAGGAGTATTGAGCCATGGCGATCGAACTCAAGATGCCCGCCCTTTCGCCGACCATGGAGGAAGGCACGCTGGCCAAATGGCTGAAGCAAGAAGGCGACACGATCGAACCCGGTGATATCATCGCCGAGATCGAGACCGACAAGGCGACGATGGAATTCGAATCCATAGACGAAGGTACGCTCGGCAAGATCCTGATCGAGGAAGGGACCGAGGGCGTGAAGGTCGGAACGGTCATCGCCATGCTCGCGACCGACGGCGAGGACGCGTCCGAGATCGAGGCGCCGTCAGACGATGATGACGACGACGCCGCGCCTGACACCGACGACGATGGCGAAGGCAAGGATGTTGGCCGCGACGACGAGGACGGCTCGGCAAGCCCCACGCCGAAGAAATCCCAGCCCAAGGCCGACCCCGAGGTCCCCGAGGGCACGAGCTATACCAGCACCTCGGTCCGCGAGGCGCTCCGCGACGCCATGGCGGAGGAAATGCGTTCCGACGATCGCGTCTTCGTGATGGGCGAGGAGGTCGCCGAATATCAGGGCGCCTACAAGGTCACGCAGGGCCTGCTCGATGAATTCGGCGACAAGCGCGTGATCGACACGCCGATCACCGAATACGGGTTTGCCGGCATCGGCACCGGCGCCGCCATGGGCGGGCTGCGGCCGATCGTCGAATTCATGACCTTCAACTTCGCGATGCAGGCGATCGACCACATCGTGAACTCGGCGGCCAAGACCAACTACATGTCGGGCGGCCAGATGCGCTGTCCGGTCGTCTTCCGCGGCCCCAATGGCGCGGCGAGCCGGGTTGGCGCGCAGCACAGCCAGAATTACGGCCCGTGGTACGCCAGCGTGCCGGGCCTGATCGTGATCGCGCCTTACGATGCGGCCGACGCCAAGGGTCTGCTGAAGGCCGCCATCCGCACCGAAGATCCCGTGGTCTTCCTCGAGAACGAGCTGCTCTACGGCCGCAGCTTCGACGTGCCCGATCTCGACGATCACGTCCTGCCGATCGGCAAGGCGCGGATCGTGCGCGAGGGCGCCGACGTCACCATCGTCAGCTATTCGATCGGCGTCGGCTTCGCGCTCGAGGCGGCCGAGACGCTCGCGGAGGAGGGGATCGAGGCCGAGGTCATCGACCTGCGCACTCTGCGCCCCCTAGACACCGAGACGGTGCTGGAAAGCCTCGCCAAGACCAACCGCCTCGTGATCGCGGAAGAGGGTTGGCCGACCTGCTCGATTGCCAGCGAGATCATGGCGGTCTGCATGGAGCAGGGCTTCGATCATCTCGACGCCCCGGTGCTCAGAGTCTGCAACGAGGACGTGCCGCTGCCCTATGCGGAAAACCTCGAGAAGCTGGCGCTGATCGATGCCCCGCGCATCGTCGCGGCGGCGAAGAAGGTCTGCTACGCCGACTGACCGGCGCCGCTGATGCAGGTCGGGAGTCGCGTTCGGGACCGGTGGAAAGGATGCGCGTGAGCCACCCGCTTTCCACCGACCTTCCCGAACTCGCTCGCCTGGCACTGGCTTCGGCCCGCGCCGGCGACCGGCCGCTGTTCGAGATCGTTTTCGCGCTTGATGCCCGGCTTGCCCGGCTCGTCGGCGGCACCACGGAAACGATGCTCGGTCAGTTGCGCCTGTCCTGGTGGCGGGATCAGCTTGGCGGGGAGGGGGCGATCGACCGGCGCGGTGAACCGCTGCTCGAACGGATCGACGAGGTTTGGGGGACCGATCGTACGCCGCTCGGCGAGCTCGTCGATGGCTGGGAGGGATTTCTCCTTGCCGAAAACGGTGGCTGGCGCTCGGTGGGCGAGTGCAGGGCGGCCGCTTTTGTCGCTATCGCTAAGATCATAGGCTCGTCCAGTTCGGACGAAGATGTCGATCGTGCCGTCCGGCGTTGGACTTTCACCGAACTCGGAACGGCGCGGAGTATCGATCCCGACGAGGAGGGGATCGAGCACAGAACCAAACTGGACCGTCCCATGCGTCCGCTGGCCGTGCTCGACGGCCTTGCGCGGCGGGCGCTGCGCGGCGGTCGGAAAGATCTGATGGACGGGCGAACCCTGCCCTTTGCCGCGATGCGGCTTGGCATTTTCGGCCGATAGCGTAATCCCTTGTGGCAAGGGGAGATTCCGCATGAACCGCATCCTGCTCGGCGCCGTGCTGGGCCTCGTCCTAGCCGGGATCGGCGTGTTCTGGTGGCAGGGCCGGGCCGAAGTCGAACAGGGCGCGCCGCCGCCCGACCCTTCCGCGCTTGGTCCGGAACCGCAGGAAACCGGGCTTCCCACCGCCGATGGTGCCGGTCTCGTCGGCCCCGCGCCGCCCGAGGCAACCGAACTGACCCGCGAGCAGCGCCGCTTCTTTCGCTACGACCGCAACCGCGACTGGAAGATCAGCCGGACCGAAATGCTCTCGACCCGAACCGACGCCTTCCGCAAGCTCGACACCGATGGCAACAACCTGCTGACCTTCGAGGAATGGGCAGTCGCCACGGCCAACCGCTTCGACACCGCCGACGCCGACGGGAATGGCGAGCTGAGCCCGAGCGAATTCGCCACCACCCGGCCCAAGCCCCGCGCGAAACCGGCCTGTCGCTGCTAGGCGGGCTCCAGCGCAGCCTCGTTCAACCAGGCGGCCAGATCGCCTTTAGCCCGGTCGGTATAGGCCTCCTTGCGCTGCTTCTTGCCGAATTCGTGGAGCGGCGGAAACAGGCCAAAATTGACGTTCATCGGCTGATAGGTGTCCGCTTCGGCATCGCCGGTGATGTGCGAGAGCAGCGCGCCCATAGCGGTCGTGCGCGGCGGCGGTGACCAGTCGCGTGCCGCCAGTTCGCTTGCCGCCATCAGCCCCGCCAGCAATCCGACAGCGGAACTTTCGACATAGCCCTCGCACCCCGTCACCTGCCCGGCGAAGCGGATATGCGGTGCCGATTTCAGCCGCAGCTGCCGGTCGAGTAGGGTTGGCGAGTTGAGGAAAGTGTTGCGGTGCAACCCGCCGAGCCGAGCGAACTCCGCGTTCTCGAGCCCCGGAATCGTCCGGAAAAGCTCCACCTGCGCGCCGTATTTCAGCTTGGTCTGAAAGCCGACCATGTTCCATAAAGTGCCGAGACTGTTGTCTTGGCGCAGCTGGACCACGGCGTGGGGCCAGCGGCCTTGCGGAAATTCCGGCGTCGTATCGCGCGGGTTGTCTAGCCCGACCGGCTTCATCGGGCCGAAGCGTAGGGTCTCCACGCCCCGCGCAGCCATGACCTCGATCGGCATGCAGCCCTCGAAATAGGGGGTCTCGGTCTCCCACTCGCGGAATTCGGTCTTCTCGCCGTCGAGCAGCCCCTGATGAAAGGCGCGATATTGCTCCTTCGTCATCGGGCAGTTGATGTAGTCGCCCTCCTCGTTCGAGGCTTCGGTCCGCTTGTTCCAACGCGACTGGATCCAGCAGATATCCATGTCGATGCTCTCGCGATGGACGATGGGCGCGATGGCGTCGAAGAAGGCGAGCCGGTCCTGCCCCGTCGCGCCGACGATACTTTCCGCCAGCGCCTGCGCGGTCAGCGGTCCGGTGGCGACTATGGTGGGTCCGGACGCGGGGAGGGCGTCGATCCGCTCGCGCACCACCGTGACGTTGGGATGCTCCTCCAGCGCCCGCTGGACGCCTTCCGAAAAGACATCGCGGTCGACCGCCATGGCAGATCCTGCGGGAACCCGGGCGGCTTCACCTGCGCGCATTACCAGACTGTCCAGCGCCCGCATTTCGTAGTGGAGCAGCCCGACCGCGTTTTTCGTGTCGTCGTCGGACCGGAAGCTGTTGGAACAGACCAATTCGGCAAGGCCCTCGGTTTGGTGCGCCGGTGTCGTGTCGCCACCCATGTTTTTGGGCGCGCCACGCATCTCGGAAAGGCGCACCTTGAAACCGCGCTGGGCGAGCTGCCACGCGGCTTCGCTTCCGGCGAGGCCGCCGCCGACGATATGGATGTCATGTGTCATTGCAGCGCTCACCTAGAGCTTGTCACCCATGCGGTTCAAGCCGTAGCGGAAGTCGGGACGAAGGAGACCGCCCGAATGCCGCGACGCGCATTGATCGAACACAGGCCATGGTTGTTGCTGGGGATCGTCTCGGCGGTCACCTATTTCTTCCTCGCGGACGAAACCGTGCCGGGCGTCTATTCCGCTGTGTGGAAGGGGTTGGGGGTGGGCTCGCTCGCGGCCTATGCCTGGATGCGGGGGCGGGGCACGGACGGAACCTTGATCGCGATCGTCATGACGCTGTGCGCGATCGCGGACATGTTGCTCGAATTTTCGTTCCTCGGAGGCGCAGCGATTTTCGGTCTGGCACATCTGGTCGCGATCGGATTGTACCTTCGAAACAGGCGACTACACGTCGTAGGCAGCCAGCGAGCCGCCGGCATCGCCCTCCTGGTCGGAGTGCCGCTGATCTCGGCCTTGTTTACCTGGCCGCAGGCAAACTGGCACCTCGCGGCGGGTTACGCCCTGTTGCTGGGAGCAATGTCCGCCGCCGCCTGGACGAGCTGCTTCCCGCGCTACCGAGTCGGACTGGGCGCGGTGCTCTTCGTCCTTTCGGACCTTGCCATTTTCGCACGGGAAGCCGGAAGGCTCGACGCCGACATCACAGGCTGGCTGATCTGGCCGCTGTATTTCGCCGGCCAGCTGATGATTGCGACAGGCGTGGTGCAAGCGTCGCGAGGAAGTTCGACCAGCGTGCGCGCCTGAGCATCAGCGCAGGCGGGCGATCAGCTGCTGTCGGGCTCGCCCTCGATATTGTTGTCCGAGTGGGGCGTCGTGTACGGCTCGGTCCGGTTGAGGCCGCCCCGTGCGGCGATCTCGTCCGCGACGCGTTCCTCGGCCTCGTTTTCCGGCTCCTCGGTCTCGTCGATCAGCGCGGCGCCGACGATCTGCTCGCCCTTCGATACGTTGAAGATGCGCACGCCCGACGAGCCACGTCCGGAAATCGAATAGCCCGCGTGACTGTCGAAGCCGCCTTCGACCATGTGACGGAAATCGATGGGGAGGCGGATCAGCTTGGCCTGATCGGTGACCAGCATCAGCTGCGAGCCGTGCTTGACCGGGAAGCTCGCGACCACCGGACCGTTGCGCGCGGGGTTGCTGGAGGGCTCGCCGATATTGGTCAGGCCCTGGCCGCCACGGCCGATGGTCCGGTATTCGTAAGCCGAGGAAATCTTGCCGTAACCGCGCGAGGTGATGGTGAGGATGAACTCCTCGTTCTCCTCCATCTCGGTGGCCACATTCGCTTCCAGAGCCGTTTCGGTGTCGTTGTTCTTCCATCTGGCGGCGCGAAGATAGGCGTCGCGTATCTCGGTATCGCGCTCGCCGGCGTCGAGAACGGCCATCGAAACGACTTTCGCTCCGTCCTTCAAAGCCATGCCGCGTACGCCGATGCCGGTGCGGCTCTTGGTTTCGCGCGCGTCGGTGGCGGAGAAGCGGATCGCCTTGCCGGAATCCGAGGCAAGAAAGATTTCCTGATCCTCGCTCAGCAGGCGGACACCGATCAGCCGATCGCCGCTGCCTTCGACGAAACCCATGGCGTATTTGCCGCCAGTCGGCACGTTGGTGAAGGCGTCCATCGAATTGCGGCGGACCATGCCCTGCTCGGTGCCGAAAACGATATTGAGCGTCTCCCACTCGCTCTCATCCTCGGGGAGGGGGAGGACGTTGGTTACTCGCTCGTCGTCGCCCAGAGGCAGCAGGTTGACCATCGGCCGCCCCTTGGTCTGAGGGCCGCCCTCGGGCAGTTTCCAGACTTTCAGACGGTAGACACGCCCTGTGTTCGTGAAGAAAAGCACGGGGTTATGGGTCGATGTTACGAACAGTTCGACGACCGCATCCTCGTCCTTGGTCGCCATCCCGCTGCGGCCCTTGCCGCCGCGCGCCTGCGCCCGGAAGGTGTCGAGCGGTGTGCGCTTGATGTAGCCGCCATGGGTCACGGTGACGACCATGTCCTCGCGCTCGATCAGGTCCTCGTCCTCGAGACCGTCCCAGGCAGGCGCGATTTCGGAGACACGCGGCGTCGCGTAGGTCGCCTTGATCTCCTCCAGCTCCTCGCGCATGACGCCGTAGAGCTTCACGCGATCGGCGAGGATCGAGAGATATTCCTCGATCGCCGTGGCGAGTTCCTTGAGCTCGTCACCGATCTCGTCGCGCCCGAGTGCGGTCAGGCGATGAAGCCGCAGTTCGAGGATCGCCTTCACCTGCCGTTCCGACAGGCGATAGGCGCCGCCGGCCTGCTCGGCATTGGGCTCGATCGCTTCGACCAGCGCAATGTACTGCGCGATGTCGCCGATCGGCCATTCCTTGCGCAGCAGCCGTGCGCGAGCCTCGGCCGGGTTGGAGGCGCCGCGGATCATCGCGACCACCTCGTCGAGGTTCGACACCGCGACGACCAGGCCGAGCAGGATATGTGCCCGGTCGCGGGCCTTGTTCAGCTCGAACTTGGTGCGGCGGGTGATGACCTCCTCGCGAAAGCCGATAAACGCTTGCACGATATCGCGCAGGGTAAGTGTCTCGGGTCGCCCGCCGCGGATGGCGAGCATGTTGGCCGGGAAGCTCGCCTGTGCGGGGGTATAGCGCCAGATCTGGTTGAGCACGACTTCGGCCGAAGCGTCGCGCTTGAGATCGACGACCACGCGCACCCCTTCGCGCGAGCTTTCGTCGCGGATGTCGGAAATGCCCTCGATCCGTTTGTCCTTGGCGGCCTCGGCGATCTTCTCGACCAGCCCGCTCTTGCCGACCTGGAAGGGTATCGAGGTGAGCACGATAGACCGGCGGTCACCGCGTTTCTCTTCCACCTCGTGGCGGGCGCGCATGAGGATCGAGCCGCGCCCGGTGGTGTAGGCGGCCCGCGCCCCGGACTTGCCGAGGATCAGCGGCGCGGTGGGGAAGTCGGGGCCGGGAATGATTTCAAAGAGTTCTTCGGAGCTTATCGCCGGATTCTCGATGAAGGCGAGGCAGCCATCGATGACTTCGCCAAGATTGTGCGGCGGAATGTTGGTTGCCATGCCAACCGCGATGCCGCCCGCGCCGTTGACGAGCAGGTTGGGGAAGCGCGCCGGGAGCACGGTCGGCTCGCGCCGCGAACCGTCGTAGTTGTCGGCGAAATCGACAGTATCCTTGTCAAGATCGTCGAGCAGCGAATTGGCAACCCGTGCGAGCCGCGCCTCGGTGTAGCGCATCGAAGCGGGCGGATCGGGATCCATGCTGCCGAAATTGCCCTGGCCATCGACCAGCGGGACGCGCAGCGACCAGTCCTGCGTCATGCGCGCGAGCGCATCGTAGATCGCGCTGTCGCCATGCGGGTGATAATTGCCCATCACGTCGCCGACGATCTTGGCGCTCTTGCGGTAGGGGCGCCCGGCGACGAAGCCGCCTTCCTGACTGGCGAACAGGATGCGGCGGTGAACCGGCTTGAGACCGTCACGGACATCGGGGAGCGCGCGGCTCACGATCACGCTCATCGCGTAATCGAGATAGCTCGTCTTCATCTCCTCGACGATGTCGATGCGGTTGTATTCGTCGCCCGGAGCGGGCGGATTCAGCAATTCGGTATCGTCGTTCAAAACGTCGGTCTTTTCATGATTGCGGAACGGTGCCCGGATCAGCCTCCCATGTAGGAGAAAAACGCCCGAAAAGCCACCAATGGAGGGAACCTAACCGCTCCCTCGCGCGCTTTTTCCACACATGGCTTCGCCTGTTTGACAAAGCTGCGGCAGCACTTGAGATTACGGGCATTCAATGGCCGTTCAGCGTTTTCCGACTAGGAGAAATCAACGGCTACTTCCTTAGTAAGCAGACAATTTTCGGCCACTCGCATAGTCGTCTGGCCGCCCATTGGGAGATATAGAATGTTTTTCAGTCACCTTACCCGCAATCGAAATGCGGTGTCGAAATTGGCACTGGCTCTCGCCTTGATGGGCGGCACCGCTGTCGCCACCACGGCGATCGAAGCGCCGGCCGCCGCTCAGAAAAAGAAGCAGGAAAAGTCGTCCGGCGATTATTCCAAGGGCTTCATCGCCGCTTATACGCCGGTCAAGGAAATGCAGGACGCGGGTTCGACGGATGCCGCAGCGCTGAAGTCTGCCGTACCGACGCTCGTCGCTGCGATCGAAACGCAAGACGATCGCTTCGTCGCGGGCAACACAGTTTATTCGATCGGTCGCACAGCGGAAGACACGGCCCTTCAGTATCAGGGTATTACTATGATGCTGGAAAGCGGAAAGGTTCCGGCCGAAAATACGGCGCAGTACAACATGCTGGCCGGGCAACTGGCTTACAATGCGAAGAATTACGCCGATGCGGGTAATTATTTCCAGGCGGCGCTGGATGCCGGGCAGACCGATCCCGATCCCACGATCCTGATCGTCGAGAGCAATTTCGCCGAGAACAATTTCGCGGAGGGCTTCGCCATGCTTGATGCCGCGGTCGAGGCCCGCAAGTCCGTCGGGCAACCGGTCGAGCAGGACTGGCTGAAGCGCGGGCTGGCGGTCGCTTACGATAACGAGATGGCGGACGAGGCCATGCGCTACGCCACCTGGTATGCGCAGGAATATCCCAGCCAGGACGCATGGTCGGACGTGGTCGCCGTCACACTCAACATGGGTGATTACCAGACCCAGGAATCGCTCGATCTTCTGCGGCTTGCGAGCCGGCTGAACGCGATCAAGTATCCGCAGATGTATCTCGAATACATCGAGGCCGCCGATCCGCGCCGCTTCCCCGGCGAAGTCGTCGCGGTGATCGATCAGGGTTGGGATTCGGGCGTTCTGGAACGCAGCGACCAGTTCGCGGTTACCTCGCGTTCGGAAGCTGCCGGCAGGGTCGATGCCGACCGGGCCGATCTGCCCACTGTCGCGCGCGAAGCGAGGGCGGCCAACGCCTCGTTGACCGATGTGGTTTCGGCTGCGGATGCCTATCTCAGCTACGAGCAACCCGCCGAAGCCGAGGAGTTCTATACCAAGGCTCTCGGAATGCAGGGCGTGAACACGGCGATGGTCCTAACACGGCTCGGCATTGCTCAGCTGGATCAGGGCAAGACCGAGGAAGCGAAGGCGACATTCGCCAAGGTCGAAGGGCAGCGCAAGCCGATCGCCCAGCTCTGGAGCATCTACGCTGACCAGCGCGGCGTCTGATCCCCACCAGACTGATTTCGGAGGGCGCGAAGCGAGAGCTTCGCGCCCTTTGTCGTTTGATCCGTTCGTTGTTTCTGCGGTCTGACCAGGTCAGCGGAGACGCTTGACGAAGATTTGCCCGTTGTCGCGCCTTTCGACGGCGAAGTTGGGCATCGCTTCGATCAGGTCGATCAGCCTTGCGTATCCGTAATTGCGCGTGTCGAAGCTCGAACGGTTGCCCGCCCGCTGGCCGACCTCGGACAGTTTGGCATAACCGCCCTCGTCGCGCTTGCTGGCGTTGTAGGCATCGACCAGCAACGTCAGCAGCTCGGCGTCGATTTCGCCCTTCGTCGGTTGCTTGCGGGTCTCGACAGCCTCGCTCTTCTCCGCCTTGATCAGCGCGTTCACATCGATGAAGCGCGTGCAGGCCTGACGGAACGCCTCCGGGGTCTTCGCCCCGCCGAAACCATAGACTGGGTACCCGTCCTGCCGGATCCGCATGGCCAGGGGCATGAAATCGCTATCCGAGCTCATGATCCCGAAACCGTCCACCCGGCCGCCATAAAGGAGGTCCAGCGCGTCGATCGTCATCTTCATGTCGGTCGCGTTCTTGCCGCGTGTGAGGTCGAACTGCTGCTGCGGCTCGATCCCGTAACGATGCATCCGGTCGACCCAGCCCTTGAGGCTGGTCTTGCGCCAGTTGCCGTATGCACGGCGGATATTCACCTGACCGAGCTCCGCGAGGACGGTGAGAACCGGGTCGATTCCCGACGGACTCGCATTGTCTGCGTCGATCAGGAGGGCGATGTTGCGTTGGTCGATCTGGGCCATGCCGGTCCCATGGGGGAGGGCGGATCGACTGGCAAGACGCGGCGCGCCTTGTCAGCTTGCGGGCGAGAAAGTCCCGGTCGCCTCGTCGAGCAGGTGCAGCACGCCATCCGAGATGGCGAAATAGGCACCTCGCAGCGTGACCTCGCCGCTCGGCTCCTTCTCCTGAATGCAGGGGAAAGTGCGCAGGTTGGCGAGGCTGACCTTGACCGCTGCCATCTCCATCGCCCGCTCGGCTTCGCGCCCGCTCGTGCCCATCTCCCGGGCAATCGGATCGCGAGCGTCGTCGAGCATGTCGATCCAGTTGGCGACGAATCCGCCTTCGCCAAGCCGATTGCCATGCAGGTCCTGCGTCAGCGCGGCCTTGCACCCGCCGCACATTCCGTGCCCCATGATCACGACCTGCTCGACTTTCAGGAACTGGACGGCGAATTCCAGCGCCGCCGAAACGCCGTGCTGCCCGGGCGTCGTCTCGAAGGGCGGGACGAGCGCCGCGACATTGCGCACCACGAACAGTTCGCCGGGCGCGACGTCGAAAATCTGCGCGGGATCGACGCGGCTGTCCGAGCACGAGATGATCATCGTCTTCGGCGCCTGACCTTCGGCCAGCGCGGCCCAGCGTTCGTGTTCCGCCGCGTAACTTCCGTTGCGAAAACGGCCGTATCCGGCAACCAGGGCGTCCATCGGCGAGGTGTCGTGTTCCATGGGGCTCCCTTGCGCCTCCGGCATTGCCCTTGGCAAGCCCCATCCCTAAGTGGGCGGCGTAATGAACGACATGTCCACCGCTCCCGAACCGCGTACCCCGCGCCAGCGCAAACCCGACTGGATCCGCGTGAAGGCGCCCGTCAGCAAGGGCTATCACGAAACGCGCAAGCTGATGCGCGATCTCGCGCTCAACACCGTTTGCGAGGAAGCGGCCTGTCCTAATATCGGCGAGTGCTGGGACAAGAAGCATGCGACCGTGATGATCCTCGGCGATGTCTGCACGCGCGCCTGTGCCTTCTGCAACGTCAAGACCGGGATGCCGCGCCTGGTCGACCCGATGGAGCCGGAAAACGTCGCGATCGCGGCGGGCAAGATGGGCCTCAACCACATCGTCATCACCAGCGTCGACCGGGACGATCTGCCCGATGGCGGCGCGAGCCAGTTCGTGAAGGTAATCAACGCCCTGCGGCGCGAGACGCCGGAGACGACGATCGAAATCCTGACGCCCGATTTCCGCAACAAGATGCGGCCTGCGGTCGAAGCGATCTGTGAAGCTGGGCCCGACGTTTACAATCACAACCTCGAAACCGTGCCGCGTCTCTATCCGACCATTCGGCCGGGTGCGCGGTATTACGCCTCGCTTCGCCTGCTCGAGGAAGTGAAGCGCCACGATCCGATGATCTTTACCAAGTCCGGCATCATGCTCGGCCTCGGCGAGCAGCGGCTGGAGGTTCATCAGGTGATGGACGACATGCGCAGCGCGGATATCGATTTCGTGACCATGGGTCAGTATCTCCAGCCCACGCCGAAGCACGCCAAGGTCGAGGATTTCGTTACTCCTAAGGCATTCGATGCCTACGGTTCGATCGCGCGCGCCAAGGGCTTCCTGCAAGTCGCCTCGAGCCCGTTGACACGCTCGAGCTATCACGCGGGCGACGATTTTGCGCAGATGCGGGCGGCGCGGGAGGCGAAGCTGGCGAAGGCCCAGCGCTGATGCCGGGTATTCGCGAAACCCACAGGCTTCCCTATAGCTGCGAACAGATGTTCGACCTGGTGGCCGATGTCGGCCGCTACGGCGAGTTTCTTCCCTGGGTGGTGGCGACCCGCGTCCGCTCCGAAAGCGAAACCGAACTGGTTGCCGACATGCTAGTCGGCTTCAAGGCAATCAGGGAAAAGTTCACCTCAAGGGTGAGCAAAAACCGGCCTCGGCGGATCGACGTGCATTATGTCGACGGGCCGCTCCGCGATCTCGACAACAGCTGGGTGTTCTCGCCCGAACCCGATGGCGGATGCGCGATCGATTTCTGCGTCGATTTCACGTTCCGCAATGCGGTGTTCGAGAAGCTCGCCGGTCAGTATTTCGACCGCGCTTTCCGCAAGATGGTCGCTGCATTCGAGCAGCGGGCGCACGACCTTTATGGGCTCGAATCGGCTCCGGGCGCAGCTTCCGCTTCTTCCTGATCGGGTAACAGCAATTCGAGCGCGCAGATCGTCGCCTGGCGGCGCACCTCCGCGCGGCTCGACCCGTCGAACTGCCGCAATTCGCCGTTTGGCTTGCCGATCCGGTCCCGTTCGACTCGGGCAAAGACGACGGTCCCGACCGGTTTGAGCTCGCTGCCCCCGCCGGGGCCGGCAATGCCGCTGATCGCGACGGCGACATCCGCTCCGCTGCGGTCGAGCGCACCCTTGGCCATCGACCATACGCAGGCGATCGAGACGGCGCCGAAGGTCTCGATGATCTCGCTCGAAACCCCGAGCGCATCCATCTTGGCCTCGTTGGAATAGGTGACATACCCCCGGTCGAGCACGGCGGAGGAACCGGGTATCTCGGTCAGTGCGGCGGCGACCAGCCCGCCCGTGCAGCTTTCCGCGAGCGCGATCGTGCGGCCGGCCTCGTGGTTCGCCTCGACGACCCTGCGGGCCAGTTGCGCTACCTCGTCAGGCAGAACCGTGTCCTCGTCCATCCGAGCCTCCGTCATTGCCGGATCACCAGAGCGACAGCCTGTGCGGCGATCCCTTCCTTGCGGCCGGTGAAGCCCAACCGCTCGGTGGTCGTGGCCTTCACGCTGACGGCACCAATGTCAACGCCGAGCAAGAGCGCGATCCGCTCTCTCATGGCGTCGCGGTGCGGGCCGATCTTTGGGGCTTCGCAGATGATCGTCAGGTCGATATTGCCGACACTGTATCCCGCGTCGGTGACAAGTCTCACGGCATGGGCGAGGAATTGGTCGGACGCCTCTCCCTTCCATTGCGCGTCCGAGGGCGGAAAATGCGTTCCGATATCGCCCGCACCGATGGCGCCCAGAAGCGCGTCGACGATGGCGTGCAGCGCCACATCCGCATCGCTGTGTCCCGCAAGACCGTGGGAATGTTCGATCCGCACCCCGCCGAGCCATAGCTCCTCGCCTTCCGCAAGGCGGTGCACGTCGTAGCCCGAGCCGATCCGCATCGGCGGCAGGTTGTCCATGAAATCCTCCGCAAAGGTCAGTTTCCGCATCCGCTCGTCGCCATCGACGAGGGTAACCTCGCCCCCGGCCGCGTGAAGCACCTGCGCGTCGTCACCGGCGTCGGCGGCGCCTTGCCATGCGCGATGCGCCGAGTGAATGGCGTCGAAGCGAAACGCCTGCGGCGTCTGAACGCGCCTCATGGCGTTACGATCGGCCGTCCCGCCCATCGAGCCGCTGCTTGCAACCACGAGACTATCGACGACGGGCAGAACGGGAATCGCGCCCGCGTCTGTGACCAGCGCGCGGATCAGCCGCGTGACGACATCGCGGACCAGTTCGGGACGCGCCGCATCGTGGATGAGGACTCGTTCGCAAGAGCGTCCCTCGAGAACATCGAGCGAGCGGCGGACCGAAGACTGGCGCGTCTCTCCTCCCGCCACGATCTCGACGCGAAGATCGCCGCCCACGGCCGCGCGCGCGTCGTCCAGCATACCCGGTGGCGCGGCGACGATCACCGGATCCGCTCCATATTCAAGCAGGTCTTCGACCGAATGGCGCAGAACCGGCTTGCCGCGCCAGAGCGCGAACTGCTTTGGCACGCCCTGTCGCGCGCGCTCGCCTTTTCCGGCGGCGACCACGATGGCGGCGAAGGGGGGAAGGACAGCGGCCTCGGCCATGGCGACGCGGGCTAGCCGCTTGCCGAAAATGCCGCAATGCACTAAGTGCCTGCTCAATATTTAGGCAAATGCTTCTATGATCCAGCCTCCACGCCCTCCCGAGCCGATCCGCGTCGGCGACGTCACCATCGACACGCCGGTCATTCTGGCGCCGATGACCGGCGTTACCGACCTGCCGTTCCGGCGAATGGTGCGGCGTTATGGTTCCGGGCTCAACGTCACCGAAATGATCGCCAGCCAGGCCGCGATCCGCGAGACGCGGCAGAGCGTGCAGAAGGCAGCGTGGCATCCCACCGAGGAGCCGGTCTCGATGCAGCTCGTGGGCTGCGATCCGTTCAGCATGGCCGAGGCCGCGAAGCTGCAGCAGGATAATGGCGCGGCGATCATCGACATCAATTTCGGCTGTCCGGTGCGCAAGGTCACCAACGGCCTCGCCGGCAGCGCCCTGATGCGCGAGGTGCCGCTGGCAACGAAGCTGATGAAGGCGACGGTGGAAGCGGTCGACGTTCCGGTGACGGTCAAGATGCGGATGGGCTGGGACCATGGCGATCTCA
Organism: Erythrobacter sp.; assembly: GCA_025698865.1. Lineage (GTDB taxonomy): Bacteria > Pseudomonadota > Alphaproteobacteria > Sphingomonadales > Sphingomonadaceae > Qipengyuania. The sequence goes on along the minus strand of JAILWQ010000003.1, from coordinate 60,064 downwards.
ACGCGCCCGAACTCGCCCGCATCGCCGAGGATCTCGGCGTGAAGATGGTGACCGTCCACGGCCGCACCCGCAACCAGATGTACAAGGGTTCGGCCGACTGGGCCTTCGTCCGCAAGGTCAAGGACGCGGTGTCGATCCCGGTGATCGTCAACGGCGATATCTGCACGGTCGAGGATGCCGCGGCCGCACTCGACCAATCCGGTGCGGACGGGCTGATGATCGGGCGGGGCGCCTACGGGAAGCCGTGGCTGCTGGGACAGGTGATGCACTGGTGGCGCACCGGCGCGCAACTCGACAGTCCGAGCCTTGACGAACAGTTCGACACGCTGATCGGGCACTATCGCGACATGCTGGCACTGTACGGTACTGACGTCGGCACCCGCGTCGCGCGCAAGCATCTCGGCTGGTACACGAAGGGGCTGCACGGATCGGCGGAGTTCCGCAATCGCGTGAACTTCATCGACGATCCGGTTGAAGTCATTGACGAACTTGAGAGGTTCTACGAGCCGTTTCTTCACCGGCGCGCCGCGTGACCGAGCTTGCCGAGCGGCCCTGTGCGGCCGTGCAGGTTGCCGCGCTTATTTTCGCCGTCTTGCTGGTCGACGAGGGTCTGAAAGTTCGCGAGGCCAACCCGGCCGCCGAGGCCATGTTCGGCAGCAGCGCTTCGAGACTTTCCGGGCGGCCGCTGTTCGATCTTTGCGATCTGGAAGACGAGCGGATCGCGGAAAGCCTCCGCGATGCAGAGGGGCAGTTCATCGCGCGCGGCATCAGTCTGCGCTGCGCCGGGCGCGATGTGCTGATCAACCTCACCGCATCGCCGGTCCCCTCCCACCCCGGATGGCGTGTCATCACCCTGTCCGAAATCGGTTCGCGCGAAAGCAGGGACGAGGGAATGGCTCCAGACCTCGGGGCGCCCTCCGTTTTGGCGCACGAGATCAAGAACCCTCTCTCTGCCATTCGCGGGGCCAGCCAGCTTCTCGCCCGGCGCAGCGAGCCGCAGAACGTGCCTCTGGCCCAGCTGATCGAGACCGAGGTCGACCGCATCGCGGGACTGGTCGACCGGATGCAGCAGCTCGGCCGGCAGTCGGTAGACCCGCTCGGTCCGGTCAATCTTCACGAGGCGGTTCGCGGAGCCATGGCCACGGTAAGGGCAGGGCGGCCACAGGGCCCGGAACTGAGCGAAGAATTCGATCCCTCGCTGCCTCCGGTCCTGGCCAACAGGGGCGTCTTCGAACAGGTGCTGATCAATCTTCTCGCCAATGCCTGCGACGCCGCAGGCAGTGGTGCGGATGCGATGGTGCAGGTGCGCACCCGGTTCGTCAGCGATCTCGTCATCAAGGCGGTTACTTTCGGGCGGGCCGTCCGCCTGCCGATCGAGATCACCGTGACCGACAACGGCAAGGGAATTCCGGTCGATCTGCGCGATCATCTGTTCCGCCCCTTCGTCACCAGCAAGCCGGGCGGGCAGGGGCTGGGTCTCGCGCTCGTGCGGAAACTGGTCGGCGATATGGGCGGGCGGATCGCGTATCGCAGGGACGAGGCGGCAGGTCTCACCCATTTCCGCATCAACCTCGCCGCAGCGCCGGAGAGCAAAGCGTGAGCAGCCGGGTGCTCCTCGTCGAAGACGATCCGGGGATCGCAACAGTCATTCGCGAAGCCCTTCAGGACGAATCCTACGAGGTCGTCTCGTGCGACACCATCGAACGGCGCGATGCGCTGCTGGCCGACGATCGCTTCGATGTGATGCTGACCGATGTGGTCCTCAAGGACGGGGACGGTCTTGCGACGATTGCGGCGGTACGCGACCTTGCTCACGAAATGCCGATCATCGTGCTCTCGGCGCAGAACACGCTCGATACGGCGATCCGCGCAAGCGACACCGAAGCCTTCGAATACTTCCCCAAGCCCTTCGATCTCGACGAGCTCACACGAGCGGTGGCGCAGGCCACCCGCGAGCGCGAAGGGGCGGGCGGTACCCCTCGGAACAAGGGCGACGAACTTCCCTTCATCGGCCGCAGCCCGGCGATGCAGGGTGTCTATCGCATGATCACCCGTGTGCTGCGCAACGATCTCACGGTTCTGGTCACGGGCGAATCCGGCACAGGCAAGGAACTGGTGGCCGAAGCGATCCACAATCTGGGCGCGCGCAAATCCGGCCCGCTGATCGCAGTCAACACCGCCGCCATCCCGCATGAACTGCTGGAAAGCGAGCTGTTCGGCCACGAGAAGGGCGCCTTTACCGGCGCGGTGTCCCAGAGCATCGGCAAATTCGAGCAGGCGCATGGCGGAACGCTGTTCCTCGACGAGATCGGAGACATGCCGGCCGACGCCCAGACGCGGCTCCTGCGCGCATTGCAGACAGGCCGCATCCGCCGGGTCGGCGGGCGGCACGAGATCGCGATCAACGTCCGGATCATCGCCGCGACCAACCGGGCGCTCGAGCCGCTCATGGCGAGCGGCAGGTTTCGCGAGGATCTCTATTACCGGCTGGCGGTCGTCCCGGTTCACCTCCCGCCGCTGCGTGACCGCAAGGAAGATCTCGGTGCCCTCGCACGGCATTTCCTCGAGCAGGCGGAGGCGGAGGGGCTTCCCCGCCATGCACTCGAACCGGAGGCGGTGGACGTGCTCGCACGGCATCAATGGCCGGGAAACGTGCGCGAACTGCGCAATTTCATCTTCCGCTTGGCTTTACTCGCGCGCGAGGCCGCCATCGATGCAGAGACGGTCGAGACCCTGATGGCCCCGACACTGAACCGCGGGCCTGTCGAGGCCAAAGCAGGGTTTGAGGCCGCGCTGGAGAGCTGGCTGGCCGAGCGCGCCGTCCCGGCCGGCACTTTGCACCAAGCCGCTACGGCGGCGTTCGAAAAGCCGCTCGTCGAGCACGCGCTTCGGGAGACGGAGGGCAATCAGCTTCGTGCCGCACAACTGCTGGGCATAAACCGCAACACTTTGCGCAAGCGGATCGCGGAGCTGGAAATCGAGCCGCAGGACTTCGCAAGACGGCGGTAGAGGGCAACTCGTCGATTTAGCGCTTGCATGAAAACCACACTGTCGTTGTAAGACAGCAACGATGGCGACGCAGGCTCCCCCCGAACCGCTTCGCGAGCAATCGGCGCGCACCCCGCGCTGGATGCGTCGTTTCGTCGTGAATTCGCGACGCTCCAACATATTCCTTTGGCTGGAAATCGGCGCGGGCTTGGCGTTCCTGCTGATGGTGGGAACCACCTACGCCGCCTTCACCGTTGCCCCGCCCGATGGACAATTGCTGCCCGTGCGGCAGGTTGCCGGCCTGCTGATCGGGACGCTCGTACCCGCGATGGGCCTGCTCGTCCTTCTGGGCCGACGCCTGGCGCTGAGGCGGGCGGCCGGGAGCACCGCGCGCCTTCATGTGCGCTTGGTGTTCCTGTTCTCGCTGATCGCTGCCGTGCCGACACTTCTGGTTGCCAGTTTCGCCGCCTTCCTTTTCCAGTCGGGCGTCGATTTCTGGTTTTCCGACAATTCGCGCGGGCTGATGCAGAACGCGAACCGCCTCGCCGAAAGCTATTATCAGCAGAACCAGGTCGACGTGAGCGAGCACACGATCGCGATGGCGAGCGACCTGCGTTATTATCTCGAACGGCAGTCGCTCGTCAGCGAGAACTGGCCCTCCCTCTATCGTTATCAGGCCGAACCGCGCGACATTACCGAAAGCGCGATCCTGCAAGCTCTGCCGGACGGGAGCCTGCGCACTGCCTTCGTTTACGGGATCAGCGAGGGCAACGATCCCGTCCGCTTTGTCTCGCAGTCGCTTCCGGCGCTCGACGGTGGCCAGCTGGTGGTGGTCCGGGGAAGCCCGCAGAGGATCGAGGCGGTCGCTCCCATCGACCGCGAGAGCGGCATATATCTCTACAACGCGCGCACGGCCGAGGCTGCGTCGTTCCGCAGCTGGGAGAGCGCGAAATCGATCTCGACCGCCTACGACGTGCTAACCAGCAGGGCGCGCGCCTTGCAGCTGCGCTTCAATCTCGCATTGTTTTTCGTGAGCCTTGCCCTGGTCGGCCTGGCCGTCTGGTTCGCCCTGCGCTTCGCCGACCGGCAGGTCGAGCCATTGACCGACCTCGTCGCCGCGGCCCGCAAGGTTGGTGCCGGCAATTTCGCGCTGCGAGTGGAAGGGCGCACCGGCGGGGACGAAGTCGGCCTGCTCAACCGCGCCTTCAACCGCATGACGGCGCAGCTGGAGAAACAGACCGACGCTCTGGTGACGGCCAATCGCCAGATCGAGGAGCGACGCAGCTTCATCGAGGCGGTGTTGGAGTCGGTCAGCGCCGGGGTCGTCTCGATCGACCGGGAAGGACGCATTCTGTTGATGAACGGTCCGGCGCAGGCGCTGCTGATGACCGATGCCGGCGGGCGGGGCGATGATCGGCGACTTTCCGATCTCGCGCCACAGATCGCGGTCATGGTCGAGGCCGGCTTGCCGAAGGGGGTCGTAAGCTATTCGAAAGGCGGCGATCTTCTGACACTGGCGGTCAAGATCGGGGCCGAGCGGGACGGGCACGTCATCACCTTCGAGGATATCACCCGCCAGTTGCTCGATCAGCGGCAGGCGGCGTGGTCTGATGTTGCCCGCCGGATCGCGCATGAGATCAAGAACCCGCTCACCCCGATCCAGCTCGCCACCGAGCGGTTGAAGCGACGTTATCGCAAGCAGATCCTCGAAGATGGCGAGCTGTTCGATGAACTGACCAGCACGATCGTGCGCCAGGTCGGCGACCTGCGGAAGATGGTCGACGAATTCTCCAGCTTTGCGCGCCTGCCCAAGCCGGTCTTCCGGCCGGAGGATCTGCTCGATCTGGTGCGGCAGTCGCTCTTCCTTCAGGAGGTCGGCCATCCGGACATCGACTACCGGCTGGCCGGCGATACCGACGAGGCAATCCGGGTGAATTGCGACCGGCATCAGGTGGGTCAGGCGATCACCAACGTGCTCAAGAACGCGGCGGAAGCGATCGAGGCACAGACGCGCAACGCAGAGCCGGATTATCGCGGGAAGATCAGTATCTTGATCGAAGGACTTGCGAACGAGGTGAAGATCGGGATCGAGGATAACGGCGTCGGACTCCCGGCGGATCGCGAGACCATCGTCGAACCCTATGTGACCACGCGCGAAAAGGGCACCGGGCTCGGCCTCGCGATCGTAAACAAGATCGTCGAGGAGCATGGCGGCGAGATGACCTTCGGCTCGCGGAGCGAGGGAGGTACGCGCGTGACACTGTCCTTCGCCCACGATCCGCTTCGTTCGACCACCGACAACGGCAAACGCAATCTGTAAGGAAAGACGATGGCTATCGACATCCTGATCGTCGATGACGAGCGCGATATCCGCGAACTGGTATCGGGCGTGCTCAGCGATGAAGGCTACGAATGCCGCACCGCGGGCGGAAGCATCGAAGCGCTCGAAATGGTCGATGCCCGCCGGCCGAGCCTCGTTCTGCTCGACGTGTGGCTTCATGGCAGCCCCATGGACGGGCTGGAGGTTCTCGACGCCATCAAGGCACGCGAACCCGACCTGCCGGTCCTCATCTTTTCGGGCCACGGCAATATCGACACGGCGGTTTCCGCGGTTGGGCGGGGCGCGATGGACTTCATCGAGAAACCGTTCGAAGCCGAGAGGCTGATCCACCTCGTCGAGCGCGCTACCGAGACCGAACGCCTCCGCCGCGAAAACACGAGGCTCAAGAGCGATGTGGCGTCAGGCGAGGAATTCACCGGCAATTCGCCCGCCATCACCGCGGTGCGCGCCACTCTGAAGCGGGTGGCGAACACGGGCAGCCGGGTGCTGATCTCCGGCCCCGCGGGTGCAGGCAAGGAGGTCGCGGCAAGGCTTCTCCACTCCTGGAGCCCGCGAGCCGACAAGCCCTTCGTCATCGTCAATTCCGCGCGCATCACGTCCGAGCGTTTCGAGCACGAACTGTTCGGAGAGGAAGCCGACGGCAAGCTCGTCCGCGCCGGCCTGCTGGAGATGGCCGATGGCGGGACGCTTTACCTCGATGAGGTCGCCGACATGCCCATGTCGACACAGGCCCGGATCCTGCGCGTGCTTACCGAACAGAGCTTCGTGCGCGTGGGCGGTTCGCGGCAGGTCGGGGTTGATGTCAGAGTCGTGTCGTCCACTGCGCGCGATTTGCAGGCGCAGATGGAAGAACAGCAGTTTCGGGAGGATCTGTTCTACCGCCTCAACGTCGTGCCCGTCACCATCCCTTCGCTGGCCGAGCGCCGGGACGACGTGCCTGCACTGGCGGAGCACTTCTTCACCCGCTACGCCGCCGAACAGGGGATTGCCGCGCCGAATATCAGCGAGGAGGCCATGGCCGCGCTCCAGGCGTATGACTGGCCCGGCAATGTGCGCCAGTTGCGCAATGTTGTCGAGCGAACGGTCATTCTCGCGCCTCGCGAGGAGCTGGAGACGATCGAGGTTGGCATGCTCTCGGGCGAGATCACCGGCGGCAAGCTGGGCGGGGGCGGCGCGATGACGGCTCTGATGGGCGCGCCGCTGCGGGAGGCGCGCGAGAATTTCGAGCGGGAATATCTGACGGTCCAGATCCGCCGTTTCTCCGGCAACATCTCCAAAACCGCGACTTTTATCGGGATGGAGCGCTCGGCGCTGCACCGGAAGCTCAAGCTGCTCGGCATGGTCGACAAAAAGAGCGGTTCCACCAAGTCCTGATCTCGAGAAGGTGGCGGAACGCTACCGGACGAGATACGTTGCTTGGCCGGGGCATGATTCCATTTCCCCATGGCTAGCGGGGTGGGCATTTCTGCGCTCGCTCCAGATTGCGGAACAGGGCGTGTATCCGCCAAGAACAGGGAGGCACATGATGCCCGGCGAACGAACTCTCACAGCGCGGCCGAGACCGCCAAAGCCCGAACCTGAAACCGAGGAACAGCCAGTGCGCAAGGGCGGCAAGGCGCCCAGCCTTCAGGATGCGTTTCTCAACCTCCTGCGCAAGAACAAGATTCCGGTGACCATGTTTCTGGTCAAGGGCGTCAAGCTTCAGGGTATCGTGACCTGGTTCGACAATTTCTCGATCCTGCTACGTCGCGACGGGCAGTCACAGCTCGTCTACAAGCACGCGATCTCCACGATCATGCCCGGATCGCCGGTCGATGCGAGCCAGTTCGCGAGCCAGGTGCAGAATTCGAAACAGCGCCTGTTGCAGGATGTCTTCCTCAGTCGCGTCAGCGAGGCGGAAGCGCAGGTCACGATGTTTCTGGTGAACGGGGTGATGCTGCAAGGCAAGATCGCGGCCTTCGATCTCTTCTGCATGATGCTGGAGCGTGAAGGCTTCGTCCAGCTGGCCTACAAGCACGCCGTCTCGACGATCCAGCCCGAAACTGCTGTCGATCTGTCCGACGACTGGGAAGGCGACGGCTCCTGAGCTTCGATCAGGACGATCTGCGAGGAGAGGTCACGCGCGGCGCGCGAGCCCTCGTCGTATGCCCGGACGTTCGCGGGGTTCGCTACGACCTCGGGCTCGAGGCACGGCTCGAGGAGGCGCGCGGACTGGCGCTGGCCATCGGTATTGTGATCGCTGACAGCTTCACGCTCCCCATCCGCGATGTCCGACCGAACACTTTGTTCGGGGCAGGGCAGGTGGAAAATATTCGCATCGCCTGCGAACAGGCCGATGCCGATCTGGTCGTGGTCGATGGCACGCTCAGTCCGATCCAGCAGCGCAATCTGGAGGAAAAGCTCGCTCGCAAGGTTATCGACCGCACTGGGCTGATCCTGGAAATCTTCGGCGAACGCGCGGCGACAGCTGAAGGGCGCCTCCAGGTCGAACTCGCGCATCTCGATTATCAGCAGAGCCGGCTCGTCCGCAGCTGGACCCATCTCGAACGCCAGCGCGGGGGCTTCGGCTTTCTCGGCGGCCCGGGCGAGACCCAGATCGAGGCCGACCGCCGCATGATCCGGCAACGGATGTCGCGGCTGCGCAAGGAACTCGAGCAGGTTCGCAAGACCCGCGCATTGCATCGCGAAAGACGCGGAAGGGCGCCCTGGCCGGTGGTCGCGCTGGTCGGCTACACCAATGCGGGCAAGTCGACCCTGTTCAACCGCCTTACCGGTGCAGGTGTGATGGCGGAGGATCTGCTGTTCGCCACGCTCGACCCGACGATGCGCTCGATATCGCTTCCAGGTGTCGAGAAGGCGATCCTGTCGGACACGGTCGGCTTCATTTCCGACCTGCCGACACAGCTGGTCGCTGCTTTCCGGGCGACGTTGGAGGAAGTCACGGCCGCGGACATCATCCTTCACGTTCGCGACATCAGCAATTCCGATACGGACGCACAGAAGGCCGAAGTCGTCGATATCCTGCGCGATCTAGGGGTGATCGAAGGCGAGGACAATCTGATTCCGATCGTCGAAGTCTGGAACAAATGCGATCTTCTGCCCGACTCCGAGCGAGCCGATACCCTCACGGTTGCCGAGGAAGACGAAAACGTGGTCGCGGTCTCAGCGATTACCGGTGACGGTGTGGAAAGCCTCGTCGCTCTTCTGGGCGAGTTGCTGACGGGACAGGCCCGTACCCACGAATTTTCCATCCCCGTCGCGCGTGGCCGGCGCATTGCGTGGCTGTATTCGCACGGCGAGGTCCTGTCGGACGAAGAGGGAGAGATCGGAAGCGAAGGTCCGCAGCGGTCCATCACGGTTCGACTGAACCCGAAGGAATTGGGGCAGTTCGAAACACTCGACGACTGAGGGGAAGGGGCCTCAACCTTCCTCGCGCTTGACCTTCTGCCAATATTCCTCCTGCGCACCGAGCGGCAGCGCCGCAAAATCAGCGCCGTCCTTCCGCGCAAGCTCCTCCATCCGACGAAACCGCTGTTCGAACTTGTCGTTCGATGCACGCAGCGCCTGCTCCGGATCGACGCCGTAACGGCGGACGAGGTGCGCCGCCACGAACAGCACGTCGCCTGCTTCCAGCAACCGCTCTTCCGGTGTGGTCGCGGCTGCCAACTCCTCCAGTTCCTCGGCGAGCTTTCTTGTCGGGCCTTCGAGGTCATCCCACTGGAAACCCACACGAGCGGCGCGCTTCTGCAATTTGTCGGACCGCATCAGGGCAGGAAGCGCTCTGGCGACGCCGTCCATCGCACCGGTTTCGCCCTTGGCTTCGCGCTCGTTGGCTTTCAGGTTTTCCCAGCTAGCGCCATCCATCGCGCCGGTGCTATCGCCGAAAATATGCGGATGGCGCGCTTCCATCTTGTCGGCGATGGCCTCGGCCACGGAGTCGAAATCGAAATGACCGGCTTCCTCCGCCATGCGCGCATGGAAAACGACCTGGAGCAAAAGATCGCCGAGTTCGTCGCGCAATCCGTCCATGTCCTCGCGCTCGATCGCATCGGCGACCTCGTACGCTTCCTCGATGGTATAAGGCGCGATCGTACCGAAATCCTGCGCGACATCCCATTCGCAGCCACGTTCCGAATCGCGCAGGCGAGCCATGATGGAAAGCAGGCGGTCGAGAGACTTCGAGTTCGCGGACATCATCGATCCAAGATTGATAATATATATTATGTTAAATCTGGCCAGCCGTAGGGATCAGCCTGCGAGCACGTCGATGACCAGCACCACGATCGCGAAAATCGCCGCCCAGGCTAGCGCCAGAATTACGCCCTTTCGTAACGAGAGCCGATGTGCGGACAGCGCGCTTAGAGCGAGTACCAGGAAACCGACCAGCGATATGATCGAGACGATCGAATACTCGCTCAAAGCACCATCTCCAGCCCGTCATAGCCGACGGTGACATGGCCAGGCACTTCCGCGACCAGCGATGCGTAATCCATGCTCTTGTCGAGATGCGTCAGGACGATCCGCTTCGCCTTGCATCGTTTCCCGAGCTCGATCGCCATGTCGAGATGCGCGTGCGTCGGATGCGGATCGCGACGCAGGCAATCGCACACCAGAAGATCGGTGCCCTCGAAACAATCGATCATCGCCGGCGTGATCTCGCTGAAATCGGTCGCGTAAACCAGGCTCCGGCTATCTGCATCGAGACGGTAACCCGTCGAGACAGCGGGGCCATGGGGCATTTCCACACTGTCTATCCCGAACCCGGCCGTCATGCGGATGGTGTCGACTTCTTTCAGCTCTATGAGTGTCGGATAGCCATACTGACCGGCGAAAACGTAATCGAAACGCCGCCTTAGACGCGATACCGTAGAAGCGCTCGCAAATCCGGGAAGCGCATTGCTGCGTCCGTATCGCATGACGCGAAGATCGTCGATCCCATGACAGTGATCCGCGTGATCATGGGTCCACAGCACCGTATCGACCTTGTCGATGCCATTCGTGAGCAATTGCTGACGCAGATCGGTCGAGGTGTCGATCAGAACCCTCTGACCGCTGTCGTTCTGAACGATGATGGAGACCCGTGTGCGCCGGTTTTTCGGTTCTGCCGGGTCGCACTCGCCCCAATCGTCGCCCACGCGCGGGACCCCGGTCGAGGTGCCCGAACCGAGCATGATGAGCTTCACGCCGCCTTCCGGAACAGGGCGTAGAAGTTCGCTGATGTCGTCGCGGCCAGATCGTCCACGCCGACACCCCGCAGTTCGGCGACGAAACGCGCGGTATCCCTCACGAAAGCGGGCTCGCACGCCCGCCCGCGATGCGGAACCGGGGCGAGAAACGGGCTATCCGTCTCGATCAGGAGCCGGTCCGATGGAATGGTTGCGGCGAAATCCTGCAGATCCCGCGCACTCTTGAACGTGACGATGCCCGAGAGCGAGATCGAAAGCCCGAGATCCAGTACCGCCTTGCCAAAACTCTCCGAAGCGGTGAAGCAGTGGATCAGCGCGGGGAATGCCCCCTGCCCCATCTCAACCGTCAGGATTGCAAGCGTGTCATCTTCCGCATCGCGAGTGTGGATGATGAGTGGCAGGCCGGTCTTCCGGGCCACGGCGATGTGACGGCGAAACAACCGCTTCTGAACGTCGCGATCCGAATGGTCGTAATAGTAATCGAGCCCGGTTTCACCGATCCCGATCACGCGCGGATGTTCGGTGGCGGCTAACAGATCGTCTTCGGACAGGTCGGCATGCTCGTCGGCATTGTGCGGATGAATGCCGACGCTGGCGAAAACGTCCGCCTCGCGCGCTGCGGTCGCCGTCACGCGATCCCATTCGGAGCGGCGCGTGGAGATGTTGAGCATCGCCTTCACCCCGGCATCGCGTGCACGGTCGAGCACGGCACTCTGGTCCTCGACGAGGCCTTCGTATTCGAGGTGGCAGTGGCTGTCGACGAGCATCAGGCCGCCTCCGCTTCGGGAATTTCCAGGCGCGGAAAGATCGGGCTCGGCTTGTCGATCCGGTGATCCGCTTGGACCAAAACGTCGAACCAGCTGTCATCGGCCAGATCGGCGTAGAAACGGGATTCCGCCGTCACGCCGAGCTGATCGAGTACGGCGGAAGCCTTGCCCGGAACAACCGGCTGAATGGCTATGGCGAGATCGCGCAGCGCGACGAACAGCGTGAGCAGCACCGCCTTCATCCGGTTCTCGTCTGTCTTGCGCAGGGCCCAAGGGGCCTGCTCGTCGACATAGGCGTTGCAGGCCCACACCGCCTGCATCCACGCTTCGATGCCCTGGCTGAAAGCCAGCGCCTCGAACTCTCGCGGCAAATCCTCACGGCAGGCCGTCCGGACCTTCGCCAGCAGATCTTCGTCCGCCTCGGCCTTTTCAAAGCGTTCGATCGCACCATCCATGTTCTTGGAAATCATGGACAGCGTTCGCTGCGCGAGATTTCCGAAGCTATTGGCCAGCTCCGAATTGCACCGGTTTACAATGGCTTCGGGCGAATAGCTACCATCCTGTCCGAACGCGACCTCGCGCATGAGGAAATAGCGCAGATTGTCGACACCGAAAGTCTCGGCGAGCATCATGGGATCGGTCACGTTGCCGAGCGACTTGGATTCCTTCTCGCCCCGGTTCAGGATGAAGCCGTGGCCGAAGACCTTGGATGGCACCGGCAGTCCGGCGCTCATGAGAAAGGCGGGCCAGTAGACCGTGTGGAAGCGGACGATGTCCTTGCCGATCAGATGAAGATCGGCCGGCCAAAACTTGCGCCAGTTTTCGGTGTCGTCCGGATAGCCGAGGCCAGTGATGTAATTGGTCAGGGCATCGACCCAGACATACATCACGTGATCCTCGCTGCCCGGAACCTTGACGCCCCAGTCGAAGCTCGTGCGGCTGACCGACAGGTCGCGCAGCCCGCCCGACACGAATGCGATCATCTCGTTGCGCCGACTTTCGGGTTCGAGAAATCCGGGCTTTCTGAGCAGTTCGAGGAGCTTGTACTGATAGTTGGAGAGCCGGAAGAACCAGCTTTCCTCGACCGTCCATTCGACCGGCGTGCCCTGTGGCGAGAGGCGGTTACCCCCCTCCCCCTCGACCAGTTCGCCCTCGTCGTAATAGGCCTCGTCGCGGATCGAGTACCAACCCTCGTACCGGTCTAGATAGAGATCGCCATTGGCCTCCATCGCGCGCCAGATCGCCTGACTGGCGCGATGGTGATCCTCGTCGACTGTGCGAATGAAGCGATCGAAAGTAATCCCGAGGGCCTCGTCCATCGCCCGGAAACGGTCGGACATCTCGTCCGCGAGGTCGCGCGGGCTTCTGCCCTGCTCCTCTGCCTTGCGGGCCATTTTCAGGCCATGCTCGTCCGTGCCGGTCTGGAAGCGCACCTCGCGGCCGCGCAGCCGCTGGAAGCGCGCGATCACGTCGGCCGCGATCCCTTCATAGGCATGGCCGATATGCGGCGGGCCGTTGGGATAGTTGATCGCGGTCGTGATGTAATATGGGTCAGCCATTGGCGCGTTCGCTAGCCGCGCCGGCGCGGGCAAGCAAGGTGCCCACTTCCATCACCATCAGGCCCGGATCGTAATTGTAAGTCGGCATTTCCGCGGTGAGGCGAACCAGCGCCTCGTGCGCCTCGATCCGGTGGGGCAGTGCCGCATGCGGGCAATCCCCGATCCCGTCGGCCACCGCGGCCCGGGCGAGTTCGAGCGCGGCGCGAAGACGCTCGCGGTCGGGGCGGGCACCGATTGCTCCGGCGAGCTTGCCTCTGAGAACGAAAGACGGATCGCCTTCGTGCAGAATCCGGCCCATGAGCTCGGCCAGCGGTCCGAGATCCTGATCGATGAATGCCAGCGCTGCGCCGGGCGATCCGCCACCGGCGCGCACCGCTGCCCGGCGGGCATCCGCATCGACCGACGGCGCGTGTTCGATCAGCAGCGCATCCACCTGACTGTCCTCGAGCGCGGGAAATCGCAACAACCGGCACCGCGAGCGGATCGTGGGAAGCAGTTTCGCCGGACGATGGCTCACGAGAAGGAAGATGGTGCCTGCCGGCGGTTCCTCGAGGCTCTTGAGCAGCGCGTTGGCAGCGTTGCGCTCCATGTCGTCCGCAGGATCGATGATGACGGCCCGCCGGTCTCCCATGGAAGGGCGGGTCGTCAGCCGTCGCTGCATCGCGCGGACCTGATCGATCCGGATGCTGCGCGCGAGTTCGAACGGCTTCCCGTCGGCGCGCTTGCGCTCTTCCTTGTCGTCCTTAGCGCCGTAGGTCAGCACCATGATGTCCGGATGATCGACTTGCGACGGGGGCGCACCCACCAGTTCGCGGGCAGCCTCCATGGCGAAACGCATCTTACCGAGCCCGGCCTTGCCGGCCAGCAACCATGCGTGATGCATTCGCTCGCCGGAAAGAGCGGCCCGCCATGCGGCACGGGCGCGTTCGTGACCGATCAGCGTCATTGCCGGGATTCGAGCAAAGGCTGGACCGCGGCGAGGACCTTGCGATGCACATCGTCGATCGCGCCGTCGCCTTCGACCAAGGCAAACCGCCCCGTTTCCTCGCCAGCGAACTTACGGAAAGCGGCGTTGACCTGGGCGTGGTAGGCATCGTCCCGGCCCCCGATGGCATCAGCGGTGCCACCGTCGCGCAATTGCAGGCGCTCGGACACTTCGGCATCGGATGCGACCAGGACGATGGTCAGGTCCGGCCGGAGCCCTCCGCTGCCGTGATCGTGCAGGGCGAGGATCATCTCGTCGCCCAACCCGCCCGCAATCCCCTGATAGGCGCGGCTGGAATCGATGAAGCGGTCGGAGATCACCCATTCGCCGCGTGCGATGGCAGGGCGGATGAGACGTTCGACATGATCGCTGCGGGCGGCGGCGAAAAGGAGAGCTTCGGCGCGTGCGGCCCACCCTTCTCCTGGAGGATGGAGCAGCAGGTTCCGGATCGCCTCGGCCCCCGGCGTGCCGCCGGGCTCGCGCGTCAGCACCGCCTTCTCGCCTGTTCGCTCGAGATGCTCGACCAGCAGGCGGGCCTGGGTCGATTTGCCCATGCCCTCCCCGCCCTCGAAGGCTATGAAGCGTCCCGGGTTCAAGCGACCCAGCCGGTCAGACCGTTGAAGACCCGCTGCAATACGGTCGCTTCCAGCACCGGATTTTCCGCCACGAGCGGGACGGTGTTGATCGGCCTCCCGTCGAGCGAGACCACGAGCTGCGCGACCTCGGCGCCTTCCGCGACGGGCGCTTTCAGCGGTCCGTTGTAACGGATCGCCAGGTCGATCTTCGCCTTCGAATTCTGCGGCAGGGCCACGCGAACCGGCGCCTTCGGGACCAGACCGACCTGCCGCACCGCACCGTCCTGCACGTCGGCCGATCCGATCCTTTCGTCCGCCCTGAAAAGCACCCGGTCGTCGAACGCGGAAAAACCCCATTCCATGAAAGCGCGCGCCGCATCGTTGCGCCCGCGCGAGGTCGGGCTGGCCGCGACCACCATCACCAGACGGCGACCGTCGCGTTCGGCGCTGCCGAGAAATCCGTAGCCAGCCTGATTGGTGAAACCCGTCTTGATCCCGTCGGCCCCTTCGACGATACCCAGGATCGGATCGTGATTGCGCTGGGTAATTCCGTTATATTCCAGCCCCTTGGCGCCGATGAAATGACGATACTTTTCGGGGTGCCGCATGATCATGGCGCGGGCGAGCGCGGCCAGATCATGTGCGGTTACGAAGGTATGGCCCTCGTCCATCCATCCGTTGGGCGTGCCGAAATGGCTGTCATGCATGCCGATCTCGCGCGCCTTGGCATTCATCGCCGCCAGCCACCCGTCGACCGAGCCTGCCGCTCCTTCGGCCAGCACGACCGCCGCATCGTTGGCCGAGACGGTGGTGATCCCGTGAACGAGTTCATCGGCCGTAATCCGCGCGTCGGCCGGCAGGAACATGTTCGAGCCCTTGGCGTGCCACTTGCGAAAAGTTTCGGGCCGGATGGTGAACACCTGCTGCGGGAAAAGACGCTTGTCCCCCATCCATTCGAACGCGAGGAAAGTCGTCATCACCTTGGTGATGGATGCCGGCATGAAGCGCCGGTCCTCCTGCCGCGAGAAGAGCGTCTGTCCCGTCGACAGGTCAACCAACAGGGCGATGGGCGCGTCTTCGGGCGAAGGAAGCGCGGGGCGGATCGGATCGGCCGCCTGCGCTGAAAAGGTCGTGCAGAAAGCCGCGCAGGCCATCAGCAGTTTCGGAAATCTCGTCAATTGCGCTCCCGTGCGGCGGGAGAGCCCGGCCGCCTATCGTATCGAGTAGACCTGCGCCGCCTTATAGCCTGTCCCGCGCAGCTTGGCGAGCGCGGCCTCGGCCTTTCCACGGCTCTCGAACGGACCGGTTCTCACACGAAAGAGCCGGCCCACGGTTTCGACATAGCCGCCGATGTCAGCGGCGACACGTTTGGCCGCGGCCTCGCTCGAGAACGCGCCCGCCTGCACCACCCAGTTGCCGGATCGGGAGGGAGCGGAAACCGCGGTGTCGGTCGCCGCACTGGAGTTGGTCAATGGCGAGATGCCGGGCGTGGATGCCGGTGGCGGGTTGGTCGCATTTGCCGGCGACCCCGACGGCCCCGCGTTCTCTGCACTCGCACCCGGATCGAT
Source organism: Erythrobacter sp. (assembly GCA_025698865.1). Classification (GTDB taxonomy): domain Bacteria; phylum Pseudomonadota; class Alphaproteobacteria; order Sphingomonadales; family Sphingomonadaceae; genus Qipengyuania. Next base: position 44,095 of record JAILWQ010000003.1, on the reverse strand, counting down.
GGGCTGGATCGGAGCCCGTGCGCCCCCTCCCGCGCTTGCGAGCGGCGCCGAACCAACTGCCGGCAGTTGCTGGCGGAGAACAGCCAGCAGACCTTCAGGGGTTTCCATCCGGAGCGGCGCTTCCGCATCGGCGCGCAGTTCAGCCCGCTGCTCTTCAGGAGGGTTAACTCTGCGAACGCGCACGGGGGCTCCCTCCAACGCGCCCAATTGCCCCATCGCCGACGGCGACAGCGCCACGAGCCGGGAATTGATCATCGGCCCCCGCCGCTCCACACGGGCGAGGATGGTCCGGCCGCTGTCGAGATTGGTGATTTCGACATAGCTCGGCAGGGGAAGGGTCCGGTGAGCGACGGTGATGCCAGTGGCACCGGTTTCATCCAGCGCCACATAGCCGACCTCATTGTAATTGAGCGAGTCGTCGGGCGTATAGGTAATGCCATCGATGGTAAACGGCTCGCCGATGACGACCGGATAATCTGCTTCAGGGCCGTTGGCGGACGAGGAAGCGCTGGTCGCACCTGCGCTTCGCGTTTCGATGACCCGGTCGGAGAAAGGCGCACAGGACGCGACGATGCATCCTAAGCCAGCCAGCAGAAAACTTGCGTTGCGCCTAACGGGCAATCTCATCGGCCAGCAGCCCCACACTCATCGCGTAATAATTCGAACAATTGTATTCGAGGATCACCCGATAATTTGTGGTTAACAGCCATGCCGGGGTTCCCGGCCCGTCGGGCTGAAACAGCGAGACCAGCGTATCTTCCGGCAGCGGGACCTGAGGCTGAATGCCCAGATCGCGCCACTCGCCGATCGTCTTGTACTGGCTGTGCCGCTCATGAACCCGGCTGCAGACGGGCGAATCGAGCTTGCTGGCATAGCGGGCGGTGGGAAAGCCGCTCGGGATCGCGGCACGGACGCCCCAGGGCTGCCCCTCCCGCCACCCGGCATCGCGGAAATAATTTGCAATGGAAGCGAGCGTGTCGGCCCGGTTGGTGAAGATATTGGCGCGCCCGTCACCGTCGCCGTCAGTCGCGAGGCGAAGATAGACACTGGGAAGGAACTGGGGATTACCAAAGGCCCCGGCCCAACTCCCCTTGAGATCGGAACGGGAATACCCCTTGTCCGCGACCTTCATCAGAGCGACGAACTCATCCGAAAACAGGTCGCGGCGGCGCCCTTCCCACGCCAGCGTGGCGAGTGCCTGCGACAGGTCGAAACCTCCGCGCACGGCACCGTAAGCCGTCTCGTGCCCCCAGATCGCGGTCAGGATCTCGCCAGGAACGCCGTAATCACGCTCGATACGGCGCAACTCGTTCTGGGCGGAGGCGAAGACCCGGCGCCCGCCATTGATCCGCGCATCGTCCACATGTGTCGCGATATAAGGCGCAAGAGGCGGGAAACCACTGCCCGAAGACGAACTGCCCGGTTGCCCCCTGTCCAGTTCAACCACGCGAGAACTCGGGCTAAGCCCGGCAGTCATGCGCGTGATCGTGGCCTCGCTGACACCTTCGGCCCGGGCGCGCGCCATCAGGATCTGGAGATAGCTGTCGAACGACATGTCCTGCGCCGCGACCGGAGTAACCGGCAGAGCGAGAGCGAATGCGGCGGCGGCGGCGAACAATCCGGTAAATTTCATGAGCCCATCCTCCCGCTTCGGACTTAATGGAACGTGAGCGTGACCAAAGAGTGATCCCTCCAATCGTTCCCCAGAGAACGGTAACGAGGCTCGCTCTGGTCTCTCTATGAACCCGCGTGACAGCATGACGATCGCCGTATAACGGGCGCGGCAGCGGACAGGTGGCAGAGCGGTTGAATGCACCGGTCTTGAAAACCGGCAAGGGTGCAAGCCCTTCGTGGGTTCGAATCCCACCCTGTCCGCCACTGCTCTGGTCTCTATACAGCCTCGCCCCAGCCAAGGCGCAGTCGCTCGAAGCGCGCGCAACTGGCCTGACGATCTTTCATCGCCCACAAAAAAGCCCCGGACGAACCGGGGCTTTCTAAATCAGATAGACTTTCGTCGAGCCTTAGCGGCGGCCGAAAAGTACTTCCCACCATGTCCACATACAAACCTCCTGTTCGCACTGAATGTGCGCGCAGGTATGGTTAACGGATTATTTACGTTCTGCAACCCTAAGCTGCGACCTGATCCTGTCGCACGGTTTCGAGCAGTTGTTCGATCGGTACTGCCCGGGAGTAGAGATAGCCTTGGGCGAGATCGCAACCCATGCGGACGAGCTGGGCCTCGGTGAAACGGTCCTCCACGCCTTCGGCGACCACGGTTTTGCACATCCGGTGCGCGAGGTCGATCGTGCCTCTTAAAAGGGCTTCGCTGTTCTGCGACGAGGACAAGTGTTTGACGAAGCGACGATCGATCTTGATTTCCGAGCACGGAACGCGTTGCAGGTAATCCAGGCTGGAATGGCCCGTCCCGAAATCGTCGAGCGAGAAAACCACTCCGGCCTCCAGGAGTTGCGCCATCGAATCCGCGACTCGTGAATCTTCCAGCGGGCACGATTCGGTCACTTCGATGATCAGATTGCCAACCGGGAAATCGTTGTGTCGCAGGACCCGATCCAGATGGTCGGGAAACGCTCTGTTCGCGAGCGTTCGGGGAGAAACGTTAACTGCGAGTCGGAACCGGGGCTGGACCCGGAGAATGGCCAGCGACTGGGTAACGGCCTGCTCGATCACGTAGATTGTCAGATCGTCGATCCATCCATGCTCTTCGGCCGTCGACACTAGTTCCATCGGATCGACGTAGCCCAGCTGCTGGTGGGTCCACCGTATCAGCGCCTCGGCGCCCACCGCCCTCTTCGAGGCGAGGCATATCTTCGGCTGGAACATCACATCGATGGTCCGATCCCGGATCGCGCTTTCGATCTGCGACAGGATCATGATGCGGCGCTGGCGCTCCGCGAGGAAACTCAGGTCAGCCACGACGGCCAAGGCGCCCCGCCGCGAACCAAGTTCGGCGGCCTGAAGCGCATTCTGGCTTCGCTGTTCGATCGGAACGAGATAGTTGTTGTCGATCCCGAGAGTGACTTCGAGCCTGGTGTCGGTTTCGTCGATACATTTCGATGCGCGAAGAAGGCTCACGATGCCAAGACCATGCTCATCGAGTTCATGGCGCGGAAGGCGAGGCACCTTCCACAGGAGCGTGTCTTTCTCGAACGCGACGAGCGGCTTCGCCCCTCCCGAGTTTTTCCACCCGGCCATCTGATCGATCAGGCGCCCGATCAATCGACCCAGACTGCCCGGATCGGCCGCTTGCGGGAAATCACCCAGATTGTTGATCTTCAGCGCGTAGATATCGACGCTCTGATCCGTTCCATCCTCGACGATCGCTTCCGGCAGAAGCAGGCTGGTCGACCTGCTGTAAAATCTGCTGGCAAACAGTCTGAGCCGTATCGCTCCGACCGCCAGAGTGATCAGAGAGGGGAAGATCTCGATGCTGACCTGGTATTCCTCCAGCACCAGTGGGGCGAAAAGCAGAAATCCGAACGCCACGTGGTTGACCAATGCGAGCGGGCGCTTGCGGCTCGCCTGATACGCGACAACCGCCGCTGCGAGGAACAGCGCGGGATACCAGGAAAGGTCGAGAGGCAGACCTGACTTGAGAGTATGAGCGCCAATTACGTGATAATATCCGCCCGGAATCATCTCTCCCAGGGGGAGACTGTGAAAGTCGCCCGCCTGAAGATGCGTCGATGTCACGATGGCGGTCTTCCCTCGAAGCAGAGCGGCGGGAACCTTACCGTTGAGAACGTCGGAATATCTGACGGTCGGAACGGTGGTCCAGTCGAAGGCGAAGTCCGGCCGGTAAACGCCAGCCTCGCCGCTGTAACGGGAAAGCACTGCCGACAGCGAGGGTATTTCATGGCCGCCGACCTCCGTTTCGGTCGGAAAGCGTACCGATAGTCCGAAAGGTCCGCTGAAACCCTTCATCGATGCGAGCTCGGTGGCCGGGAGAAGGACGGGCGTGGGCAGCAGATCGGTATGCTGCTGAATACCGTTCTCCGCCGCCGGAGATGCGCCGAGCCAGACTTGTCCTCGATGCGCCCTCAGGCTTTTGGCGAATAGCCGATCCTCCTCCACAGGTCCGGGATCCGCATAAGCCCGATCGAAAACAAGCCGATCGAGACCCGCGTCAAAAGCCCGTTCCACAAGCTCGGCGTCGTTTGCCCGGGAGGGATCCGAACTTTGCAGCACATTCAGCGTTTCGTCGTCGATCGCGATCAGGACGATATCCTGCGGAGCAGGCCGGCTTCTCAGTTCCGCCCTGACGGCCCGCAATGCATCTTCGGCCGGCATGGGGAATTCGATCTGGGCGGCAACAAGGCCAATCATGATGGCCATCAGCGCAATCCGGCGTCGTTTTTGCGCGTGCTTGCCGCGAACGCCCATGGTCGCCCGCCGGAATGGCAGTCGTGAAGAGAATGCGTCGAGGGTTCTTCTGTAATTACCCATGGATGATCGCAACCGTTGCCAAGATCACGATCGGTCTAACGAAGAAACGTAGGATTTTTGCTGATAGCCAGGGTTAATTTTCAATTAGTATTAAATGGAGATTCACTCACCCTCCGCGCGTTTCGGACAGCAATGTGACGTCTGTAACCTCTCCCTCCGACTTCCCGTAAGTGCCGAATATCCCGAAATCTTTTCCTTGCCGATACTGGGGAATCGTCAAATGCGATGTGTGGGCACGATGCCTTGCTGCCGCGATGCTTAGCGCATTCGCGAAATCCGATAGTCCCACCTTGCGAAATTGGTTCAGCTTAGTCGTTTCCGGCTTGGATTTCGGTCAATCGCTGATCTTTCCGGCGTTTCACCGGATATTCGTCTGGCTCCACATCGGACTGGTTTCGCAATGCGCGGTGCTTGCTGACGATGCCGCCATCGCGATCACCTTCGGAAATCTCCTCACCTCCTTGAGGATCGTCCTCGATCTCGTATTCCATTGTCGTTCTCCTCGAAGATCAAATGTTCGAGAAGTGGTTTCGGGACCGTGCATCGGCGACGAGAGGAGAGGATCGCGCGCCAACCTGCCGGCTCAGTGTTTGAGTATCTGATCCATCTGTTCGCGAAGCACCGGATCCCACTGCGAACGCAGTTCTCGCACCTTCGCGATCAGCGGTTCGTTCTGGTGATAGGGTGTGTCGAGGTCATAGAGATCGGCGACTTCGCGCATCGAGCTGAGGTCCATCTGCTTGAAGGCATCCGCCGCCGCCTGAGCCTGCTCGCGGCTCATCCCCAGCGCCTCGTATGCGGAACGGCCCATCCGCAGGCTGCTGTCATAGACCTCGCGGATGATGTCGCGGCATCCGTAGGACCACAGTTCGTAAACGTGATTCCGGTCGATCGCGCGGGCCGTCACGTGCAGGTGCGGGAAGTTTGCCATTGCATACTTCACCAGCCGGTCGATCTGATCGCGATCGTCGAGCGCGACGACGAGCAGCCGGGCCTGCGCGATACCCGCCGAGGCGAGCAGGTCCGGCCGGGTCGCGTCTCCGAAATAGGTGCGGTACCCGAACTTGCGAACGATCTCGAGCTGCTGGGAATCGTAGTCGATCACGGTCGTCGAAAAGCCTGCCGCCTGCAGCATCCGGTCGATGATGCCGCCCATCCGTCCGCGCCCGGCAATGATGACGGGGTTCTCCTCCTCGATCGTGTCCGCTTCGCGTTCCTCCGCCCCGTAGTAGATGCGCGCCACGACCCTGTCGTAGAGGATGAACAGCAGCGGCGTGACGAGCATCGAGAGCGCCACGATCAGTAGCATCAGATCGGCAAGCTCGGGCGCCAGTACGTAGTTGGCAACGGCAAAGGCGATCAGGACGAAGGCAAACTCGCCCGCCTGCGGCAGCGCGAAGGCGAACAGCCACAGCGCCTGCCGCCGCAGACCGTAGAGCCAGCCTATGCCGAGCAGCACCGCGAACTTGGCGAAGATGTTCGCCGCTGCCCAGCCGATGACCAGCCCGTACCGATCCATGGCGAGCCCGAAGTCGATCCCCGCGCCGACGGTGATGAAGAACAGGCCGAGCAGCAGCCCCTTGAACGGCTCGACGTCGCTTTCGAACTCGTGCCGGAACTCGCTGTTGGCGAGCATTACGCCGCCGAGGAACGCGCCGAGCGCCGGGGAGAGGCCGACAAGCGTCATCAGCAGGGCGACGCCGATGACGAAGGCGAGCGCGCCGGCGGTGAACAGCTCGCGCAGGCGGACGCGGGCGATTAGGCGGAAGATCGGGCCGACCAGCCGGCCGCCGATTAGCACCACCGCGCCGACTGCGCCCAGCGTCGTCAGAGCGGCAAGCCAGGCGGGCATGGTGGCGGTTATGTCGGAGCTGGCACCATGGGCGCCGCCGCCCGCCCCATAACCGGCGGCTCCCTGAACCATGGCTTCCATGCCGGGCATGGCGAGCAGCGGCAGCAAGGCGAGGATCGCGATGACCGCCACGTCCTGGAACAGCAGGACCGAGAAGCTCGCCTCGCCCCCCTCGCTGCGCATCAGGCCCTTTTCGGTCAGGGTCTGGACGACGATGGCGGTGGAGGAGAGCGCGAAGATCATGCCGATGGCGAGTGCGGATCGCCACGGGTCGCCATTCGCCAGCGACAGCCCGGCGATGACGAGAGTGGTCAGCACCACCTGCCCGCCGCCCAGGCCGAGCAGCTTGCCGCGCATGGTCCAGAGCCGCTTGGGCTCCATCTCCAGCCCGACGATGAACAGCATCATCACCACGCCGAATTCGGCGAAGACCTGCAACGCCTCGACATCGACGCGCAGCGCGGCGAGCAGCGGACTGATCGCCATCCCTGCGAGCAGGTAGCCGAGCACCGAGCCGAGGCCGAACCGGCTCGCCAGCGGCACCGCGACCACGCTGGCGAGGAGGATGAGGAAGGCGAGAATCAGGAACCCGGTCATCTCGCCCTACCCATTTGCCAATCCCGTCTCAGATATGAAGCGCCCGCCCGTAGCTCGCAAGCACGCTCTCGTGCATGCTCTCGCTGATCGTGGGATGGGGGAAGACGGTCTGCATCAGTTCCGCCTCGGTCGTCTCGAGCGTCTTGCCGACGACGAAGCCCTGGATCATCTCGGTCACCTCTGCGCCGACCATGTGGGCGCCCAGCAGTTCGCCGGTCTTGGCGTCGAACACGGTCTTGCAGAAGCCCTCCGCCTCGCCCAGCGCGATCGCCTTGCCGTTGCCGATGAAGGGAAAGGTGCCCGCCTTGACATCGTGCCCCGCTTCCTTCGCCTTGGCTTCGGTCAGGCCGACGCTGGCGACCTGCGGGTGGCAGTAGGTGCAGCCCGGGATGTTGGCCCGGTCGAGCGGGTGCGGATGGACATCCTCGTTGCCCAGCTCCTGCGCGATCGCCTCGGCGCAGGTGACCCCCTCGTGGCTTGCTTTGTGGGCCAGCCACGGGCCGGGCGTGCAGTCGCCGATCGCCCATAGCCCCTTGGACCTGGTGCGCCCGTAATCGTCGATCTGGATGAAGCCCTTCTCCATCTCGGCGAGCTTCTCGAGACCGATATCCTCGGTGTTGGGCACGATGCCGATGGCGACGATGCAATGCGTGAACTCGCTCTCGACAACCTTGCCCTTGGCGTCCTTGATCTTGGCCTTCACACCCTTGTCCGACACCTTCAGATCCTCGACCCCGGCGCCGGTCATGATGGTCATGCCCTGCTTGGTAAGGCTCTTCTGGAGGAAGGCGGAGACGTCGGCATCCTCGACCGGCACGATGCGGTCGAGCATCTCGACGACCGTCACCTCGCAGCCCATGTCGTTGTAGAAGCTGGCAAACTCGATCCCGATCGCGCCCGATCCGATGACAAGCAGCTTCTTCGGCATCTCGCCCGGCGTCATGGCGTGGCGGTAGGTCCACACCCGCTTTCCGTCCGCCTTGGCAAAGGGCAGGTCGCGCGCGCGGGCACCAGTGGCGACGATGACGTGTTTGGCGGTGAGCTTCTCCTCGCCCTTGTCGGACTTGACGGTCAGCGAGGTCGGGCCGGTCAGCCGCCCCTCGCCCATGTGCACCGCGATCTTGTTCTTCTTCATCAGGTGCGTGACGCCCTGATTGAGCTGTTTGGCGACGCCGCGGCTGCGCTTCACCACCGCTTCCAGATCGGCCTCGATCTCGCCCGCGATCTTGAGGCCGTAATCCTTGGCATGCTGCGCGTAATGCATGATCTCGGCCGAGCGCAGCAGCGCCTTGGTCGGAATGCAGCCCCAGTTGAGGCAGATGCCGCCGAGCAGTTCGCGCTCGACGATGGCGGTCTTGAGACCGAGCTGGGCGCAGCGAATCGCGGCGACATAGCCGCCGGGGCCGGAGCCGAGCACGATGACGTCGTATTGGGTGTCAGCCATTCAGTTTGAGCCTTTCGAGCCTGAACAGGTGTTACAGGTGTTACACGGTCCAGAGGCGGAAATGCCCCGATCCGTGAGATGGGTGATGGACGAACTCGGGGTGGAAACGGCGGGTAAGGTCATCCCGCTACCATGCCATCGGAAACCCGCTGTAGGACAGCGCAATCACGCATCGTTTCCGGGCCGAGGCTGCGCCGCCTGCGCTTCCATCCGCACGGGACGCGGACGGTCCTCCTCGTCGAGGAGGACGAACTTGAAGGTGCCGCGCGCGACCTGCGTGGTCGCCTCACCATTGCGGGTGCGGGCGATCGCTTCGGCGGCGATGGTGAGCGAAGTGGTGCCGGTCTCGACGATGTCGCAATAAACCGACAATTCGTCTCCCACCCGCATCGCGTTGGGAAAGGCGAAATCGGTGGCCGAGACGACCACCGCCTTGCCGGCGCCAGTGCGGCTGGCGAGCGATCCGGCGCCGAGCGCCATCTGGCTCATCAGCCAGCCGCCGAACACGCCGCCATAGGGATTGAGATCGGCCGGCATGGCGGTGGCGCGGATGAGGGGGGAGCGGTCAGTCATTTATGGTCAATTCCGCCTGAATGGCTTGAGCAACGGCGTCGGTATCGGCGAGAATCTCGTTGTTCCAGAAGCGCAGGATCCGGAAACCCTGCGAGTTGAGCCACGCATCCCGGGCCTTGTCGGCCTTGCTGTCGAGATGCTGCGACCCGTCCGCCTCGACGATCAGCCGAGCTTGGAAGCAGACGAAATCGACGATGTAATCGCCGATCTGCTCCTGCCGCCTGAACTTCGCCCCTGCCATCCGGCCAGCACGCAGGATGAACCACAGTCGGGCTTCGGCTTCGGTTGGCTGATGGCGCATACGCTTGGCGAGTGACAGGAGGTTGCGCCTGCCCCCTCTCCTTCCCACCGCTTCGCGGCGGGCCCCTTCCTCTCCCGCAAGGGGAGAGGGCATAGTAATTTCAATCCTCTCCGCTCGCCGGAGAGGATACGCAGACTTGCGAGCTTGCTCGTTAGTCGGAGTTGGAGAGGTCAAACCACCAGCCCCATCGGGTTCTCGACCAGGTTCTTGAAGGCTTCCATCAGCTGCGCGCCGTCGGCGCCGTCGATCGCGCGGTGGTCGAAGCTGCCGCTGGCGGTCATCACGGCGGCGACCTGCAAGGCGCCGTCGACCACGTAGGGGCGCTGCTCGCCCGCGCCGACGGCCATGATCATCGCCTGCGGCGGATTGATGACAGCGTCGAACTGCTTGATGCCGAACATGCCGAGATTGGAGAGGCTGGCCGTGCCGCCCTGATATTCGTGCGGTTGCAGCTTGCCGTCGCGCGCCTTGTCGACGAGGTCCTTCATCGTCTTGCTGATCGAGGCGAGACCGCGCGTATCGGCATCGGTCACGATCGGGGTGATGAGCCCGCTCGGCGCGGCGACCGCCACCGACACGTCGGCACGGCTGTAGCGATGGAGCGTGTCGCCCTGGTAGCTGACATTGCACTGCGGCACCCGCATCAGCGCGCGGGCAAGCGCCTTGATCAGCAGGTCGTTGACGCTGAGCTTCACCCCGTCGGCCTCCAGCCCGGCATTGAGCTGTTTCCTCAAGTCGAGCATCGCATCGAGCCGGATGTCGACCGAGAGGTAGTAGTGCGGGACCTGCTGCTTGCTCTCGGTGAGACGGCGCGCGATGACCTTGCGCACATTAGAGAGCCTCTCTTCCTCGTAAGGCGCGCCGTATTCGGTTTCCGCCGGCGTATTCGAGGGCTTGCGCGGTTCGGCCATTTCGCCGGTCGCGTCCTGCGCCTGTTCGGACCTGGCCGCAGGTTTCGCGCTCTCGGCGCCCTCGACGTCGGCCTTCACGATCCGGCCATTGGGGCCGCTGCCCTTCACACCGGCGAGGTCGATCCCGTTCTGCTCGGCAATGCGGCGAGCGAGCGGCGAGGCGACGATCCGCTCTCCGCTCTCATCCTTGGGCGCGGGGCCAGCCTTGGTGTCGGCGGAGACCGGCGCGCGGGCGGGCTCGGCGTTATCGCGCGGTTTAGCCTTGGCCGGTTCGGCGGGCTTGTCGGCCTTGCCCTCGGGTTCGGGCGTTTCGGCACCGTCGCCATCATCGCCGCTATCTCCAGCGGAGGACGCAGCCTTTGCCGCCTCCTCCACATCCTCGCCCTCTTCGGCGAGAATGGCGATCACGGTGCCGACCTTCACGCCCTCGGTGCCCTCCTCGACCTCGATCGAGGCGATGGTGCCTTCGTCGACGGCTTCGAACTCCATCGTCGCCTTGTCGGTCTCGATCTCGGCCATGATATCGCCCGAGCTCACCTGATCGCCGACTTTCACCAGCCATTTGGCCAGCGTGCCCTCCTCCATCGTGGGGGACAGGGCGGGCATTTTGATGGGGGTGGGCATGAGTTTTCCGTAGCGTCCTCGGGAGGGAAATGATCGGCGAGCACCTGTGGCCAATATGGAACGCGCAGGCAAGGTCCCTTGCACCCCGATCGCTTTGCCCGGATAATCGCGGCCTGAGTTTCAGGGGAAAACCGTCTTGCGAATATATCTGGTGGTGATGGACGAGACCGAGGAGGCCAAGAAGGCGCTCCGCTTCGCCTCGCTGCGCGCGCGGGCAACCGGCGCGGCGGTCCATATCCTGGCGCTGGTGCCGATGCAGAACTTCAACGCCTTTGCCGGTGTACAGGCGACGATCGAGCAGGAAGCGCGCGACCGGGCCGAGGTGATGGCCAATGCAGCAGCGGGCAATATCTTTGCCGAGGGCGGCAAGATGCCGACCATCGCCGTGCATCCGGGCAAGCCGACCGAGGTGATCCGCGAATATATCGCCAGCCGTAACGACGTCGCCGCGCTGGTGCTGGGCGCCGGCACCGATGGCGGGCCGGGGCCGCTGGTCAACCACTTCGTCGGCGGAGCGCACGCCCTGCCCTGCCCGGTCTATATCGTGCCGGGCAGCCTCGACCAGGCGCGGCTCGACGCGCTCGCCAGCGAAGACCGGGGTACCGACGACAGCACCTGAGAGTTACTTCTTCTTGCGGCCCTGATGGCGGATGTTGTTGGGGCGGCCGCGCTTGTTCTGCTCGTGCTTCTGCCGCGGCGCGCCGGTCCCCTTCTTGAGACCCTTTACAGGCCCCTTGCCCGAACCCTTCTGGTGGGTGCGCTTGCGCGGCGACGTCCGCTCGCCGCGCTTCTCGATCGGGGCGCCGTCGCTGTCGGGCACTTCGAACTTGAGCGCGCCGGTAAGGGCGTTGGCTTCGGCGAGCTTGAGCTTGAGCCGGTCGCCCACAGCATATTCGGTGCCGCTCTTCTCGCCCACGAGCTTCTGCGCCGCCTCGTCATAGTGGAAATATTCGCGGCCGAGCGTGCTGACCGGGACGAGCCCGTCGCCGCCCAGCTTGTCGATCGTGGCAAAGAAGCCGAAGCCCTGAACGCCGGTGATCCGCGTGTCGAAGGTCTCCCCCACGCGGCCCGAGAGCCATGCGGCGACGTAGCGGTCGATCGTGTCGCGCTCCGCCTCCATCGCGCGGCGTTCGGTCTGGCTGATCGCGTCGGTGATGTTGCCGAGCGCCGAGCGGTCGCGATCGGACAGGCCCGTCCCGTCGGGCAGGTTGCGGCCCGACTTCGGAACAGGCTGTTCGAGCTTGTAGGCATCGACCAGTGCGCGGTGCACCAGCAGGTCGGCATAGCGGCGAATGGGCGAGGTGAAATGCGCGTAGCTGCCGAGCGCCAGGCCGAAATGCCCTGCGTTGGCAGGCCCGTAATAGGCCTGCGTCTGGCTGCGCAGCACCGCTTCCATGATCAGCGCCTTCTCGGCCGGGTCGGAGACGTCCTTGATCAGGCGGTTGAACAGGCCGGGCGTGATGACCTGGCCCATCGCGAAGCTGCGGCCCTGGCTGGCGAGGTATTCCTTGAAGGCGAGCAGCTTCTCGCGGCTCGGCGTCTCGTGGACGCGATAGACAACGGGCGCCTTCTTCGCTTCCAACGCCTTGGCGGCGGCGACATTGGCGGCGATCATGAAGTCCTCGACCACGCGGTGCGCATCGAGCCGCTCGCGCACGGCAATCTCCTCGATGACGCCCTCGTCGTTGAGGCGCACCTGCCGTTCGGGCAGGTCGAGGTCGAGCGGATCGCGCGCCTCGCGCGCGGCGTAGAGCAGCTTCCACGCGCCCCACAGATGCGTGAGGTGATCGGGCGCGGTTCCGTCGTCGATCTGTGCCTGCGCGTCCTCATAGGCGACGTTCGAGGCGAGGCGCACGGTCGCGCGGGTGAAGCGCCAGTCGGTGATCTTGCCCTCGGCCGAGATCGTCATGTGGCACGCCATCGCGGCGCGATCCGCCCCCTCAACGAGGCTGCAGACATCGGCGCTGAGGATTTCGGGCAGCATCGGTACGACGCGGTCGGGGAAATAGACGGAGTTGCCGCGCTTCCTCGCCTCGCGATCGAGCGCGCCGCCAGGGCGGACGTAGAAGCTGACATCGGCGATGGCGACGATCGCCTTGTATCCGCCCTTTCCATCGGGTTCGGCCCAGATCGCATCGTCATGGTCGCGTGCGTCCGCCGGATCGATCGCGACGATCGGGACCTCGCGCAGATCCTCGCGATCGTCTTCGCTGAGCGGCAGAGCGGCGGCACGGCGCGCCTCTTCCAGCGCCTCGTCGGGAAAGATGTGCGGGATGCCGTGCTTGGCAATGGCGATCAGGCTGAACGCCTTGGGCGCCAGCGGATCGCCGATCACCTCGATCACCTTCACGCCCGAACGCGGCGACTTGCCGCTGCGTTCGGCGAGGACGAGCTCGCCCTCCTTCGCCTCGCCGACATCGGAGATGGGCGAGGAATTGCGCACCCGCTTGTCGACCGGGGCGAGCCAGGGCTTGCCGCTGCCGTCGAACTCGACGACGCCCATCAGCCCTTCCGTCCGGGCGGGCAGCTTCTTCATCGGCGTCGCGCGCCAGCCGCGCTCGGTCTCCTCGTTGCGGGCGAGGAAGCGATCGCCGCGCTTGAGCGCCGCCATCTTCTTCGATTCCATCACCAGCAGGCGGGGCGGTTTTTCGTCGGAATCGGGCGCCCAGTTCTCGGGCTCGGCGAAAACCTCGCCATCCTCGATGGCAACGACTTTCAGGACGGTCACCTTGGGCACGCCGCCCATCCGGTGATAGGCGGTGCGCTTGCCGTCGATCAGGCCTTCCTCGGCCATGTCCTTGAGGCGCTTCTTCAGCGCGATCTTCTCCTGACCCTTGAGGCCAAATGCCTTGCCGATCTCCCGCTTGCCCGCGGGACCGTCGGCGGTCTGGATGAACTCGAGTATCTGTTCCTTCGAAGGCAGGCCCTGAAACGCTTTTTTCGAGGGCCGCTTCGGCTTTGTTTTCTTGTCTTGCATGGCCCGCCATATCGTGACGGCGGGCCTGCCTATCAATAGGCGAAGCTCAGCAAGCCCCCGTCAGTAAGCTTTCGCGAGCAGGACGCGTTCCACCGCGGGATCGCCGGTGAAGATGCAGGGCCCGTCGACCGGAGCCGCATCCATCGGCACGTTGCGGATGGTGAGCTTCAATGCCTTAAGCCGCTCGACCACCTGATCGAGCGCGGCGCCGGTCGGCTTCGACCACTGCACCTCGACCCAGCCCGGATAGCGCGAACCGGAGAAATGCGCCTCGACCTCGGCGAAGTCGCTGATGCCGCGGGTGATATTGGCATCGCGCCGCTCGCGCGCGGCGGTCAGAAGGCCCTCCTGGATGTCGGCGAGGATATCTGGGATGGTCTGTCCCGCGATTTCGCGCGTCGGCGTGGCGAAGTCGGGTTTGCCGGTTGCCTCGTCCCACAGCGCGTCGCGACGCAGCAGACTGACGACGCCGTTCTCCATGTCGCGCCCCCCGACCTCGATGATCACCGGCGCGCCCTTGCGGACCCAGTCCCAGCGCTTCGCCGCCGCCTTGCCGGGCTTGGTGTCGAGCAGCACGCGGATCGGCTCGCCGAGCGCGGTCTGGGCGGCGAGCGTCGCGCGCAGGCCCTCGCAATATTCGATCAGCGCCTCGTCCTCGGGCTTCTCGCGCAGCATCGGGAGGATGACGACCTGCCACGGGGCGATGCGAGGCGGCACGCGCAGCCCGTCATCGTCGCCATGAGTCATGATGACGCCGCCGACCATGCGGGTGGAGACCCCCCAGCTGGTGGTGTGCGCAAGGCTCTCCCCGCCCTCGCGGTTCTGGTACTTGATGCCGCTCGCCTCGGCGAAATTGGTGCCGAGATAGTGGCTGGTGCCGGCCTGGAGAGCCTTGCCGTCCTGCATCATCGCCTCGATTGACCAGGTCTCGACCGCGCCGGGGAAACGCTCGTTTTCCGGCTTCTCGCCCGCGACCACGGCCAGCGAGAGATCCTCGTCGGCGAAGGCGCGATAGACCTCCAGCATGGTCAGCGTGTGCTCCTTCGCCTCGGCGGCATCGGCATGGGCGGTGTGTCCCTCCTGCCAGAGGAACTCGCTGGTGCGCAGGAACATCCGGGTCCGCATTTCCCAGCGCACGACATTGGCCCACTGGTTGAGCTTGAGCGGCAGGTCGCGCCAGCTCTGGACCCAGCGCGCCATGGCGTCGCCAATGATCGTCTCGGACGTCGGGCGCACCACCAGCGGCTCTTCCAGCTTCGCCTCGGGATCGGGGACCAGCCCGCCTTCCGGCCCGGCAATCAGGCGGTGGTGGGTGACGACCGCCATTTCCTTGGCGAAGCCTTCGACATGCTCGGCCTCGCGCTCGAAATTGGAGAGCGGGATGAACAACGGGAAATACGCGTTGTCGTGACCCGTCGCCTTGATCCGGTCGTCGAGCAGGCGCTGCATCCGCTCCCAGATGCCGAAGCCCCACGGCTTGATGACCATGCATCCGCGCACGCCCGATTCCTCGGCCATGTCGGCAGCGGCGATGACTTCCTGATACCAGGCGGCGAAGTCGTCTTCGCGCCGGGTCTGGAGAGCGTGGCGGATGTTGGACATGTGTGGAAGAGCCTTGATTTGCGCGCTGCCCGGCACCCGGGCAACCGATCGTGCCGGGCCTGTCGAAGCACCATTTTTACGTCGGGCGTCGCATTAAAGTGAAGTGCGCCCCTTCGACAAGCGCAGGGCGAAACGGAGTGTGAGGAGCGGCGCGGCCTAGTCGCCGAGCGCGTCGAGCTTTTTCTGCATCGCGGCCATCTGCTCGCGCAGGGCGGCGATCTCGTCATCCTTGCGCGGTTCTGCCGTGCCGCTGCGCGCGCTGCCGGGAATGAAAGCCTCGGTCGCTGCGCGCATCATCGCCATGTTCGTCTCGGCGATCTTCGCGAGCGGATTGGCGGCCATGCCCTTCTGGAAAGCGCTGGACAGTTCCTCGCGGTTCTTGCGGAAATTGGCCATGCTGGTTTCGAGATAGGTCGGCATCAGCGCCTGCATCGAATTGCCGTACATGCCGATCAGATCGCGCAGGAAGCTGACAGGCAGCATCTGCTTGTCGCCCGATGTCTCGCGCTCCATGATGATCTGCGTGAGGATCTGATGCGTGATGTCCTCGCCCGACTTGGCGTCGACCACCTGGAAATCCTTGTTCTCGCGGACCAGCGCCGCGATCGCGTCGAGCGTGATGTAACTGGAGGATTCCGTATCGTAGAGCCGCCGGTTCGCGTATTTCTTGATGATGATCGGTTCGCCTTCGGCACGTTTGGCCATTCCGGCACACTCCTTTGCTGCGCTGCGAACACACGCTTAGCACTCGCACAATATGCTGCGCAACATCAGCCGAAGCGATTGCCGAGGACGGTAAGCAATTCATATTGCGACAGTCCCGTCTGCTGCGCGGCTTCGGGAAGCGCATAGGGCAGCGAGAGCCAATCGCCTTCGCTCAAGGTCCCGGCCTCGGTCAGATCGACCACCACCATGTCCATCGAGACCTTGCCGAGGATCGGGATGCGGCGTCCCTCGTGCCGCAGGCTCGCCCCCGCCCAAGCCCGAAGGATGCCGTCGGCATAGCCGAGCGAGACGGTGCCGATTTTCATCTCCCGCGGCGCGGTGAAGGTGGCGTTGTAGCCGACATGCTCGCCCGCCCGGATGGTCTTGACCGCGATCAGCGCCGCCTCGGGATAGGCGACCTGCCGGATTTGCGCTGCGAGTTCGGGCCGCGGAACGCCGCCATAGAGCGACAGGCCGGGCCGGGTCAGATCGAAGTGGTAATCCGCACCGAGACGGATCCCGGCGCTGTTCGACAGGCTCGCCTCGCGATGGCGAATCTGCGGCAGGACTGTCCGAAAAGCCTCGAGCTGGCGGGCGTTCATCGCGCTGTCCTCGTCCGCGGAGGCCAGATGGCTGAGCAGGATTTCGACCTCGAGCGCCTGGACGGCGGGATCACCGACCTCGTCGGGCCGGATGCCGAGGCGGTTGATGCCGGTGTCGACCATCAGGTGACACGGCCCCCCGCCGCTCCCGGTCCAGAGCCTCGCCTGATGAAGCGAGTCGATCACCGGCCGCGCTCCGATCGCGCGGGCATAGTCCGCCTCTGCCGGGTTGCCCCCCCCATGCAGCACCGCGATCCGCTCGGGCGCGACATGGGCGGCGACCCCCGCGACCTCCGACCAGTGGGCGACGAAGAAATCCCGGCAGCCCGCATCGCGCAGTACCGGCACGCAGGTTTCCACGCCAAGGCCGTAGCAATCCGCCTTCACAGCCGCTCCGGCGCGAGCGGTCCCGCTCAGGCGGTCGAGCGCGCGCCAGTTCGCTGCCAGCGCGCCCTCGTCGAGACGGAGGCGCAGGGTGGGCGGAGGAGGCTCAACCGTCATCGGTGGCGGCGACGAAATCTCGGGGTGGTCCATTCGGAATGCCCCACCAGCAGATCAGGACGCCGAGGGCAACCACAACCCAGGTGTACCACAGGCCGGCGAAAGGATTGCCCGTCATCGCGATGATATAGGCGGCGATCAGCGGCAGGAAGCCGCCGAGGTAGCCGGCACCGATATGATAGGGGATCGACATCGAGCTGTAGCGGATTTGCGGTGGGAACAGCTCTGCCAGCAGCGCGGCCACCGAACCGTAGGTCAGCGCCGAAAGGCCGCCCATAGCAACCACCAGCGCCACGAGCCCGAGGATACGGACGAAGGGCGGCTGCTGGGTGCCGAGATCGTAGCCACTGCGCGCCAGAAGATCGCGGACGGCGTCGGCACGGTCGGCATCGGGCAGTCCTGCATAGGAGAGCCTTTCGTTCCCGACAGCGATGAAGCTCTCTGTCCCTTCGCGCAAATCGTAGGACACACCAAGTCCGGTGAGGTTCGCGATCAGGCGGCCGCATTCGGTTTGCTGTGCCTCAGCAAACGGATCGTAGGCACAGCCACTGCCCGAAACCACCACCGGCGCGGTGCGCGCGGCTGCGCTCAGGCCCGGATTGGCGAGCGAGCCCAGTCCCCAGAAGATCGGGAACATCAGCGCCAGCGCCAGACCGCCGCCGAGAATGATCGGCAGCTTGCGCCCCATCCTGTCCGACCATGCGCCGACGAGCGGATAGAAGATCATCGAGATCGCTCCGCCCGCCAGCATGATCCATTCGACCGTGTTCTCGTCCACCCGCATCGGACCGCGCAGGAAGCTCAGCGCCGAGAAGAAGGCGGTGTACCAGATCGTCGTCAGCACGCCCGTCACCCCGAAGGCGGTGAGGATACGGCGCTTGTTGCCGGGATAGGTGAAGCTTTCCACGAACGGATTGCCCGCGGTTTTCCCGGCGGCCTTCATCTGCTGAAACACCGGGCTTTCGTTGAGCTTGAGCCGCATCCACAGGGAGATCGCGAGCAGCACGATGCTGAGCAGGAACGGCACCCGCCAGCCCCATGCGGCAAACTCCTCCGGCGGGATCAGCGCGCGGCAAGAAAGCACGACGATGATCGACATGACGAAGCCGCCGACCACGCTTGCCTGGATGAAGCCGGTGTAAAAGCCGCGCTTTTCGGGCGGGGCGTGCTCCGCGACATAAATCGCCGCGCCGCCATATTCACCGCCGAGAGCGAGACCCTGAAAGATGCGCAGCAGCAGGACGATGGCGGGAGCGGCAAGGCCGATCGTGTCCGCGCTCGGCACCAGCCCTACCCCGGCCGTTGCCACGCCCATCAGCGTCACGGTGACGAGAAAGGTGTATTTGCGCCCGAGCCGGTCACCCAGAAAACCGAACAGGATCGCGCCCAGCGGGCGGAAGCCGAAACCGACCGCGAATCCCGCCCAGACCAGCAGCACTTCCAGCGTCTCGTTGTCACTCGGGAAGAAGGCCGCCCCGATCAGTGCGGCGAGCGTGCCGTAGATGAAGAAATCGTACCATTCGAAGATCGTGCCGGCGCTGCTGGCGGCGATCACCAGCCGGATTTCCTTCGCGCTCGGCTCGTGCTGCAACGCCTCGGCCATCGCCAACCCTCCCCTCGTCACCCTCTCGACAGGCGATCTAGCGCGGCGCGGGAGCCTTGGAAAGCGCCGCCGCGGCCGTCCTCCACGGCAGGAGGATCGCTTCGTGCCGGCCGGGATGGGCCAGTGCTGCATCGAGCAGGTCGAGACGCGGCCAGTCCGGGCGCGGTCCGGCCCCGGCAAGCCATGCCTCGATCGCCGCGATCACGCTGTCGAGATCGCCGGCGCCCTTGCCCCGCGCGTCGGATGCGAAGATCGCCGCTGCCGCCTGCCCGACCGCGCAGGCGGACATTTTCAGGCCGACAGCCGCGATCGCGCCGTCGTCATCGGTAGCAAGATCGATACGCGCGACGCTGCCGCAGGTGCGCGAGCGCAGTTCGGCATGGAAGGCGGGGTCCGCCAACGGTGGATAGGCCGCCAGCTCGACCGCCAGAGCCAGCATTTCAGGCGTGTAGAGCGGCGCCGCGCGGTTCGAGCTCATTCCGTTTCGACGGCGTCATCCGGACCGCCTTCGCGCTGCATGTCGGCCCGGCGCTCGGCGATCATCTCGACCATGCTGCGCGAACTCGCATCGACCAGATCGTAACTGCGCGCTTGGCTGATCCAGTCCGGCCGCCCCTGAAAGCCCCAGACCGTGTCGTAACCCAGCACCAGCAGCGAGAAGGCGATCACCACCATCACCATGCCCTTGAGCGCGCCGAAGCCGAAGCCGAGCACCCGGTCGATCGGGCCGAGCACCGAATTGCGCGACACCTTGCCGACATTGGCGGCGATGAGCTTCATGGCGGCATAGGGAATGAGCAAGAGCAGCGCGAAGGCCAGCACCGCGGTCGCGATCCCGTAACCGACATAATCCTGCAACAGGGCGGTGAACGGCGTATGCAGGTAGCGGATGGCCAGCACCGCCAGCACCCAAGAGGCCAGCGACAGGATTTCCTGGACGAAGCCGCGCAGGAACCCGCCGATCGCGGCGACCCCGACGATGCCGAGGACAATGAAATCGAAGCCCGTCATTTGCCTGCGGGAATTATGCGTTCGCCATCACCCGGTCAACGAGATTGGCCAGTTGTCCGACGCCGCGATAGTCGATCCCCGAAGGCGCGAGCTTGGGATCGACCGGTCCGCAGCCGAGCGCAAAGCCGAGCTTGGCCGCTTCCCGCAAGCGCAGTCCGGCATGGGCGACGGGGCGCACCTCGCCCGAAAGCGCGATCTCGCCCAGCCACACGCTGCGATCGGGCAAGGGCCTGTCCGCGAGGGCGCTGACCAGCGCGGCGGCCACCGCGAGGTCCGCCGCCGGGTCGGCCAGACGATAGCCGCCCGCCACGTTGAGATAGACCTCCGCCGAGCTGAAGTTGAGCCCGCAACGCGATTCGAGGACGGCGAGCAGCATTGCGAGCCTGCCGCTGTCCCAGCCGACCACCGCGCGGCGCGGTGTCGCGCCCGATTGCAGGCGGACGATCAGCGCCTGAATCTCGACCAGAACCGGCCGCGTCCCTTCCATCGCCGGGAACACCGCGCTCCCGGCAAGCGGTTGATCGCGCCCGGAGAGGAACAGCATGGAAGGGTTCTCGACCTCTTCCAGCCCCTCGGACGCCATGGAAAAGACGCCGATCTCGTCGACCGCGCCGAAGCGGTTCTTGAGCGCGCGCAGGATGCGGTACTGGTGGCTGCGCTCCCCTTCGAAGCTCATCACCACGTCGACCATGTGTTCGAGCACGCGCGGGCCGGCAATGTTGCCGTCCTTGGTGACGTGGCCGACCAGCACCAGCGCGACGCCGTTCTCCTTGGCGTAGCGGATCAGTTCGAATGCGCAGCCGCGCACTTGGCTGACCGTGCCGGGCGCGCCCTCGATCGTGTCGGAATGCATGGTCTGGATCGAATCGATCACCAGCAGGTCGGGCGTCTCCATCGCGCCAAGGGTGGTCAGGATGTCGCGCACCCCGGTCGCCGCGGCGAGCTTCACCGGCGCATCGGCCAGCCCGAGCCGGGTCGCACGCATCCGCACCTGCGCGGTCGCTTCCTCGCCGCTGACATAGACCGCCGATTTGCCGTCCCGCGCCAGCCGGGCCGTCGCCTGAAGCAGCAGGGTCGACTTGCCGATGCCCGGATCGCCGCCCATCAGGATCGCCGAACCCGGCACCAGCCCGCCGCCGAGCGCGCGGTCGAATTCGGCAAGGCCGGTGCTCTGGCGCGCGGGCAGTTCGCCAGGCTTGTCGAGCGAAACGAACTCGACCGCCCTGCCCCCGCTCGACAGGTCGTGTTTCTGCGAGAACACGGTGGCGGGCATGTCCTCCACCAGCGTGTTCCATTCCGAACAATCGGCGCACTGGCCCTGCCAGCGATGGGCGACACTGCCGCAGGCCTGGCAGACATATCGACGTTTGGGCTTGGCCATGACGGGATCGTTAGACGGAACATTTGTGGAACGCAATTGCCTTGCGCGCTCAACTCGGCCACAACCGCCGACGATGCGTCAGAAGGAACTCAGGATCGCGCTCGTCTGCTACGGCGGAGTGAGCCTCGCGGTCTACATGCACGGCGTCACCAAGGAGTTGTGGCACCTCGCCCGCGCCAGCCGGGATTTCCATGACGGAACCACGCCGAAGGATCCGGTGCAGCGGGCCTATGCGCGTATGCTCGAGAGAGTGCGAGAGGAGCGCGATCTGCGTCTCAGGGTGCTGCCGGACATTCTTTCGGGCGCGAGCGCGGGCGGGATCAACGCGGTCTTTCTGGCGCAGGCGGTCCATTCGGGGCAATCGCTCGAACCGCTGACCGAACTCTGGCTCGACACGGCCGATGTCGACGAGCTGACCGATCCCGACGCGCGGCCGCTGTGGCGCTTCGCCAAAATCTGGGCGCAGCCTTTTGTCAGCTGGCTGCTTGACCGCCCCGGCAACATGGTCGACGAGAGCGTCGCGCCGGAAACGCGCGCGGAGGTGCGCCGCAAGGTCTCGCGCCTGATCCGCGGACGGTGGTTCGCGCCGCCCTTCTCGGGCAGGAATTTCTCGCAATTGCTGGAGCGAGCCTTTGCAGCGATGGCTTCGGCGCCGGTGCAGTCGCCCCTGCTTCCGCCGGGTCATCCGATGGACCTGTTCGTCACCACCACCGATTTCCGCGGTTATCTCTCGCTGCTGCGGATCAACAGCCCGCCCGTGGTGGAGGAAAGCGAACACCGGATGCCGATCGCCTTCCGGGTGCGGACCCCGGCGACGGGCGGCGTGGACCTGGCCAATCCGCTGGAGCTGGTGTTCGCGGCGCGGGCGACCGCGAGCTTTCCCGGCGCGTTTCCTCCGCTTCAGCTGAAGGAAATCGACCGGCTCGCGAAGAAGTCCAAGCGCGACTGGCCCGAGCGCAACGCGTTCCTGAAACGCATCATGCCGATGCATCTGAAGCACGAGACGGCAGACCAGGTGGCGCTGATCGACGGATCGGTGCTGGTGAACAAGCCGTTCGAGGGCGCCATCGGAGCGCTGCGGGGCCGTCCCGCCCAGCGCGAGGTCGACCGGCGCTTCATCTATATCGACCCCCGCCCCGACCGCACGACCGCCTTGCGCGAACGCGATGTCGAGCCGGTCGGCTTCTTCGGCGCGATCTTCGGTTCGCTCTCCACCATCCCCCGCGAGCAGCCGATCCGCGACAATCTGGAGACTTTGGAACAGCAGAGCCGCGAGGCCCTGCGCCTGCGCGAGATCGTCAACCGCCTGCGCCCTGAGGTCGAGGGCGCGGTGGAGAAGCTGTTCGGATTCACCCTCTTCCTCGACCGGCCGACGCCGAAGCGGCTGAACGGCTGGCGCCAGCGCGCCCAGCAGGCCGCCGCCGAACAGGCCGGCTACGCCTTTCAGGCTTACGCGCAGGCGAAGCTGGTCGGGATCGTCACGCGTCTAGCCCGACTTGCATACGAGGCGGCGCCCGAACTGGGCCTGGCGGACGAGGCGCCGATCGAGGCGGCCTTGCACGAGGAACTGGTCCGGCGCGGGCTCGACACGCTCTCTTCCCCTTCCGGCGGAGCGAACGACGCCGCGATCGCGTTCTTCCGCTCGCACGATATCGGCTTTCGCATCCGTCGCCTGCGCTTGCTGGCCCGGCGGCTGGCGCGGGACTGGGACGAGGACCCGGAGTTTCCCGCCGAAGCGCTGGAGACCGCGCGCGATGCCGTGTTCGACATCCTCTCGCTGTATTTCGATCGCGAAGGGCTCGACAATCTCGGGCCGGATTTCGCCGACGCGGCGCAGGACGTACTGTCGGACCCCGGCTCCATGCTCGATCTGCTGGCGGAACGCCGGGGCCTGCCGGATGTGGACGACCGGGCCGAGGAGATGCTCGCCACCGCGCTCGAGGCCATGCCGAAGGACCTCAAGCGGCGATTGCTGCTGACCTATCTCGGCTTTCCCTATTACGACGTCGCCACCCTGCCGCTGCTGCGCAATGAAGGGCTGACCGAGTTCGACCCGGTCAAGGTCGACCGCATCTCACCCGAAGACGCGCGTAGTATTCGCGAAGGCGGAACGGCGGCGACTCTGCGCGGCACCGAGTTCTACAATTTCGGTGCCTTCTTCAGCCGCGCCTACCGCGAGAACGACTATTTGTGGGGGCGCCTGCACGGCGCCGAGCGCATGGTCGATCTGGTAACCTCGACGGTCGACGAGAAGTTCGAGGACGCCCTGTGCCGGACGATGAAGCGCGATGTCTTCCTCGCCATCCTGGAGGAGGAGGATGCGGCGGGGCGCTGCGACAGCGCGCTGATCGCAAGACTGCGCAACGAGGTGACGGCGCGGCTGGACTGACTTCCGTCCGTTGCCGCGCCGATCACGTCAGGATGCGAAAGCGGTCCTGAGCTTTTCGAAGAAACCGCGACTTTCCGGACATTCCTCGCCGGTTTCGGTTTCCCGGAACTGCTGCAACAGCGCCTTCTGTTCCTTGCTTAGCTTGGTCGGCGTCTCGACCACGATCTCGACCACCAGATCGCCGCGCCCGCGACCCTGAAGCACAGGCATGCCGCTGCCGCGCTGGCGCAGTTGCCGACCCGATTGCAGTCCCGCTGGGACAGACAGGGTCACGGGTTCGCCGGCAAGGTCGCGAAGCTCGATTTCGCCGCCCAGCGCGGCAGTGGTGAAGCTCACCGGAACGCGGGTAGCGAGTGTCGTCCCCTCACGCTGAAAAATTGCATGCGGCTTCAGGTGGACGAAAATGTACAGGTCGCCCGAAGGCGCGCCGTTCGGCCCGGCCTCGCCCTTGCCCGACAGGCGGATGCGCGTGCCGGTGTCGACCCCCGGCGGTATGTCGACATCGATGGTCTGCTGCGCATCGACGCGGCCCTCGCCCCGGCAGTCGCGACAGGGGGTCGTGATGACCTCGCCCCGCCCGTGACAATTGGGACAGGGGCGCTCGACCACGAAGAAGCCCTGCTTGGCGCGGACCTTCCCGTAACCGGAACACAAATTGCACGTCCGCTTGCCGGTTCCGGGCGTCGCGCCCGAACCATGGCAGGTGTCGCAGGTTTCGCTGACCTCGATGGTGATCTGCGTCGACTTGCCGTGGAAGGCATCCTCGAGCGAGATCTCCATATCGTAGCGCAGATCGGCCCCGCGCCGCGCCTGCGCCCGGCCGCCTCCGCCACCGAACGCCTGGCCGAAGATGGTTTCGAAGATATCGCCGATATCGCCGAAGTCCTGATGCCCGGCGCCGCCGCCGCCCGCGCCCATCCCCTGGGTGAATGCGGCATGGCCATAGCGGTCGTAGGCCGCCCGCTTCTGGGGGTCCTTGAGGCAGTCATAGGCGACACTGATCGCCTTGAAAGTCGCCTCGCTCTCGGTGCAGCCCGGGTTGCGGTCCGGATGGTGCTTCATCGCCAGCTTGCGATAGGCGGACTTGATCGTCCCCCCGTCCGCATCGCGCGACACGCCGAGAAGTTCGTAGAAATCGATTTCGGTAGCAGACATGATAATCGCTCGCCCGAACGCTAGCCGCCACCGGAGCTAGGAAGCACCGGCGGCGGGCAGCGTCTCATCGGGCTCAGCCCTTGCTGTCTTCGTCAACTTCGGAGAATTCCGCGTCGACCACATCGTCGTCGGCAGGCTTCTCGCCACCATCGGTGTCGCCACCCGCCGCCGCGGAAGAGGCGCTGGCCTGCTCCTGCTCGTAGATCTGCTGACCCATCTTCATCGCGACTTCGGTCAGTTCCTTGGCCTTGGCCTCGATCGCTTCGGCATCGTCGCCCTCGAGCGCGGTCTTCACCTCGGCGATCTTGGCTTCGACCTCGGACTTGAGGCCGGAGTCGATCTTGTCGCCATGCTCCTCGATCTGCTTCTCGGTCGCGTGGACGAGGCTGTCGGCCTGATTGCGGGCTTCGGCCGAGGCACGACGCTTCTTGTCCTCTTCGGCGAACTTCTCCGCGTCCTGGACCATCTGGTCGATGTCGGCGTCGCTGAGACCGCCGGAAGCCTGGATGCGGATCTGCTGTTCCTTGCCGGTGCCCTTGTCCTTGGCGCTGACGTTCACGATGCCGTTGGCGTCGATGTCGAACGTCACCTCGATCTGGGGCACGCCGCGCGGTGCCGGCGGAATACCGACAAGGTCGAACTGGCCGAGCATCTTGTTATCGGCCGCCATCTCGCGCTCGCCCTGAGCGACCCGGATCGTCACCGCCTGCTGATTGTCCTCGGCAGTCGAGTAGGTCTGGGTCTTCTTGGTCGGGATGGTGGTGTTGCGGTCGATCATGCGGGTGAACACGCCGCCCAGCGTCTCGATGCCGAGCGAGAGCGGCGTCACGTCGAGCAGGAGCACGTCCTTGACGTCGCCCTGAAGCACGCCCGCCTGGATCGCGGCACCCATGGCGACGACCTCATCGGGATTCACGCCGGTATGCGGCTTGGACCCGAAGAACTCCTCGACCACCTGACGCACCTTGGGCATGCGGGTCATGCCGCCGACGAGGATCACCTCGTCGATGCCGTCCTTGGTGACGCCGGCGTCCTGAAGCGCCTTCTTGCACGGCTCGAGCGTCCGCTTGATCAGATCGCCGACCATCTTTTCGAGGTCCGCACGGCTGATCGTCTCGACCAGATGCAGCGGCGTGGAGCTGCCGCCTTCCATGCGGGCGGTGATGAAGGGCAGATTGACCTCGGTGCTCTGCGCGCTCGAAAGCTCGATCTTCGCCTTTTCAGCGGCTTCTTTCAGGCGCTGCAGGGCGAGCTTATCGGTCCGGAGATCCATGTTCTCCTTCTTCTTGAACTGCTCCGCGAGATATTCGACGATCGCCTGGTCGAAATCCTCGCCGCCGAGGAAGGTGTCGCCATTGGTCGACTTCACCTCGAAAACGCCATCGCCGATCTCGAGCACGGACACGTCGAACGTACCGCCGCCAAGGTCGTAGACGGCGATCGTCTTGCCGTCTTCCTTGTCCATGCCATAGGCGAGCGCGGCCGCGGTCGGCTCGTTGATGATGCGCAGCACTTCGAGGCCCGCGATCTGGCCGGCGTCCTTGGTCGCCTGACGCTGAGCATCGTTGAAATATGCCGGAACGGTGATGACCGCCTGCTTCACGTCCTCGCCGAGATAGCTTTCGGCGGTTTCCTTCATCTTCTGGAGAATGAAGGCGGAAACCTGGCTGGGCGAATAGTCTTCACCGCCGGCTTCGACCCAGGCGTCGCCGTTCTTGCCCTTGACGATGTCGTAGGGGACCAGATCCATGTCCTTCTTGGTCATGGGATCGTCGAACCGGCGGCCGATAAGGCGCTTGATCGCGAAGAGGGTGTTGTCCGGATTGGTGACCGCCTGGCGCTTGGCCGGCTGGCCGATCAGTCGCTCGCCATCCTTGGTGAAAGCGACGATGGAAGGCGTCGTACGAGCGCCTTCGGAATTCTCGATGACCTTGGGTTTGCCCCCGTCCATCACGGCAACGCAGGAGTTGGTGGTGCCGAGATCGATACCGATTACTTTAGCCATGGTTTCCCCATCATTTCAGTTCGTTGGACGCCGCACACTGGGTCTCCCGCAAGGGGCGAGACCGGTCGGCGGCTCGGTTGACGCAGGGGATATAGGAGCGCAATTCCTTGGCACAAGGGAAACGCGCCGCTAGAAAATCGGCACGGACCAGAGAGGGGCAGACCACCATGACGAAGCATTTTTCCATCGCCGCGGCTCTCGCGATCTCGAGCCTTTCGCTCGCTGCCTGTTCGGGCGGAAGCGAGGACGCGCCGGTCGCTGCCGAAGAGGGGATCGCGGGCCTGACGATCAGCAATCCGCGCATGATGCTGGCGCCCGTCGCAGGCAATCCGGCGGCGATCTACATGGACATGGCCTATGACGGCGATCGCAACATCGCGATCCGCCGGGTCGATGTCGCGCAGGCGGGCCGCGCCGAAATGCATGACATGATGGAATACGATTTCGAGATGACAATGGCGGAAATGCCGCCGCTGATGCTCCAGCCGGGCGACAAGGTCAGCTTCGCGCCGGGCGGCAAGCACGTGATGGCCTTCGACGTCTCGCCGGAGCTTCAGCCGGGCGGCCGGACGGAGGTCACCTTCACTATCGCGGGCGGCGACAAGCAGAGCTTCGAAGTGCCGGTGATGGCCGCGGGCGAAGAGCGCTGATCCTTCCTTGAGCGCAGACCTCGCCGCCGAAGACGATCCGCCCCCTCCCTGCCCCGTCGGCGGGGAGCGGGCGATGACGGTCGGCGAGATCGCGCTCGCCCGGACGGTGTTCGGGACGGCGATCGATTATTCGAAGGTAACCCTGCGGCGGAGGAAATGGGCTTTCTTCCAGCCGAAGACAGTCACGATGGCTCCACGCGGCCACCTGCATTTCCACCCGGGCGGCGAGACGTACTGCGACGATTTCGCGCGTGAGAGCACCATCCGGCAGGGACTGCTGATCCACGAACTCACGCATGTCTGGCAGACCCAGACAAAGGGCGAATGGTATCTGGTGCTCCATCGCCGGCCGTGGGCGCGTTACGACTACAGTCTCAAGCCGGGCTGGCCGCTGGATCGCTATGGGATCGAACAGCAGGCCGAAATCGTGAAGCACGCCTTCTGGCTCCGCAACGGCATCAGGCTGGCGGGCGCGCCGGAGGTTGCGGCCTACGACCTGCTGGTGCGGTTTCCGGGCACGAAGGGCTGACGCGGCCAGCGGAGGAAGCCACCTGCCATAGAGGATTAAAAAGGGCGGCCGCGCCGAACGCAGCCGCCCCCATTTTCTGTCAGCGCAGTTTAGAAGTAGCGCGAATAGCGATCGTCGTCGCGGCAGTCGTCATCGACGTAACGGCCATTGTCGTAATAGCCGTCGCAGCGGTCGTTCTTGTCATTCGCATAACCCACGACGCCGCCGATAGCGGCGCCCGCCAGCGCGTAGGTTTCAAAATCGCCTCCAGTCAGCGCGGCAAGGCCAGCACCCGCAGCTGCACCGAGACCCGCACCTTCCACAGCATAGTTCTCGGCGCAGGCACCGAGTCCCAGCGTCGACATGGCAAGGGCGGGGGCGAGCAGCAGCTTGGTCTTCATCATTGTTCTCCGTTAACGTCCCTGATGCGAGGACTACACACGGAGGTTGGCGATGTTCCCGGCTGTCGCCCTTCGCGTCAGTCTGGCTTCTTCGCCACGCCGACCATGGCGGGACGCAGCAGCCGGTCCTTGATCATGTAACCCGCCTGCATTTCCTGGACCACGGTGCCGGGCTCGTGCTCGCCCGTTGGGATTTCGAGCATCGCCTGATGCTGATTGGGATCGAGCGGCATGCCCTTGGCCGCGATCCGGGTGATGCCGTGCTGCCCGAACACCTTGTCGAGCTGGCGCTGCGTCGCCTCGATCCCGGCGATGAAACCTTTCAGCTTCTCGTCTCCACGCAGATCGGCCGGCACGGAATCGACTGCGCGCGTAAGATTGTCGGCCACGCTCAGGATGTCGCGGGCAAAGCCGGTCGCGGCATAATTGCGTGCATCCTGCACGTCCTTTTCCATCCGGCGACGGACGTTCTGGGTCTCGGCGCGGGCATAGAGCACGTCCTGCTTGGCCGTCTCAAGGTCGCCCCGCAGCGCGGAAAGCGCATCGTCGAGCGCGCCGTCCGCCGCCTCTTCGCCATCCTCGTCGGACAGCATTTCCTCGGGCACGCCGTCCAGTTCCT
Organism: Erythrobacter sp.; assembly: GCA_025698865.1. Classification (GTDB taxonomy): domain Bacteria; phylum Pseudomonadota; class Alphaproteobacteria; order Sphingomonadales; family Sphingomonadaceae; genus Qipengyuania. The sequence goes on along the minus strand of JAILWQ010000003.1, from coordinate 15,220 downwards.
TCTCGACCGCTTCGTCCCGCGGTTGTTCGTTTGCGTCGATCACGATTGTTCCATTTGTCCGATACGTTTGCCCAGCTGGCGGGCGGTGAAGTCCACCATGGGGACGACCCGCGCGTAATTCAACCGGGTCGGTCCGATGACACCGAGCACGCCGACCACCCTGCCCTCGCGGTCGCGATAGGGTGCGGCGATGACCGACGATCCCGACAGGGAGAACAGGCGGTTCTCGCTGCCGATGAAGATGCGCGTCGCTTCGGCCTCCCGTGCGCGTTCTAGCAGCGAAGCGACCGACTGCTTGGATTCGAGATCGTCGAGCAGCGAACGGACCCGCTCGATATCGCCCAGCGCCATCTCGTCGAGCAGCTTGGCCTGTCCCCGAACGATAAGGACCGGGCGCTTGGCGGAATCCTCGGTCCAGGTCGCGATGCCGCGCGCGACCAGATCGCGGCTCGCCTCGTCGAGCGCGCTGCGTTCGCTGGCGATCTCGGCCGCCACGCTGCGCGCCGCTTCGGCAAGCGTGCGCCCGCGTGCCCGTGCCGTGAGATAATTGCTGGCCTGTTCGAGCGAGGTACCCATCGCCTCGACCGGCAGAGCGAGGATGCGGTTCTCGACCTGTCCGTCCTCCGCCACCAGCACCGCGAGCACCCTGTTGGCGTCGAGCGGGGTCAGGCTCACCTGCGCCAGCAACGGTTCGCGCGCCGGGACCATAACCATCCCGGCCGCTCCGGACAGATCGGAGAGAAGCGCGCTCGTCTCTTCCAACGCCTGTTCGATCGGCCCCTTCTCGTCGAGCCGCTGGCGGATCGCGGCGCGTTCGTGATCGGTCGGCTCGGCGACCTGCATCATCGCGTCCACGAACAGGCGCAGGCCGCTGTCAGTCGGCATACGCCCGGCGCTGGTATGCGGCGCGGCGAGGAGGCCGCGCTGTTCCAGCTCGGCGAGCACCGACCGGATCGAGGCGGGCGAGAGGTTCAGCCCCGACCCGCCCGCCAGTGTCTTGGATCCGACCGGCTGCCCGCTCTCGATGTATCCTTCCACGACGAGGCGAAAGATCGCCCGGGCGCGGTCGGTCATTTCGGTGATCGGCGGGGTCGACGACATGGATAGTTCTATGAAGGCGCGGCGCCGGACGCGCAATCAGGGGCGCGCATATCCTTGCCTCTCGCTGTCGACACCGACCAGCTCGTCGAGCGGCAGCTCGCGCCATGCGCCGTAGATCGTTTCGCGGTTCTCGGCGATGCCGGGCTGCGCGCAGCCCATATACCAGTCAAGCGTGGTCGAGCGCCCGTTCGCCTCGTGCCAGGTCACTTTGACAGCCGGCATGTCCGTGGCGAGGGGCGCATCGCAGTTCTCGTGATCGTAGCGCACGTCCTGCGCCGGGCGATAAGGCGCGAGCCGGTCGCGGAAGGCCGCGAATTCCTCCGGAGTTACGGAGAATTGCCGCGCTCCGGCGACCTTGACCGACGAGCGACCTTCGTAGCGCCCCTCCCCATCGGCACCCACCGTCACGTCGAATGCCGGGCAGAAGCCGTAGCAGGGCTCGGCGGAGAAACTGATCCGATCCGCTGCGCTATCCTGGGCCGGTACGGTGGCACATGCCGCAAGCGGAGCGAAAGCGAGAGCGGCGAGAATTCGGTATTGCATGACGGCCTTTCCAGTGTGCGTCTGGCCTATACGTCCGGGCCGCGCTAGGGGTCCGCCTCAAGCCAGCGAAATCGCCCCCCGCGACAGTGGAGAATCCCATGCGACCTTCCGGACGCGCGCCCGACGAAATGCGCGCCATCACCATCGAAACCGGTTTCACCAGCCACGCCGAAGGATCCTGCCTGATCAGCTTCGGCGAAACGCGGGTGCTCTGCAATGCGAGCATCGAGGAGCGTATTCCGCCATGGATGCGCGGCAAGGGCGAAGGCTGGGTGACGGCCGAATATTCGATGCTTCCGCGTTCTACCCACACGCGCGGAATGCGCGAGGCGGTCAAGGGCAAGCAGGGTGGCCGGACGCAGGAAATCCAGCGGCTGATCGGACGCTCGCTGCGCGCCGTGGTCGATCTGAAGAAACTGGGCGAGCGACAGATCACGCTCGATTGCGACGTGCTTCAGGCCGATGGCGGCACGCGCACGGCCTCGATCTCCGGCGCCTGGGTGGCGCTAAGGCTGGCCGTCGACGGGCTGATGAAACAGGGTCTGCTCAAGGAAGACCCGATCACCGCTCGGATCGCGGCGGTGTCCTGCGGGATCTACAACGGAACGCCGGTGCTCGATCTCGACTATCCGGAAGATTCGAACGCCGAGGCGGACGCCAATTTCGTCCTGATCGAAGGTGGCAAGATCGCCGAGGCGCAGGCCACGGCCGAAGGTGCGCCCTATGATGAGGAAGCATTGCTGCGCCTCCTGCGTCTTGCGCGGATGGGCTGCGACCGCGTCTTTGCCGCACAGGAAGAGGCCGTGTGCAAGTGACCCGGCGGCTCGGCTCGGGCAGTCTGGTCATCGCCACTCACAATGCGGGCAAGCTGAAAGAAATCTCGGCCCTGCTCGCGCCGCACGGGCTGAAATGCCTGTCGGCCGGGTCGCTCGGCCTGCCCGAGCCGGCCGAGACCGGGACGAGTTTCGTCGAGAATGCCCTCATCAAGGCGCGCGCTTCGGCGGAGGCGTCCGGCCTTCCCGCCCTCGCCGACGACAGCGGCCTGTCGGTCGATGCGCTGGACGGCCGGCCCGGCGTCTACACCGCCGACTGGGCCGAGCGGCAATGGTTCGAAGGCGAGCCGGGCCGCGACTGGTTCATGGCGATGGGCAAGGTCGAGGGGATGCTTCGGGCCAAGGGGCCGGACGCCCCGCGCGGCGGCGCCTTTCACTGCGTCCTCGCAATCGGCTGGCCTGAGGGAGAGACCGCCGTCTATGAAGGCATCGCACGCGGCACGCTGACCTGGCCCCCGCGCGGCGAACTCGGCTTTGGTTACGATCCGGTCTTCATCGCGGAAGGGATGGACCGGACCTATGCCGAGATCGCACCCGAGGAAAAGCATCGCATCAGCCACCGCGCCGATGCCTTCGCGAAACTGGTGGCGGAGCAGTTCGGCACCGCCGACTGACCCGGCGACTCAGTAGGCGCGCGCCCCCCAGACATTGCCCGCCGGCCAGTACCGGCAGACGAGAACGTCGTTTCCGCGATCGGTATGGATTGCGCAGCCGACTTCCTGTGTGTCGCGCCAGACGATCTGCGAATAGTGCCCGACATCCGCCCAGTTCCCGGTCCGCGAGATGTTGGGAAACTGGTCGTGACGGTAATGGCGGCGCTCGTCCAGAAACATCCCAACCATGGTGTCGACGTTCCACACGCCCGCGGTTCCCATCCAGAGATTTTCGCCCGTCCCGTTGCGAACCTCGCTCGAAGCGTGCTGGAGCACGCCCCGCCGGCTCAGTTCGCGCGCCCAGTCGTCCGCTTCACGCTCCAGATTGCGGTTCCATTTGAGCGGTGCGAGACCCAGTCGTTCGCGTTCGCTGTTATGAGAGGCGAGAATTCGGCGCTCGATTGAACCGTTGGAGTGGGTATGTCGGGCCGATGTTTCCAGACGCGCATGGCGAGCCGGCACGGGCGCATCGCGCTCGCCCGCACTTGCGGCAGCGCCCAGCCCCGTGGCAAACAAGCTGGCGACAGCGCTCGAAATCAGCGCGAACTGTGCGACCCTTCGCTTCATGCGTTCAGGTTTCTACTACTTTTCCTTAATATCTTCTTAAAGGCGCCATGCCCGAAGCTTTATACCTCCACTGGCCGTTCTGTCTCGCGAAGTGTCCCTATTGCGACTTCAACAGCCATGTCCGCGAGAGAACCGACATCGCCGCCTGGCAGAAAGCACTCCTGCAGGACCTGCGGTATGAGGCGGACCGCGCAGAAATTGCGCCGCTCCGAAGCATCTTCTTCGGCGGGGGGACGCCCAGCCTTATGCCGCCGGCGCTTGTCGACGCACTGCTGGACGAAGCGCGCACGCTGTTCGGCTTCGCCGACGGGATTGAGATCACGCTCGAAGCCAACCCCTCCTCGGTCGAGGCCGCCAATTTCGCCGATCTCGCTGCCGCGGGCGTGAACCGGGTCTCGCTGGGCGTCCAGTCGCTCGAAAACGAGGCGCTGCGGTTTCTCTGGAGACTGCACGATGCCAACGAGGCGTTGCAGGCCATCGACATCGCGCAGAGGGAGTTCGCGCGTGTCTCGATCGACCTCATCTATGCGCGACCCGGTCAGGACGAGGCGGCGTGGCGGAGCGAGCTGGAACGCGCGCTGGCTCTAGGGACCGATCATCTGTCGCTTTACCAGCTCACGATCGAGCCGAACACGCGCTTCGCCACCGACGTGCGGCGGCGGTTGTTCGATCCGCTTGCCGACGATCCGGCGGCCGACCTCTTCGCGCTGACCCGGGAAATGACCCGCGCTGCCGGACGTCCGGCTTACGAGGTTAGCAACCATGCCGTGCCGGGTCAGGAGAGCCGACATAACCTCACCTACTGGCGGTATGAGGATTATTTCGGCGTCGGTCCCGGCGCGCATGGGCGTCGCGGCGGCATGGCCACGAACCGTGTCAGGAAGCCGGAGAACTATCTGGCGCGGATTACGGAGGCCGGACACGGGATGGCCGAGGAGCGCGCATTGACCCCGGAGGAACAGGCCATGGAGGCGCTGCTGATGGGCTTGCGGCTGGCCGAGGGTGTCGATCTTGCCCGGCTCGAAACGCGCTTCGGCATCGACGCTGCCGCGCTCGTCGACGACCGACGGATCGCGCAGTACCGGGAGGCCGGGCTGGTCTGGCGCGAGGGGCAGCGGCTCGGCGTCAGCGAGACCGGAATGCCCGTGCTCGACGCGTTGCTGGGCGAGATCGTCGCCGATGGGCTGGTGGCCGCTTGACCGTTCACGACCTGCTTGCAGAGTGGCACGATCAGCTCGCGACAGGCCGGCGTCGTTCGCCTCATACCGTGCGGGCCTATTGCAGCGCGGCCGAGCGCCTTCTCGAAGACCGGTCTGCATCGAACTGGGCCGAGATTGCGCGGCTCACCACCGCCGATCTTCGCGCGCATCTGGCGGACCGCCGGACCGAGGGGCTGGTCAACGCCTCGATCGCGCGGGAGCTTTCGGCTCTGCGCGCCCTGATCGGTTTCGCCCGCGAGAAGGTCGGTCTGGAGGGCAAGGCGCCGCGATTGCGTGGGCCGCGCCTGAAGAAGGGACTGCCCCGCCCCGTGACCCCGGACGATGCGCGCAATCTCGCCGAGGAAGTCGCGGATCAGGCGGGCGAGCCGTGGATCGGCTCCCGCGACCGGGCCGTCCTGCTCCTGCTCTACGGCGCCGGACTGCGCATAGCCGAAGCGCTCTCATTGACGGGCGGAGACCTGCCGCTGGGCGAACGCATCACTGTCACGGGCAAGGGCGGCAAGCAGCGCGTGGTGCCGATCATTCCGCTCGTGCGCGACGCGGTAGCGGAATATGTCGCGAACTGCCCGTGGACGATCGCGCGCGAGGGCGCTCTGTTTCGCGGCGCCAAGGGCGGTCCGCTGTCGCAGGGCATGGTTCAGAAGGCGACCGCCCGCGCCCGAATGGCGCTCGGCCTGCCCGCCACGGCAACCCCGCACGCCTTGCGGCATAGCTTCGCAACGCATCTGCTGGGCGCAGGGACCGATCTCAGGAGTCTTCAGGAACTGCTCGGCCATGCGAGCCTGGGTTCGACCCAGATCTACACCAAGGTCGATGCGGCGGCCCTGCTGGACACCTACCGCAACGCCCACCCGCGCGAACGCGACTAGCGCTGGCTGCGCGGTTTCCAGGTCGCGACGCGATAAGCGTACCAGAGAACGCCCAGCCCGATCGCTCCGGCGACGAGCCAGTTCGCCACCGTCTCGTACTCCGTCATCAGTCCGGCCAGCATCTTGCCGCCGAACAGCAGCGCCGCGTTCCACACCAGCGAGCCGAGAAAGGTGAACAGCACGAAGCGCCAAAGCTTCATTCGGGCCAGTCCCGCCGGAAGGGATATGATCGTCCGCAGGAACGGGGAGAAGCGCAGCAGGAAGACGATCCATTCGCCATGCTTGCGGAAGACTTCGCGCGCACGGACGAAATCGTCCCACTCCATCGTAAGCCAGCGGCCGCGCCTGTCCACGAAACGCCGCACCTGATCCTCGCGCCAGCGGATGCCGAGCCAGTACCAGAACATGTTGCCGGCGACCGTACCGAGCGTGCCGATCACGAGGACCGGCCCGAAGTCCATCTGCCCGCGCGCCACCAGCACGCCGGCAAAGCCCATGATCACTTCGGACGGCATGGGCGGAAAGACGTTCTCCAGCGCCATCAGCACGAAGATGCCTACTAGTCCGCCCAGCCGGATGGCCTCGATGATGAATTCGTTCACGTCTTGCCCAACGCGCCAGCGCGCTACCGGTTCGCCAGCCGGCGCTGGATCGCATCCCAGATCAGTCCGGCGGTGTCGGTTCCGTTGAAGCGGTCGATCGCGACGATGCCGGTCGGGCTGGTGACGTTGATCTCCGTCAGCCACTTGCCGCCGATTACGTCGATCCCCACGAAGACGAGCCCGCGCTGCTTGAGTTCCGGCCCCATCGCGGCGCAGATTTCCTCCTCGCGCGTGGTAAGCGTCGCGGCTTCGGCATGGCCGCCCTGCGCCAGGTTGGAGCGGAACTCGCCCTCGCCCGGAAAGCGGTTGATCGCGCCGGTGACTTCGCCATCGACCAGCACGATCCGCTTGTCGCCCTCGCTCACCTCGGGAAGGAAGGGCTGAACCATGTGCGGCTCGGGCCAGGTCTGGTTGAACACCTCGAAGAGGGCCGACATGTTGGTGCCGTCGGCATCGATGCGGAAGATCGCCTTGCCGCCATTGCCGTGAAGCGGCTTCACCACCACCGCGCCGTGCTTGCTCTGGAAAGCGCGAACCTCGTCGAGAGTGCGCGCAATGAGCGTCGGCGGCATGAAACGCGCATAATCGAGCACGAACATCTTTTCCGGCGCGTTCACCACCTCGCGCGGATCGTTCACCACCAGCGTCTCACCGCGCAGCCGGTCGAGAAGGAAAGCCGCGCTGATATAGCCCAGATCGAAGGGCGGGTCCTGCCGCATCAGCACGACATCGATGTCGCGCGCCAGATCGATCCGGCGGGGTTCCTCGGCCGTGAAATGATTGCCTTCCTCGCGCCGGACATTGACGGGCGACCCCAGCGCGGTGAGCTTTCCCCGCGGACTGCCATCGCTCTCCCATGAAAGCGTGCCGACATCGTAGTGGAACAGGACAGCGTTTCTCGCCTGCGCCGCTTCCATCAGCGCGAAGGTCGAATCCCCGGCGATGTTGATCGATGCCAGCGGGTCCATCTGGACGGCGACGCGGAGAGTCATTCGTTTTCCTTGATTGCTTGCAGGTTCACGGCTGCCAGGCGTTCTCGATGTGGCGGGGGAAGGCACCGGGCGCAAGGAGCATCACGTCGATCCGGATATCCTCGCCATTTTCCGCGTAGAGATGCGCGACCGCCTCCACCGCCGCAGCCACGCGGGCGAGCCGGTATTCGTCGATGGCGAGATCGAGATCGGCCTTGCGCCGCCGCCACTTGACCTCGACAAATGCGATGATCCCGCTGCGTTTCGCGATAAGGTCGATTTCGCCCGCCGGAGTTTTAACCCGGGTCGCCAGGATCTGCCAGCCTTTCGCGCGCAGCCACATCGCAGCGCGAGCCTCGCCTTCGCGCCCGCTTTTTTCCGCCAGTTGCCGTTTCATTCGCGCCGCATCTCCAGCGCTCTGGCATACAGGGCCTTGCGGTCCGCGCCTGTTCTTTTGGCCACCTGCGCGGCGGCCTGCGAAGGCTTGTTCGTTTCCAGCGCTTCCCACAGCAGCGCGTCGATATCGGCATCGTCGGAATGGACGGGGACCGGCGGCCCGAGCAGCAGCACAATCTCTCCCTTGGGGGGATGGGCTTCGAACCACGCGATCAGTCCGGCGGAGAGGCCGCGCCGGCATTCCTCGTGCAGCTTGGTCAGCTCCCGCGCCACGGCGATCTCACGGTCCGGCAAGGTCGCGCCGATCTGGGCGAGCGATTTGCGAAGACGCGGCGCCGTCTCGTAGAAGATCAGCGTCGCATCGATCCCGGCCAGTTCCTCCAGCACCTCGCGCCGCGCCTTGTCCTTGCTCGGCAGGAACCCGGCGAAGAGGAAACGGTCGTTGGGCAGGCCGCTGACCGCAAGCCCTGCAATGGCTGCGCTCGCACCGGGAACGACGGTGACGGAAATGCCCTCGGTTCGCGCGTCGTTGACGAGGCGGTAGCCCGGATCGCTCACCAGCGGCATCCCGGCATCGCTGACCAGCGCAACCGCGCGCGTCCGCATCGAATCGACGAGCCTGCCCCTGTCGCGGCTCTCGCTGTGATCGTCGTAGCGCCACATCGGCTTCGAGATGCCGAGATGTTTCAACAGCTTTCCGGTGACGCGCGTATCCTCGCAGGCCACGCCTTCGCAGCGCCGCAGCGTCTCGATCGCGCGCAGTGTGATATCACCCAAATTGCCAATCGGCGTGGCCACGATATAGAGACCGGGAGACAGGGGTTCGGGATCGGGTGCAGCTTCGCTCACCGCGCCTCCATGAACGCGAACAGAGGGACGCGGCAAGCATGAAGAGTTTTTCGGTCACGTCGTCGATCACATCCCCGATGACGAGGCGACACCTTGCCGCCACCGGCATGGCAGTCCTGCTCGGCGCCTGTTCGATCATTCCGCGCGGGGCCGAGCCGGCGAGCCGCCCGGTCGAACCTGCGCCCACGCCGACGCCGAGCGCGAGCGATCTGCCCGTCGATACGGACCGGCACCGCGTCGCCCTGCTGGTTCCGATGTCGGGCGACAACGGCGCCGTTGGTCAGGCGATCGCGAATGCCACCACCATGGCGATCCTCGATACGAGCGCGCAGAACCTGCGAATCACCACTTACGACACGTCGTCCGACGCGCGTGATGCCGCGCGGCGCGCGGTGGCGGATGGGAACAAGCTGATCCTCGGCCCGATGATGGGCGGCAACGTCGCCTCGGTCATGGCGGAAGCGCGCCCCGCCGGTGTGCCGATGATCTCCTTCTCCAACGACGCGGCTGTGGCCTCGCCCGACGTGTTCGTGATGGGGCACATCCCCGAGCAGTCGATCGCCCGCTCGGTGAATTACGCCCACGCGCGCGGCGCGAACAATTTCGCCATTCTCGCGCCCGACGGCGAATACGGCCGTCGCGCCGAGGCTGCCCTGCGGCAGACGCTGGCAGGCGTCGGCGGGCGCTTCGTCGATCGGGAGGTCTACGATCGCGGTAACACCTCGATCACCAGCGCGGCCCAGCGGCTCGCGGCGCGCGGAATCTACGATGCGGTGGTGATCGCCGACGGTGCCCGCCTTTCCGCACAGGGCGCCGGGCCGCTGCGGGCGGGACAGCAAAAGCCGCTGATCATCGGCAATGAATTGTGGAGCGGGGAAGCCTCGGTCACACGCGCATCGGCCTTGCGCGGTGCAATCTTCTCCGCGGTGCCGGACGAGCGGTACAAGCGGTTCTTTGACAGCTACGAAGCGCGCTTCGGCAGCCAGCCCTACCGCATCGCGACGCTTGGTTACGACGCCGTGCTGCTCGTGCTCCGGATCGCAAACGACTGGCGCGTGGGCCGCGACTTCCCGGCCTCCCAGCTTTACGACGAGGGCGGCTTCCTCGGCCTCGACGGGCCGTTCCGTTTTGCCCGCGACGGCGTCGTTCAGCGCGCGATGGAAGTGCGCGAGGTGCGCGGTGACCGGGTGGTGATCGTCGAAGCCGCACCGCAGGCCTTCGACTGAGCCGTTCCTGACGACAAGCCCGGCCCTCGCCTTGCCGACAGATGCCCGGCGCATGATATAGAGAAGAATGTCCGACGACCTGTTCGAAAACGCGCCCGCATCGAGCGGGGACTACGATGCCTCCTCGATCGAGGTGCTCGAGGGGCTGGAGCCCGTCCGGCGCCGCCCGGGCATGTATATCGGCGGTACCGACGACCGGGCGCTTCACCATCTGGTCGCCGAAGTGCTCGACAACGCGATGGACGAGGCGGTGGCCGGCCATGCCAACCGCATCGAGCTGCGTCTGGAAGAAGGCAACCGGGTCACGGTGAGCGACAATGGCCGCGGCATCCCGGTCGGCGAGCATCCCAAATATCCGGGCAAGTCGACGCTCGAGGTCATCATGACCACGCTGCATTCGGGCGGCAAATTCTCGGGCAAGGCCTATGCCACCAGTGGCGGCCTGCACGGGGTCGGCATCAGCGTGGTCAACGCGCTATCGACCATCACGCGGGTCGAGGTGGCGCGCGATCGGCAGCTTCATGCGCAGGAATTCGCGCAAGGGCTGCCGAAGGGCGGGCTTCAGGATCTGGGGGCCACTCCCAACCGGCGCGGGACCACGGTCAGCTTCGTGCCCGACACGGAAATCTTTGGCGACCGCAATTTCAGCGCTAGGCGGCTGTTCAAGCTCGCCCGATCCAAGGCGTATCTGTTCGCCGGGGTCGAGATCCGCTGGAAATGCGATCCCTCGCTCGCCAGCGAGGATGTGCCCGAGGAAGCCTCGTTCAAGTTTCCCGGCGGGTTGGCCGACCATCTGGCTGAGCAGATCGGCGGCCGTGAATGCGTGACCGCGCAGCCCTTCACCGGGCGGCAGGACTTCTCCGACGAACAGGGCCGGTTCGAGTGGGCCATCGCGTGGCCGCTCTATTCGGACGGTTCGACCAGCTGGTACTGCAACACAGTGCCCACACCCGATGGCGGGACGCACGAACAGGGCCTGCGCGCCGCTCTCACCAAGGGGCTGCGCGCGTTCGGCGAGCTGACCGGGACGAAGAAGGCGAAGGACATCTCCGCCGATGATGTCATGGTCGGCGCGGAGGTCATGCTGAGTGTCTTCATCCGCGACCCGCAATTCCAGTCGCAGACCAAGGACCGCCTGACCTCGCCCGAAGCCGCCCGTCTCGTGGAAGCGGCGGTGCGCGACCATTTCGACCACTTTCTCGCCGACAACATGGATCGCGGCAAGGCGCTGCTCGGCCAGGTGATGGAGCGCATGGACGAACGCCTGCGCCGCAAGGCCGAGCGCGAGGTCAAGCGCAAGACCGCCACCAATGCCAAGAAGCTTCGTCTGCCGGGCAAGCTCACCGACTGTTCGGGCGAGACCGACGCCGAGACCGAGCTGTTCATCGTCGAAGGCGACAGCGCCGGCGGCAGCGCCAAGCAGGCGCGCGACCGCAAGACGCAGGCGATCCTGCCGATCCGCGGCAAGATCCTCAACGTCGCCAGCGCCACTGCCGACAAAATCCGCGCCAACAGCGAGATCGCCGACCTGATCCTCGCCATGGGCTGTGGCACGCGCAAGGACTGCGATCCGGAGAACCTGCGTTACGACCGGATCATCATCATGACCGACGCGGATGTCGACGGCGCGCATATCGCGACGCTGCTGATGACGTTCTTCTTCCAGGAGATGCCCGATCTGGTGCGCGGCGGGCATCTCTATCTCGCCCAGCCCCCGCTCTACCGGCTGACCGCGGGCAAGGAGAGCCGCTACGCCCGCGACGACGCGCACCGTGCGGAGCTGGCAGCGACAGTGTTCAAGGGCAAGAAGGTCGAGGTCGGCCGTTTCAAGGGTCTGGGCGAGATGAACCCCGGCCAGCTGCGCGAGACCACCATGAACCCGGAAACCCGCAGTCTCATCCGTATCACCCTGCCGCAGGAGTTCGAGCAGCGCGCGGTGGTGAAGGAACTGGTCGACCAGCTGATGGGCCGCAATCCCGAACACCGGTTCAACTTCATCCAGAACAATGCCGGCGAGTTCGATCGCGAGATGATCGACGCCTGATCGCGCCTAGTCGCTCGTCTGCGTGTGAACGTGCAGCACGCCTTCCAGCGTGCGATGCACCGGGCACTTGTCGGCGATCTCGATCAGCTTCGCGCGTTGCGCCTCGTCGAGCTGGTCTCCTTGGATGGTGATCCGGCGATTGAGCGCCTGAATCTGCCGCCCATGCTCCATCGCGGCGACGTGGTTGCATTCGTCGGCGTGATTGCGCTCGTGGGTGACTTGGATCGAGATGCCATCGAGCGGCCAGCCCTTGCGATCGGCATACATCGTCATCGTCATCGCCGTGCAGGTGCCCAGCGCGGCGTTAAGAAGATCGTAGGGCGTCGGCCCGCTGTCGTCTCCGCCGAGGCTGCGCGGTTCGTCCGCCACGAAGCGATGGCCGGTTGTATGGACTTCCGTGCCGAACTTCCCGTGCCCGGTCCGCACGATCACGCCCTCTGCCGGCATCGGCCAATCGTCCCGCAACGGCAGATAGCGGTGCGCCCAGGAAGCGATGATCGAGGCGGCGAACTCGGCGTCCGCCTCCTCGAGCAGAAGATGGTCGGCCCCGTCGAGGCTGACGAAGCTCTTGGGATGCTTCGCTGCCCCGAACAGGGCGCTGGCATGTTCGATCCCGACCACGTCGTCGGTCGGCGAATGGAGGATAAGGAGCGGCTCGCGCAGTCTGGCGACCTCCCCGAGCAGATCGACGCTTTCCACCCTTTCGATGAATTCGCGGCTGAGGTTGAAACTGCGGCCGGCGATCCGGACCTCTCCCTGCCCCGCCGCGCGGATCGCGGCGAGGTCGCCCTTGATGTTGGCGAGCACATGGGGAACGTCCGACGGCGCGCCGATGGTGGCGATTGCGGCGACCTTGCGGTCTCCCAATTCGTCGGCCGCGGCCAGGACAGCGGCCCCGCCCAGACTGTGGCCGACGAGCAGGAGCGGCTGTTGGAAGCGCTGTACCAGTGCCTCGGCCGAAGCGACGAGGTCGGCCACGTCGGTCGCGAAACCCGCCCGCCCGAACTCGCCGTCGCTACCGCCGAGTCCGGTGAAATCGAACCGCAGGGTGGCGATACCATGGCGCGCCAGTGCCCGCGTCACCGCGACCGCCGCCTTACTCTGCTTGGTGCAGGTGAAGCAGTGTGCGAACAGCGCCGCGCCGCGCACCAGCCCCGTCGGCAGTTCCAGCGCGCCCGAAAGAGAGTGGCCTGCCCCGGCCACGATTGCGATCTTCTCTGTCGGCATTCGCCACTCCGTCCCCGATAGGTTTTCTCAGGCTACAACGCCCCCTTGCACCGCTCGTGCCCGATCCTTAACGCTGCGGGCAAAGTTGCAAGGGAAAACCCATGGCCGAACAGACCCGTTTCGAAGGCACGCAGTCCTACATCGCCACCGAGGACCTCAAGGTCGCGGTCAATGCCGCGGTGACGCTGCGCCGCCCGCTTCTGGTCAAGGGCGAGCCGGGCACGGGCAAAACGGTGCTCGCGCACGAAATCGCCAAGGCGATCGACGCGCCGCTGATCGAATGGAACGTGAAATCGACGACCAAGGCGCAGCAGGGCCTCTACGAATACGATGCGGTCGCTCGCCTGCGCGACGGCCAGCTCGGCGACGAGCGCGTCCATGACATTTCGAACTACATCAAGAAGGGCAAATTGTGGGAGGCGTTCACCTCGCCCGAACTGCCCGTTCTCCTGATCGACGAGATCGACAAGGCAGATATCGAGTTTCCGAACGACCTCCTCCAGGAACTCGACCGGATGAGCTTCGATGTCTACGAAACCCACACGCGGATCGAGGCGAAGGAACGCCCGATCGTGGTCATCACCTCGAACAACGAGAAGGAACTGCCCGACGCGTTCCTGCGCCGCTGCTTCTTCCACTATATCAGGTTCCCCGATCGCGAGACCATGCGCGACATCATCGAGGTCCATTTCCCGGACATCCAGAAGACCCTCGTCACCAAGGCGATGGAAATCTTCTACGAGCTGCGCGACGTGCCCGGCCTCAAGAAGAAGCCGAGCACCAGCGAACTGCTCGACTGGCTCAAGCTCCTGCTGCACGAGGACATGCCGCTCGAAGTGTTGCAGGACACCAATCCCAACAGCGCCATCCCGCCGCTCCATGGCGCCCTGCTCAAGAACGAGCAGGACGTCATGATGTTCGAACGGCTTGCCTTCATGGCGCGCCGGCAGAGCTGAGCGAACTCTCCCGGACGGTCAGTCGAAACTGTAGGCGAGTTCGAAATCGCCCCAGCGCTGGCCGTCCACGACCAGCGGCACATAGACGTTGCGCACGACGCGGTAGCTCTTGCCGTCGTGCTCCTGGCGGTACACCGCCATCGTGTAGGGCGCGCTGCTGCTTTTCGCCATCTTGTCGATCGCGAACAGCATGATCCGTCCGTTGCGGCAGAACTGCGTGTCCCAAGCGATGTCGCCGGTCGGCTGCTGCGAATGCTTGGTCAGATGGGTCGGCAGGAAGCCGTTCATGTCGGTGAAGGCGGCGGCCATCACCGGATCGATCTCGGCTGCCGCAGCATCTAGCAAGGGGCGCCAGTGGGTGTCCGCCCAGTCCGAAAGGCCGGTGCGATAGCGCGGCGGATTGGAGCCGGCGATCTCGCGATAGATGGTGTCGAACGCCTGCGCCCGTCCCAGCTCGCCTCGCGCGATGGCCTGTTCGATGAGTGTCTGGGCGTGGCGCGCGCGCGCCTGCGCCTCTTCGACCATCACGCTGTCCTGTGGCGACAGCCCAGCCTTGACCAGCTGATCGAACATTTCGCTCGCGGTGAGTTCGAGCCCTTCCATCCGGTCGTGCGCGGTTTCCAGGCTGGTTTCGTTGACCCGAACGGCAGCGTCGAAATTCGTCAGGACGTCGTGCACCTCCTGCATGCGCCCCGAAATGGTCGCCGTGTTGCGCGCGATCTGGTCCTGTTGTTTGTCGACTTCGCTTATCAGGCCCGAAACGTCGTCCAGCGTGCCCTTGATCTTGCCGACCTGCACCCGCGCGGCGCCACTCGCCTGGCTACCGTGCTGGATCTTCTCGATCACGCTCTCGGCCTCGCTACCGAGCGCGTCGATGGTGCGCGAGATTTCCTCCGTCGCCCGGCGTGTATCGCGCGCGAGCGACTTCACCTCGTTGGCCACGACGGCGAAGGTCCGGCCCGCATCCCCCGCCCGCATCGCCTCGATCGTGGCATTGAGCGCGAGGATGTTGCTCGTCTCGGCGATCTGGTCGATCTCCTGCGAGGATCGCCGGACCTGCTCCATCGCCGCGGCGAAACCGGTGACATGAACGCTCAGCGTTTCGACCAGTTCGATGAGATTGCCGATTTCCGCCAAGGACGACGCGATCATCGTCGTGCCTT
>JAILWQ010000026.1 GCA_025698865.1 Erythrobacter sp. | reverse complement strand
GTTCGAGTTCGCGGCGCCCTTCTGGAAGCGGTCATATTCGACCATGGTCTGATAGTCCAGGTCCTTGCGGTCCACCACGAACAGAACCTTCTCGACGCCAGGCAGCTTGCTCGCAAGCTGCGCAGTCTTGAAGCTCGTCAGCGTCTTGCCCGACCCGGTCGTGTGCCAGACGAAGCCGCCGGCATCGATGGTCCCCAGCCGGTGATGGTTGGTCGCGATCTGGATGCGACGCATGATCTGCTCGGTCGCGGCGATCTGGTACGGCCGCATGACCAGCAGCATCCGGTCGGCGGTCAGAACGCAGTAGCGGGTGAGGACGTTGAGAAGGGTATGGCGCGCGAAGAACGTCTTCGCGAAGCCGGCCAGGTCCTGGATCGGCTTGTTCGTGGCATCCGCCCACCAGTTCGTGAAGTCGAAGCTGTTGGAGGTCACCCTTCCTCGGCGCTTGCTGGTCGGCGATTCCACATGCTCGCGCCGCGTCGTGTTGCTGTAGTACTTCGTAAGGGTGCCGTTGCTGATGACGAACAGCTGGACGTACTCGAACAGCCCCGAGCCCGACCAGAAGCTGTCGCGCTGGTAGCGGTTGATCTGGTTGAACGCATCCCGGAGGTTGACGCCGCGGCGCTTGATCTCGACGTGCACCATCGGCAGGCCGTTGACCAGGATCGTCACGTCGTAGCGGTTGTCGTAGGTCCCGCTCGTCGCGTACTGGTTGATGACCTGCAGGCGGTTGTTGTGGATGCTCGACTTGTCGAGCAGCGTGATGTTCTTGACCGTCCCATCGTCACGACGCAGGAGCTGGACGTGGTCCTCCTGGAGCCGATACGTCTTCTCCTCGATCCCGTCCCGCACGCCGGCGATGCGCTCGGTGAAGAACTGCTCCCACTCGGTGTCGCTGAAGGCGATGCCGTTGAGCGCCTCGAGCTGCCTTCGGAGGTTCGCGATGAGGTCCGCCTCGCTCGCGATACGCAGGTGCTCGTACGCCTGCTCCTTCAGGATCTCGATCAGCGACCGCTCGAGGTCCGCCTCTGACTGGTAGCCGGACTCGCCCGACGGCTCGGCGATGAACTTCGCGACGACGGTGCTCTCGGGACTCAGCGCGATCGGCTCGTACTGAACATTGCCCGAGGTCACGCGAGCTCCTCGAATGTCAGCAGCCGGTCGCGATAGTGCTCGTACTGCAGACGGCGCGCGACAAGCTCGGCCTCCAGCTCCAGTCTGAGGTTCGCTTCCAGCTCCGCAAGGCGGTCCAGGACGCGCACGACCTCGTGCTGGATCTCCAGCGGTGGCGCGGGTATCCGGACCTTTGCCAGGTTCTCGGGACTAATGGCGGACACCTTTGAGGATGAGATGTTCCGCCGGATCTGCGCGTGGAACTCACGCGTTTGGGAGAAGTAGGCGACGTACTTGGGGTCGAGATCGCTCCGGAATGCATAGAGGGCATCGTGGATGACGATATCTTCGCCGCCGAGCCACGCGACGGCCTTGCCTATGTCCTCGATCGTTTCACCGGTTGACACAAAGATAACGTCGCCGGGCTTGGCGACGCGCAAGCGGGATGCAAGCGCAGGTTCAAGGTAGGAGTAGGCCTTTGTCGCCCACGTTCCGTACTTGGTGTACAGCTCACCGTAGTGAATACACGGGCTTCCGGACTCCACCATGTCGGCTTTCACGAACCGCCTGCCGCGCGTGATCGACCCGAGATCGCCGAGCGCCACCGACTCCACTCCGGCCGGACAGAGTGAGGAGACGAGGTCGCGTAGGTGACTCACCTGCCCGCCCCGTTGAGATCATCGACAATCTGTTCAATCGCTATGCGAAGTTCGTGCTGGCGCGCCACGTTGCGCGCGATCTCCTGGTTGAGCTCAGTGATGTCGACCGCCTCACGGGTATCCGCCTCCTCGATGTAGGACGAGACAGACAGGTTGTAGCTGTTGTCGGCGATGTCGGCGCTGTCGACGAGGCGCGAGAAGTGTTCCCTATCGGTCCTGGACGTAAAGGCTTCCAGGATCGTCTGCTGGTTCGCATCGGTCAGCTTGTTCTTGTTCCCGCCCCGGACGAACTGGTTCGATGCGTCGATGAACAGGACCGCGTTGTCGCGTTTCGACTTCTTGAGGACGATCATGCAGGTAGCGATGGTGGTTCCAAAGAACAGGTCGGGCGGCAGCTGGATTACGGTGTCGACGTAGTTGTTGTCGACGAGGTAGCGGCGGATCTTCTGCTCCGCCCCGCCGCGGTAGAGCACGCCTGGGAACTCGACGATCGCCGCCGTGCCGTTCACGGCCAGCCAGCTGAGCATGTGCATGGTGAAGGCGAGATCGGCCCGGCTCTTTGGGGCGAGCACGCCGGCCGGGGCGAACCGTTCGTCGTTGATGAGCAGCGGGTTGCTGT
The DNA here is from genome assembly GCA_025698865.1 of Erythrobacter sp. Taxonomy (GTDB): domain Bacteria; phylum Pseudomonadota; class Alphaproteobacteria; order Sphingomonadales; family Sphingomonadaceae; genus Qipengyuania. Next base: position 1,249 of record JAILWQ010000026.1, on the reverse strand, counting down.
CACCCTCCCACCGAGTCGAGTACGGGGGATTCGACACGATCGCCTCGAATGGCTCATCGGCCTCGTGCGCCGGGTTCAGCAGGGTGTCTCCGTGCGCGATTTCGAACTTCGTGTAGTTGATGTCGTGCAGGAACATGTTGATCCGGCACAGGTTGTACGTGGTCAGGTTGATCTCCTGGCCGAAGAACCCTTGCCGTACGTTGTCGCGACCCAGCACCTTGGCGAACTTCAGCAGCAACGAGCCCGATCCGCATGCCGGGTCGTAGACCTTGTTGACCTCGGTCTTGCCGACAACCGTAATGCGCGCCAGCAGCTCCGACACCTCCTGCGGGGTGAAGAACTCGCCGCCGGACTTGCCGGCGCTCGAGGCGTACATCGTCATGAGGTATTCGTAGGCATCGCCGAACGCGTCGATCGTGTGGTCAGCGTGCTGACCTAGCTTGAGGTGACCGATGGCGTCGAGCAGCTTGACGAGCTTCTCGTTGCGCTTCGCCACGGTCGGCCCCAGCCGCTGGCTGTTCACGTCCAGGTCCTGGAACAGGCCCTTAAAGTCGTCCTCACTGTCGGCGCCGACGGCCGACGACTCGATTTCGCGGAAGACCTTGGCCAGCGTTTCGTTCAGGTTCTCGTCGTGTCGCGCGCGCTCCCGAACGTTGGCGAACAGCTCGCTGGGATAGATGAAAAACCCCTTCTCCTGGACCGTCTCGGCACGGGCAATCTCGGCGTCCTCATCGGCCAGTTGGGCGTAGTCGAAGGTCGGGTCCAGCCGGCGTTCGTGGGCGTTGAGGTAGGCGGCCAGGTTCTCCGAGATGAATCGGTAGAACAGCATCCCGAGCACGTAGGACTTGAAGTCCCAACCGTCAACCGACCCCCGCAGATCGTTAGCGATTCGCCAGATCGTGCGATGGAGTTCAGAGCGCTGTGCGTCCCTACTCAAGCTCGTCTCCCCTCATGCCTTGGAAGTAGCACGGGCCGACGCTGTCGTCGTCGCGATGTCAATCAGCCTTGCCGGCTTTCGCTTTCCGGTGTCGCCGCTTCGCCCGCCTGCGGGTGAGGAGGAACCTTCCAGGGCTCGGGGCGGCCACCGAAGATCTCTCGAAGCCGCTTGTGGCTTGAGGTCTCTACCCAGCGACGCAGACCCCCTAACTGACCAAGGACACCTGTGATCTCGAGCAGGGCCAGACTCACCAGGGCGAGTCCGACGCCAACTCCAATCCACCCGTCCCCGAACGGAAGCTGCGTGACGATA
>JAILWQ010000025.1 GCA_025698865.1 Erythrobacter sp. | reverse complement strand
GCGACCCCGAGTCAGAAGCTGTCCGCATCCGAGGAGTAGAAGAAGGCATCGGCGAGTCCCTGGCGGAGAGGTGCCGGCTGACGTGGAAGTACATCGATCCACTCCTCGTCGAGCCCGAAATCTCAGTCCGGGCACACTCGACGACGCTCTACTGCTCGATGTTCCGGTTTGACGACGACCTCCTGGCAAACCACCACCTTCTGGGCGCTCCGGCAAACCACTCGCCAGTCCTGCACGTTCGCCGTCTCGTGGGCGGTCGGCTGTTTGACCATCACGTCAAGTCCTTCGAGCGAGCCTGGGAGTCCGCGTCACAGGCCCACCGGCAAGGCTCTGGAAGCACCCCGCATGATCGGCCGGGCATCCGCTTTCCACGGCCATGAGATCGGACAAGGCGTCCCTCGACTCTCGTGCCGAAGGAGCATCACCCTCTCTTCAATGCATCACGCGCGGCAGGAGCGGACGGTGGCCTATGGTCGCGACCATGGAGATCTACTTGACCGGAGGGGTGTCGGCGCATCGCCACCTGTCGAAGTCATCCCCCGAGTGGCAAGCCGCCTACCATCTCAACAAGGGTCCGAAGGCGTTCGCAGTTTGGCGAACCAGGCAATCGCGAGATCCCAAGAAGCGGCAATACTTGCGACTTGAGCGGTTTGAGTTCAAGGACCTCAACCTGCGTGGGGCTGATCTCACTGCCATAAACTTCAAGCGCTCGACTTTCACGCGTTGCGACCTTCGGGATGCCAGCTTCAGGGGGGGCAATCTGAATCAGGTCACGTTCTTGAAGTGTCAATTGACGGGAGTCGACTTCGAGCAGGCGCGCCTTGTTGAAGCGGACTTGAGCGGTCACGATCTCACCGGGACGAATCTATACGCCAGCATCCGGGATGACTGGATCATCGACGGTGTGAGCTGTGCGCGCGCGTGGGTGACTAGATCCAGGCAGCAGGGTGGCGACCCCGAGCCCTTTGTTGAGGGGGAGTTCGAACACGCCTATGGAGGCAAGCGATTCACGCTCGCCTTCCCCGACGGAGGTCAGCCGATTGACTTGATAGCCCTGCCATTTCACTTCCGTCGCCTGCAAGAATCGGTGCCTGACGCTCAGTTGGTCCTCTGCGGACTCAGGGTAACGCCATCCGCAGCAATTGAGGTAAGGGTCTTGAACTCCGATGTCAATCATCAGGAAGTGGCCGCAGCGTTCGAGGGTTCCGTCGTCACAACTAGGGCAGAGGTCGAAGGCATGCTCTCAGCATTGAATGCTGCCAACGGCGTCGCGCTCCGGCAATTGGACGTGATCGATCGCTTGCTTGACAGGCACGCGGCAGCTGCGCCGGCGGCGAGCTACGTATTGGGTGACGGATCCAACGTCTACATGCAGGCATACACCTCCACAACAATTCAGAACCAGTACCTCGGTCTGTCTCCGAGCGAGGTCCTTGACCTCCTCAACGGGCTGCAGGAGTTGGCGCGCCGGCTCGACGCGTCACCAACCGCTGCCTCCAACGACCTCCACACAGAGGTACTTGAACTGACTGCGGCCGTCGAGCAACGCGACTCGACCGCGGCCCAAGGGATTCTCAAGAAGGTGGGCGTGAGACTGTTGGAGGCGGCGCAGGAGATTGGGACCAGCGTGCTCACTGCGACCATCCAAAAGGCCATGGGCCTCGATTCCTAACGCAAACGAGGCGCGGAAGTCCGCGGGGTTGCATTTGACGTACATCGGTGGCGGGCCCTTGAAGGCGGGTCAGCCGCTTCAACGCAGTGAGCGTGCCTGGGCGCGGCGGTAGGCTAACCAGATGGCCCGAATCGACTACGTCGACGACCCGAACGCTCCAGCGGCCAACAGCGTTGTTCCTTCCGTAGTCGCCATCGTGCGGGACACTGACGGACGCATACTGCTGATTCACAAGACCGACAACAACTTGTGGGCCCTTCCCGGCGGGGGGCATGAGATCGGTGAGTCCATCGTCGACACGGTGGTTCGTGAGGTACAGGAAGAGACCGGCTACGACGTCGAGGTCGAGACGATCACCGGGACCTACACGAACCCTCGTCACGTCATGGCGTACGACGACGGCGAAGTGAGGCAACAGTTTTCGATCGCCTTCCGAGCCCGGCTCATCGGCGGGGAGGCACAGACGAGCAGCGAGAGCAGCGAGGTCGTGTGGGTCCGTCCTGAGGAGATTGAGGCCCTGGACATGCACCCGTCGATGCGGATGCGTATCCAGCATGCCCTCGAGGAGCGCAGGGCGCCCTACCTAGGCTGACAGCACGATCTGCGCGCGGTCGCAGCAGGCCTCGAGGTACGCCCGTGACCTCAGCACCGCACGATGCACCGGGTCATCGGCCGAGTACCGGGCCACGATCTCGTCCAGCCGCGCGTTCACAGCCACCGGTTCGCCCGTGGGCGAGACGGTCAGGTCGGACAGGATCAGGGCGTCCAGCAGTCCCTGCTCAGGCCTGGGCACGGCTGCCAGCTCGCGTGCCAAGCCCCGCTCTTCGGCCTCGTACTCAGCCCCGGTGTGGAACGCGACGAGCGAGACCACAACGGGGGCAGCACCCAGACCGGCGAGATACCTGGCCCCATCAAGCGCGTGGAGACCCGATTCGCGCGCCACCGGGGCATAACCCACGTCGTGAAGCCAGGCTGCACTGACCACAGGGTCGTCACCCGCTCCAGACTGCGAGACCTCGACAGCTCGCGCGGCCACCCCCTGGACGTGGCGCCACCGGTCGGGGTGAGACGTCGCCAGGCACTCCTCAGCGAGTCGCCTCGCATCCTCCGTCTTCATGACACTCCACGCTACGTGGCCTGCTGACCCTTACGCCCCCGTGGGACGCCATTCACCGCTCACGAGGCGGGGGCTGGGCGGCCAGCAACAACTGTGTCGCCCCAAGGGCGGGCCACTGTCAGGTCGATGGGCTTCACCTCGACGGTTCGGCCAGTTCTGGGCGCGTGGATGATGTTGCCCTGTCCGTCGTAGAGGCCGACGTGGTGGAAGAAGCCTGGCCGGTCACGAGGGTCATGGAAGAACAGAAGGTCTCCGGCCCGGACCTCGCTGAGCGGGACGCGCGTCACTGCGGCCGCCTGGTCGCTGGCTACCCGCGGCAGCGTGATTCCCGTGGCTTGGAACCAGACGTACCGCGTGAAGCTCGAGCAGTCGAAGCCAACCGTGGACGCGCCCTTGTCGAATCCGAGCCCCGGGCCGTTCAACGTTCCGCCGCCCCACGAGTACGGGATCCCCAGCTGCGTTAGGGCGACCTCGATGACCTTCGCGCCTTCACCGCTGCCAGCACCGGACGTGCACGCGGCGCTCGAGATGCTGGGGTTTCCGGCCAGCTGGAGGGCGAGCCCCTCCCATTTGGCGTAGGCGTCAGGGAACGCACTCACTTGCACGGCCTGCGCAGCTCGAGTCACGGACATGCTGAGGTAGTCGGGGATAGCCAGCAGGCCGCGCTGCCCGCCTCGACCCCCCATGAAGAACATCTCGGACGCGGTCGCAGGGTCGAGACGCTCGGCCCGACTACCCCAGGCGTCGCGCTGCTGGAACAGGCCGATGGAGTCGCGGTCACCGTACGGCAGGTTGCGCAACGTCGACTCCTGCAGCGCCGTGCTCAGCGCGATGACCCACCCCTTCGACGGCACGCCGAGCGCCCGACCAACCGCGACGATCGTCTGAGCGTTTGCCAGCTGCTCGGCATCCAACGAGCCGATGTCGACGGCTGCGGGACGCGTGACG
>JAILWQ010000024.1 GCA_025698865.1 Erythrobacter sp. | reverse complement strand
GGGCCCTCCCATGTCACCCCGTCACAACGACGAGTCGCACTCCCTCAACCAACCTGTCCGGTCAGTACAGCTAGCCGTTGCTGGGCGGCCAGGCGAGCGGGCCAGTCAGCATTCTCGAACTGGGCCACCGTCGCCTCCAGGCGCGGCACATCCGCAAGATCCTCCTCCAGGGCGGACTGTTCTCGGTCAAGGCCCTCGAGTCGAGATCGGTTGTCACTCAACTGAGCCTGAAGTTCATGAAGTCTGCCTGTCTGAGGCTCTTCAGTGAAGCGGGTGATGAGTCGGGCGACGTACGCCGGCTGTTCGGCGACCTCCGCCAGCTCGTGCTGTCCGAAGATCTCGACGCTGCCGATCACGTCTCTTGGGTGGAGGTCTGTCAATGAGCCAGACGCGTCCAACACCACGGCAGGATCTGGGACCGTCCTTCGAATGGTGTAGAGGCTGTTCACTGGGCTGATGGCGGCGACGACGAGTTCAACGATGGTGCCGCGCCCAAGGACCTGGTTAACGACCGTTGCGTGGTCGCGTTTCGCGGAAGCTCCGATCGGGTCGAGGTCTAAGACGTAGCGCAGGCTCTCAATGGCAGTCGACTTGCCCGTCCCGCGGCCGCCAATCAGCGCCGTAAGGTCGTCGGCGAAGTGAATGGTCTGGCCGTCTAGGTAGCCGCCTGTCCACGACAGCGACCGAAAGAGAACTCTTGGTCGCGAAGCGGGATCCACCCGAGAAACGCGGGTTTCCGGAGTGCGGACCGCGAGCCTGAGACCGGCTAGCCCGAGCGCGCTCATCTTGAACCAGGTGCACCCACCCGCCACGCCCAACCGATCGGGGTGGCAGATGTCGTCGCTGTAGATCATGGCCAGTCCGTGTGGCCGTTCGAAGGGCGGGCGTCCCGCGAATACATTCGCCTGGTCTGGGGCGGGGTTGTGCCCGGGTGACACGGCGATGGCGTGAAGATCCTCGTGCTTGACCAATGTGGCCAGCGGCTGGCCCCGGAAGACGGTCAGCATCCCGCGAGGGGAAGTGTTCGCGTGCGCCGGGATCACCAGTGCGCCGCGCCGAGTCATGTTGCTGACGATGTCCGCGTAGGAGTCGCCAGTGGTCCCGCTGAGGCACCCTGGCGTGATCTCACGCCCGCACTGGCCGATAGCTGCGTTGATGTCGACCATCGAGGTGCCGGCCTCGAAAATGACCAGTAGATGGATCCCCTCACTTGTGTTGGCCTCGAAGCCCGGGAGTGCCGTGATCCCGCGGTCGACAGCGGCGTTGGCCAGCCCCTCACCTGTGTCCACAGACCAGTGGTCGGTAATCGCGATGAGTTGAATGGCCTCCGCCGCGCACTTGTCCAATAGAGCGGTGTTGTACGCGTCCTCTTCCTCAAAGTGCGCTCTCGGTCCCGCCGCTCCTTCGTAGCCGAAAGGGTTCACCTGCAGGGCGGCTCGCACCCAACGTGCTCCACGCTCGTGCATCTGATCCATGCCCGTCCTGTCTCGTGCCACCGCCAAGACTCCCTTGACAGGCCCCACCTGCCCGCACCCCCAACCTAACCCGTGGCGTCCATTCGGTTGAGCAATGAAGAACGCGCGGCACGCGTGTGGTCGGAGTCCTCGGTCGAAGCTCTCGCTCATCCACGACCCCTTCGCGTTCCGCCAGCCAACGCGGGCGCGGCGGCATCAGACGTCTACAGACGGGCCTGTATCTCGTCCACTCACCCCTCGTCCTAGGCGCGCGGCGTTCATCAAGTGCCCCGAGGCCGCACGTCGAGCCCATAGAGTCGACGCATTGCCATGAGGTCCGGCGGGCGAACCCGCGACAATGACTCAGGTCCAAGCGCTCGGAGATGCGACTGATGATTCACAAGTCGACGCTTAAGGGCTACATCTTGGAGGAGCTCCTTGCGAAGCTGGTACAAGACAGCGGTTACATGCTCCTGGTCCACATGCAGCAGGACACCTGGGCGCTCGGCGGCGGCGGCAACGGTCTACGCGTCCACGGTCGCGGGGCGGATCACCAAGTCGACGTTCTTGGCGAACTAAATGTCCCAGTCCAACTTGCACTCCCGATTCGGCTGTTCCTGGAGGCAAAGTGCCGGGCAGACAAGAGCGATCTCCGCGACGTCCGCAACGCGGTGGGGACAATCGATGACGTAAACCAGTACTACACGATGCAGGACGCCAGCAGGACGCCACCGCGACGGCGGTATCAGTACAAGTACGCGCTCGCATCCACGTCTGGATTCACCCCGGAAGCCGTGTATTACGCCATCACACACCAGCTCTCGCTAGTCGACTTGAGCGGTCCCTCAGCCAAATGGCTGCGCGACATGGTCGACCGCGTCGCCATGTCCCTCCTTCAGCTTGCAGGGAATTCCAGTGCCCAGACCTTCCCAGTCGGACAGATGCGGGAGGCGCTACGCCGGGCGCTGGGAACTCACCCCGACATCAACGTGGACATTGACGCGGAAGACAGCCTCTCGGGTCCCGCCAAGAGGGCCCATGCCACACCGCGGCCGGCAAGCGGGCTCAACGTATCGGCACTTGCACAAGTTTGCGCCGATGCGGCTGCCGAGCTTCCGGGGCGACTCCTCATTGCTTGGACCGCGAGCCCGTTCCTCGTGTTCGTACAGCCGACTGATGATGACCTTGCTGACCTTCCAGTCGAGGGAGGGAGCGATGAGCCGCGAGTCAGGGCGCGTTTGGAGTTCGTCGGCCCGACCCCGGGTGTCGGACAGTGGAGACTGCGTGCGATACGTGATGGCTTGGCGACTGAGCCATCTTCGGTCCCGCCACGGCGGCCCAACGACGCCGCCTTCCGATTGCTGATTCCGCCGGAGCTCGAGCCGTTCGTCATCGCGGTCGATCAACCCGAATTGCGAGGTGCGCCGTCGAGAGATCAGCCAGAATTCAGATTCCAGGTAGCACCGAAGTCCACGATCCGGTTCATCTACGAGCCAGCTCAACCGGTTTACGCGCCGCGCGAGGAAGAGTACGAAGGATCGAGGGGGGCCGCTTGGGATCACGTGCGCGAGAGCCTATGGATCCGAGGCACGAATCTTGACCGCGAGGTTGGCGATGAGGATGGAGACGAAGGCGACTCTGTTCCATGGCCGGAGCACGCTTATCGCGCACTCATCGAACGGCTAGAGGCCGAGCAGGCACCCCAAGCCAGAATCATTGAGATAGCCGCCAGTAGTGGAGGTGTCATTACGCGCGAAGATGTATACACGTTCGCACACCGAGCCCGTGACCGGACCCTACGGGGATTCACCAAACCTGCGATGCGAATTGCCCGCGACCTCATCGCCGAAGAGCAACTCCACCCGGAGGCCGCCGCGCCGCTACTCGCAAAATATAGAGGCGGCGTGAAGGCGAGCCATTTCGAGGTTCCGCTCGAGTTCACCGAATACGTCGACCCTACCTCGCATTGAGGTGTAGCCGGAAAGTCGGAATGGAGACTTTCATCTGCCTGAGGCGCCGCCAGAAGGCGCGCAGGGGCGGAGGGCGCGTCAGACGCGGGGAAGGTAGAGGTCTTGCGGAAAATCCTCACGATCGCGCCACCGCTGAGCCTCGTGCCAAATAGTCGGGCACGGGTAGGACTGACCATCCACTGCGCACTTGGGGCGTTCCGTTGCCACTTGTCCCCCCTGAGCAATGTCGTGCTCGCGGACTCGAAGAAGAAGGTCGATAGCGTCCTGCTCGGCCGTCGTGTCACCGTCAACTTGCGCGGCGCTCCTTGCTTCTTCGATGCGGTCGATCACGTACGCCCAAGTTGTAGCCATGGCCTAATGGAAGCACTAAGACGCTCTCGGGACGACTTGGCGCGTCCACTGACGTGCACCACTCAGCTGACCAGGAAGCAGTTGTCGCCTCCGGGCAATGATGAGCGACTGATCACAGACAGGGGACTGC
>JAILWQ010000023.1 GCA_025698865.1 Erythrobacter sp. | reverse complement strand
GTGGTTCGCGATCCGTACGCATGGGTCGATCGACGGAGCTACCGCGTCCGGTTCGACCGCCTGCGTCGCCTCGTGCCAGAGGTCGCGATGGACCGATCGGTCAAATCGTCCCTCGGCGAAATCGCGGCGTACTACAGGAAGATCGGCCTCAATGCTGAGATGGTGCGCGACCTCCGATTCACGCGTTTGGAGCAGCTTCGTCTCGGCAGGGAAAGGGGTATCATTGACGCCGATCTGCGACGGCGATTTTCTGGCGTCGCCGCGAGCCGGTCCGCTTGATCGGTCGCCATCGCTAGCGCTCAACGGAGGGACGGTCGATCGTGCGCGTGGCGATTCTCGGAACCCGTGGTGTCCCGGGCAGCTACGGAGGATTCGAGACGTTTGCCGACGAGTTCGGTTCAGAGCTTGCGTCCCGCGGCCACCAGGTCACCGTGTACTGTCGAACCGCATACGTTGATCGCACGTTGAAACGGCACCGAGGCATGTGACTCGTTCGTCTCCCGGCGATCCGCCAGAAGCACCTTGAAACCCTCACGCACACGTTGGTCTCTGCTCTGCATGCGTTGTTTCAGCAGTATGACATCGTGTACGTCTGCAATAGCGCAAACGCGCCGATCTGCTACATCCCGTGGCTACGCGGTCAAACGACGATCCTCAACGTCGACGGTCTTGAGTGGCGGCGCAAGAAGTGGGGCAGGCTTGCGAGACGCTACTACCACTGGGCCGCGCGCTTGGCCGCCCGCATGCCCATTGAAGTTGTAACCGATGCGGACGTCATCCAGGATTATTATCGCGAACGTCTTAAGCGCGAGACGCGCTGCTTCGTCTACGGGACGACACTCTGGGACCGTGGAGCGTTGGTCGAACGCCTTGCGGCCTATGGGCTTCAGCCGAACCGCTATCTGCTGTACGTGAGCCGCATGGAACCCGAGAACAACGCGCTGCTCGTGGTCAAGGCATACCGTTCGGTGGACACGGACCTGCCTCTGGTTATGGTGGGCGATGCCCCATATGCGCGCGACTACGTCGAGACCGTCAAGCGCGCGGCCGATGCACGCGTCCGGTTCCTCGGCTTCGTCTACGGCGACGATTACCACGCGCTCGGCGCGAACGCGTACCTCCACGTCCAGGCTACCGAGGTGGGGGGCACTCATCCCGCGCTCGTCGAGGCGATGGGGCACAGGAACGCGGTCCTTGCCCATGACGTCCCTGAGCATCGCGAGGTTGTTCGCGACGCCGGCCGCTACTTCGCCTTCCGCGACGCAACTGACCTTGCCCGTCAGATGGCGGACTTGATCGCCGACCCGGCGGCCATTGAGAAGTATCGAGATCTTGCTGCACGACGCGTGCAGGAGGCATTCAGCTGGGCGGCAGTTACTGACGCGTACCTCGCGTACTTCGGCGAGATCGCGGACCGGAGAAGCCGGTCGTGAGTAACGGCTGTCCGTGCGGAAGATCCTGATGGAGCGACTACCGACGCGACTAGCCGGGCTTGTCTTGCTGCAGCCGCGGATCTTTCCAGATGAGCGCGGGTACTTTCTGGAGACGTATAACCGGGATCGCTACCGCGACGTCGGCATCACCGCCGACTTCGTTCAGGATAACCACTCGCGCTCACGCCGGGGCGCCGTGCGCGGGCTTCACTTTCAGCGCATGCCCGGCCAGCCGAAGCTGGTGCGCTGCGCGCATGGCCGCGTCTTCGATGTCGTGGTCGACATCCGACGCGGCTCTCCGACGTTTGGGGAGTGGGAGGGCTTTGAGCTCAACGACACATCCCACCGGCAGTTGTTCGTGCCCATAGGCTTTGCGCACGGGCTCCAGGCGCTTGAGGACGACACCGACTTTGTGTACAAGGTCGGAAGCCAGTACGATCCCGTGGCCGAGGTGGGGATTCGGTGGGATGACCCCGAGCTTGCCATCAGCTGGCCGATTCGCCCCGCGATTGTGACCGAGCGCGACGCCGCCAACCCCACCCTGCGCGAAGCCGAGCAGCACCTGCCAAATTGGTGAGGCCGCCGTGGGCGATCAGGCTGCCTGGCACGTTCGAGGGAGATTAATGGCAATCCACGCTACGACCGTCGCTGTAGTCGGGTTTGGCTACATCGGCGCCTGCATAGGCGCCGTCCTCGCCGAGAAGCGCTATCGCGTCATCGGGATCGACAACCGGCCAGAGGTGGTCGAGGAGATCAACCGGGGGGAGACGAGTATCAACGAGCCCGGTCTGGCGCCAGCCATCAGTGACGCTGTCGCGCATGGATGGCTCTCAGCCACCGGGGACTATGCGCAAGTGACAGACGCCGACGTCATCGTGGTCACGGTTGGCACGCCGCTCGCGCGCGACAACAAGCCCGACATGCGACAAATCGAGGCAGCGGCGGAAAGCATCGCGGCGCACCTTCGTCCGGGCCATAACGTCATCCTAAAGAGCACGCTTCCGCCGTTTGCCACGGAGCAGACCGTGCGTCCGATCCTGGAGCGGAAGGGGCTTCGGGCCGGTCGGGACTTCCACTTGTCCTTCTGCCCCGAACGTCTTGCGGAAGGACGGGCCCTGCACGAATTCGCGACAATCCCGGTTGTCGTCGGCGGCGTCGACGCCGCCAGCACGACGGCTGCCGCCGCTTTCTGGGAGGAGGCGCTCGGGGTCAAGACGATTCCCGTCCGCAGTGCACACACAGCGGAGATGGTGAAGCTCGCCTGCAACCTGTGGATCGACCTCAATGTCGCGCTCGCCAACGAGCTCGCTGTGCTGACCGACGCGATTGATGTTGACGTCCTCGAAGTCATCGATGCCGCGAATACTCTTCCAAAGGGGCAGCACCACGTGAATATTCTGGCGCCTTCCATTGGCGTCGGCGGCTATTGCCTAACGAAGGATCCTTGGTTCGTCCACGACATGGGTCGTGAACGCGGAATCGAGCTGCGCACCCCCGTGACTTCGCGCATCGTGAACGACTCGATGCCTGACTTCACGGTACGTGTTATTGATCGTGAGCTTGCTCGGCTGGGAAAGACATTGTCCGCGTCAAGGGTGGCGGTCTTGGGCATGGCGTTCAAGAGCAACACCGGCGATGTGAGATTCACCCCGGCCAAGGGTGCGATCAGCCTGCTCGAGGCGAGTGGTTGCGAGCTCTTGGTGTGTGATCCATGGGTCACGACCGTCGACGCGCGCGAGGTGACGTCCGCTCCCCTTGCCGACGACCCGTGGGAGGCAATCGCCGGGGCGGACTGCGTGGCCTTCTTTACCGGTCATGACGACTTTCGTAGAATGCCGATCGAGCAGATTGCGGAGCGGGCACCTGGCGCACTCATCCTCGACGGGCGCATGTACTTTACCCGCGAGCAGATCGATCAGATGGAACACCTCGGCCTCGCGTATCGAGGGATCGGGCGGTGACGGCCTTCGTCACCGGCGGGAGCGGGTTCATCGGCAGCCACCTCGTCGACGCCCTACTCTCCCGCGGCGAAGAAGTCATCGCCTTTGATAGAGCAGAGAGCCCCTACCTGGCCGATGCGCGCAAGAACACCGCCTTCCGCTTCCACGCTGGGGATGTCCGTGACGAGGTGGGGTTGGCCGCGGCGATCACCACTTCCGTAGACATCGTGTACCACCTCGCAGCAATCGTTGGTGTGTCGAACTACATTGCCGATCCACTGGCGGTCTTGGATGTGAACGTGGCTGGGACGCGCAACGTCCTCGAGATCGCGAGCGATCGAGGCCTCCGTACCGTGATCACGTCCACGAGCGAGGTCTTCGGACGCAATTCAAAGGTTCCCTGGGACGAGGACGACGATCGCGTGCTTGGGAGCACGACGGTCGATCGCTGGAGTTACGCGACCAGCAAGGCGATGGCTGAGCACCTGGCCTTCGCGATGCACCGACACCGCCAGGTGCCTGTCACCGTTGTCCGTTATTTCAACGCGTATGGGCCGCGACAGGCCCCGATCTTCGTGATCTCACAGAGCATCCATCGAGTTCTCCGCGGTGAACCGCCGGTCCTCTACGACGACGGCCAGCAGACTCGCTGCTTCACCTTCGTCGGCGACGCGGTCGAAGGCACAATCCGAGCCGGGTTGTCAAGCGCGGCCATCGGCCAAGCGTTCAACCTAGG
>JAILWQ010000022.1 GCA_025698865.1 Erythrobacter sp. | reverse complement strand
GCGACAACTTGAGCAGTCGAGTGTCATCCCGGGCACGGGCGGCGACATTTGGCGCGTGTTGTGGGAAGCCGCTCGGGTTTATGCCGAGACGCTGGTTCACCCTGGCACACGCTACCCCGAGACTACGGCACCGTGCGTCCTCTGCCAGCAGGCGCTTGACGGCGAAGCGCAGCAGCGCTTCGCTCGCTTCGACGAATTCGTCAGTAGTGAGGCCACAGCCAATCTTGAGCGTGCGGACGCCGCCATCGGCGACTTCCGTCGTTCATTCGAAGGACTGCAAATCGCAACCGATGGAGACATGGAGGTTATTGCCGAGGTCGCGGAGCTTGAGCCGACCCTCGGCCAGCTACTATCGGAACTGGTGGCTCGGCTGCAGGCGGCGCGGGCCGGGGTGGTGTCGTCCCTAGAAGCCGCCTTATGGACGCCGCTCGCCGCCGTTGAGGAAGCCCGTGTGGCTGACGTGGCGGTCCTAGCTCAGAGGTTGCTGGACGAAGCCAACGCTATGGAGGCAGTGGCTGAGGAGCGGGAAGAAACTCGACGTCGGTTAGCTGAGTTGAGAACGCGTGAATGGGTAGCGGGGCACCTTCCAGCGATCAACGCTCGGATCGCGTGGCTAAGTCGCCGTCAACACTATCAAGCCGCGATCGCCGAGACCGACACCTCTGCAATTACACGGGAAGGGAGCCGACTCGCTGAGCGTTGGGCGACCCAGGAATTGGCCGATGCGTTCTCTGCGGAGCTCGACTCGCTGACGTCGGGCCAGGTTCGAGTAGCGCTACGACGCGCGGGCGGGGCCCGTGGGGTCGCCCATCATCGTTTGGAGCTCGACGGCGTTCAGCGGCGCGGAATTGCCCTGGCGGACGTTGTGAGCGAGGGGGAGCATCGCGCCATTGCTCTAGCAGCCTTCTTTGCCGAAGTCGGAGCCGCGGGAAGCTCGGGCGTCGTCGCGGACGATCCAACCTCGTCACTAGATCATCGATTCCGCCGTCGGATCGCAAGGCGGTTTGTGCGCATCGCCCGAGACCGTCAGGTCATCGTCTTCACCCACGACATCGTCTTCCTCCATGAGTTGTCGCATGAGGCGGTAGTCCAAGGTGTACAACTCGCGGCGAGGCAGCTAAGTCGTGAAGGGGATCACGCTGGTATCTCTGAAGACGGGCTTCCCTGGCATGCACAACGCATTACCGAACGGCTCACGGCTCTCACTGACGACCTCCCGAATCTGCGAGTGCTTCATAACAACGTCCGCCCGGAGTATGAGATTGAGGCGCGACGTCTCTATGGCCGCCTGCGGCAAGCGTGGGAACGGGCCGTCGAGGAAGTGCTGCTGAACGAGGCGATAACTCGCTTTAGCCCGGCCATACAGACCCAGCGCCTCCGGCGAGTTGTTGATGTGACCGAAGAAGACCTGACAGCCGTGGATGCAGGCATGACCAAGTGTTCTGCGTGGCTAGAGGGGCATGATCAACCCGCAACGGCAAACGAGGCACTCCCTGACCCTGACGAGATCGACGCTGACATCCGGGCGTTGCGGACCTGGGTTCAGTCAATCCGGCGACGCAGGGGCGGTTAGCCGATCGACTCGCGACTGCTCAAGTCGTCATCTGACCATTCGCTCACGGTTTGGAAGGTGGCCGAGAGTTGGCCTGAGAGGCGGGAAAGTTCCTCGGTCGTGCTATCAACGGACCGCCAGTTTCGTATTCGAAGCGGCCCGGAGTCGTCGTCGCGCCATGCAGTGCCCTCGATCAAGGCCTCTGACGGTGACAGGAGGAGGACGCGGACGAGTTTGTGCGTCCCGCTCTGCTCCGCCCAGCGAAACGCAATATCAGGCTCATCCCAACGCCATCGCTCTACGGAGACGAGGGCTACTCCTACTGACCGCGACACCGCTCGGCCAATCTCGTCGACCGCACTGAGCGCGGAATCCAGTACGTAGTAGTACTCGTCGCCTCCAGACCTGCGATTCACCATAGCCAGCGGCTCCCCCCGAACTCAAACACCCCGAATAGGTCGACGGGCAGAACGGTGCGGCACTCGGTGCCGCCTCCTGGTTGCCCATTTGCCGGCGCGACGGTGCGAATCTGGATGTCGAGTATCAACACTTTGTGTTGGGGGATCGGTCCGATGCGGAACAGGGGCTCTTGATAGAGTGCCAGCCGCCGACGAGCTTCGGCCGGGTCATCGAATCGATCCAACGAGTACCACGTTGCGCGTCCGGTGGCTAGGTTGGCCGATTGCACGCGTCGGCTGGCGACGAGGCTGACCACCTCCACCGGGTCCGCAACGTACCTATAAAACTCCATGACACCGCTACATGTGGCTAGCCGGCAAAGTCGCCAAGGCACGACGCCAGAACGGACTCCGCTTAGCGAGCTCCCAGCGTGGCCCTGCCGATGTTAGCAAGCACTTCGGGCATGCGACCACAGCTGCGATCTATATCGGCGGCGGAAGTCCGGGCTGGAGATTCGTTTCGGGTAGCATCACTCGGGCCGACTCCCACCGCCCGCTCGAACCGTCCGCCGGCAGGTAGACGGCGAGTACGCCGGCGCGGCACCACCCGACCAGGTTCAACACCTCGCCCTCGGCGCGGCATCCAATGAGCGCCCAGTTCGCGTCCCGGAGTCCCCATTCAAATTCTGATCGCGATAGGTAGAACGAGAAGAGGCCGGGACGATCCAGCGTCGACGTCTTGACCTCAAGGCGCCTGCTTCCCTGCGTCGCTGGCGCCACGACATCGTACCCGAGGGCATCAGATATCAGGCTAACACGCCTCACCCCAGGGACGAGGTGATCAAGGCCAAGTGCTCGCAGTTGCGACTTCGCCTCGTCAACGACGAAGTCCTCACCCATGGCACCGATTGCAGCGTCCAACGTGTCGTCGTGCCGTCGTGCGAGCGCCAACAGAAGAGCCTCGCGCTGTTCCGGCGGAAGGCCGAGACCGTCGGCTAGTTCGCCGGTAGCCTCTTGCGTCGGGGTGCTAGAGAGAAAAGTTGCCCGATGCGTCACGACCAAGCTCAGAAGTGACGCAACGGCATCTGCGTCGGGCAACGCGACCAATTCAGAGAGGCCTTGAAACGGTCGCACTGCGTCTTCGTCACGGAAAACCAGATCGCAGTCAACAAGAAGCTGCAAGCCCACGCGTAGATCCGTTGGAGGGAATAAACCGTCCGACGGGTAGATGATGTACGCGAGGTCGACGGCGCCGACAGCCGACCCTTGGGAATCGATCAGCCGGCCGGCGTGCAGGGCGGCGCGCAACAGATGAGCCGACGGCATGCCGTCGCGGGTCGCCCATGCCGGGCCGCTAGTCTTCTCCACGAAGATGCTCGAACAGCGATTCGAGGTCGCCGACGTCCTCGATTAGCTCACCATAGTCTTCCTCGTCGGGGAGGGCCATCGCCTCCAGGTCCGGATCATCAAGCATCGTCGCCAGTCGCACCGCCTTTTCGGCAACCCGTTGATCGACCCGTTGATCGATAGTCGACCGGGTAACCAGGAATGTGATCCGGGTGTCAACCTCGGGAGCAAGACCCAGCCGATGAATCCGATCGAGCGACTGGAGGTACTGTCCCGCGTTGAAGGTCCGATCGACGTAGACAGCGTCATGGCAGACGTCGTGGAGGCTCACCCCCTCGCCGAGAGCAGCAGGGTTTGCAAGGAGAACCATGCATTCATCATCGTGTCGGAACCTCGCAAGCTCGCTCTCGCGCGTCCGGGCTCCTGGCGCGACATTGCTGTCGGCGGTTGGTACGGCCCCATAGACGAGGGCGGGTTGATAAGACGCAAGCAGGCTCTCCAACGCGAGCAGATTGCCGACGAAGTTAGACCAGACCAGCGTCTTGCGGCCCTGCTCGGCATTCTCCCTTAGGATCACTGCAAGCTTCTGAAACTTGAGTGGAACCTCGTGGTTGTGGTAGCTAGCTACCAGCCTCCCGAGATCCGATCCGGGTGGGATGGCGAGTGGCGGATATCGAAAAGCCAGCGGTCCCTCGTCCGCGGCGCGGTGCGTGAGAAGCGCAGGATTGGTTGCTGCTTCGAGGAGATACATCGTCACCTCGCCCATTTGCGCCAGCATCGCGCGATCACCAAGCGACAGGTCGAACATGCCGGCGTAGCGGTCACGCAGGGCATCATAGATGTCCGCATGCAGGCCGCTGAGGTCGACCAATTCGACCCGGAGCGAGGTTGGCGGAAGCCCTAGCTCGCTTTTCGTAGTGCGCACATAGAACGGCGACAGCGCCTTGCTTACTAGTTCCATCGAGCCCGGCGGCGGATCGTGACGTAGTGCGGCTGCTGGCAGGATCCTTCGAGCTTGATTCGGCCAGAGGAAGTCGATGAGAGCGATGAAGTCTCGCGCGCTCTGAGGAGCCGGGGTCCCGGTCAGAATGTCGCGTCGTTCGGCGACTGGCGCCAACTGCAGGCACGCACGACCCCACTCGCCGCCGACACCCCTTTTCATCCG
>JAILWQ010000021.1 GCA_025698865.1 Erythrobacter sp. | reverse complement strand
GGCGAAACCGGGGTGGGACTGTTGGACGAAGTTCGAACGCTCGCGCTCGTCCGCTACAAGGTCGAGGTACGTATCTCTGCATGAAACTGCCAGAGACACATGCGGCCAGTCCTCGACGGCTGTGCGGAGAGCAGGCAAGTTATTGCGCCAGAAGTCGCCTTCCGTGCCGTCATTGAGTGCGTCTACGGCAATGACGAACCTGCGGCCTGACAGCGACGCGGCCTCGCCCGCCGAGTTCATGGCACCAAGAAGGATGTCAGCCCCAAGCGGTTCAAGTCCCAGTTGGTCACAGATCGCGGTCCAGAGGTCGGATCGCCCAAACCTGCCGCCGGCGAGAAACACAGCGGGGCGCCCGTCCTGTAGCGCGCGGTTCACCGCGTCCAATAGTAGGTGGGTCTTCCCTGAGCCTGCCGCACCCGCAAGGAAGTACAGGCCGGTTTGGAGGGCCTGGCCCCGCGGGGACCTAAGCCACTGCCCCAAAGCCTCAGCTGACTCCCGAAGCTCGCGGAAGAGGTAGCGCAGTCCACTGCTGGCCAACGTGCCCGCGTCCGAGCCCTTTCGGTCGCGAGCCTCGCGTTCTAGATCGAACTCGCGTGACTCGGCATCGCGTGCGACCTGTACGAATGTTGCAAGCGAGACACTGAGCGCATCGAGTGAGCGCGAGTCTTTTGAGGGGCGGAGGCCCGCGGCCTCTGCCGAAGTTCTCAATGCCTTGGCTGCTTCTGTGACCTTTCTGAGAGGAGCTGCCATGGGTCCACGCAGCCGCGACGGCCCGAGTCTGAGATCACGTGCCTCTGCAATGACATGCGTGCGCATGCGCTCGAACTCGTCGACTGCATCGCTGGCGAATCCGAGTGCTTCGAGGTCCCGCTGGATCGGGAGTTCGACCTGCAGTTCCGGCTGATACCGGTCTCCAGCGGCGTCTGCTTGCTCGCGGTGGCGTCTCCGAAGCCAGGCGTCGTCAAAGACCGGGTGATTCCACCAGAACCACTCTCGACCCCGGTTCGACGGCTTGGAAAGCTCGTGGAGTAGATCGCTCTCTTGGACGAGATCGAACGTCAGGGCGGCGGCCCCGGGTATAGACGACTTCCAGTGTGCGACAGCGTCTTCATACTTCTGACGCTGGGACTTCCGCTCTCCTCTCTGCGTACTAGTCGCCAGGTTGGTAGAGATGACGAATGTCAGCCGCCGGAGACGAGGGCGCTCCTCCACGACTCGGCGGACGCTAGCGGCCATTGCGCCGAGAAGCGCGCTGAACTCGTGGATGTGCTTCGCCTGCCATCCGTGTTCCGATCCGTCGGCGAGTGTCACGTACCACTCGACCCCCCCGTCGGGATTGCCGGTCCGGATCGCCGTCCTTCCTTCAGGCACACGGTCTCGCAAGAGCTGGTAGGAAATCTCTTCGAATGCGCGCGCTTGGGAGCCGTCCCACTCTCGGATCAGATCAAAGGAGGAAGCCATTTGGCGTGTAGCACGCGACCCGTTAGTCGCAGGCGTACCCCTCTCTCCAGATCGGCGTGGACTCATCCGACCCCCTCGAAATCGAGCAACCGTGCTCCTCGATAGTTCCGCCACCGGCACGACTCAGCCGCCGGCTCCATGACGCGAGCTTCCCGCGAGTCTATCCAGACGCTCAACACGCAGCAGCGTTGCGGCGCGAACGCGATTCGCTGATACGTGCGATTCGGAGCGTGGCTTCGGCCACAATGGCCGCTCGAATGGAGGGAATACATTGCCGATTCCGGCTGGCATCACGCGCGAAGATGTCTTGCAGGCGCTGGGGGCACTCGACGATGGCACTCCGCATGACTTCGGCCCCCCGACGCGGTACGAAGTCTTCCACGATCGACGGCGGTATCCACCCAAGGCGGCGATCGGGCTAGCCGCATCGCGAGTCTTGGGTCGACCGTTGACCCACAACGACTTCAGCGGTGGACAAGCAGGCGACCAGGCGAACTCACGCCTGCGCCAGCTCGGATTTCTCATCGTCCCCCGAGGCCCTCTCGCAGCTGATGCGCGATGGCTCGTTCGGCCTGGCGACCGCGTTCGACGCCAGGACATTCCGGGGGCGTACGGGGGCGCTCCCAGGGGAGGAATTGAACCGACAGGCCGAACGCGAAATGTCTTCATATTCAGCGAGCCCGAAAAGGCACACAGGCACAGTTACGGCTTCGACGGATGGGCGGCGCCAGACCTCTTCCACTACACGGGTGAAGGGCTCAGCGGCGACCAACAGTTCACGTACGGCAACAAGGCAGTCCTCGATCACGCTGCCGAGGGCCGGGCACTCCGAGTGTTCCGAGCAAGACCTCCATGGGCGACCTACCTCGGCGAGTTCGAGGTAGATTCGGGGGAGCCCTTCCGCCTTGCGGACTCTCCAGGAGTCGACGGCCTCGTGCGGCAGGTGATCGTCTTCCGGCTTCGACCGCGCGGCGCTCATGTCACTGGCGGGCTTGGCGCCGCACCCGACGTGCCCGTGCCAGGTGTCTCGCCGGTTCCGGCTGAGAATGCGGCTACGGAGGCCCACGCGATTCCCGTGGAGGAGAGTCACGCAGGGTCGTTCATTGTTCAGCCCACCGGAGAGCCCATCGAATTCGTTCGCCGGGAGGCGGCCCTGGTCAGCCGCTATATGGCTTGGCTCACCAGGCAAGGTCACACATCGGGCCGCCATCGAATTGCGATCAAGGGTGAGCTCGCAGTTCTGCTGACGGATCTATACGACGAAACGAGCCGGGAGCTGATCGAGGCCAAGGCGAGCTCATCGCGAAGTAGCGTCCGATCCGGACTAGGGCAGCTGCTCGACTACGCGCGATACGTCGACCACGATCGGCGAGCGCTCTTGTTGCCTTCTCTTCCAAGGCCCAATTTGGTCGATCTTCTCACGCAATACGGGTGCAGCTGCATCTGGGAGACGCGACCCGGCCACTTCGCACGACGCGATCCATGAGTCGCGTCGGTAGAGTGGTTACGCCATGCCACTAGTGAGGGCTTCATCTCCACTGTTCGTCCATCCGGACATGGATGATCGTCAAGCATCGACTCTCGACGCGATCGCATTTGGCTCCAATGTCGTCGACATGGCGTACGGCCGCTTGGTCGCGTCGTTGTCAGAGGATCGAGTCAGTGGTGAGGCCGCCTTCGCGGATGCGTGGACGATGGTCGACTGGATCTATCGCCTGGACAGGCTGGTGCGAGGCGCCCGAGGGGTACCGCAGAAACAGCCAGCCGTTCTCGACTTCCTGAATGGAAGTTCGCTGGTCGAAACCCACCGACACACGCTCCAGCACCCGGAGGCAACTTTGCCCGATGCCGCCGCATCAGGGCGATCGCCTTGGGGACACTTGTCGTGGATAAAGACGCCGCGCGGCGAGCCTGGGTACACGGCCGTAGTCCTCACGCCGCCCATCCGCAAGCTCGGCACGGGAAAGGCTTTCAAGTACCCCGAGTGGCGCGAGCCAAGATCTCCCATTGACTGGATTAGCCTGTTCCCAGCAGATGGCGAAGCTGAGATATCGCTTACGGGCCAGCATGAAAGCCTCGTTCGGTTCATGAAGCGGCTGGAGGCAGCGGTGGCTGCCTCCGGTCCCCCATCCGGCGGCGCCGTTCTCCGGATCGTAACGTGGCCCAATCAGTAGGACGTCTACGAGCCGCCGGCGGCCTCGGCGACGAGTCCGTCAAGCTCGGTTCCGAACCCGAGACTGTCGAAGAAGAGCATCAGCACAAGTGTCTCGACCGCTGCCTTCGGCGGCTGGATTCCAAACGAATGGAGCCCGGCAAACTCAGGGTCCCCGCGGGCTGCGACCTGTTTGGCGATCGCAGGCCCCGTCCGGAGCCAGAATCTCAGGCGCGGCTTGGCCCGATGTAGATCCTCGTCGCTGACGTCGACGATGCTGCTCGCCGTCTGAAACGTAAGACCACTCGCCATCTCGACCGACTCAGCGGCCGGGGTCTGCAACCATGGCGCCTCAGTCGGCGTTGCGTCCACGCGTGCTCGATCCTGCCCAGTCATTCGCTCGATGACGACTGCATCCTGGTTGCGAATTCGACCGCCGAGCCCGGCAACGCGGCGGAGAATCGGCAATAGGGCATCGGCGATCTCCTCGCGCTCGACCCCGCGACGGCCGAAGCGGGCCTTCACGCGCGGCGCGAACTTGTACGCCATCACGTCCAAGCGCTCTTCCAGTTCCTCTCGTTCGGCACGGTTGCGTGGACGTGGCGGGTCGGTTGGAACGAAGGAGCGTAAGGCTCGGCGGACGCGTTCTAGCGGCACGTCCCATTCGTCCATCCACAGCAGCACCGCCAGCGGATCGAGCTGTTTCGTCTCCTTCCGCCAAGCGCAAAGCGCCAGCAATTGTGCTTGGGCATTCACGGAGGGTTCGGTGCGGAAGCCGGCCCTGCCCTCCGAGACCTGCCGGCCCGTTGCGGGGAGCAGCCGCTCGCGCACCCACCGGTGAACCCGGCTGGGTGTCACATCGAGGTATCCCGACCCTCGAGCAGCCTCAGCTAGTGCT
>JAILWQ010000020.1 GCA_025698865.1 Erythrobacter sp. | reverse complement strand
TCGCCCGATTCAAGACCCACGGCGGCTATGC
Source organism: Erythrobacter sp. (assembly GCA_025698865.1). Taxonomy (GTDB): domain Bacteria; phylum Pseudomonadota; class Alphaproteobacteria; order Sphingomonadales; family Sphingomonadaceae; genus Qipengyuania. The sequence continues at coordinate 4,525 of JAILWQ010000020.1, read as the reverse complement.
GGAGATGCGGACCGATGCGCTGCGCTTCACCGAGCCCGAGATCGACGAGCTCTTCCGCGACATCTACCGCGACCCACTCGAGCCGAGCGAGGTGGCCGAGCTGGAGCGTCGCACCGAGGGCTGGGCGGCATCGCTCCAGCTCGTGGAGGTGTCGCTTCGGGAACGGACCTCCCCCGAGGAGCGGAAGCAATTCATCCAGTCGATCACGGCGACCAAGGACAGTGACCTGTTCGACTTCCTGGCCGAGGAGGTGCTCGACCAGCAGACCGAAGACACCCGCAACCTCCTGCTCTCGACCTCCATCCTCCAGCAGATCACGCCCGAGGTGGCCGAGCGCCTCACCGGCCTCCACGATGGTCGGCGTGCCCTCGACGAGCTGGAGCAGCGCGGCCTGTTCACCAATCGACTCGACGAGGAACGGTTCCGCTACCACAACCTGTTCCGCGAGTTCCTCGAGCGACGGCTGATCGCGGAGCGATCCGAGGCCGAGGTGGTCGGTCTGCACATCCACGCCGCCTCCTACTTCGAGACCTCCGAGCAGTGGCCCGAGGCCATCCATCACTACCTGCGGGCCGGGCTGCAGCGCCAGGCGGCGCGGCTGATCGCGAAGTACGGCGAGGAGGTCGTCGCGGAAGGCCGGCTCGGCCTGGTCGACGAGTGGCTCCAGCAGCTTCCCGAGGACACAATCAGGCAGAACGCCCGATTGAGCCTGCTCTACGGCGAGACGTGCGGGATCCGCGGGGACTGGGACCGGTCGCTCGAGGCGCTCGAGCGTGCACGCACCTACTTCTCCCGTAAGGGCGACCAACGCCTCGAGGCGCTTGCCTGCCTGAAGCTGAGCTCGGTGTACTCGAACTACGGTGAGCCGCACAAGGCGATCGAGGTGGCCGAGGAGGGCGTCGCGCTTGTTCCGGCCGATGCCGTCGCAACCCGGCTTCGGCTCGAAGGCAACATCGCCATCACGCGTACCTGGCTCACCGAATCCCTCGAGGCGGTCGCCGCCGAGTGTCAGCGAATCGGCGAGGAGGCATCTGCCCTCGGCCTCGAACACTTCGCCGCAATCGGCCACAACAACGCAGGTGGCGTACTTCTCAGAATGGGCCGAATCGACCGCGCAGTTCGGCATCTGGAGCAGGCTGCGGCGTTCTGGGCAGATCCTCCAAACAGCCCTTTCGCCGACAACTCCGACCTTGTGGTGGCCCTGTTGGCGGCCGGTCGGGTGGACCAGGCGAGAGTCATAGCTGCGGATGCCATGAGGCGGACTGCGTCGTGGCCACGACCTCAAGCTGAAGCAGCGTACGGCCTGGCAACCCTCCACATCGCAGAGGGACGCTTCTCTGAGGCGACCCACCTGCTGGAGTCCGCGACTTCGAATAGCTCCGTGCTGGGCGCGCTGCACGCGCTCATCAACGGACGTCTCATCGAGGCCCTCTTCTTGTCGAAGCGCGACCGTGAAATCGCGGCGGTTGCCGACGACCTCGGGCGACGCGCACCCGATCCGCGATATCTGATGGAGACGGCAGCAGCTCGGGCGCTGGCTTGCCACGTCAGAGGCGCGTGCCAGGGAGAGTGCCTCACCTATCGGGATGAACTTGATGCCGCCGAGCGGCATGGCGCGACCCTCACAGCAGTCTGGGGCCGGGTCAGAATGGGTTCGCTTGCGCTGGCCCACGGCGGTCGCACGAATCAGGCTTGGGCGTGGCAGGCGGTCGAAGCCGCCGATCGGGAGCAGCTCGCCGGGTCCCTAAGAGAGTGGTTCCGCCTCTACGTGCCGTTCGCAGCAACTGCCCTGCGCCAGCCGGATGGTGCACGCCTCCTGGCGCGGCTGGCGGCGCGTGACCCTGACGCATGGCGCACCGCGCTTGTGCGATGCCTACGAGCGGCTAGAGGCAACAATCGTACTGTGCTGCTTGAGGCCGTGACGCGAACTGCCAATCGTGAGACGCTGGTAGCCCTCGAGGTGGTGTCGGGTGCAGACGTAAGCGCCGTTCGTCGCCAGCTCCGCTTCCTTCAGGCGCCTCGGCTGTTTCTGCGAACTTTCGGCCGCGTTCAACTCCATCGCGCTTCGTGGGATGGGCCCGTCATCCCGATAGAGAAGCGGCGCGCACGAATGCTCCTCGCCGTCCTGGCAGCGCACCTAGGTACGACACTGAGCCGCGACGCGGCACTGGACATCCTATGGCCGGAGGCCGATCCCGACGCAGCCATCAACAGTCTCAACCAGACGGTGTTTCAGCTGCGGCGCTACATCGATCCTGCGTATCGCGGGGGCGAGAGCCCGGAGTACATCATCAGTACGGCCGAGTCGGTAGGGCTCCATCCCGATCTCGTCCTCACCGACCTCGCCGAGATTCGCCGTCTCCCAACCCGACTGTCAGCAGCCGACTGGCGGCAGCGCCAACACCTTGCCCAGCGAGCGGCATCGTTGATCCAGGGCGAGTTCCTCGCCGACTTCCGTTACGAGGACTGGGTTGCCCGCCAGCAGCTGCTAATCCACGGCGAGGTCCGCCAGCGACTATTGACAATTGCGGAGACGCCGGGGTCGGCGTTCGACGTGGATGTGGCAACTCAGGCAGCGGCCTCTCTCCTCGCGCTCGATCCATTCGACGAGGCTGCGATTGTCGCTCTGGCGAACTGCTTCAGTCAGTCTGGACGGAAGGCAGCAGCCCAGCGGATTGTGTTTGACTTCATCAAGAGGCTCCACACCGACTTGGATCTGCCACCCTCCTCGGACTTCCACGCGGCAGTGGCCAGGTTGGGAGTGGGTCAAGCACGAGTTGACTCACGGTGAGTCTGGGCCCTTAAGGGGCTTGACTGCTGGGCCAGGGCGGAATACAGTACTTCTCGGCGCTAGTACTTTGGTACCAACGCCATCTGCGTGGGAGCTTTGATCCGGCAGCCGAACGTGGGCACTTAGGCTGATCGGGGAGCAAGTAGTGCAACCGACCGTTCCGTCACCGGAGTGTGTCGGTTGTGTTCATTTCGTTCAGGAGAGGGCACCTTCTGATGACTCAAGAGTTCGTCAAGGGCTGGTAGCGGCCCCGAGGAGTCAGCAATGCGAGTACGACTAGTCAGACTTGCTTCGCTGATATCGGCGCTTGCCGCCTTCACGACCCTGGCACTTGCCGGGGGTGGAGGAGTCAGGGGCTGGTAAGGCGACGCGTGCTAGACTCCCGCTCGCACATGTGGTGCGTGTCGTGAGTCCAAACGTTAGTCGCCTCGTCTTCGCAACAGTAGCCGCCGCAATTGTCACGATTGCGGCGGCTTACTTACTATTCCCCGTCCGCGACGAAGTGGGCGGCGTGATAGGACTCGCCTACTGGACTGCGGCGACCCTGGCCGCCAGCGCGCTCCCCGTGCGCCTCCCGCGCGGTACCGTCGTATCCGTCGCGGCGGCGCCGATGATCGCGGTCATGGTCCTTGGCGGCCCGCTCGCAGCAGCGGTCGTTGGGCTGGTTGGGACGACCGACAGTCGCGAGATCCGCGGGCAGGTGCCTTGGTACGGCACGTTGTATAACCACGCGTCCGCCGCCATAGCAATCTTCGCTGGGGCCGTGGTGTTCGAAGTCATCCATAGCCTTGACGCACAGCTCCCGGATGCGGCGCAGACCTTCGTCGCGACTCTTATCGGCGCGCTGGTCTTCTTCGCCGTGAGTTGGTCGCTGGCACTGGCAGCCGTTAGTGTGCGCACCGGCTCTTCGATACGGACCGTGTGGTCGCAGGATGTCGGAGGGGTCGCGGCCAACTTCTTTGGGCTAGCGCCATTGGCGTGGCTGATGGCCCAGGTCTTCCAGCTGCCGAACGGGGTGGGCTGGTGGGCGACGCCGCTGTTCGTGGTGCCGCTGTTCACGACGAGGCTCGCCTACGCCCGCTACGTCGAGACGAGGGAGCTGTTCGAGCAGACGATCACTGCGCTCTCGAAGGCCGTCGACGCGCGCGATACCTACACCCGCCAGCACTCGTATCGGGTGAGCCACATCACCGAGGAGATGTGCCGCGTGATGCGGCTGCCGGAGTCCGAGATCGAGAAGATCAAGTGGGCCGGCCTGCTTCACGACGTCGGGAAGATCGGCATCCGCGACGACATCCTGCTGAAGGAGGGGCCGCTGGACAAGCGCGAGCGCACGCTGATGAACCGGCACCCGGTGATCGGGCAGGACATCGTGCTGCAGGCCTCGCAGCTCAAGGGCGAGGCACCGCTCATCCGCGCCCACCACGAGTGGTTCAACGGCTCCGGCTACCCGGACGGCATCGAGGCGCTGGACATCCCGCTCGGCGCCCGCATCCTCACGATTGCCGATGCCTACGAGGCGATGACCAGTTCGCGGCCCTACCGCAAGATCCCGCTCACCCACGAGCAGGCGGTCGAGCAGCTCGAACGATTCGCCGGCATCCAGTTCGACCCGGACATCGTCCCGATCCTGGTGAACCTTGATCGGAGCATCCTCGACCGCGAGCCGGAGCGCGAGGACGAGCTGAAGACGATGCGGGAGCAGCCGGACCTCGAGGTCCCCGCTGAGGCCGG
>JAILWQ010000019.1 GCA_025698865.1 Erythrobacter sp. | reverse complement strand
GCGGGCTTCACGACCAACCGGGACATCCCGATGGCGAAGTCGCTGGTCGACTACATCTTCCGGTACATGGCGACCAAGTTCATGTCGCAGACCGATAAGGATCAGGTGGGGATCATCAATCGGCAGATGACCTTGTCCGATGCGAAGGTGGTGAGTGGGGAGGCCACGGCCGACACCGAGGCTTCGCTCCGCTCGGCCTCGTCCCCGGCCGCTGGCCCCTCCACGACCGACTCCACTTCGACACGGTCCGCTGAGGCTAAGGATTCCGCCTCATCCGATCAGCCTGCGGCACAGACTGGGGCCACGAGTTCCGAAGCTGCAACTGAGTCAGCCTCGAGCATCGAGGTAGGTGGGGAGACGGTCTCGGCGAAGGAAGAGACGGTGGCGAACGGGCTGCTGGATCGGCTGGCCGCCGGCCAGGCGCCCGTGGTGTTCGACACCGCCGACTCGCCGGCCTGCACCGACTGCGGCTCGATCATGGTCCGCAACGGGTCCTGCTACAAGTGCATCAACTGCGGCGCTACCAGCGGCTGCAGCTGAGGGCCGCGATGGGGGTGGTCACCTAGCCACCCCCATCGCCGTCGCCTCATCTGAGGGGGCGGCGGAGAATCCGCCCCTTGGAGCGACTTGGGGTCGGGCCCCGCTTGGGACCGCAGACCACCGAGGCCGACTAGTCAGACAGTGCTCTGAACAGTCGCCCACGCAGGCCCAGCCACATCTGGGCCCCGCGGGGCGACGTCAGGGTTCTAGCCAGGGAAGTGACAGGCGGCTACGTGACCGGACGTGTGCTCCACCAGCGGGGGCTCCACGTCCCGGCAGATGTCTTGTGCCTTCCAGCACCGCGTTCGAAAGCGACATCCAGAGGGAGGGTTCACAGGGCTCGGAACGTCTCCCGTGAGGATGATCCGCCGCCGCGCATGCTCCACATGAGGATCGGGGACGGGAACCGCGGAGAACAGAGCCTGGGTGTAAGGATGCAGTGGGCGCGAGTAGATGTCCGCCCGGTCCGCCATTTCCACGATCTTCCCGAGGTACATGACGGCGATCCGGTCCGAGATGTGTCGCACAACAGCGAGGTCGTGCGCAATGAACAGGTACGTAAGCCCGAACTTGTCTTGGAGATCCTCCAAGAGGTTGATGACCTGCGCCTGAATCGAGACGTCGAGCGCGGAGATGGGCTCGTCCGCAACGATGAGCTGCGGTTCCACCGCCAAGGCACGGGCGATCCCGATGCGTTGGCGTTGGCCACCCGAGAACTCATGCGGGTACCTATCGCCAAACCGCGGATCGAGTCCCACGACCGAAAGTAGCTCCGCAACCCGTTCGGACCGCGCACGCTGCGGCACGACGTTGTGAACCTCGAGCGCCTCCAATACTGTCTCCCCGACGGTCATGCGCGGATTCAAGGATGCATACGGATCCTGGAAGATCATCTGCATGCGGCGGCGAACCTTGCGGAGTTTGCCGCGCGTGAGCGTCGTGAGCTCCTGGCCCTCAAACCGCACTGACCCAGCCGTCGGGCGCAGCAGCTGGAGGACAGCACGTCCGGCGGTCGATTTCCCGCAGCCGGTCTCGCCGACCAGTCCAAGCGTCTCGCCCCGCTGGACTTCGAAGTCAATCCCGTCCACCGCGCGTATGGCCGGCTTTGCCCCTCCGAACATCCCAAGTGCGGAGGACGACGTGAAGTGTTTCGCCAGCCCCTTCACCTCCAAGAGTGGCGACGATGCCGCAGCCGCAGGCGCATGGCTCATCGGACCGCGCCTACACCGGAATTCTCGCCGCCGGCACCTTGTGGAAGGTTGGCTGCCTCTCCCGTGGCGGCTGGAGATCGCCAGTCATGGCCGACAAGCCACCCGCCATCAGGAACGGGCTGAGTGCCCCAGCATCGGGTCTCGTGGCTTGCGCCGGAACCAGTGTCGATGGTCAGCAACTCGGGCTCCTTGGTTGCGCAGATGCCTCGGCGATACTGGCACCGAGGCTCGAACCGGCATCCGGGTGGTGGCGCGGCCAGGTCGGGGGGCGCACCTTCGATCGGTACGAGCCGCTGCTTCCGCTCCTCGTCCAGCCTCGGCACCGACCTGAGCAAGCCCCAGGTGTACGGCATGCGGGGCCGATCGAAGAGCTCGGCGGTGGGGGCGGATTCGACGATGCGTCCACCGTACATCACGTGCACTCGCTGGGTCATTCCGGCGACTACGCCGAGGTCGTGGGTGATCACAACGAAGGCTGTCCCAGAACCGCCCGCAAGACTGCCCAGCAGGTCCAGGATCTGTGCTTGGATCGTCACATCCAGGGCGGTGGTTACCTCGTCCGCCAGCACCAGCTTTGGATTGCACGAAAGCGCCATCGCAATCATCACCCGCTGGCGCATCCCGCCAGAGAACTGATGCGGATAGTCGCCCACGCGGCTCCCCGGAGCCGGGATCCCTACGAGCTCGAGCAACTCAACGGCGCGGCTCATGGCCTGCCGCCTTGAGTGGCCAAGGTGCAGCCGGAGTGCCTCGGAGATCTGGTGGCCGATGGTCATGACCGGGTTCAGTGACGTCATTGGATCCTGGAAGACCATTGCGATCTCCCTCCCACGGACGCGCCGAATCTCGGCATCCGACATGTCCAGTAACTGCTTGCCTTCCAACAAGATCTCGCCGGACTCGATGCGCCCTGGCGGAGATGGCACGAGGCGCATGACGCTGAGGGCTGTGACGGACTTGCCGCACCCAGATTCGCCCACCAGCCCAACGGTCTCGCCAGCTTCAACCTTGAAGCTCACTCCGTCGACGGCACGGACGACGCCGTGGGCGGTCCGGAACTGCGTGTAGAGGTCTCGTACTTCGAGCAGGGCCATGTCAGTCTACGAATCCCGGTAGGATTTCGTTCAGCAACGATATTTCACGTAGTGTATCATCCTCGAACCATCCGAAGTTCGGACTTAGCGCCGGAGCCTCTGACCTTGCACAGCTACGCCCCCGACAGCCAACTCAACTCCTCAGTTCGCCGCATCGGAGCCGGCGAGCGCTTTGACTTGGTGGGCGCTTCGGTCTGGAGCGGCTCGGCTTGGGTCGAAAACGCTCGGATGCGAATTGTCGACGGGCGCATCGAAAGCGTGGGACCCATTGGATCGTCTCCGGGAGCCGATGCGAACCACCCGGAAATTGGTCTCGACGGAGCGTTTCTCACCGCAGGGTTCATCGACTGTCACGTTCATCTCACCGGGCTGGATGGACATGACCCGTTTCGCCGCAACATCGAGCGTTATTCCTCAGTGCGCCTGGTGCGCGCGGTGCGAGACGCCGGGGCCATTCTGCGCGCTGGATTCACGACGGTTCGTCATCTCGGCCACGGCGATCCGAATCAGGCGGAGGCACTCAAGCAGGCGATCGACGAGGGTCTGGTGGCCGGTCCCAAGATGCTCACCTCAGGCTGGGCCCTTTCTCAGACGGGGGGGCACGGGAACCTCCACGCGTGGCCCTATTCGTTGGTCGAGCAACTCCGTCCGAGGAGCGCCTTCTGCGACGGGCCTGACGAGTGCCGGAAGTTCGTCCGGCGAATCCTGGGTGACGGAGCCGATTGCATCAAGATCTACACGAGTGAGGGACTCGTTTCGTCGCCTGACCATCTCATAGACATCCCGAACTTCACAGCGGCCGAGATCGAAGCGATCGTGGATGAAGCGCACCGTCGGGGCGTGCGCGTCGCGGCCCACGCCACCGGCTTGGAAGGGTCAATGCTGGCGGTCCAGGGCGGAGTCGATACTCTCGAGCATGGGCCACACGACATCGACGACGACTTCCTGCGCCTCATGCGCTCCAGCGGCGCGACGCTCGTCCCAACCCTCTCGGTGTTTGAGTGGGCCGCGAGCTCCGAAGCTGGCTCGGGAGTCCCTGCCTTTGCCGCAGAGCGCGCGCGCCGCTGGCTGGAGGGGCACCGTCGCTTGGTCGCTGCCGCCGCTCAGGCGGGCATCCCGATCGCGGTTGGCTCGGATAGCGGCGCACCGCCCCGCGGTGGGCGCAATGCCGAGGAGATCCTGGCAATCGCGCGAGCAGGATTGAGTCCCGCGTTGGCACTGGCCGCCGCGACGAACGTCGGCGCTGAGGCACTGGGCCTGGGCGGCGACGTCGGAGTACTGGCCCCCGGTGCGCGTGCCGACATCGTTGCATGGTCTCGCGACCCGGTAGCCGACATAGGTGTGGTCGCCGACGTGAGCGCGATCCGATTGATCCTGCAAAGCGAGGGCCTGAAGAAGCCATGGTGATGAGTCATGACCTCAGGCTCTCAGAAGATGAGCGCCTGGATGGCAAGTTGACGGTCCTGTCGGCGGGCCATTCCCCTGTACTCATTCAGGGTGGCGTGGTACTTGACGGGCGCGGCGGACGCATCGACGGCGGAACAATCCTCGTCGAGAACATGCGCGTGGCGCAGGTCGGGTCCAACCTGGCCGAGCACCCGCAGGATGTCAGAGTGATCGATGCGGGGGGTGCGACGGTCTTGCCGGGCCTTATCGACCTCCACATTCACTTCATGGGTCGCAACGTCTCTGAACCCACGCTCGATCATCTCCACCCCTCACATGACATGAAGTTCATCCGCGCGGCCTTCGAGTTCGGCCAGACATTGGCCTCAGGTGTGACCACGGTGCGTGCAT
>JAILWQ010000002.1 GCA_025698865.1 Erythrobacter sp. | reverse complement strand
AAGCAATGGCCTGCTTCGCTACGCCCTACGGGCTCCGCTACGCAGCCCATTGCTTCAACCGCGCTCATGCGCAACAAAACGGCTCGGCTCTAATCCCAGCTGGAGGAAAGCTGGGGGTCACGTCAGAGGCTTTCGCAGTTGTATCGTGCGCAATTATACCTGCGCGGTGCCTGCGTCAGAAAATAAATTACGCACGGAAAAACAGCTCCACGTGCTGGATTTGGTCCTGCGAGTGATGACCTCGAAGCAGATCGCGGGCGAGTTGGGGATTTCATACAAGACGGTAGACGCGCAAACGGACACCGCGAGAACTCGTCTCGGCGTGAACAGTCTAGCAGAAGCGGCGCAGATTTACGGCATTGCCGCATATGCGGACTTAGCGCTTATAGGTGGAGATCGAGAAATCTCATCTCTTCGCGCCAACCTAGTGAAGCGGATCATGAACGATGGTCGGATAGTAGTGACCGACGATGCAATCGCTTGGCAGATCGACCGGGATGCTTAGCGCGGTTCCAGCCCACGGGCTGCCCGAATGGCTTTCCCGGCTAGACAGTAGTTCGCAGAAAGCCAGTTCAACCATCATCCCCCCGAACTCACGTATCCGCCGCTCGCGCATAAGCGTCATCGGGATATCGCAGACCAATACTGTTGGGCGGCCGATCGACTTGAGTGCCCGCTTCGCATCCCACCGGTCGACGAACCTAATACCAAGACAAAAGAGGTACTCGCTGCCGTAGACGAGGTAGTGGCCGCAGCCGCCAATCCTGGTAACGAGGCTTCGCTCATCGGCGCAGAAGTAGAGAGCGCCCTCACGGCCGCCCTCCGGTCTGCGCGCGCCCTGTCCTCAACCTCGCCGGCACGAAGAGTGCGCAGGCCGCCTTTGTAGAACTGGCCGACGTCGTCGGTGCGGGTCCCATGCGCCGCCCTGAACGCACGATAGTCGCGTACCAGTCGCGACGCGACTATCTCCTTCATGTCCACGGCGGTGCCGGTGACGCGCATCACGATCTCGTCGAGCCCGCCGAGATCATCGGAGACGACGTATTCCGGTGGGTTGCGAACGAACTCCGCAGTCACGTCTTCGGTCACGACGTCCCCAACCATCCGCCAGAAGCGGTTCCGCCAGCGATCGACGAGCGGGAACGAGAACACATCCTCTGGAGGCAGCGGGCGCGAGTCGTGATCCTCGGCGATCTCGCGATCCTCTTGACCAGGCTTCATCGGGCCAGCGTGCGGACATGACGACCAACGGTAACCCACGCCGTTTCCTATCCGATGCTTGCCGCGCGAGAGACTGTCAGGCCGCTGCCGGTCAAGCCACCGCCTCCGTGCTCTGTACATCGTAGATCTGCATGGACAGTCGGGAGTCGAGACGGTGATCGAGCAGCGCTTGGAAGATGTCACGGCACGTTTCGGGTGAGGGCACGATGCGACCGTCGTCGGCGAACGTAATGGTCAGGCCCATCGCCTCGCACTGCGCGCGGAGGTTCTGCATGAACTCCGCGCTGCGGAAATGCCCCTTCTCGCGTATCGCTATTGCCCGCCGAAGGTGGATCTTGTTTGCACCGACGAAAGCGGTGATGGCGGCGACGTCCGTGAAGATGCCGAGGAAGTCGGGTTCCGCGACCAGTTCCTGGAAGGCCTCGACGTGGCCCGCGCGATACGCGAGGACGGACTCGAACCTTCCCTTGTGAGAGACGAACACCTCGCCCCCGAAGACGAAGAAGTCGAAGAACGGCTCCAGGCTGAAGGCAGGGCGATCGTCAACGTCGAGCTCCTCGTCTTCAAAAACGACGCGAAGGATTCCCGCCGTCCGCTTGGTGCTCCATGTCGCATTGGTTTTGCGCACGGCAAGTAGGACACCATCCGCGGTCGCGAAGCGTAACATGTAGAAGTCGGCGTTGGCGATCTGCTTTAGCTGCCTCACCTTCAGCTTCTCGACCGGCTCGGCGGCCTGGCCTTCGACCAAGGCGATGTGCGTCTCATCAGCGCCGAGCGTCAGGACGCTGCTTTCGTTGTTCTGCGCGAGAATTCCGTACTCGATGGTCTCGGTCACGGCCTGAAGCGCTTGGGAGACCGCCCCCCTCAGCGATGCCGCCAACTCGTTCGTGATGCCGACCCACCGTCCGTTGAAGACAGGAAGTCCATCCCGGGCCGACTTCTTGTAAACCCAGACCGTCAGATCCGCGCCGGCTAGGTCAAATGCCTTCAAACCGGCCAGGTCAGCCATTGGTATCTCCCTGTTGCAGCTCGCGAATTATCATCACATCCTGTAGGCTGCCCTTGCAATAGACCTTATCAGGTTCAACCTCGCCGCGAAACAACGCGCGGCCCAGCCAAGGTTTGTCGACCCCGATGAAGCTATACTTGATCTCGTAGAGCCGCCAGCCGAAAACGATCAGGATTGGGTTCATCACGATCTGCCCCGACCGGTAGGTAATCCAGAAGATCCAGACGAAGAACACGGCGAAGCCGAGCAGGCGCGTAGGTGACCCGAAATCGAGACCCATGAAAGATACGATGTAGGGCATCGCGTAGTTGATGAGGTCGGCCGGAATGTGCTTTGCCTCCGCCACCCTCACTTGGCGCGGCGTCCCGATTGCCTGCAGCGTTCGCATTGTGAGGATAAGGCACGCGATTCCGACCGCCACCGTGCCGAACGCCCACCACGGGTGCTTTAGCGGCACGACGCAGCCTTCGCCGAACCACGCCGACGGCGGACAAAACCCCCGGCTTACCGCAACCGGCTCGACGTCTTGGAAGAGGAGCACTAGCCCGAGCGGCAGGTAGGAGCCCACATAGAGGGCAAAGGCCGATGTCGTTCTGAGTTGCATTCCACCTCGCACTGTCGGTGCGCGTGACGCGACCCCAACGGGACCACTATAAACGATGTGACGCTTCTCGTCGTCTGTCAACGCGGCCTAAGTCCCTCGTTGGAGCCGACTTCACAACCCGGGTGAACGAATGGCGGGTTTTGGCATTCGCGGCTGCCATCGGAATGACCGAGATTGGGGCGCGTTGCGGACAGGCAGGAACTGGGCCGATTGCTGACCGACTGCTTCCGGACGAAAGGACGCAAGAAGCGGACCGACATTTTGCCTGCGGCAACCTGCACCGCGACTGGCAGACGAAGTAACATCCCTGACCAGTTTGCGACTTGCCGCTTCATCCACGTGCGTTCTCAGATGACTTAAAGCACTCGTTTAAGTTCACCAGCCACGTAGGGCGATAGACCTGCTGTCTCGGGCGTCAGCCGGGAGAGGAAGCTTCGCGCTGATTCTAGATCCATATCCCTGTTGATCGTAAGGTCGGAAAGGATGTGCGCCGTGTGGCGAGACAGGCCGAGGCTAATAAATTGGATCATAGTTTGCGATGCTGCCCCAAGCTCCAGATATAGGGTCAGCGCTGGTATCTTCGCGACGTAAGAAGCGTATCCGGTTGCGATTAGGGCCTCTTTCAGCACAGCTCCATAGCAGCCTAGCATGTTCACGTATCTGAACCGGAGGCTGCTTTCCACATCCGTCAGCACCTCGCGGATGACCGTCCGGCTGGACCGGTTCTTTCCCTGGTTCTTGTGGTATTTGATCGCCTCCTCGATGATCATCGGCAGCGGCTCACCGCGCATCCAGCGAAGAGCCAAAGGAGCCCAATACCGATGATGCTGGCCGCTTTTCAGCTCAAGATATTTGTGCACGCGGGCAAAAACCGGTCGCAGCTTGTCGAGCGCGTCCTTCCACCCCGCACTCGGATGAAGCGGGATCAGGTAATCGGGACCCTTTTTCCCGATCTTCTCGATCATGTAATCGTAGAGTTCTTGCTGCCGGTACCCCGAAATCTGTGGGCTCGCGGCCAGCGTTTCGACGTTCAAACCGATCTGATTGTCAGCAATCGCTAGCGCGGATGTGATGCGTGCCCGTGTCTGCGGCGACAATCCGCTGAGCCGGTTAAGGGTGTCGTCAAGCTGCCCTTGCCGGTGATCGCGAAGGAGCTTTGAGAAGGCGGCTTCCAGATGCGGGGTCTCGCCTGATGGACGGTCCGTCGCCGCTATATACTCCAGCAGCTCGGCCGAGGTGTCGGTCAGGGTGACCTCAAGCGACGGCTTGATGGGCTCATCCTTCGGCCCGGAGAGCGGACTCGATTCCCATTCGTCGTAATCGACGAGAAAAACGTTCCCTTGGAAGTCCTTGCCGAGGCGACCGGCACGTCCCGCAAGGTTCCAGAAATCAACGGGTTCGATCGGGTTCTCTTCCCCCTTGTGGGGATTCTGCATAAACACGTTACGCGCGGGCAGATTAACGCCCTGCAATAGCGTGCTTGTGCAGACAATGTAGTCGAGATGCCCGTCAGCAAAGGCACTCTCTACCGCGTTCCTCAGCAGCGGAGGGATGCGGCCGTAGTGGAAGCCGACGCCGGCCTCTACGGTTTCAGCAAGCACGTAGCTCGGATGGACCGCCTCTTTTGCAAAGGCAGTCAGGTCCTTGCGTACCTGTACCGATAGCTCACCGGGTCCGGAGGAGGGTACTGCTTCAGCAACCGCCGGATCTTGCGACAGCTCTTTGATCTTGAATGCAATGTCCTCGCATGCCGCAGGACCGACAGCGTAAACGAGGCTTTGAGAGGCGTTTCCAAGAGCCCAGCTCAGATACACGAGCCCATCATGGGAATTGTAGATCGGGATCGCGGCATCGATCTCCGCGAGCGGGGTCTTCTCGCCGTCCCGCCACAGCAGCATATCGATCTTCTTATCGTCGCCCGCTCGGCGGTTCAGCAGGATGATGTTCTGGGCGACGGGGGAGTCTTTGGTCTTGACCACCTTGACGCTCTCGCGGCCGACCACCGTGCCGAAGACGGCCGGTTCTCGAACTTGCGGAGACGAGAACAGGAACTGCATGTTCGGGTTCCGCCGTTGCAGGTCCTGCAAGACTGAATGCAGAACTACTCCCCGGGAGCCCTCGCCGATAAGATGCGCCTCGTCGACGATCGCCATGTCGAAGCTGAGTTCAGGAGCCGTATGGAACAGCACCTGGAGTCGTTCCGGCGTGAGCACATAGATGGGCGTACCTAAGACAGTCGGCGTTGCCGGTATCGGCACCGTCGTCACCTCGAATGCCTCGTCAAGGCTAGCTGCTCGCAAATCCGTGGCAACCTAGTTGATCAGGGCACGGCTCGGCACAAGATAGACCAGGTTGGCGTTTGGACGCGTTCGTTTGAGCTGTTCGATATACGCGAGGAACACGAACGACTTACCCGCCGAGGTGGGCGCGGAAAGCGCCAGCGAGGAGCCAGACGCCAGGGCGTCCCAAACCGCCCGCTGCATGTCGGTAAGGACGGCGCTGCGCTCCCCAATGCGCACGGTATGGTCTAGCTGACGGCCGAGGATCTCGTAAAAAACCCCTCCAGTGAGCGTTCGTGGCTCCGCCTCGTCCTTAAATGCAAACTTGATCGCGGGGTAATTTCCAAGACGCGCTAGGATAAGCCTGGACGCACCTCTGATTCCGGCGAGAGTTTCGCTATAGGCCAGCGATCCGACACTGATGCGATAGGCCAGCTGCCGCCATTCCGCTTCTTCAGATTGCGCGAATATCGTGGCGCTTTGAAGGAGCCGCCGCAGGACTTCCTCTTCAAGCGCCGGGCCGTCAGCGAAACCCGCGCCTCTCAAAATCGATTGACGTAGCATGGTCTCGTAGTCGGCCGCGAAACGTGGATCGCCGCTAATCGTTTCGCAAAGCCCCTCCACGAAGCTCATGCCGCCACTCCAAGCTTCTCATAAAAGGCCGCTCTGAAGACCTTGAGAGACGGGAACGGCAGAAGGAAGAGATGCAGGTTCGTAGTGACCGGCAGGCGCTTTCCGTAGTGGCGTTCGATTACGCGGCATGCGCTGCCGATCCTCTTCTTGTACTTCTCCTCGAATGCCGAGGCGACTTTGTCGGGTTCAAGGGCGAGGATGCGGTTGTAAGCGGAATATTCAAAGCCGAGCAGGCATGCATGAACGATACGCTTTTGCAGCGTCAGCTTCGATGTTGAGTACGGATTAATATAGTCCGCGATCTTCGCCTGAAACGCTGGGTCCAAGCTGTTGAGGTCGGACAAGTTGTTCAGGATCTCTATCTCACGAGAGATTTGGCCAGCATTCGCCAGGAGCTCGGCCATGGAGGTAAACGCAGCATCAGCCGCAGACGAGAAACTTTGGTAAATTTTGGACTCGCCAAAATATATGGTCAGAAGATCCTTGGCTTCGTCATAGCCAAGATGAATACCATCCGTGCCGTGCACGGGCATGTTGTTATTGGTCTTAAGGTACATCTTCGATACCAGGCGCGGTGCCTTCAGCACCCATTCAAGTAAAGCATAGAGGATTAGCTCTCCCGGCTCTCCACCAGACTCAAGTTGATTCTTTGCTTTAATAAACAAGCTCTTCGCATCGTCCCCCAGCCTGACGATGCGATGATAATCGAGAACGGGATCGACCCCCTGTAGCGCATCCTGGATCTTGGTCTTTGGCAGGCAGTAGGGGATCAGGCAGTCGTATAGATACTCGACGAATTCCTGAACCGTGGGGACGCCATCGGCGAAGGAGATGTAGTGGAAGTTACCGGTGAGCCGGTGCATTCCAGACGTCCAGTCGAACGGGATCTCTTTCAGGCGGACGCCGAGGCCGGCGTGGTCCTTCAAAAGCGCAACCATTGCGTCAGCGAGAGCCAATTGGTCCGTCGCCGACGCAGTTTTTCCTTCGACTGCTGTTACGTCATTGCTGGCCAAGTCCGCCCCTTTACAATTAGGATAGGCCAACATCAGCTTCGAATCTATTGTTTTTCAATCGGCACTATCTCAGCCCAATCGCCCGCATGATCGATCAATTTGTCGGCGCCCGTAGTCGAGCGAGTCTCGCCTTTGCAGGCGGCCCCCTTAATACGATGACCGAACGTGTCGACGGGACCATTCTGTCTGAATCCGCAGCACTTTGCTCACTCCAATCTTGTCGGCTTCTCCGTGTGATCGAACAGCAGCTATTGTGGACGTGGGGCGCCGGATTGGACGTCCGGGATTGGGGCGCGTAGCAGACCTAATGAAATAGGCCGATCCGAAGTGGAGCGCATAAGAACCGAGGAGCCCTCCCCCACCGATCATTGCATAAAATAACACACCCACTAAAGCATCTGGAGATGTTAACACGCCTACGCGGATTTTTAAGACCGTCGTGCTTCGGGTTACTGCATTCCTATCGGTCGTGAACAGGGCGTAGCGACGCTACCGAGATTGCTGGCGTCGAACTTGTTCGGTCGCCAATGGGAGATGGCACGCCGAAATCCTGCGACGTTGTCTGGTTTATAAAACGGATGGCCGACTGGTCAGCGCGATTTATGATCGTGTCGGTCAATCGGTTCGCTTACGCGAAGCGAGGATTCATCAACGTACGGCAGAATGCTGCTGCTACGGAGGTTTTGAGCGGCGTTGTGATCACTGGTTATCTTCTATCAACCGTTGCAGTCTATCATGTACTCATGAAAAAGGTTTTGTTCCTATTGATTGCAGTGATGGTCGTTCCGGAAATCGCTGTCGCTCAAACGTTCGAAGGAACCGCGAAAGCTGTAGACGGCGATACGCTCGACATGACCGGGCTGCGTGTTCGCTTGCTTCATATTGATGCTCCAGAAGCTGAGCAGCGCTGTTACATCGGTGGCGTTCCTTGGAATTGTGGAACCGATGCCTCCGCCGTACTCACCTCATTCTTGGATGGGCAGTCCATATCATGTGTCTCAACCAGCCGGGACGTGTACGGACGTTATCTTGCTACCTGCCACACTCGGATCATGGATGTTGGCGAGCAGATGGTTGCTCAAGGTCTTGCAATTGCAGAAGCTGATGCACCGGAAAGCTATCAAGTCGCCAATGATCGAGCGAAGTCGCTGAAGTTGGGTCTGTGGAACTCAGAGTTTCAACTGCCGCGAGAATGGCGGGCAGCCAACAGACCTGACCCCATACCTACCCGGGAGCCGCGGACAACGCCAGTGGCACAAAGAAAGCCGGTACGCCCCTTCCGAAACAATTTTGGATGCGCAATCAAAGGAAACCGCAGCCGACGCGGTGACTGGATCTATCACCTTCCGGGTCAACAGTATTATGATCAAACCCGTCCTGAGGAGCTGTTCTGTTCAGAAGCTGACGCACAGGCAGCTGGCTATCGGCGGTCAAAAGTGTGACCGCGATCGGGTTTGATTACGAAGGCCGTTGGCGAGAGTATTCTCGCAAGAGCTCTCGATTCAAGGTGACTGCGGGAAACAGGTGATCCCTGTTCCGACAAGGTAATCCAAGAGATGGTCCGCGTGGCGAATTTCGAACTTTTTTCTTATTGAAGCCAAGCCCGCCTCGCTCGGATCGAGCAGAATTTGGAAGTCGTATCCACAAGCATAAACGCAGAAATGAAATATCTTTGGCTGATCCTCGCCGTTTTCAGGCACATCCAGGATTTGAGATATGTTGATCACGTCCGAAGAGATTTCTCCGTAGTCAATGAACTCTTGATGCCCTTCTCGGAACTTGCGCTCGGCCTCCTCTGCTGATTCCCTTGTTCGAAATATCCTGACAGAGAATTCTGCCGAAACTTCGATTACCAGTGCAAACGCACTCCTCGGGAGGGCGCTCTGCGAGCCGCTCAGAGTAGGATCACCCGCCGAGGAACTCGGAAGGATTTTGGCCAAGTCCGTTAGATCATCGAGCATAAATTTACAAGTCTCTGCGCGATCATCTCCGAAGCTGTTGTAAACTTGCGAGAGCGCCGAGAAGAAATTAATCTTTCCCGCCAGGAAATTAGCTACGCTCTTGTCTTTGATCGTCAATTTTCTTACCCTTTTATTCAGACCTTAAATTCTTGATGCCGTCGTTAAATAATTGGAAATATGAGCTTCAAATCTGAGAGGAAGGTAAAAGGTAGATTTCTGACGGAGATGATAATCCATCTCCCATTCGGCGCTATTGTGGCCGCACTACCCGAACTTCGCGCGAGATAATGGCGCGATCATTCCCTTTGTGCGGCCCCTTCCCGCGCAGTGCTGCGCGGGAGGGGAGAAGTGCTCTTCGGCAACCTTCAGGTCAGGATCGGAGTTTGACTTTGTCTGACTTCGAAGATCCTAGATATTCGGGAGCGCCTCCCGTTTTATCGAATACGCACCCTGGTCTTCCCGACTGATGCAGCGTTCCTCGGCTAGACAGGTCAGGAGCTTATTCGTTAACTCCTTCGAACTATAAGTTTCCGCCAGTTCGGACCACGCCTGCCATCGGTCGAGCCGAGTGCAGATCCAGTCGTAGACTGCGTCTCGATGCTCCATTGAATCGAAACGCAGGGCCCACACGGTTTGGAGAACAGGCATCGGACCTTTCATGCGCATGGCAAGAACGACTGCGGGTTTGCCTGCTTCCACGCGGCGGAGGAAAGCGGCGTCCCACTGAGAGACCACTCCTTCGATCTCCGCGAAGCGCTCTTCGCGGTCTGATGAACGCCCCAAACCGGCGAGATCTTTGGCAGTCGCAAGGTTTGGGCGGTGAGCCTTGACCGAGTCCGGTCGGGTCGCGATTAGCATGAGGAGGACCGAGTGCCCTTCGGCAGTCAGCGAGAACCTGACATCTTTTTCACTTTCGGAAACGATCAGTCCGCAGGCGTGGAGCCACATCAAGAACATTTGCGATGCGATCCGGTTGCCTTCGAAGAGGTCCTTCGCAAGCTCCGCCTCGCGAAGAACCCTACGAAGAACGGCCGCGAGGATGGCATGAAGCACCTCAAGCAGCTGTTGTGGGGGCTCTCCCTGATAGGAAGGCATGCCCATGCGCCCGGTCCAGAACGCGGCACGGATGCTGAGATATTCCCCGCCGGTGAAGTCATCCACGTAGCGGGGCTCTCGAGGTCCCATCTCGCACCTGAGCCAATATCCCCATGGCAGATCGGGGTCGACGGCGCGGGGCATCAGCCTTGCCTCCCAGCATAGCCGAATGCACGACGCTGCCCACCGGGATCGACCTCTCGCGGATCGCGCCCGTCTTCGATGGCTTTGAGCTGCAAGGCCAGCCTCGTGCATTCCTGGCGCACGAAATGCTCGTCCTTGTAATTGACGAAGTTCACGCCTGGCATGAAGTCCTGGCGCTGGACGGGCTTGTCGATGGGGATGACGTCCCCCTCCCCATTGCAGCTGAAACCGAACCACCATGCCTGTTGATGGAGGACGAGGCTGCGCCCGGTCTGTGGGCCCTCCCTCCGCGGGCCTTTCGCCAACCCGAGATGTTGCACATGGCAGATCGAAAGGGCTTCAGGCTGGTCGATCTCACACATCGCAGAGTAGGTGAGGCCTTCGTGGACTGCGATGCCATAACCATCGAGGGTCCCGGGCTGCCGCCCGAAAAGCGGGTGCGAAGGTTCAACCCCTACAAACCCCTCGAGATACCCGCGCCGAGCATTCCTTCTCAGAATGCATTGGTATGCGGTGTCGGGATCTACCCAAGCGATCTTATCGGCTTCGTTCTTCCACGGACCATCCGTCCTTGGATGGACGTCCGGAACTTTATAAACCGCATGAACCAGGGCAGGAATCGAGGCGCCATTCATCCGGTAAAGGAAAGGCTCCTCAATGGACTGCAGATGGGGTTCCGGATCTTGGGTATGCTTCTTCGCCATAAAAACCTCGTTGCGTTTGAGGTTTACTATTTAGCGCCTGAGAAGCGGGTGTTTTATCAGTTACGCAGCGCAGGCTTGCTGAGAAGCAAGCGCAGGTTTGCTGATAAGGGACAGAGACTTGGAGCGGGTAAGGGGAATCGAACCCCTCTAGCCAGCTTGGAAGGCTGGAGCATTACCACTATGCTATACCCGCCCGCGCGATCTCATGCCCTTGCCATCGAAGGGCGCGAAGCGTCAACTGGTTTGCCGGACCGTCGGTGCCCGTTCCGCCTCGCCAGACCTGTCGGTTCCAGCGGCTTCGGGCGCGGCATCGCTCCCGGTATCCTCGTTGAACTCCTCGGCAAGGCTCGGCTCGCGGGCGGTTTCCACCCCGACATGAATGTCGACCCGGCGGTTGATCGCGCGGCCCGCCTCGTTCGGCGTTCCGTCCGGCAGGGCGTTGGGTTCGACCGGGTTCTGCTCGCCGAAGACGACGAGTTGCAGCCGCTCCTCGGCGACGCCGCGCTCGATCAGCCAGTCGCGCACGACTTCGCCGCGGGTGCGGCTGGCGCGCATATTGGCATCGTCGCTGCCGCCCGAATCCGAATGGCTGCGCAGGATGACCGGACCGCCCTCGCGCAGTTGCGGCGACTTGAGCAGCGTCTCGAGATCGGCGACCGCCAATTCGGACAGCTCGGCGCCGCCGTCAGGAAACCCGATCCGCATGTCGAGCGGGGCCAGCGGTATCGCCTCGTTGACCGGTTCCTCGAAGCCTTCGCGGATAATCGATGTCGGCGTCTCGACAGGCGCGGCGGCGGGGGGCTCGGCGGCCTCGTCGCGCGCGTCGCAGGCGGCAAGGCCCGCTGCCACGCCCGCCAGGGCCAGGAATTTCGTCACCTTCGTGTTCATCGTCGCACCCTTCATGCCGGCCGGGCTTCCGGCGTCGATTTCTTCGCCGCGCGCTTGGCGGCCTTCTCTTCCGCGGTACGGGTCTGCGGCGGCGAGAAACTGATGATCGTGTCGCCCGCGCGCGGTTCGGGCCGCGCCGCGTGGGTGAAGAAACGCATCTGACCGCCTTGGCGCAGGATCAGCAGCGTGTGGGCCGATTCGGGCAGCTTTTCCTGCATCGCCTCGAAATTGAATTCCTCCGACAGCTTGGTCTTGCGGAAGACCCAGCCCTGCTGCTGGCGCTCGCCGACCTCGGTGACCCCCCAGCCCGATTCGAACAGCGCGCGGCCGCGCAGGGCGTCGGGCAGGGCGTGGCGGTCGTCCTCGGCCCCGGCCTCGCCCAGCTGATAGACCGAATCGCGCCCGATCTCGTGCGCGAACTCGTTGCAGACGAGCGTGTTGTAAGCCTCGTTCTCGGTCGCCGCGACCAGCACCTGATACGGGCTGAGATCGAGATTGTGCTCGGTCGCCTCGTTGAGAATCTCGCCGTGATAGAAGGGGATGCCCTTCTGCCGCGCCGAAGCGAGGCGTTGCCAGCTCGAATCGACCAGCAGGACCGGGACCTTCAATTCGTGCACCTGCTGGGCAAGCGAGATCGTCCACGGATTGCTGCCCACGATCAGCAGGCCGGGCTGCGTGTTGCCTTTCACCTTGAGCAGGCGGGCGACGAAATCGATGGTGAAGCCATGCGCCACGATGGTCGTCACCACCACTGCGAAACTGAGCCCGATCAGCACGTTCCCGTCGTCGAAGCCCAGTTCCGACAGGCGCAGCGCGAACAGGCCGGAAATGGCGACGAGGACGATGCCGCGCGGTGCGATCCAGGCGAGAAACAGACGCTCGTTCCACGGCACGCTGCTGCCCAGCAGGCTGAGAATGATCGTCAGCGGGCGGACGAGGAACAGGAGGGCGAGCAGGAACAGGCCGAAGCGCCAGTTGAGATAGGCGAGATCCTCCCATTTCAGCGACGCGGACAACACGATGAAGATGCCCGCCACGAGCAGGATCGCGATGTTCTCCTTGAACGGGTGGATGGAGCGCAGGCTCGAGACGTTCATATTGGCCAGCGCCACGCCCATCACCGTGACCGCGAGGAGGCCCGCCTCGTGCTCGATCAGGTTGCAAAGCACGAACAGGCCGATCACCGTGGTCAGCAGGACCGGGACCTTGAGGTATTCCGGCACCGCGCCGCGCGGGAAGGACCAGGCTATCGCCAGCGCCGCGACGAAGCCCAGCACGCCGGCGAGCGCAATGGCGAGCAGCATCGGCAGCAACACCTCCGTCACGGTTGCACCGGGGCTTTCGGCCAGCTTGCGGAAATACTCGTAGGCGATGACCGCGCACAGCGCGCCGGTCGGATCGTTGACGATTGCTTCCCATTTGAGGATCGAGGCCGGCCGCTGCTTGACCGAGGACTGGCGCAGCAGGGGGATGACCACGGTCGGCCCGGTCACGACCAGAATGCCGCCGAACAGCACCGCGACAGGCATGACGAGACCCGCGATCTCGTGCGCGGCGAGCGCGCCGAAGAACCAGCCGAGCAGCACGCCGATGGTCGCCAGGCGCCAGACCGCATCGCCCGAGTGGCGCAGTTCGCGGAAATCGAGGCTCAGCCCGCCCTCGAACAGGATCAGCGCGACGCCGATCGCCACCATCGGCTCCAGCAGTTCGCCAAAGGCATGTTCGGGATCGAAGACGCCGAAGACCGGCCCGGCGAGAAAGCCCGCCGCGAGCATGAGTACGATGGCCGGCCAGCCGGTGCGCCAGGCGATCCATTGCGAACCGATGCCCAGAATGCCGACCATGGCAATGACGATGGCTTGTTCTTCCATGGCCCCTATTCCGCCCCGACCCGGTGGCCGCGTGGCTCCCGCTCCAGCCCCGTCAATGCGAAGCCGGCGCGTTGTATCCCGTCAATGTCCATCGAAGTCCACCAGTGCATGAGTGGCGACGCCGCATTCGCGCAAGGCGGACGCTCCGCCGAGTTCGGGCAGGTCGATCACGAACACCGCGTCCTCCACCACTGCCCCCGCCTTGCGCAGGAGCCGGGCCGCGGCGCAGGCTGTGCCGCCAGTAGCGATGAGATCGTCGACCACTACCACGCGCTGCCCGGGCGAGACCGCCGCAGGATCCATCTCGAGCCGGTCGCTGCCATATTCCAGCGCGTAGTCGATGCCGATCGTTTCCACCGGAAGCTTTCCGGGCTTGCGCACGGGCACGAACCCAAGCCCGAGCTCGACCGCGACCGCGGCCCCGAAGATGAAGCCGCGCGCCTCCATTCCGACGATGGCCTCCGCCCCTGCCGCGCGGGCGAGGCCGGCAAGCCCCTCGACCGCGGCGCGAAGGCCGCGGCCATCGGCGATCAGCGTCGTGATGTCGCGGAACTGGATTCCCTCGGCCGGAAAATCCGGCACCGTGCGGATCAGCCCCCGTAGTTCGTCCGCAGTCAAACGGCCCGCCCCGGCGCGAGGCCGTGGAAAGAGGTCACGCCGGACGAAGCGATGCTTCTCAGTCCTTCCGGCGATTCGGCTTCGCCGCAGCCCAGATCTGCTGCTTGGAGAAGTAGGCGAGGACGGTCGCGAAGAGGACGAAGATCAGCACCGCCCAGCCGGTCTGCTTGCGCTTCACCAACGTGGGCTCCGCCGTCCAGGTGAGGAAGGCAGCGACGTCGCGAGCCATGTTGGGGATCGTCGATTCGGTCCCGTCGTCGAAGGTAACCTGACCCGCGCTCGTCAATGGCGGCGCCATGGCGAGGTTGAGGTTCGGGAAATAGGGGTTGTGGTGGAGACCCGGTCCCGGTGCCGCTTCGGGATGCTCGGCCAGCAATTCGGCCGAGGGCTCCTGATAGCCCGTCAGCAGCGATGCGACGTAATTGGTGCCGTCATGCCGCGCCTTGGTGATCAGCGAGAGATCCGGCGGGATCGCATTGTTGTTCGCCGCAGCGGCCGCAACCGCATTGGGATAGGGCGAGGGGAAGTAGTCGGTCGGCTCGCCGGGACGCATGTTCGCCTCGCCGGTGTTCGGGTCGATGCCGGGCACCTGCCACGTCGCCGCCTCGGCCTTCACCTGCGCCTCGGAATAACCAAGTTCGGAAAGGTTGCGAAGAGCGACGAATTTGAGGCTGTGGCAGGCCGAGCAGACTTCCTTGTAGACCTTGTAGCCGCGCTGGAGCTGGGCATAGTCCCAGGTTCCGATCGGACCGTCGAAGGAATAGGCGATGTCGCGGGGATGCTCGTAGGGCAGGTGGCCCTCACTCTCTTCGGTCGCCCAGGTGTAGGCACCCACGCCGAAGGAGACCACCGCCACGAGTGCGAAGCCCAGTCCGATAAGGATGGAGATAAGCCGGATCATTCTTGCTCTCTTTTCTCTCGTCCTGATCCGCGGTTAGACCGCAGGCTCCGTATTTTCGCCAAGCACCGCCTTCTTGTCCGAGCCGAGCACGGCTTCGGTGATCGAATAGGGCAGCGGTTCGGGCTTCTCGATCTGGCTGACGATCGGCAGGATCACCAGGAAGTGCAGGAAGTAGTACGCTGTCGCGATCTGGCTCAGCATGACATAGGGCTCTTCCGCCGGCGCGCCGCCGCACCAGAAGAGAACCGCCATGGTCGGG
This sequence comes from Erythrobacter sp., assembly GCA_025698865.1. GTDB lineage: Bacteria > Pseudomonadota > Alphaproteobacteria > Sphingomonadales > Sphingomonadaceae > Qipengyuania. The sequence goes on along the minus strand of JAILWQ010000002.1, from coordinate 583,181 downwards.
ATCAGGCCGAACCAGAAGAACTTGCGGAACAGCGGGCGGTAGTGGCCGCTGCGCACCGGCGACTTGTCGAGCCAGGGCAGGAAGAACCAGCACAGGATCGCCGAGAACATGCCGAGCACGCCCCACAGCTTCGCCGGCAGGATGAAGTCCATCGTGAAGGCGCGCAGGATCGCATAGAACGGCCAGAAATACCATTCCGGAACGATGTGCGCCGGAGTCGAAAGCGGGTTCGCCTGGATGTAGTTGTCCGGATGGCCCAGCGCGTTCGGCAGGAAGAAGACCAGCGCGAAGAAGAACAGCAGCGCCACGCCGAGGCCGAAGCCGTCCTTCGCGGTGTAATAGGGGTGGAAGGGCAGCGTGTCGCTCTCGCTCTTCACCTCGACACCGGTCGGATTGCTCGAACCGGGGATATGCAGCGCCCAGATGTGCAGGATCACGACGCCCGCGATCACGAAGGGCAGCAGGAAATGCAGGCTGAAGAAGCGGTTGAGCGCGGCGTTGTCGGGCGCGAAACCGCCGAGCAGCCAGATCTGGATTGGCTCGCCGACCAGCGGAATCGCGCCGAACAGGCCGGTGATCACCTTGGCGCCCCAGAAGCTCATCTGGCCCCACGGCAGCACGTAGCCCATGAAGGCGGTCGCCATCATCAGCAGGAAGATGACCACGCCGAGCAGCCAGATCATCTCGCGCGGCGCCTTGTAGGAGCTGTAGAACAGTCCGCGGAAGATGTGGATATAGACCACGATAAAGAAGAAGCTGGCGCCGTTGGCGTGCGCATAGCGCATCATCCAGCCCCAGTTGACGTCGCGCATGATGTGCTCGGTCGTCGCGAAGGCGACCTGCGCATTGGCGGCGTAATGCATCGCCAGGATGACGCCGGTGACGATCTGCAACACCAGGAAGAACCCGGCGAGGACGCCGAAATTCCAGAAATAGGACAGGTTGCGCGGCACCGGATAGCCGGCGCCCACCGCATTGTAGACGAGCCGCGGCAGCGGCAGCTTCTCGTCGAGAAACTTGGTCAGGCCGTTCGCCGGCGTGTATTGCTTGGCCCAGGGAAAGCTCATCGTATCCTATCCGTATCCTCAGCCGACGAGAATGGTCGTGTCGCTGGTGAATTCGTACTCCGGCACCAGCAGATTGCTCGGCGCCGGGCCTTTGCGAATGCGCGCCGCCGTGTCGTAGTGCGAGCCGTGGCACGGGCAGAAATATCCGCCGAATTCGCCGCGCACCTCGCCTTCGGCCGCGCCCAGCGGAACGCAGCCGAGATGGGTGCACACGCCCATGGTCACGAGCATGTCGGTGTGGCCTTCCTTGGTCCGCTCCTCGAGCGTCTGCGGATCGCGCAGGCTGCTCGGATCCACGGCGTCCGCGGCGGCGATTTCCTGCGGCGTCAGGCGGCGCACGAACAGCGGCTGCTTGCGGAACACGGCCTTGATCGCCTGGCCCGGCTCGATTGCCGAAACGTCGACCTCGGTGGTGCTTTCGGCGAGCACGTCCTTGGACGGGGCCATCTGGCTGATGAGCGGCAGCAGCACGGCCGCACCGCCCACGCCGGCGGCGGAGACGGCGGCGATGTTGATGAAGTCGCGACGACGGTAGCCGTCCTCGTTCTCTGCCACGCTATCGGGATTTGCGGTTGCAGCGGTGTCTGCCATCGGCCCCTATGCCTTGTTGTACTTTGCCTGCGATGCCCGCCTGCCGGTCGGCGACGAATTCCCGCGAGAAATTTCGACCCCGGCTCCGCAAGCGCAACTCCGTGAAGAGCCCCCGTGTGGCGCGCGCAGGCCAGTTTGGAACGGGCCTCTAGCCGCTGGGCCGAAACTTGCCAACCGCCATTTTGGCCGGGCTCAGCCGGTTTGATGCATTCCGATGACACTTGTCTGCCGCCCGCCGGTCTCCTCGCCCCGGTGGGTCGCGCGGCGATAGGAGAAGAAGCGGCCCTCCCCGGCATAGGTGTCGAGGGCGAGCAGATCGACCGTTGCGACCCCCGCGTCTTGCAGAAGCCTTTCGACATATCCGGGCAGGTCGAACTGGAAATGCCCCTCGCGTCCCGACGCGAAGAATCGGCCGTCCTCCTCGGAAAAGCCCGCGCGGAACGCGGCATCGACCTCGTAACTCGGCTGGGCGATACAGGGGCCGATCGCCGCCGCCATACGCGCGGCCCGCGCGCCGAGCGCCTCCATCGCGGCGACGGTGTTGGCCAGCACCCCGCCCTTCGCCCCGCGCCAGCCGGCATGGGCCGCGCCGATCACGCCCGCCTCCCGGTCGCACAGCAGTACCGGCGCGCAATCGGCGGTCACGATGCCGAGCACGATGCCGGGACGGGCGGTGACGAGCGCGTCGGCCTCGGGCGCGTTGTCCCGTGCCCAGAGCGAATCGACCGTGACCACGTCCGGGGAATGGACCTGCCTCGCCAGCACCAGCGGCGCGCCGGGCAGGATGTCGTCCGCCACCACGCCGCTGCGGGTCGAGAAACCGTGCGGCACCGCCAGCGCATCGGAACGCAGCAGGTCAGCCAAGGGAACGCGTGACCTGCTCGTAGGTGTCGCGCGAGAGCTTGGGCGCATCGGCGATGCGCTGGAGCTGTTCGCGCATCAGCGCGGCGCGCCCCTCCTCGATCCGCCGCCAGCGGCCGAGGGCGGGTACGAATCGCGCGGCGGTCTGCGCATTGATCGGGTCGAGCGCCAGAATGAGGTCCGCGATCATCCGGTAGCCCTCCCCGCTCGCCGCGTGGAAGCCCTGCGGCGTGCCCGTGAAGGCCATGTAGAGCGAGCGGGCGCGGTTGGGATTGCGCAGCGTGAAATCGGGATGATCGGCTAGCGCCTTCACATGCTCGATCACGTCCGGGTGGAGCGACGACGCCTGGAGCGAGAACCACTTGTCGATCACCAGCGCATTGCCTTCGAAGCGGTCGTAGAAATCGAGCAGCCGGTCGCTCCGCGCAGCGCTGTCGATCCCGCTCAGCACCATCAGCGCGCCCTGCCGGTCGGTCATGTTGTCGGCCGAATCATATTGCGCGGCGGCAAGGTCGGCGGCGCGCTGCGGATCGGATGCGGCGAGATAGGTCAGCGCCATGGTCCCGACCTTGCGCGCGCCCTTGGCCGCCGGATCGTGCGAGAAGGGCACGGCGCTGGCACGCTGGTGCAGCGCCTCCAGCTCCTTGCCCAGCCGCGTGCCGAGATCGGCCTTCAGCGCTTCGCGCGCGGCGAAGATTTTGCCCGGATCGGCGAGCAGGACCTGATCCATCAGATAGGTGACGCCCGGCAGCATCATCAGCTCGCCGCGCATCAGGTTGTCGATCGCCTCGTCCTTCAAGATCTCGCCCAGCGCGCCGGCGATCGCTTCGCTCGCGCCCTCGGCGGGACCGCCGTCCGCCGCCTCGAGCAGATGGCCGACCACGAGGTCCTGCATCGCCTCGGACCGGGCGAAGGGATCGTCGTCGTTGCGGGCGAGGAAGGCGAGGTCCTCGCGCGCGATCTCGCGTTCGATCCGGACCGGGGCGGTGAAGCCGCGATTGATCGAGAGGACAGGCTTCTCGGCGAACCCGTCGAAGCGCAGCGTCGTCTCGTCACTGTCGAGCATGACCAGTTCCTCGCCCGCGCTTTCGCCCGTCGCGCGGTCGAACAGCGCGATCCGCAGCGGGATCGGCATCGCCTGCTTGTCGGGCTGGCCCGGCGTCGGCGGGACCTCCTGCGACAGGGCAAGGCTGGCTGTCTCGCCTGAATGGGTCAGCGCGACTTTCACCCGCGGGGTGCCCGCCTGCGAATACCACAGACGGAAATGGCCGAGGTCGAGCTCCGCCCCTTCCTCGATCGCGCGGACGAAATCCTCGCAGGTCGCGGCCTCGCCGTCATGCCGCTCGAAATAGAGGTCGGTACCCTTCCGGAACCGCTCCGGCCCGGCCATCGAGCGCATCATCCGGATTACCTCAGCCCCCTTGTTGTAGACCGTGGAGGTATAGAAATTGCTGATCTCGCGATAGCTGTCGGGCCGGATCGGGTGAGCGAGCGGGCCGCTGTCCTCGGGAAACTGCACGCTGCGCAGCACGCGCACGTCCTCGATCCGCTTGACCGCCTCGGAATGCATGTCCTGGCTGAACAGCTGGTCGCGCAGCACGGTGAAGCCTTCCTTGAGGCTGAGCTGGAACCAGTCGCGGCAGGTGATCCGGTTGCCCGACCAGTTGTGGAAATATTCGTGCCCGATCACGCCCTCGATGGCGTCGAAATCGCCGTCGGTCGCGGTTTCCTCGTCGGCCAGCACGTATTTGGTGTTGAAGACGTTGAGGCCCTTGTTCTCCATCGCCCCCATGTTGAAATCGCCCACCGCGACGATGTTGAAAACGTCGAGATCGTATTCGCGGCCGAAGGTCTCCTCGTCCCATGTCATGGAGCGCTTGAGGCTTTCCATCGCATGGGCCGTGCGCGGCAGATCGTCCTTGCGCACCCAGATCGCGAGATCGACCTCCTTGCCCGACATCGTCGTGAAGCAGTCCTCGCGCGCGACCAGATCGCCCGCCACCAGCGCGAAGAGATAGGAGGGCTTGGGCCAGGGATCGTGCCACACCGCCCAGTGCATCCCGTCCTTGGCCTTGCCGGTGCCGGTGCGGTTGCCGTTGCTGAGCAGGACCGGGAACTGCTCCTCGGGCGCGTCCATCCGAACGGTATAGACCGAGAGCACGTCGGGCCGGTCGGGGAAGAAGGTGATGCGGCGGAACCCTTCCGCCTCGCATTGCGTGCACAGCATCCCGTTCGAGGCATAGAGGCCCATCAGCTGCGAATTCGCACCGGGGTCAATCTCGGTCACGATCCGCAGAACGTGGCTGTCACCTTCCAGCGTGACGACCAGATCGTCGCCATCCATCATGTGGCCCGTGCAGGGCTCGTCGTCGCAATGCAGCTCCACGAGTTCCAGCCCGTCGCCGTTCAGCCGGATCGTCGGCGAGCGGTCTGCGGCGGGGTTCCGCTCGATTTCCAGCGTCGCGGTGACGCGGGTCGTCTCCAGCCCCAGTTCGAACTCCAGCCGCGTCGCCGGGATCAGCCAGGGGAAGGGCGTGTAATCCTCGCGCCGGATCTCGGGCGGCGCCTTGGGTTCGGGCGCGGCGTCGGCGAGCTGCGGGTTTCCGTCGGGAGTCGAGGGGGTGCGGGCGATATCCATGGAGGCGAAGCGGTCCTTTCGCGGAGCGTGTTTCCAGCTATTACGCCTCTATGGCGCGTTTGTTCATTTTCGGGCTCGGCTACACCGCCGCCCGCATCGCGGAAAGCATGGAAGCGCGCGGCTGGCGCGTGGATGCGACGGGCAGTTCGGGCAATGTCGCCTTCGCGGACGAGGATGCCGTGCGCCGCGCTATGCGCGAGAGCGATCAGGTCCTTTCCTCCGTCCCTCCCGCCGATGGCAACGACCCGGTGCTCGATCGCTACGGCCGCGATCTCGATGGCCTGTCCCTCGCCTATCTGTCCTCCACCGGCGTCTACGGCGATGCCGCCGGGGCCTGGGTCGACGAGGCCAGCCCGACGGGCGGCGGCCGGCGCAGCGCCCGCGCCGAATGCGACGCCCGCTGGCTGGCGCTGGGCGCGCGGGCCTTTCGCCTGCCCGGCATCTACGGACCGGGGCGCAGCGCGCTCGACAAGGTGCGCGAGGGCAAAGCACACCGCATCGATCTGCCGGACCAGGTGTTCAGCCGCATCCATGTCGAGGATATCGTCGCGGGCGTGGTCGCGGTTATCGAAGGGGACGCACCGCCCGGCGCCTACAATCTCGGCGACGACCTTCCCGCGAGCCACAATGCCGTGACCGAGGAAGCCTGCCGCCTGCTCGGCCTCGAACCGCCGCCGCTCCAGACCATGGACGAGGCGGGCCTGTCGCCCATGGCGCGCGGCTTCTATGCCGAGAACCGCCGCGTCGCCAACGGCAAAGCGAAGCGCGTGCTCGGCTGGAGCCCCGCCTACCCCACCTTTCGCGAGGGGCTGGCCGCGATCAGGGCTCAGGAACAGCGCGCCTAGGCGGCGGGGCTGCGCGGGCGCGCATGGCGACGAACATGCCGCCCAGCGTCAGCACGCCGCCGATGATCGGCACCGGCCCCCAGACATAGCCTTCGAACAGGGTCGAGAGCGCCATCGCCACCACCGGCACGATCACGCTGGTATAGGCCGCCTGCCCCGCCCCGACCTTGCGCACCAAGCCGTAATAGAGCGGGAAGGTCACCACCGATCCCATCAGGCCGAGATAGAGCGTCCCCATGACATAGGCCGGGCGCGGATCGAACACCGGCGGCCCGGACAGCACCAGCGCCATCGCGGCGTTGATGACCACCCCCCACAGCATCGACCAGGCGAGCAGGGTGAGGAAGGGCAGCCGCTTGGCCTCGTCGAGCGCCTGGATGATGTTGGCCGAACTGGCCGAGAGTATCCCGGCGACGGTCAGCCCCGCCCCCAGCAGCACCTCTTCGAGCGTCGCGGGCGAGGCGCGCCATTCCTGGAAGAACAGGAAGCCGATGCCGATCGCGGCGATCGAGGAGCCGATGACGAATTCGCGCCGGATCGGCTGCTTGAGCAGGATGCGGCCCAGAATGGCGTTGGGCACGACCAGCAGGGCGAACATCACCGCGACCAGCCCCGAGGTGATGAACCTCTCGGCATTGTAGACGAAGGTGAAATTGAGCGTGAACTGCATCAGGCCCAGCGCCATCGCCCAGCGCTGGCCGCCTCTGGGCAGCCGCACCGGCTCGCCCCGCCATTTCGCCAGCGCGAACATGCCGAGCGTCGCCGCGACGAAGCGCCAGACGATCGACCATTGCGCGGGCACGGTGGAAATCTGGTCGCGGATCACCAGCCAGGTGCCGCCCCAGATCAGGCTGACCAGCAGGAAGGCGACGAGATTGCGCGGGGCGAGCAGCGTCTCGCCCGTCGGGGTCTCACCCGTCGGGCTGCCACTCATAGTCCGGAGACGGCCTTCGCCAGCGCCAGCGCGTCGTCCTCGCGCGTGTCCCATGCCGTGACGAGCCGCGCCGCATCCGGCCCCCAGTCGTAGAATTCGAAGCCCTGTGCCCGCAGCGCCTCTCGCTCCTCGGTCGTGCAGCGCACGAACAGCTCGTTCGCCTCGACCGGGTGCATCAGCCGCTCGCCGCACGCCCCGGCGATCTCCTGCGCCGCGGCATTGGCCTGCCGCGCGTTTTCGAGCCACAGATCGCCCTCGAGCATGGCGAGAAGCTGGGCGGCGAGGAAGCGGCCCTTGGACTGCAAATGCCCGGCGCGCTTGCGGCGATAGCGGGCGACATCGGCCAGCCCCTCGTCGAAGAACAGGATCGCCTCGGCGTTCATCCCGCCATTCTTGACGCAGCCGAAGCTGAGCGCATCGACATCCTTCGCCGCCTCGCCCGCCGAACAGCCGAGAAAGGCGGTGGCATTGGCGAAGCGTGCGCCGTCCATGTGGAAGCCCAGGCCGCGGCTGCGCGCCAGTTCGGCGATTCCGGCGACTTCGCCGGGCCGGTAGGCGCAGCCATATTCGCTCGCCTGCGTGATCGAGATCGCGTGCGGCTGGACCTGGTGCACGTCGTCGCGGATCGCGTCGATCACCGCGCGGATCGTCTCGGGTGTCAGTTTCGCGCTCTCGCCTTCGGCCAGCAGCAGCTTGGCGCCGTGGAGATAGAAGCCGGGCGCCCCGCCCTCGTCCATCTCGATATGCGCCTCGCGGTGGCAGACGACGCCGCCATGCGGCTGGACCATGGTGGCGAGCGCGAGGCAGTTGGCCGCCGTCCCGGTCGCCACCCACAGCGCCGCGCAGTCGCGGCCGAAGGTCTCGCCGAAGCGCGCGTCCAGCTCCTGCGACAGCGCATCGCCGTCATAGGGCGTCTGCGCTTCATCGGCGGCGCGCATCGCCTCCCACAGGCGGGGATGCACGGCGGCGGAATTGTCGGAGAGGAACTGGCGGGGGCGGGTCATGGGAACGCCCTTAGAGACGCAGCGATTGAGTGCAAGAAGGAGACATCATGAGCAGCACCGACATCACTATCGAACACCGCGACAATCCCGGCGGCGGCGAATACCGCGCCCGCACGGCCGGGGGCGAGCACGCTGGCGAACTGACCTGGCATCCGGGCGGCGAAAACGTGCGCGTCGCCGATCACACCGGCGTGCCGCCTTCCATGCGCGGACGGGGCATTGCGGAAAAGCTGGTCAATGCGCTGATCGAGGATGCGAAGGAGCAAGGCTTTACCGTCCGGCCCGCCTGTTCCTACGTCGCCGCGCAGTTCAAGCGGCACCCGGAATGGAGCGAGCTCCACGCGGGCTAGACAAGCTCGCTGAAATCGGTTTTTGCGATCGAGGCGAGAATGGCGTCGCGCAACTTGCCGGCCCGCTCCTGCCCGATGCCCCTTATGCTGAGCCGGCCCCCGGCAAGGCCGAGATGGAGCGTCGCATATCCGCGATGGCGCGCGATCGGGCCCTGCGCGATCTCGACCGATTGCAGCTTCACGCGGCTGGCGATCGACGTCTTCGGCGAGAGCCAGCTGCGGCGGACATAGACCTGCCTCGGGTCGAGCGCGTTGGCGGAAAAGTGCCAGTCGTGAAACTCGACCAGCGCAATGGCGAGAATCCCGACCAGCGGAATGGCGAGAAGCTCCGGGCGCGGCGAGAATGCGAGGGCGATCGCAAGGGCGCCGAGCACGATGCCACCGAGCACGAACCGGTCGATGCGGTAGCGCCGGTCGCCGCGCTGCCAGTCGAGACCGGCGGGCGGCAGGGCGAAGCCGGTGGTCGCGACGATCGGCGCGATCTCCGCCATCTGCGCGAAGGGCGCGACGTCGTGATTGGCGTTGCCGCTGTCCTGCGCCAGGCTGACCACGCCGAGCCGGTGCCAGCCGAAATACTTGCGCAGGAACCCGGTGCCGATCCGCAGCGCCTGCACCCGGTGAACCGGCATGACCACGTCGGTCCGGGTCAAGAGGCCCCGGCGGCGGCGCAGGCCCTTGTCGGTCCGCTCCAGCCGGAAATCCCATTCGCGCAGGACGGTGCGGATCAGCCCGGTGCCGAACCCGACCGCCAGCAAGGTTGCCGCGGCGATGAGGGCGCCGGCGACCTGCGCCGCGAAGCCCAGCCCCGCCAGCCAGCGCCCCGGCCCGGCGAGCCGCGCCTGCCACTCGTCGAAATCCCACAGGTCGAAGGGCAGGAGGAAATCGAATTGCTGCGCGAAGCCCGCAAACCCCGCGACGACGATCAGCGAGAATTCGAACAGGCCGAAGGTCACCACCCGGCGCGGCCCCATGGCGAACAGCAGCTCGCTGTCCGGCTCGCTCCGGATCTCGTCCGCCATCCCGACCGTTTCGCCATCGCGGCGCGAGCGGACCAGTTCGCGCAGCCGCTCGCCCTCGGCTTCGGAAAGATAGGCGAGCGAAAGTTCGTCCTTTCCGCCCGCGCCTGTCTCGAACTTTACCTCGACTAGACCAAAAATGCGCGGAATTGGACGCTGTTCGAGGCTGACATCCTGGATGCGTTCAAACGGAACGGAGCGCGCCTGGCGCGAGACGACACCGCTTTCCACCCGGATATCCGCCGGGTTCACCTGATAGGTAAAACGCCGCCAGCCGAGCCAGGCGAAAAGGAAATTCGCACCGATCACGGCCAGCACGACAGGCAGGAAATAGGCAATCAGATCGCCCACATCGCCGTCGTCGAGAATGGTGACGCTGGCAAGGCCGAGCGGAAGGGCGAGTTGGGTCAGCATCCCCAGACCCTTCACCGCGAAGCTGCGCGGGTCGGTCCGCCGCGCCTCGCCCGACATCCCGGCGCCCGTACCGGCGTGCACATTCACAACGTGTCGCGCCGGATCGCGGCGCGGATCGTCTCTCGCATCGCCAGCGCGTCCTCGTGCGCCAGCCCCGGCAGCGCGACCGAGGAATTGTGCGTCCCGGCCGTATGCACGGTTAGTGTGGCGAGATCGAAGGCCCGCTCCAGCGGCCCCTGCCCCACGTCGATATGCTGGACCCGCCCGAAGGGAACCACCGTGTCCGAACGGAACATGATGCCGCTCACCACCCGCAGCCGTTCATCTGCCAGCGAGTAACCCCGCGCCGCCCAGCGCCGCGATGGGAAGCGCAGGATCAGAAGGCCGACCACCAGCACCGCCGGGATCGCGGCATAGAGCGACCAGTTCGCGATCGTGATACCCGGCACCGTCGCGGCGATCAGCACCGGGATCGACCAGATCATCCCCACGATCCGCAGCACCGTGCGATATCGCGGATCGAGCGAGCTGAGGCCGGTTCCGTCCACCGGCGCGGCCGGCAGCGCATCTGTATGCTCCATGGTGTCCTATCTAGCCAATACAGTGCGCGCGATCAATATTGTCGCTGATCGAACCGCGATCATTGTCGCTGGTCGAAACGCCGGCCGATGATGGCGGCAGCGATATTGGTCTTCTGAATGTCGGTTGTGCCGCCCGCGATGCCCCAGGCGAAACCGTCGCGCACGCGCTGCTCCATCCCGTATTCCGAGTGATAGCCGTAACCGCCCATCACCTGCATCCCGTTGGCGGTGACCGAGCGGACGATCTCGTTGGCGTAGCATTTGGCGACGCTGCTCTCGAACACGCTCGGCAGGCCATTGTCCTGCTGCGCCGCATTGGCCGCCGCGCGGTAGATCAGCAGCCGCGCCGCCTCGACCTGCATCGCCATTTCGGCGAGCCGCAGCTGCACCGACTGGAAATCGACGATCGGCTTGCCGAAGGCCTCGCGCTGCTGGACGTATTCGGTCGCCTGCTCCAGCGCGGCGGCGGCAAGGCCCAGGCTCTGCGTCGCATTGCCGCAGCGCTCCAACCCGAAGGCCGCCATCAGCCGGCCGAAACCGCCCGCCTCGACCACGAGGTTGTCCTTGGGCACCTCGACCCCGTCGAACGTGATGTCGCGCGTGTCGATCCCGCGGAACCCCATCAGCTTCTCGCGCTTGCCGAAGCTGACGCCGTCCATGTCCTTGTTGACCACCAGCGCACCGATCCCCTTGGCGCCCGGCGCGTCAGACATGCGGCAATAGACCACGTAATATTGCGCGTGGCCCGCCCCGCTGGTCCAGCGCTTGGTGCCGTCGAGCACGAACTGGCCGCCCTCTTCGCGCGCCCGGGTGGAAAGGTCGGTCAGCGCGGTGCCGGCATCGGGTTCCGACATGGACACGGCCACCGTCGCCTCGCCCCGCGTCACCTTGGGGATGATCCGCTGGCGCAGCGAATCGGTGCCGAACAGCGCGATCGCGCGGACCGGGCCGACCAGCGCCTCGAACACCGGAAAGGCGACCGCATTGCCAATCATGGCGAACTGCTCGAGCACCAGCAGTGCCTCGAGATGGCCGAGGCCCAGCCCGCCATATTTTTCCGGCAGATTGACGCCGAGAAAGCCCTGCTCGCCATAGCGGCGCATCATTTCGGAGGGGACGGGAATGTCCTTCTCCTCCATCTCGCGCGCGAGATCGGGCAGTTCGCCTCGCGCGAACTTGCGCGCTGCCTCCTGCAGATCGCGCTGCTGCTCGGTAAGCTGAAATTCCATCGTCGCCACCTCCTGTCGCGAAGGGGCGTGGCCGATGCGCGTAGCGCACGCAAGGCGCGACAGCGTTGCAAACGGAAATGGAGGTGAATGGTGCTGCTGGGGAGGATTGAACTCCCGGCCTCACCCTTACCAAGGGTGCGCTCTACCACTGAGCTACAGCAGCACGGGGGACTTGCCCGGAACTCTACCGGGTGACCGGGCGCGCCTATTGTCGGGAGGGCGGCGAAAGTCAAGCGGCGCTTGAGCCCGCACCGCGATTTGGCATATGCCGCTGTGATGGCGAAAACCGGCAACACCACGGGCGATGCGCTTTCGCGCGAGGAGCGGCTGGCCGCCAAATTGCGCGAGAACCTGCGCCGCAGGAAATCGCAGGCCCGCGACATGAGTGGCGAGACCGGAACCGTCCAGACTGCGCTTCCCAAAGACGAATCGGAGCGCTAACGCGCATCGCTCCCGCAAATTGTCGGTAAGCTGCCATGTCCAAACTGATCCTCGTCCGCCACGGCCAGAGCGAATGGAACCTCGCCAACCGTTTCACCGGCTGGTGGGATGTCGACCTGACCGATCAGGGCGTCGAGGAAGCGCGGGCGGCCGGGCGGCTGCTGCGCGAGAAGGGCTTGCTGCCCACCGTCGCCTATACCAGCCTCCAGACCCGCGCGATCAAGACGCTGCATCTGGCGCTGGAAGCCTGCGACCGGCTGTGGATCCCCGAAATCAAGGACTGGCGCCTCAACGAGCGGCATTACGGCGGGCTCACCGGCCTCGACAAGCAGCAGACGCGCGAGAAGCATGGCGAGGAACAGGTCCACATCTGGCGCCGCAGCTTCGACGTGCCGCCGCCCGATATCGAGGAGGGCAGCGAGTTCGACCTGTCCGGCGATCCGCGCTATGCCGGCATTCCGGTGCCGCGCACCGAGAGCCTGAAGCTCACCATCGAGCGGGTGCTGCCCTATTGGGAAAGCGACATCCTGCCGCGCCTGTCCTCCGGCGAGACGGTGATCATCTCCGCCCACGGCAATTCGCTGCGCGCGCTGGTCAAGCATTTGTCGGGCATTTCGGACGAGGAAATCACCGGGCTGGAAATTCCGACCGGCCAGCCGATCGTCTACGAATTCGGCGACAATCTGCGCCCCGCGAAGGAGCGCTACTACCTCAAGGATGCCTGACATGGCCGGGGGCAAAGCGAGACGGGTCGCGATCGTCATGGGCTCGCAGTCGGACTGGCCGACCATGCGAAGGGCCGCTGCCGTGCTGGAAGAGCTCGGCGTCGACCACGAGGCGCGCATCGTCTCGGCCCACCGCACGCCCGACCGCATGGCCGATTTCGCCAAGGGTGCGGCGGATGAGGGCTTCTCGGTCATCATCGCCGGCGCGGGCGGGGCGGCGCATCTGCCGGGCATGGTCGCGGCGATGACCCATCTCCCGGTCCTCGGCGTGCCGGTGAAGTCGAAGGCGCTGTCGGGTCAGGACAGCCTGCTCTCGATCGTCCAGATGCCCGCCGGCATCCCGGTCGGCACGCTCGCCATCGGCGAGGCGGGGGCGACCAATGCCGGCCTGCTCGCGGCCAGCATTCTCGCCACCACCGACGATGCGCTGGCCGGACGGCTCAAGGCCTGGCGCCAGGCACAGACCGACCGCGTGGCCGAGCGGCCCGAGGACTGATGGCCATCAGCGCCCTCGCACCCGGAAGCACGATCGGCATTCTCGGCGGGGGACAGCTCGGCCGGATGATGGCGATGTGCGCGGCGCAGCTCGGCTACACCTGCATCGGCTATGCGCCGGAGGGCGACAATGTCGCCGCGCCGGTCAGCAGCGATTTCTTCACCAGCCGCTGGGACGACACCGCCGCCCTTGCCGCCTTCGCCGCGCGCTGCGATGCGATCACCTGGGAATTCGAGAACGTGCCGCTCGAAACGCTCGACGCGCTGCCCGAGGCCATGATCCACCCACCCCGCCGAGGTCTCGAGACCGCGCAGGACCGGCTGAAGGAGAAGCGCTTCGTCGAGGATCTGGGCGGCCGCACCGCGCCTTACATGGCGGTCGACGACGCGAGCGATCTGGAGCGCGCGATCGAGCGTATCGGGACGCCCGGCATCCTCAAGACCTGCCGCGAAGGCTATGACGGCAAGGGCCAGTGGCGGATCGCTTCGCCGCGCGATGCCGAAGCGGTCGTGCTCCCCGGCATGCCGACGGTCTACGAAGGCTTCGTCACTTTCGCGGCGGAGTTCTCCGTTATCCTGGTGCGCGGTCAGGACGGGGAAATCGCGTTCTGGGATTCGACCCGCAACGAGCACGAGGACGGCATTCTCGCCCGCTCGGTGCTTCCCGCGGGCGCAGAAGTGGAAGCGCAGGTTGAGGAAGCGCGCGCGCTCGCCCGGCAGGTCGCCGACGCGCTGCGCTATGTCGGCGTGCTGACGCTCGAATTCTTCGCCACGGCGGACGGGCCGGTGTTCAACGAGATGGCGCCCCGGGTCCACAATTCGGGCCACTGGACGATCGAGGGCGCGGCGACGAGCCAGTTCGAGAACCACATCCGCGCCGTCGCCGGCCTGCCACTCGGCGACACGCGCACCGTCACGCCCCGGATCGAGATGGCGAACATCATCGGCAAGGATGCGACGCATGCGCAGGACTGCCTCGTCGATCCCGCCGCGCATCTTCATCTCTACGGCAAGCGCCAGGTGCGCGAGGGGCGCAAGATGGGGCATGTGACGCGGCTTCCCGGCGAAGGCTGATGCCCCGCTGATGTCCCCCCGGCCCGGCCTTTTCGCGATCTACGCGCGCGCCGCCAATGGCGTGATCGGCAAGGATGGCGGGCTGCCATGGCATCTGCCCGCCGACCTCAGACACTTCAAGGCGCTGACGAGCGGCAAGCCGATGATCATGGGCCGCAAGACCTTCGAGAGCCTGCCCGGCCTCCTGCCCGGCCGCCGTCATATCGTTCTGACCCGGCGCGATGAGTGGCACGCCGAAGGTGCCGAAGTGGTCGGTTCGCCCGAGGAGGCGCTGGGGGCGGCGGGGGATGGCGAGGTCGCGGTGATTGGCGGGGCGGCGGTCTTCGATCTGTTCCTGCCGCACTGCGAGCGCGTCGAGCTGACCCAGATCCATGCCGGTTATGCAGGCGACGTCGTCATGCCGCCCCTGGGCGAAGAATGGACCCTCGCCGCTTCCGAGGATCATGGCGCCAAGGGCGATGCGCCCGCCTATTCCTTCTGCACCTATCGCCGGGCCGGTACAGACGGATGAGGCGGCTCGATCACAGGGAACCGGCGCCCGAACCCCTGCGCGGCGGGATCGTCGCGCTCGGCAATTTCGACGGGTTCCATACCGGCCATCAGGCCGTCGCGCGCGAGGCGATCGAGTGGGCGCGGGCCGAGGGGCGGCCGAGCATAATCGCGACCTTTGATCCGCACCCGGTGCGCTTCTTCAAGCCCGAGGTGCCGCCCTTCCGGCTGACCACTCTGGAGCAGCGGCAGGAGCTCTATCTCGCCGCCGGAGCGACCGCGATGCTGGTCTTCCATTTCGATGCGACGCTCGCCGGGACGAGCGCCGAGCAGTTCGTCGAGCGCATCCTGATCGAACGGCTGGGTGTGCACGGCGTGGTGACCGGCGAGGATTTCCGCTTTGGGAAAGGTGCGAGTGGCGGCGTGGGCCTGTTGCGCGAATCGTCGCTCGCGGTCCGCACCGTCGATCCGGTGATCGACAGCGGCGCACCCGTCTCTTCCAGCCGCATCCGCGAGGCGCTGCGCGAAGGCGATCCGCAGGAGGCCGCTCGCCTCCTCACCCGCCCTTTCGCCATTCGCGGCGTGGTCGAGCATGGCGACAAGCGCGGGCGCGAGATCGGCTATCCCACCGCCAATCTGGCGATCGAGAATTACCTGCGCCCCAGATACGGGATCTACGCCGTCACCGGCCGCATCCTCGCCACCGGTCAGGAACTGAACGGCGCCGCCAATATCGGCGTGCGTCCCCAATTCGCGCCGCCCAAGGAACTGCTCGAGCCATATTTCTTCGATTTTGCCGGCGATCTCTACGGACAGGAAATCGAGGTCGCCTTCCACCATTTCCTGCGCGGCGAGGCGAAGTTCGATTCGCTCGACGCCCTGACAGCGCAGATGGAGCGCGACTGCACCGAAGCGCGGCGGTTGCTCGCGGGGTAGGGTTTCTCGCAGAGACGCGGCGGGAAGAGAGACACGAAGAGGATCGACCGAGCCGAAGGCTCTCCCCTTTCCCCCAGCCCAACCGTCGAAGATCGAGCGCGGCTTCGCCGCCATCACCATACCTCTACGTCTCTCTTCCCTCCGCGTCTCTGCGAGAAACCCCCGGCGCAGTCCCGGCAGCCATGCGCGTCGTTCGGTTCACGCGAAGACGCGAAGAGGTCGTTAGGGTGGATCGGCTTCGCATTCTTCGCGGCTTCGCGTGAGAACCCATGGCGGCTCCGCCGCGAAGTCCCCCGCTCGCGAAACGCTTTCCTCCAAGCGGCAATTCCGTTAGCGGCCACCCCCGTATGTCGGACGAAAAAACCAGCAATCGCGAAAGCGCCTCTCGGGACTGGCGGGACACCGTCTTCCTGCCGAAGACCGATTTTCCCATGAAGGCCGGCCTGCCGCAGAAGGAGCCGGGGATCGCCGCGCGCTGGGCGGAACAGGACCTCTACGCGAAGCTGCGCGACGCGCGCCGGGGGCGGGAGAAGTTCATCTTCCACGACGGCCCGCCCTACGCCAATGGCGACATGCATATCGGCCATGCGCTGAACCATACGCTCAAGGACATGGTCTGCCGCACGCAGAACCTGATGGGCAAGGACGCGCCCTACGTGCCCGGCTGGGACTGCCACGGCCTGCCGATCGAATGGAAGGTGGAGGAACTCTACCGCAAGAAGAAGCGCAGCAAGAAGGACGTGCCGGCCAAGGAATTCCGCGCCGAATGCCGCGACTACGCCGCCCACTGGGTCGATGTGCAGCGCGAACAGCTGAAGCGCCTCGGCATCATGGCCGACTGGGACAATCCCTACCTCACCATGCAGTTCGACAGCGAGGCGGCGATCGTCGCCGAGCTGATGAAGTTCGTGGAAGGCGGCAATCTCTACCGTGGATCAAAGCCGGTCATGTGGAGCCCGGTCGAGGAAACCGCGCTGGCCGAGGCGGAGGTCGAATACGAGGACATTACCAGCACCCAGATCGACGTGGCGTTCGAGATCGTCGAGAGCCCGATCGAGGAACTGGTGGGCGCGCACGCAGTGATCTGGACGACCACGCCGTGGACGATCCCGGTGAACCAGGCGATCGCTTACGGTCCGGAGATTGAGTACGGTCTGTTTCAAGTAATCGGGCGGGGCGAAGCCAAGTTCATCAATCCGGGCGACCCGATCCCCATGGTGAACAACTCTTCCCCTCTAGTCGGCAAGCATGTGCTGGTGGCTCTTCACCCTGTCGAGGAACTAAAGTGGCACCTCGCATCAGAACTCAGTGATCGCCTCAAAAGCCAGAACGTCGATCTTCTGATCACCTCCGACGTGCCTACATTCAAAGGCTCCGACCTCGCCGGAACCGTCGCCCGCCATCCGATGCACCATCTCGGCGGATTCTACGCCAAACCCCGCCCCTTCCTGCCGGGCGATTTCGTCACCACCGACAGCGGCACCGGCCTCGTCCACATGGCGCCCGACCACGGCGAGGACGATTTCGAGCTCTGCAAGGCCTACGGTTTGGAGCCGCAATTCGCGGTGATGGACGACGGGCGCTATCGCGATGACTGGCCGTGGCTGGGCGCGGACGATCTGGACGCAGAGGGCAGGGAACGTCGCCGCAGCGTCATCAACAAGCCCTTCAACGCGCCCGACGGGCCGATCTGTTCGGACCTTCGCGATGCAGGCGCGCTGCTCGCCGCCTCCGACGACTATCAGCATTCCTATCCGCACAGCTGGCGCAGCAAGGCGAAGATCATCTTCCGCTGTACCCCGCAATGGTTCGTGCCGATGGACAAGCCGCTGGGCGGGCAGCTCGATTCCGCCGATGGCGAGCGCACACTGCGCCAGATCGCCCTTTCGGAGATCGAGCGGGTCGAGTTCATTCCCGAAAAGGGCCGCCGCCGCCTCGGCTCCATGGTCGAGAACCGGCCGGACTGGGTCCTCTCGCGCCAACGCGCCTGGGGCGTGCCGATCACGCTGTTCGTGCGGCCCGACGGCTCCTACCTCCAGGACCCGGCCGTCAACGCCCGCATCGTAGCCGCCATCCGCGAGGAAGGCGTCGACGCATGGGACGAGGCGCGCAAGGCGGAATTCCTCGGCCCGGATCACGCGCCCGGCGATTACGAGATGGTCACCGACATTCTCGACGTGTGGTTCGATTCGGGCAGCACCCATGCCTTCGTGCTGGAAAGCGGGCGCTGGCCCGATCTCCAGTGGCCGGCGAACCTCTATCTCGAAGGGTCGGACCAGCATCGTGGCTGGTTCCAGTCCTCGCTCCTCGAAAGCAGCGCCACGCGCGGCCGCGCGCCATACGATCAGCTGCTGACGCACGGATTCACCATGGCCGCGGACGGGCGCAAGATGTCGAAGAGCCTCGGCAACACGATCGATCCGCTCAAGGTGATGGAGCAGTACGGGGCGGACATCATCCGCCTGTGGGCGCTCTCAGTCGATTTCGCCGAGGATCACCGGATCGGGGACGAGATCCTGAAAGGCGTCGCCGACCAGTATCGCAAGCTGCGCAATACCTTCCGCTACCTCCTCGGCGCGCTTGATGGCTACCATCACGAAGCCGAGGCGGTCGCGCCCGAAGAGATGCCCGAGCTCGAGCGCTACATGCTCTCGCGCCTTGCCGGGCTCGACGCCGAATTGCGGCGCGCGGCGGTGGACTACGATTTCAACGACTACACCCGCGCGCTGATCGATTTCGCCAACGAGGACCTGTCGGCCTTCTTCTTCGATATCCGCAAGGACCGGCTCTATTGCGATGCGCCGGAATGGACCGAGCGGCGCGCCTACCGCACCGTCCTCGACATCCTGTTCCAGTCGCTGGTGCGCTACGCCGCGCCGGTGCTGGTGTTCACCAGCGAGGAGGTGTGGGGCACGCGTTTCCCGGATCACGAATCGATCCACCTGCAGGAATGGCACGAATTGCCGCAGGACTGGCGCGACGAGACGCTCGATGCGCGCTGGGCGAAGCTGCGCGATCTGCGCGAGGACGCGATGGAGGCGATCGAGCCTCTGCGGCGCGAAAAGGTCATCCGGTCGGGCCTAGAGGCGGACGTGGTCGTTCCGGCCGACGCCGTGCCCGAGGGCTTTTCCGACGACGATCTCGCGCAATTGTTCATCACCGCGTCAGTCGCGCGGAGGGATAGCGGCGCGGTGACTGTCACCAAGACCTCCGACCACAAATGCGGCCGGTGCTGGCGCCTTCTGCCCGACGTGGCGGAGGACGGCGCGCTGTGCGGCCGCTGCGAGGCGGTGGTCGCGGAGCTGGACGCGGCGGGAGAACCCGTATGACCAAGCTCGCCAAACGCCGCGCCATCGGCATTGCGCTCGCGCTGGCGATCTTCGTGGTCGACCAGTGGGTCAAGTGGTGGGTCACCGGCCCGCTCGAGCTTCAGCGGGTCGGCGCGGTCGAGGTGCTGCCTTTCTTCGATCTGCGCTTCACGCAGAATTTCGGCATCTCGCTCGGCATGTTCGAGGCGACGAGCCCGGAAATGCGCTGGGCGCTGGTGCTGGTGACCGGGATCATCGCGCTGGTGGTGACCGTGTGGATGATGCGCGAGCGCACGCTCGGCGACATTCTCGGCCTCGCGCTGATCCTCGGCGGGGCGCTCGGCAACATTCGCGACCGCTATGCGCTGGGCTACGTGATCGATTACGCAGACCTCCATTTCGGCACGTTCCGGCCCTTCTTGATCTTCAACATCGCCGATGCCGCGATCACCATCGGCGTGGTGATAATCCTTGCCCGTGCATTCCTGATGCGCGACACCGTCGACGACATGATGAACGAGAAACCGGCTTCGGCCGGGGAGAAAGCCCGATGACCAGACTAGCCACGCCCCTTCGCTTCGGCGCCATCCTCGCCGGTGCGGCCGCGCTGACCGCCTGCGGCAGCGGCGGCCTGCTCGACCGCGAGCGGCCCGACGAGTTCGCTGTGCAGCGGCAGGCCCCGCTGGTGGTTCCGCCCGACTTCAATCTCGTGCCGCCCGCCCCCGGCGCCCCGCGCCCGGCGGAAGGCACTGCGTCCGAACAGGCGCTCGAGGCGATCTTCGGCGGCCCGGCCCAGCGCAGCGAGGTGGAAACCAGCGCGCTCGACCGTGCCGGTGCGGCCGCCCCCGGCATCCGTTCCTCGGTCGGCGACGCGCAGACCAACACCGTCGCCAAAGGCCGCGTCACCCGCGACATCGTCGCCGCACCCGAAGGCGACGGCCAGTTCGCACAAGCGGTCATCCCTGCGGGTTGATCGCTTGATTTCTGTTTTTCGCTCGCACCTCCGTGCGAACGTCCTCGGGGGCATTCCTTCGCTTCGCTCCGAGCCCCTGCGGGCGGGCCTCCGCCCTTGGTCGGTCACTGGTCGCGACTGAAAATCGGACTAGGCCCGACGAATGATTCGTGAAAGACGGTCCGCGACTAGCGGACCGCAAGGCCGCGCGGCCGCCCCGCAGGTGCTCGACGCGCTCGCGTCGAAACAGCACCGAGGATGACGCCGCGGAGGCGGGGTCACAAACCAAAACTCAAGCTGCGCGGGCGCGGGCCAACCTTAGCCTTCGTTCCGAGCCTCGCTGGCTTCGCCAACTGCCTCCACCCGCGTGACCAGCAGCTTGTCGATCCGCCGCCCGTCCATGTCGACGACCTCGAAGCGCCAGCCCTGTTCGGTGAAGTGTTCGCCTTCGACCGGGAGTTTCTTGAGCACGGCGAGGACGAAGCCCGCCGCCGTGCCGAATTCGCGATCCTCGCCGTAATCGAGCTCCAGCCGGTCGGCCAGCGCATCGGCGGAGAGCGCGCCCGAGACCAGCAGCGATCCGTCCTCGCGCTCGATCACGCCGGGCGCCTCGCCGTGGTCCTGATCGCTCACGAAATCGCCGACGAGCGCGGTGAGCACGTCGACCGGGGTCACCACTCCGTCGAGATGGCCGTATTCGTCGTGGACCATCGCCATGGCGACCTCGGCGTTCTGGAGCACGCGCAGCGCGTCGACCGCGTCGAGCTGGTCAGGCACGACCTCTACCTTGCGCATCATCGCCGTCAGGTCGACCGCACGGCCCGCGACCATCGCGGCCAGCACCTCGCGCACCTTGACCACGCCCAGCACCTTGTCGGACGAACCCTCCGCCACCGGGAGCAGGGAATGCGCGCTCGCCTCGATCGTCGCGCGAATCTGCGCCTCGTCGGCCGCGACGTCGAGCCAGTCGAGCTGATTGCGCGGAGTCATCACCTCGCGCACCGGACGCTGGGCGAGCCGCACCACCCCGGCGAGCATCTGGTGCTGCTCGTGCTCGATCACCCCGCTTCGCGTCGCTTCGGCGAACAGCATGTGCAGCTCTTCCGCGGTCACGGTCGACTGCCCGGCCGGATTGACCCCGAGCAGGCGGATGAGCAGGCCCGAGGACGTATCGAGCAGCCACACCAGCGGCGCGGCGACCCGCGCCAGCAGCTTCATCGGGCGGGCCATCATGACCGAGACCGGCACCGCCACCCGCAGGGCGACCTGCTTGGGCACCAACTCGCCCACCACCAGCGTGAGGTAGGTGGTCGCCGCGATCACCAGCGCGAAGCCCGCCTCGGCCGCATATTCCGCCGGGAAGCCCAGCGCCGCCAGCCGCTCGCCCACCGGCACACCGAGGCTTGCGCCGGAATAGGCGCCCGAAATGATGCCGATCAGCGTGATGCCGATCTGCACGGTCGAGAGGAACCGCCCCGGCTCGGCGGCAAGGTCGATCGCGACCTCGGCCCCCTTGCTGCCCGCCTGGGCGGCGGAGCGCAGGCTCGCCGTGCGCGCGGAGACGATAGCCAGTTCGCTCATGGCGAAGACGCCATTCAGCACGATCAGGCAGACGATGATCAGGAGATCGGTCCAGGGAAAGGGCGTCACAATGTCTGCCGCGCTAGCACAAATGTACGGCCGCGCCACCAACTTGCTTGTTGCGGCGGATCGGCCCGGAACTAGCGGCGGGGATCGGGTGTTATGGCCAACGGACGCGGGTAGGGCGCGTCCCGTAACCCCTGAGGGAACCTCGTCGGGAACGGCTCGCTAGAGAAATATAACGGGTCGACCGCATTTCGGAGGAAGAAAAGATATCATGAAAACCAATCGCATCTTCGTCGCCGCGCTGGCATCGGTCTCGCTGCTGGGCGTTTCGGCCTGCGTCACCGATCCCAACACCGGCGAGCAGAAAATCTCGCGCACCGTCCTTGGCGGCGCCGGCGGCGCGCTCGCGGGCGGCCTGCTGGGCGGTATCATCGGCGGCAAGACCGGGCGCATCATCGGCGCGGTCGCCGGCGGCGCGGGCGGCGGCTATATCGGCTACCGCATGGACCAGCAGATCAAGGAGCTGGAAGAATCGACCGCGGGCACCGGCGTCGACGTGACCAGCGTCGACAACGGTCAGGCGATCCTCGTAAATCTGCCCGACGGCGTGACCTTCGCCACCGGCAGCTACACGATCAACCAGACCTTCCGGAACACGCTCGACAATGTCGCGGCGAACCTGACGCAATATCCCAACAGCCTGATCGACGTGTACGGCTACACCGATTCGACCGGCTCGGAGGATTTCAACCAGCGCCTGTCCGAACAGCGTGCCCGGGCCGTGTCCAACTACATGACCAGCCGCGGCGTCGCCCAGGCGCGCATCCGCTGGCAGGGCTTCGGCGAGAACCCGGCCTATTTCGTCGGCGACAACGCCACGGCGCAGGGCCGCGCGCTCAATCGCCGGGTCGAGATCAAGATCATTCCGTTCGATCAGGATGACGTGAACGCAGCGCAGCGCGCACAGGGCAACTGATCGGGAACATTCAGGCGCTCCGGCGCTTGAAGATACCGGATGACCGAACGGAAAGGGCTGGCCTTTGTGCCGGCCCTTTCTACGTCTGGCTCGCTAGTCAGCGCGCATCCGGGCGACCTATCTCCGATGCCCTTCCCGCAAGGTGCTCCACCGCCGCGCCGTGTATGGCCGGTGCGCTCACCAGCACGCCGAAAGCGCGGGGGTCGCGCTTGTTGTAATCGAGCTTGGCACCGAAAGCGTCGCTGACCGCCGCGCCCGCCTCGCGCGCGATCACGGTGGCGGCGGCGATGTCCCATTCGAAGCCCCAGCGCAGAGTCGCGACCAGATCGGCCTCGCCCGCCGCGACCATGGCGATCCGCAACGCGATCGAATTGGGCTTGGCCACGCATTCCAGCATCCGGTCGGCCTTGGACAGCGAATCGGCGGGCACCCGCGCCCCTTCGAACACCTCGCGGCGCGAGGCGGCGATCGGCTCGCCGTTGAGGAACGCGCCCTTGCCCGCCACCGCCGACCAGAATTCTCCGCGCGCCGGCGCGGCGAGCATTCCGATAAGCGGGCGCCCCGCGCTGACCAGCGCGACCGATACGCACCATCCCGGCCGGCCGCGCAGGAAATCGCGCGTGCCGTCGATCGGATCGACCACCCAGATCAGGCTGTTGGCAAGGCGCGCGTGATCGTCTCCGGTCTCCTCCGACAGCCAGCCCGCCGAGGGCAGCAGCGCACCGAGTTCGCGCTTGAGGAAGGCATCGACAGCCAGATCGGCCTCGCACACCGGATCGCCGGGCTTCTTCTCCCAGCTGCGCACCGTATGACCGGCCCCCGGCCATTGCGCGAGAGCGATGCGCCCCGCTTCGGAGAGGATGGATTTGAGGCGCTGTGCGTCGATCATGGCTGGAACAGGGCAAGTGCTATCGGATTGGCCACTTTTCAAGGCGGCCCATCCATGCTTAGGCGCCTCCAACTCTGTTTTTCGCCTTTCCCTATCCAGACGTTGCCCGAGGACGGACCCGATCATGAACATCCACGAATACCAGGCCAAGGAACTGCTCGCCAAGCACGGGATCGCCGTGCCCGCCGGACATGCCGCGCTCAATGTGGACGAGGCCGTCGAGGCCGCCAAGAAGCTGCCCGGGCCGCTCTATGTCGTGAAGGCGCAGATCCATGCCGGCGGACGCGGCAAGGGCAAGTTCAAGGAACTGGACGCCGATGCCAAGGGCGGCGTGCGCCTCGCCCACTCGCTCGACGATGTGCGCAAGGACGCCGACGAAATGCTCGGCAACACGCTGGTGACCGTGCAGACCGGCGATGACGGCAAGCAGGTCAACCGCCTCTACGTCACCGACGGCGTCGACATTGCCGAGGAATACTACCTCTCCATGCTGGTCGACCGCGCCAGCGGCCAGGTCGCGATGATCGTCTCGACCGAAGGCGGCATGGATATCGAGGAAGTCGCCCACCATACGCCGGAAAAGATCGCCACCATCACCATCGACCCGGCGCAGGGCTTCATGCCCCATCACGGCCGCGCGGTGGCCTTCGCGCTGAAGCTGGACGGCGATCTCAACAAGCAGGCGCAGAAGCTCAGCAAGCAGCTCTACGAAGCCTTCATGGCGATGGATTGCGAGATGCTCGAGATCAATCCGCTGGTGGAAACGAAAGACGCGCAGCTGCTGGTGCTCGACACCAAGATGAGCTTCGACGGCAACGCGCTGTTCCGCCACAAGGAGATCGCCGGCCTGCGCGATGAGACCGAGGAAGACCCGGCCGAGGTCGAGGCGAGCGAATACGACCTCGCCTACATCAAGCTCGACGGCAATATCGGCTGCATGGTCAACGGCGCGGGCCTCGCCATGGCGACGATGGACATTATCAAGCTGAACGGCGCCTTCCCGGCGAACTTCCTCGACGTCGGCGGCGGCGCCACCACCGAGAAGGTGACCGCGGCGTTCAAGATCATTCTCAAGGATCCGGCGGTCGAGGGCATCCTCGTCAATATCTTCGGCGGGATCATGAAGTGCGACGTGATCGCCAACGGCATCGTCCAGGCGGCGAAGGACGTGAATCTTTCCGTGCCGCTGGTCGTGCGCCTCGAAGGCACGAACGTCCAGGCGGGCAAGGACATTCTCGAGAACTCGGGTCTGCCGATCGTCAGCGCCGACGATCTGGGCGACGCGGCGAAAAAGATCGTCGCCGAGGTGAAGAAGGCCGCCTGATCGCGGCGGCGAACTTCCCTTGACGTAAGCGTAAAGGGAACACTAGGGTCGCTGGGTCATTCGATAGGAAAGGCGTGGGGGTGTTCCCCGCGCTTTTCCGCAATTTTGAGAGAAGGGATTTCGTGACATGAAAATCCTCGTCCCCGTCAAGCGGGTGATCGATTACAATGTGAAGCCGCGCGTCAAGGCCGACGGCACCGGCGTTGACCTCGCCAACGTCAAGATGAGCATGAACCCGTTCGACGAGATCGCGGTCGAGGAAGCCATCCGCATCAAGGAAGCGGGCAAGGCGGAAGAGATCGTCGCGGTCTCGATCGGCCCGGCCAAGGCGCAGGAAACGCTTCGCACCGCGCTCGCCATGGGTGCCGACCGCGCGATCTTGGTCGAGACGGACGACGAGGTCGAACCGCTTGCCGTCGCCAAAATCCTCAAGGCGATCGCCGACGAGGAGCAGCCCGGCCTCGTGATGCTCGGCAAGCAGTCGATCTCGGACGACAGCAACCAGACCGGTCAGATGCTCGCCGCGCTGATGGACCGGCCGCAGGGCACCTTCGCCAACACGGTCGAGGTCGAGGGTGACAGCGTCACGGTCAAGCGCGAGGTCGATGGCGGCCTCGAGACGGTGAAGCTCACTCTCCCCGCGATCGTCACCACCGACCTTCGCCTGAACGAGCCGCGCTACGCCTCGCTGCCCAACATCATGAAGGCGAAGAAGAAGCCGCTCGACACCAAGAGCCCGGCCGATTTCGGCGTCGACACCGCGCCTCGCCTCAAGACCACCAAGGTCGCCGAGCCCCCGGTCCGTCAGGCGGGCGAAAAGGTCGCCGACGTCGACGCGCTGGTCGCCAAGATCAAGGCGCTCGGCATCGCATAATGCATTTTGCGCCACACCCGTTCGTGCTGAGCTTGTCGAAGCACCGCTCTTTCTTCGGGCGTTCGGGTGGGAAAGAAGTACGGCCCTTCGACAGGCTCAGGGCGAACGGACTTTGAGGTATAAATCATGAAGACACTGGTCTGGGTCGAACACGACAATAACGAGATGAAGGACGCGACGCTGTCCGCGGTGACCGCCGCGAGCCAGCTGGGCAGCGAGGTTCACCTGCTGGTTGCCGGCAGCAATTGCCGCGCCGTCGCCGAACAGGCTGCGAAGATCGCCGGCGTGGGCAAGGTCCATCTGGCGGACGATGCCGCCTACGAGCACGCCCTCGCCGAAAACGTGGCGCCGCTGATCGTGGACCAGATGGGGCATCACGACGCTTTCGTCGCGCCATCGACCACCACCGGCAAGAACGTCGCGCCGCGGGTCGCCGCGCTGCTCGACGTGATGCAGATTTCCGACATCCTCTCGGTCGAAGGCGACAAGACCTTCACCCGACCGATCTATGCCGGCAACGCCATCGCCACCGTCGAATCCTCGGACGAAAAGCTGGTCGTGACGGTGCGCGGCACCGCCTTCGACAAGGCGGAGGCCGAAGGCGGCGCGGGCACGATCGAGGAAATCTCGGGCGCGGGCGATGCCGGCCTGTCGAGCTTCGTCGGCCAGGAAATCGCCGAGGGCGGCGAGCGTCCGGAACTGACCAGCGCCAACGTGATCGTCTCGGGCGGCCGCGCATTGAAGGATTCGGCGACCTTCGAGGAATACATCATGCCGCTCGCCGACAAGCTCGGCGCGGGCGTCGGCGCAAGCCGCGCGGCCGTCGATGCGGGCTATGTCCCGAACGACTATCAGGTCGGCCAGACCGGCAAGATCGTGGCCCCCGAAGTCTATATCGCGGTCGGCATTTCCGGCGCGATCCAGCACCTTGCGGGCATGAAGGATTCCAAGACCATCATCGCCATCAACAAGGACGAGGACGCTCCGATCTTCCAGGTCGCGGACATCGGCCTCGTCGGAGACCTCTACAAGATCCTCCCGGAACTGACTGAGAAGCTTTGATCTCTTCGATCTGGTTGAAAGACCCCCGGTTGCCATCAACGGTAACCGGGGGTTTTTTGCGAATGGCCCTCGCGACCTTCGTTCCGCTGCGTGACTGGAAAACCGATCCGGGCGCGTGTCGCTCCGGTCCGACACGAACGATCAGAACACCACCACCGCCGTGTGGATCGCGAGCCCCACCAGTCCGCCGACCAGCGTGCCGTTCATGCGGATGAACTGGAGGTCGCGGCCGACGGCGCCTTCGATGCGGTCTGTGATGGTGCGAGCATCCCAACGGCGCACCGTCTCTGATACCAGACGCACGATATTGTCGCCGTAGCGAGTTGCTATGCCCACGGCGGTGCGGCGAGCGAAGCGGTTTATCTGGAGTTGCAGGCGCGGATCGTCGCGCAGCGCCTCACCCATCTCGCCGAGCATGGCGGTCAGCGTCCCGGCATCCTCGCCGCCCTCGCCGCGCAGCATGGCGATGAGCTTGCGGCGGATGCGCTCCCACACGCCCTGCCACCAT
Organism: Erythrobacter sp.; assembly: GCA_025698865.1. Taxonomy (GTDB): domain Bacteria; phylum Pseudomonadota; class Alphaproteobacteria; order Sphingomonadales; family Sphingomonadaceae; genus Qipengyuania. Next base: position 556,011 of record JAILWQ010000002.1, on the reverse strand, counting down.
TCGGCGATGGCGGGATTAGCGAGCATGTTGGCCTTCATCTTCTCGACCTTGGCGCGCATCGCCGGATCCTCGCGCAGGCCACGGGCAAGATCGACGAGCCCTTCCTCGATCTTGCCGCGCAGCGGGTGCTTCGGGTCGACCAGCACCTCGGCCAGCATCCGGTAGAGCCCGTCGATCACCGAATTCGCCAGCCGCTCGTCGAGCCCGGTGAAGCGCAACAGCGCGTTGGCGCGGGCGTGAATCATCGCGCGGACCATCTCCTCGTTGTCCTCCAGCACCAGACCGGCCCAGCGGATCATGCTGTCGATGATCGCGCGGTGGCGTCCGTTGGCGATCATGGCATCGAGCATCTGGCCGAGCAGGGGCGCGATCTCGAGCCGCTCCAGCCCCGAGGCAAGACCCGCCCTGACCTGTCCGCCCAGCCGTTCGGGATCGAGCGATTCAAGCACCTCGACCAGCATCTCGCCCGCACCCGCGCGCAGACGCCCCCCGGCCTCTTCGCCCGGGTCGGACAGGTAGTTTCCGATCGCCCCGGCCAGGTTCATCTCGCGCATCCGCCGGGCGACGACCGCGGGGATCAGGAAATTCTCGCGCAGGAACACAGCCATCGTGTCGGCGATGCGATCCTTGTTCTCCGGGATGATCGCGGTGTGGGGGATCGGGAGGCCAAGCGGCCGGCGGAACAGTGCGGTCACCGCGAACCAGTCGGCGAGGCCGCCGACCATCGCGGCTTCGGCAAAGGCGTGGACGAAACCCCAGGCGGGGTGTGCACTGAGATACTGGCCCGACCAGACGAAGATCGCGGCCATTGCCACCAGCATGCCGCTGGCCGTGCGCCGCATGGTGCGGGCACGGTCCGGCACGCTCGCCGTGGTGCCGGGGACCCGCGCGAAACCGACCACGCGCGCCGGCTTCGCGGGCCGGTTGCTATTCGGCAGGATGAGCCCCCTGCGCGCCGCCATGCAAGCGGGTGTCGTCGCCCGGGCGATAGGTCAGGAAGCGGGTGCGCAGCCAGGGGCCGACCTTCTTCTCGAACCCGTCGGCCAGGCTGAAACCGGCCGGAATCAGCACCAGTGTGAGCACGGTCGAAAGGATCAGCCCGCCGATCACCACCGTCCCCATTGGCGCGCGCCAGGCACCGTCACCCGACAGCGAGAGCGCGGTCGGGACCATGCCTGCCGTCATGGCGACCGTGGTCATCACGATCGGCTGGGCGCGCTTGTGTCCGGCGTCGATAATCGCGTCGAGCTTTGGCACGCCGCGATGCATCTCGTCGAGCGCGAAGTCGATCAGCAGGATCGAGTTCTTGGCGACGATGCCGAGCAACATCAGCATCCCGATATAGACCGGCATGGAGATCGGCTGGCCGATGATCATCAGCGCCAGCAGGCCGCCCAGCGGGGCAAGCAGCAGCGAGGTCATGTTGACCAGCGGCGAAACGAAGCGGTGATAGAGCAGCACCAGCACCGCGAAGACCAGCAGGATGCCGCTGACGACCGCGATGGCGAAGCTCCCGATCATCTCTGCCTGGAACTTGTCCTCTCCGATCGGTGCGTTCGACACGCCGGAGGGCAGGTCGCGCATGATCGGCAGGGCGTTGATCTGCTCCATGACCGGCCCCTTGATCACGCCTTCGCCGAGATCGGCGCTGACGAAGATGCGGCGCGACTGGTTGTAGCGCTGGATCTGCGTCGGTCCGGCACCGAAGCTGATCTCCGCGACACGGCGAAGGGGCACCGATCCGCCCGAGGCGGTGGGCACGGGCAGGTTCTCGATCACCGAGAGGTCGCGGCGCGATTCGCGCGGCAGGATCACGCGGATCGGTATCTGCCGATCGGAGAGCGAGAACTTGGCCGCGTTCTGGTCGATCTCGCCCAGCGTGGCGATGCGGATCGCGCTGCTCAACGCGGCGGTGGTGACGCCGAGCTGGGCGGCGAGGTCCTCGCGCGGAGTGATGATGAGCTCGGGCCGCTGGATGTCGGCCTCGATCCGCGGTGCGACGACGCCGCCGATGCCCTTCATCTGTTCGATGAGCGTCTGAGCCGTACGGTCGAGCTGTTCGGGATCGCTGCCCGACAGCATGATCGAGATCGGCCGGCCACCCGGCCCGCCGCCCTGCGAGGCCACCGTAACCCGCGCATCCGCCACCCGGCTGAGGCGCGGGGCGAGGCGGCGCTCGAACTCGATCGTCTTCGTCTCGCGCTCGTCGGCGGGCAGGAGAGCGATGTAGAGCGTGGCATTGCCCTCGCGCACACCCATGGAGATACGCTCGACCTCGGGCTCGTTCTCGACCAGCGCGGCAACCTCGAGCGCCACCTCCTGCGTGCGCTCGATCGTGGTGCCCGGCACCTGTTCGATCCGGATGATGCTGGTATCCTCGTTCGCATCCGGCTGGAATTGCTGCGGCAGACCGGCAAGCAGTGCGAATGTGATGATCAGCGCATAGATGCCCAGGGAGAAGGCATAGAAGCGGTGGTCGCGCATCCGCGCCCAGACCCGTTGCCCCAGATTGCCGACATAGTTGCCGAGCTGCCCGAACAGCCCCACGAGCTTGAACACGACGAAACCGAGACCGATCGCGATGGCGGCGGCAAGCAGCGGGCCGATCAGCGCGGTTACCAGGATCGGCAGGCCGAGACCCATCAGCGTCTGGAAGAGGAAGAAGGTGGCGATCACGAAACAGGTCACTAGCACCAGAATCAGCAGGAGGCCGACGATGCGGTGATACCAGCGCTTCTCGAAGCCGAGCGGGCGGACCTGCCCCAGCATGCGCTGCGACGTGCCGGAATAGAGCGTCCAGCGCAGGATCCGCATGTAGAAATCCATCGCCCGGCCCTCGCCATGCGCGGCCTCGCCATGCGCCTTGAGGAAATAGGCGGCGACCATCGGCGTGATCATGCGCGCGACGAGCAGGCTCATCAGCACCGCGACCACGACCGTCAGGCCGAAGGGCTTGAAGAACTGGCCGGGAATCCCCGGCATCAGACCGACCGGCAGGAACACCGCGACGATCGAGAACGTGGTCGCGACCACTGCCAGTCCGATCTCGTCCGCCGCGTCGATCGATGCCTGATAGGCGGTCTTGCCCATGCGCATGTGACGCACGATGTTCTCGATCTCGACGATGGCGTCGTCGACCAGCACCCCCGCCACCAAGCTGAGCGCGAGCAGCGACAGGAAATTGAGGTCGAAGCCGAGCAAGTCCATGAACCAGAAGGTCGGGATCGCGGAAAGCGGGATGGCGATGGCGCTGATGAAGGTCGCGCGCCAGTCGCGCAGGAAGACGAACACCACCACGATGGCGAGGATCGCGCCCTCGATCAGAGCGGCGATGGAGCTTTCGTACTGCCCCTTGGCGTAGGGGACGGGGGTGAACAATTCGTAGATCTCGACACCGGGATGCTCGGCCTGGATCGCCTCGATCTCCTCCTGCATCGCATCGTAGACCTCGACATCGGATTCGCCGCGCGCGCGGGTGGGTGCGAAGCTGACGGTCTGCTGGCCGTTGAGGCGGGAGATGCTGCTCTGTTCGGAATAGCCGTCGCTGACAGTTGCCACGTCGCTCAGCTTGATGGTCCGCCCGCCGCCGAGCGGAATGCGCGTCTGCGACAGGTCGAAGGCGCTGTCGGCATTGCCGAGCACGCGGACCGACTGGCGCGATCCGGCGATTTCCGCCTGCCCGCCCGCGGCATCGACGTTGATCTGGCGCAGGACGTTGTTGATGTCGCGCGCCGTGACGCCGATCGACTGCATCCGCGCGGGGTCCAGCACCACGCGGATTTCGCGATCGACACCGCCGCTGCGCGAGACCGACGCCATGCCGGGCACTGAGAGGAGACGGCGCGAGATCGTGTCGTCGATGAACCAGCTCAGCTCCTCCATCGTCATGTCGTCCGCCTGGACGGCATAAAAGCCGAGCATGCCCGCCCCGCCGGGGGCACCGCCCATCTCGTTCTTGGTCACGCGCGGCTCGAGAATGCCTTCGGGCAGGTCGCCGCGGATCTGGTCGACGGCGTTCTTGACCCGGTTGGTTGCCTCGTCCGCATCGGTGCCGATGCTGAATTCGACGACCGTGCTGCTGCTGCCCTCGCGCGCGGTGGAGGTGATCGTCTCCACCCCGTTGAGCGACCGCACCGCGGATTCGACCTTCTGGGTGATCTGCGTCTCGATCTCGCTCGGCGCGGCGCCGGGCTGCGAGATCAGGACCGTGGTGGAGGGGAACTCCACCTCGGGGAAATTGACCACCGGCAGGCGGCTGAACGAGACGATCCCTGCGATCGTCAGACCGATGAAAAGGACGATCGGGATGATCGGATTGCGGATCGACCAGGCGGATATGTTGCGCAGGTTCATGTCGCCGCCGGCACCCTTACTGCCGCACCGGACTGACTTCGTCGCCCGGATTGAGGAAGCCGCCGGCACGCAGCACGACCCGCTCGGAGCCCTGCAGCCCGCTCGCCACCACGATGCCGCTCGCGGTCACGCGGCCGGTCTCGATGTTGCGTCGCTCGACGATATTGTCGGACCCGACGACATAGACGAAGCTGCCCTGATCGTCGGTCTGGATCGCGCTTTCGGGGAGGACCGGCGCGACCACCGTGCCGCTGCGGATCACGGCCGAGGCGAAGCCGCCCGGGCGCAATTGCGGCGCGTAGGACAGAGCGATGCGGGCCGTGCCCTGGCGGTTCTGCGGGTCGATCGTGGGGGACACCTGCCAGATCCGTCCGGTGAGGCTGCGGCCGCTGCCCACCGGCGTGATCTCGGCCGTGTCGCCGACGGAAAGCGAGGCAAGCTCGTTCTCGCCGACCTCGGCCTGAAGTTCCATCTCGCCGCCGCTGGCGATGAGGAAGAGCGTCCCGGCCCCGCCGGTGACCGTCTGGCCCGGCTCGACATTGCGTTCGAGCACCAGCCCTGCCGCCGGCGCGACGATGTTGAGGCGCGCATTGCGGGCGCGCAGTTCGCCGGCCTGCGCCTGCGCCACCCGGACCCGGGCCACCGCCGCATCGCGGGTCGCGGTCAGCCGGTCGATATCCGCCTTGCTGATGAAGCCGCGCTCGACCAGCTGGAGCGCGCGATCGAGATTGGACTGGGCCAGATCGGCATCGGCCTGAGCCACCCGGATCTGGGCCGAGGCGCTCTCGCTCTGCTGGTTCTGGACCGAGCGGTCGATGCTGGCGAGAACCTGTCCCGCGCGGACCCAGTCGCCAGCATCCACTGGCACGGAAACCACGCGGCCGCCCTCGCCCACCACGCCGACAGGCAGCGCACGGCGCGCCGCCAGCGTGCCGGCGGTGTTGATCTCGCCCTCCACCGTCGTCCGGCCCGGCACGACCACCGTGACGACGGGCAGCTGCGATTCGCGGTCCGCCACCGGCGCTGCCTCCGGCGACGTCAGCCTCCAGGCGAGCACGCCCGCGGCGATGACGATCACCACGATGGCGATCCACACCCATGCGGGGCGCGCGGGACGGGTCACCACCTCGTTTCCGGTGGTGCCGAATCCGTCGGCGCTTTCGCTGGTGACCCTGGTTTCGTAGTTCATCGCATCTCGCAAATCAGGTTTGCGGGTGTGTTACCTGAGCATATCAGTTGGCGCAAGTCCGCTGGCGAGGTGCTTTATACGCCCGGTCTCCTCCGGGCAATCGAGCGTTCGACGTGAAGGCGATACGCTTCTGCGAGCGACCACGAACACGAAAAAGGCGGCGCGCCTTTCGACGCACCGCCTCTTCTTTCAAACCGTCGGGGCGGTCATCACCCCGAGGCTGTCTGCAAATTCAGCGAACCCGGCCGCGCTGGACCAGATTGACGATCGCGAGCAGGATGATCGCGCCGAGAATGGCGATCACGAACGAACCGAGATCGAAGGTCTGGATGCTGCCGCCGAAACCGAGCAGCGGCGCGAGCAGCGCATTGCCGATCAGAGCACCGATGATGCCGACCACGATGTTCCAGAAAATGCCCATCGAGGCATTGCGGTTCATGACGATGGATGCGAGCCAGCCGGCCACGCCCCCTACGATAATTGCGATAATCCAACCCATCGAACTTCCTCCTGTTCAGGTTCTTCTACGGGGCCGGGCCCGGAGCGGAAAATGCCTCCGTGTCCGCCCCGTCCGATCTCCCAACGGGCCGATCGAAGTTTCTGTTCCCGGCAGATGGCAAAGCACCCCGGTGCGCACTGGGCGCACCGGGGTGCCGGAGGTTCCTCGTGGAGGAGGAAAGGGTCAGTATTTGAGCTGGCGTTCGTAGAGATCGCGGTAATGCTGGAGGCGGGTGACGCGCAGGCCCTGCATCCCCGAGCGGTCGACCGCGCGTTGCCACGAGGCGAACTCCTCGAGCGTGAGGCTGTAGCGCTCGAGCACCTCGTCGATCGTCAGCAGGCCGCCATTGACCGCCGCGACGACTTCCGCCTTGCGGCGCACGACCCAGCGCTTGGTCGTCGGCGACGGCAGGTTTTCGAGCGAGAGTGGCTCACCGAGTGGGCCGATCACCTGGGCGGGGCGGATATCCTGATTCTGAATCATTTGTTCTCTCGGTTGCCGTGCGCCGCTGACATTGCGGCATTCGCAGCATCTAGCCGAGCGAATTTGCCCTGGCTTAAAACATCCTGGTTAACGGGGCGATCATCATTCGCTTCGGTCTCCCGGCGGAACCCGGCGAAGCTGGTCACGGCACGCGATTCCGCATGGATCGCCTCGCCCCGCAGGTCCCGCGTCGCGGCGAGCCGGGCCATGAGATCGGTCCAGCGCAATTGGCGCAAGACCGGCGATTCTCCGGTCTCGGCATAGTCGATGCTCTTGATCTGCCCCTCGAACATTCGCTCTGCCTAGCGGCACGAAGTAAACGATCCGTGAAACTGTGCATCCGTGGGCGTCTGGCGTGCTGCCCCGATGCCGTGTAAGGGCCACGTCATGCCCGCATCCGCCGCCCCGCTCGCGCTTCCAGGCGCCGCGCAAGCCGCTGCCCTGTTCGATCTGCCGCGCCCGGCCGCCGAGTGCCGCATCGTGGTGGCGATGTCGGGCGGCGTCGACAGTTCGGTGGTCGCCGCTCTCGCGCAGGCCAGCGGCGCCGAAGTGATCGGGATAACCCTGCAACTCTACGATTACGGCGCGGCGACGGGGCGCAAGGGCGCCTGCTGCGCGGGCGACGACATCGCCGATGCGCGCGCCGTGGCCGACCGGCTCGGATTTGCCCATTACGTCCACGATCACGAGAGCGCCTTTCGCGAAACCGTGGTCGAGACCTTTGCCGACGAATATCTCGCCGGGCGCACCCCGGTCCCCTGCATCCGCTGCAATATGGGGCCGAAATTCACCGACCTGTTCGCCATGGCACGAGAACTGGGCGCCGACTGCCTCGCCACCGGACACTACGTGCGCCGCGTTGCCGGACCAGCCGGGGCGGAGCTGCACCGCGCGCTCGATCCGGCGCGGGACCAGTCCTATTTCCTCTACGCAACCACGGAAGACCAGCTCGACTTCCTGCGCTTCCCACTTGGCGGCCTGCCCAAGGCACAGGTGCGCGAACTGGCGGAGACGGCGGGCCTGCGCAACGCGGCCAAGCCCGACAGCCAGGACATCTGCTTCGTCCCCGACGGCGACTATGCCGGGATCGTGCGCAAGCGGCGGCCCGAGGGCGGCGAGCCGGGCAGCATCGTCCACGCGGCGAGCGGCGAGGTGCTGGGCGAGCACAAGGGCGTGATCCACTACACGGTCGGCCAGCGGCGCGGGCTGGAGATCGGCGGACAGGCCGAACCGCTCTATGTCGTCGGCATCGACGCTGCCTCGCGCGAGCTCAGGGTCGGCCCGAAGCGGATGCTCGCGGTCAGCGAAGCGCGGATCGTCGAGACCAACCGCATCGGTCTGCTTCCCGATCAGCCGCTGAGCGCCAAGGTCCGCAGTCTTGCCAGGCCGGTTGCCGTGACGCTCGACGGGCCGCTGGGCGACGGAACCGCGACCACGATCCGTTTCGCCGAACCCGAATACGGCGTCGCTCCGGGACAGGCAGCGGTGCTCTATGCCGGCGAGCGTGTGGTCGGCGGCGGATGGATCGAGGACACGCAGGCGCCGCCCGTCTGATCGGCGGCGGGGGCGCCTAGCCCTCCCACTCCTCCAGCAGGCAGCCATAGCCCTCGCGATAGTTCGCGGTCGCGCTGGCGATGAAGGGGGCGGTGGCGGTCACGCTGCGGAATTCCGGATCGTCGCTGAGGCGGATGAACTCCATCCCGTCCAGCCGGTCCTTCTCGCAATCCTCCATCTCGCGCCCGCCGACATAGCGGCAGGAGCAGGCGACGCGTGCCATGTAGGCCGTGCCGGCAGTCGCATCGTCGCGGATCCCGGCACCCCAGCGCCACCAGGCGAAACCGGCAACCACGACAAGGACCAGCACCGCGACGAACCAGCGGCGCCCGTTCTTCGCGCTCCGGCCCGTGCCCCTTTTACGCGTTGCCAAGATGCGAGCCCCCATGCGACAGGCCGCGCATGATCGCGCGGTCCCGCCCCCTTATCGCCACCATCGCCCTCGCCACAACCCTTGCGACGGGCCTTGCCGGTTGCAGCGGCAGCGCCCCCGACGAGCCGCCGCCGCTGTCCGACGAGGCGCTGGCCGCGGTGAGCGCCAGCCCGGGTGCCCCGCGCCGGGCGCTGGCGCGCGAGATCGACGATCTGTTCGCGCGCGAGGATATGGGCGAGACCCGCGCCGTGGTGCTGATGGAAGGCGGGCGAATCGCCGCTGAACGCTATGCTCCGGGCTACGACGCCAACACCCGCTTCGTCAGCTGGTCGATGGCCAAGACGGTGACCGCGGTGCTGATCGGCCTGCTCGTGTCCGACGGGCGATTGCGACTCGACCAGCCGGCCCCGGTGCCGCAATGGCAGCGCGCGGGCGATCCGCGCTCCGCCATCACGCTGCGCCACCTGCTCCAGATGCGTTCGGGCTTGGACCACACCGAATCCGGACCCGATCCGCGCACCAGCAGCGAGGTGCAGATGCTGTTCCTCGACGGGCGCGACGACATGGCCGGCTGGGCGGAGGAACAGCCGCTGGAGGCCGAGCCGGGCGAGCGATTCGAATATTCCAGCAACACCACCGTGATCCTCGCCGATATCGCCGCGCGGGTGCTGAGCGAGAGCGACGATCCCGACGAACGGCGCAAGGCGGTGAGCACCTATCTCCGCTCGCGCCTGTTCGGGCCGCTCGGCATGGCCTCCGTCGTGCCCGAATTCGACCGCTCGGGCACGCTGATCGGGGGCAGCCTGATCCACGCGACGGCGCGCGACTGGGCCAGGTTCGGCGATTTCCTGCGCAACAAGGGCTCCTATCGCGGCGAGCAGATCGTGCCGCGCGGCTGGGTCGAGGCGATGACCACGCCGAGCCCGCGATCCCCCCAATACGGCTTCCAGACCTGGCTCAACCTCCCGCTGGAAGAAGGTCAGGACGAGCATCCCCTGTTCCCCTCGCGCGCGCCGCAGACGCTGTTCGCGATGATCGGCCACATGGGCCAGTACGTGCTGATCTCGCCCGAACAGCGGCTGACGCTGGTCCGGCTCGGCCATTCGGACGCGCCGCAGCGCAAGGCGCTGTTGCAGCAGGCGGCCGACGTGATCGAGCTTTACCCTGCCTCGGGTATGTAGAACCGCCCCTCGACGACGGTGACGCATGGGCCGCCGAGCCAGACGCGGTCGCCGCCCTCTCCCCTGGCAAGCCGACAGGTCGCGTCCCCGCCCCGTGCGCTCGCCTGGTGAGCGGTGAAGCTGTCGCGCTCCAATCGCTCGGCCCAGAACGGGGTGAGGCAGGCATGGGCGGAGCCGGTGAAGCTGTCCTCGTCCACCCCGCCCCCCGGCACGAAGACCCGGCTGACGACATCGGTCCGCTCGCCCGGCGCGGTGCAGATGAACTGGTCGTTCCCCAGCGCGCGCAAGCCCCGCAGGTCGGGATCGAGCCCGCGGATCTCCGCCTCGCTCTCGAACAGGTAGATGCCGTAGCCATCCGGATTGAGCCGCACTTCGCGCGGGCGCGCGCCGAGAAGCGCCACCGCCTCGTCCCACTCGTCCGGCCCGGTCGGGATGGCGGGCAGCGCCAGCTCGTAGCCCGCCGCGGCCCGCCGAACCTCGAGCGTTCCAGCCCGCCGCGTGCGGAAGGTGACGCGGGCCGCATCGCCCATGTGCTCCGCTTCGGTCAGCATCACGTGCCCGCTGGCGAGCGTCGCATGGCCGCACAGCCGCACCTCCTCGGTCGGGGTGAACCAGCGCAGCTCGTAATCCGCCTCACTTTCGGCATCGCGCACCACGAAGGCGGTTTCGGCGAAGTTGTTCTCCTCCGCGATCGCCTGAAGAACCGCGTCGGGCAGCCATGCATCGAGCGGCATGACCGCCGCCTGATTGCCGGCAAAGGGCCGGTCGGCAAAGGTATCGACGTGGAAATAGGGCAGGCGTGTCACGAACCGTTCTCCAGTTTTGCGAATTCGTTTTCCTCGACCAGCGGATTGTCGGGCTCGTCGACATGGCCGGCGGGGTCGATGTGGATGAGGAGGTCGGTGCCGGGAAAGCGACGGCTCAGATCCTCCTCGACCCGGTGGATGATCGCCATCGCCTCGTCCACGCTCATCGCGCCGGGCAGGTCGACATGGAACTGGACGAAATCGCGCGTGCCGCTGCTGCGGGTGCGCAGATCGTGGAGATTGCTCAGCTCGGGATGGCGCGCCGCCGCCTCGACGAAGGCCAGCCGCTTCTCGTCGGGCCATTCGCGGTCGAGCAGCTGGTCCACCGCCTCGCCCGCCGCCCGCCACGCGCCCCACAGCAGCCAGCCCGCGATGGCGAGGCCGAAAACCGGGTCGGCCGATCCGAAGCCGAGATACTGGTCGAGCACCAGCGCCGCGATCACTGCGAGGTTGAGCAGCAGGTCGGACTGGTAGTGCACGTGGTCGGCCCCGATCGCGACCGAGCGCGTGCGGGCGATGACATAACGCTGCCAGCCGAGCAGGGCGAGCGTCAGCACCATCGCGACGAGCGACACCGCGATGCCTTCGCTCGCGCCCTGCGTTGCGCTTCCCTCGAACAGGTCGGCGACGGCGCGGAAGGCGATGGCCGAGGCCGAGATGGCGATCAGGATGACCTGGAAGATCGCGGCCAGCGCTTCCGCCTTGCCGTGGCCGAAGCGATGCTCGCGGTCCGCCGGCCGCGCGGCAAACCACACTCCCGCCAGCGTGACGAGGCTGGCGACGAGGTCGAGCGCCGAATCGGCGAGACTGCCGAGCATCGCGGTCGAACCCGTGCGCCACGCCGCCCAGACCTTGAGCGCGACCAGCACCAGCGCGACCGCGATCGAGGCGAGCGCCGCGCTTCGGGCGAGGAAGGCGCGGTCCTGGTCCAGCGCCCGGCTCAAGGGTAGAGCAGCGTGTCGGACCAGTCCTCGCCTGCGCCGGCGCGCGTGAACAGGCGGCGATCATGGGCGCGGCCGGGGCGGTCGAGCCAGAACTCGATCCGCCGGGGGACCAGGCGGAAGCCGGTCCAGTGCGGGGGGCGGGGAATGTCGCCTTCCGGATACTCCTCCTCCAGCGCTTCCATCCGCGCGAGGTAGTCCGCGCGGTCGGCGAGCGGGCGCGACTGGTCGCTTGCCGCCGAGGCGATCTGCGACACGCGGCCGCGGGAGTGGAAATAGGCGTCGGCCTGCTGCGCGCCGACTTCCTCGAGCGGGCCTTCGATGCGGATCTGGCGACGCAGGCTCTTCCAGTGGAACAGCAGCGCGGCCCGCATGTTGGCGCGGATCTCGCGGCCCTTGCGGCTCTCGGCATTGGTGTAGAACACGAAGCCGCCGCCTTCTCCGGCATCAGGGCCGTGGCCCTTCAGCAGCACCATCCGCACGCTCGGCGCGCCATCGGGCTCCGCCGTCGCGAGGGCCATGGCGTTGGGATCGTTGGGCTCGCTCGCCTTCGCTTCGGCGAACCACGCATCGAACAGCGCGAAGGGGTCGGTCGCCGGAACGGCGCTGTGCTGGTCTTCCATCGACGTCGTCCTTTCCCGCCGGACCTTGGCCTTGCCTGTTGGACATGGACCGGGTGTTACACTGTCCTGGCACGAGATTCTCCGCCCTTGGCGAACGAGGCCCGTACCGGCCGGCATCGAAGGCGCCCTAGCCCCCGCGATGCGTGTAGGAAAGCGCCGCTTGCTCTCGCCCGCCGCAGCACCTAGCTGACACGGTGATGGCCGACCCCTATTCCACCCTCGGCGTGAGCCGCACCGCGTCCGAGAAGGACATCAAGAGCGCCTATCGCAAGCTGGCGAAGGAGCTCCACCCGGATCGCAACAAGGATAGGCCCGACGCGGCCGAGCGGTTCTCGCAGGTCACCCAGGCCTACGATCTCCTGTCCGACAAGAACAAGCGCGCGCAGTTCGACCGCGGGGAGATCGATGCCGAGGGCAATCCCGCCAACCCCTTTGCCGGAATGGGCGGGGGAATGGGCAGCGGCGGCTATGCCGGCGGACGGGGCGATGGCGGCCCGCGCAATTTCCGGCCCGAGGATTTCCAGGGCTTCGGCGGGGGCGGCGGCGAGGAAGTCGATCTCGGCGATCTGTTCGAAGGCCTGTTCGGCGGCGGCGGTGGCGGACGTGCCCGCCAGCCGGGCGGCAGCCCCTTCGGCGGGCGGCGGCAGGCCCAGCCCCCGCCCCGCAAGGGCGCGGACATCGCCTATCGCCTGCGCGTTTCCTTCGTCGATGCGGCGGCCCGCAAGGATCAGCGGATCACCCTGTCGGACGGCAAGACCATCGACCTCAAGCTGCCTGCCGGCGTCGAAAGCGGCACGCAGATGCGCCTCAAGGGCAAGGGCGAGGCCGGCCCGGCCGGCGCGGGCGACGGCATCGTCACGATCGAGGTCGACAGCCACCGGCTCTACACCCGCGAGGGCGACGATGTGCGCTTCGACCTGCCGATCACGCTCGACGAGGCAGTCAATGGCGGCAAAGTCCGTGTGCCCACGGTGGATGGCGCGGTGATGATGACGATCAAGCCCGGCACCGACGGTGGCAGCACGCTGCGTCTCAAGGGCAAGGGTTTCTCGAAGAAGAACGGCGAGCGGGGCGACCAGCTGGTGACGCTGCAAATCCAGCTGCCCGACGATCTCGCCGACCTCTCTGCCCGGCTCGAAGGCTGGAAGGACGAGAGCGATCCGCGGGCCAAGCTCGGGGTCTGATTTTTGGCTGAAAGCGATCCGCCGAAAACCGGGGTGCGCGAGGTCGAATCCCTCTCGCCCGAGGCGCGGCGGCTGCATTCGCTCAAAGGCCGCGTGGTCGACCGGGTGGGGCCGGGCACCAAGGCCTTCGAAGTGATGAAGCGCACCGCGATCGGCACCTTCAACGACGGCTTCATCCATGCCGGAAACCTCGCCTATCTGGCGATGTTCTCGATCTTTCCCTTCTTCATTCTCGGCGCGGCGATCTTCTCGCTGATCGGGGAAGAGAGCGACCGGGCGGCGACCATCAACGCGGTGCTCTATGCCCTGCCGCCGGTGGTCGGCAACGTGATCGAGCCGGTTGCGCGCGACGTCATCGAGGCGCGCTCGGGCTGGCTGCTGTGGGCCGGCGCGCTCGTGGCGCTGTGGACCGTCGGCAGTCTGATCGAGACGATCCGCGATATCCTGCGCCGCTCCTACGGCACCAAGATGACTCACGCCTTCTGGGAATATCGCCTGCTGTCGGCCGGCGTGATCCTCGGCGCGGTGCTGCTGCTGCTGCTTTCGCTGTTGGCGCAAGTGATCATCGGCGCGGCGCAGCAGGTGATCGACGCCTTCTTTCCCGAGCTGGTCGACCTCGTCTCGACCCTGCGCCTCTCGCGCATCGTGCCCGCTTTCGGCCTGTTCGGATCGCTCTACCTGATCTTCTACACGCTGACCCCGGCGCAGTACCGCTCGCGCCGCTATCCCAAGTGGCCCGGGGTGCTGTTCACCACCTTGTGGTGGATCGCGGTGACGACGCTGCTGCCGATCGTGCTGCGCAGCTTCTTCACCTACAACCTCACTTATGGCAGCCTCGCCGGGATCATGATCGCGCTGTTCTTCTTCTGGCTCGTTGGGCTGGGTGTGGTTATAGGCGCCGAACTCAACGCCGCGCTGGCCGAGACGCCCGAGGAAGAGATGAACACGATCGGGCAGGCCGACAACCGGCGACGGAACGCGGCGGCGGAGAATCAGGAATTGCAGGAGAATGCGGAATGAGCGGATCGACCGGCGGCCAGCTGATGAAGGGCAAGCGCGGCCTGATCATGGGCCTCGCCAATGACAAGTCGCTCGCCTGGGGCATCGCGAAGAAGCTCGCCGACGAAGGGGCGGAGCTCGCCTTCTCCTATCAGGGCGAGGCGCTGGGCAAGCGCGTGAAGCCGCTCGCCGACCAGCTCGGCAGCGATTTCGTGTTCGAATGCGACGTGGCCGACATGGGCGCGCTCGACCGCGCGTTCGAGACGCTGAAATCGCGCTGGGAGACGATCGATTTCGTGGTCCACGCGGTCGGCTTTTCCGACAAGAGCGAGCTGCGTGGCAAATATCTCGACACCAGCCTCGACAATTTCCTGATGACCATGAACATCTCGGCCTACAGCCTGGTGGCGGTGGCCAAGCGCGCGAGCGCGATGATGAACGAAGGCGGGTCGATCTTGACGCTGACCTATTACGGCGCGGAAAAGGTCATCCCGCACTACAATGTGATGGGCGTCGCCAAGGCCGCGCTGGAGACGAGCGTCCAGTATCTCGCCAACGATCTCGGCCCGCAGAACATCCGCGTCAACGCGATCAGCGCCGGCCCGATCAAGACGCTGGCGGCGAGCGGCATCGGCGATTTCCGCTACATCCTCAAGTGGAACGAGCTGAACGCCCCCCTGCGCCGCAACGTCACGATCGAGGATGTCGGCGGCTCGGGCCTGTATTTCCTCTCCGACCTGTCCAGCGGCGTCACCGGAGAAGTGCACCACGTGGACGCAGGATACCACGTGGTCGGCATGAAACAGGAAGACGCGCCGGATATCGGGCTGGCTTGAGGCAGAGTGGGCGGTGATCCAGCACCAGTTCCCAGTCCCGCGCTCATCGTTCTCGCGCTTCGGAGAGGCCTGTCTCGTACATCCAGCCTAGAAGGTCTTGTAGAGAGTTTGGTCGCCAGTGCTTGAGACTTGTCGATAGCAGCGTCGGGTCACCTCCAAGAACCTCAATGTCGTTGGTACGCACGAAATCGGGGTTAACTCGTACAGCTATATCGTGCCCGCTTGTCTCCTTCAGATAACGCAGAATGTCATCGATCGAATGTAGGTGCCCTGTACAAATATTGACTAGGGGCGGGGGTGTATCGGTCAGGGCCAGCCCAACATACGCGTCGGCGACCGAGCGGACATCGCTGAAATCGCGTTTGACCCAAGTGTTCCCGAGTTCGATAACCTCGGCTCGCCGATGAAAATGGTCTACGATCTTGGGAATGAGGTATTGACCGGTTTGTCCAACTCCAGTGTAATTGAAAGGCCGTGTGACGGTGATCTCCAAGCGGTCGCGCCATAGATTGGCCGCCTGCTCCATGCTCCACTTGCTGATAGCGTAATGATTGGACGGACAGCAAAGCGTCCTCTCCTTCACCAATCCTTCGGCAGCAGAACCATACACTTGCGCACTGCTCGCAAGAATGCATCGGATGCCTGGCTTCGTTTCCGCCAATGCATCAAGCAGACTAAGCGTACCGATAAGATTGACTTGGTAGAAGCTTTCCCACTCTGTTGCGCCGACGAAAGCGCTGCCAGCAAGATGGATCAAGCGGTCAAATTCATTCCGCTCTATTTCGCTCCTGATGTCTCTCGGATTGCGCAAATCGCCTTTCAGTATGACATATGGAATGCCAAAATTCGTCAACGCGTGTCGCACATATTTCCCTGTGAAACCGTTCGCACCAGTAAGTGCAACGCGCATCAGAATGAACGATCCTCGCGATTACGCTTGAGATCTGCTTCGACCATCAACCGCGTCAGCTCTTCCAGCGTCGTCTTCGGTTTCCATCCAAGCATATCCTGCGCCTTTTTTGGATCTCCGATGAGTAGCTCGACCTCCGCAGGCCGGTAGAAATCCGGATTGATCTTCACTCGCGTTTCGCCAGAGGCAGCATCGACGCCAATTTCATTCTCGCTTTTTCCACTCCATTCCAAGGTCACATCGATCTCCTTGAAAGCCAACTCGACAAAGCGGCGCACCGTCTCGGTCCGATTGGTAGCCAGTACGAATGTTTCTGGAACTCCGTGCTGAAGCATCAGTCTCATGCCCTCGACATAGTCCTTGGCGTAGCCCCAGTCTCGCTTCGCATCGAGATTACCGAGCTCTATGAAATTCCTTTTGCCGATCGCGATCTTCGCTACAGTATCCGTAATTTTCCGAGTTACGAATTCACGACCGCGAAGCGGGCTTTCATGGTTGAAGAGTATTCCGCTCGAGCCAAAGATGCCGAAGCTCTCGCGATAGTTCACTGTCAGCCAGTGAGCATATAATTTGGCGACTCCATAGGGACTGCGGGGGTAGAACGGCGTATCTTCGGTTTGCGGGACGGCCTGCACCTTGCCAAACATTTCGGAAGTCGAAGCTTGGTAAAATCGGATATTTCTGTTTACGGTGCGAATGGCTTCAAGAAGGTAGGCCGCACCCAGTCCAGTAATCTGTCCGGTTGTAATCGGCTGATCGAATGAAACCCCGACAAAGCTTTGAGCTGCGAGATTGTAGATTTCTTCCGCTTCGGACTGCTCGATCAGGCGGATGGCCGAGCCCATGTCGGTCAGATCGTATTCGACCAAGTTGAGTTCGGGATGATCGCTGATGCCAAGCTCGTCAATTCTCCAGAAATTCACTGAACTGGTTCGGCGGTAGGTGCCAAATACCCGGTAACCGCGCTCAAGCAAATTTTGAGCCAGATATGCTCCATCCTGCCCGCTGATACCGGTAACGATTGCAGTTCTTGCCATAATTGAGCCTACTAGATTAGCGGAAAAAGCGAGTCCGGGAAGACGTCCGCCGCCCGGTCGGAAAATACTGAAGTTCAGACACGAAGCTTCAGAACGCATTCCTGTGAAACAAGACCCGACTGGTCAACAAGATCAACTTGATGTCGCGCCACAGTGACCAGTCCTCGAGATATTCCAAATCGGCTTGAAGGCGGTTGGCGAGATCCGCTTCGATCAGAGTTGCCCCGCGAAAGCCGCGTACTTGGGCGAGACCCGTAAGTCCAGGTTTCGCCGCATGGCGATGCCAGTAACGCTCGTCTATCTCCCAGAAAAGCTTGTCGGCCGCACGGCTCCCCAGCGCGTGCGGACGAGGACCGACTATGCTCATGTCGCCCGCAAGCACGTTGATCAATTGGGGCAATTCATCAAGACTCGTCTTGCGAATCAGCCGGCCGATCCGGGTCACGCGATCATCCACGCGGCTGGCGGAACGATGCCCGGCTTCATCGGTGCCTGCGATATGCATCGAGCGAAATTTACGTATTCGAAAAATCTTGTTCCCACGACCGATACGTTGCTGCCGGAAGAAGACCGGCCCCGAACTATCCAGCTTGATCGCGATCGCTATCAGGCACAGTATTGGCGCCAATATCATGATCGCGACAGATGCGAACAGCAGGTCGAATGCCCTCTTGAGAGCACGGTCGGCAAGCCCGAGAGGCCCGGCTGCTACTACCAGAGTGTACTGACCACTGCATGAACTGACATGCAGCGGGGCAAGCTTGGCCAACTCGGGAACCATGACTTCGCCCTGCACCCCCGCCCCTTTGAGTGCATGGGCCCACGCTGCCCGCCGGTCGGGTCGGCAGACGATAACAACCCGGTGCGCGGTTTGTGTAATGCGGGCGAAGCGGTCATACATCGCGGGATCGTGATGATCCGGATTGAAAAGTCGCTCTGCTGGGATGACGGTAAGAAAATCCCCATGCGGCAAGGGCTGGTCTTTCTCTCGGACGAGAACCACGCGGAACGGATTTCCTCCAACAACTGCCTCAAGATTCTTGATGAAGAAGTACCGACCGACAGCCAGCAGGCTACCTCCGACGACGAAGCCGGTGGCGATGGCGAACCTCGGGAGGTTGTCGTTTGCCTGAAATATGAAGCCGAAGAAAACCATGGCGACGAGCGCCAGCGCCAATCCAAGAACGGCCCGGCGCGCCGCACCCAAGGGTTTGTCGAAGATATCGGACGCATACGCACCGCTGTTTGCAGCAGTAATTAGATAAAGGGGGATCAGGGCGGGGAGCAGGTATCGCCAATGCGTGTCCCCAAGCAGCATCAAACGTAGCCACACCGCACCCACGAAACCGAGTACGAGAGCGGTCAAATCAATGGAAATCATCCATAGCATTATCCGCCAGCGCAGCGAACTCGGCGCGCGAGCAGTCTCTCCTGCCCGCGTCAGGCCCGCAGCGTCCAGATGCATTTCCGTACCCGGATCAGAATAACTGGGCTCGTTCTCACGGAAGTTATTTTCCATATTGCTTACTGCTTATTACCTGACTGGCTGCCACGGTGAATTCCGGGCGTCGGCGCTAGGTCGGATGTAAACGTCCTTTTCCTGCAACAGGATGAGCCGCGCTTTGCGCGGAGGTGAAATCCGCGAAATGCTGACTTCTTCCTCGGCAGCGAAAAATTCAGATGTTGCGAAAAAATACGTCATCCCCGGATTTTCCGATCAGTCTCGTGGCATTCCCGAGGAACAAGGAGGTCGATTTGAAAACGCGGGCCTGATTGCTTCGTTTGCCTTAAGAATTGTCTTCATTCTCGCCGAGCGAGAACTGCTCAAGGCCAGCCTTTTGCCGTTCACCTGCGCGATTCTCTTCTAAACTTGATCGCCCAGAGTAGCGCATGGAAGATGTCCGGCCTAATCGAAAGTCGTCGCCAAACCGTGATCGCGAGGCCGACATGAACGATCGACCAGCTTGACGCCGTTGCGATTGCGGCTCCAACAACGCCGAACTGCGGTATGAGCGCGACCCCCAACGCCAGGTTGATAACAAGCGCAACAGCATAGGCTAGGGCGGGAAAGCGTTGTCCGCCCGACATATCGAGCAGCAGGGCCACGCTCCACATTCCGGAGAATATCCAGTTCCCGCCGGTCAGAATGACCAGAACCCAATATCCGGCCCCGAATTGCGGACCGAAAACGAACTCCAGGAACCATTCGCCGAGAAGTATGCTGCTAAAGAATCCGCAGAACGCGAATCCGAACATTATCGTGGTCGTTACATTGACCAGCTGCTGCATTCGTTCCCGGTCCCCCTCATCGTTGAGGCGGGCGACGAGAGGCGAGACAGTCGCCACGAACGCCGTGATCGGGAAAACGCTGAGGCCAGCTACCAGGGCCGCGGCGCGGTAGATCCCGGCTTCGTCAGCAGGCCTGAACCAGCCGATCATAACCACCGCAAGAGAGGCCCAGATAGCGTAGGATGCTCCGTGCAAGAGAAACGGGCCAAGATCGCGAAGCCACTGTCCCATGGCGAATTGAGGAGCTTGTTTGTGGAATTCTTGGGGAAGGGAACTGTAAAGCAGCCATGCGCCAAGCGCAAATGCAGCCGCGATGCCGGTCACTTGGGCGATCATCGCGGTTTCCGGAGTCAGCCGCCCTAACCAACCCCAAAAGATCAGAACGGTAAGAATCGTGATGCAATGCCTGACCACCTGATCGGGGAATGCCGCGCGAGCAATCATTCGCAGCCCATTGAGAGCAGCCGCTCGTGCGGCAGACCATGCTGCAAGTGGCAGCGACACAAGCGCGATGTAGATCGTGTATCTGGCGCTTGGCGTATCGAAAAGGTTCCACAAGCCGGATGCCGCAATGGCGGCCGATATGAGGATTATAGCTGCCGATGTCAGAAGAATGAACTGGTTGACCCGGATCGAAAGCCCCCGCATCAGCCCCCAATCGCCCCGGCCAGCATACAACGCGACCTCGCGCTGGATCATAATCGGCAAGCCGTACGCAATCGGCACCTTAAGCACTTCGATCCACGCCAATACATAGGCGTAGACGCCGTAACCTTCCGCACCCAGCAATCTAGCCAGGAGTATCGAACTGCCGGTGACGAGAGCCAAGCCAGCGCCCTGCAGCAGGAAGGACGCGGAGACGCCCTGTGCCATATAGGATGCTATGCCGCCATTTCGTGTCGTGAGCAGCGTTCGCAGACGGGCAATGGGTATCGACAAGTTGGTGATCTCGATAACGGGAATGACCGGAAGCATTTATCGAATGCAACCAGCCGACGTGGCCTTGCCTAGGAGCGATGCACCGAAGTGCCCTGTGTATAATCGCTAATCGGGCGATTGCACACCCCTTGCGCAGTCGTGGCGCGTTCGATCACCAGACGCGACGAGGAGAATTCTTAATGCGCCCCACGATTATCGCCATTTACCATGCAACACTGCCGCGCAGGGCCGGACGAAAGGGAGGGGTCGAAGCCGCCGTTCATCGGCTAGCCAATTCGCTGGCCACAATGCCAGAGGTGGAGATCACGGTTTACAGTTCGGGTATCGCCCCTGAAGATGCCCTCTATCGACATGTGAGTATCCTGAACTGGTCCAACAAACGCCAGATCACGAGGCTCTTGCTCAGTCCTTTTTTGCTGAATTTCCTGTCATTCGGCAGGCCAGACCTTGTTCATCTGAACGGCGACGACTGGTTCTTGATGCGGCGCCCCTGGGCAACGGTACGCACGATGTATGGCAGTGCACTGCAGGAGGCGCGGACCGCTTCCACCCGCAAAAGACGCCTGATGCAGCGCCTTGTCTTCGAACTGGAGAAGATTTCAATCCGTCTCGCAACCCGAACTATCGCTATCGGAAAAGAAACACAGGCGATTTACCGCACGGATGGTATTGTTGGCATGAGTGTGGATCGAACCATCTATTCTCCTCGCCCCAAAACCGAAACACCTTCGATCTTCTTTGTAGGAGGGTGGGGAGAACGCAAACGCGGACGTTTCATGTACCAATCTTTTCTGTCGGACATTCTCCCATGCGTTCCCGATGCCCGCCTTTACATGGTGACGGATCACGAACAGCCGCACCCGTCAGTCACGTTTCTCCACGATCTCGACGATGCGGCCCTGGCTTCCTGGATGGCGCAGTGCTGGGTCTTCGCGTACCCAAGTCTCTATGAAGGGTTCGGTATTGCCTACATCGAGGCGATGGCATGTGGAACCGCGATCGTCACGACACCCAATCCCGGAGCCGATGACGTGTTGAAGGCCGGCCAGTTTGGCAATATCGTCGAGGATGGGCAATTCGGCGAACGCATTGTTTCGTTGTTGATGAACGATAGCGAGCGCGAGAGGATGGTTGCTCGAGGCTTGGAACGTGCTGCAAGCTACGATGAACATGTGATTGCGGAGCAAAATTTAGAAATTTACAGCCAAGCCATTAAGGATCGATCTTGATGCGGGAACCCACATCCCTGCACCAACTTTAGATCGGCAGGTTTGGCCATTCTTCAGGAATAAGAAGAAAATCACCTTCGTCTTCGGGAATATCGAGCGCAACCGGCTCGATCTTTATGCGATGAAACATAAAATATCGGTAATCGTGATTAAAACGAAATATTCGATAGCCTGATGGCAGAAGCATCGACAGCCCGCCTCTTCGAGACAATTCTTCGCGTGTGGAGCTGGAGATTTCGATCCAGACGATCGGCCTGCTGGTGCACAGGGTTCGACAAAGTCCGGCCAATACTTGAGGCTCGAAGCCCTGCACATCGACCTTTATCGCATCGACACGGCCGATATCGTCATACACTAGTGAATCGCCAGTTGTCACCGGCAACTTTAACAAGTCATAATGAACGGGTGCAGACTCCCGATCAAAGGTTCCCGTTCCCTGATTTTCGTAGGCCGGCTTATAAAAGACAAGTTCCGCATCATGATCACTGAGGCCGATACAGTGCGGTTCAACTAAGGTTTGTGGATTCAGGGTGATGTTGCGCTCCAACCGTCCGAAAACGTCGGGATTAGGCTCGAACGCAACTACCCGCTCGAATAGCTTGGCGAAGAAGAGGCTGTGAGCGCCGACATTAGCCCCAACGTCCAGCATGATATTTTTCCGACCGGGCGGGATGAGAGAGCCGAAAGCACGTTTTTCAGGACCTTCGTAATCACCGAAAACGGCCAAATTCCATTCGATGTAAGAAGATAGGTCGCATTCATAGCGGATCGTACCGTTCTCCACAGTGAAGAGACGTCCTGGGTAACGCGGAACAATCGCGCGCGCCACACACAGCCCACCACGAACCAGTCGAAAGCTACGGAGCCTTCGAGCGATGCGCAGGATTACAGGAAGGGCTTTGCTGACTGTCACCAGTTCGAAACTTGGGTATGGGCGTAAGGGCTTGTTTACGGCGAAAGAAAGACGAACCGTGCCGCGAATATGAGGAAACGTTTCGAATTTCAACTGCAACGATGCCCGTATGAATTATCTCATATCCTAGCAGGGGTGCTACGTCCTCGCTTGAGATAATGGTGTATGGGGCTAGATTGTGGAGCGGCGCTAAACCGATATGGAACAATTTGAGGTTAACAATCGGAACGACATCCGCAAATTGCATTTGCTCAACGATTGCAATTCGATACGGATCGATGCGCGGCAATTGAAGTTCGACGGGCTTCTTCCGGTCACGCTGCGGCGCGCCTTCGCCGCTACGCGTCTCGGGGGAACCATCACCGTTCTAGACGACGGGAGAGCGCGAGCCGAGGCCCCCGCTTACGACATGACTTTCAATCAAGTCCGTCAGGCTATCTTGAAGTTTCTTGGTGGAGGTTGCGAAATTGTTGAGTTGTCCGAGAATGGCCGGATTACCATGCGCCGCGTCCAAAGCGCGCTTCCATTGGGTTGGGGGGCCGGTATCCTCTACTCAGGAGAACCTGCGGAAGTCAGCCAAATAGAGAGATGCCTCGATGCTTTGCGCGCGCAACCCGAACTCGCCAAAGCTGATGCCGAGATCATAATTGCAGGCCCATCTCGCGGCGAACGCGGCTTCTTGAAACGCTACCCCGGCGTATCCTATTTCGAAATTGACGGAACCGAAGATGCCTTCGGCAGGTTTCTTTTATCTGCCAAAAAGAATGCGTTGATGGATCGCATGACAGCGCCGCGCATGCTTGTTTTGCATTCGCGCATTATTCTGGATCCTTGCGCGCTGTCTCGCGCTCCGCATGAATTCGACATGTTGTCGCCCAACGTGATGCATCTGCGTACTGACGGTACAAAGGAGCCATACATGTCCCTCGCCCAGATTGACCGTCCCTGGCCAGGCCATGTGCTTCATCGCAAAACCAAGATGTTGCGCGACGCCGGTGGCGCGGATCCCTTGAATCTGCATTCGGCCGGGCCTTGTTACATCGATGGCGGTGCGATGCTTATTGCTCGTCCCGTTTTCGAAAAAGTCCGTCTCGATCCGCGCCTCGGTTGGGCAGAGGGCGAGGACGTGGATTGGTGCATGAGAGCTTTTCACGCTGGTTTCGTGCCAGATCTTGCCGAAAACGTGAGAGCACTTTCTGCGACGAGCAAGTGGGCGAGCCATGGTCTTCCGGCCACGATCGAGCGCTGGGGGCGCAAGGCCAGCGACGTGGCCCAAAAGGCTCGCGGGAGGTTTCGACAGATAGCTTTTTCTTCAAGGTGCTGACTGACGCGATTGCGTAACCGCAGCTCTTGTCCGAGCTACCCTTGCTCGATCACGAGGACGACTTGGCCAGTTACTTGATCCGAAGCGAATGAAATTTTTGATACGTCGCCTTCAAGCAAAACTCTGATCCCTCGATCGTGCGTCGATGCATCGCCCTGCGGATTAAACCACCTGCGAAAGCTGAAGTCGCTTCGCCCGGGAGGCAATGTCATGAAACCAAGAGGCTTGAACTCCCCGCTGTCCACCGCGACGCGTACGAGAAGCGACTGAACGTCCGGGTTTTGGTTGTTCGCCGTGCCAAGCAATTCCAGACATGCCTTTGTCGCTCCCAAAATCCAGTCCGGCCGCTCAAAATGGATGAGTTCCACTGTCTTTTTCACATGAAGATCTGCGATGATCGGCTGGACTGCCACAAATCTGCGAGGCGGAGCGAGTATCTTTTCCCTTCCCTGTCCCGAGACTTCGTACCCGGCAACACCTTCCGATGCCTCGATCCATTCGAGTAGGTCGCCGATCCGGGTATGATAACCGCTATACCCTGCTCGCCACGCAGATCCTCTGACGAATAGTGGTGCGCCTTGAACCAGATCGAGATTGACCGCGATTTCTTGGATGGGATGGGCGGCGTCTTCAAGAATGGTGTAGGCGTTGTAAGCGGCGGCATCCAACTCTGGATCGGTCCAGGTGTGGCCAGGTACTGAGATGTCCCATCCATTGGAAACCTTACGGCCGCTGCCTGTGTGTCGTCCGAGCCGGATGGCTTGATTACCAATTTGTTCAAAAGAGGAGTTCTGCAAAGTGAGGCCCACCAGACCTACCGTACCGTCACCCTCCGCCTGCCAGAAACCATACGGTGCAAAACCTGCATGACAGCCCGACAGGAGCAGATTTGAAATTCCACCGGGATCGGTCCCATCTTGCCGATTAGAACCGTGGCATCCGTAGGCCGCGAAGAGAGCTCCCGTAAAAACGCAATCGTAGTAGCGATAGTCCGCCGTGTTCACTTCCCAGTAGAGATTGAACCAGCAATTGCTTACATCTAATGCGGTCCCCCCAATGTGACCGGTCGCGTTGGCATGGACGATTCCTTTTTTGAAATGCGATACCGAGATATCTCGCGCGTGGAGAGGGCCGACCATCTCATCGTAGAGAATACCATTGCCATCAAAACCGCAGCTCCTCGGATTCCCAGACCGACGTGCTGTCCGAACTGCTTTTCCAACCAATCGAATTCCCGAAAGCGGCACCCTGCACATTTCCGAGCTTTCGGATCGGCTCCAGCCTAGGTGGAGGAGAGCCCGCTCGCCGTCGAATTCGCCCGGCTCATGCACCTCGATGCATGATTGCCGGCCGGCCCCCATCAGCCCGGTCAAAGCGCGCAGGGGCCGACTGGTACGATATGGCAACGATGCGGGCGGAAGGAAGAGTGGCTTACCGCTGGCCACGGCTCGATCGACAGCTTTCTCGAAGGCGGCTGCATTATCGGTCAGACCATCAGGGACGACACCGAATGATGTAGGATCTATGGTTTCGTCACGAAGCTGGTCGAGAGAGAACCCGCGGCCCTTGGCCGGTAAAACGGCGGCTGTTCCGATCGCCATCGCACCCAGCATCCGCCGACGCGACGCAGGGAGGCGTATCATCGCCTTTGCCTCATCACTGACTGAACGATATCGTCAGTTGAAGCGACCATTCGGTCAAGGCTGAACCGCGCCAAAGCATGAGCAGACCCGGCGCTGGCAATCCTTGACGCCGTCGCCTGATCATCAAGCAAAGAAGTAATTGCATCTCGCAATGCAAGGGGATCGCCCGGCGCGACCAAAAGACCATTCACTCCGGATTCAATGATTTCCAATGCCCCGCCAGCGCCGGAAGCAACGACCGGCGTGCCCGACATCATTGCCTCGACAATCACCCGACCAAACGGTTCGGGCGCGGTCGAGCAATGGATGACGACATTGGCCCCAGCCATCAATTCCGGGATATCTTCACGAAATCCGAGAAAATGAACGCGGCTGTCCAATCCTTGCCGAACTACGCTCCGCCGCAGAGAATCGGCGTATTCCCCATCTCCGAAAAGTCCCTCGCCGACAAGAACGAGATGCGTGTTGTCCAGCGACGCAATCGCTTCGATAGCGACCTCTTGTCCCTTCCACGGACTAAGGCGACCGAACATGGCGATGAGCGGCGCGTCGCCGCTGCCGATCTCCGTTGCCAGCCTCGAGCGCAAGACCGAACGATCGAGATTCCGAAACGGTGCCGGGTCGATGCCGTTATAGACGACCTTGACCGGCAAGCTCCCACCGGCTTCCTCGTACGCGCGCGCCGTTGCTTCGGAATTCGCGATCATAAGCGCACCGAAGCGGTTCGAAAGCGCAACGGCAATCCGTTTCATCCCCTTGCTGAAATGCGGTGCGGTCATGATGTCATGGCAGTGCCAGATGAGCGGACGGCGTGCGATGGTATTGGCTATTGCCGCGACCACCATGGCTTTCTGGGAGTTCGCGTAAACAACGTCGCTGGCTCTCATGTGCTTGACCAGGCTTGCCGATATTCTCAGAAGAGCAGGTGTTGCAGCCAAAGTATTCCAGGCACCACCTGAGCTACGAATATCCAAGACCGAGCCGGCATCCAGTGTCTCCGTGTCGACCCCGACCTTATCCATAAGATCGTGAAGAGGTCCAGTTTCGAAAAGAATCGTATCGGCCCGCAAATCAGTCCTTCGGAGATAATCCAAAAGGCACAATTCGGCGCCGCCCAGTTCAGCACTGTGATTCAAGATCAGAAGTTGGCTGCGATCTTTCACCGCTCTACCTAACTAGGCGAAGATATTCGTGCTGAATACGATTGACACCGGTTTGCCACGAAAATTCTTTTCGGCAGTAATGCTTGCATTGCTCCGCAGTAGGCAAACGCAATTCGCCGTTCAACCATCGCTCGATCCCATCAGCTATATCCCGATCGTCTTTTCCCGCTAGGATCAGATCCGGTGAAAGATCGGAGACCACTTCCGGCAAACCGCCCACAGGAGTTACGAGAACGGGCGTCCCGGACGCGAGCGACTCGGCGGCTACCAATCCGAACCCTTCCAGGTCTTGCGTCGGCACGATCGAACAATCTGCTGCGCAATAGATCACAGGCAGTTCTTCATCCGGTACAAACCCCAGCAATCGGATGCGATCATCGAGTTTCTCTTCCGCGATCCGTTTGGCGAGAGCGCCTTCGAGTGGTCCTTTCCCAGCAATCATCAGGACGAGGCCATGGCGCGCGATCTCCGGGCGCTTCATCGCTTCGATGAGCCGATCCAGGCCCATGCGGGCAACCAGCCGTCGGACTGCCAGAAGTACCGGGCGATCGATCGGCCAACCCAAACGGCTGCGCGCCTCCGCCGTCGCGACGTCGCACCCGGCAAATCGCTCCACATCGATTGACCCGGGAATGACGGCGATCTTATCGCCCGATATATTGAAGGTTTCCTGCAACAGATTGGCGAAGGCGCGCGAGAGCACGATCATCCGGTCTGCCCGGTGATACACGCGGCTTTCCACGAATTGTTGGATGATGCTGGAAGCGGTCTGGCGTTTGCCATTGCGTTGGACGATTCCCTCCTGCGCCCAAGGACCGTGGAAATGCGCGACGAAAGGCCGGTCTATGCGATCCAGTATGGGGAAGGCGTGCAGGGCGAAATGAGAAGCGATTATCTCAGGTTCGAACTCCTCGACGACGCGATCAAAAGCGGCTCTCATTTGCCACAGACGCGCCGGAAGAACGGCATCCGGTGAAGCGAAGCCGGTGACCTTCCCTCCGGAATCGGCAGACGCCTTCGCGCTCGCAGCGACAAGTCCTCGCATGTCCAATGGTTCAGAATGGGCGGCAGAAAGAAGCCCGTGAAAATATCGGTCCAGGCCGCCCCCCCTTTCTGGAAACCATTCGAGGCCGATCTGCAGCACCCTCATGCCAAAGGGCCCGTCGGACTGTGCGACGTCTGATCCGGCGGCGTTTTGATATGGCTTTTGAGCAGACGCGCGATGGCGAGAAAGGGGTAGACCAGCATCCCGGAAGCGCCAATCAGCGGATTACCAGCAAAAAGCAATGGCGCGCAGGATAGTGCGACCGTCATCGAGGCGACTGCAAAGCGGTCGTTTTTATCCGGCCACGCTCGAACGTACAGGATAACGAGGAGGCCAAGGAACATGGCGCCGGAAAGGCCGAACGTATAGAAGATTTCCAACACGCCGCTATCGATCGTGGTCGTTGCATCCACGACGTCCATGTCTTGTCCTGAAAGTCTGGCTGACACGACACCGACGCCACCGATTCCGACGCCAGCAAGCGAGTTGAAAGCGGTTGCCGTGAAGCGCTGGTAAAGATCGAGTCTTTCAAGGTAACTGTAATCGGACGAATAATCGGAGATCGTCGAGGCACGATCGCCGATAGTATCTCCGAGTGGAGAGAAGGCGAGCAAGGGTGTCAGCACGACGAGAGCCCCCGCGCCGGCCACGGCAAACCGGGTTTTCTGGCGCACGTCGGACCAGTAAAGCAACGCGACGAAGCCGATAAACGTGCTTGCCCAGGCAGCCCTGACCAGGGAGAGCATCAATCCCAGAACACTCAGAAGAAGCGAGGGGGTGCGTATTTTAGAACGGGTTGCCAGAGCTACCAGCACAGCCGCCGACACGAACTGAGCATAGGGCCCAGGTGAGTTCAAGGTACCGAAAACCCTCACCATCCGTGGCAGTGGCGAGCCGATGGATAGCAGGTTGGAATCGCGCATCCACGCCGCATCCCAAACGGGAAGCAAGAAATACTGGTACACTCCGTATAGACCAAGAACCCCCCCTCCCCAAACCAGCGACAGCATCAGTTGGCGCCCTTTTTCTTGCGCATCTTCAGGGCACAGCATGATATGTATCGCGAACAAGATCGGAAGGGCCCAATTTAATGCCCCGAGGAGCGCTGCAAACAAACCGTTCTGCACCGCACCGGAGAAAAACCCGTAAAGTATGACTGCAAGCAATCCCCACAGTCCGGCGATGGCGACATGACGACCAGATCTGAGGTTGCGAAGGATCGGCAAACAACAGAGCAATGTCACGACCAGCGGCGCGAGCAGCACCAGACTCGTTTCGTTATAGCTGGTCTGGAAGTCTGCCATTCGTCGATAAAGCGGCGTGAGCATCCAGACCCACATGGTGAATGCCAGATAGGCGGTTGGGCGCTGATAGATAAACAAGAGCGCTATCGCTGCGGCGGCAGGCGTGAACACGATATTGAGAAGGCCGCCGATAGGCGTCAGGCCAAGGACGAACATTGACCCGAAAAAGGCGAGCGGCAACGAAAGAACCATTATAGGACCAATCTGCGAAAGTCGGCGGGCCTATATGGCACGGCCGATCTTTCCGCCATGTTCGACCAGTGCGCACTCGATCTGAGCCAGGAATTCCGCTCGGAAGTTCGCGGTCGAGAAACGTTGGGCATTGTCACGGCAATGGTCGGGATCGATGTGCATTTCGTCCAGTTTCTCGACCGCTTCGACGATGCTGGATGCCGATTGCTCGAAAAAATATACGCCTGTGGGTCTATCGCCATCTTCACCGACAATGGTTTCCAGACTGCCGCCCCGCCCATACGCGATGACCGGTGTACCGCAGGCCTGCGCCTCCAACGGCACGATCCCGAAATCCTCTTCCGCTGCGAAGATAAAGGCGCGCGCGCGTTGCATGTGATCGATGACCTGCGCATCCGTTTGGCGGCCAAGTATGCGCACGTTCGGTCCGGCTGCTTTCCGCACGAGATCCATGTCCGGGCCGTCCCCGATCACAACCAGTTCGCGATCCGGCATCTTGGAAAATGCCTCAACGATCAAAGGAATGCGTTTGTAAGGCACCATCCGGGATGCGGTCAGATAAAATTCTTCCTTGCGCTTGCCGAGCTGGAATCTTTCTACGTCCACTGGCGGATAGACAACCTGCGCGTCGCGTCCGTAAGCTTTTCGCACTCGTCGCCTGATGAAGTCGGAGATCGCAACAAACCTATCGACCCCGTGCGCGGTTCGCACATCCCACATTCTCATGTAGTGGAGAATGACCCTTGCCGGCCAACTCTTCAAACCCTGCAGTCCTGCCTCCCGCAAGTAAGCTGCCTGTAGATCCCAAGCATAGCGAATGGGGCTGAAAATATAACTCACGTGAACCTGGTCGGGTCCGGTAATCACGCCTTTAGCCACAGCATGGCTGGTGCTGATGACGAGGTCGTACCCCGAGAGGTCGAATTGCTCGACAGCCAGAGGCATGAGCGGCAGATACGCGCGATACAGACGCCGCGCGAAAGGCAACTTTTGGACGAAACTTGTGCGGACGACTCGCCCATCGACAAGCCAGCGATCCTTTTCCGGAAGAAAACAGACGGCGCAATACAGCTCGGCGTCCGGAAATAGTTCGAAGACCTGCTCCAGAACTCGCTCCGCCCCACCTGTCAGGGTCAACCAGTCGTGAACGATAGCAATTTTCATATATTCGTTCTCAGGACTGTCGCAGAGTGATTTGGTGGATCCCTGCGCGCCTTTCGCCGAAAAAATATGCGGCAGCAAGCGCCGCGACAAAAAAGTCCGGAGCGCTTTACAAGCTCATGATCGGTCCGTACCTATCGGCCCCCAGTCCAACCTCGAACACTGAAAATCGCTAGGCCTTGTCGTAACCATGGAAATTCTGGCGCATAGAGGGTGGTGGCAAACATCGCTCGAAAAGAACGCGCGCGTTGCGATAGAGCGGGCCTTATCCTCGGGATACGGTATCGAGACGGATTTGCGAGACTGCAGGGGCCAGATCGTGATTTCCCACGATATGAGCGACAGCGAGAGCAATTACGAACTAACGTTCGAGCAACTGCTAGAGATTTGCGAAGGTGTGCCAGGCCAGCCGATGCTGGCGCTCAATATCAAAGCCGACGGGCTTGCGCGTCCGGTTGCCGAAATGCTCGCAGGTCGTCGGGTCAGATATTTCGTGTTCGATATGTCGGTTCCGGATACATTGGCGTATATCGAGAACGGAGTGACGGCCTTTACGCGGCGAAGTGAGTATGAGCGCACATCGCCACTCGATAGAAAGACACAGGGCCTATGGCTCGATGCCTTCGAATCGCCTTACGTTCCCGTATCCGATATTTTGGAGGCAGCGCAGACGGGCCAGTCATTTGCGATCGTATCGCCAGAGCTGCATGGGAAGCCCCATCAGGAGGCCTGGGCTAGCTGGCGCGAGGTGCTAGCGAAACACGACAGTGCGGCAATGCTTTGTACAGACCTGCCGGACGCGGCCGCTGCCTTTTTCAACAGGAAGAGCTAAATGATCAAGGGTGTATTGTTCGATATGGACGGCGTCCTGATCGACGCGAAGGATTGGCATTACGAAGCGCTCAACGATGCGTTGCGCCTATTCGGAATGCCGATTGACAGAGATGCCCACCTTGCCACCTTCGATGGTCTTCCAACGCGCAAGAAATTACAGACGCTCTCGAAGTCGCGCGGTCTGCCGATGCGGCTTCACGAGTTCCTGAATACCATCAAACAAAACCGCACGGTGGAGATCGCCACCGAACGCTGCCGGCCCGTTTTTCAGCATCGCTTCGCCTTGCAGCAACTGCGTAGTCGGGGCATGAAGATCGCGGTCTGCTCCAATTCCGTTCGGCAGTCGGTCGAACTCATGATGAAACTGTCCGGCCTCGATCCGATGCTCGATATGATCGTCTCGAACGAAGATGTAAGCAAGCCGAAGCCTGATCCTGAAATGTATCAAACCGCTATGGCACATCTGTCGTTGCAACCCGCCGAGACTTTGATCCTTGAAGACAATGATCATGGAATTGCTGCGGCTAGGGCATCTGGCGCCCATGTCATGGTCGTCGGCGGGCCCGAGGATGTTCATTACCAGGCAATTGCTCAACGTATCGTAGAGATCGAAGCCGCCCCCGTTACCGCCTGACCTGCCGATCAGTCCCGAAAGTCATCTATGCAAATACTGTTGCCTTTGGCCGGAAAATCACCTTTCTTCCCAGCCGAGCACTACTTTTTCCCGAAGCCATTGATCGAAGTCGACGGTCAGCCGATGATCGAGCGTGTTATTCGGAACTTGAAAAAGCTGGATGCAGATCCCCGCTTCGTTTTCGTTCTGCCGGAGCAGGATATCGTGCGTTTCTCGCTGAATCGCACATTAAGCCTGCTCGCAGGCGAGGGCACCAAGATTGTCGGCCTGCGTGATGAAACGCAGGGTGCCCTCTGTTCTGCCCTCATGGCCGTTGACGAACTCGATCTGGAAGCTCCGCTTGTGATCGCCAACGCTGATCAAGTGCTCGAGATCGATCTCAACCAGCTCGTCCGGGAGTTCAGGGATGGAGGGGCGAAAGCTGGTGTTCCAATTTTTGATAGCATACATCCCCGCTGGTCGTACGTCGCGACCGACAACGACGGCAATGTTCAACAGGCAGCCGAGAAGCAACCGATCAGCCGCCATGCCGTCGCGGGCCTCTACTTCTTCGAAACTGCACGTGTCTTCGTTGACGCTGCGATGGCCTCTATCGAAGCCAATGCGAGCCATAACGGCCTTTTCTACATTGCCCCCTGTTTGAACGAAATTATCCTGAACGGAGGCCGAGTAGCATCGAAGCAGATCGACGGTCGATCCTACCACAGCTTCTATTCACCTGAGAAGATTAATCACTATGAAGACGAGATCTTGCGGGCGACTATAGCGTCGAACGGAAATCCGAATGTGGGCAGGGTCAATCTCGTAATCCCCGCCGCCGGCGAAGGTAGCCGGTTCCGCGACGCGGGATATGCGCTGCCGAAGCCTTTCATCGATGTCCAAGGTCAGCCGATGATTGAGCACGTCATCGCCAACACCGCGCCTGAGGGTGCGCAGATCCACCTGCTCCTTCGCGCGTCACACCTTGATAGTCATAGCTACCTTCTAAATGGGACCGAAGGGCGGAAAGGTGAAGTTCACACGGTCGATACGCTGACAGAAGGCACCGCCTGCACGATACTGTTGGCAAGATCCGAATTCGACGATGATCAGCCATTGTTGATTGCAAATTCCGACCAATGGGTTGATTTCGATGTCGACGATTTCGTCCGCGATTGCCATGATCGCAATCTCGATGGTTCGATCCTGGTATTCCGAGACGCAGAACGTAATCCCAAATGGTCGTTCGCATGTGTTGACGACAACGGCTTGGTGACGGAAGTTGCCGAGAAGAAACCGATTTCAGACCTTGCTACGGTGGGAATCTATTTGTTCGCCCGTGGGTCCGATTTCGTGAATGGCGCGGTGGACATGATTGCGCGTAACGATCGAGTGAATGGCGAGTTCTATACCTGCCCTGTCTACAACTATCTTATCGACGCGGGCTTGCGTATTGGCGTCTATGAAGTTCCTGCTGACGCGATGCATGGCTTGGGCACACCTGCCGACCTCGACAAGTTCCTGGCCGGGCCCATCGATTTGTCAAAGGTCGGGCGGGCTCGGTAGTCGTGAAGATCATCGTTCCGTTGGCAGGGCCTGATTTCGAGACAGAGGGCGGCCAGGTCAAGGCGATGACGCTTTTGGATGGCGAGCCATTGCTGCGAAAGGTGCTAACTTCCAGGCCCTGGTTTCACGTCGAAGCGGGCAACGACAGAGCTTGCTGCAGTTCGGAGGATCTAGTTTTCGTTCTTCGCAACAGTCCGCCTTCGGTAAGCTTTGCGAGCGGTGTTCTTTGCGATTGGTTCCCGGGATGTCGCACAGTCATGCTAGGCGACTATGCTCGTGGTGCGGCTTGCTCCGCACTTAGCGCTCTTTCCTTATGTTCGGCGCCGGGCGAAACGATCTGCATCGACTTGGCAGATATCGCTTACCGCACGTCTCTCCAGCCAGACCAATCCTTCTCGGATTGTCCATCTCTCGGGGGGATCGCACTGACGTTTCACTCGGATAATCCGGCTTATAGCTATTTGGAAACGGACGCTTCAGGGAAAGTTTTGCGGGCGAGAGAAAAAGAAGTCATTTCGCAGAATGCTTCGGCAGGAACCTATTTCTTTCGGAACGTCGCGACGTATCTTCTCGCGCTAGCTCATTCGATGCGTCATGAAGAGGAGCTCGCATATAACGGGCTTTTCTTCGTCTGCCCTCTGATGAATGGGATCATCGAGAATGGCGAGCGCGTGATGCTCGAACAGGTATCGGACGTTCGCGATATAAAAGTTTTTGCTTGATCGCCGTCACTAAAGCTGGAGCCATTTCGCGTGCCACGTTTCTCCATTGTTATACCTTGCTATAATAACGCAGCGACCATTGGCGAAGCTATATCAAGTGCGCTGGCCCAACGGCATGACGATTTCGAGGTAGTGGTCGGCGATAATGGATCATCGGATGCTTCCCCCCAAATCATTCAAGCTTTTGACCACCCGCGCTTGGCCGCGGATTGCCACTCTCAAACTCTGCCGAAGACAGACAATTGGAACCGCGCGTACTCACAGGCCTCTGATTGTGAGTATCTGGTCACACTTCACGGCGATGATCGATTGCATCCTGATGCGTTGGCGGCCATCGCTACCGAGGCGGACCATTCATCGCCGGCTCTGATCCACGGCAGATTTCACACGATCGATGCGAGCGGTAATCGCACCGGCACGGTCGGGATTCCGTTCGACTACACGGCGTCTGGGTATGAATTCCGCTTCATGCAACTACACGCCAATGTGGTGGGAGTCGCCGGTGTGGCAATGCGAACGGATTTGTTCCATCAGCTTGGTCAATGGCCTCGCGAATGGACATACATGCAAGATGTCGAAATGTGGTGGCGCCTATCGGAACATGGTCACGTTCGCCACACATCCAAGATACTCGGCGAGTACCGCCAGTTCGATATTCCGACAAATCCTGACTTCGCGAGAGAGCTTGCCGACTGGACACGCATGCACATGAGAGATGCTGCGGAGGGATCTAGGGAGTATAATGCTGCACGCGACAGTCTTTTGGTGTATCGCAAATTGCTCGAGAGCAAGTGCGATTTCGCCGAGCGGGCAAAGAGCCTTCCTCTAAACCGCCTTTACGGTTCGTCCGAGCCACCCCGAGGATTGGGTCATCCTGCATGGCGACAGCGACTGTTCCGCATCAGTCTCGTACTAAAGACCCTGTTGCGCCCAGATCGCCAGAACAGTCCGAAAGAATTCTTGGTTCGATAATGTAGACCTACGCCGGGGGCGGGCTAAACAGACCTTGATGTCGCATAATGGTCCAATCGACTTCAGCATCTTTGGGTACTTTCGAACAAAGTGAGCTGATCCGATCAACGGTCGTCGATCGATTACCTGTCGAACCCCGACCTTCGTCACAGTCGTGCGCGGTCGCCCATTCGGCTATGCTGCGATCGACGTAATCCCCGGCTCCCTATGGAACGGATCATCGTTCTGCGCGAAAGCGCAGACGAAGTAACGGGGGTGCGTGCGAAGCCCCCTTACGATGCGAAACGGACGCAGCCACAAGATCTAACTCGGGTGAAATTAGCAAGCCTGAGACTCTTTCAAGGGGCTTTAAGCTGCGTCCTTTGAGAATGGTCACGCCCAAGCCGTTTCCAACCGAGATTTGCTCTCAGGTCATCGGCTTCGGTTGTCGGGCTTTTGTCCAAGTTCTTCTGCCGCCCGGTTAAAAGGATCGGTCGCGTTAGCCATTGGGTCATAGTCAGCGTCCACGCGCGTCCGCAGCCGGTTTTCGATACGGTTCCCTATTCGACTTGATATGCGGCCGAGCGGTGTTCCAAAAAATGCCTCGCCCGTTGTCGTCTGCCGCTGGCCGACTAATCCAGATCCCGCGTCCACGGTCCTTGCAACGCTATCCAGACCGGCTTCGCGTGTGGAAATACGGTCAGCGGGAAGACCGTCGGAATTCTCGTTGGCAGGAAAAGTGGGCTGGAGCAATTCATCGCTGGAAAGGAAATCGGTATCCAGCGGTAAGGTCGATGCCGAACTTTCTTCCGCGGACCTCTCGGCCCTTTGCGCTAGCGCTATGGAGGGAACACCCACGACCAGTAGGATTGTCACCGAGAGAACCCGGGTTCCTGCGTAGCGCATTTTCAACGCTCCTTGATGGGTGATGGTTGTAGGCTTACTTCGGGAACTCGACCATCTAATCCCCCGACTTTGTTGGACGGCCGCAGCACAAGCTTGAGGGTCTGCATGCGACAACTGTCCGGAACGGTAAACGTCCCTGTAAACCGTAACCACTCACCCTCGTTGCTGCCGGACACAGCTTGCCGGCCGATCTCCGCGCCCCCGAGACAGGTTAGCGACCAATATGGTGTCGAGCGTGTATCCAAATCCAAGTCCGAGATCTTCCCCCTTAGCGTATACCTTCCCGGCCGCATAAATTGCGTTTGCTCCAAGAGAACACCGCCAAATCCTGTGGGCACAGAGAAGTCGAGTACGCTTTGATCGCCGTCTCTTAGAATGGATGCAGAAAGCGCGGGATCATCTCCGGGCTTCCAGTCGAAAGCCGAACGACCGTCTTCGCCGAGATCGCCATCAAGTGGACGTGCTCGGCTGCGTTCGGCACCCGGCCGGAACGTCGTATAATAAGCCCAAGCCTGATCAAACTCGCCGCCACGAACCAAGGTATCAACCAACTGGCTGTTGACAGCATCGCTTACCACTAGGTTGATACGCCGCCCCTCGGCGAATAACTGCGCGGTCGCGGCCGGTGCAACACCACTAGTTCCGGCATAAAGAATGAAATTCTGACGCCAGTCCGGCTGTTTTCGAAGAACCTCGAGGAGCCTGCGCCGGATCTCAGGTTCTTCAAGGGCAGAGACGAGAACCGGGTACAGCATACCTCGTGCTGTCCGGGATGTTCGCAGCGCTATGTCATAATGGCGCAAGGCGTCTTCTACGTCACCGCGTTCGGCGGCATCTTCAATCCCCCATAGCTGCGGACTTAATTCCCGGCGGGATAATCGAGCGCTGTACTCGAACAGGCGATCCGACTTTGCCGTCTCCCCCCTCAATTGGGCTTGGAAGGCTAGCACGACCAGAGCGTCGGTTGCCGTGGCCTCGGCAAATAGAGCGTTTTGCGCAAGCGATGACAAGCGCCCATTGGGATCGGTGTCCTGCCCTTGAGCAAATCGAGCACTCGCCAAGAGCGCAGCAATTCTGCCGTCGGCCGGCGACAAGCGGTAAGCTTGAGCAGGATCGAGCTTCACGACGACGTTCGCCAGAGTAGTTCCCACGGAAAAAAAACCGACTACCAGAACTATAGCCGCAAGAGCCAGCCGGCTGGCGAGCCTGAGACGCGGCTGCGTCTTGGACATGGCCGGTCTAAAGGATCCAACCATCGGTTAAGCTTTGGCCTCGTCGCGACCATATCCATAACCGTATTCGTAGCCATACCCGTAATGGGCCTTGCGCGCTTCGAACTTGGTCAAGATACCACCGAAAATCTTCGCATTGGATTTACGGAGCCGAGACAGCGCGGTCTGCACCAAGCTCGACCTGATGCCTCGCGACTCCACCGCATAAATTACCCCCTCAACATGACTGGCTATCAAAGGTGCGTCTGCCAAACCCATGACCGGCGGAGAATCGACGACGACGTGGTCGAATTTGGCAAGCAGGCGTTCGAGAAGCAGAGGGAAACGACTGCCGGTCAGCAATTCCGCAGCGTTCGGGGGAATTGGACCAGCACTCATCGCGGTCATGTTCAGGTCGGTCATATCGAAGGTCATAGAATCGAGATCGTCGTCGCCGGACAAGAAGTTGCTCACGCCCCGTTCGTGTTTGACGTTGCCCAGATGGTGAACCGACGGGGATCGCATGTCACCGTCTATCAAGACGACCTTCTTGCCAGCACGTGCGAGCGTCGCCGCCAGCGAAAGGGCGGTCGTGGACTTTCCCTCAGCGGGCCTCGTCGATGTCACGGAGAACGTCCGGGGCACCCCGTGCTCCGTTGTGAATGCTAGATTTGTCTGAATGGCCAGATAGGCATCCACAAGCTCGGATTTACGATCAAGCAACGCTTCGCGGGGTGTTTGCGTAGCTTCGACCCGGGGGACGGAACCAAGCAAAGGCATTCCGAGCCTCCGTTGCAACTCCATCGGATCCGCAATGGTCTCGTCCAATTGCTCGAAGCCCATCGCCAAGGCAACGCCCAGTACAAGACCCGCCAAGATCGAGACTGCCAAATTCAGCAGCAAGCGCGGGCTTGACGGGCGCACCGGTACGTCGGCCGCGTCGACGATCGCGATGTTGTTAACTCCGACCCCGGCGGCGACGCCTATTTCCTTGAAGCGCTGCAAGAGCCCATCATACAACTCCCGGTTGGTATCAACCTCCTGTTGATATATGTTGTACTGGATAGAGCGTCGACGCAGATCAAGGAAATCATCTTTCAGCGCGTTGACCCGCTGCTGGAGCTGGTTTTCTCTCGCCACCGCCTGATCGTAACTTGCTCTGGCAGAGCCAGACACCCGTGCTTCTTCCTGAGCGATTGAACGATCAAGCTGATCGATCTGCGACTGAATGGCCTGTGCGGCGGGATAGCCAGGCTCGAAGCGCACCATGAGTTGTTGATACTGGGAAGAGAGCTCTGCTCGACGCTGACGGAGACTGTTCACAGCTGGGTTGCTCAGAGCTGCCAAAGTGCTGCTGGCAGCCCCTGCACGACGATAGCGCGCCTCGGCATCGATGCGATCGGCCGTGGCTTGGTTGAGGGCGGAATTCAATGCTGAAAGATTGTCAGCAACGATCGAGCGTTCTTGCGTGGACGTGCCCTCGCCAGATCCTTGTGATGGAAGATTGATGATCTCTTCGTTCGAAGCATAAGCAACAAGCTGCCGCTGCGATTCATCCAGCCTGTCCTTATATTCTGACAGTTGCCGCTGCAGAACTTCGCGACCGTACGAGGTAGCCTCGACCTTGCGCTCCAAGTTGGTCTGGATGAACGCCTCGGCCCAAGCGTTCGCGATGCGCGCCGACAGTTCCGGATCAGGGCTGGCGAAACTTATGTCGACCAAGCGTGACAGTCGCGTAGGCTCGATCATTACGTTGTCGAGCAGCACCTGGCCTGCAATACGCTGACGTTCCGACCTGCCGCTCGCGACATATCCACTGCCCGCCCGCTCGAAAGCTGGCCCATCCTGGACCTCGGCACTGAACATCGCAAAAAAGGCGGGATCATCGACCAGACCGAGCTGCGCGGCCACCCGTTCGGCGAGGCTCCGTGCCATGAGTAGCCCATATTGTGTTTGATAGAACTCTTGGTCCGCGACGCTAACGTCGCGTTCTACCCCCTGGAAGCTGGCGACCTGGTCTGCTTCTCTGGATATTTCAATCGTCGATTCTGCCGTGTATCGCGGCGTCATTAAGAGAGTGGCAATCAATCCCACGAGGGTACATACGACGACCGATCCAACGATCACCCACCGCCAACGCTTGAGGATACGCAGATACTGCTGGAGAACAGATGGCGAATCTACGCCATCTCCATCTTTTGTACCAAGCACCAGCCAGTCAGGCCTTGGACGTGTATCGAGATCAGCTGTCATCGTGCTCACTGGAAACGTTCGAACCTTGCGATGTATTATTGAAGGATGGCCACAACCGGCGCAGCAAGTAGCGGGGCTATCGAAACGAAGTCTCGGAAAAGTCTTCGTTGCGGACTATCGCCGACGACAACTACATCGTTGGCAAATACCGCGGGATCTTCGTAAAGACCCCGGCGGATCGCAGATATATTATAAAGACCCGCCATCCGCTGCCCCTCGACGGTCCGCAGAATGACGACATCATCCTCGTCAGCGAATTCGCTCAGGCCTCGCGCCGACGCCACAGCCCGCAGTAAAGTCATCTGGTTCGTAACGGGATAGAGTCCGGGTTCGACCACCTGTCCGTCGATAGTCACGACTTGAC
The DNA here is from genome assembly GCA_025698865.1 of Erythrobacter sp. Classification (GTDB taxonomy): domain Bacteria; phylum Pseudomonadota; class Alphaproteobacteria; order Sphingomonadales; family Sphingomonadaceae; genus Qipengyuania. The sequence continues at coordinate 516,421 of JAILWQ010000002.1, read as the reverse complement.
TGACAGAACTGTTGATATTTATCGTCACATTCGGATTGCGAACAAACCTGCTCGATAAGGCGGTTTCGATGTCGCCAGCCAATTCGCCCGCAGTTTTGCCGCCGGCGTCAATCGTACCAATCAAAGGCATGGCAATCCGTCCACTGGAGTCGACCTGAACTTGCCTGCTCAATTCAGGCACTCCGAAAATATCCACCGTAATGGTATCCAGAGGGCCAATGAGGGAAACCCTGTCCGGAGCGAGAAGATCGTTTCTGGCCGGAGCGGGGAGACCTGCCTCGCCCTGTACCACCGTAAGCTGAGGTGTGGACTGAAGAGGCTCGCGCGTGCCACAAGACGAGAGGCTGAGAGCCGCTATCGCCAAAACAAGAGTTCGCATCGGAAAATCTGGGCTCGCAAAAATGCTTTCGGGCCAGTCCCTATAGGTCCCGCTCCTCAGCAAGTAAAGCAGCCGAGCGCGGCGCGGAATTGAACAGCCACGTAGCGGCCACGGCGATCACGCCCATGATGAGCGGCGTCCGCGCAGGGTAGTCCGTGATGCTGGCGATGAACACCAATAGCAGAATTCCCGAGCCGATCCGCGCCAAAACAATACTGTCAGAGCGGCCGTCAGCAGAGTCGACTTCGGCTCGGAATCGCCAAACGCGCAGACTTGCGGCGAACCACCATCCCACCCCCACGAGAAGCAGAGCCACCCCAATCAGTCCTCCATCAAGGACAATCTCGATCCAATCGTTGTGAGCATGGTTGAAGTACATAGTGAGCAGCAAGTCGTCCGGCTCGGAAATTCTATACACCGGATCGAACGCTCCGAACCCCGACCCGATCGGGAAGTATCCCTCAACCATTCCTAGCACCGTCGGTAAAGCGAGGATCCTCAGATCCTCCGCCGCATTCATCGACAACGCGCGCTCGATGGAAATCGCGCGGTCCATGGTCACGGCGAGCGAAAGCAGGGCCACAAGCGCTACCGCCAGACCCGCAATCAACCACAAGGCTGTGGATTTGCGGAATTTGCCGAACTCCTGGATCAGGGGTCTCCTGACAATGAGAAGTCCGATCGCCAGACCAACGATCCAGACTAAGAGGCCTGTTCGCGATCCGGTGGCCAGGCTCGTCAGGGCCAGGCAAGGGATGAGGCCTATAACTGCAAGAATCCGCCAAAGCTGACGTCGATGCCGGTGCAAAGCCCAGCTCGGTCCGATTACGCATCCGAAGGCGACGAAAAGTGCGAAATGATTGCGGTTTGCGAACGTGCCGACGACTGTACCCGCAATATCGTTCACCATCGGATTGTCGATTCCCCCACCAGAAAACTGAAGAAGGCCGACCAACATTCCAGCCATAATCAGAAGCAGTATGATGGACCTCAGGCGCCACACTTGCAGCTTCGTGAGGCCGGTCATCAGCACCAGAACGACTGCCGGCACGATCAAAGACCAAAGGGCATTCTCCGTGAAGCTAGGTGAGAATGTGAGCGGCCGCCAAGGTTGAGGCTGGTTCATCAGTGCCGCCGCCGGCTCCAAAATCTCCCGCCCGGGCAATTCTTGCCAGATCGACGGCGGAAGCGGAACCAGATGCAGAAGAACCGCCCCGATCATCGATCCGAGCATGATAGCGGGAACACGAATGCGACGCCAGTTTACGGACGGTCCAGCCAGAATGTAGACGAATAGCACAAGCCACGCACACAGCCTGACCACCGCTTGCCCAATGACATCCATCCGCGAAGCGCCCCCGGCGAACCACAATGTCGCGAAGAACGCACACAGCAGGACAAAGGGAAGGTCGGCTCTCCAGTTCGCAATAAGGCGATGGGATCCCAGCATCGGGACGCTCTAGCGATTTGAGACCTTGGAGCAAGAACGAATAGCCCGTAGAAGAATAAAATGGCTTACTCCCCTCTACTGCAACCCCATAATCTTCGGATCGCCTTTCTTACTGCGCTCGCGCTTGCTGCTTCGGGGTGCGATACCGGTCGCGCGGATCAGTTGGACGGGGAGCAGACCAAGGTTGCGGACCAAGCGTTTTCTGCCGAACAGCGCAGGATCGCGGCGACCTTGTCGATCGGCAATGATCCCACGCTCAACGGATCGGACGATCCCTATGACCGAGCCATCGCCTGCGATATCGGCATCTCGGCTCTGGAACGGCAATTGACTTCGAATGGATTACTGAACCAGGAACAGATATCAGCGCTGGGTAGGATCGACAGGAATTTTAACAGTCAAATTGCCGCTCTCGGGCGAGAAAGAAGCAAGTCGTCCGAACAGATTGCGGAAGACAGGGCTCGAAAGTTGGAGGCTTTGCCGGACACCTCTTCGCGAATGCGCGTGGCGATGGGCTGCATCCGAGACTTCGGCTAAGCAGGTCATCTTAAACGCCGCACCAAATTCCGCGCGTGTCGTAAACCGCCTTGCCCGTGCGCTCTTCAGCGGGGATCGCCTTGAAGATGTCGTGATCGACCAGCGCGATCAGGACGCCGCATTCCTCGAGTGCGGCGTCGACGTCGATCAGGCTCGCATTCGTGGCGTCGAACTCCGCCGGCAGCGCCGCCGCGTGCGGCTCGACCACGCAAATCCGCTCGCCATATTCGCGCGCCAGGCTGGCGGCGACATAGCGTGCGGGGCTCTCGCGAAAATCGTCGATATTGGCCTTGAAGGCGAGGCCGAGGCAGGCGACTTTCTCGCCCGGATGCGCTTCGATCAGCGCCCTTGCCTGCGCCAGGACGTGGTGCATCTTGGCATCGTTCACCTCGCGCGCGGTGCTGATCAGTTTCGCGTCCTCGGGCGCACCGTGGACGATGAACCACGGGTCGACCGCGATGCAGTGGCCGCCGACACCCGGGCCGGGCTGGAGGATGTTGACGCGCGGATGGCGGTTGGCGAGGCGGATCACCTCCCACACGTCGAGGCCCTGCCGGTCGGCGATCATCGACAGCTCGTTGGCGAAGGCGATGTTGACATCGCGAAAGGCGTTCTCGACCAGCTTGGTCATCTCGGCCGAGCGGGCGTCGGTGACAACGCATTCGCCCTTCACGAAACGCTTGTAGAAGCCCAGCGCCTTGCGCGCGCAGCGCGGCGTGATGCCGCCGATCGAGCGGTCGTTGTGCGTCAGTTCCTCGAGGATGCGGCCGGGCAGGACGCGCTCGGGGCAATAGGCGATCGAGACATCGGGCGTGCCCTCGCCCATGCCCGGCATCGCAAGGTCCGGCCGCTCGCGCGCGATCAGGTCGCGCATCGCCTCGGTCGTGCCGACCGGCGAGGTCGATTCGAGGATCACCGTGTCGCCCTTCTTCAGCACGGTGGCGAGCTTGGCGGCGGCGTCCATCACGTAACTGGTATCCGGAGTGTGCGCGCCGTCCTTGGCAAAGGGGGTGGGCACGGCGACCACGAACACGTCGGCCGACGCGATCTGGGTCGCGGCGGTGAGCAACCCGCGTTGCACCACTGCCTGGACGAGGCCGTCGAGATCGACTTCCTCGATATGGATTTCGCCGCGATTGATCGTCTCGACCACATGCTCGCTCACGTCGACGCCGTGAACGCGGCAACCCGCGCGCGCGATGATCGCGGCGGTCGGCAGGCCGATATAGCCGAGGCCGATCACGCACACTGCCGGCTTGTTGTCGTCACGCATCGTTCGCAGTCCCCTGACCTTCTGCGGTGCGCCTTACCCGATCCGGGGTAAAGATAGCAGTAACGTTCGGGGCAGGGGGCGATCAGCCCGCCAGAAGCTCCACGATCCGTGCCGCTGCCTTGCCGTCGCCGAAGGGATTGTGGGCGCGGGCCATCGCGGCGTAGGCGGCGGGATCGTCGAGCAGGGCTTCAACCTCGGCGACGATGCGGTCGGGATCGGTGCCGACCAGCCGGGCGGTTCCGGCGGCGATCCCCTCGGGCCGCTCGGTGGTCTCGCGCATGACCAGAACCGGCTTGCCCAGCGCCGGCGCCTCTTCCTGCACGCCGCCGCTGTCGCTCAGCATCAGATCGCTGATCGCCAGCAGCCGGGCGAAATGCGGGTAGTCGAGCGGCTCGATCAGCGCGACATTGTCGAGCCCGGCGAGTTCGGCATTCATCACCTCGCGCACGTTCGGGTTGAGGTGGACGGGGAAGATGATCGCCACGTCGGGCCGCGCGGCGATCCGCTTCACCGCCCCCGCGATGCCGCGCATCCCCTCGCCGAAATTCTCGCGCCGGTGGCTGGTCACGCCGAGGATCCGCCTGCCCGCGAAGCGCCGTTCGATTTCGCCGAGCCCGGCAGCGAGCGACGGCTCGCGCCCGATCTTCGCGGTCACCCATTCCAGCGCATCGATCACCGTGTTGCCAGTGACATGGACGCTGGCCGGATCGACATTCTCGGCCAGCAGCGCATCGGCGGCGGTCCGGGTCGGGGCGCAGTGCAACGCGGCGAATGTGCCGACGACCTTGCGGTTGACCTCTTCAGGCCAGGGGTGGTGGATGTCGCCCGAGCGCAGCCCTGCCTCGACATGGCAGACGGGTATCTGGCGGTAATAGGCAGCGAGCGCGCCGGCCATGACCGTGGTCGTGTCGCCCTGCACCACCACCCAGTCGGGGCGCTCGCGGTCCAGCACCTCCCCGATGCCGACAAGCGCGCGGGCGGTGAGCGCGTCGAGCGACTGGCCCGGCGTCATCAGGTCGAGATCGTGATCCGGCACGATCTCCGCGATGGCGAGCACCTGATCGAGCATGGCGCGATGCTGGGCCGAAACGCAGACGACCGATTCGAACCGGTCGTCGCGTTCGAGCGCGTGGACGAGCGGGAACAGCTTGATCGCTTCGGGCCGGGTGCCGAAGACGGTCAGGATCTTGATCGGAGCGGTCATCCCCGGGTTCCTAGAGCAACCCGGTTACCATGTAATGAGCGGGATGCGCCTCAATCGGGCTGCGGCGAGCGGGCCGGGACCTGTGCGCTCAAGGGCTGCGGGGTCTCGCTGCCATCGTCGAACTGGGTGTCGGCAGAGGGCTCGGCGGGGATCGAACGATCGCCTTGCAGGACGGGCGGCGGAGAACCATCGGCGGTCTCCTCCCCGACCGGCGCGTTGCGCTCGTTCTCGAGCCGCTCCATGTATTCCTGCTCGATCTGCTCGACCCGTTCCTGTTCGGCGGCGGCATCGGCGTCGATGGTGGAAAGGCGCTCCTCGCGCGCTGCGGCGATCAGTTCGCCGAAGCGGACATTCGTGCCTTCCGCGCGGTCGGCATAGGCAGCGTCGATCATCTGCTGGGTGCAGCCGGTGATCCCGCCGGCGCCGGTGGGCGAGCAGGACATGGTGCCGAAATCGCCGACCATTTCCAGCCGCTCGACCCGCTCGGCCCAGGCCTGATTCGCGGGATCGTCGCTGAAGCGCAGGTTTTCGGGAATGCGATACCGCTCGTTCTCGGCCTTGCGCGCGCAGACGACGATCTCCTCGCCCGCGCTGGCCGGGCACGCATCGTCACCATACACGATCACCATGTTGACCTTGTCGCCGGGCGTGTCCTGCGCGGCAGCAGGAACAGCGGAGATGCCGGCGGCCATTCCGGTGGCGAGGAGAAGCGGGAGCAAACGGGCGGTCATGGTCGATTTCCTGCGATGATTCTGGCGTTGGCCAGGCTGGGGCGAAATTGGTGCTTCTGGCTTTAACCGACGATGAAGCCCGGCCGTTCCCTCTGCTTCGTTCCCTCAGATGCGTTCGGAGATCCGGATCGCCGCGCGGCAGCCCAGCCGGATAAGGCCCGACAGGACGGGATAGGCGGGCGCCCGCTCCGCCCCGGCGGCGAGAGCGGCGTCGCGATGCTCGCGCTCGTCCTCGCGGAACTCCTCGATCATTCCGGCGAGTTCGGGATCGTCACCCTCCTCGGCCAGCGCGTCGAGCTGCTCCGAGTAATGGCGGTCGATCTCTTCCTCCACCGCGGCCGTGCAGGCCATCGCCGCTTCCGGCCCGATCAGGGCGGTCCCGGCGCCGAGCGCGAAACCGGCGACGTTCCAGAAGGGCTGGAGCGCGGTCGGCCGGACGCTGCGCCGGGCCATCAGCGCGTCGAACTTCGCGCGGTGGCCGGCTTCCTGCTCGGCCATCCCGGCGATCTCGGCCGAGTGCGGCCCGCGATTGCCCATCACGGCGAGCTGGCCGGCATAGATCCGGGTGGCCCCGAATTCGCCCGCCTGATCGACGCGGATCATGCGGTGGATGTCAGATTTGCGCATGGCGGCTCCGCAGCAGGAGGAACAGGATGGCGACAGCGCTAGCGGTCGAGATCAGGAAGTTCCACCCCGCCAGGCTGATGCTGAGGAACGACCACGGCGCCGCGTCGCAGCGGATCATCGGCGCGTTCATGATCGAATCGAGCGCGCTTTGCCCCGACGCGACCGGCGTCATCGCGCAATTGGTGATCCCGTCCCACCAGCCATATTCGACCCCGGCGTGGAAGCCGCCGATCAGCCCGGAGGCTAGGATAGCCAGCGCCGCGAGCGCGAGCCAGAGCCGCCGGGGCGGGACGATCCCGGCGAACAGCGCCAGCGCTACGCCCACGAAATGGGGATAGCGCTGCCACCAGCACATCTCGCACGGATAGAGACCGAAAGCGTATTGCGACAGATAGGCCCCGCCCAGCAGCAGTGCCGGGACGGCGAGCGCGAGCGTCTGTGCCAGACGCAGGTTCGGACGCGGCGAGGAGCGGAGCGGAGGGTTCGCAGCCATCAATATCGGCCCGCCGCTACTTGCGACGCGCCACTGCCCGCGGGCCGGTCCGGCGCAGCGTGTCGGCCGCATAATGCAGCTGGAAGTCCTCGATCCCCTGCTCCTTCAGCTCCTCGGCGGTCAGCTTGAAGCGGGGATCGTCGGCCCGGTCGCGTTCCATCGCCGAATCCTCGATCCCGATCTCGTTGATCAGGTGACCGCGCAGGTCCGATTCGCGCATGATGAACTTGGACCGCTTGGCTAGATCGGGATCGGACAGCTGCGGCACGGCGATATCCGGCTTGATCCCGCCTTCCTGCACCGAATGGCCCGAGGGCGTGTAGTAACGCGCCGTCGTCAGCTTCAATGCCGCGTCGCGGCCCAGCGGCAGCAGCGACTGGACGCTGCCCTTGCCGAAGCTGCGCTCGCCCATGATCACCGCGCGGCGATGGTCCTGCAACGCGCCGGCGACGATTTCCGAGGCGGAGGCCGAGCCCGCATCGATCAGCACGATGATCGGCAGCCCCTCGGCGATGTCGCCGCGGAACACGGTCTCGGCATCGTAGGAGATGTTCTCGCCCCGCGCACGACCGCGCTGCGAGACGATCTGCCCGTCGGTCAGGAACAGATCCGACAACGCCACCGCCTCGTCGAGCGAGCCGCCCGGGTTGGAGCGCAGGTCGAGCACCAGCCCGTTCAGCCGTCCGCTCGCCTCGCCGCGCAGGGCTTCCCACGAGGCGAAGACGTCCGCGCCGACATCGCGCGAGAACTCGTTGACCATGATGTGGCCGATATTGCCCTCGAGCAGTTCGTGGGTCACCGGCTCCAGCTCGATCACGCCACGCGTCACGCTGACGTCGAAGGGCTCGTCGCGGCCGGGGCGGAAGATGGTGAGGCGGATCGAAGTGCCGGCCTCGCCGCGCATCTGCGCCACCGCATCGTCGAGGCTGCCGCCATAGATCAGCTTGCCGTCGAGGTGAGTGATGAAGTCGCCCGCCTTGATCCCCGCCTGATCGGCCGGACTGCCGCGGAAGGGCGAGACGATCTTGACCGCACCGTCGTCGAGCACGACCGACAGACCGAGGCCGGAATAATTGCCGTCGATCATGGTCTCGAGCCGCTGGAGATCGCCGCCGTCGAGATAGGCCGAATGGGGATCGAGCGCGGCGAGCATCCCGTCGATCATGCCGCGCAGCAGCACGTCATCATCGACCGGCTCGACATAGCTCGCCTTGATCCGCTGGTAGACCGCCAGCACCTTGGCGAATTCCGGCCCGGCGCGGCCGTCGACCTGCGCGAGGCCGGCGGTGGTCGCGGGAATCAGCGCAAGTGCGCTGACAAGCGCGGCGCCGCGGGCGAACTGGGCGATCTTCATGGGCGGAAAGTCTCCAAAATCCGGACACACCTTATCGGGCGCGCGGGCTTAACACCAGATGAGGATGCGCCCCGCCCCGCTTCAAGCACCGTTCGACGAATTGCGTGAAAGATAGTCCAGCGGATTGACCGGATCTCCGCCCCGCCGCAGCTCCAGACCGATGCGCGGACCCTGGCGCGGGGCGCGGCCGAGCGGGGAGCCGCCGACGACCTCCTGCCCCACCCGAGCATCGAGCTCGGCGAGCCCGGTGACGAGGCTGGTCCAGCCGTTCGCGTGCTCGATGATGACGATCCGGCCGTAGCCGCGATAGGGTCCGGCAAAGCCGATCCGGCCGGGCGCGGTGGCCACCACCTGCGCGCCGGGACGCGTGGCGAGGGCAAGGCCGCCGGTCCGCCCGCCGCTGCGCTCGGCCTCGCCGAAACCGGTTTCGATCCGTCCCTCGACCGGCAGGCGGTAGCGTGCGGGCGGCGCGGTCGAGGATGGCATGGGAGCGGGCGCCGGCGAGCGGCTGGTCATCTGCGCCGCGGGATCGCGCGGCCGCATGACCGGGCCGGACAGCGCGGCGAGCTGCTGGCGCAGGTTCGCATCCGCCTCGAGATCGCCGACCAAGCCGTCGATGTCGCGCGCCTCTTCGGCCAGAGTCAGCGCGCGCACTTCCTCGCGACTGGCGGCGCCCCCGGCGCGGCGGGCGGCGAGGCGCTCGCGCTGCGACAGGGCGACGAGTTCGGCGCGGCGATCGGTCAGCCGCCTTTCGGCCACGCGGCGGTCGGCGAGCGCCTTGCGCGCCGCTTCCTGCAATTCGCGCGCGCGGACGATCTCGCCGCGCAGGTCGACAGTGCGCGCGCGGATCAGCGGAACCGTGCTGTCGAGAACCGCGCCGAGATAGACCGTCTCACGCAGCGATCCCGGCCGCAGGATGGCGAGCGTTGTCGGGCGGCGGACCATGGTCTGGAGCGCCGCGGCGAGTTCGGCGATCGGGCCGCGCTCCACGGCGAGCCTGCGGTCGAGGCGGCGGCGCTGCGCGGCGATCAGGGCGCTCTCGGCCTCGGCGATGCCGATCGCCGCCTCGGCCTGCTGGATTCGCGCGGCGAGCGCGGCGGCACGGGCCTGCGCCTTGTCGGCAGCGGCGGTGCCGCGCCGCTCCTGACGCTCGAACGCCTCGCCCCGGGCGCGGGCGTTCCTCGCTTGCAGCCGCGCCCGTTCGAGCGCCTCGCGCGCGGTGGCGGTGTCGGCGAAGTCGGGCGTTCGCAGCTGCGCCTCGGCACGCGGCAGAACGACGACCAGCGCGACAAGCGTGACGGCGAGCGTGACCGAAGGAAGCGCAAAGCGTCTCACCGGCTCACAATGCCGCAGCTTCAAGCGCGATGATAGGGGTGGCCGGCAACGATCGTCGTCGCGCGGTAGAGCTGTTCGAGAAGCATCGCGCGGGCCATCAGATGCGGCCAAGTCGCCTTGCCGAACGCGAGCAGCTTGTCCGCCGCCGCGCGTTCCTCGCCCGAATGCCCGTCCGTCGCGCCGAGCACGAAGCGCGCCTCGCGCACCCCGTCGTCCCGCCAGCGCGAGAGCATGGCGGCAAGGTCCTCCGAGCCCATGTCCTCGCCCCGCTCGTCGAGCAGGATCGTGCGGAACGGAGTGACGGGGTCGGCGGTGCGTCCGCCCTGTTCGGGCAGTTCGGTTACCTTGATCGGCCAGGTCACGCGCTGTTCGTAGCGCTTGACCAGCTCCCCCTCGGGCGAGCGGCCGATCTTGCCGCGCGCGATCACATGCAGAAGCATGTCCTACCCTTGTTCGCGAGACCGGGCCGTCGTGGGACCCGGCTCAGGCGCTCCCGGCGGCGACCGGCGGCGCGTCGCCGAAGGCCCACATGCGTTCGAGATTGTAGAAGCTGCGCACTTCGGGGCGGAACAGGTGGACCACCACGTCGCCCGCATCGAGCAGCACCCAGTCGGCGGCGGGCAGGCCTTCGAGCCGGACCGGGCCGAAGCCCGCCTGCTTGACCTTTTCGGCCAGCTTCTGCGCGATCGAGGCGACCTGGCGCGTGGAGCGGCCCGAAGCGATCACCATGTGATCCGCGATCGAGCTTTTCCCTTCGAGGTCGATGGTAACGACGTCCATCGCCTGATCGTCGTCGAGATGCTGCAGGACGAGATCGAGCAGCGGGGCGGTTCCGGCCTTGTTCAAGGGCGGAACCCTGGCGGTGCCGGCATCAGCCGGCGTGGTATTCGCCTGAGGCATAGGCGGGTGGTGTGCTCCTGAAATGGACTGACAATCAAATTGCGAAAAACGCTGGAAAGGTGGGTTCCCGTCATGCGCCGCGCAAGCCCCCCTGCAACGAGGCGGGCGGGGACACGAGACGGTGGGTCACCTGATCCCTCACGGAGACGCCGGTGTGGCGCATCGCCCAGTCGGGGTCGGCGCGGCGCAGGGCCGTGGCCGATCGTTCGTCCGGATCGAAACGCAGGATCACCAGAGCCGGCGCACTCCATTCGCCCCCGTTCGCAAAGCTGGCGGGCGGCACACGATAGCGCCGCAGCCAGGCCATCGCGGGGCTCGCGAGGGCAGCACCATCATAACCCGGCCGCGCGATCACTGCAATCGGCATCTCCCGGGCAATGCCGCGCCAGTCGCGCCAGAGGTGGAACTGGGCGAGATTGTCCGACCCCATCAGCCAGACGAATTTGCGCTTGGGATAGCGGCGGTCGAGCGCGCGCAGCGTGTCGACGGTGTAGCGCGTGCCGAGCTGGCGCTCGATCGCGGTCACCCGGATCGGCGCGCGGCGCGCCTGTCGGGCGGCCGAGGCCATGCGAACGGGAAGCGGCGCCATGCCCACCTTCGGCTTCAGCGGATTGCCGGGCGACACCAGCCACCAGACCTCATCGAGGTCCAGAGCCGCCTTCGCGAACAGCGAGATGCGCCGGTGGCCGCCATGCGCCGGATTGAAGCTTCCCCCGAGCAGCCCGATCCTGAGCGGATGGCTCAAGCCGCCGCTCCCCGAATCACGAGAATGGCAGTTCGCGCATATCCTGCCTTAGAGTGTTCGGTCGAAGAGGCGAAAACCATCATTTGCGCCATTTAACAACCCTTTGCCGGGCTGTCAGGGGCCAAACGACTCGAGCGAGGCCTCGGCAAATTCGAAGCCCGGGGGATGTAGACTGACGTCACGAAACCCCATTTGGTTCATTTTGAAACGTCTTGCCGCAGCGTTTGCGCTGTTCGTCCATTTTGCGGGAACAGGGATTCGCCATCGTTCCCGCCCGAAGCTACCCGCCTTCCCAACGGGACAACATTTCAACGGGACCGGGGGGTCGCATTGACCGAGAATACCAACGCCAGTGGCGGAAGGATTGCGCGCGTCCGGGGATGGTTCCCCGAACGGGAGCTGTTCATGCGCTCGCAGGGCGAGGTGCGTTTCATCACGCTTTCCTCGCGCCTCCAGATGACGGTTGCCGGAGCGGCGGTGGCGGCCCTGCTCGCCTGGGGCGGAAGCCTCGGCGCGTTGGGCTGGCAGCAATATCAGGCCTCGGCCGAACGCGCCGCTCTCCTCGAACGCGAGGCCAGCGTGGCAAAATCCGAACACCGGCTCGAAGCCTATCGCGACGATGTCGAGGCGGCGACGAAGGACCTGCAGGAACGGCAGGACTTTCTCGACGCTGCCTTTTCCTCGCTTCCCGCCGAAGTGAAGGCGGCGGCGATGAAGGACAGCGAAACCGATGACAACGCCGACGAGCCGGCCGCGAAGATCAGCAAGTCGATGCCCGGCGGCGCCGCGCTCGCGCGGATCGAGGCGCGTCAGCTCGCCTTCGTGAAGCGCCTGACCCGCTTCGCCGAATTCCGCGCCGACCGCGCCGAGCAGGCTTTGCGCGAGCTCGGCCTCGACCCCGCCGATATCAGCCGCAATGTGGAGCGCACCGCAATGGGTGGTCCGCTCGAACCCATGCTGGGCGGCGACACCGTCGATCCGCGTTTCGAGCGCCTCGGTCTCAGCCTGGCGCGGATGAACGCGCTCGAGCAGGGTCTCGAAGGCGTGCCGCAGGTCCTGCCCGCCACCCTCGCCCGCATGTCCTCCGGCTTCGGCTTCCGGCATGACCCCTTCACCGGCGGCGGCGCGATGCATGCGGGCCTCGATTTCAGCGGCCCGGTCGGCGCGCCGATCCACGCCGCCGCCAAGGGCCGCGTCACCTATGTCGGCTGGCGCTCGGGCTACGGCAAGACGGTGGAGATTCGCCACGCCAACGGCCTCACCACGCGCTACGCGCATATGTCGGCGTTCAAGACGAAGGTCGGCGAGCGCGTCGCCCCGGGCGAGATCATCGGCGCGATCGGCAGCACCGGCCGCTCGACCGGGCCGCATCTCCATTTCGAGGTCCGGATCAACGACCTCGCCGTCAACCCCCGCATCTTTCTCGAACAGGCTCCCGATGTTCTCAAAGAAATCCGAAGTGCATCCTAAAGCCCCCGCAACCAATCAGGACAGACGCAAGCCCATGGCCACTCGCAGCAGCAATGGCGGTACTACTTTCTCCGTGCTCGGACCGGACATTTCCGTGAAGGGCAATATCGAGACGCGCACGGACCTTCATGTGAACGGTTCGGTCGAAGGCGACATTGCCTGCTCGGCGCTGATCCAGGGCGAAACCAGCACGATCGACGGCGGCATCGAGGCCAAGAGTGCCCGGCTGGCGGGCCGCGTCACCGGGTCCATCAAGGTCGGCGAACTGGTCATTCTCAAATCGGCGCGCATCGATGGCGACGTGTCCTACGATACGCTGACCATCGAGCAGGGCGCGCAGGTCGAGGGGCGGCTGAGCCCGCGGGGCGAGGCGAGCGCTGCCAGACCGGCGAGAGCGGCCGCGGTCGCGGATCAGCCGCAGGGCGAACCCAATCTTGCGCTGGCGGGATAGAAGCTACCGATCCGGACAGTCCGGGCGGCCGGCTTGCCGTCAGCCGGGAAGGACTTCCGCTCTCAGAGCCTTGCGGTCGAGCTTGCCGATCATCGTCCTCGGCAGATCGGACCGGATCACCACCTCGTCGACCCGTTCGTGCTTGCCGACGCGGGCGTTGAGCCAGTCGCGCAGGTCACCGCCCGATACGGCGTGGTCGGGGTTCAGCACGACATAGGCGCGCGGCGCCTCGCCCCGGTAATCGTCGGGCACGCCGATCACGAGGACTTCCTTCACCGCCTCGTGGCGCAGCAGCGCATTCTCGACCTCGCTCGGGAAGACCTTGAAACCGCCCACCGCGATCATGTCCTTGATCCGGTCGACGATGGCGAGGAAGCCGTCCCCGTCGATCGTGGCGACGTCGCCGGTGCGCAGCCATGCCTCGCCGTCATGGATCGCGAAGGCGGTTCCTTGCGTGTCGGGCCGCTTCCAGTAACCCTGCATCACCTGCGGGCCGCGCACCACCAGCTCGCCCGGCTCGCCATCGGGCGCAAGGCGGGTCGGGTCCTCCTTGTCGAGCAGCAGCACGCGCGTTCCCGGGATCGGCTGGCCGATCGTGCCGCGCTTGCGCAGCCCCTCATAGGGATTGGTCGAGACGACGCCCGAGCTCTCGGTGAGGCCGTACCCTTCGGCCAGCCGCACGCCGGTGGCGCTTTCGAACTTCTCGTGCACCGGGGCGGGCATCGGCGCACCGCCCGAAATGCATATCTGCAACGAGGACCAGTCGGTGCGTCCGAAACGTTCGTGGTCGAGTAACGCCTGAAACATGGTCGGTACGCCGGGAAAGGCGCGCGGGCGGGCGCGGTTGATCGCCTGCAACACCTGCTTGGCATCGAAGCGCGGCAGCATCACGATCGCCCCGCCCTTCACCACCGTGCGGTTGAGCACGCAGGTGTTGGCGAAGACGTGGAACATCGGCAGCGCGCCGAGCACGATGTCGGGCTCGGCGCGGTCGAAGGGGTCGATCATGTCGACCTGGATCGCGTTGCTGGCGAGATTGGCGTGAGACAGCATTGCACCCTTGGGCGTGCCGGTCGTCCCGCCGGTATATTGCAGCAGCGCGAGATCGTCGACATCGAGCGGCGGCAGGGCCGGCGCGGCGTCGGACAGCCAGTCCGACCACGGCGACACGTCCGCTCGCGAAGGGATGGAGGCGATCTGCTTGCGGCCGAGCGTGCGCAGGGCGAGGCTCTTGATCCGCGGCAGCATGGCGGCGAGTTTCGCCACCACCAGACCTTCGAGCGGGGAGCCGTCCAGCACCCTCGTCGCGGTCGGCAGCAGCATCGGCGAATCGAGCGTCACGAGGAAGCGCGTGCCCGAGTCCTCGACCTGATGGCTCAGCTCCGCGACCGTGTAGAGCGGCGAGAAATTGACCACGACGGCGCCTGCCATCATCGCCCCGTAATAGGCGGCAATGTAGGTCGGGACATTGGGCAGGAACAGCCCGACGCGGTCGCCCGGCGCGATGCCGCGCTCGATCAGCCCGGCGGCGAAGCGGCGCGCCTCGCCGAACATTTCGGAATAGCTGAAATCGCGCCCGAGGAATTCGATCAGCCGGGCCGACGGGTGGTCCCGCGCGCGCCGTTCGAAGATCGCGGGAAGCGGCTCTGCGGGGATCGGCGAATCCCACGAACGGGCGTGGCCGTAATTGGCGGGAGCGGGCGGATAACTCTTATTGACAGCCATGTCAGTTACATGACCGATCGCAGCCCTCGCGCCAAGCGAAAAGGGCGCAAAAGCGCGCTCCCGCCCGAACCCGCTAGGATCTCTAGGGGGTCCGGACCGGAACGCGCTGCTGACTGATGAAGGGATGCGGGCGCCGGGGCGCCGCGCGATCAGGCCTGGCCTTCGCCCTCGGCCTCGCCCGCGCGCTTGGCTTCGAGCCATGCGGCCGCTTCGGCTTCCTGCGCGGCTTCGGCGGCGGCCTTCTCGTTCGCCTCGCGCTCGGCGCGCAGCTCCTCGATCAGCCGGTCACGGTCGCTGCCGCTCTCGATCGCGGGCGCCGCATCCTCGATGCCCGCCTTTTTGGCAGCCTTGGCGACCACCGCGTCGAGCTCGCGCTGCGAGCACAGGCCGAGCGTCACCGGGTCCTTGGGCTGGATGTTCTGGATGTTCCAGTGAGTCCGGTCGCGAATCGCGCCGATCGTGGTCCGGGTGGTACCGATCAGCTTGGAGATCTGCGCGTCGGACACTTCGGGGTGGCTGCGCAGGATCCAGGCGATCCCGTCGGGCTTGTCCTGCCGCTTGGAGACCGGCGTGTAGCGCGGCCCCTTGGTGCGGCTGACCGCCACCGGCGCGCGCTGCATCTTGAGCGCGTAGGAGGAATCCTCCTCGCCCTTGGCGATCTCGTTCTGCGTCAGTTCGCCGGCATGGACCGGGTCGCGGCCGGTGTATTTGCTGCCCGCCAGATCGTCGGCCATGGCCTGGACCTCGAGGATGTGGAGGCCGCAGAATTCGGCGATCTGCTCGAAGGCGAGGCCGGTGTTGTCGACCAGCCAGGTGGCGGTCGCATGCGGCATCAGCGGTTTGGGTTGGTCGGCCATGGAATTGCCTTTGCAAAGATGCTCGGAAGAAAGGAGCTGAAAAGATAAGGGCCGCCCCTTGCGGAGCGGCCGTTGCCTGTCCGATCTAGGCGCAATCGCCGCGATCGGCAAGGGCTCAGGGCGTGGCCACCGGCTCCGCCGCGGTCAGCCCGTCGAGGAACTGGCGCGTTGCCGCCTCCCAGCTGAAGCGCGCGCCATGGGCGGCGCAATCGCCCCGGTCGCAATAGAGCGCCGCGTCGATCGCGCGCTCGAGCGTTTCCGACAGCGCGCCGGTCGCCTCGGTCACGATGTCGAGCGGGCCGGGCACGGGAAACGCCGCCACCGGCGTGCCGCAGGCCAGCGCCTCGATCATGACGAGCCCGAACGTGTCGGTGCGACTGGGAAACACGAACACGTCCGCGCCGGCATAGTGGCCGGCCAGCTCGGCCCCCGATTTGCGCCCGGCGAAATGCACGTCCGGATAGCGGCGGCGCAGCGAAGCGAGCGCGGGGCCGTCGCCGACCACGACCTTGCTGCCGGGATAGTCGGCGGAGAGGAACGCCTCGATGTTCTTCTCCACCGCGATCCGGCCGACATAGAGCTGGATCGGGCGCGGCAGGCCGGCATAGGCGGCGGGCGGTGCCGCGCCGGGCGAGAAATGCGCGAGATCGACCCCCCGGCTCCAGCGGTGGAGGCGCGCGAGGCCGTGGGCGCGCAGCTCCGCACCGATGCTCTCCGTCGCGACCAGCACCCGGCGCGCGGGCGCATGGAACCAGGCGATATAGCGCCAGAACCAATCCGCCGGCAGACCGGTGCGCCGCGCGACATATTCGGGAAACTGCGTGTGATAGGCGGTGGTGAAGCGGACCCCGCGCGAGAGGCAATGACGTCGTGCCGCCAGTCCCAGCGGACCTTCGGTGGCAATATGAATCGCGTCGGGCGCAAAATCTCGCAGCATCGCGGCAACCGCGCCGGGCCGGGGGAGCGCCAGCCGGATTTCCGGATAGGTCGGGCAGGGAACGCTCGCGAACCGGTCCGGCGAGATCACCGTTACCTCGTGCCCCTGTGCGCGCAGCCGTTCGCTGGTGGTGGTGAGCGTGCGGACGACGCCGTTCATCTGCGGGTGCCAGGCGTCGGTGACGATGGCGATCCGCCGCTTCGGTGCAGAAACCGGGTGCGGCAGGGCGTCGAGCCCGCGGATCGGCTCCATCAGCGTCACGCGGCCACGGCGATCCGTGGTTCCTCGGCGTGCTCCGCCGCGCGCCGGGCCATCTCCTCGGGCCAGTGGAGCAGCTCCATCCGCCCGTCGAAATGCTCGACCAGCGCGTTGCAGCCCTCGACCCAGTCGCCGTCGTTGAAATATTCGATCGCGCGGCCCTCATGATCGAAGCTGCGGATTTCGGCGGTGTGGATATGGCCGCAGACCACGCCGTCGACCCCGCGCTCGCCCGCGGCGCGCGCCACCACCTCCTCGTATTTGGAGATGAACTCGACCGCGTTCTTGACCTTGTGCTTGGCCGCTTTCGAGATCGACCAGTAGGGCAGGCCGAGCGCGCGGCGCGCCGCGGCGACCCAGCCGTTCAGCTGCATCATCACGTGGTAGAGCGCGTCCCCGACGAAGGCGAGCCAGCGATGGGCGAGCATGATCGTGTCGAACTCGTCGCCGTGCAGCACCATCAGCCGCCGCCCGTCAGCGGTGTCGTGAAAGGCGGCGCGGGCGATCTCGACCCCGCCGAAATTCATGCCGCTGAAGGGGCGCACCATCTCGTCGTGATTGCCCGGGATGTAGACGATGCGGGTGCCGCGCCGGGCGCGCTTGAGAATGCGCCAGACGATGTCGTTGTGCGCGGGGGGCCAGTAGAATTTCTTCTTCAGCCGCCAGCCGTCGATGATGTCGCCGACCAGATACATAGTCTCGCTGTCGGTATGGTCGAGGAAGTCGATCAGCAGCTCGGCGTTGCAGCCCTTGGTGCCGAGATGGATATCGCTGATCCAGATGGTGCGGAAACGCCGCCGCTCGCCGGTCGTGCGTTCCGGCACGGCGGCCTCGACCGGAGGAAATCCGGCGACCCCGAATCTGGTAGCACCGGCGAAAGGGGAAAAATCCCTCGGCAGTTCGGTCATGGCCATCGCTCCGTCCGACTTGGGAGTGAGCCATGGCAGGCCAATGTTACAGGGGATTCACAGCACGATGACGACAGAAAGACTTTGCGACGGTTCCGCGTCGGCGCCGCGGCCCGACCGACACCGCGCTACTCCGGCGCGACCTCGAGCACGATCTTCCCGATATGGTCGCCCGCTTCCATGTGCGCGTGGGCCGCGCCCGCTTCGCGCAAGGGGAAGCTGCGATCCATCACCGGGCGGATCGTGCCGTCCTCGAACAACGGCCAGGCGTGGTTGTAGATCTCGTCGGCGAGGAGCGCCTTGAACTCGTCGGGCCGGGCGCGCAGCGTCGATCCGGTCATGGTCTGGCGCTTCGACATGAGTCTGGCCATGTTGATCTCGGCCTTCGCGCCGCCGAGCACGGCGATCGTCACGTGGCGCCCGTCCTCGGCCAGGCAGTCGAGATTGCGCTGGACGTAATCGCCCGAAACCATGTCGAGCACCACGTCGGCGCCGTGCCCGTCGGTGTGGCGGCGGACCTCCTCGACGAAATCCTGCTGCTTGTAATTGATCGCGAAATCCGCGCCGACCTTGCGCGCCGCCGCGCATTTCTCGTCGTCGCCGCAGGTGACGATCACGGTGAGGCCGAACGCCTTGCCGAGCATCGTGGCCATGGTCCCGATGCCGCTGGTGCCGCCATGGACCAGCAGCGTCTCGCCCTCGCGCGCCCAGCCGCGTTCGAAGACATTGTGCCACACGGTGAACAGCGTCTCGGGGATCGCGGCGGCCTCGGCCATCGGCATGGATTGCGGCACGTGGAGGCAGTGTTCGCCGCGCGCGAGGCAATATTCGGCATAGCCCCCGCCCGTCACCAGCGCGCAGACCCCGCGGTTGAGCAGTTCGGGCGCGGCGCCTTCGCCGATCGCGACCACTGTGCCGGAAATCTCGAGCCCGGGAATGGGCGAGGCGCCCGGTGGCGGAGGATAGGCACCCTTGCGCTGGATCACGTCTGGCCGGTTGACCCCGGCATGGCTCACGCGGATCAGCACCTGCCCTTCGCCCGGTTGCGGCACCGGCAGCGTCTCTGCGCGGAGCACATCCGGCCCGCCGGGATCGTCGAACCCCATCGCGGTCATGGTCTCAGGCAGCGTGTCGGCCATGCAACTCTCCGGCAAAAGAGCGCTGGCCCTAGCCCGGCGCGCAATTGACAGCAAGACGCGAGCGCGGGACAAGGTGCGGACCGATGGACGAAGACGATCGCCCCCGCCCCAGAGGCGACGCCGCGAGCAAGCTCGCCGCGGAGGATCTCGCCCCCTATTCGCAGGAGGAGCTGGCCGACCGGATCCGCCTGCTGGAGGAAGAGATCGCGCGAGTCGAGAAACACCGGTTGAAGGCCGCCGCCCACCGCGACGCGGCCGACGCGCTGTTCGGACGCAAGGAATAGCGCGCGGTGCGGCCCCTTCGATCCTCGCCCGGTACATCGGATCGGAAAGCCCGCCTCGAAATCGCCGCAAACCTTCCTATCTTGGTTCCGCAAGGCGTTTGCCCCGCCCGCCCCCGCGCGGCCGGTGCACGCGACAGCGCCGGTGTGGCGCGCCATCACGAAAGACCCTGAATGCCCAGCTTTGCCGCAAATCTCGAAAAGACCCTCCATCAGGCGCTCGCCGATGCTTCGGAGCGCCGGCACGAATATGCGACGCTCGAGCACCTGCTGCTCGCGCTGACCGACGATACCGACGCCGCGCAGGTGATGGCCGCCTGCGGCGTCGATCTCGACGAGCTCGGCGCGGCGGTGCGCCAGTATCTCGAGCAGGAATACCAGCAGCTCAAAGCCGACGACGAGGCCGATCCGCAGCCCACCGCCGGGTTCCAGCGCGTGGTCCAGCGCGCGATCCTCCACGTCCAGTCCTCGGGCAAGGACACGGTCACCGGCGCCAACGTGCTGGTCGCCCTGTTTTCCGAACGCGACAGCTATGCCGTCTATTTCCTCCAGCAGCAGGACATGAGCCGGCTCGATGCGGTGAGCTATATCAGCCACGGCATCGGCAAGGGCGGCAAGCAGATCGAGGCCGCGCCCGGCGAGCGTGCCGAGGATGGCGCCGCCGAGAGCGAGGAGAAGGACGGCAGCAAGAACAAGAAGGAAACCGCGCTCGACCAGTTCACCGTCGATCTCAACAAGAAAGCGGAGGCCGGCAAGGTCGACCCGCTGATCGGCCGCGGGCCTGAAGTCGACCGGACGGTCCAGATCCTCTGCCGCCGCAGCAAGAACAACCCGCTCTATGTCGGCGATCCCGGCGTCGGCAAGACCGCGATCGCGGAAGGCTTGGCGCGCAAGATCGTCGAGGGCGAGGTGCCCGAAGTGCTGTCCGAAGCGGTGATCTATTCGCTCGACATGGGCGCGCTGCTCGCCGGCACGCGCTATCGCGGCGATTTCGAGGAGCGGCTCAAGCAGGTCGTGGGCGAGCTGGAGGGCATGCCCCACGCGATCCTCTTCATCGACGAGATTCACACGGTGATCGGCGCAGGCGCGACCAGCGGCGGCGCGATGGACGCCTCCAACCTGTTGAAGCCGGCCCTCTCCAGCGGTGCGATCCGCTGCATCGGCTCGACCACCTACAAGGAGTTCCGCAACCATTTCGAGAAGGACCGCGCGCTGCTGCGCCGCTTCCAGAAGATCGACGTGAACGAGCCGACGGTGGAAGACACCATCAAGATCCTGAAAGGGCTCAAGACCGCCTTCCAGGACCACCACAAGGTCACCTACACCGCCGATGCGCTCAAGACGGCGGTGGAGCTGTCGGCGCGCTACATCAACGACCGCAAGCTGCCCGACAAGGCCATCGACGTCATCGACGAGGTCGGCGCAATGCAGATGCTGGTGCCGCCGAGCCGCCGCAAGAAGAAGATCACTTCCCGCGAGATCGAGGCGGTGATCGCGACCATGGCGCGCATTCCGCCCAAATCCGTGTCCAAGGACGAC
This sequence comes from Erythrobacter sp., assembly GCA_025698865.1. Classification (GTDB taxonomy): domain Bacteria; phylum Pseudomonadota; class Alphaproteobacteria; order Sphingomonadales; family Sphingomonadaceae; genus Qipengyuania. The sequence goes on along the minus strand of JAILWQ010000002.1, from coordinate 495,828 downwards.
AAGCGCGCGCTCGAAAATCTCGAACGCGACCTGAAGCACGTCGTCTTCGGTCAGGATGCGGCGGTCACCCGGCTCTCGACCGCGATGAAGCTGAGCCGTGCGGGCCTGCGCGATCCGGACAAGCCGATCGGCAGCTTCCTGTTCTCCGGCCCGACCGGCGTCGGCAAGACTGAGGTCGCGCGCCAGCTCGCCAGCATCATGGGGATCGAGCTGAAGCGCTTCGACATGTCGGAATACATGGAGCGGCACAGCGTTTCGCGGCTGATCGGCGCGCCTCCGGGCTATGTCGGCTACGATCAGGGCGGCTTGCTGACCGATGCGGTCGACCAGAACCCGCATTGCGTGCTGCTGCTCGACGAGATCGAGAAGGCTCATCCGGACCTCTTCAACATCCTGTTGCAGGTGATGGATAATGGCCGCCTGACCGATCATCACGGCAAGACGGTCGACTTCCGCAACGTCGTGCTGATCATGACCACCAATGCCGGCGCCTCCGACATGGCGCGCAGCGGCATCGGCTTCGGCGATGTCAGCAAGGAGGATGCGAGCGAGGAGGCGGTGAAGCGCATGTTCACGCCGGAATTCCGCAACCGTCTCGATGCGATCGTGCCCTTCGCCTATCTCGGCAAGCCGACCGTCGCCCGCGTGGTCGACAAGTTCATCCTTCAGCTGGAGCTCCAGCTGGCCGAACAGAATGTCGAGATCCAGTTCGACAAGGACAGCCGCGCCTGGCTCGCCGACAAGGGCTACGACCGTCTCTACGGTGCGCGCCCGATGGGCCGCCTGATCCAGGAGAAGATCAAGCAGCCGCTCGCCGAGGAACTGCTGTTCGGCAAGCTTGCCGACGGGGGCGAGGTTTCGGTGACGATGAAAGACGGCAAGCCCAGCTTCGAACTCACCCCCGCCCCGCCCAAGGCCAAGGGCAAGAAGGCGCCGGCGAAGAAGAAAAAGACCACGCCGAAGGCCAAGCCCGAGGCCGACGCCAGCGAGGGCGCCGGGGACGACGCGCAGAACTGACCCGTGTCGCACCGTTGAATGACAGGAAAGGGCCGGCGTTCGTCGGCCCTTTTCGTATCTTGGTCCGCACCGCCCTTGTGTCGCCGTCCCGCACCCCATAGGCCTGTCGCACGCGGTACCGGGGGGGTGGCGAGCGATGGCGGTTCTCGAAGTTTCCAATCTGACGAAGCGCTTCGGCGACGTGCTGGCGGTGGACGACCTGTCCTTCGCCGTCGCGCCGGGCGAAATCTTCGGCTTTCTCGGCGGCAACGGCGCGGGCAAGACCACGACCCTGCGCATGGTGCTCGACATCATCCGCCCGACCTCGGGGACGATCACGATCCTCGGCAGCGGTCCCGACCGCCGCAACGCCGCCGCGATCGGCTTCCTGCCGGAGGAGCGCGGCTTGTATTCCGGCATGAGCGCGATCGAGACGATCGTCTATTTCGGCAAGCTGAAGGGCATGGACGCTGCCACCGCGCGCTCCCGCGGCATGGACCTGCTCGCCCGCTTCGACCTCGCCGACCGGGCTAAGAGCGACATCGGCGACATGTCCAAGGGCATGGCGCAGAAGGTCCAGCTCGCCACCTCGCTGGTCAACGAACCCGAACTGCTGATGCTGGACGAGCCGTTCAGCGGGCTCGACCCGGTCAATCAGGGCCTGCTCCAGAACGAGATCCTCAGCGCCTCGCAGCGCGGGGCGGCGGTGATCTTCTCCACCCACGTGATGCAGCACGCCGAGCGGCTGTGCGACCGGCTGCTGCTGCTCAGGAAAGGCCGCAAGCGGTTCGAGGGCACGCTGGAGCAGGCGCGGGCCGAACTTCCCGCCAGCCTGATCGCAGTGTCGAAGGCGGACATGGGCGGCGTGCCCGGCGTCGCCGATGCGAAGCCGGTCGGCCAACCGGACGGCGAATGGCGCGAATGGGACGTGAAGCTCGCGCCCGGCGTCGCGCCCGAGACCGTGCTCGAACATTGCAGCGCCAACGGCGTTGCCCTGCGCCGCTGGGACGAGCGGCGGGCGAGCCTGCATGACGTCTTCGTCCAGCTTGTCGGCGGAGAGGGAGTCGAGAAATGATGAACAACGTGCTTCTCGTCGCCACGCGCGAATTCAAGCAGATCCTCGCCATGAAGAGCTTCTGGCTGACGCTGCTGATCCTGCCTGTGGCGCTCGCGCTCGGCCCGATCCTCGGCGAGACCCTGGCGGACGAGGACGCGACCCGCGTGACCGTGGTCGACCGTTCGGGCGGCAGCGCCGCCGCCGCATTGGAGGCGCGCTTCGGTTTCGAGGATGACGGCGAGACGCTGCGCAGCCTCTCGCGCTACGTCCAGCGCTACGATCTCGCCGCGGCCGACCCGCAAGCGCCTTGGGCGCAGCACGACCGCTGGTACACGCCGGCCGATGTCGCCGCCTTCCGCCAGGCGGGTGGGCTCGACGGCGCGCTGGAGAAGATCGAGCGCGTGCGCCCCGAAGGCGTGCCGCAGTTCGAACCCGACAGCCCGAGCTACGCATTCCTGCCCGCCCCCGCCGAACTCGACGGCCTCGACGGCGCAGCCTTCGCCGATGCGGCGCAGGACCTGTTCGACAGCGACGCGGACGACGCGCCCGAGATCGTCGTGCTCGTCGGCGCGAACTATCCCGCCGATCCGCGCGTCGGGCTCTATTCCGCGAACCAGCCGCGTGCTTCCTTCGTCGCGACCATGCAGGAAGTGCTGACCGGAGACCTGCGCAGCCGGCTCCTCGCCGAACGCGGCATTTCCGGTGCCGAGGCGGTGGCGATCCAGACCGCCGCGCCCGCCATCGCCGTGACCACTCCGCCGCCCGGCGGCGGCGCGCGCGAGGCGTTGCTGGTGCGCTCGATCGTGCCGCTTGCCCTGTCCTACATCCTGATGATGAGCCTGATGCTGTCGGGCAGTTGGATGTTGCAGGGGTCGGTCGAGGAGCGCTCGAACAAGCTGCTCGAAAGCCTGCTTGCCTGCATCACGCCGGAAGAGCTGATGTATGGCAAGCTGCTCGGCGCGCTGACCGTCGGCCTGCTGATGATCGCGGTCTGGGCGGGCTGCGCCGCAGCGGCGGCCTACGCCACGCAAGGGGTGATATCGGACATGATCCGCCCGGCGCTGGAGCCCGTCTCCTCGCCCGGCATCATCCTCGCGATCCTCTATTTCTTCATCGCCGGCTATATCGGGATCTCGGCGCTTTTCGTCGCGGTCGGCGCGATGGTCGATTCGATGAGCGAGGCGCAGGGCTATCTGATGCCGATCCTTCTCGCGATCCTGCTGCCGATCACCTTCCTGCTTCAGGCGGTGCTCGCGGGGCGCGAGGGGCTGATCGTGCAGGTGCTGACCTGGGTGCCGCTGTGGACGCCCTTCGCGGTCCTCGCCCGGCTCGGCATGGGAATCGAGACCTGGGTGCTGGTCGGCAGCGGCGCGTTGCTCGCCGCGGCGATCGCGCTGGAGATGATCTTCATCGGGCGCCTGTTCCGCGCGAGCCTGCTGGCCACGGGACAGAAGCCGACGCTGAAGCGCGTTTTGGGCCGTTTTCGCCCGCAGGCGCATTGAAAGGTGCCAACTTTCGCCTGATTTGCGCCTGACTTTCCCGCAACTTTCCCTCAGCGTTCAGCTCGCCGGGAACGCTTGCGCCCCGCCTCGCTTGAATCGGGGATGCCGGCAGCCGCACCCTTTTCCTGGATCAAGCCCGAGCCCTGGGGCATCCACGTCGTCCCGGCCAATGCCTGGGTGGACCCCTCGCGCGCGGTCGATCGTGCGCTGGTGACCCACGGCCATGCCGATCATGCGCGCGGCGGGCACGGCACCACGGTCGCCACGCCGGAAACGCTGGCGATCATGGACCTGCGCTACAACACCCGCGAAGGCGCGACTCCGGTCGAATATGGCGAGACGATCCGCCTGCCGGGCGGTGTCGACGCGACCTACATCCCGGCGGGGCATGTGCTGGGCAGCGCGCAGATCCTGCTCGAACATGCGGGCGAGAGGGTGATCGTCACCGGTGACTACAAGCGCCGCCCCGATCCGACCTGCCCGCCTTTCCAGGTCACCCCCTGCGACATCTTCATCACCGAGGCGACGTTTGGCCTCCCCGTCTTCACCCATCCCCCGATCGCGGAGGAGATGGCCAAGCTGCTCGAACGCCTCGCCGCCCATCCCGACCGCTGCGTGCTGGTGGGCGCTTATGCGCTGGGCAAGGCGCAGCGCGTAATCGCGGAGCTGCGCGCCGCCGGGCACCACGCGCCGATCTATCTCCACGGCGCGATGGAGAAGATGTGCCGCCTCTACGAAGAGCACGGCGTCGATCTCGGCGAACTGCGGATGGTGATGGATTACAAGAAGGAGGACATTCGCGGCCACGTGGTGGTCTGCCCGCCTTCCGCGCTTAACGACCGCTGGAGCAGGCGCCTGCCCGATCCGATCACCGCCATGGCATCGGGCTGGATGCGCGTGCGCCAGCGCGCCCGGCAACGCAATGTCGAGCTGCCGCTGGTCATCTCCGACCACGCCGACTGGAACGAACTGACGCGTACAATCGAGGAAGTCGGCGCGCAGGAAAACTGGATCACACACGGCCGCGAGGATGCGCTGCTTCGCTGGTGCCAGCTCACCCAGCGCCGCGCCCGCGCGCTCGCCATGGTCGGCTACGAGGACGAAGATGACTAGGCGCGGAGACTAGAGCTGGAAGAATTCGCCGCCCTGATCGACGCGCTGGTCTATACCCGCAGCCGCAACGAGAAGCTGCGCCTGATCGCCGAATATCTGCGCGCGACGCCCGATCCCGACCGGGGTTGGGCGCTGGCAGCGCTCAGCGACGGGCTCGATTTCCCGGCGGTGAAAAGCTCGACCATCCGCAATCTGCTCAAGGACCGGATCGATCCGGTGCTGTGGACGCTGAGCCGCGATTTCGTGGGCGATACCGCCGAGACCGCGAGCCTGCTCTGGCCCTCTCCGCAAACCGATCCCTCGCCGCCGAGCGTGTCCGAGACGGTCGAAATGCTGTCGGGCATGAACCGCAAGAGCGTCTTTGCCGAGCTTCCCGGCCTGCTCGACCGACTCGACCCTTCCGGCCGCTACGCGCTGCTCAAGCTCGCCACCGGGGGGATGCGGATCGGGGTTTCCAGCCGACTCGCCAAGACCGCCTTTGCCCAAGCGTTCGAGGTCGGCGTCGACGAGGTCGAGGAATACTGGCACGGCCTCGCCCCGCCCTATCCCGAGCTGTTCGACTGGGCGGCGCATGGCAAACCGCCGCCCGACATCGCCAATCTGCCGACCTTCCGTCCCTTCATGCTTGCCCATCCGCTCGAAGAGACAGTGGTAGATCTCGCCGATTACGCGGCCGAGTGGAAATGGGACGGCATTCGCGTGCAGCTGGTGCGCGCCGGCGACGAGACGCGGATCTATTCGCGCTCGGGCGACGATATCTCGGCCACCTTTCCCGAACTGCTCGACGTACTGCCCTTCCCCGCCGTGCTCGATGGCGAGCTGCTGGTGCGCGGCACCCATCAGGGCGGCGAGGAGGGCGGCGCGGCGAGCTTCAATGCGCTGCAACAACGGCTCGGACGCAAAACCGTGAGCAGGAAGATGCTGACCGAAGCGCCCGCTTTCGTCCGGCTCTACGACGCGCTGCTGCTCGAAGGGGAGGATCTGCGCGAATTGCCCTGGACGCAGCGGCGCGCTCGGCTCGAGCAGTTGATCGCGCGCCTGCCCGACACACATTTCGACCTCAGCCGCGTGGTCGAGGCGCGCGATTTTGACCATCTCGCCCAAATCCGCGAGGGCAGCCGCGACGACGCCATCGAAGGGCTGATGCTGAAGCGCAGGGACAGCCCCTACATCGCCGGGCGGCGCGTCGGATACTGGTACAAGTGGAAGCGCGACCCGCTGCTGGTCGACTGCGTGCTGATGTATGCCCAGCGCGGCAGCGGCAAGCGCTCGAGCTTCTTCTCCGACTACACTTTCGGCTGCTGGGACGGCGACCCCGATGCCGGCGCCGAACTGCTGCCGGTCGGCAAGGCCTATTCGGGCTTTACCGACGAGGAACTGAAAAAGCTCGACCGCCATGTGCGTTCGAACACCGTCAACCGCTTCGGCCCCGTGCGCGAGACCGACAAGAGTCTGGTATTCGAAGTCGCCTTCGACAGCGTGCACGAGAGCAAGCGCCACAAATCCGGCCTCGCCATGCGCTTTCCCCGCATTCACCGCATCCGCTGGGACAAGCCGGTTCACGAGGCGGACCGGATCGAGGCGCTGCGCGCGCTGGTGCGGGACTAGGGCCGACTATTCGATTGATCGTGCCGCCCCGGGGTGCTTGAGCCGCGGCCATGCCCCAGCATCGCCCTCCCCTGCGCGCGCTCCAGCTCGGCCTGTCGGCGCTGGCAGGCCTGCTCGATGCGACCGGCTTCCTGATCGCGCAGGGCTATTTCGTCAGCTTCATGTCGGGGAACACGACACAGCTGGGCGTGAACATGCTCGACGGCGTCCAAAATGTGCTGCTGCCGGCGGGGCTGATCGCCTGCTTCCTGGGCGGCGTCACGACGGGCGCGGCGATCGGCTGGACCAGCGAGCGGCGCCCGCGCACCATCCTGCTCGCCATGTCGCTCGCGCTCGTGTCGATCGCGGCGGCGGCCTATGCGCTCGGCAGCACGCTGGGCTTCCTCGCACCCGCAGCCTTCGCCATGGGGCTGGTCAACAACGTCTTCCTGCGGGACGACGGCTCGTCCGCCGGCGTGACCTACATGACAGGGGCGCTGGTGCGGATCGGGCAGAACTTCGCCGCGAGCCTGCTCGGCCAGCGCGACCGGATAAAGCCGGGCTATGGCTTGCTGTGGCTGTGCCTGCTGGGCGGTGCCATCCTCGGCACCTGGCTGCACACGATCCCGGGCGCGATCGGCCCGTCGGTGGCGGCGGGAGCGAACGCGCTGCTCCTGCTGCTCGCCTGGCGAACCGAGAAACGGGAGAGCTGACGGCCGAGGAAGTCGCGCGGCGCGACTTGAGCCGACGAGTCAGAGCGCAGCGATCGCCTCGGCGTGGTTCTTCGCGTTCTGGGCGTAGTGCATCACGCCCGCGCGCATTCCCATTATCGCTGCATCGTCGAGATCACGCATCTTGCACGCCGGGCGGCCGCCCCACAATTCGCGGGCTCCCATCACCTTGCCCTCGGTCAGCATCGCGCCGGCGGCGAGCATCGCGTCGGAGGCGATCACCGCCTTGTTCATCGCGATCGCGCCGAGGCCGACGAAGCCGCGATCCTCGATCCGGCAGCCATGGACCATCGCCATGTGGCCGATCAGCACGTCGTCCCCGATCAGCAGCGGCGAACCGTCGGGATCGCCGGGCCGCTCGGGATCGCAGTGGAGAACGCTGCCGTCCTGGACATTGGTCCGCTCGCCGATAACGATGCGGCTGACATCGGCGCGCAGCACGCAATTGTACCAGATCGAACTGTCCGCCCCGATCGTCACGTTGCCGATGATCGTGCAGCCCGGCGCGATGAAGGCGCTGTCGTGAATGTCCGGCGTCTTGCCGTGGATCGGGACGATGGTGACGCCCGGGCGGGCTTTGGGCGCGGAAGTGCTCATGGCCCCCTACCCAGCACATTGTTCCACTGGAGGAAAGGCAGGATCGAGGCGAAGTCGTCGGTCCACACGCGGTCCGGCGGGGGCGGCAGGTCCTCCCACGCGCCCGGCCCGCCCGTTTCGCGCAGCGCCGCCATGGTCGCGGGATCGGGCGACAGCGCCACCCAGATCGAGGGCGAGGCGCCGGTGGCATAGACTTCCAGATCCTCGCGGATCGCCGCCTGCATCCCGTTCGCACGGGCGAGGCCGGCGATCATCGGCTGCAAGTCGACATAGCGGCTGGAGATGTGGACCAGCAGCAGCCCGTCGGCGTCGATCGCCCGGCGGTAGATGCCGAACGCCTCGCGAGTGAAAAGGTGGAGCGGGATGGAATCGGAACTGAAGGCGTCCAGGACGAGGATGTCGAACCGCGCCGCGCCCATCGTCTCGAGCTCCAGCCGCGCATCGCCCACATGGATCGCCGCATCCGGCGCGCAGTCGCGCAGATAGGTGAAGGTCCCGTCGCGCGAGTGGGCGACGATGGCCGGGTCGATCTCGAAGAATTCGTAGGCCTGTCCGGGCGCGCGATAGCAGGCGAGGGTGCCCACCCCGAGGCCGATCACGCCGATGCGCGCCTGCGGCCCGGCAAGAGCGACCGAATTGTCCAGCGCCAGCCCGACGCCCGAAGTGCGGGTGTAGTAGGTGGTCGGCTCGCGCGCGCGCTCCGGATCGGCGAACTGGAGGCCGTGGAGCGTGGTGCCGTGGGTCAGCCCGCGCAGGCCCGGCATCTCGTTCTCCCGCACGGCGTAGGTGCCGAAATAGCTGCGCTCGCGCATCCCCTCGAACGCCGAGCCGATCGTGTCGAACCCGCCTCGCCCGAGCATCAGCGCCAGCAGCGCCGCGACGAAGGCCAGGCGCTGGCCGATCAGCAGCAGCGAGAGCGCGGATATCGCCACCATCAGGCCGAGCACGGCGAGATCGTCCTGCGCCAGCACGGCCCGGTACAGCAGCAGCGCAAGCGCGATCACGGCGATCAGAATGCCGATGATGGCAACGCGCCCTTTGCCCGTTCGCACATGCAGCCGCTCCGCCCAGCCGAGCAGCGGCCCGCCCGGCAGCAGCGCGGCGGCGGCCAGCACCAGCAGCGGATGCTCCCACGTCCAGTCGAACACGACGGGCGCGACGATCGCGGTGAACAGGCCGCCCAGCGCTCCGCCTGCGCTCATCACGAGGTAGAACAGGGTCAGCCGCTCGGGCGAGGGCCGCTCGGCATAGAGCCGGCGATGGAGCGCCACGGCGACCACGAACAGCATGAGCAATGTGGCGAAGGCGGTCGAGGCCGCGCCTCCGCCCCGCCCGACCATCGCCATCCCGCCCGCCAGCAGCAGGATGATCGGCGCCGAGCGGGCGAGCGCGTAGCCGAGATGGCTGCGCTCGTTGAACGCGAAGACGAAGCTGAGGAGATAGAGCCCGAGCGGCATCACCCAGAGCAGCGGCATGGCGACGATATCGGTGGTGAGATGCATCGTCGTCGACAGCATCAGTCCCGAGGGCACCGCCGACAGGGCAAGCCAGAGCACAATGCGCCGCCGCCCGATCGGTTCGGGCGCGGGATTTTCGGCGACAGGCTCGGCGGCCCCCGTATCCGCATCGCGGCGGCACCATGCCACTAACGCGACGAGCAGGACCAGAATCCCGTATCCCACGCTCCAGACGCGGCTCTGTCCGGCAAGCGAGAGGTTCGGCTCGAGCAGCAGGGGATAGGCCAGCAGGCCTGCGAAACTGCCGAGATTGGATGCGGCGTAGAGCCAGTACGGATCGCCCGCCGCCCGGTCCGCCGCATACCAGCGCTGGATCAGCGGCGCCTGCGCCGACACGGCGAAGAAAACCGGCCCGATGGTCAGCAGGAGGAGCAGGGGCACCCACAGCGTCTCCCACCCTTCGGCCGGGGGAGCGAGATCGGCGAGCGAGATCGGCAGGGTCAGCCCGGCGATCAGGAGCAGCGCGAGGTGGACGGCGAACTGACGCCGCAGCGCCAGACGCGAAAGCGCATGGGCATAGGCGTATCCGCCCAGCAGCAGCGCCTGATAGACCAGCATCGCGCTGTTCCACACCGCCGGCGCACCGCCCAGCCGGGGCAGCGCCATCCGCGCCACCAGCGGCTGGACTAGGAACAACAGGAAACTGCCGGCGAGGATCGCCGCGACGAACGGCAGCCGCGCTTTCACGAGCGAGCGCGCCATTCCTCGCCCGAAAGGCTGTAGAGGATGGTCGGATTGTCCGTAAGCGGAAAACGCGGATCCTCGAAATCGAGATCGGCGCGGCGGCGCATTCCGAATTTCTCCATCAGGCTCCAGCTCGCCTCGTTCGCCATGCTGGTCAGGGCGACGACATGCGGAGCGTCATGGCGGGTGAACGCCCAGTCGAGCACCGCCTCGACCGCCTCGCGCGCATAGCGCGGCGCCAGCGATCCTCGCGCACCAGCCAGCCGATTTCCATGTCGCCGGGGTTCTTCGCATGCTCGTTGTCGACCCGCTTCAACCCGCAATGGGCGACAAGCTCGCCGCTCGCTTTCTCGATGCCCATGAGAAAGGAGAAGCCTTCGCTGGCATGAAGCGCCATCGCCCTGCCATGGCGCGCCTCGATCTCGTGCAATTCCTTCGGCCCGCCGAGATGGTGCATGACGGCCGGGCTGTTGAGCAGGCGGAACTGCTCCGCCGCATCGGCCTCGCAAATCGTGCGCAGGACCAGCCGCTCCGTCTCGAGCACGATGTCAGGCATCGCCGCTCCGCCACGCGTCCCGGGCGATCGAATAGACGATGATGCGCCCGGTCTCCGGGTCGAATTCGGCATTGTCGAAATCGAGATCCTCGCGCCGCTCCATGCCAAGGCGCTTCATCAGGCCCCAGCTGGCGGTGTTTCCCTCGACGGTCAGCGCGACGACCTCGTCCGCGCCGAAGCGGTCGAAGGCGAGGTCGAGCGAGGCGCTGGCCGCTTCGCGCGCATAGCCCAGCCCCCAGGCGTCTTCGCGCAGGCGCCATCCGACTTCCATCGCGTCGATCGGCCCACCCGCCTGGTTGGAGCGTTTCAGCCCGCAAAAGCCGAGGATCGCGCCGTCGGCCTTGCGCTCGACCACCCAGAAGGTGTGGCCGTGCTCGCGCTCGTATGCCAGCAGGCGCTCCTGTGCCGCGCCGCGCTTGGCATGGTCCGCCACACCGCCGAGCCAGCGCATGACCGCAGGCGTGTTGGTCCCGGTCCAGAACGGCGCCCAGTCGCCTTCGCGCCAGTCGCGCAGCACCAGCCGCGCGGTCTCGTGGCGAAAGTCAGCCATTCAGCAGCCGGGCGGCGAGCGGCGCGTGATAGGTGAGCACGCCGCTGCATCCGGCGCGCTTGAAGGCGGTCAGCTTCTCCATCACCAGCGCCTCGCGGTCTCCCACGCCCGCCGCGACGCCCGCCTCGATCAGCGCGTATTCGCCGCTCACCTGATAGGCGAAGACCGGCACGCCGAAGCGCTCCTTCACGCGCCAGATCACGTCGAGATAGGCGAGGCCCGGCTTGACCATCACGCTGTCCGCCCCCTCGGCGAGATCGAACTCCACCTCGCGCAGCGCCTCTTCGGCATTGGCGGGGTCCATCTGGTAACTTTTCTTGTCGCCTTTCAGCAGCCCGCCGCTGCCCACCGCATCGCGGAACGGGCCGTAGAAGGCGGAGGCGTATTTGGCGGCGTAACTCATGATCTGGACGTTGGGATACCCGCCCATCTCCAGCGCCATGCGGATCGCGCGCACGCGGCCATCCATCATGTCCGACGGGGCGATGATGTCCGCTCCCGCCTCGGCCTGATTCAGCGCCTGATCGACCAGAACGGCGACCGTGTCGTCGTTCACGACATAGCCCGCATCGTCTAGCAAACCGTCCTGTCCGTGGCTGGTATAGGGATCGAGCGCGACGTCTGTGAGAATGCCGATATCGCCGCCACAGGCATCGCGCACGGCGCGGATCGCGCGGCACATCAGATTGTCGGGCGCGAACGCCTCCGCCCCATCATCGCTGCGCTTCCCCGGCGGAGTGTTGGGGAAAAGCGCGATGCAGGGAATGCCGAGATCGACTGCTTCGCGCGCCCGCGCGACGATCCCGTCGACCGACCAGCGCGACACGCCGGGCAGGCTCGCCAACGGTTCCTCCACCCCTTCGCCCGATGTGACGAAAAGCGGCCAGATCAGATCCGCCGGCGTCAGCACGGTTTCGCGGTGGAGCGCCCGGCTCCAGGAATGGGCGCGGCTGCGGCGCAGGCGGGTGTTGGGATAGCTGCCGGTCATGGGCCGGGCGTGTGCCGGATTACGCGGCCGTTCGCAATCAGATGGCGCGCTTCTGGTCGAGCTTGTCGATCTCGCGCAGCGGCTCGTCGGCGGCCTCTTCCTGCGGAGTCCTGTCGAGATCGGCCAGAGCGGCGCCCGCCTCCACTTCCTTCAAGCGCGCCAGCGTCTCGCGGAAGCGCCGCAGTTCGGCGCCTTCGAGCTGTGCGCGGGTGACGAAGCTGACCGAGGCGGGGTTCACCGCCCGGCCGCCGCGATACATCTCGTAATGGAGATGCGCCCCGGTCGAGAGACCGGTCGATCCGACATAGCCGATCACCTGCCCGCGCCGGACGGTCTGCCAGCGATTCACCGCGATCCGGCTCATGTGACAATAGCGCGTGTCGATCCCGCCGCCATGGCGCAGCTTGACCGCGTTGCCGCAGCCGCCCGCCCGGCCCGCGCTCAGCACCTGCCCGTCGGTCACGGCGACGATCGGCGTGCCGTGGCTCGCCCTGAAATCCATGCCCGCATGCATCCGGCGATAGCCGAGGATCGGATGGCGCCGCATCCCGAAATTCGAGCTCACCCGGCCCGGCACCGGCGCGACGAGGCCGCTGCGCTGCTCGCCCACGCCCGAGGCTTCGAAGAACTGGCCGTCCTTGCCCCAGCGCATCAGCTGGGCCGCGGGCTTGTCGCCGCGTTCGAGCCCGGCATAGAGCAGCTGACCCGCCTGCCGCTCGCCCGTGGCCGCGCGGCGATGGGCGACGATCATGTCGAAGGTGTCACTGGCGCGGAGATCCCCGCCGACATCGGATTGCGCGTTGAGCGTCTTGAGATAGGCCTGGACCGCCGAAGCCGGCGCCCCGGCGGCCCGGGCGGAGCGATAAAGGCTGGCGCCGACCGTGCCGCGAATGCGCAGCGGCGTGTCGTCCACGCGGATCGGCTTGCGGGTGAGCGACAGTGCCCCGCCCTCCCCCAGCCGTCCAATTTCGAGCGCCAGGTCGAATCGGGCGCGGAAGGCGAGCGATTCGAGCGGGCGAGCGCCGCCCGCCCCGTCGCGGCGGCCGAGCGCGATGTCGACCTGCGTTCCCGGCGCGATCTCGCCCAGCGGCAGCGCATCGCCGATCAGATCGAGCGCGCGGACCCGATCGTCAGTGGAGACCCCGGCACGGGCCAGCATCCGTTCGAAGCTGTCGCCGCGGGCCAGCGTTGCGAGAAGGTCGATCCGGGGCCGTTCCGGCGCAGCGGCAAGCGAGCGCACCGCGGACGTCGCGCCCATGTGACGGCCGCTGTCACTGCCGAGCGCGAGCGGCATGATCATCTGGCTGCGGAATTCGTCGCGCGCATCATCGTCGATCCGCATGGTCGACGCCGCCTCGAGCGGGGCGAAATCGGGCCAGAAGGCCAGCGCCACCGCCGAAAGCGCGATCATCGAGCCGAGCCCGCGAAACCACTTGCGGCTGCCGATATCCGCGCCGAGATCGGGCACGAGATCGAGTGCTTCCAGACGCTCGCGCCAGTTGCTCGCGCGAACCTGCTGGCTCGCCGACAGCGACGCGGCCGGCGCGGCGCGGCCGGACTGGTCCGGCGCTGGCTGATCCATTTCGTCTGCGCGCGAGGTGAACACGCGATACCCTCCGACCCGATTTCGTGGTGCGATGGCGGAAATCAGTGGCAGATTGAAGTTAACGTTCGACTAAACCGCGCCCGCCGGAGCGATGCGCACGGCGAAGCGTGCATCACCGTGGGAACCGCGGGAACCGTGGTTGTGCAGACCCTTGGGCAATGCCATCTGTGGCGGACGATGCAGCAAAGCTCGGTCAAAGCGGTCCTCGGCCCCACCAACACCGGAAAGACCCATCTCGCGATCGAGCGGATGTGCGCGCATTCGAGCGGTGCGATGGGCTTCCCCCTGCGTCTGCTGGCGCGCGAGGTCTACGACCGGGTCCGCGCGATCAAGGGCGACCGGAACGTCGCGCTCATTACCGGCGAGGAGCGGATCGAGCCCGAGGGTGCGCGCTACATGTGCTGCACGGTCGAGGCCATGCCTCGCGATGGCGGCGGGCGGGCCTTCGTCGCGCTCGACGAGGCACAGCTTTCGGCGGACCGCGAGCGCGGGCATATCTTCACCGACCGGCTGCTGAATGCGCGCGGCCGGGAAGAGACGATGCTGTTGGGCGCAGCGACACTCGCTCCGATGGTGAAGGCGCTGGTGCCCGAGGCCGAGATCACCGACCGGCCGCGTTTCTCCACTCTCAAGCATATCGGCCCGCGCAAGCTCTCGCGCCTGCCGCCGCGCAGCGCCGTCGTCGCTTTCAGCGCCGAGCAGGTCTATGCCGTGGCGGAGATGCTGCGGCGCTTTCGCGGCGGCGCGGCGGTGGTCATGGGCGCGCTCAGCCCCGAGACCCGCAACCGCCAGGTCGAGCTGTTCCAGAACGGCGAGGTCGAGTACATCGTCGCAACGGACGCGATCGGCATGGGCCTCAATCTCGACGTGACGCATGTCGCCTTCGCCGGCCTTACCAAGTTCGACGGGGTGCGGACCCGGCGCCTCGATCCTGCCGAAATGGCCCAGATCGCCGGGCGCGCCGGGCGTCACCAGAAGGACGGCACGTTCGGGACGCTCGCCGGCGGACAGCGTGGCGGCACGCCGCCCGAATTCTCCGAGGAAGAAATCTACGCGATCGAGGAACACCGCTTCGCCCCGATCACCAAGCTGTTCTGGCGCGAGGCCGAGCCGCGCTTCGACAGCATCGGCACGCTGATCGCCGACCTCGAGGCGCCGCCCATCGACGAGGTCCTCCGACTCGCGCCTGAAGCGATCGACCTCGCCACGCTCAAGCGCCTCTCGCAGGAGCCCTTCGCCGCGCAGATCCGCACGCCGGGCATGGTGCGCCGGTTCTGGGAGGCGTGCTCGCTCCCCGATTTCCGGGCGCGGGGATCGGACGTTCACGCCCGCTTCGTCGCGCGGCTGTGGCAGGACCTCAGCGAAGGCTATCTCGGCGCCGATTACGTCGCCGCGCGCATATCCGAACTCGACAACATGGCGGGCGACATCGATACCATACAGGGGCGGATCGCGGCGATTCGCAGCTGGGCCTATATCTGTCAGCGGCCCGACTGGGTGCTGGCGCGCGACGAGATGGCTTCACGCGCCCGCGCGGTCGAGGCCAAGCTCTCCGATGCGCTCCACGCCCGCCTGACCGAACGCTTCGTCAACCGAAGGACCACGATCCTGATGAAATCCCTAGGCGAAAACGCCTCCGCCCTCCCCATCACGCTCGACGACGAGGGCGTGGTCAAGGTGGAGGACGAGACCATCGGCCGGGTCGAGGGCCTGCGCTTCCATGTCGACCATTCGGCCAGCCATGCCGACCGCAAGATGCTGCTCGCCGCGGCGGAAAAGGCCCTGCCGCGCCTGCTCGGCGAGCGAGTCGACCGGCTGCTCGCCTCGGGCATGGCCGACGTCACGCTGTCGCGCGGCGCGATCCGCTGGGGGCGGCAGGTGCTGGCGACGACGACTGCGCGCGAGAACGCCGCGATGCCGATGCTCGAGCCCTCCGCCGATGTCGCGAAACTGCCCGAGGCGAAGCGCAAGGCGCTGATGGAGGCGCTCGAAACCTGGCTCGCTGCCAAGCTTGCCCCACTCGAACCGCTCGAAAAGCTGCAACTGGCCGCGCGCGCGCCCGATACCGGGTCGCAGGGGCGAGCGCTGCTGCTCACCCTGCTTGCGGGGCACGGTTTCGTGACGCGCGAGCGCGCGGGGATCGAGCATCTGCCCAAGGAAATCAGGCCCTTCCTGCGCAAGACCGGGGTGACGTTCGGCGCGCTCGATATCTTCGCGCCGGCGCTGCTCAAGCCCGCGCCGCGCCAGCTGCTCGCCGCGCTCGGCACCGACCGGCGGCCGCTGGAAGAGGCGATGCTGCCGGTGATCGCGGATCGCAAGTCGCTGCCCGCGGGCTATCGCCATGCCGGGAGCCAAGCGATCCGCATCGATCTGGCGGAAAAGATTTTCCGCAAGGCGCACGAGGCCCGGGCTGCGGCGCAGGACAGTCGCGACGCGCGTAAGAAGCGAAAGGGCGGCGCACGTAACGCGCGCAAATTCACGCTCGATCTAGCGCTGCCGATCTCGATCGGGCTGGAGCAGGACAACGCGGTCCGCCTGCTGGGCCAGGCCGGTTTCCGCGTCCAGCGCGCCCGGCCGCTGCCCGAAGGCGCCTATGGCCCCGCCCGGCCCGACCTGTGGGAATGGCGCCCGGCGCGCCGCCAGCAACCGCAGGCACGGCCTCCGGTCAAGCCGCGCGAGGGCAGCGCCTTCGCCGCGTTGGCGGATCTCGTCCGGTAGGATCGGGCGGGCTTGCGGATCGACCGCCTGCTCTGCATGCTGCGGTTCTGCCGGACGCGAAGCCGCGCCGCGAGCCTGGTCGGCGAAGGCCATCTGCGGCGCAACGGCGAACGGGTGGTTCGGGCAAGCCAGCCGGTCGCGGTGGGCGATGTCCTGACCATACCGGTCGGGAACGCGGTGCGGCTGGTGGAAGTTCTTGCCCTGCCGGACCGTCGCGGTCCCCCGTCGGAGGCGCAAAGCTGCTATCGCATGCTTGACCCGAAAGGCCAAAGCGCCATAGCAGCGGACCGCGACCAGACATTCGAAGGAAAAGATCGCTCATGACCTACGTCGTCACCGACGCCTGCATCAAGTGCAAATACACCGACTGCGTCGAGGTCTGCCCGGTCGACTGCTTCTACGAGGGCGAGAACATGCTCGTCATCAATCCGTCGGAATGCATCGATTGCGGCGTGTGCGAACCCGAATGCCCGGCCGAGGCGATACTGCCGGACACCGAGGACGGGCTCGAGAAATGGCTCGAGATCAACACCAAGTTCTCCGCCGAATGGCCGAACATCACCCAGTCCAAGGATGCGCCCGAAGACGCCGACGAACACAAGGACGAAGAGGGCAAGTACGAGAAGTTCTTCTCGCCCGAGCCCGGCGAAGGCGACTGAGCCCGCTGGCCGGGCGCCGCCCCGGACCGCCTTTGTTTCGCGGACTCGCAATATCGGCGATTGTGTGCTATATAATGCAACAACCGTACCGGTGTGCCACCGGTCAGGTGTGACGGACTGAAAGGGCTTGGCACCCAGCATCATCGCGAATCCCGGTTTGTGGTCGTTTTCCGGCCGCAGGAGACGGTTTCCCTGACGCTGCTTCCCCCGCCCTGCCCGAGCGCGAAAGGATTTTGCATGGCGAGCAAGGCTGATGCCTTCGATGTTGGCGATTACGTGGTCTATCCCAAGCACGGCGTGGGCCGTGTGATCGAGTTGCAGAGCGAGGAAATCGCCGGAATGCAGCTCGAACTGTACGTTCTTCGTTTCGAGAAGGAACGTATGACCTTGCGCGTTCCGGTGAACAAGGCCGAATCGATCGGCATGCGCAAGCTCTCGAGCGACAAGACGCTCAAGGAAGCGATGGAAACGCTCAAGGGCAAGCCCAAGGTCAAGCGCACCATGTGGAGCCGCCGTGCGCAGGAATACGAGGCGAAGATCAATTCGGGCGAGATCGTCCTGATCGCCGAAGTCACCCGCGACCTGTTCCGTCCCGAGGATCAGCCGGAGCAGAGCTATTCGGAACGGCAGATCTTCGAAGCGGCCTCCAGCCGCCTCGCCCGCGAGCTCGCGGCGATGGACAAGACCGACGAGGCGACGGCGCTCGAAAAGATCCTCGATGTCCTGCGCACCCATGCGCCGCAATATTACGAGAACACCGAGAACGCCTGATCGGCGCCAGTTCGGTGACAGGATGAGGGCTGCTCCCATTGGGAGCGGCCCTTTTTCTTTGCCGCATGTCCGGCGGCGCTTGAACGCAGCGAGGCGGTGTATTATGTATATAACACGCAAGCCAAGCGGAGGATGTTTTATGCTTCACCGGGTTCTCAGAAATCTCGCCCCTGTTGCCGCTCTCGCCGTGTGCGGGGCGTTGGCAGGCTGCAATTACGCGATGAATGTTGGCGACAGCGACGGCGTTCCGCTCGCGGAACTGGATCTGGCGGGGCCGCCGCCCACGGAACTGGTTCTGGCCGGCCCCGACCGCGTGATCGTGACTGACGGCGATGCACTCGACATTGACGTTTCGGGTGATGCGGACGCAGTCGAACTGGTCCGCTTCACTCTGAAGGACGGGACGCTGGGCATCGGCCGCAAGAACGGATCGTGGCGCGATACCGGCACGGCGCTCGTTCGCGTGACCATGCCCAGCCCTCGCAATTTCTCGATCGCCGGTTCGGGCGAGGTCGAGGCAGCCTCGCTCTCCGGCGACGATGCCGGGATCAATCTCGCGGGATCGGGCAAGCTGCGCATCGCGCGGGTTGCCGCCGGTAAGCTCGAAGCGAACATCGCCGGTTCCGGCAGCGTCGATGCCTCCGGCCAGGCCGAGCGGCTCGATCTCAACATCATGGGCACCGGCGCCTTGCGCATGGCCGGCCTTCACGCGGAGGAGGCGAATGTCTCGATCGCCGGCTCGGGCGAGGGCGAATTCGCCTCGGACGGCGAGGTCGAGGCGAACATCGCCGGTTCGGGCACGGTAGTGGTCCATGGCCGCGCCCGATGCACGGTGAACGCGGTCGGATCGGGCAAGCTCGTCTGCCGCGATGGAAACCGCGCGGCCGAAGCGCGTGCCCGGGAACCCGAGCAAAGCTCCACCACCGGCGAGTAATTCCTCGCCAGTCGAGCGATAAGCTGGCAGGAGTGCGCGTGGAGAAAACTCATGCGCATTCTGCCCGCTCTTATCCTTCCCCTCGCCGCTCTGACGCTGTCGGGCTGTCTGGCGAAGACCGTGGTCGACGTCGCAACGCTGCCAGTGCGCGCTGCGGGCAAGGCGGTCGACCTCGCCACCACCAGCCAGTCCGAAGCGGACGAGAAGCGCGGCCGCGAAATCCGCCGGCGCGAGGAAAGGCTGGCGAAACTCGAACGCCGCTATGACGACGAACGCGAGGATTGCCGGAAGGGCGACCGGTCGGCCTGTGACGATGCGCGAACGACCTATGCCGAGATCGAGGCTCTGCTGCCCACCATCCCGGTCGAACCGGAAGACTAGTCGGGCGGTGTCGCCGCGCGCCGCAGCCGGTCGTTGATCGCGCAGCCGAGCCCCGCGTCCGGCACCGGCGCGATCGCAATGCGCGGCTTGGCCGAACGCGCCGCTTGGTGAAGGCAGGCATAGAGGCGCGCCGCCGCCTCGCCGAGATCGCCGCTGCTGGAAAGCGTGCAATCCCCGGACGTGGCACCGAAGCCGATCGCGAATTCGTCGTGTTTGAACGACAGCGCGTTCAGGCGAACGGTTTTGCCGGGGGAATAATGGCTCGCCATCTGGCCCGGAGCCTCGAGCCCGTCCCGGCCCGACGAGAAGTCGCGCGGCGCGACATCGATCGGCCCGGGCCGCAATTCCTCCACGCTGCCATCCTCGCGCACCGCGACGATCGTCGACTCGAGGCCCGCCGCGCATGGCCCGCCGTCGAGCACCGCGTCGATCCGTCCGTCGAGCGTCTCCAGCACATGCGCGGCGCTGGTCGGGCTGACATAACCGCTGCGATTGGCCGAAGGCGCGGCGAGCGGAACGCCGACCGCCTCCAGCATGGCGCGCATTGCCGGATGGGCCGGGCAACGCAGGGCGATGGTCGGCAGACCAGCCGTCACGGCGGGCGCGAGGACCGCGCCCGGCAGTCGCGGCAGGACAAGCGTCAGCGGCCCCGGCCAGTGTCGTTCGGCCAGTTCCTCCGCCACCGGAGCGAAGTGCGCCAGCTCCCCCGCCTGCGTGCGGTCCGCAACATGAACGATCAGCGGATTGAAACTCGGCCGCCCCTTTGCCTGATAGATGCGCGCAATCGCCGCATCGCTGTCGGCCCGCGCTGCCAGGCCGTAAACCGTCTCGGTCGGCAGGGCGACGATCCCGCCCGCGCGCAGGATCTCCGCCGCCCGAGCGATTCCGGCCCCGTCCGCCGTCAGCGTTTCCGTAGCGTTCTTGCCGCGCATCGCCCCGCGCTATATCCCGCAGGGCACAAAGCCAAGAGGACCTGACGCCCGTGATCCCCTATTCCCCCGCCATCGCCGACCAGCTGCTCGCCATTCGTGTCAATGCCGGGATCGAGGAACTGGCGCAGGCCGAGCGCTTCGCTGCCGCCGAACCGGACATGGTTGAGGCGATCGTGGAAGGCATCGGCCAGTTCGCCGCGGGCGAATGGGCGCCGCTCAATCGCGTGGGCGACCTGGAAGGCGCGAAGCTGGAGAACGGGGTGGTCCGCCTGCCCGACGGCTATGCCGAAGCCTATGCGCATTATGTGGAGCAGGGCTGGAACGCCATTTCCGGCCCGTCGGATCACGGCGGACAGGGTCTGCCCTTCACGCTTTCCTGCAACGTGCTGGAAAACCTCGGCACGGCGAACATGGCCTTCACCCTGCTGCCGATCCTCAGCGTCGGCGCGATCGAGGCGCTGGAGCATCATGGAAGCGAGGCGCAGAAGGCGAAATACCTGTCCGATCTCGTCAGTGGAGCATGGTCCGGCACGATGAATCTCACCGAGCCGCAGGCGGGCAGCGATGTCGGCGCCCTGCGCACCACCGCGGAGAAGATCGAGGACGGCGAACATGCCGGCAAGTACCGGATCGCCGGACAGAAGATCTACATCACATGGGGCGATCACGAGCTGGCGCAGAACATCGTCCACCTCGTCCTCGCACGCCTGCCAGGCGCGCCCGAGGGGAGTCGGGGGATCTCCCTGTTCCTGGTGCCCAAATATCACGTGAAGGAAGACGGCTCGCTCGGCCCGCACAACGATCTTCGTGCCGTAAGCCTCGAGCACAAGCTCGGCATCAATGCCTCGCCCACTTGCGTCATGTCCTATGGCGACAACGGCGAATGCATCGGGGAGATCGTGGGCGAGGAAAATCGCGGTCTGGCGGCCATGTTCACCATGATGAACAACGCCCGCATCAATGTCGGCGCGCAGGGCGTCCAGATTGCCGAGCGGGCGACGCAGCAGGCGCTGGCCTATGCCCGCGAGCGCATCCAGTCCGCCCGCGCCGGAGCGGCGGACAAGAATCCGGTGGCAATCCTCGAACATCCCGACGTACGCCGGATGCTGCTTAGAATGAAGGCGCTGACGCAAGGGGCGCGCGCCCTCCTCTACTACACCGCCGGGCAGGTCGATCGCGGCACGCTGGGCGACGCCGAGGCGCGGGCCCGCGCCGAAACCTGCGTGCCCCTCCTGAAGGCATGGGGGACGGACACCGGGGTCGAGGTGGCGAGCCTCGGCATTCAGGTCCATGGCGGGATGGGCTTCGTCGAGGAAACCGGGGCTGCCCAGCACTGGCGCGATTCGCGGATCGCGCCGATCTACGAAGGCACCAACGGCATTCAGGCCGCCGACCTCGTCACGCGCAAGCTCGGGATGGACCGAGGCGCTGCGCTGACCACCTTTCTCGAGACGATCGCCCGCGAGAGCGCGCACGAGGCCGACCTCTTCGCGCTGGTCGGTGACTGCGCGGCCGTGGCGCACTGGATGCGCGAGGAGGCGAGCCTCGATGACCGGCTGGCGGGGAGCGTGCCTTTCTGCACCATGATGGCCGTCGCCGTCGCCGGGTGGCAGCTCAACCGACAACTGGCCGTGGTCGCGGCGGGCGAACCCTCGGATGCGGGCGACGCCAAGCGAGTCGCCGTGCGGTTCTTCCTCGACCGGATCGTGCCCGAGGCGCGCGGTCTCAAGGCCAGCGCGACGGGCGGGGCCGCGGCGCTTTACGAACTCAGCGCCGACCAGCTGGTCGGCTGAGGCTTACTGCGCGGGTTCTTCGCGCGCGTAGTCGTCACGCCCGAACGCCGCCCGGTTGCCGCGCAGCTCGCGCTGGGCGGGCAGGCGCTCGCCGCTACGGCGGGCAATCGCCGCCTGACCCGGCGCACCGGGCGCGATCACTCGCCAGATGATCCCCGCGGTATCGTCGCTCACCAGCAGCGCGCCGTCATTGGCCCATTCGACCCAGGTCGGCCGGCCCTTGGTCGTGCCGTCCTGATTGAGAAAACCGGTGAGGATCGGGACCGGCTGGCCCGTCGGATTGCCGCGTTCGTCGAAGGCGACATAAACCACGTCGTAACCCGAAGGTGGCTTGCGGTTCCACGAGCCGTGCCGGGCGACGAAGGCACCCGACGCGAACCGCTCGCCCATCCGCGCGCCCTCCTTGCTGAAGCGGAAGCCGAGCGCGGCGACGTGCGGGCCGAGCGCATATTCGGGCCGACGGGCATATTCGGTGAGGTAGGCAGGAATCGGCGCCTCGACCCGCTCGTCGATATTGTCCTTCCAGTAGACCCACGGCCAGCCATACTGCGCGCCTACCGGCACGTTGGTCAGGTAATCCGGCACCAGATCCGAGCCGAGCATGTCGCGCTCGTTCACCGTAGTCCAAAGCTCGCCCGACCAGGGGCTGAAATCGAGGCCGTTGGGATTGCGCAGGCCCGCGCCGAATATCCGCTGGGTCCCGCTGTCCAGATCGTATTCCCAGATCAGGGCGCGGCCTTCCTCTGCCTCCATGCCCCGGTCGCCGATATTCGACGCCGAACCGACCGCGACGAACAGGCGATCGTCCTCGGGATGAAGCTCCAGATTGCGCATCCAGTGCCCTCCGCCCGGCGCGAGGTCCATCAGCTTGCGCGGCTCGCCCGCCAGCGTCGTCGCGCCCAGCTCGTAGGGAAAGGCCAGCACGGCGTCGTGATTGGCGACATACAGCGTGCCATCGCGCCATGCGATGCCGGAGGGCGAATCGAGAGCGTCGGTCAGAACGAAGCGCGCATCGGCCGCGCCGTCGCCATCGGTATCGCGCAGCAGCAGCAACGTGTCGGCGGATTCGCCGGTCGCGCCCGCCCGGCCCATCAGCGTCTTGCCGATCCAGCTTTTGATGCGGTCGAAGAACCCGGTATCCCCCGAGGGCTGTGTGGCCGGAGCGCGGGTCAGGCTCACCAGGATGTCGCCGTTGGGCAGCGCGTGCATCGTGCGCGGATGGTCGAGCCCGTCGGCGAAGCGCGTCACGGCGAGCCCTTCGGCGGGCGTCGGGACCTCGTCCTCGGCCCAGCCCACCGGATCGGCGATCGCGACGGTCGGAAAGGTCTGCGCGTCGGGTTCGACCAGCGTCGGATCGGTGCCGCTTGCCTCTGCGACCGAAAGATCGGCGCTGTCGCCGCGCGTAACGAAATATCCCGCCACCCCCACGATCGCCAGAATGACGACGAGGGCGATGAGGATCTTCTTGCCGGTGCTCATCCCCGTGATCTACGCGAGGCCGCCCCTTGCGGCAATGCCCGGGCTGACTAGATAGCAGCGCATCATGTACGATTTCAGACCCGCACCGGGGACCCCTAAGCCCGAACTCTATCGCCAGCTGCACGATGCTGCCGAGGCGCTGACCGCCGGCGAGAATGATGGCGTCGCCAATATGGCGAACGTTGCCGCCCTGCTCTGGGAGTTCCTGGACGAGGTGAACTGGACCGGTTTCTACCGCACGGTCGGCGGCGAGCTGCTGCTCGGGCCGTTCATGGGGCGGCCGGCCTGCATCCGCATCCCGTTCGGAACAGGTGTCTGCGGCGCGGCAGCCGAAAGTCGCGCCACGCAACTGGTGCCCGATGTCCACGCATTTCCCGGTCACATCGCCTGCGACGGGGACACGAAGTCCGAGTTGGTGGTCCCCGTCATCCGCGATGGCGACGTCGTGGCGTTGATAGATCTGGACAGCCCCGCCCCAGCCCGTTTCGATGCCGAGGACGCTGCGGGGATCGAGCGGCTTGCGGCGATGCTCGCGAACCGGATCTGACGGAACGGACCGCCTGCCCCATCGCGGGACAGGCGGTCACCGGTGCTTTGGTCACGCGTGGGCTCGAGTGGTATCCGGAGCCGGATGTTGCGTCACCCTACAGGCCCTGATCCCATGTCGATGTTCCCGAAAGCGCTTTTTTGCGGCCATGTCGCGCTTCTCGCGGCTCTGGCCAGCCCCGCCGCAGCTCAGACGATCTATTACGAGGACGGGAGCTACCTTTACGCAGTGCCCGAGGACAACGCCGTGACGACGGCGAGAACGGTTCGGGACAGCGAATCTGCGGAATATACGGCGATTCGGACGATTCCGGCCCGCGACCGTCCTACTTCGATGCAGATCGTTCTGCCTGACAATGAGCTCGCGACTGCCCTGCCCGTAATCCTTCCCGCCACTGGTGTCGGCGAGGATGCGGCGGGCATCTATCCCAGCAGCTACGCGCCCGCTGCGCCTGTATCCAACACTTTACTGCCCAACGGAGCGCGTCTGGTCGAATTCGATTCCGCTGCCTGGCTGTCGGAATGCAGCGATCGCTTGGCCGATTACGACGAGAACGACCGTGGCAAGGTCATCGGCGCGCTTCTCGGCGCTGCGGCCGGGGGCTTTGCCGGCAACCGCCTGGCCGACGGCAATCGCTTCGCCGGAACCGCCCTCGGCGCAGGCACAGGAGCTTTGGCAGGCGCGGCAATCGGGGACTCGATCGACGATCACGCCGATCGCCGTGCGGGCGAGCGGAGTCGCGCAAATGCGGACAGCTACTGCGCCGCCTATCTCGACGACTATCTGACCCGCGCGAGCAATCATGCCGGCCATGGCACGGCCTACGTTCCGGGCCAGCAATACATGCTCGTCCCCGTTTCGGTGCCGGTGGCCCGCCAGGTCGAATATCGGGACGTGGTTCCGGCGGGGAACTGAGCCCCCGTAACGTCTAAAACTCGCCGCCCGTGAGGCGCTGGCAAATCAGGTCGAGCTGATCGAGGCTGCGATACGAGATCGTGACTGTGCCGTTTGCGGGACCGTCGCCGCTCTTGATCCGGACCGTGAGGCCGAGAAATTCCTCGAGATGGTTCTGCACCGCTTCGATATCCGCGTTGCCTGAGGGCGAGGTATCCGCGCGCGGCTTCTTCGGTTTTACCGGCTCGCCGGCCCGCGCCAGTTTCTCGACCTCGCGCACCGACAGGTTTTCCCGCGCCGCCCGCCTCGCGATGTCGGCGGCATCGTCGTGGCCGATCAGCGCACGCGCATGGCCCATGGCCAGATCGCCCCCGGCAACCAGCGCGAGCACATCGTCCGGGAGAGCGAGCAGACGCTGGAAATTGGCGACATGGCTGCGCGACTTGTCAACCAGTTGCGCGATTTCCGCCTGGGTCATGTCCTCGTCCTCGGCGAGGCGCTGATAGGCACGCGCCTCCTCGACCGGGTTGAGATCCTCGCGCTGCAAATTCTCGATCAGGGCCAGCGCCATGACTTCGCGCTGGTCGAGATCCCGAACGATCGCGGGAATCTCGTGCAACCGCGCCTTCTGCGCCGCCCGCCAGCGCCGCTCGCCGGCGACCAGTTCGTAACCGTCGCCCTTGGGCCGCACGATGATCGGCTGAATGACGCCACGCGCCTCGATCGAAGCGGCGAGCTGGTCGAGCGCTTCGGGATCGAAATGCGTTCGCGGCTGACCCTCGAGCGGACTGATGCTCGAAATATCCAGCGATTGCAGCGCGTTGACACCCCCGCGTGGCCTATCGGGCAACGTGCCGTCTTCGGAGAGGTTCGGATTGAGCCGGATCACCGGCTCCTCCCGGCGGACATCGCCCATCAGCGCGCCGAGGCCGCGCCCGAGCTTGCGCCGCGACGGGCTTTTGGCAGCGGCTTCCTGCTCGCTCTTGTCGGTCACGCGGCTTTCCTTTCCTGCGGCAGGCGGGCGATCAGCTCGCGCGCAAGGGCGATATAGGCCCGACTGCCGGGGCATTGATGATCATAAACCAAGGCCGGAAGGCCGTGGCTGGGCGCTTCGGACAAGCGGACATTGCGGGGGATGACCGATTCGAACACCAACTTGCCGAGGCAATCCCGCACATCGTCGGCCACTTGATCGGTCAGGCGGTTGCGCCGATCGAACATCGTCAGCACGATGCCGAGAATGCCCAGTTCCGGATTGAAGCGTTCCTGCACGCGCTCGACCGTCTGTAGCAACTGGCTCAGACCCTCCAGTGCGAAGAATTCGCATTGTAGGGGGACGAGCAACGAGTTGGCGGCACCCAAGGCATTCAGCGTGAGAAGGCCGAGCGACGGTGGGCAGTCGATGAAGCAGACATCATACCCGGCAAAGCCGGTCTTTCCCGCCTTGCCCAGCGCGTCACGAAGACGGTGCGTGCGATCCTGAACCGCCACCAGTTCGACCTCAGCGCCCGAGAGGTCCTGCGTCGCGGGGATGATGTCCAATCCTGGGATCTCGGTTTCGATGGCGCATGCGCTGATATCGGCCTGATCGACGAGAAGATCGTAACTGCTGACGGCCCGGTCGGCAGAGGCGATGCCGAGGCCTGTCGACGCATTTCCTTGCGGATCAAGATCGATCAACAGGGTCTTCCAGCCGGTGGCAGCCATGGCCGTCGCGATGTTGATCGCGGTCGTGGTCTTCCCAACCCCACCCTTCTGGTTGGCAATGGCTATGGTGATCATACGCGCTCCACTTTGCCCTTCCCAACGATGATACCAGCATCCGCGCTGGTTTGCGACTGTTCCACGTGAAACATCCGACGCAAGCGGGGGGGAAGATCCTCGACCTCCTGCGCTGCCGAGCGGCCCTTGGGCAAGACCCAGACTGTGTCCTTTGTGGAGAAGCGTCCGGCGATGTCGAGCAGCTTTCGCAGCGGCGCAAAGGCCCTGGCGGTGATCGCGCCAAATTCACGAGTAGCCACTTTCTCCACTCGCATGCCGAGTACGGCGCAATTGGTCAGCTCGAGAAGCCCTATAGCGTGGTTCAACCACTCTACCCGCTTGGCTCGCGTTTCCACCAACGTGACCTCAAGGTCGCAACGGAGAGCGGCAAGAATCAAGCCCGGAAACCCCGCTCCCGAGCCAAGATCGAGCAGGTTCGCTGTTTCACGTGGAACATGATCGAACAACTGTGCGGAATCTACAAAATGGCGCTTCCAGAGTTCGTTGAGAGACGATGGGGAGACAAGGTTTTGAATCGCATTCTCTTCCCGCAGAGCGCCATCCAAGACTTGAAGCCGCTTCAAAGCCTCATGGTCGCACCGCTCACTGAGAAACGCACGAGCTTGGTCTTCGGTATCTATCATGCAGCAGCCTTGGCTTGCCGCCGGACCTGGACAATCAGGGCGGACAACGCAGCAGGGGTCACCCCGCGCACACGCCCCGCCGCGGCCAGAGTCTCAGGTTGGGAGACCCGGAGCCGCTCGACCATCTCGTTGGATAGTCCCGGTACGTCATCATATCGAAAGTCGTTCGGGATCACGAGTGCTTCGCTCGCGGTCAAGTCGCGCAGTTCGGCGTCCTGTCGGGCAATATACGGTGCGTAGCGGATATCTTCGACTGCTTCTTCGAGCACGTCCTCGTTACACCTGAAACGATCGGCAACCTTTTCCATGACCACCTTAACGTCAGCTTGACCGCTGCGCATCAGATCGCCGAAATTACGCTCATCGCCGCCGTGGGAATCGAGCCGCATCGCCTCCAGCGTGTCGTGAGCTCCAGCAAGCCTATCCTGACGCTGAGCAAACCAGCTCTGGCGT
Organism: Erythrobacter sp.; assembly: GCA_025698865.1. Taxonomy (GTDB): domain Bacteria; phylum Pseudomonadota; class Alphaproteobacteria; order Sphingomonadales; family Sphingomonadaceae; genus Qipengyuania. Next base: position 468,378 of record JAILWQ010000002.1, on the reverse strand, counting down.
TCTTTACCGATGCAACCAATCTCGATCGCACCCGGCGTCAAGCGCGTGCTCGCATTGCCCGCGCGCAGTCGCAATCTGTATTCCGCTCGAGAGGTGAGCATACGGTACGGTTCGGTGACCCCTTGAAGAACAAGGTCGTCCACCATCACCGCGATGTACGAACTAGACCTGTCGAGCTTGAGGGGTTCGCAATCGAGTACAGCCGATGCTGCCGACAGGCCGGCGACCAGACCCTGCGCCGCCGCCTCCTCATATCCCGTCGTACCGTTGATCTGACCGGCACAATGGAGCCCGGGAACCGCGCGAACCTCGAAACCAGCTGTCAGCGCGCGCGGATCGATATGGTCATATTCTACCGCATAACCGGGGACGGTCATTTCGACCTGTTCCAGACCCGCCATGCTGCGCAGCATGGCGCGCTGCACGTCGGTGGGCAACGATGTGCTGATGCCGTTGGGATAGACGAAGGGCGAGTCCAGCCCCTCCGGCTCGAGAAACACCTGGTGCCCGTCGCGATCGCCGAAGCGGTGGATCTTGTCCTCGATGGAAGGGCAGTAGCGCGGGCCTTCGGCTCCAATCGCGCCGGAAAACAACGGCGAGCGATCGAGATTGGCGCGGATGATGTCGTGGCTGCGCGCGTTGGTCCGCGTGATCGCGCAGAAGATTTGCGGGTTCGCGCGTCCGTCGCTCATCGGCGACATCGTCCAGCCTTCGCCATCCGATGGCTGTTCCTCCAGCCGCGCCCAGTCTATGGTTCGCCCGTCGAGACGGGGCGGTGTTCCGGTCTTGAGCCGCGCCATTGCAAGATCCGCATCACGTAATTGCGCCGCCAGGCGAGTGGCTGCATTTTCTCCAACCCGGCCGCCTTCGATCCGCTCCTCACCGCGATAGAGTACCCCACCGAGAAACGTCCCGGTGCAGAGGATCACGCGTGACGCGCCGATCCGAGTTCCGTCTGCAAGCTCTACGCCTTCGACCCGGCCGCCAATCAAGATGAGCGATGCGACCTCACCCGCGATCAGCTCCAGATCACCCTGTTCCCGGATCATCCGCTGAATGGCACGACGGAACAACTTGCGATCGGCCTGGATGCGCGGGCCCCATACGGCGCTGCCTTTCGATCGGTTCAGCATCCGGTAGTGGATTGCCGCCTCGTCAGCCGCGCGCGCAATCAGGCCATCGAAAGCGTCGACTTCTCGCACCAGATGGCCCTTGCCAAGTCCGCCGATCGCCGGGTTGCAACTCATTGCTCCGATGGCGTCCAGGTCGAAAGTCAGCAGCGCCACACGAGCGCCCATGCGCGCGGCGGCTGCGGCCGCTTCCACACCGGCATGGCCACCGCCGATTACGACGATATCGTAGGTTTGCATGGTGCGTCCGGTAAAGCACCTGTGGCGACGGGTCAAAGACCGTGTTTCACGTGGAACATTATTTGCCGATACAGAACCGCCCGAAAAGCGCGTCGAGCATATCTTCCGTCGATGCGCGGCCGAGAAGTCGGTCGAACGCCAGACGCGCGCGGCGGAGCGACTCCGCTTGGACCAAGAGATCGCTTTGAAGGGGCACCTCGCACAACTCCGCGACAGCCTCCCCGATCAGTTCGCGCTGGCGCAGGGCGAGCGCGGCCTCCCCGGGCTTCGGCAACAGGGTTTGCGATCTCGTCACGAGGTCGCGCTCTAGCTCGGACAGGCCCAATCCCGTTATGGATGAAACCACATGACCGGGATCGATCTTGCGCTCCCCCTCGATATCCGCCTTTGCGTCGACTTCCACCGAGTCTGCCGGGCCCTCCCCTTCAGCACCCAGCCACAGCACGATGTCGGCCTTTCCGATCTGCGATCGCGCGCGGCCGATGCCTTCGCCCTCGATCGGGTCGAAACCCTCGTCCCGCAAACCGGCCGTGTCGACCAGCACGAACGGCACGCCTGAGAAAGCGACCGGCCGCTCGATCGCATCCCGGGTGGTCCCGGCAATGTCCGAGACGATCGCCGCGCCGTCCCGCAGGAGCGCATTGAAGAGCGACGACTTCCCGCTGTTGGGCGGTCCGGCCAGCACCACCCTCACCCCGTCGCGCAAACGTTCCGCGGACGGACGTTCCAGCGCGTCCTGCAACTCCGCCGCCAAGGTCTCGACCGCGGCTGCGAATTCCTGCGGGAGTTCGGAGACATCATCCTCGTCGGAAAAATCGAGCGCCGCCTCGACCTCGGCGGACAGCGCCAGCACCCGGTCGCGCCAGCCCTCGACCATCCGGCTGGTCGTCCCCCCGAATGCCGCCTGCGCCGCCCGGCGCTGCAATTCCGTTTCGGCTGCGAGCAGATCCGCGAGACCCTCGGCCTCGGCAAGATCGATCCGGCCATTGGCGAAAGCGCGCCGCGTGAACTCACCCGCCTCCGCGCGGCGAAGGTCGGGTAGAGCCGCCAGCGCTTCTTCCACCGCACGCACCACCGCCCTGCCCCCGTGACAGTGCAGTTCGGCCAGATCCTCCCCGGTCGCGGTGCGCGGCCCGGGAAACCACAGCACCAGCGCCCGGTCGAGCACGGCTTCCGTCCCGTCCCGCAGCATGCGGAGCGAAGGCGTGCGAGGCTCTGGCAACGCCCCGCACAGCGCCGTCAGGGCAGTCGCAGCCTGCGCGCCGCTGATCCGCAGAACCGCGATCGCGGCCGGGGGAGCCCCGCTCGACAGGGCGAAGATCGTATCGCCTATGATCGCGCGATTACGTCTTGTCGGAGGAGCCGGAGGGCTTGTTCGTCGAGGGTCGCGTGGCCCCCGCCCCTTCCATGAAGCTCTGGAACAGCTTGAAGCCCGCCTGACCCATCGGCGCGAGCTGGCGGGCATATTCCTGCAGCTTCTCGGTGTCGGAAACGCCGCTCATCGCCTTGGACATCATGTCGACATAGACCGCGTTGGCCTTGCCCACGTCTGGCAGGCCCATGAAGCTGCGCGCCTCTTCCGGCGTGCAATCGATTTCGACATGGACCTTCATGGCGTTTCCTCCGTTGGAATGTGCGAGACCCTATCTGGGTCGGAACGTCGCGCGACGCAAGCGCACCACATTCTATAGCGAGGATACGCATGAGCGAGACCGTCCAGATCGACCGCCTTTCGGGCGACGAAAATTTCAAGGCCTATGTCGCCCGTCCGGCAGACACACCCAAGGCGGCGATCGTCGTCATCCAGGAGATTTTCGGCGTCAATGCCGGCATGCGGCGCAAATGCGACCGTCTGGCGGAGGACGGCTATCTCGCCGTCGCGCCCGACCTCTTCTGGCCGCTAGAGCGTGGCATTGAGCTCGATCCGGATGTCGAACCGGAAATGCAGCGCGCGCTCGACCTGATGGGCAAGTTCGATCAGGACGAGGGGATCAGGGATATCGAGGCGACCATCAAGTGGGCGCGTGACGAGATCGGCGGCGGCAAGGTCGGCGCGGTCGGTTACTGCCTGGGTGGCCGTCTCGCCTACATGACCGCGGCCCGCACCGACAGCGATGCCACGGTCGGCTATTACGCGGTCGGCGTCGACGAATTGCTGCGCGAGAAGGACGCGATCGCCAACCCGCTGATGCTGCACATCCCGACCGAGGACGGCTTCGTCGACAAGGAGACCCAGCGGAAAATGCATGACGGGCTCGACTCGCACCCGAAGGTCACGCTGCACGATTACGAGGGCATGGACCACGGCTTCGCGACCGAATTCGGCAAGCGTCGCAACGACGAATGTGCCAAGCTTGCCGACAAGCGCACTGCAGAGTTCTTCGCCGAGCACCTGCAATGACGCGGAACCTCGCGCATCTGCGCGGATCCTCCGAACTGTTCATGCGCTACGGCGCGGTGCTGGTGGTGGTGCTGCTCACCATTCTATTCGCCTATCAGCCATGGCTGCGCTGGGGACTGACAATCACCGTGCCCCTGCTTCTGCTGGCGATCTACGATTTCGTTCAGCGCGAGCATACGCTGTGGCGCAACTATCCGCTGATTGCCCATATCCGCTGGATCGCCGAGGATCTGCGGCCGTTCGCACAGGCGTATTTCGTGGAAGGCGATCTGGAGGGCCGCCCGTTCAATCACGACGAGCGGTCCCTCGTCTATGCCCGGTCCAAGGGGGAGCTCGACGCGCACCCCTTCGGAACCGAGCTCGACGTCTATTCCGAGGAATATGAGTGGCTCGGCCATTCGATGGTCCCGAACGAAAAGGCTCCGGCGGAATGGCGCGTCGATGTCGGCAGCGACCAGTGCGCCCGGCCCTATTCGGCGGCGCTTCTGAACATTTCCGCGATGAGCTTCGGTTCGCTGTCCGCCAATGCGATCATGGCGCTCAACAAGGGCGCCGCGGCGGGCAATTTCTACCACGACACCGGCGAAGGCGGGTTGTCGCGCTATCACCGCTCCCATGGCGGCGACCTCGTCTGGGAGATCGGCAGCGGCTATTTCGGCTGCCGGACCGAGGATGGCCGTTTCGATCCCGACCGCTTCGCCGATACCGCCCAGCTCGATCAGGTCAAGATGGTCGAGATCAAGCTCAGCCAAGGGGCAAAGCCGGGCCATGGCGGCGTGCTGCCCGGCCCCAAGGTGACCGAGGAAATCGCCGAGACGCGCGGCGTGCCTGCGGGCAAGGACGTCATCTCCCCCGCCGCGCATTCGGCATTCTCGACGCCGATCGAGCTGCTCGAATGGGCGGCCAAGCTGCGGGACCTTTCCGGCGGCAAGCCGGTCGGTGCGAAACTGTGCGTCGGCAAGCCGCACGAAGTCTTCGCTCTCGTGAAGGCGATGCGGGAGACTGCCATCCGGCTCGATTACATCGTGGTCGATGGCGCGGAAGGCGGCACCGGCGCCGCGCCGGTGGAGTTCTCGAACCGGGTCGGCATGCCCCTGCGCGAGGGGCTGATCCTGGTCCGTAATGCGCTGATCGGCGCCGACCTCAAAAGCCAGATTAAACTGGCGGCGGCAGGCAAGGTCCACTCGGGCGCGGGGATGGCGTTCAATTTCGGGCTCGGTGCGGACTGGTGCAATGCCGCCCGCGCCTTCATGTTTGCGCTCGGCTGCGTCCAGTCGATGCGCTGCCACACCGATCACTGCCCGACCGGCGTCGCCACGCAGGACGCCACCCGACAGCGCGGGCTGGTGGTCATGGACAAGGCCGAACGGGTTGCGCGCTTCCAGCGGCACACACTCCATGCATTGCGCGAAATGGTCGTGGCAATGGGTCTCGAGAGCCCGTGGCAGATCGAGCCCTGCCACATCTCCGAACGCCTCGACGCCGCCCGCGCCGACAGCATCGATCATATCTATCGCTTCCTGGAGCCCGGTCAGTTGCTGGCCGACCCCGGCTCGACCCAGTACGCCAGAGCTTGGGCCGCCGCACAGGCTCACACTTTCGGCGAGGCGACATGTCGGCAGAGTTAGGGTTGAAGCGCTGGCATGCGGTCCTGGAGGGCGGCAGCCGACCAGCGGAGATCGCCGTGCTGCTGCACGAGGACGCTGTCTTCCATTCGCCGGTGGTCCACACGCCGCAGCGCGGGCGGGAGATCGTGACCGCCTATCTCGCTGCGGCGGGCAAGACGCTCGGCAACGCGGATTTCCGCTATGTCCGCGAATTTCACGACGACACGAACGCGCTGCTGGAATTCGAGACCGAGATCGATTCCATCCGCATCAACGGCGTGGATCTCATCCGCTTCGACGAGGATGGCGCGATCGTGGACTTCAAGGTGATGATCCGGCCGCTGAAAGCCGTTGACAAGGTCTGGGAAGCGATGGCGGCCCAATTGCAGCAGGGCACGGGCTGAAGGCGGCCTCAGGCAGCCCGGAGCCGTGTTCCGAACCCTTCGAGTTCGGCCATCATCGCTGCTGGCAGGCCTGCCGCGCGGATTGTCTCGAGTTCCTGCTCTGCATTGGCGCCCGCGCGGCGCATGGCCCAGCGCGGGAAGAGGCGCTGTTCGGATTGCGAGCGGTGCAGCACGCGAACCGAATGGTGACGCTTGTCCTTGCCCAGCGTCTCGAGCAACTCGTCGAGCGCTGCCTGCGGGCCCTCGACATATTGCAGAAACCGGTTTCGATCGAAAATCAGGAAGCCGGTGATGTCGCGGGCCGGATTGCGGCGCGAGGAATCCTCCACGATCTTGAAGACATCCGCGCTGTCCAGCCCTTCGGCCGCGACGCTGGTATAAAGCAGGCTGGCAATCATCTCGGTTTCACTCCGGTACCCGTCGGGACCGGAATGAAACCGAGATGTGACGATTCGATTAACTCACGACAATCAAGCGCTTGCCCGGAAACGGAAATCCCGCGCGTCGCCCTGCCCTCGCCTACTGGTTCATCGTGGCGAAGAAATCCTCGTTGGTCTTGGAATCCTTCATCTTGTCGAGCAGGAATTCCATCGCGTCGATCGTGCCCATCTGCATGAGAATGCGGCGCAGGACCCACATCTTCGACAGCTTGTCCTTCTCGACCAGCAGCTCTTCCTTGCGGGTGCCGCTCTTGCCGACGTCAAGCGCGGGGAAGATGCGCTTGTCGGCCACCTTGCGGTCGAGCACGATCTCGGAGTTGCCGGTGCCCTTGAACTCCTCGAAGATGACCTCGTCCATGCGGCTGCCGGTGTCGATCAGCGCGGTGGCGATGATGGAGAGCGAGCCGCCCTCCTCGATATTGCGCGCCGCGCCGAAGAAGCGCTTGGGCCGCTGCAGGGCGTTGGCATCGACACCGCCGGTCAGCACCTTGCCCGAGCTCGGCACCACGGTGTTGTAGGCGCGGCCAAGACGCGTGATCGAGTCGAGCAGGATCACCACGTCCTTCTTGTGCTCGACGAGGCGCTTGGCCTTCTCGATCACCATCTCGGCGACCTGGACGTGGCGATTGGCCGGCTCGTCGAAGGTCGAGGAGATCACCTCGCCCTTCACGCTGCGCTGCATGTCGGTGACTTCCTCGGGCCGCTCGTCGACCAGCAGGACGAGCAGGAAGACCTCGGGATGGTTGTCGGTGATCGCCTTGGCGATGTTCTGCAGCAACACGGTCTTGCCGGTGCGCGGCGGGGCGACGATCAGCGCGCGCTGCCCCTTGCCCTGCGGCGAGACGATGTCGATCACCCGCGCGCTCTTGTCCTTCTCGGTCGGATCGAGCGTGTCGAGCGACAGCTTCTCTTCCGGATAGAGCGGCGTCAGATTGTCGAAATTGGTGCGGTGGCGAACCTGGTCGGGGTCATCGTAATTGACCTTGTCGAGATTGGTCAGCGCGAAATAGCGCTCGCCCTCGCGCGGGGCGCGAATCTCGCCCTCGACCGTGTCGCCGGTGCGCAGGCCCCATTTCCTCACCTGGTTGGGCGAGACATAGATATCGTCCGGCCCGGCGAGGTAGTTCGCTTCGGGGCTGCGAAGGAAGCCGAAGCCGTCGGACAGCACTTCGATCGTGCCGATGCCGCAGATCTTCTCCTCGTATTCCTCGTCCTCGGCCAGTTCGCGCAGGATGCAGAACATGAGGTCCTGCCGCCGCATCGTGCTCGCGCCCTCGACGCCGAGTTCCTCGGCCATCGACACCAGATCGGCCGGCGCTTTTTCTTTCAGGTCCTTGAGATGCATTGATTTTTTCTCGATGTATGGTGGGATGGCCGGCGGGTCGAAGCGCCCCGGAGGATCGGGGTTTCGCATGCTTGGGGAAAGCGGACCCGGCTCGAAAGGAATGGGAGCCCAGGGCCGGTCGGTAGGGAGGAAATAAAATCGGCGCCCGCGAGCGTCAATCGCTAAATCGGAGGCAGGGCGACGAACCGGGTGTCGAAAACGCTCGTCAGAACGGCTTCACCACGACCAGAACCACGATCAGCGCGAGCAGGATCGCCGGGATCTCGCCGAACAGGCGCAACTGTTTTTCGCTGAGCGGGCGCTCGCCGGCCAGCATCTTCTTCGCCTGCGCCACCATGTAGCCGTGATAGCCGGTCAGCAGCAGCACGAGCAGCAGCTTGGCATGGAACCAGCCTTGCGAGAAGGCGCCGATGGTCCAGGCAAGCAGCAGGCCGAGCACCCACACCACGATCAGGCTGGGCGTCAGGATGATCCGCCGCAACTTGCCGATCCGGTCGGCCCAGACTGCCTGCTCGGGCGTGTCCGGCCCGTAGCCATGCATGTACAGCATCTGGCGCGGCAGGATGAATAGGCCCGCCATCCAGAACACCATGAAGATGATGTGCCCGGCCTTGAGCCAGAAATAGGTCATGGAAAGCACGTCCTGCATCGTGACGGGATGTAGGCAGCGATCACGCCCGCGTCACCCCTCGAATGCGCGCACCGCGGCGATCAGGCGCTCGACATGCGCGATCGGGGTGCGGCGGTCGATCCCGTGGCCCAGATTGAAGACATGCGGCCGGTCGACAAACTCCTCGAGGATCGTGCGGATGCGCGGCTCCAGCGCGTCGGACCCCGCCAGCAGCAGCAGCGGGTCGAGATTGCCCTGCACCGGCATCCCGGCAGGCAGTTCCCGCGCGACCCAGTGCGGATCGAGCGTCTCGTCCACACCGACTGCCTGCACGCCGGTCTCGCGGGCATAGGCGGGCAGTTTCTCGCCCGCGCCCTTGGGAAAGCCGATCACCGGCGTTTCCGGGTGGCGCTGGCGCAGGGCGGCCACGATCCGGGCGTTGGGGGCGATGACCCAGCGTTCGAACTGGTCGGGCGCTAGACTGCCGGCCCAGCTGTCGAACAGCTGCACCGCTTCGGCCCCGGCCGCGATCTGGCCCGAGAGATATTCGATCGTCTCGTCCGCGATTCGCCCGATCAGCGCGTTGAGCTTTCCGGGATCGCGATAGGCCATCGCCCGGGCATCGTGCTGGTCGCGGCTGCCCTCGCCTGCGATCATGTAGGTTGCGACGGTCCAGGGCGATCCGGCAAAGCCGAGCATGGTCGTCTGTCCGCCCAGGCGTTCGCAACACAGGCGCACGGTCCGGTAGATCGGTTCGTAGCGCGAGCGGTCGGGAACGAGGTCGCTCATGTCGGCCTGCACCAGCGGCGGCGAAAGCTTCGGCCCCTCGCCTGCCAGGAATTCCAGATGCTGGCCCATCGCGTGCGGCACGATCAGGATGTCGGAGAACAGGATCGCCCCGTCGAAGCCGAAGCGCTCGATCGGCTGCAAGGTCACCTCGCAGGCCGCCTCGCTATCGTAGGCCAGCTCGAGGAAACCGCCCTTCTGCCCGCGCAGTTCGCGATATTCGGGCAGGTAGCGTCCGGCCTGGCGCATGAGCCACATGGGCGCGGTTCGCGCACGCTTGCCGTTCAAGGTATCGAGCAGGGGGCCGGGCATCGGGTACGGGTCCAATCCAAATAATAATTATATTTAAGAGAGATGATGGAGTCTGTTGGCCCTGTGGAAATCGGGGATTGCGGCGCCCTGCCCGATTTCTCCCGCTTTGAACAGGGCCGCGGACGGTTGCGAATCGTGCGCGGGCTTGAGTCGAGTCGAACTTATCCATGCTATCCCCAGCCTGTCGATTTCCCGCGCTCCATGTCCACAAGCCTGCCCGGAGAATGGCCGGTAGCGGGGGTGGAATCCCTGCCCGAACTTGTCGCCAGAATTGTCCCGTGGTTTATGCATGGTCCTTTCCACAGGCCCGCCGGAGCGTTCGATCACGTGAACCGCATTCATTTGCACCTCGTTTCGGATTCCACCGGAGAGACGCTGGAGATGATCGGCAAGGCGGCGCTGGCGCAGTTCGACAATGCCGACGTGGTGCGCCATTTCTGGCCCATGGTCCGCAGCCGCCAGCACCTCCAGCGGATCATGCCCGAGCTGGAGGCCAATCCCGGCCTTGTCCTCTACACGCTGGTGAACGAGGAGACGCGGCTGCGGCTGGAGGAATGCTGTCGCCGGCTCGACTTTCCCGCCGTCCCCGTGCTCGACCGGGTGACCGAGGCGCTGGAGGCCGCACTGGGGCAGGAGGCGCATGGCCGCCCCGGCCGCCAGCACGTGATGGACCAGGCCTATTTCGACCGGGTCGACGCGATCCAGTTCACCATCGCCCATGACGACGGGATCGGCTGGGAGAACTGGGAGGAGGCCGACATCCTGCTTGCCGGTGTTTCGCGCAGTTCGAAGACGCCGACCAGCATCTATCTCGCCAATCGTGGCTACAAGGTCGCCAATATCCCGTTGGTGGTCGAGAGTCTGCCGCCCGACAAGCTCTTCCAGCTCAGGCACCCGCTGGTCGTTGGCCTGACCAGCACGCCCGAACGGCTGGTCCAGATCCGCCGCAACCGCCTGCTCAGCCTCAACGAAAAGACGCAGACCGATTATGTCGACAACGAGCGGGTGAAGAAAGAGATCGCCTTCGCCCGGCGGATGTTCGCCGACAATGGCTGGCCGGTGATCGACGTCACCCGTCGCTCGATCGAGGAGACGGCGGCGGCGGTCATCAAGCTGCTCGGCGAGCGGCGGCGTGAGGGGGCGGGTCAGCACGGCTTCGAAGGGGTTAAGGCGATATGAGCGGGTCGCTCTCCCGCGAGACCATCCTGCTCGCGTCCGGCAGCGCCTCGCGCAAAGCCATGCTCGAAGCGGCGGGCATCGCCTTCGAGGCGCGATCGCCCGAGCTCGACGAGCGCGCGCTCGAGGCCGAGATGAAAGGGGCGGAACCCGCCGAGATCGCGCAGGCGCTGGCCGCGGCCAAGGCGACGGCGTTGCGCGCCGACAGCCTCGTTCTCGGCAGCGATTCACTGGTCGAGGTTGAGGGGCGGCGCTTCGACAAGCCGCGCAGCCGCGAGGAGGCGGCGGAGCATCTGCGGTATTTCTCGGGGCGGGCGATGACCCTGCACAGCGCCGCCGCGCTGGCGCGGAACGGGCGGATCGTGTGGATCGGATCGGATTTCGCGCGGCTGATCGTGCGCGAGTTGAGCGAGGATTTCATCACCGCCTATCTCGATGCCGAATGGCCCGCCGTCTCGCATTGCGTAGGCGTCTTCCGGATCGAGGGACCGGGGCCGCAATTGTTCGAAAGCGTGATCGGCGACCAGTTCACCGTGCTCGGAATGCCGCTGCTCCAGGTCCTCGCCGCCCTGCGCGAGGAAGGCGCGCTGGTGGCATGAACAGGCCCTTTGCCGAAGTGATCGGCGATCCCATCGCCCAATCGAAATCGCCCGCGATCCACGGATTCTGGCTGGAAAAGCTCGGGATCGCGGCGGACTATCGCGCCACGCGGGTCGAGGCGAACGGGCTGGAGGCTTTCTTCGCTGCACGCCAGGCCGACACGGACTGGCGTGGATGCAATGTGACGATGCCGCACAAGCAAGGCGCGATGGCGTTCTGCGACCGGCTCGACGAGCGCGCCGGAACTGTGGGCGCCGTGAACACGGTCGTTCCTGACGGTTCGGGTGGTTTGTCGGGGACCAACACCGACATTGCCGGCTTCCTCGAACCGCTCCAGGCCCAGCTCGCCAAGCCGCACTATTTTCGAATGGCACGTATTCTCGGCACGGGAGGCGCCGCGCGGGCGATCGTCGCCGGCCTTGCGAGTCACGGCTTCACGCTGGTGCTGGCAGGCCGGGATCCGGGCAAGGCGCGGGCCATTCTCGACGAACTCGCGCCCGAGGGCGAGCACCACGCGGTCGATCTCGCGCATTTTGCCGAGCCGACCGGTTTCGCCTTCGACGATCGCGAGGGCTGTCTCGACCTCGTGGTGAATGCCAGCCCGCTGGGGATGCGCGGAAAGCCGCCGCTCGCCTTCGATTGGAGCCATGCCCCGCCCGGCTCGATCGCCTACGACATCGTCACCGACCCTGTGGAAACCGATTTCCTGCGCACTGCCCGCGCCGCCGGTTTTGCCACGGTGGATGGGCTCTCCATGCTGATCGGCCAGGCGGCGGCCGCGTTCGAACTGTTCTTCGGCCGCCCCGCTCCGCGCGAACACGATGCCGAACTGCGCGCGCTGCTTTTGAAATGAGCCGTCCCTTCATCCTCGGCCTCACCGGCTCGATCGGCATGGGCAAGTCGACGGTCGCGGCGATGTTCGCGGGCGCGGGCGTGCCGGTGTTCGACGCCGACGCCGAGGTGCGCGCCATGCAGGGGGCGGGCGGCGAACTCGTCGCCGCGATCGAGGCGGAATTTCCCGGCAGCACCGGGCCCGGCGGCGTGCTGCGCGACGCGCTCGGCGCGGCGGTCTTCGGCGACCGCGAAGCACTCGCGCGGCTGGAGGGCATCGTCCACCCCGCCGTCGCCCGGAGACGTGCGACTTTTCTCCTCGAAAACGCCAGCGCGCCGCTGGTGGTGTTCGACATCCCGCTCCTGTTCGAAAAGGGCGGCGCCGACCGCGTCGACGCGGTCGCCGTGGTCTCTGCACCACAGGACGTCCAGCGCGCCCGCGTCCTTGCCCGCCCCGGCATGACCGAGGATAAATTCGCGCATATTCTCTCGCTCCAGACGCCCGATGCGGAAAAGCGCGCGCGGGCCGATCATCTGATCGACACCGGAACCTCGCTTGCGGAGACCGAGAACGCCGTCGAGCGGTTGATTGCGCGGCTGACGGGCTAGAAAAAGCCGCTGCGGCGCCCTTGCAACGAAACCGCAACGCGCCCACACAATCTCCATGCGCGAAATCGTGTTCGACACCGAAACCACTGGCCTCGACCCCCGCACGGGCGACCGGATGGTGGAGATCGGCTGCGTCGAGCTGGTCAATCTGGTGCCGACCGGCGCGACCTACCACGCCTATTTCAACCCCGAGCGGGACATGCCCGCAGGAGCCGAGGCGGTGCATGGCCTGTCCAGTGTCTTCCTCGCCGACAAACCGCTGTTCCGCGACAGCGCGGCTGCCCTCCTCGACTTCATCGCCGATTCCCCGCTGATCGCGCACAATGCGGGGTTCGACTTCGCTTTCCTCAATGCCGAACTCACCTTGTGCGAGCTGGAGATCGTGTGCACCAGCCGCATGGTCGACACGGTTGCGATGGCCAAGCGCAAGCATCCCGGCGCCAAGCTCTCGCTCGATGCACTGTGCACCCGCTACGGCATCGATCGCAGCCACCGGGTGAAGCACGGCGCGCTGCTCGACGCCGAATTGCTGGCGCAGGTTTATGTCGAGCTGAAGGGCGGGCGCCAGATCGGCCTCGAACTGGCGAGCGAGACCGCGCCGGTCGCGGTCGCTGCCAGCATCGTGCGAAAGGCCCCCGAAGGCCGCCGCCGCGAACCGCGCCCGCATGTGGCGAGCGCGGAGGAACTGGCGCGCCACCGGGCCTTTGTCGGCGGAATGAAAGCGCCGATCTGGGGCACCTGACAGGCCGCACGGCGTTTCCAGGGTCGGGTACAATCAGGAGAATAGGGCTTTATGGATATCCGTGTTTCGGGACACCAGATCGACACCGGCGAAGCGCTGCGCAGCTACGTTTCCGAACGGCTCGAAGGCATGGTCGGCAAGCATTTCAGCCGCGCCCTGTCGAGCAACGTCACTTTCGGCAAGGGCGCGCATGGATCGTTCACGAGCGACATCGTCACCCATGTGAACAAGGGCCTGATCCTCAAGAGCCACGGCGAGGCGCAGGACATCCACCAGAGCTTCGACCAAGCGGCGACCAAGATCGAGAAGCAGCTGCGCCGCTACAAGCGCCGGGTGCAGGATCGCCACGCTCAGGCATCCCATGCCGAGGCGGAGGAAGAAGCGGCCTACACCATCTTCGCCGCGCCCGAGCCCGACCGGGAGGACGAGATCGAGCAGGATGCGCCGCCGATCATCGCCGAAACCACGGCCGACATTCCCGAGGCGAGCGTGGCCGATGCCGTAATGATGCTCGACCTGCGCGACACCGGTGCGCTGTTCTTCAAGAACGCGGCGAGCGGCCGGCACAATATGGTCTATCGCCGGCGCGACGGCTCGATCGGCTGGGTCGAGCCGCGCTGAGCGGGGCGGCACCGAGGGTTTCGAGGAGAGTCGCGTGAACGCCACCGGGGCGCATTCCCATCACCGTGCGCTGGAGCGGCTCTACGCCTCGGCGCCGGTGAACGCGACGTTCGATTCGCGCTGCGAGATCCTCGGCGAGGGCCGGGCGCGGATCGTCTTCACGGTCGGGACGAACGTCTATCACGCGGCCGGCGCGGCGCACGGAACGATCTATTTCAAGATGCTCGACGATGCCGCATTCTACGCGGCGAACACGCTGGTGACCGACCGTTTCCTGCTGACGACCTCGTTCAATCTCCATTTCACCAAGCCGGTGAAGGAGGGCGAGGTCGTTGCCGAGGGACAATGGGTCAGCGGGCGCAAGCGCATCTTCGTCGCCGAATCGCGTCTCGTCGATGCGGAAGGGGAGGAGATCGGCCGCGGGACGGGCACCTTCATGAAGAGTCGCATCCCGCTGTCCACCCTGCCCGGCTATTCCGCGCGGACGGCCGAATGACCGATGCGCGTCTGCCGGCCTATCTCGAAGTGCAGGGTATGATCCGCGCCGTCGAGTCGGCGGGCGGGTTCGCGACCGTCATCTCAAAGGGCGAGCGCGATGCCGGCACGATCCTGATCCTCACCAGCGAACGTGGCGGAAATGCGCGGTTCTGGGAACGAATGCCGCAGCTCGACGGCTCCCGAAAGTTCACCTGCGTTCGCGAGCAGGATACTGAAAACACTCAGCAATTTTCGGATTATCTCGACCGAAGGAAGGCTCAGGACCCGGACAGCTGGCTGGTCGAACTGGAAATCGCGAATCCCGAACGGTTCATCGCTGCCGCCACCAATTAGGTTGACCTCGTTGCAACGGTGACTATTTGGCCGCCCAACTTGGATGCGCAGGCGGCCGATGCCCACACGGGGTGGATCGGCAGGCACGCAGACGGGGGGTGGCCGGCAGGCCGCTACGGACCACTATCCCCACGAGGCATGTAACGCCCGCCCGGTCCCAGCCTGCGACAGTGCGCCAACCGCTCAAATGTAAGACAACATGGTTCGCAAGTCCGTCACTGCGGCGCTGGTCGCCGTGGGCATGATCTTTACGATTGCCAATGTCGAAGGTTCCGACGCGGTCGCGCAAGTCACCGCCGGCTCCCTCGAAATCTCCCCCGCCGAAGACGCCGCCACCGAGGAACTGGTGCCGGTCTTCGTCGAAAGCGAAGTGGTCCAGCCGCTTTCCGAGGACGCCCCCGAAGCGATCGCGCTGGGGCACAGCCATACCTCCGACACGCCGCCGAGCGCGGCCACGCTTCGCGAACTGGTCGCGATCACGCCGACCGACGAGGCGATGTCCGACGAACTTCGCTGCCTTGCCGGCGCGATCTATTTCGAAGCGCGCGGCGAACCTCTGGCCGGCCAGCTCGCCGTGGCGCGAGTCATCATCAACCGCACCGAATCCGGTCGCTTCCCGTCGAGCTATTGCGGCGTGGTCACCCAGCGTTCGCAGTTCAGCTTCGTGCGCAACGGCCGCATCCCCGAACCGCGCACGTCGAGCGCCGCCTGGCGACGCGCCGTGGCCATCGCGCAGATCGCCCACCAGAACCGCTGGGACAGCGAAGCGGGCGATTCGCTCTACTTCCATGCGAAATATGTCCGCCCGACCTGGAGCCGCAGCAAGGTCGCGACCGCCACCATCGACAGCCACATCTTTTACCGTTGATAGGTGGCCGCGGCGGCGCCGTCCGCCGTCAGTCGCGAATATCGACCCAGACGGGGGTGTGATCGCTGGACTTCTCACGCCCGCGATATTCCTTGTCGACGCCCGCCGCTTCCATCCGGTCGGCGAGTTCGGGCGAAAGGAGCAGGTGGTCGATGCGGAAGCCGTGATCGCGCTGCCACGCACCCGCCTGATAATCCCAGAAGGTCCACACGCCGCCGCGCGGATTGAGCGTGTCGATCGCGTCGGTCCAGCCATCGCCCAGCATCCGGGCATAGGCATCGCGCGATTCTGGCTGCATCAGCGCATCGGTGGCCATGGCGCGCGGTGACCAGACGTCCTTGTCTTCCGGGATGACATTGTAGTCGCCGACCAGCGCGGTCGGTATCTCGTCGCGCCACAGGGTCTCAGCACGGGCGCGCAGGCGTTCCATCCAGCGCAGCTTGTAGTCGAATTTGGGGCCGGGATGCGGGTTGCCGTTCGGCAGGTAGATGCAGCCGACGCGCACCCCTTTCACCTCGGCTTCGAGATAGCGGGCGTGATCGTCCTCGTCGTCGCCGGGAAGGCCGCGCTGTGTTTCGACCGGGGCCACGCCATCAGCGAGGATGGCGACGCCGTTGAAGCTCTTCTGGCCGTGCCAGATCGCGTGATAGCCGATCTTTTCGAAGGCATCGGCCGGAAAGCCCTCGTCCTGCGTCTTGATCTCCTGCAGGCAGGCGACCGTCGGCCGGGTTTCCTCGAGCCATTCGATGAGGCGCGGCAGCCGCGCCTTGATGCCGTTGATGTTGAAGGACGCTATCCGCATCCCGGCAGCTTTAGATGCCGAAGCTCGAACCGCAACCGCAGCCTGCCGCGGCCTGCGGATTTTCGACCCGGAAGGCCGCACCGCCAAGCGATTCGACGAAATCGACTGTGCTGCCCGCGACGAGATCGAGGCTGACCGGATCGACCACCAGTTTCACCCCGTCGGTGTCGCTGACCGAATCGTTGTCGTCGGGACCCTCGGCGAGATCGAACTTGTACTGGAAGCCCGAACAGCCGCCGCCCTCGACCGAGAGGCGCAGGATCGCCGGCTTCGACTGGCGCTGGGCGATCCAGGCGACGCGCTTCGCCGCCGCTTCGGTGAGAGTGAGCATTTCGGCCATGGCACCGATGTAGGTGCTTGGCCCCGCCCGCTCAAGGCCCGCCCAATCCACGTTCAGGGCGCGTCAGGTGGCGATGTAGTCGCGCATCGCCGTCGCTTCGGTCTGAACCTCGTCGATCCGCGATTTTACCAGATCGCCGATGGAGATGAAGCCGCATAGTGTCTCGCCGTCGAGCACGGGCAGGTGGCGAATGCGACGCCGGGTCATCAGTGCCAGCGCGCCGTTGCATGGCGTGTCGCGGTCGACCGTGATGGCGGGTGTGGTCATCACCTCGCCGAGGGGGCGGGACAGGCAGGCCTCGCCTTCCTCGGCCAGGCGGTAGATCACGTCGCGTTCGGAGAATATGCCCGCGACCGCGCCCTCCTTCATCACCGGGATCGCGCCGATCCGGCGGCCGGCGAGCAAGGCAACCGCCTCGCGCATCGGGGTGTCGACAGTGCCTGATATGATGTCCGAACTCGTGCGGTTCTCGATCAGCTTGCCTATGCGCATATCGGTCCTCCTCTCCCGTTCAGAGAGCAAAGGATGCCATCGATCGGATGTAAAAGCCAGCAAGCCGCCGCTTGCCTTGCCGCGAGCGGGCGGGCAGAGGCGCAGGACATGGCCGGCCATTCACCGCTCGACGATCCCGAAACCGCAGCTTTCGCCTGGAGCCGCTACAAGCGCCTGATGCGCATCATGGCGCTGGTGTCGCTGAGCGTTGCGGTGCTGTCCGTGGGCGGGCTCTATTACTGGGGCGGCCCAGAATCGGTCCATTTCTACATCGCCGTGGCGCTCGGGATCGGGATCACCATGATGCTGACGAGCGCGCTGATGGGGCTGGTCTTCCTGTCGTCGGGCACCGGCCATGACGACTCCTTCGACGATTGAGAACGCTCGTCAGACCGGCGCGTTGAGGCGGAATTCCTCCACCGGGACGCCGCCGACAAGGTGATCCTGGATGATCCGTTCCAGCACCGACGGCGTGCAGGAATGGTACCAGACGCCGTCCGGCCAGACGACCGCGATGGGCCCCGCCTCGCAGATCTGGAGGCAGTCCGCCTTGGTCCGCTGCACGCCGCCGCGCCCGTCCTCTCGCTTCGGCCCGGCGAGTTTCAACTCCTTCAGGCGCTTCTTGAGGTAGCTCCACGCCTCCTTGCCCGTTTCCCGGTTGCAGCATTTCTGCTTCTCCGAAATCGAGCACAGGAAGATATGCCGCTCGATCGTCTCGCCTCCGATCTTGCCAAAGCACCGCTCGGCCTTGGCGAGATTGCCGCGCTTCATTCCTTCAGCCACCGGTCGAGCCAGGAAAAGACGGTGTCGTGCCACTGGAGCGAGTTCTTCGCGCCGAGCACCCAGTGGTTTTCGTCCTCGAAGACCAGCAATTGCGAGGGGACGTTGCGCTCCTGTAGGGCGGTGAAGGCGCCGATGCCCTGCGTGTAGGGCACGCGGAAATCCTTCATCCCGGTGACGACCAGCATCGGGGTCTTCCACTTTTCGACATGGTTCACCGGGTTCCAGCGTTCGTAAAGCGCACTGTTCTCGGCATAGGAGCCGCCGAAATCCCAGCGGGGGAACCACAATTCCTCGGTCGAATAATAGAAGCTGCGCATGTCGAACAGGCCGTCATGCTGGACCAGGCACTTGAACCGGTCGGGCCACTGCCCGGCAATCCAGTTCATCATGTAGCCGCCATAGCTCGCACCCATGGCACAAGCGCGGCTGCCGTCGATCTGGCCGTCCTCCTTCAGCGCCGCGGCAAGGCCGAGCTGGAGATCCTCGAGCGGCTTGCCGCCCCAGTCGCGATTGATCGCGTCGGTGAAGGCCTGCCCGTATCCGGTGCTGCCGTGGAAATCGATCGAGATTACGGCATAGCCCTGGCTCGCCAGCACGCGGGGGTTCCAGCGGCTCGACCAGGCGTCGTTGAAGCTGCCCTGCGGCCCGCCATGGACGTAGAGGATCGCCGGAATCGGGCCGGTCTGATTCTCCAGCCTGGTGATCTGGCCCCACACGGTGTCGCCGCCGGCACCGGGAAAGCTGAAGCGGGTGGTCACGGTCGAGGCGAGCGCGCCCGCCCGGCTCGTCGCGACATCGGTCAGCGGCATCGCCTGCGACCAGTTGTCGGCGAGGTAGAGTTCGGGCGGCGCACCGATCGAATCGCGGGTGAACAGCAGGCGGTCGGAGCCCAGCGGAACCACGCTGCCGACATGCGCCTCGTTCCCCGCCATCAGGTCGAGCCGCTCTACAGTGCCGCTGCGCGGATCGATGCGGAAGGCGGGCGTGTCGAGAACATCGCCGGCCGTCGCGATCAGCCAGCGCGAATCGGGCGTCCAGGCGAGCGTGCCGAAGCTGCGGTCGAAATCCTGCGTCAGCGGCGTCACCACGCCGGTCTCGAGATCGCGCAGCTGGATGACCTGGCGATCGGCCTCGTAGCCCAGGCGCGCCATCGCCACATAGGCGAGATACTGGCCGTCGGGCGACGGCGCCGGCAGCGCGTCGAGCGCGCGGTTGCCGTCGGTCAGATTGACCGGCGCGCGGCCCGAAATGTCCGACCAGTAGATGTCGAGATCGGTGGAGGTCGGCTCCTCCCGGTTGTTTTCGCGGGCGACGAAATAGACGCCGCTGCCGTCGGGTGCCCAGACCACGTCCTCGCCGCCGCCGAAAGGCTTGGTCGGCGTGTCGCCGGTCAGCGCATCCGGCCCGGCCGGACCGTCGAGCGCGGTCCCGTCACCGCGCGCACGGCCATTGGCCATGTCGAACACGAAGACCCGGCTCACCGTCCCCGGCGTCGACCAAGTGTCCCAGTGGCGCACGAAGCCGCCATCGCCTTCGTAGAGCCAGCCATCGCCCGGCCCGGGCTTGTGCGCGGTGCCGTCGCCCTCGCAGCCGAAGCCGGGGCAATCGCGCGCGATATCGGCCCAGACCGCGATCCGGTTGCCAGCCGGAGAAACGGCGAACCCGTTGATCGCAGTACCGACATCGGTGACCTGCACCGGCGCGCCGAAGCGGCCCTGCGCGTTCATCCTCGCCCGCCAGACCTGCGCGCCCTTGCCCGCCTCGTTGCGGTCGGAGAGGAAATAGAGCCAGTTGTCCGGCCCGAATGTCGCGGACGAGACACTGCCGCCGAGGTCCAGCTTGCGCGGGGCGGCCGCGCTGGCAGACAGGCCGCGAACATACAGTGCGGTGGTCCGGGCATAGCTGGCGGGATCGGTCTCGGTGACCGGATAGACCACGAAATCGCCGTTCTCGCTGACCACCGGCGTGCCCAGCCGGGGCATGGTGACGAGGTCCTGCGCCCTCATTCGCGGTTTCGTGACGCTCGTGCCGGCCGGGGTCGCGGCCTGGCCCGCGTCCTGCGCGGCGAGAGGAGCGGCGAAAAGCGCGATGGCGCTGGCGAGCGGGAATGCGACCCGGTTGCGTGCTATCATGCGGGCGGGGTTAGGACGCCCGCGCGCGAAAGTTAAGCGCTTAGAGGCAACAGGGTTATTTTCGCTTCCCCGCGATCCGCGCGATCTCGTCCTTGACCAGATCCTCGACCATGCCGGGCAGGTTCGCATCGAGCCATTCGGCCAGCATCGGGCGCAGCATGTCGCGCACCAGCCCTTCGAGCGACGTTTCGCCCGAGCGCACGATCTGCGGCGAGGCGCCGGGCTTCGACAGGGTGGCGAGCGCTTCGAAATTGGCGCGCATCGAATCGCGCGCCCAGTCGGCGATCAGGGGGGAGGGCTCTTCCCCGGCATTGCCATCTTCGTCCATCTCGGCCTCCTCCTCGAGCGCCATCATCGCGCCCTCGTCGAGCTCCAGCACTTCCTCCGCCTCTTCGTCATCGGCGGGTTCGGGGGGGTGCCGCACGTCTGCCTCGTGCGCGGTTTCCTGCGCGCGGCGACGCCGCTCGGCGATCGCGCCGTCGCGGTTGTCGCGTGCGATGACTTTCTTGATCGAGTCGAGAATTTCCTCGACCGACGGTTCGCCCGGCTGGTGCATCCCCGCAATCCCCTGTTGATATTCGCTCGGCGTGTCTCTTTTCGAATCGCAGCCGATCCGAATCGCGTTCCTAATAATCGCGCTCGATCGTGATTTCTTCAAGCTCCGGAACGGCAGCGGTCTGTGCGGGGGTGTCCGCGGTGCTGGTGGTGATGGTCACCGGGTCGGGATCGCGCTGCCAGTCCCACCATTTGCCCTCGACCCGATCGTAGTTGAGCGCCGGATCGTAGAGCAGCCCTTCCTCGAGGAAACCGAGGTCCCGTGCCTCTGCCCGGCCTGTCGCGGCGAGCAGGGTGAAGCCCGCGACATAGGCGTTGCGACGCGCGGTCACGAGCTGGGCGCGGGCAGTCAGCAATTCCTGTTCGGCGTTGAGCACGTCGAGCACGGTGCGGTTGCCGATCGAGTTCTCCGCGCGCACGCCCTCGAGGCTGAGTTCGGCGGCATCGACCGCGATCTGGGAGCTGCGGATGATCGCGAGCGACGCCTGCCAGCTCGACCAGGCCGAGCGCACCTGAGCGATTGCATCGCGCTCGGCGGCGATCACGTTCTCGAGCGCGGCCGAGGCGCGGGCCTGTGCCTGGCGTTGCAGGGCCGCCGGGCGCCCGCCCTGGAAGATCGGGATCGTGAAGGAAATGCCCGCCTGCGCGGCGTCGGCGCTCTGCGGTGTGTTGATGACCGGATTGGTCGGATCGTCCGGATTGAGAATCTGTCCCGGCACGCTGCCGAGGAAGTTCTGGTAATCGTATCCCGTGAACAGCGAGACGCGCGGCAGGCGTCCGGCGCCCGCGACCTCGATATCGTAGCCCGCGGCCTGTGCGCGTTCGCGCGCGGCGATCACGTCCGGATTGTTCTCCAGTGCGACGTCCACCGCCATCTCGACATCTTCGGGCAGGCCGGGGAGGGGCGGGGGCGGCTGGAGATCGGTCGGCGCCTGGCCGACGAGCGCGATGTAGTTCTCGCGCGCCGCGATCAGATTGGCCTGCGCGGTCTGGAGGTCGCTGCGGGCAAGGGCGAGGCGAGACTGCGACTGGGCGACGTCGGTCCGGGTCAGATCGCCGATCTCGAACCGGTCGCTGGTCGCCTGCGTGTTCACGGTCAGCACGTCGACCTGATTGAGATTGAGGCCGACGAGCGCCTGATTGCGCAGCACGTCCATATAGGCGGCGACGACCTGGCTGAAGATCGCGCTTTCCGTGCCCCGGAGATCGGCCTGCCCGGCCTGTACCCTTTCCTCCGCCGCGCGCACCGCGTTCCTGACCGCGCCGCCCGAATAGATCGGCACGGCGAGATCGACGCCCACGGTGAAGATGCGATCGGGCGCGAAGAAGCTCGTCGCGTTCCGCTTGAGGAATTCGGTGACGGCGCCGTTCGAATTGAGCGAGGGGCGCCCCGCGGCCTTCTCCACCGCCACGCCTTCGTCGGTCGCGCGCTGCTGGGCGCGGGCGGCGACGAGCGTGGGGTTGTTGCGATAGGCCTCGGTCAGCGCCTGTTGCAGCGTGTCGGCCTGCGCGGGCGCCGCGACTGCCGCGAACGTCCCGGCAGTCAGGATCGCCGCAAGGGCGGTCTTTGCTGCGCCGACGCGAACCATCAGAAGGACCAGCCGGCGTCCCTGTCGAACGCGCTGAGGCGCGGCACACCCGTTTCGATCAGCGGGAGCAGGGCCACGTTCCCGCCGGACGCCCGGCCGGTGGCCAGCCGGGTCACGCCGCGTTCGAACAGTCCGGTGACGATACGGCTGCCTTCCGTCAGCTTGCCCGCGAGTTTCGCCGGAAGCTGCTCGATCGCACCGTCGATCAGGAGGAGGTCGGCGTCCTTCGTCTTGGCCTTGCCCTGAGTGGCTTCGACGGCCGAAACGGTCTCCACCGAGGCGACCAGCGGACGGACGAGCTCGGCCAGATAGCCGCTGCCGCCGTCAACCACGATCACCTTGTCGCCCGCGACCGGCCGCGCTTCGGAAAGCATCAGACCGTGGAACAGCGGGGCAGGCAGGAAACCGCCATCGGGCAGCCGGATCGCACGGTCCATATAGGCAGTGCCGCGCGCATTCTCGGGCACGAAATCCTCGCGCGGGACGGTGCCCATGCGGTCGAGCACGAAGTCCTCGTTCACGCCGCTGGTGCGCAGCTGGCTGTCGATCATGGCGCGGCGGGCGGCCTGGAAACGGTCGATGGTCATGGTCATTGTCGAGGTGTCTTGCACTATTAACACAGCGGGTCAAGCGGTATGGATCGGACGGGTGCCGAGGCCCTCTATGCGGTCCTCCGGCCTCGGCAATCCGGGCGACCTTTGCCTTACGGGCAAGGGACCGTGCGGCCAAGGGCTTTGACGATAGCGGGGGGCGGCGCGTAAGGCACCGCTTCAATCGACCGGAAGGAACGGACATTCGATGAGCGACATGATCATCATCAAGGAAGACGACCTGATCGAGAGCGTCGCGGATGCGCTCCAGTTCATCTCCTACTACCATCCGATGGACTATATCCGCGCGCTCGGCGATGCCTACGAGGCCGAGCAGGGACCGGCGGCGAAGGACGCGATCGCGCAGATCCTCACGAACAGCCGGATGTGCGCCGAGGGCCATCGCCCGATCTGCCAGGACACCGGCATCGTGAACGTCTTCGTGAAATGGGGCCAGAATTGCCGCCTCGATTCGGAGCGTTCGCTGCAGGAGGTCGTCGACGAGGGTGTGCGGCAGGCCTACAATCACCCCGACAACAAGCTGCGCGCCTCGATCCTCGCCGATCCGGCTTTCACCCGGCGCAACACGCGCGACAACACGCCGAGCGTGCTCTCGGTCGAGATGGTGCCGGGTAATACGGTCGGGATCGACGTCGCCGCCAAGGGCGGGGGCAGCGAGAACAAGTCCAAGTTCAAGATGATGAATCCCAGCGACAACATCGTCGACTGGGTGGTCGAACAGATTCCCAGCATGGGCGCGGGCTGGTGCCCGCCGGGAATGCTGGGCATCGGCATCGGCGGCACGGCGGAACACTGCATGAAGCTCGCCAAGCTGTCGCTGATGGAGCCGATCGACATGGCCCAGCTGAAGCAGCGCGGGGCCTCGAACGATCTCGAGCAGTTGCGGATCGACATCTTCGACGCGGTCAACGCGCAAGGGATCGGGGCTCAGGGGCTGGGCGGCCTGTCCACCGTGCTCGACGTGAAGATCCTCGACGCGCCCTGCCACGCTGCGGGCAAGCCGGTGGGGATGATCCCCAATTGCGCCGCCACCCGCCACGCGCATTTCACGCTGGACGGGTCCGGCCCGAGCTATCTGGAAAAGCCCGATCTCGACAACTGGCCCAAGGTCCAGTGGCAACCCGACAGCGAAGCGAAGCGTGTCGATCTCGACAATCTCACGCCCGAGGAAGTGGCGAGCTGGGAGCATGGCGACCGGCTGCTGCTGTCGGGCCGGATGCTGACGGGGCGCGACGCGGCGCACAAGAAGATCGCCGACATGCTCGACAAGGGCGAGGAACTGCCGGTCGAGTTCGCAGGGCGCGCGATCTATTATGTCGGCCCGGTCGATCCGGTGATGGGCGAGGTCGTCGGTCCCGCCGGTCCCACCACTGCGACGCGGATGGACAAGTTCACCGAGATGATGCTCGATCTCGGCCTGCTGGCGATGATCGGCAAGGCGGAGCGCGGCGCCGACGCGGTCGAGGTGATCAGCCGGTTCAAGGTCGCCTATCTCATGGCGACGGGCGGAGCCGCTTATCTCGTGGCGCGGGCGATCAAGGAAGCGAAGGTCGTCGCTTTCGAGGAGCTCGGCATGGAAGCGATCTACGAATTCACGGTCGAGAACATGCCGGTGACGGTCGCGGTCGATGCGCGCGGCAACAATGTCCACACGCTCGCCCCGGCGAAGTGGCGCGAGAAGATCCGCGAGGAGCACCTGCTGCCCGTCCCCGGCTGACCGGTGGGCCGGGTGCCCGCTTCGACCAACGACCGTGGCGGGTCGACCGCCGCGCTGGATTCAGCGAGCGTTCGCGAACAGACAGGATCGGCTTTGCCAATCGATCTTTCCGCCAGCAAAACGCCCTCGCGCCTGAACGTCCGGGTGGTGCTGCTTTCGATCCTCGGATTGTGGCTGGCCTATTTCGTGATCTTCACGGCGCGCGGGATTGTCGTCGGGCTGGAGTTCGAGAGCGAGCTGATCCTGCGGCGCGCGCTGGTGGTGCTGGCGGGCATGGCGGCGACCTTCGGTCTGTGGCTGGTGCTGCGGTTGTTCGATCACCGCTCGCTCGCCCTTCAGGTGACCGCCGCGATCCTGCTCGCTATACCGACGGCGCTGCTGATCGCGCAAACCAACCATCTCGTCTTCGCCGGCATCCAGGAGCGCGTCCAGGCGCGCATGGCGGCCCAGCAGGGCTTTTCCCTCAGCCGGGACGAATTCGGCAATGTCGTGATCGAGGGGCCGAGCACCCGGAACCCGGCCGACGATTCGCTCGGGCCGCCGGTGGCAAGCCGCGCCCGGATCGTGGTTCCGAACGACGAGGAGCACGATCACTGGCTGCGGCTGGTCGAACGCGCGCTCAGCCAGTTCTTCCTGCTGATCGCATGGGCCGCGCTTTACTTCGCGCTGCTTGCCGGCGTGCGCGCCAAGGATGCCGAGCGGCGGGGCGAGCGGTTCCGCACCGCCGCCAAGGCCGCCGAGCTTCGCTCGCTGCGCTATCAGGTCAATCCGCATTTCCTGTTCAACGCGCTCAACTCGCTGTCCGCGCTGGTCATCACCGACAAGCCGGGAAAGGCGGAGGAAATGATCCAGGCGCTGGCGGGCTTCTATCGCCACAGCCTGGCCGACGATCCGACGAGCGACGTCTCGCTCGACGACGAGTTCGACCTGCAACGCCAGTATCTCGCGATCGAACAGGTCCGGTTCCCCAACCGCCTGCGCACCGATTTCCGGTTGCCGGAGGAACTCGCCCGGTGCCGGGTGCCGGGCATGATCCTGCAACCTCTGGTCGAGAACTCGGTCAAGTACGGCGTCTCGGCCAGCAGCCAGCCGGTGACGATCGTCATCGAGGCGCGCGAGGAATACGGACGGCTGGTCCTGACCGTGGCCGATGACGGGAAATCCGGCAGCGCGGATGGCGCGTCGGGCTTCGGCATCGGCCTCGCCAATGTCCGCGACCGGCTGACAGCGCGCTTCGGGAACGAGGCGAGCATCGTCTCCGGCCCCGCCATCGACGGTTACGAAACGGAGATCCGCATTCCGATGGTGCATCATGGACGATAGCCGGACCGACACGCTGCGCACGTTGATCGTCGACGACGAACCTCTGGCGATCGAGCGGATGCAGGTGATCTGCGCTCGGATCGAAGCGCTGTCGGTGGTCGGGACGGCGAGCGACGGCGCCGCCGCGCTGCGGCTGGTCGAGGCGCTGGCCCCCGACCTCATCCTGCTCGATATGACCATGCCCGAACTCGACGGACTGTCGGTCGCCCGCCGGCTCGCGGCGCGCGGCAAAAGCCCGGCGATCGTGTTCGTGACGGCCCACGACAATTACGCGGTCGAGGCCTTCGATCTCGACGCGGTGGATTACGTTCTGAAACCCGTCCAGCGCGAACGGCTCGCCCGCGCGATCGACCGTGCGGTCGCCCGGCGCGGGCAAGGCAAGCCGCGCAACAGCGAGTGGCTCGACGAATTGTGGATCCCGCACCGGTCCGAGCTGATCCGCATCGATACCGACGAGGTTTCGCGGATCGATGCCGAGCGGGACTATGTCCGCCTGCATGTCGGCGACCGCAGCTATCTGCTGCTGCAGACCATCGCCGGGCTGGAAAGCAAGCTCGATCCGACCAAGTTCATCCGCATTCACCGCTCGACGATCCTGCGCAAGGACCGGATTACCGGCCTGCGGCATGACGGGCTGGGCGTCTGGTCGGTTGAAATGGGCGACGAGGAAGCGCTGCGGATCGGGCGGACCTATCTGCCGAAGGTCAAGGCGATGGCCGGGCGCTGACGCCGAATGGCGACCCCGGCCGGGGGGACTGCGTCCGGCCGGGGTCGCGAGCGGCCGGAGCTCAGCCGCCCTTGCGTTCGCCGTCGAGAATGGCGGCGAATTGTCGCATCGCCGCTTCCTTGAACTGGCGCGCGCATTCGATGTTCGCCGTACGGACCAGGCGCGAGCCGGTGGTCGAGTTTTCCGCGGCGCAGTGCTTTCTGGCGGCTCTCTCGGCCCGCCGTTCGAACTGTTCGGCCGCCTTGTCGCTGGAAAGGTCGAGGTCGGAATATTTGACCGAGAGGTCACCGGGGGCGGCCATCGCACCGACCGGAACGATCGCGAGTCCGGCTGCCAGGATATGAGCCTTCTTCATCATTTCCTCCTTCTCGCGGCGGGACTGAATGGGGGAAATCGCTCCGCCGCTGCCGTTTTTTTGCACTGACTACGTTTGTGATCGCACGCCGATCTCGACGAATGGCGCGGCGATCCGCCCGGCGGCCGACGGGGAACGGCGAACGACGTTTGGCAGCCGATGGAGGACGTGGCATTGTCACCGGTGATGCTGATCGCGATCCTGTTCGTTCTGGGCACACTCAATGTCGCGGCCAACAAGGCGGTGGTCGCCAGCGGCCATCCGATGCTCGACGCGCTGCCCTCCGCCTTGCGGGAGAATGGGGGGCGGCTGGCCCTGATCGCGGAAGTGTTTCTTCTCTTCGCAGCCATGCTGCTGGCCGCGAACGGCTTTCCCGCCGCGGGTTGGTTCTACGTGATCTACAGCGTGGGAACACTGCTCGCCGCGTGGGCTATCGTGACGGGGCGGGTGTGAGCCGGGAACCGCCAGCGCCGCACGGCGCTTTCGCAGACATGACGGCGCAGGATCGCACGAACGGCAGACAGGCATGGCTGCTGGCCAATTCGGCCAGCGGCAGCAACACGCCGGAGGCTCTGGAATCGCTTGAGGACTGTCTCGGCAGGCATGGCATCGCGGTGGAGCGGACGATCTGCCTCCCGGACGAGGACCTGCCGACGGCGAGTGATCTCGATGCCGCGGGGATCGGGCTTCTCGTTATCTACACCGGCGACGGGACGCTCAACGCCGCGATCTCTGCACTCGCGGGATGGGATGGGGCGGTCTTCGTCCTGCCCGGCGGAACGAAGAATCTCCTGAGCAAGCGCCTCCACGGTGACCGGGAGACCGAGGAGATCGTCGAAACCGTCGCCGGTGGCGGCGGGCGCCGGGTCCGGCCGGTCATGGCGTGCTGCGAAGCGGGCACTGCCCTTGCCGGGCTTCTGGTCGGCCCGGGCACGCGGTGGGGGACGGTTCGCGAGGCGATGCGCGAATTCGACGTTACCGGAATGGCGACGGGCACCGCCGATGCCCTGGCGGAGATGACGGGGGAGAGCATGGTGAGAGCGGTCGACCCGACCCTCGGATCGCAGGACGGCTATCCCCTGATCGAAATGACGCCGGGCGAACACGGCATCCAGCTGGACGCGTTCTACGCCGAAACCGCGGGCGAATTCGCCGCGCAGGGATGGGCGATCCTGCGGCGCAGCTTCCGCGAAGGGCCCCACAAGCGGTTGGGCGTGGTCGAGGAAGTGACCGTCGAGAGCGCGGACGGCTCGCCGCTCGAAATCCTGATCGATGGCGAGCCGGCAAAGCTTGGACCGCGCGGCGTCTTCACCGTGGCCGCATGTGCGGTCGATCTGCTAGCGACCGGCAATGCCGACTGAACAGACGCTCCTTTTCCACCTCAGCGACATCCATTTCGGGCTGGAGGACAACCGCGCGCTCGACTGGGTGAAGCAGGAGATCGCGGAGAAGCGGCCCGCCGCGATCGCGATCACCGGCGATCTGACGATGCGGGCGCGCCACCGCGAATTCAACGCGGCGATCCACTGGATCACCTCGCTCGGCATTCCGACGACCGTCGAGGTGGGCAACCACGACATGCCCTATTTCAACCTGATCGAACGCTTCTTCCGGCCCTACAAGCGGTTCCGCGGGATGGAGGGGCTGGTGGAGAAGGAACTCGACCTGCCGGGCCTGTCGATCGTGCCCTTGAAGACCGCCGTGCGCGCGCAGCCGCGGTTCAACTGGTCGAAGGGCTGGGTGACCGAGGCGGCCTTGCGGAAATGCCTTGATGCCATCGATCGCCTTCCGGCCGGGACCAAGGCGCTGGTCGCCGTGCATCATCCGCTGCGCGAGGTCGGGACCGAGGGCACCGCGCTGACGCATAACGGCACGAAGGCCCTGCGCGCGCTGGCGAAGCGGCCGGTGGCCGGCGTGATCAGCGGCCATGTCCACGACGCGTTCGATATCCTCGAACAGACCACAGAGGGTCCCGTCCGCATGATCGGCGCGGGTACGCTGTCGCAGCGCGTCCGCTCGACTCCGCCGAGCTTCAACGAACTGACCTGGGATGGGACGTCGATCTCGGTCCGCGTGCGCAATCTCGAGGATTTGGCGACCGAGGACATGCAGATCGCGGACGTGCCCGAGGATGCCACCCCGCCGCGCGATCCCGGAGATCCGGTGGCGCCGGTCAATCAGGTGCCGCGCGTGGATCCCCCGGTTCACTAGAAACGGTCACCCGTATCTTCGCCACAAACGAAAAGGGCGGCTCCTCGCGGAACCGCCCTTTCGTGTATCGGATGACCGAAATCAGCGCTTGGAGAACTGGAAGCTCCGGCGCGCCTTGGCCCGGCCGTACTTCTTGCGCTCCACCACGCGGCTGTCGCGGGTGAGGAAGCCGGCCGCCTTGACGGTCGACCGCAGGGCCGGCTCGTAGCGGGTCAGCGCCTGGCTGATGCCGTGCTTGACCGCACCGGCCTGGCCCGAGAGACCTCCGCCGCGCACGGTGACGATCACGTCGTACTGGCCCTGACGCTCGGTGATGGCGAAGGGCTGGTCGATGATCAGGCGCAGGGTCGGACGCGCGAAGTACACTTCCTGGTCCTTGCCGTTGACAGTGACCTTGCCGCTGCCTGGCTTCAGCCACACGCGGGCCGTTGCATCCTTGCGGCGACCGGTCGCGTAGGCGCGGCCGTGCTTGTCGAGCTGCTGCTCGCGCAGGGGAACCTCGGCACGCTGCGCGATCTCGGCCGAATCGCCTTCCGGCGTATTGCCGGCGATGTCCTTGAGATCGGCGAGATCGGTGACCTTGCCGGCGTCCTTCTGGGCATCGGCGCCTTCGTTGGCGGTGGTTGCGCCCCCATTGTCAGACTGGGTCGCCGCGGTTTCCGCGTTGTCTTCGGGCTTCTTGTCTTCGTCGGCCATTATGCGGCAGCCTTGTTCTTGCGGTTCATCGAAGCGACGTCGAGCGTCTCGGGCTTCTGGCCCTCGTGCGGATGCTCGGTGCCGGCATAGAGGTGGAGCGCCTTCATCTGCGCCCGGCCCAGCGGACCGCGCGGGATCATGCGCTGCACGGCCTTTTCCAGCACGCGCTCGGGGAAGCGGCCTTCCAGCACCTTGGCAGGCGTGGTTTCCTTGATGCCGCCGGCCCAGCCGGTGTGCTTGTAATAGACCTTGTCGTTCATTTTCTTGCCGGTGAACTTCACCTTGTCGGCATTGATGATGATGACATGGTCGCCGCAATCGACATGCGGGGTGTAGCTCGGCTTGTGCTTGCCGCGCAGGATGTTGGCGACGATCGCGGCGAGGCGACCGACGACCAGACCGTCGGCATCGACGATGTGCCAGTTCTTTTCGACCTCGGCCGGCTTCACCGACCGCGTGGCTTTGGTAAGCGCCTTCATGGCTGTTCTATCCGTCTGCTTTCGTGGATGCGCAGCGGATCATCCCGCCACGCCTGCGCACCGGCCGGAGCCGGCAATCGCGAAGGCGCGCCAGATGATGGATGAGGTCGCCGGAGTCAAGCAATTCCGCGCGTTCCGGGAGAGGTAAAATAGTACCGTCGGGCAATTTTTTGCGACGGATCGCGGTCGGAATCCGGCGTCAGGCGTCGCGGGTCCGCCCGAGGATATGCGCTGCCCAAGCGAAAGAAAGGACCAGCAGCGCGCCGACCAACTGGTGCGCCACCGCCACCCAGAGCGAGACGCCGGTGAGGACGGTCGCGATGCCGAGTGCGATCTGGGTGCCGAGCACCGCGTGAAGCGCGATCGAGGCCCGCCGGTCGAGCGGGCGGACCTTGCGGGCGAGCACCAGCAGGGCGGCAAAGGCGATCCAGGCCCACCAGCGGTGAAGGAAATGGATCAGGAAGGGATCGTGCGTGATCGCCCATAACAGACCGTTGCTGCCGTCGAATTCGGGCACCAGCCGATCCTGCATCAGCGGCCAGGTGTCCGACGCATAACCCGCATTAAGGCCCGCCACCCAGGCCCCGAGAAGAAGCTGCACGAACAGGATCGTGCCGACCCAGCTCGCCGTTCCGCTCCAGCGCGCCGGTCGCGCGCGCCCGATATGGGCGTGACGCCAGAGATCGAGCGCAGTCCAGGCGAGGCCGCCCAAGGTCAGGAGCGCGGTCAGGAGATGGATCGAGAGCCAGAAATGGCTCACATCCGTTGTCGTCTCCGACAGCCCGCTGCGGACCATGAACCAGCCGAACACGCCCTGCAGCCCGCCCAGCAGCAGCAGCGCCACGAGCCGCGCCTTGTATCCGTGCGGGATCGCTCCCCGGATCCAGAACCATGCCAGCGGCAGGGCGAAGGCCAGGCCGATCAATCTCCCGAGCAGGCGATGCGCCCATTCCCAGAAGAAGATGAACTTGAAACCCGCCAGATCCATTCCGGCGGGGCCGGTGACGTTTATGTACTCTCCGGTCTGGCGGTAGAGTTCGAATTCCGCGCGCCAGTCCGCTTCGGTCAGCGGCGGGATCGCACCCGTGATCGGCTTCCACTGCGTGATCGACAGGCCGCTTTCGGTGAGGCGGGTTATCCCGCCCACGACGACCATCGCGACGACCATGATCGCGACGATCCAGAGCCAGACGGAGATTGCCGTCGCGCTACGGCGATTGAATTGGGAGGACATCCTCCGCGCTCTGGTCGCGGTATCCCGCCTTCGCAAGCGCAAATAGCGCATCTGTCAAACCGGGCGAGGCTGGCGGTGAAACGCCCATCCAAGGCAAAAACCGGGTTGAAAGATGTTACATTGTCACATAGATGGCCCTCGACATGATGTTCCAGCGCGCCATCAATCCGATTCGCCAACGTCTCGACCGGGCGGGAATCGCGCTGTCCGCTGCCTGCGCGATCCATTGTCTCCTCTCGATCGTGCTGGTCTCCGGCCTCGGGCTCGGCGGCGAATTCTTCTTCTCTCCGGACTTCCATCGCATCGGGCTGGCGATCGCAACGCTGATCGCGGGCGTTGCGATCGGCTGGGGCGCGATGCGCCACCGCATGGCCGCGCCCTTCGTGATCGCGATGGTCGGCCTCACCTTCATGGGCGGTGCGCTCGCGGTCGAGCATGGGCCGAAGGAAGCGATCCTGACGATCATCGGCGTGGCGCTGGTCTCGCTCGGCCACATCCTCAACTTGCGCCACATGCATCGATAGCTAGATGAGCAGGCATGACTGCTCAGGATCAGACCACGCTTCGTTCCATCACCGTCAATGGCGAGAGCCGCCGGACCGGCGCGGCGACGATCGCCGATCTCGCCCGCGAGCTCGAACTCGATCCGGCGAAAGTCGCGGTCGAGCGCAACGGGACCATCGCCCCGCGCAGCGAACTGGCCGAGCATCGGCTGGTAGAGGGCGACGTGCTGGAAATCGTCCATTTCGTCGGCGGCGGCGAGACTGAGGATACGGATGACAGCTGGACGGTCGCCGGGCGCACCTTCCGCTCGCGCCTGATCGTCGGCACCGGCAAGTACAAGGATTTCGAGCAGAACGCCGCCGCGCTCGAGGCGAGCGGAGCCGAGATCGTCACGGTCGCGGTCCGCCGCGTGAATGTCAGCGATCCCAAGGCGCCGATGCTGACCGACTTCATCGATCCGAAGAAAGTGACCTACCTGCCCAACACCGCCGGCTGCTTTACCGCGGACGAGGCGATCCGCACCCTGCGCCTGGCGCGCGAGGCGGGTGGCTGGGACCTGGTCAAGCTCGAGGTGCTGGGCGAGGCACGCACGCTCTATCCCGACATGCGCGAGACGCTGAAGGCGACCGAGGTTCTGGCCAAGGAAGGCTTCCTTCCCATGGTCTATTGCGTCGACGATCCGATCGCCGCGAAGCAGCTCGAGAAAGCGGGTGCGGTCGCGGTGATGCCGCTGGGTGCGCCGATCGGTTCCGGGCTCGGCATCCAGAACCAGGTCACTATCCGCCTGATCGTGGAGGGGGCGTCGGTCCCGGTGCTGGTCGATGCCGGGGTCGGCACGGCCAGCGATGCGGCGGTGGCGATGGAGCTGGGCTGCGACGGCGTGCTGATGAACACCGCCATTGCCGAAGCGAAGAACCCGCTGCGCATGGCCCGCGCGATGAAGCTGGCGGTGGAGGCGGGGCGCGAAGCCTATCTGTCGGGCCGCATGGGCCGCCGCAGATATGCGGACCCCAGTTCGCCGCTTGCGGGCCTTATCTGACCGGGCGCTTACGGGACGTTAACCATATTGCGCGAACTTGCTCCTGCAACATGGGGGCAAGCAGAATGTCGGTCACCAACACCGCTTCGATGACCATCGCCGAGATGCGCGAATTCGCCAGCTTCAGCGCCGCGGAGCAGCGCTATATCCGCCGCAGCCTCGACATCGGACTGGCGCGAAGCGACGCCTTCCGGATCTGGAGCCGCAGTGGCGAGGAGAGCGCGGCGATCCGTGCGCACTACGTGGCCTATCAGGAATTGAAGGCCCTGCGGCTCGCGATTCCCAGCGAAAGCGGGTTTGCCACGATCGAGGGATTTCTCGGAAAGCTTGCTCGGGTTGCCGCTTTCGACCTGGCGCAGGAGCGGATCGGCAGCTTTTCCGCCTTCCGCTTCCTTTACGAACGGCTGCTCGGGGCCGAAGCCCGCCCGTGGCTGCCGAGCGCGTTCTGCGCTGCCGCCGCTCTGCCGCATATCCGGCCGGATCGCCGCAAGCTGCTGCTCCAGTCCCTGAGCGAGGCGGCTGCGACCGCGTCCGGCTGGAGCACCCGCGCGCCGGCATTCTTTCCCGAATATATAGAAGTCGGCGCTGCCGCCTGATTTTCGGCCACGCCCGCGCTGGAATCTGCGCGTTTCTGCCCCTACACCGGGGCCATGGAACGCGCCCAGATCCCCGAAACCAACCCTGCCGACCTCTCGGCGCAGGGGATCGCGATCTGGTCTCTGGTCGCTCCGCTGGCGGGTCTCGTCTTCGCGATCGCGCCGACCCCGTCCTCGACGATCCTGTTGATCTGCCTCGGCCTGCTGCTGGGGGCCGCGATCATGGCGGCGGTTTATCACGCGGAAATCCTCGCCCATTTTCTGGGCGAGCCGTTCGGAACGCTGGTGCTCGCGCTGGCCGTGACCGTGATCGAATGCTCGCTGATCGTCTCGATCATGCTGAGCGAGGGCGCGCAGGCGCAGGCGCTGGCGCGTGACACGCTGATCGCCGCGATCATGATCACGATGAACGGCTTCGTCGGCCTCTGTCTTCTGGTCGGCGGCGGGCGGCATCTGGTGCAGAACTACACCCAGTCCGGGGTCAGCGTCGGCCTGGCGATGCTGGCGACGCTGGCCGTGCTCACGCTGATCCTGCCGAATTACACGATCAGCGCAGGCGGCGCCTTCTACAACGACACCCAGCTCGTGTTCGTGGCGATCGTCTCGCTCGTGATCTACGCCACTTTCGTCGGAGCGCAGACGATCCGTCATCGCGATGATTTCCTCCACCAGTCGCCAGACGACGAGGATGACCGGACTCATTTCGCGCCGGTGTCCCGGAAAGTTGCCGGTCTGGCCGGTATCGTGCTGATCGTCGCCCTCGTCGCGGTCGTTCTGCTGGCGAAAGAGTTGTCCCCCACCATCGAGTCCGCGGTCGCTGCGGCCAACGCGCCGCGCGCGCTGGTCGGTATTCTTATCGCCATGGTTGTGCTGGCGCCCGAGGGCTTCGCTGCCGTCAGGGCGGCGCGGGCCAACCGCGTTCAGACCAGCCTCAACCTCGCGATCGGTTCGGCGCTGGCGACCATCGGCCTCACCATTCCGGCGGTCGCGGTCGTGGCGCTGATGCTCGGCCTCGATCTCGAGCTCGGCCTGTCGATGCGTTCCACCGTGATTCTCGCGCTGACGCTTCTGGTTGCCACGCTGACGCTGGGGCGCGGGCGCGTGACGATCGTGCAGGGGGTGATCCACCTGGTGATCTTCGCCACCTTCCTGTTCACCACCATCGTTCCCTAGGCGGGCATTTCACGCGCGATAGAGCGCGTCGAGCCGGTCGCCATAGCGTTCGCGGATCTTGTGCCGGCGGATCTTCATCGAGGGGGTCAGCTCCTCGTTCTCGATCGTGAAGCCCTCGTCGGAGAAGGCGAACTGGCGCACCTTTTCGACCACCGAGAGGTCTTTGTTCACCTGATCGACCGCCTGACGGATCGCGGTCTTGAACTCGGGATCGCCCTGCAACGCGGCGAGGTCGAATTTCTTGCCCCGGTCCTTCGCCCAGTCGAGGGCCCATTCGGCATCGGGCACGATCAGCCCGACGATGTAGGGCCGCCGGTCGCCCGCCACCATCGCTTGCGCGATCTCGGGCCGCAGCGTCAGCATCCCCTCGACCTTCTGCGGCGCGACATTGTCGCCCTTGTCGTTGACGATCATGTCCTTCTTGCGGTCGGTGATGACGATCCGGCCCTTGTCGTCGAGATGGCCGATATCGCCCGTGTGCAGCCAGCCATCCCTGATCGTGCGCGCGGTCTCGCCGCTGTTCTGCCAGTATCCGTGCATCACCAGTTCGCCCCGGCAGAGGATCTCGCCGTCCTCGGCGATCCTGATCTCGACCCCGCGCATGGCCGGGCCGACCGAGTTCATCGCGATCCCGACCCTGGGGCGGTTACAGCTGATCACCGGACCTGCCTCGGTCTGGCCATACCCCTGCAGCATGGTAAGGCCGACTGCCTGGAAGAAATTGCCCACTTCGGGATTGAGCGGCGCCCCGCCCGACACCATCGCCTTCATCCGCCCGCCGAAACGCGCGCGGATCTTGGGCCGGAGCAGCTTCTCCAGCACCAGATCGAGCGCGCGATCGCCGAACTTTCCACGTCCGGATGCGCGCCGTTCAGCGAGAGAGACCGCACTTTCCATCAGCTTCTGCGCCATTCCGCCCTGCTTTCTGACCTGCTTGAGGATGCGGGTGCGCAGGACTTCGAACAGGCGGGGGACCACGACCATGAAGGTCGGCCGGGTCTCCTCGATATTGCTGGCGAGTTTCTCCAGCCCCTCGGCATAGTAGATCTCGGCCCCGACCGAGATCGGCAGATACTGCCCGCCGGTATGCTCGTAGGCATGGCTGAGCGGGAGGAAGGAGAGGAAGCGCTCCTCCGGCTCGACTCCGAAATCCTCGATCAGGATCTCCGCCGCGCCCGCGACGTTGCACAGGACCGCGCCGTGGTGCTGCATGACGCCGCGCGGCGCCCCGCCCGTTCCGCTGGTGTAGATGATGCAGGCGGTCGTCTCGCGCGTGATACCGGCGAGCCGTTCCTCTACCACGCGGCGCGCGGCCACGGCATCGCCCTCGACCATCGCCGACCAGCCGCGGCAGTTCAGATTTCCCCCCTGATAACCGCGCACCTCGTCGATCGGGATGATGTGCTCCGCGATGCCGGTGCGGAAGATCGCCGGGATCAGCGGCTGGGCGAGCCTGTCGTTCGAGACGATGACCGCCCTGGCTCCCGAATTGTCGAGGATATGGACATGGTCGCGCTCGGTGTTGGTGACATAGGCCGGCACGGTGATGCATCCGGCGGCCATGATGCCGAGATCGGCGATGCACCATTCGGGTCGGTTTTCGCTGACCAGACACACCCGATCGCCGGCCGCAAGGCCCAGCGCGCGCAGGTTTTCCGCCAGCAGGCACACCTGACGGGCAGCTTCGGCCCAGCTGATCGTCTGCCACTCGCCGCCGCGCTTGGCACCGAGAAAGGGTGTCTCGCCCTTCTCGTCCGCACGTTTCAGAAAGAGTTCGACCAGATTTTTCGCCTGGTCGATATCCGACAGAATCTGCACGCACCCTCGCTTTGCTTTCAGCCTGCTCCCTTGGCCGGCTGTAAGGTCCCGCCGCCGCAACGGCAAGCGCGGCTCAGGGCAGGGCGACGAGCGCCTCGATGCGGGGATCGCGGGCCGAGACCCAGCCATCCTCCGTGCGCAGCACCGCCCCGGCCTTCAGCCCGACCTGGCGCACCGAGATGTCCGCATGCCCCAGCGCCTTCAGGGCGGGGATTGCGTCGACGAGCCAGGTGCCCTGCTCGACGAAGACGCTGTCGCCATTCGCCATGATGAAGGGCAGGCCGAGCGCTTCCTCGGCGGAGAGGTCGAAATCGATGATGCCGACGATGCTGCGGGCGGTCTGCACCGGAATGGTCGCGCCCCCAGCGGCTCCGATGGCGAGCAGCGGGCGCCCTTGCGGATCGTAGATCACGACCGGCGACATCGAGCTGCGCGGGCGCTTGCCGCCTTCGACCCGGTTGGCGACCGGACGGCCATCGACCGTCGGCGAGCGGCTGAAGTCGGTCAGTTCGTTGTTGAGGTAGAACCCGCCCGCCATCAGGCCCGATCCGAACGGCCCTTCGATCGTGGAGGTGTAGCTGACCATCGTCTCGTCGGCATCGACGATCGCGAAATGGGTGGTGCCGTGCTCTTCCGGCTCGTCACCGTCCGCTCGGGCAAGCGAGGCTCCGGCCGGCCGGCCCGGTTCCGCTACCGCAAGGCTCGATCCCTCTGCGATCAGCGCGCTGCGCTGCGCGATATAGGCCGGGTCGAGCAGTCCGGGCAGGGGCACGGACACGAAATCGCTGTCGGCAAGATAGAGTTCGCGATCGGCATAGGCGAGACGCTGGGCCTCCACGAAGAGGTGCCACGTCGCCGGGTCGCGCAGACCGAGCTCCGCCAGATCGAACCGCTCGAGCATTCCGAGAATCTGCAGCACCGCCACGCCGCCGGAGGTGGGCGGACCCATCGAGCAGACGCGGTGGGCGCGGTAGGATGCGCAGACCGGCTCGCGAAGCTTTGCGCGGTAGGCGGCGAAATCCGCGGCCGTCATGCCCTGCGGACGGGGCGTCTCTCCCGCGATCGCCGCGCTCCATTCCGCCGCATCCGGGCCGGTGTAGAACCCGGCCGGGTCCGCGGCGATGGCTTCGAGCGAGCGGGCCAGCGGTTCGTTGGTGACGAGATAGCCGACCGGGCGCGGTTCGCCAGATTCGTCGTAGAACAATTCGCGGCCGAGCGAGGAATGGGCGGCGCGGTCCCGGCTGGAGGTCAGCGATTCGCGCAGGCGCGGATTGACCCGGAAGCCTTCGCGGGCGAGGCGGATCGCCGGACCGAACAGCTCGGCCCAGGGCAGGCGGCCGTGCTCGGCATGGGCCTGCATCGCCAGCGCCAAATTGCCGGGGACGCCGACGCTGAGGCCGCTGCGCACCGATTCGCCGAAAGGCGGGAGAGTGCCATCTTCCTTCAGGAACCAGTCGGGTGTCGCGGCGGCAGGCGCGGTTTCGCGGCCGTCATAGGTTTCGACCGAACCCTCGCGCGTGCCCCTGACCAGGAAACCGCCGCCGCCGATGCCCGAACTCTGCGGCTCGACCACGGTCAGCGCCAGCATCACCGCGATCGCGGCATCGGTCGCGCCGCCGCCGCGCCGCAGCATCTCGCGCCCGGCGTCCTCGGCGCGGGGGTCGGCGGCGCTGACACTGCCGGTTACGGTGTCCGCCGGCGGGGGTGCGGAAGGCGCGAGCGTGGCGCATCCGGCGAGCGAGAGGGCGGCGAGCGGAGCGAGGAAATGGCGCAGCATGGCGAGCGCGTTATTCGCTTCCGACCGCTTCGGCAATCGAGCCGAACCCGTCGCGGTCCATCAGCCGCTCGAGACCGCGGACGATCCGTCCCGGCAGGGCCGGCCCCTCATAGACCATGGCGCTGTACAGCTGGACCAGGCTCGCACCGGCGCGGATCCTTGCCCAGGCATCCTCGGTGGTGGAGATGCCGCCTACGCCGATCAGCGGAATCGCCCCCCCGGTGGCCTTGCGGAAATTGCGTACCCGCTCGAGCGCAAGGTCACGCAGCGGCGCGCCGGAGAGGCCGCCTGTTTCTCCAGCATAGGCCGAACGAAGCGCGGGACGCGAAATGGTGGTGTTCGAGACGATCAGCCCGGCGAGCCCGGAGGACAGGGCGATCCGGGCGATGGCGTCGATATCCGCGGGTTCGAGATCGGGCGCGACCTTGAGGAAGACCGGCGGGCCCTCAGTTCCCCGAGCCTCGAACACGGCATCGAGCAGCCCGGTCAGCCCAGCCTCGTCCTGCAGCGCGCGCAGTCCGGGCGTGTTCGGGCTCGAAATGTTGACGGCGAGATAATCGGCGAGCGGGGCCATCCGGCGCGTCATTGCCGCATACTCCGCGATCCGGTCGGTGCTGTCCTTGTTCGCACCGATATTGATGCCGAGCACTCCCGGTCCATGCCGGCGCCCGGCGAGCCTTTGGACTGCGGCGTCGGCGCCGCCATTGTTGAAACCCATCCGGTTGATGACCGCCCGGTCTTCCACCAGCCGGAAGAGGCGGGGCCTGGGATTGCCGGCCTGCGGCCGCGGGGTGATCGAACCGACCTCGACCGCGCCGAAGCCCAGTCCGAACATCGCCGCGGGCACTTCGG
The DNA here is from genome assembly GCA_025698865.1 of Erythrobacter sp. Classification (GTDB taxonomy): domain Bacteria; phylum Pseudomonadota; class Alphaproteobacteria; order Sphingomonadales; family Sphingomonadaceae; genus Qipengyuania. The sequence continues at coordinate 429,020 of JAILWQ010000002.1, read as the reverse complement.
CGTCCTTGTCAAACCCTGCCGCGAGGCCGACCGGATTGGGAAATCGCAAGCCCGCAATTTCGGTCGCCAGCCGCCCCGACCCCGACCCCGCCCCCGGCGAGCGGCGTTTCGGCGCCTTTTTCAGCATCGCGATCGTCAACCGGTGTGCCCGCTCGGGGTCGATGCGGAAGAGGGCGGGCCTGAAGAGGGGGAACAGCATGGGCGAAGCCCTATTGGCGTCACGATAAACTGTCGAGGCGTGGAACATTCGAGAGAAAATATCGCCCGCGACCTCAGATGATGTCGCTTGCATACAATCATTCGCAATCGATCCACGCTATCCGGGTTTTGCGACCCGAAGGGCTCGGCGCATTCATGTGGCGGGTTCCTCAACTCACAGGGGCGGCTTTCCTTTCGGAAGGCCGCCCTTTTTTTGGCAATGGCCGCTGGATTCGCCGCACATTTTGCGCCACCAGTGCCTCCGGGTCGCACACCGAAGGGGTGCGAATGGTTCACGGGGGCATGAATCTTGGGGTTGATGCGTCGCGTCTGACGCCCCCGAGCCGATTCACGCTCGACTATCTCGGTACCCCGCCCGAACTCGCCGATTACGTCACCACCTTCTATCATTTCCGCTGCGACGATGCGCGGATCGACGATATCCAGCCGGCCGCAATCGGCCACCTAACGCTGTTCGCAATGGGCAAGGGGGCGATGGCGCTGCCCGGCGGGGGAAGCGATCCCTCGCACGAAGTCAACCTTCTGACGCCCTTCGCACAGGCCGCGCATTTCAAGATGGACGGTCCGTTCCACGCCATCGGCGCGGCGCTTTCGCCGCTGGGCTGGGCAGCTCTCACCGGGCTCGATGCGAAGGCACACGCCAACCGGCTCTACGATGCCGGCGACTGGCTCGACCCCACACTGGTCGCCCGGGGCCGCGATCTGTGCGCCGCCTATCGTGACGGCCGAATGGATGGGCCGGCCTGCGCGGTGCAGCTGGGCGAGATGATCCGGGGCGCGGTCCGCCCGGTCGTGGCGGGCCACGCGCGCCTGATCGCCGCTACCAATGCCTGGCTCGCCCGCTCGCTGGTGCCCGATCTGGACGCGCTCTATGCACAGAGCGGGTATTCCGCGCGACAGACCCAGCGTCTGATCGAACGGTATTTCGGCCTCGCCCCGGTGGCGTTGCGTCGCAAGTACCGGGCGCTGCGAGCAGCGGCGCTGCTGTCGCTGCCGATGCTGAGCGACGAATACGAGGCCGAGATCGCGGAAGCGTTCTACGACCAGCCCCACATGATCCGCGAACTGCGCCTGTTCGCCGGTCGCACCCCGGCCCGGCTCGGCGATGGCGAGTCGCCCTTCCTTCGCGAGATGCTCGATTCCAGGAACCTGCGCGAGCTGGCGCCCGACGGGCCGGGGAGCGCGGGCGACGCATAGCTGCTAACGACTCGCAGGAGGCGGAAATGCGTTGAAAGGCGCGGGCCGGATGACTAGCTCGCCAATCGGAACGATATGGTCTGATTTAAGAGATGCGCCTTTCCAACCTCGCCGATTACGCCGTCCTGACGATGAGCGCCGCGGCCCGCCATTGTGGCGGGGCTCGCACCAGCGCGTCCGAACTGGCGGTCGAGACCGGCCTGCCGCTGCCCACCGTGCAGAAGCTGGTGAGCAAGCTGTCCGCTGCCGGGCTGTTGCACTCGACGCGCGGAGCGGGCGGCGGTCTTCAACTCGCCCGGCCCGCCGCGGCGATCAGCGTTGCCGACATCGTCGAGGCGGTGGAAGGGCCGATCGCGCTCACCGCCTGCATCGACGGCGGTACTTGCGTGGTGGACCATGATTGCAGCGTCCGGTCGCACTGGCCGGTCATCAACGACGCCCTGCGCGGTGCGCTGGCGGCGATTCCCCTGACTCAACTGGGCACGCATCCCGCGCCCGCGAAAGAAATGGCATGAGCGACACCATCGATATCCAGACCCGTCCGGAGCAGGACCGCGAGGCGAAGGAAGCCGCCGCGAAGGCCGCCGAATACGAATTCGGCTGGCATTCGGAGATCGATACCGAATTCGCGCCCAAGGGTCTCGACGAGGATACGGTCCGCTTCATCTCCGCCAAGAAGAAAGAGCCCGAATGGATGCTCGAATGGCGGCTGAAGGCCTTCCGCATCTGGCAGGAGATGGAAGAACCCAACTGGGCCAAGCTCGGCTATCCGCCGATCGATTATCAGGACGCCTATTACTACGCCGCGCCTAAGAAGAAGGTGGAGCTGGAATCGCTCGACGAGCTCGATCCCGAAATCAAGTCGACCTACGACAAGCTCGGCATCCCGATCGCGGAGCAGGAGGTGCTGGCCGGTGTGAAAGGTGCGCGCAAGGTGGCGGTCGATGCGGTCTTCGACAGCGTCAGCGTCGCCACCACCTTCCGCGAGGAGCTGAAGAAGGCGGGCGTCATCTTCCTTTCCATCAGCGAGGCGATCCGCGAATATCCCGAGCTGGTGAAGAAATGGCTCGGCCGCATCGTGCCGCAGCGCGACAATTACTTCGCGACGCTCAACTGCGCGGTCTTTTCCGACGGCACCTTCGTCTACGTGCCCGAAGGGGTGCGTTGCCCGATGGAGCTTTCCACCTATTTCCGCATCAATGCGGAAAACACCGGCCAGTTCGAGCGCACGCTGATCGTCGCCGAGAAGGGCAGTTATGTCAGCTATCTCGAAGGCTGCACCGCCCCGATGCGGGACGAGAACCAGCTTCACGCCGCCGTCGTCGAACTGGTCGCGATGGAAGATGCCGAGATCAAGTACTCGACCGTCCAGAACTGGTATCCCGGCAATGCCGAGGGCAAGGGCGGCATCTACAATTTCGTCACCAAGCGGGGCCTCTGCCAAGGCGCGCGCAGCAAGATCAGCTGGACTCAGGTCGAGACCGGCAGCGCGGTGACCTGGAAGTATCCCAGCTGCGTCCTGAACGGCGTCGATAGCGTAGGCGAGTTCTACTCGGTCGCGGTGACCAACAATTACCAGCAGGCCGACACCGGCACCAAGATGATCCACAATGCCAGCGGGACGCGCAGCACGATCATCTCCAAGGGTATTTCCGCCGGCAAGAGCAGCAACACCTACCGCGGCCGCGTGGCGGTCGCGGCCAATGCCGAGAACGTGCGCAACCGCACCGAATGCGACAGCCTGCTGATCGGCGACCGCTGCGGCGCGCACACCGTGCCCTATATCGAGGTCAAGAACCCGAGCGCCCAGATCGAGCACGAGGCGACCACCAGCAAGATCAGCGACGACCAGCTGTTCTACGCCATGCAGCGCGGGCTGGACGAGGAGGAAGCGATGGCGCTGATCGTCAACGGCTTCGCCAAGGACGTGCTCAAGGAGCTGCCGATGGAGTTTGCGGTCGAGGCGCAGAAACTGCTGGCGATCTCGCTTGAGGGGAGCGTGGGGTGATGCTCGATAGTTCGAATTCTCGACTTCTTTGGATGCTTTGGCTGTTTCTCGCCATTCCTGCCTTTGGGTTGTCCATTTGGCTCCTTGGTGAGCCCCCTCTTTGGCCATTTATTAGTGACGACGCTACGGTCGAAGGCATCACAGTGTGGGCTTTCTTTGCCGCTGTGTTTTACGGGCTTCCGTGCTTCTTGATTTTGAATAACTTGGCAAAACGGAGGCGCGGGAGATGACCGACCGCAAAACCCTCCAGCTGCGCGATCCGTCCGAGACCGCCGACGACGCGCCTTCCATCAAGAAGCGTGGCCGCGGGTGGGAGATTTCGGAGAAGCGGCTCGACGCGCTGCACGAACGGGCGCGGGATCGGCGGCGCAATTCTTCGGATGCGCACAAGGCGCTCGCCGCGCGCTTCGCGGCGGAGGATTTCGGCAAGTACAAGTTCGGGCGGCACGTGGTGGTCGGCTCGGCGATTCTCGATTTCGTCTCGCATCCTCTGGGCCTCGCGGTCGATATCGAGGAGGACGAGGCGGACACCCTGCAATCGCGCCGCGACAGGAGCCTTGCCGCCGTGGGGATCGAGGTGCTGCGGATCTCCGCCGCGCGCATCCTTGCCGAGCCCGACGAGGCGATGGGCGACGTGTTCGAAGCCATGAACCGCCGCCTGCGCGATCGTCAGGCCGCACGGCGCCGGCACGAGGCGGAAAATCCGCGTCAGACCAGACCGCGCTACGATCGCGCCGGCAACGGGCCGCCTCGCAGTCGAGAGTCCCGTAGCCAGCCAGGGGGGCGCAAGTGACGCAAGAAACGCGAGAGCGGATCGAGCGCCACAAAGGCGGCACGATCTGCGCTCGCGGCCAGATGCTTGGCGACGAGCTGCACGGTTACTGGGAATGGTTCAGGACCGACGGCACGCTGAAACGATCGGGCCACTTCGATCGTGGTGAACAGGTTGGCGAATGGACGACCTACGACGCCGACGGAATGCCCTACAAGACGACGGACAAGACCAGAAAATGCTGAAAATCGACAATCTCCACGCCGAAATCGCCGGCAAAGAAATCCTCAAGGGCCTGACGCTGGAAGTGAATGCGGGCGAGGTCCATGCCATCATGGGTCCGAACGGCGCGGGCAAGTCCACTCTGTCTTACGTGCTGGGCGGTCGTCCGGGTTACGAGGTTACCGGCGGATCGGTGACGTTCGAGGGGAAAGACCTTCTCGAAATGGAGCCGCACGAGCGCGCCGCCGCCGGGCTGTTCCTCGGCTTCCAGTACCCGGTCGAGATTCCCGGCGTTTCCAACGTCCAGTTCCTGCGCGAGGCGCTGAACGCGCAGCGCAAGGCGCGCGGCGAGGAGCCGCTGACCGGCGGCGAATTCCTGAAGCTCGCCAAGGAGAAGGCGGGCTTGCTCAAGCTCGACATGGACATGCTCAAGCGCAATGTGAATGTCGGCTTTTCCGGTGGCGAGAAGAAGCGCGCCGAGATGGTCCAGATGGGCATTCTCGATCCAAAATTCGCCGTGCTCGACGAAACCGACAGCGGGCTCGACATCGATGCGCTTCGGGTGGTCGGTGACGGGATCAACGCCATCATGCGCGCCGAGGACAAGGCGGTGCTGCTGATCACGCATTACCAGCGCCTGCTCGAATATGTCCGGCCCGATTTCGTCCATATCCTGTCGCAGGGGCGGATCGTGAAGACGGGCGGACCCGAACTCGCGCTCGAGCTCGAAAACGAAGGCTATGAAAAGGTGATGGCGGCATGAGCATTCTCGCATCGATCCTGTTGTTCGCTCAGGCGACCGCAGCTCCCGCCGCTGCTCCCGCAACGCCCCCGCCGCTGCCGACTTTCGTCACGGCACCGAGCGAGGAGGTCGCCGAGGAGATCGTGGTCATTGGCCGCAAGCTGGAAACCTGGAAAGGCGGCCTCTCCGCGCAGGACGGCCAGCTCAGCTGCCGCACGAACCAGAGCACCGGCGACAAGGAAATCGACGGCATCCGCTGCGGCGCCATGCTGCGCTGCTTCGCGCCCGAGGTTCCGGAGATGAACCGGCTGAGCTCGCTCGATGTCCCCATCGAAGAACGCAACCGGCTGATGCAGGCCCATGCCGAAACGCTGGTTCCCTGTCTCGACGCGGCGCACGAAGCGGGCGTTCGCTATCTCGCCGAAGTGCGGGCGAGGGCCAAGTGAGCGCGGCGCCGCTGCCGACGACCCGCGAGGAAGCGTGGCGCTACGCCGCGGTAGATCGCCTGAGCGCGGTGCCCGGCTGGGACGAGATCGCGGTTGGCCCGGGTGAAAGCTGGCGCGACTGCATCGTGATCGAGGATGGCGAGGATACGCCCGGAACCGACGTCCGCCGGCTGCGCGTGAGCGTGGGCGAGGGCGGGCGGTGCGAACTGTTCGCGGTGCTGGCGTCCGCCGAATATGCGCGGGTCGAAGTCGAGGTGACGCTCGCCAGGGGCGCGCATTTCGAATTCGGCGGCATCACCGTGGGCGGGCGCGAAACGGTGCGCGAATTCGTGACCCGTACCGTCCATGCCGAGCCCGAAGGCACCAGCAACCAGACCGTCCGCAGTGTCCACTGGGGGCAGGGAACGGGCAATTTCCTCGGTTCGATCGATGTGGTGCGCCACGCGCAGAAGACCGACGCGGCGCAGGATTTCAAGGGCCTGCTGCTGGAAAAGGGCGCGAGCGTGAATGCCGTGCCGCAGCTCGAGATCTTTGCCGACGACGTCAAATGCGCTCACGGCGCGACGGTCGGCCAGCTCGACGAGGCGGCGCGCTACTACATGGCGGCTCGCGGTATTCCGCCCGAACTTTCGCGGCGGCTGCTGGTGCAGGCCTTTATCGGCGACGCGCTGGTGTCGCTGGATGACGAGGAGGCGCGCGGGCGGTTGATGCGCGTCGCGCTCGACAAGCTGGACCGGCATCTGTGAGCGAGGCCGCGACCGTTTCCCGCAAGGCCGACTTTCCGGGGCTGGTCACCAGGACCGGCGAGCCCTGGCATTATCTCGACACCGCCGCGACGGCGCAGAAGCCCCGGGCCGTGATCGACGCGATGGCGCAGGCGCTGGGCGAGGACTACGCCACGGTCCATCGCGGCGTCTATTCGCGCAGCGCCGAGATGACGCTCGGCTACGAGGCGGCGCGGCGGCGGGTGGCGGATTTCGTCGGTGCGAAATCGGACAGCGAGATCGTGTTCGTGCGCGGCGCGACCGAGGCGATCAATCTGGTCGCCGCCACTTGGGGGACGGCGAATATCCGCGAAGGCGACCGGATCGTCCTGTCCACGCTGGAGCATCATTCCAACATCGTCCCGTGGCAGATGCTGGCGGAAAAGACCGGCGCGGTGATCGATGTCTGTCCGCTGACCGAGGATCACTGCATCGACCTCGACGCGCTCGCCGGGCTGCTGACCTCGCGCACCAGACTGGTGTCGCTGGCCCATATCTCCAACGTGCTCGGCAGCGTGCTCGACGTGCGACGGGCGGCGGACCTCGCGCATTCGGTGGGGGCGAAGCTGCTTGTCGACGGATGCCAGGCGGCGCCTCGCATGGCGCTCGACATGGCGGCGCTCGACTGCGATTTCTACGCCTTCTCGGCGCACAAGCTTTATGGCCCCACGGGCATCGGCGTGCTGTGGGCGCGAGAGGAAATCCTACAGGACATGCCCCCGTGGCAGGGCGGCGGCGCGATGATCGACAAGGTCGCGTTCGACGGCACCACCTACGCCCCGGCCCCCCAGCGCTTCGAGGCGGGAACGCCGATGATCACCGAGGCGATCGCGCTCCACGCGGCGATCGACTACGTGGCGGAACACGGGACGGAGCGGCTTCTCGAACACGAGCGAAGACTGGCCGGAACACTGCGCGACCAGCTGCGCTCGCTCAATTCGGTGACGCTGTTCGGGCCCGAGGACAGCGCCGGCATCGTAAGTTTCGCGCTCCAGGGGGTTCATCCGCATGATCTCGGCACCATATTGGACGAGGAAAACGTCGCGATCCGGGCCGGCCACCACTGCGCGCAGCCGCTGATGGAGCATCTCGGTGTTCCCGCCACCGCGCGCGCAAGCTTCGGGCTCTACTCGGACGAGAGCGACATCGCGGCGCTGATGCGCGGCATCGAACGCACCCAGAGGATCTTCGGATGACGGATACGAACACAGACGAGACGGATTTCGTGGCGGCGCCCGCGCCCAACGAACAGGTGCTGGACAAGCCGCCGCGCGCCCGGGTTGAGGACGCGGTCGAGGAAAGCCCGCGCGAGACTATGGGGCGCAAGCGAGACTATCTCGAGGGTTTCCTCCAGAAGACGCCCGATACCGAAGCCGCGTCCGGCCCCGGTGGCAAATTGCAGCAGGACGTGGTCGCCGCGTTGAAGGAAATCTACGATCCGGAAATCCCGGTAAACATCTACGATCTGGGCCTGATCTACGGGGTCGAGGTGTCCGAGGAGGCCGACGTGATCGTTACCATGACGCTGACGACGCCGCACTGCCCGGTCGCCGAATCGATGCCGGGCGAGGTCGAGCTGCGCGCCGCGAGCGTGCCTGGCGTGCGCGATGCCGAGGTCAATCTGGTGTGGGACCCGCCCTGGGGCCCGGAAAAGATGACCGACGAGGCGCGTCTCGAACTGGGGATGCTGTGATGGCCGACGCGACCACCCACCCTGCCGAAAAGCCTCAGCAGCGGCCTGCGCCCAAGGCCGCCGTTGCCCTGACCGAGCGCGCCGAGGCCCGCATCGCCGAACTGATGGCCAAGGCGCCCGACGACGCGATAGGGGTGAAACTCTCGACTCCGCGCCGGGGCTGCTCCGGCCTCGCTTATTCGGTCGACTACGTGTCGCAGGAAGCGACGATGGACGAGAAGATCGCAACGCCGGGCGGCATCTTCTACATCGACGGGGCGAGCGTGCTCTATCTCGTCGGCAGCACGATGGACTGGGTGGAGGATGATTTCTCCGCCGGTTTCGTCTTCGCCAATCCCAACGCCAAGGGCGCGTGCGGCTGCGGCGAAAGCTTCATGGTCTGAGCGCCTGACGGTGGCACTCGTCAGCTAGCGTCGCAGCGCCTTCACGCAGGCTGCACGATCGACATCGCGCGCATCGGTATGGCGGCGCGCATCGACATAGGTCGCGGTCGGCTCGGCGCGGGGCCTGAGTGGATAGAGATAGATGTCGAGCACGCAGGCATCGCCGCCGAATTGCAGTTTGGTCGCATCGCCTTCTTTCACCTGAAGGCGCGGCGGGCCGAAGATATTGGCGAGATCGGTCGCGTTCCGGCCGATCACGCCTTCCAGCCCCGGCATGTTCATCACGCGCGGCGCGATGAAGCCGGTGGTGCTGGGCGCAGGGCGCGGGCGCGGCTGGCTCATCGGCGGAGTGACCGGCGGGCGAGCCGAGGGCGGCGCCTGTTGCGTGGTCGACGGCGCGACGCAGCCGGCCAGCAGGGTCGCGAGGATCGCGGCGCTAAAGAGTCTCACTTCGCATTCTCCGGTGAACGAGATGGGTCGCGGTGGCCGCTCCGAGGACCGGCGCGAGGAAATTGACAAACGGCACCGCGAGCAGCGCGGCGATGGCCCCGCCGAGCAGGAACCGGGTCGGTCCCGCCAGCGGCGGCCGGTCCGTCGCCTCTGTCCGATAGCGCAGCCACACCATGTCCTGCAATTCGCGGCCCAGCAGCACGGCGTTGACCAGCCAGAAGACCAGCGGCGCGCCGATGCCGGTGGGTGCCAGCAGGCCGGCGACAGGAAGGGCGGCGGCGTTGGCGAGCAGGGCGCGCATGGTTGCCCCGGTCGAATGGCGCAGGCTCTCGCCGAACGGGATAGTGCGGGCAAGCGTCGCCTCGTGCCGATAGTGCCGCGCCTCCACCGCGCGGACAACGTCCTCGGCGAAGAATTGCAGCACGGCGAGCGCCACCAAGCGGAACAGCAGCCATCCGGCCACCAGCACGGCGAGCACTGCCAGCAGCGCGCCCCACCCGCTGCCATCGGCCAGCCCGGCCCATTCCAGCGCCGCTTCGAACCCGAAGCTGGCCGCCCAGCCGAGCGCGGCGAAGATCGCCAGCGTCAGCCCGAGAGTCTTCCACAGCACGCGGCGGATCGCCGGATCGCCCAATTGACCGATCGACAGGGCAAGGGCGCGGGCAAGCGATGTCATCGGCTGCGGCGTTGGCTCATGCCGGCAGGCGAAGTCAATCGCACCTTGGCCCCCTTGCGACCAGCCGCTAACGCGCGCCGATCAAATGCCTGTCTGACACCACCGGAGATTCCATGACCGATACCGCCACCCCGCCGCGTTACGACGTGATCGCTATCGGCAACGCCATCGTCGACGTGATGGCCCCTTGCGAGGACGGCCTCATCGACGAACTCGGCCTTGCCAAGGGCGGGATGACGCTGGTCGACACCGCGCGGGCGGAAGAGCTTTACGGCGCGATGGGCCCGGCGAAGGAAATCTCGGGCGGTTCGGCGGCGAACACGCTGGCGGGAATGGCCGCGCTCGGCGCGCGCTGCGCTTTCATCGGCCAGGTTGCCGACGACCAGCTGGGCGGAGTGTTCAGCCACGACATCCGCGCGGTCGGTGTCGATTTCGCGACACCCAAGCGCGAGGCCGAGCCGCCGACCGCGCGCTGCCTCATCTTCGTGACGCCGGATGGCGAGCGCACGATGAACACCTTTCTCGGCGCGAGCCAGTTCCTGCCGCCCGAAGCGCTCGACGAGGACCTGATCGCCAGCGCGGGGATCCTCTATCTCGAAGGCTATTTGTGGGACCCCGAGGAACCGCGCAACGCGATGCGCCGGGCGATCGAGGTTGCGCGGAACGCCGGGCGCAAGGTCGCCTTTACGGCCAGCGAAAGCTTCGTGATCGATCGCCACGGCGACGATTTCCGCGCGCTGATCGCCGACGGGCTGATCGATATCCTGTTCGTCAACGAGACCGAACTGGCGACGCTGACAGGCGAGAAGGATTTCGATGCCGGGCTCGCCTCGCTGCAAGGCAAGGTACCCGTGCTCGTCGCCACCCGCAGCGCCAAGGGGGCGGTCGCGGTCTCGGGCGACACGCGCGCGCAGGTCCCCGCCGAACCGATCGACAAGGTGGTCGACACGACCGGCGCGGGCGATCTCTTCGCCGCCGGTTTCCTCACCGGCCATGGGCGCGGCGAGACCCTGGAGCGCTGCCTCGAAATGGGTGCGATCTGCGCGGCCGAAGTCATCAGCCATTACGGCGCTCGCCCCGAGGCCGATCTCAAGGCCTTGGTGGAACGCGAGAACGCCTGACGCGATCGACCGGCGCGGCGGCGGCGCCTGTCAGCCGCCGTCGCGCTCGACCAGACCCAGATTGAGATCGCTCTCGTCCGCATTGGTGAAGCGCGGCTCGGGCCGCTCGGGGGCGGCGGGGCCTTCATAGACGATCCGGTAGATGATGCCGTTCTCGTCATCCGAGAGGTAGAGCGCGCCGTCCGGCCCCTGCGTCATGCCAGCAAGGCGGCCCATCTGGCCCCAGCCGGTCGGGCTTTCGGAATCCTCCATCAGGAAGCCGGTCACGAACGGTTCCATGCCGACCGGCTCGCCGTTCTCGAAATCGACGCGCAGCACTTCGTAGCCCGAGGGCGGCTGCCGGTTCCACGATCCGCGCATGGCGACGAAGGCATCACCCGCATAGTTCGCCGGCATCCGGCCGCTGGCGTCGAACACCATCTGCATTGGCGCCGCGTGCGGGGTGTGCAGGCCGATAGGCTCGACGCTCCCAGCGGCATATTCGGAAAAGCTCTGGTCGGGCGGCACGTCCTGCGGATTGAACTTCGACAGCGCATAGACATAGGGCCAGCCATAGCGGGCGCCTTCGGTCAGCCGGTTGAACTCCTCGTGCTGCTCGTGATCGCCCAGCCAGTCGATGCCGTGATCGAAACCGTAGGCGACGCCAGTAGCGGGCTCGAAGCCATAGCCGATGGTGTTGCGCAGGCCGCTTGCGAAAATGCGCCGGTCGCTGCCGTCGGGAGCGAGCGAGACGATGGTCGCGTTCTCGTCATTGGTTTCCGCGCAGGCGTTGCAGGTCGATCCGACCGACACGTAGAGCCGGTCGTCCGGACCCATCACCACCATGCGATTGGAATGCTGTCCGCCCTCGGGGAAATCCCCGGCGATGAGTTCGAGCGGCCCGAAGGTACCGTCAGCGGCGATTGGTGCGCGAAAGAGTTCGGCGACGGTGATGAGATATGCGGTGTCGCCTGCAATTTCGATCCCGTGCATCTGCTCTTTCTGCGCGACGGCCTGCTGCTGATCGGCCATGCCGTCGCCATCGGTGTCGCGCAGCATCAGGACATCGCCTTCCTTTCGCCGCGTGAGATAGAGCGCGCCGTCCTCCGCCACTTTCATCATGCGCGCATTGCCGAGGTCGCGTGCGAAGACATCGATGGAAAAGCCCGCGGGCAGGGCAAGGCGGTCCATCCGCTCCTGCGACCAGGCAAGCGGCACAGGCTTCAGGACATGGCCGGTGATCTCAACCCCCTGCTGACCGCGATCCTCCTCGGCCGCGGGATCGGAACTGCCCGCGCCGGCCTGTGCATTGGCAGCGACAGGGAAAGCTACGGCGGCAAGTGCCACAAGCGAGGCGGATAGGCGCATCGGGGAAATCTCCGGAACGAGGAAGGTTTCCGGAGCAACGGATTCGCGTGCTTTTCGGTTCCTCCCAGCCGGTCAGGTCTCGCCGCGTTCCCTCTCCACCTCGCGCCAGCCGATATCGCGGCGGCAGAAGCCGGTGGGAAAGCCGATCCCGTCGAGCGCGGCGTAGGCGCTCGCCTGCGCCTCGGTGACGCTGGCGCCGGTCGCGGTGACGTTCAGCACCCGGCCGCCATTGGCGACCAGCCCGCCATCCGCGCCGCGCCTGGTGCCCGCGTGGAAGACCTTGGCCCCGTCTGCCGCCGCCGCGGTACCAAGATCGATCGCGCCGCCTTTCTCCGGCGTTTCGGGATAGCCCCGCGCGGCCATGACCACAGTCAGCGCAGTGTCGTCCGAGAGGCGCGGGGCCTCGATTTCGCCCAGCCGCCCTTCCGCGCATGAAAGCATCAATTCGCCGAGATCGCTTTCCAGTCGCATCATCAGCACCTGGCATTCCGGGTCGCCGAAGCGCGCATTGTATTCGATCAGGCTCGGCCCCTCGGCGGTCAGCATCAACCCGGCATAGAGCACGCCCGAATAGGGCATTCCTTCCTCGCGCAAGGTCCGCACGGTCGGCTCGACGATCCGCGCCATCACCTCGCGCTGGAGGTCCTCGCTCAGCACCGGGGCGGGGGAATAGGCGCCCATCCCGCCGGTGTTGGGGCCGGTGTCGCCTTCGCCTGCCCGCTTGTGGTCCTGCGCAGTGCCCAGCGGCACGATGGCGGTGCCGTCGGTCACGGCGAAGAAGCTTGCCTCCTCGCCGGTGAGGAACTGCTCGATCACCACTTCGCTGCCGGCGCTGCCGAACTTGCCACCGAACATGTCGTCGAGCGCGTGCTGCGCTTCCTCGCGGGTTTCCGCGATGACCACGCCCTTGCCCGCGGCGAGCCCGTCTGCCTTGAGGACGAAGGGCGGGTCGAACCGGGCGAGCGCGCCCCAGGCTTCTTCGAGGCTGTGGCAGCGGATGTAGCGCGCTGTCGGGATGCCGGCGCGGTCGCACAGTTCCTTGGTGAAACCCTTGCTGCCTTCGAGCCGGGCGGCATTTCGCGAGGGGCCGAACACCGGAACGCTCGCCCCGCGCAACGCATCGCCGAGCCCGTCGACCAGCGGTGCCTCCGGACCGATCACGACGAGGCCGATGGCATTGGCCTTGCAGAAGGCCATCACCGCATCGTGGTCGCCCGCATCGAGGTCGACACAGCGCGCGTGCTCGGCAATGCCCGGATTGCCGGGCGCCGCGTAGAGCGTGTCGTCCGCGCCGGCGAGCAGGCGGGATTGCGCCAGCTTCCACGCGAGGGCATGTTCGCGCCCGCCCGACCCCAGCAGAAGGATATTCATGGCAACTCCCGAAGACACTGAAGGCGGCTTGGTAGCGCGCATGCGGGAGGGGGACAACGCCGAGGCCCTGTCGGTGAGCGCGATTTCCCAGGCACTCAAGCGCACGGTGGAGGATCGCTTCGGCTTCGTGCGCGTGCGCGGCGAGCTGTCGGGCGTGAAGCGCGCGGCGAGCGGCCATCTCTACACCTGCCTCAAGGACGACAAGGCGGTGATAGACGGAGTGATGTGGCGCTCGGCGACGCCGCGCCTGCCCTTCGTGCCGGAAGATGGGCTCGAAGTGGTCGCGAGCGGCAAGCTGACGACCTATCCCGGCCGCTCGAAATACCAGATCGTGATCGAGCGGATGGAGCTGGCAGGCGAGGGCGCACTTCTCGCGCTGCTGGAAAAGACCAAGGCCCGGCTCGAGGCGGAGGGGCTCTTCGCTTCGGAACGCAAGCGTGCGCTGCCGTTCCTGCCGCGCACGATCGGCGTCGTCACCAGCCCGACGGGGGCGGTGATCCGCGACATCCTCCACCGCCTGGCCGATCGTTTCCCGACGCGGGTGATCGTCTGGCCCGTGCTGGTCCAGGGGCAGGGCGCGGCGGAGCAGGTGGCAGGCGCCGTGCGCGGGTTCTCGTCCATGCCCGAGGATCATCCCGACCGGCCCGATCTGGTGATCGTGGCGCGCGGCGGCGGCTCGATCGAGGATCTGTGGAGCTTCAACGAGGAGGCGGTGGTGCGCGCCATTGCCGATTGCACCATCCCCACGATCAGCGCGGTCGGGCACGAGACCGATACGACGCTGGCCGACTACGCCGCCGACCACCGCGCGCCGACGCCCACCGCGGCGGCGGAAATGGCGGTGCCGGTCCGGGCCGAGCTCGCCGCGACCATCGCCGACCTCGTCCACCGCCAGCGGCAATGCGCCCTGCGCCCGGTGACGCTGGGGCGCGAGCGGCTGGAGGCGCGGGTCCAGCGCCTGCCGCGCGCCGAGGCGCTGCTTCAGCCACAGGCCCAGCGGCTCGACGAACTGGCCGAGCGGCTGCGGCGCGGGCTGACCGACAAGGCGGCGCGGGGGCGAGCGAACCTTGCCGAATTGCGGCTCGCTCCATCGCTGCTCCAGCGCAACTGGCGCGAGGCATCGCGGGCGCTGGCCGGGCAGCGCTTCGATCCCGGTCTGGTCGCGCGGCCGCTGGTCGAGCGGCGCGAGCGGCTCGCGGCGCTGGCGCGGGTGATGACCTCGCTCGACCCCGACAACGTGCTGCGGCGCGGCTATGTCCGGGTGGAGAACGGCGCGGGCACGACGCTGACCACCAGGGCGACGGCCGAAAAGGAAGCGGCGCTGCGCCTGATCTTTCGCGACGGTGCACTCGATGTGGCGCCCGGCGCTCCAGCGGCTCCGCGCCCGTCGCCGCCCCGCAAGCCGGCGCGCCTAAAGGAAAGCCCGCCGGGGCAGGATGACCTTTTCGCGTAATTGTCCGGTCAGGTACCGCCTGCTAGGAACGCCCAATGCTGATGTCATCCAACAGAGAATCCGGCGGCGAGGCGAAGCTGCGTTACGGCCCCAACGGCTTTCGCGTCCTGCGGCCCGGCAACCATGTGATCTGCGCCGCCAGCGGCGTGCCGGTGGCGCTGGAGGATTTGCGCTACTGGTCGG
Source organism: Erythrobacter sp. (assembly GCA_025698865.1). Classification (GTDB taxonomy): domain Bacteria; phylum Pseudomonadota; class Alphaproteobacteria; order Sphingomonadales; family Sphingomonadaceae; genus Qipengyuania. Next base: position 413,973 of record JAILWQ010000002.1, on the reverse strand, counting down.
TCGAGCGGCAGGAGCCCTATGCCAGCGCCCGGCTCGCGACCGAACGCCTGAAGCCTTGAGCGGAGCGTCGAGGCGGGCGATCCCGACGCTCCTCCGGGCCGCGCCTTTCCTGTTGCTCGCCGGCTGCGTGCCACAGGTCACTGCGCCTGACCCTGCTCCTCCGCCCGTGAGCACGCGCGCTCAGGAGGTCGTGCAGCCCATTCCCGCACCCTCGCCAACACCGGCCGAGCCTGTGCGGCGCAGTTTCGAATTCGCCGGTCAGCTCGAACAGGGCGGCTGGATACGCGGGCGCGTGCCCTCGAACACAGCCAGCGCCATGCTGGGCGATACGCCGATCGCTTTCGGCGAGGACGGGCGGTTCTTCGCCGCTTTCGACCGCGACGAGGGCGGCGCCATGCGCCTGAGTGCGCTTCTCGCCTCAGGCGCGACCGTGGCGCGCGAGCTGACGATTGCGCCGCGTGACTGGAACATCGAGCGGGTCAATGTCGCACGCAGGGCAGGCGGCGCGAGCGAGAGCTTCATGGCGCGCCGGCGTCCCGAGCTCGAAGCGATCTATTCCTCGCGTGCGGTCGAGACCGGATCGCAAGGCTGGCGACAGGATTTCCTATGGCCGGCGACGGGGCGCATTTCGGGCCGCTTCGGATCGCAGCGCATCTATCGCGGCGGCGAGGCGGGCAGCTACCATTCGGGCATCGACATCGCCAAGGGGACCAGCGGCACGCCTTTCGTCGCTCCGGCGGACGGGGTGGTGGTGCTCGCCGTCACCGATTTCAGCCTGGAAGGGCAGCTCCTCATCATCGATCACGGACAGGGCCTCAACAGCGCCTTCCTCCACGCCTCGCGCCTGCTGGTGAGCGAGGGCGACCGGGTGCGGCAGGGCCAGCATATCGGCGACATCGGCGCGTCGGGCCGGGCGACGGGGCCGCATCTGCACTGGAGCCTGATGTGGCGGGACAAGCGGCTCGACCCGCTGCTCTTCACCGGCCCGATGCCCTGACCGCCGGACGCGCGGAGTTATGCTTCGACGACGCCTGGCGGTCGCAGCCTTGGTGCTGGCGCTGGCGCCCGGATTGTGGTTGCGTACGCCAGTCCCGACCGGGGACGATCTGCCGCCGATCATGCTCTCTCCCCTCGCTCTGGACCCAAGCACATCGGGGCCGTTCCGGCTGCTGCGCGGCTGGGAGCTGACCAGCGAGGACCCGTCGGCGGGCGGCTACTCGGCGCTGCTCTGGCGCGGCAGCGACCGCCTGCTGGCAGCGAGCGACACGGGGCGGATGATCGAGCTGGTCGGCCCGGATTTCGTCGGTGCCGAACAACGTGCGATCTTCACGCGCGGCGCTTACGACAAGGTCAGCGGCGATATCGAGGCTCTGGCCGGGGAACCCGGCGGCGGCCGTGTCTGGGCGGCGGCGGAGGGGCGCAACGCCATCACCCGCGCCTCGCCCGCGCTGGTCGGTGAGGTCGAGGCGAGACCACCCGCCATGAAGGGCTGGCGCTACAATTCCGGCCCCGAATCACTGGCGCGCCTTCCCGATGGCCGCTTCGTCGCTATCGCCGAGAGCGCGCAAGGCGGGACCCATATGGCGGTGCTGTTCGCCGGCGATCCGGTCGAAAATCCTGATGGCGCGACGTTCCGGCTTACGGTTCCGGACGGTTTTCGCCCGGTCGATGCCGTCGCCCATCCGGACGGAACGCTGTTGGCGCTATTGCGGCGGGTGGTCTGGAAACTGCCTCCCGGATTCGCGACCGCCATCGCGCGCTACCGGATTGCCGATCTCGCTGCGGGTACCGTGTGGCGGCCCATCGACAGCTTCGCCCTGCCCGCCAGTGCCCCGACCGACAATTACGAGGGCATCGCCCTGCGTCCCGGATCGGGCGGAGCGGCGACGGTGTGGCTGATCTCGGACGACAATCGCAGCGGCTTCCAGCGCAGCCTGCTGCTCGAACTCGCCTATGTCCCCTGACCTCGAGAAGGAACGGGCCGCAAACGCCAAAAGGCGCGCAGGATAGTCCCGCGCGCCTTTTCCAGCGTCGTCGAAACGGCGAAAGCCGTGTCAGGCGGCCGCAGCTTCCTTGGCCGACTTCTTCAGCTCGCGCTTCACCTTGAGCGCGCGGGCCGAAAGCTTCTCGTCACGGGTCTTGAGCAGCCAGTTGTCGAGCCCGCCATTGTGCTCGACCGAACGAAGGCCGTGCGTCGACACGCGGAACTTGAAGCTGCGGTCGAGCTTCTCGCTCAGCAGAGTGACGTTCTGCAGGTTGGGCAGGAAGACCTTCTTGGTCCGGTTGTTGGCGTGGCTCACATTGTGGCCCACCTGGCGACCCTTGCCGGTCAGTTCGCAAATACGCGACATGATGTCTCTCTCGTTCGGTCTGTAGCCGCGAACGTGATGCTGCGGCGGAATCGATGGCCGGTGGTGTCCCGGAAAGCGGCGCGCATAGCCACGGCCCTGCGAATCGTCAAGCGATTGTCGGGCAGCCAAGGCCAGCCTAGAGGCGGCGCATGATCATTTGGCCGACCTCCGAAGCGATGACAAGGGCGCTCGCCCTCGCGCGTGAAGCGGCCGCTTCCGGCGAGGTTCCGGTCGGCGCGGTGGTGTCTTTCCGGGGCCGGATCGTCGGCGAGGGGTGCAACGCTCCGCGCACGGACCATGATCCGACCGCCCATGCCGAGATCGTCGCGATCCGGCAGGCGGCTAAGGCGATGGGGAGCGAGCGGCTCGTCGATTGCGAGCTGCACGTCACGCTCGAGCCCTGCGCCATGTGCGCCGGCGCCATCGTCCATGCGCGAATCGCGCGGCTTTACTACGGGGCGAGCGATCCCAAGGGCGGTGCGGTCGAACACGGGGGGCGGGTGTTCGACCAGCCGCAATGTCTCCACCGGCCGGAAATCTATTCGGGCATCGGCGAGAGCGAGGCGGCGGCGCTGCTGCGCGATTTCTTCCGCGAGCGTCGCTAGAGCCCGCGCCAGATCCGCACCGGAGCGTGGTCCGCCGGGCCGAAACGCCGCCTGTCGCAGGCTTCGGGGCGGAAGCGCCGGTTGTAGCAGAGCCGCACCTCCTCCAGCCAGCCGCGAGGGTTCAGTTTCACGCCGATCGCATCGCGCCGCCAGCCGGTGTTCGCCGCGAGAAACCATTCGCGCAGGTCGCCCGCGGAAAGGTCGGGCTTGCGGCTCAGCCGGTCGAAATCGGGAAAGCGCAGCGAATCGAACAGGATGTTGCTGACCCGGAAATAGGTCTGCGGGGTCCAGCCCGAACAGCTTCCGTGCTTGGCCCATTGTCGGGCGACGAGGCGCGGCGAGGGGCTTGTGCAGAGCTGGCGGGCGATCGCAGCGCCGGTCGGCCGCCGCGTGGTCGGGCACCATTGCGGCCAGCTGCGCCCGCTTTCGGGCCAGAACCCGTGCAGCACGAAACCGAAACGGCCATTCTCGCCGGAGCATTGCAGGGCGTGGGCGCGCTGCCCCTCGCGCGAACGGCAGAATTCGGGGCTCCAGCTCAGCGCCATGGTGTAGCCGGTTACGGGGAGCCGCCGCACCGGCCCATCGGGCACGACGGCGGGGGCGCTCACCGATTTCGGCATCCGGCACTCATAGGATTGCGCGGCGAGCGGCGCTGCGATGACGGAAGCGGCCAAGCCGGCCGCGATCCTCGCGGCGCGAGACCTCACAGCGGGGTGAAGTCCAGCCCGATATCCGCCGCGGGTGCGCTCTGGGTCAGGCGGCCGACCGAGACGTAGTCGACGCCCGTCGCCGCCTTGGCCGCGATGGTGGCGAGGTCGATCCCGCCGCTCGCTTCGGTCGGGACTCGCCTGGCGACAATGCCCACCGCCTCGCGCAGAGTGGCCGGGTCCATGTTGTCGAGCAGCAGACGCGTGGCCCCGGCTTCCAGAGCGGGCTCGATCTGGTCGATCCGGTCGACCTCGCAGATGATTTCGCGCACGCCGGCTTCCACCGCACGGCGCACCGCCTCGCCCACGCTGCCCGCGACGAGGACGTGATTGTCCTTGATCATCGCCGCGTCCCACAATCCCATGCGGTGATTCGATCCGCCGCCCATCCGGACCGCGTATTTCTCGAGCACGCGCAGGCCGGGAATGGTCTTGCGGGTGTCGAGCAGGATGCAGTCGGGATTGTTCCCCCCGTCCCTCATCGCGTCGACATAGGCGCGCACCATGGTGGCGATGCCGGAAAGGTGCTGCACGGTGTTGAGCGCGCTGCGCTCGGCGGTCAGCAGCGCCCGCGCATTGCCGGTCAGCCGCATGAGATTGCCGCCGGGCGCGACCGCGTCGCCGTCGCCCGCCAGCAGCTCGATCTCGACATCGGGGTCGAGCGCGCGGAAGAACGCCATGGCGATGGGTAGCCCCGCCACGCGGATCGCGTCGCGACTGTCCATGACGCCGGAAAAGCGTGCATCGGCTGGGATCACGCTCTCGCTGGTCACGTCGCGCCCGCCGCCTTTCAGACCCGCGCCGAGATCCTCGGCCAGCGTGTCGCGGACGAAGGCGTCGAGGTCGAAGCCGGGCAGAGTCCAGGTCGCGCTCATGATACGGGTCTTTCGATAAGAGCCGGGTCCGCTTCCGCCTGTCGATCGGCAGGGGGCGGAGGGGCAATGCCGCGCTCTTCGCGCAGGACCGCCCAGCCGGTGAGGAAAAGGCCGGCCAGCAGCGGACCGACGACGATGCCGCTGAGGCCGAGCGTGGCGATGCCGCCAAGCGTCGTCACCAGCACCAGCCAGTCGGGAATGCCGGTATCGCGCCCGACCAGGATCGGGCGCAGGAGATTGTCGACCAGGCCGATCACGCCCACGCCCGAGGCGACCACCACGGCCGCCTGCCACCAACCGCCGATGACGGCGAGGTAGATTGCCACCGGGATCCACACGATGGCCGGACCGAGCGCGGGCAGCAGCGAGAAGATCGCCATCAGCACGCCGAACAGCACGGCAGCGGGCATCCCCACGATCCAGAAGGTGATCGCGCCCAGCGCACCCTGCGCCAGCCCGACCACGACCGATCCCTTGATTGTCGCGCGCACGACCACCGCGAACCGGTCGGCCAGCTGCTGGGCGACCGCCGGTTCGAGCGGGAGCGAATCCCGGATCGCAGGCGCGATGCGCTGTCCGTCGCGCAGGAGGAAATACAGGACGTAGAGCCCGACGCCGAGCGAGAGCACGAAGGCGAAGGCGCTGCCGCCCAGCGCCAGAGCCTGTCGCCCGACCAGCACCAGCGCCTGTTCCGTGAATTGCGAGACGCGCTGTTGCAGCGTGCCGAAATCGCCGTAACCGGCATTGTCGATCATTCGCTGCCAGCTCAGCGGCAGGGCATCGTGCACCCGGTCAAATGACGCGGCAGGATCGATCTGCTGGCTCTGAAGCGCGAAATAGATGCGCGTGCCCTGCTCGATCACGATGTTGCCGATCCAGATCGCCGGAACGACGACGAGAACCGTGACGACGAGCAGGGTGACGATCGCCGCGCGATTGCCGCCGCCCAGATGGCGCTCGAACCGCAGGAACAGTGGCTGGAAGATGATCGCCGCCAGCGCCGCCCACAGGATCGCCGAGGCGAACGGCCAGGCGATCCACGCCAGCCCGATCGTGAAAAGCGCCAGGAACAGGATGAATCCGCCACGCTCCAGCCGCCGGCTCTGCGCCCGCCCCTCAGGCGACTCTGTCGTCATCCCGTGCCCCCTGTCCAATGCGCGATGTCCGATCCGCGATCAGTGAACGAAGCGCGCGACCACGTCGCGATAGCTGCGGCTGACCTTCACTTCGGCTCCGCTGTCGAGCACCAGGAAGCACTCGCCATTGGTGTGCGGCTTTACCTGCCGGACCTGGTCGAGATTGACGATGGTCGAGCGGTGGACACGCTGGAACTTGCGCGGATCGAGCCGGCGCTCGAGGTCCTTCATCGTCTCGCGCAGGATCAGCGAATTGTCCCCGGTGTAGATGCACATGTAATCGCCCGCAGCCTCGATATGCTCGATCGTGCCGACTTCGACGCGGAAGATCTGGCCGCGATCCTTCACGTTGATGAGCTTTTCGTAACGACCGGCGGCCTCGCCGTCCTCGCCGGTCATCTCCTCGGCCGCCTCGGGTGCGACTTCGGCGAGCACGTTGCGCAGCTTGTCCGCCTCGTCCGAGCTCTTCTTTTCCGCCAGGCGCTGGCGCACGCGCTCGATCGTGTCGGCGAGCTTGTCCTCGTCGACCGGTTTCATCAGGTAATTGACGGCGTTCGCCTCGAAGGCGCGGATCGCGTGTTCCTGAAAGGCGGTCACGAAGACGAACAGCGGCGGGTCGATCTCCATCACACCCTGCACCACCGAAAACCCGTCGAAACCGGGCATCTGGATGTCGAGGAAGACGAGGTCGGGCTTCTGCGTCTTGATCGCGCGGATCGCCTCGCGCCCGTTCTGGCAGGTCTCGATGATCTCGACGTCGCTATAGGGTTCGAGCCGGAGCTGGAGGCCCTGGATGGCGAGTTTCTCGTCGTCGACGAGGATGGTGCGTATGGTCATGTCTGTGGGGCCCTTTGCGGCACTGATCCCTCGCCAACGGGCGAGGGGGACGCCGGTTGCCGCGATGGGATCGTTTTGGAGTTTCTGGGGGATGGAAGGGCGTCCGTCTCGGCCCCTTCGAAGGGGATCTCGATCAGAACGGTGAAGCCGCCGCTCTCGGGAGAGCGGATTTCGAAGCGGTGTTCGTCGCCATAGGCCTGCGCCAGCCGGTCGCGGATATTGGCGAGGCCGACGCCGGTCGAGGTGGTGCGGCGCGAACGGTCGAGCATGGCGGGCGGGATCGTGCCCGAACCCGCTTCGCTGATGCCGGGGCCGGTATCGCTGACCGTCACGCGCAGCCGCTGACCGACGATCTTGGCGGTCAGCGTGATCTCGGCGCCTTCTTCCTGCGGGCTGACGCCGTACTTGATCGCATTCTCGACCAGAGGCTGGAGCAGCATCGACGGCAGACAGGCCTCGGCCGCCTGCGGATCGACGCGGAAATTGGTCTGCAAGCGCTCCTCGAACCGCATCCGTTCGATATCGAGATAGAGCTTCAGCGTCTCGATCTCCTGCTCGATCGTCACCTTCGCGCCCGGTTCGGTGACGAGCGTGTGGCGCAGGAAGCTCGAGAGGCGGGTGAGCATCGCATTGGCCGGTGCGGTCTGCTTGAGCAGGACGAGGGTGCTGATCGAATTCAAAGTATTGAACAGGAAATGCGGATTGAGCTGGTAACGCAGCATGGCAAGCTGCGCGCTGGTTGCCTGCGCTTCCAGCCGTTCGAGCCGGTCGGCCTGTTCCTCCACCTGGAGGAAGAAATTGATCGCGTAATAGAGCGCCGACCATGCGCCGAGCAGCACGAGATCGAAGAAATAGATGCCGACGAACAGGCGCGCGAAACCGGTGCTGTTCGATGCCCCGGCGAGATCCAGCACCCAGCTGTCGATGAAGGCGTGGACCCCGGTCGCCAGGGCCAGGACCACCACCGTTCCGGTCCATGTGACCAGCGGACGCTGGGCGATCAGCTGGCGGTAGATGACCGAGAGGATCAGGCTGAGCGAGAAGCCGGTGATGGTGGCGATGAGGCGGATGACGAGGCGGTCGATCGGCTGGCTGTTGGCGATCGAGGACATGCCGTAGAGAAGGAACACGCCGCCCCAGCCGCCCAATTGCAGATACCAGAACGCGCGGTTCTTGTTGGCGAAGAACGGAGTGGGCTGGAAGGGCAGCACGGCCATAGGCGAGAGGCCTTAGCGCAATTGCGACGCCCTGCGCCAGACGCTAGGATGCCTGCTTTCGGGCGGGGCGAGGGAGAGATACGATGGATGTCAGCGAACAGACGGCCCACGGGATCGCGGAACACGCCAGAAGCCGGGCGGCGTTCCGCGAGATGAAGGAAGGCACGGCCGACGACTGGGCGATCATCGGCGGGGAATACCGCGCATTCGCCCGCGGCCTGCCGGACCGGGTGCTCGACCATCTCAGGCTGCTCGACGGCGATTTCGGCGGCTTCCCCGTCTGCCGGCTCGAACATTCGCTCCAGACTGCGACTCGCGCGCATCGCGACGGGCGGGACGAGCAATATGTGGTGATGGCGCTGCTCCACGACATCGGCGACACGCTCGGCAGCTACAACCACCCCGAGGTCGCCGCCTCGATCCTCAAGCCCTTCGTGAGCGAGGAGAACCACTGGATCTGCCAGAACCACGGCGCCTTCCAGGGTTACTATTATTTCCACTTCCTCGGCATGGACCAGAACGCGCGCGAGCAGTTCCGCGAAAATCCGCATTTCGAGGCGTGCCGCGAATTCTGCGAGAAATACGACCAGGCCGCCTTCGACCCGGATTACGAGAGCGAGAGCCTTGAATTCTTCGAGCCGATGGTCCGACGGGTGATGGCGAAGCCGCTCGCCAGCCTCTATGCCAAGGCTGTCGAAGCGGAGGAGGAAGTGGCCTAGTCCGCGTCCGCCTCGCGCCGAAAATGGCGCGACCAGTCGGCGGCTCCGGTCTCGGCGATCACTTGGCGCATCGCCTCGATTTCGGCGGAGATGAATTCGGCTCGCTCGTCCCACCCGTCATGGGTGCGCTTGCGGAACAGGCCGCCGCCATGGCGCGGTCCCCAGCGCTCCATGAAGCGGACCGCGGCGCGTGGATCATAGCCGGCATTGTGGAGCAGCCACGGCATCAGCCGGTCGGCCTCGCGCTCGGTCAGGCGGATGCGCGAGCGGCCGCGCCCTTCGGCATCGAGCTGCGCGCGGTGGCCGAGGAGGTTGTGCGCGAGTTCGTGTGCGACGGCGGCGGCGAATTCGTCCTCGGCATAGGCGAAGCCGGGAAAGTCGCGCCCGAAGATCACGCGCGACCCCTCCGCCAGCGCGCGGCTGCCAGAGCTCAGCACCTCGAAACGGGTGCGGCAGACCGGCACCGGGGCGATCTGGTCGCTGTGCGGGATGCCGTCGGGACCGGTCCAATCGATCTGCGCAGGGACGGCGAGTTCGGCGTCGATCCTGTCCTGCAACAGGGCCAGCCGCTCCCAGCGCGGGTCGCTCGGCGGAATATCCGCCATCGCCGTGCCGTTTATCGCTGCTACCGTCGCATTGGCGCGCAGGCCGGCCGCCGCGGCCGGGGAATCCGGAGCCGCTGCCTGCACGCCGATATCGCCGGACAGGCCCAGCGCGGCGCGGGTCGCGGCGGGATCGTCATAGGCCAACACATCGTGCAGCAGCATCCCGATCGCCGGTACCGTCTCGCGGCAATAGGGCGCGTTCGCACGGGCGAGGCGCCAGCCGGTGGCGAAGAGCTGCGCGTCGCGTTGTTGCAGCAGCGCGAGATCGCCGGTCGGTGCCGCAACGGCTGGCGGCGAGAACGCGAGTATCAGCGCACCCGCGAGGACAGCGAGCCGCCGCCTCACGCCTCGTCGCTCTGCTCTACCGCAGCGGCCAGCGCGTCGTAGCCGACCGCGCCCTGAAGGATCTGGTCGCCGGTGACCCAGGCGGGCGTGCCGACGAAGCCGAGCGAGCGGGCGAGCTGGTCGTTGCGCGCGAGTTCGGCGGTGACTTCGCTCGATCCGGCGACGCGTTTCGCGCGCTCCATGTCGAGCCCCGCGGTTTCAGCCGCGCGCCCGATCGAGGCGGGGGTCGGCTGGCCGAGATCGAACAGCGCCTTGTAGAACGCATCGTAGCGCCCCTGTTCGGCGGCAGCGAGCGCCATGCGGGCGGCCGCTTCCGAGCCTTCGAAGATCGGCCATTCGCGCATCACCACGCGCAGCTGGGGGTCCTCGGCGATCAGGCGGCGCAGATCGGGTTCGCTCTGGCGGCAATATCCGCAGGCATGGTCGGTGAAGCTGACCAGCGTGCGCGAGCCTTGCGGGTTGCCGAGCACCGCGCCGGGAAAGGGTTCGAACACGGTATCGCCCGCCGCGGCGAGCCGCTCGCCGCTCTGTTCGGCCTTGAGCGCCTCGACCATGTCGTTGAGAATGCCCGGATGCGCGAGCAGATATTCGCGGGTGCGATTTTCGCCGAGGCCGCTGAGCGACCAGATCCCGGCACCGACGAAACCGAAGACGAGCGCCAGAGCGGCGGTGACAACATGCTGCTTCATTGGCGTGCCCCTGCCAGTCAGCGGGCGGTATCGCTACCGCTATCCTTCACCCGCTCGAGCATGGCGCGTGCTTCCAGAGCGACGTCCTGCGCGCGGATCCAGTCGGCCGAGCCCTGCGGCAGCCCGGCTTCGGCCTCCCGCGCGCTGCGCAGGGCCATCTCGTATTCGCGCGTCATCACCTGTTGTTCGGCGCTGGCGAGCCGGGCGCGCGGAATGTCGCCGCGGGCGGCATAGACGGTGCCGAGCTGGCGCCAGGCGAAGGGATTGAACCGGTCCTTGGCGACCGCGGCGCGGAGCACGCGCTCGGCCTCTTCATGGTTTGCGCTGTCCTCGGTGGCGATCAGCGCATGTCCGAACAGCGTGGCGATCAGCGGCTGGGCGTTGGTAAGCGCGGTCGCCCGGCGCAGCACGCCAAGCGCTTCTTCCGGGCGGCCGGACTCGAGGAGGATCTGCCCTTGGAGTTCAAGAAAATAGGGATCGTCGGGCGCGGCGGCGAGCAGGGCGCGGGTCTCGTCCAATGCCTCCTCCACCCGGGCCGTGCGGTGATAGGCGTAGGCGCGAGCGTAACGCGCCGGGACCGAAGTGTCGCTTCCCGGATAATTGCGCAGGATCTGCTGCGGATCGGACAGATACCCCGCCAGTTTCGCCTGGATCCGGATGAATCGCTGCTGAAGTTCGGCGTCGGGTGGCGTGTTCCAGGCCGGATCGTTCTCATACACCTCGCGCAGGGTGGCGATGCGGTCGCCCGAGAGAGGGTGGGTGCGGGTGAAGGCCGCATCGTCGTCCTGGCTGTAGCCGTAGCGGAACTCGCGGTTCTGCAACCGGCCGAAGAAGGTGAGCGATCCCTGGCCCGTGATCCCGGCATCCGAAAGGAACTTTGCCCCGGCGATGTCCGCCGAGCCTTCCTCCATGCGCGAATAGGCGAGGAACTTGCCCATCGCTGCGCGCTGGCCCGCCATGACCGCGGCCATCGCGGCGTCACCTGCGCCCGCCAGCGCAGCGCCGATCCCGGCAAGCAGCGAGAGGAGCGAGATGTTGCTCGCCGCCTTCATCCCCTCGCCCTGGCGCACGATATGCCCGCCGGTGATATGGCCCAATTCGTGCGCGACCACGCCCTGCACCTCGTTGGCGCTGCCCGCCGCGCTGATGAGGCCGCTGTGGAGATAGACCGCCTGCCCGCCCGCGACGAAGGCGTTGATCGAGGGATCGTTGAGCAGCACCATCTCGACGTTGCCGGGGCGCAGGCCCGCCGCCTCGACCAGCGGTTCGGACAGGTCGGCGAGGAACGCCTCGGTCTCCGCATCGCGCAGGATCGACTGCGCCATGACCGGCTGCGCTCCCAGCGCCAGAAGGGCGAGAGCGGCCAGAAGACGCGCGGTGAAGCGATGGATGGCGGGCATTGACGCTTGCCTTAGGGGATTTCGGGCTGAACCGGAACTGAAGCTTCGCGCCGCTCGCGCAGGAATCGCAGAATCGGATCGAGCACGCGCCCGCCTTGCGCGAAGGGTTTCGAGAGGCCCATGATCAGGCCGGCATGGCTCATGCCGTCGAATTCGATTCCCTGCGCATCGCCGCCCGCAGCGCGGATCGCCTGTTCGAGATTGCGCGAATTGTAGGGCCGCACGACATCGTCCGCCGTGCCGTGGAGAAGCAGGATCGGCGGTGCATCGGCGCGGGCGAAGGCAATCGGCTGGGTGATTCGCCCGTCTGCGACATGGCCGAATGCGTTGATCGAGGATTCCTTGTCGAAGGGAAAGAAATCGGCCGGCCCGGCCATGCTGACCACGCCGGCGACGGAGCCCGCCGGCACACCGGCAGCGGCGAGCCATTGCGGGTCGAGGCCGAGCATCAGGACGTTGTAGGCCCCCGCCGAATGCCCGATCAGCACCATGCGGTCGGCATCGATCCGCGCTCGGCCGGCCATGTCGCGCACCCAGCGCAGTGCCGCCGCGCTGTCTTCGAGCATGGCGGGATAGCGCCCCTCCGGCACCAGTCGGTAACCGATCAGGGCGGTGGCGTATCCATGCTCGGCGAAGGTCCGCGCGACGAAGCGGTAATCCTGCGGCGCGCCCGAGTGCCAGCCCCCGCCATGGACGAAGACGACCAGCGGGAAACCGCCCGCCGGGGCTGCGCCCTCGGGCACCCAGATCTCGCTATGCGCCGCTCCGCCTGCACCTGTATCGCCCGATGCCACCATTTCGGCGCCCCGGTCGCGGGGAAAGCGGGCGTCGATCCAGTCGAGCGTGCTCGCCGAACCGGCCGCGACGGCCCAGCGCCATAGGGCGAAGACGACGAGGGCCAGGAGCGCGATGCCGATGATGGTCCAGCCCAACTTGCCCGGTCTCCTCATGGTCAGACGATCTCCTCCGCCTTGGCGGTATTCCCGGTGCGGGCCTGCTTGTCGACCGCCTTGACGATCTCTTCCGCCTCCCCGTCGCGGCCCAGCCCGATCGAGCGGAGGAATTCCTTGCCGCTGTCATAGCTTTCGCCCAGCCACAGGGGCACACCGGCGGTCTCGATGGCGCTTCTGGCGACGAGTTCATCCGGCGTGAAGGGATCGCCCGCCCGCCGGATGAACACTGCGCGCACCTGTTCGGGGCGTTCCGCGACGATCGCGCCGAATGCGGTCAGGTCGCCCTGGGTGTCGTCACCGATGAGAGCGAAGCGCAGCTCGGGATAGGTCTCCATGATGACGCGGATCGCGTCCTTCTTGTGCGCGCCATGGCTCGAGGACCCGAACGTCGCGCGGTTCAGGCCCCAGTCGCGCAGCATCAGCGGCCCGAGCGGCAGGTTGCGGCTCTTCTGGAAGGCGACGAGATAGGAAAACAGGTTCCACGGGCTGGACGAGACGTAGAAAAAGGGGTGCCGCGTCGCGGTCAGCCGATCGCCGGTGTGCGGTTTGCCGGCGCGTTCGATCGCGCCGCCGCCCAGCGCGCCGTAGAAAAGGTCCGCGCCCGGCACCAGCAGGCGCTCGTCGGGCAATTGCGCAACCACCCGGCGCCAGTTGCGCAGAATCTGGCGAAAGCCGCCGGTAATGCCCGTCTCGATGATGGTGTCGTCGATGTCGGAGATGACGGCGAGCCCGGTCGCGCTGCCCGGTGCCAGCACATGAGCCTCCACCCGGCGATCGCCCTCGCCATCGTGCCAGTGGAGCGCGACCACGTCCCACCCGCTGTCCTCGCCCGTTTCCCAGACCGGCGACAGCGGAATGTCGAACTGGACGAAGCCTTCCTCGTCCGTCGTGGCATCATGGCGCGCGGCCGTACCGTCGGCGCGCTTCAGTTCGAGCGTGACCGGCAGGCCGGCGACCTCGTGCGAGGCGAACTGGGCGATCATGGTGCGGATCGCGCGCAGCCGCCCTCCGGGCTCGAAGCCCGGCTTGTCCGACCGCAGGGCACGCGCGGTCAGGAACAGGCGTTCGGGGTTGCGATAGCCGTAATAGGGCTGGATGCGGACGGGCGCGGTGGGAAACAGCGGCATCGGTCAGGCGCTAGCGCCTGCCATCTGCAGTGCCTACCCCCGCCGGAGTGCGAGCCGGGTCAGCCGACCAAGGTTCGCGCGGCGCGTTCGACCAGTCGGGTCGTTTCCGGAACCTCGCCCAGAAGGGTGATCCCGCCATCCTGTTCGCGGCGGACCATCACCAGCGCGAATTCCGGACCGGTGCTGTCGAGCGCGGTGAGATCGACCGGTTCGAGCTTGCGCAGCTTCCTGACCAGTCCCGGCTTGATCCCCTGCGCCGAACGGACCGGCTTGCCCGCCTCCTCACGGCGCGCCCGGCGTTCGGCTTCGACCACGCCTTTGAGGCCCCCTTCGGCCTCCGCGAGGAAGCGCGCGAGGTCGCCGCGGGCGATGTCGAGCCGGTGGGCATGGGAGAGGACCGCGGCATATTCGGTGACGCGGGTTTTGTCGTAATCGCTGCCGAAGACGAGCTTCACCACCGGCGTCATCGGCGCGCGCGCCTGAACGGTCAATGCGTTGTCGGCAAGGATCTCGGTGAAGCCTTCCGGGTCGAGCGCGGCGGCGATGCTGACATCGTAGGCCCGTCCGACCGCCTGATAGAGCGCAACACGGGTGCGGTCGTCGGTCGCCTGCGCGTGCTGCGCCAGCTCGCGCGCTTCGGCGAGGGCGTCGTGCAGCGCTTCCTCGCCGGTGCTGTTATCAATGTCGTATTCGGCCAATATCTTGAGCGTCTCGTCTGCGTCCTCGACGGTTGTGTCGGCGCTTCCGTCTTCAACCGCGTCGATTTCGCTCGCATATGGCTCGTCGCCATCCTCGATCACATCGTCCCGGTCGGAAAGGGGAGCGAGGATCGGAGCCCGCACGAAGACCGGCGCGGGTTCCTCGGGCTCGTAGGCTTGCGGAATGGCATGTCCGGCTGCGTCGTGGCGGGCAGGCTGCTCGAGCGCGGCAAGCGGGTCGACCAGCAGCGGCCGCCGCTGCCCGCGCGTGACCAGTGCGGCGAGGCCCTGTCCCACGCTTTCGTCGGCCAGCGGGTCGACCACCTCGTCGACATCGCTGCTCTCGCTCTCGTCCTCGAGGCCCTGTTCGCCATAATCGACCGAATAGTCGGACAGCTCGTCTTCTTCGGACCAGTCGTCCCCGTCCCAGTCTGCCTGATCGGCGTAGTCCGGATGGGGCAGATCGCCCCCCCGCCGACACAGGGGCGATTCCGCGGCGTTCCAGTCTATTTCAGCCGCGCCCGACTGTGCGTGATCGGGTTCTTCCACGACCTCCATCCATTCGGTCGCGAGGTCGAGCACCGGGTCTTGGGCGTCCGCGTCACTGCCGCGCCCGCTCTCCAGCGCCCGGTCGATTTCCAGAAGGAGTTCGTCCGCCGTCTCGCTGTCGGCGAGCTTCTTCCAGTTGATGACGCCGTAGATGAAATCGATCGTCTCGTCGTTGCTCGAATAGGGGAGCAGGATGCCGCGATAGAGCACGGTCTGGTCGCGCTGGTTGAGGAATTCCGCCTCGAAACCGATCGGTGCCTGATTGGCGAGAATCTGCATGTAATGATCGGTGATCCGGCTCAGCAGCGAGCGGCTGGGCACGTCCGACAGATGCGCGATCGGGCCGTCCGCATCGCATTCGGCGGCAAGCTCCGCACCGAGGAAGCGGACGCGCGGATCCTCTACACCGTCGGTGAAATCGAGCAGAACGGACGAGGCCGCGAAATCGTCGAGCCCCTCCAGATCGAGGTCGGAGATGGCGGGAAAATTGCGATTCCCCAGCAAGCTCGCCCAGTGGTTGTAGGCGCGCACCTGCATCCGGCGCTCGTCCTGGCCGACGGGCGATTGCGGCGCGCCGAGGTCGTCTCCGTGATCGGAGTCGTCGTAATCGTCATGATCCTCGGCGTGATCGTAGGAGCCGAAAGTGCCGCCAAGCCTGTCCATGGCCTGCCCCCGCTAGATTGCTCAGTTCTTCGCCGATCTATGGCCCGGACAGGGTAAAATTATCGTAAATCGCCGTTTACGCTACGCCTTTGGTGGAGGGTGGCTGCCGCTCAGAGCATATAACGCATGCGAATCGAGAGCGCCTGGGCCTTGTCCGCCACATCGAAGGCGGCATCCTCGAAGCGCGGCGGGCCCATCCGCACCTTGGCATCGCGCGAGAAGCCGAACCCCTCGGTGGGGATCATCATCGCCGCGCGGTCGGCCTTGCCGTTCTCGTTCTCGTCATGGAGCAGCGCGATGGCATAGCGGCCCGGGCGCACGTTCCGGAACGTCAGCGTCGCTCCCTCGCCGGCGGGCATTGCCACGCCCTGCGCGCCCTCCATCCCGCGACATCTGGGAAAGCCTGACGGGTCGTTCGTCAGACAGGCGCGCACCACGCCCTCGGCATTGCGCATTCCGGTGATCGTCACCGTGATGTCGACCCCTGCCTGCGGGCTCGCCGCGCCGAGCGCGAGCACGATTGCCGGACACGCGATCAGGCGTGCGGCGAGAGCCCCCGGTCGGTCCCGCAAAGCCGGTCCCAGAAACGAAAATACAGTCCGTAATTGCATCGATACTTTTCGTGGTGAAGCTGGTGGTGGCTGGCGGTTATGAGCCAGCCCCCTAACCGCGAGTGAACCAGCGCGCGAGGAAACATCTCCCAGCCCATGTGGTTGGTCACGCCCATCACTGTCATCGTCAGCAGGACGAGGCCGAGCATGGCGACATGGATGGGGACGAGGAAGACCAGCAACGGAACCACGATCGCGCCGGTCAACGCCTCGATCGGGTGGAAGCTCATCGCCGCCCAGGCGGTCGGCGGGCGGCTGGCGTGGTGGACGCCATGGGCCAGCGTGAACCATCGCGGTCGGTGCATCAGCCGGTGGGTCCAGTAGAACCAGGTGTCGTGGAGGAAGAGATAGACGAACAGCGAGACCGGCAGATACCACAGCGGATAATCGCTCCAGCCGGTGTAGATCCGCGTCCACCCGCGCTCCTGCCACCCCCAGGCGACGATCCCCGCCGGAACGCCGTAGATCGCGGCGGAAGCGAGCGACCAGCCGATCTCGCGCCGGATCTGCGGGCCGAGCCGGGCGTGATAGCCGGGCCTGACCCGGCCGGTGACCAGCGCGAAGATGCCGCTCGCCGCGAAATATCTCAGCGCGACGATTGCCGTCATGGCGGCGGCGGAGATCAGGATCGCGGCAAGCATGGTGCATCTTTATGCACCGCCTGCGGGGGCGATGGCTAGGCTTCGTTGCCCCACGGCGCGCATTCGGGGTCAGCGGCGACGGTCATCCGGCGCAGCGCGGTGCGAGCCAGCCGTTCGGCCTCGACCTTGCGGCGTGCGGCGGCCAGCGCGTGGAGCGGGGCGGGGCGCACGATCTCCGCATCGTAGCCATCGGCCACGATCACCCCGCAACAATCGGGGCGATACCCCTCGCCGTCGAGCGGGCTGCGATCGAGCTGCGGCGGCAGACCCCAGTAGAACCGGTCGCAGAAATCGAGATAGTCGGGCCATTTGCCGTCTCCCAGCAGGTCGCCCCGCTGGACCTTGATCTCGACGATGATCACTCGCCCCTTGGCATCGAGACCCATCAGATCGGCGCGCCGCCCGTTGCGCAGCGGCATTTCGGGCAGGCACCAGATGCCGTTCCGCGCGAACAGGCGCTGGATGCCACGCGCGACATCGCGGGCCGTGCGGCAATCGTCGGCGGGAAGGGGAAGAGCGGATGTCGAGGCCATCCGGAAAACCTGGAACAAAAAGCGAACCGCGTCAAGCGGTCAGCACTTCAGGGATGCCCGGCTTCTAGGCAATTCCCTCGGGCGCATTCACCAGGGCACGCAGCGCCTCGCGTCCGGACTGGAACTCGCGCCACAAGGTCGTTGCCGCGGCGCTTGCCTCGCCGCCCGCATCGACCACGGCGAGGAGCGCCGTCAGGCCGGTCCGCATCACCGCTGCAAGGTCGTCGACGCCCTGCACGACCATTGCGCAGCGCGCAGGATCGGCGGCCACGGCTCTGCGGGGCAGGTCGTCCGCATCATGCGAGTGGCTTGTCCGCTCGACCTGCGCCAGCGAGGCAAGCGCGTCGGCGGCTTCGTGCAGCGCGTTCCAGCGAATCGCCAGCGACCCCGATTCGCGCTCCTGCTCGATCGGCGGCAGGATGGTCGCTTCGGACAGGTCGAAAGCATGCGAGAGAGCGTTCATGCGATCCGCCCTAGCCGCGCATGGTTGCCGAAAACCTAACGCCTTTCGATCGCGAACAGGCGCGAATGTGCTTGGCACCCGCGCCCCGCTTTTGCTAAGCGCGCCCCGCCCATCGCGAAGATGGCGAAAGGCACCCGTAGCTCAGCTGGATAGAGCGCTGCCCTCCGAAGGCGGATGTCAAGTCCGGCAATGTGAACGAGTGAGTAAAAAAGTAGAAGTAAAACAGTAACTTGCGGGCTTCGATTTTTGGGGTTAACACTCGCTCGAAAACCGCGTAAGCACTGCGTAAGCAGTAGGCACCCATAGCTCAGCTGGATAGAGCGCCACCCTCCGAAGGTGGAGGCCTCAGGTTCGAATCCTGATGGGTGCGCCATTTCAGAACAGAACTATGAACGCCGAACGCCGCCGTTTCTACGCTTGAAGCGGCGACCAGCGTTCGCAGCAGTTCCGACTTCGATCCCATGATGCGAACCTCGTCGTCGGCAACCTCGACACGCTGCGCCAGCGCGCGTAGATGGTCGCGGCGGTAGCCGCCATCGTTGAGCCTGATCCGTTCACGGGCTTTGCGGGCAAACCCCTTGAGCATATCGGGGGTGACGCCCTGATTGCCTGAACTATCGAGCGCGAGCTGCGTGCGCTCCGCGTCGGCGGCGGCTTGATCCCGCAATGCCTTGAGGCTCACCATGCGTTCCTTTGCCATGGCGTCGTCCTTGTCCACCATGCCGGCTTCGATGGCGTCAAAGAGACGGCCGAGCCGCTGGTCGGCTTCCGTGATTCGCCTTTGAAGCTCGGCAAGATGCTCGCGGCGGCGCTCGGTGCGTTCCTGTCGGCGGTCGATGACGCTGGCAAGGACGGTTTCCAACCGCTTGGGCAGGAGCAGGCGGTCCCCGATATAATCGGCGACCGTATGGTCCAGCTTGTCCATGGGGATCGTGCGACCCTTGCAGCCGGTCTTGCCCTGCCGGGCCTTGGTCGAGCAGGTATAGTAGCGGTATGTCGCGCCCGTGCTGCCTTGGCCGGTGCGAAGCGTCATCGCTCCCCCGCACTTGGCGCAGAAGCAAATGCCGGTCAGGAGCGTCGGGCCGCTGGAGACACGTGCAGGCGTCACCATGGGATTGCGGGACTTGAGGCGGGCTTGCACCGCGTCGAACGTCTCGCGCTCGATTAGGGGCGGCACCGCCATGATGGCGACCTCGCTCTCCGGCTTCTTCTCCCGATCCTTGTGCGAGCGGGTGTTGAACCTGTGCTCGCCGATATAGGTGGTGCGGGTCAGGATGGCGTGGATTTGCGCCAATCCCCAACGCCCTCCGTCGCGGGTGAAGAAGCGGCGCTCGTTGAGATAGGTGGCGATGGCCTTGACGCCCATCGCGCCGGACGTGCCGTCTCCTTCGAGGAACAGGCGATAGATCAGCCGCACGGTGTCGGCGTGCAGCGGGTCGATCTCCAGCTTCTTCTTGATCTTCGATCCGCGCTGCTCGGCCGCGACGATGCGATAGCCGATGG
Organism: Erythrobacter sp.; assembly: GCA_025698865.1. Taxonomy (GTDB): domain Bacteria; phylum Pseudomonadota; class Alphaproteobacteria; order Sphingomonadales; family Sphingomonadaceae; genus Qipengyuania. Next base: position 394,746 of record JAILWQ010000002.1, on the reverse strand, counting down.
GCGGCCGTGCGCCGTTCCAGAAACCCTGCCGGGCATTCTCGTTCATGGCGCGCAGGACGTGCTTGGCGTTCTCCTTGGACTGGTATTCGTCGAACAGCGCCATGATCTGCCGCATCATCTGGTGCATGGGATCGTCGCCCATTTCCTGCGTGATGGACACGAGCTTGACGCCGTTCTTCGCCAGCTTGCGAACGTAGAACTCCATCTCGAAGTGATCGCGGAAGAAGCGCGAGAAGCTATGCACCACGACAATGTCGAAGGGCGCGGGCTTCGACGTGCCCGCCTCGATCATGCGCTGGAATTCGGGGCGCTTGTCGTTGGTGGCGGTTGCGCCCGGTTCCACATAAGTCTCAACGAGCTGATAGCCGCGCTGCTCGCAATAGGCTTCGCCCTGCCGCTTCTGGTCGGGAATGGAAATATCATGCTCCGCCTGCCGGGCAGTCGAAACGCGCAGGTAGAGCGCGGCGCGGGCGGTAGTGGTTGGGCTGTGAATGTTCATGGTCGGCCTCCCATAGCTTTCTTCATCTTGGGGTGGTCGATCAGGGGCAACGCCAGCTCCACGCGGTCATGCACCACCTTGGGCGCGAGCTTACGCCCATGCCCCGGTTCGAGTCGCACAAGACCGTAGTTCTCCATGGTTTTCAGGGTGCGTGACAGATTGGAGCCGGCCCGGCCGGTGATTTCCGCCAGTTCCTCCAGCGATGCCGGGGCTTTCTCGGCGATGATGCGCAGCAGTTCGCGGTTGCCGGCCGACAGCACCTTGGCAAAGGATTCGGTCGAGGTGAACCACACCTTCGGATCGCTGGGCGCAGGTTTTTCCTCGCCGCGCGCGATCCGCATGGTGCGGGCCTTCATTTCTTCATAGTCGGCAATCCCGACTTTCAATGTGGTCATAGGGCACCTCGTTCCTTCAATACCGCGTCCACGGCCTGCCAGAAGTCGGCCAGCAGCGTGGCCGCATCCTCGTAGGCGTAAGGCTTCACGGTCTGAAAGCGGTGCCGATGGTCCATCGGCGCGCCGCGCCTGCCTCGGCCGACCGGATGGGCATTGTCGAAGCCGACCAGCCGTTCGCCCGAAGGCTCGTGAAGCGTGAGCGAATAATCGAGGCCGTGCGGCTTTTCCGGCGAGGCCGGAACGCGGGTGACGACGAACTTCACCCAATGGCCGCCCTCGGGATCGACAAAGAGCATCTGTCCGTCGAGGTCCAGAAGCGTGTCGAGGCTTGGATCACGATCCACGCTCACGTCTTTTTCCTATCAGTTTGTGATAGGTATTGCAAGCTGTCATTCGGCTTTCTCGGGTTCAAGAGTTCGTCGAACACATCGCCGAACCAACGCTCGAACACGTCAATCTCGGCTTCGGTGACGGGAATGTCTTCGGGCCAGTCGTCGGTGACACGCATCCTCTGCCCATCCGGGCCGAGAAGTGGCATGTTGCCGGCTCGCGTCCGGCCGTCGGGCGTAGGATCGTCGGCGTAGTCGAAAAGATCGTCGGGAAGTGGTTCGGGGATCGACTGTCGCGGTCGCCCTCTCCGGGCGCGGCGGCGCTCTGCGCACATGGAATCCTCCTTGGTTCTGTTGGAATCCGAGGCGCTCAAGGCCCCGGAATTAGGCGAACCATGGAGGGCAGTCGGCGGCCTGTAGCGTGCCGCATTTGCGCCTATGCGCTGGCGGCACCCCTGCCGGGATGGGACTCAGTTGGCGGCTCGCCGTGCCTTGGCGAAGCCGCGATCCGTTGCGATGAACCGCTCCAGCATCGGCACGATGAGCCTGACGGGATCGGCGGCGGGCTGGCCGCTCTCGCGGGCCAGCACCTCGGCATAGGCGACCAGATCGCGGTGAAGTGGCGCAGGCAGCTCCACGGTGATCTTCACGGGCTTGTCGTCGGGCAGCGGGCCGAGTTTCAGCTTGGTCATGGTCAACCTCCTGCCGGTTCGAATACAAGGTCGCGGGTGACGATGATCCTGACCGGGAAGCCGGGCCGGATGGTCAGCGTCGGCGCAACCTGCAACTGGCGCTGGACGATCTGCTGCCCCGCCTGATTGACGGTATCCTGCGCCCCGTCGCGGATGGCCCGGATAAGCCGGTCCTCGTCGCTGGTCGCCAGTTCCGTGCCGACTGCGAGCAGCGTGGACAGCCCTGCGGCCTTCATCAGATCCCACCAGTGGTAATCCACGCCATCCTCAAGCCCGGCGTAACCGGAAGCGTCCGCACCCGGCAGACGCTCAAGGACGATGGAACGGCCGCCCGGCAGGATCAGGCGGTTCCACACCAAGAGCACCCTGCGCTGGCCGAAGGTCACGCCGTCATCGTATTGGCCGATGATGCGCGTTCCCTGCGGGATCAGCAGCAGCGACCCGGTCGGGCTGTCATAGACGTTCTCGGTCACTTGAGCCGTGATCTGGCCCGGCAGGTCCGAACGGATGCCGGTGATGAGCGCGGCCGGAATCACGGCCCCGGCCTGAAGGATGTAGGGCGATGCCGGCGGCGCGACACGATCCGGCGCGACAGTCTGCCGGTCCACGGGTCCATTGAGGAAAGCCGCGTGCCGGTCCTGCGTCGCGGGCTGTCCGCCGAGGCCAAGACCGGCAAGGCTGGGCATGGCCGTCCCTGCCGGCGATCCCGTGCGCGGGCCGGACTGGAAGAACACATTGCTTAAGCGCGCGGCTTCTTCCTCGGCGCGGCGGCGTTCCTCGGCGGGATCGACGGCGGGCGTCGCCATCGTAGGCGGTGCGACGGGCTGCCCTCGGTTCTGCGCGTCGAGGATCGGACGGCCCAAATCTCCGGGCAGCGCGGGGCCGAGCACCGGCCCGCTATAGTCGCTTGGCAGACCGGCGAGGCCGTCCGCCGTGGGCCGGTTCTCGGTCGAGTAGAGTTCGCCGCCGTCCGGCCCTCCGTCGCGGGTCTGGAGCGCATAGATGAGTGCGCCGCCGATGCCGAGCAACGCAACCGCGCCGACGCCCGCCAGCATCTTGCGGGACAGGCGGGTGACGCGCGGCGGCTCGGCGCGCAGCCGCATGGGGGCTGCGGTTTCGGTGATGGTGTTGTCGGTCATGACGGGGAGCCTCCGGTCGCGCTGGCGGGCTGCGCGTCGGCGGCCTGCGTCGGGTTGGTGCGGACGATCCTGACGACCTGCTGGCGGCTGCCAGAGCCAAGGCGCAGCTCGGCCGCGCCGAACAGGCGGTCCACGATCAGGACGTTCTGGTGGACTCGGCTGTTGACGATCTGCGGCTCGCCGTTCGCGCCAAGCACGAAGATGGGCGGCATCTCGCCCTGCACGATCCCGGCCGGGAAGACGACATAGACGCGGCGGCCATCGTCGAAGACGGAGACGGGCCGCCATGGCGGGCTATCGCCCTGCACCTGCAAGGCGTAGCGATAGTTCCGCGCCGCCTCGGCGGGGATGATCGGGGCTGTCGGAACGGTGCGGCGCTGGCCGGGCGTCGCGGGATAGGCCCAGGCGACGGCGGGCATGTAGAGCGATTCCCGGGCGCGCAGCTCGATCATGTAGGTGCGCCGGTCGGTGGTGACGACAAGGTTGGTGGCGATGTCGGGTCGCGTCGGCTTCACGAGGATATGGACGCGGCGGTTCGCGCCCGAACCGGATTCCGTGTCGCCGATGATCCAGCGGGCGGTGTCGCCCGCCGCGATTGGCCCCGCGCCGGTCAGGCTCTCGCCCGGCTCCAGCGCGATCGTCGTGATCTGCCCGACTGCGGCATAGACCTGATAGAGCGCGCCTTCCGACCACGGATATATCTGGATGGCGTTGTAGTAGCCTTCGCGGCGCGGCTCGACGCGGGCGGCTGCATTGGCGTTCTCGACGCGGCCGGTCGGCGTGCCGGCAGCCGTACCGCCCCGCGCCACGGTCCATGCCGGGGGCACATGCAGCGGCCGGGGCGTGTTGTCGACTGCTGCCGCCTGCACGGTCGGCAGCGGCGGAACGCTGGCGTCATAGCTGAATTGCGGCATCCGATTGGTGGCGCAGCCGGTCAAAGCGATTGCCACGACCGTCACAAAAATAGCATACGATAGCGGCTTTAGGATTAGTAGTGAGGAACTGACAGGATGGATACTGTCCCGACGATTGTTGCCCGGTATATCGACGCCTACAACACGATGAATGTTCAGGCGATGCTCGACTGCCTGTCGGGCGACGTTCGGTTTATCAACAGATCGAACGGAGAAGTGACGAACGAGACGCATGGGATTGAGGCATTTCGCGCGTTGGCGGAACAGGGTGTTGAATTGTTTGCGGAAAGAGAACAGACAATTCTCGACTGCATCGCCATTGAGGACCGTGCAGCGGTGCGCATCGGCTATCGCGCCAAGGTCAAGGCCGACCTGCCCAACGGCTGGAAGGCTGGGCAGAAGATCGAGATAGCGGGCACCTCGTTCTTCATGATCTCCAAGGGAAAGATCAGCGAGGTGATTGATGCAAGCTGACGTTTTCATTGGCTCATCTCCCGCGACCACGAAATTGCATTGACGTAGATTCCCAGCGGATTGGCGCGCAGGCGCTCGGCGTCGCGCGGCGGCTGGATGACGATAGTGAGGATGGCCGTCCATCGTTCCGTGGTGGAAAGCTGGCCGTTCTCGAAATGCCTTTCCGTCCACGCGACGCGGAAGCTGTTGGGCGAGGCCCGGATGACGCTGGACACCTCGACGGCGACCTGTTGGCGGCCGACCTTGGTGAAAGGGTCATTGGCGCGGGCGTAATCGTTCAATGCCGCCGCGCCGCGATCCGTGGTCCATTCATAGGCGCGAAGCCAGTTCTGGCGGACGATGATCGCGTCGGCCGGGATCGCGCGGACCTGTTCGATGAAGCGGCCGAGATGGAAAGCGATCTGTGGGTCGGTCGGGCGATAATCGGCGGCGGCCGGCGCGACGGTCTGCGCTTGTCCGAGATTATCGACCTGCACCACCCACGGCACCACGGTCCCGCGCGCCGATTGCCACACGAGCGCGGATGCGAATCCGGCCGACAGGATCAGCGAACCGAACGCCATGAGCCGCCAGTTTTTCGCCTGCACGCGGGCCGAGCCGATACGCTCGTCCCATGCCTGCGCCGCCTTCTGATAGGGCGTCTCGGGTTCGGGCGATTTGCCGTAATGGGTGGCTGGTCGTTTGAAGATGCTCATGAGCGGTCACTTTCGGAAAGATTGATGGAGGAACCGGAGCCGTGGCTGTCGCCGGAGCGCACCGCATGGGCGGCCATGGTCGTGCCGTGGTTGAGGGCTTGCGAACGCTGCATGCGCTGCGCCCAGGCCGGAGGACCGGCGGATGGTGCCGGCGATGCGGGCGCAGCATCGCTCCCGCCGACCGTTCCCATGGTGGAGCTGCCGCCGCTTGCGCCGAATCCGGCCTTCGAACCTTCGGAGAAGCTGGATTTGACGGATTCGCTGGCCCGCGCGGCGGCGCGTTTGAGGGGTGAGATGGCGGCCGAACCTGCTGCGCGGCCGACGCCGCCGAGACCGGAGGCGACGCCTGCCGCGCCGGACTGGCCAAGCGATCCGACGCTATAGGCGGCGGTCGCCGCGCCCGCGGTGGCCGCGCCGCCGCGGACGGCCGCGGCCCCGCCGGACAGGGCAGCGGCACCACCTTTGGCGGCGAGCATGGCCCCGCCGCCAGCGGCGACGGCTGCACCTGCGACCGCAAGCCCGGTTCCCACGGCAGCACCCGCGCCGAGCTGCGGGCCGCCCGAAACGATGCCGTTTGCTATGCCGGGGCCGAAGATGCCGAGGCCGAGCAGCGACAGAGCTGCCAGCACAATCGCCATGGCGTCGTCGATGGTCGGGGTCGCCCCGCCGAAACCGGCCGTGAATTGCGAAAACAAGGTGCTGCCGATACCGATGATGACGGCGAGCACCAGAACCTTGATGCCGGAGGACACCACGTTGCCCAAGACCTTCTCGGCCATGAAGGCGGTCTTGCCGAACAGGCCGAAGGGGATGAGGACGAAGCCGGCAAGCGTGGTCAGCTTGAACTCGATGAGGGTCACGAAAAGCTGGATGGCGAGGATGAAGAAGGCCAACACCACGAGCGCCCATGCGAACAGCAGGCACGCGATCTGGATGAAGTTCTCGAAGAAGGCGATCCAGCCCATCAGGTCGGAAATGGAGTCGAGCAGAGGACGGCCGGCGTCGAGGCCGGTCTGCGCTACGCGGCCCGGCCGCGTCAGACCGGTGACAGAAAAGCCGGTGCCCGACGCCATGAGACCGAGGCCGGCGAAGCTCTCGAAGACGATCCGGGCGAGGTTGTTCCAATTGCCGATGATGTAGGCGAAGACGCCCACGAAAAGGGTCTTCTTCACCAGCCGAGCGATGATGTCGTCATCTGCGCCCCATGCCCAAAAGAGCGCGGCAAGCGTCACGTCGATGACGATCAGGGTGGTAGCGATGAAGGCGACTTCGCCAGACAACAGCCCGAACCCGCTGTCGATGTAGCGCGTGAATACGCCGAGGAAATTGTCGATGACGCCCGTGTTTCCCATGGTCAGCGCGCCTCGCTGCGGTCACGGCCGAGGAAGCGGTCGCGGGATTCAGCCCATGCGGCGAGGCAGTCGGTGTCGCTCGCCGCCGCCTCGCCGAGTTGCTGGCAACGGCGCAGGGTTTCGCGCAGGGGATCGGCCGGGGGCTGGAGGGCCGATGCCGGCCGTGACGCGGAAGGCTCGTCCTTCCGCGTCATGTCGATTGCGGTCACTGTCAAGGCAATCGCAACGAACACCACGGCCCCGAGCCGGACCAGCATCTTGCCGTCCATGGCGAGCCTCCCGGTCAGTTGTTGCCGTTGTTGAACATCTGCGCGTTACCCGGCTGATAGCCGCTGCCGGGCGTCAGGAAACGCTCGCGCTGGATGCGGCCCTGTTCGGCGGCGGTCGCGCGCTCGGCTTCGGTCAGCGCGTCGGCGCGGCCGTTCGCCGAGATGACCGCGATCAGATCGGAAAGCTGCTGTGACTGGAGCGCGAGAAGCTGGTTGCCGGCCTGCGTGGCTTGCAGCGCGCCGGTCGCGCCTTGGCTCTGGCCGACAAGCGCGGCCATCTCGGCGCGGTTGCTGTCGATGTTGCCGACCGCACCCGCCTGCACGCGCATTGCGTCCTGCAAGCCGCCGACCGTGTTCTCCCACCGGCTGCGCGCATCGGCGACAAGCTGGGCGTCGGTCGTCGAAAGCGAGACGTTGCCGTATTGCTGTTGAAACGCTTGGTCGATCTGCCCGACCTCGAACGCGATGTTCTGCGCTTGGCTAAGAAGCTGCTGCGTCCGGCTCACGTTCTGCTGGAGCTGCTGGAGCGACGAATACGGCAGGCTCGCCAGATTGCGGGCCTGATTGATGAGCATCTGCGCCTCGTTCTGGAGGCTGGTGATCTGGTTGTTGATCTGCTCCAGCGTGCGCGCTGCCGTGAGCAGGTTTTGCGCGTAGTTGCTCGGGTCATAGACGATCCGGCCGAAACCGAATTGCGCATGGGCCGGGCTTGCCAGCATGGGCGACAGCGCGACGGGCACTGCGAGCGCCAGCGCGAGGGCCGAAGCCCCGACAAACTTGGGATAGGTCATGGAAGAATCTCCTGTGTGGGGTGGGTATCGAGCCGGGCCGGCGCGGCGGATTCCGGCCGGTCGGCAAGATTGGTGAGGTTGGGGATCAGCTCGGCCGCCCACTCGACGCCGCGCGCGCGTAGCCATGCGGCGAGGAAGCCGTCGCGGCCGTGTTCGGCGACGATCTGTGCAATGAGCGTCTGGTCGGATTTGGCGGATGCGGCGCAGAGCGCGAGGCCGATTTCGGACAGGCCAAGCTCGAACAGGCGATTGCCGCGCCTCGACTGGCAGTAGTAGTCGCGCTTGGGCGTGGCCCGTGCGAGGATTTCGATCTGCCGGTCATTCAACCCGAAACGCCGGTAAATCTCGGTAATCTGCGGCTCGATGGCGCGCTCGTTCGGCAGCAGAAGCCGCGTCGGGCAGCTCTCGATGATCGCGGGCGCGATGTTGCTGCCGTCAATGTCGGACAGGCTTTGCGTGGCGAAGATGACGCTGGCGTTCTTTTTGCGGAGCGTTTTCAGCCATTCGCGGAGCTGGCCGGCGAAACCCTCGTCGTCCAGCGCAAGCCAGCCTTCATCTATGATGAGAAGCGTCGGCCGCCCGTCGAGCCGGTCGCCGATGCGGTGGAACAGGTAGGACAGCACGGCCGGGGCCGCTCCAGTCCCGACAAGGCCCTCGATCTCGAACGCCTGCACATCCGCCGAGCCGAGATGTTCGGCTTCGGCGTCGAGCAGCCGGCCATAGGCACCGCCGACGCAGAACGGCCGGAGCGCCTGTTTCAGATCGTTGGATTGCAGCAGCACCGCAAGGCCGGTGATGGTGCGTTCCTCGACCGGGGCCGAGGCCAGCGAAGTCAGCGCCGTCCAAAGATACTCTTTGACCTCGGGCGTGATGGCGATGCCTTCCCGCATGAGGATGGCGGCGATCCAGTCCGCCGCCCATGCGCGTTCATAGGTGTCGTGGATGCGGGCGAGCGGCTGGAGCGAGACGGACGCCTCGGCCCCTTCTGTCAGCCCGCCACCAAGGTCGTGCCAGTCGCCGCCCATGGCGAGCGCGGCGGCGCGGATGCTGCCGCCGAAGTCGAAGGCGAAGACCTGCGATCCGGCGTAGCGCCGGAACTGCAAGGCCATAAGGGCGAGCAGCACGCTCTTGCCCGCGCCCGTGGGGCCGACGACAAGGGTGTGCCCTACGTCGCCGACATGCAAAGACAACCGGAACGGGGTTGAGCCTTCGGTCTTTCCAAAGAGCAGAGGGGGCGCACCGAAATGCTCGTCCCGTTCCGGCCCCGCCCACACCGCCGACAGCGGGATCATGTGGGCGAGATTCAATGTGCTGATGGGCGGCTGGCGGACATTGGCGTAGGCGTGTCCGGGCAGGCTGCCGAGCCATGCGTCAACCGCGTTGACGCTCTCGGGCATGGCGGTGAAGTCGCGCCCCTGAACGATCTTCTCGACCAGGCGCAGCTTCTCGTCGGCTAGGCGCGGGTCGGCATCCCATACGGTGACGGTGGCCGTGACATAGGCCATGCCCGCCACGTCCGCGCCGAGTTCCTGCAAGGCCATGTCGGCGTCGAGCGCCTTGTTGGCCGCGTCGGTGTCCACCAGCGCGGACGCCTCGTTGGTCATCACCTCTTTCAAGATCGCGGCGATGCTCTTGCGCTTCGCAAACCATTGGCGGCGGATGCGGGTCAGCAGCCGCGTCGCGTCGGTCTTGTCGAGCAGGATCGCGCGCGTGCTCCACCTGTAGGGGAACGGCAGGCGGTTCATTTCGTCGAGCAGGCCCGGCGTCGTCGCGGTCGGGAATCCCACGATGGTCAGCACGCGCAGATGCTTGGTCCCAAGGCGCGGCTCCAGCCCGCCGGTCAAGGGCTGGTCGGCGAGCAGCGCATCGAGTGTTCGGCGTCAGCGCCTTTGGCACAGATCTGGGGTTGCGGATAATGGAGGGATTGGGTCTCGTCGCAGTGACGTAAGGAACGCAGATGAGACCCAATCCCTCCAGCCCAAAATTGGCTGCCAAGCCCACCAAGAAGCCCGCCGAGGTGGTGGTGAAAGATATTCGCCGTGCCACACGCCGGCATTTCTCGGCCGAGGATAAAATCCGCATCGTGCTCGAAGGCCTGCGCGGCGAGGAGAGCATCGCTGAACTGTGCCGCCGCGAAGGCATCGCCCAGAGCGTGTATTATTCCTGGTCAAAAGAATTCCTTGAGGCTGGCAAACGCCGTCTGGCCGGGGACACGGCCCGTGCCGCCACCAGTGACGAGGTCAAGGATCTGCGCCGTGAAGCACTGGCTCTCAAGGAATGCGTGGCCGACCTGACGCTCGAGAACCGCCTGCTTAAAAAAAGCATGATCGCGGATGGGGGCGACCAAGAATGAGGTATCCCGCCGCAGAAAAGCTCGAGATCATCCGCCTCGTCGAGCAATCCCATCTGCCCACCCGACAGACGCTGGAGAAACTGGGCATCCCACGCCGCACCTTTGCCCGCTGGTATGCCCGCTACCTTGATGGTGGGCCTGAGGCGCTGGAAGACCGCCCCTCGGCGCCAAGCCGGGTATGGAACCGGCTGCCCGAGAATGTGCGCAAACAGATCATCGACATGGCGCTGGAGGAAAGCGAACTCTCGCCCCGCGAGTTGGCCACCAAATTTACCGATGAGAAGCAGTACTTTGTCTGCGAGGCCACGGTTTATCGCCTGCTCAAGGCACAGGATCTGATCGCCAGCCCAGCCTATATCGTCATCAAGGCCCGCGACGAGTTCCACACCAAGACGATGCGACCAAACGAGATGTGGCAGACCGACTTCACCTATTTCAAGCTGATCGGTTGGGGCTGGGTTTACCTCTCAACCGTGCTCGACGACTATTCCCGCTACATCATCTCGTGGAAGCTGTGCACCACCATGACGGCGGGCGATGTCACCGACACGCTGGACTTGGCGCTGGCCGCATCAGGTTGTGACAGCGCCACCGTGCTGCACATGCCGCGCCTGCTCTCGGACAATGGCCCGAGCTATGTCGCGGGCGAACTGGCCGCCTATATCGAGGCCCAGTCCATGAGCCACGTGCGCGGCGCCCCCTTTCACCCCCAGACACAGGGCAAGATCGAGCGCTGGCACCAGACCTTGAAAAACCGCATCCTACTGGAGAATTATTACCTGCCCGGCGATCTCGAAGCCCAGATCGAAGCCTTCATCGAGCACTACAACCACCAGCGCTATCACGAAAGCCTGGGCAATGTGACGCCCGCAGATGCCTACTTTGGCCGCGATCGGCAGATCCACGCCCAGCGCGCCGCCATCAAGAAACAGACCATCGAACATCGCCGCTTGCAGCACCGCAAGCTCGCCGCCTAAAAGCCAACCCCTGACGAGGCCCGCTCTCCGTTAACGCCACGCCAAACCTGCGCCAAATGTTTCGACGACGGACAAATCACTCCTGAAAACACGGTTCTTCTAGCAGGCCCAGCGGCGACGGAAGAAACGATGCGCGTCATAAACCGTGTGAAGCGGGTAAACTCAGAAAAAGCGGAATAATCAAATGCGTCGAATTGTTATAACCGGCATGGGTCTGGTGGGCCCTCTTGGTTCCGGGACCGAAACAAGCTGGAAAAGGCTCTTGGAAGGAAAATCAGGAATTAGGAGTTTGCCCGATGAAATCTCCAGCGACCTGCCGGTGAAAATCGGAGGACTCGTTCCCAGCCTGATTGAAGATTCCGAAGCCGGTTTCGATCCCGATGTGATCGTTGACACAAAGGATCAACGAAAAATGGATCGCTTCATTCTGTTCGCACTAGCGGCCGCGATGGAGGCTCTTGAAACGGCGGGATGGCATCCTACGTGCGACTACGAACGTGAGCGCACGGCGACAATTATTGCCTCTGGTATAGGCGGATTTCCTGCAATTGCTTCAGCAGTTCGTATAACGGATACACGGGGAGCACGGAGGCTATCACCCTTTACCGTGCCATCGTTTCTGGCCAATCTCGCGGCAGGACATGTTACCATCAGGCATGGATTTACAGGTCCTATTGGCACGCCTGTAACCGCCTGCGCTGCCAGCGTTCAAGCCATCGGCGACGCCGCGCGGCTGATACGCTCTAACGAGGCCGACATCGCTCTGTGCGGCGGGGCAGAAGCATGCATTGATAAGGTTAGTCTTGGGGCATTTGCTGCCGCGCGAGCACTATCCACCGGCTACAATACTACCCCGGAACTGGCGTCGAGGCCGTTCGACACCGGGCGCGATGGTTTCGTAATGTCTGAAGGGGCGGGTCTGATCGTCATAGAGGAATTAGAACATGCCCTCGCTCGGGGTGCCAAGCCCATAGCGGAATTGGTGGGATACGGCACAAGCGCCGATGCACATCATATGACTGCCGGTCCAGATGACGGCCGAGGCGCGGCCCGTGCGATGGGAATTGCACTCCACAGTGCTGGGTTGAAACCAATCGATATTCAACATTTGAACGCACATTCCACCTCCACCCCCGTAGGAGATCGAGGAGAAATTGCCGCGATACAATCCGTGTTCGGCAATCATGATGTGGTCGTAAGCGCCACGAAATCGGCTACGGGGCACCTACTTGGTGCCGCAGGCGGTATTGAGGCAATCTTCACGGTGCTCGCTTTGCGCGATCAAATTGCTCCCCCAACGAGAAATTTAGAAACCCCCGATCCTGTTGCCGCTGGTATCGACCTCGTTCGCCAATCTGCGCGGCCCATTCTCATGGAACATGCCATTTCCAACGGATTCGGCTTTGGCGGTGTTAATGCAAGTGTCGCTTTCCGGCGATGGCAGTAACAGTCCCGGACTGTGCTTCCGCAAACACTTCGGTTCGCTACGCAACGATGGTCAGATAACGCTTTTGAGAGGAAGGTCGAATAGAGCATTGATCCTATAGCGCCGGTCCTATCTGCCCGCGCAGACCTCGCTGCTGAGCTGGCGGTTGATGACCGGCCGCCACGGGACAAGGGTGCATTTATGGCTCTTTTCAACCACAGCGAACTGGCTGCTGGATAATTGTACGGTGCCGGTGGACTTGTCGCTCACGCCTTCGCTATCCGTGGTAGTATCGAACGGTAGTCCGTGCAGACCTTCCGGCCCATGTCGTTGGCGAGGCTGAGCAGGTTGCGAAGCGCCGCGCTGCGATTGGACGGCGACCAGACAGCCGAGAAGGCGACCGGCTCCGGCTCGTCGGTGAAGGGCAAAAAGACAATGCCGTTTGTCGGCAACAGCGCCGTGGCCGCGCCGACGATGGTGATGCCAAAGCCCTGTCCGACCAAAGACAAAAGGGTGCCACGCCCCACGTCGAAGCGCAGGATCGACGGCGCAGGCCAGCGCTCGGCATGGCGTAGCACGATATGGCTATGAACCTGCGGTCCAGTGCCGCCATGCCGGACAAGGAACGTCTCGCCTGCCAAATCGGGCCATGTGACGGCTGACCGCTTGGCGAGCGGATGCCGTTCCGGTAGCACCGCCAAGAGCGGTTCGGTCCATGTGCGACGGGAATGGCAGTCGGGTGGTTGGGGCGTGCCTGCGACGAACGCCACGTCCAACCTGCCGGCGCGAAGCTGCACCACCGCTTCACGGGCCGGGCCTTCGGCGATCTCGACTTCAACATCGGGGTAATCCTTGCGGTATTGGCCGATCAGCTTTGCGAGGAAGCTATGCGGAATCAGGGCATGGATACCGATACGAAGCCGGCCGCTTTCTCCGGCTGCCGCCATGCCGGCGGTTTTCACCGCATGGTCGAGTTGGTCAATACCTACGGCTATCCGCTCGACGAAATGGCGTCCGGCCTCGGTCAGCCGAACGCCGCGCGCATGACGCTCGAACAAGAGGATGCCGAGGTCTTCTTCCAGTGCCTTCACGCGGGCGCTGACGCTGGACTGTGCAACGCCGAGCGCGTTGGCGGCGTGACGGAAGTTGAGATATTCGGCGACAGCGAGAGTGTGAACTAAGGTCATCATTGGCACTCGCCCCGAAAGGAGATGATTGCTCAACAGATTTAATCCGTCATTTCTCCTAAGTCTACGCATGCCAAATCGCCATGACTAAATCACAATGAAGTTGCGAATGGTCTGCGTAGTATTGGCAGACATATTAAATAGAGGATCGCGCCGACAATCCAAACCCAACCGTTCCATGCCCCGGCGGTGGCAGAATAGAGTGCTGTGAAGCCAAGCGGTCCTGCGATAGAGCTTAGATTGGTGAGGCTCGTTAGCGTTCCTTGCAAAGCCCCTTGCTTGTTACTGCTGACATTGTTTGAGAGCATTGCCTGCAAGGCCGGCATGCCAACACCCCCGGCGGCAAGCAGCAACAGAATCGGGAACACCATCCATCCCTGCGTGGCAAAAGCCAGAAGAACGAAGCCAGTCGCATCCGCAGCCATGCCAAACAGCAGCGTGCGCCGCTCTCCAAGCCGGCTTGAAAGCGGGCCGGTAACAAACGCTTGGAAGATCGCATGTGTTGCCCCAAACGCCGCGAGCGACAAACCAACGGTCGCGGTGTTCCACTGAAAACGGTCCTCGCCATATATGACCCATAGGGCTGCAGGCACTTGGCCGATCAGTTGAATAATGAAGAAAACTGCGAAAAGCGCACCTAGCCCGCGCAATGCATCATCCAGCCGTAACAGAACGAATGGTTTGATGCGAACCGGCTTTCCGGTCCCGCCATGGCTGTGATGAGTCTCCTTGAGGAAAATGCAGGCAAGCAGGAACGCGAACCCGTTGAGAAGGGCGGCGGCGATAAACGGGGCATGAGCAGAGATACCACCGAGCATGCCACCAAGTGCTGGCCCGGCAATCATGCCCGCCCCATAACAGGCCCCCATGTAGCCGAACCAGCGTGCGCGAGAACCTTCCCCCGTCGAATCGGCAATGGTTGAGGCTGCTACAGCTCCGGTTGCGCCCGTGACGCCGGACACGAGTCGGCCGATATAGAGCACCCATAAGACCGGCGCTGATGCCATAATCGTGTAATCGACTGCGGCTCCTGCAAGAGAAGCCAGAAGTACCGGACGCCGACCGTAAGAATCCGAAAGCTGTCCAAGCATGGGCGCGAAGACGACCTGCATCAATGCATAGAGCGACAGCAAGGCACCATAGTGTCCAGCGACCTGCTCTGCTGGCACAAGCTCACGCAGAAGCGTCGGAAGGACGGGCATGATGAGGCCGAGACCCATGGCGTCAAGACCCACGATCAGCAGGGCAATGATGGCAGAGCTGCGCACCTGAAACTCCAGCGCCGCTCAATGGAGCGACTTTATCAACGATAAGGAGATGGACATAGAACTTATCGGTGATAAATTGTCAAGCACTGGCGAAGGAACGTGAATGACCAAACTGGACAAGGGCACCGTGATCGCGGCGGCGCTAGAGCTGTTGAACGAGGTTGGCATGGACAGCCTGACGACGCGGAAGCTCGCTGAACGCCTCAAGGTTCAGCAGCCTGCGCTTTACTGGCATTTCCAGAACAAGCGAGCGCTGCTTGATGCGCTCGCCGAGGCGATGCTGGCGGAACGCCATACCCGCTCGCTACCCGAAGAGAATGAGGACTGGCGGGTGTTCCTGAAAGAGAATGCCCTGAGCTTCAGAACGGCGTTGCTCTCTTATCGCGACGGCGCGCGTATCCATGCCGGCACTCGACCGACAGAACCGAATTTTGGCACCGCCGAGACGCAAATACGCTTTCTCTGCGCGGAGGGCTTTTGTCCGAAGCGCGCCGTTTGGGCGCTCCGGGCGGTCAGTCACTATGTGGTCGGTTCCGTTCTCGAGCAGCAGGCATCTGATGCCGATGAGAGAGTTCCGGACAGGCCAGATGTGTCCGAGCAAGCACCGTCGTCCTTCCTGCACGATCTGTTTCACGAGTTGGAAACAGACGGCATGGATGCTGCGTTCAACTTCGGACTCGACAGCCTCATCGCTGGTTTCGAGCGGCTGCGTTCATCTACAACAGATTAGAGGCTTATGCCCCTTTGCCGCCCCAACTGCCACGACACCGATCCGCTTTGCACGATGCCCATGACCTCACGGCCGAGCTGGCGGTCGATGACCGGCCGCCACGGGACAAGGGAAATGAGCGGTATCTTGCCAGACAGGATACCGCCATTCACGAGGTTTCGAAGATTATTGCGCCGCATCGGAGCGGGCTTGCTTCCAGTCGTCGGCTAGACGACTGGCGACTTCTCGGTGGCAGCATCACGGGATCGAAGGAGCGCCAGCCCCAACGACACCAGCACTGCCATTGCCGTGGCGTAACAAATCACGGGCCACGCTGTATCGCCGTTTAACAGCGTCACCGCCAATGTCCCGACGATACTGACTATCAGGCTTTGGATGCAGAAGTAGAACGCAACCGCTGATCCAGCGATGTCGTCGAACTGCGCAAGTGCGCCGTTGGCGGTAACGGACACCGTGAAGACAATGCCGACCGCGACAACCCACATCGGCAGGATGAAGCTGAAAAATGACGGCGATCCGAAAAGTTGGCCGATCCCCAACAGGATCGCGCCGGAAACGAGCAACGCCATCCCGCGCGCTACGCATCCCGCGATACCCCATTTGGCAACGAAGGACTTTGCGAAGCGGGTTGTCGTGACCATGACCAGCGCGACAGTCGCGAAGGCCAAGCTAAATCCGATCTCGGAATAGCCGGCTTGGCCTATGAGAACACGGGGGGCTGTCGAGAAGAAAACGAAGAATGTGCCCATGCCGGCACTAAATCCGACCGTGTAAACCCAAAAGGCCGGACTCGCGAAGATCGGCAAAACAGATCGTTGCGTTCTGGCCTGATCCAACGGTCGGGTTTCATGCCACCTGAAACTGGCGTTTAAGAGTGCGAGCGAAGCCAGTGCAGCCAGTGTGATGAAGATCGCCTGCCATCCCCAAAACTCGCCGATCAGCGCACCGGCTATAGGGCCGAGCGCAGGCACGAACGCCAGCATCGAACTGAAAAGGCCGTAGATGACGGCACCTTCGGGACGATTGGCATATACGTCGCGCACGGTCGCGAAGGTGGCCACCAGCATGGCCGATGCTCCAACAGCCTGAACCAGACGAAACGCAACAAAGGCTAATGCAGTTGAAGAACAAGCCGCTCCCAGAGACGCAGCAACGAAAGCCGTTGCGCCTACAAGCAGGATCGGCCGTCGCCCGACGCGATCGGAGAGTGGCCCAAAGATCACTTGGCCCACACCGAGCATCACCATGTAGAGGCTCAACGTGAGTTGGATTATGGATGGAGTCGTGTTCAGGACGCCCGGCATCGCCGGAACGACTGGAAGATAAATATCCATCGCCAGCGAGGCGAGGATGTCGAAGGGAGCCATAAGCAGCAAGGCTGCCGGCAGCGTATAGGCCCACGCGGGGCGTGTGGTGGTCATGACGAATCAACCGCTCGATTAAGGATACCGGGCAGCGTCTGCTCGTCAGCAATCAGATGGGATTGGTCTTACAGAGCGCCGCAACAACAATTCTGATGTTGCGGCTTACTTGTCTGCTGACTTGGAATTTCCCATGCTGATGGCTCCACGATTACGAAATTGAATAGCAGCTCTTATCGAATTAGTTGTTGCGTTGCAATGCGGTATCGTTGGCTCCTATAGCCCCAACCCCCGCTGCCGCCCTAACTGCCACGACACCGAACCGCCCTGCATGATACCCGCGACCTCGCGGCCGAGCTGGCGGTCGATGATCGGCCGCCACGGGACAAGGGTGAACTCGTGGCTCTTTTCCACGATGGCGAACTTGCCGCTCGTTAGCTGGACAGTCCCGGTGAACTTGCCGCTGACACTCTCACCATCCTTGGCGGCGCGGAACGGCAGCGCCTTGCCCTCGGCCATCTCCGCACCGGCGCGCGCAACTTCCCGCTCGCGCAGGGTGGCGAGAAGATTGCGCCGGTAGAAGATTCGGCCGTCCCTGTTGCGCGTGGCGTCGCGCTGTTCGATATGATGCTCGCGGCGCTGGTCCATGGCTTCGCGGACCTGTTGCCCGAAGCCGGTCGGCGCAAGGTCGGCCGTTTCGCCATGGACCAATCGCCGGTCCAGCCATGTCGCGCAGTCCGAACGTATCTGCCTTTGCAGATCAACCGGGGAAAGCACGCGAACGCTGGCCTGCCGGTCGCGGCCGGTATCGTAATCAGCCGCGCGGCTGACCAGATCATCTGGGATGCGCCATTGGTCGGCGTCGATGCGCTCGACGATGCCGGCCCGGCGCAGCGCCTCCAGCCGCCGGACATGGGCATCGATATAGCCCTCATCGTCGCCGCCGGGAACGCGGCCCTCGAATTTCGCCTGCTCCAGATGGCGGCTCGGCCGATAGATGCCGTCCTCGGCGATGGCGGTGATGGTGCGGTCGGACGGCCGGGGTGCCACCTCGGCCGGGCCGATCTGGATGACGCTGCCAATGCGGGCGTCCTCCAGCCGCTCGGGCGTGATGCCGGCGATGTGGTGCGTCCTACCGTCGATCCCGTCCACCACGATTGTCAGGTTCTCGCCCAACTCGTCGGACAGGTGCTTGTCCACGACGCGGCCGACGATAGGCGTCTCGGGCGCTCCGTCATGGATTTGGAAGCTCATGGGATCGCGTTCGCCTGCCTGCGGGCCGAGCGCCTTCTGCATGGTGCGGATAATGTCGCCACGCTCGCCTAGCTCGCGCAGGGCCGGTTCCATGTCCTTGCTCAATTCCCAAACGGCGGGCGCGTGCTCGGTCGCCAGCCCCATCTTCTCCAGCTTGGTAAGGCGGCGCAGGCGCAAGGTGCGCTCGAACTGCCGCCTCGGCTCTGCCAGTTCATGGCGCAGGTCGAGGAAACGGGCATCGGCTTCCTCGACCATGGCGCGGTCGATCCGGGTGAAACGGTCTTGGTCGATCTCGGCGGATAGCTTGCGGGCCTGCTCGATCTCGGTCACGGGGCCGAGTTCGAGACTGGCAAGCTCGCTGGCGCGTTCGCGCAGGCCGGCGGAAAGGTAGTCGCCGTTGATGACTAGATCCCCGCCCATATCGTCGCGGCCGTTGACGACGATATGCACATGGGGATGGCCGGTGTTGTAGTGATTGACGGCAACCCAATCGAGTTTGGTGCCAAGGTCAGCTTCCACCTGTTTCATGAAATCGCGGGTGTAGGCCGTGAGGTCCGACAGCTCCGCCCCCTCCTCGGGCGAGACGATGAATCTGAATTGGTGGCGGTCGTCCTTGCCGCGATCAAGGAAGGCGTCGCCATCGGCGCGGTCCTCGGTCGCCGAATAGAGCCGGCCCCGCTCGCCGTCGCGTGAGGTTCCGTCACGCTGGACATAGCGCAGATGTGCACGGGCACGGCCGCCCTTCAATGCGGCCCTGACGCTGCGCTGCTTGACGATGACGCGGCGGCTGCCCGGCTGGCGATGATGCCAGTTGCCCGAGATATTGCGGGCACGCACGAAGCTCGCGCCCCGGCCGCGCTTCACGCCCTTGCCGCTGGCGACCACGGCACGGGACCGGCCCGACGATGACGGGCGGGCGGATGACGGCATGGAAGGGTCGCGGGAGGCTGCCGCCTGATGCTGCCGGGTGATCTTCCTGACCTGCGTGAAAAAGCTCTTGGTCTTGCCAGCCTTCGGCGTGTCGGATCGGATGCGGCCGGGCTTCGGTCGGAAGCGGTTTTCGTCGTCGGCGCTCAAGGGCGCGACTCCAGCCCAAACCGCCGGAAAACCGCCGATCTGCGCCTATGGTGCCGCTTGAAACCCTGCAAAGCCAAGGCTTTGCGCAAAATCGCGGCACGCGGCCCCTCAAAACCATGGTGCCGGAACCGGCCACCTAACCAGTGTGCAGACAACAACAATTTCCAGAAGCGGCCCGACATGGTGCCGTCTTCTTTAATCTTGCCCTCCGCCCTCTCTGCCTTTTCTGCCCCTCCTGCCGGAAATCCAGCCGGGCAAAAACCTGCCTGACTGGACACCGGAATGAGAGCTGCCGAGCGTGGGAACGCCGCCTTCATGGCGTTCCTCCGTCGCTGGCGCTCGCCACGAAAATGCTGCCGTCCTGCGGTTCCGCACGGGCGGGGTCGCGCGCCGGAACGGCAGCACGGCCGTCGCCTGTTTGCACCTCGGATGGCGGCGCGGCGGCAGCTCGCGTGTCGGCAGGGCGCATGACGAATAGTAGTGCCTCGCGCCAATCGGGCGGCGGTGCCGGTGGTTGCAACGGCGCATCCGATGGAGGCGCGCCGCCAAGGGTCGGGGCCAGCGCCGCTACATAGGCGCGCGTCTCGGCGGGAAGCGAGCGGCCGGTCGCGCGGTGCTCGTCGTAGCGACCGGGGCCGGCATTGTAGGCTGCCAGCATCGCGCCGACATTGCCGTAGCGGTCGAACATTTCGCGCAGATAGGCCGTGCCTGCGAGGATGTTGTCGCGCGGGTCGTAGGGATCGCGGCCGAGGCCGTGGCGGACGCGCAGGCCGGCCCATGTGTCGGGCATCACCTGCATCAATCCCATCGCGCCGGCCGTTGAGATCGCGCGCACATCGCCCGCGCTCTCGGCGCGCAGCACGGCACGAATCCAGCGCTCGGGGATGCCGAAACGCTGCGACGCCTCGGCGATGTGGGCCGCATAGGGATGGGCGGCGGCCGGACGCTCGACGGGCGCGGATTGCGCGACCGCGACGCCCGATCCGGCGCAGACGGAAAGCACTCCGGTCAGTATCAGGACGGCATAATGCCATGCAGTCCTGTCTCCGCTTCGACACCAGCCTGCCAGCGTGCTTTTTGCGGTCAAGGGCAAGGCGCAAGCGCCGGCCGATGACCGCCCCTGACCTTCGCTGTGCGCGCCGGCCGTCCGGTCGCCGAGCGGGACGGAGGGATGAGTCGGCTTTTCCGCGAACAAAGGGATGCCGATCTTTGACCGGATGGCGGGCCGGCCGCGCGCGGCCGTCATTCCTCGTCCTCGATCTTCCGGGCGTGCTTCCAACGCAGGGTCCAGACCGAAGGATCGTCGTTGGACTGGAACAGCTTGGCGCGGATCGGGAACGGGAAGATTGGCCCCTCCAATCGCATCGACACGAAGTCGCCAGCGTTCTCGCTGGAGTCTTTCCATGCGGGGCCGGCGTCCGGGCCGTCCTCGCTATCGAGGCGCACGCGATAATCGGGCGCGTTTTTTGCGTCGCTCGGCTTGGCAGGGACGATGAACAGCTTATCGCGGAGGCCGAACGAATGAAGCTCCCCCGCATAGCCGCCTTCGGTGCGGGTGAAGGTGCCTATCTCTGCCATGGAAATCTCCTGTGGTTGGTTCTCGGGGGGTGGTTCAGTGGGTCGGCGCGCGCCACTCGCAGCGGCCGACGCCTTTCTCATCGGTCCAGAGCGGGACCGCCCGGCCGATGACGGAAGCTGCGGGGATGGGTCCGAAATACCGGCCGTCGAGGCTGTCGCGGACTTCCCAATTCATGAGGAAAAGCTGGCCGTCGCCGATGACGCGGCAGCCCTGCCAGACGGGCAGATCGCGGCCGAGGCTGTCACGCTCCAGCGCCTCGCCCATCTCGATCCCGTCCACCGTGATCGTGCGGTTGGTGCGGCAAATCTGCTGTCCGGGCAGGCCCAAGACGCGCTTCAACAGCGGGACGCCTCGCGCGCTATAGCCGCGCTCGACCATGAACGCGGCGAGCGGTTCGGGCGGCATGACGGCGACTAGCTCGGGCACGTCGATCCGGTCTGCCGGCTCGACGGTGTAGAAGCCAATGGGCGCGCTGGCGGTGGCGTTCCAGATGAGCCTCAATGGCGTCTCGACCGCGCTTGCGGCGGCGATGCCGATGACGGCGAGCGCCGTCACCGTGAGGGTGCGGCGACGCGTCATGGGTCGATCCTTCGGCGATGAAGCCACGCGGCATGTCGCTCGGGCGTGTAGGCGTGCGCCTCCAGATTGGCGGTCAAACGGTTGTGGACGTGTCGCCAATGCTCCGGCGAGGCATCGGCCGGATCGAGGCCGAGCGATTCCACGGCGTCGATGGCGGCAAGCGCGCGCTGCACCTTGGGCCAGCTATCGAGGCGCAACAGGATTTCGCCGCCGGGGCGCACGAAGGGCAATGTCTGGAACGGCTCGCCCCGGCCGATGGCGCGCACAATGTCGATGCGCGAAACGACAGTGCCGTGCTCGCCCTTCGCCCAACGCACGAAGGCAAAGACGCTGCCCGGCGCGAAGCCGACGACGCTGCGGCGGCGGTCGATGATCTGCTCGTAGCTCTTGCGGCCGAAGCGTATCCAGTGCTCGACCTTGCGTTTCTCGAAGGTCAGCTCGACCAATGTGGTGGAGGGCGCAGGCCCGTCCGGCAGCGGACGGCCTGGCGCGCTGCGATGGGCGCGACGGGTCATTGTTCGTCTCCGGTGATGTGCTGGGGGCTGCGCGGGCGCAGCGCGTCGAGCGCGGCCGTCATGGCTCGCCCCTTCGGGCAGAACCGGCACCACGCTTCGTCTGCGCGCGCGTCAAAGAAAAAGAGATAGATTCTCTGTTAGATAAGTTAGCGGTCGGATTCCGCGTTTCAGGCCAAAGCGTTAGCTCCGGTTCGTGCGCCTGATCTGCCGATAGTGGTGCGCCTGATGTGCCGATACCCCGTGCGCCTGATCTGCCGATGGCATTAACAGGGTTATCAACAGTGCCTGTTGATGAGTTTTCGGGGCGGATGCGCAACAGCTCGCGACCGTCTTCCCGCTCGATCTGGAGGCGGTAACCGGGGAGTTGCTGGCGGGCCGCGATCCGGCGAAGGTCGAGCGCGAAGTCGGACGGCCGGGCGAGGCTGCCGGATTTCTGATGAAGGTGCGCGACCTCGAAAATCCAGCCGTGGCGCTGGTGCCCGGCGTGCTTTCTGGCGACGCGGTAAAGCCATCGCTCGATGCCTCCAGTCAGCCGGAAATACGCTGGGTCGATGGTCAGGACCAGCGAGCGATCAATGACGCTGTTGTAAAACCATTCGGGCAGGACGAACTCCATCCCCTCGACACGGCCGGCGCGCGTCGTCATTTCCTCCCACTCGTTGATCCATGAGAATTGCCGGCGCCGCCAATGCGGGCCGTTGCGGATCGTGGTGGCTATGACGGTGGATTGCAGTCGCGCCAGCGCAGCTTTCAGAAGGCGGTATTGGTGATTGCCGGTCGGGCGTCCGATGGCGCGCAACAGATGGTAGGGCGTTAAGCGGACGAAGCGCGACGTGGCGAGGCCGTCATTCTCGGCCGCGACGATCTGCGAGGCCGCCCATATCAGTACATCGGCGTCCCAAATGGTCGCCATCCCGTGCTCGGGCATCCCGAACACTTGCACCTCTATGTCGGCGGCCTTGTAGAGAATCGGTTTGGTGCGCGGTGTCTTCGCAAGCGAGAAGAATGGCCGCTCCATCAAGTCGCGCTGGTCACGCGGCGGCGCGTCGCCCGTTGCGACCACGAAGGGGTTTAGGCGGCTGCGCTCGCTATCCTCGGCCGGCTGCGCGGGGTCGTGCCCGTCCTCGCGCAGCATCAGCGGTCGCCCCGTTCTTCGGGGGTGAGCGGACGCGCCGGAAAGACGGTGCCTGCTGTCTTGTCGCGGGTGGATTTGCGCTCGCCGACCGCGCTCCAGTCTTCCAGATCGCGAACGGTGTAGAGGACACGGCCGCCGACCTTGCGATAGGTCGGCCCGGTCCCGTAGGTCCGATGTTTCTCAAGGGTTCTGATGGATATGCCGAGGAAGCGCGCGGCTTCCTTGGTGCGCAGCAGGCGCGGCGGCAGGCCCGCAAGCGGGTTGGCCATGGATCACCTCCAGTCGGGATTGAGCTGCCGAGGGCAGCGGACTGTGGCGAACCATGGCGAGGGACCGGCGGCGCGTAGCGTGCCGCATTTGCGCCTATGCGCTGGCGGCCCCCCCCTTGGGGCGGTGCGCGGCTAATAGGTGAGGGATTTCAGCGGCTCGTCGCCATGCCGTGCCGAAAAGGCAAAGACATTCGCACGCGGTTCGGCTAAGAGTGTCGGCGGAGCAGACGCGCTGCTCTGGGGCGTAGTAACCCCTCACGAATGGCCGGTGCCAGCCAGAACGGCACCAACTCCTTGACCTATGGTCGGGGAGCCTGTGGCGTATACAACAGGCTTTCCGAGCTAAAGGCCATGGGGCCGTTTCGTGACGGTTACTAACTCCCCGATCACCAAGAGTCAGAGAGAATCGTTTGCGGGGGCGCACCGCAGACAAAGCTCTCTCGGATACGAGGAATGACTATGCGGGTGCCCGTCGAACTCGATCCAGATGTGGATGACGAAGCGCCAACCGGCGACACGATAACCGTCTATGACGAACGGCATTACGTGACCTATCTGCGCCTTCTCGACGCGAAGGCCGAGGGCGCGGACTGGAAGGAAGTCGCGCAGATCGTGCTGCACCGTGATCCGGTCGCCGATGAATTTCGCACCCGCCGTTGCTGGCAAAGCCATCTCCAACGCGCGCAATGGCTGTCGCGTAAGGGCTATCGGAAGATTCTGGAGCAGGCGGTAGCCAACAAGCTATGAAGATTGGAGACAATTTCAGCTTGTTTCTTGTCGCAGATTTCGGGATTGTTGCGACAGCTACCCGCAAGTAGGTTCACGTAAGCCATGGATGAATACAGGGAAGTAAACTGCGCAGCGATGCCAGTGCCGGCGGGTTTATCGGAAGAAGTGAAGGGATATGCGTGGGCGCGGAATAATGTCGGTGAGTCCGGGGGAGTAGTATATCGGCTCTACGGCAAGGCGGGTGCACCCGATCTCTTCCTGAAGCATGGTCGGGATACCGTTGCCAGTGACCTCCTGGATGAGATGGTTAGACTGCGTTGGATGGCCAACCACATAGAGGTTCCCGCCGTCACGCATTTCGTCAGCACTACCGACGAAGCCTGGCTCCTTATGACGGCCTTGGCAGGTGAAACCGCATATCAGGCCCTGGAAGCGCGTCCAGATGAGAGAAAGACCATTGTTGACGCGCTGGCAGACTTCCTTCGGACGCTACATGCAATTCCGATCAGCGAATGTCCATTTACCAGCGATCATAGCTATCGACTCCGACTGGCGCGCAAACGGATCGACGCCGGCTTGGTCGAAGAAGACGATTTCGATGAGGAACGCGAAGGCTGGACAGCAGAACAGGTTTGGCAGGAAATGCATCGGCACCTGCCTTTCATGGCCGATCAGGTTGTCACACATGGGGACTTCTCGCTCGATAACCTTCTTATGGTGGATGGTGTGGTAATCGGCTGTATCGACGTAGGCCGTGTCGGTATTGCCGACCGCTACCAAGATTTGGCGATACTTTGGAACTGTCTCGGAGAGTTCGATGAGTCTTTACAGGACAGGTTTCTCGCCCGTTACGGCGCTCCTAAGCCAGATCCAAGCAAGCTGCTATTCCACCTGATGTTGGACGAGCTTTTTTGATATTAGACGACAGCTACCACGGCAAATGAAACACAGGCTGGCAGCGGCAGAACCACCAAACTCCGTCATTCTCGAAATTGCATCCCTTGCGAGATAAGGGGCGAGAAGCGTAAGTGCCATTTGCAACGGCCCCTATCGATCTGACCGGCAAATACCATCACCGTCACGCAATTTCTAAAATTCTCTAACAGATCGGCCGGTCTCAGAGAAGCAAGGGGTTTCCGTGTTGCATGTCATTGTCGTAAGTGGCACAAATTTGCGACGTGATTTTCGACAGATAGCGCTCGCAAACGATTAACGCTTGCAGGGTTTGATTGGGTAATGAAGCAACAGGCGATAGCCGCCGCGCATCATCTTGATGCCATGCGCAACTAGGCGGCGGGCCTTGTTCTTGCGCGGATCGTTCTCAAAATCCTCCTTCCTGCCGCGAAAGCCGAGCAGGACTTTAGCGATGGTGCGGTAGCTTTCGCCGCGGAACCGTGCGTCGAGCGCACGCAGGGACAGGATGTGCCATTGCCGGAGCTGGGCGGGGATCGCCCGGAAGTCGGGACCGGGCGCGCGGCCATTGAGGGACCGCCAGAATCGACGGACAGCGTGAGCGCGCAGCTCCAGAAAGGCGTCCATCGGTAGCGTGACGGCGTAAAACGCGGCGGTGTCCGGCACGGCCACGGGTAGCCAGAACTGATGCGCAACGCCGTCCGCCTGCCAGATGCCGTGCCAGCCATCGGCAGCGCGGCGCATATCGAGGCCGTCGAGATGCGCCAACATCAGTACCGGTTCGGTGTCATCGTCCTTGTGATTGACTGGCGACAACATCACGGCTTGCGGTTGAAGGCGCGGACTCCAGATCGGCGATTGCCGATCATGCGGCGCGTCGGGATCGCACGGGAAATCGCAAACCCCAGCGATGCGCGAACTCTTCGAGGTCGCGGGCAGCCGCCCCTCCGGTCAATGCGATGGTCTGGCAGTCCCGACGATATTCGTCGTTGCGGCGCAGGTATTCCCAAGCGAAACCAGCGGCAGGGATGTGCTTTGTATGCGCGTATGCCGCCGGTGATCGCCAATCGATGTTGAGCATGGCGTCACCTCCCCGAGCCGGGATGCTGGGCAGCGCCCGGCAAGAAGAGGTTCAATCATCACTGGAAATATAGAAGCCGCTCAAAGCAGATACCTTGAGCGGCTAACCCGATCATTTTTGGTATTTTGGCTTGGCGACAGCCGGTGATTCCGCGACGCGTACCCGTATGAGCACGAACACGCAGTCATGTTTTCACCTGTTGGAAAACACATGCACCTCACCGTGCGCAGTTTCGATGGTGAACAGGTCGCCGGCCATCTCAGCGTCGCGCGCCATCGCCTGCCAATCGACATAGTAGCGTAGTGCCTCGGGGATCGTGACGCTCTCGGTGGTCAATTCCTCCATATAGTCGGCGAGGCTGGCGTACTGACCATGATAGCAGTCCTGCAAGGCGGTTTCGGCTTGGTCCATGTCGCCGCCGAAATGCTCCAGCAAGCCCGCGCCGAGTGCGCCATGCTCTGCGATGAAAGCGGCCATCCGCGCCACGCTGTCGATGCCGGCATATTCGGAGATGCTGACGCCCTCGAAGCCCTCATAGTCATGAATTGCGTATTCCTCCGCATCCTCAATGGGGGAACGAGCAAGCATCGCGGCAATCTCGTCCCTGATCTGCTCAGGGTCCTGATCCGCGTCGATCCACGCTCCATGCAGACAGCCGTTATTGTAGGCGGCAAGGCAGGCAACATAGATGCGGGGGCTGCTGTCGGATACATTGGTCATGTCTCTGATCCTCAGGTCTGAAGGTCAGCGAAGCGGAACGCCGCGCCTGACCTTCTGGCCGTCGCCGAGACTGGGGTAGCAACGAGCAAGGGCGGCCGGGGTGGAGGGGGATCACCCGGCCTGCACAAGCCCCTCGGGGTGCGGAAGGCTGGGGATACCGCCCCTGACGGTTTCACTTACCTTGCTGGCGCGAGGGCAAAGCCCCTAGCAATTCATTCTCTATGAGCCGCCGGAAAATCACTGTTCGCGCGAGTCAAAGTGATGCACTGTGTTGCACTTAGAATCAAATCGCTCTAAAGTGAACAATACGAGAACACTAGCGGGTCTGCCATGAGTGATCGATCAAAAAAGCTCGGCCCCCGTGTGACCGTCAGCGTGACGCCCAAAGATTATGACACGCTGAACACGCTCGCCGAAAAGGGCGACGTATCCGTGTCCTGGGTCGTGCGGCGTGCCATCCATGAATATTTGCGGCGACACCAGCAGCCCGCGCGGGCTGTGCGGCGGCCGGCTCTGGACAAGCGGGCAGCCGCACCGGAGCGGACATGAAACGAATGAGAATGCCGGGGGAAAACGATCAGATGCTTCACACCGCGACCAGGCCGCGCGAGTCAGCGCCGGCGATGCCCGCCAAATCGCTCGATGCCCTCTACCGCCAGCCGCTGGCGGCAAAGCGCACCGGCGCCCTGTACGGGGCCTTTCCCTACCCGACAAAAATTTCTCCGGAGGCGATTGCCCTCTATATCGCCGCCCATACCAAACCTGGCGACACCGTGTTTGACGGGTTCGGAGGCAGCGGGACGACCGGCCTCGCCGCGCTGCTTTGTGAACGGCCAACCGAGGAATTGCGCGCCGAAGCGGTCCGCCTTGGTCTTGATGTGCAATGGGGTGCCCGCAATGCCGTTCTCTATGAACTGGGCGCGCTCGGCTCGTTTGTCGGCCGGACCCTGACCAATCCGCCCGATCCTGCCGCGTTCAGAAAGGCCGCCGAAGATGTCCTAGCGGCCGGGGAGAGCGAAGACGGCTGGATGTATGAAGCGCGCGATCCCTCCGGCGCGAAAGGCTCCCTTCGTCACCTGATCTGGAGCGATAAGCTGCGCTGCCCCGGTTGTCGCAGCTCTGTCACCTTGTGGGATGCGTGCGTTTCGCTCGATCCGGCGGAGATTTCTTCAACCTTCTCTTGTCCGAAATGCTGTCATAAAGCGCCGCTGGATGACGTGCAGCGGGTGACGGTACAGGAACAGGACGACGTGCTGGGCGAGCAACGCGCACTGCGCGGGCGCGCAATGGCCCGCGTCTATGGTTCGACCGGAAAAAAACGCTGGTCGCGACCGGCCACGGCCGCCGACCTGACGCTTATCAAGAAGATTGAGGCGGAGCCGATCCCGTCATGCGTCCCGCAGGCGCTGATCCCCTGGGGCGATCTCTACCGAAAAGGCTACCATCAGGGCATTACGCACGTTCACCACTTCTACACGCGGCGCAATCTCATCGTCTTCGGCCGCATGTGGGAGCGCGTGGAATCCTATAGCGGCGAACTCCGCGAAGGACTGCGTTTCTGGCTGCTCAGCTATAACGCGGCTCACGGGACGATCATGACGCGCGTCGTGGCGAAGTCCGGCCAGAAGGACCTGGTCGTCACCAGCGCCCAGCCCGGCGTGCTGTATGTCAGCGGCCTTCCGGTCGAGAAGAATTTTTTTGCAGGATTGCGGCGCAAGCTGACAACGATTGCGCAGGCATTCGAGACCATTCACGGCGGCAGCGGCAAGGTCGAAGTCGTCCACGGCTCCAGCTGCGATGTCGCGCTGCCTTCCGGCAGCATCGACTATGTATTCACGGACCCGCCCTTCGGGGCCAACATACCCTATGCGGAACTCAGTTTCATAAACGAAGCCTGGCTCAAGACGTTCACCGACCGCACGGATGAAGCCATCGTCAGCCCGGATCAGGGCAAGGCCATCGACGAGTACCGGGAATTGTTGACCCGGTCATTCAGCGAGGCTCGCCGGATTTTGAAGCCGTCCGGTAAGGCCACAATGGTGTTTCATTCCGCTTCAGCCGAAGTCTGGAACGCCTTGCAGCGCGCCTACCAGGATGCGGGCTTTGACGTGGAATATGCGGGGGTTCTCGATAAGAAGCAGGGCAGCTTCAAACAGGTCACGACGGAAGGAGCTGTGCGCGGCGACCCCGTGCTCCTGTTGGGGCCGCGTCGCAAGGCCGAGGCCCGGATCGAAAGCAAGACCGGAGCGGACGAGTGTGTATGGACGGTCGCAACGGCCCTTCACCGCGCGGCGACCGCCGCGCATGATCCGGCCGAAACAACGGCGCAGCGGCTTTACTCCCGCCTCGTGACACATTTCCTCAGCCATCATCAGCAAGTCCCGCTCGACGCGGATGTCTTCTATCGCTGGTATGCGGAGCAACCGCTGCCCGGAGTTCTATGCAGTGCCGGCGACTAGCGCAGTCGGCGCGATTAGGTCTTCGGCGCGTTCCTTCGAGGAAAGCCTGCCGCCGGCTCAGCGCAAACGGCTGGGGCAGTTCTTTACTGGGTTGCCGTTGGGGGCGCTTCTCGCGCACCTAGCGCTCGACCCCGGCGCGCGCACGGTGATCGATCCGATGGCCGGGCACGGCGACCTCCTTGATTCGGCAGCATTAACGACACAGGCGCGGGGAGCCCGTCTCAGCCGACTGGACGGCATAGAGCTTGATTCCGAAACAGCCGCCTTCTGCGGTCGCAGGATGGCGGCTTTGCAGGCGGACGATGCTGCGGAGAGCAGCCATATTCTCACGGGCAGCGCGTTCGACCCCGCCACCATCGCGGCGCTGGATGCGCCCGGCTACGATCTTGTCATCACCAACCCCCCCTATGTGAGATACCAGTCGCAAAACGGGAACGGTGCCGGTGTCGGTGACGTGCGCCGGGGCCTGTCCGCGATTGTGGACGCGCGCGTGACCGGCGGCGAGCGCGTGCTCTGGCAGGCGCTAGTTGACGGCTATTCGGGCCTTGCCGATCTTTCCGTACCGGCCTGGCTCCTGTCCGCCCTGTTGACACGGCCGGGCGGCCGCCTGGCCCTTGTCGTTCCCGCCACCTGGCGTTCGCGCGACTATGCCGATGTCGTGCGCTACCTGCTGCTGCGCGCGTTTCGTCTTGAGTACATTGTCGCGGATACCCAGCCCGGCTGGTTTTCCGATGCGCTGGTGCGCACGCATCTTTTGATCGCGCGGCGGCTTTCTTGGGACGAGGCGCAAGCGCCCGTGTCAGGCCGGTCGCTTTTGCCGGCAACCTGGCTGCAAGTTGCACCGGCGGCTGCGGGCGGAGAGTCGCTTGTGGGCGGTGCCTTTCCCGGTTCGGAACCGGAGCGGGATTTTGCGGCATGGGCGGGCGCGGCAAACGGGGAGGTGCCGGGCATTGAGCGCCGCCCCTTTGCGCTGGATGAGGAATGGCACACGCTGGAGCAGCGCCTTGCACGCAAGGGCTGGTTCCAAAAGGCCGAAAACAGGCCCGATATCCTGCCCCTATTTTCCGCCCGTGACGCAAGGCCGGCGGCGATACCGGAAGGATTGCGAGACATGCTGCCGCCCGGAACGGCGCCGGCGCACCTCCAGACGCTCGAACAGGCGGGCATCCGGGTCAGCCAGGGCCTGCGTTCGGGCTGCAACCGGTTCTTCTATGTGACGCTTGCCGGTGACGAAGAGGGCGAGACCGTCACCGTCGAAACATCGGACAGCTTTAAGAACATGCAGGTTCGCGTTCCCGTAGCGGCGCTGCGCCCCGTTCTTCATCGTCAGGCGGATATGCAAGCCTTTGCGGACGGGCGCGTTCCGGCAACGCGCGCGCTTGATTTGTCTGATTGGGTTCTGCCGGAAGACCAACCGCTCGTCGCAGAAGCGGCGGAGGCCTATCGTAAGCGGCACGTGTCTGCGCCCCGCGTTATGCCTCCCGAGCTCGCTTCGTTCGTACGTCTGGCAGCCCGGACCGCGCTGGACCCGAAAGAGCCGGCCCGGTTCATTCCCGATCTCACGGCCGTGCGCACCAATGTCCGCCGGCCCGCGAACGGCCGCGACGTGCCGCGCTTTTGGTACATGCTGCCGGCCTTCACCGCGCGCCACCTGCCCAAGATTTTTACGCCACGCATCAATCACGGCACACCGGCCGTTGCGCTGAATACGCAGCCGCCGGTCCTGATTGATGCCAACTTCTCAACGCTGTGGGCGGAGCAAAGGCGGTGGACAGCGCATGCGCTTTACGCCCTGTTCCACAGCAGCTGGTGCCGGGCGGCGATGGAAGCCGCCGGCACGCCGCTTGGCGGCGGCGCGCTCAAACTCGAAGCGACGCACATCCGTCAGGTGCCGATTCCCACTTTATCGGACCGCGACTGCGAGAAACTTGCCGCGCTCGGACAGCAGCTGGCTGCGGACGTGCCGTCAGCCCGGCACCAGATTGACATGTTCATCCTTGCCGCTTCGTTGCCCGGTATGGATAAAAACCACCTCAAAGACCTGGCGCACCACATCGATTCCCGCCTTGAGGCCGCGTGCGCCGCCCGCCAAAGGACCGCCCATGACAGCTGATATTGGCCGCATTCGTGAAACTATCGCGCGCTGCCGCATGCTGCGGGATGCTGGTCATGTCGAGGCGGTGCTACGCAGCGAGTTCCAGGGGCGATTGCGGCTTATGTTCCCGGACACCGCGCACGAGACCTGGATCAACAACTACACCGAAGGAACGGAAGCCCATACCAAGGTGGGCACAGGATCGGGCAAGGCCGCATCCCGGTTCATCGACAATCTCGTGGGTTCGACCACGATTGAGTACGAATCCGACCTGCGGAACGCCGCCAAGCGCGATACCGGTTACGGGCAGGTGCAGGAGCAGGCGGCGGGGCTTGTCCGCGCGGGCATGCCGGTTTCAACGGTCCGGGGTGTGTTGTCAGACACGGTCGAATGGCACGCCTACGATGCCGAGCTTGCGGCGGGGGTCGATCCATCGTCCTGCACCGCTGCCGACATCACGCTCATTGTTATCGACGAACTCAAGCTGCCCGATGACAGCGTCCTGTCCGCCGAGCAGCTCGGCGGCTTTATCAAAAAGCATCTGGCGCGCGAACAGTCGCGGCCGTTGCGGTCCGAATTTCTTGCCTCCGACCTTGGCATGGACTCTGCCGCATATAAGAGCAGCGCCGGCCCTTTGTCGTTGCTGGTGGACAAGGGGCGTAAGGCCGATCCGTCGGCGAGCCTCGCCACCGATCTCTGGTCGAAGTTCGTCGATCATCTGGAAGGGCCGGCAGGCACCTTCCGCACCACCGCGTATGTTGATGAAACTTACGTGACCCTTCTCGCGCGGCTTCTGAGCGCGAACGTGCTGACAGGTAAGGCGGTGCTCAGCACGGACGACGAGTTGAAGACAATCCTGAACGGGGAATTCTTCCGCAACAATTTTCAGCTGGAGAATGTGGTCGAGCAGGATTATTTCGGCTGGCTTATCGGCCCGTCCTACATCGAGCGGCTTGTCGCCGTGGCACGCAACCTCCAGCGCGATCTCTATGCTTACGATTTCGGCTGGTATCCCGAAGAGGATTTGTTCGGCCGTTTGATGGCGCAGCTCGCCCGCCGTAGCCAGCGCAAGTTGCTCGGCCAGGAATGGACCCCGCACTGGCTCGCCCGTCTGCTTGCCGACCGTTGCATCGACGGCCTCCCGAACGGGGAAAGCCCCCGGATCGTCGATATGTGCTGTGGGTCCGGGACGATGCTCGCAGAAATCATAAAGGCCACACGAATACGGTTCGGCTTTTCCACCATCGAACAGCTTGAAGACGTAGCAACCGGCTTCGACATCGACCCGCTGGCCGTCAGTCTCGCCAAAACAACTTGGGTCGTCAGTCTCTCGGCTGAGATCAAGGCGGCGACGAAGCCCATCGTCATCCCGGTCTATCATGCGGACTCGCTGTTCGCCGTCACACCGGTTTCCGCGTCAGTTCCGCTGGTCGGCGAAAGCGATACCATTCCGATATCGCTTGACGGCGCGACAGTACATTTACCGACAGCGTTGGTGCAGCCGACGTACCGGGAGTTTTTCGACCGGATCGTGGACTGGGCCTATGACGAAGCGCGTGATGCGCAGCGGCGCGGAACCATTGAGGGTTTCACAAAGGCGGAAGCAGACAGTTTTCTCGACGGTACGATTGCGGCGTTCGGGATCACGTTGTCGCCGGAGCTTTACACGCAGCTTTCCGAGGCGCTGTTCCCGCTGGCGCATCGCATGGCTGAACTGGCCGTTGCCGGGCGCAACGGCATCTGGGCGTTCATCCTGCGCAATACCTACAGGCCGGGGCTGCTGACCGGCCACTTCAACGGGCTTGTGTCCAATCCGCCATGGCTCGCCATGAGCGGGCTGGCCGACAACCCGTACCGGGACTTGCTGAAAGGCCGAGCGAAACTCTACGGCATCCAGCCCGCAGGACAGTCCTTCCTCCATCTTGAGCTGGGCACGATGCACCTGCTTCATGCCATCGACCGTTATTTGGGACCGGATGCCTGCGTCGCCTGTCTTGTACCCGGCACGGTGCTGAACGGCACCCACCACGAAAGGCTCAGGCAGCATGATTTCCTGACAAGCGACCGCCCCGTCCCGTTCGACATCGCCGAAATCTGGCAGGTCGCGCCCGGAACCTTCAAATATCCCGGCGCGGCGCTGGTCGGTCACAAAAGAGCGAATACGACCGGTCTTCCACAAAGCATGTTTAGCGGCTTTGTCGCGACAGACGCGGGGCTGAACGCCGCAGGCTTTTCGGTTCGCACCATCGGTTCGGCGCGCAGCGCCTGGGTGCTCGAAACGGGCGGCGGTTCAGCCGTGGCCGGCGGTGGCGGCGACCTGCCGCAGCAGGGAGCCGACCTTATGCCGCGCACGGCCGTCTGCGTGGACATCGTCCAGAATGCGGGCGCGGAGGTTCGCGTCGATACGCCGACACGCGCTTCCGCGTGGGGATTTACGATCAAATCAGCCAAAGAAATGGCGGCAGACCGCTTCCCCGGCCATGTCGCGCCGCGCTTTCTTTTCCGCATGGCCCAGTCGGAAAACCTGCTGCCGTTCGTGCTCGGTGTCCATCGCGCGCCGCTGGCTCTGCCGGCGCTGCGCGCGGCGGGCGGAACGTGGAGCATTCTCGACGAGGCCGAAATCCGCAGGCAGGGCTTTACCCAGACCGCACGGCGGTTCGCCGCGATCAACCAGAGGCTCAAAACGGTGGGGAAAGGCAAGTCGCTCCA
The DNA here is from genome assembly GCA_025698865.1 of Erythrobacter sp. GTDB lineage: Bacteria > Pseudomonadota > Alphaproteobacteria > Sphingomonadales > Sphingomonadaceae > Qipengyuania. Next base: position 360,782 of record JAILWQ010000002.1, on the reverse strand, counting down.
ACAGCGCATCGATGAGCGGGGTAAGCTTTCTAAGCAAGTCTTCGGTATGAGCGGGTACCTCATTCTGGCCGGTGCCGGCGGCAAGATCATCTGCGCGGCATGCGTTCCGGTTGCGCAGGCTCAGGACCTTGTCGTTGACCAGACACTGTACTGGAGAGTTGTGACGGACGCGGACGAGGCGTGGTACCAGGTCGGCATGCTCAACAGCGAGGCTCTCACCAACGCCACCCTCGCGTTTAACCCGAAGGGCGATTTCGGGGAGCGGCATCTTCACACGCTACCCTACAGAATGATGCCCGCATACGATGCCGCCAACGGCGATCATCAGCAGATCGCGGTCCTTGCCAAGGATATTGCCACACTAGCGGACGGCCATTGCACGACGGACCTGTATCTGGCTGATCCTGCCAAAGCACTGACGGCGCGCCGCCGCAAATTGCGCACGCTGCTCGAAGCATCGCCGCTACTGGCGCAGCTTGAAGCATTGGCTCAGTCGGCACTGGCCGGTGCATCCACCGCGCCATCCGGCGGCAGCGGCAGCTGTAGCGGGACGCAGGCTCCGGTATGCTGATCGTCCAGAACGCCGCAGAACCGGCGCGCTTGCGCAATGCTCTCGTCGATATGGTCGCGGCGGGGGCCATCGATATCCGCGCCGCCTCCGCATACGTCACGCTCGGCGGCGCAAACATATTGCTGTCTGCCGTCGCAAATGCCGTGGGGCCGGCCGCATTCGCGGCGATGCCCAAAACCCTTGTGACATCCTTTGATTTCGGCCTTACCGAACCTCAAGCCTTGCAGCATTGGCGCGGGCTGGCGAACGCCACTGTTCTGGTGTCGGGCGCGCAGAGGCTGGCGCAGGGCTCGCTTATGCCGCTGCGCGCCTTCCATCCCAAGCTCTACGTCTTTGGCACTGATCCCCAAACATGCTGCACGCTGGTTGGCTCGGCGAACCTGACCAGCCGCGGTTTTAGCGTGAATACCGAGGCGGCATGGGCACAGCAGGGCGTTCCGCGCGCCGATGCCGATGAAGCCTTCGACAAGGCCCGCTTTGAAACGACTGCTCTCACCGACGAATTGCTCGCAGCCTATACCGCCCTGCGACAGGCCCAGCCGCCGCCCCCCGAAATCGAGCAGGAGGCACAGCCTGTAGCAGCACCGGCACCGGTGGCGGGTGCCGCGTTGCCCTTGTTCCGCGTCGCCATTGAAACCGGAGTGATCAACCCCGCTGACTATGCCGCCATGTGGGTTCACGGCGAGGCCCTTCAGGGCGGATCGAGCAACCAACTGGAGCTGCCGCGCGGCGGACACCGGTTCTTCGGCTTCGTGTTTGACCAATACGACTATCCGCATAACTTGATAATCGGTGAGCCCGTCCTCCGCAGCGGCGCGCGCGTGTGGAACGACCGGCGACTGACCTGGCATGGCAATAACAAGATGGAGCGGATGAACCTGCCGACTGCCGCACAGGGCGGGTTCAATTATGCCGACTCGGCGGTCATGTTCCGCCGCCTGACCAACGGTTCCTTCGAGCTGATCGTGACTCCCTGGGAGTCCGACCTTGCACGTTCGTGGCGGCAGGCCTCGGCACAGCGTCAAACGCTTTTTCGCCTTGGCACGGTGGCCACCAACAGGGTTGTCGGTTTGCTGTAAAGCAGCGAATTTAATCGTCTTGTACGGCTGCCCAGATTGTGGTGCCTCCGCGTGCGCGGACGGGGCTCTATGCCGCCGGATGTGCCGGCTCTACGGAGCCAGCCATGCTGTCTCCGCCCATTCGGGTGACGATCCCTGGCACGAAGCATTTAGGGCGAACGAGCTTGGTCACGGCAAGGCGTTCTGCCGGACCCGGATCGAATCCGCCCAATCCGCAAGAGTCTTGATGTCGGCAAGGATGTCGCCGGGCGGCGGCACCGCGCCGTCCCGTGCGCGCGACGGGTCGTGCGCGTCCACGAGGTCGCTGCACTTCTTGAAGTTCTTGCGGAATGTCTCGACATCCGCGTCTTCAATGACAGTCACCCGTTTCAGGTTCTTCGTGTCGATATAGTCCCGGTGGCGGTGGATGACCCCGGCAAAGGCGACATCTTCCAGCCCGCGCTCCCACGTCGCCCGCAGCCGGTCATAGATTTTCACGGCTGCGTCCCGGTATCCTTCTTCATCGTTCGCGTCATATAGATTCCGCGCCTCTCGCGCCGCCTTTTCCAGCTTATCAACCCGGTCGCGGATACCGGCGTGCTGCCAGGGCAAGCCGTCCGTGACCATGCCCGTCCCGGCTGGCCCTCGCGACAGGCTGACGAGCTTCATAGGAACAGCCTCGCGGACGGCCTTGTCGTGAAGGTCGTTCACGAACACCATGTCATGGGTGAAGACGATAATCTGGCGGGTCGCGGATTCTTCGACAAGCCGGTCCGCCACCTTTTCGCGCCAGCGATGATCGAGCGATGTCACCGGGTCATCGAACACCAGCGCAGATTTATGCTGGGCCGTCGCCAGTTCGGTGAGGAACGCGGCGAGAGCGACGCAGGTTTGCTCACCCTCGCTCAGGACCATATGGACCTTGGCTTTCGGGTTGGCAAAGAGGCGCACCTGGTAGTTGGGCGAGCCGTACTGCCCGCCCGAGCGCACGATTTCCACGCGCACTTTCTCCGCTGCGAGACGGACGATTTCCGACTGGAACTGGTCGCGCATTTTCGGGGTGATGACATTGTCGGCGATATCGTTGCCGAGCTTGGTGATGGCGTTGGTCGCCGTGTCAGTGATGCACGCGCGGACAATGCGCAGGTCATCAAGTCGCTTGATTTCTTTCTTTGCGGTTTCGAGAAAGTCGGCAACCGCCGCCCGGTCCGTCAACGAGTCACGTTCGAGGATCAGCCGGTCGCGGCCTTCAGCGTCGGCCGCTTCGTCAAGTTCGGCAGCATAGGCTTCCAGAGTGGCCGCTAACGCCTCCAGCTCCGCCTTCGGTGACGGCGAAAACGGTGGCAGGATTAGCGGGTCAGCGGTCGAAAGGGCGCGAAGGCCTTTCAGGCGGCGCAAATCCGCGCTGGCGACAAAGCGCAAAACCTTGCGGGCAAGACCGGGGTTCTGGAGGGCGATGCGCTGGCGCGCCTGCGCGATCACGCGCACGTCCGGTTGCCGCGCCGCGAATGCGGCAAGAGCCTCAGAATAGTCCTGCTCGGCGCGCGACGCTTGTGATTCGGCATCCGCGCGGACGAATGCCTCGAAGCTCCCCAGCCGGTCCTTGGCATCCGCATGCAGCGCCTGGTGACACAGGACGCAGGCTTCGTCCCCTGTGGGCGGGAAAGGCGCGCCGGGATAAGCCGTTTGCTCCGAATAGCGGCGGGCGGCCTCCCATAGCGCCCGCCATGTTTCCCCGCCGACACCGGGAATGGAAAGGCCGTCAAAGGTCTCGCGCGCGGCAAAATCGGCCGCCGTCCGCTTGTCCCGCGCCGCGTCCGCCAGCGTTTTCATCCCGGCCAGCTTTTCATCCCCATAGGCGGCGGCAAGCCTATCCAGGGTAGCGATCAGCTGCCGTACATTGCCGGCAAAAAGCCTCTGTTCGGCAGCAGCGTCCGCCGGGTTTTTCAGCAGGTCTTCATCAAGGCGTGCCAGCCGCGCCCGCTCGTCGGCGCTCATCTCACCAAGTTTCTCAAGCGCGGCAAGATCGGTGTCATGGCTCAGTGCCGACATGATCGCGCCGACCGGCGTGGCCGGGTTCCACGTCGGCTTATCGAAGACCGGGTCGCGGACCGCATTGAGCTGGGTTTCTTCAGCACCCAGTTTCTGCTTGAGCGCCTGGCAAACACCGGCGAGGTCGTCGGGAATATCCAAGCCGAAGGGCCTGAACGCCACTTCGTTCTTTTCCTGCACATGCACCGAGCCGCAGTCCCGGTCAAAGACGCTGACGGCAGACAGCACCGCGTCCGGCTTGCCGTCGTCGGTCCAGCTGACGGGCGGTGCGGCTACACCGTCCTTGAGAATCGAAAAAGTGCCGGTCGCTTTGCCGGCGGGCGGCGGGTTGTACGCATCCGGCATGATCTCGCCCGCCTTGCGCGCACGGCAGGCGCGCTTGAGCACTCGCCCGTAACCCGACTTGCCGGACCCGTTCGGCCCGTACACGATGGTGAGCCCCGCCGCTTCAAACGGTAGGGACTGGCCGGGGGCAAGCTGGTTTACACCGGCGATATCCCCGACGCTTGCCAGTGCTATCGACTCGCGGCCGGCGGGGGCGGCCGGCAAATGCGCGGCTTCGAGGGCCGCCGGTTCCAACGCAATACCTTCGGCACCGTGCTCCTTCTTGCACAGGGCCAGGATGTCCTTCACCCCATCGTCATCGGGCGTTCCGCCGGTCACGATCCGGCGCAGGGCATCGCGTTGCCAAAGCGGGCGGTCGGCCGACCAGTCGAGTATGGTTTCAAGAACGGTCTTGTTTGCTTTCTTGTTCATTCTGTTGCCCCCGGTACCCGGCGCTTTCCCCGTATAGTTGATAGCGCCGAAAGCCCGCCAATATTATCTCAGTAACAGGCCGCATCCACGCCCGCGCAGGATAGCATGTAACCTGCGGCAGTGCCCAATCAGGGGCCAGGTGGGCGTTGCCCTCCCACTCTCGGGCCGGGGTTCTGCCGCTCGGGCTTCGCAATATGATGGCAGCAGGATTCTGACGAGGTTCAGCACATGCCGGAAATGGATGATAGCGGGCGGCATGAGGTCTTGCAGATGGCATCCTTCCTGAGCCGCGCGGTTGCCAGCGAGCTTTGCGAACACGCGCAAGTGCAGGCGAATCCCGAATGGAAGGCACTGGCCGGCTCGGTAGCGGAATCTCTTTGGGCGCTCTATCAGGCGGTCGGCGGGACACATCTTGGGGACGATGGCACCGTATCCAGGGAATAAGCCTGCAATACTTAGGCTTGTGCCGCTCGTCATTGACATGCGTCCCCGTCTTCTTTCTGCTATCGTAGGTTTAAGAAGCGAGATGTTGATCGCGCGCCGGGGGCGGCATGGCAAAGAGCAGGGCTTTCTCGATATACCTTCTTAAGGAAGGCTATGATGCTGCCAACGCGCTGCGGGAGGACCATGCGCTCGATGACGATATCGGCGCGCAGGACCTGCCGGAAGGCGCAACGCTGTTCGTGCTGGATAGCGACCCGCGCCCGCCATGGTGGAAGTCATATTTCAACGTCGAGAAAAACCTGACGCAGGTCAACAAGGGTGCCCTTGTGTTCCTGCCGGTCGGCGGGCGGTGTTTCGCGCTCTCCTTCGGCCATGTCGCCCACAACTTGATCGACTCCAGCTACGAATATGATTTTGGGCTGCGGGTAACATTGAACAGCCTTGACCCGCACAAGCTTAAAAGCACCGACACGCTCGATCCCGGTGCGGCTAAGCGCCAGCGGACGCAGCTTCCGATCGAGTCTGAGCTGACGCTGTTCGATTTCGACCGTGACAGCACGATCTTGCGCAGCCTGACCGGCAAGGTCCGCGATGAGCACAAGGAACTGTTCCGGCACGCCACAGGCGGCAGTAATTTGCGTATCAGCACGGATGTCGAGGCCGACCGGCTGGCGGCGCTGTGCGAGAAGCTGCTCGATCTATATCAGAGCGAGGAATACAAGGCCGCTTTCCCGGACATCCAGAACATCATGCCGGTCCGTGATCCGGCACAGATCGAGGCGCTGAACGGCCAACTCCTAGCGGCCTTTCGCGCGCGCAATCCCGACCTCAACCTCACGGTTCCGGAAATCATCAACTACAGCGACAACCTCTACGCCGCCTTCGCCGGAGCCGGGCGCAGCCGCGTCTATGACGATGTCTATATCGGGCGGTACTACGAGTATCTGGATGAACATGGGATCGACCTGAATGCTCTGGGCGTCGAGGATTTGCGCCGTCACGCGCTGGTCCTGACCGACGAGGACGGAAACAGCCGCGACCGCTACAGCATCTTCAAGAGCCTGGTCTTCGACACGACGCTGGAGGACGCGCAAGGCGAAACCTTCCATCTTTGCGAAGGCAATTGGTACCGCATCGACGATACCTATATCGCGCGGCTTAGCGCCTATCTCGACCCGCTATGCGCGGACAGCGATCTCCCGCCCTACGATCATCCGAGCGAGGGCGAATACAATGCAGCCGTTGGGGCGGGGGACGCGACTATCGCCTGCCTTGATACAAAGAATATCAGCCCGGACGGGCAAAGCGCGGTGGAGCCTTGCGACCTGCTGGCGGTCCGCGACGGCGTCGCTGCTTTCTATCATGTCAAAGTCTCGACGCTCTCGGCTCAGTTGAGCCATCTGTTCAATCAGGGCGTAAACGCCATCGAATTGATGCGGCTGGAACCGCAGGCCGTTGACAAGCTGGAGGCGCTTATCCGGGAAGTGCTTGCCGATGGCGATGCGGATGCGATGGTCACGCTCGTTCGTGACCGGAAATGCCGCATCGTCTTCGGCATCGTGACCCGGAAAGACCCCGCCGGGCGGTCGCTGAACCTGCCCTTGTTCTCCCGCATCAGCCTTATGCGCGGCATGAAGGCGCTCCAGCTTATGGACGTTCCGGGGCGTGTGATTTTCATCGCGGACCAGGTTGTGGCAGCGGAAGGCCGCAAGAAGAAGCGGAAGAAGAAGGACGTGCCTGATGAGGTGTAATTGGCAGCCGCCTCCGATAAACGGCTCTTAAAAGCCCTACGGGAGTGGTGGGGTGCTCTGGCCATCTTAGAACACCAAAAAATTCCGTAGTGATCCCACGTTTTCATACTTCCTCTGTACAGTTCAGACTGCCAAGCGGTCCAAAACAGCCGCAGCTATCTTCTGAGAGCTATGTCGGAGCGTATAATCGGCGGTTATCTCAGGTGGAGCTATACCGCCCGGCTGGTGGTGCGGGAACCGTAACTTCAGGCGCACCGCTAGAACCTCGCTATTATATTGATAACTAAAGAGATAGCAGATCATTTTGTGCGGTAATCGGCGGTGTTTGGCGGAACGGGAGGGATTCGAACGCAAGGGATCGCTCATCTTTTTTTCGCAAGCGAAGAAAACTCATGAACAGGAAGTTCACATCCAGAGCCTCGACCTCAGGCATCCCCACTAAAGCGCGCCTTAGAGGGCTATAGAGTAGATGTAGTTGTCATCTTCACCCGGTGCGGCGGAGTAACGCGCGAAAGTTGGTGATGCCCTGAGGGGCGGCATATCATGGCGGTGTTCAGACGCCGTCAATTCTCAGCCGAGAAAGGGATATGCCACATGTCGGAGACTACCATCAGCACGCTGCCCGATCCATCGGGGTTTTCGCCGGATCCGCTGACGGACCTCATCCGGGAGGGTGCGCGCAAGCTGATCGAACAAGCGGTTGAGGCCGAGCTGGCAACGCTCCTCGCCGCGTTCGCCGAGGAAAGGCTCGATGACGGTCGGGCCAGGCTGGTGCGGCACGGACATTTGCCGGAGCGCGAAATCCTGACCGGGATCGGTCCGGTCGCCGTGAAGGTGCCGCGGGTGCGGGATCGCAAGCCGGGAGCGGAGAGGATCTCCTTCACGCCCAGCATCCTGCCGCGCTACCTGCGCAAGGCCAAATCGGTCGAGGAACTGCTGCCCTGGCTCTACCTCAAGGGGGTCTCCACCGGCGATTTCGGCGAGGCGCTGGCCGCCCTGCTGGGGCCGGACGCCAAGGGCCTGTCGGCCAAGACCGTCACCCGCCTGAAAGCCAACTGGTGGTCCGAATACGAGGCTTGGGAGAAGCGCGACCTCGGAACCCGGCGGTTCCTCTACATCTGGGCCGACGGTGTCTACTTCAAGCCGCGCATGGCCGAGGAAAAGCAATGCGTTCTGGTCATCGTCGGGGCGGATGAATACGGCCGGAAGGAACTGCTGGCCATGACCGACGGCTTCCGCGAGAGCACCCAGAGCTGGCGCGAGGTGCTGCTCGATCTCAAGCGGCGCGGCCTCACGCAGGATCCCAAGCTCGCGATCGGCGACGGTGCCCTCGGCTTCTGGACGGCCCTGCGCGAAGTCTTCCCCACGACGCAGGAGCAGCGGTGCTGGCTGCACAAGACCATGAACGTGCTGAACGCGCTGCCGAAATCGGCGCAGGCTAGGGCCAAAGGACACCTGCACGACATCTGGCAGGCCGGGACAAAGGCCGAAGCCAACGTCGCCTTCAACTTCTTCGTCGAAACCTACGGCGTGAAATGGGACAAGGCGGTGGCCAAGCTGGTCAAGGACCGGGACGCGCTGCTGACCCTCTACGAATATCCGGCCGAGCACTGGAAACATATCCGGACGTCAAATCCGATCGAGAGCACCTTCGCCACCGTCCGGCACCGCACCCGGCGAACCAAGGGCTGCCTGAGCCGAAAGACCGGGCTCGCCATGGCCTTCCGGCTGATGATGTCGGCGCAGAAGAAATGGCGGAGGCTCGACGGTCGGAACCGCCTGCCGGAGGTCATCAGCGGGGTTGAGTTCCGCGACGGCGTCGGCCACATTCAAGCTGCCGCCTGATCAAGCGTCACCAACTTTCGAGCATATCTCGGTGCGGCGCGCCATTCTCCCCTAATCGTTGATTGCTGGTTCTTCGAAACGGGCAGAGAATCTCCCGTGCTGCGGCGGATGGCGAGAATGTCAGCGGGAAATTCACCAGCGAACGATAATCCCTTTCTCGCAAGCTAGTCTCTACGGTGAAGGTGACATCGGCCAAGGTGCCTAGGTCAAGCACCTGCTCCATAGTTTTATCGGGGCGGAGCCGCAGACTTCCTGAGCGAACAGGACCAATCGACTAGCTGTGTGCGAACATGCTCGGGACGAAAGCCAAGTCCGATGAGGCGGCCGGTCAGCCGGGGCAACAGTGGCGACCGGGCAATCAGGCGCATGAAGAGAGGAGGCTTCGGACTTCGTGCGCTGTCTGCCTCACCCGCACGCTTTCGGCTGCGCATCATCAGTTGTAGTTTTTGGGTCGCTCTGGTTGGAAAGGCGCGTCGGCGCTGCACGGCCTCCAGCAAGCGCGTTTTCATTCGTCCTTCGCGCAAGGCTTCAGCCAGTAGGTTGGCCGTCGCTATAGCGTCCTGAATAGCGAGGTTCACACCAACGCCGCCAATCAGCGACATGGCGTGTGCGGCATCCCCGATAAACAACAGGCCGGGTTTCCACCACGTCTTCAGGCGGTCGATCCGAACGCTCAGCAGATGCACGTCATCCCAAGAGCGGATCTCCTTGAAGCGGTCCGCAGGCAAAGGTGCGACCTCAGCGATCCTTGCGCGAAGCGCACCAATTCCGCCGTCCTTCAGCGCGTCGACGGTCCCCTTGGTGATGACGTAGCCGCACTGCCAGTAGTCGCCTCGGTCGATCAGAACCAGCCCCTGTCGCGGGCCGGCATGGCTCATCGCTTGCTGGGGATCGCCGGCCTTTTTCGAGACCTTCATCCATAGAATATCTGTGGCCGTGCCAAAGCTCTGAAACTCAAGTCCCGCAGCCTTGCGGGTGGCGGAATTGCGTCCGTCGGCACCGATTACGAGATCGGCATCAAGAACCAGATTGCGGTCGCTCTGGCGAGCATTCACGCCGACAACTCGACCTGCTTCCCAACGGAGCGACGTTATCTCGGTCGACATCAGCAAGCGGAAGCGCGGAAATCCCGCTGCCTTCCGTGCCAGAAAATTCAGGAAATCCCATTGGGGCATGAACGCGATGAACTTGGCGCGCGTCGGCAGTTTGGAGAAGTCTGCGATCGTGACCTTGCGTCCTTCGATCTCAGCGTGGAGCTGATAGGCTTTCTGATGGGGAAGCGTGAGAAGTTCGTCGAGATAGCCAAGCTCGTGCATTGCTTCGAGTGTCGAAGGATGGATGGTATCTCCACGAAAATCGCGCAGGAAGTCCTGGTGCTTCTCGATGACCGTTACGTCGACCCCGGATCGGGCCAGAAGGAGTCCGAGCATCAGGCCGGCCGGTCCCGCCCCCACGACGACGCAGCTCTGGCTCCTTTCCAGATTGGAATAAAGGTATCTCAACTCCATACCTCCTGTCGTTTCGAGGCTAGTGGAGGGGCTTATCCGCATGATCTGTCGCCGTGCTGCAGCAATAGGGCGCGTCGTCCCCATCGCTCTCGCCTTCGGCGACCCGCTTGATCACCTTTTCAAGGTCTTCCAGTTGAGCGATCTTCTCCTCGACGGAAGCGAGCTGCTGTTTTGCGATACGGAGTGCCTCGGGCGAACGCGAGGCCGAGACGTCGGCTAGATGAAGCAGATCCCTGATCGCATCGATGTCAAACCCGAGATCCCGCGCCCGGCGAATGAACAGTAATCGTTTGACCGCATCATGATCGTAGCGTCTCTGATTGCCCTTGTTTCGCAAGCCCTCGGGCAAGAGACCGATCTGCTCGTAATAGCGGATCGTTGGAATCTTGACCCCCGTGATCTGGGAGAGTTTGCCGATGCCCAGGTCCATGGCTGTTGTCCTTTCTGAAGGGTGGTGCCAGTTCATGAATGGGTTTTCCGAGCGCGATGTTCGCCGTTGCTACGATTGGTTCCGGCCGGGCAAAGCCGCCCGTCAAGTTTGACGGACGGCTTCTTCGACGGGAGGGATCAGTAGCTCTCGGCTGGTATCAGGGGGCGTGAAGACGTGCCGTCGTCACGTTCGTCGTCGTTCGACTTCGCCCCCTTGAAGCGCAAGAGCCGGAGCGCATTCAGCGTCACGATCGCGGTGGCGCCGGTATCGGCGAGGACTGCGATCCAGAGGCCGGTGATCCCTAGGACGCTGGTAACGAGAAACAGGCCCTTCAGCGCCAAAGCGAAGACGACGTTCTGATGGATGTTGGCCATTGTCGCACGGGACAGCGCCACAAGATGGGCAACATCCGTCACTCGGCTCTTCAGCAGGGCGGCGTCCGCCGTCTCGATTGCCACGTCGGTTCCGCCGCCCATGGCGATCCCGACATCGGCGGTTGCGAGCGCAGGGGCATCGTTGATTCCATCACCGACCATAGCCACCTTGGTCGTTCGTTTCATCTCGTTCACGAGATCGAGCTTGTCCTGCGGCAGAAGCTCGGCGCTCCATTCGATACCAAGACCCTTGGCGATCGCCTGAGCGGTGCGCCGATTGTCGCCGGTCAGCATCACGGAACGAACGCCCATCGCTTTGAGCCGGGCAATCCCCTCGGGCGCGTCTCGCCGCGGTTCGTCGCGCAAGGCGATCAGGCCGATTGCTTCCCGCGTCCCCTCATCAAAGAGGACGGCAACGGTGTTGCCGCGATCTTCGAGCCCTTCGATTGCGCTCTGCTCGTGCTTACCGATCACTACCACGTTCGCGGCATGGCTCGGGGAGCCGACGGCAAGGCGGCGCCCGACGACCGTGGCATGGACTGCCTTCCCGGCCGTCGCAGAGGCGTCCTGCGCCGGAGGGACCGCTATGCCGGAAGCCTCTGCTCGGTTGATGATCGCCTTGGCAAGCGGATGGCTGGAACCCGTCTCGACCGCTGCCGCCAATGCGATGACGTCCTTCTCCTCGTTCTTGCCGAAGGCCACCGTTTCGGTGACGCGCGGCTTGCCCTCAGTAAGCGTCCCTGTCTTGTCGAAGGCGATAGCATTCACCTTGCCGATGGTTTCGAGGGCGTTGCCGCCCTTGATCAGCAGGCCGCGGCGGGTGCCGACGGCAAGGCCCGAGGCGATCGCCGCAGGCGTCGAGAGAACGAGCGCGCAGGGACATGCGATCAGCAAGAGCGCGAGGCCGCGATAGATCCAGGTGTCCCAATCGCCGCCCATCGCCAGTGGCGGCACGATGACGATCAGCGCAGCGATCAGCATCACGGCCGGGGTATAGTAGCGGCTGAAATTCTCGATGAAACGTGCGGTAGGAGCCTTGGCGGACTGAGCCTGCTCGACGAGCTGGATGATGCGCGAGATCGTGTTGTCGGCAGCGGCCTTTTCGACGCGAACCTTGAGAACGCCATCGACATTGATGGACCCAGCATAAATGCTCTCGCCCTTGGCTTTGGCGCGCGGGACCGATTCTCCGGTGATGGGCGATTCGTCGAGGCTGGAAGTGCCTTGGACGATCTGTCCGTCGGCCGGCACTCGGTCGCCGGGCCGCACAAGAACAAGGTCGTTCACGCGCAAGGAAGTCGCCGGGACGCTGCGCTGAGCGCCGCTGGGATCAAGCAGAATTGCGGTCTTTGGCACCAGCGACGCAAGGGCCTTTATGCCAGCGCGAGCGCGTCCGGCTGCAACGCTTTCAAGCAACTCGCCGACCGCGAACAGGAACACCACCGCAGCCGCCTCTTCGGCCTCGCCGATCACCAAGGCGCCGATCGCGGCCACGCTCATCAGTGTCTCAATCGAGAATGGCGACCCTGACGTCGCGAGAGCAAACGCCTTGCGGGCGAACGGCAGGACGCCTGCGACGACGGCGAGTGCAAAGATCCACTCTGCATAGAGGGGGATAAACTGGGCGATGAGGTAGGCCGAGCCCATCAGCAGACCGAGGCCGATGACGTGCTTGCCCTTGCGAGTCTGCCACCAGCGTTGATTGCGCATGGCTGGCGCGGGCGCAACGTCCACGGCGACGTCGGACGAAGACGAAAGTTCGCGTGTGTTGGATACCCCGAAGCCGAGGCTCTTGATGGTCCTTTCGATGTCGGCAACCTTGGTGCCCGAGCCGGGAACCAAGTTGAGTTCAAGCATTTCGGTCGTGAAGTTCACGCGAATGTCGGAAACATCGGGCATTCTTGCAAGTGCGACTTCGATCTTGCCGACGCAACTCGCGCAATCCATGCCCTCGACCCGCATCGAGACATTGGGCGGAGATGTCGGATCTGTGCGCGAGACCGGCGTTTGCGCGAGCTGACCATGATCGTGGCCACCGCAGTCGCTGTGATCATGATGATGCGCATGGTGGTGATCGTGCCCATGATCATGCTCACCGGAGCAGCCGCTGTGGTCATGCCCGCTGTGCGCTTCGGAATGCCGGGCGGGCGTCGATGGAATGACGGCGGGCGGTAGCTCGGTCACATCGAAGCCGAGCGCGCGGATCTTCCTGGCGATGTCGTTCGACGTCGTTGTGCTGGCCGTATCGCGGGAAAGCTGCAGCGTCTCGGTGGCAAAATTGACGGTAACGTCAGTGATGCCTCCCAGACGGTTCAGTGCAGTCTCGATCTTGCCGACGCAACTTGCGCAATCCATGCCCTCGACGCGAAAGCCCAAGCGCTCACCGCCGCTAGGTGCTGAAAGTCCCGTTGTCATTCCGATCTCCTTTCTCACCACGCGGTGGGCGCGTGCGCAGGCCCCGCATGGCCACGAAAGGAGTCAATACCACGATTGAACAACTATTCAAGCGTATGTTGATAGTATCGGCTTTCGCGGTTTCAGATCACTCCTCGGCGTGATCCTCGGAGATGTGCGTCGCCATGTCGTGGAGAACCTGACGGACATGCTCGTCGGCGATCTCGTAAAAGATCTGCTTGGCCTGGCGCTCGCCCTTGACGAGACGGGCACCGCGCAGCAGGCGCAGATGATGGCTGACCAGGGATAGGGACAGGTCGATTTTCTCCGCGATCTCGCCGACCGAAATCGGACCGGGCATGCAGCTCAGGAGGATTTTCAGCCGTGAAGGATCGCCGAGAAGCCGGAAGGTTTCCGCCAGGATCGTCACCTCGTTCTGCGAGAGCGAGGAATGGTCGAGGTGGCTGCGTGTCTCTGTTGCGCTCGGGGTTGCGGCCTCGGCCTGCTTTTCGACCCGTAGTTTCGGTTTACCGGCAGTCATCAGCGATTTTCACCTGTGTCTTGAGGCGGTTCACGCCCGTTTGATGGCAACGTGTCGGCCACGTCGATTTGTCTCGTCCAATCTACCGGAAGGCTGCGCGATCTCAATGCGCAACAGGCCCGATACTTCCCGATCAGCGAGTCGGAGCGATCGTAGCCGGCACCACGTCAGTCTTCATCTGCTGATGTCGTCCTGCGCTTCGGAAATTTCGACCCCGGAGCAAGAACAGCCTTGACTTTACAAGCGCTGGAAGCCGCACGCTGACGGCAATCCACTCTTCCGGGAGGCCGTTTGACGGTCTGCCGGAAGCCAATCCACGTCTAAAGCAAGAAGGGCAAGGACATGCCAGAAGCCAACACGCCACACATCCTCATCTATACGACGCCGACCTGCCCGGACTGCCATGCACTCAAGCGTTGGCTGGCCCAGCAGGGTCTCGCCTATGAGGAGCGTGACCTGACCGACCCCAAGATCGCCGAGGAGGCAAAGGCACGCACGGGTGTCAGGGTCGCTCCTATTACAATCGTAGGGTCGGAAGTTTTCTACGGAACCTTCCCAAGCCAGAAGCCGGGACTCGTCAAGGCTCTAGGTTTGACCGGGAGTGCATGATGACGACCAGGTTCGTTGATATTCGGCAGGCACGGGTCAGTCTGGAGGTCCAGGAGGGACAAACCATCCTCGACGCAGCACTTGCCGCAGGCATACCTTATCCCCACGGCTGCCGTTCCGGCCGCTGCGGCTCGTGCAAGTCACGTCTGATCGAGGGCGAGGTGGAACTGCTCCAGCATTCTCGCTTCGCCCTCAGCGAGGAAGAGAAGGCCGACGGCCTGATCCTGGCATGCCGCGCGGTGCCGCAGACCGATGCGGCTGTCGCCTGGCTTGGCAGCGATGACGATGATGCGGTTGAGGCTCCTCGACGGGTGGAGGCCATCGTGTCCGGCCTCGATGACCTTACCCACGACATCAAACTGGTGCGAATCTCGCCTGTGGATTGCTCCCCGTTGCTCTTCACGGCCGGACAGTATGCCCAGGTCGGATTCGATGGTGTGCCCGCGCGCAGCTACTCCATGGCCAATCGTCACGGCGACGACAGCCTCGAATTTCACATTCGCAAGGTTCCGGGCGGCGTCACCTCGCAGCACGTCCATGAGGCACTGAAGGCCGGTGACAAGCTGACGCTCGAATTTCCACTAGGCTCCTCCTATCTGCGCCAGCATCATTCCGGCCCGATCCTGTGCATCGCCGGCGGTTCCGGTCTGGCGCCGATCAAGTCGATCGTGGAAACAGCCCTTGCGCACGGCATGAAGCAGCCGATCCATGTCTACTTCGGCGCACGCGGCGCGCGTGATCTCTATCTCGTCGAGCATTTCGAGACCCTGGCGGACCGCCACAACAATCTCAGCTTTACGGCTGTCTTGTCCGATACACAGGTAGCCCCCCATCGGCACGGGTTCGTGACCGACGCGGTGGCCGAGGATCTCGCGGACTTCGACGGGTGGAAAGCCTATGTCGCAGGCCCGCCCCCGATGGTTGATGCGGCGATGGCAATGGCATTTGCGCGCGGGCTGCGACCCGAGGACATGCACGCCGACGTTTTCTTCACGCCCGAAGGGCAGGAAGGCTAGTCGCCTCGTTCAATGAAATCAGGCGAGAGCCTGCGCTGCGAGGAATCGCGGCGCAGGCTTTTTTCATTCATTTCAGGCGGATATGCTGAGCTCGGTCATCATGCCGGTCTGGAGATGCGGCATATGATGGCAGTGCAGCATCCAGCGCGCCGCCTCTCCGGCGTCGAGCGCGACGGTCACCATGGCCATCGGAGGAACATAAACGGTGTCGCGCCGTGCCCCATCGAAGCGCTTGCCGTTGATGTCCACGACCTGGAAGACATGGCCGTGCAGATGCATCGGATGCCCCATCATCGACATATTGTGAAACATGATCTCGACCCGCTCGCCCGTCTTTGCAAGGAGGGGCTTGTGATCTCCCCAGACCTTGCCGTCGATGGTCCAGACATAGGGCTGCATCGAGCCGCCCAGCATAACCATGTGGCTGCGCTGTGGCGCACGCGAGGGAAGGCCGTCCGAGGCGCGCAGCTTCAGCTCTTGCGACAGGTCGATGTCGAACGCAGGCGCATCCGCTTCGCCAAGCGCCGGGATCTTCTCAATGGTCGCGCCGGGCGTGGCGAGGATCAACCCCGTGCGCTCCTTCGACCCCTCGCGCGACGCAAGCACGGGCCACGCCCCTTCACCGGCAAGCTCCAGATCCAGATCGAGGCGTTGGCCCATGGCGATACCGAAACGACTGCCTTCGAGGCCCGCGATGGCATGGCCGTCGACTGCCACGAGTCTCGCAGACAGCCCACCCGTATCGATCCAGAAAACAGTGGCCGAGGCGCCGTTGATCACCCGCAGCTTTACCCGTCCGCCCTTCTCGACCATGATGATCTCCGGGTCGGACAAGGTGCGGTCGTTGGTCAGGTAGGCGTCCCAATTGTAGTCATTCAGATCCATGGCCATGCCCTGCATCGAGGACATATCCATCTGCATGCCTGAATGGTCCATCGAGGCGCCGGGGGCGGCGTGGCCTCCCATGGCGCTCATATCGTGGCCGCCGCCGTGCCCGCCGGTGATCTCCTGCATGACCTCTTCGGGCGCCTTGAACGAGAAGTCATGGAGAAACATCACGACTTCCTGGCGGTCGGCCGCCACGTCTTCGGCGCTGCGCACGATCAGCGGCGCGGCGAGCAGGTTCATCTCCTGGAGCGGGATGTGCGCGTGCATCCAGTATGTGCCGGGGAGCGGCTCGTAGTCATAGGAGCGCGTTTCGTCGGGTTGCAGCATCGGCTGTGGCAGATCCGGGACGCCATCCTGCTCGTTGGGCGGGATCTGGCCATGCCAATGGATGAGGGTCGGAACATCCAGGCGATTGGTAAGACTGGCGCGAAAGCGTTGGCCTGGATTGAGAACCAATCCCTGTCCACTCGGGCCTTCCAAGCCGAAGACTGTGGCGGCGCGTCCATTGACGTCCAGCACCCGTGTCGCGGCGCTGAGCGATATGGCGTTTTGCGCCATGGCAAAGCGCGGTAGAGCTGCTGTGGACAACGTGGCAGCGCTTGCGGCAAGAAAGCCGCGTCGTGAAATAAGTGTCATTTTCGGTCTCCTGGGAGAACTATGCTCCCTCTGAGTTCAGATCGGCGTGCGCTTATGCAGCCACTGGTTTTCAGCGAGACTGGGATTGGGAGGGCGTTCATTCCGTTCGGGGCTGAGACCGGCGAGGTTCGTCGTCTCCGGTAGTGCCCAACGCGCCGAGGTAGGCTGAATCGCATTTCCGGGCTGGTCAGACACGAACCAAGAGCCCATGCCAGAGCATACGAAGTAGCAGAAGCCATCGCTTCCGGAACAGATTCGATCTTCCTGACATGCCTCGGGAGAGGAGTATGCGGTGCGATGCGGCGCTTCGTGTTTTGAGGCGATCGTTTGGGAGACGGTGGCCATGCGGGCGCCGTGCGCCGGCACAGCCAACGCCACCGTGACGAAGGAGAAGATCATCAGCACTGCGATGAACAGACGACGCATCGGCGTCAAAACTCCTTGTCAGACAACATTCCGCGCATCCTTGGCTGGATGAATCTTATATGTCGCAACCGCCGCCGCGCATCATTGCTGACGCACCGCGGCGGTTCCTACATATCAAAATCACTGGCCGCGCGCGGCGAGCCATTCCCGCATCATAGCGATCTCACCTTCTTGGGCCGAGATCACCTCCTCGGCGAGTTTGCGGACCTCGGGGTCAGTGCCGTATTGCAGCACGATCCGCGCCATGTCGATCGCGCCCTGGTGGTGCGGGATCATGCCGCGCATGAAGTCGATGTCGGCGTCGCCGGTGAAGTCGACTGTCATGTCGGCGTGCATACGGTTATTGGCTTCGATGTAAGCCTGCGTGGATGGGTTGTCGGAGGCCGGCATCGAATGCCCCGGCATGTCGTGGCCTTGCATGGTGGTATCCGTGTTCAGTTGGCTTTGTGCGATGGCGAGGCCGGCGCTGATGGCGAGTGCGCCGCCAATGAAAATCGGGGTCAGCTTGTGCATGATCTTGCTCCTGTTCACTTCACGGTCGCCGGATAGCCAGCCTCTTCGAGAACCTGCCGAAGGGCTGCCGGGGTTGCGGTCGTCTCGACCTTGACCATCCGCTGGGCGGGGTTGGTATCGATCTTGGCGGTCGGATCGACCGACTGGATCGCCTTGGTGACGGACTTGGCGCAACCGCCGCAGGTCATGCCTTCGATCTTGAGTTCCATGAGCTTTCTCCTTTGGGTTCGGTTCTCATGGTCCTCAAGTTGGGGTTTCCAACGATGGTAAGGTCAAGAGGAAACGAAAAGGAATTTTTACCCTTGACCTTCCCATCGTTGGAAGGAGCATATCAGTGTCCGAACTCGAATTCTGACTTAGAAAGGAGGCGGCAATGGATGCCCCTGTTCGAGCTGCGGACAAGATGAATGCAGCAATTTCCCTGCCTATCGAGGGCATGACCTGCGCATCCTGCGTCGGCCGTGTCGAGAGAGCCCTGAAGGCCGTCCCCGGCGTCGCCAACGCGGTCGTCAATCTGGCGACCGAGAAGGCCAGCATCACGACGAACGACACGGTTGATCGCATAGCGCTCGTCAAGGCGGTCGAAAATGCTGGCTATGAAGTGCCGGCCAGCTTCAGTGCGCCGAAAGCTGCCCTCCTTGAAGTGCCGATCGAAGGCATGACCTGCGCTTCTTGTGTGGGGCGGGTGGAAAAGGCCCTCAAGGCCATCCCCGGCGTTGCCAATGCCGTGGTCAACCTCGCTACCGAGAAAGCCAGCATCACGACGAGCGGCCCGGTGGACCGAGCGGTCGTCGTGAAGGCCGTGGAGGACGCAGGCTACGCGGTTTCGGCAAGTTTCACCGCGCCGGCGGCGGCTTCGCTTGAGGTCGCGATCGAGGGCATGACCTGCGCCTCCTGCGTGGGACGTGTCGAAAAGGCGCTCAAGGCCGTGCCGGGCGTCACCAACGCCGTCGTCAACCTCGCCACCGAGAAGGCCACCGTCCAGGGAACCGCCGATGCTGCGGCCATCGTCGCGGCAATCGCGAACGCGGGCTACGAGGCCAAGGTGATCGCGGCGGCGACCGGGGCGGGCCAGGCCGAGGTCGATGACCGCGCCGAGAAGAAGGAAGCCGAACGCCGTGAGCTGACCCGCGATTTCACCATCGCGGCGGTTCTGACCGCGCCGGTCTTCATCCTGGAGATGGGGTCGCACCTCATTCCGGGCGCGCACGACATGATCGCCGCGACCATCGGCATGCAGAACAGTTGGTATCTTCAGTTCGTGCTGACGACGCTGGTGCTGTTCGTGCCCGGCATCCGCTTCTACGACAAGGGCCTCCCGGCGCTCTGGCGGCTGGCTCCCGACATGAACTCGCTGGTCGCCGTCGGCTCGCTGGCCGCCTACCTCTATTCGCTGGTGGCGACCTTCGCGCCGGGCTTCCTGCCCGCTGGGACGGTGAACGTCTATTATGAAGCCGCCGCGGTTATCGTCACCCTGATCCTGCTCGGCCGGTTGCTCGAGGCCCGCGCCAAGGGGCGCACTTCGGAAGCGATCAAGCGGCTGGTCGGACTTCAGGCCAAGACCGCGCGTGTCCGCCGCGACGGCAAGACGGTCGATCTGCCGATCGATTCGGTGCTGTCCGGCGACATCGTGGAGGTCCGCCCCGGCGACCGTATCCCGGTCGATGGTGAAGTCATCGAGGGCGAAAGCTATGTCGACGAGTCGATGATCACCGGCGAACCGATCCCGGTGTCCAAGACGAGCGGCAGCGAGGTCGTGGCCGGAACCGTGAACCAGAAGGGCGCCTTCGCGATCCGGGCCACGGCGGTCGGCGGCAACACGGTGCTGTCGCAGATCATCCGCATGGTCGAGGAAGCACAAGGGTCGAAGCTGCCGATCCAGGCGCTGGTCGACAAGGTGACGATGTATTTCGTGCCGGCGGTCTTCGCCGTCGCCGCCCTCACCTTCGCTGCATGGCTCTATTTCGGCCCGTCGCCTGCGTTGACCTTCGCGCTGGTCAATGCCGTCGCCGTGCTGATCATCGCCTGCCCCTGCGCCATGGGTCTGGCAACGCCGACCTCGATCATGGTCGGCACCGGCCGGGGCGCGGAGCTGGGCGTGCTGTTCCGCAAGGGTGAAGCGTTGCAACTGCTGAAGGATGCCAAGGTGGTGGCCGTCGACAAGACCGGCACGCTGACCGAAGGCAAGCCGGCGCTGACCGACCTCGAACTGGCCGCCGGCTTCGACCGGACGACGGTGCTGGGCCTGGTCGCAGCCGTCGAAGCCAAGTCGGAACACCCGATTGCCCGCGCCATCGTGGATGCGGCCGAGGCGGAAGGCATTGCACTGCCCGCCGTGTCGGACTTCGAGTCGGTGACCGGCTTCGGCGTGAAGGCCGTGGTCGACGGCAAGCGCATCGAGATCGGCGCGGATCGCTACATGGTCGAGCTTGGCCATGACGTGGCGGGCTTCGCCCAGGTTGCCGAACGTCTGGGCAACGAGGGCAAGTCGCCGCTCTATGCGGCGATCGACGGCAAGCTGGCGACGATCATCGCCGTGGCCGACCCGATCAAGGAGACGACGCCGGCGGCGATCAAGGCGCTGCACGACCTCGGCCTGAAGGTCGCGATGATCACCGGCGACAACAAGCGCACGGCCAAGGCCATCGCGGCTCGCCTGGGCATCGACGAGGTGGTGGCGGAGGTGCTGCCGGACGGCAAGGTCGACTCGATCCGCCGGCTCAAGGCCGAGCATGGCAAGGTCGCCTTCGTCGGCGACGGCATCAACGACGCTCCGGCGCTGGCCGAGGCGGATGTGGGTCTCGCCATCGGCACGGGCACGGACATCGCCATCGAGGCGGCGGACGTGGTGCTGATGTCGGGCAGCCTGACCGGGGTGCCGAACGCCATCGCGCTGTCCAAGGCGACGATCGGCAATATCCGGCAGAACCTGTTCTGGGCCTTCGCCTACAACACGGCCCTGATCCCGGTCGCCGCGGGTGCGCTCTATCCGGCCTACGGCATCCTCTTGTCGCCGGTCTTTGCCGCCGGCGCCATGGCCCTGTCGAGCGTCTTCGTCCTCGGCAATGCGCTCCGGCTCAAGACCTTCAAGGTCCAGGGCTGATGAAACCAGACAGCCGATCCTATATTTAGGGTCGGCTGTCCTTACATATGGGAGATTGTTCATGAACATCGGACAGGCAGCAAAGGCATCGGGCGTTTCGGCCAAGATGATCCGCTACTACGAGCAGACAGGTCTCATCCCGGCTGCTGATCGGAAGGACTCCGGCTACCGCGATTATTCGGCTACCGATGTCCACATGCTGCGCTTCATCCGCCGCGCGCGCGACCTCGGTTTTTCGGTGGCCGAGATCGGCGACCTGCTCAACCTCTGGCGCGACGAGACGCGACAGAGCGCAGAAGTGAAGCGCTTGGCGCAGGGCCATATCGACGCGCTGGAGAGGAAGATCGCGGATATGCAGGACATGGCCCACACGCTCACCATGCTGGTGAACGCCTGCCAAGGGGATCATCGGCCGCATTGCCCGATCCTACAGCGCCTTGAGACCGATCAGGACGATGAAGATCTTTCGATCCGGCCTCGGTCCGGCGCGGTCAATCGCTCGCTGCAATAACCGCATGCCCAAGCAGCCTTTCGGCTGCGAGGGCGCAGAGCGAGGACCTGACCCGGTGCGTCCCCGCCAAAATGGCGGGGACATTGCGTTTCAGGCTTGCGGTTTGCGTGCCGCTTGCCAGAGCAACGGCACGAGGATCAAGGCGACCGGCGGAAACAATAGCCAGTTGATTGCCGCCCAGCCCGAGTTGTGCAGGACGCTGCCTGCCAGAAACGAGACGGCGGCGGTCGTGCCGAAGACCATGAAGTCGTTTGCGCCCTGCGCCTTGGCGCGCTCGCCCGGCGTATGGCAGTCTGTGACCATCGCCGTCGCTCCGATGAAGCTGAAATTCCAGCCGATGCCCATGATGGCCAGAGACCCCCAGAAATTGATTAGCTCAAGCCCGGCCAGCGCGACGATGGCCGAGACGGCGATGAGCAGCATCCCCGCCGCCGTCACACGCTCCTTGCCGAAGCGTGTCATGAGGCGGCCGGTGACGAAGCTCGGCGCGAACATCGCCAGTAGATGCCACTGGATTCCGAGTGCTGCGCTGTCGACCGAATGGCCGGTATTGACCATCGCGATCGGTGCGGCCGTCATGACGAAAGCCATGAGGCCGTAGGAGACGACGCCGGCCGCGACGGCAAGCATGTAGCGGGGCATCATCAGGATCTGGATCAGGGAACGGCCGGAGCTTTCCGACGCGGATTGCGAAGCGGATTGCGGCGTGCGCAGCATCAACAGAATCGGGATCGACAACAACGGAAGCGCCGCCTGGCTGAGGAAGCTGCCGACATAGGGGGTGCCGGGGAAGGAATCGCGTGTCCAGATGACGAGCTGCGGACCGATTACAGCCGCGATCAGCCCACCGACCATCACCCAGGAGATTGCTCGTGCCTTCAAAGCGCCTTCGGCAGCATCGGCGGCAGCGAAGCGATAGCTTTGGACGTAGGAACCGTAGAGACCGGCGGTAAAGCAGCCGACGCAGAACAGTAGGAACGACGATACGAAGATGCCAAACGCCGCGATGAGTCCCGCTGCGAGGCCGAACAACGCGCCGAACAGATAACCGCCACGGCGCCCCCAGGCGCGCATGACGAAGGCGGCGGGCAGCGTGCCGATTGCGAGGCCGAGACCGAAGAGACTGACCGGCAGCGTCACCCATGCGGGGTTGTCGGCAAGCTGCTGGCCGACCAGGCCGCCGAGCGACATGACGATCGGCGCGCTCGATCCTCCGAGCGCCTGCGCGGCAGTAAGGACGGTGATGTTGCGCCGGACAGTTACCGTATCGTCCATTGGACCTCCCACGATTATTTGCTTCGACGTTGACATGCCGGCAAAACTCTTGGGTTTTGCGGGAACCAAACTTTTGCTCTAACGTATATATACCCATACCGGGTAGGGGTAGCTGGATGTGCAACAAAAATTCCAAGCAGATCATCGCGTCGCTCAACCGGATCGCCGGGCAGGTTCGCGGTGTCGGCCAGATGGTCGAGGACGAGCGATACTGCATCGACATTCTCAACCAGATCCACGCGGTTAAAGCCGCGCTCTCCAAGGTGGAGAACCAGGTGTTGCGATCGCATGCCGCCTGCTGCGTCGAGGAGGCGATCGCATCGGGCGATGCAGACCTTCAGCGCGCCAAGTTCAATGAACTGGTGGAGGTGTTCGCGAAAGCGAAACTTTAGATCGAAGGGATCAGACTATGGCGACCCATGCAGCCAAACGCGCCGAACTTCATAGAATGGTGATGGAAAACCATACCTGCCCCTACGGGTTGAAAGCGCTCGATCTGCTCAAGCGGGAAGGCTACGAGGTCGACGATCACCATCTGACGACCCGCGCGGAGACGGACGCCTTCAAGGCAAAGCATGATGTTCAATCGACGCCGCAGACCTTCATAGGCGGCAAGCGGATCGGCGGTTACGATGATCTCGTCCGGTTCTTCGGCGGCAAGGTCGAGGACAAGGATGCCGTTACCTACAAGCCGGTGATCGCGCTGTTCGCGATGGCTGCCCTAATGGCTTTGGCCGCGAGTTGGGCGGCGTTCGGGAACCTCGCGACGGTCCAAGCCGCCGAATGGCTCATCGCCATCGCGATGTGCCTTCTTGCCCTTCAGAAACTGAAGGACGTGGAAGGCTTCGCGACCATGTTCCTGAACTACGACCTTCTGGCGCAGCGATGGGTCCGATATGCCTACATCTATCCCTTCGCGGAGGCGCTCGCCGGCGTCCTGATGATCTCCGGTGCCCTGATGTGGGTGTCGATCCCCGTCGCGCTGTTCATCGGCGGCATCGGCGCGGTCTCGGTGTTCAAGGCGGTCTATATCGACAGGCGCGAGCTGAAATGCGCCTGCGTCGGTGGCGACAGCAACGTGCCGCTCGGCTTCGTGTCGCTCACCGAGAACCTCATGATGATCGGCATGGCGGTCTGGATGATCTTCAAGCCGATGGGCATTGGACACTGACAACCGCGAAAGGACGATCAAATGGCGAGCGACCACACGGCTCATGGCGGGCATTCGGGGAATAGCCACGGCTCCCATGGCCGTCCCTATCTGATGTTCTGGATCAACATGATCCTCGGCCTCATCGTGATGTATGTCGTGATGTTTTCGATGATCGACGGCTGGGGCGACTTCCGGAACAATCTGAACATGCTTTACATGGCGATAACCATGTGGGCGCCGATGGGCATCTTCATGCTGGCGACGATGCCGGGCATGTTTCCGAACCGCAGCGTGAATATTGTCCTCTATGTGCTTTTTGTCGTCCTTACCCTGGGATCATTTTGGGCGACTCGATCCCAAGCCATGATCGATGACCGCCAGTTTATCGACTCGATGATTCCGCATCACTCGGGAGCCATCTTGATGTGCAGAGAGGCCAACCTGTCGGACGCCGAGCTTCTGGCGTTGTGTGAAGAGATTGAGGTCGCCCAGCGTCGCGAGATCGAGCAAATGCAGGCGATTGCTGGCCGGCTGAACGATTAGTCGGGGCTTGGTTCGCATGCGGTGGCAACCTGCATGCGGGGAGATAAGGGAAGCGGAGGCTTACTATGGTTCACGACCATAACCATCATCAAGGCGCCGCCCATGCCCATAACAAGGGGCACGGTGGCGGATCGGGCCATCACACCGCGACTGCGGAGGCAAGCGATACTGTGAAGGACCCCGTTTGTGGGATGTCCGTGGACCCCACAACGGCTAAGCACCGAGCCCAATACCAGGGCGCGACGTATTATTTCTGCTCCGAGAACTGCCAGACCAAGTTCATGGCCGATCCGGGCAAATATGTTGGACCATCGGAACCGACCCAGGCAGCGGTAGTGCCGGAGGGCACGATCTTTACCTGTCCGATGCACCCCCAGATCCGTCAGGTCGGTCCAGGATCATGCCCGATCTGCGGGATGGCGCTGGAACCCGAAATGCCGACGGCCGAAACCGGACCCAGTGCGGAACTGGTCAACATGACTCGACGGTTCTGGGTGGGTGCCGCCCTTTCTGTTCCGGTGGTCTTCCTTGGGATGGGCAGCGAACTTTTCGGCCTGCATCGTTACATTCCTGGCCAGATCAACAACTGGCTGCAACTCATACTGGCGACGCCGGTGGTGCTGTGGGCAGGCTGGCCGTTCTTTCAGCGCGGCTGGGCGTCCGTGGTGAACCGATCGCTCAATATGTTCACGCTCATCGCGATGGGCGTAGGCGTTGCCTGGATTTACTCCGTGGTGGCAACGCTCGCCCCCGACCTGTTCCCGGAAACGGCGCGGATGATGGGAGACACCGTTGCGGTTTACTTCGAGGCGGCCGCGGTGATCACGGTGCTGGCGCTGCTCGGCCAAGTGCTGGAGCTACGCGCGCGCGAACAGACCTCGGGCGCGATACGCGCGCTTCTTGACCTGGCTCCGAAGACAGCCCGACGTATCCGGCCAGATGGCACCGACGAGGAGGTGGCGGTCGAGCATATTGCCGTCGGCGACAAGCTTCGTGTTCGCATGGGCGAGAAAGTTCCGGTGGACGGGACGGTGCTGGAGGGGCGTTCGGCCGTCGATGAATCGATGATTACCGGCGAATCGATGCCGGTCACGAAAGAGCCGGGTGCAAAGCTCATCGCAGGGACCATCAATCAATCTGGCGCTCTGGTCATGGATGCGGCTCGCATTGGTCGCGATACCATGCTTTCGCAGATCGTCCAGATGGTGGCGCAGGCGCAGCGGTCCCGCGCCCCGATCCAGCGCTTAGCAGACCAGGTGTCCGGCTGGTTCGTTCCACTGGTCATCGTTATCGCCTTGATCGCTTTTGTGGCCTGGACCCTTTTTGGCCCGGAACCCCGGTTGAGTTACGGCCTGATTGCGGCTGTTTCTGTTCTCATCATCGCCTGCCCATGCGCCCTTGGCCTTGCAACGCCGATGTCGATCATGGTTGGCGTCGGCAAAGGCGCCAATCTCGGATTGCTGATCAAGAACGCCGAGGCGCTCGAAAGGCTGGAGAAGATCGATACCCTCGTGGTCGACAAGACCGGCACGCTTACGGAGGGGAAACCGGCCGTCACGGCCATCGTTCCGGTCGATGGGCGGAGCGAGACGGAACTTCTTCAAGCCGCGGCGAGCCTTGAACGTGCGAGCGAACATCCGATTGCACAGGCTATTGTCCGTGCCGCGGTGGAGAAGCAGCTCGCACTGTCGGAACCCTCGGACGTCGACTCTCCTGTCGGTCGGGGAGTCTTGGGAACCGTCGCCGGTCAGCGCGTGCTGATCGGTAGCGCCAAGTTTTTGGAGCTGGAAGGCGTTCAGCCGGGCGCAGCGGCGATCGAGGCGGACGTCATTCGCTCACGCGGGGCCACCGCCGTCTTGGTCGCCATCGACGGCCGGCCCGTCGGCGCCATCGGCGTGGCCGATCCCATACGATCCACTACGCCGGCAGCGCTGGAAGCCCTCCGAAAGGACGGCATCCGCGTGGTCATGATGACTGGTGACAATAAGCTCACGGCTCAGGCGGTGGCAAAAGAGCTGGGCATCGCCGATGTGGAGGCCGAGGTGCTTCCAGAACGCAAGAGCGAGGTTGTTACACGTCTTCGCAAGGAAGGCCGTATCGTCGCCATGGCGGGCGATGGGGTGAATGACGCCCCAGCGCTTGCGGCTGCCGATGTCGGCATAGCGATGGGCGGAGGAACGGATGTCGCCATGGAATCCGCGGGAGTCACGCTGCTAGGCGGTGACCTATTGGGGATCGTGAAGGCGCGTCGCCTGTCGGGAGCGACAATGCGCAATATCCGGCAGAACCTGTTCTTCGCATTCTTCTACAACTCGGCAGGCGTGCCGGTGGCGGCCGGGTTACTGTATCCCGTGATGGGGCTGCTGTTGTCACCGGCGCTTGCCGCACTGGCCATGGCGCTCTCTTCGGTCAGCGTCATTGCCAACGCTTTGCGATTGAGAACTACCAAGATCGACATTTAGTGTCACAGGCCAGCGAAGGGCTGCTCAAGAACGAGGACCGATGATGTCGCGTTTTGGGTCGCCTTCCCTTTCCTCACGCGCATGCGAGAGCATGTCGAGCAGAACGTCACCGACATGCCTGTCGGTGACCTCGTAGAACATTTGCTTCGAGTGGCGAACACGGGTCACCAGGCGCGCGCCACGAAGAAGACGCAGGTGATGGCTGACGAGCGACTGCGAAAGCTCCAGCGCCTCGGAAATATCGGTCACGGATTTCGGACCGTCTTCGCAGTGCAGGAGAATCTTCAGCCTGCTGGGATCACCCAGCAGGCGGAAGGTTTCAGCGAGAAAGTTCAACTCTTGGGACGAAGGGGCTTCTGCGATATTCATGTCGAACCTTCCCGATCAACTGAGTGAACCATCAGGCGCGACCGATCAGTGCGAATGACCCGCATGGGATAGCGCCGCGGTGTTCGGCTCCTCCAAGGTGCAACTGGCTACTCCGTCCCAGTCGATGCCGATCGTCGGGTGTTCGATTTTGAACTTCGTTTTCAGTTCGGCCTCGACCTGTTTCATGACGCTGCGAACATCGACGCCTTCCATCGGCTGCACCTGAAGCGTCGCCAGCACACGACCGGAGGTCAGCGACCAGACATGGATATGGTTGACGCTCTGGATACCAGGAACAGTCTTGAGAAGATGCTCGGAGATCTTGTCGGCGCCGGCGTTGTCAGGTGCGCCTTCGAGCAGGATATGCAGAGTGTTCTTGAGCAGGCTCCATGCACTGCGCAGGATCAGCAGAGACACGAATACCGACAGGATGGGGTCGATAGGAGTCCAACCCGTATACCAGATGACGACAGCGGCGACGATCGCACCCACCGAGCCGAGCAGGTCGCCCATGACGTGCAGGACAGCGCCCTTGACGTTGACGTGTTCGGAATCTCCGCGCGTCAGATACCAAAGCACGAAGAGGTTCACGAGCATGCCGATGATGGCTACGACGAACATCGAACCAGCGAGGACCGGCTGGGGCTCCTGGAACCGTTCGATAGCCTCATAGACGATAAAGCCGACGATGCCGAACAACGTAAGAGCGTTGACCAGGCCGGCGATCACCTCGAAGCGGGCATAGCCGAAGGTGCGCTGGCCGTCCGCGGCCCGCCGACCGAGGCGGAAGGCGACATAGGCGAGGCCGAGCGCGATTGCGTCGGTCAGCATGTGGCCGGCATCGGCAAGCAGCGCGAGCGAGCCCGAGATCACGCCGCCGACGGCCTCCACGATCATGAAGGTGAAGATGATGAAAAAGGAAATGAGGATTTTGCGCTCGTTGTCCTTCGTGACTGTCGGGACATGCGAGTGGTCATGATCGTGATCGTGACCATGATCGTGGCCGCCGCCGTGGTTATGGTCGTGCTTGGAGTGGTCGTGACCGTCATGGTCGCTGTGGGAGTGTGATGAGTTTGCCATTGCTCGTTTCCGGTTGCATCAAGTCAACACTTGAATAGTTGTTCAAGTGTATGCTTGTCAACCAGCCGTGCGAATTTTTTTGCCATCTGCCCGAAGCCTCTAGGACCGACGGGTCGTGACGGCGCACAGGGCAATGCCGACGCCTTCGACGTTGAAGATCTGGCTGATCCTAGAAATCAAAATGGGCAGCCCGAGGACTGCCCATTTTGACACTGCAATGAACCGGGGGACACCTACGGGAGCAGCTTGACGCTCATGATCAGTGGGCAGGAGGTAGCATCAGGCGGCTGCCGGGGCGCCTTCGGCCGGATAGCCCGCCTCGGTGAGAACGGCACGCAGGTCCGCCTCGGTCGCGGATGATTCAACACGGACCTCACGCTTGGGCGGATCAGTCTCGATCTTCGCGGCGGCATCGACGATTTGCAGCGCCTTGGTTACCGACTTGGCGCAACCGCCGCATGTCATGTTGGGAACGGTGAAGAGATACATGGAGGGCTCCTTGATTTGAGTCCTCTGGAAAATGGGGCTTTCCACCGTTGGAAGGTCAAGGGGCAAAATTCAGAAAACTTTCTGCTTGACCTTGCCACCGTTGTAAGCCGCAAGCATCCGTCATGCCACGACCGCAATCCTCAAGCGCCACGGGCTCGTTTTGAGACTTCGGCATCTTGACCTGGCGGTGGCATCGCCTCTCTCGATTATCTTCCTCTTTCATACAAATATTGAACAGTTGTTTATGTGTTCAAATGTTGTATGATCTGGCTATGACCCGCTACGCGCGATACGTCTCGTCATCGCGTGAATGCTCGACAATCGGAGAGGGACAGTTGGCTTGCCTATGGTCCGAGAGCATATGATCCGGACGGCGGCCCTCGGATGAAGGAGACCGCCAAGTTCCCTGACTCCATCGAGCTTCGTCACCTTCGCTACTTCATAGCCGCTGCCGAACATGGCAGCTTCCGAAAGGCAGGGAGTTCGTTAGGACTATCGCAATCGGCAATCAGCCGTTGCATCGCCGATCTCGAAGACAGGATGGGCGCGTCCCTTTTTCACCGGCACGCATGGGGCGTGTCGCAGACCTTTGCGGGGCAGCGTTTCCTTCATCGCGCGCGTCGGGCTATCAAGACGATAGACGAAGGCGCTCACGAAGTTGCCGCCGCAGGACGATCCGAGCAGGGACGAGTGCGGATCGGCATCTATTCGTCCATCGCTTCGGGCTTTTTGACAAAGCTGCTGGCAAGCTATGGTCGGTCTCATAAAGACGTCAGGATCGAACTGATCGACGGCGATCCTGCCGAACACGTCGCGGCCATCCGCCAGTTCCGCCTCGACGTCGCCTTCCTGACCGGCGACCGGGAATGGCCTGGATGCGACCGGGCGCCTCTGTGGTCCGAGCGGGTTTTCGTTGTGCTGCCCGATCTCCACCCCCTGGCGGCTTTGGACGAGGTGATGTGGGGAGATCTCGCCGATGAGCCCTTCATCGTCAGCGAAGCCGCGCCGGGCCAGGAGATCCATGACCATCTGGTGCGGGAGTTGGCGGACCTCGGCCGGCATCCCGAGATCCAGGTTCAATCGGTCGGTCGGGATAACCTGCTGCCGCTGGTGGCGATCGGCCAGGGTCTGACGCTAGTGAGCGAGGCCATGACGGTGGCCGCGCTTCCAGGCATCACATACCGACCCATCGCCGCCGAGGTGCTTCCATTTTCGGCGGTCTGGTCCCCGGCGAACGACAATCCCGCGTTCCGCAGGTTGCTCTCCATGGCAAAGGCGGCGTCTGCCAAGGCTATGAGGCTCAAGCAAGCGGCTTCGCAGATTGGGGCGAGCGACGTGCTTTTGCGAAGCCGCGATCTGTCGCAATAAATCGCTCCAGCATCGGCACAATGAGCCTGACGGGATCGGCGACGGGCTGGCCGCTCTCGCGGGCCAGCACCTCGGCATAGGCGACCAGATCGCGGTGAAGCGGCGCGGGCAGCTCCACCGTCACCTTGACGGGCTTGTCGTCGGGCAGCGGGCCGAGTCTCAGCTTGGTCATGATCAACCTCCTGCCGGCTCGAATACAAGGTCGCGGGTCACGATGATCCTGACCGGGAAGCCCGGCCGGATGGTCAGCGTGGGGGCAACCTGCAACTGACGTTGCACGATCTGTTGGCCCGCCTGATTGACGGTATCCTGTGCGCCGTCGCGGATGGCCCGGATAAGCCGGTCCTCGTCGCTGGTCGCCAGCTCCGCGCCGACCGCGAGCAGCGTGGAGAGGCCAGCCGCTTTCATCAGATCCCACCAGTGGTAGTCGATCCCGTCCTCAAGGCCGGCATAGCCGCTGGCGTCCGCGCCCGGCAGGCGCTCAAGCACGATGGAGCGTCCGCCCGGCAGGATCAGGCGATTCCACACCAAGAGCACCCTGCGCTGGCCGAAGGTCACGCCATCATCATATTGGCCGATGATGCGCGTTCCCTGCGGGATCAGGAGCAGCGAGCCGGTGGGGCTGTCATAGACGTTCTCCGTCACCTGTGCGGTGATCTGGCCCGGAAGGTCGGAACGGATGCCGGTGATGAGCGCGGCCGGGATCACGGCTCCGGCTTGAAGGATGTAGGGCGAGGCCGGCGGTGCGACGCGATCCGGAGCGACGGTCTGCCGGTCCACCGGCCCGTTGAGGAAAGCGGTATGGCGATTCTGGCCCGCCGTTCCGTCCGGTTGTCCTGTGAGCCCAGCCAGTCCGGGCATGGCTGTTCCGGCCGGACCTCCCGTGCGTGGGCCTGACTGGAAAAATACGTTGCTCAACCGTGCGGCTTCTTCTTCCGCGAGGCGGCGTTGCTCCTCGGGATCGACGGCAGGGGTTGTGATGGCAGGCGGAACGATCGGCTGTCCCCGATTTTGTGCATCGAGGATTGGCCGGCCAAGGTCGCCCGGCAATGCCGGCCCCAGGATCGGGCCAGTATAATCGCGCGGGAGACCGGCGAGGCCATCCGCAGTGGGACGGTTCTCGGTTGAGTAGAGTTCGCCTCCTCCCGGCCCCGCCTCGCGGGTCTGGAGCGCATAGATCAGCGCTCCCCCGACGCCGAGAAGCGCGGCGGCGCCGACGCCTGCCAGCACCTTGCGGGACAAGCGGGTGACGCGGGGCGGCTCGGCGCGCAACCGCATGGGCGCGGCGGTGTTGGTATCGCTCATGAAGGCGATCCTCCCGTGGTCGCGTCGGCCGACTGGGTAGCGGCCTGTCTCTGCTCGATACGGACGATTCTGACCACCTGCTGGCGGTCACCGCTGCCAAGGCGCAGTTCCGCCGCGCCGAACAGCCTGTCGACGATCAGGACATTTTGGTGGATGCGCGAATTGACGATCTGCGGTTCGCCGTCGGAACCGAGAACGAACAGGGGCGGCATCTCGCCCTGCACGATGCCGCGTGGGAAGACGACATAGACGCGCCTGCCGTCATCGAAGACGGAGACTGGACGCCATGGCGGGCTGTCGCCTTGCAGCTGCAAGGCGTAGCGATAGTTCCGCGCGGCCTCGGCCGGGATGACGGGGACCGACGGCGCGGTCGCTCGGCTGCCCGGCGGCGGTGCCGGATACGCCCATGCCACGGCAGGCATATAGAGCGCTTCGCGGGCGCGAAGTTCGATCATGTAGATGCGCCGGTCGGTGGTGATGACGAGGTTGGTCGAGATGTCCGGCCGGGTTGGCTTCACCAGCACATGCACTCGGCGCGTCGGACCGCTTCCGCTCTCTGTGTCGCCGATCACCCACCTGGCCGTGTCGCCGGCGGCGATCGGTCCCGCGCCGGTCAGGTTCTCGCCCGGCTCCAGCGCGATGGTGGTGATCTGTCCGACGGCGGCATAGACTTGGTAGAGCGCACCTTCCGACCAGGGATAGATCTGTATGGCATTGTAATAGCCTTCGCGACGCGGCTCGACACGGGCGGCGGCATTGGCGTTCTCAACGCGGCCGGTGGCCGTGCCGGCAGCCTCGCCGCCCCGCGCCACATTCCAGGTGGGCGGCACATGCAGCGGCCTTGGGCGTGCATCGGTGATGGGAGCCTGCGCGGACGGAAGAGGCGGGACATCGGCGTCGTAGCTGAATTGCGGTGTCCGGTTGGTGGCGCAGCCAGCGAGCATGGTCGCGGCAAGCAACAAAGCCGGAAAACCGAGTTTACGGAAAACCGGAAAAGCGGGTTCACTCAAAGACGTGCGGATCATTGACTCATCTCCCGCGACCAGTTGATTGCGTTGACATAGATTCCCAAGGGATTGGCGCGCAGGCGCTCGGCGTCACGCGGCGGCTGGATGACGATGGTGAGGATCGCGGTCCATCGCTCGGTGGTGGAGAGCTGGCCGTTTTCGTAGTGGCGTTCGGTCCAGGCTACGCGGAAACTGTCCGGGGACGCCCGGATGATGCTCGACACCTCGACGGCGACCTGCTGGCGGCCGACGCGCGTGAACGGGTCGTTGGCGCGGGCGTAGTCGTTGAGCGCCACGGCGCCGCGATCCGTGGTCCAGTCATAGGCCCTGAGCCAGTTCTGACGGACAATGATCGGGTCAGCCGGAAGCGAGCGGACCTGTTCGATGAAGCGGCCGAGATGGAATGCGATCTGCGGATCGGTCGGCCGATAATCGGCGGTAGCGGGGGCAACGGTCTGCGCCTGGCCGAGATTGTCGACTTGAACGACCCAGGGCACGACGGTTCCGCGCGCAGATTGCCAGACAAGAGCGCCGGCGAACCCGACCGAGAGGATCAGCGAACCGAACGCCATGTAGCGCCAGTTCCTCGCCTGCACGCGGGCCGAGCCGATGCGGTCGTCCCAGACTTGCGCGGCGCGCTGATAGGGCGTTTCGGGTTCCGGCACCTTGCCGTAATGGGTCGTCGGTCGTTTGAAGGTGTTCATGTGCGGTCAATTTCGGAAAGGCTGACTGAGGAGCCGCCACCGTGGCTGTCGCCGGACCGGACGGCATGGGCGGCAGCGGTGACGCCGTGGCTCATCGCCCGGCTGCGGCGCATCTGCTGCGCCCAGGCCGGTGGACCATCAGCGGCTGAAGGAGGTGATTGCTCGGGCGACGGGGCGCCCCCGACCGTGCCCATGGACGAACTGCCGCCGGACGCCGCAAATCCGGCCCTTGCGCCATCGGAATAGCTGGACTTCATGCTGTCGGCGGCATGGGAGGCTGCGCGCTTCAAAGGCGAGATGGCAGCCGAGCCTGCGGCGCGCGCCACACCGCCAAGGCCGGAAGCGACCCCCGCCGCGCCTGA
Organism: Erythrobacter sp.; assembly: GCA_025698865.1. Lineage (GTDB taxonomy): Bacteria > Pseudomonadota > Alphaproteobacteria > Sphingomonadales > Sphingomonadaceae > Qipengyuania. The sequence continues at coordinate 327,239 of JAILWQ010000002.1, read as the reverse complement.
CCCACCCATGGAGCCGAGGGAATAGGCAGACGATGCTGCGCCGGCGGCTGAGGCCCCGCCGCGTGCAAGTGCAGCACCGCCCGAGAGTGTGGCACCGCCCCCCCGCGCGGCGAGCATGGTCGCACCACCGGCAGCGATCGCGGCACCGCCGACAGCGAGGCCAGTCCCGACGGCAGCGCCAGCACTGAGTTGCGGGCCGCCGGAGACGAGGCCGGTGGCGATGCCGGGGCCGAAGATGCCGAGGCCGAGAAGGGAAAGGGCTGCCAGCACGATCGCCATGGCGTCGTCGATGGTCGGGGTCGCGCCGCCGAAGCCGGCGGTGAACTGGCCGAAGAGTGTCGAGCCGATGCCGATGATGACGGCGAGGACCAACACCTTGATGCCGGAAGAGATGACGTTCCCCAGAACCCGTTCCGCCATGAAGGCGGTCTTGCCGAACAGGCCGAAGGGGATCAGCACGAAGCCCGCAAGCGTGGTCAGCTTGAACTCGATCAGGGTGACGAAGAGCTGGATTGCCAAAATAAAGAAGGCGAGGATAACCAGTGCCCAGGCGAAGAACAGGCAGAGGATCTGCACCAGGTTTTCAAAGACGGCGATCCAGCCCATGAGACTGGAGATGGATTCGAGCAGCGGCCGCCCGGCGTCGAGACCGATCTGGGCAACGCGGCCGGGGCGCAGGAGATCTGCGGCCGAAAAGCCTGTGCCGGAAGCCATGAGGCCCAGCCCGGCGAAGCTCTCGAAGACGATGCGTGCGAGGCTGTTCCAATTGCCAATGATATAGGCGAAGACACCGACAAAGATCGTCTTCTTCACCAGGCGCGCGAGAATGTCGTCGTCGGCGCCCCAGGCCCAAAACAGGGCGGCGAGCGTGACGTCTATGACGATCAGCGTCGTCGCGATGAAGGCAACTTCACCGCCGAGCAGGCCAAAGCCCGAGTCGATGTAGCTGGTGAAGATACCGAGAAAATTGTCGATGACCCCCGTTCCGCCCATGATTATCGCTCCCCATCCGGGCCAGGCGTCGACTGCGCGGGCGACCGTCCGAGGAAGCGGTCGCGGGTTTCGGCCCAGATCGCCAAGCATTCGGCGTCATTGGCCGCCGCCTCGCCCATTTCCTGACAGAGACGCTGCCCCTCGCGCAGGAGATCGACCTGTCGCGTCTGCAAAGGAACGGAAGGGGCCGGACCGGCTACATCCTCGCGGTTCATCTCGATGATCGCCGCCGTGATGGCGACGGCTACGAATACGATGGCTGCGATCCGGGCCAGCACCTTCCCCTCCATGATGGGCCTCCCCGGCGTCAGTTGAACATCTGGGCGTTGCCGGGCTGGTAGCCCGAGCCCGGTGTCAGGAAGCGTTCGCGCTGGATGCGGCCCTGTTCGGCGGCGGTCGCGCGTTCGGCTTCCATCAGGGCGTCGGCCCGGCCGTTGGCCGAGATGACCGCGATCAGGTCGGAAAGCTGCTGCGACTGGAGGGCGAGAAGCTGATTGCCGGCTTGGGTGGCCTGAAGCGCGCCGGTCGCCCCTTGGCTTTCGCCGACGAGCGCGGACATCTCCGCGCGGTTGCTGTCGATATTGCCGACGACACCCGCCTGCACCCGCATCGCGTCCTGAAGACCCCCGACGGTATTTTCCCAGCGGGTTCGGGCATCCGCAATGAGCTGCTGGTCGGTGGCCGTGAGGGAAAGGTTGCCATAATCCTGCTGGAACATCTGGTCGATGTTCTGCACATCGAAGGCGATGTTCTGGGCCTGCCCGAGAAGCTGCTGGGTGCGTTGGACGTTCTGCTGAAGCGCCTGAAGCGAACTGTAGGGCAGGCTCGCGAGGTTGCGGGCCTGGTTGATCAGCATCTGCGCCTCGTTCTGGAGCGAGGTGATCTGGTTGTTGATCTGTTCCAGAGTGCGGGCGGCGGTCAGCAGGTTCTCCGCGTGGTTGGTCGGGTCATAGACGATCCGCCCAATGCCGAAGAAGGCGTGGGCCGGTGTCGTGAACATCGGGGTCAGCGCCAGCGGTGCGGTGAGCGCAAGGGCGAGCGCCGAAGCGCTGGCGATGCGGGTGAGCCGGGGAATTGTGCGCGTCATGGGGTAATCTCCTCTTCTTCCAGGATGAGTTCGATTTCGCCGAGGTCAGCGACCGTCGGCGGCAGGGTCTCGCTTTCGGTCGCGAGATTGGTGAGGTCCGGGATGAGATCGGCGGCCCAATCGACGTCGCGTGCCCGGAGCCAGGCCGAGAGGAACCCGTCGCCACCGTGTTCAGCGAGGATTTCGGTGATCAGGGCCTGATCGGATTTGGCCGAGGCGGCGCAGAGCGCCAGACCGACCTCCGACAATCCAAGATCGAACAGGCGGTTGCCACGCCGCGACTGGCAGTAGTAGTCCCGCTTCGGAGTCGCCCTGGCCAGGATTTCGATCTGGCGATCATTGAGGCCAAAGCGGCGATAGATCGCGGTGATCTGGGGTTCGATGGCGCGCTCGTTCGGCAAGAGGAGTCGCGTCGGGCAGCTTTCAATGATGGCCGGAGCAATGGCGGAATTGTCGATGTCGGACAGCGACTGCGTGGCGAAGATGACGCTGGCGTTCTTCTTGCGCAGGGTCTTGAGCCATTCTCTGAGTTGGTCCGCGAACCCTTCGTCGTCCAGCGCAAGCCAGCCCTCGTCGATGATCAGCAGCGTAGGTTGCCCACCCAACCGATCGCCGATGCGGTGGAAGAGATAGGAGAGGACGGCGGGCGCTGCGCCGGTGCCGACGAGGCCCTCGATTTCAAATGCCTGGACATCGGCCGAACCGAGATGTTCGCTCTCGGCGTCGAGCAGCCGACCATACGGGCCGCCGACGCAATAAGGCCGTAGCGCCTGTTTCAGGTCGTTGGACTGGAGCAGCACGGCAAGGCCGGTGATGGTGCGTTCGCCGACCGGGGCGGAAGCAAGCGAAGTCAGCGCCGTCCAAATATGTTCCTTGACGTCCGGGGTGATCTGGATGTTCTCGCGCATCAGGATCGCGACGATCCAGTCCGCAGCCCAGGCGCGCTCGGAGGTCTGGTGAATACGAGCCAGCGGTTGCAGCGAGACGGAAGCATCGGCCGCATCGGTCAGCTCGCCGCCAAGATCGTGCCAGTCCCCTTGCATGGCGAGGGCGCAGGCGCGGATGGACCCCCCGAAATCGAAGGCAAAGACCTGAGCGCGCGGATAGCGGCGAAACTGCAAGGCCATCAGCGCCAGCAGCACGGATTTGCCCGCGCCGGTCGGTCCGACGACGAGGGTATGGCCCACGTCGCCCACATGCAGGGAAAGCCGGAACGGCGTCGATCCCTCGGTCCTGCCGTAAAGCAGTGGGGGTGCGCCGAGATGATCGTCGCGTTCCGGCCCCGCCCACACGGCGGACGAAGGGACCATGTGGGCAAGGTTGAGCGTCGAGACCGGCGGCTGCCGGACATTGGCATAGGCATGTCCGGGCAGGCTGCCGAGCCAGGCGTCGACGGCATTGACCGTCTCGACCATGACGCTGAAATCGCGGGACTGGATGATCTTTTCGACCAGCCGCAGCTTTTCGTCGGCGCGGCGGGCGTCCTCGTCCCAGACGGTGACGGTCGCCGTGACATAGGCCATCCCGGCCATGTCGGCGCCGAGTTCCTGCAAGGCCATGTCCGCGTCGGCGGCCTTGTTCGCCGCATCGGTATCCACGAGCGCAGATTGCTCGTTGGTCATCACCTCCTTGATGATCGCCGCGATGCTCTTGCGCTTGGCGAACCATTGCCGCCTGATCTTCGTCAGCAGCCGGGTCGCGTCGGTCTTGTCCATAAGGATGGCGCGGGTGGACCATCGGTAGGGAAAGGCCAGCCGGTTCATCTCGTCGAGCAGGCCGGGTGTGGTGGTGCCCGGAAAGCCGGTGATCGTCAGAAGCCGGAGATGTTGATTGCCCAGTCGGGGTTCCAGGCCGCCGGTCAGCGGCTGATCGGCCAGCAGCGCATCGAGATAGACCGGAGTTTCGGGCACGCGGACGCGATGCCGGTTGGTCGAAATCGTCGAGTGGAGGTAGGTCAGCGTGCCGGCGTCATCGAGCCATCGGCACTCGGGCATGAAGCCGTCGAGCAGCGCCAGCACGCGGTCGGTGCGGTCGATGAAGCCGCGCACCAGTTCCCAGGGGTTCACGCCCGAGGTCTCGCGCCCTTCATACAGCCAGGACTCGGAACGTGCGGCATCTTCGGCGGGCGGGAGCCACAGGAAGGTCAGGAAGTAGCCAGAGACGAAATGGCTGCCCTCCTCCTCGAAATCGGCCTTCCGCTCGGCATCGACCAGCGCCGAGGCCGGATCGGGGAAGCGGCTTGCGGGATAGCTTGCGGCTTCCGACCGCTGTGCTTCGACAAAGATGGCCCAGCCGGAGCCGAGACGGCGGAAGGCGTTGTTCAGCCGCCCGGCCACCGCGACCAGCTCGGCCGCGACGGCGGAATCCAGATCGGGACCACGGAACTTCGCCGTGCGCTGGAACGAGCCGTCCTTGTTCAGCACGACGCCGGAGCCGACCAGCGCCACCCAGGGAAGGTAGTCGGCAAGGCGTGAGGCGGTGCGACGGTATTCTGCGAGATTCATCATGGCTCGTGCCTCACACCGAAAGATGGCCGGGGATGCGAAGATGGCGGCGCGCGACCTCGACGAAGAGCGGATCGCGTTTGGCGGCCCAGACGGCGGCGATGTGACCGACGGCCCAGATCAGGATGCCTGCAAGCCATAGCTGAAGGCCGAGGCCGACGGCGCCAGCCAGCGTGCCGTTGAGGATCGCGACGGATCGGGGCGCCCCGCCGAGCAGGATCGGCTCGGTCAGGGCGCGGTGAACCGGCACCGCGAAGCCCGGCACGGTATCGAGGGCCTCGAAGCTCACGGCCATCAGACCAGCGCCCCCCCGCCGAAGCTGAAGAACGACAGGAAGAAGCTCGATGCCGCGAAGGCGATGGAGATGCCGAAGACGATCTGGATCAGCCGCCGGAAACCGCCGCCGGTATCGCCGAAGGCCAGTGTCAGGCCCGTGACGATGATGATGATCACCGCCACGATTTTCGCCACTGGACCTTCGACGGATTCGAGGATGGATTGCAGCGGCGCCTCCCAGGGCATGGAGGAGCCGGAGGCCCAGGCCGGGGACGTCATCAGGCTCACCCAGGCGAAGGCCGATGCGGTTGCGATATGGTGGCGGATACGGAAGGCACGACGGATCATGCAGGTTCTCCAGTGTTGTGAGTGGTGTCGGGTTCTGAAAAGGCTGAGGAAATTCGGTAGTCTCCGTCCGGCCCGAGCCCCTCGACGCGGGCAAGCTCGGCAAGGCGGCGGGCGGAACCGCGCCCGGAGAGGACGGCAACAAGGTCGATGGTTTCCGCGATCATCGCGCGCGGCACGGTGACGACCGCTTCCTGGATGAGTTGTTCGAGGCGGCGCAGCGCGCCGATGCCGGAACCGGCATGGATCGTTCCGATCCCTCCGGGGTGGCCGGTGCCCCAGGCTTTGAGCAGGTCCAGAGCTTCGGCCCCACGGACCTCACCGATCGGGATACGGTCGGGGCGCAGGCGCAAGGACGAGCGCACCAGATCGGACAGAGTGGCGACACCATCCTTGGTCCGCATGGCGACCAGATTGGGCGCCGCGCATTGCAACTCGCGGGTATCCTCGATGATTACGACCCGATCCTGCGTATTCGCCACCTCGGCGAGCAGCGCATTGGTCAGCGTGGTCTTGCCGGTGGACGTGCCGCCCGCGACCAGGATGTTCGCGCGCGACTGGACGGCGGCGCGGAGTGCTTCTGCCTGATCCTCGGACATGATGCCGGCCGCCACATAGTCATCGAGGGTGAACACCGCGACGGCGGGTTTGCGGATGGCGAAGGCAGGCGAGGACACCACCGGGGGCAGCAACCCCTCGAAGCGCTCTCCCGATTCCGGCAGCTCCGCCGAGACCCGTGGGCTGCGCGCATGCACTTCGACGCCGACATGGTGGGCCACCAGCCGCACGATGCGCTCGCCATCGGCGGCGGACAGGATCTCGCCGGTATCGGCCAGCCCTTCGGACAGCCGGTCGACCCAGATGCGCCCGTCGGGATTCAGCATGACCTCGACGACAGACGGGTCTTGCAGCAAGGTTGAGATGGCAGGCCCGAGCGCCGTCCGGAGCATACGCGCGCCGCGGTCCACCGTTGCCTGTTTGTGGTTGATGCCTGCCATCTCGTCCCCGTTCCACCGGGGAGGCGAGAGACGATCCCCGGATGGGGATGACTAAAAGAGACCCAAATCGGGTCGTTTCAACAAGTTTCGACCGTCGTAGTAGCGTAGCGCGCAAATACAGGAGAACGGCGGTGACCCCATCTAGGACCAAGCCTGAAAGCAGCGCCTTGGTCCTTGTCAGGTGATTCGGTTCATCGCGCGGCGGTCAGGAGCCAGCTCCGCACATCCGCTGTCGGTTCAGGGTGGCGCGGCTTGCGCGGCGAAACCAGGTAGAAGTCCGAACCGACGCGCAATTCCGTCGCGAAGGGGCGCGCGAGGCGGCCTGCATCAATATCGTCCTGCACGAAGAACAGGCTCGCTAACGCCAGACCCTGACCGGCGACAGCCGCGTCAACGGCGAGCGATGTCTGGTTGAAGCGAATGTTCTTGGCTGAGGCGGTCACGCCACCCGGATAGGCTCGTTCGAGGAACTGTGGCCAGAAATTATGTGCGTCGTGTAGGAGCGCATAGCGCGTGAGATTGTCGTCCTCGTCGGGCGGACCGAGCTTTTCGAGGAGAAGCGGGCTGGCAACTGCGACGATCACCTGCTCGAACAGGAGTTCGGTGTTGAGGCCCGCCCCGAAGGGTGGCCGCCCATAGCGCACGGCGATGTCGACCGCATCCGTCTGGAAGCTGGAAAGCCGATCCGTGGCAAGGATACGAAGGTCTATATCCGGGTGTGTGGCGGTAAAATCTGGCAGGCGCGGGATCAGCCAGCGTGATGCGAAGGTCGGCGTGACGCTGATGGTCAGGTGCCTGGGTTCCGGCTTCAGCATTTCGGTCGCCTCGGCGATCAACTCGAACGCCCGGCGGATATTGGCAACGTAGCTGCGGCCCGCCTCCGTCAAGGCCAGCGTGCGTGGCTGGCGCTCAAACAGCTTCAGCCCGAGTTCGGCTTCCAGCCCGCGAATCTGCTGCGCGACCGCCCCTTGCGTGACGCCCAGCTCCTCGGCCGCGAGCCGGAAGTTGAGATGCCGCGTCACGACCTCGAATACGCGCAGGCCGTTGAGCGAGGGGAGTCGAGGGAAACCTTCCGGCATAGGATAGATTTTCTACAGAGTGATGGGAGTGGAACTGGTTCGTATCCCGTTTCAAAGGATGATACCAATCCATAGTGCCTCCGTATAGGCGGCTTCCACGATCAATTCTCTTTCAGAGGCCACGGATATGACAGTAGAAAAAATCGCAATCATCACGGCTGGCGGTAGTGGAATGGGCGCGGCTGCTGCGCGCCGGCTGGCGGCAGATGGGTTCAAGGTCGCGGTTCTCTCGTCCTCTGGCAAGGGTGAGGCACTGGCACAGGAACTCGGGGGCTTCGGCGTCACGGGCTCGAACCAGTTGAATGACGACTTGAAGCGCCTCGTCGACGGCACCCTTGAGCGTTGGGGACGTATCGACGTGCTGGTCAACAGCGCCGGCCACGGCCCGCGCAAGCAGATCCTCGAAATCACCGACGAGGACTGGCACGCAGGGTTCGACACCTATTTCCTGAACGTCGTGCGGCCGGCTCGGCTCGTCGCTCCGACCATGCAGAAGCAGAAGGGCGGCGTCATTATCAACATCTCGACGGCCTGGGCCTTCGAGCCGAGTGCGATGTTCCCGACCTCGGCCGTTGCTCGTGCCGGGCTCGCATCTTTCACCAAGATCTTCGCCGATACCTATGCGGCCGACAACATCCGCATGAACAACGTGCTGCCCGGCTGGATCGACAGTCTCCCCGCGACCGAGGAGCGCCGCGACGGCGTGCCTTTGAAGCGTTACGGCACCTCCGAGGAAATCGCGGCGACGGTTGCCTTCCTCGCTTCCGATGGCGCGGCCTATATCACTGGCCAGAATATCCGGGTCGACGGCGGCGTCACCCGCGCCGTGTAAGCCCATGAAGAAAACCGCCTGGCTTGCCTTCTGCTTCCTCGGATTCATCTGGGGAAGCAATTTCATCTTCGTCAAATGGGCAGCGGAATACATCACGCCGGCTCAGATCACGCTGCTGCGCGTGGTCTTCGGCTTCCTCCCTGTTTTTCTGTTCGCGCTGTCTCGGGGCGAACTGCGATGGAGCCATGCCCGTCATGTGCATCATTTCGCGGTCATGGCGCTGGTGGCGACCGCGCTTTACTATTTCGCCTTCGCCAAGGGCACGGCCTTGCTGCCGTCGAGCATCGCCGGAATGCTGAGCGGGGCGATCCCGCTCTTCACCTTCGTCTGCGCTTTCCTTTTCCTGCGCGAGGAACGCATCACGGCGACAAAGGCGGTCGGCGTCGCCCTCGGCTTTCTCGGCGTGTTGCTGATCGCGCAGCCGTGGTCGGTCGGTGGCGACATCGAGATGGCAGGGGTCGCCTGGATGATCGCGGGCACCTTCAGCGTCGGTTGCTCCTTCGTCTATGCCAGAAAATTCGTCAGCCCGCTGAAGCTGCCAGCCGCCGCCTTGACGACCTACCAGATCGGCATCGCAATGCTTCTGCTGTTCATGGTGATCCCGGTCGAGGGGATTGGCGCGGTCTTCGCCGACGACCGGGCCTGGATCGGCCTTGTCATCGGTCTTGGCCTCTGCGGAACCGGCCTTGCCTATGTCGCCTATTATCACATCGTCGAAAACCTCGGTGCGCTGGCGGCTTCGAGCGTTACCTACATTCCTCCGGTCGTGGCCCTGGTGATCGGCGTCGTGTTCGTCGGCGAGGCGATCCAGCTGATCGGCTACCTGGCGATGTGCCTCATCCTCGCGGGGGTCGCTCTGCTTCAGTTCGGGTCGCGGAAGGTGGCACCGGAGGTCGAGCCAGATGCCGGTGTCGGCCTTGCTCCTGCCGGAAAAGCACCATGAAGCAGGCATTGCTCCATGATGTCTGGCTGGTGCTGGCCGATGCGGTCAAACAGCGAACGCCCTTTACGCTGATGCAACTCGCGACCGTCGGCGAGGACGGTGCGCCGAAGATCCGAACCATCGTGCTGCGCAGCTTCAACGAGGCATCTACGAGTCTGTCCTTCATCACCGACCTGCGTTCGCCCAAGGTTCGGGAGATCACGGCCAATCCGTGCGTATCGCTTGCCGGCTTCGACAATGAGAGGGTCGTTCAACTGCGCATCGACGGTCGGGCGGAGATCATCGAAGACGAGACGAGGCGGCGGGACTTCTGGAACGCGCTGCGCCCGCATACACATATCCTCTTTCGGTCGGCACTGCCGCCGGGGACAGTGCTGGCCTCGCCGAATGAAATGGAAACCGACGATAGCGATCCGGCGACCGCCTATGCGCGGTTCTGCCTGGTCGAGATCGTCATAAGCCATGTGGAACGATTGGATCTTTCCTCGGAGCCGCACAGGCGATGCAGCTTTAGGCAAGGGCTCCACGGCTGGGAAGGACGCTGGATCGTGCCCTAAGAACGGTTTTGCGATAGTTGTAGCGTTCGCCTCCGTCGCGCCATCGCCGCGAAAAAGCAGTTTACGGGATCGGCATTAATGCAAGCACTCCGCCTGACGATCTATTCGTCCGCTGCCGCTACATCCTCGGTAATCTCCTGCCGCAGCTTCGGTCCCTGTGCGAGGCGTCGGCCGAGCGCAGTGATGAACGCCTCGTATCGCTCGGCCGATTTGGCCTTTGCCGCCTTTGCCGCCGGCTCGGGCAAGGCTGGCGTCGTCATCAGCCAGAAACGAATGAATACCGCCAGGCTCTCGACGGCGATGCCGACATCACGCTCTACCCGCGTCATGCGGCGGTCGATCTGGTCGAGTCGCTTGGCGACGATCGCCTCGCGGCGCTCAGCATCATCCGGCGACACGAAGGATGCGATGGCAGCCTCGGCGATCATGGATTGCGACCGATCCCGGCGTGCGGCGAAGTCGGCCAGCGCCGCAGTGAGGTCTGGATCGAGATAGATCGTGACCTTTGATTTCTTCTTGCGTTGCATCATGGTCCTATAGGTCCATGCCGTCGTTCGGGTCCATGGCAACCTGCCGGGCAATCCCCTGGACCTGCCGGATCATCCGCCGGTTCTGGACAGCCTCCTCGTCGACATCATCGGGCGGGGCGAACTCAAACTCGTTCTCGATGGGCTTTTTCTTCTCCACCGGCTTCACCCGGCTGAGTTCTGGCTGCAAGCGGCGTTCGGATTCGGTCGTATCCTCGTCATCCGTCGTGGGGTTGTCCTCATCCACGGCGGCTTCCGGCCGCGCCGGGAGCGGAAGCGTGGTCCAGTCGTCGGGCCGGGCTCCCTCAGGGCGCTGCAATTCAGGTGGTGACAGAACACGCTCGCGAAACCGGGCGTCCTCGTAGTAGCGCGCCTTCGTCGCCCGGATCGGGGGGATGCCCGCCACCATGACGATCTCCTCATGCGGGGGAAGCTGCATGATCTCGCCCGGCGTCAGCAACTGGCGGGCGGTTTCCGAGCGCGAAACCATGAGGTGCCCGAGCCAGGGCGACAGCCGGTGCCCGGCGTAGTTCTTCATCGCCTTCATCTCGGTAGCAGTGCCGAGCGCGTCCGAGACTCGCTTGGCGGTGCGTTCGTCATTCGTCGCAAAGCTCACCCGCACATGGCAGTTGTCGAGGATAGAGTTGTTCGGGCCATAGGCTTTCTCGATCTGGTTCAGCGACTGCGCGATCAGGAAGCTCTTGAGACCATAGCCCGCCATGAAGGCCAGGGCCGTCTCGAAGAAGTCGAGCCTGCCCAACGCCGGAAACTCGTCGAGCATCAAGAGCAGCCGATGCCGCCCCGTGTTCGCCTGCAGATCCTCGGTCAGGCGGCGGCCGACCTGATTCAGCAGCAGTCGCATCAAGGGCTTGGTGCGGTTGATGTCGGAGGGCGGCACGACGAGGTAGAGCGTGGTCGGCTGATCGCCTCCCACAATGTCGCTGATGCGCCAGTCTGAGCGGCGCGTGACCTCGGCCACGACCGGATCTCGATAGAGGCCGAGAAACGACATCGCCGTCGACAACACGCCGGACCGCTCGTTCTCGGATTTGTTGCGCAGCTCCCGCGCGGCGCTGGCGATGACGGGGTGCGGTCCTGCGTCACCGAGATGCGCGGTTTCCATCATGGCGCGCAGGGTGGAATCCACCGGGCGCTTCGGATCGGAGAGGAATCGTGCCACGCCGGCGAGGGTCTTGTCGGGCTCCGCATAGAGGACATGAAGGATGGCGCCGACGAGGAGCGAATGGCTGGTTTTTTCCCAGTGATTCCTTTTGTCCAACGAGCCTTCGGGGTCGACGAGGATGTCGGCAATGTTCTGGACGTCGCGCACCTCCCACTCGCCGCGGCGCACCTCGAGCAGCGGATTGTAGGCCGAGGACTTTGGGTTGGTTGGGTCGAAGAGCAGCACGCGGCCATGGCGTGCCCGGAAACCCGAGGTAAGCTGCCAGTTCTCGCCCTTGATGTCGTGGACGATGGCCGAGCCGGGCCAGGTCAACAGCGTCGGCACCACCAGGCCGACGCCCTTGCCCGAACGTGTCGGGGCAAAGCACAGCACATGCTCCGGTCCATCATGGCGCAGATACTCGCGATCATACCGGCCAAGGACGACACCATCGGGATCGAGCAGGCCGGCCGCCTTCACCTCGGGTTTCTCCGCCCATCGCGCCGAGCCATAGGTGGCGACGTTCTTCGCCTCGCGCGCGCGCCAGACTGACATGCCGATGGCGACCGCGATGGCGATGAAGCCGCCCGAGGCCGCGATGATCCCGCCCTTGGCGAAGATCGGCGGCGCATAGGCTTCATAGAAATACCACCACCAGAAGAGTGCGGGCGGATAGTAGATCGGGGTGCCGAACAGCTCGAACCAGGGCGGCCCGAGTTGCGCCTGATAGGCAAGGCTCCAGGCGACATATTGGGTGGCGCCCCAGGTGGTGGCGAGGATGATGAGGAAGACGACGCTGATCTGTCCCCAGAGGATCTTGGTGGCGGACATGGGGTTGGTTCCTTTCCGATTGAGGTCAGAGGCCGAGGCCGCGCTTGCGCCCGAAGTCCCAATCGACACCGCCGTCGTCGCGGGCGATGCCGGAGACGTGACGGCCGATCTGCTTCTCAATGGAGGGCGACCAGGGCACGAGCTGGAAGCCGAGGCCATCGTCGATCATGGCGAAGCGGCCTGAGGCGAGCGCGAAGCGCTGGCGATAGGAGCCGGCGACATATTCGCCGCTGGCGGCGCGCTCGAAGGACATGCCGGTCTCGGCCGCGAGCTTCTCGCCGAGACTGTCGAGTTCGCGCCTGCGCAGCGTGTTCAATAGCCGGCGAGCGAAGACGACGCGCCCGCCTTGCCGCTCCGCGAGATCCTCGCCGATCAGATGCTCCGCCCGCTCGTCCAGTGCCTGACGGACCTCGGCGCCGAAGCCGCTATCCGAGAGAGGAACCGGCTCGCGGGCGATGGCCTGGCGGTCGAGCCAGGTCGCGCCCGAGGCCCCCACCTGCGCACCGAGATCAAGATCGGAGCGGACAGCGAGCGCGACGCGGCGCGCACCTTGCGCATCTTCATAGGCGCGCAACTCGACGATTGAGCCGGGCGGGCTGTCACCGGCGGCATCGAGATGAGGGAGCTTGATGTGGTGGGTGCGTCCGTCGACGCCATCGACGACGGCATAGGCCGTGCCCTTCAACTCGTCGTCAAGGCCGCGCTCGACCAGGCGGCCGATGACGGGAACGTCGAGGCTTTCGCCGGCGAGGACATAGCTGGCCGAGCCGCGTTCGATGCCGCGCGCGATCAGGGCACGGTGCATGCGCTTGATGATGTCGCCGCGCTCGCCGAGTTCGCGCAAGACCGTCTCGGCCTCGGGCTTGATGAACCATTGCGAATGGCCGATCTGCCCGGCGACGCCGAGGATTTCGAGGGTGCGCAGCCGCCCGACCTTCAGCGTATGGAACTCGTCCTGCGGTCGGCTGGCGAGCGGGGCAAGATCGACGATGCCGGATTTTCCCGCATCACGGACAAGCTGCCGGTCGAGCTGGGTCCAGCGTTCCGCCTCGATCTGGGCCTCTAGCGCACGGTGAATGTCGAGATCGGTGCGCGGCCCCAGCTCCTGGGTGATGAGATCGCGCGCCCGGTCCCGCATCCCCTCCTTGATGTAGTCGCGGGAGATCACGAGGTCCTGCCCATCGTCGCGAACACCGCGCACGATCAGATGGACATGCGGATGCGCGGTGTTCCAGTGATCGACCGCCACCCAGTCGAGGCGCGTCCCGAGATCCTTTTCCATCTGGCCGACAAGATCGCGCGTGAATGATCGGAGGTCGGAAATATCCGGCGCGTCGTCGGGCGAGACGATGAACCGGAAATGATGCCGGTCATCGCCGCACCGCTCCGCGAAGGCGCGACCATCGGCATCCTCCGTTCCCGGCCCGAACAGCCGTGCCTTCTCGCCATCTCGGGTCACGCCGTCACGGCGGAGATAATCGAGATGCGTTCCGAGCGGCGCGGACCATGCCATGTTGCGCACCACGCGCGCCTTGACGACGGCGCCGCGTGTGCGGGTGGTGATGAGACGATTGGCCTGGACGCTGGCGCGCTGGCCGCGCCCGAAGCGGGAGCGATTGCCGGAAGTCACGCGGCCGGATCGAGAGACGCCACCGCCGGCCTTCTTCGCGGCGGCGAGCGCCTGCGCGATGAAGAGCCGGGTCTGCTGAGCGCGGGTCGAGCGGATGCGCCCCGGCCTTATGCGGAACTCGTGTTCATCGGACATGACACAGCCCCGCACGGTGCAAGACAGTAAGGAAATTCAGGAGGATGGGCGCGAGGCGCACGGTGCGCGAATGCGCGGCACGGTGCGGAACGCGCCGAAAACATGAACAAAAACAACCGACCGACCGAGCCGCACCGTGCGCGCTTTTATCCTGCCATCTTCCGGTCGTGGTGCCTGCCGCCACCCCCCGCGCCCTCCATGACACGCCAGCGGTCGACAGGATGCGAAACCGCACGGAGCCGCTCATGGCTGGTCCTCACCGGCACTGCGAGCGACGAACAGCCCCTCCGGCTGCAAGGCCGTGAGCGTTTCCGGTGCTGCCGGGACGAATGAAGGGGCGTCGCGAGGCGTGGGGTCGGGTGAAGCCGGATCGGAAGCGGTAGCGCCGATTTCTCCCGCCACGAAGATCGCCGCCTCGCGCCAATCGAGCGGTGGAACAACCGACGAGCTGCCCCCCGACGGTCGCTCGCCGAGCAGGATCGGTGTCAGCGCGGCGACGTAGGCGCGTGTCTCGGCCGGAAGCGGACGAGCCGTCGCGCGGTATTCGTCGTAACGGCCGGGACCGGCATTGTAGGCCGCGAGCATCGCGGCCACATTGCCGTAGCGATCCCACATCTCGCGGAGATAGGCCGTGCCCGCGAGGATGTTGTCGCGCGGCTCGAAGGGGTCGCGGCCGAGAGCATGGCGGATGCGCAGATCCGCCCAGGTGTCGGGCATGACCTGCATCAGTCCCATCGCACCGGCGGACGAAATTGCGCGCACGTCGCCCGCGCTCTCAGTGCGCATCACGGCGATGATCCATGTCGTCGGGATGCCGAAGCGTTGCGAGGCTTCCGCAATGTGGGCGTCGTGCGGATGCGCGGCAACCACATGACCGGGCATCGCAGCTTGGGCTAGGACGGGCGGCGTGGTGATGGCTGAAACGAACAGGCCGGAAAGAAGAGAGAGGATGATGCGGCGGCGGACGCCGTATCTCCCGGAGGCGAGACGAATGCAGGAGATGAGCATGGTCATTCCTGCTCGTCGCGCTTCTTTTGGCGGGTCCAGTGCAAGCCCCAGTCGCGTCCGTCCTCGTCCGCCTGGAACAGGCGGGCGCGGATCGGCTGCTGGAAGACGGGATCGTCGAGCAGGACCGAAACGAACGGCCCGGCGCGTTCCCCGGAATGTTTCCAGCCCGCGCCGACTTCCGGTCCGTCCTCGTCGCCGAGGTGGATGCGGTAGGCGGGCGCATTCTCCGCCTCGGCGTTCTCTGCTGGAACGAAGGTCAACTCCGCGTCGAGCGTGAGGGTGCGGACATGCCCGGAATAGCCGGACGGGGTGCGGGTAAATTGGCCGATCTGTGCCATGGGAGGTTTCCTTTGCTATGCGGTGGAGAAGACGCGGGCCGTTCGCACGCCCCGCAGCGGACGCGCCGTCACCGCATCGGCGCGCGCCAGACAAAGCGGCCATCGCCGTCTTCGTCGGTGAAAAGCGGGATCGCGCGGCCGATCACCGCCGAGGCGGGGAACGGGCCGAAATAGCGGCCGTCGAGGCTGTCGCCGACGTCCGGGTTCATCAGGAAGACTTCGCCCTCGGCGATGACGCGGCAGCCCTGCCAGACCGGCAGGTCTCGGCCGAGGCTGTCGCGGTCGCGTGCTTCGCCGAGCGGAACACCATCGACGGCGATGGCGCGGCCGGCGCGGCAGACGCGCTGTCCGGGCAGGCCGATCACGCGCTTCAGAAGCGGCACGTCGCGCGCGACGTAGCCGCGGTCCACCATGTAGGACGCGAACGGCTCAGGTGGCATGACGGCGACCAGATCGGGCATCTCGATCCGATCAGCGGGCGCGACGGTGTAGAACCCGATCGGCACGCTGGCCGATGCGTTCCAGAGCAGCCTTGGCGCGGTCGGAACGAATCCGGCGATGGCGATCCCCAGCGTGGCCGCCGCCGTCACCATGACATAGCGAAAGCGCGTCATGGGGCGATCTCCCGGCGCCGGAGCCATGCCTGATGGCGCTCGGCGGTGTAAGGACGCGGCGCTTCGCCTGCGTTCATCCAGTGGGCGACATGCCGCCAGTGATCGGGATCGACCTGGGCGGGATCGACGCCAATGGCCTCGATCCCGTCGACATGGCGAAGGACGGCCTCAACCTTCGGCCAGCCTTCGATCTTCAGCAGGATTTCGCCGCCCGGACGGACGAAGGGCAGCGTCTGATAGGATTCGCCCGGCGCAACCGCGCGCAGGATGTCGAGGCGCGAAATGATCGTGCCGTGGTCGTTCGCCGCCCAGCGGACGAACGCGAACACCGAACCAGGACCGAAAGAAACGACGCGCCGGTTGCGGTCGAGGATCTGCGTTCCCGCCTCATGGCCGAACCTGATCCAGTATTCGGTCCTGCCCTCCACCCAGGTCAGTTCCACGCGGGTCAGATCGCCATCATGGGCATCGATACCGATCATGGGCGGTCTCCCGCTGTGTCGGGAAACTCGCGCGCAAGCAGGTCACGCAGCATGTCCGCGACGGTGGTGCCGCGCCCGAACGCGGCGATCTTGATCCGCCCGCGAAGCTCGGGCGTGATGTCGATCGTCAGCCGGGCGGAATGGGCGGCTGCGGCGCCATCGCGCGCTGGCCGTCCATCGCCAGCCTTGATCCAGCCATCGGGATCGGCTGGGCGCGTAGCGAAGCCGCGCTTGTCCGTGCCGGCCGTCATGACGGGGCTCCGTCATGGAACGGCAGCACGGTGGCGATGCGGGCGCGGGCGAGATCGGCCATGTCGGCGTCGATCTCGCAGCCGAGATAGCTCCGGCCGGAAAGCCGACAGGCTTCCCCGGCTGCGCCGGAACCGGCGAACCAGTCACCGACAAGTCCGCCTTCCGGGCAGCTCGTGCGGATCAGGATTTCCAGGAGCGCCGACGGTTTCTCGGTCGGATGGATGGCGCGGCCGTGGCAGTTGCGCAGGTAGATGACCGAGCGCATGAGGCGCGGTCCGCCGTCATGGCTAATGTAATGGCCGGCGTCGATCTGGCCGGTATGGGGTGGACGCTGCTTGCGCCGCACCGTGCGGGCCGTTGCGTCGGGCGTGGTCTGGACGTCGTTGTAGATGTCGCGCCAGGCGGTCTCTGCCGGATAGAACTGGACGGCCAGCTCATGCACCCGCTTGAAGCGATCATTGTGAAAGCCGGTGCCGTTCTGCTTCTCCCAGATCACCTCCTGCGCGATGCGCAGACCCGCATTGGCGAAGTGGTCGGCGGTCGCCATGAAGGAACGAAGTGAACCGAAAACCCAGAGCGAGCCGGTCGGCTTGAGGGCGGCGCGCGCCAGCGCGACCCAGCCCTCGACGCGCCGGTCCCAGGCGAGCGAGGTGTCGCCATAGGGCGGATCGGCGAGGATCATGTCGTAGGGAGCGTGCCAGGGCATTTCTTCGCGGCAGTCGCCGGTCAGGATGGTCATTGGCCGACCCTCCCGATGCCCAGCCGCGCAATCTCATCGGTGAGCGCTGCGACTTCACGCGCGGCAGGAGATTGGCGGTCGATCTCGCCTGCGAGACGACCTGACTGTGCAGCGTCGGCGAAGACGACGCGCTGCCCGACAGTGGTGGCAAGGACGGGCGGGTCGTGATCTGCAAGGCTTTCGGCCGTTTCGCGGGCGATGACGGTGCGCGCGCCGCAGCGGTTGAGCGCGAAGCGGGCGACGAGTTGGGGCCGATAGATGCGGGCCTCTGCGAGGAGGGCCAGCATTTCGGCCGAGGCCCAGCCATCGAGGGGCGACGGCTGCACCGGGATCAGCACCAGGTCGGCGGCGAGGAGCGCGGAGCGCATGAGGCTGGCGACACGCGGCGGTCCGTCGATGACGACGTGATCGACATCGCGGGCGATCTCCGGTGCCTCGCGGTGCAGTGTGTCCCGTGCGAGGCCGACGGTGCCGAACAGTCGAGGCAGGCCCTCGCGTGCGCGTTGCTGTGACCAGTCGAGCGCCGAACCCTGCGGGTCGGCATCGAG
The DNA here is from genome assembly GCA_025698865.1 of Erythrobacter sp. Taxonomy (GTDB): domain Bacteria; phylum Pseudomonadota; class Alphaproteobacteria; order Sphingomonadales; family Sphingomonadaceae; genus Qipengyuania. The sequence goes on along the minus strand of JAILWQ010000002.1, from coordinate 309,359 downwards.
AAGTGTGACGCGCTTTCCGCCCTGCGCCAGTTCTCCGGCGAGATGCAGCGCCAGCGTGGTCTTGCCGACACCGCCCTTCTGGTTGAGGAGTGCGATGATCATTGGCCGCCTCCCGGCAAGTCGAGAGGAAGGCGGGGTGTGTCGGAACCTTCGGAAGCCTCGGTTCCGCCGGGCTGAGGGGCCGGCTGGGAAGCGCGTGGCGTGGCAGATGCGCCGTTCCTAGCGGCTCTGCTGAGGCTTCTGGCGGTGTCGCGGATGAGGTTTTCCACATCGCGCACGCGCTCTTCAAGGTTAGAGTCTTTGTTAGACTCTAAGTTAAGGGCGCGATTTTGCGAGTGGTCTTCGGGCGTTAAGCCCGATTTCGGTTCCCGATAGCACGAGCCTTGGGTTCCCGATAGCACGATAGTCCGGGTTCCCGATAGCACGAGGCCATTCACAGGTTTTCCACAGGCCGGTGTCGGCTCGAAGGCGAGCAGCATGCGCCCGCCGATCTCGGCTTCCAGAAAGAGCCGGTAGCCCGGCAAGGGCTGGCGTCGGATGATGTCGCGCAACTCAAAAGCGAAGCGTTTGAATGGCGACATGCTGCCGGACTTCTGATGGAGGTGGCGGAAGTCGAAGCGCCAACCCTCACGCTGGCGGCCGCCGTGCTTACGCACTAGGCGGTAGAGCCATCGGTCGAGTCCGCCGGTCAGGTCGAAATAGGTCCGGTCGATGGTCAGCACGAGCGCGTCGTCGAGGACGGCCTGATAGAACCAGTCCGGCACGATCATCTCGATACCATCGGGGCGGCCGTTGCGGTCGGTGCGCTCCTGCCATTCGTTGATCCAGGAGAAGCGATGCCGGCGGCCTTCAGCTGGTTGCCGGATCGAGGTGGAAATGGTGGTCGATTGCAGCCGGTCGAGTGCGGCCTTCAGGCGCTGGTAGTCGCGCAGCGACGTGCCGCGCCCGACATAGGTGAGGATTTCGTAAGGCGTGGCGGCCATCAGCCGGGACGTCCGAAGCCCGGTATCACGGGCTTCGACGATCTGGCTGGCGGCCCAGATCAGGATGTCCGCATCCCAGATCGTCGCCATGCCATGATCGGGGACCGCCTCGACCCGGATCGTCACATTGCCGGCGGCGAAGTCGATGGGCGCGACACGTTTTGACTTGCCGAGGGAGAAGAAGGGATAGGCCATGAGATCCTGCGCGTCTCGTGGCGCGAAGTCGCCGGGGAGCGCCCTGAACAGGTCGAGCTGCCCGCGCTCGGAAAGGGATCGACGTCGCGCCACCATGAAGGGAACTGGGTGCGATCAGCGGGCGGAGCGCCCGACCTGCGGGCCGGTCGGAAGGGCGTGGCGCTTGGCGGGCAGCACGGAGCCACGGGGATCGGAGGTGGAGGTTACCGCACCGCGCTCGGTCCAGGCTTCGAGATCGTCGATGGCATAGACAACCCGGCCGCCGAGCTTGCGATAGGCAGGGCCGGTCCCGTAGGTGCGGTGTTTTTCGAGCGTCCGGGCCGAAAGGCTGAGAAAATCCGCAGCCTCCTTGGTGCGCAGGAAGCGCGGCGGCAAAACGACGGGTTCATGTGGCATGATCGGGCCTCCGGGCTGTTGGGAACGGCCACTGCGAGTCAGCGGCGGGACAACGACCACGGTGGCGGAGGGAGGCCGGCGAGTTGCAGGGCGAAGTTGATGGGTATCGAAATCGCCCACCAGCCCAGGCGTCGAACTACGCTAGCGTTGGCGACGATGACGCAGGAGTTTTCGATAGCCGCCCGCGACCATGGAATGGGCGTCGCGCAGAAGCGCCTTGATCGTGTGGCGGGCCGAAGACGCCTGCCATTCATCGCGGTCGAGCGGCCCGATCTTCAGGATGACTTGCGCGATTTCCTGCTGTGTGGCGCCCGCCCTGTGTCCGTCAAAGGCGCGAAGCATCCGTCGCAGGCGTATGCGCTGCTGCCGGGTCAGCCGCGTATCGGGAGGAATGGCGCGGCCATGTAGGGCGGAGAGGAAGCGGCGGACGGCTTCGATCCGGTCGAAGCCGTCCAGGCCGAGCGGAACGATGGCGACGGCGATCCTGTCGTCGCCGGCCGTGCAGTCGAGGATCTGCAGATGCTGTCCGTTGCCAATATCGAGCCGGTAGTCCTCATCCGTAGGTTGCGAGCGAGGATGGGCGCGCCAGATCACGGTAGCTGCGAGACCGATTTGCTCGTCAAATTCCGATGGCGCGTTCGCCAGTATGACGACGCTCGTGTCCTCCTGCGGAAGCCATAATACCTTGGCGTCAGGTGGCGCAGCCAGCGGATCGACGGGGAAATCGGAGTCCCCACCGCTGCCGGATTCGTTCGGTCAGCGGTTCGGGATCTCCCTGGCCAGAGGCCGATGCCTCAAAATCAGCGTCATAGGCATCGTTGCGGCGGAGCCACTCCCAAGCCAGATCGGATGGCGTCAGCACATCCAGATGCTCGTAGTCTGCCGAAGAACGCCAGGTAGATGCGTTGGGTGTCATCGGAGCCTCCCACGTCACAGCTCAGGAAGTTGGAGAGACTCTACGATTCCCGTTCGGGTTGAATTGAGGAAGCTGGGTCGGGATCAACAGGTGATGCGTCCCGCGCATCGCTATGATGTTCGGTGCTGACTTTCGCGGACCAGTTCGCGATAGCCGCGCTCGGTCATCCAACGCGCTCGTGCGAGATGCGCGTCATGAACGCGGCGGCTACGCTCGGGATCACGCTCTGGATCGAGATTGAAGAGGATTCGAACCGCTTCGCGCCAGTCGGCGCCATCGCGCGCTGCGTCGAGCAGGCGCATATAGAGCTTCATGTGTTCTCGATCATATGGTGTCAGCGTTTGGCTGGACGGTGGTTCGTCAAGAAATGTCTGTGTCGCTTGTCCCATCAGTCGCTCACGATCGGATAACGTATTTGTTAACCATCTCCGGCGGGAGATAGCCATTCTTTTTATGGGCAACGGGTCAATGCGCAGGCCACGACGCTAACCCGGCGTCGGGCTCCGCTCGTGCAGGAGCAAGACGCCTTCGCCCTTATCCGTTGACAGGAAAACGATGCCGGCCGCTTCGAGAGCGCGGCGAACCTGATCGCGAGTCGTCTCGAACACCTCAAGCCCATTTTGGGATTCGAGGCGTTTGAGTGCGGTCAATGCGACCTGGGCCTTGTCAGCGAGCGTCTCCTGTGTCCAACCCAGCAACGCGCGTGCGGCCCGTGATTGGCGAGCGGTGATCATACATGATCACCTCCCACCGAGACCTGCACGCACTCCAGAACTACGACTATAATAGTCGCTCTGCCTTCAAATTCCACTCGAAATTCGGCTGGAATCGTCGTGATCAACCTCGCAGTGGCGGGATAGGCAGCCATCTGATTCGGTCGGACATACGACAGCGTATCGGCGCGGCCAGAATGGCCTGGCCCAGGGAGAGGAGGATGGGTTTGGGAAGGAGGGCGAGGGAACCGTCGCCTCCTTCCCATGGGAGGGTTCAAGGGAGGGGCTTCAGCCCTTCCCTTGGGGAGGATGTTTGAAGGAGGGGGCTTGCCCCTTCCTTCATGGGAGAGCGTTGAGAGGGGCGTGCCCCTTTCATCAGCCCTGCGGGCCGGTCGATCCGGCCGGCAGGGCTTTGACGACGAAGCAAAGACGAGAGGCGGCTTTCGCCGCCTCTCGTCGAAGGGTCAGTCGGTATCCGGTCCCCAGAGCGGATTGCTCTCCGGGTCCTCGATGTGCCCGTAGTCCGGTTCGAAACCGCGAACCACAGCCCCGATCTCGTGACCGCCGATGCTCGTGCGCCCCTGCGCAACGAGGATGCTCACCGCAGTCGGATCGGCCTCGATGGCCCAGATCGCGTCCTCCATATCGTCGTGGGGACCGAGGTTTTCGATGGGGATAACGTCGCCATCCTCGTCGTAGCCGCCGTGCAGATACATCGGCGCCTCGGCCAGACGCTTTGCGGCAAGCTCGGCATCGCGGATAAGCCCGAAAGCCTGCTTGCGATCGCGCCAGTATTCGGCGCTGCCCCCGTCGATACGGATGATCTTTTGTTCGGTCATGTCATGCTCCTTTCTCTCGCTGACGGGAGGGTCGGGCACCGTAGCCGCGAGGGGTCAGGGATCGCGCAGCGACCGCCAGCGGCGGCGAGCGGGGGAGCCGATTTTCTGACGATGCCCTTGGGTATCGGCTGAAAATTGGGGGGACCGTGAAGTCCTTGACGCCGGAGTGGCTGGTGCATGATCCGAAGTCAGAGAGAGAAGAGCCCGCGGCCCCGACTAGGGGCCGCGACAATATTCGGTGGAACCGAAGGGGAGGTTTGGAGGGGTTTCCCCTCCATGGGTGGGGGAGTTTGAGGGGGCGGGGCTTTGCCCTGCACCTTCATGGGGTGAGTTTGAGAGGGGCGGCTTGCCCCCCTTTCATAAGCCCTGCCGAGCGGTCGATCCGGTCGGTATGGCTATTACGACAGGGGAAAAGGTGGCGAGCGGCTTCCGCCGCCCGCCACCTCGCTATCGGTATCGGTATCGGAAGTTGCTGACCGGGCGCTCGTAGATCTCGGGGTCGAGTTGCCCCGCGCCATCGGGGCCAATGCTGGCATCGCAGAGATAGGTGGTGAAGCGGATACCTGTCTGGGCAGCGATCTGCCGGAGGATGGGACCAAGGCCGGACAGATGCTTGTCCTCGACGGTCATCCATTCCGGGATCGGGCCATTGCACCACATGGCCGCAACGGGGTGGTGGTATCCGCCGAAGTCCGGGTCACCATCGACGGCATCCAGCAGATGCCAAGGATAGAACCCCCGGCCGCCGGATTCGAGATCGCCCATGCAGTCGCCGAGGGTCTGTTCAAGGGACTCGCGCACCGTCGGATCGCTTTCGTTCCGTAGCCGCCGCTGGACCTTTGCGCCCTCGCGGCAAGTCTTGAGATGGCCGTTGAGGGCAAGAAGCAGCTTTTCATGGAGGGACTGCGAAAAGCGAGTGTCGCACCTGAAGTAGTTCTTGCGCACCCTGGTTCTGATGCGGCCAAGCTTTCTTGAGAGATTGAGGAAATCGAGATCAGACATTTGTTTCTCCTTTCGTTCTGACGGGAGGAGCCTGCACTGTTGCCGCGAGGGGTCAGGGATCGCGTAAGCCGACCGCCAGCGGCGGCGAGTGGTGGAGCCGATTTTCTGACGATGTTCTTGGGCGTCGGCTGAAAATTGGGGGACCGCGAAGTCCTTGACGCCGGAGTGGCTGGTGCATGATCCGAAGTCAGAGAGAGAGGAGCCCGCGGCCCCGACCAGGGGTCGCGACATTATTCAGCGCAACGCCAAAGGGGAGGTTTGGAGGGGTCTCCCCTCCATGGGTAGGGAGTTGGAGGGGGCGGGGCGTAGCCCTGCACCTTCATGGGGCGAGTTTGAGAGGGGCGGCTTGCCCCCTACTCATTCGGGGAGCATCGGACCAAAAAGTGGTTTCCTGTTTTTGGAAATGATCCGATTCTCCGGCAAGGAAATCGGAGCGCCGGGCGCGAAGGCGCATGGCGTTCCGGTGGGGAATCTTGCGCTGAGCCGGCGGGCGCGACCCACCGTAAACATGGAAGGCCCGGCGGCTTGCGCCGCCGGGCCTCTGGCTTCCCGCTCAGAACGGGATGTCATCGTCGTCGATGAACTTGCCGTCGTCGTTCTCGGTCTGCTTCGCCCGGCTCAGGAAATCGACGGTCTCGGCGATGATCTCGCAGCCGTAGCGGTCGTTGCCCTCCGCATCCTTCCACTTCGTGTAGTGGATGCGGCCGCGAACCAGAACCTTCATGCCCGTGTCGCAATACTGCTGGACCGTCTTGCCGAGGCCGTTGAAGCAGGTGATGCGGTGCCATTCCGTGTCCTGAACCCGATAGCCCTTCTCGTCACGGACCACGCGGCCTTCCGAGTATTTGGGGCGCGACGTGGCGAGGCTGAAGTGGGTGATCGAGGTGCCGCCCTGGGTGGTGCGGGTTTCGGGGGCCTGACCGATGTTGCCGGCGAGGATGACGATGTTCTGCATTGTAAGTCTCCGTTGCTCCTCGGAGGGACCATCCCTCCGACGAGACCCGGCCAAGGCCGTCGGGAGACTCCCGCAACTGCCGCCCTTGCGGCAGCTCGCCCCTAAGGCCCGGAGTGGGGCGGGCAGCCGCGCTCGCGCGGCAACACGGTCCGGAGCCGCCGGGGTTGCTGGTGGAAACCGAACGGACTTAGGGGATCAGTCAGTCGGAGGGATTGGTGCCTTCGAGAGCCAATCGGGGACGCGCAGCAGAACTGGCATCCCTGCCGGTAGCAGCAGCGTGCTGGCCCTTGGAACCCGTATCCATGCCACCGGGCATCCCGATCTAACCCACTTCCCCGTCATGTTCACGCCCCGCTGGAAGGCTGTGTGGCCCGTGACGAGAAGGGCTATCGGGTCTGGAGCGCGGAACCGGCATCGCATCACCTGCATCAATGGCACGAGGTCAGGTCCGGCAGTATTGCGGCAAGGGTTTGAAGGTGATTGCGGCTGTGTTCACGAAATGAAGTGGAAGGATGCGGCTGGCCATCGACTGCACGGCGTCAGCGGGATTCACGCCGATGACCGGCTTCCAGAGCCGGGCAAAGCAGGTCGAGAAAGACGGCAGCGTGACCGCGATGACATGATTTCCTATTCTGAGCAGGAAGCCCGGAGCCCGGTGGTCCAGCCGTCGGGTTTCCATGAGACTGCGGGATCGCGCGCGCCGGCTCAGCGCGAGAACACCGACTCGCCGAGCGCGTTCAGATTGATGATGGCCGAGACGCCGATGACCAGGCCGCCCACGCCGCCCAGAAGGTTGAGCGCGAGGGTCGAGTCTATGGCGTTCTTCGTGACGCCATAGACGAGCGCGTAGCCAGCTATGACGGCGGGCACCGCGAAGAGGGCAAGCGCGATGAGGCGAAGAACAGGGTTCTTGGCAAAGCCCAGGACCGCGATCACCAAGACGATGGACAGCAGGGCCGCACCGAGCGCAGCGAAACCGGACATCAGGACGCCGGCTCCCGCGCCCCACGCGTATTGCGCGGCAGTAATGGCCGACATGACGGGCAAAGCGTAGATCGCGAGATTGTAGGCGATCACGCAGGCCGTGATGGTCAAAGAGATGGCGAGCAGGATCAACGTCATGGAAACCTCCAGCGAACGGTTGAGGATCACGACAGGCTGCCGGGAGATGCGCTCCGCCTGCGACTATTCTGCTTCGCCGGTTCTACAAGGATGCTCCAATAGAGGCTCGACCTCGCTTCCTGTCAAGGTTTGGCGGCTGAAAGCCGCCGAACGGCGGCGCTTACGCGCCGCCGTCGAACTTCATGACCGGGATGCCGAGCTTGCGGGCCTTGTCGGCGAGATTCTCCTGAATCCCGGTGCCGGGGAAGACGAGGATGCCGACCGGCAGCACATCCAGCATCGCGTCGTTGCGCTTGAAGGGTGCGGCCTTGCCGTGCTTCGTCCAGTCGGGCCGGAAGGCGACCTGCGGCACCTTGCGGTGGTCTGCCCAGCGGGAGGCGATCAGTTCCGCGCCTTTCGGGGTGCCGCCGTGCAGCAAGACCATCTCCGGGTGCTTGGCATGGACCTGATCGAGCCGCCCCCAGATCAGCCGGTGATCGTTGAAACCGGCGCCGCCGGTCACGGCCACCTTGGGACCGGCAGGCAGCATCACCTCGGTCTCGGCGCGGCGTTTCGCGGCAAGGAAGTCGCGGCTGTCGATCATCGCGGCGGTCAGGTTGCGATGGTTGACCATCGAGCCGCTGCGCGGCCGCCAGGCGCTGCCGGTGTGGTGTTCGAAAGCCTCGGCGGCGAGATCGCGGAAGAGTTCCATGCTGTTGCGCCGTTCGATGAGGGTCTGTCCCTCTGCCGTGAGGCGTTCGAGTTCGACCGACTTCACCTCGCTGCCGTCCTGTTCCCGCTGCATCCGGCGCTGCGCCTGCTCGTTGTCGTCGAGATCGCGTTCCACCCGGCTGGCGGCGCGGTGAAAGAGATTGACCGTCCCCCAGAGCAGCTCTTCGAGATCGGGCTCTAAGCGGGTGTCGCCGAGCGTCGCGACGAGGGCGTCGAAGATGTCGGTGACGGCACTGGCGACGGTATTGCCTTCGGGCAGCGGCCTGGGATCGGGTTCGTCCTGGAAAGGACGCCAGCCGTAGAGCTGGAGTTCGGTGAGGGCGTGATCGGTCTGGGAGGAGGTGTGGACCGGCTCGTCGCCTGCGGAATAGGTTTCGTTCGTCATCGGGAGCGTCCTTTGTCTGGAGACCGCGCCCATCGCGGCCTTCGCAGGCGTCGACGCGCACGGGCGGGACGGGTTGGCAGCCCTCGCCCACTCCGCGAGGGCCTCGATGGCCGGGTTCGGACTATTTTGACTTTCGCGATGCAAAGGCGGGGCTCGTCCCCGCCGGCGGAAAATAGTCCGAAAGCGGCCATTGCCTGCCCGGCCCGTTTGTGCGCCGATCGCCCTCTCAGAAGGCCGTGGGTGCGGGCCTCTCCGACGAAGGATGCGCCTGCCGATGGCCAGCGAACGAAACCGGCAGGCGACGAGTTGGGCCGCGCCTCCGAGAACGATTACATCCTCACCGCTCCATGAAACGGCGGATGTCCTCGGGATGAAGCTGATCCTTCAGGGCCGCCCTGAGGGCATCGGCGCCACGGCGTCGCAGATCATCGTTGAAGTCGCCCTCGACCGGCGTGAGCGTGACCGCCTCGATCCCGAAGCTCGCTGCTCTGGAGGCGAGGCTGTCTCTTGCGCCGTCCCCGGCCGGGTCGCGATCGCGCAGGACATAGAGCCGGCGCAGGGACGGCGGGAACAGGATGGCAGCGAGGTGAGCGGCTGAAAGCGCCGCCAGCATCGGCATGTGGGGCAGAACCTGACGGGGCGACAGCACGGTCTCGATGCCCTCGCCGGCTACGAGAACCTCAGCGGCAGTGTCGAAGCGGACTGCGTGGCCGAGAAGGTCGCCCATCGCCCGCCGCGGTGTTTCGACAGGTGCCTTGCCGGAACCGTCCGGGGCGAGCCAGGTGCGATGCGCGCCGGTCTGGTGGCCGGAGAGATCGGTGACGGCGGCGACGAGTGCCGGCCTGATCTCGGTGGGCGAATGCTCATCGGGCCTGTAATAGCACCGGGGATGGTAGCGCAGCGCGGCGGTGCCCGAGAGGCGGGTGATCGCCCGCCCGCGCAGGTAGATCTCCGCAAGCGTGCCGCCGATCGGCTGCGCCATGGCGAAGAGGCGGCGAGACGCTTCAGGCGAACCGGACGCCACGCTGGACGTGCTGCCGGTCGGCGTCTTCGTCTTCTCCGGTTCGGGATGCGGGAGAGCGAGGAAACGGCGCGCTTCCTCGGCCACGTCCTTGAAGTCGACGAGGCCAAGCGATTGCCGGATGATGTCGAGCAGATCGCCATGCTCCCCAGTGGCCATGTCGGTCCACTTCCCCGCCGCGCCCTTGCCGGATTCAGGCCCGGTGAGGCGGACAAACATGGATCGCCCAGGCGTGTTTTGCACATCGCCGACCAGCCAGTATCGTCCGGCGCGCTGGCCGGACGACAGATAATGGCGGCAGACCGCCTCGGCCTCCCGACCGAGACGGATCGCCAGTTCCGAGACATCGTGACGGGGCATCATGCTGCCTCCCGCTCGCCGATGCGCTCGACCGGCCAGCGGTCGAGAACCTTGCCGAGAACGGCAGGGCCAGTCCCATCGACCGGAACGAACATGCGCAGCTTCCATGAGATGATTTCGTGGAAGAGGCCATAGGCCGAGAGGCGCTGACGCATCATGTCGGTAAAGCCGGAGAGTTCGATCCGGTTCGCGCCCATGACGCGGACCCGCCGAAGCTGAAGGCCCTCGGCGAGATCGAGGATCGTCCGACCTTCCATCAGCGCCGCAAAGGCATCATCCGGCGTGACCGATGCGGTTCCGGTCTTGGTCGCGTTCGCGGCCCAGGCTGGAGAGACCTTCCGGCCGATGATGCGCTCGCCGGCGTCAGACTGGAGCCGATAGACGCGGGTGGAGTCATTGGGCAACCGCTTCCAGATCGGCAGCAACAAGCCCGTGACCATATGCAGGGTGCTGTCGGCAAACTCCGGCACTTCTGCAACCTCGGCCTCCCAAGCCGATGCGAAGACGTCCCGGTCGGCCTCGACCCAATGGGTTTCGCCCATCATTCTGACCGGGACGTTATGGGCCTCCATCGGCCGGATCAGGCGGACGCGGCGCTCGATCTCGCCATCATCCAGCATGACGCTCGTGCTGGGGATCTGCACCGCCGCGCGACCCGAGCGCTCGTTGATCAGCAGCTTCGCACGCGGATCATCGAGTTCGGCCAAGGCGGCGTCGAGCGTCACCGGCCGGTTGCGCTTGCGTTCGGTGATAGTCAGCAGGCTGGTCTCGGCCCCGGTGCGCGGATGGGTGTAGATCACCTGCCGGTCCGCCACCACGAAGCTTTCGGCGCGCAGCGTCTCCAGTCCGGCATCATAGGTGCCCGAGGCGATGGCGCCCTCAATCCGCGCGGTCAGAAGCTGCTCGAAGGCGGTGAACAGCACGCCCTGAAGCTCAATGGTCAGGGCGAGCAAACGGTTGAGAAACGTGGTGATCGCCGGCAAATCATCCTTGATGCCGTTCGAGTCCATCAGCTTCAGCCCCGTTGCGGCCTCGAACCGCTCCAAGCTGCATCCCTCGACCTTGCCCCGCACCAGCAGGAGATAGAGCTGGCGCAGCGCGTCGCGGGCGTAGTGGCTCTCCAGATTGTCTTCCGGGCGGAACAGGCCCTGACCGCCGGTCTGGCGCTGGCCGCGCGTGATCGCACCCAAGGTGTCGAGGCGGCGGGCGATGGTCGAGAGAAATCGCTTCTCGGCTTTCACATTGGTCGAGATCGGCCGGAACAGCGGCGGTTGCGCCTGATTGGTGCGGTGCGTGCGGCCAAGCCCTTGGATGGCGGCATCGGCCTTCCAGCCCGCTTCGAGGAGATAGTGGACGCGCAGCCGGGTGTTCTTCGCCGAGAGTTCGGCGTGGTAGCTGCGCCCGGTGCCGCCGGCGTCGCTGAACACCAGCACACGCTTGCCATCATCCATGAACGCCTGGGTCTCGGCGAGATTGGCCGAACCGGCGCGATTCTCCACGACCAGCCGGTCGATGGTCACGCTGCGCTTGCGAACGATCCGGCGCGAGCGGCCAGTGACCTCGGCCACGGTGTCAGTGCCGAAATGCTGGATGATCTGGTCGAGCGCGCCGGGGACCGGCGGCAGGCTGGCGAGGCTTGCGATCATCTCGTCGCGCCGCGCCACGGCCTCCCGGCTTTCGACTGGCTGGCCGTCGCGATAGACCGGGCGAGACGACAGGTTGCCCTCCGAATCCGTGAACGGCTCGTAGAGCTGGACCGGGAAGGAATGGGCGAGGTAGTCGAGGACATATTCGCGCGGCGACAGGTCCATTTTCAGGTCGCCCCATTCCTCGGTGGGGATCTCGGCGAGCCTCCGTTCCATCAGCGCCTCGCCGGTCGAAACGATCTGGATGACGGAGGAATGGCCCGCCTCCAGATCGCTGGTGATCGAGCGGATCAGCGTCGGGGTTTTCATCGACGTGAGCAGGTGCCCGAAAAAGCGCTGCTTGGCGCTCTCGAAGGCCGAGCGGGCGGCGGATTTGGCCTGCCGGTTCAGCGTGCCGGAGCCGCCGTCGCCGCCGGTGATGTTGGCGGCCTGCATCGCGGCATCCAGGTTGTTGTGGATGATGGCGAAGGCATCGGCGTAGCTGTCGTAGATGCGGATCTGCTCCGGGGTCAGCTCATGGTCGAGCAGCTCGTATTCCACGCCTTTGAATGACAGCGAACGGGCGGTGTAGAGGCCGAGGGCGCGCAGGTCGCGGGCCAGCACCTCCATTGCCGCGACGCCACCGGCCTCGATCGCCTCGACGAATTCCGCCCTGGTCGAGAACGGGAAATCCTCGCCGCCCCAGAGGCCCAGGCGCTGCGCATAGGCGAGGTTGTGGACGGTGGTGGCGCCGGTGGCCGAGACATAGACGACGCGGGCCTGCGGCAGGGCATGCTGGAGGCGCAGCCCGGCGCGACCCTGCTGGCTGGCGGCGACATCACCGCGTTCTCCCTTGCCGCCGGCGGCGTTGGCCATGGCATGCGCCTCGTCGAAGATGATGACCCCATCGAAGTCGGAGCCCAACCATTCGACGATCTGTTTGACGCGCGAAACCCTTTCGCCGCGGTCGTCGGAGCGCAGCGTGGCATAGGTTAAAAATAGGACGCCTTCGCCCAGAGTGATCGGCTTGCCTTGTAGGAAGCGCGACAGCGGCGTGACCAGCAGCCGCTCCATGCCGAGGGCGCTCCAGTCCCTTTGTGCGTCCTCCAGCAGCTTGTCCGACTTCGATATCCAGACCGCCTTACGCCGCCCTTGCATCCAGTTGTCGAGGATGATGGCAGCGGATTCCCGGCCCTTGCCGACACCAGTGCCGTCGCCGACCATGAACCCTTGGCGGAAACGGATGGCACCCTCGGCCTCCTCCGGCGCGGCGGACAGGCTGTCGAGCGTGTCATCGACCGTCCAGGCCCCGGCGAGGAAGCCCGTATGGGCCTCGCCGGCATAGATCACGGTTTCCAGTTGCGCCTCGGACAGCTTGCCGAGAATGTCGGCTGGCAGCATCGGCCGGTAGCTCGGCTTCGGCGGCGCGATGCTCGCCATCGACGCCGATTGCACGAGCTGGGTCGGATGCGCCTGCGCGCCGGCGATGCGGATGGTCTGGAGACCGTATTCCTCATAGATCGCATCGGAGAGGCGGCCGTCTTCGGCCGGTGCCCAATCGACGGTCTCATAGGCGAGCGGCACCCCCTCCGGCTCGGCCAGCGGCGCGGCGGGCGCAGCCCTCGCCGTTCGGTTGACATAGCCGCGCACGGTGCGGGGGACGGCAGGCCGCGCGATCGGCACGGCAACGCCGGGATCGACCGGCAGCCGCGCGGGCAACTGATCCGCCAGCCAGCCCATCAGCGTCGCCACGTCCGGCGCGACTCCGATTGCTGTCGGAAACACCGCAGGGTCGTCGGCGGGCAGCTTGTCGATGACGGTCAGCCGGGTTGGGATCGTGGTGCCATGCTTGGCATAGACCGACCCATCGACTGCGGCGGAAAAGGTGACGCGGCCGCGCTCCTGCAGCCGGGTCCAGGAGGCGGTCCATGCCGGATTGTCGGCGGCGAAGCTCGCCCCGGTGATGGTCACAAGCCGCCCGCCGGGCGCAAGGCGCGCCAGCGCCGAGGCGACATGGCGGAAGGCGGCATCGGCCATGCGGCCCTCGACATTCACCATGACCGAGAACGGCGGGTTCATCAGCACGACGGTCGGGACCAGGCCGGGATCGAGGTGATCGTCGATCTGGGCGGCGTCGAAGCGGGTCACGGAGAGGGCCGGAAAGAGAGAGGAAAGCAGGCCGGCGCGCATCTCGGCGAGTTCGTTGAGGAGCAGCGTGCCGCCGGCGATCTCGGCCAGAATGGCGAGGAGCCCGGTGCCGGCCGAGGGCTCCAGCACCCGGTCGGCAGGAGTGATCGCCGCCGCCGTCACCGCCGCAAAGCCAAGCGGGATCGGGGTGGAGAACTGCTGGAAGGTCTGGGCTTCCTCCGACCGGCGTGTATGCGTCGGCAGGAGCCCGGCGATCTTGCCGAGCTGCGGCAGGATAGCCGCCGATGACCCGGCTCTGCGGAAAAGCGCAGCGCCGTATTTGCGCAGGAAGAGGACGGTCGCCGCCTCGCAGGCATCATAGGCGGTCTTCCAGTTCCAGGCGCCGGTGGCATCGGAAGCGCCGAAGGCCGCTTCCATGGCGCCGCGCAGGGTTGCGGCATCGACACGCTGACCGCGTTCGAGATGCGGCAGCAGGAAACCGGCAGCGGTGAAGGTGGAAGCAGCCGTCTCGGCGTCATGGTCGAGTGGAAGCGGCGCGGCGGCGGAGGCCGCCGCGGAAGCAGAGATCATGTTCATCGGAGATTCCTTGGGAGAGCGGAATAGGACCGAGCCGCACGGCGCTCTCTCTCGACCGCACCGGCTCAAATCCCTTCCGGTCGCTCTCTCCCTCTCAAGCCGTGGCGTAAGCAGGCATGAAACAAGCGCCCGGGCGAGAGGCGGAGCGCTTGTCGGGGTCAGCCAAAACGGCGTCCGGCTTTGGTGAAGGTATATTCGTTGGCGGTGATGGTCTCATCCACCGCCTCACCCGAGGAGAGGTAGTCGTATTCGCGCTCAAGCTGGCGGTAGAGCCAACGGGCCAGATCGCGCAGCGCCTCAATCACGATCTCCTCGGCATCGGCGGTCATGTCCTGATATGTCTGGCTGTCGCGTTCGACGGAAATCGCCATGCAATACTCATGGTAGTAGCGACCACGATGGCTGGCCTCGGCGCGAAGCTGGTAGAAATTGCGTCGCTGGATTGCCTGAAGGGCATCGGCGATACCGTGCAGGGCCGTATCCTGCGGTGCATGGGATCGAATCTCGGCCGAGGCGTTCTTCCCATAGGAGTAGAACCCTTCCCAACAAGCGCCATCGCCTTGTGACCAGAAGCCTGAGAAGAAGATGCGCGGCTCCCGCCGCGAGCCGCCGCCATACAGGCGCACGGTGCGGGTCTTGAAGCGGATGCCGAGGATTTCCGCGATCCGCTGGAAATCCTCATAGACCGCATCATACCAGTCGTAGTCGAACCCGCCTTCGCGATACCAGGCGCGGGCCTTGTCCTTCGCCGTGTCGGAAAGCTCGTCGAGCCGATAGACCGTGGTTTCGATGATCTCAGGCATAGGGATCACCTCCGTCCAGGACGATCTCCAGCCAGCTGCCGCTATAGATCCAGTCCACGGTCTCGCCGGTGGCGAGATCGAGGGCATGCGCGCCACCACCGAAGGCGTTGACCCTGGCTTGCGAGCAGGCGGTCGCATACTGGAAGCCCCAGAGGCCCGACAGGCCGAACGCGGCCGCGCAGCGTTTTACGAACTGGATCACATGCTCGGGATCGCCGGTCTCATCGTCGCGCATCCAGAGCTGGGTGCCGCCATGCTCAGGCTGGATCGACAGAATGAATCCTTCCGAGGGAGGGTCTTCGGCAGCGTTTTCCTCTGAAAGTGCGTTGTAGAGGTCGAGCGCGCGGGCGGCGTTTTCCGGGGTGCCTACGTCGAGCAGGCAGGAGAAATGGGTGAAATAGTTAGCCATGTCGGACTCCTGAAACGAGAAAGCCCGGCGCGCGGCCGGGCGAAGATGTGGAAGAAGGTGTCAGGCGGCCTGGGGCAGATGGAGAAGCTCCGCCGCGGTCTCGCGCCAGTAGGGATCGACCAGTCGGGCCTCGAGCAGGCTGGCGCGATAACGATGATCGCGGGCTGCGCTGTGATCGACCCGACCGGAGGCGGCGAAGGCCAGCCCGCGCAAGCGGCTGGCTTCGGTGATGATGCGGCGGGCCTCCACGTCGGAGACGACGGGCTGCTGCCAGAGGACGATTCCTGCCCGGATCTCGCCACCGAGAACCAGGCCGAGATCGCCGTCCTGAATGACGACGATACGCGGGTGAAAGCGCAGCGTGTCGTCCGCGCT
The DNA here is from genome assembly GCA_025698865.1 of Erythrobacter sp. Classification (GTDB taxonomy): domain Bacteria; phylum Pseudomonadota; class Alphaproteobacteria; order Sphingomonadales; family Sphingomonadaceae; genus Qipengyuania. The sequence goes on along the minus strand of JAILWQ010000002.1, from coordinate 293,825 downwards.
GACACGAATGTCGCCGCGCGCGACGCGCTGGCTGGCAAGGATCATGGCTTCTTCGGCGGATGCGGATTGACCGATGACGACCGTGCGGTCGAATTCATCGGCCTCGTCGAGGCCCTCGTAACCGGCCGTGCCCATGCAGGAGAGGCGCAACGGCAGCTTTTGGGCGTAGCGCAGCCGGGGCAACACCTCGCGCGTGATGACGTCGCCGACCAGGGTAAAACCGGGGTGGTGGGAAAGGGTCATGGGGTTTGCTCCACGACGGGCGGCGGAAGCCTCTCTTCCACCTGCAACCCGTCACGGCCAACCGACCCACCCTCTCACTCTCCTGTTGTCGGGGTGGATCAGCACCACGGTTCGCGGCGTCCCGCCCAGGTTCGGGCCAGTCCCTCGCTGACGAGAATGTCTCCGACGTCTCGTCCCTCGACGCGGATCGCCGCCAGGGTCCGGCCATAGCGGTCGGTTCCCTGGTGCAGGATTTCGATCCGCTGGCCTTTCAGAAGCTCGGCCAGCCTGATCTTCGATTGCAGCGCGAGGTCGGTTTCATACGCGCATTGCCCCTCGATCTCGGGGGCGTCGATGTTGAAGATCCGGACGGCCTCAGATTGCCGCGTCGTGCCCAAGCGAATGGAATCGCCGTCCCAGACGCGGATTTCGGCCGGTTCGCATGACGCCGTGCAGAGCAGAATGGAAACGACAATATGGCTGAGCATGGCGAATGGCTTTCATCTTGATGGAGCGAAATCGGCGTGATCGCCGACGGTTCTTTCCGATGCGGGTCGAGATCGCAATGCCGTCCGGCACGCAAGCGGCAATCGGCGGCGATTGTCGGGAGAAGGCCCGACTGCGCTTGGGCACCGGGCCTTGGGAGTGAGGCGCTTTCGCGCCTCAGCTCCACGGATCGAGTTCCAGCTTCACCATCTCCTCGTCGCCGTCGAACTCGTCGGCCGGCATGGCGGAGTGGGTTCCATCTCCGGCCTGAAACACGACGATGGAAACCATCAGCGTGGTGGCGAGGCTGGCGGCGAAGGCGGTGGCATCTGCATAGGACATGGGTTCCGGCTCCTGTCTTGGGAGGCGGGGGACCATCCCCCGCGCGACAGGCGCCCGAAGTGTCCGACCGGATCTGCAATCACCCTCGCGCGTTCGGCTCGTCCGAATCCGCGAGGGCGGCACGCTCGCGTAAGCCGACCCCTCGTGGGTTGATTGACAAAGAGACGGTCGGACCAAGGTTCGCGAATGGAAGCGGGGGTGGTGCTTCGCCTCTGACAGGGTGCCGGGAATCCCGTCATAGATGCCCCGCCGCGCCAGCCTCGTTGCCGGGCTGATCTTCAGGATGTGTTTCAGGCTGGAGATGGAATCCGCTGTCCCGCTGCGAGAAGCTGACGGCGCAATGGTGACGCTGGACCTCGATCCGTCGCTGGCTGCGCGGCGATACCCCGATGGCCCGGTCTGCGCCAGGCACAGGCGTAAGGGCTGCTCAGTCCCATAGCCCATCGGCGATCTCGCGGGCGATAATTGCCCGAGCCTCCATCATCACGTCGTCGCCGGACGTGTCGATATGACCGTAGAACCGTGTCCGGGCGCCGTGCGCGCTCCAGTCCGCATAGCGGCAATATTCGCACCTATCGAGCCGGAAGGCGCGCATGTCCTCGGCCCAATGAGGCTTCGGCTCCACGAAGACGGTGACGCCGCCGCGCGTTTCCTCCCACGGAAGCGATCGCTCCATGGGAGGGTTGCGGCGGTCGTCAGCGAAGATTTCATCAACCGTCATGATCATGCGCCACCACCATCGGCGCTTGGAACGGGGCTGTCCGGATCGGTGGAATCAGGAGGATCGCGTTTGATTTCACACGCCTTCGTCCAAAAGAACTCGTCGCGCTCCAACATGCGCTCGAAATACACGTCGCCGATCTGGTCGTCGGGCGGCAGATCGTCATCGAAGGCGTCAGTCCACCATTCTTTGGCGATCTCTGTGCGCCAGTGCATCGCCTCTTCGCTGTCGAGAAAAGCGCGCACATCGGTTCCATAGCGATGTTCATAAAGGGCGACATGAACAGTCTGAGGAATGGGCTGGCCGGGGTTGGGATGGTTGTCGGATGGCATGATCCTGTCTCCTGAAAAAAAAGGCCCGGCCGGGGCCGAGCCTATATGGGGTGGGGAGTAAGCGGGGCGACCGAGACCGCCCCGCTGGTGCGCGTCACTCGGCGGCGACCAAGGCCACCGGATCGTCGGCGGCATCGGCCGCGTTCTCATCGTCACCGGCGAGGAAATCGGGCAACGCCATGCCATTCTCGTCCTGATCGGCTGAGCCATCCACGGCCTGCGCGTCCACGGTGGGGCGCAGCGGCTCCGGCAGCCAGCCGGTATCGGCCAGAAGCCGCTCGGCCTCCTTCGCCATGTCGCCCTTCTTGAGATGCGCGATGAGATCGGCCGCGCGATCGCCGGCGCCTTCACGCACCGCTTCGAGGATGCGAGTCTTGGTCACGCGGCCGAGGTAGTTCTCGACCGTGGGTTTCCAGCCGGCTTCGACAAGATCGAGGCCGGTGGCCTGCGCCAGCCGTTCGGCCTCGGCCATGCGGCGGTCGAGACCGTGCTGCGAGATGCCATTCCCCGAATAGGGGTTCGGCCGCTCATAGAGCGCGTTGACGCCGAAGCTGACGCAATGGGCGAGCAGCGCCAGGCGGCTGGCATCGTCGAGGCCGTCGATCCAGCCCCAGAGCCTGTCGTCATCACCGGAGGGAATGTCGCCCCGCCAGGCGTCCGCGCGTTCGTCGATCATCTTCGCGGCGGCACTGTCCGCGAGCCCGGTCGCATCGGCCGGGAGATAGATGTGACGCACGGCGGCATAAAGGCTCGTTCCCGAGGTGGACGTGCGCTCGAAGGTATCGAGAACCAGCTTGTGCAGCAGGGCCGTCATGGCGACGTGCGGATTCTCGGCGAGCGCATTGCGCAGCGCCAGCGTCCGCCATGCGGTCAGGTCCGTCACCAGCCGCTCGGGCAGCGGTTTGACAGCATCGTCCTCTTCCTCGTCGGCGTCCGGGACCGGCTCGCCGCCGACAGTGATGACGGCGCGCTGCACGGCATCAGGGTCGGACGGGTCCGCGCCCTCTCCGGCATCCTCGCCATCGACCGTCTCGGGTTGCTCATCCTCGCGGCGGACGTAGCCGCTGCTGACGATCAACTCGCCCTCGCGGCCGATACTGACGAAAACACCGGCACGGGCGATGTCTTCCGGCGCGAAGGTGACGGGCCGGTTCTCGAAGGCTTCCAGCTCGGCCTCGATCTCCCCGAGACGCTGATCGGCCTCATCGGGGAGGTCGTCGGCTTCGGCATACTTGGCTTCGAGTTCGTCATACTCGTCGCGCAGCGCCTCGCGCGTGGCGCGCTCCTCTTCGGTCAGTTCCTGGGTCACACCGGCCAGCTTGCGCAGGCCGTTGGTGTGGCCGTAGGGCAGCTCGACCGCCGCGTCGATCCACTTCCAGCCTTGACCGGCGATCTCGTCGGCAATGGCGCGCAGCTTCTCGTCGACCAGGCGGTCGAGGAGCGTGACGTCCTGCAACCAGCCGCCGTTTTCCTCGGAGAAGAGGTCGCGCAGCACCGGGCCGCCCGCTGTCTCATAGGCTTCGACGCCGATAAAGCGGGCGCGCTTATCGGCGGCCGGAACCGTGGTCTCGGTCAGCATATTGCGGATCTGCCAGGGCTCCTTCTGCCACGACGTGCTGATGCGCTCCCAGACCTGATGCTGGCGCTCGTGGTCGGGGTTGACGGTGAAGGCTTCCAGCATCGCCAGCGTCATCTCGTTGCGCGCATAGGCATCGTGTAGTGTCGGCGCGACGGTGGCGAGGCGCAGACGCTGCATGATGTAGCGCGGCGTGGTCCGCCAGGCGTCGGCGATCTCCTCCTTCGACATGCCCATGTCGAACATCCGCTTGAACGCCTTGAACTGGTCGAGCGGATGCAGGGCGAGGCGCAGCAGGTTCTCGGCCAGCGAGTCGTCGACGGCCGAGGTCTTGGCGTCGGCCTTCTTGACGATGCAAGGCACAAGCCCTTCGGCCGGGAAGCGACCGGCTTCCACAAGGCGCGCGATGGACCTGTAGCGGCGGCCGCCTGCGGGTGTCTCGAAATCGCCGGTCTCATTGCCGTCCTCGTCGAATACGGCGCGGACATTGAGACCTTGCACGAGATCTTCCCGCCGGTCGATGTCATGGGTCAGGTCGTCCAGGCCGGCCTCCACGTCGATCTCGCGGACGTTGCTATCCGACAGTCGGATGCGGTTGAACGGAATATCGCGCGCCCGCGAGAACTCGATCATCTGAAGGGCGGGCTTCTTTTTCTTGGCAGCTCGGGCCATGGTGGTCATCTCCGCGACGGGCGGTCGTGAGCCTCTCTCTCGACCTCCAACCCGTCACGAAGCGAAGCGCCGCCCTCTTACTCTAAGAGGGCAGCGCTGTCGCAAGGACACGGGCTATTCAGCTTTGGAACAGCTCGTCAGTCGGCCTCGGCAACATTCGCGTTCGGGTATTCCCGCCGGTCGAAGACCGTGGCGGGGCCATGATCAGCGTGTTGAAGGGCGCCCTCTATGAAGAAGTGCTGCGGATCGAACCCTTGGTAGAAGGCATCGACCGCGGCATCCTCATCCTCTGCTTCGACCTCCTGGACGAAGCAGACCCACATCGCCCGCCGCTGGCGGACGAAGTAGCGGTTCATGGCGGGGACGCACTCGAATACCTCGTTGATGTCGCCGTCCGTCGCGGCGGCTTCAAACTGCTCGACGGCATGATTCCGGTCCGCGGCCTTGCACAGCCAGAACTCGTTCTCGGCGCCATGGCAGATGAGGAAGGTTTTCAGGGGCGTGGGTGACTGAATAGCAGGCATCTGCGTTCTCCGTGGCGGGCCGCCGGGAGCCTCTCTCCCGGCACCCAACCCGCCACGACCCAAAGCGCCGCCCTCTGTCTCCAGAAGGGCGGCGCTGCGAGCCGGAAAATCGCAAAGCCGGAAATCCGGCTATGTGCATCGGCGAGTTTCAGCAGTCACACCCCGCACATGCCCTCGCATTCGTTCGGCCAGAGGTCGAGCTGGCCATGATCGGCGGCTGTCGAAAGATCGGCCAGATCGAGCGGGACGGCGGAACGGTGAAGATAGACCTCGCCGCGAATGCCCCGGAAGCCCGTGCGGATGGCGGCATCGACCGACACGGCATCGGTCCACCCTTCGGGATCGTGGTCACGCATATGCCGCCAATAGGCATTGGAATGGAACGGGCAGCCGATGCAGGCGCTCTTGGGCGGGAGAGGATAGCCATGCCGCTCCAGCCAGCGCAGGCAGTCCTGGCGGGTCATGCCCCGTTCGATCAGGGGCCAGCGGTTGACCTGCCAGTCCTCAAACGAGGGCTTCATGCGCAACGCCTCGTCGAGAGAAATCCCGATCCATTGCTCGGCGACTGGCGATCCGGGCGAGCGGCGCCCCGCAATGCCAAGGAGTTCGCGCACCTTCCGCCGGATTGGGGTGATCTTGTAGTCCTTGGTGCATTGGCGGCGGATCATGCCAATGCTGATCCGCTCACCTGCCAGGACGCGGGAACCGACAATGACGGGTTCGCCGTTCTCGTCTTCATCATAGACGGGTAGTTCAGTCCCAGCGGGCGCGACCGTGCGTGTGAAGGCGGGGATCGAGGCCCACCGCTCGCCGCGTGCGCCGGTGAGCAGATCGGCGCGGATATCCCCGGCCGAGACGATATGGATGGGGAATGGCAGGACATTCGGCGATCCCAGCCAGGCAAGATGCTCATAGACCGCGTTCGGCTCCCAGCCGGTGTCCGCGAAGATCGCGCAATCCGGCATCGGGCCGATCTCGCCATGGGCAGCCATGAGGGCGAGCGTGGTCGACTGGACGCCGGCGCCGAGGCTGAGGACACGCAGGCGGATCTCGGCCGCCTGCGCAGGATCGGGGATCGAGCCGGGAAAGGCGAGCGCGTTCATCATGCTGCCTCCCGCTCATCGTCGGCCGCACCGAGCCCGTCCGCATCTGGCAGGAAGGACAAAATCCAGTCGGCCGCTTTGCTCGCCTGCGAGGCAGCGCGGACGACGGCCCGGTTGTCCTCGCGCAGCACTTCGAGCCAGGAGGCGATGTAATCCGCATGGCGGACGGTCGGCACAATGCCGAGGGAGGCACAGCAGAAGGCGGCCGAGATTTCCGCCACCAGCTCCTCGAAAGCGTATTTCCTGGTGCCGAAGGAACCGGAAAAATCGCGGTTCAGCCGGGACGCATGGCCTGTCGCATGACCCAGCTCATGCAGGGCCGTCCGGTGCCAGTTGATCGGCTCGAAATAGGCTTGCGGCGGCGGAACGACCACATGGTCGAGGGCCGGGACGTAGTAGGCGCGGTCGCCGCCGATGCGGAAGTCGATGCCGGTCGCCTTGATGAGCGCCTCGACCCTCGGCTCGACCAGTCCGGATGGCGGAGGCGGCATGGCCACGGCAATGTCCTCGGGCAGGCCCTCGCACTGCGCGGTGTTGAACACCGTGAACCGCTTCAGGAACGGGATCTTCCCCGGTTCCTCGCCGGTCTCTCGCGCCCGCCGCTTCTCGTCCTCGGGCGTGAAGCGATCGGCATAGACGACGGTTGTGCCGCACTCGCCCTTGCGGACATTGCCGCCGAGCGAAAGCGCCTGGCGGAAGGTGAGCCAGCCCTGTCCGGGGAAGCCGTGCTGGACGACGGCGCCCCACAGGATGAGGATATTGATGCCGCTATAGGCGCGGCCGGTGCTGGCGTTCTGCGGCAGGCCGAGCGGGGCCTGGGCCGTGGCCTTGCCCCAGGGCTGGACCCAAGGAAAGCGCCCGGCCTCAAGCTCGGCGATGATCTTGTCGGTGATCTCGTCGTAAAGGTTCGCCCGATCCGCGCCGGAACGGGGGGTATGGTCGTATCTGGACATCGCGGTTCTCCGCGACGGGCGCCGGAGACCTCTTCTCCAGCCCTCAACCCGTCACGGCAAACCCCGTCTGCACTCTCACTCTAAAGCGGCGCTGCCGCCGATCACGGCGGCGCGGTGCCGTGCCCAACCGCAAGTTCGTCCGTGGTCGGCGGTTCGAACATCTTCGACCAAGCGAGAAGATCGTTCGGATCGACAGCCGCATCGGCAGGCGCATCGCGGTTGCGGGCGATGATCCGACGCTGCAACTCCTCGACGGGGACGTCGAGATAGTGAAGCCGGGTCTCGCAGCCGAGCGACTGCGCAACCGCCCGGTAGGAATCGCGCTCCTCTCTTGACCAGAAGCCGTTCTCCAGAATGACGTCGTTTCCGGCGGCCAGAAGGCGTTGGGCCAGACGCCATTGCAACTGCTCGACACGCGCGCGGCCGCCCTCGTCGTAGAGCTGGAATCCGAGCGTGGACATCCATTCATCGGGAGAGAGGCGAAGCCCCTTTCCCTGATTCTCAAGCTGCCGTGCCAATGTGGTCTTGCCCGAGCCGGGAAGCCCACAGATGAGATGAAGTATAGGCATTGGGACAGTGTATCGCGAGGCGAGCGCGTCCACCACATCACTGAGTCCGGCTGAGACCTACCCAGGGGGCGTTGCGGGGTCTCCCCGCAGAAGGGGGTGTGCCGGCAACGCAGTGCCGGCCAGGGGGAAGGCTTTCCCCCGCAAGAACCGACAACCGCAAAAGCGTAGAAGTGCAAGTAAGCAATACCTGACTTCACCTGCCGCTATAGCCAAACGAGCAACCTGCTTTCGACGTTCGACCATCTTGGTATATCCCCTACAGGGGGATAGGATATGACGATGACCAAGCCATCCCAAACTCACCAATCCCACCCGGAGATCGTCAAGCGGCTGAAGCGCGCCGATGGTCATCTTCGCGGCGTCATCGAGATGATCGAGGGCGGGCGGCCGTGCCTCGACATCGCCCAGCAGCTCCATGCCGTCGAGAAGGCTATCGCCCAGGCCAAGAAGACACTGATTCAGGATCACCTCGACCATTGCCTCGAAGAAGTGGTCGGGCCGCTCGGGCGTGATCGGCGGCAGTCGATCGACGAGTTCAAGGAAATAGCGAAGTATCTGTGATGTTGGCGATCCTCGAAAACCGGACCTATCGCCACCTCTTTCTGGCACAGGTCATCGCACTGGTGGGAACCGGCCTTGCGACGGTGGCGCTGGGCCTGCTGGCTTTCGAACTGGCGGGGGCGGAGGCCGGCGCGGTGCTGGGGACCGCGCTCGCCATCAAGATGATCGCCTATGTCGGTGTCGCGCCGGTCGCATCGGCATTCGCCGAGCGTGTGCCGCGGCGCGCCATGCTGGTGGCGCTCGATCTCGTCCGCGCCGCCGTTGCCGTTTTCCTGCCTTTCGTCACCGAGATTTGGCAGGTCTATGTTCTGATCTTCGTGCTGCAATCGGCCTCGGCCGCCTTCACGCCGACCTTCCAGGCGACGATCCCCGACATCCTGCCGGACGAGAAGGAATACACGCGCGCGCTGTCGCTCTCCCGGCTGGCCTACGATCTGGAAAGCGTCGTCAGTCCGATGCTGGCGGCGGCACTTCTCGCCTTCATCTCGTTCCATAGCCTATTCGCCGGCACGGTGATCGGCTTCCTCGTCTCGGCGGCTCTGGTGATCTCGGTCGTCCTGCCGAGTCCGAAACCGTCGAAACCTCGTGGTATCTACGACCGCACGACGCGCGGCATCCGCATCTATCTGGCGACGCCGCGCCTGCGCGGGCTGCTGGCGATCAACCTCGCAGTCGCCTCGGCGGGCGCGCTGGTGATCGTGAATACGGTCGTTTACGTGCAGGCTGTCTATGGCCTCGACAACCAGGCGATGGCCCTGGCCCTCGCGGCGTTCGGTGGCGGCTCGATGGTCGCGGCGCTTGCGCTGCCGAAGCTGCTGGACTCGATTCCAGATCGAACGGCGATGCTCGGTGGCGCATCGCTGCTGGCGGTGGGAACACTGGCGGCGGCGGCGCTGCCGGGCTACGGCTGGCTGTTGCCGCTGTGGTTCCTGCTCGGTGTCGGCTATTCCACGGCACAGACGCCATCCGGCCGGCTGCTCCGGCGCTCGGCCAATCCCGAAGACCGGCCGGCGCTGTTCGCCGCGCAGTTCGCGCTTTCCCATGCCTGCTGGCTGATCGCCTATCCGCTTGCCGGGTGGGCCGGCGCGACGCTCGGCCTGCCGATGACGGCGATCATTCTGGCCGCGCTGGCCGCTGTCGCGATCGGCATCGGCTTCGCCGTCTGGCCTGCCGACGATCCAGAGGTGCTTGAACACGGTCATGCCGATCTGTCGGCCGACCATCCGCATCTCGCAGAAGCTGGGCATGGTCGACGCCATGCCCATGCCTATGTGATCGACGACATGCACGCGGCTTGGCCGCGTGAGCGCTGATCGCGCTCCCGTCAGGTTCTCTGGTCCGGCTCCGAGGGGAGCGCATATCGGATAACACGCAGATGGTCATCGTCCTCCAGCGTGACTTCAAGCACCTGGTTCACAAGGTCTGGATCGGCGTCAAGTTCGAGCAGGGCTTGCTCGAACAACTCCAACTGGAGGGCTCGCGTCATACCCTCGGGGCCATTGAGGCAGACCAGGCCGGCATGCAGATCGACACGGGCATATTGCCCTTTCTCGCCGGGGCGCGAGGCTGCGCCCCGGAAATCGACGGAATTGCGGGTCACGAAGGTCCAGTCGTCCTCGATGATGAGGGGTAACCGTCCGGTCTAACCGCTCTGCCGCGGTGTGAGAGTGCGGGATAGTGTCCACCATTGATAGTGGACACTGTGGTGATGACGTGGCGCGTCGGACGAAGCGGCTTTGGACGGATGAGGAGAAGCGGTCGATCTGCTTCCAGACGGCGGCGCCGGGGGTATCGGTCGCCCAGGTGGCGCGGCGCTACGCGGTGAATGCGAACTTGATCTTCAAGTGGCTGCGCGATCGCCGTTACGCGCCGGACCCCGCCTCGGCTCTTCCCCCGTCAGAGGAGGCGCGCTTTCTGCCTGTGGAGATTGTCGCGGAGACCAGGTCTGCCCGGGCAACACCTGCCGCCCACAACCACATCGAGATCGAATTGGCGGGCGGGCACCGGATGCGCATCAGCGGGAGCTATGATCCCGAGGCTCTGGCGCGGCTGATCCGGGGCGTGACGGCGTGATCCCGGTTCCGGCGAACACGCGGGTCTGGCTGGCGGCGGGCGCCACCGACATGCGCAAGGGGTTCACGGCACTGGCGGCGCAGGCCGAGGCGGTGCTGAAGCAGGACCCGTTCGCCGGGCATCTGTTCGTCTTCCGTGGCCGTCGGGGCGATCTGGTGAAGGTGATCTGGTGGGATGGCCAAGGCGCGTGCATGTTCATGAAGCGGCTGGAGAAGGGTCGGTTCGTCTGGCCCTCGGCCAAGGAGGGCAAGGTGGCTTTGTCGCCTGCGCAACTGTCGATGCTGCTGGAAGGCATCGACTGGCGGGCACCGGAACGGACGTGGCGGCCTCTGGCGGCGGGATAGTCCACGGCGCCTGCAATCAGTGATTCCCACAAGTAATACAGTGGGATAAACTTTCCGCATGCTCACCCAGGCCCTGACATTGCCGGAAGACCCCGAGGAGCTGCGCAGCTTCACCGCGCGGCTTCTGGCCGAGGTGAAGGCCCAGGCGATCCTGATCGAGAAGCTCCGGCATCAGCTGGCCGGGCACCGGGCGCACCGGTTTGGTGCGTCGTCCGAGACGGCGGAACAGTTGCAGCTGGCCCTTGAGACCAGCGAGATCGCCGCCGCCGCGATGACCGCGCGGATGAAGCTGCCGGACATCGAGGAGAAGGACAAACCCAAGCGTCGTCCGATCCCGGACCACATCCCGCGAATGGAGGTGGAGCTGACACCGAGCACAGATGCCTGTGCCGATTGCGGCGGGCGCCTGCGCCGGATCGGGGAAGATGTGACGGAAGAGCTGGAATACGTTCCCGGGCGGTTCATCGTGAACCGGCTTGTCCGCCCTCGGCTGACCTGCTCGTGCTGTGAACGCTTCGTGCAGTCCCCACTGCCCTCGCGCCCGATCGAGCGCGGTCGCCCGGGGCCGGGCCTCCTCGCCCATGTCTTGGTGAGCAAGTATGCCGACCACCTTCCGCTCTACCGCCAGAGCCAGATCTTCGAGCGCGAAGGTCTCGACCTGGACCGGTCCACCCTGGCCGACTGGGTGGGCAAGAGCACGGCCCTGTTGGAGCCGCTGGCCGACGCCATCGGGCGCCATGTCTTCTCAGCCGAGGCGATCTTCGCCGACGACACGCCGATCAGCATGCTGGCGCCCGGCACCGGCAAGACCCAGACCGCCCGGCTCTGGACCTATGCGCGCGACGAACGCCCTTGGGGCGGGCAGGCCCCACCGGCGGCATGGTATCGCTTCTCCGGTGACCGCAAGGGCCAGCATCCCAAGGACCACCTCGCCCGCTTCCGCGGCTGGATGCACGCCGACGGTTATGCCGGGTTCGAGGATCTCTACCGCTCCGGCACCATCCGCGAGGTCGCCTGCATGGCCCATGTCCGGCGAAAGTTCGTCGATATCCATCGGTCGCAGGGCTCCCCGATCGCCGGAGAGGCCATCGGCCGGATCGCACAGCTCTACGCCGTCGAGAAAGAAGCCCGAGGGTCGCCGCCAGACCGCCGCACGGAACTCCGCAAAGCTCACGCCGCCCCGGTCTTCGACGATCTGCAGCGATGGCTGGCCATGAGACTGACGGAAATCTCGGGCAAATCCCCGCTCGCGGCCGCCATCCGCTATGCCCTGACCCGAATGGACCGCCTGCGCCCCTACCTCGACCACGGCATCCTGGAGTTGGACAACAACACCGCCGAACGCGGCATGCGCGCCATCGCCCTCGGGCGGAAGAACTACCTCTTCGTCGGCTCCGAGGCGGGCGGCAACGCCGCTGCCATCGCCTACACCCTGATCGAAACGGCCAAGCTCAACGCCGTCGATCCCCACGCCTGGCTCGCTGACACTCTCGCCCGCATTCCCGACTACAAGATCACCAAGGTCGATGACCTGATGCCGTGGCGCTGGAACGGATAGCGGTCACGCCGGACGGTTACGATGAGGGGGATGAGATCCCAGTCCTTCGCGCCCGAGCGGCCCAGCCAGACGACATGGGACGATTCCCCATGCCCCCTCTGGTGAGCCAGCTCGGTCAGCTTCGGGCTGAGGCATTCGTCGATCAGGAACTTCATCCGGCTCGCCTGCGCGGCACGCGATGATCCGAGAGGATGCGCGCACCTTCGGGCAGTCTGGCGATGAGCGGCTTCGGCCGTCCGCGAAGGGGGTTGGCCTCCGCATAGAGCGCGGCCAATTCCAGCCTGTCCTCGGTCAGAGACGGATAATCCTCAAGGATCTCCTTGGCGGGGACGCCCGCCGCCAATGCGGCCGCGACGTCGTGAACCGGAACGCGCGTGCCGCTGATGACCGGGGTGCCGCCCATGATGTCATCGGAGATGGTGACCACCTCGCGCGCGGCGTCCAGCCGTTCCAGCCGTGCGACGGAACGCTCGAAGAAGGGCAGAAGGTCGATGGTCAGGAAGTCGTGGCGAACGGTCCAGTCGGCTTTCAGCATGGCCTCGGTGGCTGCGCGGTTCCAGCGCCGCAACCGTGGCTCGGCGGAGCGGATGGCGAACAGGCGTTCCTCCGAGGTCAGCCGTTTGGCGCTCTCGAAATAGAAGGCGATCAGGGTGCAGGCGGCCCCTAGCACGAAACGTCCGTTTTCGACCGAGACCAGCGTTTCGGGCAGGATGCGCTCGTCGATGACGCGATTGACATCGCGCAGGCTGACGCGGGCGACCACGGCCGCCTCCGTGGCCTTCAGCATTTCAGTCGCGGGCATGGACGCCTCCAACCAATAAATCTTCCGATGTGTCGGAATATATATTGGAGGCGCCCCAATTTCAAGGCTGACCCACGATCCGCCAGCCGTTTCCGCCATCCTCAAGCCGCCAGAGGCTGCGCCACGTCGGCGGTTCTGTCGTCGTTGCCTGCTGCCTTCTGAAGGAAGCGCGCGAGCGACGTCTTCCGGGAGTCCCGATCCAGCGCGTAGGCGGTCTGCTTGAACTCGATGCCATCGAGCAGGCCCTGAATGTAGCCAGCAATCGTGTCGGCCGCCATGATGAGGGCCGTGTCGACGGTGTGGATGTAATTGCTCGTGACAGACCCCTTGGCGTGACCGACGAGAGCGGCGATGGTGATCTCCGTGAACCCGAGATCATTCGCTATGCTCGCGAAGCTATGGCGAAGAACGTGGGGAGTGACATCGGCAAGCGGGGAGTCCGTGAAGATCTTCTTCCAGTGATTGGGGAAGCTGCCGAACGCTCTGTCCTCATCACGGCCGGGAAACACATAAGTGCCGATACGCGACTTGGCGCGCTCTTCCAGATACTCCACGACAGGCAGCCCGATGGGCCGAATGGAATAGCCTTCCTTGCTGTCTTCAAGGCGCAGGCAACTGGCTTGGGCGTCAACTTCGCTCCAGCTTAGCCCGATCATTTCCGATCGGCGGCAACCCGTCATGGTGATCTGGCGGATGATCTCGACGGTCATGGCATAATTCTCGTTCTGCGCTGCTTTGCGCAGCAAGACACCAAGTAGGCGATACTCCGCCTCGGACAGCCGACGCTTGCGGACGTTATCCTTCGGTTTCTTGATGCCATGCGCCGGGTTCCGCTCGATGATCCCAGCATCGACGGCATAGGTAAGAATACCGCCGAGAAGGCTGACGGTTCGAGCGGCAGTCCCAGGACCGCCGCGGACAATGGCCCTGCCTCTAAGCTTATCGGTCTTGACCGAAATCCGAGTTTTACCCGCCATGACGTCTTTGAGGAGCTTGTTGACGTCGGATTTGGTCAAGTCACGCACCCGCCGACTGCCCAAGAGCGGGATGATGTGCCGGTTGATCCGCCCGGTATCGGTCACAATCGTGCTGTGCTTCTTTGGACGGCCGCCTTTCCCCATGATGAGACCGGCGTTCATGTCATTCAGATAAAGAGTGCAGAGTTCCTTGACCGACATGGACTTGCGATCGAGCTGCTTTTCCTCGGCCGGGTCTTCGCCGCGCGCGATCCTGCCAAGTTGGACCTTGGCCTCCTGGCGGGCCAGTTCTGGCGTCCAGATACCATGCAGGCCGATGGTGTAGCGCCGCGACCGTCCTCCCTGGCGATACTGGATCACATAGCTGCGCTTGCCTGATGTGAAGACACGAAGCCCGAAACCGGGTAGCTCATCGTCCCAGATCACGTAATCACTGCGACGGCTTTCCGCCGCATCGACGACGCGTTTTGTAAGTTTAGCCATGGACTTCCTCCGTCACATGCCCGAAAACCCGCGTAAGCACCACGTAAGCAGCAGGGCGAAAACCGTGGCGAACAGAAGGATAGGCTTGTCGGCGAAGGAAATCAAATTCCTTTTTATTTACAGTAACATAGCGCATCATGGCGTGCCCCTTTCGGTAATCGACGGAGCTAGTCGTAATCCCTCCGAAGGCAGAGGCCACAGGTTCGAATCCTGTCGGGTGCGCCAGTTTCTTGGCGGTCTTGAACCCAGCTCGCGCTTGTTCGAAAACCTGTCAGTTTTCTTTCGCGAGGTTGTTGCCGGGTCCGGACGTCAGGCCGAGGCCCGCACAACGCAGCCCCGGAGTTCGTAACCCGAGACGAGCGGGTTCCACGTCATCGTCGGCGCCTTCTCCAGCGCGATTCCCGGTACAGCCAGCAGGCGATCGAGAAAGATCGCCGCTTCCAGCATCGCGACGCTGGCGCCGGGGCAGCGGTGCGGTCCGTCGCCGAATGCGAGGCCCGGTCCGCCGACGCGTTCGGCCCGCGTCCGGTCGGGGTCGAGGCGATGCGGGCACTGGCCCATTGCCGCGCTGTCTCCGTTTGCGGCGCGAATATCGATCGCGACTGTCGCGCTGTCGTTCTCGCTGCGGCGCCTCAGCGTCCCGACGACCGGTTCGAGCCGCAGGATTTCCTCAAGAATGGCAATCCGTTCCGGCTCGTCTGCGTCGCGGAAGCGATCGGCGAGCGCCGGGCGGTCGAGGAGATGCCACGCCGCCATGGTGATGAATTCGCGCGTGGTGACCATGCCGGCGGCGGCATAGGTGAGGCACTCGGTGAGGATCGCGCGGTCGGAATATCCTTCGTCGAGCAGATGCGAGATCACATCTTCCTGCCGGACCTTGCGCCGCGCCCGGATCGCGGGCCGGACATCCGCGACGAAGAAGCGCAGCAGCCGCGCCTGCCCCTGAACGAAGCGGAAGAGATCGACCGCAGCGTTGGCTGGGCTCGTCACGTCGGTGGCGAAGAAACGGTCGAGCCGCGCGGCCATTGCCTGCGAATCGGTTTTGGTCAGCCCGACGATCTCCGCCGCGATCGATACCGCGAGGCGCATGGACATTTGGTCGAGCCGTCCCCCGCCATCGTTTCGCAATTCGGCGATCAGCAAGTCCGCTTCCTGCTCGATGCTGGCGCGGTAGCGGTTCGAGATCACGCGCGGGGCGAAGAATCTGGCGGTCGCGGCGCGTTGCCGGCGGTGCCTCTCGCCATGCTGGAACAGGATCGGCGCGAAGCGGGCGTCGCCGAAACGCTCGATCATGTCGGCGCGGAAGCCGGCCTGGCGCATCGTGTCGTCACGCAGGATCGCCCGGGCATCGCCGTAGTCACCAACCGCGTGTTCGCAGGGAGAAGCGGCGGGGGCCTCGCTGCGGCGATCGTCGGTGCAAGAGCCTGCTTCGTCGTCCAGAATGTCTTCAACCAAGGTTTGCATGGTCAATCTCCTACCGTTCCGCTATTATATGAGCCATGATGGCTCATAAATTAACGGCGGAGGCAGAGGTCTTTCTCGATGCACGGCAAATCCGCACGCGCGACAAGTTGCGCGCGGCGCTCGTGGCGCTGCTGGCTCGACAGGAGCTGGCCGGCATCACGGTGCAGATGATCGTGGCGGAAGCCGGGATCGGCTACGCGACCTTTTTCCGCCATTATTCCGCGATCGATGCGCTCTTGCTGGATGTGGCCGAGCAACTGCTCGCCCGGTTCGTGGACGGGATCATGCCAGCGGTCATCGCGCAGGATCGCTCCCTGATTCTGGACGAGCTCACCGGTTTCGTGCGTGCCGAGCATCGCACCGTCCATGCGCTCCTCGTCGGCGGAGGGGCGACCGTGCGGCGCGAGATCGCCGGGCGGGCCGCGCGCATTACGGAGAATCTGCCGGTCGATTTCGATGCGGGGATCGCGCGAGACCTCGCAATTACCCACTCCGTGGACACGATTTCCAACATCGTCGCGTGGTGGGTGTCTAACGATCTGGCGATGCCGGACGTGGATGTCGCGCGGCTTATCGATCGCCTCGCACTGCAGCCGCTGTCGGAATGACCTGACCGGCCGAGCAGGACCGGCGGCATCCGGCGTGCATCATTGCAGCGATACGCGCGCGGTTCCCTCGATCCGGGTCGGCAAGAACAGGCCCTGGCCGGTTGCAACGATCCGGCCGGTGCGCACCCGGTCGATATCGGCGCTGATCGCGAAATCGCCCTGCCGCGTGGTCGCGACTGCCTTGCGCACCTTGGCCAAGAGCTCGGCGAAATCCTTCTGGAAATTCTGCGCGAGCGACGCGGCGATGAACTGGGTGACGCCCGGTGCATTGGCGAGATCGAGGATCAGGTCACCGCCGGTCATGTCGGTGGTGCCGCTCACGGCGAGGTCGGCGATGCTCACCTCGCGCGAATCCGGCGCGGTTACCGGCTTGCCCGTCAGCCAGACTGTCCCGCTGGTCGGCGTCTCGTTCGGACCGACCTGACGGGCCGTGAATTCGATCCCCACCGCGATCCGCTCGTCCGTCGTGCCGTAGATGGTCACGTCGTTGAACGATGCCCGCACATCGCCGATGCCCGGAATGTCAAAGGGCCGGGCGGAGCGTTTCACGAGGGCTCTCATCAGCACCGGTTCCAGCTGCCGGTAGTCGGCGATGACGGGAATTGCGAAGGCGACCCGGCCGGTCGGCCCGCTGGCCCGCGTCATCGCCGGCAGGGCAGCGGGCTTCGGCGCGGCCGGCCGGTTGCCCACGAAACTCTCGGTCGTCGCCTGCATCCCCAGCCTGAGCCGGAGGGTACGTCCCTCGATCTCGTAACCGCCATATTCGAGGCTCCGCGGCCGCACGCGCATCCACACCGGGGGATTCTCGCGATTGAGCGAGAGCACGGTGAAGGCCGAACGCCAGCCTTTCTCGATCTCCTGCCGGATGCCGAGCTTGCGCAGTTCGGCTGGCAGGTCGCGCTCGAGCCGGGCGATGACGGGCGCGAGCTTCGCGTCGGCCTGATCGGCGAACTCGATCCGCTGGCCGAGAAACTCGACATGCGGCGCGTCGGTCCAGTCGTAGCGCA
Source organism: Erythrobacter sp. (assembly GCA_025698865.1). Lineage (GTDB taxonomy): Bacteria > Pseudomonadota > Alphaproteobacteria > Sphingomonadales > Sphingomonadaceae > Qipengyuania. The sequence continues at coordinate 276,448 of JAILWQ010000002.1, read as the reverse complement.
GGTCGACCTTGCCCTGCGGGGTCCAGTCCTTTCGCAGATCGAGCCGGATCACCGCACGGGCCATTGCATCGGCGGTCGCGGTCTCGCGCGCGATCACGCCGCCGATATCCTCGGCCCGGATCACCGCATGGAGGGGGATGCCGACCACGATGTCCTGCCCCGAACCGGACAGGCGCAGCGCGCCCCGCGTCACGGTGCCGACGATCCGGCACTTGATCCGCGGCGTCTTGACCTTGGCGATGCCGAGATCGACCTGTTTGGGCGCGGCGCAGGTCTGACCGGGCTTGTCGATCGACCAGAGCTGCTCGGGTATCGCGCGGTCGAGCGCGTCGGCGAGCGTGTCCAGTCGCGCCGTTACCGGCACCGCGATATGGGAGGGCACCGCCTCGATGGTGATCGGCGTGGTGACGCGGGGAGGGGCTTCGTCGGACACGCCGTCGGAGCAGCCCGACAGCAACAGCGACGCGGGAATGATCCAGTTCAAGACGCGCAAATATCGACCCTCCCCCTGCAAGATCACCGAAAGAGAATAGAGTCGGCGCATCGTCCGGTCACGGGAATTCGATCGATGCCGGGCGGTAAGCTCTTCGCTTGCTCTGGAGGCCGGCTCGCGGACCGGCTAAGCGTCGTGCGAAGCTCCGGCCGCCAGGCCAGCCCGTCGGTTCGGAATACGCAATGCAGATCAGCGAACGCACCCATCACATTGCCCTCGTCGAGGACGACGGGCCCTTGCGGACTCTGCTGACGCGGCATCTGCGCCAGAGCGGCTTTCCGGTGCGCGGCTACGCGACTGCCGCCGAATTCCGCGCCTCGGCCGAGCGGTTCGATCTGATCGTGCTGGACGTGATGCTGCCCGCGACCAGCGGGCTCGACCTGTGCCGCTGGCTGCGCCAACGCAGCAACGTGCCGGTCATCTTCATCAGCGCCCGTTCGAGCCATACGGACCGCATCGTCGGGCTGGAGCTGGGGGCGGACGATTATCTGGTGAAGCCGGTCGATCCCGGCGAGCTGGTCGCGCGGATCCGCTCGGTGCTGCGCCGGTCCGAGGATGTCGGCGGAACCGATGGCGGCGATTACGCCTCGACCGTGCGCTTCGACGGCTGGCAGATGGACCGGCGCCGACGCGAACTCTTCGCGCCCGAGGGTTCGCGCGTCTCGATCTCCGAGGCCGAGTTCGACCTTCTGGATGTGTTCCTCGAAATGCCGCAAAGGGTGATCGGCCGCGACACGCTGCTCGAACATTCGCGCAACCGCCTGCCCGGGCGCGATAGCGGGGACCGTAGCGTGGACGTGCTTGTCAGCCGGTTGCGCCGCAAGCTCGGCTCGATCGACGGCGGACGCGACCTCATCCGCACGGTGCGCGGCGTCGGCTATGTCTTTACTGCGAACGTAGAGGCCTGATGTCGCGGCGCAGCCTCTGGCCGCGGGGGTTCACCGGACAGGTGATCCTGGTGCTGGTGCTGGCCGTGCTGGTGCAGTTCGTTGCGGGAAGCATGCTGATCCGCACGGGTGAGACGCATATCCAGCGGGCCGATCAGGGCAAGCGGATCGCCGAGCAATTGCTGATCGCCGAACGGATCATCCGCACCGCCGACAGGCCAGACAGGGAGCGATTGCTCGAGAGCCTCTCGACGATCCACACCCGCCTCTCGCTGATCGAGGGCACGCCCGCCATTCCGCCGGGGATCGATCCCGAAGCTGCGCTGATCGCCACCGCCATCTTCGAATTCGAGCCCTCGCTCGCCGGACACCCGATCCGGCTGTCGCTGGCGCCCGGCTCCGCCCTGACACCCAACCGGCGGCTGGCAGGCGCGATCCGGATCGAGGAGAACCTCTGGATCGGCTTCGCCACGCGCGAGACGGTGGTGAACTGGCGGCTGCTTCTCGAAACCTCGATCCGCGTCGGGCTGATCGCGCTGTTCGTGCTTGGATCGGCCGCCCTGCTGGTGCGCACGATGAGCATGCCGCTGCGGCGCCTGTCGGACAATGCCCAGCTCATCGGCACGGCCGATCGCATCCCTTTCGACGAGACAGCGGGACCGCAGGAGATGCGCGAGGTGTCGCGCGCGCTGAACGCGATGCAGGAGCGGCTCGAGGGCGTGATCGACCAGCGCACGCAGGCGCTGCTCGCGGTCGGCCATGATCTGCGCACGCCGCTTTCACGCCTGCGTCTGAGAGTGGATGCGATCGAGGACAGCGCCGACCGCCACGCCGCGCTGGCCGACATCGGTCAAATGACGAGGATGCTGCAGGAACTGCTCGATTTCTTCGAGACTGGCGAAAATCGCGAAACCCGCGCCCCGACCGATCTGTCGAGCCTGTGCCAGACCATCGCCGAGGCGGCGAGCGATCTCGGTGGAGAGGTGACCTATGACGGGCCGGACCGGCTGGTGATCGAGGGAGTGCACGATCATCTGGCGCGGGCGATCGAGAACCTCGTCGACAATGCGGTCAAATATGGCGGGGCGGCGGTCCTCACCCTGTCCGCCCACGGCGGCGAGCGCGGCGATTGCTTCAGCGTGAAGGTCGAGGATCGCGGGCCTGGCGTTCCGCCCGAACAGCTCGACCGGGTGATGCGGCCCTTCGAGCGGCTCGATGCTTCGCGCTCGGACAATCATCCCGGCATGGGTCTCGGCCTCAGCATCGCGCACAATGTCGCGCTTGCCCACGGCGGACGCCTGCGGCTGGCCAACCGCGAGGGGGGCGGGCTCTGCGCCGAGCTGCTGCTCGCAAAAAAGTGACGGCCGGAAACACTTTGATACAATCGGGGCGCTGGCTGGAAATACGACGGGCTTATTGAGCACTGCGACAAAGGTTCAACCAACCCAAGCAGGAGCCAGCAATGGAACAGCTGATGAAAGGCGTCACGCGTTTCCGCGACGACGTATATCCCGAACAGAAACAACGCCTCGAAACGCTCGGCCGCGAAGGCCAGAGCCCGACCACGCTGATGATCAGCTGCTCGGACAGCCGGGTCGTCCCCGAACTCATCACCCAGTCGCAGCCGGGCGAGCTCTTCGTCATCCGCAATGCGGGCAACATCGTCCCGCCGTGGCAGCGGGTGAACGGCGGCGTGACCTCGACCATCGAATATGCGGTGGTCGGTCTCGGCGTCACCGACATCGTCGTTTGCGGCCATGCCGATTGCGGCGCGATGAAAGCGCATTACGCGCCCGAAGGCGCGCTCGACGGGATGCCGGCGGTCAAGGAATGGATCGGCCATTCGACTGCTGCCCATTCTGTGGTCGAGGCGTGCTGCGGCTCTGCCGGGGAAGGCGAGAAGATCGACCGCCTGGTCGAGGAGAACGTCGTCCTCCAGCTCACCCATCTGCGCAGCCACCCCTGCGTCGCCACCGCGCTGGCGAAGGGCGAGCTTCGCCTTCACGGCTGGGTCTTCGACATCGCCGAAGGCGCGATCCGCGCGCTCGACGGCGAGACCGGCGAGTTTCGCCTGATGGACACCAATGCCGTGCCGGTCGCCGATCTCGGCGGCCGCGCGCAGCAGAGGCGGGAAGCGGCCTAGCCCTCAAGGGCCTCTTCCCCGGGCCGGTGCGCCGTTCGCAGGAGTTCGCGCGCGCCGGCCCCTTTTTCATTTCTTCGACCCGCTGAACAAGCCTTCCAAGCCAAGGAGCCGTCGTGGCCGATAAACCGTCCTTCTTCTCATCCCTGGGCAAGGATATCCCCGCATCGATCGTGGTGGCGCTGGTCGCCCTGCCCTTGTGTCTGGGTATCGCGCTCGCTTCGGGCGCGCCGCTGTTCTCGGGACTGATCGCCGGCATCGTCGGCGGTATCGTCGTCGGCGCCCTGTCGAAATCGCAACTGTCGGTCAGCGGCCCTGCCGCCGGCCTTACCGTCATCGTCCTCGACGCGCTGGAAGTGCTGCCGAGCTGGGAAGTCTTCCTGCTCGCCGTGGCGCTGTCGGGCATTCTACAGGTCGGCCTCTATTTCACGCGGTCGGGCACGCTGTCCGAATTCGTCCCCAGCTCGGTCATCACCGGGATGCTGGCGGCGATCGGCCTCATCCTGATCCTCAAGCAGATCCCCCACGCGCTCGGCTATGACGGCGATTTCGAAGGCAGCCTCAGCTTCCTCCAGCCCGACGGGCTCAACACGCTGTCGGCGCTGTTCTACTCCGTGTGGGACTTCTTCCTGCCCGGACCGATGCTGGTCGCCTTCGTTTCGATCGTCTTCCTGTTCTGGTGGGATGCGAAGCGGCCCAAGAACGGTCCGCTGAAGCTGCTGCCCGGCCCGCTCGTGGTCGTGCTGTTCGGCGTTATCGCCAACGAGGCGTTCAAGATTTTCGCGCCCGGTCTGGTGATCGAGCCGAGCCATCTGGTGCAGGTGCCGGTCTCGGGCTCGATCGGCGAGTTCGTCGGCCAGTTCCGCACGCCGGATTTCTCGGCCATCGGCATGCCCGACGTGTGGATCGTGGCGTTCACGCTCGCCATCGTCGCCAGCCTCGAATCGCTGCTCTGCGTCAAGGCGGTGGACGAGATCGACCCCCAGCGCCGCACGACCGACAAGAACCACGAGCTCCTCGCCCAGGGCGGCGGCAACTTCCTGTCGGGCCTGATCGGCGGCCTGCCGCTGACCTCGGTCATCGTGCGTTCCTCCGCCAATGTCGCCGCGGGTGCCGAGACCAAGACCTCGGCCATCCTGCACGGTTTCTGGCTGCTGCTGAGCGTGCTGCTGATCCCGTTCGTGCTCAACCTGATCCCGCTCGCCGCGCTTGCCGCGATCCTGATCCAGGTCGGCTACAAGCTGAACACGCCCGAGCTGTACAAGCGTCGCTGGGCGCAGGGCTGGCACCAGTTCGTCCCATTCATCGCGACGATCGCCGCCATCCTGTTCACCGACCTCCTGCGCGGCATCATCATCGGTCTGGTCATCGGCTTCGTCTTCGTCGTGGCGCGCAATTTCCGCACCTCGATCAGCGTCGCGAATGATGGCGATTTCTGGATGGTGAGCGCCCGGCGCAACCTCTACTTCATTCACAAGTACGAGCTGCAGAACTCGCTCAACAAGGTGCCCGAGGGCGCAAGCGTGGTGATCGATCTGGAGCGGGCCGAATTCATCGACCCCGACAATATCGACATCATCAACAGCTTTGCCCGCAATGCGCGCTTCCGTGACGTGGCGGTGACCATTCGCGGCGATGTCGACCATCTCGAGGACATCCCGCTCGAAGCACCCTCGAAGAAGGTAGTCTACACATGAAGACCATCCGCGAACTGATGCTTTCGAACAAGGCCTGGTCGGCCGAGATGCGCGAACGCAAGAAGGACTATTTCGCGCAGCAGACCGTTGGCCAGAACCCGGAGATCATGTGGATCGGCGGCTCCGACAGCCGTGTCGTTCCGCACCACATCACCCAGACCCGGCCCGGCGAACTGTTCATCCACCGCAATCTGGCCAACCTGGTCTATCAGGAGGACGACAATCTCCTGGCCGACCTCCAGCACGCGGTGGAGGATTTCCGGATCGAGCATATCATCGTCTGCGGCCATTACGGTTGCAGCGGGATCGGCGCGGCGATGCGCAACGATGCGACGGGACACATGAAGTCCTGGCTGCGCTCGGTGCGCGAGGTCTACGAGACCTATCGCACCGAACTGGACGCGGTCGAGGATCCGCTGTCGCGGCAGAACCGGCTGGCCGAGCTGAACGTGCGGGAACAGCTCCTGCGCCTGTCGGAGCTCGACGTGGTGCGCGCAGCGGTCGGGCGCGGGCAGGACCTGACCCTCCATGGCTGGATCTACGACGTGCGCAACGGCCGGCTCGCCCAGCTCTTCGAGCTCGAGCCCGGCAATCCGACGCCGGACCTTCCGATGCCGCCCAAGATCATTTCGGAAACTCCGACCGAGGATATCGAGCCCGCGGTCTTCGCGTCCGAACTGAAGGACGCCTGACGCGGGACTTGCCAACCTTTAGGGCATAGCTGTGGCGGCCGGTCATGCCGGTCGCCACATCGCGCTTGCGAAGTGGCGCGGTTTTCGTCATCTGGACGGGCAGGCGCTGTCCCCTGGCGGCAGGGGCGCGGGCCGGACGGTCCGCCGGATGCGCCGGTTCCATCCCGGCGCGCTCGTCGGCACCACTCCATCGCAGAGCCGTTTGCCCCCCATGACCGCGTCGATCCACCGCCTGCCCAGCCAGCCCTCGCCCATCGGCGAGGGAGTGCCGGCGGTGCGCAAGGCGCGGATCGGCATCGTCTACAATCCGCGCAGCCACCGCAATCGCGGGCAGGACCTTCATCTCGGCGGGCGCGAGGACGTGCTGGTCGGCACTCCACAGACACGGGGCCAGATTGTCGAGGTGCTGGCCGATTTCGCCGAGCGCGGGATCGAATATCTCGTCATCAATGGCGGCGACGGCACCGTGCGCGACGTGCTGACCTGCGGGCAGGCCGTCTTCGGCGCGAACTGGCCGGTCCTCGCGATCCTGCCCAAGGGCAAGACAAACGCTCTCAATGTCGATCTCGGCGCGCCGAGTGATGCGACGCTTGTCCAGGCGATCGAGGCTTTCGAGAGCGGGCGGCGCGTGGTCCGCCGGCCATTGCAGATCACACGGCTGGACGGCCCGGATGAGCACGGCAGCGATCCGCTGGTCGGCTTCATTCTCGGCGCCGGGGCCTTCACCCACGCGATCGGGGCGGGGCAGGGCGCGCACAAGCTCGGTTTCTTCGACAGTCTCGGCGTCGGCGTGACGACCGGCTGGGGCGTCATCCAGTCGGTCTTCGGGCGAGACAGCAATCCCTGGCGGCGCGGCGTGCCGATGACCATCCGCTTGCTGCCGGGCGGCGAGCCTGCGCCCCATTCGGGCCATGGCGATCCTGCGCGGCGCGAAATCCTCTTCGCCTCGACTCTCCATCGGATGCCGATGGGGCTGAAGCCGTTCGGGCCGCAGCGCGGCGGGCTGAAGCTGGCAGTGATGGACCGGCCGCGGCGCTGGCTGATGGCGGCGCTTCCGCTGGTCGTCGCGGGATGGCAGCCGAAATGGCTCGGCCGCGCGGGCCTCCACCAGATCGACGCCGAGGCCTTCGAGCTCGAGGTGGGCGGACAGTTCATCCTCGACGGCGAGGCCTTCGAGGCGGGCTCCTATCTCGTCGCGCAGGGGCCAGAGCTCACCTTCGTCGCGCCGTGAGCGCTGCATGAGCGAGCTTCTGCGGGAACGCGTCGGCGAGGCGCTGGCGCAGGACATCCGGCCGGAGGTCGCCGCTTTCGCCGCGATGCTGGCCGAAGAGGCCGATGCGAGCGCGGTGCTGTTCTACGGCTCCAATCTGCGCACCGGCTCGCTCGAGGGCGTGCTCGATTTCTACGTGCTGCTGCCCGGGCCGCAGGCGGAGCGAATCTGGCCGCGCGTCAGCTACCGCGAGTGGCCGCATGGCGGTTCGGTCCTGCGTGCCAAGATCGCGACCATGTCGCTGGCGAAGTTTAGCGCCGCTGCTGCCGGCGAGACGCGCGACACGACCCTCTGGGCGCGCTTCGTCCAGCCTTCGGCGCTGGTCTGGCGGCGCGACGACAAAGCCGGCGATGCGGTGCGGGAGGCGGTGGCAGCAGCCGCGCTCACGGCGAGCCGCCTCGCCGCCGCGCTCGGGCCGGCGCAGGGGACGGCGGGCGATTACTGGCGGGCCCTGTTCCGCGCGACCTACCGCGCCGAATTCCGGGTCGAGAAAGCGGGGCGCGAGAACGACATTCTCGCTGTCAATCGCGCGCATTTCGACGGGCTCCTGCCTCTCGCCTGGAAGGCGCAGGACATCGATTTTACCTGCGAGGGAGAAATCCTGCGGCCCGATCTGGCTCCGCGCAGGCGGGCGAGGATCCGGCGCTGGTGGAAGACCCGCCAGCGGCTCGGCAAGCCGCTCAACCTCCTGCGGCTGGGCAAGGCGACTACCACTTTCGAGGGCGCGGCCGCCTATGCCGCCTGGAAGGTCGAACGCCACACCGGCATCGCCTTCGAGGTCACGCCGTTCCGCGAGAAGCATCCGCTTCTCGCCGCGCCGGGCGTGTTATGGACGCTGTGGCGCCGCCGCAGGAAGACCCGCGATCACATGTAGCGCATGTTGATCGTGATCGACTTCACCGAATTGCCGACATCGAAGCCGACCTTGGTGTAGCTCGGCTTGCCGAGATTGAAGATGTTGAGCGAGGGGTTGTTCGACATTGCCCCGCCATCGGTCGACAGGTCGGTCTTGCCGTTGCCGTTGACGTCGTGGCGCACCGCGATGCCGTAGCGCCCCGCGGCAGGCACCGGCATGCAGAAGGTCATCTGCCCCGCCTTGGCCGGCACCTCGATCCGGTTGAGCCAGCGCCCGCTTTCCAGCCAGTCCTGCTTGGTGGCGCGATAGCTCTGCACGCGGATCTTGCCGCGGCTTTCGCTGACGCCGTTAATGGTCACCCAGACGGCCGGGCCGTTGCCCGAACATTTGGCCGAGTTGTTGGAAATGGTCTGGCGGTACTGTGCCTGGGCAGGCCCGGCGACCAGCACCGTGGCGGCGACCAGCGATCCGGCAAGCGCCGGGAAAAGCATCCTGTTCATTCGCATAACCCGTTTCTGTGGGGAGTTACGGCCGGCATCTGGTGTGCCCTGCCTGCCCCGTCTTTGACGCGCATGTGCACCGAAGCGGCTGAATTGCGGCTTAATGTCGGCGTTTCGCCGTTCGCAGTGCCCGTACTGTCGCCAGCGGGCGTAGCTCTTTCCCCCGTGCAGGGGAAAACTCGGACGCAGGCCTGTTCACGGCGGAGGGCAGCTTCTAGGCGGGCGGGCACCCTTCGCGACAGGTACCGCCCATGGCTGCGCCGCTGATATCTCCATCCATTCTCTCCGCCGACTTCGCGCGTCTCGGCGAGGAAGTCCGTGCGATCGACGAAGCCGGCGCGGACTGGATCCATATCGACGTGATGGACGGCCATTACGTGCCCAACATCACCATCGGCCCGGCCGTGGTCAAGGCGCTGCGCCCGCACACCGACAAGCCGTTCGACGTTCATCTGATGATCTCGCCGATCGACCCCTATCTCGAAGCCTTTGCCGAGGCCGGGGCGGATATCATCACTGTCCATCCCGAGGCCGGCCCGCACATCCACCGCACGCTTCAGGCGATCCGCGCGCTCGGCAAGAAGGCCGGCGTGGTGCTCAATCCGGGAACGCCGGTCGAGGCGCTCGACAACCTCATGGATCTCGTCGACCTGGTGCTGGTGATGAGCGTCAATCCCGGCTTTGGCGGGCAGAGCTTCATCCGCAGCCAGCTTGCCAAGATCGAAGCGGTGCGAAGCCGTATCGAGGCGACCGGGCGCCCGATCCATCTCGAGGTCGACGGCGGGGTCGATGCAGCCACGGCGCGCGACTGCGTGGCCGCCGGGGCGGACGTGCTGGTCGCCGGATCGGCCACGTTCAAGGGCGGCCCCGACCATTACCGGACCAACATCGCCGCCCTGCGGGGCGATGTATGAGCGAGGGCGCGCTCACGCTCCAGCGCGGCGAGGACGAGACGCTCTCGGAAGAAGGCTCGGCGCCTTTCATGCTGGCCGACGACGAGGTCGAGGCGCTGGCCGAAGAAGGCGGCCCGGCCGAACTCGCGCCGGCCCGCGCGCTGGTCCCTGCCGATTTCGCCCCGCCGCGCGAGGGGCTGTTCGATGCCGGCCTGCGCTGGGCCTATCGTATCGGTGTCCCCGGCTCGTTCCTCGCGGCCCCCTTGCGTAAACCCGCCCGCCCCCGTCTGCTGGGGACGGTCGAGACGCCGCTGGCCGGCGATCTGGCGCGCGGCAAGGGCGTGCGCGCCGGGCAGTTCACGATCGATGGGCTGAAGCTGGCAATCGACAAGTGCGACTTTTCCTCCAGCGCCAGCCACGCCCCGCCGGTCAATCGCGTGCTGCACGGCTTCACCTGGCTGCGTGATCTGGCCGCCGCGGCTCCGCGTGAACAGTGCAGCGCGCAGGCGGAAGGCATCTTTTTCGACTGGCTGAAATCCAATGCCGAGCCAGGCAAGGGCCCCGCCTGGACCGTGGAGCGGGCCGGCCAGCGCCTGCTCGCCTGGCTGGTCCACGCGCCGCTGCTGCTCTCGGGCGAGAATCCCAGGCGGCGGGGCGAGATCCACGAGGCGATCGAGGCCACCGCCCGCTGGCTCGACCGCAAGGTCGAAACCGCGCCCGACCGGCTGGGGGCGCTGACCGGCTGGTCCGCGATCGTGGCGGCCGGGCTGCTTCTGCCCGAGGGGCGGCCGCGCCGCCTGTTCGGAGAGGCGGGGTTCCTCGGCGCGCTGGGCGAGGTGGCGAGCGAGGATGGCGGTCTGCTGTCGCGCAGCCCGCTCGCGCAGATGGAGGCGGTGGCGCTGCTGATCGACCTGCGCGCCTGCTACGCCGCGGTCCGCCGCGATCCGCCCGCCGCGCTGGGCGCGATGATCGAGATGCTGGTCCCGCCGCTCCTCACCCTGCGTCACGGCGATGGCGGGCTGGGTTCGTGGCAGGGGGCGAATGCCGTTTCGTCCCGCGATTTCTCCCAGCTGGTCGAGGCGAGCGGCGTGCGCGCCCGTCCGCCGCGCGAATTGCGCCAGTGGGGCTATCAGCGCGCCACTGCAGGCAAGGGCGTGCTGCAATTCGACGCCGCGCCGCCGCCGCGCCCGCGCCATGCGCGTTTCGGCTGCGCTTCGACGCTGGCCTTCGAGTTCAGCCATGGCGAGCAGCGCATCGTGGTCAATTGCGGCGGCGCGGAAGTCGCCGGCGGCGCCACGCCGGCGCGGATCGAGCAGGGCCTGCGCGCCACCGCCGCGCATTCGACGCTGGTGCTCGACGATGCCAACTCCACCGCCGTCCTCATCAAGGGACAGATCGGCAAGGGCGTGGAGGAGGTCGACGTCCAGCGCGGCGAGCTTAAGGTGCGCGGCCGGCCCGCGACCCGGCTCGAGGCGGCGCATGATGGCTATGCCTCGCGCTTCGGTCTCACTCACCGCCGGGTGCTGATCCTCTCGCCCGAAGGCGAGGAACTGCGCGGCGAAGATGTGCTGGAGCCTGCCGGACGGCGCGGCAAGCGCGGCAAGATCGACTTCGCCATCCGCTTCCATCTGGCGCCGCGGATCGAGATCGGCCTGTCGGAAGACGGGCGGGGTGCCGGGCTCGCCCTGCCGGACGGAAGTTACTGGCATTTCCGCCTCGGCGGGGACAGCACCGGACAGGAACTGACCGTCGAGGACAGCCTGTGGGTCGACGGGCTGGGCCGGCCGCGCGCCAGCAGCCAGCTGGTGATATCGGGCCTGACATCGCGCAGCGGGGAACGCTTCCCCTGGCTGCTGAAGAGAATGGGGTAAGCATTTTGAGCGAGGTAGCGATCGGGCGGGCACTGCTTTCGGTGTCCGACAAGAGCAGATTGGTCGAACTGGGACAGGCGCTGGCGGCGCGCGGGGTGGAACTCGTCTCCACCGGCGGCACGGCCCGGGCGCTGCGCGAGGCGGGCCTCGAGGTCCGCGACGTGTCGGACGTGACCGGCTTTCCCGAGATGATGGATGGGCGGGTCAAGACGCTGCACCCGATGGTCCATGGCGGGCTCCTCGCCGTGCGCGACGATGCTGCCCATGCCGCCGCGATGCAGGAACACGGGATCGGCGCGATCGATCTCGTCGTGGTCAATCTCTACCCGTTCGAGGCGACCGTCGCGAAGGGTGCCGAACGCGACGAGATCATCGAGAACATCGATATCGGCGGGCCGAGCATGGTCCGCAGCGCGGCCAAGAACCACCGCTACGTGACAATCCTGACCGACCCGGCGGATTACGACGCGCTGCTGGCCGAGATCGAGAGCTCGGGCGCGACCTCGCTCGATTTCCGCAAGCGCATGGCGGCCAAGGCGTTCGCCGCGACCGCCGCCTACGACGCGGCAATCGGCCAGTGGTTCGCCTATGCCGATCAGGGCGAGACCTTCCCCGCCCGCCGCGCCATGGCGAGCACGCTGGCGGGCGAGCTGCGCTATGGCGAGAACCCGCACCAGAAGGCGGCGCTCTACGTGCCCCAGCGAGTGGTCGCCAAGGGCTTGCCCCAGGCCGAACAGGTGCAGGGCAAGGAACTCTCCTACAACAATTACAACGACGCCAACGCCGCGCTGGAACTGGCGGCGGAGTTTGCGGGCGGCGATCCGGCAGTGGTCATCGTCAAGCACGCGAACCCCTGCGGTGTCGCTCAGCGCGCGAGCCTGCTCGACGCCTGGACCGATGCGCTGCACTGCGACAGCGTCTCGGCCTTCGGCGGGATCGTCGCGACCAACGTGCCGCTCGACGGAACGACGGCCGAAGCGATCTGCGAGATTTTCACCGAGGTCGTGGTCGCTCCGGGCGCGGACGAAGCGGCGCGTGCGGCCTTCGCAAAGAAGAAGAACCTGCGCCTGCTCATCACCGATGGCCTGCCCGATCCGCGCCGCCCCGGCGTGACTCAGGTCACAATCACCGGCGGCCTGCTCGTCCAGACGCGCGACAACGGGGCGATCAGCGAGCAAGACCTGAAGATCGTCACCAAGCGCGAGCCGAGCGAGCAGGAACTGAAGGACTGCCTCTTCGCCTGGACCGTCGCGCGCCACGTCAAGTCGAACGCCATCGTCTATGCCAAGGACGGCGCGACGGCCGGCATCGGCGCAGGCCAGATGAACCGCCGCGATTCGAGCCGGATCGCCGCGATGAAGGCCGCCGAAGCCGCCGAGACCTATCGCTGGGCCGAACCGCGCACCAGGGGCAGCGCCGTCGCCTCCGACGCGTTCTTCCCCTTTGCCGATGGCCTGCTGGCCGCCGCCGAAGCCGGGGCGACCGCGATCATCCAGCCGGGCGGCTCGATCCGCGACGAGGAAGTGATCGCCGCCGCCGACGAGCATGATCTCGCCATGGTCTTTACCGGGATGCGCCACTTCCGCCACTGACGCCCCGGGCTTTCCTTGGGGCAGGTTGCCCCCGCCCCTTTCAGACCGACCAACGAGCCTGAACGGCGCGCAACCGCGTCATTCAGGGTCTTGCAAACCGTGCGCGCGTACACAGATTGCAGACATTCGAGAAAGATAACGACATGCCCCTCTTCACCCCCTCGCTCTATCGCAATTTCGCCATCGGCTTCCTGCTCGGCGGGATCGGCCTCGCCGCCTTCGACCCGGCGCTTGGTTCGGCCGTCGCCGGCCTGCTGGCTTGATCGGCGTGCGCGCCATTTTGCTCGCCGGTGCGCTCGCGCTGGTTTCCGCCGGCTGCCAGCAGGCGGTCGCGGCGGAAAGCGTGGTCGCGGCACCCTCCGCCAAGCGCGTCGCGAAGGAAGGCAGCGGGCTCAAGACCGCGATCTTCGCCGGCGGCTGCTTCTGGGGCGTCGAGGGCGTGTTCAGCCACGTGAAGGGCGTCACCAGCGCCGTGTCGGGCTATCATGGCGGCACCGAGCGGCAGGCGAGCTACGACATCGTCTCTTCCGGCGTCACCGATCATGTCGAGGCAGTGAAGGTGACCTACGATCCGAAGGTCATCCGCTACGACCAGTTGCTGCGCATCTTCTTCTCGGTGGTCGCCGACCCCACGCTGAAGAACCGGCAGGGGCCGGATCGCGGCGCGCAATACGATGCCAAGCTGATCCCGACCTCGGCCGAACAGCTCGCCGTGGCCAAGGCCTACCTTGCGCAGATCAAGGCGAGCGGCAAATGGAGCGGCCCGATCGTCACCGACATCGTGCGGGCGCAGGGTTTCTACCCGGCCGAGGCTTATCATCAGGACTTCGCCGCGAAGAACCCCCGCCACGGCTATATCCAGCGCTGGGACGCGCCCAAGATCGCTGCGTTGAAGCAGCTTTATCCCGGCGTCTACAGTGCGAGCTTCCAGCGCAACTGACTTGCGGGCGGCGCTGCCCGCGCCTACCTTTCCCGGCATGGCGAAACACGCGCATTCTCACGAGGAACACCACGGCAGCGCGCTGGTCGAGGCCGCGCGCGCATCGCTGACCGATGCCGGCGAACAATGGACCGGCATGCGCGAAGCGGTGTTCGAGGAAATCGCCCGGCACGAAGTTCCTGCCTCGGCCTACGATATCGCCGACAATCTCTCCCGGGCGCGGGGCAAGCGGGTGGCGCCCAACAGCGTCTATCGCATCCTCGACCTGTTCGTGCGGACCAATCTGGTCAACCGGATCGAAAGTGCCAACGCCTTTCTGGTCAACACCCATCCCGGCTGCCGGCACGACTGCATCTTCCTGATCTGCGACGATTGCGGCAAGGCCAACCATCTGGACGACGATCGCGTGACCGGTGCACTGCGCTCGGCCGGCAGGGATGCGGGTTTTGCGGATATCCGCCCCGTGGTGGAACTGCGCGGCCTCTGCGAGGATTGCGCCGCCTGAACCCCCGCGCGAACGCGTCCGTCAGGCGCCGCTTACGAATTCCTTATGGCCCCGCCGGGCTGCATTTCATCGACAGGCGCGGATCGGTGATCTAGGATCGCTCGCATGAATTCACCTCCAAAAACGCCGTTGCTCGACACGGTCGAATATCCTTCCGATCTCCGTCAGCTGGATCAGGGCCAGCTCCGTCAGCTTTCCGACGAATTGCGCGCCGAGATGATCGACGCTGTCAGCACCAGCGGGGGACATCTGGGCTCCGGGCTGGGCGTGGTCGAGTTGACCGTGGCGATCCACTACGTGTTCGACACGCCGAACGACAAGCTCGTCTGGGATGTCGGGCACCAGTGCTATCCGCACAAGATCATCACCGGCCGGCGCGACCGCATCCGCACCCTGCGCCAGGGCGGCGGCCTGTCGGGCTTCACCAAGCGCAGCGAAAGCGAATACGACCCCTTCGGCGCCGCGCACAGCTCCACCTCGATCAGCGCCGCGCTCGGCTTCGCCATGGCGAACAGGATGCAGGACAAGCCCGGTCGCGGCATCGCGGTGATCGGCGACGGCGCGATGAGCGCCGGCATGGCCTACGAGGCGATGAACAATGCCGAACAGGCGGGCAACCGGCTGGTCGTGATCCTCAACGACAACGACATGTCGATCGCCCCGCCGGTGGGCGGGCTTTCCGCCTATCTCGCGCGCATGGTGTCGAGCAGCGAGTATCTCGGTCTCCGGACGATGGCCTCGAAGATCGCCAAGAAGCTGGGCCGCCGCGTCTGGGGTGGTCTGGAAAAGGCCGAGGAATATGCCCGTGGCATGGCCACCGGCGGCACGCTGTTCGAGGAACTGGGCTTCTATTACGTTGGCCCGATCGACGGGCACAATCTCGAGCATCTGATCCCAGTGCTGGAGAATGTGCGCGATTCGGAACAGGGCCCGGTCCTGATCCATGTCGTGACGACCAAGGGCAAGGGCTACGCCCCGGCCGAAAACAGCGCCGACAAATATCACGGCGTCCCCAAATTCGACGTCGTCACGGGCGAGAAGGCGAAGTCCAAGGCCGGCCCGCCCGCCTATCAGAACGTCTTTGGCGAAACGCTGGCGAAGCTCGCCGACAATGACGACCGGATCTGCGCGATCACCGCCGCCATGCCGAGCGGGACAGGCGTCGATCTGTTCGCGAAGGCGCATCCGGACCGCGCCTTCGATGTGGGCATCGCCGAACAGCACGGGGTGACCTTCGCCGCCGGCCTCGCCGCGCAGGGGATGCGCCCCTTCGCCGCGATCTATTCGACCTTCCTCCAGCGTGCCTACGATCAGGTGGTTCACGACGTCGCGATCCAGAACCTGCCCGTGCGCTTCGCCATCGACCGCGCCGGTCTGGTGGGGGCGGACGGCAGCACCCATGCCGGGTCGTTCGACATCACCTATCTGGCGACGCTGCCCAATTTCGTGGTGATGGCCGCTGCCGACGAGGCAGAACTGGCCCACATGACTTACACCGCCGCCGAATATGACGACGGGCCGATCGCCTTCCGCTATCCGCGCGGCAACGGCGTCGGGGTGGCAATTCCCGAAGCTCTGGAAAAGCTGGCGATCGGCAAGGGCCGCGTGGTACGCGAGGGGAGCAAGGTCGCGATCCTCTCGCTCGGCGCGCGTCTGGAAGAGGCCAAGAAGGCCGCCGACCAGCTCGAGGCCAAGGGGCTATCGACCACGGTCGCCGACATGCGCTTCGCCAAGCCGCTCGACACCGCGCTGATCGAAAAGCTGATGCGCAGCCACGAAGTGGTGGTTACGGTGGAGGAAGGCGCGGTCGGGGGCCTCGGCGCTCATGTCCTTACCTTCGCTAGCGACACGGGCCTCACGGACAACGGCCTCAAGGTGCGCACCATGCGGCTGCCGGACGTGTTCCAGGACCAGGACGATCCGATGAAGCAGTATGACGAGGCGGGCCTCAACGCCCCGCAGATCGTCGACACCGTGCTCGCCGCGCTGCGCCACAACTCGACGGGGGTCGAGGAAGCGCGGGCGTGAGCGACCTGCTGCGGATCGAAACCGCCGACCACGTCACCACGCTGACGCTCGACCGGCCCGAGCGGATGAACCCGCTCGGCGCGGCGGGCGACGGGGATGCGTTCGCGGCGGCCTGCGACGCGATCAACGCCGATCTGGACATACGCTGCGTCATCCTGACCGGGGCGGGGCGGGCTTTCAGCGCGGGCGGGGACATCCGCGCGATGAAGGAGAAGACCGGCAATTTCGGCGGCACCGCGCCCGAGATCGCCGACGGCTATCGCGACAACATCCACAAGGTATTGCGCGCCCTCTACGGCCTGCGCGCCCCGCTGATCGCGGCGGTCAACGGGCCGGCAATCGGCTTGGGCTGCGACCTCGCCTGTCTCGCCGACATGCGCCTTGCCGGGGCGGGTGCGAAGTTCGGCGTCACCTTCCTCAAGCTGGGGATCATTCCCGGCGACGGCGGGACCTGGATCCTGCCGCGCATCATCGGCGAGGCGCGCGCGGCGGAGCTGTTCTATACGGGCGAGGTCATCGACGCGGCGACCGCGCTCGACTGGGGGCTGGTCAGCCGCGTGGTCGACGATGCGGCACTGATGGACGAGGCGCGGGCACTCGCGGCCAAGGTCGCCGCCATGCCGCCGCACGCATTGCGTCAGGCCAAGAACCTGATGCGGCAGGGGCGCGGAACCAGCTACGACACGGCGCTGGAAATGGCCGCGAATGCGCAGGCGCTCATGCACAGCACCGCCGATCACATGGAGGGCGTCGACGCCCTGCTCGAAAAGCGCGCGCCGCGCTTTACCGGGGAATAGCTAGAGCCAGCGCCACAGCCCGGCCGGAACGCCCGCCGCGGCAACGTGCCACCAGGTGATGCCGAGCCACGCTGCGATGGCGAGAACCCAGAGAAGCAAACCCGCGCGGGGCAGGTTGCGCCAGCGCGGCCAGTAGCTCGTCCGCGCCTCCCAGCCCTTCCATGCGCCGCCCATCTGGGCTTCTTTCTTGCGGTCCTGAAGTCGCGCGCCGATCAGAGCGAGCGTCAGGATCGCCAGCGCGACGATGTTTGTCCGCCAGCTCCACCACAGCACCAGATGGGCGATCGCCCACAGAGCGAAGCCCCACATCATCGGGTGGCGCGTGATGGCGAAGACCCCAGCAGGCTCCCGCGCGGCGAGCTTCTCGGCGCCCGGAGCCGGGAGGGCCGGGTTGCCCTTTAGCGACCCGATGAACAGCACCAGCGCAGGCAGGGTCAGGATCGTCGCGATCGCCCATCCGACTGCGCCAGAACCGGGAAGACCCCCGGCCGGAGCCGCGACGAACGCAAGATACATCCAGACCATGCAGGCCAGTGCGACGAGGCTGTAGAGCAGCGTAAAGCCAGCAGCCCCAAGCACCCGGACCAGCGGTGCGCGCAATGGGTGCGAAAGGGCGAAATGCGTGCCGACCAAAGAAGTCGATGCGGCGAAAAGCGAGATCAGCGCGTTCAAGTTCAACTGCTCCTTCGCTCATCCCCGGGACAAGGCTGGATCAAGACTGCGTTCGGTCTCCGATGCCGATCAGTTCCACCTTGAACAGCAGCGTGGCCCCGCCGGGGATCGGCCCGCGTCCCTCTGCACCGTAGGCCAGGTCAGCCGGGGCCGCGATCTCGATCGTGTCGCCCACGCCCATCTGCGGAATCGCCATCTGCCATGCCTTTACCAGACGCGAGAGCGGAAAGGTGGCGGGCTCGCCCCGATCGTAGCTCGAATCGAAAGTCTCGCCGTCGATGAAGGTCCCGGCGTAATGGACCGTCACGGTGTCGGCGACGCTCGGCTTCCGATCGTTCCCCGCATAGTCGAGATAGCGCCATTTCAGCCCGCCCGGCATGGCCCGCCACCCGTCCTCGGCGGAAAGCCCGCCGAGATAGGCCTGCTGCGCGCTCATCCAGGCAAGGTCCTGCGAACGGTCCGGCGGCCCGTCCTGCGCGGATACGGCATGGAAGGCGACGGCCGCCGCCGCCATGCCGAGAGCCGCCAGAGCCGTTCGCATCTCCTTCATCCTACCAAACATAGCCCTTGGGCAGATCGCCTCTCTCGATGTCGAGGTAGCGTTCCTTGAGCTTGCTCTGATGGTTGTCGAGCGGCTGCTCGACCCCGTCGATGAAGACCCTCGTGGGAGTGGAGCCGAGCTCCAGCGGATCGCCGTCCCACATCACCAGATCGCCGGCCGCACCGCGCGACAGCGTACCGGCGCGCCCCTCGAGGCCGAGGATGCGCGCAGGGACCGAGGTGATGCTCGCCAGCGCCTGACCCCAGGTGAGGCCCGACGCGCCGGGCACGCGGCCGAGCGCCACGAGATTGCCGGCATACTGGTTGAGATTGCGCGGGTTCTCCATCGCGCTGGCATTGATCGCCACGGTCACGCCGGCTGCGGCGAGGCGGCCGATATTGCTCTGCGTGGCGGCGAGTTCCTCGAAGTTCTGCGGCAGGTCGTCGAGCCCGTCGGCGATCACCGGCACGCCCGCAGCGGCGATGTCCTGTGCCACCAGCCAGCCTTCGCTCGCCCCCACGAGCACGAGGTCGAGGCGCGGGAATTCCTGCTTCAGAGCCAGCACGCTGCGAATGTCCGAAGCCCGCTCGACCGCAACCAGCAGCATCTGCTCGCCGCGCACCACCGGCACCAGTGCCGAGGCGTCGAAGCGGGTCAGCAGCACGTCGCCCGCCCGTTCCGCATATTCGCCCGAGAGGCGCGGATCGATCGGAACGTCGTCGCCGAGGTCGGTTTCGGGGCGTTCGGAGGAGCGGCCCGGAATGCGCGCATCGTCTCCCAGCGTCATCGCCTCGCGCAGGGCGTTGCGGAACAGGACATGCGCCGCCGCGCGGCTGCCGCCCGCGATCCGTCCGCCCTGCTCGCCCAGCGTCACCATCTGGAAGGCGCGCGGTCGCATCACGGCGTCGGGATCGGCGCCGAGATCGATGATCGCGCCCTGGCCGCCGAAGATCGACGCCGAGGGCGAGGTCGTCGTCGCCGCGCGGGTGATCCCGGCGGCGCGGTGCACGAGGATATGCTGCGAGTTGGGATTGACGATCGGTGCCACGTCGAGCGCGGCGCTGAAGGGCGAGTTGCGGGCCGAACTGTCGTTCGATTCCCCGACGCCGCCGACATCGAGCAGGCCGAGCGTGGTGACCGCCGCGACGATGCCCGGCGTGACCCAGGCACCCTGCCCGTCGACCGCGGTCACGCCGCCCGTCGCGGGCATTCCGGAGGCGGGGCCGGCATAGACCACGCGTCCGCCGCGGACGAGCACCGCGCCGTTCTCGACCGGTTCGCTGCCGTCGCCGGTGGCGACCGTCACGCCGGTGATGGCGACATCCTGTGCATTGGCGGCATGGCCGACGAAGGCGCCGGCGAGGCCGAGAGCGATGCCGACAGCACCGAGGGGGGAGAGACGTTTGCTGGCCTTGCTCATTTCACGTCTCCTTCGCCGGGCTGGCCGAGCTCGAAATCGCTTACCGGCCGCCGCGTGCGGTCCATCGCGTCATACATCAGGGCTCCGTCGATCCAGACCTTTTCGGGCCGCGAATAGACCGAGAGCGGATCGCCGTTCCACAGCACCACGTCGGCCATCTTGCCCGCCTCGAGGCTGCCGGTCATCTCGCCGATGCCCATCGCCTTGGCGGCGTTGTAGGTGAACCAGCCGACGACCTCGGCATCGGGAATGTCCATGCCCAGACGGCGGCCCGCGGCCTGCGCCTTGGCGGCTTCCTGGTTGAGACGCTGGATGCCGTTGGCATCGTCGGAGTGGATGACCACGCAGGCGCCCGCCTTCTGCAGCAGCGCCGCGTTTTCGAGAATGCCGTCGTAGGATTCCATCTTGAACCCGTACCAGTCGGCCCAGATCGCGCTGCAGATATCGTTTTCGCGCAGCAGGTCGCCGATCTTGTAGGCTTCGACGGCGTGGTGGAAGGCGGTGACCTTGTAGCCCATTTCCTTGGCCATATCGATCACCAGCGCCATCTCGTCGGCGCGGTAGCAGTGGTTGTGGATCAGGATCTCGCCATCGAGCACGCCCTTCAGCGTCTCCTTGCCCAAGTCGCGCTTCTCGCCGTCATAGGCCTGCGCGTCGAGCCACATCTGCCGGTTGACCGCGAAATTGCCCATGCGGGTGGAGGGCATTCGGCCCTTGCTGCCATAGACCCGCTTGGGATTTTCGCCGCAGGCCATCTTCATCCCGTAGGGCGCGCCGGGAAACTTCATTCCCTGGACCGTGCGGGCCGAGACGTTCTTGAGCGTGACCGAGCGCCCGCCGGTGAGGTTGGCCGAGCCGGGCAGGATCTGGAGCGCGGTGACGCCGCCATTGGCAAGCGCGCGGGTGAAGCCGGGATCCTGCGGCCAGACCGAATGTTCGGCCCAGACCTCGGGCGTCATCGGGCTGGTCGCCTCGTTCCCGTCGGAATGCGCCTCGACACTGGGGGTCGGGTAGTCGCCGAGATGCGAGTGGATGTCGATCACGCCGGGGGTGACGAACTTGCCGGCCCCGTCGATGCGGTCGTAGCCATCGGTCGATAGGGAGGCGTCGCCCACAGCCACGACCTCGCCGTCGCGGAACAGGACGGTGCCGTTCTCGATCCGCCCGCCGCGGCCGTCGAACACGGTCGCGCCGACCAGCGCGGTCGGCCGGCCGGGATAGCGTTGATAGGTGCTGGCATAGGGCACCCGTCCGTCGGCACCCAGGGCCGCGCCGCGCGCGTCGGATGCCGAGGCCGTGCCCGAGCCGCCACCGGCCGTCGAACAGCCCGACACGGCCATGGCGGCCGCGCAGGCAAGCAATGCGAATCTTTTCATGAAGTCCCCCAAAAACAACGGGCCGGAACATCGCTGTCCCGGCCCGTCTGGTCAATTGCACTTTTTGGTTATTTCGAACCGCCTAGCGATTCTGTTCGTGCTGGCCAAGCGCCTGCGGATTGGTCGCCGGATGGATGCCCGCTTCCTGCGCTTCGAGGCCAGCGCCGGCCTGGCCTTCCAGATCGTCGCCCACGCTGTCGTCGCGGATGCTGTCGAGATGCATCAGCTTCTTGATGAGCGGGCTGATGACCATCACCACGACGCCGGTCGCCACGGCATACCAGCCGACGGTAGAATAGACGCCCAGGACGACCTGCTTGCCCGCTTCTTCGCCCACGCCCTCGGCACCGGTGGCCGCAGCGATCAGGCCGGCGGCGAAATTGCCGGTGGCCGAGGCGAAGAACCAAGTGCCCATGATGAGCGAGGCCATGTGGGCCGGGCTCAGCCGGTTCATGGCCGAGAGGCCTACCGGCGACAGGCACAGCTCGCCGGTCGTGTGCAGCAGGTAGATCAGGAAGATGAAGATGACGGGCGTCGGAACGCTGACACCCACGCTCTGCGCGCCCCAGACCAGCACCAGGAAGCCGAGGCCGACCTGGATGACGGCAAGGCCGAACTTGAGCGGAGTTGACGGCTCCATCCCCTTCAAGGCCAGCTTCTGCCAGATGAAGGCGAAGACCGGCGCCAGCAGGACGATGTAGATCGCGTTGATCGACTGGAACATCGAGGCGTTGACGCCCTGCGTGTCGACATGGCGATCGGTGAAGAGGTTGAGGCTCGACCCGGCCTGTTCGAACAACGCCCAGAACACGATCGAGGTGAGGATCAGGAACATCGCCGCGAAGATGCGATCGCGCTCCTCGTAGGACTTGGCGATCGATTGCTGAATAAGGACAGCGATAAGCACCACCAGGCCGGCAACAGCCGCATAGGCCATCGTCTGGCTGCCGAGCGCGACGAGAACGATGCTGACGATCATGACAGCCGCTGCCGCAAGGTAGAGCATGAGCGGGGCGCGGGGGGCCCTGTCCCACGAACCGTATGCCATTTTGAAGGTTACGGTCGCGAGGACGTAGGCGACCAGCGCGCCGCCGAAGGCACCGAGAACAGTTCCCACCAGTTCCTGGAACTGGATCGCCGCCCAGCACAGCAGGACCATGGCGAGGCCGGCGCCGTAGATGCCGTATTCACGCGCGCCGGCGATCCGGGCCGGGTCCTTCGGCTCGCCCTTGCCGAGCAGGAGTGGCTTGCCGATGATGAAGAAGACGAGGCCGATCAGCATACCGAAGCCGGCAAGGCCGAAACCATACTGCCAGCCATAGGTCTGGCCGAGATAGCCGCAGATGATCGAGGCAGTCGCCGCACCGACGTTAATCCCCATGTAGAAGATCGTGTAGGCCGGATCGCGGCGAACATCGGTCCGGGTGTAGAGCTGGCCGACGATGACCGAGATGTTCGCCTTGAGGAAGCCGGAACCCACGATGATGAGCGCGAGGGCCATCCAGAAGACGTTGATCATGGCATCTCCCTGTCCGCCCGAACCCTCGAACGCCATGAAGAAGTGGCCGAAGGTCAGGAGCACCGCGCCGAACAGCACCGCCTTGCGCTGCCCGAGGAACTGGTCGGCGAGATAGCCGCCCACCACCGGGGTGATGTAGACCAGCGCCGTGTAGGCGCCGTAGATGATTGACGCCTCGCTGTCGGTGAAGAGCCAGTGCTGCACCAGGTAGAAAATCAGCAGGGCACGCATGCCGTAATAGGAGAACCGCTCCCACATTTCGGCCATGAACAGCAGGAACAGACCCTTTGGGTGTCCGATCACCTCGGGCTGGGGTCGCGTGATCAGTATGAGCCCGCCGAGCAGGAACGATACGAGCGCAACCACTGCGACCCGGAAGGCCCACATCTCGAATGTGGAGCCGAATGTGAAGAACACGCCTTCGACCATGAATGGGGATTCCCTTGTGTGCGACCCGCTTGCGCGGGCTCTCCCTGATGGCGGCGCACCCTAACGGCTTCGGCGCTCATGTGAAGCTTTAGTTACACTGGCGACCACCTCCGCCGAAGGGCCGACGGGAACCTTGCGCGCAGCGCTGTATTATGGCACTGATGCACTTGCGCTCTAGAGCGCCACGGGGAAATTCGAATGAACAATCAATCCAAGCCGGTTTATCTCAAGCTGCGCGACCAGATCGCGGCCGCCATTCTCGACGGCACTTATGCCGAAGGAGAAATGCTGCCATCGGTCCGCGCGCTTGCCGCGCAGGAGGGGGCGAACCCGCTTACCGTGGCGAAGGCCTATCAGCAGTTCCAGGCCGATGGGCTGGTGTCGGTCCAGCGGGGCGTGGGCATGTATGTGGTCGAAGGGGCGACAGAGCGCTTGCGGCGCAGCGAACGCGAGCAGTTCGTGCAGGAGGAATGGCCCCTCATCCGCGAGCGGATCGATCGCCTGGGTTTGCGGGCCCAAGATCTTCTGGCGGACGCCTGACTGCGACGAGTGGTGCGTTTTCTGCACGTTCCGAGGGTGGATTTCAGGGGCGCTTTAACATAGAATACACTTCTGGGTCGCATCGTTTTCACGGTTGCATCTTGTGCCGAACTGTTACTGACTTGGAGAACACCTTGATCCGATCCGAACTTCTCGCCGCTCTGGCGAAAGACAATCCCGGCCTGCGTGCCGAGGAGGTCGAGCAGGTGGTCGATATTTTCTTCGACGAGATCGCCCAGCGCCTGTCCGAAGGCGGACGTGTCGAGCTGCGCGGTTTCGGCGCGTTCTCGACCCGCGAGCGGGAAGCCCGGACGGGCCGCAATCCGCGCTCGGGCGAAGCGGTCGAAGTGCCGGCCAAGCGCGTCCCCTATTTCCGGCCCGGCAAGGAAATGCGCCGACTGTTGAACGGCGATTAGGCACACCGGTCCCGAATGGTGCAAGCCCGTTGCCCGCCGCAATCCGCGCGACTAGGCAGGCGGCGCTGGCGGGTGTGGCGGAATGGTAGACGCCGGGGACTTAAAATCCCCTGAGCTTTGCTCGTGCGGGTTCGAGTCCCGCCACCCGCACCATGGCTCTGGATCACGGCGGCGTGTGAAGCCGAGGGGGCCTCATCTGTCGTAATAGCTGCGGTACCATTCGACGAAGCGCGCGATGCCTTCGCGGAAATCGGTCTGCGGGCGGTATCCGGTCAGCCGTTCGAGCAGCGAGGCGTCGGCCCAGGTCGCCGGCACGTCGCCCATCTGCATGTCCATGTAGTTGCGGATCGCTTTCCGGCCGGTGACCTCCTCGATCGCCTCGACGAAATCGAGCAGTCGCACCTTGTCCGAATTGCCGATATTGACCACCCGGTAGGGAGCGACCGGCGAGAGACTGTCGCCTTCCGGGACCTCGCCGTTCTCCGGCCGTTCGGGGACCGCGTCGATCAGCAGGCGAATGCCCCGGACCAGATCCTCGACATAGGTGAAGTCGCGGAACATCTCGCCGTGATTGTAGATGTCGAGCTGGCGATCATCGAGGATCGCGTCGACGAACTTGTACAGCGCCATGTCCGGGCGGCCCCACGGCCCGTAAACGGTGAAGAAACGGAACATCGTCGTCGGCAGGTTCCACAGATGGGCGTAGGCATGGCCTATGCTTTCCGTGGCCTTCTTCGTGGCGGCATAGATGGTCAGCTGGGTGTCGGCCTTTTCGGTCTCGACGAAGGGCATCTGCGTGTTCGCGCCGTAGACCGAAGAGGTCGATGCCATCAGGAGATGATCGACCGCGAGCCGCCGTGCCGCTTCCATGACGTTGAAGGTGCCGATCACGTTCGCATCGAGATAGGCGCGCGGATTTTCGAGGCTGTACCGCACGCCCGCCTGCGCGGCGAGGTGGACGATGACGTCGGGCGCGAACTTGTCGGCGACGGCGTCGAAGCGCTCCCGGTCATCGAGCATCCCTTCGACGGCGGAAAAGCCGGGATTTTGCAGCAGCATGGTGTGCCGCCGCCGCTTGAGCGCAACGTCGTAATAGTCGGTCATCCCGTCATAGCCGAGCACCACGAAGCCCTCGGCCAGAAGGAGCCTCGCAAGGTGAAAGCCGATGAAGCCGGCCGTGCCGGTGATGAGAACCTTGCGCGTCACGAACGACCTGCCTGCTGGAGCGGACGAAGAACCATGCGCAAGCTGTAGGTTCGGCGCAAACCAGGTCAACATCCGACCCGGTCAGGGCTTTTCGCATTAGCTCGGTATTAACCCCTATCTTCGTATCAAGAGCCTACCAAGATAATCCCGGCAAGGTTGCGGACGGGCAGCGGCAGGGGGCTGACGAGATCGCATGGACTACACCACGCTTCACCAGACGCCGGATTCCGAACCGGAAACGTCAGCGGACCAGCGCGAGGCGCCCCGCTACACCTCGCTGATTCGCGCGGCCAAGCTCGTCTCGTCTCAGGGCGAGTTCGTCTGTGTCATTCGCGACGTGTCGAGCCTCGGCATCGGGCTGCGCATGTTTCACGAGATACCGGTGGGGGACGAGGCCGCGCTCGAACTGGGCAACGGCAAGGTGTTCGAGCTGAGGCGGGTTCGCGCCAAGGGCCGCGAGGCGAGCTTCACCTTCGCCAACCCGGTGCCTGTCGACCTGCTGATCCGCGAGGAATGGGAGTATCCCAAGCGGCAGTTGCGGCTGAACATCGCCATGCCGCTGACGGTGACCTCCATCTCGGGCCGGGTGGACGGGATTACCGAGAACCTGTCGCAGCAGGGATGCCGGCTGGAATGCGATGCCCCCTTCGCGATCGACCAGAACCTGCGCATCGCCAGCGCGTATTTTCCCGAGATCCGCGCCAAGGTCCGCTGGCGCAAGGACGCATCCTACGGCCTCGTGTTCGAAAACACCTTCGGATTGCAGGAATTCGCGCAGCTCGTCGCGGCGCTGCAATGTCCGCAGCTTCTCGCCGAGTGAGGCAGCCGACCCGCGGCGTCAGGCGGGAATGAAATCGAGCGCAACGCCGTTCAGGCAATGCCGCTTGCCGGTCGGCTTGGGGCCATCGTTGAAGATATGGCCGAGATGCCCGCCGCAATCGGCACAATGCACTTCGGTCCGGGGATAGCCGAGCTTCAGATCCCTGCTGGTCCCGACGGCTCCAGGCAGCGCTTGCCAGAAGCTCGGCCAGCCGGTTCCGCTCTCGAACTTCGTTCGGCTGGGATAGACCTTGTTGCCGCACCCGGCACAGGCGAACACGCCTTTGCGCTTCTCCTCGTTCAGCGGCGAGGAATAGGGGCGCTCGGTGCCTTCCTGACGCAGCACCTGAAATTCCGCCTTGGTCAGCTTCTTGCGCCAGGCATCTTCGCTCATCGAGACGGGAAAGGCTTTGGCCTGAGCCGGGCTGGAACCGCAGGCGGCCAGAGCGAGAGAGGTGCCACCCAGACCGACGAAGGTCAGGAAGGCGCGGCGATCGGAGGAAGGTATCATGGCCGGATTCCTACATCATTCCAGATGAATACGCTCCGAACGGTTTATCGTTCGCACAGGCGTGCCGTCAGAAGGTCGTCACTTCGACTTCGAGCTTTCGGAAGCCGTGAACGAAATTCGCGCGCACCCGTTCGATGTCGCCGGCAACGTGGACGCGCATCCGCCGCGCGTGCATTTCCTCCAGCAGCACCTTGAGTTGCAGCTCGGCCAGCCGCGCGCCGACGCAGCGGTGAATGCCATAGCCGAAAGCGATGTGTCGCCGGGCGTTCTCGCGCTCGAGATCGAGCGTGTCGGGGTTTTCGAACACCGTCTCGTCGCGATTGGCGGAAAGGTACCACAGGACGAGCTTGTCGCCCTTGCGAATGGTCTGGCCGAACTGCTCGGTATCCTGCGTGCAGGTGCGCCGCATATGCGCGAGCGGGGTCTGCATCCGCAGGCATTCCTGCACCGCGTTGGGGATGATGCCGGGTTTCTGCTCGAACAGTTTGCGCTGGTCGGGGAACTTGTCGAGATAATAGACGATGCCGCTCATCGTGTTGCGGGTGGTATCGTTGCCGCCGACGATCAGCAGGATCAGATTGCCCATGAACTCCTCCGGGCTCATCTGGTTCATCGCCTCGGAATGGATCATCATCGAGATGAGATCCTCCCCCGGCTCCTTGTCATGCGTGCGCTCGATCCAGAGCGACTGGAAGTAGCCCGCCATCTCGCGCAGGATGTCCTGCCGCAACTGGTCGAGATCGCGGACGGTGGCGATCTCGGTATCGCCTGACCAGTCGGACCAGAAGGTCAGCAGCCGGCGATCCTCCCAGGGGAAGCCGAACAGGATCGCCAGCATCCCGGTGGTGAGTTCGATCGAAACCGTGCTGACCCAGTCGAAGGTCTCGCCGCGTGGCAGGGTGTCGAGCAGCTCGCCGGTGCGGGCGCGGATCTCGTCCTCCATGTCCTTCATCGCGCTGGGCGTGAATTTCGGCGCGACCGTGCGCCGCTGGCCGGTGTGCTGCGGCCGGTCCATGGCGATGAACATCGGCAGTTCGAACCGCTCGCGGCCCTGCGAAGCCAGCTGCTCGTCGCTCAGGCGCTCGAGAATGGTGATCCCGCCATGCTCCCAGCTCGACGAGAACAGCTCGGGCAGCGCCTCGATATGCTGGATCGCCTTGTGCTGGACCACCGCCCAATAGGGGCCGAACGGACTTTCCGGGATGTAGTGCAGCGGCCCGGCCTCGCGCATCTCGCGAAAGATCGGCTGCCAGCGATTCTCGGCGTAGATGTCCGAGCGGCTGACGTCCCAGCGATGGGAATGGTCGAGCCGTTGCCCGGGATGCTCTTCGCGATGCTTCGTCAGCGCCTCGTGCGCGGATGGCGAGGAACGTACTGCGGGGCGCGGGAACGCGGCGGTGGCCATGGCACTCTCCTGTCGGCGACTCATCCGGCCGCCTTTTTGTCAGAGCGCCATCGTGCCGTAACTGACACGAGTGTCAATAGCGTTGCAGATCGAAACCGATCAGGCGGGGCTGCGCTTCGGTTTCTTGCGCGACACTGCGGCTGGCCCGGATTTCATCACTCGCCGCCGGAACAGCCGCGCTCCTGTCCGCACGAAGATCGCCACCCATGCCACCTGCCAGACCAGCGCGACGCCATGCGTCCAGAGCTGGGGCTCCTGCGCCGCGCGCGCCACCATGGCGTAGGGGCTGGAAAGGGGGAACACGCAGGCGAGGATCTCGATCGCCGAGCCGGTGTCTGTCATCGCGAAGGTCGCCAGAAAGAACACGGCGAGCTGGAGGATCGTCGCCGGCATGGACAGCGTCTGCACGTCGCGCACGGTGGCGGCCATGGATCCGACGGTCAGGAACACCGAGCCGATCAGGAGGTAGGCGAGCGAGAAATAGACGACGAACAGCGCGATGAAGAGCGGCCATCCGACGGCAGGGGCGGGCAGGGGCGGGATTGCCGCCGCACCGAGCGCCAGAACGATGGCCGCCACTGCGCCCCAAACCGCGATGCCGACGAAACTGATCGCCAGCATGGCGAACAGCTTGCCGAGGAAGACTGCGTCCATGGGAATGGCGGCGGCGAGGATCTCGATGATCTTGTTGGCCTTTTCCTCGACCAGATTGGACAGGACCATTCCAGCCAGCAGCATGGTGAGGAGGAAGAGCAGGGTGATCCCCGCCGTAGCCGTTCCCACGCGAAGACTGCGGGTATCGGCGCTGCTCGAGCGTGTCGGAACGAGCGCCACGGGGGGCAGCAGCAGGTCGCCACCCGCCGCCTCCGCCGCCACCAGCGCCACCGGCCCCTGCCAGCGGCCGATCTGCTCGGGCGTGCCGGTCAGTTCGGGCGATGCGAGCGTTCCGGTCAGAACGGCACCGAAATTGCGCGTTCCGTCGGCGAGCAAGGCACGCGGCTTGCCCCCTTCTTCGACAGAGAGGCGCTCGATCGCGGGTAGCTCGACGGCGTCGCGCAGCCTTCGATGCGTTTCGGCGAACGCCGCGTTGTCTCTTTCACTCATCGCCACGGCCAGGCGGGGCGGTTCGGCGCTGCTTGCCGCCTTGGCACCCAGCGCCCCCGCCGCCACGCTGATCCCGCCGAAGAACAGCGGCCCGAGCAGGAAGAACAGGAATGCCTTCGACAGCAGGATCGCGAAGAAATCGCGCCGGGCAATGACATAGGCGGCCTGCCAGATCGAGAGCCGTTCCGCGTTCATCGGGGTGCCTCCCCCTTGTCCTGTTGCAGCTCGCGGGCCGCCGCCTCCCCCGCGATGGCGACGAAGGCATCGTGCAAACCGGCGCGCTCGATCGACAGCGACAAGATGCCGGCCTCGCCTTCGATCAGCGGGCGGAGCATCGCCTCGATCCCCGCATCGGGCACCGGGAACGACCAGAAATGCCCTCCGCCCGACTTGCTTTCGTGGCGCGCGTCAGCCGGAATCGCGGCGCGCCATGGCCCTTCGCCCCGGCGCGTCTCGAGCCGTACCTGCGCCGGAATACGGTCTCGTGCGGTGTCGACATCGCCGGCGAAAGGCACCTTGCCGCCCGCGATGATGGCGATCTGTTCGCACAGACGCTCGGCATGGGCGATGACGTGGGTGGAGAAGATGACCGTGGTGCCCTTCGCGGCGAGATCGCGGATCAGCACTTCGAGCTTGCCCTGATTGATCGCGTCGAGACCGCTGAACGGTTCGTCGAACACCACCAGTCGCGGCTGATGGACCAGTGTCCCGAGCAATTGAACGGTCTGCGCCATGCCCTTGGACAGCTGGCGGATCTGCCGGTCGATCGCATGGCCGAGCCCGTGGGTTTCGAGCAGGTCGCGCCCGCGCCGCCGCCCTTCATCGAGCGGCAGGCCGCGCAGCGCGCCCATGAAGGCGATCGCCTCGTCGGATTTCATGGCGGGATAGAGGCCGCGTTCCTCGGGCAGATAACCGATCAGGCGCGAGACCTCGTGCGGGCGGTCGTGCCCGAAGACGCGGCGCACGCCTTCGTCGGGGTCGATAATGCCGAGCAGCATTCTGAGCGTCGTGGTCTTGCCTGCCCCGTTGGGGCCGAGAATGCCGTAGATCGATCCGGTGGGAACGGCGATGTCCACCCCGTCGACCGCCAGCGTGTCGTCGAACCGCTTGACCAGCCCGCGCGCCTCGATCGCGAGCGCGGCGTCGCCCGATCGCAAGGCTCGCTTCATCGTGCCGGTCCCGGTAAGCATCGCCCCATGATGTACGGGCTGGCAGTGAACGGGAGCACACGCAAGCGTGGTTAACGCGCAGCTGCAGGACGATCTGCGCGCCGAAGCTGCGCGTCTGGGCTTTGCTGCCTGCGGTTTCGCTCGCGCCGATGTCGGTCCGGAGCCCGGTGCGCGGCTGGAGCGCTGGCTAGGCGAAGGCCACCACGGCACGATGGAGTGGATGGAGGCCCGCAAGGCCCAGCGCGCCTCGCCGCAGGGGTTGTGGCCCGAGGCGCGTTCGGTGATCGCGCTCGGCATGAGCTACGCGCCCGACGGCGATCCGCTGGCGCTGGCCGGCGATCCAGAGGCGGCGCGCATTTCGGTCTATGCGCAGGGGCGCGACTATCACGATGTCGTGAAGAAGGCGCTGAAGGCACTCGCCCGGTGGCTGATCGCGCGCGAACCGGAAAGCGAGCTCAAGGTCTTCGTCGACACCGCGCCGGTCATGGAAAAGCCGCTGGGACAGGCGGCGGGGATCGGCTGGCAGGGCAAGCACACCAATCTCGTGAGCAAAAGCCACGGCAGCTGGCTGTTCCTCGGCGCGATCTACTCGACGCTCGAATTCGCGCCGGACGCGCCGCATGAAGATCGCTGCGGATCGTGCCGCGCGTGTCAGGACGCCTGCCCGACCGACGCCTTCCCCGAACCCTATCGCCTCGATGCGCGGCGCTGCGTTTCCTATCTCACCATCGAGCACAAGGGGCCGGTGCCGGAGGAATTCCGCGCCGCACTCGGCAACCGCATCTATGGCTGCGACGATTGCCTCGCGGCCTGCCCGTGGAACAAGTTCGCCGACACCGCGCACCGGCACATGAAACTCGCCCCGCGCGAAGAACTGACCGCGCCGCACCTCGCCCGGTTCCTGGCCTTCGACGATGCGGAGTTCCGCGCCTTCTTTTCCGGATCGCCCATCAAGCGGGTCGGGCGCGACCGCTTCGTGCGCAACTGCCTCTACGCAGCGGGCAACAGCGGGTCCGAAGAACTGCTGCCCCCGGTCCGCCATTTGTGCGCCGATCCCGATCCGGCCGTCGCCGATGCGGCGAACTGGGCGCTCGCGCGGTTGACTTCCTCCGGCGGGTAGGCGCTTAACACCTTCCAACAGGGAGAGAAAAAAATGCGCCGTCTTGCCGTTCTGACCGTTTCCGCGCTGGCTCTGGCCGGTTGCGCCACCACCATGCCGCAGCAGGGCGACCGGATAACGCCGCTCGCCGTGTCCGCCGCCGAATGCTGCAACGCGCAGCAGGCCGAGATCGACTGGGACGAATGGGGCGTGCCGCATATCCGCGCCGGATCGGACGAGGCGCTGCGCTATGCCTATGGCTGGGCGCAGGCGCGCGGACGGCCGGACCAGCTGCTCGAACTCATCGGCACGGCGCGCGGGCGCGGGGCGGAATATTGGGGGGCGGATCGCCTGGCCGAGGCGCAGATGCTGTGGACGATGGGCGTGCCGCAATCGGCCGAGAAGCTGCACGCCGCGCAGACGCCCGAATACCGCGCACAGATCGACGCATTCGCCGACGGCATCAACGCCTGGTTCGCCGCTCACCCCGAAAGCGGCAGCGCGGAGATGCGGCAGGTCCTGCCGGTCAGCGGCGCCGACATCATCGGCCATATCCAGCGGGTGGTGAATCTCACTTTCAACGGCGGGCGCGAACTGGCGCAGGCGCAGCGCCTGATCGCCAGTTCGGCGGCCGAACCGGGAGAAGCTGGCTCCAACGGCTGGGCGATCGCCCCCTCGCGCTCGGCCAGCGGCAACGCCATGCTGCTGATGAACCCGCATCTGCCGTGGGACGGCATCTACACCTGGTTCGAAGGGCATCATGTCTCGCCCGGCCAGAACGCCTATGGCGTGTCGCTGATCGGTCAGCCCTTCCCTTCGATCATGTTCAACGAGCAGCTTGGCTGGACCCACACCGTCAACGTGTTCGACAATGCCGACATCTATCTCTTCGATCTGGCCGAGGGCGGATACCGGGTCGGCAACGAGGTCCTGCCGTTCGAGACCGAAAACGTATCGCTCAAAGTGCGCGGCGCGGATGGGGCCATGACCACGCGCGAACTGCGGATCCGGCGAACGTCGCAGGGCCCGGTGGTCGGCATGGCGAATGGCAAGGCCGTGGTGGTGAAGATCGCCGGCCTCGGTGAGACGGATCATGCGCGCGCTTTCGACCAGTACGCGGCGATGGCCAAGGCCGACTCGCGTACCGAGTTCGAGCAGGCCCTGGCGCAGATGCAGCTGCCGATGTTCAACGTGATCTACGCCGATCGCGCGGGCGAGATCCTCTACGTTTCCAACGGCCTCACGCCGGTGCGGGCGAAGGGCGATGCGGCGTTCTGGGCAGCGCCGATTGACGGCTCCGATCCGGCCAATCTGTGGAGCGCCTACCGCCCCTATTCGGAGCTGGTCCGCGTCGCCAATCCGCCCTCCGGCTTCGTGCAGAACGCCAACGAGCCGGGTTACACCGCGACCCTACCGGTGGTCACCGGTCCGCAGGATTACCCGCAGGACTATCCCGTGCCGAGCCTCGACGGGCGCCCGCAGCATTCGCTCGAACTGCTGCTGGCGGACAAGAGCATCTCCTTCGACGAGATGATCGCCTACGCGCACGACACTCGCTTCACCATGGCGGACAATCTGCTGGACGACCTGATCGCCGCCGCGCGCAGATCGGACGACGCGACCGCCCGCCGCGCGGGCGAGGTGCTGGCCGCATGGGATCGTCATCACGATGCCGACAGTCGCGGTGCGGCCCTGTTCGCGCTCTGGGCCTTCGGCTTCACGCAGAACAGCGGTGACCCGTACGAGCGCAAATGGTCGTTCGACGATCCGGCCACCTTCCCGGAAGGGATCGACGACGCAAAGGAGCCTGCCGCCGTCGCCGCGCTGGTCGGTGCGGCACAGATGCTGGAAAAGGCCGGCGCGCCTCTCGACGTGCCGTGGGGCGCGGTCGCGCGGACGCCCGACGGGAAGGGCGGCACGCTCCCCTCCAATCTCGGCATCGGCCAGTTCGGCGCGTTCCGCCCGGCCTATTTCGCGCCCAAGGCGGACGGGACCGGGCTCGAGTTCCTCGGCGGAACCGGCTGGGTGGCGGCGATCGAATTCGCGCAGCAACCGCGCGCGCGGGCGATCCTGCCCTACGGCAACTTCGCCGCCCCGCCCGAGTGGGTGCGCGACCAGCACGGGCTCTACGCCACGGGTCAGTTGCGGGAGGTGAATTACGCGGAAGACAGTCTCGCGGGCAAGATTCGCGAGACCGAGGCCCTTACCGTCCCGGCGGATTGATCAGAGCATGTCCTTGAGCGGGGTGTCGGCATCCGCCAGCGCTTCCGGCGCGATGACGGCCCCCGCTTCGACCAGCTTGCGCCCCTGGACGTAGTCCCTGACGCTGTTCACGCAGTCGAGCGCGATCACGCGCCCTTCGCGAAGATAGATCACGGAGAATTTGCGGCTGTCCGGATCGCCGCGCACGACGGTGGTGTCGTGATCGATCGAGAGCCCGACGGTCTGAAGCTTGAGATCGTACTGGTTCGACCAGAACCACGGCACGGCATCGTATTCCTGCTTCTCGCCCATGATCGAACGCGCGGCGCAGGTTGCCATGTCGTTGGCGTTCTGCACGGATTCCAGCCGGATCACGGCATTGTCGGCATAGGAATTGGCATGGGCCGCGCAGTCGCCGATCGCGTAGATATCGTCGAGCGTCGTGCGGCAGAAGGAATCGACGTCGACGCCGTTGGTGCCCGATGCGCCGGCGGCGATCAGCGGGCCGACCGAAGCGACGATGCCGATGCCGACGATGACGATATCGCATTCGAACCGCTCGCCGGTGTCGGTCAGCACGGCGGCGACGCGGCCATCCTCACCCTCGATCCGTTCGACACCGGTTTCGAGGCGGAGGTCGACGCCCTGCCGGCGATGTTCGTCCTGATAAAACTGGCTCAGCGTTTCGCCGGCCACGCGTGCGAGGACGCGGGACTGTGCTTCGAGCAGCGTCACCTCGCAGCCGAGCTTGCGGAGCACCGCCGCCGCTTCGAGCCCGATATAGCCGCCCCCGACCACCACCGCCCGGCGCGCGCCGTCATCGAGTTCCGCGCGCAAAGCGTCGACATCGGTGATGTAGCGCACGGTATGGATACCGGCGAGATCGGAGCCGGGGCAGGACAGGCGCCGTGCATCGCCACCTGCCGCCCAGATCAGCTTGCGATAGCCGATCCGGCTCTCGTCGCCGCACACGATCTGGCGCTTCATCCAGTCGATTTCGGACACATTAGTGCCGAGTTTCAGCGCGACCCCCTTGTCCTCCCAGAAAGCCGGGGGGCGGATCATGATCCGTTCGAGCGGTTTTTCGCCCGACAGATACTCCTTGGACAAGGGCGGCCGTTCGTAAGGCGCGATATGGGATCTGCTGACCATGCAGATCGATCCGTCGTGGCCTTGCTGGCGCAGGGCGATCGCGGCCTGTGCGCCGCCATGCCCCGAGCCGACGATGACAATGTCGTAGCTATCCATCGCCATCGGAGTTCGGCGCAATCGCCGGCAAGGTCAAGGCGTCCTATTTGCCCAGAAGGTTGCGGGCCATGCTGGCGATCTGCGCGAGGACGGCAGGCGCGACCGGGCTCTGCGCCTGGGCACGGCCGACCATCATGCGGAAATTGCGCACACCGCTCTCGTTTTCGAAGACCCATTCGCCGACCATCGCCGGCATGTTTTCTTTCGCGCCCTTGCGCCGGGCGAGCCGACGCAGAAAGTCGATCCGCATCTGCTGGAAATCGCGGGCGAGGCCGCCGACGAGCAGCCGCTCCCAGACGTCGGACGGGCTCATCAGAGCGGACGTCGCCTGAGCCCAGTCGAGCCCGAGTTCGGCGCCGAGCGCGGTGAAGGCTCCGGTGAGGTCGAACACGTCGATCTCGGTCCGGCGGGCCAGCTTGGCGAGGCCGATCGCGCCGTCCATCTCGAAAAGATGCGCGACTCTGGCGGACAATGCGTCGGGCGCGCCGGCCTCGGCGAACTCGCTCTGGAGACGTTGCGAATGCATCCGGCTCTCTTTTTCGAGCAGGTCGTGAGATGCCTGCGAGAGCCGCGAGACGCCCTCGCTCAGCGTTTCGAGCGTCGCCTGCGGATCGGCCGGGTCGACTCCGACGCACAGCAGGTCGGCCATCTGGATGCGCAGGCCGCGCGCGGCGCGGTCGAACAGCATCAGGCGCGCATGTTCGGGCATGTCTGCACGGTCGATCTCCGACCACAACGCGTTCATGCCGTAGAGCTGGTCCGCCACGACGAAAGCGGTGGCCACCTCCTCCAGCGTCGCGCCCTCTTCCTCCGCCAGCTCGAACGGATGGACCAGGCCGATCCGGTTGACGATGCGGTTGGCGAGCTTGGTCGCGACCAGCTGGCGCCGCAGGCGGTGGCCCAGGATCTGCGGCCTGAACTTGTCCCGCATGGGTTCGGGGAAAGCATGGAGCAGCAGCGGCTCCAGCGCCTCGGTCTGCGACAGCGGTCCGTTCTCGATCGCGTCCTGCAGCACCAGCTTCGTGGAGGAGAGCAGCACGGCGAGCTCGGGCCGGGTGAGGCCCTTGCCGTCGGCGATCCGCCGGCCGAGCGTTTCGTGATCGGCGAGACCTTCGGTGCGGCGGTCGAGATTGCCCGAATCCTCGAGCGATTCGATCAGGCGCAGCTGCGCGTCGGCCACCCGCGGCCCACCCATTTCCGCGATCGACAGCGCCAGCGCCTGGAGGCGATTGTCTTCCAGGACCAGCTGCGCCACCTCTTCGGTCATGTCCTTGAGCAGCGCGTTGCGTTTCGCCTCGGACAGCTTGCCCTCGCGGCGCGCGGCCGCCAGTGCGATCTTGATGTTGACCTCGTTGTCCGAGCAGTCGACGCCGGCCGAATTGTCGATGAAATCGGTGTTGATCCGCCCGCCGCGCAGCGCGAACTCGATCCGCCCGGCCTGCGTCACGCCCAGATTGGCACCTTCGCCGACCACCCTGGCGCGAAGCTCGCCCGCATCGATGCGCAGGGCATCGTTCGCGGGATCGCCGACCTGCGCATTGTTCTCCTGCGCGGCCTTGATGTAGGTGCCGATGCCGCCGAACCAGACGAGGTCGACCGGGGCTTTGAGGATCGCCGTGATCAGCGCGTCGGGCTCAATCTCGGCTTCGCTGAGGTCGAGCGCTTTCTGCGCCGCCTTGGACAGCTTGATGGTCTTGGCGTCGCGCGCGAACACGCCGCCGCCCTTCGAGATCACGCTGCGGTCGTAATCGTCCCAGCTCGACCGCGGCAGGTCGAACATGCGGGCACGCTCCGCCCAGCTGGCGGCGGGATCGGGATCGGGGTCGATGAAGATGTGCCGGTGGTCGAAGGCCGCGACCAGCTTGATCGCTTTCGACAGCAGCATGCCGTTGCCGAACACGTCGCCCGACATGTCGCCGCAGCCGACCACCTCTACCGGTTCGGACTGCACGTCGACGCCCATCTCGAGGAAATGCCGCTGGACCGAGACCCATGCGCCCTTGGCGGTGATGCCCATGGCCTTGTGGTCGTAGCCGTTCGATCCGCCACTGGCGAAGGCGTCGTCGAGCCAGAAGCCGCGCTGCTCGGCGATGCCGTTGGCGACGTCGGAGAACTTGGCCGTGCCCTTGTCGGCCGCGACCACGAAATAGGGGTCTTCCCCGTCATGGATGACCACGTCCTGCGGATGCACGACCTTGTCGTCGACGATGTTGTCGGTGATCGAGAGCAGGGTGCGGATGAAGACCTCGTAGCTGCCCTGTCCCTCGGCTGCCCAGCCATCACGGTCGAGCGCGGGATTGGGGAGCTGTTTGGGATAGAAACCGCCCTTCGCGCCGGTCGGCACGATGACCGCGTTCTTGACCCGCTGGGCCTTCATCAGGCCGAGGATCTCGGTGCGGAAATCGTCGCGGCGGTCCGACCAGCGGAGGCCACCGCGCGCGATCGCGCCGGAGCGCAGGTGAATGCCCTCGACCCGGCGGGAATAGACGAAGATCTCGCGCCACGGAATTGGCTTGGGCAGGTTCGGTACCAGTTCGGACTCGATCTTAAAGGCCAGCGCCTCTTCGGCCGCGGGCGCGAAGAAATTGGTCCGCAGGATCGCGTCGATCAGCGAGTGGTAGAGGCGCAGCAGGCGATCGTCGTTGATGGCGACGACCTTGGCCAGGCCGCGCTTGATCGCGGTCTTGGCATCCTCGACCGCCTCCTCGCGGCCCTTGCCGGTGCTGCTGCCGAAATCGGGATCGTGCCGCGCCGCGAACAAAGCCACCAGCGCGCGAGTGACGTCGGGCGCGCCCCGCAGGGCATCGACCACCGTGTAGATGGTGAAGCCCATGCCGGCCTGGCGCAGATAGCGATAGAAGGCGCGCAGCAGGCCCGCCTCGCCCGCCGAGAGCGAAGCTTCGCAGACCAGCCGGTTGAAGACGTCGTTCTCGGCCTCTCCGTTGAGGACCGCGGCGACCGCTTCCTCGATCGCATCGGCACGGGCAACCATCGCCCCGGCATCGGTGCCCGGCGAGAGCGTCAGCCGGAAATCGTGGATCGTGCCGAGCCGCCCGTTGTCGAGAACGACAGGCATTTCGGTGTTCACGTGGAAGCCGAAATTCTCCAGCACCGGCACCGCGTCGGACAAGGGCAGGCTGCCTTCGGCCTGGTAGAGCTTGAGCCGCAGGCAGGCTTCGTCCTCGCGCTCGCAGAAATAGAGGCGGGCGTCACGCTGGCGCGGAGCATCGGCGTCCGAATGGATCCCGAGCGAATGAAGGCGGGCGATGTCGATCGCCGCTTCCAAAGCGCCGAAATGCGCGCGGAAGGAGGTGGGAAAGCTCTCGGCCCAGCGCAGGGCGAGGGCCGCGGCACGGCCCGGCTCGACCAGTTCGGCCAGTTCCGTCTCGACCGCTTCGGTCCAGCCGCGCAGCATCGTCTGGAGCTGTTCGTCGAGCGCCGCCTCGTCGGGCGCGCCGTCCGTGTCGCGAATATCGAGCACGAAACGCAGCATGGCGAGGTTGCCGCCCTCCACCTCGAGGCTCCAGTCCAGAAGCCGCGCCGATGCGCTCTGTTCGAGCATCTTGCGGATCTGCTCGCGCAATTGCGTGGAGAGCATGTCGCGCGGCAGCCAGACGAAGGCGAAGAGATGGCGCGCGAGCGGGGCCTCGACCAGCGCAAGGCGCGGGCGGGGGCGGTCGACGAGGCTCATCATCGTCGTCGACAGCCGCTCGATATCGCGGGCATCGAAACCGATCAGGAGATCGTGCGGCAGAGTGGTCAGCGCATGGACCAGCGCCTTGCCGGCATGGCCGCCGCGGTCGAATTCGAGCCGCTCCATGATCGCCTCGAGCTCGCTGCGCAGGCGCGGAACGTCGCGCGGCGGCGCGGCCAGCGCGGCGCTGGTCCAGACGCCGGCATGGACCGAGAGCGCCGTGACCTTGCCGTTCTCGCGCAGCGGCACCAGCAGGAGGTCGAGCGGGACGTGACGATGGACAAGCGAGAGCCGATTGGCCTTGATGACCAGCGGCAGCCGCGTGTTCTTCGCATTCTCGAACCAGGCGAAGGCCCGGTCGTAGGAGGCATCGGCGAGCAGTTCCTTCGCGCTCTTGCGGCAGATGCCGAGCGCGTCGGTCACGTCGCCCTCGCGATGGCGGACGAGATGGCCAAGCTGGGTCAGCATTCCCTCGTCGAGCCAGCGCAGCAGAGCGGCGCCTTCGGAATTCTCGCTCTCGATCCGTTCGGCATCGGCCTGCATCGCGGCGCGCAGCTTTGGCCAGTCGCCGACGGCCGCGCGCACGTCGCCCATGGTTTCGCGCAGCCTGCGGAGCAATTCGCGGCGCTGGCGGGCATCGACCCGGGGGGTTTCGATGTAGATCATCGATTCCCAGTCGGCGGGATCGGGATCACCGTCGCGAATCGCGACGAGTTCACCGTTCGCATCGCGCTCGACGGCGACCACCGGGTGGACCAGCCGGTCGATGGCAAGACCCGACGCGGCGATCGCCGCCGCCGCCGAATCGACCAGGAAGGGCATGTCGTCGTTGACGATCGCGATGCGCAGCATCCGCCGTTCGCCGCTGGCGGATTCGATCGCGATCGCGGATTTGCGGGTTTCTCGGGACAGCCCGGTGGAAAGAAGGAACTCGGCGGCTTCGCGCAGGGGTGCCTTTTCGAACGGCGTGTCGCCGGGCAGCTGCGATTCGCTCATATGCGCGGCCAGCGCCTCGACCAGCTTGGCCGGGACGGTATCGGCCCGCGTTGCGGACGTCTTCTTGAAAACCATTGAGTCCTCGCGTGGGCGGTCTCTCCTCCGCCCGCAATCAGGTTGCGGCGAGGCCGTGCGCCTTCGCCTGTCGACGCGCCGGCCCTAGCCCTCCGAACGCATCCCCGCAAGCGCGGCCATCGCCAGTTCGAGCGACCTCGTGCGCGCCGCCGGATCGAAGGTCGGGCCGCCGAAGATCACCTCGTTGGCGCGGGTCCGGGCAAGGAAGCCCTGCACCTGTTCGCGGACCTGATCGGGCGTCCCGATGGCGCTTGCCTGACCGATATGGTCGAGCATGGCGCGGGTCGGCACGGGCAGGCCTTCGCGGTAGTTCGCGACCGGCGGGGGCAGCTTGCCCGGACGCCCGGTGCGCAGCGCGACGAAGGACTGCATCTGCGAGCTCGCCAGCAGCTCGGCTTCTTCCGTGGTCTCGGCGGCGAACAGGTTCATGGCGACCATGACATGCGGCTGCCTGAGCGTTTTCGACGGACGGAATTCGCGACGATAGACCTCCAGCGCGGCGTCGAGATGATCGGGCGCGAAATGGCTGGCGAAGGCGTAGGACAGGCCGAGCTGTGCGGCGAGGTTGGCTCCGAACAGGCTGGAGCCCAGCATCCACATCTCGAGGTCCGAGCCGTATCCCGGCGTCGCCCGGATCGGCAGCTCGACATCGCCGGTCAGCAAGGCGCGCAGCTCGACGACATCGTGGGGAAAGCTTTCCGCCGCGGCGTGCAAATCCTTGCGGAAAGCCTGCCGCAATTCGGGCCCTGCTCCGGGAGCGCGGCCAAGGCCGAGATCGACCCGGCCGGGAAAGAGCGCGGCGAGTGTGCCGAACTGTTCGGCGATATGGAACGGGGTGTGGTTGGGCAGCATGATCCCGCCCGATCCGATGCGGATCGTGCTCGTCGCATTGGCGATGTGCGACAGGACGACCGAGGTCGCGCCGCCCGCGATCCCTTCCATCAGGTGATGCTCGGCGACCCAGAAACGCTTGCAGCCGACCGCCTCTGCGGTGCGGGCGAGATCGGTGGCGGCGGCGAAAGCCTCGCCGACAGTGCCGCCCTCGCGGACGGGGACGAGATCGAGGATGGAGAAATCTGTCATGTTCCGGCGGTGTCGCCTCCGAGCTGCTCGAGATATTTGCGTGCGGTCGCCGCTTCGGCACTGTCCGGCGCGACGTCGATGACCGAGGTGAAGCTGCTGCGCGCGTCGACCTCGCGCCCGGCCATCGCGGCGATCACGCCGGCCTCGAGGCCGATCGCGGGGTCGCGCGGAGCAAGGTCGGCGGCGTATTCGATCTGGCGCTGCGCTTCGCCGAGCCGTTCGAGCCGGCGCGAGAGAGTCGCGGAGAGCAGCCAGGCGCGGGCGTTGGAAGGATCGCTTTCACGCGCAGCGGTGAGCGCCGCGACCGCGAGTTCGGGCTTGCCCGTCGCCACCAGCGCCCGCGCCCGGTCGATAGCGAAACCGGCGCGCATCCTTGCCTCGCCCGCCGCGGTGGCATCCTGCTCCGCGCGTTCGAATTCCGGCAGCGCCGCTTCCGCTTCGCCCGCCGCCATCGCCGCATTGCCGGCCATGGCCGACAGCCGTGCGCGGTAGGCGGGGTTGGTGTCGCCGATCTCGTCGCGCGCGGCAGCAAATGCCTGGCGTGCCTCGTCGAATCTTTCCAGCCGAACCAGCGCGAGTCCCGCGCAATGCGAGGTCTGGGCAAGCTCGGCATCGCTTTCCGCCATCTCGCGCCACGCCTGTGCGTAGTCGAGCGCTTCCTGCGAATTGCGTCCGGCGGACAGCAGGCATTGCGAAAGCCGGGTCTGCCGT
The DNA here is from genome assembly GCA_025698865.1 of Erythrobacter sp. GTDB lineage: Bacteria > Pseudomonadota > Alphaproteobacteria > Sphingomonadales > Sphingomonadaceae > Qipengyuania. Next base: position 235,052 of record JAILWQ010000002.1, on the reverse strand, counting down.
TGCGGTTCGGCGGGCGCGGTCTCTTCGCGCGGCGGACGGTTGCGCAATTCCTCCGGCAGGCCGGGAATGCTTCCGACCGTGGGGTTCGGACCGACCTGGAGGAACAGCAGCGGGAGAGCGGAGAAAAGGAGCATCAGACGGTTTCCGGCAAATGGGCCACGGTCCGCAGCAACAGGGCGATGTCCTGCGGGCGCGACAGGCGATGATCGCCGTCCTTGACCAGCGTCACCTTTACCGCGTCCGAACGCAGCTTTTCGGCAAGGCGCAGGCTGATCTCCCACGGCACGTCCGCGTCGCGCTGGCCGTGGAGGAGATGGACCGGGCAATCCAGCGCGACCTCCCCATCGAGCACGAGGTTCGTCTCGGCATCGGCGAAGAAGCCGGGGTGGGTCGGGGTCGGTTCGGGGCCGTAGGGATTGGGATCGAACAGGGTCTCGCCCGCGCCGAGCCGCTCGCGTTCCTCCGCCGTGCGTCCCCAGCGGGTGAAATCCGGCGCGGGCGCGATGCCGACCAGCCCGGCCACGCGGTCGCCGAGCTTCTTCGCGACGAGAAACATGAGCCAGCCCCCCATCGAGGAGCCGACCAGAACGACCGGCCCCCGAACCTTCGCCTCGACCAGCGTGATCACTTCCTCGGCCCAGCGCGACAGCGTGCCGTCGGCGAACTGGCCCGGGCTTTCGCCGCAACCGGAATAGTCGAGCAGCAGGCAGCCGCGCCCCTGCTCGCGCGCCCAGTTTAACAGGGCCGTTGCCTTGCTCCCGGCCATGTCGGACATGTAACCGGGCAGGAATACCAGCGTCGGGCCGTCGCCCTCGATGTGGCGATGCGCGATCCGGCGCCCGTCGGGCAGGTCGTGGAAGAGGGTGGAGGACATGCGTTCGATATCTCGTGATCCTCCGCGCACTTCGCAAGGGAGAGCGCCGGGCGCCGCATGGCCGAGCCCTTCGCGCGATACCGGTTGAGCCGCGACCCGACTGTCGCTATCTGCGACTTCGATGATGCAGGCGCGCACCACCACTACCACCACCACCCGGCCCCGCCGGGGGCGGACGGTGCTGGCCTGAACAGCGCCTCCGCCGCCCGGTCTCGGGTGGTGGGCGTTTCCTCCCGGACCGGTTTGCCCTTCGAAACGCCGCTTTAGCTGCGCGCCGCCCTATGCCATGGCGGCGGTGAACAACGGACGAGTGAGATGACCGAACTGCTCAAGATCAGCCTGCCCGATGGCTCCGTGCGCGAAATGGAGCCCGGCGCGACGCCCGCCGACGTCGCCGCCGCAATCGGCCCCGGTCTCGCCAAGGCGGCGATCGCCGCGCGGGTGGACGGCGAATTGCGCGATCTGGGCCGCCCGTTCGAGGGCGACGCGCAGCTCGCGCTGGTCACCAACCGCGACGAGGAAGACGCGCTCGAACTCGCCCGTCACGATTTCGCCCACGTCCTTGCCGAAGCGGTGCAGTCGCTCTTTCCCGGCACGCAGATCACCTTCGGCCCGGCGACGTCCGACGGGTTCTATTACGACGTGAAGGCTCCCGACAGCCGCGACCCCTTCGGCATCGACGATCTCCCCGCGATCGAGGAGGAGATGCGGCGCATCATCAAGGCCGACAAGCCGCTGAAGCGCGAGGTCTGGAGCCGCGAGCAGCTGATCGACAAGTGGGAAGCCGACGGCGAGGCGTTCAAGGCCGAATGGGCGCGCGAATTGCCCGAGGACGAGGAGCTGACGGTCTACTGGAGCGGTGAGGACTGGCTCGACATGTGCCGCGGGCCGCATCTTCCCAGCACCGGCAAGCTCGACCCGCAGGCCTTCAAGCTGACGCGCGTCGCGGGCGCTTACTGGCGCGGCGACCAGAACAATCCGCAACTCACGCGGATCTACGGGACGGGCTGGCTCAACAAGAAGCAGCTCGATGCGCATCTGACGCGGCTGGAAGAGGCGGCCAAACGCGACCACCGCAAGCTGGGCCGCGAGATGGACCTGTTCCACTTGCAGGAAGAGGCGCACGGCTCGGTCTTCTGGCACCCCAAGGGCTATCGCATCTGGCGCGAGCTCGAGGCCTACATGCGCCGCCGGATGGACGGGGCGGGCTACCGCGAGATCAAGACGCCGCAGCTGATGGACGTGCGCCAGTGGGAGCAGTCCGGACACTGGGGCAAATATGCCGAAAACATGTTCGCGGTGCCCGACATGGTCCCCGAAGTGGACGACACCGGAGCCGGCGCGCATCCCAAGGTTGCCCCGGATGCCGACTGGATGGCGATCAAGCCGATGAACTGTCCGGCGCATGTCCTTGTCTTCAAGCAGGGCATCACCTCCTATCGCGACCTGCCGATCCGGCTGGGCGAGATGGGCTGCTGCCACCGCAACGAACCGCACGGCGCGCTCCACGGATTGATGCGCGTGCGCCAGTTCACGCAGGACGACGCGCATATCTTCTGCACAGAGCATCAGGTGGTCGAGGAAGTGCGCGCCTTCTGCCAGCTGGCCGACGCTGTCTATTCCAACTTCGGCTTCGAATACGACATCAAGCTCGCCCTGCGCCCCGAAAAGCGCCTTGGCTCCGATGCCGACTGGGACCGCGCCGAACAGGAACTGCGCGACGCGGTCGAGGAAGCGGGCATGGCGAACGCGGACTATGGCTGGGAGGAACTGCCCGGCGAAGGCGCGTTCTACGCCCCCAAGCTCGAATGGCACCTGACCGATGCGATCGGGCGGACCTGGCAGGTCGGCACGATCCAGGGCGACCGCGTGCTGCCCGAACGGCTCGATGCGAGCTATGTCGGCGAGGATGGCGAGAAGCACCGACCGGTGATGCTCCACCGCGCGATCTTCGGCTCCTACGAGCGCTTCATCGGCATCCTGATCGAGCATTTCGCCGGAAAGCTGCCGCTGTGGCTCGCGCCGGTGCAGGCCGTGGTGGCGACCATTGTCTCCGATGCCGACGGCTATGCGACCGAGGTCGAACGCCAGTTGGCGGCGGCGGGCATCCGCGTGGAAAGCGATCTGCGCAACGAGAAGATCAACTACAAGGTCCGCGAGCATTCGCTGGCCAAGGTTCCGCACCTTCTCGTCGTCGGCAATCGCGAGGCCGAGGAAGGGACCGTCGCGGTCCGCACGCTGGGTCAGCAGCACCAGAAGGTGATGCCGCTGGCCGAGGCGATCGCGATGCTGCGCGAGGACGCGACCCCGCCCGACCTGCGGCAGAGCTGACGGGCGCGTGGAGTTCATCGCCGGTTTCACTCTGCTCCAAGTCGCGGCGGCGCTGCTGACCGGACTGGTCGCTTCCTTCGTGCGCGGGCTCGCGGGCTTTGGCATGGCGATCATCCTCGTGCCGGTGCTGGCGCTGGCGCTCACTCCGGTCGAGGCGGTGCTGACCACCAATGTCACTGCGATGCTGATCGGCGGGATCGAGATGCCGCGTCTGTTGCGCGAGGCCGAGCGCAGCGTGTGGACGATCCTCGCGCTGGTCCTGCTGACCGTACTGCCGGGCCTGATGTTGCTCGCCGCGACGCCGCCCGACCTCGCGCGCCTGCTGATCGCGCTGGTGGCGCTGTCGGCCTTTGCCGCCGTCCTGTTTCCGGTGCGCGAGGCCCATCAGCCGGGGCGGGTAGCGACCGCCTTGACCGGTGTCGCGACCGGTGTGTTGACCGGCTTTGCCGGGATGCCGGGCCCGCCGGTCGTGCCCTATTATGTCGGCCGGGCGATCCCGCGGCAGGTGGCGAAGAGTTCGATGATCCTGATCTTCACTTTCGCTGCCGCGATCGGGATCGGCTCGGGCGTGGCGATCGGCGAGATGGAGTGGCGCCTCGCGCTTCTGGGCGCGCTCCTGCTTCCGGTGGTCCTGATCGGCACATGGCTGGGCCGGCAGGCCGACGGGCGCATTTCCGACCGGGCGTGGCGCATCTTCGTGGGCGTGGTGCTCTGCGCCGCGGCGGCGGCCGCGCTTCTGCGCCTGCTCTGAGTTTTCAGAAAGGGAGAGTGGGGCCGGCCAGCACCAGCGCCATGCCGCAAATCGCGACCATGGCCATCCGCGCGATCTCCTCGACCTGCGATGACGAAGTGCGGATGAGGGCGGAAAGGCGAGCCATGGCCGGCATTCTCGCCCCGAAACCCTAACGCCGCGTTAAGGCTCGATTCGAGGCATCTGCATCGAGGCGCAGTGGAAGGAGCCGCCCCCCGCCAGCACCGCGTCGGCGGGCAGGCCGATCGCTCGGCGCGTGGGGAACAGCTCCCCGATCGCCGCGACCGCTTCCTCGTCATGCACCGATCCGTAGGTCGGGACCACGACCAGCGCGTCGGTGATGGCGAAGTTCATGTAGCTCGCCGGGGCGATATCGCCGCCCATGGTCACCGCGCCGGGCGAGGGGATGTCGAAGACCGACAGGCCGGTCCGCTGGACGCGCTCGCGTGCGTCCTCGTAGATCGCGCGATGGGGATCGTCCGCGCTGCTCGCTTGCGGCAGAGCGATCGCGCCGGGAGCCACGAACCGGGCGAGATTGTCGACATGCCCGTCGGTGTGATCGTTGACGAGGCCCTTGCCGAGCCAGACGATCTCCGAGACGCCCAGCCGCTCGCGCAGCCGCTCCTCGATCTGCTCGCGCGAGAGGTCGGGGTTGCGGTTGGGGTTGAGCAGGCATTCCTCGGTCGTCACCAGCCGGCCCGCGCCGTCGACGTCGATCGCGCCGCCTTCGAGTATCCAGTCCGCCGTTTCAACCGCCAGCCCGGCATCGGACGCGAGTTCGGCGCCGACCGTCTCGTCTCCGGCCATGACGTATTTGCCGCCCCAGCCGTTGAAGCCGAAGCGCAGCGCGCTGCCGCCTGTGCGGACCAGCGGGCCGGTGTCCCGCAGCCAGATATCGCCATATTCGCGCCGTTCGAGCGTTACCGCCGCGCTGGTCAGTTCGCGTGCGCGGGCTTCGTTCGCCGCGTCGCGGACCAGCAGGCGCACCTCCTGCCCGCTATCGGCAACGGCACTGGCGAAAGCGGCGATCTGCTCCTGCGCCCGGCCGAGAATGTCCGGCCATTCCTCGGCATCGTGAGGAAAGCCGATCCACAGCCATCGCTGGGGCGCCCATTCGGGCGGCAGGCGAACGGTCATCGCTTGGTTCTTTCGGTCATGGTTGAAGCAGCGGCGCCAGCGGGACGGAAAAGGGTGAGCACGCGCCGATAGGTCGGGATCATCGCAAGGCTTCCTGAAGTCTGGCGGGTTGCCGGCGTCTTTGCAGACCAGCCACGCCCCCGCAAGCATCGCCCGCGCCCTCGCCCTCGCCCTCGCCCTCGCCCTTGCACCGCGGCGCCATGCGCGCCAGACGGGTGGGATGGATGGCGACTGGACGAACGCACTGGCCCGGGCCCGCGCCCATTCGCCGTTCCTGTCGCGAATGCTCGACCGCTTCCCCGAACTGGCCGGGATGCTGGAGGCGGGGAAGGGGGCCGAAGCGCTGGAGCGGGCCAAGGCTCTGGGAAGCGACGAGCCGGATGTGGCCGTGGCCCTGCGGCGCGAGCGCAGTGCCTTGGCGCTGGTGTTGGGGGTGGGGGATCTCGCCGGCGCCTTTCCGCTCTCGCAGGTCATGGAAGAGCTGACGGCGCTGGCCGACCGCGCGCTCGCCCGCGCCATCGCTGATGCCATTGTGCGGCGCGTGCCCGATGCCGAGCCGGAAGGGTTCATCGCGCTGGCGCTTGGCAAGCACGGGGCGGGCGAGCTCAATTACAGCTCCGACATCGATCCGATCCTGTTGTTCGATCCCGAACGCCTGCCGCGCCGCGCGCGCGACGAGCCGGGCGAGGCGGCGCAGCGCTATGCCCGCGACGTGGTCCGCCTGCTGTCCGATGTGACCGAGGACGGCTACGTTTTCCGCGTCGACCTGCGGCTGAGGCCGGCATCGGAGGTCAGCCCGCTGGCGATCTCTCTGGGCGCGGCGACGACTCATTACGAAAGCTCCGCCCTCGCCTGGGAGCGCGCGGCCTATATCCGCGCCCGCGCCTGCGCCGGAGACATCGCGGCCGGCGAGGAATTTCTCGAGACTATCCGGCCCTTCGTATGGCGGCGCAGTCTCGATTTCGGCGCCATCGACGAGGTGCGCCGCCTCACCGCGCGCATCCGCGACCGGCAGGCGGGCCCGACCGAGCCAGCGCCCGGCTTCAATCTGAAGCTCGGGCGGGGCGGGATCCGGGAGATCGAGTTCTTCGCCCAGACGCACCAGCTGATTCACGGCGGACGCGATGCCTCGCTCCGCTGCCGAGGAACGCGCGCTGCTCTCGATGCGCTGGCGAATGCCGGGCGGATCGAGCGCGAGGACGCGCGGCTGCTCGGCGAAAGCTACGACCGGCTTCGAGTCGCCGAACACCGGTTGCAGATGGTGAACGATCGCCAGACGCACAGCCTTCCCGACGGAGACGCGCTCGACAACGTCGCGCGGCTGGACGGGCAAGAGGACGGGCAGGCGATGATCGCCGCCTTGCGCGAAACGTGTCGTCCGGTCGCCCGAGCCTACGACCGTCTCCTTGCCGAGGATGGGGGGCAGGAAAAAGCGCCGCTGGCGCAGCTTGCCCACGAACTTCCCGACGACAATGCAGCCGACCTTGCCGAGCGTGTATCCGGCTGGTCGAGCGGTCAGTACCGCGCGCTGCGGAGCCCGGCGGCCCTCGCCGCCTTCGACGCCGCGCGGCCCGATCTTCTCGCTGCGCTGGCGCAGGCCGAGGCACCCGATCTGGCGCTGGCCCGCTGGGAAACCCTGATCGAGCGCCTGCCCACGGCGATAAATTTCTTCCGCCTGCTCGAGGCGCGGCCAGCGCTGCTCGGCCTGCTGGTAGACTGTCTGACGATCGCACCGCCGCTGGCCGACGAACTGGCGCGCCGACCCGAACTGCTCGACGCGCTGATCGACCACAGCGCGTTCGACCTTCCGGGCGATGTCGAGGCGATCGCGGCGCGGATGCGACGGGGCGAGAGCGACGACGAATACGAGCAGAAGCTCGACCGCATCCGCATCGTGACCGGCGAGATCCGCTTCGCTCTCGGCATGCAACTGGTCGAGGCGGTGCAGGACCCGCTCCATGTGGCCGAAGCCCTGTCGCGCACGGCCGAGGCCGCTCTGGAGGTCGCGACTCACGCGGCGGCGGACGAGTTCGCGCAGCGGCATGGCCGGTTCGAGAATGGCGGATTGCTGGTGCTCGGCCTCGGCAGGCTGGGCGGAGGGGCGCTCACCCATGCCTCCGACCTCGATATCATCTACCTCTTTGCGGAAAGCGCGCAGGGCGAAGCCGATGGGCCGAGGCCGCTCGGCCAGACGCTCTATTACAACCGCCTCGCCCAGCGCGTGACCGCCGCGTTGAGCGTGCCGACGGCGGAAGGGGCGCTCTACGAGATCGATACCCGCCTTCGACCGCAGGGCGCGCAGGGGCCGCTGGCATCGGGGTTGTCGAGCTTCGCGCGTTACCAGCAAGAGGATGCCTGGACCTGGGAGCACATGGCGCTGTGCCGCGCCCGCGTGCTTGTCGGACCCGAGGAGAGCGCCGCCGAACTCGGCCGCATCATCGAGGGCGTGCTGTCCCGCGACCGAGATCCTGCAAAGCTGCGCGAGGACGTGTTGGCCATGCGGGGCGAGATGGCGGCGCACAAGCCTGCGCGGGGCGAGCTCGACGTCAAGCTGCTGCGCGGCGGGCTCGTCGATCTGGAATTCCTGATCCACTACTTGCAATTGCGCGACCGGACGGCGCTCGTGCCGGATTTGTCCTCTGCGCTCGGAGAGCTGGTGGCGGCGGGCAGCCTGCCCGTCGATCTGGTCGAGGCGCATCGCCTGCTTACCCGCCTTCTCGTCGGCGGGCGCCTGCTCGCCCCGGACCTTGCCATGCCCGGCCGCGTCGCGGCAGAGGTGCTGGCGCAGCAGGCCGGGCTGGATTCGCCCGACCGCTTGCTTCCCGCGATCGCCTCGGCGCGGCGCGGGATTGCGGCCGCTTGGCAGGCCGCTCTTGGCGAAACGATGGAGATCGATCGATGAAGGAAAGACCGCACGAAGGCGACCCGATGCCCGATATCGCGATGGAGACGCCCGACGGCGGAACCGTCAGGCCGGGAGACTATGCGGGGCGCCGGCTGGTCCTGTTCTTCTACCCCAGGGACAACACGCCCGGCTGCACGACCGAGGCGAAGGATTTCACCGCGCTCGCCTCGCAGTTCGCCGATGCGGGCGCGGCGCTTCTGGGCGTGAGCAAGGATTCCCCGCAGAAGCACCGCAATTTCATCGCCAAGCACGACCTCGGCGTGGATCTCGCGACCGATGCCGAAGACGGGGGTCTGTCCGACGCGCTCGGCATCTGGACCGAGAAGCAGATGTACGGAAAGACCTTCATGGGCATGGTCCGCACCACCTATCTGGTCGGCCCGGACGGCACGATCGAGCGGGTGTGGGACAAGGTGAAGGTCAAGGGCCATGCCGAGGCCGTGCTGGAGGCGGTTCGCGCGGCGTGAGCGATGCCAGTCCTGCCCTCGGCGATGCGATCCGCGCCGCCCTCCTGACCGGCGAGCCGCAGGCCAAGCTGTTCGCGGCCCGCCGGGTCGCGCGCGACTGGCGGCTCGGGCGGCTGTCCTTCGACCTGACCGCACCGATGCCCGACGCTCCGGCAAGGCCTGCCCGGCCCGAACTGCTTCCACCCGGCAAGATGCCACGGCGCGGCAAGGGCGGGTCGGAGCGTGGGCGGATCGCGCTGTGGCATGCGATCGCGCATATCGAATTCGTCGCCATCGACCTCGCGCTCGACATGGCCGGGCGCTTCGGAGCGGAAATGGGCGAGGCGTTCGTGTCCGACTTCCTCGCGGTCGCGGCGGACGAGGCCATGCATTTCGCGCTTATCGACAGGAAGTTGCGCGCGCTCGGTTCGCATTACGGTGCGCTTCCCGCCCATGACGGGTTGTGGCAGGCGGCCCGAGACACCGCGCATGATGTGGCCGCGCGCCTGGCGGTGGTGCCGATGGTGCTGGAAGCGCGCGGGCTGGATGTAACACCCGCGACGATCGAGCGCGTTCGGCATTTCGGAGACCGGAACGGCACGCTTATCCTCGAACGAATCCTTGACGACGAGATTCGCCACGTCGCCGTCGGTGCCAAGTGGTTCGATAAGGTGAGCGCCCGGCGCGACGAAATGCCACGGGAATTATGGCAGAAATTGGTCAAACAGCATTTCGGCGGGCATTTGAAAGGCCCGTTCAACGACTCGGCGCGTCGATCAGCCGGTTTACCGCGCGAGTTCTATGCCGCGCTTGTTTCGTAAACCTTTTGCCCGTTAACCCGTAACTCACAAAGCGGCGGGGGGTTCCGGCGCTGGGAAATCCGGATCGGTCGGGTAGGTTCGCCGGGGGGCGAAGACCGGTCCACACTGAACAAGCAGGACGGCGATCCTGCGCGAGGACGGGTCCGACACATGATCAAGACAATCCTGAAAGCCAAACTGGTCGCGCTCGCTGCCGGGCTTACCATGGCAGCAGCTCCGGCGCAGGCTGACGAGGCGGAACTCGCCCCGTCGGTGCGCCACGTCCAGCCGGGCGTCAGCGTTACGCGGGACGGATCGGATCGCCAGTTCCAGGAACTCTTCGCCAGCTGGGAAAAGACCGAGAACCCCGCGCCGGCCGCCAGCGCGGTGTCGGTTCCCTCGCAGATGCCGCTCGAAAACGCGCGGCTCAGCAGCAATTTCGGCATGCGCACCCATCCGGTTCTCGGCGGTCTGCGCGGCCACAAGGGCATTGATCTGGCCGCCGCCTCCGGCACTCCGGTCTATGCCACGGCCGATGGCTATGTCAGCAAGGCCGAGTGGTTCTCGAGCTACGGCAACTACATCTCGATCGAGCATGGCGCCGACATGCAGACCCGCTTCGCCCACCTGTCGGGCTACGAGGTTAAGGCCGGTGACCGGGTCCGCAAAGGCGACCTCATCGGCTATGTCGGCTCCACCGGCCGCTCGACCGGCCCGCACCTCCATTACGAAGTGCGCGTCGCCGGGCTGGCGGTCGATCCGACGCCCTACATGAATGGCGAGCGCCTCGCGATGGCCGATAACGGCGGCAAGGGCGGCGGCGACGACGAGTAAGCCGAACTCCCGGATATACCTTGGACGGTAGTGAAGAGGCGGCAGGGCAACCTGCCGCCTTTTTGCTTGCCCCATGGCCGCGGCCCGGTAGGTTTCTTCTCGCAACCGGACGACCCGCTCAAAGAGGTCGCCGTCGAGGAGAGACAGATGCACCCGATTGCGCATGCGAGCTCGCGTCCCGACCATCCTGCGATCGTCATGGCGGAAAGCGGCGAGACGGTGACCTATGGCGAGATGGACCAGACCGCCAACCGGTTCGCCCGGGTCTTGCGCGATCGCGGTCTCGGCCCGGGAGGGCATTTCGCCATCCTGATGGAGAACAACGCGCTCTACCTCCAGCTCGCCTGGGGGGCGCAGCGTTCGGGGGCGATGATGGTGCCGGTCTCCACCCGCCTGACCGCTTCGGAAATCGCCTACATAATGCAGGACAGCGACGCGCGGCTGCTGATCACCTCGGCGAAGTTCGCCCATGAAATCGCAGCGCTGCGCGATCTGTGTCCGGAGTGCGAATTCCTGATCCTCGGCGGCGAGGGGGAAGAGGACCTTGCCGCCGCCATCGAAGCGCAGAGCGCCGAGCCGCTCGCCGATCCCCTGCCGGGCCAGTACATGCTCTATTCCAGCGGCACGACCGGCCGGCCCAAGGGCGTGCGCCCCCGCCCCCCGCAGACCGACGATGTCGAGGAGGTTCCCGCGCTGGTGGGCCTCGCGGTGATGGGCGCGGGAATGCCGACCGACGGATCGATGGTCTATCTCTCGCCCGCACCGCTCTATCACGCCGCCCCGCTGGGATGGTGCACCACGGCGCACCGGCTGGGTGGGACGGTGGTCGTGATGGAGAAGTTCGAGCCCCTGGCCGCGCTCCGGGCGATCGAGACCCACCGCGTCACCGACAGCCAGTGGGTGCCGACCCATTTCGTCCGGATGCTCAAGCTCGCGCCCGAGAAGCGCGCGGGCTTCGACTTGTCGAGCCACGCCCGCGCGCTTCACGCCGCCGCGCCGTGCCCCGTGCCGGTCAAACAGGCGATGATCGACTGGTGGGGGGCGATGATCAACGAATACTACGCCGGCTCGGAGGGCATCGGCATGACGCTGGTCAAGGCTGCCGACTGGCTCACCCATCCCGGCACGGTGGGCCGGGCGATCCACGGAACGCTACACATCTGCGGTCCGGACGGCGAGGAGCTGCCGACAGGCGAGAATGGTCTCATCTATTTCGAGAACGAAATCCTGCCGACCTATCACAACGATCCCGCCAAGACCGCCGAGGCGACGCATCCCGAGGGCTGGATGACACTGGGGGATATCGGCCATGTCGATACGGAGGGGTTTCTCTATCTGACCGATCGCCAGAGCCACATGATCATCTCTGGCGGGGTCAATATCTACCCGCAGGAGGTCGAGAACCTGCTCGTCACCCATCCGCTGGTGATGGACGCGGCAGTGATCGGCGCGCCCGATCCCGATCTCGGCGAGCGGGTCGTCGCCGTGGTCCAGCCGGTCGACATGGCCGACGCGGGGGAGGACTTGGCCGACACGCTGCGCGCTTTCCTCGCCCCGCGTCTGAGCAAGGTGAAGATGCCCCGCCAGTTCGACTTCCGCCCCGACCTGCCCCGCGAGGCCAACGGCAAGCTCTACAAGCGCGAGTTGCGCGACGAGTATGCCGTTCGCCCGCAAGCCTGACTTGCTCGACCCGTTCACCTCCCTTTTGCCCTCCCTTGCCAGCGCGCGCCGATAAGTTAAGGCGTCGGGTCCATGGACAAGCTCATCATCAAGGGCGGCAACCGGCTTTCCGGGACGCTGCCGATCTCCGGCGCGAAGAATTCTGCGCTGACGCTCATTCCCTGCGCGCTGCTGACCGAGGAGCCGGTGACGCTGCGCAATCTGCCGCGGCTCGCCGATATCGACGGGTTTCAGCATCTGATGACGCAGTTCGGCGTCGCCCACTCGATACCCGGCAAGCGGCCCGAGGAGTTCGGGCGCGTCGTTACGCAGGAAGCGACGCGGATCACCTCCAACGTCGCGCCCTACGATCTGGTGCGCAAGATGCGTGCCTCGATTCTTGTGCTTGGCCCGCTACTCGCGCGCACGGGCGAAGCGACGGTTTCGCTGCCGGGCGGCTGCGCCATCGGCAACCGGCCGATCGATCTGCATCTGAAGGCGCTCGAAGCGCTCGGCGCGGAGATCGAGCTGGCCGAGGGTTACGTGAAGGCCAAGGCGCCGGCCACGGGGCTGCCGGGCGGCGAATACGACTTCCCGATCGTCTCGGTCGGGGCGACCGAGAACGCGGTGATGGCCGCCGTGCTCGCCAAGGGAACCAGCCGCATCGGCAACGCCGCGCGCGAGCCGGAGATCGTCGACCTGTGCAAGCTGCTCGTCGCGATGGGGGCGAAGATCGAGGGCATCGGCAGCTCCGAGCTGGTGATCCGGGGCGTGAAGAAGCTCTTCGGCGCGACCTACAAGGTGATGGCCGACCGGATCGAGGCGGGCTCCTATGCCTGCGCGGCGGCGATCACCGGGGGCGAGGTGTTCCTCGAGGGCGCCAATGGCGAGGAGATGGCGGCGACGAACCAGGCGCTGCGCGCGATCGGCGTGGAGATCGAGGTGGAGGAGGACGGCGTGCATGTCCGCACGAACGGGCCGCTGAAAGGCGTGAACTTGTCGACCGCGCCCTATCCCGGCCTTGCCACCGATATGCAGGCCCAGCTGATGAGCCTGCTGACCAAGGCCGAGGGCACCAGCGTCCTGACCGAGACGATCTTCGAGAACCGCTACATGCACGTGCCCGAGCTGCGCCGGATGGGCGCGGATATCGAGGTGTCGGGCCGCACCGCCATCGTCAAGGGCGTCGACCGCCTGACGGGGGCGGAGGTGATGGCGACCGATCTGCGCGCCTCGATGAGCCTCATCATCGCCGCGCTTGCCGCCGAGGGAGAGACGCAGGTGCGCCGGATCTATCACCTCGACCGCGGTTACGAGCGGCTGGAGGAGAAGCTGGCGCTGGTCGGCGCGGATATCGAACGCGTCGGCGACGATTGAACAATCGGGTGCGGACCTTTCCTGCGCCCCGTTCGTTGGGTCGCAAAGAAAGGAATACGACCATGCTCAGGCTTCTTGCACTCGGCGCACTTGGTTACGCCGGTTACAAATATTACGAACAGTCCCAGCGGGACAAGAATGGCGTGGCGTTCGCCGATGGCGAGCCGCGCGGTGCGTTCCGCAACGCGGGGGCAGAGTCGACCACCTCGAACCAGCCGATGAGCCGGACCGACGAGGCGCTCGACGAAACCTATCCGGCGAGTGACGCCACCGCGAAATACTGACTTTTCTGACACAGAAATAAGAAGGGGCGAGAGGTCAGGACCTGTCGCCCCTTTCTGTCGCGTGGGGAGTGGTTTCGCCACCGTTACCTCCGCGCAAGTCCTCGACCAGCCAGACTCTGATCGCGCTGGCGAGGCCGGGCGGGGTCTGGGACCGGATGCGTTCGGCATCGATCCGCGCGACCAGAGCGTTGATCGCGACATTCTCGCGCGTGGCAGCCATGCGCAGCATGTCCCAGAATAGCGGCTCGAGACTGATCGAGGTCTTGTGCCCCGCAATGGCGAGCGAGCGCTTGACCGGTGGATGATAGGGATCGGACACGGCGGAGACTCTAGGTTGTGCGCCACCGGGGCGATACGAATTTTTTGGGGTGGTCGGCCCTCGCCCGAACGCGGTAATCGGATGCGATGACGGCGCACGGGTTTGGAGCCCTGACGGAGAAGGAAAAACAGACCTTGCGCCTCGTCGTGCGCGGCTACGATGCGAAGTCGCTCGCCCGGCGGCTGGATGTCTCGATCCACACGGTCAACGAACGCCTGCGCAATGCGCGCCGCAAGCTCGAGGTTTCTAGCAGCCGGGAGGCCGGTCGCCTGCTGGCCGCGGAAGAAGCGGGGACGGCCGAACATGCCCCCCAATCGCTTGGGTCCAAGGAATTGGGGGATGACCCGGCTGGCACTGTGACTGCAGATGATGGCTTCACCACACGGCATCAGGCCCTGTGGATCACCGGAGGAATTGCCATGTCGATCGTCCTTGCGTCCCTGGCGCTGGCCGCTGCCCTGCAAACCGCGCCCGCCCAACCTATGACCCAGCCAAGCCCTGCCACCGCAACCGAAAGCGACACTGCGGCAAGCACGGTCCTCGCCGACGCGCGTGCCTGGCTCGCGCTGGTCGATGCCGGAAACTGGCAGGCCAGCTGGGAGGCCACGGGAAACACCTTCCGGAAACAGAACACGCTCGATCTCTGGTCGAGCCTGTCGGAAGAGGTGCGGGTGCCGCTCGGCGCCGTCGTCTCGCGCGAACTGATGTCGCAGGACATCGTGCCGACCCCGCCCAACGGACACCGGGTCATCAAGTTTCGCACCAGTTTCGCGAACAAGCCGGACACGGTGGAAACCGTCGCGCTGGTGCGTGACGGGGCCGACTGGAGGGTGGTCGGCTATCTGATCGGATGATCGCCTAGATGCTGCGGCGGGGGGCGGCGCCGGGCGGGGCGCGGCCCTCTTCCGGCCGCGCCAGCGCCTCGACCATCACGATCAGCTGATCGGGGTCGAAGGGCTTGCGCAGGTAATCCGTCGCTCCCGCGCGGATCGCGATATCCTCGTCCGATTGCGAGCGACGGCCGGTCAGCATCAGGACGGGCAGGTCCCACAATTCGGGATGGCGCCGCACCCGGTCGAGCACTTCCGAACCGGTCATGCCCGGCATCGTGATGTCGAGGATGAGGAGATCCGGCCGTCGCCGCACAATAGCGGCGATGGCGGCCTCGCCATCCTCGACCACGCCGACAGCATGCCCGGCACCGAGCAATGTTTTCTGGACGATCGCCCCCACGATGGGGTCGTCGTCGGCAAAGATAATACGTGCCATCGGTCCTCAATACATGTGCTGGCCGCCATTGATACTCATGGTCGATCCGGTGACGAAACCGGCATTTTCGCTGCATAGGAAACTCACCCCGCGGGCGATCTCCTGCGCCTGGCCGAGGCGACCGACGGGTATCTTGGCGACGATCTTCTCGAGCACCGGCTCCGGTACGGCGGCGACCATGTCGGTGTCGATATAGCCCGGCGCGATGGCATTGACTGTGATGCTGAAGCGCGCGCCTTCCTGCGCCAGCGCCTTGGTGAAGCCGTGAATGCCGCTCTTGGCGGCGGCGTAGTTGACCTGGCCGTATTGCCCCGCCTGCCCGTTGATCGAGCCGATATTGACGATCCGGCCCCAGCCGCGTTCCTTCATGCCCGGGAAGCACGCCTTGGCCATGTTGAAGCATCCACCCAGATTGATGCGCATGACATCGTTCCAGTCCTCGAAACTCATTTTGAGCAGCGTGCCGTCGCGCGTGATGCCGGCATTGTTGACCACGGCATGGATCGGTCCGACCTCCTCGGTCACGCGGGCGCAACCATCGATGCACGCCTCATGGTCGCCGACGTCCCATTTGTAGGTGGCGATGCCGGTCTCGTCGGTGAATTTCTTCGCCGCATCGTCGTTGCCGGCGTAGTTGGCGACGACGGTGAAGCCATCCTCGCGCAATGCTTCGCAGATCGCGCGGCCGATGCCGCGGGTGCCGCCGGTCACGATTGCCACCTTGCCCATGAGAATCCGCTCCTTGTTGATCTTTATTGCCCCGGACATAAGGCAGCATCGGGACATGGCAAAGAAAAACCCCGCCGAAACGGGGTTTTGCGGGAGAGCGGATCGGCCGGGCGGCGATCAGAAGCGGAACTGGGTTCCCACATAGACCGCTTGGCTGTCTTCCACCCCGTCGGTCAGCGGAGCAATGCGGTTGCGATCCTGCGACACGCGGACGCCAGCCGTCACGTCGAGATTGCGCAGCACGCGATAGGAGCCGGCGAAATCGACGCTGCGTTCGCCCGTTCCCTCGATCGCGCGAGCGGTGCGGCCGACCGAAGCGTCATCGTCCTGACGGACGCGGGCGCTGAACCGGCTCGGCTTTTCGCGTTCCTCGGTGCGATAATCCGACAGGTCGGGCATCGCTATGCTGCGAATGCCGGCGGGAAGCTCGAGCGCCTTGGGCGCCGGCTGGGCGAAGGTCTGGTATCCCCGGGCAATGCCGAGATTGTAGCGGGTGGGCGCGATGATCGAGGATGCCGAGCCCCGGCCAGGCTCGGCGTCGGCGACGCTGTCGATCGCCTTGCGCACGGAGATCGCACGCGCGGTGTTGCGGTCGACGCGGACCGCCATCGTCACTGTCCGTTCGCTGCGGTGCTGGCGCGCGGCGGGCGTGAAGCGCAGCCCGTCTTCCCCGATGATCGAAGCGACATGGCGGGCCAGCGCCGGATCGACATTGGCCGGAGTGAAAGGCGCGAATTCGAGATCCTGCGCGACGGGGACGGAGCCGCCCGTCACCACGGCATAACCGGCGGAGGGAATGGCGATCAGCGCGGCGGCCGCAAGCAGGCCGGGCGCGAGACGCGCTGCCATGCCAATGCTGCCGTTCCGTTTCACGTGTGATACCCCACTCGCACTACACTTGCCGACTTGACCCGTTCGCGGCTGAACGGTTCCTGAAATTCTTCATTCCGGAACCGCGGCCGTGCCCCCTTCGAGTCGATGGCACGACCAGATTGATAGGAAGACGACCGTGGAATGACCAGCGCGTCGGCGCGGGGCGGGAGTCGAATCGGGCGAAGTGTGGCCCGGGGTCCACAGACTCGCTGGCGTGCCTTGGGCGCGATCCGTGCAATTCAGAAGGCGTTCAGTCGCCGGATGGCGTGAGCCGCACGAGACCTTCCGCCCATCTTGCCCGCCCGCCTCGCGCGGTCTAGAGCCCGGGCGAGCCGCAACAAGGAATACCATGAAGACTGCGCCCATGTTTTCGCGACCCGCCCGCATCGCTCTCGTCCTTGCCGCGACCGGCATGCTTGCGGCCTGTGGCGGGCGCGACCGTCCCCAGGCCGATCTCGCGGCATCGCAGGTCAATACGATCGGCGTGAACTCCTACCTCTGGCGCGCGGCGCTGGAGACCGTGAGCTTCGCTCCGCTGCTCCAGGCCGACAGCGCCGGCGGCGTGATCGTGACCGACTGGTATTCCAACCCCGCCAATCCGGGCGAGCGGGTGAAGCTGACCGTCTCCATCCTCGATCTCGACCTGCGCGCCGATGCCCTTCGCGTTGCTGCCAGCCGGCAGGTTGCGCAGGGCGGCAACTGGGTGGAGGCGCCAGTGCAGGCCGCGACCGTCCAGAAGCTGGAAGACATCATCCTCACCAAGGCGCGCGAACTGCGCCGCCAGACTGTAGCCAGCTAACATTCCTTCTCCTATCGGGGGCGATATGAGCGAAACCCGTTTCGATCCGTCGGCCGCCGACGGACGCTGGCAGCGTGCGTGGGACGAGGCACAGACCTTCCGCGCCGACAGCAATTCCGACAAGCCCAAGAGCTACGTGCTTGAGATGTTCCCTTATCCCAGTGGGCGCATCCATATCGGCCACGTCCGAAATTACACGATGGGCGACGTGCTGGCGCGCTACAAGAAGGCGACCGGGCACGAGGTGCTGCATCCCATGGGATGGGACGCGTTTGGAATGCCGGCGGAAAATGCTGCGATGGAAAAGGGCGTCCATCCGGGCGGCTGGACCCGCGACAATATCGAGCACATGAAGGCGCAGCTGAAGCGCCTCGGCTTCGCGCTCGACTGGAGCCGCGAACTGGCCACCTGCGAGCCGGATTATTACGGCCACGAACAGGCGCTGTTCCTCGACCTCTACGAGGCGGGTCTCGTCTATCGCAAGGAGAGCGAGGTCAATTGGGACCCGGTCGACATGACCGTGCTCGCCAACGAGCAGGTGATCGACGGCAAGGGCTGGCGCTCGGGCGCGGAGGTCGAGAAACGCAAACTCAGCCAGTGGTTCCTCAAGATCACCGACTTCGCCGAGGAACTGCTCGAGGGGCTCGGCACTCTCGAGAACTGGCCCGACAAGGTGCGGCTGATGCAGGAAAACTGGATCGGCAAGTCGCGCGGTCTGGAATTCAGCTTCGACCTGTCGAACGGGGAGAAGCTCCCGGTCTACACCACCCGGCCCGACACGATTTTCGGGGCGAGCTTCGTCGCCATCGCCGCCGACCATCCGGTGGCGCAGGGGCTGGAGAGCGATGCCGCCCGCGACTTCATCGCGCTGTGCAAGAAGGGCGGCACCACCGCAGCCGAGCTGGAAACGGCGGAAAAGCTGGGCTTCGACACCGGGATCACTGCGAAGCATCCCTTCGCCGGGGCCGACCTGCCGGTCTACATCGCGAATTTCGTCCTCATGGATTACGGCACCGGCGCGGTCATGGCGGTGCCGGGCCACGACCAGCGCGACTTCGAATTCGCGACCAAATACGATCTGCCCATCCCGCGCGTGGTCGCGCCGAGCCTGGACGAGGCGGACAAGCCCTTCGCGGGCGAGGCCGAAGCCGGTGAAGGCGTGATCGTCAATTCCGACTTCCTCGACGGGATGAGCGTCGAGGAGGCCAAGCGCGCGATCATACGCCGGATCGAGGAGCAGGGCGCGGGCGAGGGCAAGACCGTATGGCGCCTGCGCGACTGGGGCGTCAGCCGCCAGCGTTACTGGGGGACGCCGATCCCCTTCATTCACTGCGATGCCTGCGGTGTCGTTCCTGCGCCCAAGTCCAGCCTGCCGATCACGCTGCCCGAGGACGTGGATTTCCAGACACCGGGCAATCCGCTGGAGCGGCACGAGAGCTGGAAGCATGTCGAATGCCCCGAATGCGGCGGCAAGGCGACGCGCGAGACCGACACGCTCGACACGTTCGTCGACAGTTCGTGGTATTTCCTGCGCTTCGCCAGCCAGCCCGCCGATAAGCCCTTCGACCGTGAGGAAATCGCCAAGTGGCTTCCGGTCGAGCAATATATCGGCGGGATCGAGCACGCGATCCTGCACTTGCTCTATGCCCGTTTCTGGACTCGCGCGCTCAACCGGATCGGCCTGATCGACGTGAAGGAGCCCTTTGCTTCGCTGTTCACGCAAGGGATGGTGACGCACGAGACCTATTCGCGGCGCGAGGGCGGCAAGACGGTCTACTACGCGCCCGACGAGATCAGCCGCGAGGCCGAACGCGCGCTGCTGAAGGATGATGGGGGCGAGGTCGAGATCGGCCGCGTCATCAAGATGTCGAAGTCGAAGAAGAACGTCGTCGACCCCGACACGATCATCGACACCTATGGCGCGGACGCGGTGCGCTGGTTCATGCTCAGCGACAGCCCGCCCGAGCGCGATCTGCCGTGGTCGGAAGCGGGCATCGAGGGCTGCCATCGCTTCGTCCACCGGCTGTGGCGCCTGTTCGGCCAGTTCGACGGATCGGCGAGCGGCGAGGACAAGGCACTCGACCGCAAGACCCACCAGACCGTCGCCGCAGTGGCCGAGGATATCGAGGCGCTCGGCTTCAACAAGGCGGTGGCCCGCATTTACGAGCTGACCGGCACGGTCGAAAAGGCCGCGCCGTCGGCCAGCCGGTCGGCCGCGATCCGCACGCTGGTCCAGCTCGTCGCGCCGATGATGCCGCATCTCGCCGAAGAGGCCTGGGCGAAGCTGGGCGAGCAGGGCCTTGTCGCCGATGCTGCCTGGCCCGAAATCGATCCCACTCTGCTGGTCGAGGACGAGGTGACCATCGCGGTCCAGCACATGGGCAAGCTGCGCGACACGCTGACCGCTCCAAAGGGCGCCTCGAAGGACGATCTCGAGGCGATGGCGCTTGCGTCGGAGAACGTCCAGCGCAGCATAGACGGCGCGGCGGTGCGCAAGGTCATTGTCGTGCCCGACCGATTGGTGAATATCGTCACCTGATGCGGATCCTGCTCGCCTTTATCACGCTCGCCCTCTCGGGGCTCGTCGCGGGTTGCTCGCTCCAGCCGATGTATGCCGGCGGGGGCAGCGGTGCAGTGGCGCAGGGGCTGGCGGGCGTCGAGGTCCCCGCGATCGAGGGCCGCGCCGGCTGGCTGGTGCGCAACGCGCTGGTCGATCGCTTCGCCGCGGCCGAGGCGGGCGGAAGTGCCGCGCCGCGCTATCGCCTCGACGTGCGGCTCGACGACCGGCTCGAAGGGCTGGGCGTGGTCGGCGACAATCGCGTCACGCGGGAGCGGCGCGTGCTGCGCAGCCGCTACCAGCTCGTCGACCTGTCGACCGGCGCGATCCTGCTCGACGCGACTGCGGGCTCGGATGCGGGGATCGACGTGGTGTCGAGCGAATACGCCACCATCGCGGCCGAACAGACCGCGCTCGAAAATCTCGCCCGCGAGGTCGCCGACCAGATGGTGACGCGCATCGCGCTGACCCTGCGCCCCGAATCGTGATCCCTTCCGCGAGGCGGGCGGCGTGAAGGCGACCAATCGCGACTACGCGGCCAAGGTGAGGGCCGCGATCGGCCAAGCGGGCATCTTCTTCTTCTGTGGGCAGGACGAGGCCGGGGCCAGCGCCGCCGCGCGCGAACTCGTCGCCGCGCTGCCCGATGAGGGCGAAAAGGTCGAGATGAGCGGCGCGGACCTCAGGTCCGATCCCGCCCGGCTGGGTGACGAGGCGCGCTCGACTTCGCTGTTCGGCGACAGGCGCCACATCTGGGTGCGCGCCAGCGGCGACGAGGCGCACGACGCGCTCGCCACGCTGATCGAGACGGGCGAGGCCGGCGCGGGGGAAGCCTGCCCGGTGATCGTCGTCGCCACCTCGGCCACCGACAAGTCGCGCACTGCCAAGCTGCTGGAAAAGCGCAAGGATGCGCTGGTCGCGATGTTCTACCCACCCGATCTCGCCTCGGTCACGCAGACCGTGCGGGCGATGGGCGATGGGGCGGGCGTTCATTTCGACCATGCGCTCGCCGAACGCATCGCGCGGGCCGCCAATCTCGACGTGCGGCTGGCCGCTTCGGAAATCGAGAAGCTGGCGCTCTATCTCGATGCCGCGCCGCAATCGCCGAAAAAGCCGACTGCCGACGATCTCGATGCCGTGGCCGCCGGTTGCGAGGAGGACGGCTTCATGCCGCTGGTCAATGTCGTCCTCGGCGGCGAGGGCGGACGGCTGAGCGCGGAGCTGGTCCGGATGCGGCAGGTCGGCCTCAACCCGGTCGGCACCCTGCTCGCCTTCGAGCGGCGGGCAGCGCAACTGGCGCGGATCGCCGCGAAACTCGGCCCGCGCGGCAAGTTCGAGGATCTGGGGCGGGGCGACAAGGCGCAGCTCGGCATCTTCTTCCGCGAGGAGCGCGATATCCGCGCGCAGGCGCAGAACTGGCGCGGGCGCAAGCTCGACATGCTGACCATGCGGCTGACCGAACTGCACCGCGAATTGCTCACCAACAGCCAGGCGGCCGAGATGCTGCTGGCGCAGGGGCTGACCCGCATCTGTCGCTTCGCCACGCGCTGACGCGGCGAATTGCGAAGGGGCTCAGTCGCCTTCGGGCACCGAGAAGGTGCCGCTGACCCGCCCGCCGCTCTCACGCGCCTCGACGCCCTCGACCGACGACGAACCGCTCGCGCTGCCGTCGACGCTGGACACCCCGGTCCTCAGATCGATCACCAGACGCCCGCCATTGAGTGTGTCGGAGCCGCGATTGAGGCGGACATTGCCGGCCATGGTGATGATCCGCCGGTTGAAATCGTAAACCGCATTGTCGCCCCGCGCCCGCTCGTTGCCGCGCGTTACGGTGACGCCGCCGGTCGCCATGATCCGCTGGATCCGCAGGCTGCCCGCGTCCGAATAGGTCACCAACGTCCGCGCGGCGTTCAGCGTCAGCCCGGCCTGGTTGATCACGACATTGCCCGACAGGACCACGCGGTTCTGCCGGTCCTGCAACTCGATCCGGTTCGCGGCGTAATCGACCGGGGCGTTGGAATTGTGCCCGGCGATCGCCTGCGCGTTCAGCTGGATGCCGGCGAAGGTCACCGCCGTCGCCGCGAAACCGAGCAGGAAGGATTTCGCCGCGCGCGTCCCGAGAGCGGCGACGGGGGAAGACGGCTTTCGAAGCATCAGGGCATCCTCATGGAATTGAGCTGGCCGGGGATCATCCGCATCCGCGCATTGCCGGACAAGGCGACCGTGCGCTCGCCCAGATCGGCCTCGAGCCGGTTGGCCGAGAACGTTCCGGCGGGGGTCGCGCCCGAGACGCCGCCCGCCCCGACGGCGGTCCGCGTGGCGAGATTGACCGCAACGTCGCGCAGCAACATCGAATAGCCATCGGCCGCGCGCATGGTCACCGCGCCGTCGACCGTCACGACCTCCTCGTCGAGAGCGTAGGCGCCGGTGCCCGCATCGAGCTGGGCCGGGCCGTCATCGAGCAGCAGCCGCGCGACGAGATCGTCCAGGCGCACGATGCCCTCCGCGCTCGATCGCTGCACCGCCTCGCGCGCGGTCAGCGAGAAGGGCCGGCCGCGATTGTCCTGTCCGCGATAGAGCGCATTGTCGACGCGCAGCCGCTCGTCGATCATCGCCACCTTGTTGCGGTCGAGCAGGAAGCTGACCTCGCCGCGCGGGGAAAGCGGCGTCACCACCATCAGCGCGGCGACCACGCCCACCGCCATCGGCAGTGCGGTGGCGAGCAGTTTCACCAGCCGGTCGTGCGATCCGCCGGGCGCGGCGAAGCGCTGGCGCCGGCTGCGCCGTTCGGCCGCCTCGCTCGTTTCGATCCTGCGCCTGTTGGACACCATGGGGCCTGTTGTTCCGCGCGAGATTACGCGTGGCTGAAAATGTCGTGGTCGGCCCAGCCGGCGATGTCGAGCCGCGCGCGGGTGGGCAGGAAGTCGAAGCAGGCCTGCGCCATTTCGGTCCGTTCCTCGCGCGCCAACCGTTCCTCGAAGATCGTCTTCATCCGGTGGAGATAGCGCACGTCGCTCGCCGCATATTCGCGCTGCGCGTCGTTGAGGACGGGGCTGCCCCAGTCGCTCGACTGCTGCTGTTTCGAAATGCTCTCGCCCAGCAGTTCCTCGACGAGATTCTTCAGGCCATGCCGGTCGGTATAGGTGCGGGTGAGCTTGCTCGCGATCTTGGTGCAGAACACCGGCGCGGCGGTGACGCCGAGGTAATATTCGATCGCGGCGAGGTCAAAGCGGGCGAAGTGGTAGAGCTTGACCCGGTCCGGATCGCCCAGCACCGCTTTCAGATTGGGCGCATCGTAGCGGCTGTCGGGGCCGAAGCGGACGAGATGCTCGTCCCCCTCGCCATCGCTGATCTGCACGAGGCAGAGCCGGTCGCGCGGAGTGACGAGACCCATCGTCTCGGTGTCCACGGCAAGCGCGCTTCCCCCGTCGTCTCCGGG
The DNA here is from genome assembly GCA_025698865.1 of Erythrobacter sp. Classification (GTDB taxonomy): domain Bacteria; phylum Pseudomonadota; class Alphaproteobacteria; order Sphingomonadales; family Sphingomonadaceae; genus Qipengyuania. The sequence continues at coordinate 211,672 of JAILWQ010000002.1, read as the reverse complement.
AGCGAGAACGCCATCGGGCAGGTCTTCTTCGTGAAAATATACGGCCATATGACCGCGAGCCTTAGGCCGATTGGGGATGAGTGGGAAGGGCGGACTGGCGTGGGGCGGCCATGCGGCGCAGGAAAGGCCGATGACCGAGCAGATACCAGAAAGCTGGCGGCCCGTCCTGGAGCCTGTGCTCGACAGTCCCACAAGCCGGCGGCTGGGCGGCTGGCTGGCGGCGGAAGAGGCGGCAGGCAAGGCGGTCTATCCGCCGCGGGGAAGCCGCCTGCGCGCGCTGGAGCTCACCCCGCTCGACGAGGTCCGCGTGGTGATTCTGGGTCAGGACCCCTATCACGGTCCCGGACAGGCGATGGGCCTCTCCTTCTCCGTGCCGCAGGACGAGAAGATCCCGCCGAGCCTGAGAAACATCTACAAGGAACTCGAAAGCGATTGCGGCATCGCCGCGGCCGGGCATGGCGACCTCACCGGATGGGCGCGGCAGGGCGTGTTGCTGCTCAACAACACGCTTACGGTGGAGGCGGGCAAGGCGGCCAGTCACGCGGGGCGCGGCTGGGATACGATCACCGATGCCTGCGTCGCGGCGGTGGCGGCGCGGCCCGTGCCCTCGGTCTTCATCCTGTGGGGCAGCCATGCGCAGGCCAAGGCGGGACGGATCGAGGGCTTGCGCGGCGTCGGGGACGGCGGGCGACATTGCCTGATCGCCAGCCCGCATCCGAGCCCGCTTTCGGCTCATCGCGGCTTTTTCGGCAGTCGCCCCTTCAGCCGGACCAATGCCTTTCTGAAGACGCATGGCCGGGGTCGGATCGACTGGCGTGTCTAACGTGCCATCCTCGTGTGGCGCATCGAGGCCGCATCTGGCGAACTGGAGTTGCGCGGACAGAGCGGAGGGACCGGTCCGATGCCCGCGATAGGCTGCCTGATGATCGTCATCCTGCCTCTGATCGGAGCGATATTGGGCGGCATGGTCGACGGCCCGGATGGTGCCGTCTGGGGCGCGGGCGGCGGGCTCGCGATCGCACTGACGATCGTCGGCACGGGGATCGCAGCGCTGGTCCGCGCCCGGCGGCATTGACCGGTCGGCACGATCAGCGGGGCAGTTCGCTCCGCCCCATCAGCGCCTCGTCCACCGCGCGCGCGCATTGGCGGCCTTCGCGGATCGCCCAGACGACGAGGCTCTGGCCACGCCGCATGTCGCCGCAGGCATAGACCCCCTTCTCGCTGGTGGCGTAGCGGGTCGTGTCCGCCGCGACATTACCGCGTTCGCACAGGTCGACGCCCGCCCGGTCGAGCAGGCCGCGCCGCCTTGGGCCGGTGAAGCCCATGGCGAGGAGGATCAGGTCGGCGGGGAGAGTGAAACTGCTGCCCTCGATTTCCTCGAAACCGCCATTGGTCCATTGGATCCGCACGCATTCGAGGCCGGCCACCTCGCCGTTCTCGCCCACGACGCGCTTGGTCAGCACGGCCCAGTCGCGTTCCGCGCCTTCCTCGTGGCTGGAGGAGGTGCGCAGCTTCACCGGCCAGTGCGGCCAGGTCATCGCCTTGTCCTCGCGGGTCGGGGGCTTGGGCATGATCTCGAGCTGGGTGACGCTGGCCGCGCCCTGGCGGTTGGAGGTGCCGACGCAGTCGCTGCCCGTGTCCCCGCCGCCGATCACGATGACATGCTTGCCTTTGGCGCTCAGCGTGCCGCGCGGGGCGGCGCGGACCTCGTCGTCGCCGGCATTGCGCTTGTTCTGCTGGGTCAGGAATTCCATCGCCAGCCGCACGCCCGGAAGCTCGGCGCCGGGAATGTCGAGCTGGCGCGGTTCCTCGGCTCCGCCCGCCAGCACCACGGCGTCGAAATTGTCCTGCAATGCCTGAAAGCTGACTTCGACCCCGACTTCGGCGCTGGTGCGGAACTGGACGCCCTCGGCCTCCATCTGCACCGCACGGCGATTGATGAAGTGCTTCTCCATCTTGAAGTCGGGAATGCCGTAACGCAGCAATCCCCCGATCCGGTCGCTCTTCTCGAACACCGTGACAGCGTGGCCTGCGCGGGCGAGCTGCTGGGCGCAGGCGAGGCCCGCCGGACCGCTGCCGACGACCGCGACAGACTTGCCGGTCTGCCTTTCGGGCGGCTGCGGCTTGACCCAGCCTTCCTTCCATCCCCGGTCGATGATGGCGCATTCGATCGACTTGATCGTCACCGGCTCGTCGACGATGTTGAGCGTGCACGCCGCCTCGCACGGGGCGGGGCAGATGCGGCCGGTGAATTCGGGGAAATTGTTGGTCGAATGGAGAACCGCCAGCGCGTTCTTCCAGTCGTCCTCGTACACCAGATGGTTCCAGTCCGGGATGATGTTGTTCACCGGGCAGCCGTTGTGACAATACGGAATGCCGCAATTCATGCAGCGCGCCGCCTGCTGGCGCAGGGCGCCCTGCGCATGGGGGCGGGCGAATTCCTTGTAGTGCTTCAGCCGCTCCGCGGGATCGTCAAAGGTCCGATCGACGCGGTCGTATTCGAGGAAGCCGGTTTCCTTGCCCATTATTCGGCGGCCTCCTGCGCCGCGTCCTCGCGCTCCGCCTCGAAGGTCTTGAGCGCCTGTTCGTAATCGCGCGGCATCACCTTGCGGAACTTGCCCAGCGCATTGTCCCAGTCATCGAGCAGGGCCTTCGCCTTCGCCGATCCGGTGTGGAGGTGATGGCGCTCCACCAGAATGCGCAGCCGCTCGGCATCGTGGTAGAGCGGATCGCCCATGCCGGAATGATCGACACCGTTGCCGCGCTGCTGCGGGCGGCCGGTGCCCTCGTATTCGTCGCGGCCCGGCGCGATGTCGCGCACTTCGACCTGCGCGTGGTTGACCCGCCGTGCGAAAGTGCCGTCGGGGTCGTAGACATAGGCGATCCCCCCGCTCATCCCGGCGCCGAAATTGCGACCGGTGGTGCCGATAATGCAGACCACGCCGCCGGTCATGTATTCGCACGGATGGTCGCCCGTGCCCTCGACCACGGCGACCGCGCCCGAATTCCGGACCGCGAAGCGCTCGCCCGCGACGCCGGCGAAATAGGCCTCGCCCGCGATCGCGCCATAGAGCACGGTGTTGCCGACGATGATGTTCTGATCCGCCGCGCGCGGCACGCCGCCGGGTGGCCGCACGACGATCCGTCCGCCCGACAACCCCTTGCCGACATAATCGTTGGCATCGCCGGTGAGATCGAGAGTGACGCCGTGAGCGAGCCAGGCGCCGAAGCTCTGCCCCGCGACGCCGGTGAGCTCGATCCGCACCGTTTCGGCGGGAAGGCCGGCGTGGCCGTGCGCCTCGGCGATCCGGCCCGAGAGCATCGCGCCGACCGAGCGGTTCACATTGCGGATCGCGCGCTGGAGCACGACCGGTTCGCGGTTCCCGATCGCGCCCGAGCACGCCTCGATCAGCTCGTTGTCCATCGCCGCGGCGAGGCCGTGGTCCTGATCCTGCGTATGATGCAGCGGCCCTTCGGGACGCACGGCGGTGAGCAGCCGGGTGAGGTCGACGCCGTGTGCCTTCCAGTGGCGGCGCACCCGACGCATGTCGATCCGGTCGACGCGGCCGATCATTTCCTCGACCGTGCGGAAGCCCATTTCGGCCATCAGGCCGCGCAGCTCCTCGGCGACGAAGAAAAAATAATTGATAACGTGTTCGGGCGTGCCGGTGAAGCGCTTGCGCAGTTCCGGGTCCTGCGTCGCCACGCCCACCGGGCAGGTGTTGAGGTGGCATTTGCGCATCATGATGCAGCCCGCCGCGATCAGCGGGGCGGTGGCGAAACCGAACTCGTCCGCGCCGAGCAGGGCGGCGACCGCTACGTCACGCCCGGTCCTGAGCCCGCCATCGGCCTGCACCGCGATGCGGCTGCGCAGGTCGTTGAGCAGCAGCGTCTGCTGGGTTTCGGCAAGGCCGATTTCCCATGGGGATCCCGCATGGGTCAGGCTGGTCAGCGGCGACGCGCCCGTCCCGCCCTCGTAGCCCGAGATGGTGACATGGTCGGCCTTGCACTTGGAAACGCCCGCCGCGACCGTGCCGACGCCGACCTCGCTGACGAGCTTGACCGAAATGCGCGCCGAAGGCTGCACGTTCTTCAGATCGTGGATCAGCTGCGCCAGATCCTCGATCGAGTAGATATCGTGGTGCGGCGGCGGGCTGATGAGGCCGACGCCCGGCGTCGAATGGCGGACCTTGCCGATCACCTTGTCGACCTTGTGGCCGGGCAGCTGGCCGCCCTCGCCGGGCTTGGCGCCCTGCGCCATCTTGATCTGGATATCGTCCGAATTGACGAGATATTCCGCCGTCACGCCGAAGCGCCCGCTGGCGACCTGCTTGATCCGGCTGCGCATCGAATCGCCATTGTCCATCGGGCGGAAGCGGTCGGGCTCCTCGCCCCCCTCGCCGGTGTTGGAGCGGCCGCCGATGCGGTTCATCGCGACGGCGAGCGTGGTGTGCGCCTCGCGGCTGATGGAACCGAAGCTCATCGCCCCGGTGCTGAACCGCTTGACGATGTCCGCCGCCGGCTCGACCTCTTCGAGCGGAATGGCCTGTTCGGCGGGTTTCAGTTCCATCAGCCCGCGGATCGTCAGCAGCCGTTCGCTCTGGTCGTTGATCGCTGTGGCGAAAGCCTCATAATTGTCAGGCTGCTCGCCGCGCACGGCGTGCTGGAGATTGGCGACCGTCTCGGGCGTCCAGGCATGGTCCTCGCCGCGCAGGCGGTACTGGTAGATGCCCCCGACATCGAGCATTCCGGCATAGAGCGGGCTGTCGCCATAGGCCTGCGCGTGGCGGCGTACCGCCTCTTCGGCGACTTCGGTGAGGCCCACACCCTCGATCGTGGTGGCGGTGCCGTCGAACCAGTCGTCGACGAACCGGCTCGACAGGCCGACCGCGTCGAAGATCTGCGCGCCGCAATAGGACTGGTAGGTCGAGATGCCCATCTTGGACATGACCTTGAGAATGCCCTTGCCGACGCCCTTCACGTAATTGTCGCGCACCTTGCGCGCATCGAGATCGGCGAATTTGGTGGCGCGCAGATCCTCCAGCGTCTCGAGCGCGAGATAGGGGTTGATGCCCTCCGCCCCGTAACCCGCAAGCGCACAGAAATGATGCACCTCGCGCGCCTCGCCCGTCTCGACGACGAGGCCGGTCTGCATCCTGAGCCCCTGACGCACGAGCTGGTGGTGGACGGCACTGGTCGCCAGCAGGGCGGGCATCGGCACGCGGTCCGGCCCCTGCGCCCGGTCGGAGAGGATCAGGATATTGTGATCCTGCAACACCGCCTCGGTCGCGGCCCAGCACATCTCCTTCAGCGCTTGGGCGAGCCCCTCGGCGCCCGTGCTCGCATCCCAGGTGATGTCGATCGTGGCGGTGCGGAAGGCGCCGTCCAGCCCGACCTCGACCGAGCGGATCTTGGCCAGATCCTCGTTGGTGAGGATCGGCTGGGCGACCTCCAGCCGCTTGTGCAGCCCGGCATCGCGTCCGAGCAGGTTGGGGCGCGGGCCGATCATTGAGAGGAGGCTCATCACCAGCTCTTCGCGGATCGGGTCGATCGGCGGATTGGTGACCTGGGCGAAGTTCTGCTTGAAATAATCGTAGAGCAGGCGCGGCCGCCCGCTCAGCACCGCGATCGGCGTATCGGTCCCCATCGAGCCGACCGGATCGCCGGTGCCCTGCGCCATCGGCTCGAGGAAGCGGGTGAGGTCCTCCTGCGTGTAGCCGAAGGCCTGCTGCCGTTCGAGCAGCGTGGTGGTCGCGACCGGGATTTCCGACAGTTCGGGCTCGATATGCTCGATCCCGTCGAGCGTGTACTGCGCCGCGTCGAGCCATTCCTGATAAGGATGCGCGCCGGCCAGGTCGGTCTTCAGTTCCTCGTCCTCGATGATGCGGCCCTGTTCGAGGTCGATCAGCAGCATCTTGCCGGGCTGAAGCCGCCATTTGCGCACGATGTCCTCTTCCGCGACCGGCAGCACGCCGCTCTCGCTGGCGAGGATCACGTGGTCGTCGCGCGTGGCGCAATAGCGCGCGGGACGCAGGCCGTTGCGGTCGAGCGTCGCGCCGATCTGGCGCCCGTCGGTGAAGCACACGGCGGCCGGCCCGTCCCACGGCTCCATCAGCGCGGCGTGATATTCGTAGAAGGCGCGGCGGGCCGGATCCATGAGGTCGTTGGCGCCCCACGCCTCCGGGATCAGCATCATCATCGCATGGGCGAGGCTGTATCCTCCCATCACCAGCAGCTCGAGCGCGTTGTCGAGGCTGGCCGTGTCGGACTGGCCGTGCGGGATCAGCGGCCACATCTTGTCGAGATCGACGCCGAGCAGCTCGCTCTCCATCGTCCGGCGGCGCGCGTTCATCCAGTTCACGTTGCCGCGAACCGTGTTGATTTCGCCGTTATGGGCGGTGAAGCGATAGGGGTGGGCGAGGCGCCAGCTGGGAAAGGTGTTGGTGGAAAAGCGCTGGTGGACGAGGCCGAAGGCGCTTTCGCATTTCGGGTCGCGCAGATCGTCGTAGAAACTGCCGACCTGGTTCGCCAGCAGCAGCCCCTTGTAGACGATGGTGCGGCTGGAAAAGCTCGGAATATAGGCTTCCGGCAGGCCGGGCAGGCCGTGCTTTTCAGCGAGCTTGCCGAGCGGGTTGAGCGTCTGCTTGCGGATGACGATCAGCTTGCGCTCGAAGGCGTCCTGATCGGCGCAGCCTTCGCCGCGCGCGACCACGCATTGCCGCATGACCGGCATGGATTCGATCACCGCTTTACCCAGCCCGTCGAGCGTCACCGGCACCTCGCGCCAGCCGAGCACGCGCTGGCCTTCCTTGGCGACGAATTTCTCGAGCTGCTCGGAGACGAAGGCGGCGGCCTCAGTATTCTGCGGCAGAAAGCATTGGGCGACCGCGTACTCGCCCGGTGCGGGCAGTTCGATGCCCGCCTTGCTGGCCCAGTCGCGGAACAGGGGATCGGGCATCTGAAGAAGGATGCCGGCCCCGTCGCCCAGCAGCGGGTCCGCGCCGACCGCGCCGCGATGGTCGAGATTGCCTAGAATCTCGAGCGCGCGGGTGACGATCGCGTGGCTCTTGCCGCCCTTTATGTGCGCGACCATGCCGACGCCGCAGGCATCGTGCTCGTTGCGGGGATCGTAAAGGCCGGTTCGGCGCGTCATCTGGCTCCCTCGTGCGGCTTGGTCCGGCGGGCTGTTCGGGAAAGCCCGCTGGACATGACCTTGTGGCGGTGCCCGTCGGAGCGCCGCGCGGATTGCGTGAGAGGCCTTCATGACGATCGCGAGGCACTATTGCAACTGCGAACGACGTAATAATGATGCGCTATATTGCGCGAAACACGACATTCCGTTGCGCGACCTGGTTCGAAGCCGGGTCTGTCCAGAGGTTAGCCGTCGCGGCTGAACCGCGAGAGCTTGGCCAGTGCGCCGCGCAATTCCTCGCGCGGATCGACCGGCCGCGACGGTTGGGAATAGCCTGCCGTTCCGCCGTTCTCCGCGGTACGACGCAGGAACGCGACCACATCGCCCTCCTCATCATGGCTCGCCATCCTCTCGCGGTAAGCGAACAACGCATCCTCGAGACGCGCGGCGAGCTCGCCGAGCTCCTCCTGTGCGGGAGCAGCGGGTTCGCTTTCGTCTCGCAGGGGCTCTTCCGGCACGGATCCGATATGGAGGATGGAAGGATAGTCCGTGTCGGGTTCCTCGACGAAGGTTTCGTGGGCCGTGAAATCGGGTTCGGGTTCGGTCTCGAGAAAGTCCTCCCCGAGAGGCTCATCGATCTCCTCCGGCTCGGCCTCTTCATGGAGGCTCACCGTCTCGTCGGGCACGGAGTGCGGATCGCTCCTCATCGCGTGCTCCTCGACCGGTTCGGGGGCGTCCGCGAAGTCCTCTGCCAGCGCCTCGCGCACCAGCAGCGGGCGGCGGCGTCCCTCGACACGCGCTGGTGCGGGTTCGGGGTCGGGCAGGACGATCTCCTCGGCCTCGCCGTCGGCCTCGATATGTTCGCCGGAGCCGGCGCGGCTGGCGACGAACAGGCCGAGCAGCGCGCCCAGAACGGCGGCGACCGCGCTGATCAGCAGCCGCGCGGTTTCGCCCAGCGGCGGAGCGGCGGCGGGCAGGATGCTGGCGAGGCCGGTCGCCTCGACCGCGCGCTCGAACACGCCGGCGGGCACGACATAAGTGCCGAAGCCTAGCAGCGCGGCGAACCATAGCGCGACCATGTAGCGAAACGCCGGATGGCTCGCGAGCGGTCTGTTATTCTGCGACATGACGAACCGATCCCTGCCCTGATTGTCCCGCTGCGGCGCCCGTATCGACGCCCGATTCCGCCGCGCGGCCTAGCAGACGGTCGTAAACGGCGCGATAACGTTCAACGTTGCGCGCCCAGTCATGCGCCGAGCCGACATGGATGCGCGCGGCCTCGCGGATCGCCGGCCAGCTCTCTTGCGCATCGAGAAAGTCCGCCAGCGCGTCGGCGATCGCGTCCGGATCGTCCGGCGGGAAGAGCATTCCGGTGCGCCCGTCCTCGATCAGCTCGCGATGCCCGCCGACATCGGAGGCGGCGACCAGCCGGCGCTGCGCCATCGCCTCGAGCGGTTTCAGCGGCGTGACGAGATCAGTCAGCCGCGATTTCTTGCGCGGATAGGCAAGTACGTCGATCAGCGAGTAGTAGCGCTCGACCTCGTCATGCGGCACGCGGCCGGTGAAGACGATCGCCTCGCTGGCGGGCGAGGCGGCGGCCTGGGCACGCAGGGCATCCTCGACCGGGCCGCCGCCGGTCAGCAGCAGCCTGGCCTGCGGATGGCGGCGGCGCAGGCGCGGCATGGCGGCGACCAGATCGTCCAGCCCCTCGTAATCGTAGAAACTGCCGATGAAGCCGATCACCGGTCCTTCACCGATGCCGAGCTCGGCGGCGAGCGCCGTGTCGCGTGGCGGGGGATCGCCGAACAGCGAGAGGTCGACGCCGTTGGGCGACAGGGCGATCTTCGCCGGATCGTGGCCGCGCGCGACCAGATCCTCGCGCAGACCCTTCGCGATGGTGAAGACCGTGTCGGCGCCCGCCACCGCGCGATTCTCCAGCATCCGGGTCATGCGGTATTTGACCGATCCCTCGCGCCCGGCGCCGTTGCCGACCGCCGCATCCTCCCAGAAGGCGCGGATTTCGTAGACCACCGGCAGGCCCGCCCGCCGCGCCGCGCCGAGCGCCGCCAGCCCGCAGATCGCGGGCGAATGGGCGTGGAGAATGTCGGGCCGCCATTCGGCGATCACGCGCTCGATCGCGCGGCGGAAGGCGGCGATGGCGCGCCATTCGCGAAGGCCGGGCGGGCCGGACACCGCATCGGGCGTGCGGTAAAAGACCAGCCCGTCATGCGTCGCCGCCCCGCGCTCGCCTTCGTGGTAGAGCGGCCCGGTGATGCCGCGCACGTCCAGCCCGCTCGCCGCCTGTGCCCTCATTATGGCGCGCGTGCGGAAGGTGTAGCCGCTGTGCAGCGGCAGCGAATGGTCGAGGACGTGGAGTATCTTTGGCGTCGCGGCGGTCATCGGCGTAGGGAATGGCACCAGAGACTTAACGGCGCGTCAACTACGCAGCTGCTACCCCGCCCGGCGCCCATTCACAAAGTCCGCAAGATTTCGGAATTTCGCGCGTGATCGACTATTTCGCCCTCGCTCTGACGCATGGCCTGCTGGCGATTGCGCTGCTGGGGCTGGTGCGGCGCGGCGATCTCGATGCGGACAGCGAGACGCCGGCGGCGAGCGAAGGGGCGGGCGCGCCCGAAACCCGCCCGGAAACCCGGCGCGAGGCACGAGCGAGGCGTCGCCGCCGTGCTTGACCTCGCGCTCTTCGCTTTCGTCCTGTTCTTTTTCGCCATCGGGGTTGCGCGCCCGTTCCTGTGGGTGCTCGCCTATGTCTATATCGACATCCTCGCGCCGCAGAAGATCGGCTGGACGCTGACGCCGCTTCTGCCGATCTCGCTGATCGCCTTCGTCGCCGCCTTTGCCGGCTGGCTGTTCGTCGACGAGAAGCGCGACATGCGCGTGCATTACCGGCAGGGGCTGATGGTGCTGTTGCTGCTGTGGTGCTGGTACACGACAGGGCTGTCGGCCTTCCCCGAGGAAGCCGCGCACAAGTGGAGCTGGGTGTGGAAGGCGCTGGTCTTCGCCATCTTCCTGCCCTTCACGCTGACCACCCGATTGCGGATGGAAGCGCTGGTGCTGACCATCGTTCTGACCGTGGGCGCAATCGTGATCAGTGCGGGGCTGAAGACGGTCGGCGGCGGGGGCGGCTACGAAAGCCTCTATTTCTTCGTGAACGACAATTCGGGCGTCTACGAAAGCTCCACGCTGGCGACGGTCGCGATCGGCTCCATCCCGCTGATCGTCTGGCTGATGAAACACGGCACGGTCTTCCCGCCCGACTGGCGGGTGAAGCTGTTCGGCGTCGCGCTGATCTTCGCCTGCCTGCTGATCCCGATCGGGACCGAGGCGCGCACGGGCCTGCTCTGCATCGCGGTGCTGGCGGTGCTTTCGCTGCGGAGCGTGAAGAACCGCATCGCCTATGTCTGCGCGGCCGGGCTGCTGGCGCTGGCGGCGCTGCCCTTCCTGCCGCAGAGCTATTACGAGCGGATGGCGACGATCGGCTCCTCGCAGGCCGATGCCAGCGCCTCGACCCGCGTGGCGGTGTGGGAATGGACGCTCGACTACGTGAAGGCCAATCCGCTGGGCGGCGGCTTCGACAGCTACCGCGCCAATTCCTTCACCTACGAAATGCCGGTGCGGACGGGCACGGGGAACACGACGGCGGTCGAATATGTCGAGGTGACCGACAAGGCGCGTGCTTTCCACTCGGCCTATTTCGAGCTGCTGGGCGAACAGGGCTATGTCGGCTTCGCGATCTGGCTGGCGCTGATGCTGTCGGGACTGTTGCAGATGGAGCGGCTCCGGCGGCGCTACCGCGAGCGTGCCTTGTCCGCGGGCGGGGCAGATGCCGTGGGCGGCGATGCCGGCATTGCGCAGCTGGCGACCGCGCTCCAGACCGGGCTGGTCGTCTATCTCGTCGGCGCTGCGTTCCAGGGGATCGGCTACCAGCCGGTGGTGTTCCTGTTTTTGGGGCTTCAGGTGGCGCTGTGGAACTGGTGCCGGCGGCAGGAAAAACCCGCGCGCCCCGCAGCGAAAACGGCTCACGCCGCATCGCGTCGCGGCGATCCCACTTCCGATCCCGCCATGCCGTAGCGGCACGGCAGAGCCGGTTGCGCGCCCCCGTTTCGTCGGCCATGAAAGCGCCGATTTGCGCGGCTTCGAAGAGTCGCGTGCGAACCCGGGAACACGGCGAACAAGGAGAGCGAGATGACCCCGCAGGAAGTGGCAGAAAAGACCGGCGAGACCATCGGCACCAGCGAATGGGTCGAGATGAGCCAGGAACGGATCAACCAGTTCGCCGAGGCGACGGGCGATCACCAGTTCATCCACGTGAACGAGGAAGCGGCCAAGATGACGCCCTTCGGCGGCACGATCGCCCACGGCTTCCTCACGCTCTCGATGATCCCTTATCTCTCCGCCAATTCCGACCTGCCCAAGGTCGACAACGCGAAGATGGGCGTCAATTACGGCGGCAACAAAACCCGCTTCATCAACCCGGTCCGCAGCGGCAAGCGCATTCGCGGTCACTGGAAGCTGGTCGAGATGATCGAGAAGCGCCCCGGCCAGTGGCAGCAGACCAGCGAGATCACCATCGAGATCGAGGGCGAGGACAAGCCCGCCCTGATCACCGAATGGATCATGCAGGTCTTCGTCTGAACCGTTTTCCCTCCCCGCGAGCGGGGAGGGGCCTCACTATTCCAAGGAGTTCTTCCATGCGTGACGCAGTCATCGTTTCCACCGCCCGCACCGCCATCGGCCGCGCCTACAAGGGCGGGTTCAACGACACCAAGGGGCCGACTCTCGGCGCCTATTCGCTCAAGCCCGCGATCGAGCGTGCCGGCATCGAGCCGGGCGAGGTCGACGACGTGCTGTGGGGCAGCGCGCTCCAGCAGGGCACCCAGGCCGGCAACCTCGCCCGTCAGGTCGCGCTGCGCGCCGGCTGCCCGATCGGCACCAGCGGCATGACCATCGACCGCCAGTGTTCGAGCGGCCTGATGAGCATCGCCACCGCCGCCAAGCAGATCATCACCGACCGGATGGACGTGGTCGCGGCCGGCGGTCAGGAATCGATCAGCCTCGTGCAGACCAAGGAAATGCGCGTGATGCCCGATCCCGAGCTGATGCAGATGCACGGCGCGATCTACATGCCGATGCTTCAGACCGCCGAAACGGTCGCCCAGCGCTACGGCATCTCGCGCGAACAGCAGGACGAATATGCCCTCCAGTCGCAGCAGCGCACCGCCAAGGCGCAGGAAGAGGGCCGCTTCGACGACGAGATCGTCTCCGTGTCCACCACCCACAAGGTGCAGGACAAGGAAACCGGCGAAATCTCCGACGTCGAGGTGACGATCGCCAAGGACGAGGGCAATCGCCCCGAGACCACGCTGGAAGGGCTCAACAGCCTCAAGCCGGTGATGGGCGAAGGCACCACGATCACCGCGGGCAATGCCAGCCAGCTGTCCGACGGCTCCAGCGCCAGCGTGCTGATGGAAGCCAAAATCGCCGAGCAGAAGGGCCTGACCCCGCTCGGTCGCTATGTCGGCATGGCGGTCGCCGGCACCGAGCCCGACGAGATGGGCATCGGCCCGATCTTCGCTATCCCCAAGCTGCTCGAGCGGTTCGATCTCAAGGTCGACGATATCGGCATCTGGGAGCTGAACGAAGCCTTCGCGGTGCAGGTGCTCTACTGCCGCGACAAGCTCGGCATCGACAATGACAAGCTGAACGTTTCGGGCGGCTCCATCTCGATCGGCCACCCCTACGGCATGACCGGCGCGCGCTGCACCGGCCACGTCCTGCTCGAAGGCAAGCGCCGGGGCGCCAAATACGGAGTCGTCACCATGTGCGTGGGCGGCGGCATGGGCGCGGCGGGCCTGTTCGAGATTTTCTGATCGAACGCTCAGCGTGACGCGAAGAGGCGGCCGGAGACGATCCGGCCGCCTTTTTCATATGGTAATACGGTCGTCGTCGCAGGAGAGCACTCCCCGAGGCCTTACCCGGGTCGCGGTCCGAACAGGATAATGGCCGCGCCGCCCAGACAGACAACCGCGCCGATCAGGTCCCACCGATCGGGCCTCGCACCTTCGACCAGCCACAGCCACGCTATCGCGGAGACGATGTAGACACCCCCATAAGCCGCATAGGTGCGACCGGCGTGTTCCGCATCGACGAGTGTCAGCAGGAACGCGAAGAGGGCCAGGGCAACCATCCCCGGGACGAGCCACCAGATCGGCTTGTCGAGGCGCAGCCATGCCCAGAACGCGAAGCAGCCCGCAATCTCGGCCAGCGCTGCTCCGATATAGACGAGGGCGATCATGCGTCCGCTTCGCAGCCTATCGGAAGGACAGCGGAAATGCGCGATCTGCCGTCCGCCGGGTCGTCACCCGTGGGCGGCCATGAATTCTTCGACCACCGGGGCGATCTTCTCGCGCCATTTGCTGCCGTTGAAAATGCCGTAATGCCCGGCGCCTTCGGCCAGGTAGTAGCGCTTCTTCGCCTCTGGCAGGCCGGGGGTGAGCTTGAGCGCGGCCCTGGTCTGGCCGATGCCGGAGATGTCGTCGCGCTCGCCCTCGATCGCCAGCAGCGCGGTGGTGTCGATCGCGCCGAGATCGACCGTTTCGCCCCTGTGCGCGAATGTGCCGTTGGGGATCGAGTGCTTCTGGAACACCTCCTCCACGGTCTGGAGGTAGAACTCGGCGGTCATGTCGCAGACCGAGAGATATTCGCGGTAGAAATCCTTTGTCGCCTGCGCGCTTTCCTCGTCGCCTTCGGTGAGATGCTTGAACATCTCGTAATGGCTCATCAGGTGGTTGCCGAGATTCATGCTCATGAAGCCGGCGAGCTGGAGGAAGCCGGGATAGACCCGCCGCCCGCCGCCGCGATACTGCATCGGCACGGTGGCGATCACGCTCTGGCGGAACCACTCGATCGGGCGGTCCATGGCGAGATCGTTGACGCCGGTTGGCGATTCGCGGGTGTCGATCGGGCCGCCCATCATGGTCAGCGTTTTCGGCGCGGCGGGATCGTCCTGCCCGTTCATCAGCGCGGTGGCGGCAAAGGCTGGGACGGAGGGCTGACACACCGCCATCATGTGCGCCGCGCCGCCTTCGCCCTCTTCAGCGATGAAGCGCAGGAACTCGACGAGATAGTCGATATAGTCGTCGAGGTCGAACTCGCCCTCGCTCAGCGGCACGGTGCGCGCGTCGACCCAGTCGGTGACGTAGACCTCGCAGCTCTCGATCATCCGCTCGACCGTGCCGCGCAGCAGCGTGGCGTAGTGCCCGCTCATCGGCGCGACGATCAGCAGGCGGGGTGCGTCATCCGGAAGCCCGGCGCGGCGGAAGCGCTTCAGATCGCCGAAGGGCTTGTTGACCACGGTCGCTTCCTCGACCGGATCGGGCTCGCCCGCGATCTCGACGAATTTGATGTCCCAGGCGGGCTTGCCACGGGTGATGGTGGCGTGGGCGAACACTTCCAGCGCGCTCGCCGCCACGGGTCCGAGCCCCATGTAGCCGCCCATATAATTCATCGGCAGCGCCGGGTTGGATAGCATTTCCGCCCCGATCGAGGCCCAGGCGCTGGCGGAATTGAGCCAGCTGCGCTGCAGTTCGTAGGCGTGGTAAAGCAATGCGTTTCCCCTGCGATGCCGCATTCTCGCGCGGCCGGATGTCTGTCCTATCTGCTCCAAGGTGGCGATCAACCCGCTCTTGTGCAACGCACAATTTTTTGCGGGTCTCCGAGCCAGTGGATTTTGCCGGCGGCGGGGGCTAACCGGGCGCGATGGCGACGCCCGACAACACTATCGAGGAGGCCGGCGGGGCTCCGCGCAAGGTCCGTTCGCTGCGCCCGCTGGCGATGATCTTCCGGGCGGCGCGCGCCTATCCGGCGCAGCTCGTCTATGCCGGGATCGCCCTGCTGATCACCGCCACGGTGATGTCGCTTGCCCTGCCGAGCGCGCTCCGCCTGATCATCGATCGCGGCTTCGGCGCTGGCGGGATGGCGGGCGCCGATATCGGCCGCTGGTTCCGTTATCTGCTGCTGCTGGTCGGCGTGCTCGGCGTGTTCACCGCGGTGCGCTTCTACTTCGTCAGCTGGCTGGGCGAACGGGTGGTCGCCGACATTCGCCGCCAAGTCTATCGCAACCTCCTGCGGCTCGCGCCCTCCTTCTTCGAGGAGAACAGCCCCAAGGAAATCTCCAGCCGGATGACCGCCGATACCGCGATCATCGAGCAGGTGGTCGGCACCACGCTGTCGGTCGCCCTGCGCAATGTCGTGATGGCGGTCTTTTCCATCGGCTACCTTTTCTGGCTCGCCCCGCAGCTGGCGGTGAACCTCCTGATCGGCATCCCGGTGATCATCATCCCCATCGCCGTGTTCGGATCGCGGCTGAGGACGATCAGCCGCACCAGCCAGGACCGCGTCGCCGATGTCGGCGCCATGGTGACCGAGGTGCTGGCGGCCATGAAGATCGTCCAGGCCTTCAACCAGCAGGAACGCGAGAGCGGCCGTTTCGGCGCAGCGGTGGAGCGCACCTTCGATGTCGCGAAGACTCGCATTCTCATTCGCGCTGTGATGACGGCGCTGCTGATCACGCTCATTTTCGGAGCGATCACGGTGCTCCTGTGGCGCGGCGCCGTGCTGGTCGAGCGGGGCGAGATCACCGGGGGCACGATCGGCGCCTTCGTCTTCGCGGGCGTGATCGCGGCAGGCGCGCTGGGCGCGCTGACCGAAGTTTTCGGCGATCTGCTGCGCGGCGCGGGCGCGGCGAGCCGGCTGGGCGAGTTGATGGAGGAACGCCCCGGCATCGCCGCGCCTGCCCGGCCCGAAGCGCTGCCGATGCCGCCGCGGGGCGGGCTGTCCTTCCGCAACGTCACGTTCCGCTACCCCACCCGGCCCGACACCGCCGCGCTGGTTGATTTCAGCCTCGAGGTCGAACCGGGCGAGACGGTCGCCATCGTCGGTCCCTCGGGCGCGGGCAAGTCGACCATCTTCCAGCTCGTGGAGCGGTTCTACGATCCGCAGGCAGGCACCATCCGGCTCGACGGCGTTCCGCTGACCTCGGCCGATCCCGCCGACATCCGCGAGCGGATCGCCTATGTCCCGCAGGACGGCGTGCTGTTCAGCGCCACGGCGCGCGACAATCTGCGCTACGGCAACTGGGACGCGAGCGAGGACGAGATCGAGAGCGCCGTGCGCGCCGCCAACGCCGCCGATTTCCTCGCCGCCATGCCGCAGGGGCTCGACACCCATCTCGGCGAGGACGGGACGCGCCTGTCCGGCGGGCAGCAGCAACGGCTCGCCATTGCCCGCGCCCTGCTGCGCGACGCGCCGATCTTGCTGCTCGACGAGGCGACCAGCGCGCTCGATGCGGAGAGCGAGCAGCTGGTGCAGGACGCGCTCGACCGGTTGATGGAGCATCGCACCACGCTCGTCATTGCCCACCGCCTCGCCACCGTGCGCAAGGCCGACCGGATCATCGTGATGCAGGACGGCAGGATCGTGGAACAGGGTACCCACGCGCAGCTTTCGGCGGGCAGCGGCCTATACGCGCGACTCGCCGACCTCCAGTTCGGGCGCGAGCCGGGCTGAGTTTCAGCGTGCGTTCAGTCGATTGTGCTACAAAGCGGTGTATCCGTTCGACGAATGACTTCGCCTGACGCGCTGCCCCGCTATGACAGGCGGGCAGCCTTGCGCCCCCGTTCGGCGGGCGCAGACGCAATTTCCGGGAGACTGACTTGATGATCCGTTCCATTCTCACAGCGGGAGCCAGCGTGCTCGCGCTCTCGCTCGCCGTTTCCACCCCCGCGCTCGCACATGGCGCGCACCACGAAAATGAGGGCGAGTTCGATTACCTGCTCGATCAGGTCCAGGACGGCTCGGTATCGGGTGCGGCCGTGCCGACGCCGACGATGAGCTTCGGCGAGTGGGGCTTCGATCCCGACGCGATCGATCCGAGCATCGATCCCGGCGACGACTTTTTCGCCTATGCCAACAGCAAGTGGCTTGCCGCCAACCCGCTTCCCGACGAATTCAGCCGCTTCGGCGCCTTCAACCTGCTGCGCGAGAAGTCGACCAGCGACGTGAAGGCCCTTGTCGACGATCTGGTCGCAAAGCCTGCCTCGCAGCTGACCGCGGACGAGAAGCGCATCGTCGATGCTTACAATTCCTATCTCGACACCGCCGCGATCGATGCCGCCGGTCTCGCTCCGGCGCAGCCCTATCTCGACCGCATCGCGAATGCCGGCACGCTGGCGGAGCTCGCCACCTTGTGGGCGACGCCGGGCTATCCTTCGCCGATGGGCGGGTATGTCACCGTCGATGCTAAGGAGCCGAGCCGTTACTCGGTCTATGTCGGCGCGGGCGGGCTCGGCCTGCCGGACCGCCAGTACTATCTCGACGAGAGCGCGAAGGGCCGCGAGATCCAGGCGAAGTATCGCGACTATCTCGCCTTCCTGTTCGGCAAGGCGGGCTACGAGGATCCGGCCGCGACCGCGCAGGCGGTGTACAATCTGGAAGACACCATCGCGCGCGAGGTCAGCTGGGACCGGGCGGTTCGCCGCAACCGCGACCTCACCTATAATGCGCTAACCCCCGCGCAACTCGAGGAATACGCAAACGGCTTCCCGCTCGCGACCTTCCTCGAAACCTCGGGCTTCGGCGACACCGATCGCTTCGTGGTCGGCGACCTGCCGCCTTCGAGCGAGGAGGCCGGTGAGCTCGGCCTCGACGAGGCGACGCTTGCCAAGATCGGCGGCGGCACCCCGGCGATGATGCAGCTCATGGCCGATACCCCGATCGAGGTGCTGCAGGCGTGGACCACCAAGGAGTTCCTGGAGAACAACGCGGGCGTTCTGCCGAGCGATATCGACCAGGCCGATTTCGATTTCTACCAGACCACGCTCAACGGCGTGCCGGTCCAGCGTCCGCGCTGGAAGCGGGCCATCGGCGAGACCGAGGGGCTGCTCGGCGAACTGGTCGGCGCTTCCTATGTCGATCGGTATTTCCCGCCCGAGAACAAGGCGGCGATGGACGATCTGATCGTCAATCTGCGCAAGTCCATGGCGATCAGCCTCCGTGAGAACGAGTGGATGAGCGAGGACACCAAGAAGGAAGCGCAGGCCAAGCTCGACGCCTTCGATCCGAAGATCGGCTATCGCGACAATCTGGAAACCTATGAGGGGCTGACCGTCACTCCGGGCAACCCGATCGCCAACCGCATGGCGGCGGCCGCGTGGAACACGAAGGACAACCTTGCGAAGCTCGGCGGGCCGATCGACCGGACCGAATGGGGCATGCTGCCGCAAACGGTGAACGCCTATTACAACTCGACCAAGAACGAGATCGTGTTTCCGGCCGGCATCCTGCAACAGCCCTTCTTCGGCATCAGCGCCGATCCGGCGGTCAACTACGGCGGCATCGGGGCGGTGATCGGCCACGAAATGGGCCACGGCTTCGACGATCAGGGCTCCAAGTCCGACGGCACCGGGATGCTGCGCAACTGGTGGACCGACGCCGACCGCGAGGCATTCGATGCCCGGACCGACGCGCTGGTCGCGCAGTACAACGCCTTCTGTCCCTATGACGATGGCGAGACCTGCGTGAACGGTCGCCTGACGCTCGGCGAGAATATCGGCGATGTCGGCGGGCTCTCCATGGCCTACCGCGCCTATCGCCTCTCGCTGGATGGCAAGGAAGCGCCGGTGATCGACGGTCTGACCGGCGACCAGCGCTTCTTCCTCGCCTGGGCGCAGGTATGGCGTTCGGCCCAGCGCGAGAATGCCGGTCGCCAGCGTCTCCTGACCGATCCGCACAGCCCGGAGGAATTCCGGACCAATGGCGCGGTCCGCCAGATGGATGCATGGTACAAGGCGTTCAACGTGACGCCCGACGATGCGCTCTATTTGCCGCCGGAAGACCGCGTGGTCATCTGGTAGGGATCGGCCATAGTGCAAGGTTCGGGGGCGGCGAGTCGCTTGACTTGCCGCCCCCTTCGTTCATGTGCCCCCGCATGAATCTCATTCTGGTAGCGATACTTCTCGGCATCCTCGAAGGGCTGACCGAGTTCCTTCCCGTCTCCTCGACCGGCCACCTCATCCTGGCGAGCGAGATCTTTGGATACGACGCGGCGCAATGGGCGCAGTTCAACATCGTCATCCAGCTCGGCGCGATCCTGGCCGTCGTGGTCACCTATCGCCAACTGTTCTGGAACATGGGCACCGGCCTGCTGAAGGGCGAACGCGAGAGCATCATGTTCGCCCGCAATATCCTGCTCGCCTTTTTGCCTGCTGCGGTGATCGGGTTGATGGTCAAGGACGCCATCGACGTGATGCTTGAAACCCCGCTGGTGGTCGCGATCGCACTCGTGATCGGCGGGATCGCGATCCTTGTCCTGGAACGAACCATCGTTCCCCAGGCCGATCAGGGAGTCGCCAACCTTTCCTGGCGCACCGCGATCGGTATCGGCTTCGTGCAATGCCTGGCGATGATTCCGGGCACCAGCCGCTCGGGCGCGACGATCCTGGGGGCGCTTGCCATGGGCGTCGGACGCAAGACCGCCGCCGAGTTCTCATTCTTTCTGGCGGTGCCGACCATGCTGGGAGCGGCAACGGTCAAGATCGTGAGCGAGCCCGAACAGCTGTTGTCCGGCAACAGCTTGGTCGGTTGGGACGAGATCGCGATCGGTTTCTTCGCCAGTTTCGTGGTCGCGATGCTGATAATCCGCGCCTTCGTCGCTTACGTCGGCAAGCACGGCTTCACACCGTTCGGATGGTATCGTGTCGTAATCGGTACGGCGGCGATCGTCTGGCTGGCGACACGGTGATGCACCGCACCCTTTCGGCAACGCCGGAGGACACCAGGTGCTTTGGAAGCCATACTGTTGCCATCGAGACACGATCTCACCGTGGCCGACACCGATCGGAACGAAAGGCGGAACGTTTCCAGCGTATGACCGGTTGATCGGCACGAAACGTAATGGAAATTGTCTTCGATGGGACTGGCAATCCTACTTCTTGCGGGCGCTGCTCTCGGCTGGGCCGGGGCAATCGTACTGGAGCGCGAACACCGCCTATGTGTGCTGATCTGCATTTGCACGGGCGCGGTCGGTGCGCTACTGGGCGGGGCGCTGTCGGGCTCGTCGGCTTCGCTGCTGTGGGCCATTAGTCCCGCGCAGCTCCTGTGGGCGGTCATCGGCGCCGGTGTGGCGTTCGCCTTGTCGCAGGCCGTGGTTCGGGCGGTGAGTGAGGATCTGCTCGACTGACCGCCACGTCGCCGACACGCTCGCCATAATTTTGACTTACATTACCGTCGGGGCGCTGTTATCAGCTTGGCCGGTCCGGGAAAGAGCCCGGTCCTGCGGCCGGGGAAGCTATTATTCGTCACAGCGGGAACCTCTTTGGTCCTGACACATTTTGGCCATGATCGCAGACCGCGAATTCTTCGGGTCGGCTGCTATTTTTTCGAGGGAAGGAAATACTCATGAAGTTCACCAAAACCGCAATCGTCGCTTCCGCCGCCGCTCTCAGCCTCGGCCTCGCCGCTTGCGACGGCCCGAACGAGAACGCCATGGAAGACGCCGGTGAGCAAAACGCCGAAGTCGTCGACGATCAGGCTGACGCCATGGAAGACCAGGGCATGATCTCCGACCAGCAGGAAGACGCCATGGTCGACCAGGCCGAAGACCGTGCCGACGCCATGGAAGAGCAGGGCGAAGCCATGGACGAAGCGCAGGGCATGTAAGCCTTCGCAGCTTCAAGTGAACACGATCGGCCCCGGAGCGATCCGGGGCCGTTTTCGTATGCGGTGTGAATTGGTTGTGCTGTCGCATTCAGCCCGAACGGGAGCCAGCCTGAACGCGCTTCCGGTCAAACCGGGCTGGCGCCGCTCCCCCGGCCGCCGCGCAAGGTGTATTCCAGCGTGCCGCGATTGAGCACGTGGTCAACGTCGATCACCGCCGTGTTGGCATAGGTGAAGCCCGCGCCGAGATTGCGGTAGAGCTTGTCGAAATCCCGCTCCACCGTCTGGTGGTAGAGGTCCTTGAAACTGTCGATCACGAAATAGGTCGGTTGCAGGTCGCTGATGACGTAATCGGTCCGCATCACCCGGTCGACATTGAGCATGATCCGGTTGGGGCTGGCGGCCTCGACTGCATAGACCACCTCGGTCGGGCCGGAGAGGATGCCCGCGCCATAGGCCCGGATGTCGCCCGGCTTCTCCTCGATCAGGCCGAATTCGACCGTGTACCAGTAGAGCGCGCCCAAAGCTTTCAGCCGGTTATGGCGCATCGCCTTCCATCCTGCCTTGCCGTATTCCTGCATGTAGTCGGCGTAGACGGGATCGGTCAGCATCGGCACGTGCCCGAACACGTCGTGGAAGACGTCGGGTTCCTGGATGTAGTCGAAGGTCTCGCGGGTGCGAATGAAATTGCCCGCGGGGAAGCGGCGGTTGGCGAGGTGCCAGAAGAAGACGTGGTCGGGGATCAGCATCGGCACCGGCACGACGCTCCAGCCGGTCAGCTTGCCCAGTTCTTCCGAAAGCTGGCCGAAATCCGGCACGCCGCCGCGACCCAGGTCGAGCTTCTCCGTGCCTTCCATGAAGGCGGTCGCGGCGCGGCCGGGCAGGACCTCCATCTGGCGGGCGAAGAGATCGTTCCAGATCGTATCGTCCTCGCTGTCATATTCGGTCTGCTTCGGCTCCAGCCAGTCCTCGCCGACATGTTCGGGGCGCTTGAGCGGCGCGGTGAAGACGTTCTCCGGCATGTCCGGAAGGCGGGTGAAATCCTGTTCGGGTTCAGCGAGTGTGGCCATGGGAGCAATCTAGTCCCTTCCGCCGCCAGTTACAAACGGCGCTGCTTGCGGTTCGCTGGCCGGCCCTCAGGCAGGCGAGAGCCGGCGATGGGAATAGTCGCGCCCCGCATCGCTCGGCGCGGCGATGCCCCGGTCGATCAGACTGCCGATCGCGGCGCCGGACAGGCCGAGCCTTTCGGCCAGGACCTCCTCGGTATGTTCGCCGAGATAGGGCGCGCGTGACGGGGCCGGGCGGTCCGCGCCGGGCGTGTTGGCGAAGCTGCGCGCGGCGGGATAGGCCTCGCCGCTCGGATTGTCCTCGGTCATGGCGAACAGCGGATTGTCACCCACCAGCGCCGGATCGCGTGCCGCCTCGTAAGGCGTGCGATAGCGCTCGTAGGTCGTGCCTGCGGCGGCCATGCGCTTCTCTAGAGCGGCATAATCGTGCTGCCCCGCGACCTCCTGAAACAGCGCGAACAGGCGCTCGCGGTGCTCGAAGCGAGGAGCATCACCATCGGCG
Source organism: Erythrobacter sp. (assembly GCA_025698865.1). GTDB lineage: Bacteria > Pseudomonadota > Alphaproteobacteria > Sphingomonadales > Sphingomonadaceae > Qipengyuania. The sequence continues at coordinate 189,240 of JAILWQ010000002.1, read as the reverse complement.
AAGCGGACGCCAAGTTCGTTTTCGAGCGCGCCGATGGCGTCCGCCAGACCGAAGGCCTCGACGATGCCCGACCACTGCTTGGCAGTTAGCGCGGCGACCATGAAGCGCACCCCGTCGCGGCTGAGGAAGTCGCGCCCGAACGCACCCCATATGGCGTTGCCCAGCCGCTCGCGGTCGCCCCCGCGATACAGCATTTCCGCCATCGTGCCGGAATTGGCGAGCGTGCCGATGGCGACATCGCCCAGCGGCACGCGGATCTCCGCCCCCTCGCCGGTCGCGTCGCGATGGCGGAGCGCGGCGAGCAGGGTGAAGGCGCAATAGGCCCCGGTGAGGAAATCCCAGGCCGGCATCAGCTGGTTGACCGGCGGCGCTGCTTCCGAATCCCATTCGGCCGGCCCGGTCATCAACGGATAGCCGCTCGCCGCGTTGACCGTGAAGTCCATCGCCTGCCGCCCGTCATGCCAGCCCATGATGCGGACACTGATCATGTCCTCGCGCCCATCGGCCATGGCGGGATGGGAGAGGAAGCTCTTCTCCGGCAGGTTGGTGACACACTGGCCGGTCGCGCGCGCCAGCTCGACGCACAATTCGCGCCCTTCCCCGCTCCGCAGGTCGAGCGCGACGGATTTCTTCGCCCGGTTGAGATTTTCCCAGGCCAGCGAGCGGCCATTGTCGGCCAGCATGTAGCGGTCGTAATCGAGTCCGCCCTCGAGATGATCCACCCGGATCACCTCCGCCCCGAACTGGCCGCAATAGAGGCCGACCGTGGGCGAGGCGACGAAGCTGGAGACTTCCAGCAACGACAGCCCTTTCAGGAAATTGTGCAAACCGTTCAGAGCCCGGCGGCGAAATCGCGCAGCATGTGTTTGGCGATCTGCAACTGGAGGATCTGCGTGGTCCCTTCGTAGATGCGGTAGATGCGTGCATCGCGGAAGAAGCGTTCCGCGTCGTATTCGGCGAGATAGCCGGCTCCGCCATAGATCTGCACCACCCGGTCGACCACGCGCCCGCACATCTCGGAGGCAAACACCTTGAAGGCGGCGGCGTGCTTGACCGTGTTCTCGCCCCGGTCGACCCGCGCGGTCACGTCGGCCATCATAGCCTCGGCGGCGTAGATTTCGGTCCAGCTTTCCGCCAGCATCTGCTGGATCAGCTGGAAATTGGCGATCGGTTCGCCAAAGGCCTGGCGTTCGCTGGCATATTTCGTCGCGCTGTCGAGCGCCCGGCGCGCATAGCCCGCGCTCGCCGCGCCGACCGATATGCGGCCATTGTCGAGGCTCATCATGGCGAAACGGAAGCCCTGTCCCGTTTCGCCGCCGAGCAGCGCATCGCCCGGCACATGGACATCGTCGAGCATCACGTCGGCGATATGGCTGCCCGCCTGACCCATCTTCTTGTCCGGACTGCCGACAGAGACGCCGGGCGTGTCCATCGGAACGATGAAAGCGCTGACATGGGCGTTCTTGGGCTGCGCCTCCTTTTCGGTCCGCGCCATGATCAGCGCGACATCGGCGTGGGGTGCGTTGGTGATGTACCGCTTCGTGCCGTTGAGGATCCAGCCATTACCCGTAGGATCGGGACGCGCGGAGGTCTGCATGGCGGCGCTGTCGCTGCCCGAGCCCGGTTCGGTCAGGCCGAAGCAAGCGATCGAACCCTCGGCGATCCTGGGCCACCATTCGGCCTTCTGTGCCTCGGTCCCACCATTCTTGATCGCGGAATTGAACATGCCGACATTGATCGAGAAGATCGAGCGGAAGGCCGGCGCGGCATAGGCCATCGCATGCACGACCTTGGCATATTGCGTGATGCTGAGCCCCGCGCCGCCGAACTCCTCGGGCACGGTCAGGCCGAACAGGCCCATTTCCTTCATCTCGGCAAGGATGTCGTCGGGAATCCTGTCCTCGGCGATGACCTCGGCTTCCGCCGGGATCAGGCGTTCGCGGACGTAGCGATGCAGCTGGTCGAGGAACTGGTCGAAAGTCTCGCTGTCCATTCCCTCATTCACCGGCATCGTCTCCATTCTCGTCCTGCGTTGTCTGTTCACCGGCCAGCGCTTCGGCCGGGGTGCGGCGTTCTTCGATCATTGCCGCCGCTTCGTCCAGCGCGCGCGCTTCCCCCACGGTGACGCCGCCCGGTCCCGGGTCGGTGTCCGCAGGGCCACACGAGGCGAGCCCTGCCATGGACAGCGTCACAATCGCGAGCGCGCGCCGGAAGATCACTCGTTGAGGTCCATCTCGTCCATCGCGGCGGCGGCGGTGTCGGCAGCGTTGTTGCCGGCGTCCTCGATCCCCTGCGCCTCGTTGGCGGCGGCCTCGTCGGTGGTCTGGACATCGGAAGGCTCGGTCGTGACGGTCGCGTCGGGATCGACCACCGGGGCCTCGTTCACACCTTCGAGCGCGTCGTTGGCGGGGATTTCGACCGTGTCGACCTCGGCTTCGGTCGAAGCGTCGTCGGAGCTGCCGCAGGCCGCAAGGCCGAGCGCGAGGAGGGCGGGAGCGGCAAGCGCGATACGGAACTTCATTTTCGGATCTCCGATAAAAGGCGTTGGAATAATTGCATCGGCCGGGGTTCTAATACCGTGGGCGAGCCGCGGCCAAGGGGAAAAACGAAAGCTGGCCCGTTCATTTCGCCGTGCCGATCTGTCATGCGCGATGCGATGACCGACACGACCGCCATCGAGGACGAACTCGCCCCGGCGCGCGAAACGCTGCGCCGCGTGTTCGGTTTCGACGGGTTTCGGGGGCGGCAGGGCGACGTCGTTTCCCGCACGCTCGCCGGGCGGTCCACGCTGGCGGTGATGCCCACCGGCGCGGGCAAGTCGCTCACCTACCAGCTGCCCGCCGTGATGCTGGAAGGGTGCTGCGTCGTCGTCAGTCCGCTGATCGCGCTGATGCACGACCAGCTGCGCGCCGCGCGGGCGAACGGCATCCGCGCCGCCACTCTCACCAGCGTCGACGAGGACTGGCGCGAGACCATCGCCGCCTTCCGCGCGGGCGAGCTCGACCTGCTCTACGTTGCCCCCGAACGCGCCAGCCAGCCGGGTTTCCGCGACCTGCTCTCCAGCGCGCCGCTGGCGCTGTTCGCGGTGGACGAGGCGCATTGCGTATCGGAATGGGGCCACGATTTCCGCCCCGACTACCGCCAGTTGCGCCCGCTGATGGACGCCTTTCCGGACGTGCCCCGCCTCGCGCTGACCGCCACTGCCGACGCGCAGACGCGCGCCGATGTGATGGCCCAGCTCGGCATTCCGGAGGACGGGCTGGTGCTCGCCGGCTTCGACCGGCCCAACATCCGTTACGCCATGCGCCACCGCGACAATCCGGTGCGCCAGATCGCCGCGCTGATGACCGAGCAGCCCGGCCCCGGCATCGTCTACGCCCCGACCCGACGCAAGGTGGAGGACTTGGCCGAAAAGCTCGCCGCCGCAACCGGGCGCGAGGTGCGCGCCTACCATGCCGGTCTCGACTCGGCGGTGCGCGCGGCGAATCAGGAAGCGTTCGTCGCGAGCGAGGACATGGTGGTCGTTGCCACCATCGCTTTCGGGATGGGGATCGACAAGCCGGACGTGCGCTTCGTCGCCCATGCCGGCATTCCGAAATCGATCGAGGCCTATTACCAAGAGACCGGCCGCGCGGGCCGCGACGGGGACCCGGCGCTGGCGACGATGTTCTGGGGTGCGGCCGATTTCGCCACTGCGCGCCAGCGGCTCGGCGAACTGCCTACGGACAGGCAGGCGAGCGAGCGCGCCCGGCTGGATGCGCTGGCCGGTCTGGTGGAGACCGCCGAGTGCCGCCGCGCGGTGCTGCTGCGCCATTTCGGGGAGGATCCGCCGGAGACATGCGGCAATTGCGACAATTGTTTGGAACGGCCCGGCGTGACCGACGTGACCCAGCTCGCGCGCAAGCTCCTCTCGGCGGTCTATCGCACCGGGCAGAGCTTCGGCTTCGGGCATGTCCAGAAGGTGCTGACCGGCGCGCGGGACGAGCGGGTGGAACAGCGCGGGCACGATCGCCTGTCGGTTTTCGGCATCGTCGAGGGTGAGGAGGCGGGCTTGCTGCGCCCGCTTTCGCGCGCATTGCAGGCCCGCGGCGCGCTGGTCGCGACCGAGCATGGCGGGCTGGCGCTCGGCGGGGATGCGCGGGAGATCATCACGGGCGAGAAGCCAGTCGAGATTGTCGTTCCGCCCGCGCGCGAGCGCGGCGGTCGGCGTTCGCGTGGTTCGGCGCGCAATTCTGCGCCCAACCCGGTAGGCGATCCGCTGTTCGAGGCCCTGCGCGAGGTGCGGCGCGAACTGGCACAGGAGGCAGGCGTGCCGCCCTATGTGGTGTTCCATGATTCGACCCTGCGCGAAATGGCGCAGGAGCGGCCCGCCACGCTCGCCGCGCTGGGCGCGATCGGCGGAGTCGGGGCCAAGAAGCTCGAGGCCTATGGCGCGCGGTTCCTGAAGGCGATCGCCGACAACTGACCGTGCCACTATGCCACGGCCGCCCGATTTCGATCGGAGCGGATGGCGTTCCGCGATAGACCGCGATGATGAACACGATCTCGATTCCCGCGCTGCTGGCCGCCGGCCTCGCGCTCGCCGCCATCCCCGCCGCCGCGCCGCTCGCCCAGCCGGGCGGGGCGCCGTTCACCGTCGCCGAGACGGGGCAGGGATACGGATCGTTGCAGCAGGCGCTCGACGCGATCGGTTCGGGCAGTGCCACCGTGATGGTCGCGCCCGGCACCTATCGCGAATGCGCCGTGCAGAATGCCGGACGCGTGGCGATCCGCGCGGTCGAGCCGGGCAAGGCGATTTTCGACGGGGTCGCGTGCGAGGGCAAGGCTGCCTTCGTCCTGCGCGGCGACAGCACCTTCGTCGAAGGGATCGTCTTCGCCAATCTGGCGGTCGAGGACGGCAACGGCGCGGGCATCCGCATGGAAGGCGGCGAGGTTACCGTGTCGCAGAGCTGGTTCCGCGACAGCCAGCAGGGCATCCTGACCCATGCCGACCCGGCGGGCCGTCTCACGGTCGACAAGTCCACTTTCAGCGGCCTCGGCACCTGCGAGGGCGCGGGCGGATGCGCGCATTCGATCTATGCCGGCGAACTGGGCGAGGTGGTCGTCACCCGCACCCGGTTCGAGCGGGGGCGGGGCGGCCATTACCTCAAATCCCGCGCCGCCCGCACCGATGCGCGCGACAGCAGCTTCGACGATGCCGTCGGGCAGGGCACCAATTACATGATCGATCTGCCCAATGGCGGGACCGGCGCGATCGAGGGCAATCGCTTCGTCCAGGGGCGCGACAAGGAGAACTACTCCGCCTTCATCGCGGTCGGAGCGGAAGGGGCGAGCTTCAGCTCGGACGGTCTGCGGATCACCGGCAACGACGCACGCTTCGCACCCGGCGTGCGGCGATCGAGCGCCTTCGTGGCCGACTGGACCGGAGACAGGCTGGTGATCGAAGGCAACACGCTCGGCACCGGCCTCACACGGCTGGAGCGGCGTTAACGGCCCCTGTCGGCGGTCGTGTCGAAGCGCGCGAGATTGTAGCTGCGCGCGATGCGGTCGGCGCGCTCCACCACGCTGTCGGCAATCTGCGCGTCGCCCTGCGGCATGAATTTCGCCAGCAGTTCGTCCGATTTCGTATCGCCCGCGGCGCTGGCGACGATCCAGTAGGCGACGGCCTCCTCCATGTCGCGGGTCACGCCCTCGCCATTGGCGTAGAGCACGCCGATGCCCTGCAGACCGTGCGGATTGCCCAGCCGCGCTGCGGCCTGGTAATAGCGCATGGTCGCTTCGAAATCGCGCTGTGCGCCCCGACCGGTGGCGTGCATGACGGCAAGCCCGACCATGCCATCAGAATTGCGCTGGGCGGCGGCACTGCGGAACAGGGCGACCGCTTCCTCGAGCGATCCGGCCACGGTGCCCTCGTCGATCATCACCGCGAGGCGCCACTGCGAGAAAGCGTCGCCTTTATCGGCCCCGGCGCGGTAAAGTTCGGCAGCACGCGCGGCGTCGCGCGGCACGAACCGGCCATTGTCGTAGAACCAGCCGAGATAGCCGGTCAGTTCGGCATCGCCCGCATCCGCGCCGGCCTCGGCCGCAGCGAAAGCCTGCGCCTCGCTGCCCGACGCCATCAGATCGTCGACCTCGGCCGGCGTGTTGCCGATCAGTGCCACGGCAGCGGCGATACCGAGCAGGGGGCGGGTGAGGAACGAACGCATGATGACCTCTGAGAGAAAACGGCACCGTTTCCGGCGGGTTACGGGTCTCAACGCACGACATCGGCGAGAGGGTCCCCGTTTCTCGGGCAGGGCAGGCGGTCAGTTCAGGGCAGGAGATGCCCCGCGCGGTCGCGCTTGGTGGCGAGATAATGCGCGTTGTGCGGGTTGTCGGGTAGGGCGTGCGGCACCCGTTCGACCACCTCGACTCCGTGGGCGGCGAGCGTCGCGACCTTGGCCGGATTGTTGGTCAGGAGGCGGATCGCACCGATCCCCAGCAGGTCGAGCATCCGCGCGGCGGTGGGAAAGTCGCGCGCCTCGTCGGGCAGGCCCAGCCTGGTATTGGCGTCCACCGTGTCGAAGCCCTGATCCTGCAAGCGGTAGGCGCGCAGCTTGTTGACGAGGCCGATGCCGCGCCCCTCCTGCCGCATGTAGAGCACCACGCCCCAGCCATCGCTCTCCCGCGCCTCGCGCGCCATCGCCGCCAGCGCGCCGTCGAGCTGCGGGCCGCAATCGCATTTGAGGCTGCCAAAGACATCGCCGGTGAGGCATTCGGAATGAAGGCGGACCAGCGGTATCGTCTCCCCCGTGCGATTGCCGATGACCAGCGCCACATGTTCGCGCGTATCGGCCGGACTGCGGAAGGCGACGATCTCGGTGTTTTCCGCCACGCTGACGGGCAGGCGCGCGCGGCTGGCGATCAGGAGCCGGGCGGGATCGGCGAAGGCGGCGAAGTCGGCTGAAGCCAGGTGCACGGGCTCTTCGGCCTTGTCCGGCGCGACCATGAAAGCGGGCAGGATCCCTGCGACCCGTGCGAGTTCAAGCGCGGTGCGCGCTGCCTCGTCCCACGCGCAGCCGACCGCCTTGAACGGACCCTTCATCGGCCGGGCGAGATCCAGCGCGGGGTCCGCCACGGCGAGCGCCATGTCCCGGTCGAAAGGTTCCGCCCCGCGCAGGAGCACGGGCTCGCCCGGAACCGCCGCCTCGCGCTGGTTGGCGAGCTTCAGAGTCGCGGCGCGGCTGGCCGAGATGAGCATGGTCTCGGCGCGCAGGTCCGGTCCATAGGCCGTCTCGACCGGTTGTAGCACCGGCGCGCCGTCGATCGCGATCGGCCATCCGTGTCGCAGGGCGTCGACTGCCTGCGCCGCGGCCCGTGCCGATCCCGGTTCGCTTGTCAGAGGTCGAACTCGGTCACGAGCGGGACATGGTCGGAAGGCTTCTCCCACCCGCGCGCATCTTCGTGAACGCGGTGGCCGGTCGCCTGCGCGGCGAGCTCGGGGCTGGCCCACATATGGTCGAGCCGGCGCCCGCGATCGTTCGCCTGCCAGTCCTTCGAACGATAGCTCCACCAGCTATAATAGCGGTTCGGCGCGGCGATGTGCTGGCGCCCGATATCGGCCCAGCCATGCGCGTCCATGAAACGCTGGAGGCTTTCGACCTCGACGGGCGTATGGCTGACGACCTTGAGCAGCTGCTTGTGGCTCCACACGTCGCTTTCCAGCGGGGCAATGTTGAAATCGCCCACGATCAGCGTCGGCCGGTCGACCGCGTCGGCCCAGCGGGTCATCCGCTCGAGGAAATCGAGCTTCTGGCCGAATTTGAGATTGAGCTCGCGATCGGGGATGTCGCCCCCCGCCGGAACATAGACGTTCTCGACGATCGCACCCTGATGCGCGGGATCGGTCAGCTCGACGCCGACATGGCGCGCCTCGCCATTGTCCTGCCAGTCATGCTTCGAGAAATCGCGGAACGGCACTTTGCCGACAGTCGCGACGCCGTGATAGCCTTTCTGGCCGTGGACCGCGAAATGCCCGTAGCCGAGTTCCCGGAAGGCCTCGTAGGGGAACTGGTGCTCCTGGCACTTGATCTCCTGCAGGCAGAGGATGTCGGGCGCCTGTTCCTTCAGGAAACGCTCCACGATCGGCATGCGCAGGCGCACCGAATTGATATTCCAGCTGGCGACAGAAAGCATGGGCGTCACCTAGTGTCCGGGCCGGGATGCGGCAAGGCTCACGGTTTTGTCATCAAGCGGATGCATGTAAGCGCCGCACGCGCGCAGACATTTTCTCAGGAGACCCCGTCGCCATGATCCGTACCCCCCTCGCTCTCGGCATGGCCGCCGCCGCCCTTTCGCCCCTCCTCGGCGGCTGCACGGCGGGCGCGACCGGCACGGAGCGCGTGGCCTCCGCCCCGGCCCCGGATGCACCGCGGGCGAAGAACGTCATACTTTTCATCGGCGACGGCATGGGCATCTCCACCATCACCGCGGCGCGGATCTATGCCGGGCAGAAGCGCGGGCAGAGCGGCGAGGAATATGTCCTGCCGTTCGAGACGTTCGATCACGTGGCGCTGGTCAAGACCTACAACACCGACGCACAGGTGCCCGACAGCGCCGGCACGGCGAGCGCGATCCACACCGGCGTCAAGACGCGGCTGGGGATGCTCGGCATCGGGCCGGACGCACCGCGCGGCGATTGCCTGGTGGGCGAGCAGCATCATCTGCCCCTGCTCGGCGAGGAGGTGAAGCGCCGCGGGCTCGCGCTCGGCATCGTCAGCACGGCGCGGCTGACCCATGCGACGCCCGCTTCGGTCTATGCCCGCAGCGTCGACCGCAACTGGGAGAGCGATGGCGTGATCTCCTCCGAACAGGCCAATTTTGGGTGTCGCGACATCGCCCGCCAGCTGGTCGAGACCGATTTCGACGTGGCGCTAGGCGGCGGGCGCGCGACGTTCTTCGGCAAGGCGGGCCAGGGTGACCGGACGGCCGAGAACGACGACCTGCCCGCCGAATGGGCCGGGCGCACCGGCGGCAGCGTGGTCTCGACCGCTGCCGAGCTCGCGGCCGCGCCGGAAGACCAGCCGGTCCTCGGCCTGTTCGCGCCCAGCCATATGACCTACATGGCCGAACGTGCTGACGACAGCAGCGAGCCCACGCTGACCCAGATGACCGCGGCGGCGATTCGCCGCCTCGATGACGATCCGCAGGGCTATTACCTGATGGTCGAGGGCGGCCGGATCGATCACGGCCATCACGCGGGCCGGGCGGGCTATGCGCTGGAGGAAGCGGACGAGCTGGCCAATGCGGTCCAGTACGCGATCGACCACACCGACCCGGCCGAGACGCTGATCATGGTCACCGCCGATCACAGCCATGTCTTCACAATGTCGGGCTATCCCAAGCGCGGCAATCCGATCCTCGGCCTGGTCGAGGCGCCCGAGGGCGGCGGCGAGGATGGGCCGGGCGGCGAGGGTCCGGTGCTGGCCGCGGACGGCAAGCCTTTCACCACGCTCAGCTACGCGACCGGTCCGGGCGCGTTCACGGGGGAGCGCCCGATGCCCGAAACCGGGATCGCCGCGCGCCAGCAGGCACTGATTCCGCTTGGTGCCGAGACCCATGGAGGCGAGGACGTGGCGCTGTTCGCCGAGGGTCCGGGCAGCGACGGGGTCAAGGGCGTGATCGAGCAGAACCTGATCTATCACATCATCCGTCGCGCCTTCGGCTGGGAGTAGCAGTTCCAACCTGGCCGAGACGTCGGGAGAATTGGAGCAGCGGGTGGAGAACCTCCGGGCCGGGGGAGGCCCGGCAAGGGCGACCGCCCGCCCGCAGGTGCTCGACGCGCCAGCGTCGAAACAGCGCCGAGGACAGATAAAGCGAAAACCGGTTCGACACCCGAACGCCGGATAACAAAAAACCCTCGTGCCGGGGGCATTGGCACGAGGGTTCCTTTGTGCGTTCGTCACGCTTGGTACAGGGCGGTTAGCGAATGACAGGCAACAGGGGGGAACCCGTCTTCATCCGTCCTGTGATTTGATTTCTAGGCCGGTCCGCATTGATCCTTTATGAACGCAACCCTGCGGTTGACCGCAGGTTCGTCTCATTTCGACCGCGCTCCGTTCAGCCCGGTCGGCGGGACGAGCGACGAGGGTCGCGGAAGGTGAATGCGCTGTCCGCCACCGACACGCCGTAGCGCTGGTTCGACAGCCGCACGGTGGTGCGGTTGTTCTGCGAATCGAGCGCGACCCAGTTGGTCAGCTGCAATCCGCCGGGTGCGGACGCGTTGCGCGTGAAGATCAGGGTGATCATGCCGAATTCGGGACGCTTGGGATCGCGCACCTCGACACTGACGACGCCCGCATTCCCGGTGGGGACGAGCTTGCCGTACTGCTTCACGTCGCGATTGGGATCGAGCAGCGCGCCGAGCGGCGAATTGCTGATCGGCCAGCGCTGGACCTGATCGACCTCGTAGTCGACGAGATAGAGCGACTTGCCGTTCGAGACGACGAGCATGTTGGCGCTCTTGTCGTATTCGAAGCGGATCTTGCCCGGACGCTTCAGCGTCAGTTCGCCGCCGATGGTGCGGCCCTGGCGATCGGTCTGGGTGAACGCCGCCTTCATCGTCGAAATGCCGCGCAGGGCGGCGACGGCGCGGTCGAGATCGCCCTCGGCAGCGAAGGCCGGGGCGGGCGCGGCGAAATAGGTTGCGGGAACGGCCGCGGCCACGGCAAGCGCCATGGCCGAAGCGATCGATTTACCGTGAGGTATGCGCAATGTTCTCATGCTCCGGATAGTGGGATCGGAGCATTGAACCATCGCTGAATTCGCGTGGTTCCCGCCGTTCAGCAATGCGCCGGGAAAGCCGCGTCGAAGGAAGCCGGAAAACGGCTTACTTGATCTTGGCTTCCTTGAATTCGACATGCTTGCGCGCAACCGGATCGTATTTCCGGAAGGTCATCTTCTCGGTGATGTTGCGCGGGTTCTTCTTGGTCACGTAATAGAAGCCCGTGTCTGCGGTCGAGACGAGCTTGATCTTGACGGTTGCGGGCTTCGCCATGACGGTTTCCTGGATATAAAAAATAAGGGCGGTGCGTCTGCACCGCCGGTCCGGCGCGCCCAATGGGCGATTCCGGTGGACAAGTCAATATTTCAAGCGAGGCGGCTTTGCCCCGGTCTTCACAGTTTCACCGGGCCGCGATTGGCCTTGACCGTGCCCCGCACCTTCTTGGCCTTCAGCCGCTTGACCTTGCCCACCCGGTTGAGACGGCTCTTGCGACGTTTGCGCGGCGGGGTCAGCGCCTCCTCTAGGATCGACAGCAGCCGGGCGCGCGCCGCCTCGCGGTTCTGTTCCTGGGTACGGTACTCGTTGGCCGCAATCAGTAATTCGCCGCCCTTGGTCAGCTTGCTGCCGGCGATCTCCTTCAACCGGGTGTAGCTGTCGGGATCGAGCCCGATCTGGAACACGTCGACGCGCAATTGCACCGTCGTCGCCACCTTGTTGACGTTCTGTCCGCCCGGCCCAGAGCCGGCGACGAACTTCTCCTCGGCGATCGCCAGCGCGCGCTCGGCGATCCTGCCCATCAGCCGGCGGGATCGGCAAAGCCGAGCGCGGCGTAGTCGGCGGGGAAGGGGGCGGTGGCCTCGACCGGCGGCTTGCCCTCGCGCGGGATGGACAGCGCGGCGGCGTGCAGCATGGTGCGCGCCGCGCCCCGGCCCTTGCCGTGGACCGGCCCGTAGACCGGATCGCCGAGCAAGGGCGCGCCGAGCCCCGCGAGCGCATGGATACGGATCTGGTGGGTCCGGCCGGTCTCGGGGCGGAACTCGATCAGCGCCTTGCCATCCTGCGTCGCCAGCAGGCGCCAGTGGGTGATCGCGGGCTTGCCCTTCTTCGCGGCGATCATTCGCCAGCCCTTTTCCGCGCTGCTGATCTTGGCGAGGGAGAGCTCGATCGTTCCCTCCTCGCCCTGCGGTAGACCATCGAGAACGCCGAGATAGGTCTTGCCCACCAGCCGATCCTCGAAGGCGCGGTTGAAGCGCTTCAGCGCCTTGGGATTGCGGGCCAGCAGCAGGCAGCCGCTGGTGTCGGTGTCGAGCCGGTGGACCGGCACGGGCGGCCGCTGGAAGCCGAGCTTGAGCGCCTCGAGATGATCCTCGAGACTCCGTCCGCCCTTGCGCGGGCGCTCGATCGGCAGGCCGGCGGGCTTGTCGATCACCAGCGTCTCGCCGTCTTCGAACAGGATTGCGGGTGTCGTCATCGTAGAAGCCTTGCCGGATGCAGCCCGCGCACCGAATTGCCGAGCAGGAAGCCGTCCGCCAGATCGTCCAGCACCAGCTCCGCCTCGCGCGCTTCGCCGCTTTCGAGGAGGGACTGCCGCAGGACTCCGGGCAACAGGCCGAGCGCGGCGGGCGGGGTCAGCAGCACGCCGTCCGCATCGCGCAGGAAGATGTTGGAAATTGCGCCCTCGGTCACCAGACCGTCGTGGCGCACGAGGATCGCCTCCTCGGCGCCTTCGAGGGTCGCGACGTCGCGCGCATCCTCGTAGAAACCGCGGTCGGTGGTCTTGTGGCGCAGGCGCCCATCGCCCGGATCGACGGGCAGCGGCAGCGCGATCGCTCCGGCCGGGTCGGGCCAGGCATCGGGCAGGCTTTTCGCCTCCACGGCGATCGCTCCGCCGCGCGAGGCAAGGAGGCGCACCACCATCGGCTGTTCGAGATCGAAGCACAGCGCGTGGAGGCAGTTGCGCGCCTCGTGCCGGTCGAGAGCGAAGCCGAGCGCGGTGGCGCTGTCCCGGATGCGCGCCAGATGCAATTCCAGCCGGGCGATTCCGCCATCCGGATCGAAGCGCATGGTCTCGATGAGGTCGCAGCCGCTCGCCGCGAAACCGGGCGCCGCGCGGGCGAAGCCGCCCTTCAGCAACGCCTCGCGCCATTCGCTTTGTGCATCGCTGTCGGCGACGATAGCGCCGCCCACGCCCAGCACTGCCTTGCCCCGCCCGTTCTCGATCTCGGTCAGACGCAGGGTGCGGATCGCGACGTTGAAGGCGGCTTCTCCATCCGCGCCGATCCGCCCGATCGCGCCGCAATAGGGGCCGCGCGCATCGCGTTCGACCCTGTCGATCAGCTCCATCGCGCGGATCTTGGGCGCGCCGGTGACCGATCCGCAGGGGAACAGCGCGCGCACCAAGTCGATCGCGCCGCGCCCTTCGGCAAGATCAGCCCGCACGGTGCTGACCATCTGGTGCACCGTGGGATAGCTCTCGACCGCGAAAGGCGCGTCCACCCGCACGCTGCCTGGCTCGGCGACGCGGGCGAGATCGTTGCGCAACAGGTCGACGATCATCAGGTTCTCCGCCTTGTCCTTGGCGGAATGGGCGAGATCGTCCTTCAGAGCCGCATCGGTGGCCGCATCCATGCTGCGCGGCCGGGTGCCCTTCATCGGCTTGGTCTTGGCCGCGCGGCCCTTCAACGAGACGAACAGCTCGGGCGAGAGGCTGAGCAGCCAGTGCGACCCGTCGAACACCAGCCCGCCATAGCCCGCTCTCGCCGCCGGGCGCAGCGCGGCGTAGAGTGCCACGGGATCACCGGTGAAGCCACCCGCGAGCGGAAAGGTCAGATTGGCCTGGTAGATGTCGCCCGCCCGGATCGCCTCCTGCAATTCGTCGAACATCGCGACATAGGCACCGGGCGAGACCTGCGGATCGAGCGGGCCGAGCGATGCCGTGCCGCGCTGCCGCGCGGCGAGCCAGTCGGGCATGTCGGCAGCGGCGATACGTGCCGCCTCGTCGAACAGGCCGATCCAGACCAGCGGCCCCGCCGCGCCGGTGCGCGCATCGGCAAGCGGCGCCAGCCGCGGCTCGAGCGCTAGCCCCGCCTCGTAGGCGATGTAGCCCGCCAGTGTCCCGCCGCTCGCGCGCCGCGCCGCATCGGCGGCTTCCAGCACTCCGGCGACCTCGTCTGGGCGCCGCGCCACGAAGATCTCGCGCGGGTTCTCGTAGAGGAGCGCGTCGGCCGCTTTCTTTTCAGGCGCCCCGTTGTCCAGCGCACCGTCTTCCCGAGCATCGTCGAGCAGGACCAGAGGGGCACGCGTTTCCATCGCCGGCAGTCTTTAGCGCCCGCGAAGCCCATGTCGAGCGTTGACCCGGTGGCCGCCCTCGGGCCACATCGCGTCACGCGACCTTTCGCACAGCCGGAGCCCGATCTTGGACGACATCTATCTCGGCCTCGCCGCCAATGGCGAAAAACAGTATTTGACCCTTGCCCAGGCCAACCGCCACGGCCTGATCGCGGGTGCCACCGGCACCGGAAAGACCGTGACCCTGCAAGGGCTTGCGGAGAGCTTCTCGGCCGCCGGTGTCCCGGTCTTCGTGGCCGATGTGAAGGGCGACCTGTCCGGTCTCGCCATGCCCGGCTCGCCCACGTTCAAGAACGCCGACAAGCTGGAAGCCCGCGCCCGCGAGCTCGGCATCGCGGATTACGCCTATCGCGACAATCCGGTGGTGTTCTGGGACCTCTATGGCGAACAGGGCCACCCGATCCGCACCACGGTGAGCGAGATGGGCCCGCTGCTGCTCGCCCGCCTGCTCGATCTCAACGAGACGCAGGAGGGCGTGCTCAACATCGTCTTCCGCTTCGCCGACGAGGAGGGAATGCTGCTCCTCGATCTCGAGGATCTGCAGGCGATGCTCGCCTACACCGCCGAGCACGCCAAGACGCTGACGGCGAAATACGGCAACGTCTCCAAGGCCAGCGTCGGCGCGATCCAGCGCCAGCTCCTCGCGCTCGACAGCCAGGGAGGCGCGCGCTTCTTCGGCGAGCCGGCGCTGGAGATCGCGGATTTCATCGCCACCGACGATCATGGACGCGGGATCGTCAACGTGCTCGCGGCCGACCGGCTGATGCGCAGTCCCAAGCTCTACGCGACCTTCCTGTTGTGGCTGCTCGCCGAACTCTTCGAGACGCTGCCGGAGGTCGGCGATCCCGAAAAGCCGAAGCTGGTCTTCTTCTTCGACGAGGCGCATCTGCTTTTCGACGAGGCGCCGGACGCGCTGGAAGACACAATCGAGCGGGTGGTCCGCCTGATCCGTTCGAAGGGCGTCGGGGTCTATTTCGTGACGCAGAACCCGATCGACATTCCCGAACGGATCGCGGGCCAGCTCGGCAACCGGGTCCAGCACGCCCTGCGCGCCTTCACGCCGCGCGACCAGCGGGCGATCCGCGCCGCGGCCGAAACCTTTCGCATCAATCCCGAGCTCGACGTAGCGCAGGCGATCACCGAGCTGAAAGTGGGCGAGGCATTGGTCTCCACGCTGCAACTCGACGGTGCCCCCTCGATCGTGCAGCGCACGCTGGTCCGCCCGCCCGCGAGCCGCCTCGGCCCGCTGACGGCGAAGGAGCGTGCCATCGTCAATTCGGTGAGTCCGCACGAGGGCAAGTACGAGGAGCGGGTCGATCGCGAGAGCGCCGCCGAAGTGCTCGCCGCCAAGGCTGCCGATGCGGCCGCGACGGCGCAGGAAGTGGCGGCCAAGGGGCGCGAGGACGTGGCGAAGCGCGAGCGCAAGTCGACCTCGCTCTGGGGCAATGCGGGCAAGAGCGCGGCGCGGGCGGCGGCGGGATCGGTTGCCTCGGTCGCGGTCGCCGCGGTGCTGGGTAGGAAATCGAGCGCCGATCCGCTGCGGACCGGGGCGACTGCCTTCGTGCGCAACATTCTCGGCGGGTTGATGCGCTAGGCGGGCAGGCGCAGCTCGGCGCGCAGCCCGCCCCCACCTCCAATGCCCGCACGGTTCGTCAGCACCAGCGCGCCGCCATGCTGCTCGGCAACCGCGCGGGCGAGCGTCAGGCCGAGGCCCGCCCCGCCGGTCTCGCGATTGCGGCTCGCCTCGCCGCGCACGAAGGGTTCGAGCATGGCGGCGATCCGGTCCCCGGGGATGCCCGGCCCCCGATCTTCGACTCTCAGCACGATTTCATCGCCCTCGCGCTGCACCGAAACTTCGGCCTCGCCGCCATAGCGCACGGCGTTGGCGATCAGATTGCGCAAGCCCCGCTTCAGCCAGGTGATGTGGACCGGCGCACTGATGCGGGGCCCTTCGGCCATGGCGACGGGCTGGCCCATATCCTCGAATTCCTCGACCACCGAGGCGGCGAGGGTCGAGAGTTCGGCGCGCTCGGGCGGTGCGTCCGCCCGGCCGACGCGGGCAAGCTCGAGAATCTCGTCGAGCGTGCGGACCAGTTCCTCGATCGTCGCCGCCATGCGCTCGCGCTGGGCTTCGTCTTCGACCGCCTCGATCCGCACGCGCAGCGCGGCGAGCGGGGTCTTGAGATCGTGGCCGATCGCGCCGAGCATCACGTCCTTCTCGTTCAGCATGGCGCCGATGCGCGCCTCCATCGCATTGTGCGCGGCGATGAGGGAGGAGATGTCGGAAGGCCCGCGCACCGCCAGCGGCTCGGACGGCGTGCCGCTGGCGCTGAAACGCGCGGTGCGGGCGCGCAGATCGGCAAGCGGCCGGGTGATCCGCCGCAGGACCAGCCACAGCAGGCCCATCAGCACCACGAACAGGACGAGGGTCTGGAGAAGGATCGCCCGGATTGCCCGGTTCTCCCGCTCGCGAATGGGCACGCGGACCACCTCCCATTGCGCGGCACCGTCGCGGCGCAGCCCGGCGACGAGCAGCGCCTGCCCGCTCTCCGCAGCGAGCCGGGTGCGCAGGCGGGGCCGGCGCGCGCTCGCTTTCTGCAACAGAGGGTCGGACATCAGCGGCCGCTCGGTCACGGTCAGGTCGGCGACGGCGATGCCCTGCCGGTCGAGCAGGTCGCGCAGCGCGGCCTCGCGCGCTTGGTCGCGGGTTTCTTCTGCGAGTACGGGCGAGGCGGGAGACAGCTGGTAGGCGAAGCGGCGCGGGAAATGGCTTCCCCCCATGCCGCCGCCGGGCCATTCCCGCCGCTCGATCCGCCGGCCGTCTGCTCGTTCGCCACGCCGCTCGCGCGCGATGGCGCGACCGTTGCGATCCGGTCGCGCACCGCCGATCAGGCGAAAGGCGGCGGCGTTGACCAGCGCGGTCTCGTGCCGCTCCTCGGCGGCGCGGAATAGCAGGAACGTCGAGATCGCCTGCGCGGCCAGAAGCGCCAGCGCGGTCGCCAGCAGGGTCTGGCCGAGCAGGCTCCGGGGCCAGATCTGCAGGGAGGAGCGCACGGCGCGCGTCAGTCCGCCGGGCGACGGATGCGGGCGACATCCGCCGCAAGCCGGTAGCCGCCGCCGCGCACGGTCTGGATCAACATCGGGTTGCGGCTGTCGGCCTCGATCTTACGGCGCAGGCGGCTGACCTGATTGTCGACCGCGCGGTCGAACAGATGCGCCTCGCGCCCCTGCACCATGTCGAGCAGGCGGTCGCGGTCGAGCACCTGGCGCGGGTGGTCGCAAAGGGCGCGCAGCAGGCGGAATTCGGCGGTGGAGATCGAGACCACCGCATCCTCGGGATCTGTCAGCCGGCGCTTGAGCGGGTCGAGCGTCCAGCCTTCGAAGGCATAGACGAAATCGTCAGCCGGAACGGGCCCGCCGTCGGCGCCCTTGTCCACCCGGCGCAGCACGGTGCGGATGCGGGCGACAAGTTCGCGCGGCTCGAACGGCTTGGTGACATAGTCGTCCGCGCCGATCTCCAGCCCGACGATCCGGTCCATCGCCTCGCCCTTAGCCGTGAGCAGAATTACCGGCAGGCCCTGCGTCTCGACCAGATGGCGGGTGAGCGACAGGCCGTCCTCGCCCGGCATCATGATGTCGAGCAGGACGATGTCGGGCGTGTGGTCGCGCAAGGTCGAGCGCGCGGCGGCGGCACTCTCGGCCTCCCGCACGGCGAAACCCTGGCCGGTGAGATACTCGGCCAAGGGCTCGCGCAGGGTCCTTTCGTCGTCGACGAGGAGGAGGGAGGTGGGCGCGGGATCGCTCGTCATGGCGGAACCCGCGCTACCCCAACCGCCGGGCGGGCGGCAAGATCACCGGAAGATCACCCAGAGATCATTGGCCGCGCTGGCCGCGACGCTCGGTCATGCGGGCGCGCATCGCCTCGCGCGCTGCCTGGCGCTCGGCCTGCGTGATCGATCCGTTGCCGTCGGTGTCGAGCCGGCTGAAGTGCTGCGTCAGCGCGGCGTCGAATTCCGCGCGAGTGAGGGCCTGATCATTGTTGGTGTCGGCCTGACGCATCATACCCATCATCATGCCGCCCCGGTGCATACCGCGGCGACCCATGCGGTGGCCGCGCTTGCCCTTGCGGCCGTCAGCACGCGCTTCGCCGCCTTCGCCGCGCTGCGAACGGGCGGCATCCATCTCGGCTTGCGAGATGCCGCCGCTGCGATCGGTGTCGAGGCGGGCGAACATCTGCTCGCGCCGGTCGCCGGCCTTCTCCGCGCGTTCGGCGCGGTGCTGCTCCATCCGCTCGCGGCGTTCGGCCCGGTTGGCGTCCATCTCGGCCTGGCTGATCTCGCCATTGCCGTCGCGGTCCATGCGGGCAAAGCGCTCGGCCTTGCGCGCCGCGCGGTCGGCGGTATCGATCCGCCCGTCGCCATTGGCGTCCATCCGCGCGAACATCGCCGCGCCGTGGGCCTGCATCTCGGCGCGGGTGATCGTGCCGTCGCCATTGCCGTCGCGTTTGACCATGGGCGTGCGGTCCTGCGCGAAGACGGCGGTGGCGCCCGTCAGCGCGAGAGTGCCGGCGGAAAGGGTGAGGAAAAAGGTCTTCATGTCGCTGCTCCGGGACAAGGAAAGGGGGAGCCGCGACGGACCGGAACGGAAAGGGGGGGGGGAGGTATCCCGGCCCGCCGCAACTCATGTGACCCTTCTAGGGCTTCATTGTCGCAGCACTTTGCCGGGATCGGGCCGAATTGTCGCAGAGTGTATCGCGGCCCCGCCCCCGTTCATCGAAGCGCCAGCGAACGGGGCCCTGACCACGTCAGAGCGGCGCGCACTCCGCTTCGAGCCAGGCCAGATCCTCGCCCTCGAGGCGCGGCGACAGCACGTCGCGAACCTCGGCGTGGTAAGCATTCCACCAGTCGATCTCGGCATCGGTCAGCAGCGCCTTGTCGACCAGCCTCCGGTCGAGCGGGACGAAGGTCAGCGTCTCGAAGCCGAGCCACTCGCCCTCCGCGCCCTGAATGTCGGCAGGGACGGTCAGAATCAGGTTCTCGATCCGGATGCCGTAGGCGCCCGCCTTGTAATAGCCCGGCTCGTTCGACAGGATCATGCCCGCATGGAGCGGTGTGCCGGTTCCGGCGAAGGCGCCGCCCGGCTTGGAAATGCGCTGCGGCCCCTCGTGCACCGCGAGATAGCTGCCGACGCCGTGGCCGGTGCCGTGGCCGAAATCGACGCCTGCCTGCCACAGATGCATCCGCGCCAGAGTGTCGAGCTGGCCGCCATTGGTGCCTTGCGGGAAGGTCGCGAGCGCGAGCTGGATATGGCCCTTCAGCACGCGGGTGTTGCGGTCGATCATTTCCGCGCTCGGCTGGGCCGATCCGTCCGGCGTTGCGACCCAGACCGTGCGGGTGATGTCGGTCGTGCCGCCGAGATACTGGCCGCCCGAATCGACCAGGTAGATGCTGCCCGGCGGGATCGGGATGTTGCTGTCCTCGTCCACCTTGTAGTGCGGCAGGGCGGAGTGTGGCCCGGCGGCGCTGATCGTGTCGAAGCTCGAATCGCGCATTTCGGGGTCCAATCCGCGGAATTCGCGCAGCTTGGCGGCAGCGGTCAGCTCGTCCACGCCGCCCTTGGGTGCCTCCGCGCTCAGCCAGCGCAGGAAGCGCGACACCGCCGCCCCGTCGCGCGCCTGCGCTTCGCGGTGACCGCGCTGTTCCGCTGCGTTCTTGATCGCCTTGGCGAGCACGGTCGGATCGTCGGTCCGTACCACCCTGGCCCCGCCATCCTCCAGCGCCTGGAAAATGCCGGCGACCGCATGGTTGGTGTCGACCGCCACCGTCTTGCCCTTCAACGACCCGAGAGCGCTTTCGAATTCGCCGCGGTCGCGGACTTTCACCGCATTGCCGAGATGCTGGGCAAGCTCGGGCGAGACCTTTTCGGGCGCGATGAACAGCTCGGCCGTCCCGTCGGAATGGACCGTGACATAGGACAGTGCGACCGGCGTATTGGCGACGTCGGCCCCGCGCATGTTGAGCAGCCAGGCGACCGAATCGAGCGCGGCGACGATGGTCGCGTCGTAGCCTTCCTCCTGTAGCCAGTCGGCGATCTCGGCGCGCTTCTCGGCGCTGGAACGGCCGGCGTGCTCGTCCGAATAAGGGACGGCCGGCGCGGCGGAGGGGGCGGGGCGGTCGGCCCAGACGGCGTCGATCGGATTGCCTTCGACCGGGACGAGTTCCGCGCCCTTCTTGGCGAGGAGCTTTGCCGCATCCTCGGCCCATTCGACGCCGTGGAGCCAGGCGTCGTAGCCGATCCGCATCCCCTCGCGCGCGTGCTTCGCCAGCCATTTCGCCGGACTGGTGGCGGGCACGTCCTCGTAATCGAACAGCTTGCCGTCGACCTGTTCGCGCACCTGCACGGTGTAGCGGCCGTCGGTGAAGATCGCGGCCCGATCGCGCATCACGGCGGCGCTGCCCGCGCTGCCCTTGAACCCGGTCAGCCATTGCAGGCGCTGGGCATAGTCGCCGACATATTCGCTCATGTGCTCGTCGGAGATCGGGATCACGAACCCGTCGAGATCGCGGCGCTTCAATTCCTGGCGGAGAGCGTCGAGGCGGGCTTCGTGTGTCTGCATCAGCATGGGCGTGTCATCCTTTGGGCTCGTCTGTCATCCGGCCGTTTCGGGTAAGTGCGGGCGCGAGCCTCGCGAAACGGCGCTTGCGGCGGGCTGCGCGCCCGCATAGTCATGGATGCACCATACAGGGGCGGGCGCGGGGTTTCCACCCGTGGTTGCGCGCCTCGTCCGCCGGGAGGACCGAACCGCCATGCCGCGCCATTTCACCGCCTATCTGGCCGCGGGCGCCATCGCCCTCACCGCCGCACCAGCCTACGCACAGGACACCGACTTGACCGAACCGACCGCGCCGCCCGTCGCCGTAAAACGCGACCATTCCTACAGCCATCACGGGATCACGATTGCCGATCCCTACAACTGGCTGCACGACAAGAGCTATCCGACGGTCGACGACGCGGATGTGCTCGATCACCTCAAGGCCGAGAACGCTTGGTTCGAAGCGCAGATGAAGCCGCATCAGGGGCTCGTCGACACGCTGTTCGAGGAGATGAAGGCGCGGATCAAGGAAGACGATTCCACCGTGCCGCAAAAGGATGGCGACTGGCTCTACTGGTCGGAATTCGAGGAAGGGGCGGAGTACCGCAAGTATTACCGCAAGCCCGTGGCCGGGGGCGATGCGGTGCTGATCCTCGACGAGAACGAACTGGCCGAGGGCAAGGAATATTTCCGCCTCGGCGCCTTCTCGGTGTCGCGGAACGGGCGCTATCTCGCCTATTCGGCGGACAACAACGGATCGGAGCGCTACACCGCGCGGATCAAGGATCTGGAGACCGGCGAGCTGCTGGACGACACCATCTCTGGGACCCGCACCGGCCTCACCTGGGTGATGGGCGACCGCGCCTTGGTGTATGGCATGGCCGACGACAACTGGCGCACCAAAGAGGCGACGCTTCATGTGATCGGCACGCCGGTGAGCGAGGATGTCGAGCTCTACCGCGAGACGCGCGACGAGGGCTTCGGCGTCGGCACTGGTCTGACTTCGCAGGAAGACTGGCTGGTGATCTCGACCGGCGACAACGAGACGAGCGAGGTTCGCCTCGTTCCCGCCGACAATCCCACCGCCGAACCGATCCTGGTCAAGGAGCGCAAGAAGGGCGTCGAATACGATGTCGACCTGCGCGACGGCACGGTGTGGGTCCACACCAATGACGACCATGTCAATTTCCGCGTCGCCACCGCGCCGCTCGACAACCCGGGCGAATGGCAGACGCTGATCGCCGGGTCGGACGAATTCTATCTCGACGGCTTCTCGCTGTTCAAGGATTTCTATGTCACCGAAGGCCGGCTCGCCGGACTCGACCAGATCCAGCTCCGCTCCTACGCCGAGCCTGCGCTGGTCAAGCCGATCGCCTTTGCCGAGCCCAGCTTTACCACCGGGCTGACCAACAATCCCGAATACGACCAGGACAAGCTGCGACTGTCCTACCAGAGCATGGTCACGCCCGACACGGTCTACGACTATCACGTCGCCACCGGCGAGCTCGAGCAGCTCAAGCAGCAGGAGATTCCCAGCGGCTACGATCCCTCGCTCTACGTCACCGAACGGGTCGAGATCCGCGCCCGCGACGGGACGATGGTGCCGGTCAGCCTGGTGATGCGCAAGGATCGGCCCAGGACCGGGCCGCTTCATCTCTATGCCTACGGGGCCTACGGCTATGCCGTGCCGCCGGGCTTCTCGACCACGCGGCTGAGCCTGGTCGATCGCGGCTATGCCTATGCCATCGCCCATATCCGGGGCGGCGACGATCTCGGGCGCAACTGGTATCTGCAAGGCAAGCTCAACGAGCGGGTCAACACCTTCAACGATTTCGTCGACGTGGCGAAGGGTCTGGCGGACAAAGGCTATACCGAGAAGGGCCGGATCAGCATTTCCGGCGGCTCCGCGGGCGGCGAGCTGATGGGTGTCGTCGTCAACACCGATCCCGACCTGTGGGGCGCGGTGGTGGCGCATGTGCCCTTCGTCGACGTGCTCAACACCATGCTGGACGAGGACCTGCCGCTGACGCCCGGCGAATGGCCCGAATGGGGTGACCCGATCCGGTCCAAGCAGGCCTTCGCCTATATCCTCAGCTACAGCCCCTACGATCAGGTGATCGCGCAGGACTATCCGCCGCTGCTGGTGACCGCCGGCCTCAACGATCCGCGCGTGACCTATTGGGAACCCGCCAAATGGGTCGCGAAGCTGCGCGAAATGAAGACCGACGACAACACTCTGCTGCTCAAGACGAATATGGGCGCGGGCCACGGCGGCAAGTCGGGCCGGTTCCAGTCGATCTACGAGACGGCCGAAGAGGTCGCCTTCATCCTCACCCAGATGGGCGAGGACGGCGCGCAAGAGGGCGGATGAGCAACAGCCACACCAAGACATTCCTCGCCGGACCCGACACGATCGACAAGCTCGGCCATGTCAACAACGCGGTCTGGGTGCGGTGGGTGCAGGACATCGCCACCGAACACTGGCAGAACGTCGCGGATCGGGAGGCGATCGAGAACTATGTCTGGATGGTGACCCGGCACGAGATCGATTATCGCGGCAATGTCGGCCCGGGCGAGGATGTGGTCGCGACCACCTGGATACCCGGCACGCCCAAGGGCGCGCGCTTCGATCGCTGCGTCGATTTCCACGATGCGTCGGGGCGGCTGCTGGTCGCGGTCCGATCGACCTGGGCGATGATCGACCGCGCCACCGGCCGCCCCCAGCGCATCCGCGCCGAGATCGCGGCGCCGTTCCTGGCCTGACGATCCGGCCCGGAAGGCGCCTCAGGCCGCGCTGGATTTGCGGAGCGGCATGACCGGCGGCGGAGGCGGGCGGACATGGCGCAGCGTCTCGCTTGCCAGCAGGTTGCGACCACCCGCCTTCGCTTCGTAGAGCAGCGCATCGGCGCGGCGATAGAGCTGCGCGAAGTCGGTCGCGCCGTCCTTCGACCGCGGCCCCTGGACCAGCCCCACGCTCGCGGTCAGGATCGACTTAAGCGCCTCCACCTCGCGCGCGACCCGCACCGCGATGGTCTGGCGCATCCGCTCGGCCCGGATCTCGACATCGTCGCCGGCGAACAGGACCAGGAACTCCTCGCCGCCCATCCGCACCGCCACCGCCTCCGGATCGGTCCGCAACACGTCGCCCACGACCCGGAGAACCTGATCGCCGACCTCGTGCCCGTGCGTGTCGTTGACTGTCTTGAAATGGTCGAGATCGAACAGCGCGACCGTCTCGTAGCCGGCGGCATGGAGATCGGGGAAGCGATCGTCGAGGGCGCGGCGGTTGAGAAGGCCGGTCAGCGGGTCGCGTTCCGAGAGGTTCTCCAGCATCTTCGCCTCGGCCCGGGCATTGTCGCGCTCGAGCCGGATCGCGGCATATCGGCTGGCTACGCCGAGAGCGACGATCATCACTTCCAACGCCAGCGCGGTGTAGAGGAACTGGTCGAACCAGGACGGCGCGGCGTAGACGCCGAGACCGCGGAGCAGCCTTTCGCTCGCCGCGAGGAACAGCGGTATCCACGCCGCCGCGACATAGCGCGCAGCCACGCTTCCCCGCATCAGCGCGACCACGATCGCGGCGAGGTAGATCGCGATCACCGGAACGAAGCCGTAGAAATAGAGCGCATTGTCGAAGCTCTGCGTCCAGGACAGCTGCAGGGAGGCGAAGCCGATGACCAGCAATGTCCACCAGCCGGCAAGCCGCAGTGCGCGGTCCATGCGCGCCGGCAAGCGGCCCGGCTCGACGAATTCGGTTAGGAAGAAAGCCGCGGCGGCCGACCCTGCCGCCCAGCTGAGCGATCCCCCGACGGCCATTGCCGGCACCGATACATTCGCGAAGACCGGCAGAAGCCCCCCGGCGAACAGCACGTAGAGGATCATCGAGAACGCCATGAAGGCATGGAGAAGGACGAACCTCTCGCGCAGGACGATGTAGAAACTCACGTCGAACATCAACGGCATGACCAGCATGCCGAGGATCATCGCCAGGAAGAGCAGCTGGATGACGCTCCAGTCGGTCCGCGTGGTCGAACCCGTCAGCCGCGCCTCGGTCATCATCGGTGCGCTGTGCGGCCCGACGATGCGGACCACCAGCGCACGCGTTTTGGCGGTGATTTCAGGCAGGGGAAGGGTGAAGATGGGGCCGGCCGCCACCGGGGTCCCGTCCTCCTCGCCGAAAGTCGCGGTCCGCTTGGCTCCGTCGGCATCGATGGCGGTGAGCGAAATTGAGGCGAAGCGGGAAATCCGGGTGAAGAAGAGCGAGGGCGGGGCCTCGTCCGACCGGCCCGATATCCCGAAGCGGATCCACGAGACCGGCGCGGACGCGTCCCACCCGCCGCCGCGGCAATTCCACAGGGCGGAAGCGCCGGCCATCTGTGCCAGTGTGCGATCGTCGGTGCTGGAGGCGAAGCAGGCGGGGCGGGTGAGCGATCCTTCGTCCGGATCGTGCGCGGATGCGGGGGCGTGAAGACACGCCAGAACGGCCGCAAGATGCAGCACGATCATCGCGACAATGTGCGGCAGCCTGCTGGTCACGCAGCAGAGCTATCCCAAACCGGTTTCCGGGCGGTTAACCCGGCCGCGTCAGTTCAACCTAGCGCTTCGGCAACCGGCAGATAGTCGTAGCCCAGCTCTTCCGCCACCGCGCGGTATGTGACCTTGCCGGCGTGGACGTTGAGCCCTTCGGCAAGATGCGGATTGGCGCGCAGCGCTTCCTTCCACCCCATCTTCGCAATGCGCAGGGCATGGGGCAGGGTCACGTTGTTGAGCGCATAGGTGCTGGTGCGCGCCACGGCGCCGGGCATGTTGGCGACGCAGTAATGCACGATATCGTCGACGACATAGGTCGGCTCGGCATGGGTGGTCGCGCGGCTGGTCTCGAAGCAGCCGCCCTGGTCGATGGCCACATCGACGAGCACCGCGCCGGGCTTCATCTGCTTGAGCAGATCGCGCGTCACCAGCTTGGGCGCCGCCGCGCCCGGGATCAGCACGGCCCCGATCACGAGATCCGCCGCGCAGACCGCCTCTTCCAGATTGGTCTTGTTGGAGAAGCGGGTGGAGGCGCGCGCCTCGAAGAAGGTGCCGACCCGCTCGAGCACGTCGGGATCGCGATCGAGAATCTCGACGTCGCCGCCGAGGCCGACTGCCATCTGCGCCGCGTTGAACCCGACCACGCCGCCGCCGATCACCACGACCTTGCCCGGCAGCACGCCGGGAACGCCGCCGATCAGCACGCCGCGTCCGCCATGGGCCTTTTCAAGCGCGCTGGCACCGGCCTGGATGCTCATGCGCCCGGCGACCTGGCTCATCGGCTTGAGCAGCGGGAGCTGGCCACCCGGACCGGTCACCGTCTCGTAAGCGATCGCGGTAACACCGGACTTCACCAGATCGGCGGTCTGCTCGGGATCGGGCGCAAGGTGGAGATAGGTGTAGAGCACTTGGTCGGGGCGCAGCTTGGCACGTTCCTCGGCCTGCGGTTCCTTGACCTTCACGACCATTTCGCACTCGGCGAAGATCGGATCCGGCCCGTCCACGATGCGCGCACCGGCGGCCTCGTATTCGGCGTCGGTCGCGCCGATGCCCATGCCCGCGCCGGTCTCGATCCAGACCTCGCTGCCCTGATGCGTCAGCTCGCGCGCGCTTTCGGGCGTCAGGCCGACGCGATATTCGTGGTTCTTGATTTCCTTGGGGCAACCGACACGCATGGGGGAGGACTCCTTGTCTTGCGCGACCCGTTACAGGCGTAACCGGATCGCAGCAAGCCAAGCGGCGTCGCAGCCTCGGAAACGATTCCGCGTCTGGCGCGCTGACTCGGCGCGCTGGTTGGGCGCACAAGGGAGACAGGACAATGGCCGCGCGCGCCTATTGGCAAGGACAGATCAGGCTGGCGCTGGTCAGCATTCCGGTCGAAATCTACACCGCCACCAAATCCGGCGCGAAGATCCGCTTCAACCAGATCCACGAGCCGAGCGGCAAACGTATCTCCTACGAAAAGGTCGTGCCCGGCATCGGCCCGGTCGATCGCGACGAGATCATCAAGGGCTACGAGGTCTCCAAGGGCGAATACGTCCTGCTGGAGGAGGAGGAGATCGAGGCGGTCAAGATCGAGAGCAAGCGCACGCTGGAGCTGGTCCAGTTCGTCGATGCCTGCGAGATCGACCCGCTCTATTTCGAAAAGCCCTATTACGTCGCGCCGCAGGACGAGCTGGCCGAGGAGGCGTTCATCGTGCTGCGCGAGGCGCTGCGCAAGGCGAAGAAGGTCGCGCTGGGCCAGCTTTCGGTGCGGGGCAGCGAGAAGCTCGTCGCCATCAAGCCCTGCGGCAAGGGGCTGCTGCTGGAAACGCTGCGTTATGCCGACGAGGTGCGCAAGGGCCAGTCGTTCTTCACGGAGATCGATGATGCCAAGCCCAAGAAGGAACTGCTCGATCTCGCTACGGCGCTGATCGACCAGAAAAGCGCGCCCTTCGATGCGGGCGAGTTCGAGGACCGCTATGTCGAGGCGCTGCGCAAGCTGATCGACAAGAAGGCCAAGTCGAAATCGAACAAGGCGATCATTGAGGACAGCGGCGACAGCGAAGGCGCGTCCGGCTCCAATGTCATCGACCTGATGGCCGCGCTCAAGAAATCGGTTGATGGGGACAAGAAGGCGGCTCCACCGAAGAAGACCTCCGCCAAGAAGAGCAAGAGCGCCTGAAATGGCGGGCGCGAGAAAAACGGCCGACCCGCTCGCCACTTACAATGCCAAGCGCGACTTCGGGAAGACGCCCGAGCCTTCCGGCAAGGCGCAGGCGAGCGAGGGCGGCAATCTCTTCATCGTCCAGAAGCACGACGCCACGCGGCTGCACTGGGATTTGCGGCTGGAGGCCGACGGCGTGCTCAAGAGCTGGGCGGTCACCAAGGGGCCCTCGCCCGACCCGGACGTGAAGCGGCTTGCCGTGCGGACCGAGGATCACCCAATGTCCTATGCCGAATTCGAGGGCACCATTCCCAAGGGCGAATATGGCGGCGGCACGGTGATGCTGTGGGACCGGGGCACCTGGTCGCCGATAAAGGGCAAGAGCGCAAAGGACATCGAGAAGGGCCATCTGCACTTTTGCCTCGAGGGCGAGCGGATGCGCGGCGAGTGGCTGTTGATAAGGCTGAAGAAAAAGCCGGGAGAGAAGCGCGAAAACTGGCTGCTGCGCAAATTGCAGGACGACCACGCGCAGGAGGGCGACATGCTGGTCGAGAAGGAACTGACCAGCGTTCTCACCGGCCGAGCCATGGCGGAGATCGCCGCCGGCAAGAAAGGCGAATATCCGCTCGCGGGCAAGAAGGACGATGCCTTTGCCGAGCAGATGGCCAAGGCGTCCTCGCGCAATGCCAAGAAAGCGCGGTCCGCATCGCGCGACGCCGCGATCCCCGGTTTCCGCAAACCGCAGCTCGCCACGCTGGTCGACAGCGTGCCCGCCGGCAATCGCTGGATGCACGAGATCAAGTTCGACGGCTATCGCGCGCTGATCGCGGCCAAGGGCGCGGATGTGCGCGTCTACACCCGCAGCGGGAAGGACTGGACCGACAAGTTCGCGCCGCTGGTCGAGGCGGTGGCCGCGCTCGACCTGCCCAGTTGCCTGATCGACGGCGAGATCGTCGCGGTCGATGCGAAGGGCAATCCCGATTTCTCGACCCTGCAACAGGTGTTGAAGCGCGGGCATGGCGCGCAAGGGAAGGGCGACCGTTTGCAGCTCCACGCCTTCGACTGTCTCGAACTCGGCGGAGAGGACCTGACCGATCTGCCCAATATCGAGCGCAAGGAACGGCTGGAGTCGCTGCTCGCCACGGCGGAGGACCCGGTCTTTCTGGCGGATCACGTGATCGGCGCGGGCGAGAAGCTGTTTCGCACCATGTGCGATGCCGGGCAGGAGGGGATCATCTCCAAGACCGTGGACGGCGCATATTCGGGACGCCGCAGCAAGGCCTGGGTGAAGGTGAAATGCACCCGGCGGCAGGAATTCGTGGTGATCGGCTGGAAGACATCCTCCGCCAAGGGGCGCCCCTTCGCCTCGCTCCTGCTGGCCCAGCACGAAGGAGACGAGTTGGTCTACAAGGGCAATGTCGGGACCGGATTCACCACCGACGATCTCGACGATCTTGCCACGAAGATGCGGCGGCTGGAGCGCAAGACGCCGCCCGCCGAGGTCGACAGGGCGTCATCGCGTGGCGTTACCTGGCTGACACCCAGCCTTGTTGCGGAGATCGCCTTTGCCGAATTCACCGCCGACGGAAATGTCCGCCATGGCAGCTTCCTCGGCCTGCGCGGCGACAAGAACGCGGCCGAGGTCACGCCCGAAACACCTGCCGACGCGCCCGTGGCGGACGAAGCGGTCGAGATTTCGAGCCGCGACCGGGTGGTCTTTCCCGACAGCGGCCAGACCAAGGGAGAACTGGCCGATTACTACGCCGCCATCGCCCCGCTGATGCTGCCCTTCGCCGCGCGCCGCCCGGTCAGCCTCGTCCGCTGTCCGCAGGGGCGGGCGCGCAAGTGCTTCTTCCAGAAGCACGACAGCGGCAGCTTCGGCGACGCGGTCCACCACGTCCCCATCGCCGAGAAGGATGGCGGGACGGAGGACTACATCTTCGTCGAGGATGCGCGCGGCATCATGCAATGCGTCCAAATGGGCACGATCGAGTTCCACGGCTGGGCTGCGCGCTCCTCCGATGTCGAGGCGCCCGACCGGATGATCTTCGACCTAGATCCCGACGAGGGTCTCGATTTCGGCGACGTGAAGAGCGCCGCGCGCGACATTCGCGACCGGCTGGCGGATCTGGGGCTGACGAGCTTCGCCATGCTTTCGGGCGGCAAGGGCGTCCATGTCGTGGTGCCCCTGACCACCGGCCATTCGTGGGAAACGCACAAGGACTTCGCCAGGCGTTTCGCCGAGGCGCTGAGCATGGCCGAACCCGACCGCTTCACCGCGACGATGAGCAAGGCCAAGCGCAAGGGAAAGATCTTCATCGACTGGCTGCGCAACCAGCGGGGCAGCACCGCCGTCCTTCCCTATTCGGCGCGGGCGCGCAGCGGCGCCCCTGTCGCGGTGCCGATCGCGTGGAACGAGCTGAAGGGCATGGAGAACGCCCATCCCTTTTCGATGGACGATGCGAAGACACTGCTCGACCGGGCAGCGTCGAAATCGCTCCACGGCTGGGGTTTCGCCGAGCAGCGCCTGCCCGACCTCTGACGCGGCGCCTCGCCTAGAGCGGATTGCCGTCCTGATCGCGGAAGATCTCGCGCCGGCCGACATGGTTGGCCGGGCCGACCAGCCCTTCGCCTTCCATCCGCTCGATCCATTTGGCGGCGGTGTTGTAGCCCACGCCCATCTGACGCTGGAGCCACGATCCGCTCGCCTTCTGGTTCTCGATCACGATCTGGCAGGCCTGGCGGTACTTGCGCTCCTCGGGATTGTCCGACGCGGTGAACTCGTCCTCGAAATCGAAGCCGCCGCCTTCCTCGGGCTCCTCGGTCACGGCGTCGACGTAGTC
Source organism: Erythrobacter sp. (assembly GCA_025698865.1). Lineage (GTDB taxonomy): Bacteria > Pseudomonadota > Alphaproteobacteria > Sphingomonadales > Sphingomonadaceae > Qipengyuania. The sequence goes on along the minus strand of JAILWQ010000002.1, from coordinate 159,019 downwards.
GGGTTTGCCCTGCGCGCGCCAGTGGTCGGCCACCCGCTCGACCTCCTCGTCGGACACGAAGGGGCCGTGCACGCGGACCAGCGCGCCGGTGTTGGGTTTGTAGAGCATGTCGCCCTTGCCCAGCAGCTGCTCGGCGCCTTGTTCGCCCAGGATAGTGCGGCTGTCGATGCGGCTCGTCACCTTGAAGCTGATGCGGGTCGGCAGGTTCGCCTTGATGACGCCGGTGATGACGTCGACCGAGGGACGCTGCGTCGCCATGATCAGATGGATGCCCGCCGCGCGGCTCTTCTGGCTGAGGCGCTGGATCAGCACCTCGATCTCCTTGCCGACCGTAACCATGAGGTCGGCCAGCTCGTCGACGATCAGTACGATCAGCGGCAGCGGCTGGTAATCGAGCTGCTCCTCCTCGAAGATTTCCTCGCCGGTCTCGGGGTCGAAGCCGGTCTGAACCCTGCGGCCGAGCGGCTTGCCCTTGGCGGCGGCGGTCTTCACCTTTTCATTGAAGCCGGCGATGTTGCGCGAATTGACGCTGCTCATCATGCGATAGCGGCGCTCCATCTCCTCGACCGCCCATTTGAGCGCGCGCACGCTCTTGTGCGGTTCGGTGACGACCGGCGAGAGGAGGTGGGGAATATCGTCGTAGGTCTTGAGCTCGAGCACCTTGGGATCGATCAGGATCAGGCGGCACTCGTCGGGCGTGAAGCGATAGAGGAGCGAGAGCAGGATCGCGTTCAGACCCACCGACTTGCCCGATCCGGTGGTGCCCGCCACCAGCAGGTGGGGCATGGCGGCAAGGTCCGCGATCACCGGCTCGCCGGCGATGTCCTTGCCCAGGATCATCGGCAGCGCGCCGCCATGGTCGGCGAAATCGGCGCTCTGGGCCAGCTCGCGATAGCTGACCATCTGACGGTCGGCATTGGGCAGTTCGATGCCCATCACGGTCTTGCCCGGTATGGGGGAGACGCGCGCGCTGATCGCGCTCATGTTGCGGGCGATATCCTCGGCAAGGCCGATCACGCGGCTGGCTTTGATGCCCGGCGCGGGCTCCAGCTCGTACATCGTGACCACCGGCCCGGCGCGCACGGCGGTGATCTCGCCCTTGACGTTGAAATCGTCGAGCACGTTCTCGAGCAGGCGGGCGTTGCGCTCCAGCGCCAGCTTGTCGAGCTTGACCGCCTTGTCCGGCCCTTTTTCGGTCAGCAGGTCGAGACTGGGCAGTTCGTAATGCGCGAACATGTCGCGCTGCCGGGGCTGGGCCTGCACCGCCGGACGCGGGGCCGTGGCCGGATCGGGAATGACAGGCGCGCGGCGCGGGGCAGGCTCGATCGCGACCGGCTCGGGCTCGTCCTCATCGGTTTCGGCGCGCTTGCGGCGGCGCGGAACGGGCAGGGCGGCGGCATCCTGGAGCGTGGCGGGAAGCGCGGCCGGGGCGCGTTTCAGGAAGTCGGGCAGGGTGAGGAAACGCCGCCAGTCGATCGCGAAGACGCGGCCGAGCAGGACCAGTCCTCCCACCAGCGCGGCAAGGCCGACCGCGCCGGTGATCCAGCCTTGCGTCGCCTCGGGGAAACGGCCCGCAAGCCCGCCGATCATCGCTTCGCCCAGCAAGCCGGCGAGGCCGCCATAGCCTGCGGGCAGGCTGCCGCTGCCGGGCGTGAACAGCAATGCCAGCACCGTCGCCAGCAGCACCATGGCCAGCACCAGCAGCGAAAGCGGGCGCCACCAGCGCGCATCGTCGGCCTCGTTGTCGGTCTCTATCTCGCGCCACAGCTTGCGCGCGCCGATATAGAGCAGCGGCAGCAGCAGCACCGCGGTCAGGCCGAACAGCATCAGCGTCGCATCGGCCAGCCACGCGCCGGTCGCGCCCATCCAGTTGTCGATCTGCTGGCCGGAGGCGGCGGTCGACATGCTCGGATCGGTCTGCGTGTAACTGGCCAGCGAAAGGGTGAGGATCAGCGTGCCGAGCGCGAGCAGGGCCGCGCCGGCGATCTGGGTGGCGCGGCGCATCGAGCGGCGGAAAGCGGCTTTCCAGTCGCTGGCGGTAAGAGCACGGGTGGCCATGGCGACAGTATGAGTCCGGGCGGAGTCCTGCGTCAAACGATTTCAGATGCGCCTCGGCGCGGCAAGGCCATCGATCGCGCCCCAGCGCGGCCAGTCGAGTTCGCGCGCGCGCGCCGGGGTCATGCCGCCCAGCGCGATGACCGGAATGGGGGACTGCATCGCCAGAGCGCGGAAGCGCCGGACCCCCAGAGTGCGCGCGCCGGGGTGCGAGGCGGTGGGAAAGACGGGCGAGAGGAAGATGCCGTCCGCTCCGGCGGCGATGGCGGCCTGTATCTCGTCCGCGTCATGCGCGGCGGCGAGGTGGAGGCCGTGGCCCCGCGGTGCCGCCCCATAGGTTCCGTCGGCTTTCCACGAACCCAAGTCGCCGGAAGGGCGCGCGATCGCCACCAGATGCCCGTGGTCGCGCGCCAGGGCGGCCAGCGTCGCGAAGCGGGCGCGCCGATCGCTTTCGGTCAGGTGGTAATGGCGGAAGACGAAGCCCGAACCGGCCGGCAGGGCCGCGATGGATGCTTCCAGCCCCGCATCGTTGCGCGCATCGGACAGCAGCCAGCGAAGTGGCAGAGGGTTCACGCCGCGCATCCGCGCGCTATAGCGCCGCGCATGGAAATGGCACAGACTCCGCTTGCCCAGGTGCGCGACGAGATCGACCGGGCCTGCCGCATCGCGCGGCGCGAGCCCGAGGAGGTGACGCTGATCGCGGTGAGCAAGACGCGCCCCGCCGAAGCGATCGCTCCGCTGCTGAAGCACGGCCACCGCGATTTCGGGGAGAACCGCGTGCAGGAGGCACAGGACAAGTGGCCCGCCTTGCGCGAAGCCTATCCCGAGACGCGGCTGCACCTGATCGGCCAGCTTCAGTCGAACAAGGCGGAAGATGCGGCCGCGCTGTTCGACTGCATCCATTCGCTCGACCGGCCGAGCCTCGCGAAGGCGCTCGGCAAGGCGTTCGACAAGACCGGGCGGCGGGTGCCGTGCTTCGTGCAGGTCGATGTGGGCGAGGAGGACCAGAAGGGCGGCTGCGCGATAGCCGATCTGCCCGCCTTGCTCGATCTCGCGCGCGAGGCGGATATTCCGGTCGCCGGCCTGATGTGCATTCCGCCCTTCGACATCGAGCCCGCGCCGTTCTTCGCGCTGCTCGACAAGCTGGCCCGCGATCACGGCCCTGCGGATGGCAGCTGGGGCCGCTCGATGGGCATGAGCGCCGACTATCCGAGCGCGATCATGCTCGGCGCGACCCATGTCCGCGTCGGCACCGCGCTGTTCGGCGAGCGGGGCTAGGCTGCGAGAAAAAAGGGCGCCGCTCGCGCGACGCCCTTTCGTTGTTCCGGAAAGGCGGGCCTCAGAACGCGCCGCGCACCGTGATGCCGTAGGTCCGCGGTTCGGCGAGGTAGGCCGAGTAGGTCTGCTGTTCGGCGACGAACGGCGTGTTGAAGGCGACCTGGGTGTAGTCCTTGTCGAACAGGTTCTGCACCCAGCCCTCGATGGCGAAGCGACCGGCGATGTTGGTCACCCCGACACGGCCGTTGACGACGGCGAAGCCATCCTGCTCCTTGCCGTAGAGAAGGTCGGAGCCGGTGTTGTAGTCGCTCGTCATGCGGGCGTTGAAGAACACCAGCCCGCGCAGGCCGCTGCTCCCGATCGGCGGGGTCCAGGAAACCGACGACGTGGCGACGATTTCCGGAGCGTTCGACATGTTGTCGCCCGGCAGAAGCCGCAGCGCCGGATCGAGCGGCGTGCCGTTCTCGTTGCCGATCAGATTGTCCTCGAACTTGGTGTCGGCATAGGTGAAGCCGAAAGTGAAGCCGAGGTCGCGGACCGGATTGACGGTCGCTTCCACTTCCACACCCTGCGCGATCACGCCGGGCGCCACTGCATCGATATCGCAGAAGCCGGTGGCCCCGCTGGGATCCCGATCCGCACCGCCCAGATCGGTGTCGCAGCCATTGATGTTCTGCACCAGGAAGACCGAACCGTTGAAGGTGTTCAGCTGGAAATTGCTGAATTCCTGTCGGAACGCTGCGAGGCTGAGGCCGAATTCGCGGGTCGAATATTTCGCGCCGAGCTCGAAGGCGTCAACCGTCTCCTGATCGAACTGGAGGTTGGCTGCCGCGCCGGTGAGGGCCGGATTGCCGACCACCGGGTTCGCCTGCAGGGCCGAACGGTCGAGATTGAAGCCACCCGCCTTGTAGCCGCGCGAGTAGGACCCGTAGAACAGCAGGTCGGGCGTCGCCTTCCAGCTGAGGATCGCGGTGCCGGTGAATTCGTCCTCGTCACGCGTATCGGCGAGCGAAAGGCCGTTCAGCTCGGAGGTCGAATTGCCCTGGCAGGACAGCGAGATGATGCCGCCGGCAAGGCCGGCCAGTGCCGCGTTGCCCAGCAGCGGCGCGAGCAGGGCACGGTTCTGCGGACAGATCGTGTTGTCGTTGCCGAAAGTGGCGTCGAAATCCTTCGTTTCGTTGGTGTAACGCAGGCCCAGCGTCAGATCGACGGTGTCGGTGACGTGGAAAATATTATGTGTGAAGAACGCAAAATTCTCGCTCTCCTGGTTGTAGATGTCACCCGTCGATCCGCGATCGTTGATGAGGGCAAGGTTGTCGAGACCGGCAAAGATCAGCGGCGTGGCCGGCCCGAAGGCGCCCGCGCCGCCATTCGCGGCGCCCAGCACCGCGCGGCCACCGGCGGTAAGACACCCGCTCGCGCCAGGAGCCGCGAGAGCCGGATTGATCGCGTTCACGATACGACAGGGCGCGAAGGCGCCGTACTGGTTGCCGAACCGCAGATTGTCGCGAACCTGCAGCTTCTCGTTGGCGTAGTACCCGCCGACAAGCCAGTCGAGCCGATCGTTGAACAGCGTCCCGTTGAGACGAAGCTCCTGAGTGAACGTCTTGAACTCGCGCGCGCCCGCGAACTCGCCCGGAGCGCGGTAGATAATGTCGACCTGGGTATAGTCGGTGTCCGAACCCTGGAAGTTCTCGTAGCGGCGGTAGCCCGTGATCGAGGTCAGGCCGACCGCGCCGAAATCCCAGTTGAGCTCGCCCGAGATGCCCCAGTCCTCCGTCTCGCCGTCGTAGGAACGGCCGGGGGTGACATAGATGTCGCGGTTGAACGTGCCCTGGTTGAGCGCCGCCGGGTTCTGGCCAAGGCCGAGCAGGATCGGAATGATCGGGTTGGCGGTGCTCGTCAGCGCGGGCGTGAGCGTGCCGGGATAATCGAACTTGGCTTGGTCCGAAACGGGCGAGATGTCGTCGCTCAGGCGCGCGAGCGGGGCCGAATCGGTCTGCACGAAGGTCGCCGCGCAGCACGCCTCGTCCTTCTTGGAATAGTCGCCGACAAGACGGAACGTGATGTCTTCGTTGGGTTCGAACAGGACCTGTCCGCGGACGAGATAGCGGTCGCGATTGTTGATGTCCGTATTGTTGACAACATCATTGTAGAAACCGTCACGCTTGAAATAGACACCGTCGACGCGGGCCGCGATCGTGTCGCTAACCGGCGCGTTGATGCCGCCTTCCACGCGGATCGCGTCGTAATTGCCGTAAGTGAAGGCGCCGTAGGCCTCGAAATCGAATTCCGGCGGAGCGGTGTAGACGCTGATAAGGCCGGCCGACGCGTTGCGACCGCCCAGCGTACCCTGCGGGCCGCGCAGAATTTCGACCCGGTCGATGGGTCCGAGCTCGCTCAGTGCGTTGCCCGAGCGCGAGCGATAGACGCCATCCACGAACACCGCGACCGAGCTTTCGAGCCCCGGATTGTCGCCAACGGTGCCGATGCCGCGGATGCGCGCCGATCCGTTCGCCTCGTTGCCAGTCGATGAGACGAGCAGCGACGGCGCGACCTGATTGAGCTCGCGGATGTCGTTCGTGCCCGAATTGCGGAGCGTTTCGCCAGAGACTGCAGAAACCGCGACCGGAACATCGGCCAGAACCTGAGCGCGTCCCTGGGCGGTGACGACGATGACCTGCTGATCGTCCACATCGGCGTTATCGAGCAGATCGTCCTGTTCCGCTGCGTCTTGCGGCGCGGTATCCTGTGCCAGTGCGACCTGCGGCGTGAGTGCGATGCCTGCGCCAAGCATCGCCAGCACGCGCAGCGACGTGAATCCTGTTGTCATTATTTTTCTCCTCTCAAACTCTCAGGCAAACGCATAGCTGGACGCAACAAAGTTGCAACACAGAACCGTCGAACAGCCGTTAGGCGTCTTCCAAACGTGCCTGCAATGCATCACTTGCCGCCTCGAGCAGCGCCGCCTCGAGCCGTTTCATGCGTGCTTCCCCGGTCAGCTTCGCGCCGGTCACGTCGGTGACGTAGAAAGTGTCCGCCGCGCGCTCGCCATACGCGGTGACATGGGCCGAATTGACCACCAGTCCCTCCTCGAACAAGGCGCGCGCCAGACGGTTGAGCAGGGCCGAACGGTCGCGCGCGTTGACCTCGATCACGGTGAAGCGGTTCGAGGCGGAATTGTCGAACACGACGCGCGGGTCCACGTCGAACGCCTTGGACCGCCCGTGCGGCAGCGGCCGCTGGGCGAGGCGCGGGGCGAGGTCGATCCGGTTGGCGAGCGCGTCGGCGATGGAACGTTCGAGCCGCTCGATCTGCTGCGGCTCGCGGAACGGCCGGCCCTGCGGGTCCTGCACCAGGAAATTGTCGATCGCCCAGCCCTCGCGCGTGGTGTGGATGCGCGCGTCGATGATGTTGCCGCCGGCCAGATGAATGCCGCCGGCGATACGGTAGAACAGGCCGGGATGATCGCTCGCGATCACTGTCACCAGCGTCGCCCCGCGCGCCTCGTAATACTGGTCGAAGATCGACAGCTTGTCGCCCGCCTCGCGCGCGGCGGCGTAATGGACGATGTTGCGCGCCGCGATGTCGGCAGGCTCGGCGATCCAGTAGGGGTCGCCCATGCTGCGGGCATAGCGATCGACGAGGTCGGCCCGCTCGCCGATCCGCTCCTTCACCTCGGCCTGTTTCGCCGCGACCCGTTCCTTGCGGCCATGCCGGATATGGCCGAGGCGGAGCCGTTCCTGCGCCTGGTCGTAGAGGCTGCCGATCAGCTGGCCCTTCCAGCTGTTCCATGTGCCCGGCCCCACGGCGCGGATGTCGACGGCGGTCAGGATGGCGAGGTTCTTCAGCCGCTCCATGCTCTGCACCGCGGCGACGAAATCCTCGATCGTCTTGGGATCGGCAAGGTCGCGTTTCTGCGCGGTCGAGCTCATCAGCAGATGGTGGAGCACCAGCCAGGCGACCAGCTCGGTCTCGGCCTCGGTCAGGCCGAAGCGCGGACACAATTCGCGCGCGACCTCCGCCCCCAGCTCGGAATGGTCGCCGCCGCGCCCCTTGGCGATGTCGTGCAGCAGGACGGCGACATAGAGCGCGCGGCGGCTCGCCAGTCCGCCGATCAGCCTGGTCGCGCGGGGATGGTCGGAAGCAAGCTCGCCCTTCTCGATCCGGGCGAGCAGGCCGATCGCCCGGATGGTATGCTCGTCGACCGTGTAGTGATGGTACATGTCGAACTGCATCTGCGCGTTGACGCGGCCGAAATCGGGCACGAAGCGGCCGAACACGCCGGCCTCGTTCATCCAGCGCAGCACGGTTTCGGGATTGTTGCGGCCGGTCAGCAGGTCGAGGAACAGGGCATTGGCGCGCGCATCCTCGCGCAGGGCGTGATCGATCAACCCGCTGTCGCGCTGCGCCTGGCGCATGGTTCGGGGATGGATTTCCAGCTCCTCGGCCTCGGCCAGGCGGAACAGCTCGATCAGCCGCACCGGGTCCTTGCGGAACCAGTCATCCGATGGGGCCGCGATCCTCCCGCCATGGACGGTGAAGCCGGCGACGCTGCGCGGACGGGCGCGGAAGCCAGCGAAGAAGCCGCCCCGCTGGCTCTTCTGCGCGAATTCCTCGTCGATATGCGACAGGAAGATGCCGGTCAGGCTGCCGACATGCTTCGCCTGGAGGAAATAGAACTGCATGAAGCGTTCGACCGCGCTCTTGCCCGGGCGGTCGGCGAAGCGCATCCGTTCGGCGATCTGGCGCTGATAGTCGAAGGTCAGCCGGTCCTCGGCCCGCCCGGTGATGGTGTGGAGATGGGCGCGCACGGCGAGGAGGAAGCGCTCCGCATTGCGGAACCGGCGATATTCGGATTCGGTGAACAGCCCCACGGTCACCAGCTCGGCGGCGGCATCGACCCGGTGGATATACTTGCCGATCCAATAGAGCGTCTGGAGATCGCGCAGGCCGCCCTTGCCGTCCTTGATGTTGGGTTCGACGACATAGCGGCTGTCCCCCATGCGCTTGTGGCGGGCGTTGCGCTCCTCCAGCTTCTCGCGGAGGAACTGCCGCTCGGTCCCCATCACGACTTCGGCGCGATAGCGGCGCGCGCCTTCGTCATAGAGCGCCTGATCGCCCCAGACATAGCGCCCTTCGAGCAGCGCGGTGCGCACGGTCAGGTCTTCCTTCGCCATGCGGATGGCATCGTCGAGCGTGCGGCTGGAATGGCCGACCTTGAGGCCGAGATCCCACAGGAGATAGAGCATCGCCTCGATCACCTGCTCGCACCAGGGCGCGTGGCGCTGGGGCGTGAGGAAGGCGATGTCGACATCCGAGAAGGGCGCCATCTCGGCCCTTCCGTATCCGCCCACCGCCATGATCGCGATCCGCTCGGCACTGGAGCGGTTGGGGGCGGGGTAGAGGTGCAGCGTGGCGTGATCGTAGATCACCCGCACCAGCTGGTCGATCAGGTAGGCGTGGCCCGCCGCGATCGAATGCCCGGCGCTCGGCTGTTCCTCGAGCCGCCGGGCGAGCTCGACGCGCCCCTTCTCGAGCGCGTCCCTGAGCGCCGCGACGATGGCGGGGCGAGCGTCCGGACCGTCGCCCTTCGCCAGTTCGCCGATCCGCGCGGCGAGGATCCGGCGTTCGATGATCGCGCGCCGGTCGGAAAGCGCCTGAAGTCTCACGAAGCGGGCGCCCGAAATGCGATCATGCCGCAGCGTATTCCCGGGCGTAGCTGTCGCGAACGGCGCGCTTGTCGACCTTCTGCGTGCCCAGGCGCGGGAGCTGTTCGGTCGCCTGCCAGAAGACGGCCGGCACCTTGAAGGAGGCGATCCGCCCCTCGAGGAAATCGCGCAGTTCGTCGGCGCTCAGCGATTTGCCTTCGTGCGTCAGGAACACCGCGGCGGGGATCTCGCCATAGCGCTTGTCCGGCAGCCCGAAGACCGAGCATTCGGCGACATCGGGATGGGCGTAGATCGCATCCTCCACCTCGATGCAGGCGATGTTCTCGCCGCCGCGAATGATGATGTCCTTCTTACGGTCGACGATGAAGAGATAGCCGTCCTCGTCGAGCCGGCCGAGATCGCCGGTGCGGAAATACATGTCGTCGGTGAAGGCGGCCTTCGTCGCTTCCTCGTTGTTCCAGTAGCCGACGAAATTGCAGACCGAGCGCAGGCAGACCTCGCCGACCTCGCCCTGGGCCAGCCGGTTGCCGTCATCGTCGAGGATGGCAAGATCGACCAGCGGGCGGCTCGGCTTGCCGGTGCTGGCGGGCTTGGCGAGGTAATTCTCGTTGAAGTTGCCGCAGCCGACGCCGTTCGTCTCGGTCAGGCCATAGCCGAGCAGCGGGTTGCCGGCGGGGAAGGCTTCCTTGATCTTGGTCACGTGCTCGACCGGGCGCGGCGCGCCGCCGGCGGCGAAGCCGGAGCAGGTCGAGACGTCGTAGCGGTCGCGCTCGGGATGGGTCGCCATCTCGTAGGTCATCAGCGGGACCCCGGCGAAATAGCTGACCTTCTCGTCCTGGATCAGGCGCAGCGCCTCGCCCGCATCCCACTTGGCCATCAGCACGATCTTGCGGCCGAGCGCGAAGCTCTGGAGGAACAGTGGCACTTCGCCGGTGACGTGGAACAGCGGCACCGCCAGAAGCGCGCAGGCCTGGCTGGTCGGCGCATCGCCGGTGGAGCCGAGATAGGTGAAGGCCATCAGCGATTGCAGCGCGTAGCTCATCGAGCCGTGGACGACGCCGCGATGGTCCGAATAGGCGCCCTTGGACCGGCCGGTGGAGCCCGAGGTGTAGAGCAGCGTGGCATGATCGTCCGGCCCGAGTTCGGGCAGTTCGACGGACGCGGGATCGCCCCAGATTTCGGCGAGACCCTGGGCAGGCGGCGCATCGTGATCGATCAGGACCACCTTCGCGCCGTGGGAATGGCCTTCGATCCGGTCGGCCCGCTGGCGGTCGGCCAGCACCAGCCGGCATTCGACCATGTCGATCTGTTCGGCCAGCTCGTCTCCGGCGGAAAACCCGTTGAGCAGGGTCGCGCAGCCGCCGCCCATCAGGATGCCCATATAGGCGACGATCCAGTTGGCCGAATTGCGCGCGCCGATCGCTACCCGGTCGCCGCGCTTCATGCCGTGCTTCGCGATCAGCCCGGCCGCGACGTGCCGCGCCGCGGCATAGGTCTCGCCGAAGGTCAGGCGCTGCGCCGGATCGACCAGGAATTCGGCCTCCCTGTGCTCGTTGCAGTAATGCGCGAAATAATGCGCCATGCTGGGCGGTGCGTTCTTGAGCACCGGCATTTCGACGCCGTTGCGGGTGAAGGGAACCGTTTCGGCGGGGGCACCGGGCGCGGTCAGCTGGTCCATGATCGCGTCGAGTGTCTTGTCGAGCTCAGTCGGCATACGGGTCTGTCATCCTCTCTCTAACGTTACCCGCGGGCGCGCATTCTCGCGCCTCGCGGCCGGCATGTGATCGCAGGGTTTCCCCAAAACGCCTGCTATGCCAAAAGCGGCCCGCGTGGTGTCGTCGCCAACTCGGTTGCGGACCGCCACCTGTCTCTAAAAGGATAACCCCGTGCTGTCACTACTCGCCGCCACGCTCGCAGCCGCGGCACCCGCATCGGTTCAGGACGCACCGATCCAGTGGGCGCAGCTGGGCCTGACGCCGGGCATCGATCTCGGCTTCTTCACCCTGCGCTGGTACTCGCTGGCCTATCTCGCGGGGATCCTGCTGGGATACTGGCACCTGTCGAAGATGGTGAAGGCACCCGGCAGCCCGATGGCGCAGCGCCATGCGGACGACCTGTTCTTCTACTGCACGCTCGGCATCATTCTGGGCGGGCGGCTGGGCTACGCGCTGTTCTACCGGCCCGAACTGTTCACCGATTTCAGCCATGGCGGCCCGATGCCCTGGGCCCTGCTGCGCCTGTGGGACGGAGGCATGAGCTTTCACGGCGGCGTGCTCGGCGTCCTCGCCGCGATCGCCTGGGTCAGCCGGCAGGGCGGGCTCAACTGGCTGCGCGTGTGCGACTACATCGCGGTCAACGTGCCGTTCGGAATGCTGTTCGGGCGGCTGGCGAACTTCGTCAATGGCGAGCTTTACGGGCGGCCGACCGATGTCGTCTGGGCGATGGTCTTTCCCTCCGATCCGCTCCAGCTCGCCCGCCATCCGAGCCAGCTTTACCAGGCCGCGCTCGAAGGCGGGCTGATGATCGCGATCCTTCTGCCGCTGTTCTGGTACACCCGCGCGCGCTACCGCCCGGGTCTGCTGGTTGGCGTGTTCACCACCGGCATCGCGGCGGCGCGCTTTGTCAACGAGTTCTTCCGCGAGCCTGACGCCCATCTCGCCTATGTCGTGACCGAGACGGGCCTGTCGCGCGGGCAGTGGCTGACCATCCCGATGATCGCGCTCGGCCTCGCGGTGATCGCCTACAGTCTCACACGCCGTCCGGCGACCGGGGGCAAGGCATCCCTTACCGCATGACCGCGCCGCGATGACCGATCTTGCGCGACGGTTCCGCCGCCTGATCGAAGCGCACGGGCCCATGCCGGTCGCGCGCTTCATGGGGGAGAGCAACGCGCTCTATTACTCCGCCCGCGATCCGCTCGGCGCGACGGGCGATTTCGTGACCGCGCCGGACATCAGCCAGATGTTCGGCGAGATGATCGGGCTGTGGTGTGCGGATCTGTGGCACCGCGCGGGCCATCCGCAGAACGTCGCCTATGTCGAGCTGGGGCCGGGACGCGGAACTTTGGCGATCGACGCCCTGCGCGCGATGAACCGCCAGGGGCTCTCGCCGCAGGTGCATTTCGTCGAAGGCTCGCCCGCGCTGCGCGAAATCCAGCGCAGCCGTGTGCCGGGCGCTACCTTTCACGACGATCTGGCGGACCTGCCGGGCGACGTGCCGATGCTGCTGGTGGCGAACGAGTTTCTCGACGCCCTGCCGGTCCGCCAGCTCGTGCGCGTAGAAAAAGGCTGGCGCGAGCGGATGGTCGGGCTGGTCGACGACCGGCTGGCCTTCGTCGCGGGCGATCAGCCGATGGAGGAAGCCGTGCCCGCCGATCTCGCGGATCAGCCGCCCGGCACGGTGATCGAGACCTCGCCCGCGGCAGCGACCGTCATGGGCGAGGTCGCCGCGCGCCTCGCCGCGCAGGGCGGCGCGGCGCTGTTCATCGATTACGGGCATCTCGCGGGCCGCACGGGCTCGACCCTGCAGGCGGTGAAGGGCCACGCGAAGGTCGATGCGCTCGACCATCCGGGCGAGGCCGACCTTACCGCCCATGTCGATTTCGCGACGCTCGCCACCATTGCCCACACGCACGGCGTGGCGGCGCAGTCGGGGACGCAGGGGCAGTTTCTCGCCGCGCTCGGCATCGAGACTCGCGCCCGCGCTCTCGCCGCCGCAGCGCCGGCCCGCGCGAAGGAGACCGACGCCGCACTCCGCCGCCTCACCGCGCCTGGCGCGATGGGCGAGCTGTTCAAGGTGCTGGCGCTGACCGGAGGAGGCTGGCCCCATGGGGCGGGCCTGCCCGCGCACGGGGCCGTCGCGCAGGGTTCAGAAAAGCCGGACTAGAACCGGATCACATCAGGGGAGACGAAATGAAGACATCAGCAATTTTGGCCACCATGCTGGCATTCGCCACGAGCAGTCCGGCCTTTGCCGCCGAGCCGATCACCGGCCGCTGGATGACCGAGGACAAGGATGCGGTCGTCACCATCGCCAAATGCGGATCGTCCTATTGCGGGCGAATCTCGAAATTCCGTGTTCCCCCGCCGCAGGGCGTGGATCAGCGCGACACGCGAAATCCCGATCCGGCCAAGCGCTCGCGCAAGCTGATGGGGCTGCCCGTGCTGTTTTCCTTCGCCGAGGACGGCGATCTGTGGCGCGGGCGGATCTACGATCCCAAGAGCGGCAAGGACTACCGCTCGGTCGTGCGGCGCCAGAGCGCTTCGCGGCTCGAGGTGAAGGGCTGCCTCGGCCCGATCTGCCGCACGCAGAACTGGACCCGCGCGAATTAAGGCGAGCTAGAGCCCGATCCGCGCGGCCAGCTCCCGCGCGGCCTGGGCCGGGGTGCGCTTGTCCGTCTCGCGGTCGACGGCGAGATTGGCCTCGCGCATTGCCTCGACATCGATCGCGTCGATCAGCGGTTCGAGCGCGGCGGCGATCCCCGCATTGCGCCCGGTCTCGGGCGAGAGGATCAGGATGGCGTCGTAATTGGGGAAGGCGCCTGCCGGGTCCTCGAGGATCGTGAGGTTGTCCGCCGCGATCCGCCCGTCCGAGGTGTAGGCGCCGATCACCTGCGCCTCGCCCGATCGCAGCGCGTTGTACATGAAGGTGGGCGAGAAATTGCGCAGCTCGCCGAAGCGCAGGCCATAGGCGTCACGCACCGCGATCCATTCGGGCCGCTGGAAGAACTCCGGATCGCCACCAATGGTGAAACCGGGTGCGCGCCGCGCGAGATCGCCGATCGTGGTCAGACCGTCCCGGAGCGCGCGCTCGGTCGTGACGGCGAGGCCGTAGGCGTTCTCGAAGCCGAGCCGGCCGAGCACGCGGGCGCCGCTGGTGCGCTCTTCCCAGGCGGATATCTCGGCCAGCATCGCGTCGCGGTCGGGATTGTCGCTGCGCTTCATCTGGTTGGCCCAGACCGTGCCGGTGTAATCGACGAGGATGTCGATCGCCCCGCTCGTCACGGCGTTGTGCGCCACCGCCGATCCCAGACCGTCGCGATATTCGACGGCATAGCCTGCCGCCTCGAGCTGCTGGCCGATCAGGCGGGCAAGGACGTATTGCTCGGAAAAGGTCTTGGCGCCGATCACTACCCGGTCCTCGTCCGATGCGCCCGCGAAGGTGGAGATCAGCGCGGCCCCTACGCCCAGCAGCACGGCCACGACGCCGCTCAGCCAGAGGACCCGGCGCCGTGTGCGAAAACCGCGCTCGACCATGCCGAGAAGCCCGTCGGCGATCAGCGCGAGCCCGGCGCTGGCGATGCAGCCGGCCAGCACCAGCTCCCAGTTCTGCGTCTGCAATCCGGCGAAGATCGGATCGCCGAGGCTCGTCTGGCCGATCGTGGTGGCGAGCGTCGCGGCGCCGATCGTCCACACCGCCGCGGTGCGGATCCCGGCCATCACGAAGGGCGCGGCGAGCGGCGCCTCGACCAGCCGGAGCTTCTGCCATCCGGTCATGCCGACGCCGTCCGCCGCCTCGATCACGCTAGGGTCGAGATTGGCCTGCGCGGTCACCGCATTGCGCAGGATCGGCAGCAGGGCATAGAGCGAGAGGGCGAGCAGCGCGGGCAGGAAGCCGAGCGTCGGCAGGCCGTCGCCGAACACCGCTCGCAGGCTGAGCAGGACCGGGAAGAACAGCGCCAGCAGCGCAAGCGCGGGGATGGTCTGGACGAGGCTGGCGAAACCCAGCGCGATGCGCGCGACGACGGCGTTGCGGCTCGCCCACACCGCCAGCGGCAGGGACACCGCGATGCCGAGCGCGATCGCCGCGGCGCAGAGCAGGACGTGCGCGGCGAGCTTGTCGCCGAGGCCCAGAAGCGCGCTTGCGATCCCGTTCATGCCGAAAGGCCCGCCAGCCGCTTCGCCTGCTCGCGCGGCACCGCGACCAGATCCTGCGCGATCCGGCCGCCCGCGCCATCCAGCAGCGCGCGCGGCGTCTCGTCGGCGACGATCGCGCCGCTATCCATCACCAGCACCCGGCTTGCGAGCAGCAACGCCTCGGCCATGTCGTGCGTGACCATGACGGTGGTCAGGCGGAGGCGTTCGTGGAGCCGCAGCACCCGTTCGCCCAGCGCGTCACGCGTGATCGGATCGAGCGCGCCGAAGGGTTCGTCCATCAGGAGCAGGTGCGGCTCGCCCGCCAGCGCCCGCGCCACGCCGACGCGCTGGCGCTGGCCGCCCGAAAGCGCGTCGGGCATCCGGCTCCTGACGCCCGGATCGAGTTCGACCAGCTCGAGCAGTTCGGCGATCCGCGCGTCGGGAAGGCGCTTTCCGGCAAGGCGCGGACCGATGGCGATGTTCTCGCCCACGGACATGTGGGGGAACAGGCCGATGCCCTGGAAGACGTAGCCGATCCGCCGCCGCAGGACCGGTGGTGCGAGATCGGACACGTCCGTGCCTTCGAGCAAGACCGATCCGCTGTCGGGCACGACCAGCCGATTGACGGTCTTGAGCAGGGTGGACTTGCCCGATCCCGATGCTCCGACCAGCGCGACGAACTCGCCGGGGGCGATTGCCGCCGACACGCCGTCGACCGCTCTCACATGGCCGTAGGTTCTGGCGATATCGCGGAATTCGAGAAAGGCGTCGGCGGGTGCGCTCACCCCGCGTTCGTGTCCGCTTCGGCGCCGGCTTCGGCAGCTGCCCCAGCGTCGGCGGGCGGGCTGTAATCGGCGCGGTCCAGGCGGATGCGCTTGTCGTCCGCGTTGGAGGCGATCATCCGCTCGTCGCTCTGCATCCGGTCGGGATGCCAGCAGCGCAGCACCCCGCCTTCCGGATCGGGGAGGAAGCAGAGGCGGTCCTCGCTATCGGTTTCCCAGCTTCCGGTCTGCCACGGGTCGCCGTTGCGATAGTCGCGATAGCGCCCGCCCTCGTCGAGATAGGTGGTGTAGCGCGCGCCGTTCTCGGCAGTGACGCGCCACGCGGTGCGGGTGAACTCGCTCGGCAGTTCGGATGGATCGTCCTCGACCAGCTCTTCAGTGGCCTGTGCCGCCCCGCCGGCGCCCGCCGCTTCGGCGGCGAGATCCTCCGTCGTCGAATCCTGCTGACTGCAGGCCGGCAGGATCGCGAAAAGCAGCGCGGCGAGGGATATCCTGATCATGTCGCGCATATTCCTGTCGATCCCACCCGGCTCATGGTCCTCAATTGGTCAGCGAACTTCTGGGCACGGTGATCTCGCAGACGAGGCCGTCTTCGGTGAAGGTGCGCTCGAACCGTCCGCGAAGCTGCCCTTCGACCGACAGGCGCAGCATGCGGGAACCGAAACCCTCTCGCGATCCGGCCTCGACATCGTCACAGGGAATGCTGAACTCCTCCCAGCGGATCGACAATTCGTCCGTTCCGGTTTCCTCCAGCTCGATCCTGATCCGCCCGTCCTCGCACGAAAGAGCGCCGTATTTCGCCGAATTGGTCGCCAGCTCGTGGAAGATCAGGGCGAGCGGGGTCGCCGCGCGGTGGCCGATCGCGCTGTCCGCGCCTTCGACCACGATGCGCTGGCCCGAGCCGTCCTGATAAGGGGCGACAAGGTCGGACAGCAGATCGCGCAGACTCTCGCCGCGCCGCCCCTCGACCGGGCGGACATAGTCGTGCGCCAGGCCGAGCGCCTTGATCGTTTCCGACAGTTCCCCGGCGAATTCCTGCGCTTCGGGGTGATTGCGCGCCTTGATCGCGACGAGGCCGGACACCACCGCGAAGATGTTCTTGATCCGGTGCGAGAGTTCGCCGGCGAGCAGTTCGCGCGATTCGGACAGCCTGTACTGCTCGTCGATGTCGAACAGCGTGCCGAACCAGCGCGATGTCTTGCCGCCCGCGGCGGTCGGCACGCCGCGGCTCAGCACCCAGCGATAGGAACCGTCGGCCTGCCGCATCCGCCACTCGCTTTCGAACGGCACGGTTTTTTCCACCGCCTGCGAGAAGACCGCCAGCGTGTCGTCGAAATCCTCGGGGTGGACGAAAGCGCGCCAGTCTGCGGGGGTCCGGGGCGGTTCCGCTCCGGTCACTTCTTTCCAGCGCGCGTTGAAATAGTCGAAATTGGCCTGCGTGTCGGCGGACCAGGCGATGCCCGGCACGCTGTCGATGATCGATTCGAGGCGTTTCTCGCGCTCGGCGATTACGTCGTTGGCGGCCCGGTCGAGGCGATGCTGGGTGAGGCGGCGCATGACCGAATCGGCCAGCACTTCCAGCCCGTCGCGCTGGAAATCGGTCAGGCCTTGCGGGCGCGGCTCCGTGTCGATCACGCACAGGGAGCCGAGCGGCGCGCCCTCGGCCGACACCAGCGGCGCGCCGGCGTAGAAGCGCACATGGTCCGACCCGGTGACCATGGCGAAGGACGCGAAGCGTTCGTCCTGCGTCGCATCCGGAACGATCAGCGTCTCGGTCTGCAACATGGCGGCGGCGCAGAAACTGGTCGAGCGGGGCGTCTCCCCCCCGGCGAAACCTTCGCGGGCGAGAAAGCGCTGGCGATCGGTTTCGACGATGCTCGCCAGCGCGATCGGCGCTTCGCACAGCCGGGCGACGAAGCGGACCAGCCGCTGGAGTTCGGCATCGCCCTCCAGATCGTCGAGGCCGAAGCTTGCCATCACGCTGATGCGATCATCCTCGCCGCAGAAAGCAGCGGCCGGGGCTTCCCCGCGGGGCCAGGCTTCACGAATAGTGCGGAACATCTGTGAAACGGACGCTAGGGTAAAAAACCCCGCGATACAAAACCTTTGATTGAAGGCGCCGCCAAGCATGGCGTTTGCCCGCCGCGCCCGGCTTCGCTAGGGCGCTGGACGGCTCGCTTCACGAGGAGGAACCATGCGCGCGACCCCCGATTTCGATTTCCAGCTCGGCGAGACCGCCACCATGATTCGCGAGACCACCGCGCGCTTCGCCGACGAGCAGATCGCGCCGCTGGCCGAGAAGATCGACCGCGAGGACTGGTTTCCCAAGCAAGAGCTGTGGGCCGCGATGGGCGAGCTCGGCCTGCACGGCATCACCGTGGGCGAGGAGGATGGCGGGCTCGGCCTCGGCTATCTCGAACATGTCATCGCGGTCGAGGAGGTGAGCCGCGCCAGCGCCTCGCTGGGCCTGTCCTACGGCGCGCATTCCAACCTCTGCGTCAACCAGATCCGCCGCTGGGGCAATGACGAGCAGAAGGCGAAATACCTGCCCGGCCTCGTCAGCGGCGAGCATGTCGGCAGCCTCGCCATGTCGGAGGCTTCCGCCGGGTCGGACGTCGTCTCGATGAAGCTGCGCGCCGATGCGGTCGAGGGCGGCTTCCGGCTCAACGGCACCAAGTTCTGGATCACCAACGCGCCCTATGCCGACACGCTGGTGGTCTATGCCAAGACCGGCGAGGGGTCGAAGGGCATCACCGCCTTCCTGATCGAGAAGGGGGACGAGGGCTTTTCCATCGGCCAGAAGATCGAGAAGGTCGGCATGCGTGGCTCGCCCACCGCCGAGCTGGTGTTCGACGACTGCTTCGTGCCCGAGGACCGTGTGATGGGGCCGCTGAACGGCGGCGTCGGCGTGCTGATGAGCGGGCTCGATTACGAGCGCGTGGTGCTGGCGGGCTTGCAGCTGGGCATCATGCAGGCCTGCCTCGACACGGTCATTCCCTACCTTCGCGAGCGCACCCAGTTCGGCAAGCCAATCGGCTCGTTCCAGCTGATGCAGGCCAAGGTCGCCGACATGTATGTCGCGCTGCAATCGGCGCGGGCCTACACCTACGCCGTGGCCAAGGCCTGCGATGCCGGGCAGACCACCCGCTTCGACGCGGCCGGGGCGATCCTGCTGGCGAGCGAGAACGCCTTCCGCGTGGCAGCCGAAAGCGTCCAGGCGCTGGGCGGGGCGGGCTATACGCTCGACTGGCCGGTGGAACGCTACATGCGCGATGCCAAGCTGCTCGACATCGGCGCCGGCACCAACGAGATCCGCCGGATGCTGATCGGCCGCGAGCTGATCGGGGCGGCGGGGTGACGGATACGCCGCCGATCGGAAGCCGTGCAGCGCAGATCCCGACGATCGCGAAGATCATCTGGACGCTCGGCTTCTCGATCGGCGCGCTCAGCCACGCGGTCGATATCGCGAGCAATGGCTGGCTCCCTTACGAGTTCATGCCGCTGCTGTTCAATGTCTACTGGACCGGCCTGGTCTTCCTCGATCCGCTGGCCGGCCTGCTGATCTGGGTGCGCCCGGTCTGGAGCCTGGCGCTGGGCTGCGCCATCATGGCGAGCGATGTTCTGGTCAACGCATGGACCGCTTTCATTGCCGGCTACCATGAATTCTACGCCAGCCTGGCGATCCAGACCTTGTTCGCAGCCTTTGTCTTTTTCGTGGCGATCCGGCACAGGCCCGGCGCCGTTGCCAAACCGGATATACTATGACCGCACCCGTTCTCACATCCAAACTCGACCGCGAAGCGCCCGAAGCGAAGGCGCGGTTCGATCACAACAATGCGCTTGCGCAAGACCTTCGCGCGCAGGTCGCCGACGCAGCGCTGGGCGGGTCGGAGCGTCACCGCGAGCGGCACGTGGCGCGCGGCAAGCTGCTGCCCCGCGACCGGGTGGAGCGGTTGCTCGATCCCGGCTCGCCCTTCCTCGAGATCGGCCAGCTCGCGGCGAACGGAATGTACGAGGGCGACGTGTCCGGCGCCTCGATGATCTGCGGCGTCGGGCGTGTTTCGGGGCGGCAGGTGATGATCGTCTGCAACGATCCGACCGTGAAGGGCGGCTCCTATTACCCGATGACGGTGAAGAAGCATCTCCGCGCGCAGGAGATCGCCGAGCAGAACCGCCTGCCTTGCATCTATCTCGTCGACAGCGGCGGCGCGAACCTGCCCTACCAGGCCGAGGTCTTTCCCGACCGCGACCATTTCGGGCGCATCTTCTTCAATCAGGCGAACATGAGCGCGCTCGGCATTCCGCAGATCGCCTGCGTCATGGGCAGCTGCACTGCCGGCGGGGCTTACGTGCCCGCCATGTCCGACGAGACGGTGATCGTGCGCGAACAGGGCACGATCTTCCTCGCCGGGCCGCCGCTGGTGAAGGCGGCAACGGGCGAGGAGATCAGCGCCGAGGATCTGGGCGGCGGCGACCTCCACGCGAAGAAGAGTGGCGTGGTCGACCACCTCGCCGAGAACGACGAACACGCGCTCACCATCGTGCGCGATATCGTTTCCCATCTCGGCGCGAACACCGGCGCGGCGAGCGACATCGCGCTGAAGGAACCGCGTCCGCCGAAATTCGACGCGGAGGATCTCTACGCCCTGATCCCCGACGACGTGCGCGCGCCCTACGACGTGCACGAGGTGATCGCCCGGCTGGTCGACGGCAGCGAGTTCCACGAGTTCAAGGCACAATATGGCAGCACGCTGGTCTGCGGCTTCGCCCATATCTGGGGGATGCCGGTGGCGATCCTTGCCAACAATGGCGTGCTGTTTTCCGAAAGCGCGCAGAAGGGCGCGCATTTCATCGAGCTCGCCTGCCAGCGGCGCATCCCGCTGCTGTTCCTCCAGAACATTTCCGGCTTCATGGTCGGCGGGAAATACGAGGCGGAAGGCATCGCCAAGCATGGCGCCAAGCTGGTGACCGCCGTCGCCACGGCCAGCGTGCCCAAGCTCACCGTCGTCATCGGCGGCAGCTTCGGCGCGGGCAATTACGGCATGTGCGGCCGGGCCTATTCGCCGCGCTTCCTGTTCACCTGGCCCAATGCGCGCATCTCGGTGATGGGCGGCGAACAGGCGGCAAGCGTGCTCGCCACCGTCCACCGCGACGCCGACAGCTGGAGCGACGAGGAGGCCGAGGCCTTCAAGGCACCGATCCGCCAGAAATACGAGGACGAGGGCAATCCCTATTACGCCACCGCCCGCCTGTGGGACGATGGCGTGATCGACCCGGCGCAGACCCGCGACGTGCTCGGCCTTGCGCTCTCCGCCGCGCTGGAAGCCCCGATCGCGGAGCGGCCCGCTTTCGGCGTCTTCCGGATGTGATCAGCCGGCGCCGGTGCCGGTGACGGTGATCCGGTCGGTCGCGGGCAGCGGCCGCATCGCCTCGCCGTCGAGATAGGCTTCGGTCGCGTCGAGATCGACCGGGCCGGTGACCACGTCGGTGCCCTCGGCGAAGATCGCGAACCCGTCGCCCCCGGTGGCGAGGAAGCTGTTCATCGTCACGCGGTAGGTCGCCGCCGGATCGATCGGCTTCCCGTCGAGCGTCGCCGATACGAAGCGATAGCTGTCGCCCCCATCTGCTTCCTGTACGCGCGCCAGCACCTGCTGGAACCCTTGCGACACGGCGAGCACATTGTCGCGTCCGTCCTCGAACTGGCTGGCGAGCAGGGCGAGCAATTGCGCGCCGGTGAAGCTCTTGGTCATGAGCGTATTGCCGAAGGGCTGGACGGTGTAGATCTGCCCGAAGGACAGCGTGCCGTCGCTGGCCGGAATAAGGTCCGCGCGGATGCCGCCCGAATTCATGAAAGCGATCTGCGCGCCCGCGCCGCGCGTGGCGTCGAGCTGCGAATCGGCGATGAGATTGCCGAGCGGGCTCTCGATCCCCTCCTTGCGGGCCGCGCCGGACAGCCGGCCCACGGGGCGCGTCTCCGCATCGCGCGCCGCGGCGGCATATTGCGCGACATAGGCGGCGATGTCGGCGCGGGCGGCGGGGCGCAGGACGCCGTCTTCCGCGGCTCCAGCTTCGCTGGCGATCACCAGATTGCGCGCGTCCTTGGCGATCACCCGGCCTGCCACCGGATCGATGGTCAGAGTGATGTCGGTCAGCATCTGCCCGCCCCAGGCCGCGCTGGTGACCAACATCGGCCGCGCCGGATCGACCGTGCCGTAATCGCAGACATAGGGGCGGTGCGTGTGGCCGGAAATGACCAGATCGATCCCCGGATTCAGCCGGTCGAGGATTTCCCGCAACGGTCCGGATATCGCCGCGCAGCCGAACACGTTGGGTTGGTCGTCGGGAGCGAGGCCCTGATGGATCGCGACCACCACCGCCTCGGCGCCCTTTGCGGAAAGGTCGGCTGCCGCGGCGTTGATCGTCTCCGCCTCGTCGGCGAAGGTCAGCCCGGCTATCCCCTCGGGCGTGACGAGGCCGGGCGTGCCTTCCAGCGTCAGGCCGATGATCCCGATGTCCACCGCCCCCGCGCCCTCGCCGAAGCGGCGCATGGCGGTGCCGGGAAACAGCGTCTCGCCCCGGCCCATCGCTTCGGGCGTGCGGACATTGGCGGCGAGGAAGGCGAAATCGGCGCCCGCGTAATCCGGCTCCACCGCGCAGGGTTCGCGCAAGGTCAGCTTCTCGCACCCGCCCTCCGAGAGGCGAACCAGCTCGCGCCAGCCCCGGTCGAATTCGTGATTGCCGACCGCGTTGAAGTCGAGCCCGATGCGGTTCATCACGCCCACGGTCGGCTCGTCGAGAAACAGCGAGGAGACGAGCGGGCTCGCGCTGATGAGATCGCCCGCCGAGATCACCAGATGATGTTCGTGCCGCGCCCGCAGCGTGTCGATCGCACTGGCGAGATGGGCGGCCCCGCCCGCCTGGACCTCCGCGCCCTCGCGGACCGGCAGGGCGCGCTGGATGGGCTCGAGATTGCCGTGGAAGTCGTTCAGCCCGATGATCCCGATCGTGACCGGCGCGGCATCGGCGGCAGGGCCGCTGGAGACGGGCGGCGTCGCGGTGCAGGCGGCGAGCGTCAGGGCGAGGAGCGCGGCGGGGGCTTTGTGGATCATCCTTCGCCCGATGCGCCGGACGCGTGACGGTTTCAAGTCTCCGGACCCATGATCGTCGCGGGCGATCCGGAACGAGGCGGCACCGTGCGCGTATCCTTTCTCGGATCCGCCACGGCGCGGGCCGCGACAGGAGACGGCGCGTGCAGAATGACAACACGACATTCATTGTGATCGTCGCGGCGATCGTGGTGCTGGCCCTGCTGGCGGTCTGGCTCGTCACGCGGCGCAAGCGCACCGCCCATCTGCGCGATACCTTCGGCGAGGAATACGACCGTACGGTCAGGGAACACGGCCGCAGCGATGCCGAGCGCAATCTGGAAGAGCGCGAGAAGCGGGTGTCCGATTTCCGGATCCGCCCACTCACCATTGCCGAGCGCGACCGGTTCGCCGGCGACTGGAAGGAAGTGAAGGCGCTGTTCGTCGACAGCCCGCAGGAAGCGATGCTGCGCGGCGATCGCCTGCTCGCCGACATGATGCAGACACGCGGCTTCCCGATGGCCGATTTCGACCGGCGTTACGAGGATCTGAGCGTCAATCATGGCAGGGTCGCCCACCATTATCGCGAAGGGCATGAGATCGCCGAACGCCGCGCCGAAGCGACGACCGAGGAAATGCGCCGCGCGCTCAAGAACTACGAGCACCTGTTTGACGAGCTGGTCAGCCATGCCGGCGCCGAACCGACTGCCGTTTCGCAGGACGGCGGCGATGTGGACAGTGGCGTGTGGCACGGCGATCAGGTGACCATCAGCCAGACCACGCTCGGCCAGCCGATCCAGCGCGGCTAGGTCCCCTAGAGCGCGGCCAGCTTCTTCTCGCGGCGGCGCTGGGCACTTGAGCCGAGGCCGATCGCCTCGCGATACTTGGCCACCGTCCGCCGGGCGAGATCGAACCCCTCGGCGTTCAGCGCGTCGACCAGCGCCTGGTCGGACAGCACCTTCTTCGCGTCCTCCGCGTCGATCAGCGCCTTGATCCGCGCCTTGATCGCCTGGGACGAGGCGCCTTCCCCGTCGCTCGATCCCACGCCGCTGGAGAAGAAGTACTTGAGCTCGAACGTGCCGCGCGCGCAGGCGAGATACTTGTTGCTCGTCACCCGGCTGACCGTGCTCTCGTGCATCTCGATCGCCTCGGCCACCTCGCGCAGGATCAGCGGCTTCATCGCCGAGACGCCCTGATGGAAGAAACCCGCCTGCCGCTTCACGATCTCGGCCGCGACCTTAAGGATGGTCTTGGCCCGCTGGTCGAGCGCGCGGATCAGCCAGTTCGCTTCCGCGAGATGCTCGCCCAGCCAGACCTTGCTCGCCTTGTCGGTGCAGCCGTCCTTCAGTTCGAGATAATATTCGCGATTGACCACCAGCTGCGGCAGCGTGTCGGCGTTGAGGCGGATGTCCCAGCCCCCGTCCGCCCGCGCGCCGATCAGTACGTCGGGCACCACCGGTGCTTCCGCCCCGCCGCCGAAGCGCAGACCCGGCTTGGGATCGTAGCGCCGCAATTCGGCGAGCATCTCGGCGAAATCCTCGTCGTCGACCTCGCACATGCGCTTGAGCCGTGCGATGTCGCCCGCCGCCAGCATGGCGAGATTGTCGATCAGCCGCGCCATGCAGGGATCGTAGCGATCCGCCTCCTTCGCCTGCAATGCGAGGCATTCGGCAAGCGAGCGCGCACCCACACCGGTCGGATCGAGCGACTGGACGAGATCCAGCCCGCGCTCGACCTCGGCCAGCGGCACGCCGAGCTCCTCGGTCAGGCTCAGGAGGTCGCCGGTGAAATAGCCGGCATCGTCGATCTCGCCGACGATCCGCGCCGCGATCATCGCCTCGCGCCCGTCATGCGCGGCCGTGCCGATCTGGGCGGAAAGATGCTGGGCCAGCGTCGGCTCGTCGCCCGCGCGGTTCTCGAGGTCGGGCAGGTCCTCGCCCGATCCGCCCGAGCCCGCGGCCTTGCCCCAATCGGCGTCGCCCCAATTGTCTCCGGGCGCTCGATCGGGGTCGAGCGCATAGTCGGCGATGTCGAGCGCGCTTTCCCCATCCGCTCCGGGATCGCTCTCGTGCTCACCGGCTGGGGCGGCGGCGTCGCTCTCGTTCTCGCGCCGGACCTCGCCGATCTCGAGCAGCGGGTTGCTTTCCAGCGCTTGCGAGACGTGGGTTTCGAGTTCGAGATTGGACAGCGCCAGCAGCTTGATCGCCTGCTGCAGCTGCGGCGTCATCACCAGCGACTGGGTCTGCCTGAGATCGAGACGCGGGCTCAGGGCCATCGGCGAAACCTAATGGGGGGCGAGGATCACAGAGTGAAACTCTCGCCTAGATAGAGCCGCTTCACGTTCTCGTCCGCGACCAGATCCTGCGGCGTGCCGGCGAACAGCACCTGCCCGCCATAGATGATGCAGGCGCGGTCGACGATTTCCAGCGTCTCGCGCACATTGTGATCGGTGATGAGCACGCCGATGCCGCGCGTCTTCAGGTCCTTCACCAGATCGCGGATGTCGCTGATCGACAGCGGGTCGATCCCGGCGAAAGGTTCGTCGAGCAGCATGATCGAAGGCTTGGCGGCCAGCGCGCGGGCGATCTCGGCGCGGCGGCGCTCGCCACCCGACAGGGCCATGGCCGGGCTCGCGCGCAGGCGGGTGAGACCGAATTCGCCTAGCAGCCGCTCCAGCTCGGCCGCGCGGGTTGTCGCATCGGGCTCGACCATCTCGAGCACGCAGTTGATGTTCTGCTCCACGGTCATGCCGCGGAAAATGCTGGTTTCCTGCGGCAGGTAACCGAGGCCCAGGATCGCGCGGCGATACATCGGTAGCCTCGTCACGTCCTCGCCATCCATCAGGATGCGGCCCGAATCCGGGCGGACGAGGCCCATGATCGAATAGAAGCAGGTGGTCTTGCCCGCGCCGTTCGGGCCGAGCAGGCCGAGCACCTCGCCCTTGCCCACGGTCAGCGAGATGTCCGAGAGGACCTGCCGCTTGTCGTAGGTCTTGGCGATGGAGACGACTTCGAGGCCGCCCTGCGGGATCGGGGGCGCGGCATCGGCGACCGCATCCTCGGCCAGCTCCTCGCGCTCCAGTTCGGCATCCGCAAGGCTCGTGCTGGCAAGATCGGCAGGGTCGGCTTCGCTCATGGCGCGCCTTTAGCATGGGAAGCGCGGCAGGAAACCCCGTTGGCGACGGGAAGACGGGTGCGCGCGCCCGGCATGGCAAGAATCGTGCATGGGTCGGGGCCGGGCCGCTTCCCGGCGCCCTTGCGCGGGGTCCGGACTTCTGGAATATTGCCGGATCGGGACAGGCAGCAAGCGGGGAGACACCCGATCATGGCAAAGGCTTTCGACGACCGCGCCCGGACGAACGCGCACCGGTCCGCCCTTCACGATGCTCCGGCGGCGAAGCCGATCGACTGGCGCGTCGACTGGCGCAAGGGGATGAGCGACAATGTCGCGTTGGCTCTGGTGGTCTACACCGCCTTGCAGATCTTCGTCACCGTCCACGCCATGCAGGACGGGCTGCCCAACATCCTGCCCTATCTCGCGCTGATCCTGCTGGTCGCGGGCATCATTCCGGCCTGCCGCTGGTTCGAGCGGCGCTGGCGCGACATATCCGACGAAGCCGCGCACGACCCCGCGCTGCGCGGCGCCTACCGGCTCGACCAGCTGGCGCTGTGGTCGCTCGCGATCGGCCTGCCCTTCCTGATAACCGGCCTGTTCAAGCTCGCGGCCGCTGCCTGAGCCCGGCATGAGCCGAGTTACGCCCGCGCCTGATCGCTTGCCAGCGAACGGGCGCTGACCTAACTCCTCCGCCATGATCGACAGCGATACAGCGCTGGAGCGATGCAGCGATCTCGTCGCGCGCGCACGGCGAGCGGGGGCCGATGCTGCAGATGCGGTGGCCCGCGCCAACTCATCCGAAAGCGTATCGGTGCGGCTGGGCCAGCTCGAGGATGTCGAGCGTTCCGAAAGCGAGAGCATCGGCCTGCGGGTCTTCGCCGGCCAGCGCTCCGCCTCGATCCGCACGAGCGACTTTTCCGCGGCCGGTTTCGACGAACTGGTTGCGCGCGCGCTCTCGATGGCGCGCCACGCCCCCGTGGACGACTATGCGGGGCTTGCACCGGAGGACCATCTGCTCTCCGGCCCGCTGCCCGATCTCGACCTGGCCGACGCGCACGAGCCCGATCCCGAGCAGCTGCGCGCCGCCGCGCTCGAGGCGGAGGACGCGGCGCGCGCGGTGGAGGGCGTGACCAATTCGAACGGCGGCGGGGCGGGCTTCAGCCGCTCGGTCGTCGCGCTCGCCACCTCGCACGGCTTTGCCCGGAGCTACGGCGCGACCGGCCATTCGCTGAGCGCCAGCGTCGTGGCGGGAGAAGCCGGGGGGCTGGAGACCGACTACGCCTTTCGCACCGCGCGCCATGGCGAGGACATGCCGGCCCCGGCCGAGATCGGCCGCCGCGCGGGCGAGCGCGCGGTGGCGCGGCTCAATTCGACCTCGCTGCCCGGCGGACCGATGCCGGTCGTCTTCGACCCGCGCATCGGCAACGGGCTGGTCGGCCATTTGCTCGACGCGATGAGCGGGCCCGCCGTCGCCCGCAAGGCGAGCTTCCTGATCGGCCGGCGCGAGGAGGCGCTGTTCGATCCGGCGATCCGCATCCTCGAGGATCCGCTGCGCCGCCGCGGCATGCGCTCGCGCCCCTTCGACGGCGAGGGGCTGGCCTGCACGCCGCGCACGCTGGTCGAGAACGGGCGCATCTTCGGCTGGATGACCAATGCGGCGAGCGCGCGCCAGCTCGGCGAGGAGCTGACCGGCCATGCCTCGCGCGGCGGCGCCGGCACGCCGGGCGTCTCGGCCAGCAATGTTCACATGGAGCCGGGCGCGCTCGGCCCCGAGGCGCTGATGGAGGATATCGGCGAAGGGCTGTATGTCACCGGCCTGTTCGGGCAGGGGGTGAACGGCGTGACCGGCGATTACAGCCGCGGCGCGCACGGCTTCCGCATCCGCAACGGCAAGCGGGCGGGGGCGGTGTCGGAGATCACCATCGCGGGCAATCTCATCGACATGTTCCGCGCGCTGGTGCCGGCGAACGACCTCGAATTCCGCTACGCGATCAACGTGCCCACCCTGCGGATCGACGGCATGACGGTGGCAGGGGCATGAGCCGCCTTCTCGCTCTCCTCGCCCTGCTGCTCGCCGCGCCGCTGGCGGCGATGCTGCCGGCCCCCGCCGATCCCGAGCCGCAGGAGGCCGCGACGACGGCGGCCGCGCAGACGATCGCCGATACGCAGGACAGCGGCGCGGACGAGCGCATTTCCGAGCGGATCAGCGGCATCTTTGCCGAACTGCCCGCCTTTCAGGGCGTTCGCGTGACCGTTCAGCAGGGCGTCGTCAGCCTCGCCGGCACGGTGCCCAAGGCGGAGGACATCGACCGGGCGGAAGCGATCGCGGGCCGGGTGACCGGCGTGGTGACGGTCGAGAACGGGCTCGAGCGTGACATCTCGGTCGATGGCGGGCTCGGCGGCGTGGCGAACCTTCAGGACCGCCTCGACGATTTTCTCGCGCTGTTGCCGCTGATCGGCGTGGCGGCGGTCGTCGCCGTGGTGATCGCGCTGATCGGCTATCTCCTCGCCGGGCTGACCGGGGTGTGGCACCGGCTCGCGCCCAATTCCTTCCTCGCGGAGCTGATCGCCTCGGCCATCCGCTTCGCCTTCGTGGTCGGCGGGGTGGTGATCGCGCTCGACATGATTGGGGCGGGGGCGCTGATGGGGGCGGTGCTGGGCGGCGCGGGCGTCGTCGGCATCGCGCTGGGCTTTGCCATGCGTGACACGATCGAGAACTACGTCGCCTCGCTGATGCTGAGCCTGCGCCAGCCCTTCCGCGCCAATGACTGGGTGCTCATCGACGATCTGGAAGGCCGGGTGATCCGCCTCACCAGCCGGGCGACGATCCTGATGACGCTCGACGGCAACCATCTGCGCATTCCCAACGCGCAGGTGTTCAAGGCGGTGATCACCAATTTCACCACCAATCCCCAGCGCCGTTTCCAGTTCGATCTCGGCGTCGATGCCGATGACGACGCGGTTGCCGCGCGCCATCTGGGGCGCGACACGCTGGCCGCGCTCGATTTCGTACTCGCCGAACCGCCGCCCGAGGCGCGCATTCTGGAGGTCGGCGATTCGAACGTGCTGATCCGCTTCCTCGGCTGGGTCGACCAGCGCGAGACCGACTGGTGGAAGGCGCAGAGCCGCGCCATTCCGGCGGTCAAGACGGCGCTGGAAGATGCCGGCTTCGGCTTGCCCGAGCCGATCTATCGCCTGCGCTTCGATCCGCGCTCGGCCAGCCTGCCCTTCGCGAATGCGCCCATAAGCGAGGAGGCCGGCCAGAACGCCGCGCCGCCCGTGGAGCGTCCCCGCCGCGCGCCCCCGACCGCAGCGCAGGAGGACGTGCGGCCGACCAACGAGATCGCCGAAATGGTCGACGAGGAACGGCGCACGAGCGGCGGCGGGCAGGAAAAGGACCTGCTCGACCACTCGCGCCCGGTGGAATGAGGATGATGGTGTGAGAAGGCGCGCCTGAATTCAGGCGGCCCGTCTCAGCGGCCGATGCCGGACTTGTCGGCCTGCTTGGCGCGCTCGACGCTTTCCAGCACGATCCGCTTGGCATCGGCGGCGTCGCCCCAATTGCCGACGCGCACCCACTTCTCCTTCTCGAGATCCTTGTAGTGGGTGAAGAAGTGTTCGATCTGCTGGAAGATGATGCTCGGCAGGTCGCGCGTTTCGGCGACGTCCGAGTAATAGGGGAAGGTCGTGTCGATCGGCACGCAGACGATCTTCTCGTCCCCGCCATGCTCGTCCTCCAGGTTGAGAACGCCGATCGGCCGGGCGCGCACGACGCAGCCGGGCACGAAGGGGCTGCGCGCGATGACCAGCGCGTCGAGCGGGTCGCCATCAGGGCTCAGCGTGTGCGGCACGAAGCCGTAATTGGCCGGATAGCGCATCGGCGTGTGCAGGATGCGGTCGACGAACAGCGCGCCCGATTCCTTGTCGAACTCGTATTTCACGGGTTCGCCGCCGGTCGGCACTTCGATGATTACGTTGAGGCTGTCGGGCGGGCTGTCGCCTGTCGGAATAAGGTCGATACGCATGGAATTTTCTCGCGATAATGCGTCCGGCGTGCCGGGCGCGGGAAAGGTGAGCGGGCTCTACTGGCTAGGCGTGCGCCCGGCAACCGGTCTTGGTCGCCAAGGGCGTGGGCCGCTATTTCGTCCGCGCGCTCAGCAGCCGGTCGAGCCCCTTGGTGCCGTTCCCGATGGGCTCGATCCAGGGATAGCGAAGGCCCCCGGAATAGGCGATCTCGATCGTGTCGAACATCTCGCCGCGCTTGACGAGCAGGCGGATCGGCTCCTGCGAATCCTTTGCCGCCGTCACTGCGTCGCGCATCGTGTCGGCGGAATAGGCGGTGCCGTTCACCGCCATGACCTGCGCGCCGTTGACGATCCCCGCATCGAAGGCCGGACCGTCCCACAAGGTGGTGGTGACCGTCCCGTCGCCCGACAGGTTCATGCCGAGCGAATAATAGAGGTCGAGCCCGCTGCCATCCGACGCGCGGCCCACGGCATAGGGGTTCATTTCCTCCTTGAAGACCAGGCGATAGCCCGCCTGTTCGAGCCCGCGGACCGGGGCCGGCTGGTCGGGGGTCCGCAGCCGCGTATCGAGGAAATCCGCCCAGTCATAGGCATAGACCGAGTTCAGCGTCGCCACGACCTCGTCGAAATCGTAGGTCAGCACGCCCCAGTCGCCATCGGTCTTGCCGAAGAACGCCTTGGCGAAATCGTCCAGCCCGCGGCGTCCGTTGGTGCCCTCGCGGATGATCTGGTCCGCCTCCAGCCAGATGAGCGCGCCCTCGACATAGTAATCCTCGCTGCGCTGGAGCGAGCTGTAGGGCAGCGGCTGGCGCGCATTGATGATCGGATCGTAGGTCGTGTCCTGCACGCTGCGCCATTCGCGCCCCGGCTGGCCCTCGGAGTAATTCGCCGCCGCATTGGCGAACATGCCGAGCACGGTCTCCTTCTGCTGCAGGCCCGATCGCGCCGCCAACACCCAGCCCCAGAACTGCGTCTGCCCTTCATAGACCCACATCAGCGTGTCCTGCATCGGGGTGCGGTAGTCCGGGGTCCACAGCCCTTCCGGGCGGCGGAACTTGCCGTTCCAGCTATGGACCAGCTCGTGGGCGACCACGTTGCGGTCCCAGTCCATCTTCTCCCAGTCGACCAGCGCGGTCGGCTCGTACTGGTTCTCGCTCGACCGGTGATGTTCGAGGCCGATCCCGCCCATCCGGTCGGTCATGGCGAGGAGGAAATTGTAGTGGTCGAAATGCCGCGCGCCGAACAGCGCATCGGCCTCGTCCACCAGCTTCTCGAAGGTGGCGAGGTTTTCGGGCGCCAGTTCGAGATATTTCGGCGCATCGGCCACCGCGTCGAGCGTGACCTCGGGATCGAGGTTCCACTGGCGGGCGTATTTGCCCGCGAAGATCGGCGAATCGACCAGCGTCTCGTAATCGACGACATCCCAGCTCACCCGGTTTGCCGCACGCGCCTTGCCGTCGAGCGCGGTATAGACCTCCCACCCGGCAGGCACGGTGACGGTCGGCTTCACCGCGATGCGGCGTGTGTAATGGCCTTCGGGATAGAGGCTCATCGCCTCCCACTGGAGATTGAGCATTTCCTGCGTGGTCGAGATGCGCCCCTCGCGCCCCGTCACCGGCGAGGTGTGGACGAAGCGCGCTTCGATCGCCTGGGCGCCCTGCGGCACTTGAACCACGAAACGATAGACGTCGAGCGGATCGCGGTGCCATTCGAGCGTCTCGCCATTGGCGAAGAAGCGGATGTTGGACAGCAGGTTCGCCGCTCCGCGCGGGCCGTGCTTGCCCGGCAGCCATTCGGGCAGCAGCAGCGCGAGCTCGCGCGTGCCGGCCACCACCGGGATCGTCTCCACCACGCGGTAGACGCCGCGCCGTGTGTCTGTCGCATCGATGTCGAGCGCGATGGTCCCGCCCGGATAGGCGACGTCGCGCGGCAGCGGCGTCGCATCGCCCAGCTGCGGCGCGACCGGCGCGGAATTCGTCGCGGGACGGATGTCCTGCGCGGCAACGGGTTGAGAAACAAGGGCGATGGCGAGCGCGAAGGGCGCGGTTCTGATGTTCATGGGCGCCGTCATGCGGAGGTCGGGCGTGTATGGCAAGCGCCAGTTCGACGAGCGACTTTGCCGCCGGACAAGGACACGCTAGAGGCCCGCGCATGAGCAAGACACCGCAAGCCATTCGCGGCACGCAGGACATCTTCGGCCCCGACGCCGAAGCCTTCGCCTTCGTGGTCGAGACCTTCGAGCGCGTGCGCCGCCTCTACCGCTTCCGCCGGGTCGAGATGCCGGTGTTCGAGAAGACCGAGGTGTTCGCCCGCTCGATCGGCGAGACGACCGATATCGTGTCGAAGGAAATGTATTCCTTCGAGGACCGTGGCGGGGAATCGCTCACGTTGCGCCCGGAATTCACCGCCGGCATCGCGCGCGCGTTCCTCACCAATGGCTGGCAGCAGCACGCGCCGGTCAAGCTGGCGACGCACGGCCCCCTGTTCCGCTACGAGCGCCCGCAGAAGGGCCGCTACCGCCAATTCCACCAGATCGACGCCGAGATCGTCGGCGCCGCCGAGCCGCAGGCCGATGTCGAATTGCTGGCGATGGCGGACCAGCTGTTGAAGGAGCTCGGGATCGAGGGGGTGACGCTGCACCTCAACACGCTCGGCGATGGCGACAGCCGCGAAGCCTGGCGCACCGCGCTGGTCGAGCATTTCCGCGCCGTGCGGGACGAGCTGAGCGAGGAATCGCAGGAGCGGCTGGAGAAGAACCCGCTGCGGATTCTGGACAGCAAGGACCGGCGCGACCAGCGCTTCGTCGCCGACGCGCCGAAGATCGACCAGTTCCTCTCCGACGAGGCGCGCGCCTTCTTCGACGCGGTGACGGGCGGGCTGGACGCGGCGGGCGTCAAATGGACCCGCGCCGAAAGCCTCGTGCGCGGCCTCGATTACTATCGCCACACCGCCTTCGAATTCATCCCCGACGAGGGGAGCGAGGCAGCGAGCAAGCTCGGCAGCCAGAGCACCATTCTCGGCGGCGGCCGCTATGACGGGCTGATCGAAAGCCTGGGCGGCGCGCCGACACCGGCGGTCGGCTGGGCGGCGGGGATCGAGCGGCTGGCGATGCTGTGCGGGGAGCGGGGCGGCGAACCGGATTTCGTGATCGTGGTCGCCGAGGATGATATGGCGATCACCGAAGCCGCCGCCGCGTTGCAGAAGCTTCGTGCCGCCGGCCGATCGGGAGAGTTGATCGCTACAGGCAGCCCGCGCAAGAGGTTCGACAAGGCGGTAAAGGCCGACCCATGGGCTATTGTCGCGTTTTCCTCTCGCGAAGGCGGGGTCCACCGCAATATCAAGGCAGATGCACCGATCGTCCGCATGGTCGAGGATGCACTGGCCTAGATAACCGTCACCCCGGACCCGTTCCGGGGTGGTGCTCGCTTGAGGCAGCCGAGCGCAAGAAAGCCTGATCCCGGAACAGGTCCGGGATGACGGGTGGGGCCGTTGGACCTTTCCTACTCCGACGGTCTCGCGCTATCGACCCGGCATGATTTTCGCCCCACCCCTACAGACACCGGCCGTTTCGCCGGTTCATGTCCCCACCTCTTTTCCTCTCCTGTACAGTGTAACACCTGTAACACCGTTCAGATAACCGAGCCCGAACCTTGCAGATACCCGCCGAACGACTCGACCAGCTGACCCATCGCTTCGCCGAACTCGAGGCGCGGATGGCGAGTGGCACGCTCGAGGGCGAGGCCTTCGTGGCGGCGAGCCGCGACTATGCCGAGCTCGAGCCGGTTGCCCGGATCGCGGCCGAGGTGAAGGCGATGCGGGCCGAGATCCCCGAACTCGAGGCCATGCTCGCCGATCCCGAGATGAAGGCGATGGCCGAGGACGAGCTCGCCGCGATCCGCACCCGCTTGCCGGAGGCGGAGCGCCAGCTCGCCGTCGCCATGCTGCCGCGCGACAGCGCCGATGCGCGGCCCGCCATGCTCGAGATCCGCGCCGGCACCGGCGGCGACGAGGCGGCGCTGTTCGCCGGCGACCTCTACCGCATGTACGAACGCTACGCCGCCGAGCGCGGCTGGAAGGTCGAGCCGGTCAGCATGAGCGCGTCCGATGTCGGCGGCTTCAAGGAGATCGTCGCCAATGTCGCGGGCGCCGGGGTCTTCGCCAAGCTCAAGTTCGAAAGCGGCGTCCACCGCGTCCAGCGCGTGCCCGAGACCGAGAGCGGCGGGCGCATCCACACCAGCGCCGCGACCGTCGCCGTGCTGCCCGAACCAGACGAGGTCGACGTCCAGATCGACGCGGGCGACCTCAAGATCGACACCTACCGCGCGAGCGGGGCGGGCGGCCAGCACGTCAACACCACCGACAGCGCGATCCGCATTACCCACCTGCCCACGGGCACCGTCGTCACCTGCCAGGACGCGCGCAGCCAGCACAAGAACCGCGAGAAGGCGATGCAGGTGCTGCGCGCCCGGCTCTACGAGGCGCAGCGCGAGGCGACGCAGGGGGCCGAAGCCGAGGCGCGCAAGGCCATGGTCGGCAGCGGCGACCGCTCCGAACGCATCCGCACCTACAACTACCCGCAGGGGCGCGTGACCGATCACCGCATCGGCCTCACCCTCCACAAGCTGCCCGAGATCGTGGCCGGAACAGGGCTCGGCGAACTGATCGACGCGCTGATCGCCGAGGACGAGGCCAAGCGGCTGTCGGCGCTGGCGGAGTAGGGCGGCGCATGACGGCGATCATAGCCGATGCCCTGCGCGATGCGGCACAGCGTCTCGCCGTCGAATGGGGGTGGCTCGATGCCGAGCTGCTGATGGCGCATGCGCTCGGCGTTTCGCGGTCCGACCTGCTGCTGCGCCATCTGCGCGATCCGGTGCCGGCGGCCTTCGCTCCGCTGCTCGATCGCCGCATCGCGCACGAGCCGGTCGCCTACATCCTGGGCCATGCCGAGTTCTACGGCCGCCGCTTCCGCGTCACGCCCGCCACGCTGATCCCGCGCGGCGACAGCGAGTTGCTGGTGGAGGCGGCGCTGACCGCGAAGCCTGCCCCGGGGCGCGTGCTCGATCTCGGCACCGGCACCGGCGCGCTGCTGCTGACCGTGCTTGCGGAGACCGGCGCCGAGGGCGTCGGGGTGGACGCGAGCGAAGCGGCGTTGGCGGTCGCGCGGGATAATGCCGCCACTCTTGGACTCGATGCGCGGGCAACGATGCAGCTGCGCGACTGGACGAAGCCGGGCTGGGCCGAGGGGGCGGGGCAATTCGACCTCGTCCTGTGCAACCCGCCCTATGTGGAGGAGGACGCCGCGCTCGACCCCTCGGTCCGCGAGCACGAGCCGGCCTCCGCCCTGTTCGCCGGGCCGGAAGGTCTCGACGATTACCGCGTGCTGATGCCGCAGCTGGAGGCACTGCTCGCGCCCGACGGTGTCGCGGTGTTCGAGATCGGCCACCGGCAGGCCGATGCGGTCGGCGATCTCGCGCGGGGCGAGGGCTTTGCCGTGCGGCTCGAACGCGACCTTGCCGGCCGGCCCCGCGCTCTGGTGCTGACCCGCGCGGCCCGCGAATAAAGCCTTGGCAAAGCGTGCCGGACCCACTACCTCGCTGGAAAGGACCCGGGGACAGGGCGTGAAGCCTCCCTTGCGGTTCAGCTCCGACATTTGCATGACCTGTCACGGCTCCGCGCCGGAACACGGGAAGGGCAAGGGGCACCCGCGACGGGACGATCCCGCGCGGCAAGGGGTCATGCGCGGACCGGCCGGAAGCGGCCACGCGCGACAAACGAGGATGGAATTCCCTTGAACAACAATCGGAACAACCGGCGTCGCGGTCGGGGCAATCGCAACCAGGGCGGCGGCAATTCGGGCAACCGGATCGACAGCCGCGCGCGGGGCAATGCGCCCCAGCTGCTCGACAAGTACAAGAAGCTGGCCCAGGACGCCCAACACAATGGCGACCGGGTGCAGGCCGAATACTACCTCCAGTTCGCCGACCACTATTTCCGCGTGATCGCCGACAACAAGGCCCGCCAGGACGAGGCCCGCGGCGGCAACCGGCGCGACGATCGCGATCAGGACGACGACGAGGACGAGGATTTCGACGACAATCGCCGGAACGCCCGCAAGCCGCGCTCGCGCCGCGACGATCGCCAGAACGACAGGCAGAACGACCGCCAGCAGGACCAGTCCTCCGACGACGAGCAGCAGGACGAAGCCCGCGCCAAGCCGCGTCAGAAGCCCCGCCGCGCACCGCGCGAGGGCCGGGAGCGCGACGAGGGCGAGAATTACGAGGCGGGCGACAATCCGTTCAGCCCCGATGGCCAGAACAAGTCCGACACCGAGGAAGCTCCGAAGAAGCGGGCCGTGCGGCGGCGCAAGACGGCCGACGATGCTGCTCCGGCCGAGAGCGGCCCGGCCGGGATCGACGCGGCGGCCCTGCCCCCGTCCTTCTCCGACGAGGACGGTGCGGAAGCCAAGCCCAAGCCCAAGCGGACTGTCCGCAGCCGCAAGCCCGATGCGGGCTCGAAGCTCAGCGCGGTAAGCTGATTCTGGGCTGACGGGTCCGGTCGGGCGAGCGCATGGTGCAGACGATCGCGCGCCTGCTGGAACGGCATCCCCGTCTCGCAGCGCTCGCCTGCGGGCTGCTCGCGGCCTGCGGTTTCCAGCCGCTCGGAATCTGGCCGGTGGCGCTGGTCGGCCTTGCCGGGTTCGCCTGGCTCGTGCGGGCGAGCAGCGGATGGCGCGGCGCGTTCCTGCGCGGCTGGCTGTTCGGCGTCGCGCATTTCACCTTCACCAACAACTGGATCGCGACCGCCTTCACCTATCAGGCGGAAATGCCCGCCGTGCTCGGCTGGGCGGCGGTGCCGCTGCTCTCGCTCTATCTGGCCGTGTTTCCGGGCGTTGCCTCCGCCCTTGCGCGAGGCCTCGCCCGGCCGGACAGCGCAGGCGCGCGGCTTCCGGCGTTCGGCCTGATCCTCGGCGCGTGCTGGATCGCGACCGAATGGGTGCGCAGCTGGCTCTTCACCGGCTATGCCTGGGGGCCGCTGTCGATGATGCTGGTCGGCCCGTTCGACCGGCCCGGCGCGGCGCGGCTGCTGCCCTTTTTCGGGACCTATGCGCTGTCGGGACTGGTCGTAGTGCTGGCGGTGCTGTTGCTCTGGGCCGTCACCACGCGCCGCTGGCTGCCGCTCGCCGGTCTGGCGGCTCTGGTGACCGCGCTGATGTACTGGCCGGCGGGCGCGCCCGAACAGGGCACGTTGCGCTTCACCCTCGCCCAGCCCGACCTGCGGCAGGACGATCTCAACGACGCCTCGAAATTCGAAGAACAGTTCCTCACCATCGCCAGCCTCAGCGTGCCACGCCGCGATACGGACGGCGAACCGCGGCTCGTCCTCTGGCCCGAGAGCGCGGTGCCTGACTATCTCGAGCCGGGCTATCCCCAGCGCTACTACACTCGGATGACGGCGGGCGGCGATCCGGCGCTGGCCCGGTCGCGGATCGGGCGGGTGATCGGCGAGGACAGCCTGCTGCTGACAGGCGTCGTCCATCTCGAGATCGAGGAAGAGGGCGGCTATCCCCGCGCCACCGGAGCCTACAATTCGGTCTCCGCGATCTACTCCGACGGGGCGCTGGGGCTCAGCTACGCCAAGGCGCATCTCGTGCCCTATGGCGAATACCTGCCGATGCGCGCCCTGCTGGAGCCGCTGGGCCTCAATCGCCTCGTCGCCGGTTCGATCGACTTCATTCCGGGTCCCGGTCCGCGCACGCTCGATCTCGGGCAATGGGGCAGGGCGGGCGTCCAGATCTGCTACGAGATCGTGTTCTCGGGCGAGGTCGCCGATCGCACCAACCGCCCGGACTACATCTTCAATCCGTCCAACGATGGCTGGTTCGGCGCATTCGGCCCGCCCCAGCATCTCACGCAGGCGCGGATGCGGGCGATGGAGGAAGGCCTCCCGGTCCTGCGCGCCACCACCACCGGCATCAGCGCGGTGATCGACGCGCGCGGCGTGGTCCGCTCGCATATCGGAATGCACCGCGCCGAGCGGATCGACGGCGTCGTGCCGCCCGCCGCCCCGCCGACCTGGTTCGCGCGGCTCGGCCACTGGCTGACGCTGATCTGGGGCGCTGCGCTGCTCGCCGCGTGGCTGGTTGCCAGACGCCTTGCGAAGGGCTAGGCGCACGGGGACATAAAGACTTCCTTATATCGGAAAATCCACCATGCGCAGCGACTATCTCTTCACCTCCGAAAGCGTGTCCGAAGGGCATCCCGACAAGGTCTCCGACCAGATCTCGGACGCGATCGTCGACCTGATGCTGTCGAAGGATTCCGAAGCGCGCGTCGCCTGCGAGACGATGACGACCACCCAGCGCGTCGTTCTGGCCGGCGAAATCCGCTGCGCGCCGATGTTCGATGCCGAAAAATACGCCGAGAACGGCGGCTGGGCCCCCGGCGCGCGCGACGAGATCGAGGAGACCGTGCGCAAGGTCGTCAAGGACATCGGCTACGAGCAGGACGGTTTCCACTGGAAGACCTTGACCTTCGAGAACCACCTTCACGGCCAGTCGAGCGAGATCGCGCAGGGCGTCGATGCCAGCGGCAACAAGGACGAGGGCGCCGGCGACCAGGGCATCATGTTCGGCTTCGCCTGTGACGAGACGCCCGATCTGATGCCCGCGCCGCTCGATTACAGCCACAAGATCCTCCACCGGCTGGCGCAGGATCGCAAGAACGGCACCGCGCCATTCCTCGAGCCCGACAGCAAGAGCCAGGTCACTCTGCGCTACGAGAACGGCAAGCCGGTCGAATGCACCGCGGTCGTGGTCTCTACCCAGCACGCCAAGGGCTATCACGAGGGCGAGAAGGAAGCCGAGCTCAAGGCCTATGTGAAGAAGGCGGTCGCCGACATCCTGCCCGATGGCTGGCTGAGCGAGAACACCGTCTGGCACATCAATCCCACCGGCGCCTTCGAGATCGGCGGGCCGGACGGTGATGCGGGCCTGACAGGACGCAAGATCATCGTCGACACCTATGGCGGCGCAGCGCCCCATGGCGGCGGCGCGTTCAGCGGCAAGGACCCGACCAAGGTCGATCGCTCGGCCGCCTACATTACCCGCTATCTGGCAAAGAACGTGGTCGCCGCCGGCCTCGCCACGCGCTGCACGATCCAGCTGTCCTATGCGATCGGGATTTCCGAGCCGCTGTCGCTCTATGTCGACACCCACGGCACCGGCACGGTCGACGATGCGAAGCTGGAAGAGGCGATAAAGTCGGTGAAGGAGCTGGGCGGCCTGACCCCGCGCGGCATCCGTACGCGGCTCGATCTCAACAAGCCGATCTATCGCAGCAGCGCCGCCTACGGCCATTTCGGCCGGGACGTCGACGGGGATCACTTCCCCTGGGAACGCACCGATCTGGTCGACGCGCTGAAAGCCGCGCTCGCCTGATCCCGCAACCCCCGCGCCTCGCCGATGCGAGGTGCGGGGAGCGGCGTCGCCTTACAGCGCGACTTCGTATTCAGCGGTGGTCCGCGCGGCGATGTCTTCCTCGGACACGCCCGGCGCGAGTTCGATCAGGCGGAACGGGCTGTCGTGGTCGGGCCGCTGGAACACGGCGAGGTTGGTCACGATCATGTCGACCACGTTCGTGCCGGTCAGCGGCAACGTGCATTCGGAGATGAATTTCGGCGTGCCGTCCTTGGCGGTGTGATCCATCACCACGATGATCTTCTTGACCCCGGCGACGAGGTCCATCGCGCCGCCCATCCCCTTGATCATCTTGCCCGGGATCATCCAGTTCGCGATGTCGCCGTTCTGCGCCACTTCCATCGCGCCCAGCACGGTGAGGTCGATATGCCCGCCGCGGATCATGCCGAAGCTCGTCGCGCTGTCGAAATAGGCCGAATGGGCAAGCTCGCTGATGGTCTGCTTGCCGGCATTGATGAGATCGGCGTCCTCCTCGCCCTCATAGGGGAAGGGGCCAATGCCGAGCATTCCGTTCTCGCTCTGGAGCGTGACGTGCATCCCCTCGGGAATGTGGTTCGCGACCAGCGTGGGAATCCCGATGCCGAGATTGACGTAATAGCCGTCCTCCAGCTCCTTGGCGGCGCGGGCGGCCATCTGGTTGCGGTCCCACCCGGCGGGGGCATCTGCGGCGGCGTTGCTGTCGGTCATGTCATTGGCCTTCGTTCATGATTGCGGGGGCGTCGGACGGGACGATCGCGGGGCTCCAGCGCCGTGCGGCGGGGAAGACCTCCTTGATCGTGCCCTTGATGGAATCGCCGTAAACGGGGTTGGGCAGGGCGAACCAGCCATTGCCCCACAGCCGGGCGTGATCGCCCCGCGCGGACAGATCGCGGCGTTCGGCGACGCTCCGCCCCTCGGCGTTGAAGATGTCGGCGAAGTCGCCGAGATTGTCGCCGGCAAGCCCGATCACGCAGAACCGCTCGGCGATCAGGGCGCGCCGTCCGTCCTTGCCGCCGGAACTTGTGCCGTCGTCCCCGCGCAGGAACAGGGTCTGGCGATGGACCACCTCGCCGAGGCCGGCGGCGGCGATCGCCTTGGCGACGCCTTCCGGACTGTACTGGCGGTTGGTGTTGAAGATCGGCGTGACGCCCGCGGCGCGCAGGCGGCGGATGCCGGTGACCGCACCGGGAACCGGCGAGACGCTGCCCGCACCGGTGCGCTCCCACGCCTCCCATCCGGCGCGATCGTAGGGATGTCCGGTGGCGAGGTGATATTCGAAGCCCTCGTTGAGGATCACCGTCTCGTCGACGTCGAATACCATGGCGAGCGGCTTGGCGCTCCCGTCCGCACGGCGGCAGCTGGCGGTCTCGGTGCCCCCCGCCGCGCCCGGCAGCCCCATGGGAACGGAGGTGGAGGGCGCCGTCGCGGCGGCCATTTTCTCGGCGTAGTCCGCGATCATGCGCCAGGTCTGGATCGAGACGCCCGCAGCCTCTCCCGAGGCGTAGAGCCAGCGCATCGCGTCCGGCGCGGGATCGGACAGCGCCACGGCGGCCGGGCGCACGGTTTCCGCCTGCGGAGCGAGGGCGGTGGTGCAGCCGGACAGCGCGGTTGCGAGAACTGCACCCATCGCGAGGTTGGAGAATCTCGCCATCATCGCCTCAAGCCTCGCTGTCGATCGGACCGGTAAGGAACCAGCCATCGCCGATCAGCGCATCGAGCGCGATCGCGGCGTCGGGGTCCTTGAGATAGAGATAAAGCTCGTCGAAATCGGCACGTTCGTCGCCCAATATGGCGAGAATGCAGTGCGTTTCGGCAAATTCGTCGCGCAGGGTCTGCTTGCGCTCGTCGATCGTCCGCGCGAACAACAGCGTGTCGCTGCCGGCGGGATCGAGTCCGGCGGTGCGCAGCCTGTCGCGCGCAGCGGTTTCGAAATGGCGCGCGAGCCGCGATTGCCAGGCGACGGCGATCCCCTCCTCGCGCAACGTGGCGAGGGTTTCGGGCAGGGAAAGTGCCGGAGTGGCCTCGTCCAGCGGATCGAATGTCCCGCGCCCCGGGTCGAGGTCGATGAGGACCGCCGGCTTGCGCGAGCCGCAGTCGCGCCGCGCCGGATCGAGACTGCCCGGTTCGGCCAACACCGCTTCGCGCCGTTCCGTTCCGCCTTCCTGAAGCATCTGCTGCGTGGCGTAGGCCGAGAAGGCCGCGATGCCGCGCTGCGCTATGTCGCTGCCACCCGAGGATGGTGGCGGCAGTTCGGTCAGTGTCGTGAGCTGGACCTGCGCCTCTTCCTCTTCCAAGGCGGGCGCGGACCGGACTGGCGCCGGCCTCTCCCGGTCATCGTCCGCGGGATCGAGCTGCGAGCGCACCACCGCGCCCGCCCCGATCAGCGGCAACGCCACGGCGACGCAGCCGCCGAGCGAGCTCGCCGCGGCCAGCAGCGCAGCGCACAGGCCTGCGCGCGCCGGCGTCACGCGGCCGCGCGCTCCCGCGTGGTCACGAACTCGATCTTCTTGTCGTAGGGCGCACCCACGAACATGCGGTTGATATAGACGCCGGGCAGGTGGATGCAGTCGGGATCGAGCGATCCGGTCGGCACGATCTCCTCGACTTCGGCGATGCAGACCTTGCCGCAGGTCGCGGCGGGCAGGTTGAAATTGCGCGCGGTCTTGCGGAACATGACATTGCCGGTCTCGTCCGCCTTCCAGGCCTTCACGATCGCGAGGTCGGCGAAGATGCCGTGTTCGAGGATGTAATCCTCGCCATTGAAGGTCTTCACCTCCTTGCCCTCGGCCACCTGCGTGCCGACGCCGGTCTTGGTGTAGAAGCCGGGAATGCCCGCCCCGCCGGCGCGCATCCGTTCGGCGAGCGTGCCCTGCGGACAGAACTCGACCTCGAGCTCGCCGGAGAGGAACTGGCGTTCGAACTCCTTGTTCTCGCCGACATAGGAGCTGATCATCTTCTTCACCTGCTGCGTGCGCAGCAACATGCCGATGCCTTCATTGTCGATGCCGGCATTGTTGCTGGCGAAGGTCAGCCCTTTCACGCCCGAATCGCGGATGGCCTCGAGCAGCCGCTCGGGAATGCCGCACAGGCCGAAGCCTCCGCTGGCGATCAGCATGTCGTCCTTCAACAGCCCGTCGAGGGCGGCGGCGGCGTCGGGATAGAGCTTTTTCATCGGACCTCCGTTACGGCAGAGCGGGTGTTAGGAGGGCGGGGCGTGCAAGTCACCCCTTCGAAATTGCGAAGTTCTCACCCCAGTTGCGGTTCTTGCAACAAAGAATGTTCTTTTCGCATTTGCACAATTGATGCTGCAAGTGCACATAGGACGGGCCTTTCAGGCATCCTCTCCCAAACTTTCAGGCCCGGCCGGTTTATCCAGCCGGGCCTTTTTCTTGTCCGCCGTCGATTAGTTCGGACCCTGCGCGCCGCTCGGCCATTTGCAAGGCAGTGCGGCGCTTCCTACCTTCATCGCCGCGAAGACGATATCGAGGACGGGAAAGACACGCATGGCCGACGCTGACGCTGCGATCGAGAAGAACACCGTGAGACTGCAGGTCGCCGCGGCGCGCCAGGACGAATCGGGTCAGGGCATCGCCCGCCTGCCGCGTTCCGCCTTCCAGAAGCTCGGCGTGACCGAGGGCGACGTGGTCGAGATCATCGGCAAGCGTTCGACCGTGGCCATCGCCATGCCCGCCTATGACGAGGATCAGTCGCTCGACGTGGTGCGGCTCGATGGACTTCAACGCAACAATGCCGAATGCGGTTCGGGCGAGCACGTCCAGATCGCCGCGGCCGAATCGCGGCCCGCAACGCGTGTGGTTTTCGCACCCGCCAGCCGCGAGATGCGGTTGCAGGGTCCCTCGCAGGCGCTGAAGCGCAATTTCTTCCGCAAGCCGATCGTCGCGGGCGATCTCGTCGCCACCACCGGTCAGCAGCCGGTGCAGAACATGCCGCCCGAAGTGCGCAGGATGTTCAACGCGCCCGCCTATGCGCTGACCCAGATCCGCCTGAACGTCGTTTCCACCAGCCCCAAGGGCATCGTCCACATCGACGAGAACACCGAGGTGGAACTGCGTTCCGAATTCGAGGAATCGACTCCCGGCGGCCGTGCCACGGTCAATTACGACGATGTCGGCGGCATGGCCGAGACGATCCAGCAATTGCGCGAGATGGTCGAGCTGCCGCTGCGCTATCCCGAACTGTTCACGCGCCTCGGCGTCGATCCACCCAAGGGCGTGCTGCTCCACGGCCCGCCCGGCACCGGCAAGACCCGCCTGGCGCAGGCGGTGGCGAACGAGAGCGATGCCAATTTCTCGATCATCAACGGGCCGGAAATCATGGGTTCGGGCTATGGCGAGAGCGAGAAGCGCCTGCGCGAAGTGTTCGAGGAAGCGAGCAAGAACGCGCCCGCCATCGTCTTCATCGACGAGATCGATTCGATCGCGCCCAAGCGCGACCAGGTGCCGGGCGAGGCCGAGAAGCGGCTGGTCGCCCAGCTCCTGACGCTGATGGACGGTCTGGAAGCGCGCGCCAATGTCGTGGTGATCGCGGCGACCAACCGGCCCGAGGCGATCGACGAGGCGCTGCGCCGTCCGGGCCGTTTCGACCGCGAGATCGTGATCGGCGTGCCGGACGAGAAGGGCCGGCGCGAGATCATCGGCATCCACACGCGCGGCATGCCGCTGGGCGACAAGGTCGATCTCGACGAACTGGCGCGCACGACCTACGGCTTCGTCGGTGCGGACCTGGCCGCTCTGGCGCGCGAGGCGGCGATCGACGCGGTGCGGCGGATCATGCCGCGCCTCGATCTCGACGAGCGCGAGATCCCGGCCGAAGTGCTCGACGACCTCTATGTCAGCCGCGAGGATTTTCTGACGGCGCTGAAACGCGTGCAGCCCTCGGCCATGCGCGAGGTGATGGTCCAGGTGCCCAATGTCGCCTGGCAGGACATCGGCGGGGTCGGCGACGCGATCGGCAAGCTGAAGGAAGGCATCGAGCTGCCGATGAAGAATCCCGAAGCGTTTCGCCGTCTCGGCATCCGGGCCGCCAAGGGCTTCCTGCTCTACGGCCCGCCGGGCACGGGCAAGACCCTGCTCGCCAAGGCCGTGGCCAAGGAAGCGGAAGCCAATTTCATCTCGATGAAAAGCTCCGACCTTCTCAGCAAATGGTACGGCGAGAGCGAGCAGCAGATCGCCAAGATGTTCCGTCGCGCCCGTTCGGTCGCGCCCTGCGTCGTCTTCATCGACGAGATCGACAGCCTCGTGCCCGCGCGCGGTTCGGGGCAGGGCGAGCCGCAAGTGACGGGGCGGGTGGTCAACACGATCCTCGCCGAAATGGACGGGCTCGAGGAATTGCAGTCGGTGGTCGTGATCGGGGCGACCAATCGCCCGACGCTGGTCGATCCCGCGCTGCTGCGGCCCGGTCGCTTCGACGAGCT
Source organism: Erythrobacter sp. (assembly GCA_025698865.1). Taxonomy (GTDB): domain Bacteria; phylum Pseudomonadota; class Alphaproteobacteria; order Sphingomonadales; family Sphingomonadaceae; genus Qipengyuania. Next base: position 114,265 of record JAILWQ010000002.1, on the reverse strand, counting down.
GGTCTATGTCGGCACGCCCGACAAGGCCGGGCGCGAGCAGATCCTCGGCATCCATACCGAGGGGATGCCGTTGGCCGAAGACGTTTCGCTGGGTCGGATCGCGGACCAGACCGACCGCTTCACCGGTGCCGATCTGGAGGACGTCGTCCGCCGCGCCGGCCTCAACGCGCTGCAACGCGCGGGCGGGGATGTCGAGAACGTGACCGCCGCCGATTTCGAGGAGGCGCTCAAGGATTCCCGCGCGACCGTCACGCAGAAGATGGAAGAGGAATACAAGAAGATGCGCGGCGAGCTGAAGAAGCGCGCGGCCGAGGCGATGCCGATCGGCTTCATTCATGAAGGGATGGTCGAGAGTACCCGCGAGCGCAAGCACGGCGGGGTGTCCGACCTCTAGCCCGCCGGCGGGGCCGCGCGGATCAGGCCTTCATCGCCCGCGCGTTGGCCGCCTCGACCTCGAGCCGGTGGCGGATCAGCGCGTCGGGCTGGTCCGCGCGCAGCCAAGTCAGCATGTGCTCGCGAACCTCGCAGCGCAGCGTCCACAGGTCGCCGATCGTGGCCGAGCTCATGGCCTCATGGCGAGCCGCAATTCGATGCTCTCGGGATAGGCCTCGGTCATGAGCAGCGAGAGATTGCGCCCGTCCCATAGTGGATGGTTGCGCACGAAATGCTCGAATTCCTCGCGGATCGGGGCGATCTCGGCGGCGGGATCGAGATGGAGAAAGACCGGGCCGGTGAGCTTCTCGCTGACCCGCGACCAGTTTTCGAAGCTCTGGTCGAGAAAGCGGGTGGTGGGAACCACGATCACGCGCTCGTCCCAGGTCCGCACCGTGACGAAGCTCATGCGGATTTCCTCGATCCGTCCGACCTCGCCGTCGAGCTTCACCTGGTCGCCGATCCGCAGCGGCTGGGTGATCGCCATCTGCAACCCGGCGATGAGCGACTTAAGCGCAGGCTGGGCCGCCGCGCCGACGGCCAGCGCGGCGAGACCGGCGGACGCCATCATGGTCACGCCGATGTCGCGCACGCCCGGGATGTTGAACAGGATCAGCGCGACCGTGATGATGACGATGCCGACAGTGAGCGTGCGCCCGAGAATGGCGATCCGGGTGATGCGGGCGCGCTGGGACACCGGATCCTCCGACCGCTCCGCCTCGGCCGCCATGCCTGCCGAGAAGCCCTGGACGACCGCGTAGGCGAGCCATCCAACGAGGGCGGGGGTGATGTAATCGGTCGCGACCACCCAGCCCCGCCCGACCAGCGCATCGGCATCCGCCGCCGCCGAAATGGCGAAGCCGATCATCACCCAGCGCAGCGGCTTGCGAACCTTGGCGACGACCACGTCGTCGAGCGGATTGTTCGACAGGCGCGCGATGCGGCGCAGGGCCGCGAAGATCGCCCAGTGAAGCGCCAGGGCGATAAGGACGGAGACGCCGAGCCCGATGAGGGTGGCGATCAGGCCGTCGGAAGAGATGGGCCAGTTGCGCGGATCGTAGCGTTCGAGCATCGCCGATCGCGATAATCGGCGGATTTCGGCAAGGCAACCGGCCGATCGGACGAGCGTCAGCTGTCGAGCGGCAGGGTGATCCGAACCTCGACGCCATCGGGCAGGAACTCGCGGTCCAGCGTGCCGCCGAACTGCCGCGCGGCGCTGGTCATCAGCATGCTGCCGAAGCCGCGCCGCTCGGGCTCGCTCTCGATGGTCACGCCATGCTCGCGCCAGATCAGCTGGACCTCGCTCCCCGTGGTCTGCCACGAGACGTCGATGGAGCCGCCCGAGGACCATGCGCCGTACTTGACCGCATTGGTGGTCAGTTCGTGAAGGACGAGGCCGAGCGGGGTGACCTGCTTGGCCGGCAGCATCACTTCCGGCCCCTCGATATTCGCGGTCAGCTTGGTGGACCGGTAGGGCGCAAGCGTGGTCTCGACCAGCGAGATGAGCGAGGCGACCTGCCGGTCGAGCTCTCCCTGGCTGACCTCGTGCGCGGTGAGCAGCGCGCGGATGCGTTCGGCGATGCTGTCGGTCACCTCCTTGGCTTCGGGACGGTCGCGCGAGGAGAGCTGGACGATCGCCAGGATCACCGCGAAGAGGTTCTTCACCCGGTGATTGAGCTCGCGCGCGAGGAGATCGGCCTGATCGCGGGCCTCGCCCAGCGCGGTCGCCTGCGCGGCCTCGGCCTCGGCCCGCGCGGTTCGCGCCACCAGCCGGATGGCGGAAATCACCGCGATCAGCAGCAGCACGAACAGGCCACCGAGAATGGGGAGCACGCGCGCTTCGGCCCGCGCGGTCTGGGCGACCGCATCCGACAGGACGTCGAGTTCGATTCGCTCCATCTCGCGATTGACCCGGCGCAGGCGTTCCATCGCCTCGTGCCCCTCGTCGGTCAGCAGCGCCCGGCGAGCATCGGCGAGCCGGCCTTCCTCGAGCAGCCGGACGGAGGTGTCCAGCTCGGCGAAGCGGGCGCGGCTCAGCACCTCGATCTGTTCGAGCAGTTCCATCTGGCGCACATTCGCGCCCGGTTCGATAAGCTCGCGCATCCGACGCAGGGTCGGCTCGATCTGCTCGCGGCCGGCGAGGTAGGATTCGAGATAGCGGCGATCGAGCGTGATGAGATAGCCGCGCTGCCCCGTCTCGGCATTGAGCGCGGCCCGGCCGACGTCGCGCAGCTCCAGCAGGATGTCGTTGGTGCGCGAGACCTGCAACCGTTCGCGCCGCTCGCTCTCGATCGTGGTGAAGGCGAGCAGGATCAGGCCGAACATCGCCGCGACGATGATCGCCAGCAGCACGACATTGGTCCAGCGGAACTCGCGGTTCCCGCGCGCGAAATCGAGATAGCGCTTCAATGGGCCGCTCCCCAGCTGTGGCCGGTGCCGATATCGACACCTAGCGGAACGTCGAGCGTCACGGCCGGCGCGGCGGCCCCGGCCATCACCTCGCCGATCACCTTCGAGGCCTCGGCCACGTCGGCTTCGGGCAGTTCGAACACCAGTTCGTCATGAACCTGCAAGAGCATACGGACATTGTCGAGGCCGGCGGCGGTCAGCGCCGGGTTCATCCGCGCCATCGCCCGCTTGATGATGTCGGCGCTGGTGCCCTGGATCGGGGCGTTGATCGCCGCGCGCTCGCTCCCGCTGCGCTCGTTCGGATTCTTGGAATTGATCCGGGGAAACCAGGTCTTGCGGCCGAACAGCGTCTCGGAATAGCCGCGCTCGCGCACCTTCTCGAGCGTTTCCATGATGTAGCGCTGGATGCCGGGGAAGCGCTTGAAATAGGTGTCGATCATCTCCTGCGCCTCGTCCGGTTCGACGCCGAGGCGCCCGGCGAGACCCCAGCGCGAAATGCCGTAGAGAATGGCGAAATTGATCGTCTTGGCGCGCCCGCGCGTGTCGCGGTCGACCGTGCCGAACATTTCCTGCGCGGTGCGGTTGTGGATGTCCTCGCCATTGGCGAAGGCGTCCTTCAGCGGGCCGACATCGGCCATGTGCGCGGCGAGGCGCAGCTCGATCTGGGAATAGTCGGCGGCGAGCAGCACATCGCCCTCCTCCGCCACGAAAGCCTCGCGGATCTGGCGGCCGATCTCGGTGCGGATCGGGATGTTCTGCAGGTTCGGATCGGTCGAGGACAGGCGTCCGGTCTGCGCGCCGACGAGCGAATAGGAGGTGTGGACCCGCCCGGTGCTATCGTTGATCGCCTGTTGCAGCGCGTCGGTATAGGTCGATTTGAGCTTGGCCAGCTGGCGCCACTCGAGCACCTTGTCGGCGATCTCCGCCCCGTCGGCGGACAGCTTCTCGAGCATGGACTGGTCGGTCGAATACTGCCCGCTCTTGCCCTTGCGCCCGCCCTTGTGGCCGAGCTTGTCGAACAGGATGTCGCCGAGCTGCTTGGGGCTGCCGACCGTGAATTCCTCGCCCGCGAGCGCGTGGATCTCGCCCTCCAGCCGCCCGGTCTCGGTCGCAAATTCGCCGGACAGCTTGGCGAGGCGGGGGCGGTCGACCTTGATGCCGTGCCGCTCCATTCCGGCGATCGCGGCGATGGTCGGGCGGTCGACCCGCTCGTAGATGCGCGTGCCGCCCTCTATGGCGAGGCGCGGCTTCAGGTGCCGGTAGAGCCGCCAGGTCACGTCCGCATCCTCGGCCGCGTATTCGGTCGCCCGGTCCAGCGGGACCTCGCCGAAGGGGATCGCCTTCTTGCCGGTGCCGCAGACCTCCTTGAAGGTCAGGCATTTGTGGCCGAGATGCCGTTCGGCCAGCTCGTCCATCCCGTGCCCGCCGCCGATACCGGTCTCGGCGCGACCGGCATCGAGCGCGAAGCTGATGACCATCGTGTCGTCGATCGGATCGACATGGATGCCGTTTCGCGCCAGCACGTTGAGATCGTATTTCGCGTTGTGCATGACCTTCAGCACCGCGTCGTTCTCGAGCAGGGGCTTGAGCGCGGCCAGCGCCGCCGCTTTCTCGATCTGCTGCGGGGGCTGGGCGAACATGTCGCTGCCTCCACCATCGACGTTGAGATGGCCGAGTGGGATGTAGCACGCCTCGTTCGGACCGGTCGCGAGGCTCACGCCCACGAGATCGCAGACCATGCAGTCGAGATCGCTGGTCTCGGTGTCCACCGCCACAAGCGGCGCGGTCGTGGCGCGGGCGATCCAGTGTTCCAGCCGCTCCATGGTCTGGACGCATTCGTAGGCGGAGCGGTCGATCGCCGGCATGTCGGGCAGGAGCTGGCGGTTGCCCTCGGCGCTCGCGGCCGCGCCCTTGTTCTCGGGCTTGGCGGGGTTGAGATTGTTCGGCCGGTCGGGGCTGCCGCTGCCGCTGTCGAGGCGGCGCAGCAGACTGGTGAAGCCGTGCTTCTCGAGGAAGGCGGCGAGCGGTTCGGGCGGCACGCCGTCGAGCGCGAAATCCTCGAGCGGCTGGGGGAGGTCGCAATCCTCCTTCAGCGTCACCAGCACCCGGCTCAGTTCGGCCTCGGCGCGCCCTTCGAGCAGGCGTTCCTTGAGCTTGGATTTCTTCATCTCGGGCGCTGCGTCGAGTGCCGCGGTCAGGCTGCCGTGATCCTGGATCAGCTTGGACGCGGTCTTGGGGCCAATGCCGTAGATGCCGGGCACGTTGTCGACGCTGTCGCCCATCAGCGCGAGCACGTCGCCGACCAGTTCGGGGCCGACGCCGAATTTCTCGACCACTTCCTCGCGGCCGATGCGCTGGCTCTTCATCGTGTCGAGCATGTCGATGCAGCCGCCGCTTTCGACCCCGGGCTCGAGCTCCTCCTTCGCACACTGGCCGATCAGCTGCATCAGGTCCTTGTCGGAGGAAACGATCGTCACGTCCCAGCCCTTGCGGGTGGCAGCGCGGGCATAGGAGGCGATCAGGTCGTCCGCCTCCAGCCCCTGCTCCTCGATACAGGCGAGGCTGAAAGCGCGCGTCGCATCGCGGATCAGCGGGAATTGCGGGCGCAGATCCTCGGGCGGCTCGGGCCGGTTCGCCTTGTATTCGGGATAGATCTCGTTGCGGAAACTGGTCGAATCCTTGTCGAGGATGACCGCGAGGTGCGTCGGTCCGTCGGCCTTGTCGAGATCGTCGGCCAGCTTCCACAGCATGGTGGTGTAGCCATAGACGGCGCCCACGGGCGTGCCCTCGGGATTGGTGAGCGGCGGCAGGCGGTGATAGGCGCGAAAGATATAGGCCGAACCGTCGACGAGATAGAGATGCTGGCGCTCGGACATGAACAGCGCACTAGCAGCGCGGTCCGCGCGAGGGGAGAGTTTATCGCGCTCCAATTGAGGCGAAAAAAAGGCGAGCTTGGACGAAAGGGCTTGCAAGGTCACATTGTCGCCATTATTTGGACATCGCGAGGCCTCAATCGGGTCCTCGGACGATCCCCGCGGGATCGCTGACATTCAGTCATTCAACCAAGGAATTCATCCCATGCGCAAGATTGCTCTCGTCGCCGCCGCTTCGGCCGCCGCCCTGTCGCTCGCCGCTTGCTCGGAATCGACCCAGGACGCCGCCGAATCGACCGCCGAAAACGCCGCGGCCGACACCGAAGCCAATCTCGAAGCCGCCGGCAACGAGCTGGAGCAGGCCGGTGACAACATCGACGCCGCCGCCGAGAACGCCGCTGCGAACGCCGAAGCCGCGACCGACGAAGCGGAAGCCGACCTTCAGGACGAGACCGTCAACGAAGCGGCTGCCGACTAAGCCTTTCTGGTTTATCGAAAAAGAAAGGGCGGCACCGCGATGGTGCCGCCCTTTTTTCGTGCCCGTCAGGTTTTCGTGATCGCGAGGCAGTGCCCGCCGGGACAAGCTTACTGACCGGCGTATTCCGCGTTCGCCCAGACGCGCCCGTCATTCACCTTCTGGCCGAAGCCTTCGTAAAGCGCGCCGGTGATCGTCGCGATCCGGGCGTCGCGCTGGGCCCGGGCCGCCAGCTTGGCGCTGCGATTGCCGTTTTCGTAGGCCATCGACCGGCTCTGCCCCGTCACGTAGATCGCGGCCGCGATCGCTCGGCCGTCGGGCGTGTGGAAGATCCCGATATCGCTCGCCGTCCGGCTCAGCGTGCCGGTCTTGTGCGCGAGGCCCGCGCTCGAGGGCAGGGCGGACCGCATCCGCTGCCGGCCCGTCGTCGTCGCGTTCATGGCATTCATGAGCACCTCGCGCGATCCCGGCGTCAGCCAGCGGCCCTGATAGATACCGGCGAGAAGCTGGCCCATCGCGCGCGGCGAGGCGCTATCCTTGAGGTCGACGCTCGATGCGGGATCGATCCGGCCATCCTCGCGGATCAGCGTCGCGATGTCGCGGGTGAGCTGGAAATCCTCGATCCCCGCCTGCCGCATCCACCGGTTCACTGCGGCCGGACCGCCCACGGCCGCGAGCAGCGCGTCGGTGCAATCGTTGCAGCTCTTGCTGATCATCAGGTCGAGATGCTGCTTCGCCGACATCGAGGCGCCGCCCGGCCGGGGCAGGCGCAGCTGGCGGCTCAGATTCCAGCGGCCCTGATCCACGCCCGCGAGATAAGTCGCCGCGATCGCCACCTTGCTGGTGCTCGCCAGCGGGAAGCGCTGGTCGGCGAGAACGCCGACTTCCTCGCCGGTGGAAAGATCGATCGCATAGACCCCGATGCGGCCACTCGCGCCGTCGGCCAGGCGAGCGATCGTCATCCCCAGCGGGCTTTGCTGAACGGTCCTGAATGGCTGCGGGACGCGGGCCTCGGTCCCCAGCATGGTGTCGAACAGCGCCTGATATTCGCTGCTCTTAATGTCGCGGCCCGGCGCATCGGGCTGCTGATGTGTTTGTGCCTGCGCCGGCATTGCCACGGCCAGAAGGCCGGCAGCCAGCGCGCTCCCGATTTTCCTCAGTCCCATGAGACCCCTGTAACCCGTTTATGGTGTGCACAACCTTAACGCATGTCAGATCGTGCAACACAACCGCCCCGCGACGAATCGTGTCGCGAGGCGGATCAAGCATTTGCGTGGGATCTATTGAACAGTTCGGAGTAATTACGCGTCGGCGATGATCTTCTCGATCCGCTGCGTCGGTTCTCCGGTCAGCGTCTTGCCGATCTCGCCGACCAGACGCTTCTCCAGTTCGGTGTGATAGTGGCGCCGCATTTCACCCAGCGTCTTGGGATCGGCGATCACCAGCAGGTTCTCGATGTCTCCCGAGATGGCCTTGGCGTTCAGCCATTCGGCCGCCGCCGCGCCATGGGCCAGTTCTTCCAGGTCCGTGCGCCCGTGGGCCTGACCGATATCGTCCTGATGCTTGACGCCCGCACTGTAGTTCGAGGTGGAAAGGTCGGGCTTCTCGCTGCGGTCGAGCTTGGGCTCGAGCGGGGCGCCGCCATTTCTCATGACGACGAAGTTCTCGCCATCGACCAGCGCGACATGGGCGTTCTTGGGAAGGTGCATCGGGTTCTCCTCGATTGATGCTTGTATCGTTGTCGGGACAACGGCCCGGACCGGCGATGGGTCCGGCCCGACGAGCGCTGGACGAGCGCCCGACGAGTTCTGCGGGTCGCCGGTCGATCATTCCCTTGCTTATGGGGGCCACATTGCGTCTAAGTTGCGCGCGAAACGCAATTGGGGAGCCGTTTTCATGACCAGAACTATCGCCCGCACTCTCGCTGCGACCTTGCTGCTCGGCACGTCGGGCATCGCGGCGGCGCAGCAGGCGCCGATCATCCAGCCTGGCGCTCCGGGTGCGGGGAACACGGTGCTCAAGGCGGAGGACGCGACGAAGCTCGCAGGCACGACCTTCGCGCCCGCCGATGCCCGGTTCATGCAGATGATGATCCCGCACCACGCGCAGGCGCTGGAACTCGCCGCTCTGGCGGAGGCGAGGACCAGCAATCCCGATCTCATCGCCATCGCCGGCCGGATCGATGCCGGCCAGGAGGACGAGATCGCCTTCATGCGCGACTGGCTCGCCGCGCGCGGCCAGCCCGCCGCCGCTGCGATGGAGCACATGGCCGGGATGAGCCATGCCGAACACATGGCGTCGATGGGGATGGCCACGCCCGAACAGATGGCGCAGCTTGCCTCGCTCCAGGGCAAGGAGTTCGACGCGCTGTTCCTCGAGCTTATGACCCGTCACCATCGCGGCGCGATTGACATGGTCGACGACCTGCTGGACCAGCCGGGCACGGCCTACGATCCCGTGCTGTTCGAGTTCGTCAACGACATCAAGACCGAGCAGGAGGGCGAGATCGAGCGGATGAACGTGCTCGCCGCCGGCCTGTCCGGCGACCCGCGCGCCAACCTCGCCGCCGGTTTCCGCGATGCAGGCGAGGCGATCAGCAATCTCCGCCTCGTTACCGCCATGCCCAAGCCGACCGGCTTCTTCGATCCCGAAAACCCCGCCCAGCTCCAGCCGCGCATCGAAGACAAGGAGGAGCCGACAGGCGAAGCCGACGCCGAGGAGGAGCCGGAGCTGGCCTCCGCCACCCGTCCCGATCCGCGCGAGGAGGAGGACGAGGAGAGCGAGGACCGCTTCGGGCAGCGCGGCTCGCTTCTCAGCTTCGCCAACACCGATATTGCCTTTTCGGGCGACCTGATGGTCGCGGGCAATTACCACGGCTGGAACGCCTATCGCCTGGGCGATGACGGCGTGCCCGAACTGCTCACCTCGGTCGTGTGCCCCGGCGGGCAGGGCGACGTCTCGATCGTGGGCGATCTGCTGCTGATGAGCGTGCAGGACAGCCGCGCGCGGGTCGATTGCGGATTGCAGGGCGTGGCCGGCCGGGTCAGCGAAGAGCGTTTCCGCGGCCTGCGCATCTTCGACATTTCCGACATCGCCAATCCGCGCCAAGTCGGTCAGGTGCAGACCTGCCGGGGCAGCCACACCCACTCGGTCGTTTCGGCCGACGATCGCCGCCTCGTGGTCTACAATTCGGGCACCAGCTACGTGCGCGACGATGCCGAGCTCGCCGGCTGCTTCGAGAGCGGGGGCGACAACACCGCGCTGTTCAGCATCGACGTGATCGAGATCCCGGTGGCCAATCCGGCCGCCGCCCGCATCGTCGACAGCCCGCGCGTCTTCGCCCAGAACGGCGAGATCGCCGGTCTGTGGCGCGGCGGCGACCATGGCGAGGGCACGCAGGACACGAGCAGCACCAACCATTGCCACGACATCACCGTGTTCCCCTCGAAGAAGCTCGCTGCGGGCGCCTGTTCGGGCAACGGCATCATCATGGACATCTCCGACCCGCTGAAGCCGGTGCGGATCGACGACGTGACCGACAAGGGCTTTGCCTACTGGCACTCGGCGACCTTCAACAATGACGGGACCAAGGTCGTCTTCACCGACGAATGGGGCGGCGGCGGGCGTCCGCGCTGCCAGGCCGGCGATCCGACCAATTGGGGCGCCGACGCCTTCTACACGATCGAGGATCGCAAGCTGGTGGCGCAGAGCCTCTTCAAGCTGCCCGCGCCGCAATCCGACAAGGAAAACTGCGTCGCGCACAACGGCTCGATCATCCCGGTGCCGGGCCGCGATATCTTCGTTCAGGCGTGGTATCAGGGCGGGATCAGCGTGATCGACTTCACCGACGCCTCCAACCCGGTCGAGATCGCCTATTTCGATCGCGGGCCGATCGACAAGGACCAGCTCATCACCGGCGGCTACTGGTCGGCCTACTGGTATGACGGGCGGATCTACGCGACCGAGATCACCCGCGGGCTCGACGTCTTTGCGCTCGAGCCGAGCGAGTTCCTCACCGCCGAGGAGATCGCCGCGGCCGAGGCGGCGCAATATCCGGGGGATGTGTTCAACCCGCAGACGCAGACGCAGGTCACCTGGCCCGCCGAACTGGTCGAAGCTGCCGAGCGCAGCCGCATGGGCGGCTGATCGCGGCGGACATCCGGGTTCGATACGCAAAAGGCCCCCGCCGGACTGTTCCGACGGGGGCCGATTTGTTTGCGGGGGTTGGTCCGTTAGCCAGCGGGCTGGGGCTGCAGCTCCGCCGCCGCGAGCTGGACGCGCTGGGCGAGTTCCGGATCGGTCTGCATCGCGGTGCCGATCGCATTGAACGTCTCGGCGTCGATGCCCGCATTCGCCACGATCTGCGCAGCCTGTTCCTGCTTGGCCGCTTCCTCGCCCGACAGGGCCTGGATCTCGATCGCGGCTGCCGCGAAACTCTTGACCTCGCTGTCGCTGAAATCGCTCGCAGTCGCCTGATCACCGGTTGCCTGATCCACAGGCGGGGTCGCTGGCGCCGGCTCCGTCGGGGCCTCTCGCGCGGGCGGAATGGCCGGATCGCTCGTCTGCGGATCCATGCTCTGCGCGGCGACGCCGCTGGCGAGGGCCATGGCCGAGCCTGCGAAAAGAATGTGGAGGGTTTTCATAACATGTCTCCTTTGGACTGATGTGCCCTGAACCGGAGCCATGGGAGCTTGGTGCCCGCTTGGGAGCGGCGGGCGGGACCAATTGTGTCAGAAGAAAGGCAGGAAAATGGATGTGAGGCTCCCGAGCGACGAGCCGAGTGGGCTCCGTCCGGGTCTCCCGCAGTATCGCCTCGCGAACGCAGACCACGGATCGAAATGCCGTCAACCCAAAGGAAAGGCCCGGCGGGATCGCTCCCGCCGGGCCTTCAGTGTTCGGTCGGTCGGTAGGGCTTAGAAGCCCATGCCGCCCATTCCGCCCATGCCACCCATGTCGGGCATGCCGCCGCCGCCGGCGTTCGACTTGTCCTCGGGCTTCTCGACGATGGCCGCTTCGGTGGTGATCAGCAGACCGGCGACCGAAGCCGCGTTCTGCAGCGCGGTGCGCACGACCTTGGTCGGGTCGATGACGCCGGCCGACACCAGGTTCTCGTAGGTGTCGGTGGCCGCGTTGAAGCCGAGCGATTCGTCATTGCCGTCGGTCAGCTTGCCCGCGACGACCGCGCCGTCATGGCCGGCATTCGCGGCGATCTGACGGACCGGAGCGGTCAGCGCACGGCGGACGATGTCGATGCCGCGGGTCTGGTCGTCGTTCTCGCCCGACAGGCCCTCGAGAGCCTTCGAGGCATAGAGCAGCGCGGTGCCGCCGCCCGGAACGATGCCTTCTTCCACCGCGGCGCGGGTTGCGTGCAGCGCGTCGTCGACGCGGTCCTTGCGCTCCTTCACCTCGACTTCGGTGGCACCGCCGACCTTGATCACGGCAACGCCGCCGGCGAGCTTGGCGAGACGCTCCTGGAGCTTCTCGCGGTCGTAATCGCTGGAAGTGTTGTCGATCTGCGTGCGGATTTCCGAAACGCGGGCCTTGATGTCGTTCTCGTCACCGGCACCGTCGACGATGGTGGTGTTGTCCTTGTCGATGGTGACGCGCTTGGCTTCGCCGAGCATGCCGAGCGTGACGTTCTCGAGCTTGATGCCGAGATCCTCGGAGATCATCTCGCTCTTGGTCAGGATCGCGATGTCCTGCAGCATCGCCTTGCGACGATCGCCGAAGCCCGGGGCCTTGACCGCCGCGACCTTGAGGCCGCCGCGCAGCTTGTTGACCACGAGAGTGGCCAGCGCCTCGCCCTCGATGTCTTCCGCGATGATCAGCAGCGGACGGCCCGACTGGACGGCCGCTTCGAGCACCGGCAGCATCGACTGCAGGTTCGAGAGCTTCTTCTCGTGGATCAGGATATACGGGTTGTCGAGTTCGACCGTCATCTTGTCCGGGTTGGTGATGAAGTAGGGCGAGAGGTAGCCGCGGTCGAACTGCATGCCCTCGACGGTCTCGAGCTCGAATTCGAGGCCCTTCGATTCATCGACGGTGATCACGCCTTCCTTGCCGACCTTGTCCATCGCCTCGGCGATCTTCTCGCCGACTTCACGGTCGCCATTGGCCGAGATGATGCCGACCTGGGCGATCTCGCTGGAACCGGAGACGTCCTTCGAACGGCCCTTGAGGTTCTCGACGACCTTCTCGACGGCGAGGTCGATGCCGCGCTTCAGGTCCATCGGGTTCATGCCGGCGGCGACCGACTTCATGCCCTCGGTCACGATCGACTGGGCGAGCACGGTGGCGGTGGTGGTGCCGTCACCCGCGGCGTCGTTCGACTTCGAAGCGACTTCCTTGAGCATCTGCGCGCCCATGTTCTCGAACTTGTCCTTCAGTTCAATTTCCTTGGCGACGGTAACGCCGTCCTTGGTGATGCGCGGGGCGCCGAAGCTCTTGTCGATGACGACGTTGCGGCCCTTGGGGCCGAGCGTCACCTTGACGGCGTTGGCGAGGGTGTCGACGCCGCGCTGAATGCCTTCGCGCGCGTCGCGGCTGAACTTTACGTCCTTGGCAGCCATGTTGGTTTCTCCTGAGAAATTCTGGTTGTGTCGAAGGAAATGCGATCAGCGGATCAGGCAGCGGATCAGGAAATGATCCCCATGATGTCGCTTTCCTTCATGATCAGCAGGTCTTCGCCGTCGAGCTTGACCTCTGTGCCCGACCACTTGCCGAACAGAACGCGGTCGCCCGCCTTCACGTCGAGCGGGGTGACGGTGCCGTCTTCGGCCTTGGCGCCCGAACCGATGGCGACGATCTCGCCTTCGCTGGGCTTTTCCTTGGCGCTGTCGGGGATGATGATGCCGCCGGCGGTCTTTTCGTCGGCTTCGATGCGACGGACAAGAACGCGGTCGTGCAACGGACGGAATGCCATGGTTGTGACCTCTTCGTTTGAGTGTGAAATCCTGCGCTGGCACTCCGCGAACGAGAGTGCCAGCGGCGCGCATCTGGGGACGGCCCGGCATCGAGTCAAGCAAGTGGCCGCCAAAAAAATGGGTCTATCCGCCGAGACGGGGCAGGGGGTGGCCAAGCCGTGCCGCATGACCTATTCGCCCCGCGCAATTGCGCCATTTGCCTGGAAGGATTTGCCCGATGAAGACCGAAGCGCCGGTATCAGCCCTGACCATTCCGGAACAGGTCTTCCTGTGGCTCCGGCTCAACATGATGGAGATCGTCGGCGCCTTCGCGGTGCTGGTGATCGGGCTGTTCGTGGCCAGCATCCTGTCGCGCTGGGCGCGCAAGGCGCTGGCCCGTTCCTCGCATCTCGATCCGACCGTCGCGCACTTCCTCGCCAACCTCGTGAAGTACGCGCTGTGGGCGCTGGTGCTGGTCACGGTGCTGGGCCAGTTCGGCGTGCAGACGACCAGCATTCTGGCGGCGCTGGGCGGCATGGCGCTCGCCGTGGGCCTCGCCTTGCAGGGCACGCTGTCGAACGTCGCCTCGGGCGTGATGATCCTGGTGCAGAAGCCGTTCCGCGTGGGCGAGGCGATCACCGCCGGCAACATCACCGCCGTGGTCCAGGACATCGGCCTGTTCACCACCGAGCTGAAGCAGTTCGACGGCCTCTTCGTGATGATTCCGAACTCGGAGCTGTGGAACAAGCCGATCGTCAATTTCCACCGCCACCCTACGCGCCGGTTCGAGCTGGTGGTGGGCATCGGCTATGAGGACAGCATGGCGCAGGCACGCGAGGAATTGCTGGCGCTGGCCCAGGCCGACGAGCGCGTGCTGACCGATCCCGCGCCGGTCACCTATGTCGCCTCGCTCGACGACAGTTCGGTGGGCATCGGCATGCGGGTGTGGTGCGCGACAGGCGATCACCTTGCCGTGAGCTGGGACCTCACGGAAAAGGCCAAGGCGCGCTTCGACGAGGTCGGCATCTCGATCCCCTTCCCGCAGCGCGAAATCACGCAGAAGGTGGCGTAATCGCCTTCTCTCCGCCCGGCCGCGTGGTCAGGCCGAGGCGGTCGCGCGCACGCCAGCGCCACACCAGCAGGGCGGCGGCCACGGTCAGCCCGGTGGCAAGGCCCAGCCACACGCCCACGCCCTCGAGCGGGGTGAGGAAGCCGAGCACCAGCGAGGTGCCGATGCCCGGCACCCAGTAGGCGAAGGCCGCGATCCACATCGGCACCCGCGTGTCCTGCAATCCGCGCAGGGCCCCTGCCGCCACCGCCTGCATTCCGTCGAACAGCTGGAAGGCGGCGGCGATCACGATGTAGGTCAGCGCATAGCCGATCAGCACCGCGTTCGCCGGGTCCCAGGGATCGACGTAGATCGCCAGCAGGTAACGCGGCGCCACGATCATCGCGAGCGCGGTCGCCGCCATGAAGCCCGTCCCGATGGCGATCGCGGCCCAGCCGGCGCGCTTCATGCCTTCACGGTCGCGCGCGCCGTAGAAATAGCCGACCCGGATGGTTGCCGCCTGGCCGACACCGAAGGGCACCTGGAAGGCGAGCGCGGCGATCTGCAGCGCGACGGTGTGCGCGGCGAGCTGCGCCGTGCCGATACTGCCCATCAGGAAGGCCGCGGCGCCGAAGATGCCCGCCTCCGCCGTGATGGTCAGCGCGATCGGAGTGCCAATCGTCACGATCTGCCACAGCCGCGCCCGGTCTGGCGGCCACCAGCGCCCGAAGATCCGGTAACGATGGAGCCGCTTGTCCAGCCGGATGGCGAGGCAATAGGCGGCCAGCGTCACCAGCGTGGTGATGATCGTCGCCACGCCCGCGCCGCGCAGGCCCAGCTCGGGCGCGCCGAAATTTCCGAAGATGAAGGCGTAGTTGGCAAGCGCGTTTACTCCGATCCCGGCTGCGGTGATCAGCGTCGCGAGAATCGGCCGGTCGAGCGCGGAGACGAAATTGCGCAGCACGTTGTTGAACAGCATCGGCACCATCGACCAGATGACGACCAGATTGTACTCGCTCGCCAGCCCGACGATTTCCGGGTCCTGCCCGGTCGCGCGCATCAGCGGGCCGAGCAGCAGACACAGCCCCATGCCGACCACGCCGCTCCCCAGCGCCAGCCAAAGCGCCATGCGAATGCCGCGCCGCACCGGGCGCAGCGCGGGCGCGCGCTCTCCGAGCTCGGCCGCGATCACCGGGGCGACCGCGCCGGTCAGGCCCGACAGCGCCCACAGGACCAGGCCGAACAGCGCCACCGCCAGTGCGGAGGCCGCCAGCTGCGCCTCGCCCAGCCGCGCGATGAAGATCACGTCGACCGCATAGGTCAGCATCTGGAGCAGGTTCGCCGCCGCCAGCGGCCAGCTCAGCCGCAATGTCGCAGCGAACTCGCCGCGCCAGCCATCTCTGCTGCTCAAAACTTCGGGCGGCAGGGGCGAAGGGGTATGCGTGCTATCCATGACAAGGCGTGCTGCCCGTCGGGACAGCCGCACCGGTTAGGCCGAGCGCACGGATCGCGCAACCTCGCTTCAGCTTCGGGCAAGATGCGATGCGGCAGGAGCACACCCACACCTGTCCGGAGATCCCATGACAATGCGCCTGTTGCCTGTCGCCGCCTGCCTTGCCGCAGCGCTCGCCGCACCTGCCCAGGCGGAAGAAGTGTTTGGCGGGATCTACGCCCATGCGGTCGACACGCCCTTCACCTTCGACACGGGCGAGGGTGGGGTCGATATCCAGATCGGCGTTCGCAGCGATCCGATCGGCGCGCTCGATTTCCTCGGCAAACCCGCTGCGCACGTGTTCGGTTCGCTGAACTCGCGCGAGGGCGGCACGGATTTCGTCGCCGCCGGCCTGTCGTGGAAAATCGGCGCAGGACCGGTCTATGTCCGCCCCGGCATCGGCCTCGCACTCCACAACGCGCCCGAGCTGCGCGTCGATCCGGCAACCCGCATCCGCACCGATCTCGGCAGCCGGGTGCTGTTCGAGCCGGAGATCGCCGTGGGCACCGCGCTCACCGAGCGGCTCTCGGTCGAGGCGAGCTGGGTCCATATCAGCAACGCCCGCCTGTTCGACCGCGACCAGAACCCGGGCATCGACATGATCGGCGTGCGGGCGAACTGGCGTCTCTGACCGTGCGTCCGGGAGACGATCGCCGGAACTGGCGCTCGGGTTCCCGCGTAAAGATCAGGTCCGGCGTCCGCGAGGCGCGCTCAATTATCCGGAGACCGACCCATGCGTATGTCCATTTTCCCGATCCTCGCCATCGGCACCCTTGCGCTGGGCGGATGCGCGGCGGGCGGGCTCTTCGGCGGCGGTTTCGACGATCGCTACGACCGCAACCGGGGCAGCCAGTTCGAACGGGCCGCGGTCGATGCCTGCGCCCGCGAGGCCAGCCGTTACGGCGATGTCCGGATCAGGGACGCACGCCAGATCGAGCGCGACATCGTCGAGGTGCGCGGACAGTTCCGCGCCCGCAACAACCGCGCCCGCAATTTCCGCTGCGCCTTCCGCAGCGACGGCCGGGTGGTCGGCTTCGACAGCTGATCCAAAGAAAACGGGCGGCGCCTCGCGGCACCGCCCGTCTTTTGTTCGTCGAGACGAAAGAGCTTACTTGAGCTCGACCGTGCCGCCGGCGGCTTCGATCTTGCCCTTGATGTCTTCGGCTTCGGCCTTGGCGACACCTTCCTTGAGCGGCTTCGGAGCGCCTTCGACCAGAGCCTTGGCTTCGCCGAGGCCCAGACCGGTGATGGCACGGACTTCCTTGATGACCTGGATCTTCTTGCCACCGTCGCCCGTCAGGATGACGTCGAATTCGGTCTGCTCTTCGGCAGCAGCGGCATCGCCACCACCGGCGGCCGGGCCGGCCACGGCGACGGCTGCGGCGGCGCTCACGCCCCACTCTTCTTCAAGCGCCTTGGCAAGCTCGGCGGCTTCCATGACGGTCAGTTTGCTCAGTTCTTCGACAAGCTTGGCGATATCGGCCATGATGTTTCACTCCAAAAAATAGGCTGGGACGAAAGCGTCCCGGTAAATGTTGCCCGGAAATATTCCGGTTGCGATAACCGCTTACGCCGCTTCCTTGGCGCCATAGGCACCGAAGACGCGGGCGAGCATCGAGGTGGGTTCCTTGATCGTGCGGACGACCTTCGTCGCCGGCGCGTTGACCAGGCCCACGATCGTGCCCCGCAGCTCGTCGAGCGACGGCATCGAGGCGAGCGCCTTGATCCCTGCTTCGTCGAGCACAGTCGCCCCCATGGAACCACCGACGATTTCGAGCTTGTCGTTGGCCTTGGCGAAGTCCACCGCGACCTTCGCGGCCGCGACCGGATCTTCCGAATAGGCGAGGGCCGTCGGGCCGCTCAGATATTCGTCGATACCGGCGTAATCGGTGTCCTTCAGGGCGAGCCTGGCGAGGCGGTTCTTCGCAACCTTGTAAGTCGCGCCGGCATCGCGCATCTTCTGGCGAAGTTCGGTGGACTGGGCCACCGACAGGCCGAGGTTGCGGGTGACGACCACCACGCCCGCCTCTTTGAAGACTGCACCGAGCTGGGCGACCGAATCGGCTTTCTGCGAACGATCCATGCCATACTCCTTCACAATGTGCGCCGCATGCCAGGCCTTATGGGCAGGCCATGCGGTTGGCACGATGGCCGCTCGGGATGGCTCCCGCACGGCCGGCTCATGTTGGTCCATGCCGCTGATCGGCACGAACCTGTCCAGTGATGGGGAAGGAGGGCCGTTCACCCTTGAAAGTGAACCATGCCAAGCGGCCATGCGCTTCAAGGCATTGCCGATAGAAATCTCGTTTCCCCGTCTAGGCTGGAAATTAAGACCGGCAGATCCCGGTCACCAACTGTCTCGGACGGCTGAACGCCGGGCACCTTCGCAAAAACGAAAAGGCCCGCCGTTCGAGGGCGGGCCTTTAGCGATTGCGGGCGGCGAGTCAAGGCGAACCGCCCGCCGGACGAAGGGCGCGGTCGCCCGCGCGGTTCGTTTATTCCGGGGTCGCCATGGGGGTCGGGGTGGCCGGTGCCATGGCCTCGTCCGCCATCGTTCCGTCCTCGCCCATCACGTCCTCGGCCATGGCATCGCTGGGCATGGCGGTGTCGGTGGCCATCGGCTCGGTCATTCCGGTCGGCATCGGTTCGACCGCTGCGGGTTCCATCGAGGTGGTGTCGGTGCCGTCGACCTCGTTCGAGGCATCGCCGCAGGCGGCGAGCGAGAGAGCGGCGGGCAGGGCGGCGATAAGGGCGATCTTGGCTTTCATCATCTTCTCCTGAGCGGAAGGAAATCGGGATAGGCTCGTGCCATGAAATCGCCATAATCGGCGATCGTTCCGGAATTTCGGCAGAAGCGCCGGCAAAACGCTCCGGCCAAGATCTGCGCCGCAACGAAAAAGGGCCCCGCCGCAATGGCGAGGCCCTTCTTCGAAAAACGGCCGGGCGGAGCGATGCCCCGCCCGAAAACCATTACATCGGGGTTTCGGTGGCTTCCGGAGCCGGGGTCTCGGTCATGGTGTCCGTTTCTTCGGTGGCCATGCCTTCGTCCATCATCGGGGTCTCGGTGACCATCGGGGTCTCGGCCGGCATCGGCTCGGTGGTCATGACTTCGGTGGTTTCGGTTTCCACGGGCTCTTCGGCAGCGTTGTCGCAAGCGACGAGGCCGAGGGCGAGCGGAAGAGCAACGAGAGCGAGCTTGTTCATGGTGTAATTCCCTTGCCGTCGAGGCTGCACCGAAATTGGCGCTCCTTGCCAGGCCGTCACATTATCGCCTTATTTGAGGCCGCTGCCAAGAACAAAATTGCGGTCCTCGCGAAATGCCTCCGGGCGGCCTTCTGCGAGGCGAATGTTCCTGCGCATCGCCGCGCGGCGAGCGGCAAGAGCGCCGGACCCGGTCATGGTCAGGGCGAGAAATCCGACCACGACCGAATCGAGCGCCATCAGGGCCCAGTCGAGGGCGGGCGGCGCCCACACCACGGCCACGATCGCCGCGCCGTAATGGACGGCCATCAGCGGCACGATGCCGGCGACCATCAGGGCCAGGGCGTACCAGAACGATCCGTGCATGATGGCGATCGAGCGGAAGGGGCCGATCCGGGCATTGCCCAGCGGCCAGGCGACGATCCAGGCCGTCAGATAGATCATGAGGACCTGCGCCGCGATGGCCAGCACTGCGGCGCCCGTCGTGGCGGCGCTTCCCTCCAGATCCAGCGGCGCGAGCAGGTCCGGCCCGAACAGCGACCACCACAATTGCACCGCGCCGATGGCGAAGATTACCAGCCACAGGCCGAAGGCGGGCCACTCGATCCGCGCCGCGCGCTTCGGATCGTCCAGCAGCAGGAAGCGGACAAACCAGTAGCCCGGCAGCAGCAGCGCGATCGTCTTGGCGAAACCGAACCAGAGGCGGAGCGGATCGCTCTCCGCCAGCTTCGCCCCCGCCTCGTTCGCATACATTCCCGCGTGCAGCTCGACCACGTGCTGCGCCATTTCGACGGCGACGGGCACGAGAAACAGCAGCGGGAAGGCAAGCGCGAAGGCACCCGCGCCGCGGTAGATCGCCTTTGTGTCGGCCCACATATCGGTCCACGTATCGGTCAGCATGGGGTCAATCCTCCTGATCGTGGGCGAGCAGGTCGCCCGGCTGGCAGTCGAGCTCGCGGCAGATCGCCTCGAGGGTGGAAAAACGGATCGCCTTGGCCTTGCCGGTCTTGAGGATCGACAGGTTGGCGAGCGTCAGGCCCACGCGGTCGGCGAGCTCGGTCAGAGTCATCCGGCGTTCGTGGAGCAGGTCGTCGAGGCGGACTCGGATCGGCATCAGACGGTCCCCTCGAGGTCCTCGCGCATCCCCGCGCCTTCCTTGAAGATGCGTGCGAGGATCAGCAGCAGCGGCACGGCGAGCCAGCCGGTGAGCGCGGGCGACCAGCCGAAATATTCGCCGCTCGCCTCGCTCGCCCAGACCGACACCTGTCCGAAGGCGAGATCCGCCAGATTGATTGCGAGCAGCGCCCAGGCGATCGTGGCGAGGCGACGCGCGTTTATCTCGGTAAAGGCGCGGCCCGCCTGCGTGTCCCTCAGCATCGCGACGAGGCGCGTGAAAATGACATGGGCCGCAATCGCCACGGGAATCACGATCACGCAGGTCAGCCTGATCCACAGGAGCGCGGCGTCTGCCGGGCGCGCCCCGTCGAGCGCTTGTGCGAAAGTGTCGCGAAACAGGTCCGGCGCGACGAGCAGCATCGCCAGCAGGAGGGTGAACAGCCCCGCCGCGATCCAGTTGGCCCAGTTCAACGCGCGCAACGCCCAGATTGCCGTCTTGATCATGGTGATCCTCCCAAATTCCTTATCGAAAATCGATATGGCCGATTCTGACCTTATCGTCAATCGATAAACACCATATCGTTTTTCGAGCACCCGGAGCGCGGCATCCGAATATACGGGGTCAGCCTGCCCCTCATGCCGACCTGTTGACCCCGGCCGCTCCGTTCCCTATATCCAGCCCCGACCGCACGCTTCGAGCGAATCCGATTCATGCGCGGGAATCGGGCACAGGATGGAAGCGGCGTTTCCATATCGCGACGATCGACAGGACGCTGCAGCCCAGCCGCCCCGAAAGGCGTGCCCATGCTGCGGCCTCTTTTCGCGTCTGCGGCATGGCTCTCACGCGCATGAGACATTTTTCGGCACCCCCGACCTTCTTTCGGGCGAGGGGTGCAAGGCGAAGAGGCGAACACTCCCTATGGCAACCAAGGCCCCGACGAAGAAGTCCGTGAACCAGAAGGCTTCCGGCACTGCGAAGCGGCGCATCCGCAAGATCTTCGGCGACATCCACGAAGTCGTGGACATGCCGAACCTGATCGAGGTGCAGCGCGAGAGCTACGAGCAGTTCCTGCGTTCGGACAAGGAGATCGACTACGTCTCCGGCCTCGAGAAGACCCTGCGCAGCGTCTTCCCGATCCGCGACTTCGCCGGTACCGCCGAGCTCGACTTCGTCAATTACGAGCTCGAGCCGCCGAAATACGACATCGTCGAATGCCGCCAGCGCGGCATCACCTACGCCGCGCCGATGAAGGTGACGCTGCGCCTGATCGTGTTCGAGGTGGACCAGGAAACCGAAACCCGCTCCGTCCTCGATATCAAGGAGCAGGACGTGTACATGGGCGACATGCCGCTCATGACGCAGAACGGCACCTTCGTCATCAACGGCACCGAGCGCGTGATCGTCTCGCAAATGCACCGTTCGCCCGGTGTGTTGTTCGACCACGACCGCGGCAAGACGCATTCGTCGGGCAAGCTGCTCTTCGCGGCGCGCATCATTCCCTATCGCGGCAGCTGGCTCGACTTCGAGTTCGACGCCAAGGACATCGTCAACGTGCGCATCGACCGCAAGCGCAAGCTGCCGGTCACCAGCCTGCTGTTCGCGCTCGGCCTCGATGCCGAGGACATCCTCGCGCATTTCTACGAGACCGTCAGCTGGAAGCGCGCGACCGGCAAGAAGGGCGAGGGCTGGACCATCCCCTTCGTTCCCGACCAGTGGCGCGGCTTCAAGCCGGCCTTCCCGCTGGTGGACGCCAAGACCGGCGAGGAAATGTTCGCCGCCGGCCACAAGATCAGCCCGCGTGCCGCCAACAAGGCGAAAAAGGACGGTCTCGAGACCCTGCTCCTGCCGACCGAGGAAATCTTCGGCCGCTACGCCGCGCGCGACATGATCGACGAGAAGACCGGCCGCATCTGGATCGAGGCGGGCGAGGAAGTCTCGCCTGAAAATCTCGAGGCGCTGGACAAGGCGGGCGTCGACGCGATCGACCTGCTCGACATCGACCACATCAACACCGGCCCGTGGATGCGCAACACGCTCCAGGCCGACAAGGCCGAGAACCGCGACGAGGGTCTGGAAGCGATCTACAAGGTCATGCGTCCGGGCGAGCCGCCGACCAAGGAAACCGCCGAAGCCCTGTTCGAAGGCCTGTTCTTCGACAGCGAGCGCTACGACCTCTCGGCCGTCGGCCGCGTGAAGCTCAACATGCGTCTCGAGCTCGATGCCGAGGACACCGTGACCACGCTGCGCAAGGAAGACATCCTCGCCGTGGTCAAGGAACTGGTGGACCTCAAGGACGGCAAGGGCGAAGTCGACGACATCGACAATCTCGGCAACCGCCGGGTGCGTTCTGTCGGCGAACTGCTGGAGAACCAGTACCGCGTCGGCCTGCTGCGCATGGAGCGCGCGGTGAAGGAGCGCATGAGCTCGGTCGACGTCAGCACCGTGATGCCGAACGACCTCATCAACGCCAAGCCCGCCGTGGCCGCGGTGCGCGAGTTCTTCGGTTCCTCGCAGCTCTCGCAGTTCATGGACCAGACCAACCCGCTGTCGGAAGTCACCCACAAGCGCCGCGTCTCGGCGCTCGGGCCGGGCGGTCTCACCCGTGAGCGCGCGGGCTTCGAAGTCCGCGACGTCCACCCGACCCACTATGGCCGCATCTGCCCGATCGAGACGCCGGAAGGCCCGAACATCGGCCTCATCAACTCGCTCGCCAGCTTCAGCCGGGTGAACAAGTATGGCTTCATCGAGACGCCCTATCGCCAGGTGAAGGACGGCAAGGTCACGGAAGATGTGATCTACCTCTCCGCCATGGAGGAGCAGAAGCACACCGTTGCGCAGGCTTCGGCCGAGCTCGACGAAAGCGCCGGCTTTGCCGAGGAGCTGGTGTCCGCTCGTCACAACGGCGACAACCTGATGGCCCCGCGCGAGCAGATCACGCTGATGGACGTCAGCCCCAAGCAGCTCGTCTCGGTCGCGGCCTCGCTCATTCCGTTCCTGGAAAACGATGACGCCAACCGCGCGCTGATGGGCTCGAACATGCAGCGCCAGGCGGTCCCGCTGGTCAAGGCCGAGGCGCCGTGGGTCGGCACCGGCATGGAAGAGACCGTGGCCCGCGATTCGGGCGCGGCGATCACCGCCACGCGCGGCGGCATCGTCGACCAGGTGGACGCGACCCGTATCGTGATCCGCGCCATCGGCGAGGTCGAGCCCGGCCAGTCGGGCGTCGACATCTATTCGCTCCAGAAGTTCCAGCGATCCAACCAGAACACCTGCATCAACCAGCGTCCGCTGGTGAAGGTGGGCGAGACGGTCGAGCAGGGCGACATCATCGCCGACGGTCCCTCGACCGATCTGGGCGAGCTGGCGCTGGGCAAGAACAGCCTCGTCGCCTTCATGCCCTGGAACGGCTACAACTACGAGGACTCCATCCTCATCTCCGAGCGCATCGTGAAGGACGACGTGTTCACCTCGATCCATATCGAGGAGTTCGAGGTGATGGCCCGCGACACCAAGCTCGGGCCGGAAGACATCACCCGCGACATCCCCAATGTGGGCGAGGAGGCGCTGCGCAACCTCGACGAGGCGGGCATCGTCTATATCGGCGCGGAAGTGCATCCGGGCGACATCCTGGCGGGCAAGATCACGCCCAAGGGCGAAAGCCCGATGACGCCGGAGGAAAAGCTCCTGCGCGCGATCTTCGGCGAGAAGGCGAGCGACGTGCGCGACACCTCGCTGCGTCTGCCGCCGGGCGTGTCCGGCACGGTGGTCGAGGTGAGGGTGTTCAACCGCCACGGCATCGAGATCGACGACCGTACCCGCGCGATCCAGAACGAGGAAATCGAACGCCTCCGCAAGGACGCGGCGGACGAGCGCGCCATTCTCAACCGGGCGACCTACAACCGCCTGCGCGACATGCTCGTCGGCCAGACCGCTTCGGCCGCTCCCAAGGGCGTGAAGAAGGGCGTCGAGATCAACGAGGAACTGCTCGACGGGGTCGATCGCCACGAATGGTTCAAGTTCGCGGTGGCCGACGACAGCCGGCAGCAGCAGCTCGAGGCGATCAAGGGCCAGTACGACGAGGCCGTGAAGGTCATCGATGCCAAGTTCGAGGACCGCAAGGAAAAGCTCGAGCGCGGTGACGAGCTCGCCCCGGGCGTGCTCAAGATGGTCAAGGTCTTCGTCGCGGTGAAGCGCAAGCTGCAGCCGGGCGACAAGATGGCCGGCCGTCACGGAAACAAGGGTGTCATCAGCCGTATCCTGCCGATCGAGGACATGCCGTTCCTCGAGGACGGGACCCCGGTCGATCTCGTGCTCAATCCGCTCGGCGTGCCAAGCCGCATGAATGTCGGCCAGATCTTCGAAACGCATCTCGGTATGGCGGCCCGCAATCTGGGCCACCAGATCGGCGACGCGCTCGAGGAATGGCGCATGGCCAATCCGAACGCGGCACAGGACTATGCCAATGCCAAGCCGCCCGAAGCGGTGGTGGAGCGCCTGAAGCTGACCTATGGCGACCAGTATCACGGCGACATCGACAGCCGCTCCGTCGAGGAGATCGTCGAGCTTGCCGGGAACCTGACCGCCGGCGTCCCGATGGGCACCCCGGTATTCGACGGCGCGCGCGAAGGCGACGTGACGGTCGAGCTGGAGAAGGCCGGCCTGCACAGTTCGGGCCAGTCGGTGCTGTTCGACGGGCGTACGGGTGAAGCCTTCGACCGCAAGGTCACCGTGGGCATCATCTACATGCTCAAGCTGCACCACCTGGTCGACGACAAGATCCACGCCCGTTCGATCGGTCCGTACTCGCTCGTCACCCAGCAACCGCTGGGCGGCAAGGCGCAGTTCGGCGGCCAGCGCTTCGGCGAGATGGAGGTCTGGGCGCTCCAGGCCTACGGCGCGGCGTACACCTTGCAGGAAATCCTGACCGTGAAGTCGGACGACGTGATCGGGCGCACCAAGGTCTACGAAGCCATCGTCAAGGGCGACGACACGTTCGAGGCCGGCATTCCGGAGAGCTTCAACGTGCTCGTCAAGGAAATGCGCAGCCTCGGCCTCAACGTCGAACTCACCTCGCTGGCCGACGGCGAGGAAGACGACGACGGCAGCCTGGCGATCGCGGCCGAATGATCTGGGTGGGGCGGCCGCCGACTTGGTTCGGCCGGCCGCCCGCCTCCACCACCCCGGATTTATCCCTCAGAGGGAATTGAGAAATGAACGAACTGACCAAATTCACCAACCAGCTCGCGAAGCCCGAAACCTTCGACGAGATCCAGATCGGCATCGCCAGCCCCGAGCGTATCCGCTCGTGGAGCTTCGGCGAGATCAAGAAGCCCGAAACGATCAACTACCGCACGTTCAAGCCCGAGCGTGACGGCCTGTTCTGCGCGCGCATCTTCGGCCCGGTGAAGGACTACGAGTGCCTGTGCGGCAAGTACAAGCGCATGAAGTACAAGGGCGTCGTCTGCGAGAAGTGCGGCGTCGAAGTCACGGTGACCAAGGTCCGCCGCGAGCGCATGGGCCACATCGAACTGGCCGCGCCGGTCGCGCATATCTGGTTCCTGAAGTCGCTGCCGAGCCGCATCGGCCTGCTGCTCGACATGCAGCTGAAGCAGCTCGAGCGGATCCTCTATTTCGAGAGCTATGTCGTCACCGAGCCGGGCCTCACCCCTATGGAGAAGTTCCAGCTCTTGACCGAGGACGAGCTGCTCGAGGCGCAGGACGAATATGGCGAGGACGCCTTCTCCGCCGGCATCGGTGCCGAAGCGGTCAAGGCGATGCTGATGGATCTCGATCTCGAGCAGGAAAAGGTCGACCTTCTTGAAGAGCTCGCGACCACCAAGTCGGCCTTGAAGCCCAAGAAGATCATCAAGCGGCTGAAGGTCGTGGAGAGCTTCATCGAATCCGGCAACCGCCCGGAATGGATGATCCTCGAAGTCGTGCCGGTCATCCCGCCCGAACTGCGCCCGCTGGTGCCGCTCGACGGCGGCCGCTTCGCGACCTCGGATCTCAACGATCTCTATCGCCGCGTCATCAACCGCAACAACCGCCTGAAGCGCCTGATCGAGCTGCGCGCGCCTGATATCATCGTGCGCAACGAAAAGCGCATGTTGCAGGAATCGGTCGACGCCCTGTTCGACAACGGCCGCCGCGGCCGCGTGATCACGGGTGCCAACAAGCGTCCGCTGAAGTCGCTGTCTGACATGCTCAAGGGCAAGCAGGGCCGCTTCCGCCAGAACCTGCTCGGCAAGCGCGTCGACTATTCGGGTCGTTCGGTCATCGTGACCGGTCCGGAGCTCAAGCTGCACCAGTGCGGCCTGCCCAAGAAGATGGCGCTCGAGCTGTTCAAGCCGTTCATCTACGCCCGCCTCGACGCCAAGGGTCTGTCCATGACTCTCAAGCAGGCCAAGAAGTGGGTCGAGAAGGAGCGCAAGGAAGTCTGGGACATCCTCGACGAGGTGATCCGCGAGCATCCCGTGCTGCTGAACCGCGCGCCGACGCTTCACCGTCTCGGCATCCAGGCGTTCGAGCCGGTGCTGATCGAGGGCAAGGCGATCCAGCTGCACCCGCTCGTCTGCTCGGCCTTCAACGCCGACTTCGACGGTGACCAGATGGCCGTCCACGTGCCGCTTTCGCTGGAAGCCCAGCTCGAAGCGCGCGTGCTGATGATGTCGACCAACAACATCCTCTCGCCGGCCAACGGCAAGCCGATCATCGTGCCTTCGCAGGACATGGTGCTGGGCCTCTATTACCTGTCGATGGAACGGCAGGAGAAGACGCCGGAATTCGTCGAGGGCGAGACCAAGGGCGAGCAGCACGAACGCCTGCCGATGTTCTCGGACATGGCCGAAGTGCACCAGGCGCTCGAGACCAAGCAGGTCACGCTCCACACGCGGGTGATGGCGCGCGTTCCGCAGGCCGACGAGAACGGCAACACGCAGATGAAGCGCTTCGTCACCACGCCGGGACGCATGCTGATCGGCGAGTGCCTGCCCAAGAACCACAAGGTTCCCTACGACGTCATCAACCGCCTTCTCACCAAGAAGGAAATCGGCGACGTCATCGACCAGGTTTATCGCCACACCGGCCAGAAGGACACGGTGCTGTTCGCCGACGCCATCATGACGCTCGGCTTCCGCAACGCGTTCAAGGCCGGCATCTCCTTCGGCAAGGATGACATGATCATCCCCGACGCGAAGGAAAAGCTGGTCGACGAGACCAAGGAACTCGTCGCCGGTTACGAGCAGCAGTATCAGGACGGCCTGATCACCCAGCAGGAAAAGTACAACAAGGTGATCGACGCCTGGAGCCGTTGCGGCGACCAGGTGGCCGACGCCATGATGGACGAGATCAAGGCGCAGCCGATCGGAGACGACGGCAAGCAGGCGCAGATCAACTCGATCTACATGATGAGCCACTCCGGTGCGCGTGGTTCGCCGGCGCAGATGAAGCAGCTCGCCGGGATGCGCGGCCTGATGGCCAAGCCGTCGGGCGAGATCATCGAGAACCCGATCATCTCGAACTTCAAGGAAGGCCTCAACGTCCTCGAATACTTCAACTCGACCCACGGCGCCCGCAAGGGCCTCGCGGACACCGCGTTGAAGACGGCGAACTCGGGTTACCTGACCCGCCGTCTCGTCGACGTCTCGCAGGACTGCGTCATCGTCGAGGAGGACTGCAAGACCACCAACGCGCTCGACATGCGTGCCATCGTACAGGGCGGTTCCGTCATCGCCTCGCTCGGCGAGCGCATTCTCGGCCGGACCCTGGCGGAAGACGCGGTCAACGCGGCGACGGGCGAGGTGATCGCGAAGGCCGGCACGCTGCTCGACGAGCCGATGGTCAAGGCCATCGAGGAAGCCGAGGTGCAGGTCGCCAAGATCCGCAGCCCGCTGGTGTGCGAGGCCGAACAGGGCGTGTGCGCGACCTGCTACGGCCGCGACCTTGCCCGCGGTACGCCGGTCAATATCGGCGAGGCCGTCGGCGTCATCGCGGCGCAGTCAATCGGCGAGCCGGGCACGCAGCTCACCATGCGTACCTTCCACATCGGCGGCGCGGCGCAGCTCAACGAGACGAGCCACCTCGAATCGATCTCGGACGGTAAGGTCGTCTATCGCGACATGCCGACCATCATCGACAAGCGGGGCCGCATCCTCTCGCTCGCCCGCAACGGCGAACTGGCGGTGATCGATGCCGAGGGCCGCGAACGCGAGATCCACAAGGTGCCCTACGGCACGGTGCTGATGCACAAGGACGGCGACAAGGTCTCCGAAGGCGATCGTCTGGCGGAATGGGATCCGTTCTCGCTGCCGATCATCACGGAAACCTCGGGCGTGGTCCGCTATCAGGACCTCATCGAGGGCACCACGCTCGAAGAGCAGCTCGACGATGCGACCGGCATCGCCCAGCGCGTGGTCACCGAGATTCGTGCCAGCGGCCGCAAGAAGAAGGACGATCTGCGTCCGCGCCTGACCCTGCTGGGCGAAGGCCAGACCGACGAGGAAACCGAGGCGCAGCGTTACCTGCTCGCTCCGGGCACGACCCTCTCGGTCGAGGACGGTCAGGAAGTCCAGGCTGGCGACATCCTCGCCCGTGCCTCGCGCGAGGCGGCCAAGACCCGTGACATCACCGGCGGTCTGCCGCGGGTGGCGGAGCTGTTCGAGGCGCGTCTCCCCAAGGACATGTCGGTGATCGCCAAGATTTCCGGCAGGATCGAGTTCGTCCGCGAGTACAAGGCCAAGCGAAAGATCGCGATCGTTCCGGAGGAAGGGGATCCGGTGGAATACCTCATCCCCAAGACCAAGGTGATCGACGTTCAGGAAGGCGACCACGTCAAGAAGGGCGACACGCTCATTTCCGGCGCGCCGAACCCGCACGACATCCTCGAGGTCATGGGCGTCGAGGCGCTGGCCGAGTATCTCGTCAACGAGATCCAGGAAGTCTATCGCTTGCAGGGCGTGAAGATCAACGACAAGCACATCGAGACGATCGTCCGTCAGATGCTGCTCAAGGTCGAGATCACGGAAGGCGGCGACACCGTCCTCCTGCCCGGCGAACAGGTCGATCTGGAAGAGATGAACCAGACCAACGCCAAGCTCGGCAAGGGCAAGAAGCCGGCCGAAGGCAAGCCGATCCTGCTCGGGATCACCAAGGCTTCGCTGCAGACGCGTTCGTTCATCTCCGCCGCCTCTTTCCAGGAGACCACGCGCGTGCTCACGCAGGCCGCGGTCGAGGGCAAGAAGGACACGCTGATCGGTCTCAAGGAGAACGTGATCGTCGGCCGTCTCATTCCCGCCGGCACCGGCGCGGGCATGAACCGGCTGCGCGTCACCGCCTCGGGCCGCGATGCCGCGCTCCGTGCCCAGTGGAAAAAGGCGCAGGAGGCGATCATCGCAGCTCAGACCGCCGAGGAAGAGCACGAGGCTGAACTCGCGCAAGGCTCCGAAGCGGCGATCGGCGACGATCCGCTGGCGGTGATGGAAGGCGAGACCCACGGCACCGACGCCGATGCAGGCGAATACCTGCGCAGCGACGAAGCCGAGGCGCCCGAAGCCGTCGAGAAGGAAGAAACGGACGATACGGAAGCCTGATCGGGCTTTCGCGATCGACCATCGAAGGAGGCCCCCCGGAGCGATCCGGCGGGGCCTTTTTCATGTCCGGACATTGGTGTGACAGGAGAGGCAAGGATGAGCTCGACGATCGGCGTTGCGATGTTCGCGATCCTCTTGGCGGGATGCGGCGAAATACAGGATCGCAGGACGGTCGCCTTCTCGCCCGGGGAGCGCGAGGTTCCGGCCGCACCCTCGCTTGCAGCGCCGGTCACGCTTGAGGGGGCCTACCGCGTGGCCGCCATAGACGGTGCCCCATTCGACGAACCCTATGGCCTGGCCCTCGGCGCAAATGACCGGGAGATATGGTGGAGCCCGCGCTGCGCGGGACATGCCATCGCGTACCGGATCGAGGGCGAGCGTTTCCTGGCGACCGCTCCCGAACCACCGCCTTCACCTCCGCCCCCTCCCGCAGCCGACGAGCCTCCGCCGCCGCCCCCACCCCTTATCTGCGGCATCGCTCCGCCGCCGCGCCTTTCGGAGGTGGTGGACGCGCTTCTCGCAGCCGAGCGGATCGAGCGCACGCCGGAGAACGGCATCCGCATCTCGGGCGGCGGACGGAGCGTGACTCTCTTCTCGCAATAGCGTTCGCAATGGTCGCACGGCTTGGCTAGGGCGCGGGGGTTATGACTGTAACCCGCTTCGCTCCCTCGCCCACCGGGCGGCTCCATGTCGGCAATATCCGCACCGCGCTGCACAACTGGATGCTGGCGCAACAGGCGGGCGGCCGCTTCCTGTTGCGGATCGACGACACCGATGCCGCGCGCAGCCGCGAGGATTATGTCGACGCGATCCGCGCTGATCTCGACTGGCTCGGGATCGCGATCGACGGCGAGGAACGCCAGTCGCAGCGCCTCCACCATTACGAGCGCGCCTTCGAGCAGCTGCGCGCATCCGGCCGCATCTACCCGGCTTACGAAAGCGCACAGGAACTCGAGCTCAAGCGCAAGGTCGCGCTCGGCCGCGGCCTGCCGCCGATCTACGACCGTGCGGCGCTCTCGCTGACGGACGAGCAGCGCGCGGCGAAGGAGGCGGAAGGGATCGCCCCCCACTGGCGCTTCAGGCTCGACCATGCCGAGCCGATCGCCTGGGAAGACGGTGTGCGGGGCGCACAGAAATTCGATCCGGCGCAGCTGTCCGATCCCGTGATCCGCCGCGCGGATGGCAGCTGGCTCTACATGCTGCCGAGCGCGGTCGACGATATCGAGATGGGAGTGACGCAGGTCCTGCGCGGCGAGGACCACGTCTCGAACACGGCGGTCCAGATCCAGATGTTCACCGCGCTCGGCGCGCAGCCCCCGCGTTTCGCGCACAAGGCGCTGCTGGTCGGGCGCGAGGGCAAGCTGTCCAAGCGGCTCGGCTCGCTCGGGTGCGACGCCTTTCGCGAGCGCGGGATCGAGCCCGAGGCGATCGTCGCCCTGCTCGCCCGTCTCGGCACCTCGCTCCCGGTCGAGCCGATTGCCGACCGCGATGCGTTGCTCGACACTTTCGACCTGTCGACTTTCGGCCGCGCCCCGGCAAAATTCGACGAGGAGGAACTCGAGCGGCTCAACGCTGCCATCGTCCACCAGTTCGACTACGACCGCGTCGCCGACCGGTTGCCGGAGGGTATGACCGAGGCCGGATGGCACGCGATCCGCCCGAACCTTTCGCACGTCGCCGAGGTGGGGGAATGGTGGCGGATCGTGACCGGCCCGGTGGAGCAGCCTTCCCTCGAGGCGGAGGATCGCGCCTATCTTGCGGAGGCGGCGCGCCTGTTGCGGGACGGGGAGGCCTTCGCTTCGGACAATCCTTGGGCCACGCTTACCGGCGCGCTGAAAACCGTCACCGGCCGCAAGGGCAAGGCGCTGTTCCTGCCCTTGCGCCAAGCGCTCACCGGAATGGACCATGGGCCGGACATGGCCGAACTCCTCCCTCTCATCGGGAGGGACCGGGCGGAAGAACGGCTGCGCGAGGCGGCGAAGGGCGGGTGAGGCAGAGCCGGCCCGCTGTCAGTTCTTCAGAGATCGGTGTCCCGGTCCGGGCTGTGCTCGATATCCTCGCGCAGCCGCTTCGCCCCGAGATCGGCGCGACGTTCGGTTGCGCCCTTCGCCTTGCGATTGCGCAAGGTGGCATAGATGATCGCAGCGATCAGCAGGATCGGCCCGATGACCACCACGATGCCCCAAAATCCTTCCACGTCATTTCTCCTGTCTTCTATGGCTATCTACGCATGATCGCCCCGAACTTTCCGCGAAAACGCGCCGGAAGCTGCGGATGAAGCTGGGCCGCGCTCTCGTGCCGCGCCCCGGCTGGCTGCCAGGCTACGGTCTTTCGACTGCGGCGGCGGACGGTATCGCGGGCTTTACCCTGTCCATCCTGCTCGTGCCGCAGGCGATGGCCTATGCGCAGCTGGCCGGCCTGCCGCCTGAGATGGGGCTGTTTTCCGCCCTGCTGCCGCCGGTGCTCTACGCGCTGTTCGGAACGAGCAGCTTCGTCTCGGTCGGGCCGGTGGCGCTGGTGTCGCTGGTCGTGGCGGAGGCGGCAAGCAATGGCGGCGGGGATCCGGTCGTCTCGTCCGTCGTGATTGCGATGGAGGCCGGCCTCCTCCTGCTCCTGATCGGCGCTCTCAATCTCGGCCGGCTGGTCAATTTCATCAGCGAGCCGGTTCTGCTCGGCTTCACCGCCGCTGCCGCTGTCCTCATCGCCGTCAGCCAGCTACCCACCCTGCTCGGGCTGGACGTCGCGCGGACCGGCAATCTGGTTTCGGCGCTGCCGGTGCTGTGGCGGTCCCTGTCGCAGACCAGCTCCGCCACGCTGGTGGTGGGGGCAGGAGCGCTGGCTGCTCTCCTTTTCGCGGGCAGATATGGCGCGCCGATGCTGTGGAAGCTCGGCGTGCGCCCGCCCTTTCGTCAGGCTGCGGCGAAGGCAGTGCCGCTCGTGGTGATCGTGGCGGCGGGCCTTGCCGCCCGGCTGGTGCCGGGCGAAGTGCCGACCGTGGGAACGATCGATGCCGGGCTTCCCCATCTGCCCGGTCGGCTGGGCACGCCGGAGCTCTGGCTGGGGCTCCTGCCCAGCGCCGTCGCGGTCGCGATCATCATCTTCGTGACAGCCACCGCCGTCGCCAAATCGCTCGCGGGAAACGATCGCAGCCAGCTCGACACCAGTCGCGAGGCGGTCGCGCTCGGGGCCGGCAATATAGCCGCCGCGCTCACCGGCGGATATGCCGTGGGCGCCAGCCTCAGCCGGTCCGCGCTGGTCGAGGACAGCGGTGCGCGGTCCCCGCTCGCCAGCGTCGGCGGATCGATGGTCGTGCTCGCGGTGCTTCTGCTGCTCGCCCCCCTGCTGGCCTATCTGCCCGAAACCGCGCTCGCCGCGCTGATGATCAGCGCGGTGTTCGGCCTCGTTAAATGGCGCGAGATCGAGGCCGTGTGGCGCCACAGCCGGATCGAGGGCGCGATCATTGCCCTGTCCTTTCTCGGCACGCTGCTGCTGGGAGTGCGGTGGGGGCTGGCGCTGGGCGCCGGGCTGGGCTTGGCCCACTATCTCTGGTTCTCCTCCGTCCCCCGCGTGACCCGGGTCGGGACCGACGATGGCGGGATCACCTTCCGCTCGATCGACCGCGACAGCGTCCATCTCGAAACCCTGCCGACGCTCATCGTGCGGATCGACCGTTCGCTTTATTTCGGCAACGCGGCCTATTGCGAGGACGAGATATTCGATCGCCTCGGCGAGCACGAGGACATCGAGAAGCTGATCCTCGACATGCGCGCGGTGAACGACGTCGATGCAAGCGGGGCGGCCATGCTCGACCGTCTTGCCGAGCGGCTGCGCGGCCTCGGCATCGAACTGCATCTGGCCGAATTGCACGATCCGGTCCGCCGTCGGCTGACCGCTCTCGACGCGAGAATCTGCACCGTCCACCGCAGCGTGCGGCAGGCGGTCGAACATTGCGGCATCGTGCTCGACGACCGCCTGCCCTACACCTGACGATCAGGCGCGGTGGCGCTCCAGCTCGTCGCCCGAAAGGGTGAAGATGTTGAGCAGATTGGTGCTTCCCGGCGTACCGAAGGGAACCCCGGCCAGCGCGATCAGCTTGTCGCCGCCGGTGCCGAAACCGTGGCGCAGCGCCATGCGCTTGCCCTTGGCGATCATCTCCTCGAAGCTGCCGATGTCCCTGGTGACGACGGCGTGCGCGCCCCACAGCAGGCCGACCCGGCGGGCGGTGTCGAGCGAGGGGGTGAGAACCAGCATCGGTACGCTCGGCCGCTCGCGCGCCACCCGGCGGGCGGTCGAGCCGGAAAAGGTGAAGACCGTTATCGCCCGGATCGCGACCGTGTCGGCGATGGTCATGCAGCTATGCGCCAGCGCGTCCGCCGTGGTGCGGTCGGGCGGCGTGTCGAGGAAGCGGACGCGCGGCAGATAGGCCTCGTCGCGCTCCACCTGAGCGGCGATGCGGTCCATCATCGCCACGGCTTCCTCAGGCCATTCGCCAGCCGCGGTCTCGGCCGAGAGCATGACCGCATCGGCCCCGTCATAAACGGCGTTGGCGACGTCGGAGACTTCGGCGCGGGTCGGGGCGGGGCTCTCGATCATGGATTCGAGCATCTGGGTCGCCACGATCACCGGCTTGCCCGCCGTGCGCGCCTTGTTGACGATCTGCTTTTGCAGCGGCGGGACCTCGAACGGCTCCAGTTCGACGCCGAGATCGCCGCGCGCGACCATCAGACCGTCGGCCATTTCCAGGATCTCGTCGAGCCGGCGGACCGCGCTCGGCTTCTCGATCTTGGCGCAGAGCGATCCCTTGCGGCCCATCAGCTTGCGCGCCTCGGCCAGATCCTCGGGCCGCTGGACGAAGCTGAGGCCGATCCAGTCGACCCCCTGCTCCATCGCGAATTCCAGATCGCGGCGATCCTTGTCGGTCAGCGCGGGGATCGGCACCTCGGCATCGGGGATGTTGACCCCCTTGCGGTCCGAGATCACGCCGCCGACCTCGGCCGAACAGAGGATTTCGTTCTCGTCGGCGCGGATCACCTTGAGGCGGATCTTGCCATCGTTGATCAGCAGCCGCTGGCCCTTTTCCAGCAGGCCGAACAGTTCGGGATGGGGCAGCTGCACGCGCGATTCGTCGCCCGGCTCGGGATTGCGATCGAGCGTGAAATGGCCCGAATGGCGGATTACCGCCCGGCCTTCCTTGAAGGTGCCGACACGCAGCTTGGGCCCCTGAAGATCGGCGAGGATCGCGATGGGGCGCGAATATTTCGTCTCCAGCGCGCGGATCGCGGCGATAGTCTCGCGGTGATGCGCGTGTTCGCCGTGGCTCATATTGACGCGGAAGGCGTCTGCGCCGGCGCGAAACAGCCGCTCGAGTATTTCGGGATCACGGCTGGCCGGGCCGAGCGTGGCGAGGATTTTGACCTTCCGGTCGCGGGGGGCGAATTTGTGCATGGCCTGCGCTATGGCAGAGGCATTTGACGGAATGAAGGAGTAAGCGCGTGCCGCCGACAAACATGAACAGCAATCCGCTCGATGAACTGGACGATGCGGTCGCCGCCGCCGCCTTCCGCCGCCTGGTCCGGCATCTGCGCCACCGCCACGATGCCCAGAACATCGACCTGATGGGGCTGGCCGGCTTCTGCCGCAACTGCCTCGCCGACTGGATCCGCGATGCCGGATACGAGGGCGACAAACCCGCTGCGCGCGAGCTGATCCACGGGATGCCGCAGGACGAATGGAAAGCGACGCGGCAGAGCCCGGCGACGCAGGACCAGCTCGACCGGATGGAAGCGAGCGTGGCGAAGAACGAGGGCGCGAAGACCGCCGCGGAATAATCGCGCCCGCGGGCTTCACCGCTCGCCCGGCGCTGGCTATCGAGCCCGCTGGAAATCCCGAATCACACTGGAGTAACCGAGATGGCCGAAGCCACCGACGACCGCCTGCGCCTGCTGATCGAGCGCATCGAACGCCTCGAGGAAGAAAAGAAGGGCATCGCCGACGACATCCGCGACGTCTATGCCGAGGCCAAGGCGGTGGGCTACGATCCTAAGATCATGCGCCAGATCGTGCGCCTTCGGAAGATGAAGCCCGACGATCGCAGCGAGCAGGAAATGATCCTCGATACCTACAAGGCCGCGCTCGGCATGGGTTGAGGGCCGGCCGGGACGGATCGATGTCAGCCGGCGGAACGGGAGGGGCCGTTCGCCGGTAGGTGAGGCGAAAGGAACATCGCCATGCCTACTGAGACCGACACCGCCTTCATCGAGGAAACCTCCGAAGAACCGAAAATGCCGGGTCACGAGACCGGGCTCGACCGCAAGCCGAAATGGCAGCCGCGCTATCCCGGCTCCGGCCGGCTTAAGGGCAAGGTCGCCATCGTCACCGGCGGCGACAGCGGGATCGGGCGGGCAACCGCCGTCCTGTTCGCGCGCGAGGGGGCGAAGGTCGCCATCGCCTATCTCGAGGAGCATGACGACGCGCACATCACCCGCGAGGCATGCGAGAAGGAGGGCGCCGAGGTGCTGCTCTCGGCCGGCGATCTCGGCGATCCCAAGCATTGCCAGGGGCTGGTCGACGCGGTGATCGAGCGCTGGGGCCAGCTCGACGTACTGGTCAACAATGCCGGCGAGCAGCATCCCGATTACGAGATCGAGGACATCACCGCCGAGCAGCTCCAGCGCACCTTCCAGACCAACATCTTCTCCATGTTCTACATGGTCCAGGCCGCGCGCCCGCACCTGAAAAAGGGCGCGGCGATCGTGAACTGCACCAGCATCACCATGTACAAGGGCGCGCCGATCCTGCTCGACTACAGCTCGACCAAGGGCGCGATCACCGCTTTCACCCGCTCGCTGTCGCAGAATCTCGTCGACGACGGCATCCGCGTGAACGCGGTCGCGCCCGGTCCGATCTGGACCCCGCTCAACCCCTTCGGCGGACAGCCCGAAGAGGAAATGGACGATTTCGGCAAGGATACACCGATGGGCCGCCCGGGCGAGCCGAACGAGGTCGCGCCGGCATTCCTGTTCCTTGCCTGCGAGGATTCGTCCTATATGTCGGGACAGGTCCTCCATCCCAATGGCGGGACGGTGGTCAACGGATAGAGGAGACGCGACGATGGCAGGCCCTTGGAAGGATGCGCGCGGCATCACGGTCACCACGACGCCCACGATCGAGGGCAAGCCGATCCAGGACTATCTCGGCATCGTTACCGGCGAAGTGATCGTGGGCGCGAACATTTTCCGCGATCTCTTCGCCAATATCCGTGACATCGTCGGCGGCCGTTCTGGCAGCTACGAGCGCATCCTGCGCGAGGCGCGGGAGCGGGCGATCGAGGAATTGCAGGCCGAATGCGGCAGCCTGGGCGGCAATGCGGTGGTCGGCGTCGACCTCGATTACGAGGTGATCGGTGACACCGGCTCGATGCTGATGGTCTCGGCCAGCGGCACGGCGGTGAGGATCTAGCCCTCCGCTCCGCCGAAGCGCAGCCCTATCCACACCAGCCCCAGCGCGGTGCCATTGTGCAGCGCGTGGAGTGCGATGCTCGCCCACAGCCCGTAATGCACCCGCAGATAGCCGAGCAATACGCCGAGCACGAATTGCGGCAGCACCAGCGGCAACAGCACCCAGAGCGCCCCCGCGTCGAAATTGGCGAGGTGGATGCAGGCAAAGGCGATCGTGCTCAGCCAGAAGAGGACAGGGAACGCCCGTGAGAACCAGCGCATCGGCGGGTGGTTGCGACCGGTCCAGAACAGGAGAATAGTGAAGCCCACGCAGAAGACCGCGATCGCGATTACCCACATGCCGTTTCCGGCAACACCCGTCCCACTCAGGACCCCGGCGCCGAACGACCCGAGTATCGGCACCAGGATCGCCGCCAGATGCCGCTTGCGCCCGGAAAGCCAGCCGCGAAAGATCACCTCCTCCACCAGAGGCGCGCCCACGATGACCGCGAGAGCCAACCCGGCGGTGATCTTCATTCCGGCCAATGCGGTCTCGGGCAGTTCCAGCCCCGCGCTCACCACCACGCTCGCGATCAGCGCAAGGAGGGCCATCAATGCGAGGTCGAGCCGGTAAATCTGCATCAGGGCGATCAGCGAACGCCGCGAAAACGGCGCCGTCCGCTCCGGCAGGCGCGGCCGGGCGATGAAATGGGCGAGGGCAGCCCACTCGGCACGCAGGGTAGGGCCTCGCTCCGGGCTTGTGATGTCGTCGTTCATGCGGCTATTGCGGCCCCGATATTTCACCCATCAGCGATACGCGAAGAAGCACATCCCATGGCAGGCCATTCCAAGTTTAAAAATATCATGCACCGCAAGGGTGCGCAGGACAAGAAGCGCTCCAACCTCTTCTCCAAGCTCAGCCGCGAGATCACGGTGGCGGCCAAGATGGGCACGCCCGATCCGGACATGAACCCGCGCCTCCGTCTCGCGGTCAACACGGCCAAGGCGCAGTCCATGCCCAAGGACAACATCCAGCGCGCGATCGACAAGGCGAGCGCGCAGGACGGCGAGAATTACGAGGAAGTGCGCTACGAGGGCTACGGCCCCGGCGGCAGCGCGATCATCGTCGAGGCGCTGACCGACAACCGCAACCGCACCGCCACCGCCGTGCGCACCGCCTTTTCCAAGCATGGCGGCAATCTCGGAACCGAGGGCAGCGTCGCCCACGGGTTCGAGCGGCTGGGCCTGATCGTCTACCCCGCCTCGGCGGGCGGCGAGGACAAGGTGCTCGAGGCGGCGATGGAAGCCGGCGCGCAGGATATCGCCAGCAGTGATGACGGGCACGAGATCTGGACCGCGGCGGAAGACCTCCACCAAGTCGCCGGCGATCTGGAAAAGACGCTGGGCGAGGCCGAGACGGTCAAGCTCGCCTGGAAGCCCAATCTCACGGTCGACATGGACGAGAGCAATGCCGGCACACTGATGAAGCTGATCGACGTGCTCGACGATGATGACGACGTGCAGACCGTCTGGGGCAATTACGACATTTCGGACGAGGTGATGGAGAAGCTGGAGGGCTGACCTCCGGCTCGCCGTCCCCGGGCGCGAGAGCGCAGCGGCACACGCCATCATGCTGATCCTCGGCCTCGATCCCTCGCTCTCCTGCACCGGCTGGGGCGTGATCCGGGTCGAGGGATCGCGGCTGACGCACATTGCCAACGGCCAGATCCCGACGTCGGCGAAGGCGCCGATGGCCGAGCGGCTGGCCGCCCTCCACCGCGCGGTGAGCGAGGTGATCGCCGCCCACCGCCCCGACCGCGCCGCGGCGGAGGAAGTCTTTGTCAACAAGAACCCGCAATCGACTCTGAAGCTCGCCCAGGCGCGCGGCGTGGTGCTGGCAGCCTGCGGCGGCGCCTACGAGGGCCGGGGACTGCCCTTGCGCGAACACGCCGCGCGCGCGGTGAAGAAGGCCGTGGTCGGCACCGGCGGCGCCGAGAAGGCGCAGGTCCAGGCGATGCTCAAGATCCTCCTCCCCGCCGCCCCCATCACCGGCCCCGACGCCGCCGACGCGCTGGCGGTGGCGATCGCGGACGCGCATCTGGGGTAGGGGCTAGGGTTGGGCGAGAAGCGGACCGGCGGGTCTCTGGATTGAGAAGCTGTCATTGACTCGGCGCACCAGAAGGATGACGAAATCAGCAACCGATCCTATTGCTGACATCGTGATCGGACCGTGCTGCCTCGCTACGGAGTACAACATGACCGTTCAAGATATGATGCAGTTTCCGATTATGATGGGGACTGCATGGCTTATCATTTCCACGCGTAATCGCCTCCGCATTAATCCGCCGAGGGTGAGAGTGGCGCTTGGTTTAGCTGGCACCCTATTCGCTGTGCTTGCGTTTTACGGCATGATAAAACTGCCGCCCCGCCTTTGGTACAATGAGTCCTCAGTTTTCGTGGATATTGTGATGTGGGTCACCGCTTCCGCAATCGGCGGCCTTATAGTTCTGTCGCTGATCCAGATCGTCGGCGGCACCATGCAAGCCTTGAGGCTCACACGAGGCGTCCGCTAACCACCCCCCTTCTCGGCCATTGCACTTGAATCCTTTACGACCTCGCCGAGCGACTGTTCTCGGGTCGCGCACCGTGGATTGTGAATGTCCGCAATGCGGCGTGGAAGCTGACATCGCCGCTTCATTCGAATGTACTACCCGGCGCCTTTCCTACTCCTTCCTAGCTCGCTAGGCGGAGTTCATGACGGCGCAACGTGGCATCGCTAGGCCCCTCAAGACGCGCCATCTGCCGGCGGAAATTTCACGTTCTGGACAGTGTAACACCCGGTCCAGGCGTTTCAGGAGAGCGACGAACCGATGACCATCCATCTCTACGGCATCCCCAATTGTGACAGCGTGAAGAAGGCGCGCAAATGGCTGGAGGGGGAGGGGCTCGATTACAGCTTCCACGACTACAAGAAGGAAGGCGCCAGCCGCGAGGATCTGGAGCGCTGGGCGGATCGCAGCGGGTGGGAGAGCCTGCTCAACCGCCGCGGCACCACCTTCCGCAAGCTGGGCGAGGCCGAGCGTGCCGATCTCGACCGGCACAAGGCGATTGCCCTGATGCTGGAGCACACCAGCCTCATCAAGCGCCCCGTCGCCGAGCACGAGGACGGGCAGCGCACGCTGGTCGGCTTCACCGAGAGCGAGTGGGAGAACGCGTTTTGCTGACTCGCTTCGGCCCGCTCGTGGAGGCGGGGGCGGCCGCGCTGGCACTGCTCGTGGCGCCGGTCGCGGCCACAGCGCAGGACGCACCGCTCGTCATCGCCCATCGCGGAGCGAGCGGGGAGCGGCCCGAGCACACGCTCGCCGCCTATGAACGCGCGATCGACCAGGGGGCCGACTATATCGAGCCCGATCTGGTGGCGACGAAGGACATGGTGCTGGTCGCCCGCCACGAAAACGAGCTGTCCGATACCACCGATGTCGCGACCCGCGCCGAGTTCGAGGAGCGCCGCCGCACCAAGGAGATCGACGGGCGGCGCGTCTCGGGCTGGTTCGCGGAGGACTTCACGCTCCCCGAACTGCGGACCCTGCGCGCCAAGGAACGGGTGCCGAATGTCCGCCCCGCCAATGCGCGCTTCGACGGGCTCTACACCGTCCCGACCTTCGCCGAGATCGTCGCGCTGGTGAAGGCGAAGGAGGCGGAGACGGGCCGCCGGATCGGCCTCGCCCCCGAACTCAAGCATCCCACCTTCCTGTTGCAGGGCGCCGGGATCGACAGCGTCGACCTGCTGGTCAGCGCGCTGCGCGAGGCAGGGCTGGACGATGCGGACGACATGGTCTTCGTGCAGAGCTTCGAGGTCGGGCCGCTCAAGCGGCTCGACCGGATGGTCGATGTCGGGCTGGTCCAGCTCGTGGGGCCGGAAGGCGGCCCGGCGGACGAGGCGGGGATGCGCTATGCCGACATGCTCTCGCCGAGCGGGCTGGCGGAGATCGCGACCTATGCCGATGCGATCGGGGTGCCGGTCACTCTGGCGCTCGATCCGGCGGGGGCGGGCCGACCAGTGCTCGCCGAGGCGAGGGCGGCGGGGCTGGAGGTCCATGTCTGGACGGTGCGCAAGGAGAACGCCTTCCTGCCCGAACCCCTTCGCGCGCCGGGCGGGCCGGAACAGGCCGGCTGTGTCGAGCGCCTCTTCGCCAGCCTGCGCGGCGCGGGCGTCGACGGCATCTTCACCGACGATCCGCGCATCGCCGTGTCGCCGGATCCGGCCGCCAACCCCGCCTGTGCGGCCGGCGGCTAGGCTTCGGCGCGGCGGGCGCTGAGGATGTAGTTCAGCGACTGGTCGTCGGAGAGGTGGAGGCCCTTCGCCGGCCCGAAGGCGATGCCCTGCCGCTCGGTCACGGCGAGGCCGATCTCGCCCAGCATCGCCTCGAGCTCGTCGGGCGTGACGAAATCGTCCCAGTGATGCGTGCCGCGCGGGATCAGCCCGACCGTCTCCGCCGCGCCCACCATCAGCAGGCGCGATTGCGGTGTGCGGTTTGGGGTGGAGAGGATCATCAGGCCGTCCGGAGAGAGCCGATCGGCGAGCGCGCGCAGGAAGGCCGGCTTGTCCGCGACATGCTCGATCACCTCGAGGCAGGTGACGAGGTCGAAGCGGCCGAGGTCGAGGGCGCCGATCTCGCCCGGGATGTAGCGGATGTCGAGCCCGGCGCCCGTCGCATGGGCGGCGGCGGCGGCGGTGTTCTCGGGCGCGGCGTCGACACCGGTGACCTCCGCCCCCATCCGCGCCAGCGGCTCGCACAGGAGGCCCGCGCCGCAGCCGACATCGAGCGCGGACTTGCCCGCGAGCGGCTGGCGGCCATGCACGTCGCCGCTCCAGTGCGCGTCGATCGCCCGGCGCACGAAGCGCAGGCGCACCGGATTGAGGCGATGGAGCATGGCGGACGAGCCCCTGGGGTCCCACCAGTCCTTCGCCAGCGCACCGAAATGGGCGGCCTCGTCGGGCCGGATGGTCGCTCCGCCCGGCAGGGAGGGCGTGGCACGCGCTGTTGCATCTTCCATGCCTGCTGCCGTAACAGCGCCGCTCGGCAGATTCCAGCGGGAGGCATCGGAGACACGCCTTGGCACGCATCGTGATGAAATTCGGCGGGACCTCGATGGCCGGCACCGAGCGCATCCGGCGCGTGGCGAACATCGTCCGGCGCCAGGCGGCGGGGGGCAATCAGGTCGCGGTGGTGGTCAGCGCCATGGCGGGCGAGACCGACCGGCTGGTGAACTTCTGCCGCGAGGCCAACGCGCTCTACGACCCGGCGGAATACGACGTGGTGGTGGCGAGCGGGGAGCAGGTCACCAGCGGGCTGCTCGCTCTCACGCTCCAGTCGCTGGGTCAGCCGGCGAGGAGCTGGCTCGGCTGGCAATTGCCGATCCACACGGTCGAGAACCACGCCAAGGCGCTGATCGACCGGATCGAGGGCAGCGGCCTCGTCGCGGCGATGGAGACGGGCCAGATCGCGGTGATTCCGGGCTTTCAGGGCCTGTCGGAAGAAGGCCGGGTGACGACGCTCGGCCGCGGGGGATCGGACACCAGCGCGGTGGCGGTCGCGGCCGCGATCGGCGCGGACCGCTGCGACATCTACACCGATGTCGACGGGGTTTACACCACCGATCCGCGCATCGTCGCCAAGGCGCGCAAGCTGAAGGCGGTGACCTACGAGGAGATGCTCGAACTCGCCAGCGTCGGCGCCAAGGTGCTCCAGACCCGCAGCGTCGGCCTCGCCATGCGCGCCGGCGTGCGGGTGCAGGTGCTCTCCAGCTTCGTCGACGACGATGCGACGCCGGCGGACGATTATCCCGGAACGATGATCGTCTCCGAAGACGAAATGAACGAATTGGTGGAGAAGGGCGAAGTGGAACGGCAGCTCGTAACCGGCATCGCGCACGACAAGAACGAGGCCAAGATCATCCTCACCCGCGTGCCCGACCGGCCCGGCTCGGTGGCGCATATCTTCGATCCGCTGGCCAAGGCCGCGATCAATGTCGACATGATCATCCAGAATGTGGGCCGCGACAAGGGCGAGACCGACGTGACCTTCACCGTGCCGCAGGCCGACCTCGCCCGCGCGCAGGCGATGCTCGACGACCGGCGCGAGGAGATCGGCTTCAACCGCATCATCACCGACAGCAAGATCGCCAAGATCAGCGTGGTCGGCGTGGGCATGAAGAGCCATGCGGGCGTCGCCGCGACAATGTTCTCCGCGCTCGCCGAACGCGGCATCAACATCCAGGCGATCACCACGTCCGAAATCAAGGTCAGCGTACTGATCGACGAGGACGAGACCGAACTGGCGGTGCGCGTGCTGCACACCGCCTACGGGCTGGACGCGGCCGACACGCTCGGGGACGAGGTCGCGTGAGCGCCAGAGCCCATTGCGGCGTGCTGCTGGCGCTTACGGCGTCTGCACTGGTTATCGGTGTCTGCGGGTATCTGGGATACGGGTTCGGCAAGGACATGGCCGAACGCGAGAACGCGGTAGCTGCGGAGGGAGTCTTGTGAGCCACACCGCAAAGATCCTCCTGCTCGGATCGGGCGAGCTGGGGCGCGAATTCGTGATCTCGGCCAAGCGGCTCGGCGCCTATGTCATAGCCTGCGATGCCTATGACGACGCGCCCGCAATGCAGCTGGCGGACGCGCGCGAGGTCTTCTTGATGCTCGACGGGGCGCGGCTGCGCGAGGTGGCGGAGCGCCACCGGCCCGATTTCATCGTGCCCGAGATCGAGGCGATCCGCACAGAGGTTCTCGCCGAACTCGAGCGCGAGGGCTTCACCGTCGTTCCCACCGCCCGCGCGGCGCAGATGACGATGAACCGCGACGCGATCCGCGATTTGGCCGCGCACGATCTCGGCCTCGTCACCTCGCATTATCACTACGCCAAGAATTTCGACGAGGTCCGCGCCGCCGCCGCGCATACCGGCTACCCCTGCGTCATCAAGCCGGTCATGTCCTCGAGCGGCAAGGGGCAGAGCAAGGTCGACACCGAGGCCGGTCTGGAAGAGGCGTGGGACTACGCCGTCGCGAATATGCGCGGCGACCGGGCGCGGGTGATCGTCGAACAGTTCGTCGACTTCGATTACGAGATCACGCTGCTGACCGTGCGTCATGCCGGGGGGGCGAATGGCGGCATCACTTTCTGCCCGCCGATCGGCCACCGGCAGGAACGCGGCGACTATCAGGAAAGCTGGCAGCCGACCGCCATGTCCGAAACGGCGCTGGCCGCAGCGCAGGACATGGCGCGCAAGGTCGTCGACGAGCTCGGCGGATACGGCCTGTTCGGAGTCGAATTCTTCGTTGCGCGAAAGGAAGACGGATCCGAGGAGGTGATCTTTTCCGAGCTCAGCCCGCGGCCGCACGATACTGGCATGGTCACGCTGGTCAGCCAGAACCTCACTGAATTCGATCTCCACGCCCGCGCGGTCATGGGCCTGCCCGTGCCCGAGACTATCCGGGCGCGGCCGGCCGCCTCCGCCGTCATCCTCGCCGAGCGGGACAGCGAGACCTTGGGCTATACCGGCCTCGCCGAAGCGCTCGCGGAAGACGGCACCGACCTGCGGATCTTCGCCAAGCCCGACAGCCGCCCCTATCGCCGCATGGGCGTCGCGCTGGCGACCGCTGGCGATACCGACGAGGCTCGGCACAGGGCGCGCGCGGCCGCGAGCAAGGTCCACATCCATTACGGCGACGACTGAGCGGCCCATGCGCGCGCTTGCCGGCCAGTTCCTGCGCTTCGGCGTGGTGGGCACGGTCGCTTTCCTGATAGACGCGGGAGTCCTGTGGCTGGCGATGGGGGCGGGGGTGAACCCCT
This sequence comes from Erythrobacter sp., assembly GCA_025698865.1. Classification (GTDB taxonomy): domain Bacteria; phylum Pseudomonadota; class Alphaproteobacteria; order Sphingomonadales; family Sphingomonadaceae; genus Qipengyuania. The sequence goes on along the minus strand of JAILWQ010000002.1, from coordinate 69,437 downwards.
ATCTGGCGCGCGTCCTTTCCTTCGTCCCGGCCTTTGCCGCGAACTTCCTTCTCAACCGGGCGTGGACCTTCGGGCAGACGCGTGAGCAGCGCCCGCGCGGGCAGGCCGCGCGCTATCTCGCGGTGCAGCTGACGGGAATGGCGGTCAACTATGCCGTCTTCGCCGCGATCGTCGCTCTTGCCGGGGAAGGGCGGGGCGTGGCGCTGGTCGCGGTTGCCGCCGGCTCGATCGCGGCGATGGGGTTCAATTTCCTCGGCGCGCGGCGCCTGGTGTTCCGCCCGCTCGCGTGAACGCTTGTCGGTCATGCCGGGGCTGGGTAAGCGCCCCGGCATGAGCGATTATCCCAAGACCACCGCCCTCATGCGCCGCGGCGCGGAATTCCTCGGCAGCGAGCACGCAATCCTGTGTGGCGCGATGAGCTGGGTGTCGGAGCGCAATCTCGTCTCCGCCATCTCCAATGCGGGCGGGTTCGGCGTGATCGCCTGCGGGGCGATGACGCCCGATCTGCTCGATACCGAGATCGCCGAGACGAAAAAGCGGACGGACAAGCCCTTCGGCGTCAACCTCATCACCATGCATCCGGACCTGTTCGACCTGATCGCGGTGTGCGAACGCCATGCGGTGAGCCATGTCGTGCTCGCCGGCGGCATTCCCCCCAAGGGCAGTGTCGAGGCGATCAAGGGCGGGGCCAACCCGGCCAAGGTGATCTGCTTCGCCCCCACGCTGGCGCTGGCGAAAAAGCTGCTGCGTTCCGGGGCGGACGCGCTGGTGATCGAGGGAATGGAGGCAGGCGGCCATATCGGCCCCGTCTCGACCAGCGTGCTGGCGCAGGAAATGCTGCCCGAACTCGCGGAGGAACATCTGATCTTCGTCGCTGGCGGGATCGGGCGGGGGCAGGCGATCGCAGGCTATCTCGAGATGGGCGCGGCCGGCGTCCAGCTCGGCACGCGCTTCGCCTGTGCGAGCGAGAGCATCGCCCATCCCGATTTCAAGAAAGCCTTCTTCCGCGCCAGCGCCCGCGACGCCATCGCCAGCGTGCAGGTCGATGCGCGCCTCCCGGTGATCCCCGTCCGCGCGCTCAAGAACAAGGGCACCGAAGAGTTCACCGCCAAGCAGCGCGAGATCGCCGGCACGCTCGACCGCGAGGAGATCGCCATGGCCGAGGCGCAATTGCAGGTCGAACATTACTGGGCGGGCGCGCTGCGCCGTGCGGTGATCGACGGCGATGTCGAGAATGGCAGCCTGATGGCAGGGCAGTCGGTCGGGATGCTCAAGGAGGAAGAGCCGGTCGCCGACATCATGGCCAAGCTGATGCGCCAGAGCGAGGAAGCGCTGACACGGCGCTGAGCAGGCGCGGGGCCGGTCGCGGAACCTCGGCGGGAATTCGCGGTTGGAAGATTTGTCGCCTTACGACGGCGCGTCTCGTCACGCGCGCCCGACCGCTACGACCCCGTGCTGGAGAAACTCCCATGAAGCTCACCCGTCCCTTTCCGCGTCCTCTCGCTGCGCTCGCTCTTGCCGGAGCGATCGGCGTGGCCACCGTGCCCGCGCTTGCCGTGCAGGACAGCCAGCCACAGCTTCCCGGTCAGATGGATGTCAGCCGGGTCACCGCCGGCACCTACCAGACCGATCCCGCGCACACTCTGGTCGGCTGGCGGGTCAATCACTTCGGCTTCAACGACTATTTCGGCAGCTTCGGCGATGCCGAGGGCACGCTGACGATCGACCCTGCCGACCCCTCGGCGGCGAAAGTCGATGTGACCGTGCCGATCACCAGCGTCTCGGTGGTGAGCGCCGGATTGCGCGACCACTTGCTGCGAGCGGGCGAGAATGGCGGCAAGCCCGACTTCTTTGGCCCCGAACCGGCGCCCGCCCGCTTCGTTTCCGACAGCGTTGCGGTGAACGAGGACGGTACCTCCGCATCCATCATGGGGCAGCTGACCATGAACGGCGTCACCCGCCCGATCACGATCGAAGCGGAGTTCACCGGGGCCGGCGCCCATCCGCGCAGCCAGGTCGCGACGATCGGTTTCGAGGGCATAACCACAATTCGCCGTTCCGAATTCGGAATCGATACGGCGATCCCGATGGTCAGCGACGAGGTCGAACTGATGATCAGCGCGGCTTTCGAAAAGCAGTAAGGCGCGGCCGAGGCGAGCGGGTACAAGGGAGAGCAAGGCGATGTGCGACGAAACGAAACTGGCGCAATGGGCGAGCGGGACGATATCCCGGCGGGGCTTCGGCGCGCTGGGCGGAGCGGGTCTCGCCGCGGCCTGCGCTCCCATGGCGAATTCCGGACCGGGTGCCGGCAACGCCTCGGGCGGATTGCGTGAACAGGGTGTCAGCTTCCGCACCGCCGACGGGACGCTTGACGGGTTCTTCGTCTATCCGGGCGATCGCGCCACGCCGGGCGTCATCTTTTGGCCGGACATTGCCGGACTGCGCGACGCCAAGCGCGACATGGCGCGCCGGCTGGCGGCACAGGGCTATGCGGTGCTCGTCGTGAACCCCTATTACCGCGATGTCGCCGGCGAGCGTTTCGCCGATTTCGCCGCCTTCGTCGAGAATGACGGGTTCCAGGCGGTGAAACCGTGGCGCGCTAAGCTCGACGCGGCGGCGATCATGCGCGACGCCACCTCCGCCGTCGCCTGGCTCGACGGACAGGACGCCGTCGACAGCGAGCGCGGCATCGGCACGCAGGGTTACTGCATGGGCGGGCCGTTCACGATCTGGAGTTCCGCAGCGGTTCCGGGGCGGGTGCGCGGAGCGGCGAGCTTCCATGGCGGTGGCCTCGTCCGGCCCGATTCGCAGGACAGCCCGCACCGGATGCTTCAGCGCCAGACGAATTATCTGATCGCCATCGCGCAGGATGACGACGCCGAGAACCCCGAGGCCAAGACGACGCTGCGAGAGACCGCGGCGGAGCGCGGCGTGGACGCCGAGATCGAGGTCTATGCCGGAGATCACGGATGGACTGTGCCCGACTCGCCCGCCTACGACGAAGCAGCGGCGGAAAGGGCGTGGTCCAACCTGTTGCAGCTTTACACTACTTCCCTTTAACTTGGCTTTCCGCCTGATATTGTTCCGATTGCGGGTTGAATTGGGCGATCAAAACAGGCAGAGCCGATGCTGCATAACGCCGAATAGGAGTGCAAGATGCGTTTGAAGACTGTTTCGCTGGTGGCCGCTGCAGCTGCGCTCAGCACCGCCCCGCTCGCTGCCTCGGCTGCGAATTCCTCGCGCGCTTCCGCGCCGATCTCGGACGAGAGCGAAATGGGTGGCGGCTCGCAGCTTCTCATCCTCGCAGCCGTGGCTGCGGTCATCGCTGCCGGCATCGTGATTGCCGATGACGACGATCCCTTGAGCGCCTAAGCTCGATCGCGTATCGAATTTCGGGAAGGGGCTGCACGAAAGTGCGGCCCCTTTTCATTTGTGGCGGTTCCTTGGTGCCGAGTGCGCACAGTCCGATTGCATGATCATTTCCCGAGGCGCACCTCAAGTTCGGATATTGAACCTTGGCTCCACCGGCTCACAAATGCTGCGGCGAGTGGTCGACGATCTCGTAGTAATCGCCCTTCTCCGCGACGTGGATGTGCATCTTTACGGACGTTTGCGTTGGTTCGTCGAACGCGCCCATGGCGACTGCTATCCAGTCCCGCGCCGGCGGATCCCAGAACAGCGTCGACCCACACATCGAGCAGAACTCGCGCCGGACCTTTGCGGAGGAGCGGTACCGCGACAGGCAGTCCTCGCCCGAAACCGACAGGGCCGTCCGCGGAATGTCGGCCGAAGCAAAGCAGTGCTCCGATTGCCTGCGGCACATGGAGCAGTGACAGATGTCGGGCTGAGGCAGATCACCTGCGACCGTGAAGCGGACTGCGCCGCTAAGACATGATCCTCGATCCATCGCTCTCATTCTCCGCGAGCTTTCCCGATCGGGAAACCACCTGTTTGGGACAACCGATGCAACTCCAGGCCAGCGCCGAGGCACGCAGCAGCGACCATGCTACAACGCGGGACAGCCGGCTTCCCTTCGCCGCGCACCTGCGATACCCTCGCGCCAGATAGGAGAGCGCAATGGGCGGTGGGACGATCATTTCCATCCTCGCGGTACTGGTCCTCGTCATCTTCCTGATGATGGCCGTTCGCGTGGTGAAGCAGGGTTACGTGTACACGATCGAGCGGCTGGGCCGCTTCACTGCGACGGCCGAACCGGGCCTCCACATCATCATCCCGTTCATCGATCGCGTCGGTCACAAGATCAACATGATGGAACAGGTGCTCGACATTCCGGGCCAGGAAATCATCACCAAGGACAACGCCATGGTCGGCGTCGATGCCGTGGTGTTCTTCCAGGTGCTCGATGCGGGCAAGGCGGCCTATGAGGTGTCAGGCCTTCACAACGCGATCCTCGCGCTCACCACTACCAATCTGCGCACCGTGATGGGCAGCATGGACCTCGACGAGACGCTGTCGAAGCGGGACGAGATCAACGCCCGGCTGCTCTCGGTGGTCGATCACGCGACCTCGCCCTGGGGCATCAAGATCACCCGGGTCGAGATCAAGGATATCCGCCCGCCCATGGACATTTCGGAGGCGATGGCCCGCCAGATGAAGGCCGAACGTCTCAAGCGCGCCGAGATTCTCGAGGCGGAGGGCGACAAGACCAGCTCGATCCTGCGCGCGGAGGGCCGCAAGCAGTCCGCCATCCTCGAGGCCGAAGGCAAGCGCGAGGCCCAGTTCCGCAACGCCGAGGCGCGCGAGCGCGCGGCCGAGGCCGAGGCCAAGGCGACCGAGATGGTCTCCAACGCGATCGCAGCCTCGGGCAACCAGGCGATCAACTACTTCGTCGCTCAGGAATACACCAAGGCGGTCGGCAAGTTCGCCGACAGTCCCAATGCCAAGACGATCCTGTTCCCGGTCGAGGCGACGCAGCTGATCGGCTCGCTCGGCGGCATAGGAGAGCTGGTGCGCGGCAGCCTCGGTTCCTCCGACGCGCCGGTCGACAGCGGCACGCCGATGCCCGAACCGCACGAACGCGAGCCCGCACGCCGCCCTTCGGTGCCCAGCAGCACCCGCAAGGGCTGACCGGGCGGTGGACGGGATCGAGCCCTACTGGATCTGGTTCGCTGTCGGGCTCGTGCTCGCCGGGCTGGAGATGGTCGTGCCGGGCGTCTATCTCATCTGGCTGGCGGTCGCGGCGCTCGTCACCGGCGCGATCGTCTTCGTGTCGGCGCCTTCGCTGCTAATGCAGATGGTCTGCTTCATCTTCCTCGCTCTCATCGCGGTCTTTTCCGCCAAGCGGTTCCTGCGCGATACGCCGATCGTCTCGAGCGATCCGCTGCTCAACAACCGGCTGGGCCGGCTGATCGGGCAGACCGCCCGCGTGACCGATGCGATCGAATCGGGCAGCGGCCGCGTGCGGGTGGGCGATGGCGAATGGCTCGCACGCGGTCCCGACCTCGCCGTGGGCGAACGGGTGCGCATCGTGGGAAGCGATGGCTCGTATCTGGTGGTCGAGCCGGTGGCGCTCATCGCCGACGAGGGAACCGCCCCGCCAATCGCCTGAACGCCACCCGACGGAGGATTGGGCGTCAGGCGCGGATGCGGCCGTTGAAACGCCCGTGCTTGCGGTATCGCACCATCCACCGATCGAGGAACAGGTCGAGCGGGCGGGGCTTGATCCCCAGCTTCTCGAACCCCGGCAGCTCGCCCGAGACGGTGTTGCCCGCCTTCAGCAGGGACCACTGATCGCTCGACATCGGTGTGCCCGGAAGCGACGCGAAGACACCCGAGATGCTGTCGGGAACAGGCAGGAAGCTGCGCGAGCGACGCTGCGCCGCCGCGATCCGCCGGTTGAGTTCCAGCATGGTGACGGTTTCCGGACCGCCCAGCTCGAAGGTCTTGCCGCCGAAGCTGCCGGGGTCTTCCAGTGCGCGGGCGATCGCTTCGGCCAGATCGTCGACGAAGACGGGCTGCAATTTCGCCTCGGGCCCGAACACCGGCAGGATCGGGAAGGTGCGGATCAGGCCAGCAAACATCGTGAGGAAGCTGTCGTCCTCGCCGAACAGGATCGAGGGGCGCAGGATGGTGGCGCCGGGGAAATTCTCGCGCACGCGCTCCTCGCCCAGCTTTTTGGCTAGGGCGTATTCGCTGGAGCCGTCCGGATCATTGGCGATGGCGCTGACCTGGACGAAGGCGTCGGCCCCCGCATCGCTCGCCGCCGCGGCCATCCAGCCCGCGCTCTCGCCCATCAGGCGCGCGAGGTCGCCCTCGAAACTGCCGATGAGGTTCACCACGGCATCGGCTCCGGCAATGGCGTGTTCGACGCTGCGCCGATCGCGCACGTTGCAGCGTGCGAACTGCAACTGGCCGAGATTGGCGAGCGGCTTGAGCGAAAACGCCTTTTCCGGATTGCGGCTGGCGATTCGCAGGCGCGCGCCGCGCTCGAGCAAGGCCTGCGCCACATAGGTGCCGACGAAGCCGCTACCGCCCATCAGCACCACCAGCTTGCCGTTCAACGCGTCGTTTTTCGCCATGTCCGCCTTCGTAATGTCGCAGCCCCGCCCCTAGCGCGGGGGGCGTGCCGGCGGCAAGGGCGCGATTGCACCGACGAAACTCGCGATGGGATGATCGCAATTCCGTTGACACGACCCGCCACCCTTCGCTAGTGGCCCGCGCCTACCCGGCCTGCGGACGATCAAGTTCGCGGCCATGTGCCCAGATGGCGGAATTGGTAGACGCACCGTCTTCAGGTGGCGGCGCTCGCAAGGGCGTGGAGGTTCGAGTCCTCTTCTGGGCACCATTTGTTCTCATCAGAACGTTCCAAAACATTGCAGAAATGGCGGAATTCTGCCATTCTTGACCTCAAGTGCAGAAAGCGAGGTCTTGTTTTGTTCCGCTTTGTTCCAACGTCTCTGGGGGCCTCGGCTGGGGGCTCCAGCTCAAAAGGCCCCAAATCGCACGAAAGTGAGGCCCCCAAATGAGCCTCAATGTGCAGGAAATCAAAGGCTTCCGGGCTGCCGACAAGTCGTACAAGAAATACGACTCGCGGGGGCTGCTGCTTCTGGTGAAGCCGAACGGCTCCAAGCTCTGGTATTTCAAGTACCGCTTTGGCGGGAAGGAAAAGAAGCTACCCATCGGAGCATTCCCTGAGATCAGCTTGTCGCAAGCGCGCCAGCTTCGCGACCGGGCGCGGCTCAAGGTTTCGGATGGCATCGATCCGATGCTGGAGCGAAAGCGCAAGAAGGCCAGGATCAAGCTTGGTGCCGAGAACACATTCGAGGTCATCGCCAACAAGTACATCGACGAGAAGATGGTCCCCGAAGGCAAGGCGGAGGCCACGCTGCGCAAGGCGCGCTGGTTCCTTGACCTGCTCAAGCCCGCAATCGGCAACATGCCAATCAACGACGTCGATCCGCAGTTGATGCTGGCGGCGCTCAAGAAACTCGAAGCCAAAGGCAATCTCGAAACCGCGAAGAAATGCCGATCCTTCGCAAGCCGCGTATTCAGGTACGGCGCTGCTCTTGGTCAGTGCCAAACCGATCCGACATCGATACTACAGGGCGCACTGGTCACGCCCAAAGCACGACACTACGCTGCGATCCTTGAACCCGAGAAGTTGGGCGGGCTCCTTCGCGCCATCGATGATTTCGAATGCTACCCGGCCACCAAATTCGCGTTGAAGATCGCGCCGCACGTCTTTGTGCGCCCCGGAGAGCTTCGCCACGGCGAATGGAACGAGATCGATTGGAACAAGGCCACTTGGACAATTCCCGAAGGCAGGATGAAGGCCCGCCGCATACATGTGGTGCCGCTGTCACGGCAGGTGTTGGAGCTGTTTCGGGAGCTGAAGCCGATTACCGGCGGCAAGGGCTACATCTTCCCAGCGTTCCATACGCGACAGCGCCCAATGAGCGAGAACACCATCAACGCGGCATTTCGGCGTATGGGGTTCACCAAAGACGAGGTGACGGCGCATGGGCTGCGCTCGACTGCCTCAACAATGCTCAACGAAAGCGGCCTCTGGCATCCCGACGCCATCGAACGTGCTCTGGCCCACGGCGACAGCAACGCTATTCGCGGTGTCTATAATCGCGGAAATTACTGGGATGAGCGCGTAAAGATGGCTCAGTGGTGGAGCGACCACCTCGATGCACTTCGGCAAGGTTGCACGCTTCAGGTCTCACCATCGGTTTGAGTAATGTCCGTACTGCTACGGCGATCAACCTCTATGACCTTCTTCAAATCGGCCAGATGGGTCTTTGTGAAATAGATCGTTTCGTCATTTTGCGCCAAGATTACCTCAAGCTCTTCGCTATCCAGATCGCAAAAGAGATCGAGCAACATATCATCAGTGCCATTCGCGAATCTGAATTTCGCTGCATCAGTTGGGCATAGCGCCAGATAATTCTGATGATAGCGCTTTTGCAGCGAAGGCAGGAACTCGACCCGCTCGAAATATGCGCTGGCGTCGTCAAGTCGGAAGGGCATGCGACGTTTGCAAACCTGGCAGAACAGCTCGCCGTCATTGGTATATTGCTGCCGCAGATATTGCCCCGCTTCGTCTTTCACATCTTCACGGCCAACCGACACACTTCGCGTACGCATTTCGGTTTTGCGCTCGGGGGCCGTCGCAGCGATCTCACCCACCTTTTCTGCACGTCGCTCGGGATTGCGTGGCTCGCTTACGGGCAAGTCGGACCGCGTCTTCAGACTTTGCCATTCGTCCAGAAGACGCTCTCGATCTTCCGCGGGCACTTCTGCGAACTTCTCAAGCCACTCTATGTCTTCAGGCTTCTCGAAACCAAGCTCGGCAGCCGCAGAAATTTTACGGCTTTTCTTCTCGGCGGCAACTGCTGCTTCAAGCCTAGCCTGCTCGTTCTTTGCCTCGACCGCCTTGCCGAACTCAATTCTCTTGAGCCAAGACAATCCAGGATCGAATACAAAGCCTTCAGGCAGCAACTCAGCTCTAGCCTCGTTAGGCTTCACAAAACCGCCGTCCATTTGCGGGACCCATGCAGAATTACGTAGTTGGCAGACCAGTTGGGAATCTGCATCGTAATAGCCGTTCGTGTAGTTCCATTGAAAGCGTGCCTTAAGCCAGGACGGATGGGGCCCCTGGTCATTAAGTGAATTCCAGATTAGCCGGGCGATCCGGATAGATTTGGCTGCAACCAGATGGTCGAATTTTTCAATTACATAGTCCTCATTTCTGCCTGTCGAAGTCCAACGTTGACCGGGAGCCGATCGCAAGTAGTTCCACTTGGGATTGCTCTGGCACCTTGCCTTCGAGACCTTTATTGTCGTGACCGCCCCGAGCGCTTTGGCAAGCTCAACAACCTTAGGCGTGTCGATCGGCAGGCTTTGATAAAGGGCTGCGAGCGGCGTTGCGTCGCCTCTCTTGCCGATGATCTCGTAATATTTCTCTAGGCCGGTATCCAAGAATGGGAGATCTAGGATAATGTCGGTTGGCTTATGCCACTTGCCGTCTGACCCCAGGAAAATCTTGAAGCTCTTGATCTGGTTCTTCAACGAAGCGTCTGCGTCAATCAGCTTGATGAAGCGCCTCAGGTGAGCAACATACTCCTTCTGCTTGAGCCTGTGGTCATCGCTCACATATTCCTTCTCAAGGAGCGATTTGACCAGTTCTCGCTCACCGATTTCCCTGACCCCGACTTCTTCCAGAAATTTGCGCGCAAACTTCTGCTGGACCTTGCTCTTGCCGGATTCATAAACGGCAGGATCAACGCACGCGACGATGTGCGTATATCGACGTTCTTCATCAGGGAAATAAGATTTCACACCTGTGGTTAGCGCCCCGTCTGATAGCCTGACGAGACGCGCATCCCGAAGTTGATAGAGATCGTCGGCGGACTCTGGCTCGCGAGCAAGTAGCGCATAGAATTGCTGAAGCCATTCAACCGGTTTTCCAGAGAACCACGCCATGAAGTCTGCGTCCGGATCGCCCCATTCCTCGTCGGCCTGATCGGAGACGTGTTCGAGAAACTCGGAAACATCCCATTCGCCAATGGCGAGGCCGTTCATGAAGCGTTCGACGTTCGTGCCCTGCAGGGCGCGATTGGCTGCCCAGCATGGCGGCACTTCATCGTACTCGATCAGAAATTCCAGATCGTCGGCCTTGAGCAAATCTTTCAGGGACGCCTTTGCCTGCAATAGTTTCCTGGCAGGAGCGTGGTCCTTCGCGTGGGTGGGCATCAGCGGCTCACCGTTGAACGCAGCGATCAGCGCTATCCTGATTTGCTCGTAGCGCTTGCCGAGAACATCCTGCGGATTTGGCAGGACGCCGAGAAATTCCGGGGTGAGAAGGCCAAGATCGCGAATGCCATGCATCGCGTTGGCGGCAAGGACAGCCAACTGCGCAAAGAGAGGTTCATTCGCCGCTGTGCTCTTGATACTTGCGCGGCTCAGCTCGGGAACGAAGGGCGCATGCAAATGGAAGCGCAGGCCGGAAGTCTCTTTTTCAGCGGGGAAGAAGACAGCAACCTGCCCCGCAACCGGAACGATCTTGAACTGCTCGGCTAATGCCTTGCGGCCATCAAACCCCTTGCCCTCAGTCAAGCCTTCGAGCGCAAATGCAACTGCAAGCTGATGCCTTTCTAGACCTTCGACCGGCGCATTGAATCGAAGGAAGTGCGAACTTGCGGTCTTTGCGCCGTCAGTCTCCTTGAGAACTTCAACATGTTCACTGGAATGCTCGACGCGAAGTATCGAGCCTGTCTCGTGTTGGTTAATCTTCCAATTGATTGCGTTGATGCTGGACAGGAAGAGCAAGGTAGTTTCTGCCAGCTCGCGAAGTCCGTTCGCGACCTCCGCGAACGCTTCTGACTTGTCCTTCTTCGGATTGTTGAAGGGCAACCAGAACCGCGTGATAGAGCGGTCAAGGTCGGGCCGCGCAATGGGCTCCGGCATGACAAGCCGCGAAATGCGGAAGGCGAAATCTCCGGATGTTATCTCCGGCGCAACTGAGTAGACAAAAACCGACTTGAAGCCGACGCCGAACTTGCCGATCTGGTCGGTCGCTTTGTTCTTCGTGCTGTTGTGAATGCCGGTGATCGCACGAACGTCTGCTTCCGAAAACAGCCGCTTCCCGTCATGCTCGAAAATGCAACCGTCCTCACTCAACGTGAACGTGACCTCGGTCGCCTCTACATCTTCCGCATTCTGGAGAAGCTCGAAAACAAAATGGGCCTGGTCGGGGTAAAAATCCTCGAAAATATCTAGATTTATGTCACCCTCATTGGCATCCAGCCCCTCAAGGAATTTCCTTCGCTGACCGGCGAGCTTTTCCAGAAAGTGGGACATCATGCGACCTCACGCACGCGGATCGTACCGAACATGACAGGCGCAGCTCTGACATCGCCGGTCGATCCGGCCTGTTTGAGCTCGGCGAAACGGCGTTCGAAGTCGGCATTGGCGCGCGCCATCTCACCCTGTTTCATGACGCGAATTTTTTCGTTGGTCGCCTTGGCGAGCTGGTCTTCCAGGGTCTTTACTCTTGCGCGGTGACTTACCGACAGACTTTGAATGCGATGGTCTGCAAGCTGCTGATTGGCCGCGATATGGTCGGCCTGTGCCGCCACCCACTTTGCATGATGGCGCTGGTCGAGATCGTCAAAGGCGAACGCGTACTCAGGAGTTCTGTCCGATAGCTCGCTAGCGCTCGGGAGGGCGTTCATCAGCCCTTTTTCGAGTTCGGCATTATCGGCAACGACAACAAGCTGCTCGTCCGGCCTTATGCCATGCATGGCCCATCTATAGAGCGCGAAGCGATGTTCTCCGGCTGGCAGGTCCGCCGCGACTTCAAGACGGCAATGGAGGGGTTCGGTTACTTCAAGCCATCTGGCCGCCTGACGGACAAGCGGATGAAGAACAGACAAATGGACAGCAGTCGGGTTATCGGACGCAGCCTTTTGATCGAACGTAACTGGTAGGTTCGGCGCGCCCCCTTTGAGCCATTTCTCCCAATGGCGAGAAACAGGATCGACGCTCCGCTTCAGTTTCCTGAAGTCTTCGAGCAAGGTGTTGCGGGCTGCTTGGCTTAGGCGCAGGTTCTTGAGCGGTTTGTCGCCCTGAATATAGTCGGAGCTCTCACCGAGCTTCGTCGCCAGATAGGTGGCGACGCACCTCTGGACCGCATATGGCGATAGCCATGTACTTTCGGCAGCCTCGATTTCGTCTTGCCATGACTGGCTGGGGACATTGAGGCCAAAAAGCTCTGCCTCTTTGGACTCAAGTTCCTGCTCTTCCCTGATCTTGCGGATGCCGTTATCCGAAAGCTGCTGGAGCCGCGCGGCACGCTCTTCTTCGGAAAGGACAAAATTTTCCGCGATGTCGTGGATTTCCTGCGTGATCTCTCCGAGGATTTCCTCGCTGCCGCCAACCGCATGTTCAAAGACACCAATGCGCATAAGGCATCGCTGGTAGATGTCGGCATCGACCGTTCCAGGCGTGACGAGATTGACGATGCTGATTGTTTCGCTTTCCTGCCCGTAGCGGTCGATACGGCCTATCCGCTGTTCCACACGCATGGGATTCCATGGCAGATCATAATTCACGAGATAATCGCAGAATTGAAAGTCGAGACCTTCGCATCCAACTTCGGATGAAAGAAGGATGTCGATGGCATCTGGATCGTCTTTGGGAAGCGAGAAGCGCTTGCGAAGGGAGGCGCGCTCCTCATCGTGAATGTCGCCATGGATAACTCCGAAACGCAGGCCCGCTGCCTCGGTGTGCCTCGCTAGGTACGAAAGCGTGTGCCTAAAGGTGCTGAAGACGAGCGCTTTGTTATTCAAGAGAGCGGACTTCTCTTTCAGCGTTTTGATAAATGCCTCGATCTTCCTGTCTTCAGGATCGAGATTCTGCGCCATCCTGATCAGCTCCTCGATTTCGGCCCTGATGCCATCGAGAAAGCTCATGTCCATTTCATCGTCGCGATCGGTGGTTTCGATCAGTTCCAACTGATCGAGTTTCCGGTCGAGCATGTCAGAGAGGAACGGTGCAAGTCCGTAGAGGCAGCTTGCAGCTTGACGCCGTATGGTCGTCATCATGAATTTGACGTTTTGTTGCCCGTGGCAACGCGCGAGAATACGCGCAATGACGCTCAGCAACCCATCATGTAGTGCGCGCTGATCTTCGGTAAACTCGACGGTGAGCGTGACCGGTTTCCTTGTTGTGAATTCGCCAATATCACGGCGGCGGGTACGGTTTATGACCGAACTGAAGGTGTAGAGCTCTTCAAGCTGCCTGGTCAGGGCGACGCGATCGGCATCGCCCAAATCCGCTTCCTGGAGCTGGTCAAAGGCGGCTTGAAAACTCGGCATCTCGGAAAGGAAGAGCGATCCCCAGTCGGTCCTTGCCGCTGCTTCGAGCTGCTCGATGGCGCTGCCTTGCCAGCCATCACCCTTCTCGCGGCAGAGCCGTATCGACTCGTTAATGAACCTGTTGGGCGCGGCCATCTGCTCGAAGCTGGCATGGTCAATCACCAGATCGGGACGCAGCACATTCAGCAACGTGAAAAGGTCGTCACTGCCGAGCTGCACCGGAGTGGCCGTCATAAGAATGACGGCCCGCGCATTGTCGCAAAAATATCGGACACCTTGATGCAGGAAGGTATCCGAGTTCCGAATGTGGTGCGCCTCATCGACGATCACGAGATCGAAAGCTGGAGCCGGATCAAGTGAAAGCAGCCCCTTATCCTTGCGTGACTTCTTGCCCGCCGGTCCGAAAATCAGGTCGGAATCGAATAGCGAGAATGGAAGGATCGCCTTTTCGTATTGCTCCGGCCACTCGCCCTCCAGGTCCGTTTCATGCAAACAGTGGCGCAGAAGCGGGCCGTCTAGGGGTGAAAAATTCTCGTCGAAGCGCTTCATTTCGGCTTGCCATTTTCTCTCGGCGACAAGCGCCTTCGGGCAGATGACGAGAATGGAGCTGATGTCCATCCTTGCCCGAAGCTCTTTGATTATCAGACCGGCCTCGATGGTCTTACCGACACCGACTTCGTCGGCAATGAGCAAGCGCGGCCTGTCCGAGCGGATCAGCTTCAAGACAGGACGATACTGGTAGGGCACAAAATTTACGCGGCCTGACCGCAGGGAAAACAGGTTTGCGGTAGAGGGAGATAAAAGCTGCAATGCTGTCATATGCGCATGCAGCTCTTCGGTGGTAACCAGATCGGCCTCTGATCCGCCCTCATCCAAGGCTTGAAGCTGGCTCTCGTAGAATGTGGCCTTCACGCCATCCTGAAAAACACGGTAACGGACCTCCGCGCCGCCGAGTAATACTTCGAGGATCGGGAGCCGCGCTGTAGTATCGGATCGTAATGTGACCAGATCGCCCGCTTCAAAAAGATGCGCTTTGCACGCTGGTTCAGCTTCGGCGTCGGGTTTCAATTCCTCCGCTGGGTCTTCCTGCGCCGGTTTGGTTTGCCCTTCGGTCATTGCGCCGAGTGCTGAACCCTTAAGTGTTTCAACGGCTTCTATTGATTGAGGACCGGCCCCGATAAGCCGAAGCAATCGCCCCAACGTGTCAGCATCCCTATATACTTCGGCAGGAGGCGTATCTTCAGCTGATAGATGAGCCCACTTATTTCTTATTGTTTGAAGCTCTTTGATCCAATTCCGCCCTTCACGCGGAAGAGCGAACCGATCTGATAGCTCGAACCAGTTCTGATCGAAAATGCGCAGCAGTGCAGCGAGATCGAACTGTTGCAGGGAAGCTTGTCGCCTTTCGCTAGCAATACGTTGCTGATGGAAACTTAGCTTATTAATTACATGGCTTTGCCACCAGCCATCAGAACAAGAAGGGAGCTTCAGCTCGAGAAATTTCGCCAGTTCGCCGGTAGCGAGGCCTAGTTCTTTGTGCATGCGGTCGAGCACCCCCTTCAGCGCGAGCGTAGTTTCCCAAGTCATTATGGCCAAGCTCAAATGCTGGTTCTTTTGCCAATTTCGGCAATACGCTCAGTAGGATGTTCAGCCATTGTTTTCTGCGGATCTGAGTGTGATGCCTTCGAGGGCCGGGCGCTAAGCGCCCGGCTCCTTCTTCTCGTCGTCCAGCGGCGTGCGCAGGACGATCCGGCCATTGATGGGCACCAGTTCCAGTTGAAGCGAAAGGCCTTTGCGGTCGCGATGGAACCACGCGGCTCCGATGCGGGTCCAGAATCCCTTGTCGCCCTTGTTGGCGACATGCCAGGCGAGGAAGTCCGGTGGATTGGTTTCCTGCGAGGGTGCGGTATTGCTGCGTGCCATGATGATTTCCTTTCGTGTCTGGTGGCTCGTTGCACCAAACGGGAAGGCCGCACGGCCAAGGTAAGGATTCATGTCCAACACGGGTGAGCGGAGCGAACCGGCGCGGGCCGGGCATTGAAGGCTGACCGCGTGTGGCCAGTGAGGGTGCTCAATAACGAAACCCCCTGATCGAAAGGCATGCAAACTCATGGCAAACCGTCACACTTGCGCGCTGGATCACTCTCGCCCAAACCTTCGCCATGGCAATCGAGGGCAGTTCACGGAAACGCTGGAGCGAAGAGGAGACGGTGCTCGCGCTCTATCTCTACTTCCAGCTGCCGTTCGGCAAGCTGCACTCGGGCAACCCAGAAATCCAGGAGCTCGCCGCTGCGCTCGGGCGCACAAACAGCTCGGTCGCGATGAAGCTTTGCAATTTCGCCAGCCTTGATCCAAAGATTACCGACAGCGGACGCAAAGGGCTGGACGGTGCATCCAAGCTGGATCGCGCCACCTATTCCGAATTCGGGCAGGACTGGACCGGTCTCGTCTCGCGGGCGGAAGACTTGTGGACTGCCCAGGTCGGCCAGTTCGAGCCACCTCCCCCGCCGTCACGACTGAATGAGAAGCGAAGCGAATTCCGGTTCGAGCCCTATCAAGGCGAGTCCACCACACAGGCACTCGTGAATCAGCGCGTTGGGCAGGATTTCTTCCGCCGCGCGGTGCTCGCCAATTACGAAGAGACTTGCTGCATGACCGGCATCGCCGATCCGCGCCTACTCACCGCAAGCCATATCAAGCCATGGGGCAAGGACAGCGACAACCGGCACAACCCCGCCAATGGCCTACTGCTTTCTGCGACACTCGACCGCGCCTTCGACCGCGGGCTCATCACGGTAGATCGCCAACGGCGCATACGCGTCTCGCGGCAATTGCGCGAAAGCCAGAGCCGCGAGACGCGCGACTATTTCCGGCAATTCGAAAACGCGACATTGCGTTCGGCAATCCGGTTCGATCCCGAACCGGCGTTTCTCGACTGGCACAACGAACACTGTTTCGTCGATCAACGCGCCGCCTGACGTGTCAGGCAGCGCGCGGACTGCCTCCACTCAATATTCGCTGGCTAGCATGATCGTTAGCACCCGCCGGGTAACCGCAGGATTGGCCGGGTCGTCGCTGCCGAACCGCAAATCGCGGTCATAGGCATCGATCTTCCAGAACACGGTTTCGGCAGGCCTCGCCGGTCGCGTCGTCGTCCAGCGACCTTCGCCATCCTGATAGATCGCCCCAAAATCGTGTTCTCCGTATGGATCGTTATCCGGCGTGAAGGCGTCAAACGTCTCGATCAGCTCGCGCAACCGCAACTGATCTTCCTCGGATAATGCCCGGAAGCCTTCGGTTGCAACGGCAACGCAGGCCAAGCCCATTGCCTGCCGCGCCCGGTCATTGAGCCGTGCTATCCGCTCACTGCGGGAAAGAGTGCCAGCAGTCATTGCGCCGCCCTCCCACCAAATTCGCACAGTTCGACCAACTCGCCGAAATCCTCACGGTCGCCCAGTTCCTCGGCCAGTCGCCGCACTGTCACCAACGGCAAACCGTTCTCGTTAGCCAGGATCCGCAACCAGTCCTCGCGGCACTCGGCTCCGCAAGCGCGATAGTTCAAGATTGGGTCACCCATATTCTGTCCTCCTTCGGCTGAAAGCCGCATCCGACACGCGGCATGCGGCCTGCCTTCCGGCGAGGATGGGAGGGGGAGGGAAAACCGGTATCGATGCCCTGGCGCGGGCCAGCGGGCACAGCCCGCCACACGGGGGTGTCTATTTCCGGTTTCGGGAACGAGAGGGCAAAGCCTTTGATGTTCCCGCAAGGGATCGCCCGGCGATCCAGAGAACATCGGCACCCTTGCAACGGCGCGAAGCCGACGGAGGTGCTGCGCGCGCGATCAGTGCGCCAGCGGGCCTCCGGCAATGAGAGAGGCAAGAGTGCCTGCGGGTTAGCTCAAGGATTCCGCGCCCTCAGGAGCGCAGAATGCGCGGGACAGAGCGCGTCCATCAGGAATTCCCGCTCCGCTTCCAATTGCTCCTGATCGTCACCCGGATGGGACGGGACTACAGGCCCGGTCTGCGCCAGCGGATAAAGCAGGTTGCCCGGTAGGGCAGCCCGACGAATTCAATTCGAAATAGAAGCGCCCCCGCAACCGAAGCTACGGGGGCGCACTTTGCACAAAAATCGCTTACGTGCGGTCGTATACCGGAGCGTTCGGAGCCACACGCTTCACGGCTTCGATGCCGTTCTGCGCGGACTGCTTGGCAGTATACACTTCCGAGTGGCAGAGCGTTTCTCCGTTGTTCGCCTTGAGGCGCCAAAAGAACCCGCCAGTGTTGGCCTTGAGAATTTCGAACATAAATTTGGCCCTCCTTGGGCCGATGACGACCCAGCCGGAGCGCTGGGTCGTTGACTGAAAAGGAGGGGCCCGCTAGAGATGAAGTGTTCAAGTACATCAATGGCGGGGCTCCGGCCCCTCGGAAGACCGGCTGCTAATGCAGTCGGTTTTCCAACCATGCCGTTTTCGGGGTGAGATATGGCCCCGGCGGCGGCAATTCATCATGGTTGGCAATTGGCACCTCAGGGTACCTGCTGCCGTTCTTGATCTCGGCGATTCGCCCTTGGTTAACTCCGAAGAATGCTGCGATGTCGTGGTGACGATCACCACGTTCGATCATTCCCCTGATTAGGGCGGCATCCTGCGCCGTCAGTGTGAGTCCGCTGGACTCTGCTCTTGAACCCATAGTCTTCTCCTTAGAGTTTCAGTTCACCCGATCTCGCCGGGCGAGAAGCTGTCTACGCCCAGACTCAACCATAGTCAACTACAAAATCTAGAAAATCCGAACCGTAGCGAACTACATTTGCATTTCGTATTGACCTACGAGGGAAGTTTGGGTAGAGAGCTGGCATGTCTCAAGGTCAAAATATCCATTCGACAAAGGTCGTTTCGTGCAGGCTCGGCGACATCGCCGAAGTCTTCGCCGGCGTCGGTGTTTCGCGCGAAGATACTTTGGACCGCGATGGTGAAAAGCTGCCGATGATAGGTGTGCGTGACCTCGCCGATGATAGCGTAGCTGCAGTTCACGATCTTGATGTGGTCGGGTTCTCCCGTCCGGAAAAGGCTGAGCCTTATCGCGTGCGGCAAGGTGACACGCTGATAACGGGTCGCGGCACCGCTATGAAGTTCGGGCTGGTTAGTCCTGAAACCGAACGAGCGGTTGCCAGCAGCAACATCATCGTAATCCGCCCCCATGAGGGCGTCGTGCCCGCAGCTCTCTATGCCATTGTGTCTAGCGAGGCATTCAGGCCTAAGATCGAATTGCTTCGCCGTGGCTCAACTACGCTCTTGTCGCTGTCGGCCAAGGATTTGAAGAAACTCCAAGTGCAGCTGCCGCCAATTGATGAGCAGCGCCGGATCGCAGCGTTGATGATCGAGGCGCGCGAAGCTTATCTCACAGCAACAAAGTCAGCCGAATTGAGGCGCGAATTGGCCCGACAGCTGATCGGCCAACGCTTATTTGGCTCCGAAATCGAAAGGTAAAATATGAAGCTACTGACGCGTACCGCGCTGAACAACTATCTTTGGGAAGCGGCAGATATCCTGCGTGGGTCAATCGATAGCTCCGATTACAAAGGCTATATCTTTGGCTTCCTGTTCCTGAAGCGGATGTCCGACAGGTTTGAGGAAGAAGCGAGAGAGCGGATCGCCGAGGGTTTGCCAGCTGATGTCGCTTACAATGATCCGGATGAGCACGAATTCTACGTGCCCGAACGCGCGCGTTGGGATGTCATCCGCAAAGCCACGACGGATATCGGCAGTACGCTCAACAAGGCGTGTGAAGCGCTGGAAGATGCGAATGCAGCGATTGAAGGCGTGCTGGTCAACATCGACTTCAATAGCGAATCGCGATTGGGTGAGCCAAAGAACCGCGAGGTCGTGCTGGCCGCACTGATCGATCACTTCACCCGCATCGATCTGTCCAACGCTTCGCTGTCAGAGCCGGACATTCTGGGGCGCGCGTATGAATATTTGATCGAACAGTTTGCTGATGACGCGGGCAAGAAGGGCGGCGAGTTCTATACCCCCCACGAGGTGGTGAACCTGATCGTGCAGTTGCTCGATCCGTCGCCCGGCATGCGGATTTCAGATCCGACTTGTGGTTCTGGGGGCATGCTGATCCAGGCTGCCGAATATGTTGGCAAGAAGGAAGGCAAGCGCCTTGGCCAGCCGATCAACGTCACGTTGCATGGGCAGGAGAAGAACCTCGGTACCTGGGCCATCGCAAAGATGAACCTGCTGCTGCATGGTTTGCGAGATGCACGGATTGAAAAGGGTGACACGATCCGCAATCCGCGCCTGCTCGATCATGAGGGTAATCTGATCCTCTACGATCGCGTGATCGCCAATCCCCCGTTTAGCCTGGACAAGTGGGGGGCCGTCGAGGCGGCAAGTGATACGGAGAAGCTGAGTTTCAATCGCTTCCGCTATGGAATTCCCGCCAAGAACATCGGCGATTTCGCATTCGTGCAGCATATGCTGGCGACGCTGAACCATGACGGGCTCTGCGGAGTGGTTATGCCGCATGGTGTCCTATTTCGCGGGTCAGGAGATGGTCGGATTCGCAAAGCGCTCTTGGAAGAGGATCTCATAGAGGCGGTTGTGGGCCTTCCTGAGAACCTTTTTGCCGGAACTGGTATTCCCGCAATCATTTTGATCCTCAATCGAAACAAAGCAGCCGAGCATAAGGGTAAGATCCTTTTCATCCATGCCTCAAAGGAATTCGAAGAGCGGCCCAAAAAGGCTGTACTTGGTCCGAACAATATCACCGACATTGTGGAGACATTCCGAAATCGGAAGGAGGTTGAGCGGTTCAGCCGGGTGGTCGAGATGAAGGAGATCGAAGAGAACGACTTCAACCTCAATATCTCTCGATACATCGACACTTTAGAACCAGAAGCCCCGATTGACGTCGACGCTGCGTTAAAGGCTCTATGGGATGCCGAAAGAGCGCGCAATGAAGCCGAAGGCCGCATGAATGGGTTGCTGAAGGAATTGGGCTATGTGGGATAAACGTCCCTCGGACTGGCCAATTACTAAGTTGCGCGACCTTGCCACTCCTATCCGACGCACGACTGATGGCGGAGATCATCCACTGATGACGATCTCCGCCAAGCGTGGATTTCTGTTACAATCTGAGAAGTATAGCAGAAATATGGCCGGGAAGAGTGCAGAGCGATATATACTGCTTCGGCGCGGAGAGTTCGCGTATAACAAAGGAAACTCACAGACTGCTCCTCAGGGTTGCGTATTTCGGCTTGATAGTTCCAGCGCTCTAGTGCCCTTCGTCTACTATTGCTTCGCATTGACGGAGAAAATTGACGCCGGCTTTGCTGGGCATGCATTTAAAGCTGGAATCCTAAATCGTGAATTGGCGAGATACATCAATTCGGGTGTGAGAAACGACGGCTTATTGAATTTGTATGCAGACGATTTCTATCGTTGCAGCGTTGCCTTGCCTCCATACCCTGAACAACTTGCGATCGATGAGGTCCTCCAGTCTCTCGAAAACAACATCCTCAAGACAAAGGAGCTAATTGACGCCCTTGTTCGAGCCAAACTCAATGCAATGCGTAGGCTCCTAACGATGGGTATCCGAGGAGACGCAGCATCGATGCAAGACCTCCCTGATCGGTGGGTGCTGGGCCGGGTGTCGGAAGGTATCGATCGCATTCCGTCAGACTGGAAATTGGTTCGTTTGACGAGCGTAGCGGAGCTGAAGAGTGGCCATACGCCGGATCGCAAGCAGCCTGACTATTGGAATGGCGATGTCCCTTGGATTTCGTTGAGCGACACAGGTGAGCTTGACCGACTGACGGTCGAGCAAACTTCAGAACGCGTCACTTCACTTGGGATCAAGAATTCTTCAGCCTGCATCCTCCCAAAAGACACGGTTGTATTCTCGCGAACCGCAACTGTTGGCAAAGCTACTCGGCTTGCGCTGCCAATGGCCACAAGTCAGGATTTTGCAAATTGGGTTTGCGGTTCAGACCTAAGCCCGCGTTATCTCGTTCAGGTATTCAGGCATATGAAGCGCGAATGGGATCGTCTTCAAGCAGGCAGCACCCATCAGACCATTTACATGCCTACGTTCAAGAAGCTGCAAATCCTGCTTCCGCCTAGAGCAGAGCAGGAAAAGATCGCCGATATGGGCGAGTCGTTTGATCTCCGAATTGAGGCGGAAAAGGACAAATTGACTGAGCTGGAAGCAACGCGCGCGGCGCTTGCGCAAGAGCTACTCTCTGGACGCCTGCGGTTGCCAGAAGCCATGGTCGCCCGCTTCGAGAATGCGTCGATAGCGGTGAATGCATGAACGAAAGTCGCGATAGGCTGGAGATCGAGATGGTAGAAGATCCGGCAGCTGATCTGCTGCGGGTCTTGTTCGACTACAAGTCTCTTTCGCTGTCAGACATTGCCGAACTTCGAGAAGGCCCTTCCGACGCTGTTCTAACCGGGCGATTAGAGCAACAACTGCGACGGCTAAACCCGTGGCTGAACAGCGAAAACACTGGGCGGGCCATATCGGCGCTTACACGCATCTCATCGGTCGATCTGATCGATGCCAACGAACAAGGTCATGTGCGCCTAACCTATGGCAGCACTCTGCCCTACACGGATGAAAAGGGGCGGCGGCAAGATCGCACCATCCGCTATTTCGACTTCGACGATATCTCGGCCAACATTTTCGAGTTCAGTCGGCAATATGTGGTGAAGGGGCCGCGTCAGGACATCATCCCGGATATCACTGTGTTTGTGAACGGCATTCCGCTTGCGGTGATCGAATGCAAATCGCCCGCACTGGCGGACCCCATTGGCGAAGCTCAGCGGCAGTTCCTTCGCTACCAGGGACTTGCAGAATTTAGAGGATTGGGCGCTCCGCGTCTGTTTGAAGTTGCTCAAATCAGTATCGCGCTAGCCCGTGATGCAGCGAAGTTCGGCACCACCGCTACGCCGCCGCGCCATTGGTCTGAATGGCGCGATCCATACCCACTGACATCCGATGCGGTTGCGTCACGCATTGGGCGTCGGCCCACAGCTCAGGACATGCTACTTGCTGGGATGCTGGCTCCAGCAAACCTCCTCGATCTCGTTCGCAATTTTGTGGTTTTCGAAACGATCGATGGTCGGCGCCTTAAAAAGATGGCTCGCTATCAGCAATTCGTTGCCGTGGGCCGGACGATTGATCGTATTCGCAAAGCGCCCAGCCCACAAAGGCGCAGTGGAGTTATCCATCACACGCAGGGATCGGGGAAATCCCTGACCATGGTTTTCCTGGCAGTGAAGCTTCGCCGCCTGCCGGAAACAGAGAACCCAACGCTCGTGATTGTAACCGATCGGACTGATCTCGATGGCCAGATTACAGGCCAATTCCAGCGATCCGGTTTTCCCAATCCCGTACAGGCTGAGAGCGGAGCTCACCTGCGCGAACTATTGTCAGGCGGGGCCGGGACTACAGTGCTCACCACCGTTCACAAATTTCACACGGCCGTTCCCACGCGGACATCTGTCATCTCCGACGCTAAGAATATCTTCGTGATGGTCGATGAGGCGCACCGTACGCAATATGGCGCGCTTGCAGCCAGGATGCGGGCTGGTTTGCCGCATGCAGCGCTAATCGCTTTTACTGGCACGCCGATTGATAAGAAGGATCGTAGCACAAGAGAAGTGTTTGGCGATTATATCCATCGCTATCTCATCGACCAAGCAGTCAAAGACGGTGCAACAGTTCCGATCTTTTACGAGATGCGCGATGCAAAAATGCGGGTTGATGGGCGTGATCTAGAAGCTGACATCCGCAAGGCATTTCCCGAGCTGAGCGATGATGAAATCCAGAAGCTGAAGCAAGGAACGCGCCTGCAAGAGAGATATGCTGGTGCTCCCGAGCGGATTTCTGCGATTTGCAGGGACATCCTCCAACATTACCGCACTACAATCGAGCCAAATGGCTTCAAGGCACAGATTGTTACCGTGAGCCGTGATGTCGCGGTGAGCTACATCGAGGCACTCCGAGAATTGGGAGCACCAGAATGTGCGCTGATCATGTCGAGTTCAAACAATGATAGCGCGAGGTTGCAACGTCATCATTTATCACGCCGCGAACGCGAAGACCTGATCGCCCGCTTTAAGCGTAAGGATGATCCTCTAAAGATCCTGGTCGTTTGCGACATGCTTCTGACCGGTTTCGACGCCCCAGTTGAGCAGGTCATGTATCTAGACGCCCCACTTCGCGAGCATACCTTGCTACAGGCGATCGCACGCGTGAACCGAACGTATGAGAACAAAAGCCATGGCCTGATCGTGGACTACTGGGGCGACAATCGCCGTATTTCGGAGGCGCTTGATATGTTCTCCGAAGAAGACGGTGTCCTGAATGCCATGCGACCGGCGTCTGAGAAGGGCCAGTTGCTTGAAAGTCGGCACCGGGCCGCCATTCGCTTGTTCGATCGCATCGACAGGGATGACGATGACGCATGCATTTCGTTGCTTGAAGCAGAAGATGTGCGCGCGAAGTTTGAGCTAGATTTCCAACGCTTTGCTGAAGCGATGGACATGGTTCTTCCTGATCCGAAAGCGCTCGAAGAACCTTATCTGACTGACCTAAAATGGCTCACTCGCATTCGGGCAGCCGCCCGCCGCCGCTACAGTGACGAGCGATTCAACGCCAAGCTTTATGGAGCCAAGGTAGGTGAACTGATTGCCAGTCATCTAAGCGCCGATGGTGTGGAGCAGTTACTTCAGCCACTCGATATCCTTGATCCGGCTTTTCGTGAGAGCGTCGATGAAATCAATTCGCCGGAAGCCAAGGCTGCACGCATAGAGCACGCGATTAGGCATGAGATACACGTTCACCGGGATGAAAATCCAAGTGCTTACAAGTCACTCTGGGAGGATTTGGAGGACTTGATTTCCAGGCGGCGTGTTGATCGGGTGAGTGCTGCAAGCCAGCTCGCCCGTTTAGAGGAGCTCGCATCCCGGACAGAGCAATTGCGCGCAGAGAAAAACACTCAGGAGTTGTCTGGAACGTCTGGTGCGATCTTACCGCTTATCCAATTTGGTGATGGAATCTCGCGAGAGAAACAGCAGGCAATCGCCAGCGAGGTCGCTAACGATCTCGAGAGCCTTACGCAGGTCGTAGACTGGCAGTTGAAAGAGGACGTGAAACGCCAGATGCGCCGAGCGATAAAAGATAGCTTGCGCCAATCAGGGGCCGATTTTGCTTCGATCGAAGCCTCAACGGCAAAGATTATGGACGTTGCACGTGCGCGGTTAGCTAAATGAGAAGCATGCTCGACCACCACATTGATTTCGGCGGTGAGAAAATTGAGTACTCTTTGATCAAGACATCGCGACGAAAAACAGTGGCGATTACGGTCGGCTTTGATGGCGTCCGTGTCCTTGCGCCGAGCGATCTCGACGATCGCAAAATTACTGATCTCGTTCGGAAGAAAGCGGCTTGGGTGCTGCGGAAAAAGGCCGGTTATTCCGAACTTGCCGGTACGCCGTCAGTTAAGGAATTTGTGAGTGGTGAGGCATTCCACTATCTGGGGCGACAGTACCGGCTGAAGGTCATTCGTGACCCCGAGGCAACCGTCACAAGAGTTCGTGCTCGCGGAGCAAATTTGATCGCCCCAGTGCTGCCCAATCTAGATGCGCTAGTGGCGAAAAGTTCCGTGCGGAGTGGATTGCGGCAATGGTACATCTCCAAGGCTGAGCAACAATTTTCGAAGCGATTCCAGACCGTGAGCAATAAGCTTGGGCTTGAGCCTCGTTCGATCAAAGTTGTGGACCAGTCGAAGCGGTGGGGAAGCTGTGATGCAAAAGGCAGGATACGGCTTAATTGGCGGCTTGTCATGGCCCCGGTTTGGCTCATCGACTACGTATTGGCACATGAAGCCTGCCACATGATTGAACACAATCACTCAAGGCAGTTTTGGCGCATGCTTGAGACCATTATGCCTGACTACGAGTTACGGATTCAGCGTCTGGATTCGCTCGGGCACCGATTTAATTGGTAGGTTCCTGTTCCCCAAACTCAGTGCTTCTTGTGGTAAGGAAGGTCGCAGCTCTTACCGCCGCGCTCGCGGCGGTGAAGATTGCTCGGTTGTCGGCCTTCAGCACCTTCAGCCAGCTGGCGAGGTAGCTGGCGTGATCCGGGCGCGGGCTGGTGGAAAGACCAAGGTCGCCGCAAAGGAAGGCTGAACCAAGCTCGGCCACCAGTTCTTCCATGGCATAAGCATCGTCACCGAACCGTTTCCCAAACGTTCGCGCAAGGCGGTGATCAGCGCCAGACCAATGGACGAGCTCGTGCAACAAGGTGGCGTACCAGTTTTGCGCCGGGCTGCCGCTGGCCGTTGCGAAGAACCGCTCACGGTCCGGCATGGTGATGGTATCGGTCGCGGGGGTGTAGTGAGCGCTGTCTCCGTTGATGCGCACGGCGGCACCGGTGGCAGAAACGAAAGCTTCCGCCTGCGGGATTGGGTCGAAGTCTTCTCCATCTGGCACTTCGGGCAGGACGTAGCCTTCGACCTGGCTGACGTTGAAAACATGCGAGGCTTGGGCAAAGATGCGAGCCGAACTTTCCGATTCCTCGGCTTGATCGTCATCACGCTTGTCGAAGACCTTGTAGAATACGATCGGCGAAGCCTTTTCGCCTTTGCGGACCTGAGCGCCAAGTGACTTCCACTGTCGATAGGTCGCCCAGAGACCATGTCCGAAGTCCTGCGCTTCGGCGGTGGCCCAAAGGGCGAGTACGTTGACGCCGCGATAGGCTTTCCCGGTCTTCGCGTTCATGGGGCGCGAAAGGGGCGCGGTGCTGCGATGCCAGGGAAGTGAGAACTTGTCGGTGCCGCGTTCAAGGGCGGCAATGATCTGATTGGTGATTGTATCGTAGATCCTGGCGGTTGTGATGCTAGCCATGGTGAAAATCCTTCGTCCAATCGTTGGGAACGCGGATGAAGGGACAGGCCGGATTGGCCGGGCGGGTCAGCTGCTACGCGGAACAGCCAACACGGGAGGGCTTCAGCCCGAATGGAGCGGGCAGGCTGTTGATCCCGCCCGGCACGGCCTGTCGAAGAGGAGCAGTTCATTCCAACGGCAGTGCGAAGGACGCCATGCCTGCCGCCGCCAAGCTGCTTGATCAGCCCAACCCAGCACCCATTGCCTTTGACTTTCCGGCCTCGGGAGCGCTCACGGTCATGGCCGTCTGCTTCTCGCCAGCGCGCTCGTAGATTGCGCGGACAAGCCTGTCCTTGTCGTCGGTTACAACCACCGCCTCGGCCCTGGCGCGCGACAGCGCGACATAGAGCATCTTCTGATCGACCAGATTGGTGGAACGGCTGTCGGCGTGGATCAGGACGCGCTCGGCGGTCTGGCCCTGGGCGGCGTGTGCGGTCTGGACATAGGCGTGGCGCAAATGGGCGTCGCGAGGGTCGGAGAGGTCGAGCTTCTGCTCGCGTCCGTCGGCGAGCTTCAGCGTTGCCAGGCCACGGTCGGAATCGATGCTTGTGACGGTCCCGCCCAACCCGTTGACCCGCCCGGCATCGCGGTCGTTGCGTGTGAACTGCACGCGGTCGCCGGTGCGTAGTTCCATCGGCTTGGGCTCGAACACCTCGGCTTTGCCAGCACCCCATTGCCGGGGATGCCAGTCAAGCGACCCGCCATCGCGAGATTCCAGAGCAATACGTCCTCGCTCGGGATCGACAGCGGCAATCGCGAAGCTCTCGCCCCTGCGCACGCCCTTGGCGGCGTAGTCGCGGCTGAACCGGACAACATCGCCGATGGCATAGCTTGTTGCCTCGTGCGCCTCGGCACGGGTGAGACCCTTCGCTTCAAGCGCGTCGAACCGCACGGCTGCCGCTGAAAGCTCGCCGCGCTCGGTCAGTTTCGCGCGGATCATGCCGGTAAGCCTGTCCCGGCCTTCGCGCGATGGTTCGATAACCAGCGTTCGGGCACGCTCTGCTGGTGACAAGGCCAGATAGTGCCGCGCCATCGTTCCAAGGCGCTCGTCCTGTGTTGTGCCTTCGATCACCTTGCCGCCGCCATGTTCCAGTGCGGCCAGAGCCTTGCCCGCATGGCCCTCGATCGAGGCCAGAACGGCTTCGCGGGTGTCGGCATTTGTCTGCCGGACCACCTCGGCAAGCTTGGCGGTCGCCATGCCTGCCAGCTGCAACTGGGCGAAGGCTGCGCCAGCGCCGACCGATCCCAGCTGTTTGACGTCACCGACCAGGACAAGCCGGGCTTTGGCCTTGTCGGCGCGGGTCATGAGCTTTGCCATGTCGAGTGCAGAGAGCATGGAGGCCTCATCGACAATCCAGACGGCCTCCTTGCCTGTCTTCTTCACTTCCGGTGCGAGCAAGTGCCGCGCTACGGTGTCACCGCGCAGACCGAGCGCTTCGCCGAGAACGGTTGCTGCCGATGCGGTCGGCGCAAGCGCGGTAACCGCAAGTCGGTGACGTCGTGCTTCGCGCGCGTAGGTGGCAAGCACGGTGGTGGTCTTGGCCGTCCCGGCATAGCCCTGAACGGCGGCGATGCGGTCACGCGAGGTGAGCAGGTCTGCGGTCGCTCGTTTCTGATCATCGGTCCAGGCATAGCCGGATCGGGCTGACTGCCGTGCAGCGCGCTCGATGGTTCGTGCCGCCGCCACCGGAGTGGCGAGCGATTGCGCCATGCCGCGCCCTGCCTCCTCAAGGCGAAGCATGGTTCGCTCGGTGTCGATGGCTTGCGGCGTCGTGAACCCCGCGAACTCCGCGCCGCGCCGGTCGAGAAAGGTGCGCGGGACAAGCTCGCCGCGTTCTCCGGCTTCGGCAATCGCTGCACTGATTGCGCCATGCCCAGCCTTCCCAAAGGCAAAGTCCCCGGCCTCGCGGGCAAGGGTGCTAGCCGAGAATACAGCCTCTCGCTCAGACAGCTTGGCAGCGGCCCAGGCCACTGCCTGCCGTGCCAGCAATTCCGGGCTGGCAGTCTCTTTGCCGCACTTGGCCCGCTCTCTCGCTTCGCTGATTAGGTTTGCCCGCACTGCCTTGTCGAACCCATTGGCATCGGCGGTTGCCCGCCAGTCGGCCCGCAAGGTGCGATGATCCGCACTGGTCTTGGCTTCACGGGTATCGAGTGCGGCGATCTGCTTTTCGGCGGCGCTTGCTTCCGCGCGACTGGTGCCGCGCTCGGCAAGCCTTGCATCGATTGCTGCGGTGCGCTGGCTCAGCGCATCGATGGCCTTCTCCGGAACACCTGAAATCTCGAACAGTGAGTCTTTACCTGCCTCGATCCGATAACCCAGTTCGGTAACGCCGTGCGCCAGTTCCTGCCGGTAGATCGCGCCGATCTCCTTCTGGAGCTGGTAGAAGGCGCGCGGCTCCAGACTGCGCCAACTACCATCCTTGTCCTGCGTGGCGTTGATGACGACGGCATGCGTGTGCAACTGAGGGTCCTGCGCCCGGCTCGTGGCATGGCGGAAGGTAGCGATAGCTAGATTGCCGGTCGCTTCGCGCTGGACCTCGCCGCCCTGTCTGATACGGGTTGCCGCCATGTGCTTCTCGACATGGGCGAGCGCCACTTTCACCGCCGCGCAATGCGCCTTGATCAGCCGCTTGTCTCCGGCAACCTCGGCCATGATCGAGACCGACTTTGGCGCGGACAGAGTGATGTCCCAGCCAGGGCGATGCTCGACCTTGCCATCACGGGTCGTGCCGAGCTGCTGCCCGGCAATGCGGCCTTCGAGGAGTTCGGCGAACTTTTCGCGATCCACGTCGCCCGACAGGCCCAGCTTCTCTGCTGCCTCACCAAACCATTCGGATGGAGCCATGCCGCCTTCGGCATAATAGTCGTCGGCTTCGTAATAGCTCGCCGCCTGACTGGCACTCGATAGCGCCGAAACCGACGCGACCATCAAACTGGTCCCGGCTTTGCGTCGGGCTCGGCGCCTTTCGCGATTTCGCTGACCCGGCTCCACAGCGTGCCTGCTGGATCGCCTGGCACGTAACCGGGCTGGCGAGGCTCGCCACGCCGGGTGATGTGGTCAGCAGTCAGGCCGATGCGGGCGACCGGCAGTCCATCGGGAAGCAGCAGATAGCCCTGATGCGAACTGAGCCGCAATTCACTTTCGAGGACGGCAGGGCGGAATTGCCGCTGGGTGGCAATGGTAGTGCGTGGCACCTCACTGCCAATCGACAACGTGTCGGTGGCGACCCGCAATTCCACTTCGCACTGGCCGATGGTCTCGCTCGCCCATTTGCGGGTTTCCTGATCGACAGTTTGCAGGAACAGCTTGGTATTGCAGCAGGCGAGCATAGCCTCTGCGATGTTCGCACCATAGCGATTGCGCATCTGTCCGAGCGCCTGGAAGGTAAGCACGATTGCTGCGCCGAACTTGCGGCCCTCTGGCAGGAGCCGGGCAAGATTCTCGACACGCGGCAGGTCGGCGAGCTCGTCGAGCACGAACCAGATGCGGCGGTCAGGCGATGGCGTCAGACCCAGCACGGCGCTCGCAGCGCATTCGAGCCAGCATGCCATGAGCGGCTTGGAAGCTTCGAAATAGTCCTCCTTGCGAGGGACGAAGATCCAGGGCCTTGCACCCTCGCACTTATCCAGCTTCGCAATGAAATCGCGGAAGGCGAAGCGGTCCTCTCCCTCGTCTTCGACCTTCAGGAACTGGATCAGGTTTGCTGCCTTGGCGAGCATGAACAACACGCTGCCGGTGGCGCGATCGGCGTCATTGGCAAATGTGCGGGCCGACGACGTGTGGCCCAGCCATTCCTTCAACTGCTCCTTGTCCTTGACCTGCAAGGCTTCGAGCAGAGCTTCAAGGCTGCGGTTATCTTCTGCCCAAAGCGAACGGATCATGTTGGCGACAAGAATACGGCTTGTTTCGAGCCAGACATCGTCGTCCTGGCTGCTGGTTTCCGAGACTAGCTGGCGCGCTATCCGGTCGGCATCGGCGGGGTGCGATATCTCGTCGAAGGGCGTCCAGAATGCGCAGCGCGCATCGAAGGGATTGAGGATAATGTCTCCGCGCGCGGGGTTGTAATAGTGAGCGATGAACTCTCCGCTTGTGTCATAGACCAGCGCCGCTTCGCCGCGCCTTTCGATACCGTCGAGCATCTGGCGCAAGGCAGTGGTTTTGCCGCTGCCGGTGGTGCCGAGAAAGGCGAAGTGACGGGTCTCGATCCGGCGCGGAATTGGGACCGGACCGATGCGCAGGGCGTCCCTGCCGCAAAGTAAAGTAGTCTGTGCCGCAACATCCTCTTCGTCCGCTACGCGAGTGCCGCCGATGACCCGGTCGGCAAGCGTATCCTTGCCTTGCTCAGACATCGATCTTTTGACCACAACCGATAGGAAAATGCCGATGGCCAGCCCCGCGAGCGTGCCTCCAATTACCTGTCTCACAGTCCAGAAGAAGTTCGCGGCAGTTGCGGGATCGTTGGCAATAACGGAAGCGGGGACGATCAGCCTCTCGCCGTTGACCGTGATCCTCATGTCAAAATCCTTGCCAGCGAACTCGCCCAGCAATGAGAGTGCCTTTGCTCCAATGAAGTGACCCACAGCAGCTATCTCTTCCGGACCAAGCCGGAGCAGCGGGGTGATGATCGCTCCTGCGACGCAGCTGAAAAGAAGGAGCTTGGCAAAGAAGCCGAAGCGTTGCTGCCAATGCGCCATACGGACGCGCCAAAGGGCATGGGCGCGGGTGACAAAATCGATGTTCGAATTCATGGCTCGATCTCCAGAGCAAGCGAGCGCTGGCGCTCGAACGCGGCGCGCGCTTCGCCTGCAATTGTTTCGTCGGATTTCTTCGTGCCCAGCGCCGCATGGCGGGCGTAAGCGTAGGCCGCACAGGCGGTGAACAGGGTGCGGTCGAGCACCCGTTCGGCTTCGGCGAGGCGCTCCGATATCGCCCCGATCTCGCGCGCCAGTTCGGCAAGATCGGTCTCCTTGTTGGTGCCGTGGAGCATGGCGAGAAAGCCTGCTTCCACGACCCGCGCTAGCATGGCGTAGTCGCTCAGGCCTCTCCGCTTTGCGAAGTCAGCCAGCACCCGATATTGCGACGGACTGAGGCGCACCGTCTGCGCACGCGCGCTCATTGGTCCGCTCCGGTAGTGATGCTATCCGCCATCGCGAGGAATGGCGGAATTGCGCGAGTTCTGGGTAGGTGGCCTGAGCGAGATGCTATCCGCATCCCCTCAAACCCGCAGAAATCCTCGATGCACACGTGCGTGGGGTGTGTCTGAAAATTACGGGTCCGATACGCAGTATCGTGGCCCCTTCCTTCTCCAGCTTTTCTCCGGTCAACTGGCATGAGCGTCTTGCTCCATGCTTGCCGTTGGAGGCGTCGCAGACAGGATCAGATTACGGGCGACATCATCGTCAAAGTAGCGGTCGCGGGACTGGCGCGAAGGCAACTGGCGATCCGCCATATCGAGGCGCGTAAACCAGCGAAGCAGTGCCAGGTCGATCGCTGATCGAACTTCGTCTGCGATTGCGTTGGTCTCTTCTGGCGTGAGGTCCAGCCACCCGAATTCGGTACGAAGCTGGCTGCCGAGCGGATAGCCGGTTCCGTCCCTGCTCCTGTAGATCGGACCCTCGACAGTGAGGCAACAATCTCGCCCCTCAAACCGCTCGCGGACCGGGCGTTCGTACCAGAGCCAGGGCTGCAATGTGTGGCGACGGGCGCGCCCGTCGGCGGTGTCTTCAATGAGCATTTCGACGAGCTGGGCCGCGCGCTCTTCTTCGTCGCTCGGAAGGCGAGCGATCAGCCAGCCATGCTTCTGCAGGGCGGCGTTGATCAGGGAAAGGATAGACATGGGGGATTGGCTTTCTGCGGGCCATTGCCCGCTTTGGAGGGGTCAATAGCTGCGCAGGGGGAGGGCCTCGATCCACTCCTCGATGTCAGTGGAACGCCAGCGAATGCGTCCGCCACCAATGTCGATGGGATGAGGAAAGGCACCCCGGCGGATGCGTCGCCAGATTGTTGTCCGGCTGCGAATGCCAGTTAGGCGCATGACCTCATGGCAGGTGAGTAGTTCAGTATTCGGCACGACAGATTCCTTTGCTTCAAGGTTCTGTCACCGAAGCCGTGTTCCCCCACGACGATGGGTTGTCCTTCAAATTGCCGTTGCGAACCGTGCGATAAGACGTTCAACTCAGCGCCACCAAGCTTCGGTGACGCGAGCAATGCTATGCGAATCGCAATGATGTAGGAAAGAACAAAAATAGAACAAATGCCGTTCCGCATTGGCGGGTGGACGATGTTGGATCGCTATGGACAGTCCGGGACTGGAAGAATTTTTCCCGCTGGTGTCCGCTCCGGGCCAATGCAGGGCCGATTCTACTGTTCTGGAGCAGCGGGAGACCCGTTTTCACGCGAATCGCAGCTTGAGCCGATATGACAAGCAAACGCGCTTTCGCTTTGCACGTTGCTGCGGACATGCAAAGAAAACGCGAAAATCTTTACACGTTAGCGGGATTGCGGATGCAGCAACTTGGGCCGGACAATGCCATCTGGGATGATGGCGAATGGATCAGCTGGGACGAAATCAACGAGCAAATCCAGTACAAGGAATGGCGGGCAAAATATCCCAATGCCGATCTGTCGCTGGTCTCGATTTTCGAGAACCTGATCGCCACGGCTGAAGATTATCACCTTCACACAGGCAAGCACCTTCAGGTGTATGGCGATATCGGAGAACTCTACGGGGCGATCACGCACGGCATCAAGCTGCACCGCAACTACGCTCAAGGATCGGATGGACGGCTCGGAAATGACCTGGTCGAGGTCAAGACAATCACGCCATTCAAAAGCAATGACCGGGTCACGCTGAACCTTAAACGGAACTTCAGCATGATCTTTCTGGTCAAGATCACATCTGACTTCGAAGTGCGCGGGAAGCTCATTCCACGCAAGTCCTTGCCCCGTGTAAAGGGTGACAAGCTGGTTCTTGAATGGGCTGATATTGGGACTGAGTGAATACCGAATTCAGCTGCCCTTGGCCTTCAAGGTGCCAGAGGCAACGGGTACCCGGCCATGTCCGCAAATTGACGTGCGACTGCCTTTACCTTGGCCTCATCGACATCCATTTCTGCCATGAATGCCAATTGGACTGCCGGTGCAATCTCCGAGAAGAAAGCGAAAGCAGCGGCATTGTGTGTCTGCGCGCTCAAAGGGTCTGCGATAAGCGCTGCGAGCTGCTGAGCGGATCGCTTAGTCCGATAGGGACCGTTCACTGTTGCCAGCACTTGTGCGGCTAGTTTGCTCATCGCAACTCTCACCCAATCAATCCCATAAAGGAAGATGCATCCGGTCGGACCGTTAAGGCAAGGATGGTCCATGAATTATGGTGTCAAAGGGCATTTATCCCGCGTTTATTGAAAATTGGAGATTTGCGGGATAAAACCTGCGTATGACCATCATCCAACCCTTCTCCGCAGAGCAGGAACGAGCGCTCATCAACATGCGCCAGCGCTACGATGTGTGGATCGAAGCCGAGCGCGAACTCTTCGCGATGCCGTACGACCTGAAGCGCAAGAAGATCGGCGAATACGAGTACCTCTACGAGATCTTCGATCGCGTCGGAAACGGCAAAAGTCTCGGGCCGTGGGACGACGAAAAGGAAGTCCAGTTCGAGGATTACAAGGCAACAAAGGCTGCCTTGAAGGAGCGCCGCGACGGCGCACGGGATGCGCTTAATGAGGGCAGCCGGATTGCTCGCGCACTGCGCTTGCCGATGCTGTCGGCGGACGCCGGACCAATTCTCCGTGAGGCAGACAGACGGTCGCTTCTCGGTAGTCACCTGCTTGTTGTCGGCACCAACGCAATGGCAGCCTATGCCATAGAAGCGGCAGGCACGTTTCGCGACGTGCCGGACGAAACAGAGGACTTCGATCTCGCCTGGACGGCTGACGAACCGGAAGACGGAACGCAGCTTTGGGACATGCTCAAAGCGGTCGATCCGACATTCACGATTAATACCGAGCGGGAATTCCAAGCGCGCAACGCGAAGGCCTATGAAGTCGAATTGCTGGTAGCACCATCGCGTGTCGAAACGCTCGCCGGAAAGGATCGGCCACGACCTGTACCGCTACCCGAACAGGAATGGCTCTTGCCCGGTCGGCGGATAGATCAGGTCGTCCCATGCCGTGATGGTAGCCCGGCGCGCATCGTTGCACCTGACCCCCGCTGGTTCGCGCTCCACAAGCTGTGGTTGGGCGCTCAGGCCAAGCGGAACCCGCTCAAGCGGCGCAAGGACACGGTGCAGGGGGCGGCGCTACTCGAAGCGGTTGCCGAGGCGATGCCTCATTATTCATTGGGCCACGAGTTTGTAGAAAGCCTGCCAGATGAGCTAGTGCCCTATTGGGAAGAGTGGGTGAAGGCGCGCGGATAGCCCCTGCATTCAGTCACTCGGATGGGGCAAAATGGCTGGTCTTTCCCGTAAATTTGCTGTAAAGAACGGGCATTGAAATCATTAGACTTTTTTGAGGATGGGACCCAAATCCTCTGGTAAAAATGCAATCTGGGGGCACCGACGGGGGCCTCACTTAAGTAACCAAGGTCAAGTTTCTCGCAGTTTTGCGACATTCTGAGAGCGGTTCGAGTCCTCTTCTGGGCACCATTTACGGTCAAAGCTGGGCACTGCTCCCTTGGCCCGAGCGACGGCGGCGGCGCCATGCGCAAGAGCGTTGGTTTGCCCTTCAATATGAACCTTTGCGTCCACACGCACCTTGTTGATGAAGGTGCGGGCGATGTTCTGCCGCACCTTCTCGTCGCCTTTTAGCAATTGTTCGCGGACAATTTGCCCAAAGCGCCGAACGGCTGCTGGAGTAATACGTGTCGGCCCCCTCTCGAGCTGCTGTCGCAGCACCTTGGCAGTGGTGTTGAGTGCATCGATCTCTGACCGCCGGTCCTTTATCCTCAATGCGAGTTCCGGATCACGCTCGGACGCCTTCTGGGCTTCGAGCGCATCATAGAGATTGGAAAGACGACGCCGAACCTCGACCAGTCTATTTTCGCATTGCTGCAGCTCCTGATGCTTGCGCTGACGCGCGTCGCTGGATGTATCGAGCACCTTCTGGAGTAGCGGCTCGATCTTGCAGTCGGAGAAGATCCTTTCGGCGACCGCATCCAAAACCAGCTCGTCGAGCGTCTCTGTGCGCACGTTCGGACAGGTGCAGGCAGATGCCCCACGGTTCACTTTTGCATGGCAAGAGTAATAGCGATATCGCCCTCCCTTGCCGGTTCTGATCGTCATGCCGGCACCGCATTTGTTGCATTCGGCGAGTCCGATCAAAAGCGTGGGACCATTAACCACTCGCGGCGGCGTATTGCGGGGAGCGCGCTGTTCGCGCAAAGCAGCTACCCGGTCGAACTGTTCTCGAGTGATGATTTGCGGGCAGTCGACCCAAGTCCATTCCTCTTCCGGAAGAAGGGCCCCGAATTCATTGACCTTGTTGCCGACGAATTGACCGAGATAGTGCTGGCGGGAAAGTATCCCCGCGACGGTGGCGTTATAGAATAGCTTCCCGCGCCGAGTGTAACCGCGAGTGTTCAGGTATTCTGCAATTGCTCGTCCGCCCATCGGTGACCCGTCGATCCCTCGCTCGGCGAGGTCAAAGATCTTGCGAACGATCGGCGCCTCACTCTCGCTGATAAAGAGTTTCTTCTTCTCCTTCTTGCCTCTGACTTCGACCGTGCGGGATTCGTAGCCCAGCGGAACCGTGCCGCCTGACCAGAACCCCTCTTCAGCAGTGCCCCTGAGACCCCGGCGAGTGTTCATGGACGCTTTCACAATCGCGTCCTGATCCTGCCAACCTGTCAGGAGCTGGTGCAGCATCCCGAAATGGCTGTCCTCAAACTCTTGATATGCGAACAGGCATTGAACGCCTGCGCGCCTCAATTGGCCTTGGGTCGTAATGATCAACTCGACGTCACGCGCAAGACGCGCCATGTCGGCTGCAACGACAAAGTCCACCGGATGGTCATCACCCGTGGCCAAGAGCATCATCCGATTAAACTCAGGCCTTCTCCAGTCCGATCCGGAAACACCTGGTTCTACGAAGATCTCGACCAGCTCGATACCCTGCTTGTCGCAGTAGCTTTTCAGATCCACCTCTTGCTGACGCAACGAGGTTTTATGCTCCGCTTGCTCGGCCGTGCTAACGCGAACATACCCGAATGCTCGCTTCTTCTTCGATAGATTTCCAGCGATCATTCTGTGGATCCCCGCCGTGTGAGGCCGGCGTTCTCCAGTGAAGCTTCCATCTGGTCGTGGAATTCGCAGAGACGCTCGGTTACGCGAGGCCAATCTTGTCCTTCTGCGCTGACAATCTCGATTCCAGCAGCGCGAAGCCTATCCTCCAACCTCCCCAGTTCAACGATAGACCGGGCGAGACGGGTTTTGCTCGCGACCACAATCGCATGCACGTTGCTCGCTTCAGCCGTCATCAGGAGATGCTCGAGGTCGGACTGGCCCGAGCCTGCCGGGCCAATGTCGGTAAACACTCGCTGTAGATGAACGCCATAGGAAACTGCTGCTCGCGTGATCGCGTCGTTCTGAGTTGCGATAGAAGCCGCCGCGCTCTCGGAGTTCGAAGAACAGCGCACATATCCAAAAGCCTTAGTCATCAAAGATCTCCTCGAGAGCGTCCTCGCCGATAAGTTCGAGCAACAGGCGGGCGAGGTCATCCTCCGGTGGAGGCGCCAGCCACTCGATTTGTGCATTTGCATTCTCGAGCGGCAGCGACGTCGTGCGCGCGCATCGAGGTCTAGCATCCCCCGCTACCGCCAGCATCCGATCAATCGCCACCGTCCCGATCCGAGTCAGAGCTTTGGCGGCGAGGCCGCGTCTTCAGCTGTGTGGAATGACAGAGGCGCGCCGCGCACACCGTCGAACTCCTTGGCGGGATAGCCAGGCTCGAAATTGATGACCGGGCCATCCAGTTGCTTCTCGTCGCGGCATATCTTGCTTTTTAGATTGGGGCCTCGAGCGAGGGTGCCGAGCATGGGAATGCGACGCTTGGGCATACCATGCTCGGCGTCGATGCTGCGCTTCGCGCGGAGTTCGTCGGTGGTGAAGCAGATGTTAAAGTGGCGACTGCACGCGGCGGCCGCCATCAAGCATCGCTTGAGGACAACCCTTGCATGGAAAGAATCGGATGAAACCAGAGCCATGAATCGGTCATGGCGCAGCCAAAATCTGCGGTCACTGGTGGTGCAATCCTGCGTGGGTACTTCGCTTGTGAAGGAAAAATTCCTATAAGCATTTTATCATCCCCTAGCGGAGTGCGTAAAATGTCAATTCTAGGCTTGTTTTTCGCCATCACCTCTATCTGGCAGAGGCTAATCTTCCTCGCTGTCTATAGTCGTCAGGATATTTACTTTTTTGCGGATTTCGCGGCTAGAGAGTTCGCCCGACCTAATTCGGTTAAGCTCCACAAGCGCCCGAAAGATTTCGGAATATGGGTTGTGCGTATTGAGCGGCAGCTGGAACTCGAAAAGTACTTTCCGAAGGGCTGCCGGCTCGGGACGTTTGCTTTCTCTCCCGTTCTCCAGCTTCGCGATCACTTCGAATTACCTCTTCGAGAAAGAACTTCTCCGTGGTCTGTAGCAGGCCTCGACCGCCACTATCGCAAGGCCACGGGTCTTTCCGCACACATTGACCCGGTGATGAAAGCGGATGCTGGCTATTCCGTCAGATTTTTCGCCGAGAAGCTTGTCGAGCTTCTGCAGGAGGATGCGGCACTGGCCTACTTGCTGCTGTGTCGCGAAATCCAGTTGGCGGCGGCACACCGTGCGCAGAAAAACGATAAAATCGACCTTCTGAAAACGTCGGTGATAAACCATTTCGCACATCTGAGAGGCGATATCGTCGCGCATGCCATGGCTCTGGCAATGCACGAATATCTCTGGTCGATTGTCACCGCAGTCAGAAACGCCAAGGAAATCGACGATAGGCTTAGGACTACCGCCACAATTCTCAATGCGGCCAACCTTAGATTGGCTGATATGGCGAAGCGCCTGAACCCGAAGGTGAAAGATCGCAATTACGAAGCGTCTCTGGATGCGATGGCGGTGAGTGTTCCGGCCCTGTGGAACGCGGCGAAAGAACTGAATCATGTACGGGGGAGGGGCCTCGACGAGGTTTATGCGACGCTCGGCCTCAAGAAGGGCAAGGGTGGTGATAGGACCACTCGGCCCATCGTCCATTACTATGGACTGGGCTGGGATCGCCTTCTCGCACTGGGAACATTCGAGATCCTCGTGGTCATGATCGGGCTGCACAAGAAGAGGCAGACCCACGGCGTCCACCCGACACAGAAAAAAGTCGTGTGGCCTGCAGCGCGGCTCACCAGAGATGTCGTCTGGGCGATGCCCGCCTCACCGGAATCGGACTGGAACGAGGTCATGCGCCGCGTTCATTTCACTATGAGGTGCTATCTTCCGCCAGCCCATAACAAGGGCGGTGGCGGCCGGTTCGACCCGTCGCTGCTGCTTGATCCAACGAAGGATTGGAGGGCATTTAACAACGCCGCCCGCAGAGACCCGGTTCGGCGTCGCGGAGCAGCGAGATCGTTCACCGAAATCGTCGATACAATCCGGTACAGGCTCACTCTGGCGTCGCGACTGTTTGAGGTTGCCACGAAACTGGTAGTCGCAAGACCGAACGAACTGCCCCACCACACCGAACGGCGCAAGCGCGGAAGCCAGGTCGTGGCCCTGCTCGCCTCGTCGCTCACCATGGTCACCTCGGAACCCCTGTTTATTCCGTTGTTGAAAGACGCGCTCAAGAGAGCAGGATTCCAACAGACCCGTGGTAAAAAGGGCAAAGAGCTACGTCCGGAGACTATCGCATCGGAAGCTGGTTCGGGTGCAACTGGTAGTCTGGCCAATGGCGGGAAGCTCAAGGGTTCTGAAGCAATCTGCACTCAAAATGTTTCAGAAACAGAGCTGGGTCGACATTGGGGCCGCAAGGTTCCCACCGGGAAGCCAGCTAAACTTGATCAACCGTTGTCAGAATAGGCATCAAGCTAGCCTGACGGGGATCGCTGTGCAATCTATCGGCCCCCGTCAGCTTTGCGCCCTAATGTCGGTCGTTCAGCGGATTGCTCATGCATCCCGAAAGCGGTCATTCGTCAGCGGTAGCTTGTTGAAACTACCTGAGTGATCGAGCTGCCGGTCAGCGCGATTTTGCTGGCAGGTCGACAAGCATGTTCGCCATCACGCGCCTTGCGTTGTCTTTGCAATCCATATCGTCCGGCTTCGCTTCGATCTCGGTGATCAGCCGTTCGATCCGCTTCTTGCTGCGCGCCAAGCGTTTCTGGAGCGTTTCGATCTCGGCAATCTTGGCCCGTAGCGCATCGAGCAAGCCGTCGTGCTGCCAATCATCGAGGTTGGAAGGAACCATCTTCCTGATCTCGTCGAGGCTGAAACCGGCATTTTGCGCCGTGTCGATGAGGTTGAGAACAACCAGCGCTTCACGCGGATAGGTGCGATATCCGTTCGGCCGCCGGTCGACGAGTTTCAGCAGGCCCTGCTTTTCGTAGAACCGTATCCGTGATGCGGTCTGCCCGCTGCGTTCTGCCAACTCGCCAATCTTCATCGCATGATCTCGAAAATTTCTGCTTGACCTTAAACTTAACTCAAAGGTTATACTTGGTCAAATTCAAGATTCGTGAGGTCATCAATGTCCCTGTTTTCCCCGATCAAGCTCACCTCTGGGCAGATCATTCCGAACCGCATCGCCAAGGCGTCCATGGAAGAGAACATGGCGTCCGGCGACCATTCGCCGGGAGAGGCGCTGCTGAAGCTCTATCGGCAATGGGCAGAAGGCGGCGCCGGGCTTCTGCTGACCGGCAATGTCATGGTCGCTGCCGATGCCGTCACCGGTCCGGGCGGCGTGATCCTGGATGCCGCGCAACCGCTGGAACCCTTCAAAGAATGGGCAGCTGTAGGGCGATTCGGCGGCGGCAGGATCTGGATGCAGATCAATCATCCGGGCCGCCAGGTCTTCGCCGCCACCAACCCGGACTCCATCGCACCGTCAGCCGTGCCCATGGAGATGGGCGATTTCACCAAGATGTTCGCCAATCCGCGCGCGATGACGGAGAAGGACATCGCGCGGGTCATCGATCAATTTGCAACAACGTCGGAGCTGGCTGAAAAGGCGGGTTTCGACGGCGTGCAGATCCATGCCGCGCATGGTTATCTGCTCAGCCAGTTCCTCTCCCCCAAGACCAACCGGCGTAGCGATCAATGGGGCGGCAGGATTGAAAATCGTGCCAGGATCGTGATCGAGATCGTGAAGGCGGTGCGGGCACGGGTATCGCCGGAG
This sequence comes from Erythrobacter sp., assembly GCA_025698865.1. Lineage (GTDB taxonomy): Bacteria > Pseudomonadota > Alphaproteobacteria > Sphingomonadales > Sphingomonadaceae > Qipengyuania. Next base: position 28,779 of record JAILWQ010000002.1, on the reverse strand, counting down.
TTCGGCGTGGGCGTGAAGCTCAACTCGGCCGATTTCCAGAAAGGCGGGTTCGAGGAGGAGGATGCGATTGCCGTCGTCCGCCTGCTGAACGAACTGCCGGTCGACCTGGTCGAGATTTCCGGCGGCAGCTACGAGAGCCCCGCCATGCAGGGCGCCCCGCAGAAGGCAAGCACGCGCTCGCGGGAAGCCTATTTCATCGACTTCGCGCGCGACATTCAGAGCATGGCGCAAATGCCGATCATGGTGACTGGGGGCATCCTGCGGAAAGCCGTGGCAGAAGAAGCCCTGGCACAAGAAAGTGGCCGCGAGGGCGTGGCCATGGTCGGCCTGGCGCGGGCACTGGCTTTTCGTCCCCACCTTCCCAATCGCTGGAAGCAAGGGGAAGACGTCGTCGAGCTACCTCAGGTCAACTTCAAGAGCCAGGCGGTCGCCAGCCAGGCAAGAATGAGCGTCACCAAGTTCCAGTTGCGACGCATGGGCCGGGGCAAACGCCCCAAGCCCGGTGTCTCCGCGCTTCGCGCGCTCATCACCCAGCAATTTCTGACCAAGCGTCGCAACGGGAAATATCGATCCTGGCTCCAACGCCGGCAATCCAACTGAACCGGGTCAGCATGGCGAGCGGCCATGCCCCGACTGGTAAGAATGCAAGTCACATAGAGAGAACGACAATGACAAATACGTCAGTTGCCAGAATTGTATCGGCAGCGGGTCTGATCGGCGTTTCGGCTATCGGATTGCTGATGGCATTCGCACCAGATGCGGTCGCTAGAGAAGCCGTCATCAGCGATGGGGCAGAAGCGGGCTCCAGGCCGATGCCCCCCAGCGATACGGCCGGCGAGAACCAGGTCATGATCGACCTAGGCGGGCAGCAGGTGCCGGTGTTGAAGGGCGGTTTATACGACCGGTTCCGCTCGAACCCGCCGCTGGCAGTCATTGCCCAGGAGCGCCCCGACATAGATCTGAGCTGGTTCAGGACGCTTGAAAAGCAGCGCAAGGACGTGGGCTTCGAGACCTGGTCGCCCAATTTCTACTACAGCAACTCCAGCATCACAGCGGTCTACACCGCGGACATGGACCGGATCAAAGCGCTCATTCCGGAGAAGGTCCGGGACAGGGTCAAGCCGATATCGTTCGGACGCGGCAAGGGTCTGATCGCGATCACGTCCTACGCCTATCATTATTGCGACAACGACACCTATAACGAGCTGTCGGTCTCGATCGTGACGACGAAGCCGAACGCGCCGAACCTGGGGGCACTCTCGCTGCTCTTGCAAACTCGTAATGACAGCATGTGGGGTTATGTCTTGAAGCTGCCGGTCGATACCGAACTGGCGCGTGTTCGCGGCGTGGTGGGTTACAACCTGCCGAAGTGGCTCATCCCCATCGATTACGATGGCGGACGCGATAGGACCAGCTTCACCTACTACGACGAGAACGGCGACGTGGACTTCTCGATGATGGGCAGGAAGCTTGACATCGAGGAGGCAAAGCCAGCGATCGCCCGCACCAACTTCACCAACCTCGATAGCGATGGGCGCCTGACACACGGCTATTCCGACACCAGGGCAATCCGCAGCGCCACCAGCCGGGATGCAGACGACATTCAGCTCGCCCTCACCGATGGGCCGCTCTCCAGGTTTATCAAGTCGCTCGGGCTGAAGAAGCTCGTGCGTTACGAATACAAGCCCGAGTTCCAGCTCGCACTCTACACGCCGGAACTGGTCGAAAGCGAGTAAGCCGAAGCGTCGGGAAGCGACCGGTCGGAACGGTATGCCGGTTATCACGCTGAATAAGCAGAGACCAAAGATCAGGAGACAAGCAATGCCCTTCGTGACCACCGAGGACGGGACCGAAATCTACTTCAAGGACTGGGGACCCAAGGACGCGCAGCCGATCTTCTTTCACCACGGCTGGCCGCTCAGCGCGGACGATTGGGACAACCAGATGCTGTTCTTCCTCGACAAGGGCTATCGCGTGATCGCCAGCGACCGGCGCGGGCATGGCCGTTCGAGCCAGGTCAGCGAGGGGCATGACATGGACCATTACGCGTCTGACGCCTCGGCGGTGGTCGAGCATCTCGACCTGAAGAACGCTGTCCATATCGGCCATTCGACAGGCGGCGGACAGGTCGCGCGATACGTGGCAAAGCATGGCCAGCCCCAAGGGCGCGTCGCGAAAGCGGTGCTCATAAGCTCGGTGCCGCCGCTCATGGTCAAGACGCCGGACAATCCCGGCGGGACAGACAAGGAAGTGTTCGACGGATTCCGATCGGACCTCGCCGCCAACCGCGCACAGTTCTATCGCGACGTGCCGTCCGGTCCGTTCTATGGCTTCAATCGCGATGGCGCGGAGAAGTCCGACGGCGTGATCGACAGCTGGTGGCGCCAGGGCATGATGGGCAGCGCCAAGGCACATTACGAAGGGATCGCGGCGTTCTCAGAAACCGACCAGACCGAGGATCTGAAGGCGATCGAGGTGCCGGTGCTGATCCTGCAGGGCGACGATGACCAAGTCGTGCCTTACAAGAATGCCGCGCTGCTGCAGGACAAGCTGATCAAGAACAGCACGATGAAGATCTACGAGGGCTTTTCGCACGGCATGCACACCGTGAACGCCGACGAGATCAACAAGGACATCCTCGACTTCCTCAAATCGTGACCGTAAGCGCCGCTCCGCTGGCTCACTGAGCCCGCGGGGCGGCGCCCCTATCAGGACCGGCAATGACCACGCGCATCCTCCACGTCGTGACCAACGTGTCGCATTACGAAGATCCCACCCATCCGACCGGCTTGTGGCTGACCGAACTGGCGCATCCCTGGAATATCTTCGGGGCCAAGGAATGGGAGCAGGCCATTGTCAGTCCAGCGGGCGGGAAGGTTCCGCTCGAGCCGCCCGCTCTGAAATGGCCGAACATCGATGCTACGGGGAAGGCTTGGCTGGCCGACCCGCGAAAGATGGCCCTGCTGGAGAACACCGCCAGCCCGGCCGATATCCGCGCGTCGGAATTCGATGCCATCTTCTTCACCGGTGGCCACGGGGTCATGTTCGACTTCCCCAAGTCCGAAGGCCTGCAAGCGATCACCCGCGACATCTTCGAGACAGGCGGCGTGGTCGCGGCGGTCTGCCACGGCTATTGCGGCTTGCTGGAAACGCGACTGTCCGACGGGAAGAGGCTCGTCGATGGCCGGAACTTGACCGGATACTCATGGCTCGAGGAAATCCTGGCGGGCGTAGCGAAGGATGTCCCCTATGACGTCGAGCAACGGATGAAGGATTACGGTGCCGATTACACGAAGGGGTTAATCCCGTTCCTGAGCCACGTGGTCGTCGATGGCCGTCTGGTGACCGGTCAGAACCCATGGTCGGCGACGGAAACGGCAAAAGCTGTGGCCAACTTTCTCGAATCGAAATGACCTGAAGCAGGGCGCCCCCGACCCAATTTCGATCAGTTTGTTCCCGGCTATGGTTGCTGGAACGACGAACAGCATTCCCCAAAAAGTAGTCTCGCCTACCCGGTAAAGGCTGGATGATAATCGACCTTGCCACTTGGCCGGGCATGCCCGTTAAATGTCAGGCTCATGAAGTATTCCGCCGGCGCATCTTCATACCGCAGGTCATCGCTGCGTTCGAAACCGAACCTCGGGTAATAACCGGAATCGCCCAGCACCACGCATCCCGCTGCGCCCTCGGAGCGAAGCCGCTTGAGACCTTCGCGAATGAGTGCCGATCCGATCCCTCCGCCCTGGCGCTCCGGGACCACCGAAACCGGCCCCAACCCGAACCAGCCCTTGTCAGCTCCATCGATTTTCACGGGAGAAAACGCGACATGGCCAATCAGGTCCGTCCCGTCGAGAGCCACCAGCGAAAGCGATAATGCGTCAGCATTGCGAAGGCGTTCGATGATCTGCGGCTCGGATTGATCGCTATGCTCGACGCCGGCAAATGCTTTGGCAGTCACGTCGGAGATCGCGGAACGGTCGGTTTTCTGTTCAGGTCTGATGTTCATGGCGCATCGCGTAAGAACGGATGCGATCAGGCGTCAATATGGAACGTCGGGAATCGTCATCCCGGCTTCTGACAGGAGACGGACCGCTTCCGGCCCAGGTACAGCCATTATCGTTTTTTACGGTGAGTTTTCGGAATAATGCTGGTTGCCGAAGGTTATGGGGCCAACCGGCTCATCCCGGATCATCGGACAATCCCTTAGTCTGCTCCGCGATGCTGGTCATCGCGGCGGCGATGCTGCTAATTTCGGCCTGCGCGGCGAAGTACTCGAATATCTTCACGTTATTGTCGAACCGGCGTTGCAGATTTTGTGCCTGTGGCTGGAGCCGACAAGCTGTCTCCATATCGCTGGCGAGGGCCGTGGCATATTTCCTGGCCTCGTTGTGATACCCGCCCATGAGTTTTTTCGCCTCTTCGTAGCTGTTCACGGTGATGGGATTTCCGTGCACGTCGATCATCGTCCTTGGTTGAATACTCATTCATCGTCTCCTCGAAGTTGGGGGTGGGCACTGTGTCGCTCCAGCCAGTCGGCAGCTTGGCCACGGGTCGTGAGTTCGGGCGGCTCGGTCCGCATAGCATGGCAGACGCTGGCGATCAGAAAGCGCTGGTTGCGGGTGACCGGGCGCCTGCGCCAAGGCGCGCTTGCACCTTTATCGCCAGTTGCATCCCAGCTTTCCCGCGCGGCGCGATAGGCTTCGCGCCTTCGTTGCAGTTCAGCGGCTTTGCCGAGCGCGTGAAGTTCTACGGCATGTATGTCGATGACGATCCTGATGAACTCGCCGATAGCCATGTCGCCCTTCATCTTCGCTACGGCTTCGACAAAGAAGAAGGTCATGTCCTTCGACATCAAGGCATCAAGCGCGGGCGCGTCGCCGCGCCGCAAACCGAACAGGGTCAGCACGCCGCCAAGGGCGTATTTATCGGCATCGTCGTGATGCTGCTCGTGCGATGGGATGCGACTCGACATGCCAATGACGTAAAGCCTGGCAACAGTCCGAGCACTGGTGGTGCAATGACTCTGGCTGTCGCCAATCGGCTTTCCTATCCTCGATAGTGCAGAATAGGGGGGCTGCCCGCAGTGTATCCCGCCCGCATCAACTGCGACTGATCAGCCCACCGAAATATTGGAAGAGGCATGGTGGTCATCAGCGATCGGGCCAGTATCCTTCTCGCGAACCCATTGCACCACCAGCGACACACCCAGTGGGGAAGATAGAATTGGGGGGTGTTAGTCGAGAGAAATGTTTCCCGTTCGGGAAGGGGTCAGGAACCCCGGACACCCCCCACATCAGGGCGGGACGCTGCGCTCTTTGTCTGGGTCGACGGCGACTTCGTGGCGGTCGACCAACGAGGCCTCAACGCGCTTTTTAAACGGCGGCAGAACGATGTGACGCAGGCCCGTCTGCGGGCAGCATCTGCCCGCAAGTGGGCAAGGGGCGAACGTAGCGCGGATCGGCGTGCGCGCCGGCGGCTCGAGAAGGAAATGCGCGAATGGGATCGGGCCGGCAATCGCCGCGTGCGCGTCCGCGCGGCACGGCCAGATGCCGAGACGCTGCGCCTTGAGCGACAGCGTCAGCGGCAAAGAGGGAGGATTACGCCCATCACGTCGCTCTCCAAGCCGCCTCGTGCGCTTCCCAAATATCGCACCGTTATCGTCGACAAGGCAGGGCGGCGCGGCGTATTCGTCGACTTCCTTTATGATTCTGCGGCGCGCAACCGCTTCGGCGTTGCGAAGCGCCGCGTCGAATACATGTTCAAGGATGACCACACCGAGCTTATTGACGGTCAGGTCCCGTTCCGCTCGAACCTTGGCGAGAGCTATCACGAGATCATCGCGGCGGTCGACGTCGCAGAAACCGCCAACAGGTCTGCGCGCAAGAACGCCAAGGTCGGCACGAACGCCATCTACCAGTTCGCCGCTGATCTCGATCAAGCCGCGCGTCTTCGTGCAATGGACATGTTAGCCGCGAAATACGACTCCCTCGGACTGCCCTACGTGATGGTGCCACATGTGCCGTCGCCCGGATCGGACGAGCGCAACTTCCACGTGCACGCCTGGTTTACGACGCGCCCGATGGAGCGGGTCGGCCACTACGAGTGGGCAATCGGACAGCAGCTGCGCACCGACTGCGACGGAGCAGATGCGCTCTACGATCTGCGCCGGACCTGGGCCGAGATCTGTACGAAGGTCAGCCATGAGCGAGGTCAGCGCTATCGGTATACTCACCTCGGTAACGCGGAGCGGGGTCTCTCGCACCGGCCCCAACAGCGCTTGGACCCGCGGCAGGTGGAGAACTGGCGAAAAGGCAAATACGAGGAGTCTGTTGCCTCGATGCAGGAGACGATCACCGAAAACGAGAACCTTGTCGCAGAGATCGAAGAGCGAAATGATCAAGGGCACTCCCGGAAGACGAGGGCAGGGTTACCTGACCTCGATAATCCTGAAGTCACTCGGGCAGGATTGCGGTTGGAGCCGGCCCGCGCGGTTGGCAGAGGCGAAGAGTTTCGTGATGTTCCGGTCGCGGGCAGACAGCCAAGTTCATCGCCCGGACAGACGATATCGCCGATCGAGCAAGCGATACCCGATACGGATACCGCTACTGCTGTGGTTCCAGCTCCTATACAGGCTCATTCCCCAGTTCCAGCAGGCAATCCAGCAATCGCTTCACGCATGTCGCTCGCTGGGGAAAAGCTCCCGCAACTGCGACCATCCGTTTCTATTACATCGGCAACGCACCTCGTTCCGACGCCGCCTCCCAGCATTTTCAAGCGGGTCGCGCCGTCACCCTCATTCGTCGCGCATCTGCGCCTTTCCACCGTTACGCCACCTGCGATGCCGTCGGCGTTGTCTCCATCGCTTAGCGAACAGCCAAGACGCTTAACGACGGCTCTCAAGCAGCGTCATTCGCGGACCCTCGAAGCTGCGCAGCCAACTGTTGCCGCACGGCTGACCCCTGTAACGTTGCCTCGACCTATCACACTGACGCCTGTGGCGCCGGCGCCGGCGCCATCGCCATTAAGGCTCACCCCATTGCCGAAGCGGATCGTCCCGCATGTGCTCAAGGCGCCGGACCAGGTAACTACGACCCGCCTTGAGCCGGTGTCCTCGCGGACAATGGTTTTACTTATATCGACGGCGCCAACGTCTGCACGACCGCGCTTGATCGAGACTTCGACGCGGGAAATTCCACCTTTACAAGCGAGCGCATCCGCTTCCGGGCCCCAACTGCATCCTGTCGGCGGAACGGCTATTCCGATGCTGACGGCTACCGAGCGGGACCCCGATCACGCCCGGAGGGAAACATTTGCTCGGCGGCTGTGGTTTGAGCGGCTATCCTTCGCCCTCACCGTTCAGGGACTGCAATTAACAATGGTCGGCGAACGTCTCGCGCACGCGCGTGCCGCGACCGACGACGAGCACGCCCTCCTCGACCGAGCAAGCCTGGAGTTTTTCGCGGTCAATCCTGCCGTGGCCAGGCACGCCCGCGATACGATCGACCGGTTTGTGGCCCTTTATATGGAGCGCGAGAACCGCTCTGATCCGTTCGCTTTGGCGACTGCGCCGAGCGTTCGATCCATCGACACGATGTTGCCTGTCCGGGAACAAGACGCTGCGCTCAATCTTGCCGAAGTCCGTCCTCCAGAAGCGAAAGGTATCGCACCTCCCGGCGGTGCATCCGACACGTCGGGAAGCGGTGGCTCGATGGCGATCTCGCTCTCGGGCTCTCCCGATTTCGAGCGGACCGGTAACGACAAGGTGGAGTATATAGATTGGCGCTTTAGCGATCGACCGGTCGATCCGCTGGAGCGAGTTCAATGGTTGTTCGCGTACATGCGGCAGAACGGTCGCAAACGCCTTGTGCGCATTCACGGGCAGAAGTTTATGCTGCCACCTGACCTCCTCAAGCAGCTCGAGCTGTCAGAAGCCGACTTGGCTGGTGACGCAGTACAGGCACGTCTTCGAACCGAACATGATGAACAGGTCGATGGTCTGGTGCCGCTGGCTAACCATTTAGCGGCACGGCCCGATCTCATGGTTCGATCTACTCGTCACTGGTTTATCCTTGGTGGGCCGCGACGCGACAAAGCGCCTGAACTTGCCGAGGAGCTCTCGCGCTGGCGGAACGAGCCCCTCGTTCACTCCGCCCTCGACAATTTCGACGGCCTTCCACCGACGCCGCAGGAAAGCGACGAATGGCAGCGGCGGATGATCGCCTTCGTCGGTACTGTCTTTCCTAACGAACCCACGACGCCGCCCCCAACTCACGAAGCGACCGGAGCGTCAGAGGCGGAACAGCAAAACACGCGCGCGGATGTCGGATGCCAGAAGGCGGACGAGGGTACGTCGCAAAACGCACCGACGAAGGACCAGAGAGATTTCGGCCCACCACCGAACACCGAAGGGATAGGTGGATAAGAGGGGAAGAGACCGGGTGAACCCGGTAGGAAGAATGGAAAAGGGAGCAGGATGCTCGCTTGCGCTTCGCCGGGTTCGGGCCGGAGGCCGAACACATGAAGTACCAACGATACGATTTCCCCGAATGCTACCAGACCGGTCACGTCCAGGTGCTCGATATCGAGACCCTGGCGCCGGAGAACGAGGACGGCTCATTCCCGCCTTGGCCCTTGCACGAACCGATTTGCGCCAGTGTGCTGAGCCAGAAGGAGGTCAAAGATCATTACGAGTTCGACATCGAGACCGTCGATTTCTCCAACGAGCGCAACGGCCTTCGCCGGCTTTTCGAATTACTCGATCCCAACGCCACCATCGTCACATGGAACGGGCGCGGCTTCGACATTCCCGTCCTGCAGCTTGCCGCCGCGCGGCAGATGTTGTTCGAGGACAATGCCCTGCGCACTGCGTGGATAGCACCGCGCTGGGCGATCACCCACGCCGACCTCGCCGAACTCTACGGCCGCTTCGGAGGGGCAGGACGTCCGAGCTTGGCGAACGTGTGCAAGGCGCTTGGCATCAGTGCCAAGACCCAGGGGAGCGGCGACAGCGTTGCGGCCATGATCGCCGATGGTCGCGAGAAGCAGGTGTTCCGATACTGCGAGGAAGATGTCGCCATCACCTGGCTGGCATGGCTCCACTACTCCGCCTCGCGCTATGGCGATCCCGGTAGACTGGCGTATCCGCTGGCAGCCTTCGACCGCTGGCTCGGAGCAGACCGGCAGGGCCGCTTCGACCACCTCGAGCACCTGCGTGATCTCGACCTCTTTCGCATGGCCCATAAACTCGAGGCAGCACTGAACTTCGATCGCATCGTGGAGCGCGCAGAACAGCGCGCTGTCAGAGCCTCCATGGTTCCGTCCAAGATGTGAAGAGAGCTTCTCAACCCGGCAGAATTGCGGGGGGCGAGCAAGAAAGGAAAATTGAAATGACAGATACGTTTACCGTATGCGCGCTGCGCACGCGTCCCGTCGACGCGAGCATCGAAGACAGCGACCTGCACGTCTTCGCTGCTGGCGCCACGCGCTTCACCTTCGAGAATGGACGCTGGACCTCTGCCAGCTCCAGCTGGATCGGCGGGGGCGGCTGCGACCCGGATGCCGATGCGCTCCAGTGGATCGCCGAGCAACTCGAGACGCAGCCCCTCGTGACCTGGTCCATGCGCGAGTTCGTTGAACAGGCAAGAAGGCTGGCCCTGCAAGCGGACATGTCATGCTCGGTGGACGTGGTGGACCTGCTCAAGGTCATTCGGGATGCGGTTCGTCGAAGCGCAATCCCATCTCTCGAAGTTCGCCTGCGCGATGCCGACGGCCTTGAAGGCGCTCTGGACGGCGACATGGACACTGCGGAGATGGTCGTCGCGATGCATTGCGACGCTTTCAGTGATCCGCTCGCCATGCACCGCGCCATCATTGCCGAAACGCAGCTGATCGGACGCCTCACGCTCCAGGCCGTCGGGCGCGGCGCGGAACTCGTCTCGAATTGATCGAGATGTCCGGCCACCCACGCGCTCCGCCTAGCGCGCGGTCGCTTCACTCGAACCCGATTATCCTCGCCCGCTTCTTGCGGGCTTTTTGTTGCCCAAGGAAATTATCATGACCAACGAACCTTCCCACTTTCAACTCGCCGACCTGAGCGCGGATCTCCGCCATCACGCCAACACGCTCGGCGAAGAAGCCGCGATCTTCCTCGCCGATCGATCTGCCAGCAGCCCGTGGCAGCGCGTGATCGTCTGCGATTTCGAATTCCTCTACGACACCGATGCCTTCAAGCGGTACCAGGTCGCAGAGGGCGATCCCACGCAGGGCTTCGTGCGCTGGCCCTTTCACCGGATCGTTGCCGGCGCGTGGTGCATGCTCACCGTCTCGTCCGACATGGATCGGCCCGTCGTCAGCAATATCGAAGCCATGACGAACTGCTCCGAAGCAGAGATCGTGGATGCCTTCTTCGCCATATGCTCGACATTCCCGGATGCGAGGTTGGTGAGCTGGGGTGGGGAGAGCAAGGATTTCCCCTGCCTCAAGCGCGCGGCAATCGAACGTGGCATGATCCTGCCTCTGCAACTGCGCGATCCGGCACCCTTCGCACGCTCGCGACTGGATCTGGCGAGTGCCGTGCGCTCCCTTTCTCCCTACGTTCACCTGCCGGAGTTCTGCGAGGCAGTTGGCGTGGCATCGAAGCCATTGCCTTCGAAGGACATCTCGCTCGCGGTGCGGCACGAGGTATGGGATCATGTCGAGACACAAGTGACCGCGGACATCTGCACGACCGCCCAGCTTGCCTGGCGCTATTTTCTTGCAACCGGTTCGGCGTCCGGCTCCCCTGTCGCAGGAGATGCAGCGATCATCGCTGCTCTCGCTGAGCGGTTTCCGGACAACGCCTGGCTATCGAAAATGGTAAGACCGCAGGCATTGGCAGCCTGATCTTCGGGACCCCGGCGACCGCGCCGGGGTCCTGTTCACTTCGAACGCAACCGGCTTCGATCGGCTCGGGTCTCATTGTCTGGCCCCCTTTTTTTGCAGCTCGCCTCGCACCATGACTTCGCGGAAGAGCCGGCCGAACAGAGCTCGCGCCCGTATTCGTTAACTTATTTCGTTTCCTCAAACGAAGCTTTTGCAGGTCATATCCGACCGTGAGCGTGACCATATGTGCGGCCCCGTTGCTGCGCACGTTGATGCCTTTTGTGGGCGCTCCGGCCGAAAGTGGACACGCCATGGACTCGGCATCCCTGAAACAGTGAACGACGCCCCACGTGCGCCCAGCGCCGATCGGTCTGTCGTTTCGACCACAAGAGGCCGACCATGACGAAGACCACTCCTTCCACCAACTCAATGCGCCGAGCAGGAAAAATTCGGACATCGTGTCCGAATAAATCGAGTTCGGCGCATGATCATGTGGAAGCGGAAAACCGCGCCTTCGACCCTACTTCCCCGGAAGCTCGCGAACTCGAAGCGCTCTATCGCGACACACGCAATCTTGAGGCGTTAGCCGCTCATCACGCGCGTAGATGCAACGCTGACGCTGACGACCTGCTCAGCGCGGCGATCGTCCATGCTCTGCGCTGCCCTCAGTGGAACTCGGGTGTCGAGGGAAGGGTGGACGGTATCCTGTCCAGCCATGCCTACACGATCAACCGCACGCGGAAGCGAATGAAGCTCAAGGGCGTTGAACTCATTGCCGACAACGATGGCTCCATCATCGACACAAACTGGCCAACCCATCGCGACCCTCTGCAGGAGATCGAACGTGAACAGCGGCGTGCAGGAGCGACGAAAGCGCTGGACATGATCGCGGGTGACGATCCCAAGATGCGGTCCCTGATCGACGGCATCTGCCGGCGCGAACGCGGGCGCAAACTGCGGGGCTCGCTCGGCATCACCGAACTCGAGCTCGCCGCGCTGCGCCGCCGGCTCAAGCGGACCGCACAGGCGGTGTGTGTTCCACTTTGTATCGACGGGGCCATCGACCCTGATCTGTTACAGGAATTTGCCGCATAACACGATCGGCATGACGTCCGCTCGCCGTGCCGTTCGGCTGATGCGGCGGAGCTTAGGTTTGTCACCCAAGGAACGGTCGCGTTCGTTCCTGCGATCGCCGTCAATGGACATAGAACTTCCGCTGTTCGCTATTCCGTAGGTGGCGTGGACAAATTTGATCCAGTATCTGGCAGAGGCGAGATGGACCATGCTGAGAAAACTGTCGGCAAGTTGGTCATAGCGGATGTGGGCGTATTGATCATAGCGGTGTGGATATCCCGCCCGGTTCTTAAAGGGGCCGAACATGATTTCGAACCTTTGAAGATGGCGATAGAGCACGGCGTCGTACCGGAGCGACGCGGCGGTCGGGCTTAAAAAGAATGCAGGGCTCCATTGCCGCGCGCGGCAAGCACCTTGCGCAACCAGTCGGCATCGTAGCCGCAAAACGATCAGTCGATCTCTCCTTTGACTTTATTTCGAAGCTGCGCAAAGCTACCGATGATGAGGCGAATGATTCGTCATTGATCGATGCTATCTTCGACGGCAATTCCAGGCGACATGTTTGAAAACGTTTTCGTTTGATGTCATTGGGAGCATCCAGAACTGGTTTGGATGAAGGTCAAGGACGTCAATTCGCATTGCACCATTCAATCCCTGATTGCGAATTCGATTGAGCGACTGCTTCGGCGAGGGATACGTATCATTGGGGGGGCTTAGAGTTTGTCCGGATTGACTTGGCAACTGGGTGCAAATCTTCGTTATGGCGGTGCAGTTGCAATCCGGGCTGCGTTTTTAGTAGCGATGGCTTCCGGCGCACATGCTCAACCTGCACCTCGAGTTGAAACACCGCCCGACACGCAGGTGATCTCACCATTCGGGGTTGATGTGCGCACCGGTGTATATGCCGACGTTTCTACTGATCTATCGATCGGAGATCCGGCGATTGGCGGGATCGAATATAAACGCCAGACATCTGTTAGAACCGGTCCGGCGCTTCAACGCTCCAGCAACTGGAACATTATAATAAGGAAGCGCCAACCGTTGCCCAGAAGGGGGCAGCCAGCAGACAGCTACTATTCCCTCGAAAGCATGGGGGTATCGAAAACCTGGACCCAGTATGATGGGAGTGCATCGTTCTACGAAAACGGAGCGCAATCCGAGGGGATCACAAAACTCGAACTTGTCGCCGGTCGGCCCAGGTTTACGGACACTGATGGATCGGTGATCGATTTCGACACTTTGTCGAATGGGGTGTACCGTGCATCCAAGGTAACGCGCCCCAATGGTGTAGCGTATTCACTGACGTATGGGCCGGGGATGAGGGTGGTCAGCAGCGTGGGGTACGCGCTGATCGTTGAAGAGAACAATCTCAAGGCCTGCGTGCTGAACCTGGCTACGTCGCCGCTGCCGGGAAGCAATGTCTGTCCGGTCAGCGCTCGCTCGGTTATCTATTCCAGCGGATCGGCACAGAACTACACGAAAACCGACGCACTCAATGGCGTAACAAGCGTAGCGACCACCAGCAGCGGAAAGACAACCACCGCCTATACAAGGCCGGGATATTCTGAGCCCTGGCAGACTATCACGAGCGAATACACTGAAGGCTTCGCTAACCCGGTCGCCACTGCGCAGGTATTCGCGGATGGACCCAATGTCACATATGCGTATTCCGAACTTGCCTTCTGGGAGAGCGATATCGCCTCTCCTAACGACCCGAAGTTTGGTCGAGGTGTGGGCTGGACGGTGAATTCCAGCGCTACCACGTCGTTCACCTGGCAAGTCAACACGTCATCGATTGGCGATCCTGCACCGCCACCACGTGTCGCTCCGGGCCCGAATAGAATTACTGACGCCCTGGGGCGGGTGAGCATTAACCATTGGATGGGCGGGGCGGGGCCATTTACCAAGATCGATATGGTGAGCTCGCCAGAGGGCATTGTCCGGACCTATCATTATGGAACCGGCGGGAACATCACTTCGACTACGACAGCCCCGAAGCCGGGGTCAGGCCTGGATGCTATATCCACCGGCGCTACGTACAACTGCACCTATCTTGTGACCTGTACGAAGCCTTTGACCGTGACTGACGCGCGCGGAAACGTGACGGACTATACCTACAGCAACACCCATGGCGGAATACTGACCGAACTGCGGCCCGCAGGTGCGAACGGTATTCGTCCCAGGACGAGTTATTCGTGGCATCAATATTCGACCAACCACAGCGGTGGATCAGGGAGAGTCTGGCTGCTTGCCTCGATATCGCAATGCGCCACCGAAGCGAGCTGCGCAGGCACGGCGGACGAGACGATAACCACCTTCACCTACGACGCTTCACAAAACCTTCTTCCAGCGTCCCAGACAGTACGATCCGGAGACAATAGTACGGCCTACACGACCAGCTGGACCTACGATGCCGACGGCAACCGGCTGAGTGAGGATGGGCCACTGTCGGGTGCGGGAGACACGACCTATTGGCGATACGACAAATTGCGGCGGGTCACCGGCGAGATCCAGCCGGACCCGGATGGAGCGGGCAGTGGCAATCCCATGCTCGCCACCCGCACAACGTATGATCCTGCGGGTCGTGTGACCAGAGTCGAGAGAGGCTATATCGGCTCGGTCCCGGTCGCCAGTGTCGATCCGCGCGACTGGAGCGGGTTCACGGTGACAGGCAAGGTGGACACCGTCTACGATATCCAGAGTCGCAAGGTCCAGGAGCGGGTCCGAGGCAGCGACAACGTACCAGTCTCGCTGACCGAATATTCCTATGACAGCTTCGGGCGTCTTGCATGCTCCGCGGTTCGGATGAACTCCACCTATTTCGAGAGCGGCTATCAGGATGCCTGCACGCACCGCGCGGCGGGAAGTGCCGGTCCGGACCGGATCACGCGCACGACCTATGATGCTGCGGGTCAGGTGCTGCAGGTGAGGAAGGCGGTCGGCACGGATGTCGAGGCGATCGACGTCACCTACAGCTACACGCCGAACGGCAAGCCGGAATATGTGATCGATGCGAACGGCAACCGGGCGAGGCTCGAGTATGATGGGTTCGACCGGCAGTCGAAGTGGGTGTTCCCTTCGACTTCCCGGCCCGGAGCGTTCAATCCCTCGACGCCGGCAAACGCGCTGAATACGGCAGGCGCGCTGAACCCCGGCGATTACGAGCAGTACGGCTACGACGCGAACGGCAACCGCACGAGCCTGCGGAAGCGCGACGGGCGCACGATCACCTACCAGTTCGATGCGCTGGACCGGATGACGGCGAAGATCGTGCCCGACGGCTCGGGTCTTGCCGCCACCCACAGCCGCGATGTCTATTACGGCTACGACCTGCGGGACCTGCAGACCCATGCGCGGTTTGACGGACATGGCGGCGAAGGCATCAGCTGGACCCATGACGGGTTCGGGCGGCAGGTCACTGAGACCCTGACCATGAACGGCGTGAGCCGGACGCTGACCTCGGCATACGACGCCAGTTCAAGCCGGACGCGGCTGACCTATCCGGACGGCAACTTCGTCAACTTCCATCGGGACGGGGCTGGCAGGCTCCGTTACACGGATCTCAACTCTACCGACCGGTTAGTCCATCCGCAGTATGATCCGGACGGACAGATCGGTGTGCTATATCGCTGGGGAGCAAACGTCGGGAACTGGTATCACTACACCGACTACAGCTACGATCCGGCTGGCAGGCTCGCCGGGCACATCAGCGCGTTCGGGAACGGTGGCTACAACAACCACGTCACGCTTGCCCGCAATCCTGCGGGCCAGATCACGACCCGGACCTCGAGCAACGATGTCTACAGCTGGACGGGTCATGCGAATGTGGACCGCGCCTACACGACCAACGGTCTAAACCAGTACACCGGAGCGGGCGGCGCGAGCTTCGCCTACGATGCCAACGGCAACCTCGTCTCGGACGGGACCAGCACCTACCAGTACGATGTCGAGAACCGTCTGGTCGCCAAGACCGGCGGGGGCAGCAACGCCTACCTGCGCTACGATCCCTTGGGCCGTCTCTACGAGCTGAACGGCACGACCGAAGGTCTCGTGCGCTATCTCCACGACGGCGATACGATGGTGGCCGAGTACAACGGCTCGGGCGCGATGCTGCGGCGCTACGCCCACGGCACGTCCGACGGCGACGATCCGCTGGTCTGGTGGGAGGGAGGCAGCGTTGCCGCTGCAGCCAAGCGCTACCTGTTCGCCGACGAGCGGGGCTCGGTCGTGGCGGTCGCCGATCACAACGGCACGGCGACCACGATCAACACCTACGACGAATACGGGATCGGCCCGGCCTCGTCAGGCGACGTCGCGACCCGCGGCCGGTTCCGCTACACCGGCCAGGCATGGCTCGGAGATGCAGGGCTCTACTACTACAAGGCCCGCATGTACTCGCCTTCCCTCGGAAGGTTCATGCAGACCGATCCCATCGGTTACGAGGATCAGTTCAATCTCTACGCATATGTCGCAAACGATCCGATCAATGGGGTCGATCCGACGGGGATGGAGTGCAATAGCCCTCGTGGCGGAACAAGGTGTCCTGAAACTTCTAGCCCTGCGGCGACCACCGCTACAGCCGCTACGGCTGTAGCGGCTCGGGAGGGCACGGGGTCAGAACGTGCGCGCGGTCAGTATCGCCAGCAAGTGTCTCGACTCGCGCCGAACGACAGCCAAGGAAGATCGGCAGCAAAAGCGAATGCGAGGGCGGCCACTCCACCAATTACGAGGGGTGTTGTTGAAGGGACACGACCCGGAACAGGCGCGCAACCAGGTTCTGGAGGAACAGCAAATCGAACCAACGCCGGAGCTGACAGACTAGCCGGCCGATTGGGGACAGCTGGGCGGGTTGCCGGGGTTGCGGGAGTTGCCGTCGGTGCTGCGCGCATCGCAAATTCTGATACGCCGGGACAAGAAGCTGCCAGAGTTGGGGGTGGCGTTGCTGGTGCATTGGCGGGAGCGGAAGCAGGGGCTCTTGCTGGTGGCGCGGTCGGTGGGCCGTGGGGAGCCGCTATCGGTGGAGTTGTAGGCGGCATCGCTGGTGGATTTGCCGGTGAAGCCGCAGTAGATGAATTGCTGGATTGGTAGCTCGATGGGTGCGGTCACTGCTAAAAAAGTAGAAATAAATGGAGAAGAAATTCTTCTACGTAGTCGATTTCGGAAGTTCGATCTTCGGAAGAAAGATATCAAAGAATTCCGAATTAGGAGAATACCTTCTCTTTTCGATGAGATAGGGATTGAGCTCTCAGGCGAGAAGACATTCTTAGTTCCTGAACGGGCGCGAGGGTTTTTCGATCTTGCCGAATTTCTCAACGTGGAAACAGTTTTCGGGGCGCTCTGGTATCGAGATGCAGAAGATGGCCGTGAGCTTCGGCATACCTTGCTGATGGCATAACCTCGCCGATTTATGCCGCCAATTGTAGTTGCGCGGTCATCCCACCGCCATCTCCACCTCCCGCCGCACCCCATCGATGGCCCCGATCTGCGCCCCATCCCTCAACCCCAGCGCTTCGGTGAGGCTGGCGCGGCTATCGGTATAGAGCGCAACCGCATCCCTGGCTCTGCTGATGGCGACATAGACCGCCGGAGCATCGACGGTGTTGGCGCGGAAGCTCTCCAGATGGGCCATCACGCGATCGGCGGTCGCGCCCTGTGCGGAGTGGATGGTGCGCACCCATCCGGGCCGGATATGCCGGTCGGTGAGCCGGGTGAGGTCGAGCGCTTCGTGCTTGCCGTCCTCGCGCTCGATGGTGATGCCGCCCCGCTGCGGATCGATCCCGACCACGCTGGCGGTGTGCCCGTTGAGGCGTCCGGCGCGCCGGTTGTTGCGGGTGAACTGTATCCTGTCCCCGGTGCGCAACTCCTGCTCGATCTCGACGAACGCCTCGGCCTGATCTCCGCCCCATCGCGCGGGCGACCAAGTGATGGCCTTGCCCTGCGGCGTGGCGAGCGAGATCGTGCCCGCTTCGGCGTCGATCGCCTCCACCCGATAGGCCCGGCCCCTGCTCAGCCGCTGCTCGCGGCTGCCGCGCCGGAACGTGACGATCTGGCCGGGGGCGTAGCTGGCGGCGTCGGACGCCTCGGCGCGGGTCAGGCCGAGCGGTTCGAGCGTGGTGGCGGTGATAGCCTCGGCCCCCAGCGTGCCATCGCGGACCAACTCGGCACGGATGGCGTCGGTGAGCCGCTGGCGTCCCTCGCGGGTCGGGTCGAGCACGAGGGTCCGTGCGCGGTCGGTGGCCGATAGCTGCGCGTAGTCGCGCGCGATGGCCGCATAGCGCATCGCATCATCCCCCTGCTCGACAATCCGCCCACCGCCCTGATCGATGGCCTCGAACGCGCGCGCCGCCTCGCCTGCCAGGATCGCTTCGACCGCTTCCCTGGTGTGGGCGTTGGTCTGGCGCACGATCTGGTCGAGCACGTGGGTGGCCATGCCATGCTCCTGGAGCTGGCCGAACGCGCGGCCTGCTTCGACGCTGCCGAGCTGGCGCACGTCGCCCACGAGGATCAGACGGGCCTCGGCCTTGCGGGCCTGGAAGAGCAGCGCCTCGCTGTCGCGGGCGGAGAGCATGGAGGCCTCGTCCACGATCCAGGCCTCGCGCCCGCGCTCGATATCATCGGCATGGCCCAGCAGCATGCGGGCAACGGTGAGCGGTTCGGCATCGATCGCCTGGCCGAGCAGCTCGGCGGCGGTGGCGGTGGGCGCGAGTGCTCGGACGGTGAGGCCCTGCTCGCGCGCGGCCTTGGCATAGGTGGCGATGACGGTGGTGGTCTTGGCGGTCCCGGCATGGCCCTGGATGGCGGTGACCGATGCGGGGGACAGGAGCAGGCCTCGGGTCGCCTTGCGCTGACTGTCGGTCCAGGCGTGGCCGTGGTCGGCGGTGGCAAGCTGGGCGGCGGCGATGGTGCGGGCGGCGTGGATGCGGTCGTGCAAGGGCGCGAACCGCTCGCGTCCGGCGGCCTCGATCGCGAGCATGCGGGTCTCGGTGTCGATGGCCTGGCGGGTGGCGAACCCTGCGGCTCCCCTGGCGAGCCGGGGTGCGGCACGGGATACGAGGTCGCCGGTGGCTTCAGCATGGGCGATGGCGGCGAGGATATCGGCATGGGTGGCACTGCCGCGTGCGCGGATACTGGCCTCGCGTTCGAGCTGGGCGGCGGAGAAGGTAGCATCGCGTTCGGAGAGCATGGCGGCGGCGAACCGGAGCGCGGTCTCGGCGGCGGCACTGCGATCGGTGGCGGATGGCTGGGGCAGGAAGGTGCTGCGGGCCTCAGCCTGTGCGACCATGGCGCGGCGGGTGTCCTCGCCGAATCCCAACCCATCGGCCTCGGCGCGCCAGGTGCCGGTGAGCGTGGTCTGGTCGACGTGGCGCTTGGGCGCGCGGGTATCGAGGGCGATGACGTTCTTCTCGGCGGCCGAGGCGGTGGCACGGCTCTTGCCGCGTTCGTCCAGCGCCGCCTCGATCTGGGCGGCACGCGGCGAGAAGGCGCGCAATACGTCCTGCGGCACGCCATCGATCTCGAAGGTGGTGTCGGGGTTGGTGGTGACCGCGTAGCCGAGGCGCTGGACCTCGGTCGCCAGCTCGCGGTGGTAGATCGCGCCGATATCCTTCTGGAGGCGATAGAGGTCGCGGCTCTCGACCGAGCGCCATGCGCCGTCTGCACGCTGGGTAGCGTTGACGATGACCGAATGGGTGTGGAGCTGGGGCGCTGGCGTGCCGTTCTCGGTCGCGCGGGCGGTGACGTGGGTGAACCGGGCGATGGCGAGCTTGCCGGTGTTGACCCGCTCGACCGCTTCGCCGTCGCGGATGCGGGTGGCGGCGGCGTGGCGCTCGGCGTAATCGAGCGCGGTGGTGACCGCACGGGCATGGGCATCGATCAGGCGGCGGTCGCCTGCGACCAAGGCCATGGTCGATACCGACTTGGGCGCGGACATGGTGAGGTCCCACCCTGCCTTGTGCTCGCGGATGCCGTGGCGGGTGGTGCCGAGCAGCGTGCCATCGGGCAGGCGACCGGCGAGCAGCTCGGCGAACTGTTCGGGATCGACCTCGCCGGACAGGCCGAGGGCTTCGGCTCCGCGTCCATGCCAGTGCCCGCCTGCATCGCGGGTGTAGTAGTCGTCGGCCTCGTAATAGGCGGCGGCTGCGGCGGGATCGGAGAGCTTGGTGAGGGTGGCGACCATCAGAACGGCCCTTCCATGGAGAGCCAGTCGTCGCGGTCCTCGATGCGGGTTGGCGGCGGCGTGGCGGGATCGGGGGCGATGCGCGGCGGCGTGGGGGCTGGCACGAAGGCGGGCGCGATGGCGGGCCTGGCTGCGGGCGGGTCGATGGTGACCCTGGCGATGGGGTAAGAGGACAGGCGCAGGAACGCCTCGCCGATCCTGAGGCCGGTCACCTCGGCATCGAGCACGAGCGCCTTGCGTTCGCGGGTGGTGGCGAGCGAGCCGTGGGTCTTGCGGTCTTCGGAGAGCTGGTCGCTGGGCCGCTGGCTCTCGACCTCGATCGTGCCCATGAGGTCCACCGCCCACTTGGCGCTGGGATGGTCGCCTGCGGCCATCACGAGCTGGGTGGCGGTCTGGCCGGTGACGATCTCCGCCCCTTCGCTGCCGTAGGTCTGGCGCATCTGCGCGATCGACTGGAAGGCGATGACGATGCAGGCGCGGTGCTTGCGGCCTTCGGGGAGCAGGGTCAGCAGGCTCTGGATCGGGGGCAGCGAGGGCAGTTCGTCGATGAACAGCCATGCGGCGGGTGCCTGGTCGATCGGGCGCTGGAGGATGGCGCTGGCCGCCGCGTCGATCCAGGCGGCGATGACGGGGGCGGCGGCTTCGCGATAGCGGCGTGGCGCGGCAAGGAAGATAAACGGCTTGGGTCCGTCATGCTCGGCGAGCGAGGCATAGAACCGGTCGAAGCTGAACGGTGGGGCTTCGGTTGGCACGGCGGCGAGCAGGCTGACGCTGCTGGCGGCGCGGGTCATCATGAACAGGACCGAGGCGGTGGCGCGTTCGCCGCCTGCCTCGAAGATGCGGGCCGCGGGTGTTCCGGTTGCGATGGCGCGCAGGCTGTCGCTGGTGGCGGTGTTGAGCATGGCGGCGAGGTCCGCCAGCTCGGTCGTGCCGCTGCGGGCGCAATGGTCGAGGATATGAGCAAGCAGCGTGCGGGCCTGGTCGAACCAGAATCCGTTATCGCCGCTGCCGGTCGGCTTGGGGAGCAGGATCGAGGCGATGCGTTGGGCGTCGGCAAGGCTGGCGATATCGGCAAGCGGGTTCCAGCGCGCGCTGCGGGCATCGAAGGGGTCGAGCAGCACGTCGCCGCGCTCAGGGCTATAGAAATGTTCGGTATAGCTGCCATCGGGATCGAAGATGAGCGTGTGCTCGCCGCGCGCCTCGACTTGGGCGAGATGGCCGTGGAGGAAGGTGGTCTTGCCCGATCCGGTCTTGCCGATGGCGAGCAGGTGGCGGGCCTCGTCCTCGCGCGGGAGTGGCACGCCGCCGATCGTGAGCGGGGTGCCATGGAGGCCGGACCTGTTCACCAGCGCTGCCAGTTCGTCCTGGGTGGCGAGACGGTTGCCGCGCAACACCTGGTCGATTGCGGCCTCGCGCGCGGTGGCGATCCAGTGCTGGCGCAGGAGCATGGTCAGCCCGGTGCCAAGCAAGAGGGCAAGCGCGGTCCCGGCGATGCCGCTGCGCCATAGCAGGCGGGTGGCGGCGATCCGCGCCAGCGGATCCTCCGCCATGATGACGGTGGGCTGCTGCCGGGTGCCGAGCAGTGCCGCCGGGTCGAGCTTATGGGCAACCTCGGCCCGAATATGCGAGAGGGCACGCTGGCGATCGGCCTTGCCGGTGGTGACGAAGGCGAGCGCGATGCCTGCCATCAACCCCACGAACGTCAGCGCGAACCACACCCGCACGAGGATGAGGGTCGAATGGAAGCGGTGGGCCTCGATCGCATGGCCGCGCCCGATCTGTTCGGCGGCGCGGCTCACGGGCGCACCGCCTGGGTGAGCTTGTCGATATAGGCCTGCTGCTTGTCCGCCGGGAGCAGCATCAACCCGGCGAGCCTGGCGGCGGCGTGGGCGTTGCGGCTTGTGGTCAGGCAGGCATCGACCTTGGCCATGAGGGTGCCCAGCTCGTCGGCGATCTGGGCGACCAGGGGATCGGTTGCGACTGCATCGGCGGAGGTCTGCGGCTCGTCGAGCGCGGCTTCGAGCAGCATGCGGAGCAGCTCGGCGCGGGTGATCCCGGCCTCGCTGGCGCGGGTATCGAGCGTCTTGACGAGGCTGGGTGAGAGGCGGGTCTGGACGACGGTGGTGGCGGACATGCGTATCTCGGAGAATACAGTGCGTTCTCAGCAGGTTGGTCGGATATGATGCGCGCGGCGAATACGGCGGCATACGGCTAAGGTGCTGAAAAGGCTGACGATGGGGGTCTGCACGATGTGCGTGGGGTGTGTGGCCTTCCCTTCACGATGCGCAGCATCGTGGTCCCAGAGGGAATGAAGGCGATCGAGGATGTGGATATGTGGCAGCATGCGGTCTTGGCTCTTGTGGTAGGATAGCGTTGTCCTTTATAGGACGGCTTCCAGACAGCGCCAAGAGGATAATGTTATCCTGCCATGAAAGAGACTCTCGGATCACGCGAAGTGGAACGCTTCCTGAGCGGGTTCCACGATATCGCTCCTGACCACCTCAGCGCCTATGCGGGGCGGCTCAAGCATATTGCTCGGCAAGGCTTCCCGGTGGGCGTTGCATCGGGCCGGGGCAATCCTGCCGAGTATGATGCGGACCAACTGTTCCAGCTGCTGCTGGTCACCCAGCTCACCCAATATGGTGCGCAACCGGCGCGGGCGATGAGCCTCGTGTCCGAAGCCTGGTCACGCTTGCAAGGCGATGTGCTGCGGATATGGGAAGCGATCGATGCGTCCCAACACAGCGGCACGCTCGAGCTGCCTGCGATCTTCTGGCGCGTTCCGGTGGAGGCGCTTCGCCATATGGCGCTGCCTGATCGGCCCTACAGCCCCGATGCCGAGGACAGGCTCGATACCATGACTGCCGCGCAGGCTCATGCCATGCTCGATAAGCGTCACTATGGAATCCAGCGCCATGCCTTCATCGCTGCGGATCAAATGATCGAGGATGCGCTGACCCAGCTTCGCCATCAGCTGGGCGGGCATGATGCGTTGGCCGCGCTCATGCAAGGTATGGTCCCGCCTGACGAATCTTCCTGATTAGAGCTGCTAAGGCTCCGCCTGGGGGCTGCGGGTGTATCTCCCGGCCCCTTGCCGTGTTCCGTGCTGCCATGCCGCGCCGGTGGCGGCTGAGAAAGGATCAGGCGGCGTTGACGCTCTCCTGTCCCAGATGCTGGGCGAGCAGGTTATCGAGCATCTTGGAGACGAACCGCTGCTCGGACTTGGGGAGCTGGGCCACGGCGTCGATCTGTTGCTGGAGCCGTGATGCTGGGCCTCGCTTGCTGGCTTTGCGCATCGCCGGTTCGCCGAGCAGCAGCTCATCGAGCGAGCGGTCGAGGATATCGGCAATGGTCGGCAGAAGCGATGCGGCCATGCGGACGCGACCGACCTCGTAATGGGCGAGCGTCTGCTGGGCAATGCCGAGCCGTTCGGCAAGCTGCACCTGGGTCATCCCCTGATCCTTGCGAGCATGCGCAATGCGGGTGCCCAGTTCCTTGAAGAAAGACTCGTCCTGGCTGTTCATGGTCGCGATCGTCCGATGTGTTGCGGCCATGCCTATACCCCATGTTCTGAGTGACGCAGTTGACTCTACTCTTCTGGAGAGTAATAACGAGATGAGTTAAATTACTCAATACCCTCTTGACAGGGTTCCGGAGCATACCGCCATGCCGCGCATCCCAGACAGCGAGATCGAGCGCCTCAAGACCGAAGTGAGCCTGGTGCGGCTTGTCGAATCGTCGGGCGTCACCCTGGAGAAGCGCGGCGGCGATCGGGTCGGGTGCTGCCCGTTCCACGAGGACGATACGCCCAGCCTCGTCGTCACGGTCGCCAAGAACCTGTGGCATTGCTTCGGCTGCGAGGCGGGTGGCGATCCGATCGCCTGGGTAATGAAACGCGAGGGCGTGAGCTTCCGCCATGCGGTCGAGCTGCTGCGTTCCGATTACGCGCCCGATCCCGACGCTGGGCAGGCGGTGCGCTCGACGGTCCCCAAGCTGGAGACGTTCTCGCCAGCGGAGGACGGCGCGCTGATGGAGAAGGTGACGGGCTATTACACGCGCACCTTGCGCGACAATCCCGATGCGTTGGCCTATCTAGAAAAGCGTGGCCTTGCGCATCCTGAGCTGATCGATGCGTTCGGCCTGGGCTTTGCCGATCGCACGCTGGGCTATCGGCTCCCTGCGGCAAACCGCAAGGCCGGGGCCGAGATACGCGGCGACCTCCAGCGCCTCGGCGTGCTGCGGGAGAGTGGGCACGAGTATATGCGCGGGAGCCTGGTGGTGCCGATCCGCGATGCCGCTGGCCGGATCGTCAATCTCTATGGCCGCAAGATCAGGGACAACCTCAGGAAAGGCACGCCCGATCACCTCTATCTGCCGGGGCCGCGCCGTGGGGTGTTGAACCTGGCGGCGTTCGGACCAAGCGAGGAGATGATCCTGGCCGAGGCTCCGATCGACGCGCTGACGTTCTGGTGTGCCGGATACCGCAACGTCACCTGTGCCTGGGGTGCCGGTGGCCTTACCGACGATATCGTGGCGGCGCTCACCGATCATGGGGTGAGGCGCGTGTTGGTCGCCTATGACCGCGATGCTGCGGGGGACAAGGGTGCTGCGGCGGTTGTCGAGCGGCTCGCGCCCTTGGGGATCGGGGTTTACCGGGTGAACTTCCCCAAGGGCATGGATGCCAACGCCTATGCGCTCAGCACCACGCCGGCGGCGAAGAGCCTGGGCATGCTGCTACGCGCCGCCACCTGGATGGCTGGTGCCGAGTCCGCCCCGCGCGTAATGGTGGAGCCGGACACAGACATATCCGGCGCAACCGACGAACCCGCTTCCTTCTTAGCTGCTAAGGAGGAACCTTCGCCGCCCGCGCCGTCGCCCGAAGCTGACGAACCGGCACCCGCCGCCGACACCATCCCCGAACCTTCGCACGCTGGCCCGATCCCGCCGTCCCCGTCGCCAGCGGTCGAGGCCGAGATCGGCGAGCAGGACGTGACGATCCGCCTGGGCGATCGAAACTGGCGCGCGCGGGGCCTTGCCCGCAACGCTTCCCCCGAATCCATGAAGATCAACCTCATGGTCCGCCGGGGCGATGCCTTCCACGTCGATGGCCTGGACCTGCTATCCGCCAAGGCGCGGGGCGCGTTCGTCGCCGAGGCCGCCCATGAGCTGGGCCTCGCGCCGGACGCGGTGAAGCGCGACATAGGCCAGGTGCTGCTTGCGCTCGAAGGGGTGCAGGAAGAACTGCTGCGCGCCTCGGCGCCTGCCTCTTCCTCGCCCGCGATCAGCGCTGCCGATGAAGCCGCCGCGCTGGCCTGGCTGCGTGCGCCCGATCTTCTGGCCCGCATCGCCGCCGATATCGCGGCGACCGGCGTGATCGGCGAAGCCGAGAATGCGCTCACCACCTACCTCGCGGCATTGAGCCGCAAGCTCGATCGTCCGCTCGCGGTGCTGATCCAGTCGACCAGTGCAGCGGGCAAGAGCGCGCTGATGGATGCGGTGCTCGATCTGGTGCCGGAAGAGGAACGGGTGGCCTACTCGGCGATGACCGGACAGAGCCTGTTCTACCTCGGCGAGACGGACCTGAAGCACAAGGCGCTGGCGATCGCCGAAGAGGAAGGCGCGCGCCATGCCGCCTATGCCTTGAAGCTGCTGCAAAGCCAGGGTGCGCTCACCATCGCCTCGACGGGGAAAGACCCTGCGACCGGCAAGCTGGTGACGCAGGATTATACGGTCGAGGGGCCGGTGGCGCTGATGCTGACCACGACCGCGATCGACCTCGACGAGGAACTGAAAAACCGCTGCCTGGTGCTCACGATCGACGAGAGCCGCGAGCAGACGCGCGCGATCCATGCCCGCCAGCGCTATGAAGAAACCCTGGAAGGGATGGCAGCACGCGAGGACGCCTCGGCGATCCGCACGCTGCATCACAACGCTCAGCGGCTCCTGAAGCCGGTGAAGGTGGTCAATCCCTATGCCGAACACCTGACGTTCCTCGATGACAAGACGCGCACCCGGCGCGATCATCGCAAATATCTGGCGCTGATCCGTGCCATTGCGCTCTTACACCAGCACCAGCGCCCGATGCAGACGCTGGAGCGCCCCGGCCTGCCGCCGCTCGACTATATCGAGGCCACGCTCGATGATATCGAAGCGGCGAACCAACTGGCCCATGCGGTGCTCGGCACCACGCTCGATGAACTGCCGCCACAGACCCGCCGCCTGCTCCACCTGGTGCGCGATCACGTCGCCGCCCGCGCGTCGGCGGAAAGCATACATGCGCGCGACGTGCGGTTCACCCGGCGCGAGCTGCGCGAGGCCTGTGGCTGGGGCGATACCCAGCTCAAGCTCCACCTCAGCCGCCTCGATAGCCTCGAATACCTGCTGGTCCGGCGCGAGGGCACCCGGTTCGTCTACGAGCTGGCGTGGTCTGGTGAAGGCGAATCCGGCATGCCCTTCGTCATGGGGCTGATCGATGTCGAGGCGCTGCGCGGGCGCGGCTACGATGCCGATCGGTCGGGGGCGGATGGCGATCGGTCGGCCCCTGGTCGGGGTCCGGTCGGGCCTCGGTCGGGGGATGGTCGCGGCCCTGATCGACAAGAAAACGGCGCAATCCTGCGGCTCCCGACGCAGCGCGCCTCTGAACGGCCCGAAAGCACGTCGCGGGACGATCCCGGCGAGCGCCGGTCATACGCGTAAATGCCCCGGCGCAAGCTGCCCGAGTTGCCCGGTCGCCACGATCCCGACAGCCTCGTCTCGCACCTGGAGCGGTTCCTGGTCAGCCTCGCGATCCGCAATTACTCGCCTGCCACGATCGCCGATCGGCGGCATGGGCTGGCGACGTTCGTGCTGTGGTGCGCCGAGCGGGGCCTGGAGCGTCCGCACGACGTCACCAAGCCGATCCTGGAGCGCTATCAGCGCCACCTCTATTACCATCGCAAACCGAACGGCGAGCCGCTCTCGTTCCGCACGCAGGCGCAGCGGATGGTCCCGATCCGTGCCTGGTTCAAATGGCTGGCGCGCGAAAACCATATCCTCTCCAATCCCGCATCCGACCTCGAACTGCCGCGCCCTGAGAAACGCCTGCCCGCCGTGGTGCTCACCGCCGATGAAGCCGAGGCGGTGCTGGCTGTGCCCGATACAGGCACCGTGCTGGGCCTGCGCGATCGGGCAATGCTGGAGCTGCTTTATGCGACCGCGATCCGCCGCTCCGAGCTGATCGGGCTGCGCCTGTTCGATGTGGACTATCCGCGCGGCGCGCTGATCGTGCGCCAGGGCAAGGGCAACAAGGACCGGGTGCTGCCGCTCGGCGAGCGGGCGAAGGTCTGGCTCGCCGCCTATCGCGACCGGGTGCGTCCGGGCCTGGTCGCGGGCCGCGATCCGGGCGTCCTGTTCCTCAGCCGCCATGGCCGTGCGATCGATCCCAAGCGCCTCTCCGAAAAGGTGCGCGGCTATGTGAAGGAAAGCGGCATCGGCAAGCCCGGTTCGTGCCACCTCCTGCGCCACACCGCTGCCACGCTGATGCTCGAAGGCGGGGCCGATATCCGGTTCATCCAGGCGCTGCTTGGCCACGAAAGCCTCGAAACCACGCAGATATACACCCGCGTCTCGGTGACCAAGCTCGCCGAGATCCACGCGGCCACCCATCCCGGTGCAAAGCTCGCCCGCGATCGGGCCATGCTCGAAGCCGTGCTCGCCGACGACGGCGAGGACTGATATAGCTCAAAGGCTATGGACAAATAATAGCTCGGAGGCTATATAGCTGACATGCCGTGGACGGTAGCCAACCACGATACGTTCGACGCTGAATATGACGAGCTGCCCGAAGCGGTCCAGGACGAGTTGCTCGCCATGACCGGCCTTCTGGAGGTCTATGGCCCGCAGCTCAGCCGTCCGCATGCAGATACGCTCTCCGGCTCGCGCCATGCGAACATGAAGGAGCTGCGGTTCAAGGCGGATGACGGGGTGTGGCGCGTGGCGTTCGCGTTCGATCCCGAGCGGCAGGCGATCCTGCTGGTCGCAGGCGACAAGGCCGGGGTCGCGCAAAAGCGGTTCTACAAAACGCTCATCGCCACCGCCGACAAGCGGTTCGACGAGCATCTGGCGGCACTGGCCGCGAAGGAGAAAGACGATGGGACGGACTCGTAGCGAGATGATGGCAGCGCTGCCTGAGGCACGTCGCCGCAAGATCGAGGCGCGCGCCGCCGAGCTGGTTGCCGAGGTCGAGGGCCTCCAGGAACTGCGCAAGCTCGCCGAGCGCAGCCAGGCCGATATGGCGAAAACGCTCAAGATCAAGCAGCCCTCGGTCCACAAGATCGAGAAGCGCACCGACCTCTACCTCTCCACCCTACGCCGTTACGTCGAGGCTGCTGGCGGCACGCTGGAGCTGCGCGTCGAGTTGCCTGGCAAGGGCACCATGCACCTCACCGGCGTCGGCGATCTGGTCTGATCGATCATCTTCCTTAGCCGCTTGCCCGCGCGCATCCGCGCGCGTAGGCTGGCGCGAAACCGCTCTTTGACAGCCGCTTCGCTCGGCACTGAAAACCGCCTCAAGGGCAAATCCGCCCCGGACATGATCTGCGCCCCTCGCGCGTGCGCGTAAACCGCTGCACCGCCTCAAGAAATTAGCCGTCCTATGACGGAACCGCATCAAGCGGATCAGTTGTCGCAAA
>JAILWQ010000018.1 GCA_025698865.1 Erythrobacter sp. | reverse complement strand
CCTGCCAGCGGGATAGCCCATCGGTACCACGCCGTGGCAGTGCCAGCCTTCGTCCGGGACCCCGAGAATCTCGAACAGCTCGTCGCGGAAGTAGGTCTGCAGGACTCCGGTCAGCGTTGAGCCGATGCCCTCCGCACGGGCCGCCAGCATGGCGCTCCAGACGGCCGGGTAGACCCCACTGCCATCGCGGTGCTTCCCGAACGCGATGAGGACCAACGGAACATGCTCGAAGTTGCGGGCGAGGTGGATCCCCGACCTCGCCGCCCGGGCCGCGTCGCCCTCCGCCCGCAGCAGGTCCTCCATGCTGGTGCCGTAGCTTCCCAGCAGGCGCTCGAACGCCGTCTCGTAGAGCGGCGCAAGCCGCGACATGATGTGACGGTCATCGACCATGACGAAGTGCCACTGCTGCCCGATGTTCGGGGCTCGGATGGCAGCATCCAGGATTCGCGCCTGGGCCTCCATGGGAATCGGATCAGTCTTCAGCCGGCGCATTGCCCGGGTCGTGTACAGCGCCTCGTAGATGTCCATCATGGCGTCCTTCCTACTGTTGCACGATTTCAGGTCGACAGACACCCGGACGGTGCCCGGAAGGCGGAACGCTCGGTTGGTGGCCGAAGCGCATTTGGTTTGCCCTTGGACCTGTCCTCACCCGACTCGAAGAGGTGCGAGCGGCAGTGCAGCTGTGTTGCGATCACTCACGGCGCAGGGACCAGAGTGCGCTCGGCCGCCGGAGCAAGCCAGTTCCCCAGACGGATCAAGGCAAGCCCGACGCGCTGGCGTCCAGTAGCGCCCTGATGGCGGTAGCTGGACGGTCCGGCTGCCCGGCGCAGCTGTGCCCCCCGCTCTATCGTCAGGAGGTGAAGGACTGTGGTGGACTGCAGGCTGTTCATTGCGCGCAAACCCTCGCTATTGTCTCGTCGCGGTCGCGCGACTCTTACGTTGTAAGGGACCTTATCATACAACGTAAGGCTGTCAAGGGGTCGGAGTCGAGCGCCCTGAGGTTTCGATTGGCGCGCCGTCGAGATCAGCCCGGCGGGCCGAATCCGTGAAACCGGCTCGGCGGCAGTTCCCTCCTGGTCGAGGAGGGCCAATGGGCGCGAGTGGTGCTGGCGCGCACACCCACCTGATTGAGGGGCGGAGGAGGAGGCTGGCGCGCCCGGAGGGATTCGAACCCCCGACCTGCTGATCCGAAGTCCGATGCCCGCCTGGGCCGCCTCGCCCCCCAATTTCGTGCTCAGCCGAGCCGTCCGAGCGGCCCGGATTGGGGTGAGATCCCGGTGAGTATAGAGCTCACGTTTCCGATGAGTCTGATGCCCTCGCCGGATTCCAAGAGAGTCTGATGCCCACGGTGCGCCGAAGGATCTGAAGCTCACGACAGCTATCTGTTCGACCTGCAAGGCCGATGTTGCGTCACCGTCCGACCGTCAGGACAGGGTCGAGACAGCGCGATCGAGATCGCGGCGATGGACGACCCGTGCCACCAGCCATCGGACATCCGCGTCCGCACCCTCGCCGGGGTCGACCGCGCGGTAGAGGATCCGGCAGTCGCCGATCCGCAGCCGATGCCAGGGCGTGGATCCCGCAAGCGGCTTGGCGTCCAGGTTCGCTGCGCCGCCGGCCAATGCCTCGAGCGCCATTCGAAGTCGAGCGAGATCCACCCCCGCGCCGATGCGGCGCAGGTCGCGCTCGGCGCGCCGCGAGAGGACGACGCCACGCATCCGGCAGCGTCAGTCCTGCTCGAGCTCGGCAAACACCTCGGCCGCAGGGCGCGCCCGCCCGCTCCGCAGGTCGGCGTCGGCGGCCCGCGTCGCCCGCACGAACTCCGGCGCGCGGGCCAGCACGTAATCCTCCAGCTCATCGGGATCGAGGGCCACCAGCGCGGTGACCGGCCGTCCGTGGCGGGTGACGATCGCCGGGCGGCCCGTGCGAACCACTTCGTCGATGACCTGGCTGGGACGCCGTCCCAGGTCGCGGATGCTGACTGTCGGCATGACTGCTCCCGAATCTCGAATGCACGCACAAGTGTCGTACATTCGTGGTGAGGATGCAAGCCGATAAGTGTCCGGGTTCTGGAATGACAAGCGGTCGGGTGCGTTGGAAGTGGACGCAGCGTCATGAAGTCGGTCGGCGTGCTGACGTTCTCCCACTCAGGCGCAGTGGATCACTAGCCACTAGCAAATGGCCTCCCTGCCCCTCCGGAACCTCGGGCGAAAGGCCGATGTGGCGAGGACGGCCGAAGGGGTACTACTCGGACCAAGCGAGCCAGGCCACGGAGCACGCACGTCGCCTTGCGCCTCCAAGGTCTCTCGTTCTCTGTCCCCAACCTCGCGAGAAAGCGGGTCTACGGAGCGGCCATCGGGAAACTCTCCGGCAGCCCCAGTTGGGTGACGTTCGGCTCAACATCGGGGTCTGGAGCTCGCATTGGATCGGGCGCGGTGACCGGAAGGAAGGTCATTCGGCCCGCCGTGGTCGGGTCCGCGATCCGGCTTTCGAAGCCGTCGCTATCAAGGCGCTCGAATGACCAGCTTGTCAGCTTGCCGTCGGCGGCAATCTGCCAACGCTGAACCACGCTCCCATCAAGGTCCGGTGAAGTGAGCGTCCACGTGCTACCGCCATCCGGACTGATAGCATGTTCAACGGCGCCATCCCCCTTCTCGTCGACGCTCAGGACCCACTCGCCGTCGCTGAGCACAGCCACGCCAAGCGCGAGGGCACCGCGAGGCGCCTCCTGGGAGTCAAGCACCGTCCAAGTGCCGCTGGACTGTCCCTGAATCTGGACCGCTTCGTAGAAGGTCGCGCCGACTAGAACGCGAATGGTTGTCGTGAGGTTGGTACCCACCGTGGGCGGACCCTCTGCCGGATCGGCCCACCAACCGCTCTCGGCAACATCAACGTCAAGGCGCTGGATCACGACGGCCGTCCCGTCCGGTCGCCAGTCGAACCACGTCGCCGAGGCGAGATGATCAAAGATGTAGCTCTCCTGGACACCTTCAACGGCCGGCGATGCAGCGAGAGCAGCCACCGAAGCATTCACGGCGGCATTGAGGTTTGCGATCGATGGCCCGGACCTGATCGGGATCCTGCCGACAGCAAGTGCTGCCACTGCAACGACCGCGATGGCAAGAACGGCGACGATCAGTCGCCTAAGAACGTGGGCACGCAGCCAGCGACGCCCATCCTCCGCTCGAATGCTCTTGACGTCCACCTGCTCAGTCATGCGATCTACCTCCGAGGCGCGAGTCCGGCGACCCGTGGTGCCGGCCTCATCGCATTACCGTCAGGGAGCCGCCGAATAGACACATGGCAGGCTCGGATTGACGCAACCACACCACGTGTAGTTGTAGCCGCCGCTTCCGAGATTGACTTCCCACCAGCGATGGAAGTGACTGTTCTGACTGTTGAAGTGTCCCTCGTAGTAGTGGATCGCGAGCCCGACGACGTGGTCTTGGGTGCCGCAACCATGGGCGAAAGCGCCGGAGGCAGATCCGAGAGTCAGTACCACAGACGCAATCGCAACTGCTAAGTAGCGGCGGAGCCTCGATACGCGCAACATGTCGCGTTCCTCCCCATCTCTCGCTTTCTGAGGCACGATGAAGCCGGATCGAGGTCGTGCGGAAGTGCTGGACGGCAGGATTGCTGGTGCCGATCGGCCTCATCCTTGGACCGCTAGGCCGGGCCGCTGTCAAGGACGCGTATGTCACCAAGTCGATCTGGAGTCCTCGACGTCAGTAGGGCTCCGGCGGCCCGACCTCGATGCAGCCGTCGGCGAGCATCACGTCGACCGATTGGCGTGACCCGTCCACGGAGCAAGTCACCACGAGCCATCGCTGGCGCGCACGAATCGAGCCTAAGCCCGGTAAGCGGCCGGACGCTGCCGTAGAGGAGCCGCCGGACAGAGCAGCAATCAGAAGCTCGCGACAATGCCACGCTGAGAGAGGGTGCGGCAGGGACCCACAAACACGCTCGACACACAATGGCCGGGAGAACGCGATAGTCAGAAGCCCACTGGCCCGACATCCTGACTCGCGAGGCCGCGAGGGAACCAGGCCCAGGATGAGCGTCTGACTATCGGTCTGGAGCTCGCGCTGAGCACGAATCCGACACCGAGCATCTGACTCGCGAGCCGGTCTGTGGCGAGCCTTTGACACTTTCGCCCCAACATCTTGGGGTCCGGCGGTTGCAGAACCGCCATGTGGTATGGCGCGCCCGGAGGGATTCGAACCCCCGACCTGCTGATCCGAAGTCAGCTGCTCTGATCCACTGAGCTACGGGCGCCAATTTCACGCTCAGAGAGAGCGGATAACCCGTCCGGCATTGTGCCACAGCGCTCGCGGAGCCGATGATCCGACCTCCATGCGCGCGATCTCGCCATTGCCTTCCACTGGATAATGATGCGAAGACGCATCCGCAGCCCAGGTGGAGGGCTATGAGACGACGGCGGCATCCTGCGGCACCGGTTCTCGCGTTCGGCCTCATCGGCCTGATCCTGGCAGCATGCGGAGCTGCGGCGCCGTCGCAATCGGTCACATCGCCGGTGAGTCAGGACGAAGCGCTCGAGATGTCGCAGCAGATGCTCGAGGCCTACAACGACGGCGACTACGCGGCCTGGAGCGCGGACTGGTCGCAGGTCATGAAGGAAGCGATTCCCGAGGACGCCTTCGCTGCCTTCCGGTCTGAGACGATGGCGAACGCCGGCGAGTTCGAGGAGATCGAGAGCATCTCCTCGCGACCGGGCGACGCGGCAGGCGTCGTGCGCTGGGAGTCGAACGCCCGATTCGAGAACGGCACCTACGTCTTCATGATCGCCTTCAAGGAAGGATCGCGACTTATCGAGGGAGTGAATCTCGCACCGGCGAGCTAGCTCCGGCGGCGCACCGGCTCGGCGCTACGAGCGTCGCCAGTCCTCAGATCGGGCGCTGCACTTCCTCGGGAGGAGTCGGGTGGGTCACGGCGATCGAAGCC
>JAILWQ010000017.1 GCA_025698865.1 Erythrobacter sp. | reverse complement strand
GCGAGCCATACTCCGGCTCGCCTCGAGTCACGCTGATTGCCCCTTCGTCCGAGCGAATGCCGCTGACCTAGAATGCCGCTATGTCGCCGGATCCACTCATCACGATAGTGACACCGTCATTCAACCAGGGCGAGTACCTCGAGCGGACCATCCGTTCGGTCATCGATCAGGGCTACCCGCGTCTGGAATACATCGTCCTGGACGGGGGATCCACTGACGGGAGCGTCGACGTGATCGCGCGCTACGCCCCACAGCTGAGCTATTGGCGCAGCGCTTCGGACGGCGGTCAAGCCGAGGCGATTAACGAAGGCTGGGCTATGGCGCGCGGCGATATCCTCGCATGGCTGAACTCAGACGATTACCTGCTGCCCGGCGCCCTCTCGGCGGTGTCAGAGGCTTTTCGGCGCCACCCCCAGGCACTCCTTGTCTATGGCGTCACCTACCGAGTGGACGCCGATGGGGGTTACCTGGGGTCAGTCGGTACACCGTATCGTTGGAGAACGCTCCTCCTCAGCCGACAGCTCATTCCCCAGCCGTCAGCCTTCGTTCGACGGGCGGCTCTGGACCAAGTAGGCGGGCTGGACGACTCGCTCCACTACTCAATGGACTATGACTTCTTCCTGCGCGTCGTTCAGCTCGCTCCACCGGTCATGATTCCCCGGCCCCTAGCTGCCGCGACAATTCATCCGGCGGCAAAGACCACCCGAGATCGGGATCCAGCCAAGAAGGAAACTCACCAAGTGCGCCTTCGTCATGCTCGCGGCTTATACGGTCCGCTCGTCCGAATGCAACCTCTACTATCCCGAGGCTTTCATCAGTTGCCCAAAGGGGTGCGTCGGATAGTGAATCGGGCGCGCCCTCATGCGCCCGATGCATGAGCTTGGCAGGTTCGGCACGAGGTCGAGGATGCGCTGATACGGGCGACCTGGACGGAGCGTGAGGGCCCGTGCATCGGCCGGCGGCGCGGCCGGCTCGTTCTAGCATTGTCCTGTGTCCCAGATATCGGAAGGGAATGCTGAGCATCTCAGCCAGGCGAATGCAATTGTGTCGGTTGCCTCGCGCTTCGCCTCTGGCAAGCCGTGGCATCGATTCCACACCCGCCCGCTCCGGTCCGTTCCCTGTATTGGATACCCCCGCATCCGAATTGGAACGGTCGTGTATCGCTCGCGGGCTCTGATCAGATCGCCCGATCTGACCGTTCAGCGCCCACGAAGGCACCGACAAGAAGGCTCAGCAGAATGCTCGTCGCGGGAACGGAGAACAGGTTGTTGACCATACCCTGGGCGAGAAACGCCAGAATGGCAACGGCGGCGGCAGCCGCATAGGGTGCCGACCCGAAGAAGACCCATCGTATAGCCGCCAAGGCGATCACGCCATTCAGAACAGCGAGACCAAGTGCCCCAAGGACTCCACTCTCAGCACCTGCCAGAAGAATGGTGTTGTGTGCCGAGCTAGTCGAAACACCGTACGGGGTGTGCACGTATCGGGCCGGATCGCTGCGCATCACCTCCAGCATCCTCCCGGGGCCCACACCAGCAACAGGGTAGTCGAGCATCATCCTCGCCCCTGAGTACCAGAGTGCCAATCTATCACTCTGGTCGCCAAAGCGGTCCACGATCGACGGGCCAGCAGGGGCCGACGCATCTGGCGACGGCGCTCCAGATTCAAACGGTTCGCCGGGGCCATCGGCCGAAGGCGCGCATGCGAATGTCGTAACCGCCGCGACCGCCATCGCTGCGACGGCCAATGCTGCCCCACCCACGATGAGCGTGCGCCACTTGTACACCAGCAATACGATGCAGGCGACTGCTGCCAGTACGAGCGAGGAGCGCGTGAATGTGAGGATGAGTGCGGCTGCCTGGAAGCCGGCTGCTGCGGACCATCCCCATCGCTGCCAGCCGCGTGCGGCCGCTCCCAAGCTCAGGGAGAGGGGAATAGTCAGAACGAATATCGCCCCGAGATGGTTCGGGGAGAGGCCGAGCGTCCCGGTGATGCGGCCAGGGCACCCGCCCAGACTCTCCAGGTGGCGGACGGGCTGAACGGCGACGTCCAATGGCAGCGGCAGTGCGAAGGCGAGAAGTCCCACAACCGCCTGAAAGGACCCGAGCAGCGCCAGAAACCGAACGACCCAGACTGTTGTCAACGCAGGCGGTTCGGTGGTGGCGACGTATGCCACTGCTGCCAACAAGAACAACGGTCGCCCCACACCCTCGGCGAGCATGAAGAGGCCGTCGGCAAAGCCCGTCGCATTTGCCACGCTCGCCAGAACGCGCGCGACAACCGCAAGGATCACGGCACCGAGACCGACTCGCCACAACCGCCCGCCCGGCACGCCTGGCCAGGGACGGCTGTACACAAGCATGCCGAGACCAATCAGGGGGGGAATATCGTCCGTGGACACATGGAACCCGATCGGAACCGTTGGTACGAGCGCTGCAGCTACCAGAAGGGCGAGCGGGCCAGCGGGTTGCCACCTACTTGCACGCGAGATGGCCCATGCCGTCAAGACCGATGCGCCGGCAATCGCGGCGATCACGGCAAGCGTGCCAAGTTCGATCGAGCCGAGGATGCTCACGAGAGACGCCCCCATCAATCGTGAGTAGACGGAGTGGGACTGCTCGATAGCAGCCGGCGGTAGGTTTGCAGCGTCACCTTGGCACGTTCGAAGATGTCGTGACGCGATGCCAAGCGATATCCCGCCGTCCGAATTGCGTCGGTGCGCTCATCTGCGCGGACAGCAACGTCGAGTGCCTCCCCAATCGCACCTGCGAGAGCCGCTGCGCTGCCCGGCCTCACGAGCCAGCCTGTACGTCCGTCGTCGATGACCTCTGTCAACCCCCCAGATGCAGCTGCTACGACCAAAGCTCCGCAGGCCAGCCCCTCAACGGCAACCAGGCCAAGCCCCTCCGGATGCGTCGACGGCACGGCGAGGACGGCGGCTCGCGCCATCGCGCTCGCCACATGCGTCGCCGGCAATCCACCCGTGAAGTCCGCTCGGATCCGCCGGTCCCGTGCGCTCTGCTCCAATTGCCGACGCAAGCTGCCATCGCCGATGACGGTCAGGCTCGCGCGCTCGCGACCTACGAGTTCCATGGCCTCGACGAGAAGTTCGAGGCCCTTTCCTGGATCAAGGCGACCGACGTAAAGCACTTCGGATGAGTTGCGCTGGACCAGTTCGTGCACCCCGAAGACGGAGGCGTCGATTCCCGGGGACCAGACCCGAATGCGGCGGTGCGTCACAGAATAGGTCGACCGCAGAACCGATTGGGTGAATTCGCTGTTGGCCACCAGCAGATCGGCTCTGGCGAGGACTACCCTAGCCGCTCGGTGGTGCCACTTAGACCTCGCCGCCACCACTGTCAGGTCACTTCCATGGCAATACACGACGAGGCGGGCCCTCATCAGACGCGCGATGGGCCACGCCAACAGTGCCGTCGGATATGCGATATGTGCCTCGACAATCTCGGGTCGCCGACGACGAACTATGGCCACGACCGCGTACCAGCTGGCGCGGACTGCGAGCCACAGGTACTTCCGCAAGACGCGTGTGTGAACGGCCACCCCTTCCAGCGCAACGGTGTCGACGTGCGCACCCGCAGCGCGTAGCGCCCGGACATGTGCCTCCACGAAGGTTCCAAACGTCGGACGCCTGCGATCGGGGTAGAGATTGGAGAGAACGAGGATGCGCACAGCGGTCCTATACGGCCATGGATGTTCAGGTTACCAATGCCGGATCCGGAAGACGCTGATTCTTCACGTCAGAAGGTGACCGCATCACTAGTCTGTTGAAGATGATGGAGCTCGCGACGACGACGCCTCTTCACCGCGATGCCCAAACGATGTTTCGGTCTGCTCCCCTGCTAGGCGTGACGACCTTCGCCGTGACATCCGCGGAACGACTGGTCGAACTCGTTGGCCGCTCGCCGGGGATTCTCGTAGCAATGAACGCGGAGAAGCTCGCAACCGGCGACCCGCGGATCGTGGCCATCGCCAACGCCAATCTGGCCTATCCAGATGGAATGGGGGCCGTCTTGGCGCTGAAGCGGAACGGCCTCAATGCAAGGCGGGTTGCTGGAGCCGACCTGTGGTTGGACTTGGTGGCGCGATACGCCAGCACCAAGCGCTTCTACCTGGTGGGCGGGACAAGCGAAGTCATCGAAGAAACGGCCCGTCGTCTTCGCGCGTCATACCCCGACCTTCGACTGCAATATCGGAGCGGCTACTTCAGTGCAGATGAGACGGGACAGATGATCGAGAACGTACGAACGACTAGGTCGGACATCGTCCTCGTCGCCACTGGGTCACCGCAACAAGAGCTGCTGATGGCGGACCTCTACGCGGCACATCCCGCGGCATATGTCGGATTGGGCGGAAGCTTCGACGTATTCGTGGGCAAGAAACCCCGTGCACCGCGGTGGATTCGGTCGGCAGGCCTCGAGTGGGCTTACCAATTCGCAAGGAACCCATCGCGCCTTCATCGCCTTCCCGCGTACCTCAAATTCGCGATTCTGCTTGCCGCAGGGAGAGTCAGGTGACGCGAAGACTCCTGCGGGCAGCTTGCCGATTGAGGCCGGTTCAATCGTTGATTCCCAACCGATCACCCACGGCCCGAATCGCTTCCAGGTTCGGATAGAGCACATAGCCGGCGGCGCTGAACGCATCGACCGTCACGTAACCGTCGTCCGGGGAGAGGACGACCCGCTCCAGCCCCCCGAGGTCGGCCTCCTGGACCCCGCCGGCGAGGGCCGAGATCCGCGCCGATGGGATGTCGGTGGCCACGTTGCCCTTCACTGCGTCGAGCAGCCCGGGGAGGGTGACGAGGAGGTTGCCGGCCGTGAGCTTGGCAGCGATGGCCGTGAGCAGCTGCTGCTGCCGCTCGGCTCGGGTGAAGTCGCTCTCGCCCGCGCTCATGCGGGAGCGCACGTACCCGAGGGCCAGGTAGCCGTTCAGGTGCTGCTCACCCGCCTCGATGTAGAGGCCGCGCTGACCGGTGAGGGTGTCCTGGTAGCGCGGGTCGTTCAACGTTCGCTCGACCGTTACCGTCACCCCGCCCAGTGTGTCGATC
>JAILWQ010000016.1 GCA_025698865.1 Erythrobacter sp. | reverse complement strand
GGCGTTGACGACGTCCGAGCCTTTGCGGGCTCCCTGATGGCCGCAGGTGCCACCGGCGGCCAGGGAATCTTCGTCACGACCTCAGACTTCACTGACCATGCGCGAGAGGCTGCCAGGCGAACGGGCGTGACGCTCCTCGACCGCGTCGACCTCTTCGAACGAATCGAGAAGGTCCGTAGGCAGGAGCCCTGTCCCGTATGTCAGCGGCCAATGCTGTTCGATCGGTCATCGCGCGGCTGGTGGTTCCGGTGTGTCGCAGAGGGCTGTCCCGGGAAGCGAGACCTTGGGCAGGAGGCCGGCAGGGCGGTCGAACTTCTGACACAGCCTCCAACACTGTCGCCCACGAACGAGGCCGCGTGAGCCGATGACCTGGATCAGCGCGACCGCGAGCAAGGGAGGAACGGATTGACGCTTCTGCGCGACGAGCGATGGCCGGTGGCTCGGCTGATTCCGATGACGTCTTCGACCGGCGTTGAGGCCAAGGAGCGGAACGCGGCGTCGGCGCTGCTTGCCGTCCTCTCACACGTCGATGAGTTCGGGCGGACACTGCTGAAGCCGCTCGGCGCGCCAGCCGGCAAGATCGAGGCGTTCGTGGAGGCGCCGTTCAAACTCGACAACGGGAAGACGCTGCGCCCGGATGGACTCATCGGCGTCACCCGCGCCGGCAAGACCTGGTGGGCACTGGTCGAGTGCAAGATCGCCGACCAGGCGCTCACGCCCGAGCAGATGGAGGGCTACCTCGACCTCGCGCGGAGCGCCGGCATCGATGCGGTCCTCTCCATCTCCAATCACTACACCACCAGCTCGTCCGACTACCCGATCCCGATCGACCGAAAGAAGCTCCGCAAGGTCTCGATCCACCACTGGTCCTGGGTGCGCGTCTTGACGGAGGCCGAGGTCCAGAAGGTGCACCGCGGCATCAAGGATCCCGACCAGGCCTACATCCTCGACGAGCTGATCCGCTATCTCTCCGATCCCCGCTCTGGCGTCGTCCAGTTCGACGACATGGGTCCCAGCTGGACGAAGGTCCGTGAAGGCGCCCGCGATCACACACTGCGCAAGACCGATGCGGACGTCGCCGCCGTCGC
The DNA here is from genome assembly GCA_025698865.1 of Erythrobacter sp. Classification (GTDB taxonomy): domain Bacteria; phylum Pseudomonadota; class Alphaproteobacteria; order Sphingomonadales; family Sphingomonadaceae; genus Qipengyuania. The sequence goes on along the minus strand of JAILWQ010000016.1, from coordinate 4,288 downwards.
CAGCCGGTGGGACGAGCTCATCCGCTTCCTCAGCCTCGACCTCACCAAGGAGCTGGGCCGCGACGTCCGACAGCTCGCCCGCCGACAGGAGGCCGCTGCTTCTGATCGCGCCCAGGCACTCCGCCGTTCGCTCGCCGAGTCGGGCCGCCTCTATGCCGATATCCAGATCCCCGACACAGCCGGTCCGCTCGAGATCGTCGCCGACCTCTCGACCCGCCAGATCGTCGTCAGCACCGAGCTCGCTGCTCCGAAGGAAGGCCAGTCCCGCGGCCGCCTCTCCTGGCTGCTCCGCCAGCTCCAGAAGGCACCGCCCGACCTCACCGTCGAGGTTCTCCTCGCCCGCACATCGCAGACGTTGAGCGCCCCACTCGGCCAGATCCGCGATGACCCGTCCGCCGTGCTCCCCGACCGGACGCGCGAGATCCGGAGCTTCCGCCTCTCGCTGCGCCGCGACCTCGGGCTCAACCGCCAGGCCGGCCGCGGCTCCTTCATCGACAGCGTCCTGACCAACGTCAGGACGTTCTACGGCGAGGTTCTCCAGCAACTCACTCCATGGAAGGCGCGAGCACCGAAGCTTCCGCCGCTCAAGCCGGGACCGATCGAGTCCGCGGCTGCCGGCGCGCCCGAGGCAATCGACGATGCGCTCGACCGCGCCGAGGAAGAGGCTCCAAGCTCGTGACGGCCTCGGGCCCTACCCCCGATCCCACGGCCGGTCCGAACGGCCACCACGAGGGTTGGGGCATGTTGGAACTCGGCTTAATCGCGGCCATTCTGGTGGCAGCCGTTGCCGGCATCTGGGTCGTGTTGGGGCAACAGCAGTCCTCCCCTACCGGATCGGGCGCGACCAGCCGTGCTCAACCCTCGGACACCCGCCTCTGCAGCGCGCTGGATGACTTCGACTCACATCGACGTGGCCTTCGTGCCTACTTGAACGACATTGAGACTGAAGGCGCTGAGGTTCTCCGAGACCGCCACGACGACCTCCTGGAGGCAATGCTGGCGACAGCGAGAACGCTGTTCGGGACAAGTACGAATGAATCTGAGTTCTCCGCCCTCGAGCTCGCCATCGGCGACTGGATGCAGGAGGTCGACGGCGCGATGACGATGATCGACTCCGCGTTCCGCACAGGTGACCGTGGCTACCTGGGCGACGCCGGCGAGTACCTGAATCGCGCGACCATCGCAGAGGCCACCATTGATCGCCAGAGAGGTGCTGCCGCATGCTGAACCAGGTCGGCTGCGTCTACACCGCCCAGGGCTGCGAGTTCGACTACGTCGGCGCCATCTTCGGCCGCGACCGGCGCTGGGACCCCGCCACCAACCCCTGGATCGGCGACCCGACCCTCTCCCACGACTCCATCGTCAAACGCTCCGGCGACCGCTTCACCGACCTCGTCAAACGCACATATCGCGTCCTCCTCACCCGCGGCCTCAAGGGCTGCTACCTGTACTTCGAGGATCCCCCAACCGCGGAGGCTGTGCGCACTGGGACGGTGCGAAGTTGGCGATAGCGGATCGCCTTGTTTGGTCGCGGTTCGGTTGGCGGCTTGTGCGCTGGACTCATGTTGCGGGCGTTCCATTGCCCAACCCAGCCTCTGAGCAACTGGCGCGGTTGCTCAGCGCCCATCTAGTCGAGCATCGTCTAACCGGAGCTCGGCACTTGCGAGACGCTTGGGTGCGGGTTCATACAGGCGGGACGCCCTACACAGCGACTGAGCGCGCGGCCCTGCGTGCTTTCCTCGGCGTCGTGCGACCTGGCGTCTTTCCAGAGCACTTGCAGGGCACGGTCGCAGAGTACTTGTGGCACGCATTGAGTATTGAGGATGACGTTGAACCTGAACTCGTCCGCATTCAAGGGCCGAAGTTTTACGCGACGGCACCAGGTGGCGACGGCCTAACGGTCCGACGCGACGACGGGTTCGTAGTAACGCTGTGGGAGATCAAGAAGCACACCGGTTCGCATCTCACGGCAACGATCCGTGAGGCTTATTCGCAGTTGTCAGCGCACGCCGCGCGATACCTTGCTGAGTACGCGAGCGTCGGCCAACTCGCCACGGATCCAGCTGAAGCCCGTGTCTTCGCCCGGCTGGTCGAGTCTTGGATCGCCGGCGAGGACCACATGAAGGCTGGCGTCGCCGTTTCAACCCCGCGGAATCCACGCCGCTGTTTCTCAACAATGCGGAACCACTTCGGACATCTCAACGGCGTGGATCCTTGCCGCGGTCTGCTCATCTCCATTGACCAATTTCCTGCTTTCGCACGACGAGTGAGTGAGATCGCATGGACAGGGCTCTAAGTCTCGATCTCCTAAACCTTGCGTTGGGCGAAACCGCAAATCTGCCGTCTCCGGAAGAGTTCGCTGAAACCATGGCGCTTGCTGAGGCCGAACTGTTTCGAGGCAACCAGACGGTGCCTGAAAGCACACTGGCAACGGCTTGGTACCTGCACAGCGTCGGTTCAGCGTTAGGGTCGCTCGAGCTTTACGGCGTGCAGCGTCGTCGTGCGGCTTTCCAGGTGGCCGGTCATATATTCGATCTCGCTCTCGCCGACCCCGTGCGTGATGAGCTTGAGAGGCTTCGCCTGACCTTCGCCGCTCAGGTCTCAAACCTCCGGGGAGGACTCAACCCGAACGCGCTGGCTGCCTACAGATGGCGGCTTGATGACCGGAGGATGCCCGACTACGGAACCCCGACTACGTCGCTGGAGATAGGCACAGCCTTGTTGGCCAACGACACCAACTGGCTGTTCCCGGCCTTCGACCGGCTCCGGTCGGTGTCAGCCCAGATCTCGCGAGACTGGGACGTCGACCCCGCATCGACAGCATTCGCAGCACTCGATGGCGTCGTGGATGGCGGGCGCAGGCTTCTCCTCTACCTGGTTTACGGGGACGAGGACAACCGCGCTGCCGCCCGAGAGCGGCTGCGGGCGGCCGCCGCATCTGCGAGTGGACCTGAAGACATCGACTCCAGGTGGGTTGCATTCCATCTGTCACAGATAGCCGATGAGCTTGGAGGTACATCCGTCTGGGCACTCATTCCTCCTGACACCTCCCCATCGGTCGCGCGTGCATTTACACTCGCGCGACCGCCAATCTTGTCGCTATGGCCGCCGCAGGTCAGCCTTCTGGACCCAGAAAGAACTCCGTCGCCACTCGATCCTGCGGTCAAGCGGATTGTCCTGTCGGTGCCAACCTCGGCTGGAAAGACACTCTTAGCACAACTACTCGTAGCCGATCACTTGACACGCATTGGATCGGGAGCGTGCTTTGTGGCCCCAACACGCAGCCTATGCCGAGAAATTGAGGCCAGCCTGCGTCAACGCCTTCGCCTCCTTGCCGCTCCGGCGGAAGTTGCCTTCACGGACGATCTCCATGACGTGACGGGCGACGGCGATCCGCAGGTTGAGGTCATGACACCTGAGCGACTCGCCTACCTTCTACGAACCGATTCCGCATCGGTACTGGAGCGATTTGGGCTCTTCGTATTCGACGAAGCCCATTCCGTCGGCGACGGATCTCGCGGGTGGACTCTCGAGTGGGTCATGTCGTTCCTTCACGGAGCCACCATCGCCTCCTCGCATCGAATCGTCGCAATGTCGGCCGCTATTGGGAACCGCGCTACATTGGCGACTTGGCTCGATCCCACAGCCCTCGGAGTGCACTTCCACTCAGAGTGGCGTGGGCCGCGCCGAGTTCACAGCATCTACAGAACGGAGCGGATCGATGATTCGGCAACAGAGCTCCCGCGTCCCACGAGCCGATCGCCGATGCGCACGCGGTATGACCTCAGGGGAGTGCTCCATCTCCGTCCGACGGCTACTGGTCGGGTCTTCGAACTGCGAACGAGAACCCCTGTAGGGCAACTCGTCGTTCGGCAACCGGGACATAGTCGTGACTCAGAGCTGAGCACGCCGTTCTACAGGACAATAGCTCCGATCGCACTCATGCTCGGTCGCGCTGGACCAGTCCTGCTCATTTCGCCGACTAAGAACGAAGCGCGGCTGCTGGCGGGCGCGATCGCCGATCGCTCATCCTACGAGGGTCCCGCATGGCTGGTCGCTATGGCCCAGGCACGCCTAGGCGCTGATCATCCCCTAATACGATGTTTGCGTCGGGGCGTCGCGTATCACCACTCTTCCCTCCCGCGTGATGTGCTGCTTGGAATTGAAGAGTCCGTATCCACCGAGCGCCTTCAGTTTGTGGTTGCCACCACCACCTTGACCGAAGGGGTCAATCTTCCGGTCCGAACCGTCATCATCACCGCTCAAGGTACCTATGGACAGGGCGGTT
>JAILWQ010000015.1 GCA_025698865.1 Erythrobacter sp. | reverse complement strand
CGACTGGAGTTCGTGGAAGTAACCGCCAACGACGCCCATGGTGCCGGTGCCGCCCCATACCTCGATTACACGCCCGCAACGGATGCGGAACGGGCGCTGCTTGACCCAGCAATTCGGTCAGCGACCTGGCTGGTCGGCGCGACGCTGGAGGACCGCGCCACGTTGCATGCAATCGACCATCTGTCTCGCGCCCACGTGGCCGAGGTGCGAGAACGGACCGTCGACCGCGTGGAGCGCACCCGGCGCGAGGTTAACGCTCGCCTGACGTACGAGATCAACTACTGGGATTCTCGGGCCATCCGGCTGCGCGAGCAGGAGCGTGCAGGCAAGAAGACGCGGTTGGCCAGCGAGGTCGCGGAGAAGCGAGCAAACGACGGAGCTGACCGCCTCCGGGCCAGGCTACGCGAGTTGGAGCTGGAGGCGCAGGTCCAGGCTCTGCCGCCTGTTGTCGTGGGCGGCGCGATCGTGGCTCCCCGGGGTCTCGTCGATCAGCTCTCGGGTCGCGTCCCACCCGAGGACTTGGAGGCGCGCCGCCGGGAGACGAAGCGGGTCGAGCTGGCAGCGATGCGCGAGGTGATGCGGATCGAAGCCGCGGCGGGGCGCGCCCCAGAGGATGTTTCGGCAGACAACCTCGGGTGGGACGTGCAGTCCAGGGATGCGGATGACCGTCTCCGCTTCATCGAAGTCAAAGGTCGCGCAATGGAGGCGACGACGGTGACGGTCACGCGGAACGAGATCAGCAAGTCATTCAACGCACCGGACCGCTGGTACCTGGCCATTGTCCAAGTCGATCCTGAGGACCGTTGTTCAGCAACCTACCTCCGCCGCCCATTCGCCTTCTTTGCCGATCCGGCTGCGACGTCGGTGAACTACTTGATCAAGGACCTGCTGAGGCAGGGCGAGGTCGTGGAGGTTGGCGCATGAGCGACTCGCTGCCATTCGATCGATATGAAGGCGGGGGACGACGGCCTCTCGGCAAGCCGCGCCAAGGCGACCTCACCGCTCGTCATGGATATGGCCCGCACGTCTTCGCACAATGCGGCTTCGAGTGCGTGTACTGCGGTCTCGACATGCGGGAGAGCTTCGAGTCGTGGCTCCAGCTGTCTGTGGATCACGTGATTCCGCGACAAATGGTTTCTCGCGGCTATCCGATGCACCTCGTGGAAGACATCACGAACCTCGTAACGTGCTGCCGTGCCTGCAATGACTTCGGGAATCGCTTTGTCGTACCCGACGCGCCGCCTGCGACCGATGAGGCATTCTTCGACCTGCGTGACCGCGTGTTTCGACAGAGGCGCGCGGCGATCGCCATCAGGCGCAAGCAGGAGCGCGCAATCTTCGAGAAGCTCCCGGTCATGGGGCCGGGCCGGCCGCCCCCACCTGGAGAGAACCCATGACCGAGCCGACGAAGCGGAAGCTTATCGAGGTGGCTCTGCCTTTGGAGGCCATCAACGTCGCCTCCGCCCGCGAGAAGAGCATTCGTCGCGGTCACCCGAGCACCCTGCATCTGTGGTGGGCGCGTCGCCCGCTCGCAGCCTGCCGTGCGGTCCTATTTGCCAGCCTGGTAGACGACCCCTCAAGCGACCCCGAGCGATTCCCAACTCCGAGATCGGTGGAGGAAGAGCGGACTCGCCTGTTCGGAATCATTGAACGACTGGTTCTTTGGGAAAGCACCAAGGACGAGGCAGTTCTTGAGGAAGCCAGACTTGAGATCCGGCGTTCCACTGGCGGCAAACCTCCGCCGGTGCTCGATCCATTCTGCGGCGGCGGCTCGATCCCACTTGAGGCCCAGCGGCTGGGCCTCACGGCATTCGCCAGCGATCTGAATCCTGTCGCAGTCCTTGTCACCAAGGCACTGGTCGAGATCCCGCCGAAGTTTGCGGGACGGCCACCCGTTCACCCCGGAGCACGCGGTGGGGTGGGAGCAACGGGAGAGTGGAAAGGCGCCGCTGGGCTCGCCGAGGATGTTCGTCGCTACGGCACTTGGATGCGCGAGGAAGCGGAACGGCGCATCGGTGACCTATACCCGAGGGTCATGCTCCCGCAAGGATACGGTGCCGCAGATGCCACCGTCATAGCTTGGCTCTGGGCGCGTACCGTGACCTGCCCGAATCCAGCGTGCCGGACTCAGATGCCGCTCGCCAGCTCGTTCGCGCTCTCAACAAAAGTCGGTCAGCAGGCTTGGGTCGAGCCCATCATCGATCGCGCGGCAAAGACAGTTTCTTTCCGGGTGCGCACGGGAGTTGTGGATGCCGCAGAGTGGACGCGCACGCTTCGCGGCACCTCCCTCACCGACGGGCGTGGGGCCAAGATCCAGGCGACGTTTGCATGCGCCGTCTGCCAGGTCGGCATCGCAAGGGGCGAGTACATCGACGCAGAGGCGAATGCCGGTCGCATGTCCGCAGTCTTGCTCGCAGTTGTGGCGGACTTGGGTCGACGACGGGTATACGTCTCTCCATCCGCAGATCAGCTCACACCTGTTGGGGCGGCGACGGACGTGATCCAGACCACGATGGCCGCGAAACTACCCATTGAAAACGCGCGTGGCACGTTCGCCAGCAACGCGCAGGGCCGCATGTACGGCTTTCACCAGTTCAAGGACTACTTCTCAGCGCGACAACTCGTTGCTCTTGCGACCTTCTCCGACCTCGTGAGCGAAGCTCGGGCGATGGTCATCCGTGACGCTCTCTCGGCGGGTCTTGCCGCCGATTCTGGGTCTGGCGGGGCGACAGACTATGGCGACGCCTTAGCGACCTATCTAGCCTGCGCAGTCGATAAGGGGGCGAATCTATGGTCGTCAATCACCAGCTGGATGAGCGACCGGGGGGCATTCCGGGAGACCTTCGCTCGGCAGGGGATCCCGATGGTCTGGGACTACGCCGAGGCCAACCCCTTCAGCCAAGTTGGTGGCAACTTTGGCCTGTTTGTGGAACGCGTGGCCGACGCCGTGGAGTTCGCTCCGGCGGGACCTCAGGGTGAGGTTGCCCAGGCGAACGCCACCAGCGTTACTACCTCGGAACCGGCGGTTGTCTGCACGGACCCGCCCTACTACAACAATATCGGGTACTCAGACCTCTCCGACTACTTCTATGTATGGCTCAGGAGATCACTCGCGGCGATCTATCCGGGGCTGTTTGCCACCGTCCTTACCCCGAAGACGGATGAGCTGATAGCCACTCCGTACCGGTTCGGAGGCGATCAATCCGCGGCGAACGCCCACTTCGAAACCGGCCTCGGGGAGGCATTCACTCGTGCCCGCGACATCAGCCCATCCGAGTTCCCCATCACCTTCTTCTACGCCTTCAAACAGTCGGAATCGGGTAACGACTCGTACGATGGCTCGACGCGCGCTTCGACTGGATGGGACACCATGCTCACGGGTTTGATCCGGTCAGGCTTCGCGATCGAAGCGACTTGGCCAATGCGAACGGAAGGCAGTGGACGCCTCGTTTCTGTCGGCACTAACTCCCTGGCATCGTCGGTCTTACTGGTGTGCCGTCCGCGATCCGCCGGGGCTGGTATCACCACGCGTCGGGACTTCCTTGCGGCGTTGAGGCGAGAGTTGCCAGCTGCACTACGCACCCTACAGCACGGCAACATAGCGCCGGTCGACTTGACCCAAGCTTCCATTGGACCCGGCATGTCGATGTTCAGCCGCTACGCGAAGGTGCTTGAGCCTGACGGATCGACCATGTCTGTCGGAAGCGCACTCGGTCAAATCAACAAGGCACTGGACGAGATCCTGCGAGAACAGGAGGGCGAGTTCGACGCCGAGACTCGTTGGGCCATCCGCTGGTACGAACTGTATGGCTTACGCGATGGCCCGTCGGGAATAGCGGACGATCTCGCAAGGGCACGTGTGACGTCCCTCGGCGGACTCGTGTCTTCCGGAATCGTTGCGTCGGGGCGCGGAAAGACGCGCCTCCTGCCCCGCGATGAGTACAGCCGCACCTGGGACCCTGCGAGGGACAGCCGCGTTCCTGTCTGGGAGGCGACCCAGCGCCTCGTGCACGCTCTCCTGTCCGAGGGGGAGGGAGCGGCGGAGGACCTCATTTCGCGCATTGGGGGCGTGGCAGAGGTGGCGCGTGATCTCGCCTATGTGCTCCATAAGATCGCGGACGACGAGAAGTGGCCTGATGAGGCACGTGCTTACAACGCCCTAGTCGTGGCGTGGCCCGAACTTGTGCGTGGAGCGAGCAACTCGCAAGGAGATCCCGTGCAGGTAAGTCTTGGCCTGGATGAGCGGGAGGGAGGCTAGGTTGGCGCTCAGCAATAGAGAGCGGATCGGGCGTATGCTCGATGATCTTACGCTTGGGCTGCGGCCCGTAGCCGAACGGGTCTTCGGCAAACGGTACGGCGACCGATGGGTTGATGTGGTCTCCTCCCAGAAGGAGATGGAGACGGGCGTCTCAAGTCCTGCTGACCCTGATGACCCCCAGTTCCTCTTGAACGCGATCTGGTTCCACTGGCGCGAGACCCTAGGGCAGACACTTGGACACGCTGAGCGCAACTATGTCAGCGAGTTGCGGGCTACGCGCAACCGGTGGGCGCATAGCGCGGGTAAGCCGTTCGATGGTGAGGACCTCTACCGGGCGTTCGATACGGCCGAGCGCCTGCTTCGCTCGGTGTCGGCGCCTCAGGCAGAGAGCATGGCCAAGGCGCGCTCACAGATCGGCCTCGAGAACGCGATCGCCGCGCAGCGAAAGCGAAAGGAGGCTGGCGCGCAGGCACCGACAGCCGGACAACCAGCGGCAGGCTTGCCGCCGTGGCGATCGGTCGCGACACCGCATCCGGATGTTTCAGCGGGCCGCTACCGACAGGCGGAGTTTGCCGCCGATCTCGCGGCTGTGGTCAGGGCAGATCCTGGTCTCGCACCGGAGTACGGCGACCCGCGCGAGTTCTTCTCGCGCACATACCTGACCGACGGCCTGAGCCTTCTGCTTGTCGGCGCGCTCCGGCGCTTGACCAACGCTGGCGGCGAGTCGGTGGTAGACCTGCAGACCACGTTCGGTGGCGGAAAGACTCACTCGATGCTCGCCCTCTGGCATCTCGCCGATCCCGCGGTGGAAGCGACGTCCCTGCCCGGCCTCGAGCCGCTTCTGGCCAAGGCGGAGGTTTCTGGGCTTCCGCACGTCAATCGTGCCGCGATCGTCGGCACAGCGCTGTCTCCCATCACGCCGAGGCGGGTCGAAGGGGCCGAGATCCGGACACTGTGGGGTGAGCTGGCTTGGCAATTGGGCAGTGCAGGGGCCCTCGACAGCTTCGCCGATGCGGATCGGGAAGGCATACCTCCCGGTGCCGATGCACTGCGGGGCCTACTGGAAGCACACGCACCAGTCGTCGTCCTCATTGACGAGTGGGTGACCTACGCCCGTCTGCAGTGGGGCAAGGAAGGCCTGCCGGGTGGCAGTTTCGACGCCGCATTGTCCTTCGCCCAGCAATTGACAACAGCAGTTGACCAAGTGCCGGGCGCGATGCTGGTCGTCTCGCTGCCGTCATCCGAGATCGAGGTTGGCGGCGAGGGGGGTCAGCGCGCTTTGGAGTCGCTGAAGCAT
>JAILWQ010000014.1 GCA_025698865.1 Erythrobacter sp. | reverse complement strand
CCTTCGGCTGATGAACCGGCTTCCCCAAAGGTCGGAGCTTGAGGGTTCCGGCCTTCAGCTCGGCGAGCCGGCGCTGGGCGGTTGTCAGGTAGGCGGCATCCCACTCGAACCCGATGAATCGCCGGTCATGCATGACCGAGGCGATGGCTGTGCTGCCAACCCCGAGGAACGGATCTAGAACGACGTCGCCCTCATTGCTCAGCGCTAGCACGCAGCGCTGCACCAGCTCCACCGGAAACTGGCAGGGGTGCTCAGTCTTCTCGGGGTGGTTGGCCTTGACGTTCGGGATGTTCCAGACCTCGGCCTCCCAGTCGGCCTCGATGATGGGCCAGTAGTCGGAAGGATTCTTGCCCAGCGGGTTACCGGTGGGCTGGCCCTTGTTGGGGCCCTTGAACGCGCGCTTGCCTGGGTACTTCGACGGAACCCGGATCGGGTCGAGGTTGAAGGTGTAGTAGTCGCCCTTGCTGAACCACAGGATGGTCTCGTATCGACCGGACAGGCGGCGCTGTGCGTGCAGGCCGTGCTCGAAACGCCAGATGATGCGGTTGCGAAGCTTGAAACCCGCGTCCTTGAAGATGTCGTAGAAGAAGATGTCGAGCGGGTAGACCTCGCCGTTCTCGATGTAGTTTCCGACCTGCCAACACACATGACCGCCTTCGGCGGTCTTGGCGAAGAGCGCCCGCGCAAAGGCCTCGTACTCCTTGAGGTAGGCGGCCAGTTGGGTGCGCTTCTCGTAGACCTTGCCGATGTTGTAGGGAGGCGACGTCACCGTCAGCTGGAGGCTGCCGTCATCCAGCTCGTTGATCAGCTTGAAGGCGTCGCCGCCACGCAGGTCGTAGTCAGGCTTCATTGCGCACCATCTGGGGACACGGGAAGATCTTGGTCCGGAAGCATCGGCTGGGGCAATGGGGTGTCAACTTGGAGCCGAGCCGCAGGCACCAGACGATCGGTGGCGACCTTCACCCTCTCCCACGTTCCCTCTCCCTGGTCGCCGGGGATGTGCGGACTGACGTTCTCGAATCCCAGGACCACCGGCTCGGGGTCGTCTGCAAGCCAGATCTGGAGTTCCCAGGCGGCGGCATTCTTCCGGGCGAAATCCCACTCCCCACGGCTGAGATGCACGAAGCCGATCATGCTCGACCCCTTGACTTCGACGTAATGCTGCGCCAGTTCGCCCCGCTCGGCCTCGGTGCAACGCCAAGTCTCGATGTCATAACCGGCAGTATTGTCCTCGATGGCCACCCAGCGCGGTTCCCTGCCGGTGCCGGCGAGAAGCGCTCGTTCTCGGGCCATGGCTCGCTTCTCGGCTTCCCGGCCGATGGCCAGGCGCTCATCATCGCTCCATTGGCGACCCAAGGACGCCAGGGCGTCCCACCACGCCACTGCTTCATCGTCGTAGCCGAGGAGGGCCGCGATCTCGAGGCACTGCACCAGGTCCTCGTCGAGGGCGGCCATGATCTTAGCCCGCCCGGCCGGCAACACCATTACCCAGGTAGGTCGCAGGCTCACGATGAGGTTCGATAGCGTTGCCCTGAATGCGGCGGCCGTGTCCGGGCTGTCTACGAAGACCGACCACCCGTGCGTTCCAGCGAGGGTGAAGGCGCCGGCGTAGTCGAAGCTGTTGCGATGCGCATCGCCCTGCCGAATGAAGGCCAAGGTCTCTTCGGGTGACCGGCCGCTGGCCGCTCGGTCGCGCGCGATCTCGAGTCCGGCATAGATGACGCTGGCGCGGAGCAGGGAGGAGTCACCGGTCGTCATCGGTCCGCCCCCCGCGCAGCTCTCCGATGAGGTCCCGGATGTCATCCAGGTCCATACCATCGTCGAGGGCAGGATCCGCGTCGCGGCTTTCGAGCGAGACCGCTCGCAACTCAGCGTCCTCCAAGGCTGCCGACATGGCGGCAACCTTGGTATCCAGTCGCCGGCGCACCGACATGTCGATGGAGCCGATCAGCGCAGGGGCGCGCATCTCGGTCAGGTAGATGTGCGTATCGACACCCTTCGGCACTCCCAGCCGATGGATGCGATCGCGGGATTGCAGGAAGTGCGCGGCGTTGTAGGTTCGGCCCAGGTAGATGGCGTGATGGGCCGCCTTGTGCAGGCTGATGCCTTCGCCGCCCGCGGCCGGGTTGGCTACCAGGACCCGTGCCTCAGCCGTGTCGTGGAATTCGCGGATGATGAACTCGCGGGTGTCATCCTCGTCTTCCCCTCCGGCCGGCGTCGAGCCGTCGATCGACCGGGCGCCGAGGTCGGCCAGGTGCTCGGTAACGCGACGGATCGTGTCGCGGAACGGGGTCCAGATCACAACCTTCTCGCCGCTGGCAACCAACGCGCGTGCCTTCTCTTCTACCCACTGCATGCGCGGCGACACGCGCTCCTCCAGGACGAGGCGGTACACCTCGGTCAGATCCGACCCTGGTGCCTCGATGCCGCTGCCCATCAATCGCTCGACCAGAGACTGGGGATCGATGGCTGCCTGCAGGAGTCGCATGACCGGCTGAGCGACGCGGGCCGGCAGCTGGTGCGGAGCGATGCCCTGCAGCTGACGGACGAGCGCGTTGCGCAAGGCGCTGTACAGAAGGCGCTGTGGGTCGGACATGTCCAGCGCTTCGTGATGCGGGAAGAGCGGGTCGAGTCCCAGCTCGCCCTTCCGTGTGCGCTGGTAAAGGGGTCGGATGACCACGGCCGGCTGGGGATTCATCCGGATGCGACCCCCCACGCCATGGGCGGGCCACAGGAAATCGAACTGCGGCACCAGATCAGTGGTTGCCTGGGGCATCGGCGTACCGCTGAGGATGTCGCGTCGCAGGGCCAAGGGTCCGAGCTTGAGGGCGATGGCCCCGGTCTGCGTCTGCTCGCCGGCCTTGATGCGATGGCTCTCGTCCAAGATCAGGTGCACCTGATTGCGGCTCAGGAATGCGACGATCGGCTCCTCGGCACGGATGAGCTGGCTGTAGGTGATCAGACTCCGCTGCGGGTCGGAAGCCAACGCCCTGCGGATGGCCTCAGCGCCACCAGTCAGGCGCTCGAAGCGCTCGTACCCGGGATGCAGGCATTCCTTGAGGACGTTGTCGTCCCAAGAGGCAAACGCGTTCTTGGGCGCGACCACCAGCAGCTTCGATCCCACGGGCGTGCCCGCGAGATTGACCGCCAGCGCGACCGTGGTCTTGCCCGCTCCAGGCACCGAGAAGTTGGCGCCATTGGGCAGACCAAGCATTCCCAGGGTGTCGCGCAGCTGTTGAGTCGTCAGCTCTCGCTTGGTGCGGTCCCAGCCGCGCCCCTCAAGCCGGGCGTAGAGGTCCGCCGCCGACAAGGTCTCCGGCTCGGACGAGCCCGTACGCACCGCTTCGAGCTGACGCGCCTGTGCGACGTGAGCAGCCAGGCGCGATCTCGCTTCGTCGGAGTACTCCGCAGACAGGTTGTGGTTGAGCAAGACCGCCCGCACCGTGGGAGCCATGGACAGGAACCCCAGCCACGGCACCTCGATACGCTGGCTCGTTACGGCACGTCCGCCATGATCGCGTGCCGCTCGACTCAGCTCCGCCCAGGCCCCGCCGGGCACATCCGTCCCGCGGGTGATGACGGCCATGCCAACGGCCGGCGCGTAGTCGACCCGAAGGGACATGGCTGCTATTCGCCGCGGAGCAGGTCGGTGATCTTCTGCGCAGCGTTGTCGAGGCGGTCGCGGTCCAAGCCTGCGGCCACCTCGGGATGGTTCCTGGCGACCTGTTGCAGCCGCTCGAGGATCTCGTCCAACGCAGTAACCAACTGCGCCGATGCGGTGCTGACGGTGGTCGGGTCCGCCTCCGCCAGGGACAGCTCGGTGGCGAGCTTGTTGATGCGGCCGGCGTCCGACGCGAAGCGGCTCGTGCGATCGGTGTTGCGCTTCTCTTCCTGCAGCTGCAGATGAGCTTCATTAGCCGTGGTCGCCACGGTCTCCCAGTTGGTCGGGTCACTCACGTAGTCGAGAACCGACTTCGGAACGGGGTTTCCCTGGTCGGGCAGGTCCGCGAGCGGGTCACCATCTCCTGCGGCCTGGCCATCCCCGGTCGCACCGTCGTCTTCGACCGGGAGCATCTCATCGTCAAGCAGCCGCTCGACGACCGCTTGGACGGCCCCGGCCTGGCTATAGACCCGTCCCTCGATCTTGTCCTTGTTCTTGAGCAACGCGAAGACGACGAGCTTCTCCGCACTCAGGCGCGAGGGTGACTCTCCGGAGCGGGCTTGCGGCCGCTGGCTCTTGAGCAGCGCGGTGAACGCGAACTCATCGTCCTTGATCAGATCGAAGCGCCGCGGCTGGCCAATCCGTTCGAGGTATTCCTCGGCCAGCTCCAGCGAACTCAGGAGGCGCTCGAGATCCCTCACCGGTTGCTGCCAGTGAGCGGAGGCTTCCTGCATCGACCAGGGATTCAGCTCTTTGGTGGTCACCTTGCGCAGGTTGATGGCCTTGTCGACCCAGCCGTAGTTCAGGCGGTAATCGGGCGCGATCTGCAGATCGACCTCGATCTTGGTCAGATCATCCTCGGTGGCCTCATCGGGCAGAACCGCGACGTCGATGTACTCGAAGGAGCGGAACTCGGTGGAGTCCTTCGCGTACAGATCGCGGATCGCAGCCAGCCGGCGGTTGCCATTCAGGACGACGCCGTCACTGGTGACGATCAGCGGGTGGGTCTGCTCCTTCTTCCGCTCCAGCTCGCTAAAGATGTCCGCGGTGGACTCCTTCGACAGGTCGAGCAGCAGCTCGTGCTGTGCGCGCTGCGTCGAGACGTCTTCCTGTCCGTTCTCGAAGAAGTCCTCAGGCAGGTTGTGCTCCGCGGTGTAGCGCATCTGCAGGGTCGTGGTCCGCATGTTGGCCACGCGGTACAGCGGCGTGTGCACCGAAATGCGCTTGCGAGGCAAGTTGATCGTCCGCTGCCGGTAGGTAACCGGTTCGGTGTTGGTGGTGGCCGCAGCCTGGCTGATCTGACTGCGGCGGTCGGCCACCGGCGTCACGCGGACCTCGTACGACACTGCTTTCCCTCCTACTCGAACGCCGCGATGAGCACCGGGATGGTGATCTGATGGAAGAACACGCCCTCAAGCTCATTGCGAACGCGCTCGAACTGGGCCAGGTTGCTCCCCATGCGGCGGGCGGCCGCCGCCGTGGGAACGATGAGCACGCCGCAGTCGGCGCGATTCTGCTGGTGCAAAGCCTGCATCTTCATGAGGTCGTAGAAGGCGCGCACCATGTTGCCGGTCTGAACGTGCAACACGACCTTCGAGGCCATGAGGTTGAGGGAGACGTCGAAGCCGGGCGCAACCTCCACCGGCGAGGCCCACCCCTTGGACTTGAGGAAGTCCTCGATGTAGGTCTTGACCTCATCAGAGCAGCCCCGACCGATGGCGATCGCAGGCGCATCCAGGGCCGCCGGAACGACCTTGTGGAGATTCTTGGCCTGCAACACGGCGCTTGCCTGGCGGTGGGATGCGGTGGCAGCGGACTTCACGTAGTTCCTCGAACGACTAGCCTGCTCAGGATCGCACAAGATGCGCTCGCCACGATCAGGAGCGGGACGCGGATCATCGGTAGCGGCTGAGCCGCGTCAATAGCACGCCGGGGCTCTGGA
>JAILWQ010000013.1 GCA_025698865.1 Erythrobacter sp. | reverse complement strand
GATACAGATCCTCGGGCGACTCATCCCCGTGCCCTCCCTTGGTGAATCCCCCCGCAACCCCATGCTCGGAGTAGTGCCGTGGCCTCGCAACTTGAGACGATGTCCTGTGCGTCACACTCCGCGCGTTGCTCGGAAAGGGCTGGTGATAGTCACTTTCGATAGGTCAGCCGCCCGGGGTGCGCCCCGGTAGCGGTGTCCCGAAAAGACTGTCCAGCACTCCTTCCCTGGTGTGACCAACGACCCAAGAGATACGGCTTCCAGCGGCGTACCGTAGTAGTGAAGTCACCGTTGGGACGCGTCGCGGGCGCCGGTGGTGTCGCTCGTGTCGGTTCTCCGGCATGTGAAGAGGGGGAGCCATGGAAAGGCTCACGGGATTCGTTGGATACGCGCGTAGGGACGCCCAACTCGCCGAACTCAGCCACCTATTGAAGGACCTGGAGAAGCTGGACCTGAACATCCGGGTCGACATGAAGACGCCCGGTGGTGCGGATTGGTGGACGGAGATCCTCAGGGACATCCGAGAGTCGGACATCTTCGTTGCCGCGGTCACTGCAGACTACCTCCACTCCCACCCGTGTCAGGAAGAACTGCGGTGGGCCGTGGCCAATCAGCGGACGATTCTTCCAGTGATGTTGCAGCAGGTGCCTACTTGGAAGCTCCGTGAGCCACTTGCATCAGCACAGGTGATCGACTACACGATGCGCTGTGGCGAGGGCGAGGCGCCGGTCGACTGTGTCTTGAACCTCCGCGCTGCTATCGAGCACCTAGCCTCTCAGCCTAGGGCGGCGGCGCCGGACTCTATGCCACCCGCGCCATCTACGCCATTCGCGACGGCGGTGGTATTGCAGCCATACCTGGACGCCAAGGAACTGAGCATGGGGAAGCAGGAGGAGTTCGTACGGCAGGTCAAGCTGCACCGGGATGATGTCGACAGTGACTTGAGTGCTCTGGCGGGTGTGCTCCAAGACTTCATGAACCGCCGAGACATCGCCTATTCGGTAAGGCAAGACATCGAACAACTGCTCGGCGAATTGCGGAGGAAGGCCGACGTTGCGCAAGTCGATGGCCCCGTCGGGCCGCCGCGGGCCGGAGGCTCACCGCCCAAGGAAAGTCCGAATCTTGCCTTCAGGAAGTACGCCGCCTGCGGAGTCCGGGTAGATGCGCTGGCCGACAACCTCGCTAAGTGGTACGAGAACCAGCACTTCGAAGCTCAGGTTCGGCACGAGCAGGGTCGTGTGATCGTGCAGTGTCGGACGAACAACTGGGCTAGGTACGTGGGCGCTGGCGCTGCTCTCACGGTGAATTTCTCAACAGGGCCGGATGAACTGATCGTAGAGGTGGGCGGTGCTCGATGGATGGACAAGGCAGCCGCCGGCGCTGTGGCGTGGTTCGTGGCGTGGCCCGCAGCGATTCCCGCGACGGTGGGTGGCATCAGACAGGGAAGGCTCCCTAAGCGAACCTTCGAGCACATCGACGAAGTGCTCTCGGCCTACTGCGACGCCAGATGACAACGGGTCACACGGCTAATGCGACGGCCGTCCTTCCTCTCGGTGATCCCACGTGGGAACGACTAGAAGAACAGTTGAACTGGTACGACCGCAAGAGCGGCTCCTGCCAACGCCTACAAGCGGATTAAAGCTCTCCAGCTGGTCTTGGGGAGTGGCGTCCCTATGCTTGCTCTCGCCGGATCGCCAGCTGTACTCACGGCAACGATCGCTGCCGCGGTCGTAGCGTTAGAAGGGATCCAACAACTGTAAGCAGTGGCAAGCCAATTGGATCCTCTACCGGTCTGCTGCAGAAGCCCTTAAGCATGAGCGATTCTTGTTTCTCTCCGAGGCGGGGCCCTATGGCGGTGCGCGGCGTCATATGGTTTTGGCGGAGCGGATTGAGGGCCTGGTTTCGCAGGAGCACGCGAAGTGGACCAACGCCCGAGACGAGGCCGACAAGCACTCCCCGTCAACTTCATAGCGGCGACGTCTCGATTTCACTTCACAAGGCCCCCGCGTCGCACGCTTGGGGCGCTTGCCTGCATCGACTCTGGCCGAATTGGCGTTGGCGTCTACTTCAGACATGGCGACGCCCGGGGGCGCCCCTGCGGCTGACTCGGTGACCGCGATAGCGGACCGAACTCGTACCCCTCCAGCCAGCTCGGCTACGTCGGGTTCGAGGAGACTTGGGGCGCCCTGATTCGGGCAGTTCCTCGGTTCCTCCCAGCGGCTGATGCGGTTCTGCGCATCCGCGACTGATCTCAACCAGCCCGCCTCGGAACCCCGCAGAGCCGCGTCTCATCGCCGCGAGGCGCGTGCGGCGGCGGCGCCACTGCCCTCCGCGAGTCGGTTAGACGCCTGCCTGGGGCAGTCCTGGGGAACCAGGCTCAGCGTCAGGCTCGTGACGTCTGGTCCTCGAACCGATGCTTTAGGTCGATTAGAGCCGGCAGATTGTGGTTGGCCACCCGGTTCCACTGGTTGAACGACGGGTGCGGAACACAGAGCGGCTCGGGACTCAGATCGGGAAGGGCAGCAGCAACCACGCGCTGCGCGAAGGTCCCCGCAGCGACAACGCGGCCGTCGACGCCACGATCGACAGCCGAGAGCCGCTGGCGGAGTCCGTTCACGAGAACCTCCGCGATCACGCGTGCCGCAGGGTCTCGCATTGCACACATTGAGCGAGCCTTCGATCGGCGCGCCCTTTCGATCATCGCCCACTCGCCATCTTCCAGCTCGGGGGCCTCTGTACCTACGAAGGCGGCTGCCTGCATCGGTACGTTGCTGACGTTCAGGATGGCGATGCGACCGTCCCCGGCTGCGTGTCGTTCTTGAACGAAGCGCCCCAAGCTCATATCTGCCGATTGGCCTGGCGCTAGATAGCGCATCGCGCTCTTGCCTGCGGGTCCCACGACGGGCAGCCCAGCGCTCAGTTCATCAACATGAGGTGACTCGAAGACGAACACGAGCTCCACGGTGCGATGCCTTGTCACGAGGTCGGGGACATGCCACCGCTTGTACTTTCCGCTGCCGTGCTCGCTGAGGTAGTCGATTGCGCTCACGCCGAAGTCCCTTCGTAGGGCAGGCGTGCGGATCCAATTCTTCCGCGGAGGAGCCAGGCGTCGCGCGCCTCCGATTCCAGGAGCGCGGCATGGTCATCCGACCACCTGTCCACCGTGTTCCGTATCTCGATCCGCACACTCTTGATGGTCGCACCCTCCACCATCCGACGTCACGAGATGCGTGATCGCGGCACCAGCGTCACATCGCCGCAAGGGCACCGAAGGTTGCACGGCTGCCGCCGGTGCGAATGACCGCTAGCAGCTCAGAGATGCCGAGCGGCGCTACTCCTTCTTCATGGGCACTACCGGCTCTGCCCCGCCCGTCGCGAAACCCACTCCGTTTGGGTTCGCGATCACAGAAAGTGCCTGGTTCTTCTTCGAACCGAACTTCACATGCGTATACGCAGACTCAACATTGTCGCTCCATAGCTTGAAGACATTCATGACCTGGTCGAGTTTGACATCATCGTCTTTGATCTTGGTGTCGAATCTCTTCAGCATGAAGACAAGGAAGTGCCCTGCGACCATACGCTTCTCATAACGAGTCGCTTGATCTAGCGCTGCTCGCGCCAGATTCAGAATCCCCCAGAGAGCTGCCCCCAAGAGCGCTGCGACTGCCGCCGTCCTCAGCAGTTCGTAGACAGCAGCCACCGCCGAGTAGCCGCTCTGTTCTAGGACTTCAGCGCCATCGCTGGTTGCCCGCCGCCCCAGTTCTACGGCAAGCGCCACACCTACCACGCCTGCGCCGAACGCGATGTAGGCGATGCGACGCGAGCGCGCCGCGGCCTTCTCTAAGAAGGTAACAACATGATGGAACTGCTCATCATGGTCCCATCGGTCCTCCTGCGTGGAACCGAACGCGGGGTCGGCACTGGGGCTGCTTGGGCTCGTAGACATGGCAGGAGAATGGCAGGGACAGCCCTACTCTCCGAGACTGCGAATGCACCACCAATGTCGGCTCTCTAGTGCCCCCTCGTGGTGTTTCGCACTTCCCGGAGAGGTCAACGAGCAAGGCCCAATGCGGCAGGTTCGGCAGAGTGCATCGCATCGCTGCCACAGTGCCTTGGCGCCTTGGGAAGGGCCCGCTGGTCGCGACGCTTCGTAAGGCCAAAGGGGTCGCACTTTCGGGACGCTCGTGCCACGCTCTCGATGGGGACCTGTGAGGAGGGGCGCATGTTATCCAGTCAGCGACCAGGTGGCGCACCCACTGAGCGTCGAGTTGTTGGCCGTGAAGTCTGGCTCCGCGTTGCCACCCTGGTGGTCCTGGTGCTCGCCGTGCAGGGCCTTTGGACGGCTACTTCCGCGGCCGCAGATTCGCCGGACTTCACCGTTGAGGCAGGGCCGGTTGACGGAAACCGCTCGGAGGATGGCGCATCAGAGCTGTCCATCGTGGCGACAAATCTGTCCTCCAATGAGCTGAGGCTCTCCCTCTCGGTCACCGACGGTTCTTGTGACTCCGTCGTCGGCCAGCCCTCACTTGCCCCATACACCGCCGGTGAAGTGACCTTCACGATGAATTGCGAGGGTGGTTCAGCCCCCCGGGCCGCCATCCTCACTGGTAAGACGACACAAGTTCCCGAGGTCCCCTTGACACCTGCATCCGTTCCCCTCCAGGTGACGCTGAAGCCGAAAGAATCCTCCTACTGGACCTCACTGTGGCAGTTCCTCTGGCCTACACCCCTGATCGCACTGGTAGGCGTCATCCCGCCCTACCTCTTCTGGCGACGCCGACCTCGAGGTAATCCGAATCCTGATGAAGCAGACGTCGCGGCAGCAGGTGCGGGCCGCGCCTTGGATCCGATCTCTGGCTGGTGGAGCGCCAAGAACATGGGTATCCGCCTACCCGGGATCACAGCCGACTGGGACTTCAAGGACAACTGGGCATCAAGTGCCAGCTTGGCCGCGGCGCTCTTCACCGCGGTCTTCGCGACTGGGGATTCCCTTGACGCTGTCCTCGGCGAAGCGGGCACCAGCAAAGGGAGCGCCATAGCCGTTGCTGCAGCCCTCTCGACCGCAATCATCGGCAGTGGGCCCCTATGGCTGACCATCTGTAAGAAGCGTTACGAGGAGGACGACGGCATAGCGCCCGACAACACTATCGGTGGGGTCCTGCTCGGCTCAGTCGTCGTACTCGTTGGAGCAGTCGGCCTCCTCTTCACCGCTGCGGACATCCTCGACGTAACCGCGGCGGACGGCGCGGCATGGGCGGTAGCAGCCGTCCTTCTGCTTTACAGCTGGAAATCGATCCCACAGACGCTCGCCCTGGGCTACTTCGGGAAGCCAACCGAAGAGACAGTCAGCGCGTCGCTCTAGTCGAGCCGGCTCCGCAGGTAGTCGGCGCCCGCCCAGATCCCGTCAACCCCCTGGGTGTCGCGTCACTTCGCCGCTCGAGGCGCGAACCCGCAGGTCGCTCTGCGACTGGCTCGAGACGGGGTCGATCTACTGAAGTCCGAGGATCTCGGCTGCTTGCTGGCCTCGAGGGCGCTCTCTGAGCGATAAGCGAAGATAGGGCGCCGGCGTAGACCCTTAAGCATTCATCTCGGCCAGGGAAGGCACCTCCGCGTGCCAGCGTCCGAGGCAACATACTCCGACGCAGTTGCGTGACATCGGACGACCATGAAGCTCTGGCCCGTGGACCTTGGGAACGCTAGAGTGCCGTAGAACCGATCTGCGCGAACTAGGGGCGCGACGCAGGGTTGTGGGGGCTTCATGGACGGAACTGAAGGACTGTCACGTCGGCAAATCTTCGAGGTGATCGCAGGTGCGACATTGCTCGGGCCGGCACCGGTGCTGGCGAGTTGTGCTGACGCAGACGGCGGCGGCGTCGTCGTGGATCCGACTTTCGGGACTTGGGCGTTCGGAGGAAGCCTCCAGATGATGGCGGCGCATTGTGCGCTCCTACCCAACGGGATGGTGCTTGGCTTCGGCTATCGCAACGTCGGAAGTGCGGAGTCCGGCGACGGGCATGACCATGCGTTCAACGAGCCATACACCTCGGCCCAGTATTGGTCTCCGCAGAAGATGGAACCAGTTGGTGAGGTCATGTGGTTCCAGGGCTTCAATGCCTTCTGCTCGGGGCACAGCTTCTTGGGCGACGGCCGACTGGTGATCGCCGGCGGGTACAAGTCAGGAAATCCTTTCCACCCGGCCCCGTCCAAAGCGGATGAGTTGCGCTTAGCCACCGTAGATGGCGAGGGTCTCCGCTGGGAGAACCCGGGCAAGATGAAGCGATATCGATGGTATCCAACACTAGTGACTCTATCCAACGGCGACAGCCTCATCATCGGCGGCAGCGCGCCGCTCGTTGCCAACAACTGGTTCGATACCAACAACCACTACGAGTACTATTCAGTGAGCGAAAATCGGCTGGTTCCTCACGACGAACTTGAATGGGAATACCCGGAGAGCGAACCGCCCGTCGACCCCGACTCGACGGGGAGGCAGGAAAACGCTGAGGGTCGACGTTTGGCCGGGCTGTATCCACTGGTGCACTTACTGCCGTCTAGCGGCTCTGGCGATGACGGCCTGGGTATTCTGTTCGTTCTAACGGACTCCTTCGTTCGGCTCTACAACCCGGCCACGAACAGGCTGCTCGGTTCGCCACTCGACGCTGGCGGGTTCCGGACCTGGATGACCCAAGGGGCGTCCGTAATCGCCCCGATTGACATCGGCCCCGACGGACAATTGCCTCCGACCGTCCGCATTGTCGTATTGGGCGGCGGGTCGACCGGTAAGGCGAACCCATACGATCCGGCCCTTTCGGACGCAGTTGTATACGAATACGACGTCGCCCGTCGCACGCTTCGGGAAAAGCGAAGGTTCAACTTGCAGGCTCGCCGCATCATGGGCGATGCGACCCTGCTGCCGAACGGCCAAGTCTGCCTCATCGGCGGTGCCGGAATCGGTTACACGAACACTCATAGCGAGTACAGACGAAGGCCAGAGCTGATCGACCTCAACTCCTACACGTCTCGGCAGATGGCTCCGTTGCCTGAGAACAGCCCGGACAGGGGATATCACGCCACCTCCCTTCTGGTTCCTGGTGGTCAAGTGTTCGTAACGGGCGGCAATGGCCTCTGGAACGAAGGTGAGCTTAGTAACCGGAACGCTCAGTTCGAGCACAAGACGGTGGACGTCTTCCACCCCCCGTACCTCGCCCAGGCACGCCCTGAAATAGTCGCCGCCCCGCAAAGCGTCCGCCACGGTGAGAAGCTTGAGGTACGTGTGCGCAAAGGAAGCGCAATGTCTGGCGGCACGGCGCCAAGCAACGCCACACCTCCCGACGTCGTGCCAGCGATCATCCTCACTCGCAACAGTTCACGGACGCACAGCTTGGACACTGACCAGCGCCTCCTGCGGCTCCAGGCGCGGCGCCAAATCAGCGCAGATGAGGTCCTACTTACCGGCACGATTCCGCCACGTTCTTGGGCGCCTCCGGGCCCGTACTTGGTCTGGGTGCTGGGACGAGGCGGTGCGCCAGCCCAAGCCCGCCCATTATTGGTCCATCTGTAGCCGCTCCGCGCGCCAAAGGCCCCGGCCATCAAGGGCGATGCCATAGTCGTCACTCGCCGCTGGCTCATCTCTTTGGCGCGAGCCGTACCTGCGTCACACCGCCGCCAGGAGGTCGTCGCACAGCGCCTCGGCGACGGCGAATGCTCGGCACTCTTCACGGGCTCTGAAGAGGGATGTGTCGTCGCTGTCCGGGTCGCTGCCGTTGCGCGTCCGCAATCAGTGGACGTATAGGGACAGTGCTTCGGGATGACGGGCCTGGGGCACCGTGGCCTCGGTCTTGGCGAGTGAGGCGACCGCGTGGCGGAACATGGTCAGCTTGTGGACGATGTCCTCGCCGATGGGGGTGTGGCCCCAGGTGGAGATGCCGGGGTACGTGGCCGGCTCCCAGGTGGACTCCAGCTCGGGTGTGACGACTACGGGGTTCCACCCGACTTCCAGCTCGAAGCCGGACGGGGTACGGCAGTAGTACGACAGCTCGCGGTCGTTGGTGTGCTGGCCGATGGACCACATCATCCGGAAGCCTTCGGCGGTGACCCGCTCGAAGGAGGCGACCATGTCATCGAGGGTCGCGACCTGGATGTTGGCGTGCTGGATCCGGGTGCGGATGGGGTCGGCTGACACCTGGCGGACGTTGGCGATGGCCACGGAGTGGTGTCGTTGGTTGACCCGCAGGAAGCGGATGCGCAGCTTCATGGGGCCGATCCGCTCGAGGATGAAGTCGGACAGTCGCGCGTCGAACAGCGTCGCGTAGTAGCTGTGCATCCCCAGCACGTCCTTGCTGGTGATGGCGACGTGCCCCATCCCGCTGTCGCCGGTCACGAAGCCGGATGCCGTCATCCGCAGTGGCTCAGGGGTGAGGGCGGGCGTGGTGAAGATCTCGCTGACACCGCCCTTGGGCGCCGCGAACCGCCAGAGGCGCTCGACGCCGCGCAGGGCACACTCCTCCGGGGTGCCCTCGCGCACAGGGAGCCCGAGGGCGGCCACGCGGGAGAGGATCTCGTCGAAGGCCTCGTGGCTGGTGACGTGCCAGCCGAAGGCGGTGACGTCCTCGGCAGGGCCGCGCTGCAGCAGGAAGCGGCAGGTGTGGTCGTCGATCCGCAAGCGGGTGACGTCGTTGCTGACCTTGTCGACGTGCAGGCCGATGGCGTCGGACCCGAAGCGTCGCCAGTCGGACAGGCGGTTGGTCTGCACGACGAGGTAGCCGAGCTGGACGGAGCCGAAGACGTCGATCATGCCGCCGGGTCCTCCTCGGCCTCGGTCACCAGGGGTGCCTCACCGAGGAACAGCTGGGCCAGGGCGATGAACCGGTCGGCCTGCTCGATCTGGACCCAGTGGCCGGTGTGCGGGAGCACGTGCAGCTGGGCGTTGGGCAGGTGCTGCGCGACGTGGTGGGATGCGGCCAGCGGGATGATGCGGTCCTCGCGGCCGTGCAGGAGCAGCACCTCGTGGTGGATGCCGGCCAGCTGTTGGGCGGTGAAGACCAGCGGTGGGCCCTGCGGTGAGAAGGTGCGTTCGTGGGAGCGGCTGATGTCGGGCCGGGCCGCGTAGCGGGCGCGGTCGGTGGCGATCTGCTCGATGGCGTCGCCGTAGCGGCTGGTGTCGAACAAGAAGGCCCTGATGAGGCTGAGCATCGCCTCGGGTGTGGGGTCGTCGTAGTACTTGACCATCGCCAAGAGGTCTGGGGTGGGGGTCATGGGGGCGCCTCCACTGCCCATCAGGATGGCGCGGTCGAACCGGTCCGGCTGGGCGGTGAGCAACAACAGGGAGACCATGCCGCCCATGGAGTTGCCGACGACGTGGGTGCGCTGGATGCCCAGCACGTCGAGCAGCTGGAGGATCGCGTTGGCGCGCTCCTCGGCCGAGTGGGCCACGCCGAGAGGCAGGTCGGCGGGGTGGCTGGACTCGCCGAAGCCGAGCAGATCGGGGGCCACGTGGTGGTAGCCGGGAAGCCGTCCGAGAATGCCCTCCCAGTTCGACAGGGCGCTGACGCCGGGGCCGGAGCCGTGCAGCCAGAGGATGGTCGGGTCGGTGGGGTCCCCGACCTGGTGGGTGCGCAGCACCCACCGCCCGAGGTCGACGTCGGTGGTGCGCAGCTGAGTCATGGCGGTTCCTTCGCGGTTCAGACGCGGATGGTGGGGGGTGTGGGGGTTGGGGCGCGCGTCGCCTTCGAGGGGGCGGTGCGGTCGAGGTTTCCGCGTTGGGCCGGGACATCGAGCCCGGTGACGTCGGATGCGGCTACGAAGCGGTCCGGGCGGACGACGACGACTCGCGCGTGGAACCGCTTCATCCAGGCGGTGAGCGACCCGGTGGCGTCGACGACGACGTCGGGCTCGTCGGCGGTGGAGAAGGTCGGGCGGACGGTGACGAACCGTGCTCCGAGCGCTGCCCACGCCGCCACCTGGTGCGCGGACATCGCCTCGCGTGGGTCGTCATCCGTACCGAGCACGACGAAGCCGGATCCGACGAGGTCGTCGAGCCGGTGCTCGCGGCCTCGGCGGTCGAACACGGTCGGCTGGGGGATCATCCGGCCCAGCGCGTTGCGCCGTCCTGGGGTCCCGGTGACCCACCCCCGCCGGAACCGGATGGTGCTGCTGCGAGGCAGGAGGATCCGGTTCGCGCCCGGAAGGTGCATCAGGACGGGCCCGAGGGCGTTGCGCACCCGGACGACCAGTGGGTTGTCGGCCTCGACGAGCTGGCCGAGCCGCTGTGACATGGCGGTGAGCATCTGCACGTGCGGCCGGCGCTCCGTCTCCACGGTGTCGAGCAGGGCGTCGTCGGCTTGGCCCAGGCAGACGGCGGCCAGCTTCCAGGCGACGTTGTGCGCGTCGCGGATGCCGGACTGCATCCCCTGACCGGCCCACGGCGGCATCAGGTGGGCCGCATCGCCGATCAGGACGACCCTGTCCCTGCGCCAGGCGTCGACGTGCCGGACGTGGTGGCTGTAGAACGCCCACCCCTTGATGTGGGCGTCGCGGCGGCCGATGCCGAGCTGCGACAGTCGCTCCCACACCCGGTCTTCGGTGGCGTAGTCGGCATCCACCTCGCCAGGGCCCAGGGGAATCTCCCAGCGGTGGTTGCCCTTGGCGAGCGGGATGTCGACCACCGGGCGGACCGGGTCGGACCAGAAGACGAGCTCGTCGCAGTCGGGCCAGGGCTGCAGCACCTCGCCGTCGATGACCAGCCAGCGCCGTGGCCGGGTGGAGCCGACCATCCTCAGACCGACGTCCTCCCGCACCCGGCTGCTGCCACCATCGGCACCGACGACGTACCGCACCCGCAGGGAGTAGGGCCTGCCATCTGGGTCCGTCGCGGTCAGCGTCACCCCCTCGGCGTCCTGGGTTAGGCCGGTGTAGGAGTGCCCGAAGCGCACGTCGAGGGAGCTGTACCCGGCGGCGTTCTCCCGGATGACGGCCTCCATCTCGGGCTGGTAGATCATCATCGCCGGCGGGTGGCCGAGCACGTCGGGTGAGGGGACGAGCCGAAGCACCAGGTTGTTGGCGTGCGTCTTCCAGGTGACCGACCGGGCGATGTCCATGTCCTGCTTGACCCGCTCGGCGACCCCGAGCTCCTGGAGGATCCGCAGCGACCAGTCGTTGACCGTCACGGCCCGGGCCCGGGCGTACAGGTCCTGGTCCCTCTCGAGCACCACCGTCGAGACCCCGGCCTGACCCAGGAAGCTGGCGGCGATCACCCCGCTCGGGCCGTAGCCGACGATCGCCACGTCCGCGTCGAACTCTTCCACCCGAGGCTCCTTTGCCCATTTCTGTACCGACCGGTCTAGTCAGTTCGATAAAGGTAGGGGCGGGCAGGCAGCGTGTCAAGGAGTCGCGCTGACCTAGGATCGAGCCATGTCGACGAGCAGCCGGGACGTGCAGGTCCGCCGCAACGCCCAGGGCCAGCGGGTGCGCGAGGACATCCTCGACGCCGCCTCCCGGGTGATGTCGATGTACGGCTACGAAGGCGCGAGCATCTCGGCGATCATCAAGGAGTCGGGAATCCAGAAGAGTTCGATCTACTGGCAGTTCGACTCGAAGGCGGCCATCGCCGCCGCGGTCATGGAACGTGGAGCGCGTCGCTTCTTCGACGCGGTCACCGTGAAGGGAACCCGCGGTGACGCCGGCGCCCGCCTGCGACGGTCGCTGCGCGAGGTCGCAGTGCTGCTCGATGAGCACCATGAGTTCCTGCGGCTCTTCCTCCTACTGCTGATCACCAACCGGGACCCCGACGTGGCGGTGGTCCTCGACCGCGTCCGCACCGAAGCCCGCGTGCGGATGCACGAGCTTGTCGAAGTCGCCTTCGAGGCCGAAGGCCCTGCGGGGGCGCGTGCCGTCGCGGACCGCCTGTCCGGGCTCGGGGTGGTCCTCATCGACGGCACCTTCCTGGCCGAGCAGGTCGACGGTGTCGAAGGACGCAACCGGCGCGTCAAGGACATGGCCGAGTCGCTCCACCACTACGGAGCAGCCATCGCCGCAGCTCGCCGAACCTGACGGCACACCCTCGCCGTCGGAGGTCGCGTCGCACACCGGAGCCATGACGCCGCGTTGTCCTTTGCTGCCAGCGGTAGGTACGTCATTGCGCCGCTTAGCGCATTGACGCGTCTGCGGACTAGGCCGACGGCTTCGTGTGGATCCGCCGCAAAGAGTGCGGACAGCCGAGATGCTGGACGCCCCCGTGGCCGCGCGGGACCATCAGTAATGAGGTGGTTGTGTCTCGCGGCGGCGACTGTTGCGTGGCTGCTGTGCATCAGCCTGCCGATAGTGATGGGCATGGTCTTCGATCAGCGGGGATATCCCGACAACGAGGAGCTCGTCCGAAACCTGCTCTTGCTCGTCCTGGTCGTCGCGACACTTGCCTGGGGATTTGTGTTGGGCCGACTCGGGAGGTGGGACCTGATGGCGGGATCGGCGGTCATGGGCGCGGCGGTCACGACGTTCCTGAGCGAGGTCAGCTTGCGCCTGGTCTATCGGGGCGATCCAAGCGGTCCATTCGTGGGCCTGATGTTCAGTTTGATTGTGCTTGGCTTCCTGCTGCTCCTTGGCGGCCTTACGGGCGAATGGATCCGCCGCCGGAGCACCAGGCCCGGACGGTGAAATCGAAGCTGCGCCGATTGGGACGAGCAACACGAGCCGCGTCTCTGCGCCGCGTTTCGCTCTTTTCCAGGCGTGAACGGCTCGGTGGATTCCTTCGGCGCGACAGGCTGGCGATCGAGTGCTGTCATGAATACATGCGCTCTTCCGTTGTCACGGTCGCGCTGGCGACCACCACAGTTGTCTCCCTTACCGCGGCCGCGACCGCGATCGCGGGCGCGCGCCCCGGCCCCCCCCCCCTAGCCCCCCACCCCCACCGCGTTGGCCGCGCGCTCCTGC
>JAILWQ010000012.1 GCA_025698865.1 Erythrobacter sp. | reverse complement strand
ACATCGACGGCTTCTACAATCCACGTCGACGACATTCCGCTCTGGGATACAAATCGCCGGCATCATTCGAGGCCACAATGGCCATCTCAGAGTGAAAGCCTCTCCACTAAACCCGGGCAAGTCCATTCTGACGAATTTCGTTCCGAAAGCCATCCCAGCGCGTTAGCACCGATCACCTTGTTGCGCACCGGGGTAAGGCAGCCAAGTAGCCGGAAACTGCGGCGATCAACTGAAATAACTTGAATCGCAACCGTCTCGGAAGCGTATTGCAGAGAACAATCGGCGGCAAACGGGGAGGTATGCCGTCTGGATGGTGTGTGAGAACCATTCTGTATAGTCCAACCAGGTGAAGCATGTATCTGGTTGATGATTAAAGAGATAATCGACCAATTTGTGCGGCAGTCGGCGGTATTTGGCGGGCCGCGACCGATAGTGATGATCACTACATTTACGCCATAGCCCTATGACGAAACCTCCCTGTTACTCGAATTCGGTTAAATCGAGTTACGCATGGGCCGGTCTGGATACCTCGTAAGGTGGTCAGACGTTGACGGTTGCTCGAAGCCGGCGCCATTCGTCCGCCAATATCCAATCGCCATCATTGCGAGCGATGTACCAATCGTTCCACCCGTTCCTGCTGGTACTTGTGATCGCCTTCGATGCAGCCGAGAAGGACGCGAACGAGCCCTCCACACCGTCCACAATCAACGCGCCGTTCTGCACCAATGCATGATAGGGTGCGCCGGAGTAGGTGAAGCGGCATCGAGTAGTACCATCCGAAGGCAGCGCATTTGTCAGAGGCTCCATTACGTTCGTGATATCGTGATCGCGCTCTGGAGCCAGCCATATCTTTTGTGCCACATTGAAGAGCGCTGCGCCGCGCTCAGCAATGGTTTCCTCGTTCCAAGCGTCAAAACCATTCAGGTCGCGGTTAAGCGCGAGACTGGAGTTGGAACGAACTGCTGGCATCTTCACCGAGTACGGTCCGTTGGATACCGAGGAGTTGAGGGCCTGGGTGAGCAAAGTAAGGTTTCCGAGCTTATTTACCGCAGCCGAGCGAGCTGACTGGCGTGAGGCAAATTCGGGATCGAACTCACCAGGCTCCAGGTGATCGAAGCCAGGGATTGGCCAGTTGGTGGACCACACCTGCGGCATGATGTGTTCGATCGTCAGGGTCGATTTGATTTCGATGTCCTCGCTCAGCACCGAGCGTTTGGCCCGTTCGATTGCCTCGAAGATGTAGCGAAGTCGTGATTGACGCGGTCCTTTGTACTGATCGCGCTCCATCCAACCTCGACGCCATTCGGAATTATCCGGCCAGCGATCTGTCTCGGCGATCCGGGTGGAGAGATATGAGATCAGGGCGTCAACTCTGTTTCTCTCCGCCTTCCGGAGATGAGCAATCATACCGACAAAGAGACGATTGTAATTCTTGTTCGGCAGTCCGCAAATGTCGCGCCGCAGAATATAGCTTTTCAAGGCTTCGAGGGCTCGGGAGAGACCCGCGCCTAAGTCTGCTTCGGTAGCGAGATAGATTACCAGGGGCATGGCCGTCGAGACGTCGAAGGCATCTGCGAACAAGCCGAAATCGCCAATTGGATCGTTGGGCTCCTGATCGAATAGCCTCTTCTCGACAGAGGCGGTCGCTGTAATCGCTTCCAGTTCGTTGGCGACCGACTCGAAGGGGCGATCATTCAGAATCCACCGACGATAGCTCTCGAAGAGCTGATCGACGGACACGAGATCTGCTATTTTCATCGAAAGGTGATCGGTGAGCATCCAATCGAGACGTTGGCGGGCTTGGCGACCGCGTGATGCGCTTTGATTCCAGAATGCACGGTCGAGAGGGAGCCAGTGCTTTTCATAGAGGCTGTCGACGGTGAGCGAACTGCCGTTCTGCCCGAGCCCTTTAGCGCGTTGGAAGATAAAGTTGCGCATGAGATCGCCTGGCGTCAGGTCAACGCCACGGCTGTTGAGTGTTTCGAAGATGGTTTGAGGATCATCACCTCCTTCCAACTCGATCGAGACGACCGCGAGGCCAGCCTTCATCGCTTCGAACAAGGTCTCAAATCGAAATTCGTCGAAGCCGCCGTCCATCACGACATGACGCTCAATGACGTCTTTGAAATGGGCATGAGCTGAGATCGCGCGCCGAACGAATCCGTCTTCGTTAACCGCCGGGGGCGTGATGGCGTCGATATCTGCCGAGGGATCGATCATTGCAATGAAGGCGCGGCGATCCGTACGCGACGGCCAGAGCTTAAATCGTTCGATCGCCTCCTGCGCCATCACACCTTCGTTGAGCAGGTAGGGGCGCAGTTCGGACGCCCATTTCGCCGAATGGGTCGCGGCGACATCTCGAAGCGCTGCGAGCAGAATCTGGAATGAGGTGAGACGTTGCTGGCCGTCGATGATCTCGAAAGCCTGCACCTCTTTGCCGAACGTCTTGATCTGGGCGATCACGATTGCACCCAAAAAATGGGGTGTGAGCGATGCGCGGTCAGTCCTGACGCGATCAGCCGCACGCTCGATATCCTCCCATAGCAGTTCGAGTTGTGGCTGCACCTTCCAAGCATATTGCCTCTGATAAAGGGGATCAGGTAGCGCTTCTTGCCGTCGAACAACTCGATAATAGAACGTGTGTATGGTTTCATGCCTTTGCCCCCTTACTCGAAGCGCACGCTGCGACTGTCGGTCAGCGGCCAATCAGCGTCTTTCAGAAGCTGGTCGATCTTGATGCGCGCGAACGCTTCATTGGTCACGTTTCTGCGCCTTCCCGGACCGTCCTTCATCCTTCGCGGCGCTGGCGGCGCGCGTGGAAAGCCGCTGATATTCTTCCACGGACACAACCACCACCACGCCGCGCCCGTGCTTTTCGATCAGCACAGGCGCGGCGCGCGCGGTGTCGATCATCAGGCCGAAACCGTTCTTGGCCTCGCGTGCAGACATGGTTTTCATGGCCGAATCCCGCGACATTCACTTGCGCCACTTAGGGCGAAATAGCTCTTTTTGCCAAGGGCAGCGAGGACAGAAAATCTGAAACTGCGCGGCGTTGCCGCGCGATGGCGGTCGGCGCTGCGATATGTTGGGTCTCCGCGCTGCCCGCCATCGGTCACGCCCGATCCTGCTGCGGCTGCACCCTGTCGTTCGAGCCTGCTGGACGTTCCATCTCGAATCCGATCTTTCCGAGTTTCGTCCAGATGCTGCGTGCCCGTTCACCGTCCTCGCTTTTGAGCTTTTCGGCGATCCAGAGCAGCGCGCCGTAGATCATGGCGCGATCATTGCCGGTAAGGTCCACAACGCCCGCCTTGACGACGAGGCCGCCGAGTTCGATCAGATGCCGCGTGCGTTTGCGGCGTTCGATCTGCCAGCTTCGCATGTCATGCCGCGCTCGCGCCGCCTGATTCCGGTTGCGCGCCGCCCGGTTGCGATGGAGCGCCGCCGTTGTCGCGGTCAGGCGCTGGTGCAGATCGCCGCGATTTTCCGCGAAAGAACGCCGCGCCGCGCTTGGCCCATGCCTCCCTCTTTCCGGCATCTTTGGTTTCGGTCAGCACGACCAGCGCCCCGGCCAGTTCGTCGGTGGCGAGCGCGTCCGCCCCGGTGGCGATCACCAGTTCACCCAACTGCTGCACCTTGCGTGTTTTCAGTTCCCGCGCCTTGTCCTCCAGCGCCTTGAGTTCCGCGTCATAGTCCCGTGGTTTGCGCATTGCCGTGTCCTTTCTCGGTCGCAAGTGGTTGATGCGGTAAGGATAGTTGCGCAGACGGCGGAACGCAGTATTGTTGCCGGGACGGTGTGGCACGGCCCGGTCCATCCCGAGATTTTTTCGAGGGAGGGCGCGCTTATACGTCGTTCCGACGTGCGCTTGACCGTGGCAATGCTTGATCGCGATGGCGATCTATCATCTTCACGTCAAGGTCATTGGCCGCAAGGCCGGGTCGAGCGCGGTGGCCTCCGCCGCCTACCGCTCGGCGTCGCGGACGCGCGATGAGCGTATCGACCGCGTTCAGGATTTTTCCAACAAGCGCGGCGTCGGCCATTCCGAGGTGCTGTTGCCCGAGAACGCCCCCGAGGCGTGGAGCGACCGCGAACGGCTTTGGAACGATGTGGAAGCATTCGAGGTGCGTAAAGACGCACAGCTTGCCCGCGAAGTCGAGTTCGCCATTCCGCGCGAGATGACGCAGGCGCAGAGCATCATGCTTGCCCGCGACTTCGCGCAAGCCGAATTCGTCGATCGGGGCATGATCGCTGATCTCAATCTGCATTGGGACATTGGCGAGGACGGGATGCCGAAGCCCCATGCCCATGTCATGCTCACCATGCGCAGCATGGCCGAGAACGGTTTCGGCCCGAAGGTGCGGGAATGGAACCGCACGGAGATGGTCGAGCGCTGGCGGGAACGCTGGGCCGAACACGTCAACGAGCGGCTGGCCGAACTCGACATCGACGCCCGGATCGACCATCGCAGCCTTGAAGCTCAGGGCATCGGGCTTGAGCCGCAAAGCCAGATCGGCGCACCCGCACAGCGCATCGAGGGCGACGGCATTGAAGCTGCCGACCGGGCGGACCTTCACCGCGAGATCGCCCGTAACAACGGCGCGCGGATCATAGCCGACCCGTCCGTTGCGCTGGACGCGATCACACACCAGCAATCGACCTTCACGCGCCGGGACATGGCGATGTTCGCGCATCGGCACAGCGACGGCGTCGACCAGTTCAACGAGGTCATGGGCGCGATGCGCAATGCGCCCGGTCTGGTCGAATTGGGTAAGGACGGACGCAGCGAAGATCGCTTCACCACCCGCGACATGATCGAGGCCGAACAACGCTTGCATCGTGCGGCGGAACTCATGGCCGAGAAGGAATTGCACGAGGTCAGCGACAGGAACCGCGAAGCCGCGCTGGCCCGAGTGGAACAGCGCGGCCTTGTCATGTTCGGCGAGCAGGCCGACGCGCTAACGCATGTCACGGATGGGCGCGATCTCGGGATTGTCGTCGGCTATGCCGGAACGGGAAAGAGCGCCATGCTTGGCGTTGCGCGCGAGGTATGGGAAGCGGCAGGCTTTGAGGTGCGCGGCGTTGCCCTCTCCGGTATCGCGGCGGAAAATCTCGAAAGCGGAGCGGGTATGCATCGCGCACCATCGCCAGCATGGAGCATGGCTGGAAGAACGGGCGCGACATGCTCACGACGCGCGATGTGCTTGTCATCGACGAGGCGGGCATGGTCGGCACGCGGCAGTTGGAGCGTGTCTTGTCCCATGCCGCCGACGCAGGCGCAAAGGTCGTGCTGGTCGGCGACCCGCAGCAGTTGCAATCCATCGAAGCAGGTGCGGCGTTCCGCTCGATCCATGAGCGACATGGCGGCGCGGAAATCGGCGAGGTGCGCCGCCAGCGCGAGGACTGGCAGCGTGACGCTACCCGCGATCTGGCTACGGCCAAGACCCGCGATGCGATCCATGCCTATGACCGTCACGGCATGGTGCATTCCGCCGAAACACGCGAACAGGCGCGTGGCGATCTGATCGACCGCTGGGACCGTCAGCGTCAGGCATCCCCCGACAGCAGCCGCATCATCCTCACCCACACCAATGCCGAGGTGCGCGAACTCAACGAGGCAGCACGCGACCGGATGCGCGCGGCTGGCGATCTGGGCGAGGACGTGCGCGTCACCGTCGAGCGGGGCGAACGGAACTTCGCCGCCGGGGATCGCGTCATGTTCCTGCAAAACGAGCGTGGCCTTGGCGTCAAGAACGGCACGCTCGGCACCATCGAGCAGGTCAGCGAACAATCCATGTCGGTTCGCACCGATGACGGGCGCAGCATCAGTTTCGACCTGAAAGACTACGACCGCATCGACCACGGCTATGCTGCGACCATCCACAAGGCGCAAGGCATGACCGTGGACCGCACCCATGTTCTGGCAACGCCGGGCATGGACGCTCACGGCAGCTATGTCGCCTTGTCCCGTCACCGCGACGGCATGGACCTGCACTATGGCCGCGACGACTTCAGCAGCCAGGACAAACTCATCAACACCCTGTCGCGCGACCGGGCAAAGGATATGGCGACGGATTACGAACCTGCGCAGAGCTACGCCGAGAGGCGCGGCATCACCGCCCACGCCCATGATGCTGCCGTTGAACAGGTCGCCGAACCATCGCTCGAACACCTCGATCTCGGCTTGTGTGACCGGAACGGGGTCGGGCCAGTCATCGGTCACGGTCCATGTGCTGAGGTCGTGCTTGGGCGGCCTACCGGGGAACGGCCACGGATAGCCCAGCAATTCCTCAAGCTGCTCCGACGCCGTAGGCGGTCGTTTAGCGTGCCGGGGACGAGATGCCGCCTCCGGCTTGTCGTCGTCCCTGCGGTCAGAAGTCATCGAGGAAGTCAAATTCGTTAAACGAACCTGTTCGATGAACTCTTTGGCTCATCCGATCCTTGATAAATCCGGCAATATGCCGTATATAACGAAAGAAAGGAGTTCAGCCATGCCCAGACCCGCAAGCGAAGTGGAAACCGCCCGCCTTGAGGCGCGCGTTCCTGTCAACGTCTATGAACAGATGCAACGCGCGGCCAAGCTGCGCGGCATGACGCTTACCGGCTATCTCATTGCGACAGCAGGCGAGGATGCCCGCCGCACGGTCGAGGAGGCCGACGTGCTGCGTCTGGCTGCCGAAGACCAGATGCGCTTTGCCAAGGCGCTGATTGATCCGCCCGCGCCGAACGCGCGTCTCGCCCGTGCCGCCAGGCGCCATGCCGACCTGATCGCGCCCCGGTGAGTGCAAGGTTCGCGATAGAGGCGCTGACCAAGGCCCACCAGCGCAAGACGTTCTCGTGCGGCAACGAGCGGATAGACCGCTATTTCCGCGAGACGGTCACGCAGGACATAAAGCGCCGATACGCGACCTGCTTTGTCGCCCGAGACCTTGAAACCGACCGGATCGCGGGGTTCTACACGCTATCCTCGAGCAACGTGCCGCTGACGGCCGTGCCCGAGCCGCTGGCGAGCCGGTTGCCGCGCTATCCAACTGTCCCGGCCGTGTTGATCGGTTGGCTTGGCCGCGACCAGTCCTATGCCGGGCTAGGACTCGGCGAGGCGCTGCTGTTCGACGCGATCAGGACCGTCGCCGAAGCGCCGATAGGCGCTCACGCCATATTCGCCGACGCCATCGACGCAAAGGCTGCGGCCTTCTACGCGGCCTTCGGATTCGCGCCGCTGACTGACCGGCCCAATACTCTGTATCTGCCTGTTGCGACTGCACAGCGCCTTTTGTCGGGAGAAACCCCATGACAACTTCCGCCGCCGACAAATCTCAGCATCGGGTGATGCAGCGCGCCGCCCTTTATCTGCGCGTTTCGACGGCGCGGCAGGCCGAGCATGACGTTTCCATTCCCGACCAGAAGCGGCAGGGCGAAGCCTATTGCGAGGCGCGGGGCCTGCAACTGGTGGAAACCTTCATCGAACCTGGCGCATCCGCCACCAACGACCGCCGCCCGGAGTTCCAGCGGATGATCGAGGCGGGCACGTCTAAACCCGCGCCGTTCGACGTGGTAGTGGTTCACTCGTTCAGCCGTTTCTTCCGCGATCATTTCGAGCTTGAGTTCTACGTCCGCAAGCTGGCGAAGAACGGCGTCAAACTGGTCTCGATCATGCAGGAAATGGGGGATGACCCCATGCACGTCATGATGCGGCAAATCATGGCGCTGTTCGACGAATACCAGTCCAAGGAAAACGCCAAGCACGTCATACGGGCTTTGAAGGAGAACGCCCGCCAAGGCTTCTGGAACGGCTCGCTTCCCCCTATCGGCTACCGCGTCGTCGCGGCCGAGCAGCGCGGAGCCAAGACCAAGAAGAAGCTGGAGATCGACCCGCTCCACGCCGACACCGTGCGGCTGATCTACCGGCTGGCGCTGGAAGGCGACGGCACGACCGGCCAGATCAAGAACATCGTCTCCTACCTCAACAGCCGCCGCATCTTCACCCGCGACGGCGGGCGCTGGGGGCATCGGCCAGGTTCACCGCATCCTGACCCGCCGCACCTATATGGGCGAGCACGAGTTCAACAAGCGTTCCAAGACCGAGGAATTGAAGCCGGTCAGCGAGATCGTCACCGTTCCCGTTCCGCCGATCATCGACCGCGAAACCTTCGACACGGTTCAGAAGCTACTCAAGGCCCGCAATCCCAAGGTCGTGCCCGCCCGCGTCATCAGCGGCCCGACCATGCTGACCGGGCTTATCCATTGCGCCAAGTGCGGCGGGGCCATGACCATCCGCACCGGCAAGGGCGGACGCTATCGCTATTATGCCTGCTCGATCAAGGCGCGGCAGGGGCCGACCGCCTGCGAAGGCATGGCCGTGCCGATGGAGAAGCTGGACGATCTGGTTGCCGATCACCTTGAGAAGCAGTTGCTCCAACCTGAACGTTTGGAGACCATCCTTGCCGTCGTTCTCGACCGCCGAGAGGAACGCTCCGAGCGCCGCCGCGAGCATATCGCCTTCGCTGGTTGCCGGGACAGCGAAGAAGGGCATGTGCGGGGCGGCCTTCAATGGCGCGCAGGCCGCGCTTCGTAGAGGCTCGTAGGGGTCGCGGAAAATACTTGCGCGCTGCGGCGCGGGAATCGCCGGCGGGCGGCCGGAAGCCGTTGGCATAATATGCCATGCGTGCTATGGTCGACCGATCGGAATCGAACAGCGAGGCTTCCGTCATGCCGACGCGCAATGTCGTGCTGACCACTCATCATGAAGAGGTCATCGACCGGCTGGTCAAGTCCGGCCGCTACCAGAACGCCAGCGAGGTTTTGCGCGAGGGCCTGCGCATGATCGAGCGGCGGGAAGAGAAGGAGGCCGCGAAGCTCAAGGCGCTGCGCGAAGCCGCCAATGTGGGCTTCGCCGATCTCGACGAAGGCCGGTATGAAGACGTGCCAGCCGACAAACTGGAGGACTATATCGCCGGTCTCGGACGCGAAGCGGCGGCACGGGCGCGCAAGGCCAGCGCCTAACAGGGATGGCCAACTACCGTCCGTCAGCAGCGGCGCGCGCCGATATCATCGAGATTCTCGAATGGACGGACACGCATTTCGGGGAGCTGGCCCGGCTGCGATACGAACGCCTGCTCGTCGTCGCGCTGCGCGAACTGGCGGCCGAGCCTGAGCGGGCCGGCAGCGTGGCGCGGCCCGAACTCGGCGCGAACGTGCGCAGCTACCATCTGCGCCATAGCCGCGAGCGGGCGCGGCACGCGAGCGGCATCGTGCGGCAGCCGCGCCACCTGCTGCTCTATCGTTTCGCCCGCGCCGATCTGATCGGCATCGGGCGCGTGCTGCACGACGCGATGGAAATCGAACGGCATCTTCCGGCCGAATACGGCGACGAGGAATAGGCCGGCTTGCGGCCGAACAAGCTGACGCGGCGCGAAGACTACGCTACAAGGACGGCCAGTCCGCCGTCCGCACGGCATCCGTCGATACCCAACGTGGCGCAGGCTGTCCCAACGGCCGGCGGGCACGCTCGACGAGAAGGAGGCGCGGCATGGCGATCATCTTCCAGACAATCTTCGTGATCGTGATGCTGGTGCTCTTGTACCGGCTGATGATCTGGATCGTTCCGGTGCTGGCCGGCATCGGCCTCGGCTGGCTCGCCTGGCAGAACGGCGCCGGCGGCCTCGTCGCATTCGGGGTCGGCGTCTTCGGCGGAGTCGCGGCCTTCGTGCTGCTGTTCGCGACGATCGGCTCCCGCATTCCGGCGCTGCGCTGGATCGGCACGGCGATCTATCTCGCGCCGCCGCTTTGGGCGGGCGCGATCGCGACGCGCTCGATGGCGATCCAGACAGGGGCGGAAGGCACGTTCTGGCCACTGCTGGCCGGCGGGTTCGGGGCCATCCTGTTCGGGCTGATGGCCTGGGTGCGGCTGCCGGCGATGATGGAGCAGCTCGCACAGTTCTGGCCGCAAGCGCAGCCCGCGCCGACGCCAGCGGCCCCGCAGCCTCCGCCAAGGATGGATGAGCCGGAGCCGAAGGTGGTCTACTATCAGCCGATGCCGCCGCCGCGGCCGAAACTGAGGGACGGCCGCAACGACGACGACCGGATCATCGACATCTGAGCGCGGTCACAGGCCGAGCCCGCGCTTGCGGCCGAAGGACCAGTCGACGCCGCCACCGGCGCGGGCGACGCCCGAGATGTGCTGGCCGATATGCTTCTCGACGGACGGCGTCCAGGGCACGAGCTTGAAGCCGAGTCCGTCGTCGATCATGGCGAAGCGGCCGGAGGACAGCGTGAAGCGCTGCCGGTAGGTCCCGGCGACATATTCGCCGGAGGCGGATTGCTGGAACGGCATGTTCATCTCGCCGGCGAGCCTCTGGCCGAGCGCGTCCAGCTCGCGCTGCCGAAGCGTGCCGAGCAGGTTGCGGGCGAAGACGATACGCTGTCCCTCGCGCCGCGCCAGCCCTTCCTCGATCAGGTGTTCGGCGCGGGCCTCAAGCGCCTGCTTCACCTCCAGGCCGAAGCCGCCGCCGAGATCGACGGGATCGCGGGCGACGAGCTGGCGGTCGAGCCAGGTCGAGCCTTCGGCCGTGGCCTGCGCCTCGACGGAAAGGTCGGAGCGGACGGCGAGCGCGACACGGCGCTCGCCGCGCGCATCCTCGAAGGAGCGCAGCTCGACGATCGAGCCGGGCGCGGAATCTCCCGCCGCCTCGATGTCGGGCAGCTTGATATGGTGGGTGCGGCCGTCGACGCCGTCGACCACGGCCCAGGCGGTGCGGCGCAGCTCGTCGTCGAGGCCGCGCTCGACCAACCGGCCGATGAGCGGCTGGCCGTGCGCCTCGCCGGCCAGGACGTAATCCGCAGCGCCGCGGTCGATGCCCTGCTCCGACAGCGCCCGGTGCATGCGCTTGATGATGTCGTTGCGCTGGCCCAGCTCGCGCAAGGTCTTCTCGGCTTCCTCCGCCACGACCCACTGGCCGGGGCCGATGGTCTCGGCAAGGCCGAGTTTTTCGAGATGGCGCAGCCGGCCGACCTTCTGAACCGAATATTCGTCGGGCTGGCGATCCGGCGACGGAGCGACGTCTATGACGCCGTGCTCGTTGGCGTCGCGGGCAAGCTGCCGGTCGAGCTGCGTCCAGCGTTCGGCCTCGATCTGCCGATCAAGCGAGCGGCGGATGTCGAGATCGTTGCGCGGTCCAAGCTCCTGCGTGACGAGGTCCTGCGCCCGGTCGCGCATCCCGCTCTTGATGTAGTCGCGGTCGATGACGAGGTCCTTGCCGTCATCGGTGCGCCCTCGCACGATGATGTGGACATGCGGGTTGTCCGTGTTCCAGTGATCGACTGCGACCCAGTCGAGCCTGGTGCCGAGGTCCTTCTCGGCCTGCGCCATCAGCTCGCGGGTGAAGCGCTTCAGGTCCTCCATGTCGGCGGCGTCTTCCGGTGAGACGATGAACCTGAAATGATGCCGGTCGTCCTTGCCGCGCTCGGTGAACTCCTTCGCGTCGGCGTCGTCAGTCTCAGGTCCGAACATCTTGGCGCGCTCGCCGTCGCGGGTGACGCCATCGCGGCGCAGGTAGTTGAGGTGCCGGGCGAGCGGGCCGCGCTCGCCCCTGTTGCGGACGACGAGCGCCTTGACCGTGCAGAAGCGCGTGCGGCTGGTGATGATGCGGTTTGCGCGGATGGCCGCCACGCGGCCGCGCGCGAAATGCGGGCCGCGCCTCGAGGTGATCTTGCCGGATCGCGAGACGCGGCCGCCGGCTTTCTGCGCGGCGGCGAGCGCCTGGGCGACGAAGGGCAAGGCGCGCTGCGCCTTCGGGGAGCGGATGCGGCCTGGCCGGACACGGAAATCGTCGTCGCGGCTCATGGTGCAAGAACCTGAGATGTGCGGTTTCCGCTGAAATCGCGTGATAAAATGAAGGCGCGCACCTCGCGAAGCAAAGGCGCGATGTGCAAGAAATCTGGAAAATAACGATCAAAACAACTGACCGATAAGCCCGCGATGTGCGGCTTTTTATCTTGCCTTACCTCGGTTGTTGCTTCCGAAGCCCTGGACAACACAACAAATTCTACTACAATGCGCGATTCCATGCGAGAGCCTACGATAATCATCGACGCGCTCCTTCCGCTTCCGGCCGGCGCACGAACAGACCATCGGATGGCGGCGCGAGCGCCGACAGATCGACGATGGTGCGCGTGTCGGATGGACGGCCGGAAGGAATATCGTCGGTCGCCGCATCGTCCTCCCGCTGGACGTTCGAGCGTCCGGCAAAGAGCGGCGCGCGCGACCATGACCGGCGCGTGCCGTGGCCGCCGGTTGGCGCGATGGCGACCTTGCCGTCGATCGCCGGCACGATCTTCGCGATGTAGTCGACGGTCTCGGCGGGCAGCGCACGGCCGCGCGCCAGATGCTCGTCGTAGCGCGCGGGACCGGCATTGTAGGCGGCGAGCATGCCTCTGACCGTGCCGTAGCGGTCGTGCATCTCGCGCAGATAGGCCGCGCCGGCGAGGATGTTGTCGCGCGGACGCCAGGGATCGTTTCCGAGGCCATGTTTCGCGCGAAGTTCGGCCCATGTGGCGGGCATGATCTGCATCAGGCCCATCGCGCCTTTGGGCGAAAGGGCGGCCCGATCGCCGCTGCTTTCGGCGGCCATGACCGCGCGTATCCAGCGCGCGGGAATGGCGAAGCGCTTCGCCGCTTCGGCGATATGCGCGGCGTAGGGATCGGCGACGGCCGCGCGCTCGGTCGGCGC
Organism: Erythrobacter sp.; assembly: GCA_025698865.1. Taxonomy (GTDB): domain Bacteria; phylum Pseudomonadota; class Alphaproteobacteria; order Sphingomonadales; family Sphingomonadaceae; genus Qipengyuania. The sequence goes on along the minus strand of JAILWQ010000012.1, from coordinate 208 downwards.
CGATTGTGCCAACGCGCCGCCCGTTTCGCCGCACATGGCGAGCGCGGCGGCCAGCAGCAGAACGGCACAACGTGATGCCATCTGTCCGGGATCAGCACCTATGGCACAGAATTGATGGTGTGATCTAAGGAGTGTTCGGTTCTCGTCGCAGACGAAGGAACGAACATGAGCACGAAGTCGACTGGCGGCAAACGCTCCGCCGAACACG
>JAILWQ010000011.1 GCA_025698865.1 Erythrobacter sp. | reverse complement strand
GTCCCTACCTGTGGATGCCGGCCGTGACCTCGGCGAGCCCGACTTCCTCCGCCGCCTCGACGGCACATCGGTCTACACGGTCCACGGGAGTCGGACGTACACCTCGGCCGCGATCCTCGACGCCGAACGACGCCTCCTCGAGGCGGCTGAACGGACCGACGGTCACGCCATCCCCGAGCTCTTCGTCGACCTCACCTTTCGGCGGGGGGCCGCGGCGGGCGCAGGGCTCGACACCGGTCAGGCCGAGCTGGTCAGCGCTCTCGCCACAAGTGGGGCCCGCGTGCAGGTCGCCCTGGCACCCGCCGGAAGTGGCAAGACCACCGCGATGGCCACGCTCACCAAGGCCTGGCGCAGTGGGGGCGGGCACGTCATTGGGCTTGCGCCCACCGCGGTCGCAGCGGACGAGCTCGGCCAGGCAATCGATACTCCGGCCGAGACCGTCGCCAAGTTCCTCCACAGCGCTGTGGCCGCCGCGAGCGACGGCCGGGTTGCGGCCTTCCCTCCGATCGGGCCGCGCACCCTCGTCGTCATCGACGAGGCGGGGATGGTGGGGACCAAAGACCTCGCGGCCGTGGTCGATCGTGTTCTCGAGCGAGGAGGCAGCGTCCGTCTGGTGGGAGACGACCAGCAGCTGACCGCCGTCGCTGCCAGTGGCGTCTTCCGCGACCTGGCCGAACAGGGCTCTGCGCTGGGGACGACGGTCCGCCTCACCGAACTACACCGCTTCACCGACGCGGAGGAGGCTGCCGCAACACTCGGCATTCGCAGCGGCGACTCCGCCGCGCTGGAGCACTACCTCTCGAAGGGGCGCGTCCACGTGGGTGTGGCTGGTGCCGCCGTCGACCAGGCATTCCAGGCTTGGCGAGCCGACCTTGCCGCCGGCAGGTCGAGCCTGCTCCTGGCCGCCAGCCGCGACACGGTCCGCGAGCTGAACGAACTGGCACGCGGTGACCGGCTCGGAGTGTGGCCGGTCCGGCCGGGTCGGGAGGTCGTGTTTGCCGACGGCACCCGAGCCAGCGCCGGCGACGTCGTCATCACGCGACAGAACGACCGTTCCCTCCGTGGCCGGGACAGATCGTGGGTTAAGAACGGGGACCGGTGGGTTGTCCGAGAGGTCGACCACAACGGCGACCTCCACGTTGCGCGTGCGGGTCAGCAGGCTCGCAGGCTCGGGGCGACACTCAGGCTGCCCGCCGACTACGTCGAGCAGCACGTGCAGCTCGGGTACGCCAGCACCATCCATAGCGCCCAGGGGGCCACCGTCGACACGACGCACACCGTGGTCACGGGTGCCGAGAGTCGACAAGGGCTGTACGTTGCGCTCTCCAGGGGACGGCACGAGAACCACCTCTACCTGTCGGATGACGAGCCGGCCCCTGATGGGTTCGCCCTCGAGCTGCCGGCCGACCACGGTCCCCGCGAGGTGCTCACCCGGATACTCGAACGAGACGATCGCGCGGAGTCCGCGACACGGGCGATGGCTGCTGACCCAGCCGGAGAGCTCGCGCAGGCCATCCGGCAGTACGAGGATGCACTGCCATTGCTCGCTGAGCACCTTCTCGGGGAGTCGAAGATCCGCGCTCTCGACGCGGCACTGGAGCATTGGATGCCCGGTCTGACCAACCAGCCGGGCTACGCAGGACTTCGCGGCCAGATCGCGCTCCGATGGGTCGATGGGGAGTCTCCAAAGGAGGTTGTCGAGGAGGCAACCTGGTGGCACAAGCAGGCGGAGCTCCTCGCCTCCGAAGATCCTGCTGCGGCTCTGGCTCGCAGCGTCTCAAGGTGCGGCCCGGTACCAGTGGAGATCAGCCCCCGCGCATGGCTGGCCGTGGCGCCGGAGGCACTGCGTACCCACCCAGAGATTGGCCCGTACCTGGAGCACCTGACGGCTGCCATCGGTGACGGTGCTGTCGCCGCCGGGCACTACGCGGCTGCGCCCGAGAGCAGATTCTCGCCCACTCAACGTGACCAGGGCCTTCGATCCCTCCACTCTCCGGAGGCGGCCCGGCCGGCTCCAGGGTTCGGCCGTTGACTCGACGAACTAGCCCGCTCGCACGTAGAGCACTGCGCTGGCCGCGACGAAGTCGGCGCATGACTGCCCCGATCCTTCGAGAAGAGGGCGAGCAACCCGCTAGCTTCCCAAGAGCGGAGCTGCGAAGCTTCGGCCGTGGATGGCTACCGGCGGCATACGAAGACCGTCATCCCGCCGCAGCACTCTGCCGAACTGACTGCAGTCGACGAGCTCGCGCAACGCTTGCTCTCCCATATCCACGACACGCGCGCTGAGATCGCCACAATCCACGTTCATGGAGCCAAGAGCTTGGCGGTGCAGGCCCACTTCGCCAAGCTCCTACGTCTCGAACTGGAGTTCGGCGAAGAGGTGGTGTTAACGCCTCAGAGCGGCTTCGTGACACAGGCACGACCCGACTTCTTCTTCCGCTTAGGACCGGGTCGCGGGGTGATCGCTGAGGTCGAGCGAGGGGGCACCACGACCAACAATCACGATCTGAAGGATCTCTGGAAGGCGCACCTGTCCCCGGATTCGCACCACCTGTTCCTCATCGTCCCGTGGAACAACTGGAAGGCCGATGGGTCGGCTCGGGAGCGCCCCTTCCAGGTCGTAGCTAGGCGGATCGGTGCCTTCTTCGGGGACCCACGCCGGGAGATCGACGTCCTGAGCGCGCACATCTTCGCGTACTAGCTCCCACGGACAGGCATGTTGGTCGTCATATGACCGGAATGGAACCTCAACGGCCACGATCTGACGACGGCGCTTCTGCTGAGCGAATCCGTCGGTGGCACTAGCCTGCGACTGTCACGTCTTGGGGAAGGGCGGTTGGGTGGAACTCAGCGCACAAGAGCAAGGATTGCTCGATCATCTGGAGATGCTGATCCGGCAGGGGAGGTCCGAAGCGGAAGCCGCCGCAACGCTGGCAGTCATCCTGCCGGGCGAGGACGACTTGCTGTCGCGAGTCGTGGCCTTCCGCCACGAGATCGCACAGCAGCGCAGAACGATCGCTTGGAACAATGCCATCTTCGATCCGGAGGACGAGGGTGGGCCTTGGTATGCCGGCCCGACATCAATGGACGTCTTTTGGCCCCACATCAAGGCGAAGCTCGAGGCAGACCCGTCCTGGGTTGAAGCCGTTCCAAGCTTGGACGAGGCCTCAACAGACATTGTCGGTCTCCTGGCGGACCCACATAGCCCGACGATCCGCACGCGGGGACTGGTCCTAGGATTCGTGCAGTCGGGAAAGACTGCCAACTTCACGGCCACCATCGCGAAAGCGGCCGATTCGGGCTACCGGCTCTTCATCGTGCTTTCAGGGGTGCACAACTCGCTCCGCAGACAGACACAACTCCGGATCGACGACCAGCTGGTCGATGAGTTCCCGACACGTTGGGTCGGGCTGACCGATGAGCACCGAGACTTCGGCAAGCCCGTCAAGGCTCTGCCGCTCTTGTCGTCCCCTGACCTTCGCCTCATAGCGGTCGTCAAGAAGAACGTCTCGCGTCTCACCAACCTCAGGGACTGGCTGAGAGAAGCGCAGAAGCACGGCGGCCTCGATTCGTGCCCCATCATGATTATCGACGATGAGGCCGATCAAGCGAGCCCCAACGCGGCGAAGGATCCGGAGCTGGACCGGACAAGGATCAACGAGCGGATAACAGAGCTCCTCGAGCTGCCGAGAGTCGCTTACGTCGGCTACACCGCGACGCCATTCGCGAACGTTCTAGTCAACCCAGCCGACGACAGCGACATCTACCCGAGATCCTTCATGTACTCGCTCCCCAAGCCTGCTACCTACTTCGGTTCGAGGGAGCTATTCGGACAACCCGTCTCGGAGGATGAAGAGGCTCCCACGGATGCGGCGCATGACATGATCCGCATCGTGCCGACGGCTGAGGCCGAGAGGCACGCGACGAAGATGCTCCTCGCTGAGGGCGTTGAGGTGACCCCGGCACTCGAGCGGGCCATCACCTGGTTCGTCCTTGCTACCACGGCGCGTCGAGTTCGATCTGGTGTGGCAAAGCACTCCAGCATGCTTGTCCATACCACGATGAGAGTGTCGCCCCAGCTCGCGTACATCGATCCGATCAGGGCCTTCGTCAAGCAGTTGGCCGTCGACGTCGCCGCCGGACGTACCGCAGCGCTCCGCGAAGCCTGGGAGGAGGAGATCAGCAGAGAGCCGGCAGAGCGGCACGGCCTGTCTCCCGTCAGCTTCGACGAGATGGAGGCGGGGTTGCGCGCCACCCTCGATGACGTCAAGGTGCTCGCCGACAACGGTCTCTCTACGGATCGGCTCGTTTACAGCGACGAACCTGCGACGGTCATCGCTGTGGGAGGCAACACGCTCTCACGAGGACTCACCCTCGAGGGGTTGGTCTCGTCGTACTTCCTGCGCAGCTCGAACACCTACGACACCCTTTTGCAGATGGGTCGATGGTTCGGCTACCGGCCCGGGTACGGTGACCTTCCGCGTATCTGGACCACTCAGGATCTCGCTGATGACTTCGAGTTCCTTGCTGACGTCGAAGACTCGCTACGAGCTGAGATCACGCGCTACCGGACGATGGACGGCGCGACACCGGCGAGTCTGCCGGTGCGGATCCGTCTGCACCCGAAGATGCAGGCGACGGCGAAGGTCAAGATGAACTTCGCCGTCCAAGGAGAGGCCTCATTCAGCGCGCAGCGGCCACAGACGACGTACTTCGCCCACCGTGACGCGAAGGTCATCCGTGCCAATCAGTCGGCGACACGTTCTCTCCTCATCGGCGCCAAGGCCTCGGGCATCGTCCCCGACCTGCAGGACAGTCGCACGGTCCTCCTTGATGTTCCAGTGAGTCTGATCCGGGGCTTCGTCTCAAGCTACCGATTCCACGGGGATAGCGAGCTCACATCCGCGTTGCTCGCGAAGTACATCGATGGACAGGTGAACAGCGGGGCTCTGGAACGCTGGAACGTCGTCGTCATGGGGGTGAAGAATCCGCAGGGAACCGTGCCGTTGGGGCTGCCTGAGGACAGCCCCTTGATCAGTCGATCCAAACTGAGTCGCCCAAGTACGGAACAGCGCGCGGTCATTGGAACCCTGATGTCCAAGCCCGATCGCGTAGCTGACCTCGTCCCGGCCGCTGATGTTCGACTGGAAACGCCAGACACTGAACTCCAGAAACTCCGCGATGTGGACGGACGTGGCCTCCTGGTGCTCTACCCCATCGACAAGGACTCCCGACCGAAGAAGGGGGCGACCAATCGTGAGCCGCTGGACGCACTAGACCACCTGATCGGCGTCGCCCTGTGCTTCCCCACGGCCAAGCCGGAAACCGAACCGGTCAGCACCATCCAGGTCGACCTTCAGCAGCCGCTGTCCGGGGCCGAGGACATCGAGGAGTACCTAGACACCGAGGGCTCACAGGACGAGGTGAACCTTGGTGATGAATAGGCAGGATCTCGAGGGCATTTGGACGGTGCTGTCCTCCAACGTTCCCGGCGCCGGTGTCGTCACAGCTCCGACGGGGTACCGCGTCATGGCTGGGGAGCTTCTGGCGGGAATCGACAGCGATGGAAGGCGGCACCTACTCATACCGCTGAATCCCGGCGAGGCCGCGCGGACAGACACCAAGGGTCGCGCGGTTCACCTGGCGCGCATTGCAGAAGGGGGGACGCACTACCTAACGGTGTTTTGCCTTCTCCCTGACCTCCATCGCGTGTTTACCCAGTTCTGCCGAGAACTGGTCCAGTCGATCGAGCAGGCGCCTTCTCCGGCCCGGGAGGCGGCAGCCGCGTTCGACCGGTGGCGCGCCCTCTTCTCGGAAGCGGAGCATCGCGGTCAGCTCAGCGACGAAGCACTGATCGGGCTAATGGGCGAGCTCATTGCCGTTGAGCGGCTGCTGGCCCACGGCGCGGCACCAGATCTCCGGTTCTGGGTCGGACCCTTCGGCGACCTTCACGACCTTCGCAGCGCTACGCATGCCGTCGAGGTGAAAGCCACTCTCGTACGCGAAGGACGAATCGTGGCGATCTCCAGCATTGACCAATTACAGGAGCCGGTCGGATCGGACCTGGTCCTGTTACACATTCGCTTCGACCGCGACCCCGGGGGACTCAACTTGCCTGACCTTTTGACTCGCACCCTCGCCGCCGGCGCCCACCGACCAGAGCTGGAGCGACGGCTGCGCGAGGTCGGTGTCAGCCTTGATGACCTCACGCCGTACGGCCCCCGCAGATTCCGCCTCACAGACACACGCGCCTACAACGTCTGCGGGCCGGCGTTTCCTCGCATCGTCAGAGCCGACTTCGCGATGGGCGACCTGCCCCCGGGCACACTCAGACTCAGCTATTCGATCGACCTCACGAACGAGCCTCCCCTTCCGCTCAGGGACGATCTCGTCGAGGCTGCGTTCACCTCCTTAGCCCGAGAGGTGACTCCTTGAGGTGGGTGCCAGAGCCGAAGCCGCCCTCTGGGGGATTGGCTGCTGAAGGGTTCTACAAGCTCCTGGGTCGACCGCGACTGGATCCATTGACGGTGTTGGTAAGAGAGACCGCACAGAACAGCTGGGATGCCCGTCTCAAGAACGGGGGCTCGGTGGTGTTCAGCCTCCAGGGGTGGCATCTCGACCGACGGGAACGCATCGCCCTGCGGGACGAAGTGTTCGTGGAGGCTGACAAGGTCAAGGGAACGAACCTCGCGACCGCCCTTGCAGACCCCCGCCTGATCGGTCTCTACATATCGGACCGCAACACAAAGGGGCTGGGCGGGCCGCTTCAGGCCGACGAAGCAAGTCCGAGTGACACCTACGACTGGGTTGACTTCGTGCTCAACGTCGGGGAGGCCAACACCCAAGGCCACACCGGTGGCACGTACGGCTTCGGCAAGACGATCACGTATGTGGTGTCCCAAGCGAACGCCATCGTGATTCACTCGCGGACCCTCCATGAGGGTCGTCTCGAGACGCGCCTCATCGCGTGCGCGATCGGTGAGAAGTTCACTCGTGGTAAGAAGTTGTTCACCGGCCGGCACTGGTGGGGCGAGAGTGCTGGGTCCGTCCCCGTCCCGGTCACCGGTCGTGAAGCGGCTCGGATCGCAAGTCTTGTGGGTATGCCCGCGTTCGAAGGACAGGACACAGGGACGAACATCCTCGTGGTCGCGCCCGACCTTGGCGGACGATCCGCGGAACAGGCGATGCGATTCGTGGCCGAATCGGTCACTTGGCATCTGTGGCCGAAGCTCACTCGCCGCCCCGGCAAGCAGGCGATGGACATCTTCGTTAGCTGGAACGGTGATCCGGTGTCCATTCCCAAACCACAGGACCGGCCACCCCTCCACGGTTTTGCCCAGGCCTTCCAAGCGCTCCTCGACAAAGACGAGCCCGACTCCACGCTCGGACTTCGCCTGGACGAGATACGCTGCGGCAGACCCAGAGCAGACATTGGCTTGTTGGCGACAATGCCTCTCATCCACCGGGATCGAGTCAGCGTTGACGACGGTTCCGATCCAGAGGACGACGAGGCCCCACGACCCGCGGCCGCGATCACCGGCGTCTGCCATCACGTGGCAGTCCTCCGGACTCCGGAGCTTGTTGTTGACTACCTCGAGGGACCACCGCCTCCAGAGGGAGGCACCGAATGGGCGGGTGTCTTTCGCGCGAACGATGATCACGATGCCCACTTCGCCGCGTCAGAGCCACCGACGCACGACTCGTGGAACCCGGAGCTGCTCCCCAAGAGCGCTGGACGGACCATCGTCACGGTCGGCCTCCGCGAGATCAAGGCGGCTTTGGAGAACCGCTGGGCGCCCCGCAAGAGGCCCAAGCACGCAGACGTTGCAAGCACTGCCCTAGTCGCCGACGAGCTGGCCCACCTGGTCGGGGTGATCGACGGCCGGGGCAAAGGTCGACGACGCAAAGTCCAGCCCCCACCCAAACCCGGCATGGCGCGGCCGAAGATCGACTTCACCTATTCCACTCCTATCGAACTGGCGGACGGGCTGGGCACTCTCGCACGTCTGCAGGTGAGTCCGGCGCCGGTGTCGAAGGGGACCAGCCTCCGGTTCAGCGTGGCAGCGGCCCTCGATGGATCCGCTGCCGACACAAAACTGGACCCGGAACTTTCCTTCGTTGAGGTGCGTATTGCGGGAGAGACCGTTGATGTCGACGGGATATCCGGTCAGCTGACCCTGGAAAATGCTGGCCCGTTCGAGGTGGAGCTGGTCGCCAGAAGAGGGCCAGAGACGACGGTCCTTTTCGACGTGGAAGCTGAGTCCGTCCGGTGAGGCGCCCGATCGTCCCGTTCCGCACCCCGCCCTTGGATGCCGTAAGCCATGGCGAGTGGCTACTCAAGTCCCCCAATGGCGACGCACCGTTGCCGAAGGAAGTGCCGCACTGGGACTACCAGACCGTCCTGGAGCTGGTGGCGCCGGTGTCGGTAGACCGTAGGGCAGTGACAGAGGCTTGCCGCCTCGACTTCGATAGCGGGCTGGCTGTGCTGGTGATGGCTCGGTCGAACCACACCAACGTGGAGATCGTGGCGACTCGGCTGGATCTGCCCATGACTGAACGATTTGACCTCGCAGTTGACATAAGTCTCGCGGGGGAGACCTTGGGCGGGCGACTCACCCTCGAGACGCTTCTCGTCGTCACGGCGCCCCGACCCCGAGACCGGCTCGCCCCCCAGCACCCAGGAAGCATCATCTGGCGGAGCAACTCTTGGACCGATCTGGAAGGGGTCGGTACCCAGTTCCCAACGGACACCCTCGACTTCAGTGCGGTCGGGCTGGATCCGGAGGCCGGATGGCAGTTCAGGATCGACCTCTCGGACCCTGATGCACGGTTCATGTCCGCGGCTCGACTGACTCTCAACTCCGGGCATGCAGCCATCCAGCGATTGCTCAGCGGAGCCAAGGACGAGGGCACAGACCAGCTGCTGAGAACCCTTCACTGGGACGTGACGCGTCAAATGGTGCAAGCTGCCCTTGAGTGCGATGAAGTCATCGGTCTAGAGGTCGACCCCGAGACAACAACGACCGCGGGAGTCCTCCGTAACCTCCTCGGGCGTATCTGGCCGTTGGATAGCCCCAAGACGCTGCAAGGCTGGCGACAGACAGACATGGCCCGGATCGAAGTCCACCTCCAGCACCATTCGAGGCTTCTTAAGTGACATCGCCAACGCTTCTCTACCCGCGTCTCCCCCGAAGCGTGGCGAAGAGCCTGATCCTGGAACGCGCTGGGGCAACCCTCCCAGAGCTTCGCGAACTGGCCGCGCTCGGCCACCCAGACGCCGAGCCGTCCGCCACCGGAGGCCACCCCGTCGACAGCGAGAAGTTGCGAGAGGTGCAGAAGGCCGTCCGGGGGATCGCTGAGCAGGCAGGCTTCCCCAACCCCTTGGGCGGCTCTGCACAAAGCTTCGACCGCCCCTGCGGCACAGCTCTCTTGGCGCAGATGGAGATCGTTCCCGCGGATGCAGCTGAGGAGGGAGTCTGGTCGTTTCTTACGCTCGTCCTCGTTCCCGAGATCGGTCCTTGGCGCTTCCCGGCGCTTGCTGAGGAACGCCTCATCGGTCACCCTCGCAACGTCCTGCGACGCACCTGGTGGCGAGCGTGGGCGCTTGGACCGGACTTGAGTCGAGCACCGGACGGTTGCGAGCCTCTCGGTGAGGACGAGTCCGTCCAGATCATGGAGCGCCCGTCGCTCGGTGGGAACCAACGCACAGCAGGCGCGTTGCAGACCGCATTGTGGCGTGCTGAGCTAGCAGGCCTGACGATGCCGAGGTCGGAACTGATGCGACAGCTCGCCAGGCGGCTGAGGGCCGTCAAGTCCCACATCTCCTTGGATAGCCTCGAAGATGAGGTCCTCGCCAGCCTGCTCGACGACCTCTGCGCCGAAGCGTCAAGAAGCATGGAATGACCTGCGGCTTGCCGCGCTGCTCCTGTCGGTGGCTACTCGTACAATCGGCGCGATGAATCTCGCAGCAGATCCGCCTGTCTCACGCTTCACGCGTGGTCAAGCTCTGCGTCTCCCCAGGCACCCGGAGCACTGCAGCAGTCCGGAAGGCCTCGTTGACTTGGTGCGGCGGCTTCGGTCATCACCTGAACGACCGCTGCTAGCCGCCGACCTCTTCTCCGGAGCCGGCGGAATGAGTCTCGGCTTGGAGCAGGCAGGGATGCGCGTCGTCTTCGGTGCCGATTTCGATCCGGATGCGCTCGAAACCCACGCCCATCACTTCGCTGGAATGTCCGTTGACTGGGATCTGGGCGATCCCGAACGGGTCGAACAGGTGGGTTCGATCCTGCGCTCAGCCCAGATCGACGTTATTGCTGGCGGGCCCCCGTGTCAGCCGTTCTCCAAAGCCGGTCGCTCCAGGATGCGCTATCTCGTGAAGCACGGTGTCCGCGAACGTCACGACAAGCGCCGCGATCTCTGGCAGTCCTATCTTGAGATCGTTCGGTTGTCCCGCCCTCGCGCCGTGATCATGGAGAACGTGCCCGACATGGCGCTCGACCGTGAGATGTTCATCCTTCGCTCGATAGTGCGCCGCCTTGAGGACTGGGGCTACTCAGTACAGGAGCGTGTGGTCGACACATACCGGTACGGCGTCCCCCAGTTTCGTCAGCGTCTCATCCTCGTCGCGGTGCTGGGGGGGCTCGACTTCACGTGGCCACCGGAGTCCACGAAGAAGGTCACGCTGGGGAATGCGATCCGAGACCTCCCACCGGTGGACCCCAAGGACGGATGGGCGTCCGACGCGAACCGCGCTGGGTGGCGCAGATACACGGGGCCACGAACCGAATTTCAGCGCGAGATGCGGAGTCTCGTGCCATCCGCACATGCTCACCGGGTTTACGACCATGTGACCCGGCGGGTACGCGACGACGACCAAGCGGCTTTCGAACAGCTCGACACGAAGACCCGGTACTCCGAGCTGCCGGAGGAGCTCAAGCGCTACAGGGACGACATCTTCGACGACAAGTACAAACGACTGGACGCCGATGACCTATCTCGCACCATCACGGCGCACATCGCGAAGGACGGCTACTGGTACATACACCCAGAGCAAAACCGGACGCTGACGATTCGAGAAGCGGCACGGATCCAGACCTTTCCTGACCACTTTCGATTCGCGGGCGCACCCACCTCGGCCTTCCGTCAGATCGGTAATGCGGTGCCGCCACGACTAGCGCGCGCCATGGGGACAGCAGTGCTGGAGGTGCTGGAGCGAGGAGCGCCGAGTCTGGCCGTCACCACTTCGGACACCAAGGCAGCGCTTGTGGAGTGGTTCGGCACCTCACCCGCGATCAGTCCGTGGCTACGATCCGGCTCCCGCTGGCTCGTAGTCCTGGGGGACATGGTTCTTGGATCGGAGTCCCCCACCGTCGTCAACGCCCTGTGGCCCTCCATCTCAGCTTTGGGATCCGCAAACCGGCTGCTGGAGAGCGAGGAGGTGGTCAGGGAGGTTGTGGCTTGGCTTGGGAAGCCGGACTTGACGTCCCAACTGTTCGAGATGGCGCGGGCAGTTGCGGCAGATGGCGGATCGCTGGGTGATGCCCAACTGACGGAGATGGTCACACAGGGCACTCTCCGGAGGACCACGGCCGAACTGGCGATGCTCGCGGACCCAGAGGGTGAAGAGCCCGTGATCGCGAACACAGGCTCACTGCGAGTGGCGGGCCGCTACTTCCAAGGAACCGAACGCTGGCTCAAGAATCGAACCTCCGATGGCCGTATCGCTGTTGGTCGCCTGATCGGCTTCGACGAGGAGAGCACGAAGGCCCAAGTAGCGTTGATCGAGATCGGTGCACATGTCTGTACACCGAAGGCTCCTGACTGTTCTGCATGTCCGCTCGCCGCTTGGTGTAATTACCGTTCCGGAAGGTGAGACGGCCGAAGCTAGAGCCCCAGCTGCTTCGCCAGATTGGGATGCCTGTTCCGCATCAGGTCTAGGGCGGATCTGAAGTCCTCCAACGAACGGTCCTCGAGCAATGCAGCTTTGAGTGCGATTCCGACGTCTCGAAGTGCAGTGTCCGACGCCCTGGCCGCCTTGGTCATGCCCTCTGGTGTCCCTGGTGCGTTGGCTGACCGGCGGTAGGCGTCGTCGGCAAGCACGCATAGCTCATGTACGGGACGTTCGAGCATCTGCCTGACAACCGGTGGGAGCTCGACATGCATCTTGGCGACGTTGATCTGAAAGGCCTCATCCAGGTCCGTGTCGAAATCGAGGGCTGCCCGCGCCAGTTTCGTGTGCTCATCGATTCCTCTCAGACCCGACCAGCCTCCGTGCTGTACCAATCGGTCGGCCCGGTAGATGTACAGCCCCTGCTGTCGGTTCCATTTTTGTGGACCCGACAGTCGCTCAAACTGCTCGAGCGAGGAGAACCGGTCCCGAGCCGGGAGAACGACCCCTCGGAATCGAACCTCCGAGCTGCCTCCGTCATTCTCGACCTCGAATACCTGCTCCGGGAGTACCGTCCGTTCCCGCTCACCGGGGGCGAAGGGGTCCCAGGGCTCCAGCTTCGTGTCGTCCACGCAGATGACGACTTGGTTGCGGCCGGCGACCTCGCTCGCAAGGAATCTGTGGAAGACCATGGACAAGTGATCCGCCGTACGGCTTGCAAGTGAACTCAGGCGTCGTCGTCCCCATCCGGTCTCGGCGTAGCGCTCGGGCAGCACGCGGTCTAGGTCCTCCCAAACCACCACCGTGCCAGGGGACTCCCGCAGCAGGTCCTTCGCCCGTTCGATGGCAGGCGAGGTCTCGTCAACGGTGATGTCCCAAGTGTCTGTCTGCGCAATCCGGTTCAGATCCAGGGTCATGACTTGGAAGCGTGCCCGCGTCGGCGCGGTACGGGTAACGACAGTCAGACGGCGGCACTGCGAGAACGAACCAGTCTTGAGACCGAGTCCGAATCTGCCCAGTTCGTTCTTGTCGTAGTCGCGTCGCGTGCCGAAGCGGAGGGCCTCAACGAGTTCACGTTCAGACATGCCAGCACCATCGTCGCTGATGAGCACGTACGAGTCGTGCGGCACGAACTGTGTGAAGACGTTGATCCGTGTAGCGCCGGCCGCTATCGAGTTGTCGGCGAGGTCGGCGATAGCGGTCATGAAGTCATACCCGATGTCGCGCAGCGAGCCGGTCAGCCGCGCAGCGGAGGGCGCAACCTCGAGCGTCCTGAGTCCTGCCACCTGATCAACCTCCTAGAGTTGAAAGCATGCCAGGCGAGAAGCGATCGGTCCTGCGCGGCGAGGGCGTGTCGGGGTTAGGGTATTTGAAGGCTCCGACGTTCGTGTCACCGCCGGTGAGCGCCGCGGCTAGAAGCACGATGCTGGCGAACCGAGGTCGCGATACCGCGCCAGAGTTGGCCATCCGCTCACGCGTGCATCGAGCCGGCCTTCGCTACCGGGTCGACGAGCCGCTTCCCTTCGACCGTCGCAGGCGAGCGGACCTCGTATTCACACGGGTTGGGCTCTACGTGTTCGTCGACGGCTGCTTCTGGCACGGATGTCCGGAGCACTTCATCATCCCCAAGACCCGCACTGAGTTCTGGGTAGAAAAGATCGAATCCAACCGACGTCGGGATCGCGACACCGACGCGCGGCTCCGGGAGTTGGGCCTGACATCGCTCAGAATCTGGGAGCACATGCCGCCGGACGCCGCATGCGAACGCGTCCTTGCCGTCTATACCCAGCTTGCGGATTCGCGACCCATCTAGAATTCGTCCTCAAAGGACAGAGAGCGCCTCCCTGGGTCAAGGGGTCACCCGATCGCGATGCGCGTTTCGGCGAAGCGCCGCCTGGGATGTTCGAGGGGATACCGGCCAGCGCTGGCCGAACGCACGACATGGCCGGCGTCATCCTCCACCTCGCCGGTACCGACCGGCTCGGCGAAGGAGAGATCGTGGTGACCAGCGTGACCATGCCGGCCTAGACCCCGATCCCGCTTGGGCGGCCGCAGTGATCACCGACCCCCGTAGCCTCGCCGCCGACGCGTCCCTTGACACCCACCAGCGCCGTATTCGTGCTGTCTCGGCGTTGGTGGACGACACCAACGAATCCGCGACGGGCAGTCGATCATGGCCGCGGGCCGCGCTGAGCAGGTCGAGCTCTACGGCTGAGCCGGGCCTGCGAGCCGGCGGGCGCACGCCGGCGGTGCCCAGGTTCATACCCCAGACAAGTACTGCAGTCGGCTACGAATATGGCGTGATCGCGTACCCCACAACGCCCGACCGCGTGCTCAATAGCCCTCTCGCGGAGCCCGATCGGGGATTTTGCAAGCAGGGGGTCATGGCTTCGACCGCTGCTCGGCTCTGGCCCCAGAGATCGAGGCCCTTCCCGAGGAGTCACAGGAAGGGACTCGAAAGGTGCTTACGGCTCGGAGGACGCAGATCCATGAGGGCGTTCAGGGGCATCCA
>JAILWQ010000010.1 GCA_025698865.1 Erythrobacter sp. | reverse complement strand
GACGAGTTCATCACTGGCGCACGCCTGTTGAACGCGATCGGGCGTGCCGGGCGGGCGGGGAAGGAGTCCGAGGGTTGGATCGTACTTGCCCGAAACGCGGCGTATGACCGAAACGACTTCCGACGGCTAACTCCGACTGAAGCCGATATGCCCGTCATCTCGGCGCTAACGACAGCAAGTGCCCTGGAGGAACTCGCTCGCCTAGAGACTGCGGCGAGGGACGCCGCGGACATCGCGCTGATCCGTGCCGGGCCTCTCGTCGAATCATTCATTGGCCACATCTGGCTCTTGGCTTCCATTGCGGAGGAGTCAGGAGACGAGCCGAGATCGGCAATTGACGGTTTCTTGGAGTCGTGCCTGGCATGGCAGCAACTCGCGGACCCGGACAAGATGCGTTGGCGGCGCGTTTCTCGACAGTCGCTTGAGGCTTACGCCCGCCGACCACCGAACGTCCGGCGGCGTTGGAGTCGAACCGGGGTATCGCTCCCGAGCACTGCAGTCCTTGACGATGTCGCCACCGACATCGCTCGCAGCTGGCCGGTGGTGGCTGGCACCACAACGCAAGCCGCGCTCGATCAGTTGTTGACCGATGGAAGGCTCGAGCGGCTCTTGTCGTTGCCGGAGGCTCAGCTTCCGGTCCTCAGGAGCGCACGCAGTGGTCGCTACACGACCATAGAGATCAACGCGCTAGGACTGCTTACTAGGTGGGTCGGCGGTGACTCGGTCGGTGACCTAGCAAGCACATTTCTGGCCGAGGTGAGAGATGCTGAGTTTAGGCAGGAACTGCTTGGCGACTTCATCTCAGCAGCATTCGACAATTTCCTCCCGTGGGCGCTGGGGATCATCATCGACTGGTCCAACCAACTGCTGACAACGGACCGTGCCGGGATCGGACTTATCCCCGTCAATCTGCCCGCGCACATCCGCTATGGCGTGAGCTCAGATCTCGCAGTTCAGCTGATTCGTGCAGGCGTCCCAAGCCGGGCGGTAGCATCGCAAGTCGCAAGTTCCTATCAAGCAGCTGGGAATGACGCGGACCTCAGCTTGCGAGAGTGGCTTTGTACAAGCTCGCTGGGCGAGTGGGCACAGCGATACGCCGCAAGTCCCCAGGACCTCAGGGCACTACTGGAATTCACGAGACTACGGGGTGCACGTCTGGCTGCGCGGGTCCTGAATGCCGAAGAGGTGGTTGTCCCAATAGCGGACTATAACGAGCCGCCCAATCTGGCTCGCTCCGTTGAGCTTCGGGAACTGACGGAGGAAGTCGAACCAGCACGCTTGGGGTTCTTCTCGGGTGACGTCCAAGTCGGCGTCGTCCGGCCGGAGCACCTTGCCGAATTGGGAGCTATTCGGGCGACCGGAGCGCCGATCCACGTCGAGCTCGACGCGAACACCGACCCGCCGAGCGCTCGCATATCGCTTGCGGCGATTGACACCTAATCGAGTCGGCGGCGAGCCGCATGTGCCGGCGGGCGCACTCTCCCCCATGGTGCGGCTGAGAAACCGCTGCCAAATATCCGATGATACGCACGCTTCACAGGGCGATCCCTCCGACGCCGTAAGGACGAGGCGGATTTGAGAGGACCCGAGCAGTCAGCCGCCGGTCGGCGGCGTGCGGCTGGGGCCAGAGCCCTTCCGGACCATGGACTCCACGGCCCGTGGTCCGCTGAGCGCTAATGTCGCCAACTACTCGAAGACAGCTCCGACCGCGGTGCAATAGGCGTTGAAGTCGTGCAGGCCTGCCTGCATCTCGTTGGTGAGTTCGTCCATCTCAAGCCTCGCGAAGCGGGTCGTTCAGGGCCATCTCGAGCCGCGAGGCGCCTTGCTGGAGCCTCTCAAGTCAACCCCCTCTCCAGGGACGTGTCGCGGCTTGACATCAACTGCAGCCGCTCGTGGCCCCGCAGTTGATGCACTTGTAGCAGGACCCGTTGCGGACCATGATCGAGCCGCAGTCGGTGCAGGCCGGCGAGTCCGCGGTGTCGAACACCACCGGTGCCTGGCCCGCGGCGAGCCGATCAGCCCGATCCTTCGCCTCCACTCCCTGCGCCACGATCTTCAGTCCATCCAGCAGCCCGTTCGCCACCGTCTCTTCCTTCGCCGAGACAGTCTCGCCACCAACCGGAATGCTCGCCGCGGCGCTGCTCGCCGCACTCGCGCACGTCGACGAGTTCGGCCGCACGCTGCTGAAGCCACTCCGCGCGCCAGCCGGAAAGATCGAGGCGTTCGTCGACACGCCTTTCAAGCTCGACAAGGCAAGAGCATCCGCCCGTGGTGGGAGCAAGCGGTTACTTGACGGCTCCCCGAAATCCGCGCAGGTTTGCCTCCATGGGCGAGACGCACGAGGAAATGCTTCGTCATTACGAGCCGGGCGGACTTCTGCCGCGAATCGTGGCGGGGTTGCAAGCTCTCGGCACGGACCTGGACTCGGTCACGCACGAAGATCTCGCGCCGGCCGACGAGTTTCACTCCGCGGGACGTTCGGCCACGCGCGCATTGGTGGAGCTTGCAAAGATCCCGCCAGGATCGCGAGTGCTCGACGTGGGCAGCGGGTTGGGCGGCCCGGCGCGTTACCTCGCCGCAACTCTGGGTTGCGACGTGACAGGCATCGATCTCTCGCCTGAATTCTGCGGGGTGGCCAACGCCCTTTCTCGGATGACGCGGTTGTCCGATCGCACCCGCTTTCAGGCGGGTGATGCCCTGGAGCTTCCGTTCGCCGCGTCCAGCTTCGACGTGGTGTGGACGATACAAGTGCAGATGAACATCCGGGACAAGCGCCGCCTCTATTCCGGAATCGCCCGGGTACTCAGGCCGGGCGGGCTGTTCGTCTGCCAGGAAATCTGCGCGGGGAACGGCGAGCCGATCGAGCTTCCGGTCCCATGGGCGAGCCGCCGCAACCAGAGCCATCTGGCCGATGCGGAATCCCTCCGCGGGTTGATCCGCGGTGCAGGTCTCCTGGAGCGCACCTGGCGCGACATTACCGCCGACATCGTGGCGGCGCGCAAGGCACAGCAGGCGAAGGCGCAAGCGTCGGGTGCGAGCAGCTCCAGCGCCCCTCCTCCGCTTGGAATGCATCTCGTGCTGGGAGAACAGGCAGCCGTCAAGATGAGTAACTCCGGTCGCAACACCGACGCCGGGCGCACGGTGTTCATCCAGGGCGTATTCGACAAGCCTGGCTAGTGGTCCGATCCGCTGATCCCGCTGGAATCAGACGTTACGCGAGGGTGATCGCCGCAAGCACGACGGCCGCGGCTGCAGTCACCCACTGGACAAGATGGAGTTCCACCATAGCGATTGGGTTCACCTGCAGGCGCTGGTGGCGCCGCAGTTGATACACAACCCGGTGAGCGGAAAGAGCATCAAGAGCGGAACGTCCTGGAGCTGAGGCGCGCGTGGTTGGGCGGCGTGCAGCCCGTCCGCCGCGCCGAAGGCGTGGCGTGTGGGCTGGTAGCCGCCTCCCCACTCGTTTTTCAACTGCACCCCGACGTTGCTCCGCAATTGATGCACTTATAGCAGGAGCCGTTGCGGACCATGATCGAGCCGCAGTCGGTGCAGGCCGGCGAGTCCGCGGTGTCGAACACCACCGGTGCCTGGCCCGCGGCGAGCCGATCCGCCCGATCCTTGGCCTCCACGCCCTGGGCCACGATCTTCAACCCATCCAGCAGCCCGTTCGCCACCGTCTCTTCCTTCGCCGAGACCGTCTCCCCCACCGGAATCGAAGCTGCCTCCGACCCCGTGGCCTCAGTCTGTGCCGCAGGCTGATCGGACGAGGCGGAATCCTCAACCTTCTCAGCGGACCGTGTCGAAGTGGAGTCGGTCGTGGTCGGGCCAGCGGAAGCCGACGAGGCCGAGCGCAGCGAAGCCTCGGTGGATTCCGTGGCCTCCCCACTCACCACCTTCGCATCCGACAAGGTCATCTGCCGGTTGATGATCCCCACCTGATCCTTATCGGTCTGCGACATGAACTTCGTCGCCATGTACCGGAAGATGTAGTCGACCAGCGACTTCGCCATCGGGATGTCCCGGTTGGTCGTGAAGCCCGCCGGCTCGAAGCGCAGATGGCTGAACTTGTTGACCAGGTCCTTCAAGGGCACGCCGTACTGGAGCGCCAGGGAGACCGCGGTCGCGAAGCTGTCCATGAGCCCTGAGATCGTCGAGCCCTCCTTCGCCATGCGCAGGAAGATCTCGCCGGGAGTGCCGTCCTCGTAGAGGCCGATGGTCAGGTAGCCCTCGTGGCCGCCGACGTTGAACTTGTGCGTGATCGACGCGCGCTCATCGGGCAGCCGCCGTCGCAGCACCGATGCTACGGAGCGGCACCAGCGGCGAGCTCGCGGGTACCGGGTGCATCGAGGTCGATCAGCAGATACGCCCAGTCTCCTGGACGCACCGGGTAAGGTCGCGGGACCATGTCGACCAGTCCGCGAACCGGAGACCTCAGTTCCTCGACCACCTCGAACGTGTAGGGGCTCCATACTCGGCCGAGCAGCTGACCGGGCTGCACCTCGTCCTTCATCAGCCCCTCGACTGGAAAGATCGGCTCGAGCATTCCTCCCACCGTCGGGTTGACCCGGATGACCTTGTCGAACACCAGCACGCCTCCGGAAGGCCCGACCGCCCGTTCCAGCATGCCAAGGTGGCCCATGACGTTGAGCGTGCCTTCGACGTTCAGCCGGAGCCACTTCCCCTCGACCTCCGGTGAGAAGCCGGTCCCGCCGACCTCGGAGATGATCCCGGGCACACCGAGGACCTGTCCCGCATACCCCACCATGCTCTTTGGTCCCGGGAACTTCGTCGCAAGGTCCCCCCGCCGAACGTGGCCGCGACCGAAGGCCCTCGCCATCTCGTACGCCCGGCGCGAGACCTCCGGATCGGAGAAGTCGCGACCACAGGTGACGGATCCCATCGTCGCTCCCCAAAGACCACTGTGATAGTCGATGACCGCATCAACCTTCGACAACACGTGCTCGGAAATGGCGTTCGCGAGTTGGTCGGCCAGCCATGTCTGCTCGCCGCCGAATGAACGGTTCAAGTCCGGGCTGTCGGACTCGTCGCGGATGTTTCGCGTACCCGATGCGAGGGCCAGCGGATTGGCAATTGGCAGCACGAGGAGCGTCCCGGCCAGTTCAGCAGGGTCGACCCGGTTGAGCAACTCGAGGGCGATGTCCGCTGCCTGCCACTCGCCTCCATGAAGCACGGTCACAACAGCCATCGCGGGGCCCGGCCTCGCGCCAGTAACGGCGTGGATGTGCAGGCTGATCGTGCTGGAGTCCAGGTCCCGGATCACGGGAACGGTCACGTATTCGCGAGTTCCGCGACGAAGCGCGGTGTTGCCGATCTTGATCGGCTGAGTCTCGACGCTCGTCATCGCTCTTCCTCGCTGCCGCTGCGCTCAATCCACCGTGCTCCGTCGGCCACCGAGGCCAGCCCGTAAGCCCATCCACCCGGCTCGACTGGATAGTCCCGCGCCACGTAGAAGAGCAGTCCGTCCGCAGGGGCGCGCAGCTCCTCGATCACCTCGTTCGAGTAGGGGCTGAGCACCTCGCCGAGAAGTGTCCCGGCGGATACGTGATCGCCGAGGTGCTCCCCTCCGAACCGTGACCGCAGAAAACCACCGTTGCGTGGATTCACCCTGTGGCTGGTTCGGTAGATCAGCTGGCGGGCCGGCCGAGTGTCCGGAGCATCATCGATCATGTCCATTGCGCCGAGTACCGCCAGGACGCCGTTCACAGTGGCGTCCCACCAGGTCTCCTCGAGGCGAGGGCTGAACCCCGCGCCGCCGACCTCCACCCCCATTGCGGGAATGCCACGCACGCCGCCGGCATAGCCGATCGAGGACCTCGGGCCTGGGAAGCCCTTCACGATGTCGGCACGACGAATGACCGGCGACCCGAAGGCTATGGCCAGCCGCTCTGTCTTCTCCGCAACGGCGTCCGGGAAGTCTGCACCGATCAGCACGTCCTGGAACGCCGATCCCCAGGGGCCCATGTGGAAGTCGAGGAGGCAGTCAGATCTATCGATGGCGTTCGCCGCCACCGCATTCGCCAGCTGATCAGTCGACCAGGTGTGGCGGCCACCGAACGCCCGGTTCATGTCCGGGCTGTCCGAGTTGCCAGGCGTGTCTCGGGTGCCGAGCCCGAACGCCAGCGGATTGGCCACCGGGATGACTAGCACGGTGCCGCGGAGCCCTTCCGGATCCAGCATCCCGGTGATTCTCCGAAGGGCCTCGATTGAGAACCACTCGCCCCCGTGCAGAGTGGACAGTAGGCACACGGTAGGACCATCGTCGCGACCGTGGATAACGTGGATGGACAGATTCAGCTCAGATCCGTTCAGCAGCGTCATGACCGGCACATCGGCTCGGCCACGTTGGCCGCCCGCAACCGAGGTGCTTCCGATTTCAAAGGGGTGTCTCATCTTTGATCCTCTGCTGGCGTGGGTTGAGCGGGTGGTGGGGGTCTGCTGATTTCGTCGACGATCGCGGCCGACGACTCGACGCGGCAGAACGGGCTCACCGAGTCCACGCCGACCTGATGAATCGCAGGGGTCGCGTCAGCGCACGCGTCCTCGGCGAGGACGCAGTCGAATCCACGGTCGGAGGCGTCTCGCAGGGTCGACTGGACGCAGTAGTTCGTGGCGACGCCGCCGAATACCAGCGAGCGGGCTCCGATGTTGAACAGCACGCGCTCGAGAGGCGAGGCTGTGAAGCCGCTTGCTCCTGTCTTCGGGATGACTGGCTCGCCGGCAGCGGGCGCGATGGATTCGAGCACCGCCATCTCGCGCGTGCCGAACCGGGCATACGGTGGCTCAACGCCGCGGGCCTCCCAGAACGCCACGGCGCGCCGGAAGCGTGGGGTCATGTCGGAGTAGTCGCCGGTGATCGTGCCGACGGTGAGGAAGATGACGGACGCCCCGAACTCGCGAAATGTGCGCTGGAGCAACTGGACGTTCGGGATGACAGTGCGCTCCAGCCGCTCGATGTAACCATCGACAGTATCCCCGTACCCGAGGTCGCGGTAGACCTTGTTGAAGCCGTATCCGTCGGCGGCGCTGCCGTACTGCAGGTCCACCAGCACGAGCGCGGTTGAGGCGGGCGTGAGCTGAAACCGGTTCTGATGCTCCCGATACGTGAAGAGCGGCTCGCTGCCGGGATGATGTGGCGAAAGCTCGTCTCGCATCACCCGCCCCACACCTGTGCGAACACGCGGAGGAAGTTCTCGCCGAGGATCCCGCGCATCTCCTCGTCGGTGAAGCCGATCTCGGCAACGGCGCTGGCAACCCCGGCGAAGTCGATGCAGCTACCCGCATCTCGGACGAAGCGGGTGTCATAGCCGTACCAGTCCCCCATCTGGCCGGCCACCGTCGGGTAGCGGCCAGAGCGGCTAAAGAGCGACTCCCACTGGCTTCGGTCGTAGCCTTCGCTGTGATCGGAGCCGATCCCGATGTGCGCGGGCCCGACCCGGGCAGCCATGTACTCGACGTGGCGGACAAAATCGCTCAGCGTCGGCTGGACTCCATCGGAGTTCCCCACCATCGGCGACCAGAGCGTTGCGCCGATCACACCCCCTGTCGCTGCTACCGCGTCCATTGCCTCGTCGGTGAGGTTCCGCGGACTCGAGAAGACGGAGCGTGCGTTGGCGTGCGACACGATGACCGGCTTGGTCGAGACGCTGGCTGAATCCAGGATCGTCCGTTCGGCGGCGTGCGAAAGGTCCAGCACTAAGCCATTCCGCTCCACCTCGGTGATCAGCTCACGACCCCGATCGCTGACGCCCCCGTCGGCTGACTCGGTGCATCCGTCACCGAACGCATTGCGCTCGTTATAGGTGAGCTGCAGAATCCGCACGCCAAGTTGGCGGATCACCGCGACGAGCCCGAGATCGGGCTCCACCAGAGCTGCATTCTGCGGTCCGAGGATGAGGGCCACACGTCCATCCCCCTTCGCCGCACGGATGTCGGCGACCGTCAAGGCAAGCAGGAGCCGATCGAGATGCTTCTGGATGAAGTCGACTCCCGAAGCGATCTGAATGATCGACTCAATCGGATCGGCGAGCGGCCGACATACGGTCCAGTTGAAGGCGGTGACGCCGGACCGCGCCATCCGCTCCAGCTGGCCGTCGTCCATCGCCGGGGCGATCGACGAGTCGACCACGACGGCGTCGCCGAATAGTCTTCCCGCGGCCAGTCTGGCTTCGGCACTGATCGTCATTGGCGCGTCGTGACCTCCTGTCGTCGCAGCGAGCCCGCTGAAGTACTCCTGGAGCACCCAGGTCAGGTGATCCATGTCGAGCCGAACACCCTCATGAAGTTGCCGCCTAAGACGCCCCGTAGCTCCAGCTCTGTGAGCTGTAGCTCGTCGAGCGATTCAGCGATCCCCGGCAAGTCGCCCACGGAGCCTCCGCCGGCGGCAAAGCGCGTGTCATAGTCGTACCAAGGCCCCATCCCACCGGTGATCGTCGGGTATCTTCCGCCGGCGCCGTAGTCGTCGGCCCAGCTCCCGCGCGGTGTCCCCTCACTCTGATCGGTGCCGATGCCGACGTGTTCGATGCCGATCAGGTCGGCGACGTACGCCACCTGCCTGACCCAGTCTCGAATCGTTGGATGCCGGTCGTGCGCAAGCATCGGGGACCATAGCGTCAGTCCGATGACGCCCCCGCGGGCCGCAAGAGCGCGCAGATGGTCGTCGGTCTTGTTGCGAGGGCTCGGATGGAGAGTTCGGCTGTTCGCATGCGTCACAACGGGCGCGGAGGCTGACAGCTCAATGGCTTCCAGCGTGGTGCGGTCGCCACAGTGCGACAGGTCCAGCACCATGCCGACGCGATTCATGGCGGCGATCGCTCTCCGGCCCGCGTCGGTCAGACCGCCGTCTCGAGGTTCGGCAACACCGTCGCCGAACGCGTTCCGCTCGTTGTACGTCAGCTGGAGGATGCGAACGCCGAGCTCGTAGAGCACGTCGAATGCGAAGTCGCCCACTTCGCAGGGTAGTGCGTTCTGGGGACCCAAGATGACAGCGACGCGGCCCGACTCTCGGGCGCGATGGATGTCCGCCGTCGATCTGACAAGCAGCAGCCGGTCGGGATGCTCGCGAATGAGCCGTATGCCGCGCGTGATCTGCTCAAGTGCGGGGATGAACGGGCTCCATGGATCACAGACCGTCCAGTTGATGGCTGTCACCCCGGACGCGGCGAGGCGGTCCAGGTAGGCGCTATCGATATGAGGGTCGACGGATCCATCGATGACGACTGCATTGCGATACACCGCACGGATGGCAGCGCCATCACCGAGACGATCAGCCGACGTGGCGGTCAAGGGGCACCGTCCCGGTCAGTCCTGCTCGTGGTCAGCCGTTCGGGATGAAGCAGGACGACCAGGTCGGAGGTGCCATCGGCTAGCGTCGGTGCGGATAGGCCGCCGATGTGGTCCTTCACCACGTTCGTCCATTGGTGGTTGTAGAGCCACAGACTCGCAACTTCGTCCGCCATGGTCTTCTGGGCTTGTCGAACGTGGGTCGCTTGGGCGACGCGGTCGGGAGTGGCTCGGTAGGCCTCGAGGGCACGGTCGACGGAATCGTTCGAGTATCCAGGCACGCCATACCCGTAGTGAGGCAGCCCGGCGGGAGCGTCTGGCCCGTCGGGTCGGCGCGGCATCGAGGAGTGCCAACTCCAATACAGGTCCGGCTCGACGTAGAAGGTGTCGTAGTAGATGAATGCGTCGAAATCCTGAGCCCGCCAGGCAGGCTTCAGCTCATCCCAGTAGGACACTGCCCGCGGTGTGGCGCGCAGCCCCACCGCGGAGAGATACCCCGCGATGCCGTGGGCCCAATCGCTCAGTGCGTAGTTCCAGCGATCCGGGGGAAAGAGGATCTCGAATTCGAGACGCTGACCACCTCTAGCTCGAACCCCGTCCGGCCCTGCCGTCCACCCAGCCGCATCCAGGAGCATGCGGGCCTTGGCAGGATCGTGGTCGTGGCGGCTCACCGCCGGCTCGTACGCCCACGAACTGGGCCCTACCGGCGAATAGGCTGCGACCCCCCTCGGCCCCTCAATCTCTCGCAACAGGCGGGACCGGTCCACTGCCGTCGCAACTGCCTGCCGGACGCGTGCATCGGCAAACATTGCATTGCGGCAATTCATTGCGAACTGGACGATCGTGTTGGTCGTCGTCCGATACAGCCGTGCGCTAGCTCGGGCCGCCCGCTCTTCGTCATACTCACGCCCGGGGAAGATGAGTACATCCACCTCGCCGTCCTCGAAGGCGGTGACGCGTGCCTCATTCGACGGGAAGAACCGGACTTCGACCTGGTCGGACGCCGGCCTGCCGCCGAAGTACGCCGGATTCGCCCGGAGATGCAGTCTGTCGCCTTCCGTGCCCGCGAACATGAACGGCCCCGAGCCAATCGGTGCCTGGTCGAAGGCGGCCTCTCCGTCGGCCTCGACCCGATGGCGCGGGACCACCAGGAACAGGCTTCCCCACACTGGCGTCAGGTGCGTCGCGAAGGTGCTTAGTCGTCGAGGTAGATCGACGCGGACGGTGGAATCGTCGATTGCGCTGAACTGAGCGGGAGCGCCGTCGATCAGCAGGCTGTTGCGGAAGTAGCGGTGGGGTTGCTGGAGCAGGGTCGCGGTGTATACGACGTCGTCGGCAGTGATCGGGTGGCCGTCATGCCAGGTTGCGCCGGGTCTCAGGCGGAACTCGTACGCAAGGCCATCCGACGAGACGGTCCACGACTCCGCCAGATCGCCCTCGAGCTCGAGGGACTCATTGAACCGGAGCAGTGAGCTGTACATCCAGCGAGGCACGCCGCCCCGGGTGCGCACCCTCAGCGGGCTCATCGTGAAGTCGCGGAGCGTGCCGTTGTACCCGATGACGATGGTTCCGCTCATTGCGGCCCACGATCGATGAGCTCCGGAGATCCGATCGCTCCGGTAGCTTGTTCGCAGATTTCAGCTGCCCTGAGAACCGTGGCTTCATCGAACCAGCGCCCGATGAGCTGGAGACCGATGGGCAGCCCATGACGGTCACGACCACACGGAACCGAGATGGCGGGCTGCCCGGAGATGTTGAAGTAGCCGGTGAACGGGCTGCGGACCGTGTCGATGTCGACGTCATGTCGTGGGGCCGTCACCGACATCGTCGGCATCGCGAGCAGGTCCACGCTCTTCATGACCTGCTGCATGTCGCTGATGTAGCGCGCTCGCGCGCGGAGCGCGTGCGCGTACTCCACCCCCGAGTAGATCAGGCCCAACGCCATCCGCTCTCTGAAGCCGTGGCCGTACGGCTCGTCGCCGACAAGTCGACTGTGATGTATCGACGCCGCCTCAGTCAGCACGATGGGGTCGAGCATTGCGGACAGCGGTGGCGTGGGAAGAACGACGGGCTCGAACCGCGCGCCGCCTTGCCGCAGCGCCGTCACGGCCTCCCTGAATGAGGCGAGCACGTCCTCCTGGATCTCCAGGGTGTCCAGATACGCTTCGGGCACTCCGATCCTGAGCCCGTCCACGCCGGCACCAATCTCAGGCTCGTAGTCCGGAACCGACCGTCTGGCTGAGCTGGCGTCATCCGGGTCGTGCCCGGCGATGCGCCGCAGAACTGCGGCAATGTCGCGCGTGGAACGAGCCATCGGTCCTACGTGGTCGAGCGTCCAGGAGAGCATCGCCACGCCCGCCCTGCTCACCCGCCCAAGGGTCGGCTTGAGGCCCACGACTCCGCAATGTGAGGCGGGAGCCCTGATAGATCCTCCGGTGTCTGTGCCCAGCGCCGCGAAACACATGCGCGCCGCGAGCGCCGCCGCGGGACCTGAGCTGGAGCCGCCGGTTGAGCGATCCACGCGCCAGGGATTGCGTGGCGGCGGCCGTAGGTCGCCGTCGCCCACGCGCCCGATTGCGAACTCATTGGTATTCAGCTTCCCGAGTCCGACCGCGCCGCTACGCTTGAGACGGGCGACGACGGTTGCATCGCGCTCTGGGATGCGGTGCCGCCAGACGTGCGAGTTGGCCGTCGTCTGAACGGACGCGGTATCGATGATGTCCTTTACAGCGACGGGAATGCCCGTGAGTTGGGTGCCCGGTCGCCCGGCTGTGAATGCTCGGTCCGCCGCCTGGGCGTCCATCATGGCCTGATCACCGGTGACCTCGATGAACGCACCAATACGATTGTCGAGCTCCGCAACTCGGTCGAGGCACGCCTCCGTGAGCTCAACGGAGCTGAATCGCCTCTCGCGCAGGCCGATTGCCGCTTCATGCAGCGTCATGTCGATCACCGTTATTCGTCGCCGTGTGTGTAACAGGCGTCTGTGGCAGCTAACTCGGTGCCGAGGCCAATGAGCAGGTCCCACCGCTCTCCGGCACCATCCGCGTAGCGACGGGCAACCCGATCGAGCTCGGAACGCGTCAATCGGATTCCTGCCACGGCCAAGCGATCCTGGATCAGGCGGATGGAGGTGGCGCCCGAGCGGCCCGCGACAGCGTTGTCGCGAGGAGGAGAGCCGCTCGGGCGTCGCGTGCTACTGATCGAGCCAGACCTGTCGGATGGACCGGTAGTCGACCAGTTGCGGATTGAACACGTATCCGCGCACGTACTCTTGGAGCACGTCCACGAAGTGATAGTTGTAGATGAACAGCATGGGTCCAATCTCGGCGATCCGAAGCTGGGCCTGCCGGTAGAGCTCCGCGCGCTCGTCTCGGTCACTCGTCCGGCGAGCATCCTCGATCAGCTGGTCGACTTCTGCGTCGCTGAAGTTGACGTAGTTCGTGCCGCCACCGGTGCCGAATGTCTGGGTGAAGCGCTCATCCGGGTCGATCGTCCCGGAGAAGCCGGTGATGATCGCATCGAAGTCACCCGAGTTGCGACGATCAGTCTGCTGGCCCGAGTCAACCGTCGTGACGGTGACCGTGATACCGAGCGGCTCCAGTTGTTCCTGAATCGCCTGCGCACTACGGATATGGAAGTCCGACCCCATGAGGACGAGGATCTCCATCTCAAATCCGTCGCCGTAGCCTGCATCCTCTAGGAGCGCCGAAGCCTGGTCGTAATCCTGTGTGTACAGGATCTCGTCGGTCCCGGCCCAGTGCGTACTGGGCAAGTAGCCAGCGTTCAACGGGGTGGTAGTACCGGGTCGGGATATCTCCCGAACCGCCTCGCGATCGACAGCCCAGTAGATGGCTTGCCGCACCCGTACGTCATCGAACGGCTCGCGCTGCATGTTCAAGAGCATGTACTGGAACGACTGGGTGCCCTCGCCACCGAATGTCTGGAGTGAGTCATCGGCGCGGAACACGTCGACAAGCTCCGGAGGCGCATTCCACAGGAAGTCAATCGTCGCCGAGCGAAGGTTTGCCGCGCGGGCGTTGGCATCGTCGTTGAAGCTGACCGTCACCGCGTCCAGGTAGGGCAGGCCCTCACGCCAGTAGTCCTCGAACGCTTCCAGCTTGACGTGCTGGTCCTGCTTCCACTCAACGAAGCGGAACGGACCGGTGCCCACGGGATTCGCGTTGAGGTTTCCACCAGCGGCCTCCACTTCCTCTTGGGGAACAATGCCGGCCGAGATGTCCGATAGGGCTGGGATGAGGGGTGCGAACGGCTCGCTGAGCTGGATGATCAACGTGGTTGCGTCGGGAGCTTCGACGCTCTCCACCGCTGCATACACGCTTCGACGGGGCGAGTTCGTGTCCGGATCCATGATCCGTTCGATCGTGTACTTCACATCCTCGGCCGTCATCTCGCGACCGTTATGGAACAAGACGCCTTCCCGGATCGTGAAGGTGTAGGTCAGCTCATCCTCAGAGATGTCCCATTCGGTGGCGAGACTCGGCTCGATAGTCCCATCGGGCTGCACTTCGCCGAGGGTGTCGAAGATGAGGCCGTTCACTGTGTAGACAGTGGAGAGGGTGCCGAGAGCAGGGTCGTATCCAGCATCGGCGTCTCTGAGCAGCTGGATCTTGAGTTCGCCCCCGCGCGCGATGTCTCCGTCTCCGGGTGGCTCGGAACTCTCCGGAGCCTGACTGGCGCCGGGCTGAGCGGACTGGCCAGATCCATCGCTCTCGGATGGAGCCTGCTGGCCGCAGGCGGTCGCCACCATGGCAAATACGGCTAGGACGCTGATCAAGTACATCCGTGGCCCAGCGATGCGCATCATTCGACTGCCTCCTTCAAGTTCCCGGCGAATTCCAGCGCTGGGATTGGGTCCAGTCTACGATTCTCAGCGAATAAGCGCAAGGCGTTGTGCGATCTTTGCCGAAATTCGGAGTATTCAGACCGAATTTCGTCAAACTCGCTGGCTCAACTGCTCTCGTGAGCGGAGCCGTGGATCCATTGCGTCCCGTAGCGCGTCACCAACCAGGTTGAATCCGAGGACGGTGAACATGATGCTCAGGCCGGGGACGATAGAGAGCCAAGGGGACAGCTCGATGAATGGCTTCCCCGTCGACAGCATGAGACCCCACGAGGCATCGGGCGGCTGAACCCCCAGACCGAGATAGCTGAGGGACGCCTCGACCAGAATGGCGTATGCCAGGCTCACCGTGAACTGAACGGTGATCGGCGCCGTGATGTTAGGCAGCACGTACCGACGAATGATCCGGAAGTCGGAAACACCCAATGAACGGGCGGCCTCAACATACGGCTCACTCGTTACCGACAGCGTCGATCCCCTCGCGATTCGTGCAAACGCCGGGACGTAGACGATCGTCAGCGCCGCAATGAGATTCACGATCGCTGTGCCGAGCACGGCTACGACCACCAGGGCCAACAGGAGCGTTGGGAAGGCAAAGAGCGTATCCATGACGCGCATCACAAGGCTGTCCAGAGGGCCGCGGTAATAGCCGGCAATGACACCGAGCGTTACACCGATGGCACCCGCCAGCGCGACAACGGTGACGCCGACGAAGATGGAGATGCGTGCACCATGCAGCGCGCGGCTAAGGATGTCGCGGCCGAGCTCGTCACCACCGAGGAGGAAGGTGCTGCTCGGGGGGGCGAGTCGCTGATCTCCAAAGATCTCGGTTGGATCGTGCGGGGCGATGAACGGGCCGATGATGGCCGCGAAGAAGGCTAGGCCCACCAGGGTGAGCCCCAGCAGGCCGACTCTGTCCCGCACCAGGGCCAGCATGATGTCGGCCCGTGGTGACCGACCCACCGATCGGCTGCTAATCGTCTCATCCATGGCGTCGCAACCGCGGATCGAGGTAGACATACAGCAGGTCGACCACGAGGTTCATGAACACGAAGAAGAAGGCCAAGAACATCGTGAGCCCCTGAACCATTGGATAGTCTCGCTGGTAGATAGCTCGAACCAGCAGGCTCCCGAGACCCGGCCAGCTAAAGATCTGCTCCACGATGATCGTTCCACCGAGGAGGCCTCCGAGCTGAATGCCGATCACCGTAACAACCGGGATCAGCGAATTGCGCAGAGCGTGATTCGTGACGACCGCCCGTTCGCTGAGGCCCTTCGCCCTCGCCGTCCGGATATAGTCGACGCCGAGGACCTCCAGGAGAGATGAGCGAGTCATCCGCATGGTGACCGCGGCCAGACTCGTTCCGAGGGTGATTGCCGGAAGGATCAGGAACTGGAAGTGATCCCACGAAAGAGCGAAGGGAGCGTATCCGCTCGACGGCACCCAGCGCAGGAAGACGGCGAACAGGAGGATCAGCAGGATCCCCAGCCAGAAGTTCGGAAGGCTCAGGCCGATCAGAGAGGCCAGCCGAGCTCCCATGTCAATTGAGGAGTTACGCCGGGTAGCGGTGACAATCCCCGCCGGAATGGCAATGGCGAGGGAGACCACGAGCGCCGCCACAGCGAGTTCCAACGTCGTTGGGAACCGTTCCAAGATCTCCTGCATCACGGGACGCCCGGTTCGCAGTGAGGTGCCCAGGTCCCCTTGCACCAGTCCTCCGAACCAGTCTGCGAATTGAATGTGGATCGGCTGGTCTAGCCCGAACAGGCGGCGGAGTTCCGCCTCGAGCGCCGGGTCCCCAAAATCCTCGCCCATCATCACGTTCACGATGTCACCCGGGACGAGCCGGATGAGGAAGAACGAGACGACCGCGATCCCGATCAGAACGGGGACAGCGGCGAGGACGCGCCCAAGAACAGTGCTGATCACGGCTCTAGTTCAATCGGATCGATTCCTTCCCCCCAACGGAAGCTGCGCTTGACCGTCCGCATCACGAGGAACGTGTCGCTGTCAATGACTCCCTCGAGCCGGGCAAGCTTGCGGGTCAAGAATTCGCGCATGCGATCGTTCGAGGCAAAGAAACCCACAACGATGATGTCGAACTGCCCAGTCGTTTCGTACACGTAGCTGAGCTCGCGCATTCGTGCCAATTCGGCGCTCAGTTGCTCGATTCGAGTCAGTTCGACCTTCAGGCCAATCACAGCGTGGGTCTGCAGTCCGAGCAGCTCGGGGTCTCCGACGGCGACCACCCGGAACTTCCCCGTCTTCAAGAGCTTGTCGATACGCCGCCGAACAGCCCCTTCCGTGAGACCAACCTTTTTCGCAAGCGCAACGTTGCTCTGTCGAGCGTCGGTCTGCAATTCGCGGAGGAGGTGCCTTTCAATCTCATCAAAGTGGTGGTCGCTGATCATCAGGGTGCCTCCTCAGCCATCAGTTGGTCAGGTCCACGTCCGTTTGGAGTATCGCGCGGAGATTCGTGCGATCTTGAAGAAGCGGAATGTCTTCTTCCACGTCCCCGTCGACGACGATGAGGTCCGCGAGCTTCCCAATCGTCAGCACACCGATCTCGCCATCCAGCCCCATGGCGCGTGCAGACACAGACGTGCCCGCGCAGATGGCTTCCTTCGGAGTCATTCCGGCGAGCGTCAGTAACTCGAGTTCCCTGGTGCATAGGCGCCCGTACCCGGCTCGCGCGCCCGTGTCCGATCCGACGGCCACAGCCACTCCCTGCCGATGGCACTCAGCAACCATCTCCAAGCGTCCTTCATACTCCCGGCGCGCGCGCTCGATGGTCTGAGGAGTGGCACCCCACGCGGCGCCGTCAACTGCGAGCAATTCGACCGTCGCCAGGGTTGGGACCAGACATGTTCCATGCTCGAGCATGAGCTCGATGAGATCCTGATGAACTTCATCTGGCCCGTGCTCGATCGTGTCTATGCCCGCGACGATCGCGTTTCGAACACCCTCGTATGTCTTGGCGTGCGCAGCGACCCGCTTCTTGCGGCGATGCGCTTCGTCGGCGATTGCTTCAAGCTCTGCGACTGTGAAATTGGGGCGTCCAGTCCGGTTGTCCGATGCGTAGACCTTAATGACATCCGCACCTTCGCCGAAGTTGCGGCGCACCGCCTTGCGGCATTCCAGCTCACCGTCGCAAAAAGCCGACCGGGGACGGTCGTGCTCCACCCATTCGTAGGGGAGAGACGGAACATCACCGTGGCCTCGGGTCTGCGACAGAGCCCAACCGCTGGTCTGCATGCGCGGCCCGCGTAGCAGGCCCAGCCGCTTCGCTTCTCGCAGGGCAT
>JAILWQ010000001.1 GCA_025698865.1 Erythrobacter sp. | reverse complement strand
CGCCTCAAGGGCAAATCCGCCCCGGACATGATCTGCGCCCCTCGCGCGTGCGCGTAAACCGCTGCACCGCCTCAAGAAATTAGCCGTCCTATGACGGAACCGCATCAAGCGGATCAGTTGTCGCAAATGATCCCGTGAACCAACGTGACCCTACGGGCTTACAGTCTACAAGCTGTGATAATGACAGCTGCACGGTTACGTTAGAAAACACGCATGTAGGAACTGTCATCGTCGCAGAGGCTGCTGCGGCGGTTTGGAACGCCGGTGTTGCAGTTTATAATGCTGTCACCGGTTCAAACTCAGATTCTCGCGATCGAAGCTTGCCAGTTCCGGTCACACAAACTGACGTAGAAAAGCGACACGAGGGTGTGACTGTCTACAGAGTTTGGGGTGGTAATAGCGGGCCAAATGGACATTCTTGGACTCCTATTGACCCGCGCAGCCTACCTGATGCGCGAGACAATCTCGGCTTACCCGATGGAAACACGGCTGAGAATCTGACAACTGGAAGACTTGTTGATTCATCGGGTATAAAAATCCGCCCGGCCTTGCCGCTTGACGGCAACCGTGGAGGAGCACCTGAAATTCTCGTCCCAAATCCGACCGAGCAGATACAGGTAATTGATCGAGAGCCATTCGATGAGCGAAGATAATGACAAGCTAAAGGGTATGACAGTGAACGAGCGTTTGTTCGTTTGCGGGCTACTCCCGGCATTCGACGAGGCGGTCAAGAATGGTGACCGATCTCGCTTGGCTGAAATTTTGCGCCAAGTGGAGGTTGACGAACCCTCAATCGCTCGAACAATTGCGCAGCAGATTGGCTGATACTTCACGTTGCAAACGCCACCGCCATCTCCTGCCTCACTTCATCGATCGCTCCGATCTGCGCCCCATCGCGTAGGCCGAGCGCTTCGGTGAGGCTGGCGCGGCTATCGGTGTAGAGCGCGACCGCATCCCTGGCGCGGGATATGGCGACATAGACCGCAGGCGCATCGACGGTATTGGCGCGGAAGCTCTCCAGATGGGCCATCACCCTGTCGGCGGTCGCGCCTTGGGCGGAGTGGATGGTGCGGACCCATCCTGGCCGGATATGCCGATCGGCGAGGCGTGACAGGTCGAGCGTCTCCTGCTTGCCGTCCTCGCGCTCGATGATGATGCCGCTGCGCTGCGGATCGATCCCGACGACGCTGGCGGTGTGGCCGTTCAACCGCCCCGCGCGGCGGTTGTTGCGGGTGAACTGTATCCTGTCCCCGGTGCGCAGCTCCTGCTCGACCTCGACGAACGCCTCGGCCTGATCGCCGCCCCATCGCGCGGGCGACCAGGCGACGGACTTGCCCTGCGGCGTGGCGAGCGAGACCGTGCCCATGTCGGCGTCGATGCTCTCCACCCGGTAGGCGCGTCCCCGGCTCAGCCGCTGTTCGCGACTGCCGCGCCGGAACGTGACGATCTGGCCGGGGGCGTAGCTGGCGGCGTCGGACGCCTCGGCACGGGTCAGGCCGAGCGGTTCCAGCGTGGTGGCGACAATGGCTTCGGCCCCCAGCGTGCCGTCACGGACCAGCTCGGCGCGGATGGCGTCGGTGAGCCGCTGGCGACCTTCGCGGGTCGGGTCGAGCACGAGGGTCCGCTCGCGATCTGCGGGCGATAGGCGCGCGTAGTCCCGCGCGATGGCGGCATAGCGCAGGGCGTCGTCCTCCTGGTCGACGATCCGCCCACCGCCCCGGTCGATCGCCTCGAACGCGCGCGCGGCCTCGCCTGCCAGGATGGCTTCGACCGCCTCCCTTGTGTGGGTGTTGGTCTGGCGCACGATCTGGTCGAGGACGTGGGTGCCCATGCCGTGTTCCTGGAGCTGGCCGAACGCGCGGCCCGCTTCGACGCTGCCAAGCTGGCGCACGTCGCCCACGAGGATCACGCGGGCGTCGGCTTCGCGGGCCTGGGAGAGCAGCGCCTCGCTGTCGCGGGCGGAGAGCATGGAAGCCTCGTCCACGATCCAGGCCTCGCGCCCGCGCTCGATATCGCCCGCTTGCCCCAGCAGCATGCGGGCAACGGTGAGCGGTTCGGCGTCGATCGCCTGGCCGAGCAGCTCGGCGGCGGTGGCGGTGGGTGCGAGTGCTCGGACGGTCAGCCCCTGCTCGCGGGCTGCGCGGGCATAGGTGGCGATGACGGTGGTGGTCTTGGCGGTCCCGGCGTGGCCCTGGATGGCGGTAACAGATGCGGGGGAGAGCAGCAGGCCCCGGGTCGCCTCGCGCTGGCTGTCGGTCCAGGCGTGGCCATGGTCGGTGGCGGCAAGCTCGGCTGCGGCGATGGTGCGGGCGGCGTGGATGCGGCCAAGTAGCGGAGCGAACTGCCGACGCCCCCGGCGTTCCAGGTCCAGCATGTGTTCCTCGGTCTCGACCCCTTCGCGCGTAGCGTAGCCGATGGTCCCCTTGGCCATGCGGGGCGCGGCGCGGATCTTAAGGTCTTGGGCGTGCTCGATGCGGCCGATCGCGGCGGTTTGTTCAAGCTCGGCGGCCGAGAAGTGCGCCGATAACGCGGTGGTCACTTGGCAGCAGCGCCATGATCAATAAAGACTTTGGAACGGCCAGCGAACGCTGCGGCGTAAGCCAACTAGCAGAAGGGTTGATATCTTCTTTTTTCGTCGAATTCGTACTGTGCCTTGACAGCATACTTCGGCTCGATAGGCTCGGATCGAGGAGGCAAAAATCATGAGTATTTTTAGAACGACCCTGCTAACGTCCGCGTTTGCTCTTTCGGTTCCGGTCGCAGGGTCTGCGACAGAGACAATTACCTACACCTACGATGCCAAGGGCAGGCTCATAAAGGTCGAGAAGCAGGGGTCGATCAACAATGGCCAGAAGACCGAATACGAACATGATAAGGCCAACAACAGGAAGCGCGTGCGTTCTTCCTGAGAGTGTCTAGCGCAGAACATGGCCTGAAGGCAGTGCACTTTTGAGCAGCTATGCGAATTTGTAGTAATTGAACTCGTAGTGACATTCATGCTTGGCGAGAGCGGCGGGTAAAGAGAATATTGGTTTAGTATCGGCCATCACTGTCAGCTTTTTACTACTCAAGATTGTAAATGTTCAGTCCTGCCGCAATGATGCCCCTGCATAGGGGTCGTAAGTGCTCTGCGGCAGTGGTTCGCGAGCCGGTTCCGGTGGTGCAGACGGCGGTATGATGACTGCCGGTTCGGTCTGCCAGGCTCCGCTGAACGCGTTTGCGATGACCGGCGCGCCTAGCAGAACGAAACAGCCCAGCACTACACGTGCGGCCTCGCGGATCGCGATCCGTCCGGAAAGCATCATCAACCCGACCGTTGCCACCGCGATAACGCAAAGACCGATCGCGAGACTGCCGAGCAGCGTCCCCGTCATCCATTCAACCGAAGCGGCCAGCGCCTCCGATCCCTGAGGTTCCAAAAGAGAAGGGCTGATCGTAATCGACATCACCGGGCCATCATGATCTGCGAGACGCGGCGCTTTCCGTCGCGCCGTTCAAGCTGCACAAAGACGTCGACACTTTCGCGCACGTAGTGCCGGACGTCGTCGCGGGAAAGCCGCGATCCTGCCTGCAGAACCAGGAGCGCGAGCTGCTCGATCGCACGCTGCGGTGTATCGGCGTGGATCGTGGTCATCGAACCGGGATGTCCGGTGTTGACCGCACGCAGGAAGGTGAAAGCCTCGCTTCCACGAAGCTCGCCGAGAATGATGCGATCGGGCCGCATGCGCAGGGCAGCGATCAGCAGATCCTCCGCACTGATCTGCGCTTCACTCTGCGAGCCGCGTGCCGCAATGAGCCCGACCGCATTCGGGTGCTGCAACCTGAGCTCCTCGGTATCCTCGATGAGGATCAGTCGCTCCGCTTGCGGAATCCGGGCAAGCAGGGCGTTGAGAAACGTGGTCTTTCCCGTGGAGGTACCTCCTGCGACCACGATGTTTCGCCGGTTGCGGACCGCATTCCGGAGAACCTCGCCTGCGTCGCGACCGCTCACGTTGTGCCAGAGCCTTTCACGATCGATTGACGCGTCACTTTCAACCAGCTCATCGAACGCGCCATCGTTCTCCCAGTCCGACAGCGACAGGTCGGACGACACGTGACGGCGTATCGCAATGGCGTACCCTTTTCGCGCCGCGGGAGGGGCAGCAATTTGCGCTCTCGAGCCATCGGGAAGCGATGCGGCAAGAAGCGGGTTCGCGCGGTTCACGCCCTGAGACGAGAATGCCGCAATCTGCCGTGCGAGACGTCCCAGAAGATGATCGTCGAGGGAGGAGTCCTCGAACCGCTGGATCCCGCCACCGATGATCTCGATCCAGACCTCGCCGGGCCGGTTGATCCAGATGTCGGTGACATCAGGGCGAGCGAGATACGGCGCCAGCGGCGCAAGGAAGCTTTCCAGATAGTAACCGGACGCTTCCATCAGATATCGACGCCGGAAAAATCGAGGTCGCGCGCAACGTAGACCGACACGCTGGTGCCGTGCTTGACTTTCAGGGTGGGCGTCACCTGCTGCGGCCCGACCTGCGTCACGTTCTGGGTACTGCCCGGCAGGGCGACGATCACGCCATCAGTAGCTGCGCGTGTCGCGACGCCAACACCGATGTCCAAGACGGACTGGAGGATTGCGCCACCGAAACGCTGGAGAAACTTGGAATCCACCTTCCCCCTGATACCAGCCCGCCCCAGCGGGTCACTGGCCTGCGAGTCAAGCGCAACGGTAACACCGTCCGGCCGAAGAAGCCTGTTCCAGGTAATAAGTGCACGGTTTTGTCCGGGTTGCAGTTCTCCCTCGTAGGATCCGTAGATCCGGCTTCCTCGGGGGATCAGCACCCGGCTGCCATCGAAGCTGTGCACGTCGCGCTGCACCAGCGCACGGACCGAGCCCGCCCGGGTTGAATCGAGAGCGGTCTCGAGAACGGCTGGAATGACCGTGCCGAGCGGAACGGTCAGCGAAGGATTGGCGAGGCGGCCGGCCCTCACGCGTTCGCCTGACGGTTCGGGGGAGGCCGATGGCTCCGGCTCGCGAAACGGCGACCTTTGCGGAAAAGCAGCTCCGAAGTCCAGTCTCTGCTGCATCGGAGATGGCGGCGGCACGTAGGCCGGCTGCACGTCCTGCGGCTGGGGGATCGCGCGGGGTACCGGCTGATAGGCCGGTGACTGCGGGACTGTGCGTGGCTCTACCCGAACGATGGCCGGCGGCAGGTCCCTTCGTGCGGACGTCGCTGCCCCATCAATGAACCTAGCCGGCAATGGCGGTGCCGCTGCCTGTCCCAGCACGCCCTGCCCGGACCCCGCCGGTATGGTCGTTCGCGGTGCAGCAGCATTCTCGCGCGCAGCGCTCAGAATCGAGAATATCCATGCGCCCCCGAGGAGGGTGATCGCGAGAAAGACCCAGAGACCGAGATTGCCGGAACTCGCGGTCCGCACGACCGGGCGGACATCCTGTGTGCGGACATCCTGTGTGCGGACCGAGTCAGCAGTCTCCTCCTCAGCCACCGGTCCGCTCCTCCGGCTTCTCGTTCCGGCGCGCACTGGCCTTCTCGCCGTCGATCCGGAAGACCAATTCCTGCCAGACCCGGTCGATGACGAAGGCTTCCCCGCGCATGTATCCGTTCACCACCTGCTCCTCGCCCGTCGGGCCGATCGCGAAGATTGCCGGCAGGGCGCTGTCCTCGGAGAAAAGGATGGTCGTGCGCTGGCCATCGTCGCCGATCGCCGATGGACGGACCGACCGGTCGCCCCTCAGACGGTAGGTCCATGTCTGCACCGGCGCGGCGGCCGTGGTGGGCGGACCGTACCCTGCTGGAGGCAGCATGGAAGGCCCCGGCATGGGCATCGTGGGTCCCGGTTGCGTGCTTCCCATCCGAACCAGATAGCCAGCCATCAGACCGGTCCCGGTCCGCAGCGAGAAAGTGTAGGATCGCCGGTCTGTGGCGACCTGCACGAAGCCAAGATCTCCCTCGCGTAACGGAAAGAGAACGACGCTGTCTCCGGCCTCTGAAACGCGGGTTTCGATCGCGCTGCTGTCGGCCGTCACCTTGCCCACCTGCTCTCCGGCCTCGAACACGAGTGTCAGTGGTGTGCCGGGCATTGCGGTCAGATCGATCTGCTGACCGGCAACCCAGCGTGCAGTCTGTATCCTCGGATCCGGAATGCCGGGCTCCGGGATCACCTGCGCGGTGGCCGGAGTTCCGGCAAGGAAAGCAACAAGGATGGAGGCAATCCTCACCGCTGCGATCCGCTGTCGACCGCTCGAGGCGGCGCCGGCTCCGCAAACTGCGGTGCAATCTCCGGCAGGGTTTCGGCATCCCGGCGATAGGAGGTGACCTGAAAGCCCAGCGGATTGAGAAGGCGGTCCGCCTCGCTCATTGGAGCCTTGCTGAAGCCGTACTGCACCACTGCTGCCCAGTGCTCGGGCTGCTGTGGCTGCGCGCCGGGATCGCTCCGGACAGTCGAGAAGCGCACAAGGGCCCGATCGGCCCCCAGAGGAGATACGCTCCTGATCTCGGTCCGGATCACACCGTTGCGTGGCATGTAGGCGAGCGGGCTCAGCGGATTGTTCGGCTGCATCTGCGCTACATAGCGCTGACGGGCATCGCCGGTGCTCCACAGCGTGGTCCTTCCATAGTCGCGATCGAAGCTGTCTGCATCGAAGCTCTCGCGCGCGATGACATACTGCACGAGGAAGGAACGGGTCAGCGCGGTGTCGGGTGCGATCAGCTGCTCGTCGAGCGGAGCAAGCGCCTCTATATTCCCGGTCTGACGGTCGACCAGCAGCGTGTAGGGTTCGATGGTCTTCAGGGGCAGCAGGACAACGAGCGCAACTGCCAGAAGAAAGGCTACCACTGCCGATACACTCGCAACGATCCACGCGGCACGACGCGACCGTTCGATCCGGTCGATCTCGCTCTCTGCCCAGCTTCCCGCGATCGCCACATCCTCCGGGACGATGTTCTTCTGCGCGTTCACGTGCCGCTGTCCCGGCGCATGGCGGATCGGGAGGTACGGGCGGAGGTGCGCTTCCAGGAACTACCCAGACGGGACACCTCAGGCACCGGAGCTGAAGGCGAGGACGTGGCTGGAGCACCCGCCATCGCAACCGCCGGGCCCGAAAAACGGCGCTGTTCGTAGGTCTCCTCGCGCCGCAACTGCGTCTCCATGTGATCGACAATCCTCTGTGCACGCATCTCGGCAAATACCGGACGTTCCGGCGGTTCGCTGCGACTGCTGGCCGGAATGGAATGCCGGGCTGGCGGCTGCATCGCCGGAAGGGTGAGCCAGCCCCGCATGAAGGCCACCCGGGCCAGCAGCCAGATCATGGCGAACTGCACGATAGCAAAGCCGAGCGACATTGCCAGAAGCTCGGTCGGGGCCGAGGGTATCGCATACCCGAGCGAACGCACCCTCAGCGCATCCTCGAGCCATGGCACGAGCACTGAAAGCTCGACCGCGAGGACGAGTGTCACGCCGACCGCACCGATGAGAGCGAGAACCAGTCCCCGCATCCAGCCTGCGAACAGTCCCCGTGTAGCATCGAAAAGAAGGAAGCCGGCTGCAAGGGGTGCCGCTGCCAGCAGAAGCCCTGCGGCGATCCTGAGCAGTGCCAGGGAGCCGATAAGGCCTGAGAGCCATGCAAGGCGCGCCCAGCCGAACCCGGTGTCGTCGTTGATGGCGTTCCCGCGGAAGGTGCCGCCGGGCGCCTCGCTGTCGACGAACTCACCGACGTTGCGCCCGGTCCCTGCCTCGGTCAGCCGAACCATAGCATCGTCGACGAACTGCAGTTGCTGGACGAACGCCCTGCCTTCATCGGGAGCGACCGGAGCGACCATTCCGGCAGCGACCTCCGCAGGCCCGAGAAGAACCACGTCGTGGACCAGTGTCCGGAACGCAGGCCACGAGAAGGCAAGGGTAAGCACGATGCCGATCTTGAGGACATCGGTGACGACGTCGCGAGCGCCGGGCGCAGGACCGAAAAGGAGCCTGAACCCGAACAGCGCGATGAACAGGGTAAGAAGACCGGCAATGAGGTTCGCTGCCGGCGATCCGGGTTCCCCCAAGGCCTGCCAGCCATAGCTTCCGATCACCTGCGCCTGACAGTCGATATGCGTCAGGAACCGGGTGACGAACCTGTCGCCGGTGATGATCGCGGGGCATGCCATCAGGCGGCTCTGGCCAGCAGGGGGCCCATCCAGCGCGCCGGATCGGTGCCATGAGCCTTCACGAGTTCGTCGAACAGGCGGACGGTGTTCTCCCGTCCGGACAGGATGGTGAGCAGGTCCTTCTCTCCGGAGAGGTCAAGCCGCGCGACCACGCTCTCGTTGCCATGACGGATGAGGAAACAGTGCGCGGCGTCAGGCAGCGTACGGACCAGATCGTATTCGTGGCGCGAGAGGCCGAACCCGTTGATGTAGTCCTCGGCGCGGGCCTTGGGGTTGATCATGAAGATCTGGGTCGCCGCCTGCTCTATGATGGCGCTTGCGATGCGGCTTTCCAGCGCGTCCTGCGCGCTCTGGGTGGCAAAGCCCACGATCCCGTTGCGTTTGCGGATCGTCTTCTCCCAGTCCTTGATGCGGCGGACAAAAACCTCGTCGTCGAGCGCCTTCCAGCCCTCGTCGACGACGATGATCGCAGGCGTCCCGTCGAGCCGCTGCTCCACGCGGTGGAAGAAGTAGAACATGGCCGGCGTGCGGGCCCGGGCGTCGTCAAGGATCGCGGTCATGTCGAACCCGACCGTCTCCTGCGCAAGATCGGTCGTGTCCTGCGCGTTGTCAAACAGCCAGGCATGCTCGCCGCTGCCCCACCACGGGCGCATGCGCGCATCCAGGTCGTCCGGGCGCGGACGCTGACCTCCGCGGAACAGCTCAACCAGATAGCGCAGGCGCCTGCGCTCGGGAGGCTGCAGGAAACTGGTCTCGATCGCGTCGCGGATCTGGTCCTGCTCGTCTCCGTCTGCGCCCCCGGCAAGCAGCCGCAGCCATTCTGCAAGGAAGGCACGGTTGGCAGGAGTGTCCTCCAGCTGAAGGGGATTGAGGCCGGAAGGCTCGCCCGGCCTCAACCGGTCGTAGGAACCCCCGATAGCCCGGATGAAAAGTTCCGCGCCCCGGTCCTTGTCGAAGAAGATCGTGCGGGGCGCATACTTGCGGGCCTGCGCGATCAGGAAATTCAGGACAACGGTCTTGCCCGAGCCCGAAGGACCGATGACCGTGAAGTTTCCAAGATCGCGCTGATGGAAGTTGAAGAAGTAGGGACCCGCCGCAGTCGTTTCGAACAGGGTTACCGCCTCGCCCCAGTGATTGCCGCGCTCCTTCCCCACCGGGAAGTTGTGCAGACTCGCCATTCCGGCGAAGTTCGTTGTCGAGACGAGACCGCGTCGGGCAATGTAGCGGAAGTTGCCCGGGAACTGGGCCCAGTAGGTCGGCTCGAGGGCGATATCCTCACGCACGGCAGTGATGCCGAGATCGGCCGCCAGGGCAATCACCTCGGCCACCTGCCGGTCGAGCAGCGCCAGATCGTCTGCGTGTACGGCAATCGTCGTGTGATGCTCGCCGAACCCGGCACGGCCTGCCGCAACCTCGTCCTTGGCGATACCGAGCTCATCCCGGAGAGATACGGCCTCGTCCTCGGTCGAGCGCATCCGCCGCAGGGCAAGGTTCATCCTGCCCAGCGCCTCTCGCCGTTCAACGAACGCGAAGCTCTGGCTGACCGTCATCTCGAACGGCAGGCGGTGCAGTTCGTCGAACATGCCCGGCATGGTGCGGTCGGGCCAGTCCTTGATGGACACCAGCGCGACGAAACGCCGGGGAAGATGGCCTGATGGCGCCAGCTCGACCGTTTCCTGTCCGAAGCTGATCCGCCGGGCGGGAATATGATGACCGACCGGGCCGTGCGGTACCGTTACTGGCCGCATGTCGGCGTTGAACAGACAGGAAAGGAACTCGATCGGCTCGGACCGCTCCCCACCCGATGTCTCGTAGGTCGAGAGGACGCGAGGGTCGTACTGCGACAGTGCAGCGATCACCGCCTCGCGGGTGTTATCGAGTGAATGCAGCTCGCCGGCGCGCCGGGCCGCCCGATCCTGCCCGGCGTTCTCGAACAGACCGCGAAGCCTGTCGGCGAAACCTCGCCGCCCCTTTGCCGGCCGACGCACGATCGTGAGGAAGAGCTCGTTGACGTAGAGCTCTTTCGCGGCGAGCCGTTCACGCCAGCGGCCGTCGAGCTTCGCAGAAAACTCGTCATCGAAGTCCGGAGAAAGGGCGACGTTTGCCCGCCGCCGGATCAGGTGGTGATAGACCGCGAACCTAGAATTGCCGATCGCACGCAGCATCGCGTCCCGCAGTTCCGCGCGGTAGTTCAGTTCGTCGCTGTCCGCAGTCTCGAACAGGAACCCACCGAGCCTGACGACCTGCATGAGCATTCCGTCATTTAGCTCGATCGTGCGCGGATCGATGTGCCGTGCATACGGCAGGTGGGATCCTGCCGGAGCTTCCCGAGCGATGACTTTCGGATCCCGGCTCAGGGGCGGTAGGAGTTGCATTGCCAGAGGCCGTGGTTCCGGACCCGCGGGCAGGTTCGGACGCGCGTGATCCAGAGGTCGAAGACGCGCGGTTCGCGCAGGCACAGAAGAACGCCGACACCATGAAGCGCCGATGCGATCAGCAGCACCCACCACGCCCGGAAGATGAGAAACAGTTCGACCGCCACCACCGCATTGATCACGAAAAAGGTGTAGGTGACCCCGGCGAACATCTGCGGCCGTGTCAGCGCGGTGAACAGCGTATCCCGGCGCAACAATGCGGCCATGTTATTGCGATCCCTCCCGATTCTCCGAACACCCAGTGTTCAGCATATCACATGAAATGCAAGGCTCCTGTTCCGCGTGGCTCACCATATCTGGTTGACGCTATCAAAAGACCCAGATTGTCACATTCCACTGCGGCAGCCGCTCATAGGGGCTCTCTTACCGAGTCGGGGCGATCGACGCTGAGGCGGGCATGCTCTCGCTCGCTAACCTGCTGGGCGGAGCATCGCCAAATCGCCCGCCAGATGAATAGCAGGTCAGCTAGCTTCGCCGCATCGCTAGGGGTTAGCGACTGCATGGAACCAATAAATTCCTGCTAGCGGCGGGGAGAGCTGCCGGATTCGCCGCTTCTGCCACCGCGGCCAGTTGAGCGATGAGCTGAAGGTTGGCTTCCACTGCCGGGCGGATGCCGGACGCTGCACCTTGAGGACCACCTTGCGCGCGCATCATGCATCCGGGCGCGATGAACCTGCGCCACTGAGCAGTGGCAAGCGGGTTTGGATCAAACTTGGCAAAGGCGCTTTCCAGGATCACCCAGCGAATTGGGGATCGGGCCGACCGACCATGGTTAGATAATTGGCCGAACTCGAAAACTGTGCCTTTGGCTCCAGAAAATGTACCGGACGAAGGCAGAACTTTCGAGGCGCGTCTACCTTCTGCCATCGACGCTACTTTGAAACAACGGTGGCTGGAGGGCGACCGTCAGTATGACTGGAATGAGGTGCAAAGCTATCATCGCTTTGGCAAAGCGACAGAAATTATCCAATAGTTTGAGTGCCCATCTTTGCCCTCTATGGGGCACCATCAACTCATTCCAAACCATCCCAAAAGGGTCGACAAAACGGCAGAATTCTGCCATTTTCGAGCCTCACCTATCCCGGAATGTGTCAGGCGATTTCAGGCAATCCGGGGCCATGGCGTGCCAGAAAAAGGGCGATATGGCCCCGCTCGAAGCTCTCATGGCCCCATGACCCTATTGCACCCTCGTCGACCTTCTCCGGAAACGTTGAGGAGATTCGATCGTGGCGCTCACAGACATGCAAATTCGGAACATCCGTCCGACTGGGAAGATATCCCAGCATACGGATGAGCGCGGCCTTTACCTGGAGGTCCAAGTCAGCGGATCGAAGCTATGGCGGTACAAATACCGTTATAT
Organism: Erythrobacter sp.; assembly: GCA_025698865.1. Classification (GTDB taxonomy): domain Bacteria; phylum Pseudomonadota; class Alphaproteobacteria; order Sphingomonadales; family Sphingomonadaceae; genus Qipengyuania. The sequence goes on along the minus strand of JAILWQ010000001.1, from coordinate 1,035,988 downwards.
GGGGAAGCAGAAGCGGCTTGCGCTTGGTCGCTATCCGGACGTCGGTCTCGCCGAAGCTCGCAAGAGGCGGGACGATGCGCGGTCCAAGCTGGATGCGGGCAAGGACCCACTGGCTGAGCGCAAGCGTGAAAAGCTTGTCGCGGCGTTCAACGCGGCAAATACTTTTGTTGAGATCGCCAGGGAGTATATCGACAAGCGGGTCGCTGAAGGACAGTCGGAGGCGACCACGCAGAAAGCCAACTGGCTCCTCGAGCAGCTCAAGCCGATCTGGACCTTCCCAGTCGCGGACATCAAGCCTGTGGACTTGCTGGCTGCGCTCAAGCGGATTGAGGCGCGGGGGAAGTATGAAACCGCGCGGCGTTGCCGATCCTTTGCGGGCCGTGTCTTCCGCTATCCCGCTTCCCTCGCTAGACGAACAGCACGTCATCGCCCAGCGGCTGAATTATATTGAGGCACAATTGCAGGAGCGGGCAAAGGCACTTCAGGCGCTTGAGCGCGACACCGGGGCCATGTTGCAAAACGCGTTCAGCAAGATTGTGGAAGGTGCAGACTATCGCCCGCTAGGAGACGTCGCTCCTCTGGTGCGTCGACCAGTTGAGGTGGAGCTTGACGGAGAATATCCAGAGCTTGGCGTTCGTTCCTTTGGCAAAGGGACATTCCATAAGCCCGTGATCACTGGTGCGGATGTTGGCAATAAGCGGTTATTCGAGATTCATCACGGTGATTTGCTATTCAACATTGTGTTCGCTTGGGAAGGTGCGATCGCGGTTCCGGGCGAGAAGGATCATCAGCGAGTAGGTTCTCACCGATTTTTGACCTGCGTGCCTGAACCTGCATTGGCGACTGCCACTTTTCTGCGGTACTACCTCTTAAGCCCCGAGGGCCTGCACAAGATTGGTACAGCTTCGCCGGGCGGCGCAGGCCGCAACCGGACATTGGGGATCAAGAAAGCGGAGCAAATCACTGTGCCCGTTTCGTGCTGCACTACCATCAGCGCGACGCCGCACATTGCCCTGAACTACCGACATTACACGACCAGACCGTCACCGCCGTTCTCGATGGTCAGCAGCGACTTACGGCGCTTAACATTGGGCTGCGCGGCTCCATGGCAATGAAACTGCCGAGCAAGTGGTGGACCAACCCCGACGCCTTTCCCAAGAGGACGCTCAGGCTCAACCTACTAGCATCATTGGAGCCCGATGAGGACGGGATCGTGTATGATTTCCGGTTTCTCGACGATGCTCAGGTCGAGCGCAGCGAGGAAGCGTTCTGGTATAAAGTTCCAAACATAATGGCGGTCAACGATGTGACCGACCTCAACGACTGGCTGGTCGATGCTGGACTTTCTGGCGAGCAGTTCAAATCGGCATTCCGGATGCTGACCAAGCTCTATCACGTCGTCAAGACCAACCAGCTGATGTATTACTATGAAGAGGAGGAGCAGGATGTAGAGCGGGTGCTCAACATCTTCATCCGTCTCAATTCCGGAGGCACAATTCTCTCTTACTCGGACCTGCTGCTTAGTATCGCTGTCGCGCAGTGGAAAAAGGTGGATGCTCGTTCGGAGATCCATAGTTTGGTTGATGAGATCAACCGGATTGGGACCGGCTTCACTCTCAGCCAAGATTTCGTTTTGAAGGCTGGCCTCATGCTCTCCGACATCTCGAGTGTCGGGTTTAAGGTCGAGAACTTCACCCAGGCCAACATGGAGAAGCTGGAATCTAACTGGCCGCAAATCCGCGCAGCATTAGTCCGGACTGTAGAACTGGCGGCAAGCTTCGGCCTCAATGGGCAAACTCTGCGCGCGGACAGCGCGCTGTTGCCGATCGCATACTACCTTTATCACCGCAAAGCGCCCGCGAATTACAGTGTGAGCAACCAGTTCGCCGCCGACAGGGAGACTATCCATTCATGGCTGATCCGGTCGTTGCTCAAGGCGTCGGGCATTTGGGGCAGCGGGCTTGATACTCTGCTGACTGCCCTGCGCGAGGTGATCCAGCAGAAGGGCAACGAGTCCTTCCCTGCGCGAGAACTCGAACAAGTTATGGATGCGCGCGGCAAGTCACTCACGTTCTCACCGGCAGAAGTCGAAGATATGCTTTCCCTTCAATATGGCGACAAGCGGATGTTCGCTCTGCTCTCGATGCTGTTCCCCTTCGTCAATCTTCGCAACCAGTTCCATATGGACCATGTGTTCCCGATTTCCCGCTTCACCACCGCCAAGCTGCGGAAAGCGGGGTTCACCGAAGACAAAATTGAAAAGCTTGCCCGAATGGCAAATGAGCTGCCCAATTTGCAGTTGCTCGAAGGGACCGCAAACACGGAAAAGCGTGATGCTCTGCCTGCTAAGTGGCTTGCGACGCGCTATCCCAACGCTGGAGACCGGACGCATTATTGTGCGATGCATGATCTTGGCGACATTCCCGAAACTATTGAGGGATTTGAGATGTTCCATGCCGATCGGCGCGAGCGCCTCAGAGTGCGTATCAAGGCGGTGTTGGACGTGGAGAAGGGTTGAGGCCAACATTGAGTTCAGGCGAAAGATTGGGTGCTGCCCTGCGGGCGACCCGCTCTATCCGCTGGCGCGGACCGGGCCTGTAGTCCCGGCCCATCCGGGTGACGATCGGGAGCAGGAGGGATGTTGAGCGGGAGTGTTCGAGGACGCGCTCGGTCCCGCGCTTTGCGCTCCTGCGGGCGCGGCGTTTTGTATCTGACCCGCTGGTGCTCTCGCCTCTCTTCTTGCCGGGCGCGCGCCGGCTGCGTGCTCGCTTGCGTCAGCGGCGCTGCATCTGCGATGCAACAGCCTTGCCGCGCCCTCGGCTTGCCGACACATCGCCCGTCTGCGTCGCGCCGTGCGAGGGCACCGTTTCTGTGAGCCGCTGACGCGGCTTGGGGTGGCGCCTGCCGGCGCAGCACTTCTTTGGAGGGAACGCCAGGGCTTTGCCCTCTCGTTCCCAAACCGGAACAGACACCCCCGTGTGGCGGGCTTCGCCCGCTGGTCCGCGCCAAGGCATCGGTTCCGGTTTTCCCTCCCCCTCCCATCCTCGCCGGAAGGCAGAGCCGCATGCCGCAGGCAGTGCGGCTTTCAGCCGGAGGAGAGCAGAAGATGGGTGATTTGATGTTGGACTACCGCGCCTGCGGGGCCGAGTGCCGCGAGGACTGTTGGCGGATGCTGGCAAATGAGAACGGGTTGCCGTTCGGGGCAGTGCAGCGCCTGGCGGAGAAACTGGGCGCGAAGCAGGATTTCGGCGAACTGGTCGCCGCGCGCCAGCAGCATCGCGTTCACGAGCGTTTCCGCGAACGCGCGCTGGCCGCCGCACAACAGCGCGGCCTTGTTCTCTCAGGCGAGCAGCGTACGGCCTTCGATCATGCCACCGCCGGAAAAGATCTCGGTGTTGTCGTCGGCTATGCAGGAACCGGCAAGAGCGCGATGCTGGGTGTGGCGCGCGAGGCGTGGGAAAGCGCGGGCTACAATGTTCGCGGAGCGGCGCTATCCGGCATCGCCGCCGAAGGGCTGGAGAACGGCTCGGGCATTTCATCGCGTACTATCGCCAGTCTGGAGCATCAGTGGAGCGGGGGTCGCGACTTGCTTACCTCGCGTGATGTGCTGGTGATCGACGAGGCTGGCATGGTCGGCACGCGCCAAATGGAGCGGGTTCTGTCTGTCGCGAATGACGCCGGAGCCAAGGTCGTTTTGGTGGGCGATCCGCAGCAGCTTCAGGCCATCGAGGCGGGCGCTGCGTTCCGCGTGATCCACGAACGGCACGGCGGGGTCGAGATCACCGAGGTGCGGCGCCAGCGCGAGGACTGGCAGCGTGATGCTACGCGCCATCTGGCAACGGGCCGCACCGCCGAGGCATTGGACGCGTATTCCGGGCACCAGAGTTATCGAATGTCCAAGATGAGGACGCAAAGCTGACTGGCTCGAAGGGGCCGACAGCGGTCAGTCTGGTTTTGGCTAGAAAGCGGGCTTAGCGGCCACAGCAAATAATCGAGGTTCACGGCCTCATGCGCTTGGCCACCAGATCCTCGACCACCGCAGGCTCCGCCAGCGTCGAGATGTCACCAATTTCGTCAGGCTGCCCCTCGGCGATTTTGCGCAGAACCCGGCGCATGATCTTGCCCGACCGGGTCTTGGGCAGGTCGGGCGCGAATTGGATGACGTCGGGCGTGGCGAATGGTCCGATCTCGCTGCGCACCAGGTCACGCAGTTCCTGCCGCAAGGCATCGCTGCCTTCTTCGCCGGCTTTCAGCGTCACGAACGCATGGATGCCTTGGCCCTTGATATCATGTGCCATGCCTACGACGGCGGCCTCGGCCACCAGCACATGCTCGTCCAGCGCATTTTCGACTTCGGCAGTGCCCATGCGGTGCCCAGACACGTTGATAACGTCGTCGACCCGGCCGGTGATCCAGTAATAGCCATCCTCGTCGCGCCGCGCGCCGTCGCCGGTGAAATAGGTGCCGGGGAAGGTGCTGAAATAGGTTTGGAAGAACCGGTCGTGGTCGCCGAAGATGGTGCGCATCATGCCCGGCCAGCTGCGGGTGAGAACCAGATTGCCCTCCGTTGCGCCGGTGAGAAGATGCCCTTCGCCATCGACCAGTTCGGGGTCGACGCCGGGGAGTGGCAGGGTCGCGCTGCCGGGCTTAGTCTCGGTAGCGCCGGGGACGGGAGCAATCAGTGCGCCGCCCGTTTCGGTCTGCCACCAGGTGTCGACGATCGGGCATTCGCCGCGCCCGACCATGTCATGATACCATTCCCAGGCCTCATGGTTGATCGGCTCGCCCACCGTGCCCAGCAGGCGGATCGCGGACAGGTCGTGGCGCGTCACCCACCGGTCGCCCTGCCGCATCAGCGCGCGGATCGCGGTCGGCGCGGTGTAGAAGATCGTGACGCCGAGGCGCTGGCTGGTCTCCCAGAGGCGCCCCGGATCGGGATAGTTGGGCACCCCGTCGAACATGACCGTGCGCGCGCCGTTGGAGAGCGGGCCGTAGACGACATAGGTGTGCCCGGTGATCCAGCCGACATCGGCGGTGCACCAGAACAGATCGTCGGCGACATCCTTCCCCTCCTCGGGGCCGAACAGCAGATCGTAGGTCAGCGTCGACCAAAGCAGATACCCGCCGGTGGTGTGCAGCACGCCCTTGGGCTTGCCGGTCGATCCGGAGGTATAGAGGATGAACAGCGGATCTTCCGCGTTCATCGCTTCGGGCGGGCAATCGGCGGGGGCATCCGCGCAGGCCTCCTCCCACAAGATGTCGCGCCCCTTGCGCATCGATACTTGGCCACCCGTCCGCTGCATGACGATGACCGTGTCGACCCCGCTCGCGCGCTCCAGCGCGCTGTCGACATTGGCCTTGAGGGGAATGCGCTTGCCGCCGCGCGTGCCTTCATCGGCGGTGACGACCAGCGTAGCGTCGCAATCGGCGATCCGGTCGGCCAGGCTGTCGGGCGAGAAGCCGCCGAAGACGACCGAATGGACCGCCCCGATCCGGGCGCAGGCGAGCATTGCAATCGCCGCTTCGGGCACCATCGGCATGTAAAGGATCACCCGGTCGCCCTTACCGATCCCGTTGGCTTTCAGGACGTTGGCGAAGCGGCAGACTTGCCAGTGCAGCTCACGATAGGTGAGCGTTCGCCCTTCGTCCGGCTCGTCGCCTTCGAACACGATCGCGGGCTGGTCGCCGCGCGTCTCGAGGTGGCGGTCGAGGCAATTGACCGAGACGTTCAGCTCGCCATCGGCGAACCAGCGAATGCCGAAATCGCCCTTGTCGAAGCTGCTCTCGTCCGCCTTCGTCGGGAAGACGCTCCAGTCGAGCCGGTGCGCTTCGTCCAGCCAGAAGGCGTCCGCATCGCTGTCGATCGATGCCTGCATGGCGCGAAACCTGTCGGCCTTGTGCAACATGGCGATTTCTCTCTCCCCATAGGTCCGGCTTCGCACGAGGAAGCGCCGGCCCGTTCCATTATCGAGGCTGAACATGCCGCCTCGCCCTTCCACCACGTCGAGGATCAGCTGCGTGTGTTTCCACACCGCGAACTGCGCCGCGCCGATATAGACCGGTGTGGTGCCGATCGTGCCCAGCAGCACGTCCGACCCGCCGAGGCGGAACTCGCCGCGCGGATAGACCATCGGGCTGGAGCCGTCACAGCACCCGCCCGACTGGTGGATAAGCACGGGGCCATGACGTTCGATGATCTGGCCCAGCAGGGCTGTGGCCGCGTCGGTGGCGATCACGCGACGGACCACTCGGCCATCCGGCGCGGCACTTTGCGTCATTGGGTCATGTCCAGGACGACGCGCCCTTCGATCTGGCCCTGCCGCATGCGGTCGAACACCGCATTGATGTCGTCCAGACCGGCGGTGGAGATCGTCGCCTTCACCTTGCCGTCGCCTGCGAAATCGAGCGATTCCTGCAGGTCCAGCCGCGTGCCCACGATCGAGCCGCGCACGGTGATGCCGTTCAGCACCATGCCGAAGATGTTGAGCGGGAAATCGCCCGGCGGCAGGCCGTTGAGCGCAAGCGTACCACCGCGCCCGACCATGCCGACCGCCTGTTCGAAGGCCTTCTCGCTCACCGCGGTCACCAGCGCGCCGCGCACGCCGCCGGTCAGGCGCTTGACCGTCGCGGCAGGGTCATTGTCGGTCCGCGCGTTCACGGTCTCCACCGCGCCGAGCTTGCGCGCCAGTTCGAGCTTGGCGTCGTCGACGTCGACCGCAACCACGTTCAGCCCCATCGCGACCGCATATTGCACTGCCATGTGGCCAAGCCCGCCGATGCCGGAGATCGCCACCGCATCGCCCGGCTTGGTCTCGGTCATTTTCAGGCCCTTGTAGACCGTCACGCCCGCGCACAGCACCGGCGCGATCTCGTTGAAGCCCACATTGTCGGGCAGGTGGCCGACATAGTTGGGGTCGGCCAGAACATAGTCGGCGAACCCGCCATTGACCGAATAGCCGGTGTTGAGCTGGCTTTCGCACAGCGTTTCCCACCCGCCGAGACAGTGCACGCAATGGCCGCAGGCGGTGTAGAGCCACGGCACGCCGACCCGGTCGCCTTCCTTCACATGGGTTACACCTTTGCCCACGGCGGAAACGAAGCCGACGCCTTCATGGCCGGGAATGAAGGGCGGTTCGGGCTTGACCGGCCAGTCGCCTTCGGCGGCATGCAGATCGGTGTGGCACACGCCCGAGGCCTGGATGGCCACCTGGATCATACCCGGCTGCACTTCCGGAACCGGCACTTCCTCGATCCGCAGCGGTTCGCCGAAGGCGCGGACGACGGCGGCTTTCATGCTCTTGCTCATAGCAATTCTCCTGTATTTCTGTTGTGTTCGGGGGCGGTGCGGCGGACTTTCACCGCACCGGCCTGTCGCCTCAGAAGAAGCCGAGCTTCTTCGCGCTGTAGCTGACCAGCATGTTCTTGGTCTGCTGATAGTGATCCAGCATCATGCGGTGGTTTTCGCGTCCGATGCCCGACTGCTTGTAGCCGCCGAACGCCGCATGGGCGGGATAGGCGTGGTAGCAGTTGGTCCACACGCGCCCGGCCTGGATCGCCCGGCCGAAGCGGTAGCAGGTGTTGGCATCGCGGCTCCATACGCCTGCGCCGAGGCCATAGAGCGTATCATTGGCGATGCTCAGCGCCTCGTCCTGATCCTTGAAGGTCGTGACCGAGAGGACCGGACCGAAGATCTCCTCCTGGAAGATGCGCATCCGGTTGTTGCCCCTGAACACGGTCGGCTTGACGTAGTAGCCGTCCGCGATCTCGCCCTCGAACCGCGTCGCCTCGCCGCCGGTCAGCAGCTCAGCACCTTCCTGCTTGCCGATGTCGATGTAGGAGAGGATCTTGTCGCGCTGTTCGCTGCTCGCCTGCGCGCCGATCATCGTCTCCATGTCGAGCGGATTGCCTGCCTTGATCGCTTCGACGCGCTGCATCGCACGTTCCATAAAGCGGTCGTAGATGCTCTCATGCACGAGCGCGCGGCTGGGACAGGTGCAGATCTCCCCCTGATTGAGCGCGAACATCACGAAGCCCTCGATTGCTTTGTCGAGATAGTCGTCGTCCTCGCGGCACACATCCTCGAAGAAGATGTTCGGGCTCTTGCCGCCCAGTTCCAGCGTGACCGGGATCAGGTTTTCGGTCGCATATTGCATGATCAGGCGGCCGGTGCTCGTCTCGCCGGTAAAGGCGATCTTGGCGATCCGGCTGCTGCTGGCGAGCGGCTTGCCCGCTTCCACGCCGAAGCCGTTGACCACGTTGACCACGCCGGCGGGCAGCAGGTCGCCGATCAGCTCCATCAGCACCATGATCGAGGCCGGGGTCTGCTCGGCAGGTTTGAGCACCACGCAGTTGCCAGCCGCCAGCGCGGGGGCGAGCTTCCACACCGCCATCAGGATCGGGAAGTTCCACGGAATGATCTGGCCGACCACGCCCAGCGGCTCGTGAAAATGGTAGGCGACCGTATCGTGGTCGATTTCCGAAATGCCGCCTTCCTGCGCGCGAATACAGCCCGCGAAATAGCGGAAATGGTCGATCGCAAGCGGAATGTCGGCGGCCATCGTTTCGCGGAGCGGTTTGCCGTTGTCCCAGGTTTCCGCGATCGCGATCTTTTCGAGATTTTCCTCCATCCGGTCGGCGATGCGGTTGAGGATCAGCGCGCGCTCGCCAACGCTGGTGCGGCCCCACGCATCCCTCGCGGCATGCGCCGCGTCGAGCGCGGCCTCGATGTCCGCCCCCTGGCTGCGCGCGACCTGACCGACCACCTTGCCGGTGATCGGGGAGATATTGTCGAAACAGCGCCCGTCCTTGGGCGCCACCCATTTGCCGCCGATGAAGTTGTCGTAGCGCTCCGCAAACGGAGCCGTCATCGAAGCGGCGGGGTTTGTTTGTATGTCCATCAGTTGATCCTCTCGAATTTGCCGGGTGCTCCCGGTCGTGAGGATGATGGTTCCGCGAAAAAGCGGTGCTGAAAAGAGCCCGCCGGCAATTGCATGGGCAGACTGTCTCACTATCGAGACACTTAGGTCGGTGTATGTGTCAGCTGCGCTGCAAGCCAACCTTTCCCATCCGCCGATAAAGCGTCGCACGCCCTATTCCGAGATCTTTTGCTGCCTGCGTGGCGTTGCCACCGGCCTGCGCCAATGCTCTTCGTAACACGGCCCGTTCCGAGTCGTGGAGGGACGGGGCTGCTTCACTACCGAGAATATCGGAAGCCGTGCGGCGCGCTTCCAGGCAAGCGTCGGTCAGCCCGAAGCGGTGCCTGGCGGCAAAGGTTGCACCAATGACCAGGTCGTCCTGATCCACGGCCAGCAGGGCTGCATCTCCGCCCGCCAGATTGGCATCGACGATCCGATGCGCGGCGAAGTGTTTGCGAAAGATGCCACTTTCGATCCGGCGCGCTGCGTCCTGAACAATCTTCTGCACCAATATCCCCATCGCGGCGCTGTGATCGTCGCGACAATTCGAAATATCGAGCGCGCCGACAAGCTGGCCGGTCGCATCGCGCACTGGCGCATCCATGCAGCTGATACCAATGTTGCGACTGGCGAAATGTTCGTTGCGGTGGATCGTGACGGGCCGACCCTCGAACAGGCATGTGCCGATACCATTGGTGCCTTCCCGGCTCTCGCTCCATACCCCGCCGGGGGTCAGACCAACTCGCTCAAAGAGTTCGCGATCGCCAGCCAGGCTGCGCGCTTCCAGCACGACGCCGTTATTATCGGACAGCATCACGGCACAGCCGGTAGCGGAAACGGCCTGGAACAACTGGTCGAGAAGTGGCCGCGCGACGTCCAGCATCAACTCATGGCGCTGCCGTCGTTGGGTGAGGTCGCTACCGGACACGAGTTCCGATGCGCGATTGGCCCCGGCATCGAGACCATGCCTTAGGCCGGAACGACACCAGCTCGCCGCGACAAGAGAATGCGCGGCACTGGATGAGGATTGCAAAACCTCTTCGACAATTGCTTCATGCCGTTCCGTCATCGTGCCCCGATACCGCAATTCATCGAAAATCGCTAATTTCTCGAGGGTGTCGCTCAGGCAAGGCTGCAACCTGCAAACAAGATCAAGGTCGAGCGCCACGTCGCATTCTTCTCAAGCGCGGTCGCCGCCTTGCTACGCCATGATGAATACCGGCACCCAAGCCAACAGCGGTTAAAACACGGCGCGATCTTTCAAACCGCCTCGATCAGATCGTAAGGCACCAATGGAGTCTACGGTAAACTAATAGTAGTTCTCAGGCGAAAATCTCAGTCACTCGAATGACCGGTTTTAGGGCGTTTTCCAGACCGGCAAACGTTGGGCCGATTTGCACTATAACGCTTTCGGCAGCTTTCAAACGTAAGCCAGTCAAAAGCGGACCGACGGCTAGCGGCCCATTTGCCGTCATCTGCCGCGCAAGTTTGTTCTCGGCTGCGGAACAGTCCTTTTGTGTCTGGAAAGGCAAATAGAGGGAGCGAGAACTCCCAGTTGGCATACGACGGCTCAAGTCGCTGGACCACTCAAGCCATTTCATGCCAAATCAGATGAATGGGCAACGCCAGCGAAGACATTGATGATTTGCCACCGCCGACTGCGCCAGATTCAATTCCGTTCAGTATGCGCAACTTCGCGAGCGAAGAGGGCGCGAACCACACCGCTACCAAGCTCGCTTTCTACATTCGACTGATAAGCAGATACTTGGATCTTAGCCGATTGGACGGAGTGACCGTCGCCTATGATTACGACGTCGCGCTTGCCGAACTCGATCGCGGTGTCGAAGGTTTGCGGCCGCTAACCCGTTCGAACGATGATCAATTGATTGGGGTTGGCATGGCGCCTGCGGTGCTCCGCGATGGCGTTGTGAAAGTCCACATAGTCTTAAATGCCCCCTACGTCGAAGAAATCGACAAGGACGAAGGCGACGAGCCCAATGAAGAGTTCTGGGCCGCTCTCTACCTTCTCGCACATGAATGCGGGCATGTACAAGTTACCAGCGACAAGGATCGCGCGTTCCCCGGCATGATACTTCAACATGCCGTCTCCAACTATGAGGAGGCAATCTTCATGCAGGTCAACGAGGCCTGCTGGGAGGAATATGCAGCCTGCCGGCTGAGCGCGGCCTTCGGGCGCGGACGCCTCCAGCTGTATGAGGAAAGCTTGCGCGGGGTGCTGGGCGTAGCGCGAGAGCGTGCGGCTGATGCACGGAAGGACTTCTGGTCGCATCGCGATCTCAACCGGGCAGTCGCCGAAGTTGCCCCGCCTTTGGTGGAACCACTTCGGTTGGCTTCCTATGTCCTAGGTCACATCGACGGCTCAGGCGATGACGGTTCAATGTCCGAGGAGACCGAGCAGGCGATCGCTGACGCAGGATATACCGACTTTGTCGACGATCTTGCTAAGGCGTTGCGCTCCCTATGGGAAATCAAGCGCGAGTGGACCCACACTAGCCAATTCGACATCATCGGTGACGTCGCGCGGGACGCGCTCTGGTCGGGAGGACTTACCATTCGACCTGCCGCAAACGATGGCGCGACGATCAACGTATGGGAGCCAGATGAAGTTGATCCCATAGATATGGGGCTTGAGAAGACTTGGTCCGCTACTGGTGCCCCCAACTCCGACACGGCTTAGGGATGTAACAGCTCGGTGCTCCTTATTGCGGCAACGGACTGATTGCATTGCGAAGCTAGGTGATGTTGGCGCTCAGCTATTCTGGCGCAGGCATGCAAGCGGAGGTGCTGCTGCACGCTTGCGAGCTTCCCAGCCGTCAGTAAAAGTCTAAGAGCTCTAATTGAGTCGATGAGAAGAGCTTGCCTTGAGACGTGTTGATATGTAGTGAGAAGTTGCTAGATAAATAGAGACTAGGAAACGAACCACTACTTCGAAATCTTTTAGTGCCAGTGGTTGTGCCATATTTTTAAATCAAATTGACCTTTAAAAACAATTACAAATTGTTATCAGGTATTATTGAGTCCTCTTCTGGGCACCAGTAGCTTGATCGCCGAAGTGCATAGTCGAGCGGAATTAGCTGAAAAATAAAGAAGTTTGCACCGCTCAATGCGGACCTTCTGGAGGAATGCTCTGATTGTTGGCTATCTGGCAGGATTTTGCATGTGTCTATTGGCGCGCATTGAAGCGGGGCGTCGTTCCATTGGTTGCCCAAGCTTCGGAGCTTGGTCGAGCGAGTTAATTTCTGCGCATCACCACAGTGCCTGAAACGTAGGATCTCTCGTTACGCATCATGTAGCCTTACGCATTGAGATGCGTGGCGGTGGCACAGCTACTCATCAGCGCACCGTTCGCCCTCGTGCCAATACGCAGATGCCGTACGATCCGAGACTTGCTCTGGCGCGTAAACTTTTTCTTTTCCGTCTTCCCGCGCTTTTTACCGTTCGGCTTCAGTAGCGAAGCGGAATCCAGTGCCCTGTCTAGGGCCGCTGCTGGGCGGCGCCGCATACCGGAAAACTCTAAAAAGCGCTATTGAGAGTCGTTATCATATCGAATAGCGGGGCGGCGTTCCAATCACGGCCATCCGAAAAGAGAGTTATGACCCGCAATCGCGTTCTTTCCGCTTCGCTTACCAGCGCATGTGCTTTTGCCCTCCTGCCCGTAGCCGCTCATGCTCAGGCGGCGTCGCCGTCCGGCGACGGATCTGCGGCACAGTCCGTTCGGGCCGAGAACCGCGACGGAGAACAGTCCAGCTCCGAAGGGCGGACGCAGAGGGGAGCGAGCCGGGAAATCGTGGTGACGGGTTTTCGCACAGAAAGCCCGACTGCTGCGACAGGTCTGCCGCTCTCCATCGCGGAAACGCCGCAATCGGTCACCGTGGTCGACCGCCAGCGGATCGAGGATTTCAATCTCAACACCGTGAACGACGTGCTGGTGCAGACCCCGGGCGTGGCGATCGTCAATGTGGACAGCAACCGCACCAATTTCCTGGTGCGCGGCTTCCCGATCCGCAACTTCCTGCTCGATGGAGTGCCGACCATCTATCAGGTCAGCGGATACGAGAACAGCGCGGTCGGTGATGTTGCGATCTATGACCGGATCGAGGTGGTGCGCGGTGCCGCGGCGCTCTTCACCGGCATCGGGGACCCGTCCGCCACCGTCAATCTGGTCCGCAAGCGCGCCCCGCGCGAGGCGCAGGGCTACTTCAACCTCCAGGCGGGCTCGTTCGACTATTACCGCGTCGAAAGCGATGTCGGCGGTCCTGTGACCGCCGACGGTTCGGTACGCTTCCGGGTGGTTGGCGCCTACACGAACCGCGATTCCTACATCGCGCACCAGCATGACAACGTGCCCGTGCTTTACGGGACGATCGAAGCCGATCTGACGCCGACGACCAGCGTGCGTGCCGGGATCGACTATCTCAAGACGGATTCCCGCGCCAGCGGATGGGGATCGGTCCCCGTCCTGTTCAACGACGGTACGCCTACCGACCTTCCCACCTCTTACTCGACAGCCGCGGACTGGACCTTCTGGGACCGCGAGCTGACCACCATCTTCGCCGGGATCGAGCAGAAGATCGGCGAAAACTGGCTCGCCAAGGCCAATTACAACCGGCGCGACGGCTTCAACACGAGCGCCCTGTTCGCCGCCCCCAACGGCTATCCCAATCCCGACGGGACCGGTCTGCCCGCGCCGTGGAACTTCTATGGCGAGGTCGAGCAGAACGAGGACGCCGCGGATGCCAGCCTCGGCGGGATCGTGAACCTGTTCGGTCGGGACCACGAATTGCTGGTCGGCGGAAATTACTTCCGGCGAGACTTTTCGATCCTGCGGTCGGCCTTCGCTTTCCCGCCGCCCGAGGGCTTTCCCACCACCGGCTTCCCGAACATCTTCACCTTCGACGGCGACGTTCCGCGCCCGGCGATCATCGAAGACGACACCCCGTCCAGCACGCAGGACATCCGCCAGATCGGTGGCTATGCCGTCGCCCGGCTGAACCCGGCAGACTGGATCAAGATCATCGGCGGTATCCGATACACCGATTACCGCACGGAGCGGACGAATTTCCTGGCGGACGGTTCGGTCAACGCGGCCAATCCCGGCTCGGTCAACCAGCAGGACCGCTTCACCCCTTATGGCGGTATCGTCCTCGACATCATCCCCGCATTGTCTGCCTATGCGAGCTACGCGCAGGTGTTCTCGCCCGTCACGGCGCGCGACAGGAACAACGAGATCCTGCCGCCGACCACCGGCACGAATTACGAGGCGGGTCTGAAGGCCACACCGTTCGGCGAAGGGTTCGTGATGTCGCTGGCCGGCTTTTACAGCAAGCAGGACAATGTCGTTCAGACCGATCCGACCGCCATTCCCAACTCCCTGCCGGACAACAGCACGCCGGCGATATCGGTCTCCGGCATCAGCAGCCGCGGCCTCGAGGCGGAAGTTTCGGGCGAGCCGGCACGGGGCCTGCGCCTGTTCGGCAGCTACACCTATACGGATACCCAGAACGCTGCCGATCAGCCGTTCAACACCTTCATCCCCCAGCATATCGGCCGGGTCTTCGGCACGTACCTCCTGCCCGGCGATCGGCTGACCATCGGGGGCGGGATCAGCGTTCAGTCGCGTATCTACGACACCGGGCCGATCCCCACCGGGCGTTTTGGGGCCAACGGAGCGCCTGTCCTCGAAACCGGAGAGATCGAGCAGGACGGCTTCATCCTGGCCAGCCTTCTCGCCCGGTACCAGGTGACGGACGACATCACGCTCGGCGCCAATGTCGAGAACCTGTTCGACAAGAAGTATTACAGCACCCTGCGCTTTGCTTTTGGAGGCGCGGGGGCGTTCTACGGGGCGCCGCGGACCGTGATGGGCAATATTCGCTTCCGGTTCTGACGTGGCGGGCGATAGCGTGACGCGGCGATCGGGCTGGAACTGGCGGCGGGCGGGCGACGCGGGGCTTCGCCTGTCCGCCGCCGTTCCGCTCGGTTACGCGGTGGCCAGTCTCTGGGCGGTGGCCCTTTCCCGGATCCTGCCCATGGACCGGGCCGATGCCACGATCACGGGCACGCTTTTCGCTATCGCCTTCTGCGCCTTTGCCGCGATGTGGGCCTATGCCAGCCGCAGCGGTTGGCGGGCCGTGTGGACTCTCGCGGTGATCGGCGCCGCGGGATGGGCCGTTATCCAGGTGTCCGGCCGATGAGCGCGGGGTTCCGTCAGTCCCAGGCGACGCTCCATACCTGGTCGGGGCTGTTGCTCGGCTGGGTGCTGTTCGTCGTGTTCCTGACGGGGACCGCGGCCTTCTGGCGGGAGACGCTGAACCGCTGGACGCATCCGGAAATGCCTGTGGTCGAAGAACCGATCGCCGTCCTGGACAAGGCGCAGACATTCCTCGAGCACAAAGCGCCGGGTGCGAAAAGCTGGTTCATCACCATGGCGAACCCGAGCGCGCCCGGTGCCTATCTCTTCTGGGTTCCCCAGCCCGATCCGACGGCACCGCCGAAGCGCGGCGCGCGGCGGGACAATTCCGCGCTGATCGGAGCCGACGGCTCGCCTGCGCTTCGCGACAGCCGTGGTGGCGACTTTTTCTACCGCTTCCATTTCGACCTCCATTACATGCCCGTGATCTGGGCTCGCTGGCTGGTCGGGGCGGCGGGGCTCGCCATGCTGGTCGCGATCCTGACCGGGATCGTGACGCACAAGAAGATATTCCGCGATTTCTTCACCTTGCGACGACACAAGGGCCAGCGTTCATGGCTGGACGGGCACAATGCGACGGCAGTGCTCGGTCTGCCGTTCCATCTGATGATCACCTACACCGGCATCGTCACGCTCGCCTCGATGCTGATGCCGTGGGCGCTTCAAACGAACTTTCCCGATGAATTCGGGCTCTACGGTGTCGTCAATCCCTCGCCCGAACTGGTCGAGCGTTCGGGAGAACCGGCGCCGCTTCGCGACCTCGCCGCGATCGTGGGCGATGCGCAGCGGCGCTTCGGCGGTCCGGTCGGCGCGGTCGAAGTGATCGAGCCGGGCGATCGCGCGGCACGCGTCACGGTCACCGCAAGCAGTGGCTCGACCTTGTCGACCTACGGCGCGCGCCTGCAATATGACGGGGTGACCGGCGACCTCCTCTGGCAATCGGCGCCTCCGAGCGCGGCCGACACGACCTTCGGCGCCATGATCGGCCTTCACGCGGGCCGTTTCGGCGATAGGGTGATGCGCTGGATCTACTTCGTGGCCGGTGTCGGCGGCACGCTGATGGTCGCCAGCGGCCTTGTCCTGTGGACGTCGAAACGGCGCGCGAAACTGCCCCGTCCCGACGCCCCCCATCTCGGCTTCCGTATCGTCGAGTGGCTCAATGTCGCGACTATCGGGGGTTTCCCCTTGGGATGCGCAGCCTTCCTGCTCGCCAATCGCCTCATCCCGCCGGGGATGGAAGGGCGAGCGGACATGGAGATCGATGCCTTGTTCGCTGTCTGGGGCGTCGCCGCGTTGGTCGCTCTGGCTGTGCCGCGCAGGAGGGCCTGGACCTTCCTGCTCGGCGCGACGGCGGTCGGGTTGCTGGCGATCCCGTTCTACGACGGATTGCTGCTCGATCCGGGGTTGTTCCAATGGATCGCACAGGCCGATTGGGCTCTGGTCATGGTCGATGCGACGCTGCTGATATTCGCAATCGGTTTCGCTCTGTCCGCCCGAACGGTGGCGCGTCATCGGCCCAAAAGGAAGGTGCGGCGCGATAGGATCCGAACGCCCGGCCAACTCGCAGCGGAGCCAGCATGAACAGCGTCGGCCTGTGGGGCCTTGCCGCTCTCGTCATGTCCTGCGCGGGATTTCTCGCCTTCGGAATGACCACCCGGCGTCATTACGAGGCGAAGTATCTTGCCTCTTCACCGGCAGGCTTGGTGAGGAGATTGCGCACGACCGCCTGGACCTTGCTGATCCTGGCGGCCGTCTGCGCGTTCCTCGACCAAGGTCCGATCTTCGGCCCGGTTCTTTGGTCCGGGACAGTCATGATCGGCGCCGCACTGGTGTTTCTGACGCTCAATCGAACGCAAATATTCCAGGCCGAGAAATAGCGAGGCCGTTCGTTTTTCATTTTTGACCCGCGACAGTTTCAGCCTGCAATTGCACGCGGAGTTGGGACCGCAACGCATCCGCAGTTGCGGCATAGGTTATCTGATCGGCGCAGTCTAAGTGGCTATCCGCGCGTTACCCGGATATGCTGGCGGGATGAAATCTCCCTCGCCGCTGCTCGCGCTTGCTCTCGCCATCGTGTCCGTCCCTGCGTCTGCGCAGTGGGAGCGGCACTATCCAAAGGTGGAAGGGTACGGGCACCAGCTCTATCTGGAGCAGGAGCATCTGCCGATCCTGTCTTCAGGGCCGGTCTATCCGGCGCCTTCGCCCGATGGGAAAATCCTCGCCTTCGCGCATCAGGGTTGGCTTTGGCTGCTGGATATCGACAGCGGCGTCGCACGGCGCCTGACCAATGCCGGCGGCATCGATTCCCGCCCGCGCTGGTCGCCTGACGGCCAGCGTATCGCGTTCGTCCGGGATGAGGGATCGGACACCGGCATCGTCGTGATCACGCGCGACGGCCAACAGCTGCTGACCATCGATACCCCGGCGATCGATCTCGATCCCGAGTTCACCCGCGACGGCAAGGCGCTGCTCTATACCTCGGCTCGCGCCGGGAACCTCGATCTGTGGAAGCGCGATCTGGCGACTGGCGCCGACCAACAACTGACGAAAGGGTCTCGGGTCGCCCGGGCAGCCCGGACTCTGGCGGACGGCAGGCTGGTCTATCAAGAGGCGGCAGGTCCGGGGCAGGGCGTCCGTATCCGCGACCTGCGTCCCGCGCCGGACACGCAAGACGACACCGCCGAAGGCGAAGTCCTGTTCGAGCAGGGCTGGATGGCGCATCTGAGCCCGGATGTGCATCCGACCGAGCATGCCATCGTCTATGGTGTCGGCGAGGGCAATATGGTCCGTCTGGCGGTCATGGACGTAGACCGTCCGGCCTATCCGCGCTGGCTGACCGATCCAGACAAGAAGGCATTGTTCCCCGCATGGTCCGCAGACGGGTCGCACATCTATTACGTCGAGGCCAACGCGCAGCAGCAGTTTCACCTGATGCGGATCGACGCGGCCGGCGGCGCGCCCGAAGAGCTCCGCGTCACCAGATGGGATTACGGCACCGGCCTGGGCGATCTGGCAATTGCGGTGCGCGGCGCGGACGAGGGCAACGGCAAGACAGGGACACCGATCGCCGCGAGAGTGTCGATCACGCGAGCCGACGGGCATCCGGTCACGAACCCCGTCGGATCGACCTTCGTCGACAACCAGAACGGACCGGTCTATTTCTATATCGACGGCCCCACGACACTGAATCTTCCGGCGGGCGAATACCGCATCGTGGCGACACACGGCCCTTTCTCCTTGCCGGAGACGAAAACAGTGCGCGTCGTTGCCGGACGCGAGACCGATACCGCGCTGGACGTTCAGCGGATCTGGGACGCGCATGAAGCCGGCTACGTGTCGGCCGACTATCACACGCATCTCAATGGCAGCGGCGTCAGCGAACTGGCCTTGCCCGATCTGCTCCTGCCCATGCGCGGCGAAGATCTGGACTATGGCGCGCCGATGGCGTGGAACCAGTATAACCGCTTCATTGATGCGGACCGGATCGGGCAGAAGGCCTCGGCGCCCGATGGCACGACCGCCTGGCTGACGCAGGAGGTGCGCTCCGACTATCACGGACATATCGGGATGATCGGTGCGACCACCGCGTTTCAGCCGTGGTTCTTCGGCCCGAACGTGCCGGTCTATGGCAACCGCGATCTTCACAACGGACTGGTGAACCCGTTCGCCAAGGCGCAGGGCGCGCTGGCGACCTATGTCCATCCGGTCGGCGGGGATACCGATCCGTTCGCGGATCTCGCGGCGAACCCGCTGCCGCAGGAACTGGTGATCGACGGAGTGCTGTCGGACGGCATCGGGATCGAGCTCGTCTGCCAGTGGACCAGCCCGCTTGGCACGGCGCAGGCCTGGTATCGCTTCCTCAATATCGGCCGCGCCATGCCGGTGACCTCGGGCACGGACATGATGGCGAATTTCTACCGCCTTCCCGCCATCGGCACCGCGCGGTCCTATGTTCCCGCGACCGGTGCAGCCGAGGGATATTCCGCCGCGGTCGAACAGGTTCGCGATGGCCGGGGTTTCGTCACGACCGGCCCCGCGATCCTGTTCGAGATCGACGGGCAGACGCCGGGCGATGTCGTCGGCAGCGGGACGCGCGACTGGTCGCTCGACCTCGTCAGTGTCGGTGCCGTCGACCGGGTGGAAATCCTGGTCAACGGCACGGTTGTCCAGACGCTGGAAGGGTTCGAGGGCAAAGGCGAGCGCACCTATCGCGGATCGGTGGATCTGCCTGCCGGCGGATGGGTCGCGGCGCGCGCGGTCGGCGGGGAGACCGCATGGCCGATCATGTCCTACACGCATTTCGCGCACACCCAGCCGGTCTGGATCGACCATGTCGGCAGCACCGATCCACAGGCGGCGCGTGCCGCGGCGCAGGATCTGCTGGCGGCCCTGGACTTCTCGGAAGAGAACTTCCGCAAGAGCTACGGCGCCGACATCCCGCCCGGCCTGGTCACGCGAATTGGCGAAGCGCGTTCGAAACTGACAGCGATAGCGAGGCAGTGAAGCGCTGCCCTCGCGCTAGTTTAACGCGTCCTCGATCGCGGCCAGCGGGACCAGCTTGAAGTTCTGAGCCCCGCTTTCGGTCACCCCGTCCTGCGCAATGAAGAGCCCGCCCGGAAAGTCCGGGCCGAAATCGCCGCGCATCACCTCGATCCCGTCGGTTTCCTCGGTCGCCCCGAACGTGCCCGCAGCGATCCGGAAACGGCCCGCAGGGGTCATGTCCGGCAGGGCATAGCGCATATAGGTGCTGTCCCCCTGGCTCGATGCGTAGAGCCAGCCACCCCGATCGCCTTCGGGCACCAGCGCCAGCCCTTCGAGATCGGCGACGAGATGGCGGTTGTCGATGGGCGCGACCAGCGTTCCCTCGGTGCTTCCGGCAGCGAAGCGCCAGATGCCGGCCACCTCTTCGCCGATATAGAGCGTGCCGTCGCGCGGATCGATCGCGCAGCCTTCCGGCTGGCTCGCCACGCGCATGGTCCGGAGCAGGGTAGAGCCCGGTGTCGTGCCGAGCGCGATGCGATATTCGCGGATCTCGCCCGATTTTGGCGCGACATAGGCGACCAGTTCGCCGCCGCGATTGTACGCACAGATGCCGTAACCCTCGCCCGGACCGCTCGCCACGGTGCCGAGGGGAACCAGCTTCGCCGCCCGCGTGTCGAGGCGGAACAGCGCAATGCGCGAATTGGCGAGGTCGCTGCGATCGCTTGCCAGCGCGATTACGCCCGCCTCGCCCATGTCGACCAGATCGACATTGTTGAGTGCCGGGGCCGCAGCGAAGTCACGAATCTCGCCCGACAGATCGTAGACGTATAGCCCGTCTTTCTTGTCGGTCCCGACGATCAGGCTGGCCGCGCCATCTTCCGGATTGCGCCAGATCGCCGGATCGTCGGCCGCGTCCTCGTTGACTGTCGCGACCGGTCGTGTCTCGGCAACCGCATAGACCGGAACGGCAGGATCGCCAGTGACGGGAACGGTGGTGCAGCCGGCGGCGAGCATCGCGAGGCCGGTGGTGGTCAGTATCGCTTTTTTCATCAGAATGTCAGCCTCACGCCGCCCTTCATGGTCCAGTTGTATTCTTCGTATTGAAAGAGATTTCGCCGTCCGCCCAGATTGTTGTAGGCGAAATACTTGGCGTCGTTGATGTTCACCCATTCGTAGAAGACCTGGATCTGGTCGCTGATCCGGTACTTGGCCGAAAGGTCGAGCTGGAAGTGATCGTCGACATAGCGGTCGAGTGCCGCCTCGCTCCCCAGCTCGTCGAGATAGCGGTCGCGGTAGGTGCCCGACAGACGGATATCGATCGGCCCCTTGTCGAAGCCGACCGACAGGTTGGCGGTGTGCTTCGAGGTCGTCGGCAGCGGAATTTCGCGCGGGCCTTCCGAGGCGACCAGCGTTACCGTCCCTTCCGCATCGGTGTAGGTATAGTTCCCGCGCAATACGAAACCGTCGAGCGCTCCGGTGAATGCCTGCGCGAAGCCGAGCTCGAGCCCGAACACGTCGGCCTCGTCGCCGTTGAAGAAGATCGACGCCTCGTCGAAGGCGGTGCCGCGGAACACCCCGTTGAACGGTTCGTCGTCGGCCTCGAAAACCGTCTCGACGATGAAATCCTCGATATGCTTGTAGAACAGCGAGGCGAAGATCGCGCCGTTGCCACTGAAATAATACTCGGCGGCTGCGTCGAGATTCCAGGCGTCGGCCGGGCGCAAGGCGGGGTTGCCGAAAGCGCCTTCGCGCACGCCGTCGTCCGCTTCCTCCACCGCGAAGCGCGGGGCCTGCTGGAACGGGCCAGGCCGAACGGTCGAACGATAGCCGGCAGCGCGCAGGATTACATCGGGCGCCGCCTCGAAGCGGACATTGAGGCTCGGCAGCCAGTAATCGTAATCCTTGTCGATCGCGGTCGGCGTCACGATCACCGTGTCCTCGCCCGCGATCGTGCCGTCGGGCAGGGTGCCGTCCTCCTCCACCAGTAGCACGTCGTTTCCGGACAGGGTGTTGGCCGTATCCTCGTAACGCACACCGCCGATCACCGTCAGCGTGGCGCTGTCCCAGCGACCGAGGAGGTAGCCGGCGAGGATATCTTCCTCGACGACGAAGTCCTCCGCTGCGGAATCGAAGGCGCTGTCGACCGGTTGCAGTTCGAAATCTCCGCGATTTTCGCTGAAGAAATCACGCACCTCGCCATAGCCGGGCACCGGCGAGATGTCCGCGAGGCGATAGGTCGGTCCGCGGCCCAGCACATCGGCAAGGGTCAGGTCGCCGTTCTCGTAGAACTCGACCGTGCCGTTGTAGCTCTTCTCGCGGAACCGGCCCTTGGCGCCCGCCTGTACGGTGAATTCGCCGGTGTCCGCAATGAAGCGGCGACCCACATCGAAGCGCAGCGCGTATTCCTCGTCCTGCGCGTCAGATAGCGCGACCAGCTCGATATCGTTCAAGCCGAATGCGGCCGGGTCGTAGAAATCACCCGGCTGCGCGAGCACCTCGTATTTCGGAATCCGCTCATCGGTCAGATCGAAACCCAGTCGCAAGCCCTCGCCCTGATATTCGCGCTCGAAGGTGGCAGGGTCGATGCTGCCATTCTCGCGCTCGCTCGCCTTCGACCAGCTGACGGAATATTCTGCGAACCAGTTGCTCCAGTCGCTCTCACCGCCGAAGACCAGGTTGCGGATCTTCTGGCTCTCGAAACGGTCCTTCACGTCGCGCTCGATCGTGATGGCCTCGTCATCGGTGTAGATCAGGTCGTCGGCGCCACCCGACACGGTCGCATCGCCCAGATCGAAGACCAGGCGGCGGCGGTACTCCTGATCGTCGAACTGGCTGTAGATGCCGCGCAGGTAGAGCTCGGTTGAATCGCCGGCCCGGAAATCGAGGCCGAGCGTGGCGCTGATCCTCTCTCGCTCGACATCGTAGTCGCGATATTCGAGATCCTCGAAATAGACGAGGCCGTCATCCAATTCGTAACTGTCGGCTTCGATATTGTCGGTCTCGAACTGGCGGCGATAATAGGACACGCCGCCCGACACGCCGAAATTGTCGCTCACCTTGTAGGTGAAATCGACGCTGCCCTTGGGCGAGAGCTCATCGGCGAAATCGTTGTAGCTGCCTTCGAGCCGGACCGAGAGCAGGTCGCGGCGGCGGTCGAAGGCGCTGGTGGTCTCGATCTCGACGGAGGCACCGATCGTGTCCCCGTCCATGTCCGGGGTGAGCGATTTCTTCACCTCGATCGATTCGATGATGTCGCTGGAGATCACGTCGAGCGCAACCGCGCGCACGTCGCTTTCGGGCGATGGCAAGCGCACCCCGTTGAGCGAGGTCGCGTTGAGGCTGGGATCGAGCCCGCGGATCGATACGAAGCGCCCCTCGCCCTGATCGTTGAGTACGTTGACGCCGGGCAGGCGGCGCAGGCTCTCGGCGACGTTCTGGTCGGGAAACTGCCCGATCCCGTCTCGCGTCACCACGTCGGAGACGGTGTCGTTCTCGCGCTTGCGGGAAAGGGCACTGGAAAGGTTGGCGGCCTGGCCGATGACGAGGATCTGGTCGCCCGCGCCGATCCCGGCCAGAGCGACCTTGGCGCGCACGCTACCGGTGGCCGGCACTTCGACCGTGCGGGTCTGCGGTTCGGCCCCGACATAGATGAATTCGAGTGTGTAGGTGCCGGCGGGCACATCGGTGAAGCGGAACGTGCCGTCGCGTTCGGTCGTGGCGGTGCGGTTCAGTTCGAGGATGCGGACCTGCGCCGAACGCAGCGCGATGGTGTCGCTCGCATCGGTCACCAGACCGTCGATTTCGCCCGCGATGGCAGGTGTGGCGATCGACAGCGCGGCGACAGCCGCACCGACGAACAGCCGGGTTCTGTTGTTCATGAATTTGCCCTCCGTTTGTGGGGAGGGCCGGTAGGGGCGGATTGTGACGCAACCGCTTCCGGCGGGTTACAGTTCGCCTACAACCCACAGCTTTCGGATTATTGGCCAATGTATCGGCACGAAATTTCCGTCAGTCTCCGGTTTGAAAGAAAACCGACGCGAGCATTTCATGCAGCTCTGAAAAAGGGGCCTCGCTTTCAGAACGAGGGGCTTCATGAACTACATTTCGCTTCGCCGCGCGGCCTTGCTGTGCGCTGCTTCCGCCTTTCCTTTCCAGTCCGCCCAGGCGCAGGCGCCCGCGCGGCCCGAGGACGGAGAGGCGGAGGTCGCGCAGGCCGATAACGAGATCATCGTTACCGCCCAGCTCATCGAGCAGCGCGCGCTCGACGTGCCGATCACCATTTCCGCGCTGACCGGCGAAGGGATTGCCGAGCTCGGCGTTACCGATCTCGACGAACTGTCGAACTATGTTCCCGGGCTCAACATCCAGGAGCAGAGCGCCAACAATCCGGGCATCGTGATCCGCGGAATCACCTCGGACAGCGGCTCGGCACAACAGGGGCCGCGCGTCACTCTCTATTATAACGGCGTCGACATCTCGCGCTCGCGCGGTTCCTACCAGGCGATCTACGATCTCGACCGGGTGGAGGTGATCAAGGGACCGCAGGCGACGCTGTTCGGCACCGCATCCGCGGTCGGGGCGATCAGCCTCGTCTCCGCCCGGCCGCGTCCCGGATTCTCCGCCGAGCTGACCGGCGGGTACGGCAATTTCGACCAGACGCTCGTATCGGGTTTCGTCAATGCGGGATCGGACGTCGTCGCCGGCCGTGTCGCGTTCGAATGGCGGACGCGCGACGGCTATGTCGAAAATCTTGCGCCTTCGCAGGAAGAGGACCTCTACGCGCAGGACCAGCTGGGCGTGCGCGGCTCGCTGCGCTTCACCCCGGGGGACCGGCTGACGGTCGACCTGATCGGCACCTTCGACCGGCAGCGCCATGGCGGAACGCCTTTCATCTCGGACACTTTCCCGACGCCTGACGGACCCGCCGATCCGTTCGGCCGGGCATTTCTGGGCGGTTCGCCCTTCTCGGAACAGGCACTGGGCGACAGCCAGCTCGGCCTCGACCGCGAAGTCTACGACGCCAATCTGACAGCCGAATATGTCCTGGACGATGGGCTGACCTTCACCACCGTCAACGGCTATCGCGAATTCGACAGCCGCGAAGTGTTCGACGCCGATGGCGGCCCCGCGCCATTTCTCGAGTTCGGGGAGATCGCGAAGGGCCACCAGATCAGTCACGAGGGGCGCTTCACCTATGTCGATCCGCAGTGGCGCGCGGCCTTCGGCTGGAACTTCTTCACCGAGGACAATCTTCAGCGCGTGCCGTTCTCGACCGAGGAGGGCGTGTTTCTCCAGTGCCTTACCACCTCGCTGGGGCTGGCGCCGGTCGTTCCCGGCATCCCCTGTGTGGCACCGGACGGCACTGTTCCCGCCGCACTGGTTACCCAGCTCGCCACCGGCGGTGCTGCGACCGCCATTCCGTACAGCTCGGTGTTCGAAAATCAGGGCAACAACGAGAGTTATTCCGTCTTTGCGGATGCAACGTTTATACCGGGCGACGCATTCGAGATCACCGCAGGTGCCCGCCTGCTGATCGAGCAGCGTCGCTCCGGCTTCGTGACGAACGTGCCCAATTCGGTGCTTTCGGGCGCACCGCTCATTCCGGGACAGATCGACACCGGTGGGCGCACCTTCGAGGCGGATCGCAGCTTCTCCGCAGTGTTGCCGCGCTTCAACGCGCTCTACCGCATCACTCCGGATCTCAACGTCTTCGCGACGATATCCAAGGGCCGCCGCTCTCCGGTCGTCTCGCTGGGCGCGCGACGGGCGGGAACGCAGGTGCTGCCCAACGTCAACGTCATCCCCGAAGAGGTGGTGTGGAACTACGAAGGCGGGATCAAGTTCGGGTCGCGCGCCATCTCCGGTTCGCTGGGCGTCTATCATCAGGATTACAGCAACTTCCAGACCACCCGGACCATCTCCGATCCGAACGATCCGTCGGGCCTGCCGCTCGGCACGACCGTCACGCAGAGCGTCGGTTCGGCAAGCAATCTCGGCGTCGAGGCCGAGCTCAATCTGCGGCCGACAGACTGGCTGCGCGTCTTCGGCAATGTCGGCTACATAGACGGCGGGATCGACGATGATCCGATCAACGGCACGGTCGCGGGCGATCGGTTCCGCCTTCAGCCCGAATGGCAGGCCGCCGCCGGATTCACCGTCGACTATCCGCTCGCACCGGGTGTAAGGCTGTTCGCCACGCCGTCAGTCACGCATCGGAGCAGGATCTTTTTCGAAGTGCCGAACAGCCTGCGCATTTCCCAGGAAGCTGTGACGCTTCTCAATGCGCGCGCCGGCGTCTCCTTCGCCGACGAGCGGTTCGAGATCGCGGGGTTCATCCGCAATGCCACCAACGAACGCTACCTGCTCGACGCGGGCAACACGGGCGGAGCCTTCGGCCGGCCGACCTTCATTCCGGCCG
Source organism: Erythrobacter sp. (assembly GCA_025698865.1). Lineage (GTDB taxonomy): Bacteria > Pseudomonadota > Alphaproteobacteria > Sphingomonadales > Sphingomonadaceae > Qipengyuania. The sequence continues at coordinate 1,009,962 of JAILWQ010000001.1, read as the reverse complement.
AACCGCGCTTCTACGGCGTTCAGCTGACCGCGCGGATCGGACAATGAGCGCGCGCGTCGATCGCCGCACCCTCCTTGGCCTTCTCGGAGCGTCGGGAGCCGCGGCCCTGCCCGTCGGTGCGGCAGCGCAGGCGACGGCACCCGTCCGTTTCGACCATGGCGTCGCGAGCGGCGATCCGGCGGCCGATGGCGCGGTCATCTGGACCCGCGCCAGCGCCGAGGGCGACGGCGACGTGCCGCTGCGCTGGGTGGTGAGCGAAACCGAGAGCGGGCCGGCAGTGCGCGAGGGCGAGATCGTCGCGCGGATGCTGGCCGATCGGACCGCCAAGGTCGAGGTCCACGGCCTCGGGCCGGGCCGCGAATACTGGTACGCCTTCACCGCAGCCGACGGCACGCGCTCGCCGCTTGGTCGCTTCCGCACATTGCCTGTCGGTGCGGTGGACGATCTGGTCCTCGCGGTCGCATCGTGCCAGCTCTTTCCCGGCGGCTATTTCAACGCTTTTGCACAGATGGCCCGTGCCGAGCGGCTCGATGCCGTGATCCATCTCGGCGACTACATCTACGAATATGGCGATAGCGGCTATGGCGCCGATATCGGCAGGCGGCTCGACCGGCTGCCCGATCCGCCCCACGAAACGCTGACCTTGGCCGATTATCGCCGGCGCCATGCCCAGGTGAAGGCCGATCCCGACATGCAGGCCGCCCACGCGCGTGCCGCGTTCATTTGCGTGTGGGACGATCACGAGGTCGCCAACGACGGCTGGCTCCACGGCGCGGAAAACCACCAAGGCGATGGCGAAGGCGACTGGGCGGGCCGCAAGGCGGTGGCGATGCAGGCCTATTTCGAATGGATGCCGATCCGCGATCCTTCGCCTTCGCGGGCGAGAGATGCGATCTACCGCAGCTTCGAATTCGGCGATCTGGCGACGCTGGCAATGCTCGAGACACGATTGCTGATGCGCAGCGAACAGCTGGAATTCGCAGACGAGCCGGGCGATGCGAATGCCTATGCGCAGCTGACCGAAGCTCTCGCCGGCGAGGCTCGCGAACTGATCGGCGACGAGCAGCGCGGCTGGCTGACGAAGACCCTGTCCGCTTCGGTCGGTGCCGGCAAGCCGTGGCAGGTGATCGGCAACCAGGTGGTCATGGCACGCATCGCCGGTCCCGACCTAGAAGCCGGGATGGGGCCCGATCGCTACGCCGAACTGATGGCCGCCCTGCCAAGCGGGCTCGATGACCGGATCGCTGCCGCGCAGGCCGGCTATCGCGCCGGAGTTCCGTTCAACCTCGACAGCTGGGACGGCTACCCGGCCGCGCGCGAACGGCTCTACGCCGCCTTCCGCGATGCCGGCAGCACACCGCTCGTCCTTGCCGGTGACAGCCATGCAGGCTGGGCGAACCGCCTGCGCGATCGGGACGGCGAGGTGGTCGGCTTGGAAGCAGGCTGCACCGCCATCACCAGCCCGTCCTACGGATCGGTGCTACCCGGCATCGGCGCCCTGATCGAGCAGGCCAATCCGGACACGGACTACTGCAACCAGGATGCCAAGGGATATACGCTGCTTACCCTGCGACGAGGATCGGCCCGTGCGGATTTCGTGACCGTGTCGACCGTCGCCTCGAAAGCATTCGAAACGCGGATTGACGCGTCGTTCGAATGGCATCGCGGGGTCGAAGGACTGGTCTGGTCGAAAGTGTGAGTTAACGCTTCGGTGGCTTCGTAAGCGGCGCCGCATCCAAGGTCACAGGTGACGTGGCGATGCTGGTGCGGCCGATCGTGGAACACGCCGCTTCACTTGCGCCGCGCCCGGCCCCTTTTTTGCGCAACAGCAACGGCATAATGTTCAGGGTCGCGGCGACTGGTTGTTTGCGTGCGACACGCAGTCGGCCCGATCCGTTATTAACCGATTGTTGACCTTCTCGCTTCACATGTCGGTGCATGTCTTTGCTCCGACCGGTCTGGGTTGCGGCCGCTTCGGGCGCGTTTTTCGCAGCGGCGACGGTGCCGGCGCATGCCGAGGGCGTGCGCGCGGGCACGATCATCTCCAACACCGCGACTGCCAGCTACGAAAGCGGCGGGGCCGGGCGGACGGTCCAGTCCAACACACTCGAATTCCGGGTCGACGAGCTGCTCGATGTCGCGGTGGCCTCGCAGGATGGCGCCCCGGTCGCATCGAGCGGACAGGCGACGCTGACCTTTTCCGTCACCAACACCGGCAACGGGCCGGAAGCGTTCGTCCTCACCGCCGATCCGGCGGTGGCGGGCAATCCCTTCAACCCGACGATCGTGACGCTGGCCGTCGATAGCAACGGCAACGGCATTTATGACGAGGGGGACCAGATCCTAGCGAATGGCGGGCTCGGCCCGCTGCTCGATCCCGACGCCAGCGTGACGGTGTTCGTGATCGTCGACACCGAGAATGCGCCCGACGGGCAGACGGTCCAGATCGCATTGCTGGCCGAAGCGCAGACGGGCACCGGCACTCCGGGAACCGTGTTCGCGGGGCAGGGCGAAGGGGGCGGCGACGCGGTGGCCGGCGCGAGCGGCGCCGACGATCAGGCGCAGGGCGCGATCGTGACGTCCGTGTCGGCTGTCGCCTTGCTGAAAAGCGCGGCCGTGGCCGATCCGTTCGGCGGCAGCGAGCCGGTGCCGGGCGCGATCGTGACCTTCACGATCGTCGCACAGGTCAGCGGCAGCGGATCGGTCGCCAATCTGCGGGTGGCCGACGAGATTCCGGCATCGACCAGCTATCGCGCCGGATCGCTGCAACTCAACGGCGCCCCGCTGACCGATGCGGCGGATGCCGATGCCGGTCAGGCCTCTGCCTCGGGCATCGCAGTCCAGCTCGGCACCGTGGCCGCGGGCGAAAATCCCAACGTGACCTTCGATGTGATCATCGACTGACAGGAGTGAATCCATGAAGTTCGTAACCAGAGCCCTTCTCGTCTGCGCGGCGGTCGGCGGTGTTTCCGCGGTATCGTTCGCGCAGGGCACCCAGGGCGTGGAGCTTGCCGGGACGGTCATGGTCGAGAGGACCCAGACCGTCGATGGCGTGGCCAAGACCGTGCTGGTCGAACCGACCAATGTCGTGCCGGGCGAGCAGCTGGTCTTCACGACGCGTTACCGGAACAACACCGGCCAGCCGGTGGAAAACTTCGTCATCACCAATCCTCTGCCGGATGCGGTGCAACTCGCCCGGGCCGGCGATTTCGAGGTTTCGGTCGATGGCGGAAGCAGCTTCGGCAGCCTGTCGGGCGCGACCGTAAGCGGTGCCGACGGCGTGTCCCGTCCCGCGCAGCTGGCCGACGTGACGCATCTGCGATGGGTGCTGCCGAGCATCGCCAGCGGCGCGTCGGGCGAAGTCGAATATCACGCCGTTGTTCGCTGACAATCACACCACCATAGACGAGGGTCCACATCATGATACGAACCAGCAGGCTGTTGGCCTCCTCCGCCGCGCTGGCCTTTGCCGCCGCGGCCACCCCAGCACTGGCCGAGGGGACGCAGGCGGGCACCACGATCACCAACAACGTGACGGTCAATTACCAGGTCGGCGGCGTGGCGCAGACCGCGGTGACCGCGACCAACACCTTCACCGTCGACCGCAAGATCAATCTGACGATCTCGGAAGTCGGCGGGGCGGCGACCATCGTGACGCCGGGTCAGGTGAGGGCGGTCACGACCTTCACCGTCACCAACACGTCGAACGACACGATCGACGTCATCCTGCTTGGTTCGCAGCAGGATGGCGGCGCGTCGGCTTTCGGCAATTACACCGATACGTTCAACGCCAGCACCGTCCGCCTGTTTGTCGATACGAACGGCAACGGAACGTATGACGAGGGCACCGATCAGCAGGTCACCTATCTCGACGAGCTGTCGGCCAGCCCGACCGGCAATGCGAACACCCGCACGGTGTTCTTTGTCGCCGACATCCCGGTCACCAAGGCGAACGGGGCGAACCTCGTCACGAACGACGTCGCCACGGTCACGCTGACGGGCACGGCGGCGCAGGGCGGGACCGCCGGCGCGCAGGGAACGGCCTTCGTCGAGACCACCGGCGCGAACACCTCCGGCGTCGATACGGTGTTCGCGGATACCAACGCCAACGGCAATACGGCCCGCGACGGCAGGTCCTTCGCGAAGGACGATTACCGCGTCAGCGCTGCGGCGCTGACCGCGGTGAAGAGCAGCCGGGTGGTGTCCGATCCCAACAACGGCACCACCAACCCCAAGGCTGTGCCGGGTGCGGTCGTCGAATACTGCATCGCGGTGAGCAATGCGGGCGGCAGCGCGACGGCGACGAATGTGGTGGTCACCGACCCGGTGCCGGCGGAGCTGACCTATGTCGCCAGCTCGATCCGGGTCAACGGCACGGTGGACGGCGCTGGCGTATGCCAGAGCGACGGAACCGCCGGCGGCACCTACAGCGGTACGACCGTGACCGCGCCACTCACCGCGATCGCGGCCGGCGATACGCGCACCGTCCGCTTCCAGGCGACCATTCAGTAAATAAAAGAGGCGATCGGCGGGCCGGACGGTCCGCCGATCATCCACGGCCTATGTGCGGGACAGTGTTTTCAGGGAGGGGGCTGAGCGCGGCGATTGCGCTGTTCCTGCTCGCCTTCCTGGTTCCGGATAGCGCCTCCGCGCAAATCATCCGCAACGTGGCGGAGGCGCAGTGGACCAAAGCGGGGCAGGCCGCCACCACCCGGTCCAACGAGGTCACGCTGGAGCGGAGCGCCTCGGCCATCGATATCGGCGCCTTCGTTCCCGCCCCCGGCGGAACGTCGATCCCGATCGCGCCTTCGCTGTGCAACGGCAGCGCGATCGAGGCACCGGGCGCAACCGGCACGGGAGGCGGCGTCGCCATCGCTCCGGCCACGCTGCTGCGGGTGGGCCAGACGCTCGTCTTCACCGTCGCCGCGCCGTTCGCCAATCGCGATCCGGGCGCCGTCGAATCGATCGAGGTCCGCATCGAGGCCGAGACCGGAGATCGCGAGCAGCTCACCGTTTTCGAGACGACCGCCGATAGCGGGACCTTCGCAGGCGCGATCGCCACCCACCGGGTTCCTCCGGCGTTCGCAGCCGGAGACTGCCGGCTGGGTGTCGCCCCCGATCAGCGGATTTCCATCATCGTCGCCCGTGCGGATGGCGAGGCGCTGATCACGCTCGATCTCGACACGCTGGCCGATCCGTTCGGCGTGGTCTTCGATTCGGAGGACGGCACGCCCGTCGACGGCGCGCGGGTTTCGCTGGTCGATGCGAACACCGGTCGTCCGGCGACCGTCTTTGCCGAAGACGGCGTCACCCCCTGGCCATCGACGGTCATCTCGGGGCAGCCCATCACCGATGCCGCGGGCAACGTCTATCCGATGCCGCCGGGTGAATACTGGTTCCCGCTGGCGCCGCTCAGCTCCTATCGGATCGAAATAGTCCCCCCGTCGCCCTACACCGCGCCATCGGTCGCGACCCCGGAGCAGCTGGCTCTGCTGACCCGGCCCGAAGGCGGCCCGTTTCTGATCTCGCCGGCGTCCTACGGGCAGGCGTTCCCGCTCGACAGTCTGGAGCCGGTGCAGGTGGACATTCCGCTCGACCGGCCCAATGTCGAGGTGTCGCTGACCAAGACCGCGTCCCGCCCCCGCGCGGCGCCGGGGGAGGCGGTGTTCTACACCGTCACGGTCCGCAATCCCGACATCCGGCCGAAGCGCGACGTCTCCCTGACCGACACGCCTTCGGATAAACTGCGTCTGCGGCCAGACAGTGTCCGGATCGACGGAGAAAAGCCCGGGGCCGACACGGCAGGAGCGGTCGAGATCGCGCCCGACGGACGGCGGTTGACCATCCGGTTCGGCTCGATCCCGGCACAGGGCGCCAGCACGATCACCTACGCGATGACCGTACGCGAGGATGCCTCACCGGGCCAGGCGACCAACCGTGCGGTCGCGACCGACCGGCGCGGGGGCGAAGCGGTGGCGGAAGCAGCCATCCGGGTGGAGCGCGACACCATTGCCTCGCGCATGACCATCGTGGGCCGGGTGACAATGGGCGACTGCGGCGCCGCCGGGGCCGGGGGCGGGGCCGGGGCCGGAGCGGGCCTTCCGGGCGTCCGCGTGATGCTGGAGGACGGCAGCTTCGCCGTGACCGATCGCGACGGGCGGTATCACTTCGAAGGGGTCGTGCCCGGAACCCATGTCGTCCAGGCGCAGCGCCAGACCCTGCCCGCCGGTGCGCGTTTCGTCGATTGCAACCGCTCGACACGCAGCGCCGGAAGCGCCAGCTCGGTGTTCGCGATCGGGCAGGGCGGCAGTCTGGTGGTGGCCGACTTCACCGTTACCATGCCCCCGCCGGAAAGCGCGCCGCAACCGCCCGCGGCCCGGCAGGAAGGGCCCGTGGGCACACCGCCGGCAATCGCCGCAGCGGAGGCGGACCTTTCCGCAGCGACGCCGGATGGCCGGCCCCTTCCGGAATCGATCGTGGTCGAGGGGCAGCGCGAGAATGTGCGCCAGGCCGATGGCTGGCTCGCCATGGGAGCGGGGCCTCCCGCCTTCCTCCTCCCCGCGCCGGGCGACAATCCGCGCACCCCCGCGCTCGTCGTGGTCGTGCGCCATGGGGCGGACCAGACCGCTGCGCTGCTGGTCGACGGAAAGCCGGTCGATCCGCTCGCCTTCGACGGGACCGCCACGGCGGCGGAGCGCACCCACGCCGTGAGCGTGTGGCGCGGCGTCGAACTGGTGAACGAGGAAACCGTGATCGCAGCGGTCATCCGCGCGCAGGACGGATCGGAGGTCGCACGGCTGGAAAAGCGGGTCGATTTCGTGTCGACCCCGTGGCAGGCGCGGATCGTTCCCGAACTCTCCCGGCTGGTGGCGGACGGCAGTTCGCCGCCGGTGATTGCCATTCGCCTGACCGACCGCAAGGGCCGCCCCGTGCGCGAGGGCATTTCGGGCAGCGTGGGTATCAACGCGCCTTACGAAAGCGCGGTGTCGATCGAACAGATGCAGGTCGAGCAGCTGTCCAGCCGCGGCACGCTCGCGCCCAACTGGATCGTCGAGGGCGATGACGGCATCGCACTGGTCGAACTGGCTCCGACGATGATCAGCGGCCCGCTTCACCTCGATTTCGCATTCGCCGATCGCGAGATAACCCGGCGTCAGACGCTCGATAGCTGGGTGGTGCCCGGCGATCAGGAATGGACCGTGATCGGCCTCGCCGAAGGAACCGCGGGTGCCCGCTCGGTCGCCGACAACATGCAGCGCAGCGGCGATTTTGACAGCGATCTGGGCGAGAACGCGCGGGTCGCGCTCTATGCGAAGGGGCGCGTGCTCGGCCGGTTCCTGCTGACCGCCGCCTATGACAGCGCGGCGGAGAAGGAGGATCGCCGACTGCTCGGGACGATCGATCCCAACGCCTATTACACGGTGTTCGGGGACGGATCGGATCGGCGCTTCGACGCCGCGAGCACCGAGAAGCTCTATGTCCGGGTCGAAACCGGCACCTTCTATGCGCTGTACGGGGATTTCGTCACCGGCTTCGAGCAGACCCGGCTGGCCCGGTATCAGCGCACGGTCACCGGGCTGAAGGCCGAAGGCGTTTTCGGCAAGGTCCACGTGCAAGGTTTCGCGGCGAAGATCGAAAGCCGCTTCCGGCGCGACGTGATCCAGGGTAGCGGACTGACCGGGCCCTATCGCCTGACCGATCGCGACGTGATCGCCAGCAGCGAACTGGTCGCGATCGAGGTGCGCGATCGCCAGCGCCCCGAAATCGTGATCGAACGACGGGACCTGACGCGCTTCGTCGACTACGATCTCGATCTTCTGGCCGGCACGATCCGCCTGCGCGAGCCGCTGCTCAGTCGGGACATCACGCTGAACCCCCAGTTCCTCGTGATCGACTACGAAGTGATGAGCGACGGCGCGACCGGTCAGTGGAATGCCGGCGGGCGGGGCGACATCACTCTGGCAGACGGCGCGTTGCGCGTGGGCGCCAGCGTGCTCTCGGACGAGGGCGATCTGGGCCGCACCACCACTCTTGCAGGCGATCTGCGGGCGCGCGTGGGCGCCGACACGGAAATCCGCGCCGAGCTCGCGCGCAGCAGCGGGGCGGGCGAAGACGCCGTCGCCTGGCTGGTGGAAGCGGAGCATCACACCGGCGCGCTCGACATTCTCGCCTATGCGACCTCGATCGGCGAAGGCTACGGCACGGGACAGCAGGACCGCTCGCTGGTCGGACGGCGCAAGATCGGCGCCGATGCGCGGGTGGCACTCGACCCGCGCCTGTCGATCGTGGCAAGCGCATGGATCGACGACAGCCTGAGCGATGAGGCCAGCCGCCGCGCGATCCGTGCGCAGGGCGTGTATCGCAATGGAAACACCGATCTTCGCCTCGGCGTCGCCCGCTTCGACGACACGCTGCCCGACGGGACCGGCGCGCGCTCGACGGTGCTGGAGGCAGGCGCCACCCAGCGACTGCTCGGCAATCGCCTGGAAGTGAGCGCGCTGACCAATATCGCGCTCGACGACACGACCTCGGTCGATCTGCCCGCGCGCCACCAGCTGCGCGCCCGCTACGCCGTCGCCCGCTGGGCGAAGCTGATCGGCCAGTACGAAACGGCGAGCGGCGAGACCTTGTCGACCGACATGTTCAGCGGCGGCGTGGAACTGAACCTGTGGGAAGGCGGCCGCGTGCTGACGACATTGGGGCGCCAGTCGATCGACGAGTACGGCCGGCGCAATTTCGCCGCCTTCGGTGTCTCGCAGACGATGCAGCTGGGCAGCGCGATCTCGCTCGACGCCACGCTCGATGGCAACCGCAAGATCGGCGGCGCGGATATCGGCGACGTGATCAATCCCGCGCATCCGGTGTCCAGCGGCGGGCATCTGGGGCAGGACGGTACGCTGTTCGAGGATTTCACCGCCGCCACGCTGGGCGCCGCCTTCCGGCGGGACGTCTGGTCGGCGACGGTGAGAGGCGAATATCGCGACGGCGAGTTCGCCGACCGGCTGGGCGCGACGGCAGGCGTCATCCGGCAGATCGCGGACGGCACCGTTCTGGGGTCGGGTTTCGTATGGACCCGCGCGCACGCGGCGGGCGGGGCAAGCAGCGAAATCCTCGACGGCGCGCTCTCCTTCGCCCGCCGGCCGGCCGACAGCCCGCTCGCGCTGCTGGCGAAGCTCGAATATCGTAGCGACGAGGTCGCGCAGGCCACGCTGGGCGGGCCCGGGCCGGTCGGAAACACCGCGCTGACGATCGAGGGGAGCGGGGCCTCGCGCCGCCTGCTCGGCAGCCTGTCCGCCAACTGGCAACCGTTCGGGCGGGACGATCGGGGCCGTTCGCACCGGCGCACCGAGATCGGGACCTTCCTGGCCCTGCGCCACCAGTTCGACGGGTTCGGGGATTACGATCTCGCCACGCTCGGCGGCCTTGCCGGGCTGGACACGCGCATCGGTATCGGCGAGCGGATCGAGATCGGCGGACAGGTGACCGTCCGTGCCAATCTGTCGGACGATGTCGTGCAATGGTCGGCGGGGCCGCAGATCGGCGTCGTGCCCACGGACGGGATGCTGCTCACGCTGGGGTACAATCTGACCGGGTTCCACGACCGCGATTTCGTGGTCTCCCGCAATCTCGATCGCGGGCTCTACGTATCGATCCGGGCCAAGATCGATGCTGACAGTTTCAACTTTCTCGGGCTAGGGCGGCGATGATGGGGTTCTGCCAGCTTGCGCCGAGGACGATCGCGATAAGGTGGCTCGCGATCCTGTCGCTCGTCCTGCCCGCATTCGTGGCCAGCCCTGCGGCGGCTCAGCGCGCGGCCGGTACGCCGCCGACCCTGTCCTGTCCCGCGGGCAGCGTCCTGTTCGACTGGGACCAGCGCGCCTGGACCGCCGGCGCGACATCGGCGAGCTACCAGATCGAATCCATCGGCACGATGAGCTTTTCGATCACCAATCCCAACGGGGTGTTCCTGTCCGCGAGCGGGCTGGGCCTGAGCGGCCCGACCCCGCAGCGCCAGACCGCGGTGAACGGCGGCTTCACGAACCAGAATTCGCTCGCCCTGTTCGTCGACCTTGCCAGCCGCACCGCCCGCGTGACGACCACGATTACCCTGCCCGCGATCATGCGCGGTGCACAGTTCCGCATTTTTGACGTGGACTTCAACGCGAACCAGTTCGCCGATTCCATCACGGTCGAGGGACGCTACAACGGGGCCACGGTGCTCCCGGCGCTGACCAACGGCGTTACCAATTACGTCAGCAACAACACCGCCATCGGCGATGGCGCGTCCGACAGTGCATCGGCCGCCGGCAATGTCGTCGTGACCTTCAGCCAGTCTGTCGACACGATCATCATCAGTTATGGCAACGCTCCGTCCGCCCCGTCCAATCCCGGCCAGCAGGCAATCAGCATCTTCGATATCGCGATGTGCCGCCCCACCACCAGCATCACGACCACCAAGACCAACGCGATCGTGAGCGATCCCGCCAACGGGACCTCCTCGCCCAAATTCATTCCAGGCGCGGTGGTCGAATACTGCATCCTGGTGAACAATGCCGGCGACACTGCCGCGCAGTCGATCGTCGCGACCGACACGCTCCCCGTCACGACCACCTACATCCCCGGCAGCCTGAGAAGCGGTGCGACCTGCCAGACCGCGACGACGGTTGAGGACGACGACGCGGTCGGCGCCGACGAAAGCGACCCCTATGGCGCGTCCTTCGCCGGAGGGACCGTCACTGCGACCACCCCGTCGCTGGCACTGGGCACCGGCTTCGCGATCAAGTTCCGGGCGACCGTGGATTGAAACTGGAGATGCCGGAAGAGTGCCGCGGTTGACACCAGAGGCGTGAACCAAGCTGCGCGCGATCCGTTGCGAGGGGGATAGTCCCCCGCTTCGGAGATAGGAACACCATGAAAGCCGTCCGCGTCCGCAATCCCGCCAGCCTCGACAGTCTCGAGGTGGTCGACATCGCCGATCCTGCCGAGCCCGGTCCGGGAGAGGTGACGGTCAAGCTCTACGCCTCCTCGCTCAATTTCCACGACTATGCCGTGGTCGCCGGGATGATCCCCACCGAGGATGGGCGCATTCCTCTCTCGGACGGGGCGGGCGAAGTGGTCGCGGTGGGCGAGGGGGTCGAGGAATTCGCGGTCGGCGACCGGGTGATCTCCACCTTCTTCCCGAAATGGCGCGCCGGCGCGCCGCCGATGGGCAGTTTCGAGACCACGCCCGGAGACGGGATCGATGGCTTCGCCTGCGAGCTGGCGACCCGCCCGGTCGAGGCCTTCACCCATGCGCCCGAATCACTCGACTTTCTGGGGGCGGCGACCTTGCCCTGCGCCGGGCTCACCGCGTGGCGCGCCCTGATGGAGGACGGCAAGCTCCAGCCCGGCCAGACCGTGCTGATCCAGGGCACCGGCGGCGTGTCGCTCTTCGCCCTGCTCTTCGCCAAGGCGGCGGGGGCGCGGGTGATCGCGACCTCCAGCTCCGACGACAAGCTCGGCACCGTCCGCAAGCTCGGCGCCGATCACACGATCAATTACAAGAGCAACGAGAACTGGGGCGAGGAAGCCTTCGAATGGACCGGCGGCAGGGGTGTCGACCACGTCATCGAGGTCGGCGGGCCGGGCACGGTCAACCAGTCGATCGCGGCGATCCGGCCCGGCGGGCACATCCATCTGATCGGCGTCCTGACCGGCCGGTCGGGCGAAGTCGAGACGGCCGCGCTGATGCGCAAGATGGGCCGGTTGCAGGGCCTCACGGTCGGCAGCCGGGCGATGCAGCAACGCATGATCGCCGCGATCGACGCGAACGGGCTGAAGCCGCAGATCAGCGACCGTTTCGCGCTCAAGCGTCTAGCCGATGCGTTCCGGCACGAGGAAAGCGGCAAGCATCTCGGCAAGATCGCGATCGAGATCTGAGGCATCCGGCCCGGTGGACATGCTCGACCTCGGTCCGGACCCCCGGACCGGCATCCTCCGCCGTCTCCAGCCTTTGCTGATCCAGCGCTTCGGCCGGATCGAGCGAGCGGCGGCGAGTAGGCGGAGACCCGAATGGGTGCTGGTGCAGGGCGTGATCGGCGCGCGGACGAAATCGGCTCTCTCGAATGCCGCCACCGATCGGCTGCTGGATCGCTGGGGCAGCTGGGAGGCGGTGGCCGATGCTCCGCTCGCCGGGCTTCGGGCCGAACTCGCGACGCAGACCTATCCGAACGTGGCGGCCGAGCGGCTTAAGGCCTGCCTTGCCGATCTGGTCACGCGGCGCGGCGCGGTCGACCTTTCTCACCTCGAGGCGATGGAGACGGCCGAAGCGATGCGCTGGCTCGAACAGCTGCCCGGGATCGGGCGCAAGATTGCCGCCGGGGTGATGAACGCCAGCACGCTCGACCGCCGCGCCATCGTGCTCGACGGGCATCACACCCGCATCCTGCAGCGCATGGGGCTCGTCCCGGCGAAAGCGGACACGGCGCGCTTTCGCCGCGATCATGCCCGCCATGCCGCCCGAATGGAGCGCGGACAATTTCGACGAGCATCACCTGCTGATGAAGAAGGTCGGCCAGACAACCTGCCGCCCTTCGCAGATGCTGTGCGGCGACTGTCCCGCCGAGGCGCTTTGCGAGACGGGAAGGGAACGCGCGTGCTAGCCGCCCGCCATGGTCCGCGCGCTGAGGATTTCGACCCAGTAACCGTCGGGGTCCTTGATGAAGGCGATGTGCTTCATCATCCCGTCCTCGGGCCGCTTCTGGAAAGTGACGCCGTGTGCGTCGAAATGGGCCACCGCCTTGTCCAGATCGGGGACGTCGAGCGCGATGTGGCCGAAGCCGCGCGGATCGGAATTGCCGTCGTGGTAGACCGGACCGTCCTCGTCCTCGGTGCCCCAATTGTGCGTGAGTTCGAGGACGCCCTGGCGCGAGAACACGTATTCGGCCGCCGCGCGCTCGTCCTGCGGCACCTCGTCTGCGCTGGCGGTGAAGCCGAGGAAATAGAGCGAGAATTCGCCCGCCTCGACATCGACCTTGCGCAGCAGCGTCATGCCGAGGACGCCGCAGTAGAATTCGAGGCTCTTTTCCGGGTCTTTGATGCGCAGCATGGTGTGATTGAAGGTGAAGCCGTGGGGATTGGCGGGCGTGGTTTCGGCCATGGGAATGCGGTCTCCTGTTCTGTCGTCCCCACAGGTCGGGAGAGGTCGGCGATCCTGCAAGGGGCGTGGGCGGTGCACGGCCGATGCTGAGCGAGTCCGAAACCGAGGAGGTGTTCCGCCGCCTCGCCGCAGCCATGCCGGGGCGCACGCCCGGAGCGAAGGGTGCGAAAGGCCAGCCCGATGCCTTTCGCAGCTGCATTTCCTGCATGCTCTCGGCCCAGTCGCTCGACCGCAACACGGCGAGGGCGAGCGAGGCGCTGTTCGCGCTGGCCACGACGCCGGAGGATATGCTGGCGCTCGACGATGCGACCATCGCCGCCGCGATCAGGCCGTGCGGGCTCTACAACAACAAGACCCGCTCGATCCGCCGCTTCTGCGAGGCATTGCTGGCCGAGCATGGCGGAATTGTACCCGATACGCGCGAAGGTCTGCTGAACTTGCCCGGAATTGGACGCAAATGTGCCGACATCGTGCTCAGCTTTACCTTCGGGAAGGACACGATCGCGGTCGACACGCACGTCCATCGTGTTTGCAATCGCATCGGGCTGACGCAGGCAAAGACCGCCGACAAAACCGCCGTCCAGATCGAGGAGCGGGCGCCCGGCTGGGCCATGCACGAGGGCCATTTCTGGCTGATCCAGTTCGGCAAGCGCGTCTGCACCGCGCGGGCGCCGAAATGCGCGACCTGTCCGGTGAGCGATCTGTGCGAATGGTACGCGGAAGCGCGGCCTACCAGCTGAAGCCGGCGGCCACGGCGCGCTTTTCCGCCGGCGTGCTGTCTCGGCAGAGAACCTCGTTGCGGTGCGGATATCGCCCGAATCTCGCGATCATGCGATGATGGCTGCGGGCGAAGGGGAGGGAGCCGGGGGCGTACCGCATGAACAGTCGCAGCGAGAGGCGCTGGTCGGCGATCGCCTCGCTGTGCATCAGCGGCATCAGCACGAACTGCGCCTCGTCGCGCGAGAGGGTGCGGTGCCAGCCGTTCCGGACCGCGCCATGCGTGATGGCGAGCGCCAGGGGGTCCCAGCGATAGGCACGCGGATTGTCGCGGAACAGGTTGCGCGGCAGTTGGTCGAAGAGGAGGATCGCTGCCCGGGCGGTGGCCGGGTCGTTCAGGAAACTCTCGGCCGGTTGCGTGCCGAGCGGGATCAGCCAGCGCGCGAACCTGTCCTTCAGGAAAGCATCGACATCATCGCCCCCGCCAAACCAGTCGGCAGGGCCGAGGACGTGAAACCAGCAATAGAGGAGGTCGCGGGCCCAGGGCCGGATCGCAACGGCCATGGGCGCGGGCTCAGCCCTCGACCTTGCGATAGGGTACGAAGTCCTCGAGGATCAGCACGCCGGAGAAAAACCCGCCGGTGCGGTCGCGCAGCGTAACCTGATCGGTGCGGCAAAGATTGGTGGTGCTCCAGCGATCCACGACCAGAATGTCGTCATCGTCGATCGACCGGGGGTTCGCGGTGGTGTTCACCCACACGGTGTCGCCGTCGCGATAAACGAGAGCGGTCTCGTCGATGATGGTCAGGTTCCGCGAGGGGAAGGTGCGGATGCAGTTCTCCGGCTCGCCGGCAACGCGGCCTTCCAGCATCTCGGCGAGTTCCGCTTCGCCCTTGCTCATCTCGGGCCGTGCATCGTCCGCGTCCTGTGCCTGCGCCACCGGGGCGGCGAACAGGGCCAGCGCGGCGGCGGCCATGGCGGTGGTTTTCAGCTTGGTCATGGATCAACTCCTTACCCGTCGGTCTATCGGAATACGGCTGAACCGGGGCTGAGTTTCCTATCCCGTTCCACCGACCGTGAGCCCGTCGATCAACAGGGTCGGCTGTCCGACCCCGGCGGGCACGCTCTGGCCGCCCTTGCCGCACACGCCCACCCCTTCGTCGAGCGCCATGTTGTTGCCGATGCCCGATACGCGGGTGAGCACTTTCGGTCCGTCCCCGATCAGCGTCGCGCCCTTGATGGGCGCGACGATGCGCCCGTTCTCGACCTTGTAGGCCTCGGTGCAGGCGAAGACGAACTTGCCGCTGGTGATGTCGACCTGACCACCGCCGAAGCTGGTGGCGTAGATGCCGTCCTTCACGCGGGCGAGCAGTTCGGCCGGATCGTCGTGGCCCGAGCGCATAAAGGTGTTGGTCATGCGCGGCATCGGCGAATGCTTGTAGCTCTCGCGCCGCCCGTTGCCGGTGGGCGCGACGCCCGTGAGGCGCGCGTTCAGCCGGTCCTGCATATAGCCTTTGAGAATACCGTCCTCGATCAGCACGGTCTCGCTTGTCGGGGTTCCCTCGTCGTCGATCGAGAGCGAACCGCGGCGTTCGGCGATGCTGCCATCGTCGACCACGGTCACGCCCGGCGCGGCGACGCGTTCGCCGATGCGTCCGGAAAAGGCGCTGGTGCCCTTGCGGTTGAAGTCGCCTTCCAGCCCGTGGCCGACCGCCTCGTGCAGCAGCACGCCCGGCCAGCCGGGGCCGAGCAGCACGGTGGTCTCGCCCGCCGGAGCGGCCACGCTGTCGAGATTGACGAGCGCTTGGCGCACTGCCTCGTCGACGCCGCGCAGCCACTGGCCCTCATCGAACAGCCGGTCGTAGAGATAGCGGCCGCCCATGCCGAAGCTGCCGCGCTCGCGTCGCCCGTTGGCCTCGGCGACGATGCCGATATTGAGCCGCACCAGCGGGCGCAGGTCGCGCGTGACGAAACCGTCGGCGCGCACGATCTCGACCACGCTCCAGCTCGCCACCAGGCTCGCGCTGACCTGCGCCACGCGCGGGTCTTTCGCCCGCGCCACCGTGTCGATCTTTTCCAGCAGCGCGACCTTCTCGGCAAAGGGCACGAGGTCGAGCGGGCTCGCATCGGTGTACATGAAGCGATTGGTGCGCGCCGGCGGCGGGGCCGGCTGGCCCTTCGCGGGATCGAGCAGTTGCAGCGTCTCGCCCGCGCGGGCGATCGCCGCCGCACTGATCTCGTTGGCATGGGCAAAGCCGGTCGTCTCGCCGCTCACGCCGCGCAGGCCGAAGCCGGAATCGCGCGAATAGTCGGCGGTCTTCAGCCGCCCGTCGTCGAAGGCGAAGCTCTCCGACGCGATGAACTGAAGGTACAGCTCGCCGTCATCGGTGCCAGACAGCAGCCGGGCAGTGAGCGCTTTCGCCTCGTCGGAGTCGAGTTGCCCGGACTTGTAGAGCAGGCTGGTGGCGTCGGTCGCCGAATTTGCGGAGGTCGCGGTCATGCCTTGCGATGTAGGCATTCCCCGCCGTGCGCGCTAGCGGTGTCCGGGGTCCGCGCCTTCGGAAATGTCGGTCAGCTGCGCCTGATCCACTCCGTCCGCCGGGCCGCCCTCGAGCACGAAGCGGCGGTCGCAATAGCCGCAATCGACATAGCCGTGCTCGTCGATCTGGAGATAGATCTTGGGATGGCCGAGCGCGGCGGCGCGGTAGAGCTGTCCGCTGCGGATGTCGGTCGCGCCGTCGCACCAGACGCGGCGTGTGGTGACCTTGGTGACTTCGGGCGGGGGCAGGCTCATGACCGGGGCGGATAGTGGGTTTCGCTCCCGCTCTCAAGCCTATACGGCGCAGGGCCATGACTGGACAGCCCGCGATCCGCATCGACAATCTCGTGAAGCGCTATGCGGGAACGGGGAGTGGCGAGGACAAGCTGGCGTTGAAGGGCGTCAGCTTCGACGTGCCGCAGGGCGAGGTCTTCGGCCTGCTCGGCCCCAACGGCGCAGGCAAGTCGACGCTGATCAACATCCTCGCCGGGCTGGTCACCAAGACATCGGGCAATGCCGAGATCTGGGGCTTCGACATCGACGAGCACCCCCGCAATGCCAAGCGCAGCATCGGCATCGTCCCGCAGGAAATCGTCTTCGATCCCTTCTTCACCCCGTTCGAGGTGCTGGAGAATCAGGGTGGCTTCTACGGCATCGGCAAGGGCGAGCGGAGGAGCGAGGAGCTGCTGCGCGCGGTCCATCTGGCGGACAAGCGCGATGCCTATGCCCGCACGCTGTCGGGCGGGATGAAACGCCGCCTGCTGATCGCCAAGGCGATGGTTCACTCGCCCCCGATCCTGGTGCTGGACGAGCCGACCGCGGGCGTCGATGTCGAGCTGCGACGGCAATTGTGGGAGCTGGTGACCGAGCTCAACCGCGAGGGCGTGACGGTGGTCCTCACCACCCACTATCTCGAGGAAGCCGAGCAATTGTGCGACCGGATCGCGATCATCAATCATGGCGAACTGATCGCCAACAAGCCGACCCGCGACCTGATCGGCATGGCGCGCGAGAAGATCGTCGCGATCACGGTCGACAAGGATATCGCCGGCCCGCCGATGGAAGAGGCGTTCCTCAAGGCCGAAGTGGTGGAGCCGCGCCGGATCGAGATCACCTACGATCGCGACAAGACCAGCGCGGGCCAGGTCCTCGCGCTGCTCCAGCAGCATGGCTATGCGATCGAGGATGTCACCACGCGGGAAGCCGATCTGGAGGACGTGTTCGTCCAGCTGACCGGCGCGGGCTAGGGGGCGGGGATTTGCGGGCCGGGGGACGACGTGCCGGCCCGGGCATCAGCCCATGCGCCTGTGGCCGAGCCCCGCATCGTGAACCTTCTGCGCCTTCCAGACGAACGGCGCGACCTCTTCCAGCGCGGTGGCGCAATGCCGGCACCGGCCGACGCGGCCGCCATGGGTGCGCCGGGCATTGGTGAGATCGACGCTGTGCCTGCCGAGCGCGCAAGTAAGATAAGCCAGCTTCATTCGCTGCAACCCTCCCGAAAGATGTCTGGCCCCCGTCCGCCCGCTATCCGGGAGCGGCCGACTGTCCAACCCTGCGGAGGCGAGTCGTTGGAGAATTGCGACACAAATGCGGCAAACGGGGCCGGAGACGTCGCAAACTCGCGAATGTTAAGAGTTTTTTATCCTGCTTCGGGGGGAATTGCGTAAATCCTCCGGGACTTAGGATGGCCCATTCCAAACTCCCGAAAGGAGCAGCAGCGTGAGCTTTTTTTCCGTCATCGGCTTCGGCCCCCGACCCACACCGACCCCCGCACCGGCACCGGCCCCCTCGCCGCAGCCTTCACCCGCGGCGGAAACCTCCAGCCCGCCGCCGCCCGCAGCCAGCGAACCGTCGTCGAATGGCGCAGGCTCGCAGGGGAACCCTCCGCCCAGCGAACCCGGCGTGACCTATCAGCCCTCGCCTGCGCCGAGCGAGCCGGTGACCTACGAAGCGCCGCCGCCCGCGCAGTCGGCGTCTCCCGAAGCGCCGTCCGCCGCCGAACCGGTCTCCCCGCCGGCTTCCGGCACCACCTCGTCCGCGCCGGTCGCGAGCAGCACTGCCGAGCGGCCGAGCCGCAGCGCGCCGCCGCTCGGGGAAGCCAGCACGCTGACCGCGTCGAAGGGGTCGATCACCGAGCAGGTCGCCGCCAGCAGCACTGTTTCCGCAGGGCCCGCCGAGGCGGTCGCGGCGGGCGAAGCGGCCCGGCCCGACGTGTCCGAGGTGATCGCGGCCTTCACCAGCCAGTTTGCAGGGGCCGAGCGGCGCAACCTCGAAATGCTGCTCTGATCCCGCGTTCGGCGAGCATCCCGCGCGCCTGATACGGTCGGGCGCGGCATGCTCGCCGTCCGGACAGAGGCGCAGCCTCTTGCGCCGCGCCCTGCTTGCGTGTTGAAGCCGGAGGATGGGCATGCCTTCTCACACGCACGACGTGCTTGTCATCGGCTCGGGCGCGGCCGGATTGACCGCCGCGCTCGCGCTCGCCGAAACCCGCAAGGTCTGCGTTCTCGCCAAGGGCAGCCTGACCGGCGGCAGCACAGCCTGGGCGCAAGGGGGGATCGCCGCGGTCCTCGACGCCGGCGACACCTTCGAGGATCACGTGCGCGACACGATGATCGCGGGGGCGGGGCTGAACGACCGCGAGGTCGTCGAATTCGTCATCGAGCGCGCGCCCGCCAGCATCGACCGGCTGTCCGAGCTCGGCGTGCCCTTCAACCGCGAAAGCGGCAATCTCCACCTCACCCGCGAGGGCGGGCACAGCCACCGCCGGATCGTCCATGTCGACGATGCGACCGGCTGGGCGGTGCAGGAGGCGCTGCTCAACGCCGCGCGCGCCAATCCGAACATCACCCTGGTGCCCGGCCAGACCTGCATCGACTTCATCACCGGGCGCAACCAGGTCGATTTCTCCGCCGCAGGCCGGGTCTGGGGCGTCTATGCCCTAGACGAGGCGAGCGGGCGAGTGGTCAAGCACGTCGCGCGCGCCACCGTGCTGGCCGCGGGCGGGGCGGGGCGCGTCTACCAGTTCTCCACCGCGCCGCGCGGCGCGACCGGAGACGGGATCGCCATGGCCTACCGCGCCGGCGCGCGCGTCTCCAACATGGAGATGATGCAGTTCCACCCGACCTGCCTCTACAATCTCGAGGTCAAGAACTTCCTTATCACCGAGGCGGTGCGCGGCGAGGGCGGGCGGCTGATCAATCCGGAAACCGGCGAGCGCTACATGGAGCGCTACGATCCCGAACGCATGGAACTCGCGCCGCGCGATGTCGTCGCCCGGGCGAACGACGACCAGATCAAACGCTACGGCCTCGATTTCGTCCATCTCGACATCAGCCACCAGCCCGCCGATTTCGTGCGCGGGCATTTCCCGACCATCCATGAAAAGCTGCTCTCGCTCGGCATCGACATGACGAAGGAGCCGATCCCCGTCGTGCCGGCCCAGCATTACACCTGCGGCGGCGTGGTCATCGGGCTCGACGCGCGGACCGACCTGCCGGGCCTGTGGGCGGCGGGCGAATGCACCGAGAGCGGGCTCCACGGCGCCAATCGCCTCGCCTCCAACTCGCTGCTCGAATGCTTCGTCTTCGGCGAGGCGGCGGCGCGCGACATCCTCGCCCAGTGGAATGGGCTGGAGGCACCGCCCGAAATCCTCGAATGGGACGAGAGCCGCGTCGCCGATTCCGACGAGGAAGTGGTCATCAAGCAGAACTGGACCGAGATCCGCCGCTTCATGTGGAACTATGTCGGCATCGTGCGGACCACCAAGCGGCTGGAGCGCGCGGCCAACCGGATCGAGATGCTCGGCAAGGAGATCGAGGATTATTACGGCAGCTTCCGCGTGACGACCGACCTCATCGAACTTCGCAATCTCCACCAGGCCGCCGGGCTGATCGTGCAGAGCGCACTGAAGCGCCACGAAAGCCGGGGGCTGCATTATACGATGGACTATCCCGAAACCGCGTCCGTGGCGCGCGACACGGTGCTGGTGCCCTGAACGGCTGCCGCGAGTTGCCGCGCCAAACGGGACAGATGCGGTTCATTCGGCGCGCTGCACGAGCTGGCGCGATGATGAAAACACTGTTCGCCGCGTCCGCGGCTCTGTCGTTTCTCGTGCCCGTCTCTGCCGGGGCGCAGGAACCTCCTGCGGCCGACGAGGCGATCGTGGTCACGGCGAAGCGATCGGGTGCGCCGATGTGGACGGTCGAAACACCGTCTGGCGTGGTGCTGCTGGTCGGCGAGATCGCGGCCGTGCCCAAGGCGACCGACTGGCAGCCCGATCGGCTGGAGGAAGCGACCGCCGACACGCAGCGCGTGATACTGGGCGTCGAGGGCAAGGTTTCGCCGGGCGATATTCTGCGGGTCATCTTTGCCGGCGGACGGATCAGAAATCTGCCCAAGGGCACGGTGGCGGCCGATTATCTCGAGCCGGGACAGCTCGCGCGGCTCGAGGCGCTGGAGCGGACCTACGATCAGGATCATTCGCGCGGAAGCTTCCTACTGACCGCCTTCGATCTGCTCGGACGCCGGTTGCGCTTCAATCGCGACACGGCGGACGGTGCCTCGCGGGTCGTCCGGCGCGCGGCACGCAAGGCCGATGTGCCCACACAGCCGGTCGGCTCGGTTCGCGGCGAAGACATGCTCGACAGTCTCGCCGAGGGCGATCCGCGGTCGCACATTCCCTGTCTCGAAGCGGCCATGACGGCCGTCGAGATCGGCCCGGAACTGATCGCCCGCCGCGGTGCGGACTGGCGCAATTTCCGTGTGCCGGACGTCATGGCCAACCCGCTGGAGATCGCGCTCGGAAAATGCTGGCCCTGGGCGGATGTCGATCTGGGCGGGGAGCTGCGCCAGCAATGGGTCTCCGCGATCGCGAGCGCGAGCCGAGAGGAAGGGGCGACGATGGCCGTCGTCCCGCTGCGCGTGCTGGCCGAGGAAGGCGGCGTGCTGGACCAGCTTGCAGCGCAGGGGTTCGATGTCGCCGGGCCGGACTGGCGCTGAACTGTTATCCGGCACCCGTGCGTGACGCGGTGAGCGACTTCGGTGAGGCTGCCGCCCGCGAAACCGTTTGAGGAGCATCCGCCTGCCATGCCCGAGACCACCGCCAATTCGATCACGCTTCATTACGAGGACCACGGCGATCCGGCGAACCCGCCGCTTCTGCTGGTCATGGGGCTGGGCGCGCAGATGACGCTGTGGCCGATCGAGCTGGTCGAGGCGCTGGTGGAGCGGGGCTACCGCGTGATCCGCTACGACAATCGCGACATCGGCCTCAGCCAGAAGATGGACGGGGCGAAGGCGCCGGGCATGGTGCGGCACATGATCATGCGGCGGATCGGGTTTCGCCCCGCGGTGCCTTACACGCTCGCCGACATGGCGGCGGACGGGATCGGGCTGCTCGACGCGCTCGACATCGCCCGCGCGCATGTCGTGGGCGCAAGCATGGGCGGGATGATCGCACAGCTGATGGCGGTGAATCATCCCGAGCGCCTGCTTTCGCTCACCTCGATCATGTCGACCACCGGCAATCCCCGCCTGCCGGCGGCCGAGCGCGCCGCGATTCAGGCCCTGACCGCGCGGCCCGCCTCGCTGGAGGAAGAGGCGCTGGTCGACCACGGATTGCGAGTCGCCGGGGCGATCGGCAGCCCCGGCTACCGCCCCGATCCCGAACGGCTGCGCGAACGAGTCCGCGAGAACGTGCGCCGCTCGGTCTATCCCGCCGGGCTCCCGCGCCAGATGGCCGCGATCATCGACGATGGCGATCGCCGGGCGCGACTGGCGGAGGTGAAGGTCCCGACGCTCGTGCTTCATGGCGAGGCCGATCCTCTGGTCCGTCCCGAGGGCGGCAGGGACACCGCCGCCGCGATTCCCGGCGCACGGCTGAAGACGATTCCCGGCTGGGGCCACGACCTGCCGGCGGAACTGGTCGACGAACTGGCCGACGCGATCGCGGAGCACGCAGCCAGAGCCGCCTGATCACCATCCCCGGCAAGCGCTGCCGGATTCGATAATTGCCGGTGCGGATTCGATTGCTTCACAAGCCGCGCCGCGCGCTTTTGCCCGCCAAAATTTTTTCACGGATTCATTTTCGTGCTTGCGCCCTCGCGAAGTCCAGCTTGGTCCACGCGTCGCTGCGTTGCATCGCTGCAATACACGTGGTCTGGCGGCTGCCGATTGGGGTCGAAGATCCATCGACGGCCTTGCATAGACGGGCTGAGTGATTCAGTATTTAGGTCCGGGCAGCAGGGGGACCCACAAGACCTAGCGTCGTCAGGCCGCATACCCATATTGCGGCGAGACGGCGCGAAAGGTGCCTTGTGGTCAAACCGGGGGAAAAGTTTAGCCCCCGCCGCCCGGTCAGAATGCTAGAGCGGGGCTTGCCCGTTCGAATCGAACACATGCGGAACAGATGGCGCCAGGCGCCGGTTCGGCAAGCAGCGGAGCGGGCACAGATGGATTTCAGAATTGGGGACGATGCGGCGATGAATCTCGATAGCGAGACACAGGAAATCGAGCGCGATGCGCCCGCTCCCACGCAGGCACCGGCGGGCAAGCCGGAGAAGGCAGTGACCATGGACGCGAAAGACACGGACAGCGAAGCGCTCACCAGCGCGACCGCATCGGCGATGGGCGAAGCGGCCAAGGCGCTCGCCGCCGCGCCCGCGCCCGACAGCAAGAAGGTGCTCGACCGTCGCTTCACGGTCGAGACCGATCAGGCGCGCGACGCCAACCTCACCGAATTCGGCAAGGAGACGCTGATCGACCGCTATCTGCTGCCCGGCGAGACGTTCCAGGACCTCTTCGCGCGCGTGGCCGATGCCTATGCCGACGATCAGGAGCATGCCCAGCGGCTCTACGACTACATTTCCAAGCTGTGGTTCATGCCCGCCACCCCGGTGCTGTCGAACGGCGGCACCACGCGCGGCCTGCCGATCTCGTGCTATCTCAACTCGGTTTCCGACAGCCTCGACGGGATCGTCGGCACCTGGAACGAGAATGTCTGGCTCGCCTCCAAGGGCGGCGGCATCGGCACCTATTGGGGCAATGTCCGCGGCATCGGCGAGCCGGTGGGTCTCAACGGCAAGACCAGCGGCATCATTCCCTTCGTCCGCGTGATGGACAGCCTGACGCTGGCGATCAGCCAGGGCTCGCTGCGGCGCGGTTCGGCGGCGTGCTATCTCGACGTCAGTCATCCCGAGATTGAGGAATTCCTCGAGATCCGCAAACCCTCGGGCGATTTCAACCGCAAGGCGCTCAATCTGCACCACGGCGTGCTGCTGACCGATGCCTTCATGGAAGCGGTGCGCGAGGGCGCCGAGTTCGACCTCGTCAGCCCCAAGGACGGTTCGGTCCGCAAGACGGTCGACGCGCGCAGCCTGTTCCAGAAGCTGGTCGAGACCCGGCTGGCCACGGGCGAGCCCTATATCGTCTTCTCCGACACGGTGAACCGGATGATGCCCAAGCATCACCGCGAACTCGGCCTCAAGGTCTCGACCTCGAACCTGTGCTCGGAAATTACCCTGCCGACCGGCATCGACCATCTCGGCAACGATCGTACGGCGGTCTGCTGCCTGTCCTCGCTCAACCTTGAGAAATGGGAAGAGTGGGAAGGCGACAAGCGCTTCATCGAGGACGTGATGCGTTTCCTCGACAACGTGCTGCAGGACTATATCGACCGCGCGCCGGACGAGATGGCCCGCGCCAAATATTCCGCCGCGCGCGAACGCAGCGTCGGCATGGGCGTGATGGGTTTCCACTCCTTCCTGCAGAAGAAGAACATCGGTTTCGAAAGCCCGATGGCCAAGGTGTGGAACCTGAAAATGTTCAAACACATCAGCGCCAAGGCGGAAGAGGCCAGCATGGTCCTCGCCAACGAGCGCGGGCCGTGCCCGGACGCCGAGGAAACCGGCGCCATGGAGCGGTTCAGCTGCAAGATGGCGATCGCGCCGACCGCCTCGATCAGCATCATCTGCGGCGGCACCAGCGCCTGCATCGAGCCGATCCCGGCCAATATCTACACGCACAAGACCCTGTCGGGCAGCTTCGTGGTCAAGAACCCGTATCTCGAAAAGCTGTTCGACAAGAAGAGCAAGAACTCGGTCGCGGTGTGGAACTCGATCCTCGAGCGGGGCGGCAGCGTCCAGCACCTCGACTTCCTGACGCCGGAGGAAAAGGCGACCTTCAAGACCAGCTTCGAGATCGACCAGCGCTGGCTGCTCGAATTCGCCGCCGACCGCTCGCCCTTCATCGATCAGGCGCAGTCGCTGAACCTGTTCATCCCGGCCGATGTCGACAAGTGGGACCTGATGATGCTGCACTTCCAGGCATGGGAGAAGGGCATCAAGTCGCTCTATTACCTGCGCTCCAAGAGCGTCCAGCGCGCCGGCTTCGCGGGCGGCGTCGAGGCGGACAACACCTCCGACGCGGCAAAGTACGAGCTGATGGCGGGCGCCGGAGAGCAGACCGATTACGAGGAATGCCTGGCCTGCCAGTAAACGGGCGGGCGGCATTCGCTCATCGCCCGCGGTGACAGTGTTCCTGACTGGTATCGCTCGTTTGCGATGACGGCCATTCGGCCAGGTGGCTGTTGTGCCGGCCGGTTTGCGCCGGCGTCGGCTCGATGGCCGATAACGGGCGGTTGGCGGAGGGCGCTACCGTCCAACGCCGGGAGGTGATCCGCCATCGAGGCCGATCTCCTCTCGATCTTCCTGCACCTGGTCGGCAGCAGCTCGATAGGCAAGATAGCCACCCAGAATACACAGGGCGCCGATGCCGACAGCCAGCGCGGTCAACGTTCCTCGCGCCGGAACCAGACCTTCGCCAACTGTCAGGCGCATCAGGCCCGGAAGGCCAATCCCGATCCCCAGCCCCAGAAATGTCAGGCGGCGAGACCATCTGGTCTGTCTCATCGATCGCGCTCCTCGAATTTGGTGTCGATCGTGCCAAGGATGTCAACAATCTTGGTTGATCGCAACAGGGTCGCGCAACTACCGCCATTGCGGTCGAATTCCTCTTACCGGGTGCTGGCGAACTTCATCGTGAACCCCTTCGCGTCCCGTCCGTTACTCAAGCGAACGGACACACGAAGGAGATACGCATGAATGACGATCGCATCTGGGAATTCGAACGCGAGTTGTGGCTCGGGGGCGGGGATGTCTATCGCGAGAACGTGGCGGAGGATTGCGTGATGGCGCTGCCCGCCGAACCGTTTCTCTACGATCACCGGGCCGCGACCGAGGCGGTCGAGAATACGCCGCGCTGGAGCGAGGTCGAATTCGCCGACACCCGCGTGACCCGGCCCGATGAAGGCCTGATCGTCATCGGCTACCGTGCCCATGCGCGCCGTGACGAGGAGGATTACCACGCGTTGTGCACCAGCACCTTGCGGCGGATCTCGCACGAGAACTGGGTGGTGGTGCAGCACCAGCAGACCCCGTTCGGCGTCGAGGTGAGAGACCCGGACGCCGCCTGATCCGACAGGTGAGCGGGGTGCGCGGCACTCGCGCACTCCTCTGCACGAGACGCTACGCGTCGCCTTCTTGCTCGAAGGTGACGGCGTTCGCTCCTGTCGCGCTCAAGCGTACGGTATTGCCCTCGATCTCGGCCACGAGGCCGGTCGAGATGTAGTGGTGGTGGTTTTCGTGGGCACCGGTGGCGCCCTCGATCTGCGCGCCCGAATCCTTCTTCGTCAGCTTGATGCGGTCGCCCTCGATGCGGTCGACGGTGCCGACATGGACGCCGTCGGCGCCGATTACTTCCATGTGTTCCCTGATCTGGCTGGCATCGCTCATGTCGCTCTCCTTGTCGGGGTTGATCCACCCTGTTCAATCCGCCTGGGCCGACTTCGCTCCCGAAATCTGCTCCAGATGCAACGAACCCCGCCGGCCCTTGGGCTGACGGGGTTCGGTTTTCGCGATTGCGAGGGGATCAGGCGTTGGCGCCGGTTCCGCTCGGCACGGTCGCACCGGCCTTCAGGTAGACACGGTTGTCGTCGATCTTCTCGACATCGTCCAGCTTCACCATGTGGTGCATGCCGTCCGAACTGTCGGACTTGGTCAGCTTGATGGTGTCATCCTTAACCTCGTCTACGGTGCCCAGATGCTGGCCGTTGGCGTCGGTGACTTCCATGTGTTCCTTGATGCGGAGCTTCTCGAACATGTAATTGCCTTTCGTTATTCGGTGTATGCTGGATTAACGAGCCAGCGACCCGCCCGTTCCACATTTCGTCGAGGTTCAGGCACGGCTCGCTGACGAAGCGGCTCAGCTTTCGCCGAGCGGGCGGGAGGCGTCGGCCTTGGCGCGCGCGGCGGGATCGCCGGAGGTTTCGCCCACCGGTTCCTCGCCCGCAGCCTGGCGTGCGCGTTTCGCCTGGTCGGGATCGGCCTCCTGTTCCTCGCGATGACCGGCCTCGTCCTGCGAGTTGCCGTAGGCGGCGCGAGCCTCCGGGTCGGGAGCGCTGGGCTGGTCCCGATCCTGTGCGGGGCTGTCGCCCCCTTCCTGCGCCTCGGTCTGGAAGATGCCCGGCTTGCTCATATTGTCCGGCTGGTTGACCGCGTACTGGTCGTATTCGGGACGCGGGTCGCCGGGGGGATCGTCGAGCGCGTTTTCGGGGTTGCCGCCCTGGCTCTGGCGCTGGCCCGAGCCGGAGGACTGGTTCTGCGACTGCTGGCCCTGCTGCTGTTGCTGCGGGAGCGGTTTGCCGCCGTCCTTCTTCTCCGCCTCCCGCCGCGCCTCGCCTTCGCGCGGGCCGGTGCGCTTGATCCCGCCCGGCTCGTGTCCGTCGGTCAGCGTGACGTCGCGGCTGTCGTCTGGTTCGTATTGTCCCATGGGAGTTTCCTTTCCCCCATCCAACGGCCTCGCGCGCCCGCGCGTTCCCCTGTACGTTCTGCGGTTTGTCGCAAACGCCTGCCCGCTTATCCCCGAACCTTCCCCGCCCGCGCCTTCGATTCCCGCTGCCGATCCATTATATGAGTCGCATACCGCGTGGCCGGAAACACAATATGTGGTTGCTCTTACCCGGCAATACCCACTAGGTTTCTGCCCGCGCGCCGAATTCGCGCCGACCGTCCACGAAGCATTGCCCGGAGTTTTCGCCCCATGTCCCTTCTCGAAGCCCGCAAGACCTACAAGCCCTTCGAATATCCCTGGGCCTACGAGTTCTGGAAACGGCAGCAGCAGATCCACTGGATGCCCGAGGAAGTGCCGCTGGGCGAGGACTGCCGCGACTGGGCGCAGAAACTGTCGGAACACGAGCGCAACCTGCTCACCCAGATATTCCGTTTCTTCACACAGGCCGATGTCGAGGTGCAGGATTGCTACCACGACAAGTACGGCCGCGTGTTCAAGCCGACCGAGGTCAAGATGATGCTGACCGCGTTCAGCAACATGGAAACGGTGCACATCGCCGCCTATTCGCACCTCCTCGACACGATCGGCATGCCCGAAAGCGAATACAGCGCCTTCCTCGATTACGAGGAAATGGCCGACAAGCACAATTACATGCAGCAGTTCGGTGTCGACAATGACGAGGATATCGCTCGCACGCTGGCGATGTTCGGCGCCTTTACCGAAGGCATGCAGCTGTTCGCCAGCTTCGCCATGCTGATGAACTTCCCGCGCTTCAACAAGATGAAGGGGATGGGCCAGATCGTCAGCTGGTCGGTGCGCGACGAGAGCCTGCATTGCGAAGGCATCATCCGCATGTTCCACGAATTCGTGCGCGAGCGCGACTGCCTTACCCGTGCGGTGAAGGAAGACATCATCGACATCTGCCAGAAGACCGTGCGGCTGGAGGACAATTTCATCGACCTCGCCTTCGAGATGGGCCCGGTGCCCGGCATGACGGCGAAGGAGATCAAGAAGTACATCCGCTACATCGCCGACTGGCGTCTGGGGCAGCTGAACCTGCAGCCGATCTACATGGTCGAGGATCACCCGCTGCCTTGGCTGACGCCGCTGCTCAACGGGGTGGAGCACGCCAATTTCTTCGAAACCCGCGCGACGGAGTATTCGAAGGGCGCGACGCGCGGCAACTGGAACGACGTCTGGTCGAGTTTCGACAAGCGCAACAAGGCCCGCGCCGCGAACGAGGAAGTGGTCGCGAGCGACGAGGGTCCGGGGCTGTTCGGGGACGAGGGTTCGGCAAGCGTAGCGGCGGAGTAGGGCGATCGAATGATGTTCCGCTTCGAGATCATTCCGCGGATACCCTAACGGCCTTTTGGAACCGTGAGCCGGACCGTGAGGCCGCCCTTCTCGGGCGACGAAAAGCTGAGCCCTCCGTTGAACCGCATCATCAGGCGGTGGACGGTGGGAATTCCCAAGCCGAAACCTTTCGTGTTGCGTTGCCTTGCTTCGTCGACCCGAAAAAACGGTTCAAGCACGGGCTCGAAGTGCTTTTCCGCCAGGCCCGGACCATTATCCGAAATGTCGATCACCCAATCGCCTTCGTGCTCATGCAATGTCACGACGGCTTCCTCGGCATATTGAAGCGCGTTTTCGATTAAGGCCCGCAAGGCCAGCGTAATCGGTTCGCGGAACGTCCTGACCACCGCATGATCGGGTGCGACAGTCGTGATCGCATTCCCGAACCCGGACAGCTCGGCGCGCAAAAATGCGGCAAGCTCGATCGTCTCGGATTCGGAGGTTAGGTGCTGCGCGCGCAGAAAGTGCTGAAGCGAGTCCAGAAGTTCGGTCATCTCAGTGATACTGTCTTTGAGAAGCCGGGAGAGTTCTTCGTCATCGACAAGGCCCGTCACAACCAACTGCCTAGACAACGGCGTACGCAGATCGTGCCCTATCGCTTCGAACGCGGCCGCCTGGTCGCGAAGCAGGCGGGCAACCCGATCTTGCATGACGTTCATCGCATGGGCGAGATCACGCAGATCTTTGGGGCCGGTTTCGGAAATCTCGATCTGCTGTCCTTGTCCGATGATTTCGGCAGCATCGGTCAGGCGGCGTAGCGGTTTGCTTATGCGATGGAGCGCAATCAGTCCGATGCACATGAACGCGGCGGCAAGCAGCATGGTCAGGACCATCGCCCGCCACGCCACCGGCCACATGCTCGCGATGTCGCGAGATTGGAAGTTGAACCAATTTCCATCTGCCAGTTGCAGCGAACCTACCAGATTTCTGCCTTGCCCATTGATAGCAACAGTGGCGAGGTGAAGAGGTCGCTCGGCAAGCGAAGGCTCCCACGCAACGATCCGGTCCGCGATGTCGGCAAGCATATCGTCGTCGGCCGGGCTTGAAATCGTAGGGGCATCCGACACTTCGGCGAGCAGATACCGGGTCGACATGTTTCCCGCCGTCTCATCCGGTGCGATCGCATACATGCGCTCTCCGACGACGAGCAACTCGGCCACTCTGCGCGCATGGTCATCGCGCAGGGTCTGCCGGTCTATGATCTGATAGAACACCAGACTACCCGCCAGCTGCACCAGACCAAGCGCAAGAAAAACGATTGCGATATGGAACGCGAAGCGAGGGGATAGCGGGCGGTTCAAACAGTATCTCCTTTTGTGCTTTCTCAAAGGGTCCGCGGGCCGTGGCAGGTTCCCTCATATCTAGACCGGCGATGCCCTGTCTCGGGCCTTGTCGTGTTTCACCAGTGCCTGATTGAAGGCGCCGAAGTCGTGGACGTCAACTTCCAGAACTTGGTCGCGTTGCCTTTTCGATCAGCGTGTGGTCCCGTCTGCGATAGCGAGCGGGGTTGATCGAGCCGGGGTTGCATTGATTCTCTCGACGCTTGGTGCCTATGCCGGGCGTTGTTGAAGCTCCTCGACGATCGGCAATTAGATCGAAACCGGCCGCTAACCATCGTCGCGCTACCCCCCGCCGATGGACCTGCTCATCCCCCTCCTCACCCCGCTCAACATCGCGCTCTACCTGATCGCGATCAACTTCGTCGCCTTCGCCAGCTTCGGGATCGACAAGGCGCGGGCGGAGAACGGGTGGCGGCGGACGAGCGAGGCGAACCTGCTCGCTCTGGCGCTGATCGGCGGGACGCCCGGCGCCTATGCCGGGCGCAAGCTGTTCCGGCACAAGACCCGCAAGCAGCCCTTTTCGAGCCAGCTCCACACGATCGCCATTCTCCAGATCGCCGCGCTGGTCGGGCTCGGCGTGTTCCTGATGCCGTGACTTTGGGGCGAGACCGGCTTTCCTAGTCCTCGCACCCCTGGCCCGTCTCCGCGCAGAAGGCGGCGAGGGTCTCGCTCTTGAAGTCGATCGCGCCTCCCTCCTGCTCCATGGCCTGCATCGTCCCGGCGATGGTGTAGGGGAGCGCCGCCTGCATCCGCTGCGCGGCGGAGGTGCGGGCGAAACTGGCGAGGGCGCTCATGTCCTCCGCGTTCAGCCGCATCGCGTATTGCCGGCCGAGCGCATCCAGCAGCCGGTCGCGCCCCGCCGCGGCGGTGGCGGCGGCGATGGCGCGCAGCCGCGCCTGCTCGGCCGGGGTGAGGTCGGGGAGGGCGGCCAGCATCTGCGCGGTCTCCTGCTCCGTCAGCAGCGGCGCCAGCGCGGCGAGCGTGCCGGTCTCGGCCAGCGCGCGGCCCAGCGCCAGATCCTCGGCCGTGGGCGAGGGGTTGGTGATCGTATCCCCCGGCAGCGCGGGCGCAGCCTCGGCCTGCGCGGTGGCCGGGGTGGCGGGGGCCGCTGCGGCGAAGAGGACAGCGAAAAGGCTGGTCGCGATTGCCTTGCGGGCGGGTTCGCACGTCATCGGGCACCTCCTCTTTCGATGGATATGCGCTGTCATGCGCTTCCGGCGCGGCGGGGCAAGAGGCAAGGTGCGTTCCGCCCGTGCTTGATCGCGGCGCGCCGCATCCCATCTCGGGCGCCACGACACCCGAGAGGAATTCCATGCGTACCGAAGCCGAAGTCGCCGCCATGCCGTGCCCCGTCTGCCAGGTCCCGCTCGCCATGAGCGACCGGCAGGGGATCGAGATCGACTATTGCCCGCAATGCCGGGGCATCTGGCTCGATCGCGGCGAGCTCGACAAGATCATCGAGCGCAGCGCGCCGCAGATGGGGGCAGGCTCGGCTGCTCCGCGCAGCCGCCCGCAGCCGAGCTACGCCCGGCACGGCGGTCACGGCCATTCGGGCTATGGCCACGGATACGGCAAGCCGGGCAAGCGCAAGAAGAGCTTCCTGGAGGAACTGTTCGACTGACCCTGCGCCGGTTGCCGCTTTCCTACAGGGGCGCTTCCGGTCCATGGGGCCGGGGACGAAGATCGGGCGGGGAGATCGCGGCAAATCGGGCGGTTTTTCCCGCTTCTGGACAGTGTAACACCCGGTCCATCTCCAACACCGGCCGGGGCACCTTGTCGGCCGGGGCACCTTGACGGAACGGGTGGAGCGGTAAGCCATTGTCTCGGGTAAGCAACAGGAGAACCCCCAAGATGAGCGATCCCCTTCCCGAAGACGGCCCCTCCGGCACCAAGTGGCTGTGGGTCGGCGTGCTGGTGCTGCTGGCCGTGGCCGCGGTGATCTTCTTCCTCAACGCCGATGGCGACGAGGATCTCGAAACCATCCCCGACGAAGCGATCACCACCACCGAGGAACGGCTGAACACCGAGATCTCGCCCCCCGATACCGAATCCCTGCCCCCGGTGAACGGCGCCGAGGATGCGAACACCATCGTCGCCGATCCGACCGCTGCGCCGGGGACTGTCACGCCGGCTCCGACCGATACGCAGTAACGCGCGCTTGGGCTTTGCGGGGCGCGCCGGAAAGGGCTAAGCGCGCCCCCGATGAACGACATGGACACCATCCGCGCCAAGGCGGAAACGCTGATCGAGGCGCTGCCCTACCTGCGCCGCTATGCCGGGCGGACCTTCGTGGTCAAATATGGCGGCCACGCCATGGGAGAGGAGCGCGCCGCCCGCGAATTTGCCGAGGACGTGGTGCTGCTGAAGGCGGTCGGCATCAACCCCGTCGTCGTCCATGGCGGGGGCCCGCAGATCGGCGCGATGCTGGAGAAGCTGGGCGTCGAGAGCCGCTTCGTCGATGGCCTGCGCGTGACCGACAAGGCCACGGCCGACGTGGCCGAGATGGTCCTGTCGGGCGCGATCAACAAGCAGCTCGTCGGCTGGATCTCCCGCGCCGGTGGCCGCGCGCTCGGCCTGTCGGGCAAGGATGGCGGCCTCGTCACCGCAACCAAGGTCGAGCGGACGCAGAAGGACCCGCAGAGCAATATCGAGCGGGCGCTCGACCTCGGTTTCGTCGGCGAGCCGACCCATGTCGACACGGGCGTGATCGAGACCGTGACCACCGCCGGGCTGATCCCGGTGGTCGCTCCGATCGGTGCGGGCGAGGACGGGCACACATACAACATCAATGCCGACACCATGGCCGGCGCGCTCGCCGCGGCGCTGGGCGCGGCGCGGCTATTCCTGCTGACCGACGTGGCCGGCGTGCTCGACAAGAGCGGCGAGCTGCTCACCGACCTGACGCCCGCCGACATCGCGGAACTGCGCGCCGAGGGCACGATCGGGGGCGGGATGATCCCCAAGCTCGAAACCTGCGTCCACGCGGTCGAGAACGGATGCGATGCGGCAGTGGTCCTCGACGGGCGGGTGCCGCACGCCATGCTGCTCGAGTTCTTCACCGAGCAGGGTGCGGGAACGCTCATCCGCGCCGAAGAAGACGGGCGCTAGGCCTTTCCTACCCGGCACCCCGCCTGTAAGCGGGGCGTTGCAAACGAACTCCACCCTCGAAAAGACGGGACCGGCATGCAGGCGCTCTACACGATCTACGAAATCATCGCGATGCTCACCAATGTGCTGGTGATGCTGATCATCATCCAGTTCATCATCGGGCTGCTGTTCGCCTTCAACGTGGTGAACAGCTCGAACGAGTTCCTTTCCAGCTTCTACATGGCGATCAACCGGCTGATGGACCCGATCCTGCGGCCGATCCGCAACATCATGCCCAACACCGGGGCGATCGACTTCTCGCCGCTGGTGCTGATCATCCTGCTCAACGTCGTCCTGATCGTCCTCAGCGGCATCATCTACAGCTGATGGCGGCCGAGCGGATCGACGGGAAGGCCTTCGCCGCGCGCTTGCGCGAACGGGTGGGCGAGGCGGCGGCGCGGTTCGAGGAAAAGGCCGGGCGCAAGGCCGGGCTGGCGGTCGTTCTGGTGGGCGAGGACCCGGCGAGCCAGGTCTATGTCCGCTCGAAAGGCAAGGCCACGCTCGCCGCCAGCATGAACAGCTTCGAGCACCGGCTGGATGCGCACACGTCGCAGGACGACCTGCTCGCACTGGTCGAGCGGCTCAATGCCGACGATGCGGTCGACGGCATCCTCGTCCAGCTTCCGCTGCCCGGCCATATCGACGCGCAGGCGGTGATCGCCGCGATCGATCCCGACAAGGATGTCGACGGCTTCCACGTGACCAATGCCGGGCGGCTGGCCGTGGGGCAGGCCGGTTTCGTGCCGTGCACCCCGATGGGCTGCATGATGCTGCTGACCGACCGGCTGGGCGATCTGTCCGGCCTGGAGGCGGTCGTGGTCGGCCGGTCGAACATCGTCGGCAAGCCGATGGCGCAGCTCCTGCTCGACGCCAACGCCACGGTGACTATCGCGCACAGCCGGACCAAGGACCTCGCCGCGGTGGTTCGCCGGGCGGATATCGTGGTCGCGGCGGTCGGACGGGCGGAAATGGTCAAGGCCGACTGGCTGAAGCCGGGCGCGACCGTGGTGGATGTCGGCATAAACCGGCTGCCCCCCGCGGATGGGGAGGACAAGGGCAGGCTGGTGGGCGACGTGGACTACGGCCCGGCCAGCGAAGTGGCGGCGGCTATCACGCCGGTGCCGGGCGGGGTCGGTCCGATGACGATCGCGGTTCTCCTGCGTAACACGCTCGTCGCCGCGCACCGCAATGCCGGGCTGCCGGCTCCGGAAGGGATTTGACCGCGATGCGCCGCATGTTCTCCGCCGCGATCGCGCTCTCGGTCGGTGCCGCCCTGCTGGCCGGGTGCGCCTCGGGACCGCGCAAGCCGACCTCGCGCCAGATCGCCCGCATCGAACGCGCGCTCTCCAGCGCGCCGGGGGCGGCCCAGCCTTCGAACATCGTGGCGACCGAGATAGCGTTCGCGCGAATGGCGCGGGACGAGGGGCAATGGACGGCCTTCACCCATTTCGCGGCCGAACAAGGCGTCCTTCACAACGAGAACGGACCGATCGCCGCGAAGCCGTGGCTGGCGCAGCAAAGCAATCCGCCCAAGACGGTCCAGTGGGGCCCGCGCACGGTGTGGATGAGCTGCGACGCCAGTCTCGCGATCAGCCAAGGGCGGTTTCGCGATCCCGAGGGGAAGGTCGGCATCTTCAACACGGTGTGGCAGCGGCAGGGCGACGGAACCTATCGTTACCTCTACGATGGCGGCGCGCTCGACAATCCGCAGCCTCCGCCCCCGCCCGCCGGCGAGGAGGATGACGACGTGATCGTGGTCACCGCGCTGGACACGGTGCGCGGCGAGGTGGCCGACTGTTCCGGACCCGGTGCCACGCTTCCTGCCGCGCCCTTTGCTCCAGTGAGTGCGGGAATCGAGAGCGGCGGCACTCGCTCGGGCGACGGATCGCTCGTCTGGCAATGGCGTCAGGGCGCGGGCGGATCGCGCCAGTTCCGCTCGTTCATCTGGCAGGGCGGCGAGTGGCAGGAGGCCGCGAGCTTCGACTTCGGCGCACGGGCGGGCGACGCAGAATGAGCGAACTCTTCATCTCCGCCTTCATCACTCTCTTCGTGGTGATCGATCCGCCCGGCTGCGCCCCGATCTATGCCGGGCTCACCAAGGGGGCGACCATCGTCCAGCGGCGCAACATGGCGCTGCGGGCCTGCGGGATCGCCACGGTGATCCTGGTGTTCTTCGCCTTCCTGGGGGAGGAGCTGTTCGGCGCGCTCCATATCGAACTCGACGCCTTCCGCATCGCGGGCGGGCTGATGCTGTTCTTCATCGCCTTCGAAATGGTATTCGAAAAGCGCACCCAGCGGCGCGAGGAACGCGCGGAGAAGCTCGCCGCCGACCCTGAGGTCGAGGACGTTTCGGTGTTTCCGATGGCCATGCCGATGCTCGCCGGACCCGGCGCGATCGCGGCCGTCATGCTGCTGATGAACGAAGCGGACACGAACGAGGAGGCCATGGCCGTGTTCGGGGCGCTTGCTGCGGTGATGATCATCACCGCCACCGCGCTCGTCGCCGCCGGCCCCCTCCTGCGCGTGCTGGGCGACAAGGTCGAGGCGGTGATCACCCGGTTGCTGGGCGTGCTGCTCTCCGCGCTCGCGGCCCAGTATGTAATCGACGGGCTGCGCGGGAGTTTCGGGGTCTGATCCTATTGTAAGGTAGCGCGGTCGTCGTCGCCGTCGCGCAGGGCGAAGAACTGCATCAGCTGGATGATGAGCTCGCACCGGGTCGACAGGTCCGGGGCTTCGAGCAGGGCCTGCTTAGCCGCGACATCGAAGGGCGCGATCTGCGAGACACCGTTGATGAGGGATTCATCATCGAGCCGTTCGACCGAATCCCAGTCCACGCTGTAGCCCTGCAAATCGGCGAAGATCCGCGCTTCCTGTTCGAAGGCGGCGCGCTCGACGCTCGACAGCGCCTCGTATCGCGGATCCTCGATCGGCTCACCCTCGACCTGCCGGAAGGGGGTGGCGACATCGAGTTCGCGGATCAGCCGGAAGCGCTTCTCGCCTTCAAGCACGAGGTTGAAACGTCCGTCCTCCAACGCCTCGACATCGCCGATCCGGCCGATGCAGCCAACGGTGTAGAGTTCCGCATCGTCGCCTCCGCGCCGCGGCTGGATCATCGCGATCCGCCGGTCGCGGGCCAGGGCGTCCGAAGTGAGCGCGCGATAGCGGTCCTCGAACATGTGCAGCGGGAGCTGGAGGCCCGGAAATAGGATCGCGCCGGGAAGCGGGAAGATCGAGAGGCGCAAGCGTCTATCCGAACAGGATTCGCGACAGGCGGCGCCGGGTCGCGACCACCCACGGATCTTCCAGCCCGACCGCCTCGAAGATCTGGAGGAGCTTCGCCTTCGCCGCGGCGTCGTTCCATTCGCGGTCGTGTTCGATCATGGCGAGGAGCTCGTCCGCGGCGGCATCGCGCTGACCTGCCGCAAAGGCCGCTTCGCCATATTCGAGGCGCGCTTCCATGTTCTCGCGATCCTGCGCCCTGTCGCGCAGGGCGGCGAGTTCGGTCTCGTCCGGGGCATTGCCCGCCAGTTCAAGCGCGCTTTCGGCGAGGCCGAGCTGCGGATCGTCGAGGAGGGAGGGGTGCTGCCGCGCGACTTCCAGCACGGCCCGCGCCTCGTCGACCCGGCCCGCCTCGACCAGAGCGCGGACCAGTCCGGCCTGCGCCGCGCCATTGTCGGGCGCCATCTCGACGACCTGTCCGAAGATGCCCGCCGCGCGCTCGGCATCGCCTTCCGCCAGCACCTGCTCGGCCATGGTCACGAATTGCGACACGTCCTGTGTCTGCGCGCCGGCATTATCCGCGCTTCCGCCCTCGACCGGGAGCTGTTCGAGCAGCTGGTCGAGGACCTGCTTCAGCTGGCTTTCGCTGCGGGCATTGGTGAGTTCGGCCACCGGCTGGCCCTGGAACAGCGCGTAGACCGTCGGGATCGAACGGACCTGGAACTGGCTCGCGATGAACTGTTCCTCGTCGACATTGACCTTGGCGAGAACGACGCCCTTGTCGGCATAATCCTGCGCGACCTTCTCCAGCACCGGCGTCAGCGCCTTGCACGGGCCGCACCATTCCGCCCAGAAATCGAGGATGACGAGCTTCGTCATCGACGGTTCGACCACTTTCTGGCGGAAAGCGTCGACGGCTTTCTGTTCTTCGACTGTCAGTCCCTGCGTGGCCACGCGGCGTTCCTTCTCTTCTCTATAGGGTTCGCCCGTATATGGGCGCTTGGCCCATGCTTTGAAGGGCGAGGGCAAAGAGGGCAAGGGGGCGAAAATTTCCCCTTGCAGCATCACGAAGGCGTTGCTAATCGCGCGCCTCCCCAGCGATGACATGTTTCATCGTGGAGCGTCAGTGAGCGGGCGTAGCTCAGGGGTAGAGCACAACCTTGCCAAGGTTGGGGTCGGGCGTTCGAATCGCCTCGCCCGCTCCATTTTCCCAGAACCGGTGGCTGCGGCCCTTGTCGATCGATGCCGCCCGTTCGTCGGGCGCGTATCATTCGTGGGTTGTATTCATCGACCGGCTGTGGTGAACGCGCGGCTGTATCGTAACGTTGTATCGTTTCGAGTCGTAAGCCATCTCAGTCCCGTATTTCCGGAAAGAATATCCATGACCCTCCGCAAGACCACTCTGCTGTCCGGCACCTGCTTCCTCGCCGCCGCATTCGCGCTCGCCAGTCCGGCGGCCGCACAGCAGGCCCGCCAGGCTCCGCAGGACAGCAGCGGATCGGGTCAGTCCCCCGATCCGTCGAGCGGGGCGTCGAGCGACGAAAGCTATCCGGAAGATTATCACAACATCAGTCCGACGATCATCGTCAGCGCGCGCGGTGTGCGCGATCTCGATATCCTTGCCGGGACCTCGGTGCTGCAGGGGCTGGACCTTCAGCGCAATCTCACCGGCCAGCTCGGCGACACGCTCGAGAGCCTGCCTGGCGTCAGCTCCAGCGGCTTCTCGCCCGGCGCCTCGCGTCCGATCCTGCGCGGCTTTTCCGGCGAGCGCGTGCGCACGCTGATCGACGGGCTCGGCTCCTTCGACGTGTCCAACACCTCGGACGACCACGCCGTGGCGATCGAGCCGCTGCTGGTGGAGCGGATCGAGGTCCTGCGCGGACCGGCGGTCCTTCTCTACGGCAGTCAGGCCATCGGCGGGGCGGTCAACGTGCTCGACAAGCGCATACCCCGCGCGCCGCTCGACGAACCGTTCCATCTCGATGTCGCCGGTGGCTACGAGACCGTCAACGATCAGTACGATGTCGGCGGCTCGCTGGACGTGGCGCTGGCCGAAGGCGTGGTCGCGCATGTCGATGGGTCCTATCGCGACGGCGGCAACCTCGAGATTCCCGGCTATGTCGTGTCCGACGCGCTGCGGACCGATCTGCTTGCCGACGCCGCGGCGGAAGAGGCCGAGGGCGAGCTGGGCGAAGCGGCGGAGTTGCGCGAAATCGCCAATCAGCGCGGTGTCCTGCCGAACAGCTTCTTCGAAACCTATTCCTTCGGCGGCGGGCTCTCGCTGTTCCGGGGTGACAGCAATTTCGGCGTGTCCGCTGGCTATTACGACACGACCTACGGCGTTCCGGAGCGCCCGGGCGCCGGCCATCACCACGAGGGTGAGGAAGGCGGCGAGGAAGAAGGCGGCGAGGAGGAAGAGGGCGGCGTCTCGATCGGCCTCGAGCAGTTCCGCGCCGATTATCGCGGCGAGCTGGCGCTTGGCGACGGCTTCTTCGAAACGCTGGTGACGCGCGTGGGCTACAGCGACTACACCCACACCGAATTCGAAGGCACCGAGGTCGGCACCGTCTTCGACACCGAGAATATCGAGGCCCGGGCGGAACTGGTCCAGAACTCGGGCGGGGCGCTGCGCGGCTCGATCGGCGCGCAATATCTCTATCGCGATTTCCAGGCCGTGGGCGAGGAAGCCTTCGTCGCGCCCAACCGGACGGACCAGTTCGCTGTCTTCGCTCTTCAGGAATACGGCACCGGCCCGTTCCAGATCGAAGGCGCGGCCCGCTACGAGAAAACGAATGTCGAATCGCTCACGCTCGGAGTCGATCGCGATTTCGATGCTTTCTCCGGCGCTCTTGGCGTGTCCTACCAGATCGAAAACGGCCTGCGCTTAGGCGTCAACGGCAGCCGGGTGGTCCGCGCGCCTTCGGGCGAGGAACTGTTCGCCAATGGTCCGCACATCGCCACGCAGGCGTTCGAAGTCGGGGATGTCGACCTTGCGCTCGAAAAAGCCTGGGGCGTCGAAGCCTATGTCCGCGGCGCGGTCGGTCCGGCGACGATCAACATCGCCGCCTTCCACAACTGGTTCGACAATTACATCTACCTGCAGGCAACCGGCGAGGAAGAGGACGATCTGCCCGTCTTCGCCTATCTTCAGGACAATGCCCGCTATTACGGCTTCGAGGGCGAGGTCGCCTTCCCGGTCGCGCGGTTCAACGAGAGCCTCTCGCTGAACGCCGATCTGCGCGCTGAATATGTCCGCGCCGAGCTCGACGACGACACCAACGTGCCGCGCATCCCCCCGCTCGGCCTGTCGGGCGCACTGTCGCTGCAGGGCGACCGCTTCGACGTGCGCGGCGAGGTCGAGTGGTATGACGACCAGAACAAGGTCGCGCCGTTCGAGACGCCGACCGACGGCTTCACCTTCGTCAACGCATCGGTCGCGTTCCGTCCGCTGCAGGGCAACGACAACGTGACCCTGCTCGCGCAGGTCCAGAACATCTTCGACGTCGAAGGCCGGCGCGCGACCAGCTTCACCAAGGATTTCGTGCCGCTTGGCGGACGCAATTTCCGCGTGAGCCTGCGCTCGAGCTTCTGAACCGGACGACCTCGCGGCGGCCTGCTCTTCAATCGGAAGGGCGGGTCGCCGCCGGAGGCGCGGCTGGGGTTGCCGCGGGCGTCACCACCGGGGTTGTGGCTTCAGCCCGGCCTTCCGCGCGGGCGGCCTTGACCTCGGCATCATGGGCACGGTCACGCTCGCGCCAGGTGCCGAGATTGCCGCGCACCTGTCCGTAAGCGAAGACCATCAGCAGACCGCCCATGACGGCGAGGTTCTTGAGCGCCATCTGCGCCTGCACCGGATCGGTGATCCGGTTGTGGAACAGGATCGTGGCCAGCGCGGTGAAGACGATCAGCGCACCCGAGGCAAGGCGCGTGCCGATGCCGCTCGCCAGCAGCAGGCCGGCGGCGATCTCGAACACGCCGGTGGGCAGGGCGAGCGAACCGGGAAGGTTGGTCGCGCTCCGGATATATTCGGCCGTCGCCCCGGTATCGAGGACCTTGTCGAGGCCCGCCAGAATGAACAGCGCCGCGATCAGGATACGGCCGATAATTGCTGCCAGAGTTGCCATGCCTTTGTTCTCCCCGCTTTAACTCGGAAAGGATCATGACGCGGGAGCGCGGCTCCGTCGAGTGTCTTCAGCTCTCGATCGCGAAACTCACCGCGGCGTGGGCCTGCAACCGCTCGACCAGAGCCTCGCCAAGGAACGACCCGGGCGTGCCGATGCCGCCTTCCGCATCGCTGTTCAGCAGCCCCATCGCCGTTTCCGCGATCATCCGGCTGGTCGATCCGTATCCGGGGTCATAGCGCCCTTTCACCGCGTAGCGGATCGTCTTGCCATCGGGATATTCGCCGATGAAGACGACGTCGTAAAAGCCGTTCTCGCGCTCCTCTGCCGTCGGGCCCTCGCCGGGTTTGGGCGGTTTGGCGCCGAAGGGGTTCTTCATCATCTCGACCGCGGCCTCGGCCATCTTCCGGCCCGCTTCGCCCGGGCTGGTCAGAACCATCTCGTCGTAGCGGAAGTCCTCGCCATAGGGATGGCCGCGCAGGAAATTGGTGCGGTGGACGTTCTTGGTGTTGATCGGCGCCATCACGAACGGCGCGGCCCATTTGTCGAGATACTTCTCGTAGCCCGGGATCATGCCGCTCGGCTGGTCGGGGCCTTCGAAGCCGGGGGTAAGCGCGAAGGGATCGCGCAGCAGGCCGATGATCCTCGGGTTCTTCGCCGCCGCCTTCATCGTCGCGCCGAGGCTCGCCGCCGTGCCGCCCGAGAACGTGCCTTTCATTGCCCGCACCCGGCCGCGAACGCGCGGTGCGGGCGTGCCGTGCGTTGCCACGGCGTGCTTCTGAAGCATCAGGACGCCGAGATCGAAAGGAATGGAATCGAAGCCGGACGAGAAGCAGATCCGCGCGCCGCTGGCCTTGGCAAGGTCGTGGTTGCGGTCGATCTGCTCGCGCATCCAGGCCGGCTCGCCGCACAGATCGGCATAGTCCGTCCCGGCCCGCGCGCAGGCTTCGACCAAGGCGTCGCCATAGAGCTGGTAGGGGCCGACCGTGGTGATGACGACGCGGGCGCTTCGGCACATCGCATCGAGGCTCGCGGGATCGTCGGCATCGGCGAGGATCAGCGGCGTATCCTCGGGCGCGCCGATCAGCGTGCGGACATCCTCCAGCTTGGCGCGATTGCGCCCGGCCATCGCCCATTTCGGCGCATCCGACCTGGCGCCGTATTCGCGGACGAAATGCTCGGCGACGAGGCGTCCGGTGTAGCCCGTGGCCCCATAGACCACGATGTCGAATTTCCGTGTCGCCCTGTCTGTCGTCGCGCTCATTCCCGCTCTCCTTCGCAGCGATGAATGCGCGCGCTGGCGGGCGCTGTCAAAGCCGCTACGGCAAGACGGGTCAGAGGCGGGGGAGCGTCACGCCGCGCTGTCCCATATATTTGCCGGCGCGGTCCTTATAGCTGGTCTCGCACCGCTCGTTGCCTTGCAGGAACAGGAACTGGCAGGCGCCTTCATTGGCGTAGATCTTCGCCGGAAGCGGCGTGGTGTTCGAGAATTCGAGCGTGACGTGCCCCTCCCAGCCCGGCTCGAGCGGCGTGACGTTCACGATGATGCCGCAGCGCGCATAGGTGCTCTTGCCGAGACAGATGACCAGCACATCCTCCGGCACGCGGAAATATTCGACCGTGCGCGCCAGGGCGAAGCTGTTGGGCGGGATCACGCAGATGTCGGTCTTGCGGTCGACGAAGCTGTTGGCGGCGAAATCCTTCGGATCGACCACGGCGGAATCGACATTGGTGAAGATCTTGAAATCGTCTGCGACCCGCGCGTCGTAGCCATAGCTCGACAGGCCGTAGGAAATGCAGCCCTCGCGCCGCTGGGCTTCCACGAAGGGCTCGATCATGCCGTCCGCCTGCGCGCGGGCGCGAATCCATTTGTCGGAGAGAATCGCCATGCCGCGACGATTCCCGAGGGGGCGGCCGCCTGCAACCGAAGGCGGGAAATTATCCGCCGATCAGATCTGTTTCGCGCCCAGCCTCGGGTTGAGCGTGGCGATGTGGTTCAGCCACTGCTTGGGCCGGCGCAGCATGTCGGAGGGGTAGTCGATAGTGAGGCCCGCGATCTTGCCGATCTCGCCGACGAAATGGATGCAGTTGCGCGTTTCGAGGTCGTAATACTTGCCCGGCTGATCGCGCCAGTCCGCCACCATCGCCCTGACCCGGCGATACTGGCTGTCGCTCAGTTCGACCGAGAAATGCCGGTTGGTCTTGCGGATCATTTTGGGTGTTTCGGTCAGGATCATGTGCTTGACCGGCCCCGCCAGCACGGCGGGCGTGGCGGATTTTGCCGACCAGCCGAAATTCTCGTCCACCCGTTCTCCGGTGGAATCGAGCGTTCCTTCCAGCACCACGAAAGCATGCGGATAGCGCCCGAAGAGGACCGAGCCGTTGATGCTGTGAAAGGACATGGTGACCGCTGCCGAAGCCGCCGAAGTCCAGGCGAGCGCGAGAGTGGCGAAAAGAAGATAGAGGAGGCGACGCATGGCCGCCTCCTATCAAGCGGTGGTTCTGAACTGAACCGGAATGTTCAGAAACGAACCGTCCCAGTGACGAAAACCTGCCGCGGATTGCCATAGAACGCCGTTAGTGTGCCCTCCGGGCCGAGCGTCGGGATCGGAAAACCGTTCGCCCCGAGCGGAATCTCGCCGGTCACCGGATCGGTTCTGACGAAGGTGTAGCCCGAGGTCCGGTATTCCTTGTCGAATAGATTGCGCCCGTGCACCCCGATGCTGAACCGGTCGCCCGGCGCGGAATAGACGAGGTTGGCGTCG
Organism: Erythrobacter sp.; assembly: GCA_025698865.1. Lineage (GTDB taxonomy): Bacteria > Pseudomonadota > Alphaproteobacteria > Sphingomonadales > Sphingomonadaceae > Qipengyuania. The sequence goes on along the minus strand of JAILWQ010000001.1, from coordinate 966,778 downwards.
AACAAGGCGAAGCCGTCCTGATCGAGATAGGGGTTCGGAATCTCGAACTGGAAGACCTTGGAGCGATAGGACACCGTCGCCGTGAAATCAAGATCGCCGTCGCCCACCGGGGTCGAATAGCCGAGCGTGGCGCTGCCGGTGAATTCAGGCGTGTTCTGGACCTCGCGGAAATCGGCGACGTCGGTAGGCTGACCGTTGATGAGAGTGATGTATTCCTTGTACTCGGCGCTGATATAGCCCGCCGACCCGGCAAGCGTCAGCCGATCGCCGGCGGCCATCAGGTCGCGGCCGAGTTTGGCGTTGGCTTCGAGTTCGAGCCCGTAGAACTCGGCCTTGCCCGCATTGGAAACCACGCCGCAGAAGCTCGGCAAACCCGCCACGGTGCAGGCAACGGAACCGGGAATCTGGACGTTGGTGTAGTCCGCATAGAAGCCGGCAGCGGCGACGAACAGATTGCCGTTCAGCAGGTCGCCCTTGTAGCCCACCTCGTAGCTGTCGACCTCCTCGGGTTCGAAGCTGAGGAAATCGGCCACTTCCGCATCGGAGCGGAAGCCGTCTCCATCGAGGTCGGGCGCGTTGGCGCCGACGCCGCGCGGGTCGAAGCCGCCGCCCTTGAAGCCCTTGGAATAGCTCGCGTAGAAATTGTGTTCCGGCGTGGGCATGAAGCTGATCGATGCGCGCGGCGTGAATTTCTCGAACTCGGCGCTGCCGTCGAAATTCGTGCTCGGAGCGCCGAGTGGGATGCCCGCTCCTCCGAAGAAGGGCGATCCGCCCCCGAGATAGCTCTGGCGCAGGATGTCCGCCTTGCGCTCGTCCCAGGTGTAGCGTCCGCCCACCGACAGCGAGAGACGATCCGACAGGTCGTAGGTGAAGTCGGCGAAGACCGCATAGGTCTCGGTGTCGACCGCGGCGTTGGTGAAGGCGGTCAGACCGGGCACCGTGGTGAAGATGCGCGTGTCGAACAGCGTGTCGGCCTGGGCGTCGAGATAATAGAAGCCGAGCAGGCCGGACAGCGGCCCGCTGTCGTAGAGAACCTGGAATTCCTGGCTGATCTGTTCGTTGAAATAGGCACCAGGCACGTCGAGATCGACCGCCGGCAGGGCGTCGAAATCGATCGGGGTGAAGGTGTCGTCCTTGCGCCAGGCGCTGATCGAGCGCAGCGTGATCGCATCGGTCAGTTCGGCGCTGACATTCATCGCCAGACCGTAGGCCTCGACCTCCTGCTCGGGATCGTTGAGGCCGCCCCGCGTATCGAACACGTCGTCGAGCACCGGCGCACCCGAGCGCAGGCCGGGGATCAGGCGGTGTCCGCCGCGCGGATTGCTCTCGTCCTTGGTGTAGTCGCCGGTGATGCGGATGAGGACGGGTTCGGAATAGCCGCCGATCTCGAGCGTCGCGCGGCCGCCCCAGATGTCCTTGTCGTAATTGTCGAGCCCGGTGGTGAGGTTCTCGCCGAAGCCGTCGCGGGTCAACCGCGCGACAGCCCCGCCGACGCGGATCATGTCGGATACCGGCGCTGAAACCGTTACCACTCCGTCGAGCTGGTTGTAGGTCCCGTAGGTCGCGCGGGCGGTGAGGGCAAACTCCTCTGGCAGGTTGCGGGTCACGTATTTGACCGCGCCGCCGATCGTGTTGCGGCCGTAGAGCGTGCCCTGAGGGCCGCGCAGCACCTCGATCCGCTCAACGTCGTAGATATCGAGAACGGCGGCTTGCGGGCGGTTGAGATAGACGTCGTCGAGATAGATGCCGACGCCCTGCTCGAAGCCCGAGACTGGGTCCTGCTGCCCCACGCCGCGGATGAAGGCGCTGAGCGTCGAATTGGTGCCGCGCGATGCTTCGAGCGTGGTGTTCGGGGTGGTCTGCGCGAGGTCGGTGATGTCGATCGAACCGGCCTGGCGCAGCGCCTCGCCGCTGTAGGCGGTGACGGCGATTGGCACCTCGACCAGGCTTTCCTCGCGGCGGCGGGCGGTCACGATGATGACCCCGTCCTCGGCAGCATCGCCATCAGCGACCGCGTCGCCCGGCTGGTTGGAGACGTCCTGCGCCATGGCGGGCGCGCCGAGGCCCGCGATGGCGGTGGCCAAGGCGAGGCTGCTGGTGACGGCTGACAGTGCAAGTTTCATGGCTCTCTCCTCCTGCGCCCTGATCCGAGCGCTTGCCGACCGCTTTATTGAAACATGAACCACCTTTCAACTTTAGAATTGCGCGGTGGTTATTCTGTCCCTACCAAATGTGTCCGAATGGCCACTTCACGGGACAGGGGAGAGAGCGATGTCGGCAAGTCCGGGCAAGGAACCGCGCACCGAACGGGGGCGCGAGACCTTGCGCAAGCTGCTCGACGCGGCGGCCAGGGAGTTCGGCGAGCGCGGCTTTCACGAGGCTTCGATCAGCGGCATCACCCGCCAGGCCGGCACGGCGCTCGGCACCTTCTACACCTATTTCGACAGCAAGGAGGCGATCTATTCCGCGCTTGTCGGAGACATGAGCCAGCATGTCGCCCGCGCTGCCACCGCCGGAATGTCGCACGACAGCAACGGGACGGTGCGCGAGGGCGAGGCGCTGGCGGCCTTCCTCGCCTTCGCCCGCGACCACAAGGAAATCTACCGCATCATCGACGAGGCGGAATTCGCCGATCCGGCGAGCTACCGCCAGCATTACACCGGCGCGGCGGAGCGCATCGCGGCAAGGCTCGACGAGAGCGTGGCAGCAGGAGTCGTCACGCCGGGCGACAATGAGATCCGCGCCTGGGCCATCATGGGCATGAACGTGTTTCTCGGCCTGCGCTTCGGCGTGTGGGATACTTCGCGCACGATCGAGGAGATCGCCGCGGCCGCCGAAGCGCTTCTGCGCGAGGGGATCGCCGCGCGTTAGCTCGCCAGCAGGCTCGCATTCCCCCCGGCCGCCGTCGTGTCGATGCAGACCACGCGCTCGGTCGCGAACCGCATCACGTAGTTCGGGCCGCCCGCCTTGGGGCCGGTGCCGGACAGGCCTTCTCCGCCGAAGGGCTGGCTTTCGACCACCGCGCCGATCTGGTTGCGGTTGACGTAGAAATTGCCGACCCGGGCCATGCTCTCGACCAGGCGTCGGGTGGAATTGATCCGGCTGTGCAGCCCGAGGGTGAGGCCGTAGCCGACCGAATTGATGTCCTCCATCACCTGTTCGAGCTGGTGCCCGGGGAAGCGGGCGACATGCAGAACCGGTCCGAAATTCTCGCGCTTCAAATCGAGGATGGAATCCATTTCGATGATCGTCGGCGCGACGAAGCAGCCCTTGATGGTGGAGTGCGGCAGTTCGCGCCGCCACACGGAACGGCCGTTCTTCTCGCGCCGGGCCACGTGTCGCTCGAGCGCGGCCTTGGCGTCGGGATCGATCACCGGGCCGACATCAGTGGCGAGGTCTTCGGGATCGCCGACATGCAGCGCTTCGAAGGCGCCGCGGATCATCCGCAGCATCTCGTCGGCCACATCGTCCTGGACATAGAGCATCCGCAGGGCGGAGCAGCGTTGGCCCGCGCTCTGGAAAGCGCTGGCGACGACATCGCGGGTGACCTGTTCGGGCAGGGCCGAACTGTCGACGATCATCGCGTTCTGGCCGCCCGTCTCGGCGATGAAGGTCGCGATGGCCCCATCACGCGCGGCGAGCGTGCGATTGATCGCCTGCGCGGTTCCGGTCGATCCGGTGAAGGCAACTCCGGCGAGGCGCGGGTCGGAGGTGATGAACTGGCCGACCTCGCCCGCGCCGGGAAGAAGCTGGAACACCTCTTCGGGAATGCCGGCCTCATGGCAAAGACGGACGGCGAGCGCAGCGATCAGCGGCGTCTGTTCGGCGGGCTTGGCGACGACCGTGTTGCCCGCGGCCAAGGCAGCGGCGGCGGGGCCGATGAAGATCGCCAGCGGGAAGTTCCACGGGCTGATCGTGGCGAACACGCCGCGCCCGTTGAAGGTCAGCCGGTTCTCCTCGCCGGTCGGGCCGGGAAGGGCGAAGGCGCCGGTGAAGAGCCTGCGCGCCTCGTTCGCGTAGAAGCGCAGGAAATCGACCGCCTCGCGCAGTTCGAGTACCGCGTCGGGCAACGTCTTGCCCGCCTCGCGCTGGCAGAGCGAAAGGATCTCGGCGGTGTTCGCCTCAAACGCATCCGCCGCCGCTTCCAGCAGCAGGGCGCGTTTCTCGCCGCCCAGCGCGTTCCAGCCCGGCTGGATCGCCTGCGCCCGGCCGATGGCGATCCGGACCTCGTCCTCGTTCGCGTCACGGCGCGTGCCGACTTCGTGCGAGAGGTCCTGCGGCTGCGTGATCGGCGCCATTTCACCGGGATTGCCGTAGGACAGGGTGGGCGCGGCGTTCCAGTGGCGACCGCGCAGTTCCTCCAGCCGCTTTTCCAGTGGTTCGCGCACGAGCGGATCGGACAGGTCGACCCCAGCCGAATTCGAGCGGTTGGGGAAGATGTCGCCGGGAAGCGGAATGTCGGGATTGCGCTTGGGACGAAGCGCGGCGAGTTCTTCCACCGGATCGGTCGCGAGGTCCGAGGCCGGAATGTCGGCATCGGCCATGCGGTTGACGAAGCTCGAATTCGCGCCGTTTTCCAGCAGTCGGCGCACCAGATAGGCGAGCAGGTCCTTGTGCGTTCCGACCGGCGCATAGATGCGGACGGGGGTGCGGGAATTGCCCTCGACCTGCGCGAGCGCGTCGTAAATGTCCTCGCCCATGCCGTGCAGACGCTGAAACTCGAACGCCGTGTTGTTGCGCGCCGCGAGCGTCTTGATCGCGCCGACCGTGTACGCATTGTGCGTGGCGAAAGCCGGATAGATCGCGTCGCCCGCCTCGATCAGCTTCGCCGCGCAGGCAAGATAGGACACGTCTGTCGCGACCTTGCGGGTGAAAACCGGGAAATCGGTGTAGCCGCCAACCTGGCTGAGCTTGATCTCCGTGTCCCAGTAGGCACCCTTCACCAGCCGGACGAAGAGCTTGCGGCCATGCCGCCGGGCGAGTTTGGCGACCCAGTCGCACAGCGGGGCCGAGCGCTTCTGATAGGCCTGGATGGCGAGACCGAAGCCGGTCCAGCCCTGTGCGGTGCCGTTGGCGAACAGCTCGTCATCGGCGACCAGCTCCTCGAGAATGTCCATCGAGGGTTCGAGCCGATCGGCCTCTTCCGCATCGATGGTGAAGTGGATGTCGGCATCGCGCGCCTTGATGGCCAGCTCGCGCACGATCGGGACGAGCGCCGCCACGGCCTCGCGCTGGTGGAGGAAGGTGTATTTGGGGTGCAGCGCCGACAGCTTCACCGAAATGCCGGGCGAATCCCCGACCCCGCCGCGCGCCTCGCGCGACAGCCGCTCGATCGCGCTGCCATAGGCCTTGCGATAGCGTTCGGCGTCCTCGAAGGTCATCGCCGCTTCGCCGAGCATGTCGAAGCTGTGCGTCAGGCCGCGCGCCCGTTCGGGCGATGCGCGCTTGAGCGCTTCCTCGATATTGCGCCCGAACACGAACTGGCCGCCAAGGATCTTCATCGCCTGCAGCGTCGCCTTGCGGACCACCGGTTCGCCGAGCCGGTTGATGGTGCCGCGGAGCGTCTTTTCCAGCGGACGGCGATTGGGGCCGGGGCGTTCCAGCACCTCGCCCGTCAGCATAAGCGAGAAGGTCGCCGCGTTGACGAAGGTGGAGGAGCTTTCGCCCAGATGCTCCGACCAGTCGATATCGGCCAGCTTGTCGCGGATCAGCGCGTCGGCGGTGTGGCTGTCGGGCACGCGCAGCAGGGCTTCGGCGAGGCACATCAGCGCGATGCCCTCTTCGGTCGCGAGGCCGAATTGCTGGAGGAAGGCGTCGAGCCCGCTCGCCTTGCGCCGCCGCGCGCCCTCGATCAGGCGCACGGCCAGTGCGGAGGCCTCGTCATGCGCGCGCGAGGCGAGGCGCGCCTGCGAGAGGCGTTCGGCCACGCATTTTTCCTCTTCCTCGCGATAGGCAAGGCGGACGGCGCGGCGATCGAGGATCGCGGGTGCGGGGCGGGAATCGGAAACAGCGGTGGCCATGGCGCGCGCCTTGGACCGGCAACCGGCGGCGTTCAACCTTTGTCGCTCATCCACGCGCGCACCCGCTCCCGGCTCGCAGCCGGGAGATGCAGGCCGAGCTTGCTGCGGCGCCAGAGGACATCTTCGGAATCGCGGGCGAATTCCTCGCGCATCAGATAGCGCAGCTCGGCCTCGTAGAGATCGCCGCCGAAACATTCGCCCAGATCTTCAAGCGATCCGGCATCGCCCAGCAGCGCCCCGATCCTCGTGCCGTAGGCGCGGGCGAGCCGAACGAGCATCGTGTCGGGTAGCCAAGGATAGCAGCTTGCCGCCTGACCAAGGAATTGCGCGAAATCGTCCATCTCGCCGCCGGGAAGCGGCGCCTCGCGAGTCCATTCGCCGCCCATGGGCAGATGCGCCGAGAGCCGGGCGAGGGCATGTTCCGCCAGCTTGCGGAAGGTCGTCAGCTTCCCGCCATAGACCGACAGGATCGGCGCGCCACCATCGGCATCGAGCTCGAAGGCATAATCGCGCGTAACCGTGGAGTTGCGCGCCGAATTGTCCTCGTAGAGCGGGCGGACACCGCTGTAGCTGTGGACGATCTGGTCCGCTGTAATGGGTTTGCGGAAATAGCGCCCGGCCGCCTCGCGCAGATAGGCGCGTTCCTCGTCGGAGATCGCCACGCTGCCGGGATCGCCGTCGAACGGAGTGTCGGTCGTCCCGATCAGAGTGAAATCCCGCTCGTAGGGAATGGCGAAGACGATCCGCCCGTCACCCTGCTGGAAGATATAGGCGTGGTCGCCCGGATATTGGCGCGGAACGATGATGTGGCTGCCCTTGACAAGGCGCAGGCGTGCGGGTGTGCCGCTGCCGAGCGCCATCTTCGCCAGACGGTCCACCCACGGACCGGCCGCGTTGGCGAGAGCGCGGGCCTCAACGATCCATTCGCCCTCCGCATTCCTCAGCCGCGCGCGCCAGCGATCGCCGCGCCGTTCCAGTCCGATGCATTCGGTGCGTGTCAGGACGTTTGCGCCCCGCTCGCGCGCGTCTACGGCGGCGAGGGCAACCAGGCGGGCATCCTCTACCCAGCAGTCCGAATATTCGAAGCCCCGCTTCAGCCGGTCGTCGAGGACGGTGCGGTGAGGCGGCTGGCGCAGGTCGACCGGCCGTGTGCCGGGCAGGGACGAGCGGCCGCCGAGCTGGTCGTAGAGCGCCAGCCCGAGCCGCAGCATCCAGGCCGGGCGCATCCCCTCGTCGACCGGCAGCACGAAGCGCAGCGGCCAGATGATATGCGGTGCGGCGGCCAGCAGGACCTCGCGCTCGCGCAGCGATTCGCGCACCAGCCGGAACTCGAACTGCTCGAGATAGCGCAGTCCGCCGTGGATCAGCTTGGTGCTGGCGGACGAGGTGTGAGAGGCGAGATCGTCCTTCTCGCACAGGGTCACCTGCAATCCCCGGCCCGCGGCATCGCGTGCGATTCCCGCGCCGTTGATCCCTCCACCGACGACCAGCAGGTCGATCATCTCAGCCCTTGCCGTTCCGGGCGAAGAGACGGCCCGCGACCCGATCGAGCCGGGCGACCAGTTCGCGGTCGAACATGCCGGGGTTGGTGATGACCGCATCGTCGAGCGCGATGTCGATCGGAGAGGGGGTGCGGTTGGCGGGCAGCGCCTCGCAGAACGCTTCCACCGCCCTGCGTGCAAGAGCCCCGTTGGTGTCCATCTGCGCGATGATCTCGCCGACATCGACGGCGGCCTCGCTGTCGCGCCAGCTGTCCCAGTCGGTGACCACGGCGAGCAGGGCGTAGGGCAGCTCGGCCTCGCGGGCGAGCTTCGCCTCGGGCATTCCGGTCATGCCGATCACGTCGGCGCCCCAACTGCGGTAAAGCCTGCTTTCGGCGCGGGTGGAGAATTGCGGACCTTCCATGGCGAGATAGGTCGCCCCCTCGCTCGCCTCGCCGCCCGCTGCCCGCACCGCCTCGACCGCGAAGCGCGACAGGCGCGGACAGACGGGATCGCCCATCGAGACATGCGCGACGAAGCCGGTGTCGAAGAAGGAGGAGGCGCGCCCTTTCGTCTGGTCGATGAACTGGTCGACCGCGACGAAGCGGCCCGGCGGAAGTTCCTCGTTGAGCGAGCCGACGGTGCTGATTGCGAGAATGTCGGTCGCCCCCGCGCGCTTCAGGGCATCGATATTGGCGCGCGCGTTCAGCTTGCCGGGAAGGATGCGGTGTCCGCGTCCGTGGCGGGGGAGGAAGCGGACCTGCACCTGACCGATGCGGCCGCACAGGATCTCGTCCGACGGCTCGCCCCAGGGTGATGTGACCGCGATCCACTGCGCATCCTCGAGCGCGTCGATGGCGTAGAGGCCCGACCCGCCGACGATCCCGATCACCCATTCATCGCCGCTCATGGCGCCCGGTCCTTCCAGCCAATCCAGAGGGGCGGGGGTGGTGGCTGGGGCGATGGCTGTAAAGCCCTATCTTTCGATCACGTCGCCCGACATCGGGGCGAGCCTGGCGAGAAACCGGTTCTGCGCGGCAAAGGGCACACCCTCCTCGTGCATGGCCATCTGAAGGTTCTCGACCAGCGCGTTCATGTCGCCCTTGCGAGAGCCGAGCCCTTGGTGGGACGAGCGCATGTCGCGGCCGGTGTAGTCGCAACCGGCGTTGAGAATGAAGCAAAACTGCTCGAACAGGGTGCGGCGCAGGCGAACCATGTCGTGGCCGGCGAAGATCGCCGCGATGCGCGGATCGGCCTGGTTTAGATCGACCAGGCGGTCGGCGATGCGGCGAATGCCCGCCTGCCCGTTGAACAGCTGGGCCATGCGTTCCCCGGCAAAAGGCGCGGCCCCGGCATTGGCGTTGCTGTGCTCGTACGGTTCAACCGGAAGCTCCCCCGTCAAAGGGTCGGGCTCCTCCGCCTCGACCCCGAATTCGGCATCCCAGTCGACGGTTTCGGGAGGCGTCTGCTGAAGCAACAGGATTGCGGGCGCGGCGAGAAGAAGCATCGGCAGATATCCTAGAATGCGAGCTGAGCCTGGAGGAAGGCCCCGCGCTGGTCCCCGAAGGTCGCGATCGAGCCGAGATCGGCATAGGCGGCGGTGAGCGTGAGAAAATCCGTCGGCGCATAGGCCGCGAACACATCCATCCAGTCATCCTCGCCGAGGCCGAGATTGTCGGGCTTGCTGCGGTATTCCGCGCCCACGGCGAAGCGGCGGGAGAGCTGGTAGGCGAGCGAGCCTTCGAACTGGAGCCCGTAATCGGGCTGGGCGGCGCTGCCGAAACCGAGCAGGCCGTTCTGGTTGGCCTTGGTCAGGCGCAGCGTGCCGCTGGCAAGCAGACTGTGCGAAAGGACCAGCTTGGTCGCGGAAACGTAGAAGTCCGTGCCTTCCACCTCCGCGGCGCCGAGCGCGGTGACGACGGCATCGTTGCGGCTGCGCTTGTGCTGGATGCCGAGGCTGATCTGCGGAAGCAGCGGTCATCGCGCTCGGCTTCCGGGTAGCGGGATCGATCACCGGGCCGCTCAGCCGCCTCGACGCCGCCGTTCGCGCTTTCGCCCGGGGCGAGGCGGTCTCGCTCGAAGTGAAAACCACGGACGAGGTCGGCCGGCTGTCCGCGAATTTCCAAGCGATGGTCGGCGCGATCGAGGAGCGCGAGCGGCAGATCGTCCATGTCGGCCTGCATGACGGGCTGACCGGTCTGCCCAACCGCAAGCTCTTCGTCGAACAGCTGTCTCGCGCGCTGGCGCGCCGGAAGGACGGCGAGCAGCTGCTCGTCGCCTATGTCGATCTCGACGATTTCAAGCTGGTCAACGACACGCTCGGCCATCCGGCGGGCGATTCGCTGCTGCGCCAGACCGCCGAGCACCTGGGCGAGCGCCTGCCGGATGCGCAGATCGCGCGGCTCGGCGGCGACGAATTCGCAATTCTGATCGACGGGATCGAACCGGAGGCCAATCTCGCCGCCCTCGCCGACGAAATGCAGGCCTGTTTCGGGCGGGCGATCGTCATCGATGGACAGACGATCGAAGCCTCGGCCAGCATCGGGATCGCTATTGCGCCCGGCGACGGCGAGGACGGGGTCACGCTGATGAAAAACGCCGATCTCGCGCTCTATCGCTCGAAGCACGACGGCAAGGCCGGCCATCATTTCTTCGAACCCGCGCTGGACGAACAGGCGCGGATGCGGCGCGAGATGGAACTCGATCTGCGCACCGCGATCCGCGATGGCGGGTTCGAGCTCTATTTCCAGCCGCTCTACAATCTCCGCGACGATCGCCTCGAAGGTTTCGAGGCGCTGATCCGCTGGCCGCATCCCAGGCGCGGCATGATCGGTCCCGCGGAGTTCATTCCACTGGCCGAAGAGACCGGGCTGATCGTGCCGATCGGCGAATGGGTCCTTCACGAGGCCTGCCGTGCCGCGACCCGGTGGCCGGACGACCTCACCGTCGCGGTCAACATCTCGCCGAGGCAGTTCGTCTCGTCCGGCCTATCCTCCACGGTCCTTCAGGCGCTCGGTCGCTCGGGCCTCTCGCCAAGCCGGCTCGAGCTCGAGATCACGGAAAGCGTTTTTATCACCAATGTCGAGAAGACGCTGGGCGCGCTTCACGGCCTGCGCGATCTCGGCGTGAAGATCGCCCTCGACGATTTCGGCACGGGCTATTCCTCGCTCAGCTATCTGCGCAGCTTTCCCTTCGACAAGGTCAAGATCGACCGCAGTTTCGTGCGCGACCTGACAGAAGAGGGCAACGCCCACGCCGTGATCCGGGCGATCACCACTCTGGCGGAAGCGCTGGGCATGGTCACGCTTGCCGAAGGCGTGGAACTGCCCGAACAGCGCGAGATCCTGCGCCGAGAGGGATGCCAGTTCATCCAGGGCTTCCTGCTGAGCGAGCCGGTGGCCGAACGCTGTCTGTCCGACCTGATCGGCGATTACGCCGAGTATCAGCCGGCTGCGATCCGCGCCTGAGCCACGCCGGAACGCTCCCGCCGATCCGCAGGCATCCGCTTTGGCATCCGTTCAGGCGGCGAGGCGAGGGCGAATGCCGGCGAGCAGTTCGGCCGCCGTCTCCGCGCTCGCTTCGCCGAGCCGGTATTCAGCATCGCTCGACGCATCGCCTAACTCGGCTTCTCCGAAATAAGCGGCCACACCGGCGATCTGGTGGAGGAGGCCGGCGATTTCCGCCAGCGTCTCGCCTTCGAGCCGGCCATCGCGCAGGGCGGCATCGATGGCGTCGAGCGCCAGCCGCTTGCGTTCGGCAAACATGGCCGAGAGGTCCGGTCCCGCATCGCCCACCAGATCGTCCGCTTCGTCCGGTCCGGTGTCGTCCGGCATTGCGTCGTCCCCTGCGGGAGCGGCGGCGCTGCCGGCAATCCAGCGGCGCAGGGCGGATTCGAGATCGCGCATCCGCAGCGGCTTGGCGAGATGGTCCTGCATCCCTGCCGCGCGGCATTCGGCGATGTCGTCGGCATAGGCATTGGCGGTCAGTGCGACGATCGGGAGATCGCCGGCGGCGTGACCGGCCGCGCGGATGCGGCGCGTCGCCTCGAGCCCGTCGAGATTGGGCATCTGCATGTCCATCAGCACGAGATCGTAGGGCGTGTCCTCGGTGATCGAGCGTTCGATCATCGCGATCGCCACCGCCCCGTCGGTCGCCGGCTCGGCCACGCAGCCCGCCCGGGCGACCATCGCCATCGTCAGGCGCAGGTTCACGGGATTGTCCTCGGCCACGAGGATGCGGGCGCCTGCGCGCAGGGGTTCGGCATCCCCGTCCTGATCGGCGGCCTCGGCGTTGGGCGCCTCGCACGGCAGGCAGGGCAGGGTGAGCGTGAATGTCGATCCGAGACCGGGCGTGCTCTCGACCTCGAGCCTGCCGCCCATCAGCGCGGCAAGCTCGCCGCTGATCGGCAGGCCGAGACCGGTTCCGCCATAGCGGCGCGCGGTGCTCTCGTCGGCTTGGGTGAACTTTTCGAACACATGCGCGATGCGGTCTGGCGGGATACCGATCCCGGTGTCGGCGACCGAGATCGCCATGGTCTCGCCGGAGCCGCGCGCCGCGGTGATCGTCACCGATCCCTCCTCGGTGAATTTGAGCGCGTTGCCGATCAGGTTGAGGACGATCTGGCGCACACGCATCGCGTCGCACAGCACCCATTGCGGCAGGTCGTCCGCCACATCGAGCGTGAAGCCCAGCCCCTTCTGCGAGGCGACCGGCTCCATCAGACGCAGCGCGCCGCGCAGCTTGTGCCTGAGGTCGGTCGGCTCCGAGGCGACCGTCATCAGCCCTGCATCGATCTTGGCGAGATCGAGCAGGTCGTTGAGCAGCCGCAACATCGAGCGCCCCGATTCCGAGATCATTTCCAGGTTCTGGCGCTGTTCGGGATCGAGCTCGCCCGCCAGCGCCAGCTCGGTGAAGCCGATCACGCCGTTCATCGGTGTGCGGATCTCGTGGCTCATATTGGCCAGGAACGCGGATTTCGCGTCAACCGCGCGCTCGGCAGCTTCCTTTGCCGCGAGCAGCTCCGCCTCGAGCCGCTTGGTCTCGTTGATGCTGCGCAGGGAGGCGATGATCTCCTCCGGTTCGCCCGTCGCCGGGTCGCGGACGAGGCCGCAATTCGCCTCGAGCCAGTTGAATCTGCCACGCTCGACGAGACTGTAGGAGCGGAAAGCGAGCCGGACGCGCTCGTCCTGTCCGCTGGCAAGACGGGCGAACGCATCCGCGACCTTCTGCCGGTCTTCCTCGAGAAAGCCGGTGATGAGCTGTTCGCCCACCAGTCGCTCGGGATCGATCCCCAAGATCTCGCGCGAGGAGGGGGAGGCGTATTTGCAGACCCCGTTGAGCGCGAGGCGGACCACGGCATCTGTCGCGTTGTCGGCGAGCAGCTTGAGCTGCTTCTCGCGGCGGGCGAGTTCCAGCTCGGCCTTCTTGCGGGCCGTCATCTCGCTGACGATCCCGACATAGCCGGAGCGCCGCCCCTCGGGATCGAATTCAGGCCTGAACATGACTTCGGCCCAGACCACGGACCCGTCCTTGCGGACCCAGCGGAATTCGTCGTCCGCGCCCTCCTGCGCGGCGCGCGTGGAGGTCCAGGAATCGCGCACCCGGGCGATATCGTCGGGGTGAAGGGCGGAAATCCACTTGCCCCCGCGCCATTCGTCGTCCTCCAGCCCCGCCAGCGCCATCCACCGTTCGTTGACATAGGTGATCTGGCCGTGACGGTCGGACCGAAAAATCCCGACCGGCGAGGCTTCGGCAAGGCGGCGGAAGCGCTTCTCGCTCTCGGCAAGGGCATGGGACTGCTGGATGCTCTGGGTGACGTCGCGGAACGTGCCGACGCCGCCGGCAAAGCCGCCCGCCTCGTCCCAATGCGGATCGATGCCGACCGAGACATGGCGCAATCCGCCAATCTCCGCGAGAATCCGCACCGTCAGCCGGCCGGCATCCTCCCCCGCCTCGATCCGCGATTTCCAGTCCCGAAGCTTGCGGTGATCCTTTTCGATCACGCGAGCGAAGGCGGACGCACCATGGGCGGTTTCCACCGGGAGGCCGGTATAGGCCTTCCACTGGCTGTTGACGAACAGCCAGCGCCACTGTGCGTTGACCTTGAAAACCATGTCGTCGAGGCCGTCGATGATGGCGGTGACGAAGTCCCGGCTCTCCTGCAATTCGTCGCGGATTTCGTTGCGGCTGGACAGGACCGTGGCCACCGGCAGCCCGATCGCCATGCAGGTGGCGAGAAAGGCCTGGAGCGCGATCGCTTCCTCGCGCGAGCCGCCCCTCACCAGCGTAATCGGACCGTAACCGGCCATGGTCGCAAGGAAGGCGAAGACCGCGAGGATGGCGACCACGATGGCCGTGCCCAGCCGTCCGGTCCGGAAGGCGGCGAAGATCACGATCGGGGCGGCGAGAAACAGCAGCGGATAGGTCGTTTGCAAGAAGGTGACCGGCAACCCGATCGCCACAGCCGCGAGCACCGCGCCCGAACGACGCAGGAACGCTCGGTCGTAGCGTTGGGGCCGGGCGGCGGGATCGCGGGCGATCAGCACCATCGGCGCGAAGATCGCGATCGGCAGGCAGTGCGAGGCCAGCCAGCGTCCGTAATGCGCCAGAACCGCGGCTTCGCTGTAGGGCGCCAGGCTGGCGCTCGCGATCACGCCCGAGATCAGCGGCGCGGCGAGAGCGATGAGAGCGATGATCCAGAAGGGCCGCAGCCCTTCGAAATTCAGGTCGCGGGCGAGCAGGCGTTGGACCGCGACAATCGCGAGCGTGTTCTCGACCAGATTGGCGAAGGCGAGGCCGGCGGCCTGGCCCGGGGCGTCTCCCACGATGAGGTTCACGGTGACATTGGCGAGCGCGCACAAAAGGACGCCGGCAACCTGCTGGGATGGTGGCCGCTGCACCAGCAATCCGATTACGAAGGCGTTGCCGGCCCAGAAGGCGGCCAGGCGGCCCGTATCGAAAGTCAGCCGGATCATCAGATAGGCCATGACCCCGTAGAGCACGGCCAGAAGGACGGAGCAGGCGAGGCTCCACCCGCGCTGCGGAAGGGGGGCGCCCGCCCCGGCGATGATTTGCGATCCGGATTCCACCTGCATCGGGCCGGGCTACCCGATCGCGGTTAATTATGGGCTAACCATCCTCTCTCGCGTCCGGACGCCATGTCGGAATGTCAGATCGCAAGGGCGGTCGTGTATTTGATCCGTTCCATGGCGAAGCGCGAGGTGACGTTCTTCAGAGGCAGCGCCTCGATCAGGGCGCGATAGAAGGCATCGAATTCGGCCATCGATCCGACCGAGATCCGAAGCGTGTAATCGATCTCGCCCGCCATGCGATAGACCTCCATCACCTGCGGCATGTCGGAGACCGTGCGCGCGAAATCGGCCAGCCATTGCGAGGAATGATCGCCCGTCTCGACGTCGACGAACACGGTGATGTCTCGCCCTACCCCGGCAGGATCGAGCAGCGCCACGCGGCGCGCGATCACGCCGGCCTGTTCGAGCTTCTGGATGCGCCGCCAGGTCGGGGTCTGCGACAGGTTGATGCGGGCCGCGATTTCCGTGACCGGCAGCGAGGCGTCCTCCTGCAAAAGACGCAATATGGCGAGATCGATGGCATCCATGCGTGCGTGCGCCGACGATTGGAAGAATTTGCTAATTCAGCGCCGGTCTTAGCATTCGCCATGCTTTTGCCAAGGAGGGATTGGGCGGCGGGGGCAAGAGAGCTATATGCGCGGGATGGAAAAATCTTCCAAATTGCCCAAGCTGCCGCTCGTCCTGACCGGCAATCGTCTGCGCGACGGCGACGTCGTCTATTTCGACGGGAGCGACTGGACCGGCGATCTGTCCGGCGCCGCCTTGGCCGAGGACGAGGCGACCGCGCGCCGCCTCGAAACCATTGCCGGTGACAGCGCGGGCGTGGTCGTCGACGCCTATCTGGTGACGGCGGCGAAGGGCGAGGACGGGCGGCCCGCTCCCGCCCATTACCGCGAGGCGATCCGCGCCTCCGGTCCCACGATCGACTTCGGAGAGACCGCCTGATGTATCGCTATGACGAATTCGACGAGCAGATCGTGCGCGAGCGTGTCGAGCAGTTCCGCGGCCAGGTCGAGCGCCGGCTGGACGGATCGCTCACCGAAGACGAGTTCAAGCCGCTGCGGCTGATGAACGGGCTCTACCTCCAGCTCCATGCCTACATGCTGCGCGTGGCCGTGCCCTACGGCACGCTCAATTCCGCGCAGATGCGCCAGCTCGCCCTGATCGCCGAGCGTTACGACCGGGGATACGGCCATTTCACCACGCGTCAGAACCTCCAGTACAACTGGCTGAAGCTGGTCGACGTGCCGGACATTCTCGGCCTGCTCGCCGATGTCGGGATGCACGCCATCCAGACCTCGGGCAATTGCATCCGCAACGTGACCGCCGACCATTTCGCGGGCGTCGCCGCCGACGAGATCGAGGACCCGCGTCCGACCGCCGAACTGATCCGGCAATGGTCGACCCTGCATCCCGAATTCGAATACCTGCCGCGCAAGTTCAAGATCGCGGTCACCGGCGCCGAGGAGGACCGCGCGGCGGTCTCCGTCCACGATATCGGCATCCGCATCGTTCGAAACGAGGCGGGCGAGGTCGGCTACCGCATCCTCGTGGGCGGCGGACTGGGTCGCACGCCGATGGTCGGCAAGACCGTGCGGGATTTTCTGCCGCGCGTCGAACTGCTCGACTATCTCCAGGCGATCCTGCGCGTCTACAATCGCCACGGGCGCCGCGACAACAAGTACAAGGCGCGGATCAAGATCCTCGTCCACGAACTGGGCGCGGCCGAATTCACCGCGCAGGTGGAAGAGGAATACCGCCAGCTTGAACGCGACGGGATCGCCGTGGCCGAGGCAGAGCTCGCCCGCATCGCGCAGTATTTTGCGCCGCCCCCGCTGGACGAGCGCGCCGAGCCGTCCGACTTGCTCGCCAAGGCTCGCGAAGCCGATCCCGCGCTCGAACTGTTCGCACGGCACAATCTGGTGCCGCACAAGGTCCGCGGCCACACCGCGCTGGTCCTCTCGGTCAAGCCGATCGGCAAGCCCCCGGGCGATGCGACCGCCGAACAGATGCGCGTGCTGGCCGATCTGGCGGAACAGTATTCGCACGGCGAGATGCGGATCACCCACATGCAGAACGTGGTGCTGCCCCATGTCCGGCTGGACGATGTGCCGGCGATTCACGAGCGTCTGCTGGAGGCTGGCCTCGCCGAACCCAACGCCGCGCTCATCACCGACATCATCGCCTGCCCCGGCATGGATTACTGCGCGCTGGCCACGGCGCGTTCGATCCCCATTGCCGAGGACATCCAGC
The DNA here is from genome assembly GCA_025698865.1 of Erythrobacter sp. Classification (GTDB taxonomy): domain Bacteria; phylum Pseudomonadota; class Alphaproteobacteria; order Sphingomonadales; family Sphingomonadaceae; genus Qipengyuania. The sequence continues at coordinate 949,933 of JAILWQ010000001.1, read as the reverse complement.
GCGTCTTCGCCGATCCCGCGCGCCAGGCCGAGATTGGCAAGCTCAGCATCAAGATTTCCGGCTGCATCAATGCCTGTGGGCATCATCATGTCGGCAATATCGGCATTCTCGGGCTCGAGCGGATGGGGCGCGAGAATTATCAGATCACACTGGGCGGCGATCCCGGCAATGCGACCACGCTGGGCGAACGGCTCGGTCCGGGGATCGACGCAGACGCAGTGCCCGGCGCGATCGAGGCGATCGTCGACACCTATCTCGAACTGCGCGAAGGACCGGAGGAGCAATTCCTGACGACGCTGGCGCGGGTCGGCCACGATCCCTTCAAGCCCGCCCTCGAAGCGAAGAAGGAGACGGCCGATGCCTCTGCTTGATGCCAAGGGCCTGACCACCGACACCACCGAACTTGTCGCGCTCGACGAGCTGGAAACGGCGCGGGACGGGCGCGGACCGGGCGATCGTTTCGGCGTCACCGTTCCCTGCGATGCCGACGGCGAAGAACTCGCGCGGCAGGCTCCTGGGGCCGAGCTGATCGCGATCGAGGTGCCGAAGACCGGCGACGGGCGGGTGTTCAGCCTCGCCGCCACCCTGCGCGAGCGCGGCTTTGGCGGCACGATCCGCGCGGTCGGCCCGCTGATCCCCGACCAGTTCGCCTTTGCCCTGTCCTGCGGGATCGATCAGGTCGAAATCTCCGAAGAGCAATTCGCGCGCCAGCCCCTCGACCAGTGGCTCGCCGCTGCCGAAACGATCACGCGCACCTATGTCGGGCCGGATGGCATCTTCGCGCGGCGGAGCGCGGCGTGAACCTGCCCGTCCTTCATGGCGACACGCCGCAGGAACGGCTCGCTGCCCTGCGCGAGGCCGTGCCGGGACGGATCGTGTTCACCACCAGCTTCGGGCTCGAGGATCAGGCGCTCACGCACATGATCCGCGAGGGCGGTCTCGATATCGCCATCGTGACCCTCGACACCGGGCGGCTGTTCGCCGAAACCCACGCGCTCTGGGCCGAGACCGAGGCGCGCTACGGCTTGCGTATCCGCTCGTTCCATCCCGATCCGACCGAGCTCGCGGAGCTGCTCGACGATTGGGGCGCCAATGGCTTCTACCATGCCAAGGATGCGCGGCTGGCCTGTTGCGGCGTGCGCAAGGTCGGCCCGCTGAAACAGGCGCTGGCCGGAGCGGAAGCTTGGGTCACCGGCCTGCGCGCCGACCAGTCGCAGGCGCGCGGCGACATCATGGGCATCGAGTATGACGAGGGCCACAGCCTCATCAAGACTGCGCCGCTGTTCGACTGGTCGCGCGAGGATGTGGCCGAATTCTGCGCTGCCGAGAACGTGCCGATCAATCCGCTGCACGCCGAGGGCTATCTCTCCATCGGCTGCCAGCCCTGCACCCGCGCTGTCGGTCCGGGCGAGCCGGAACGCGCCGGGCGCTGGTGGTGGGAGCAGGACGCGGCGAAGGAATGCGGCCTCCATGTAGGGGCCGACGGGAAATTCGTCCGCGCGAAGGAGCCTGCCCTGTGACCGACTCTGTGAACCGCCGACCTACCAGAACCGCGCCGCGCATCGCGTCGCTTGCCAAGCTGCCGCTGTTCCACGCGCTCGACAGGCGCCGCGTGATCGTGGCGGGCGATACCGACGGTTCGCGCTGGAAGGCCGAATTGCTGAGTGCCGCGGGGGCCGAGGTTACGATTCTCGCTGGCCCTTCGCCCGACTCGGGACGCTGGGCCGGGCTGGTCGATACTCCGGTCGACGGGCCGATCACGCTGCTTGTGCGCGACTGGACGCCCGAGGACATGGCCGGTTGCGCGCTCGCCATCGCCGATCTCGATGCGGCGCAGGGAGAGGCTTTCGCCGCCGCCGCGCGGGATGCGGGTGTCCTCGTCAACGTCGTCGACAAGCCGGCCCTGTGCGATTTCCAGATCGGCTCGATCGTCAATCGCTCGCCGGTGGTCATCGGCATCTCGACCGACGGCGCCGCGCCGATGCTGGGCCAGTCGATCCGCAGCCGGATCGAGGCGGTGCTGCCCCCCGGCCTCGCCGGATGGGCCGCCGCCGCGCAAGGCTGGCGCGCGCGGTTGAAGCGCATCGTACCCGACGGAAAAGCCCGCCGCCGGTTCTGGGAACGCTTCACCGCCGCCGCATGGGCGCGACCCGCCCATGCGCCGGATGCGGGCGACTTCGCCAAACTCCTGAAGGACGAGGGCGAGACCGGCGGCAGCGTGACGATGGTCGGCGCCGGGCCCGGCGATCCCGAACTGCTGACGCTGAAAGCTGTCCGCGCGCTGCAGACGGCGAGTGTCATCCTCTACGACGATCTCGTTTCTCCCGAGGTGCTCGAACTCGCCCGGCGCGAGGCGCATCGCGTTTCGGTCGGCAAACGGGCGCGCGGGCCTTCCGTGGGCCAGAACGAGATCGATGCCGAACTCGTCCGCTTCGCGCTCGCGGGCGAGCGGGTGGTCCGGCTGAAAGGCGGCGATCCGCTGGTGTTCGGGCGCGCGACCGAGGAACTCGACGCCTGCCGTGCCGCCGGCATTCCGGTGGCGATCGTGCCCGGCATCACCGCTGCTCAAGGCGCGGCCGCCACGCTCGGCTTCTCGCTGACCGAACGGGTTCACGCCCGTCGCGTCCAGTTCGTCACCGGGCACGGGATGAGCGGGACCTTGCCCGAGGACATCGACTGGGCCGCGATCGCCGATCCACACGCGACCACCGTGGTCTACATGCCGCGCGCGACGCTCGCCGAGTTCGCCAGCCGCGCCATCGCGGCGGGGCTTGACCCGTTGACGCCCGCGCTCGCCGTCGCTTCGGCGACATTGCCGCAGCAGGCCGAAACCCGCTGTTCGCTCGCCGCTCTCCCGCAAAAAGCCGCCGGCCTGCCCGAAGGCGCGCCTGTGCTGGCCGTGATCGGCCAGGTAACTCGCGAGGCGGCCGGAAACGCCATGGAAGACGCCGCATGACGATACAGACGAGCCACCTCGAAATGCTCGAGGCGGAGAGCATTCATATCTTCCGCGAGGTCGTGGCCGAGACCGAGAAGCCGGTGATGCTCTATTCGGTCGGCAAGGATTCGGCCGTGCTGCTGCATCTCGCGCGCAAGGCTTTCTTTCCCGCACCGATCCCGTTCCCGCTACTCCATGTCGATACGACCTGGAAGTTTCGCGCGATGTACGATTTCCGCGACCGGATTGCGGACGAATACGGCGTCGAACTGCTCGTCCATCGCAACGAGGAAGCCGCCGCGCGGGGGATCAATCCCTTCGATCACGGCCCGCTCCACACCGACATGTGGAAGACGCAGGGCCTAAAGCAGGCGCTCGACAAATACGAGTTTGACGCCGCCTTCGCCGGTGCCCGCCGCGACGAGGACAAGAGCCGCGCCAAGGAGCGCGTGATCAGCGTGCGCAGCCCCGGCCATCGCTGGGACCCGCGCCGCCAGCGCCCGGAATTGTGGAACCTCTACAACGCCCGCCACGCGCCCGGTGAAACGATCCGCGCCTTCCCGCTCTCGAACTGGACCGAGCGTGACATCTGGCAATATATCGCGGCCGAGGACATTCCCATCGTCCCGCTCTATTTCGCCGCACCGCGCCCGGTGGTTGAGCGCGACGGCATGATCCTGATGGTCGACGACGACCGCTTTCCCCTGCGCGAGGGCGAGGTGCCCGAAGAACGCTGGGTGCGCTTCCGCACGCTCGGCTGCTACCCGCTGACGGGCGCGGTGGAGAGCCGGGCAGAAACGCTCGACCAGGTGGTCGCCGAAACGCTCGCGGCGACCGTTTCGGAACGGCAGGGCCGTGCGATCGACCGCGACAGCTTCGATTCGATGGAGCGCAAGAAACAGGAAGGCTATTTCTGATGCACGGTTCCGCCGCCCGCACGCCGGCCGCCGCCGGGCCCGACACCGCATCTGCGGAAAAGGACCTGCTGCACTTCATCGTCTGCGGTTCGGTCGATGACGGGAAGTCGACGCTGATCGGTCGGCTGCTGTTCGAAACCGGGAGCGTGCCCGCCGACCAGCTCGAAACGCTGGCCGCAGAGAGCCGGCGCTTCGGCACGCAAGGCGCCTCGCTCGACCTCTCGCTGCTTGTCGACGGGCTCTCGGCCGAGCGCGAGCAGGGCATCACGATCGACGTCGCCTATCGCTATTTCTCGACTGCGCAGCGCAAGTTCATCGTGATCGATGCGCCGGGTCACGAGGAATACACGCGCAACATGGTCACCGGCGCCTCGCAGGCGGATATGGGCGTGCTGCTGGTCGACGCGCAGCAGGGCCTGACCGACCAGACACGGCGCCATGCCCGCGTGCTGAAGATGCTGGGCGTCCGCCACATCGTGCTGGCGGTCAACAAGATGGACCGGGTGCGTTTCCTGCGCGAGGTGTTCGACGAGGTGGTCGGCAATTTCGCCCGCTTTGCCGAAAACGCCGAAATCGGCCACTTCTCGGCCATCCCGCTGGCGGCGCTGACCGGCGCCAACGTCACCGCGCCTTCTGCCGCCCTGTCGTGGTATGATGGGCCGCCGCTGCTCGAATTGCTGGAAACGATCCCGGTCGGCGCCGATCCGGCGAGCGCGGATGCGCCGTTCCGGATGCCGGTCCAGCTCGCCTTGCGGCCGAACGAGGACTTTCGCGGATTTGCCGGGACGATCGCTTCGGGCCGGATCGCGGTGGGCGATGCGGTGGCGATCCAGCCCGGCGGGCGGACGACCGCGATCGAACGCATCGTGACATTCGACGGCGATCTTGCCGAAGCGGATGCGGGGCAGGCGGTCGTGCTCGTTCTGGCGGATCAGGTCGATTGCTCGCGCGGCGACGTGATTGCCGCCGCCGATGCCGCCGGATCTGTCGTGCAGCGCTTCTCCGCCGATTTGGTGTGGCTGAACGAGCGGAGCTTCGATGCCGCGCGCGACTATCAGGTCAAGCTCGCAACCCGCACCCACGCCGCGGATCTGCGCTTCCCGGAAGGGCAGGTGCCGGGCCTCAACGATATCGTTTCCGCGGATCTGACCACCGCGCGCCCGATCGTCGCCGCGACCTATGCCACCGAGCCGCGTCTCGGGGCCTTCATCCTGATCGACCGGGAGAGCCAGGCGACCGTCGCCGCGGGGATGATCCGCGAATTGCAAGAAAGCGCCGGTCGTCACCTGTCCCGCGAGCGTGAAAACCTCGTCTGGTTCGACACCACCGGCAAGAGCCGGGTCGACGACGATGTGGCCCGGATCGTCGAAGCGCTGTCGGCGAGCGGCAACCGCGTCGCGGTGATCGACGACGCGCTGCTTCGGGCCGATCTTTGCATCGATCTTTCCGGACCGGGCGAGGAATGGTCCCGCCGGGCGCTGGCGGCGGCCCGGATCGCGGCCCGTACGGGGGCGACGATCGTCATCGCGAGTGGGTCACCGCTTCCGGAGGGCGCCCCGGTTCAGGCGATCGGATCGCCCGAAGAGATCGCCGCGACCTGGGTCATCTGATCGGCGGTCTTCTGATCAGCAAGTCCTGGTCGGCAACCTAATCCGCAGGAGCAGCGGGACTTTCCTCGGTGGGCGGTGCCTCGCCCGCACTCGATTTCGCCAGATCGTTGTCGATGCCCTGCGCGGTGTCGCGTATCCTCTCCTGCGCCGCGTCGTAGCGTTCGTCGAAACTCGGCTCCTCCTGACACGCTGTTGCCGCTGCCAGCAGGGCGAGCAGGGCCGGTGCCGCCCGGCGCATCAGTAGTTCTTCCGGTAGCGCACGTTGACGTTGGTGGTCCCCGATCCGCCCGCCTGGCTCAGGATCGAGAGCGCCGGGGTCAGCGCGACTTCGAGCTGGGTGGCGGTGAAGCCGCGCGCGTCGGTGATGAATTCCACATAGACATCGTCGGTCAGGTACTGGCCCACGGCGAGCGCGGTGCCGCGACCCTGCGTCTCGTCGCCGCCGAGGATGCGGAGGCGGTCGACGCCCGCTGCCGAGCGCAGCTTGCCGAGCGGATTGAGACCGCCACCCGATCCACGCAACGAGTTGAGCGAGGCGGCGAGCTGGACCGCCTGCAGCGTCGAGAGATTGCCGATCGAGCTGCCGAACAGGATGCGCGCGAGGATCTCGTCCTGCGGCAGGCCCGGCACGCTGGAGAAGGCGATCTGCGGGTCCATCGCGCGGCCCGACACGTTCACGGTGACGGTCACGTCCTCGATGTCCTCGATCGCGGCGAGAGTGATGACCGGGTCGATCGTGGTCCCGCCGGTAAAGCGAACGCGACCCTCGTTGAGCTCGAAGGAGCGCCCGGCAAAGCCCAGCGTGCCGCGCACGAGCTCGACCGTGCCGGTGACCCGCGGGGCGGTGCTGGTCCCGCCAAGATTGAGATCGGCGCTCCACTCGCTTTCCAGACCCATGCCGGAGACGTAGAGCTGCTCGGGCGCGGACAGGGCGATGTCGAGCCGCAGCTGGTCAAAGATGCCGGGCGATGGCTGGGCCGGTTCGTCGCCGGTGATCCGCTGGGGGCCGACAGGCGGCTTGAACCGTACGCCGGTCAACTCGGGCACCTGGGCGGCGCCCTGCCGAACGATCTGGTAGCGGGTTTCGGGCAGCGTCAACTGGCCCGAGATGAGCGCGGTCTGGCCGGCTTCCTTGCTCAAGCGCAATTGACCGGTGGCCGAGGCGGCGAGTGCATCGCTGCGGGCAAGGCGCGCATCGTCGAGCGTGACGGCGAGGTTCATCGGATAGCCGCGATCCGCCGCGAGGCTGACATAGCCCTGCGCGGCAATCGTGCCGTCGCCCGCGGTCGCGTTCAGCTGCTCGAGCTCGAAACGGTCGCCCGAGAAACGCCCACGCAGCGCCATGTTGGAAAGGCGGGTGCCGTAGGTCTGATTCTCGTAAGTGAGGCTGCTCGCCCGCACGATGCCGGTGATCTGCGGGTCCTGCACCCGGCCGGAGAAATCGGCCGCGAGACCAATCGGTCCGGACAGGCGCTGATCAGGCTGACCGGCGAAGGAGAACAGCGTATCCGCGGGGCCGTTGTAGCGGATGCCCCCGGAAAGCGGCGCGGCGAGCATGCGGGTCGTCCAGCTGCCCGAACCAGGCGGCAGCGGGCTGAGCGAGGCGACCAGTCGGCCGATCACGCTGCCCCGGCGGCGCATCACGGCGCGCGCCTCGCCGCCGTCCGCCAGCAGCTTGCCGACGAAATTGATGTCGAGCGGCTGGCTGACCGAAACGGCCGTGGTACGCGTGAAGTCGTCGATCAGCAGGCGCGCGTCGGCACGTGGGAAGGCGTCGGGGCTGGCCTGCGCGAAGTCGAGACTGCCCGTGGCGGTTCCGTCGAGGCCGAGGCCGGGAACGAAGGCGTTCACCAGTTCGAGATCGAGCGATTCAAGGCGGCTCTGGAGCCTGATCCCGTCGCCATAGGTGCCGGCGAGGCGGATATTGCCCTGGCCGAAATCGATGCGGGTGGGGAGCAGTTCGTAGCTGCCGTCGCCGGGTACGATCCGGGCGGGGCTGGTGGTGCGGAAATCGATGCCGCGCACCCGGCCCTGCAATGCGGCGCGCCAGAGATCGGGCGCGAGGTCGGCATTGGCGGCGACGCGGAAGGGCACGCCGCTGACGCCTTCGGCGAGAACGCGCGCCTTGCCGCGACCGTCGCGGTAGTCGATCTTGGCCCGCGCGGCGGTGAGGTTGATGCTGCCGAAACGGGTCTGCGCGAGCTGCGCGTCCGCGACGACATAGGGTGTGTCATAGAGCACCACCCGCGCATCGACGATAGCCGATCCGATCGACAGCTGCGCCGGGCCGGGCAGCGTGGTGTTCTGCGCCCGCAGATTGACCAGTGCCTCCTGATACTGACCCTGCGCGTCCAGACGGACCACGCCGCCGAGGCCGCGGCCATTGGCGGTCAACCGGCCTGCGAAGGGGCCGGCGGGCGTCTGGCGCAGCGATCCGGCGAAGTCGATCCCGGCGAGATTGGCACTGGCGATGTCGAGCGTGAGCTGCGGCCCGGTGCCAAGCACCACGTCGGCGGTCAGCGGGCCGTAATCGGTGTCGGCGGTCGCATCGAGGCGGTAGCCGTTGGGCGCGCCGTTGATGTTGGCGCGCAGATTGGCGAGACCGATGCCGAACCCGGGTCGCTCCGCCGTGATGGTGGCGCGCGGATCGGCGATTGTCCCGGCAAGGCGCACGCCGACCGCGCCGTATTGCTCGGTCACCCCGTCGGCGTTGAAAGCGATGGTCCCGTCGGGCGCGTAGCTGCCGGAACCTTGCGTGATGCGGACCTGCGGCGAGGTGAGGCGCAGATTGCGGAACCGGGCGATCCCGTCGCCGCCATAGCGCACATCGGCCGAGGCGAGGAGATTGCCGCCGAGGAAATCGCGCACGCTTTCGTTGAGCAGGCTGGTCGAGCGCGCCCGCACCCGGCCCGCGAGCGCATAGCCAGAGGGTTCGGTCTGCAAATCGATATCGGTCTCGATATTGAAGACGCCGACGCTTTCGACCCGGTAATTGTCGATCCGCCCGTCGATCGCGCCGGTGTAGAGCCCGGTCGACATGTCGGCGAGGAGGATCACGTTCGCATCGATCCGGTCCGAACGCACGCGCATGTTGTCCGACAGGATGCGCGTTCCCTCGATCGCGATGTCGCCGTCGAGCCGGACATTGGCGAGCGTGCCGCCGGCCACGGTGTCGAGGCCGGTGATCCGCGCCGCGCGCGCCTGAACGGGGATGAGAATGCGGTCGGCATTGACCTCCGCCGCGCCGCTGGCGGTGAAGTTCTGGAGGCCCATGTCGTTCATCACGAGCCGCGCGGCGTTCAGCTCGTAGCGTACGCCCGGCGTCGCGAAATCGCCGTCGAGCAGCAATTGTCCGCGCAGCCCGCTGCCCGAGAGATTGGGCGCGATCGCCGAAGGCTTGAGCAGTACGAAGCCCAGGCGCAATTCGTCGAACACGCTTTCGGCGAGATCGACGACGCCATTGGTGTTCAGGCGGAAGGCATCGCTGGAGACGCCCCCGGCGAGATCCACACGCCGCTCGTCGAGCGCGGCGCTAAGATCGACCTCGAGGATCGGGCCGAGGAGAGCGGCGGTCGGTCCTTCGAACAGGCGCGCCACCCGGGTGGGGCCGTTCAGCATGAACGTGCCGTCGCGCGCGGCGAGGCGCAGACGCGCGAACTCCGTGCCCGCGAGATTGGCGTCGAGCCGGCCGTTCCATTCCGTCCAGGTCCCCGCGCCGTTCAGCTGCACCCGCAGCGGATCGGTGAGCCCGGCGAGCGCGGCGATCACGCCGTCGCCCGGCGCCTGAAGGTCGAGATCGAGATCGAGCTGGTTGTCTTCCGGAACGGCGTCGAGTTCGAGCGCGATCCGGTCGCCGCCCGCGCGGCCCTGTCCCGCGATCGTGCGCCCGTCGAGCGTGACCTGCGCGCGGCCGCTGGCGATATGCCCCTCGCCCGCAAGGCTGGCGACGCGCTGTTCGCCGCTGACCGGGGCTTCGGCAACGAAGCGGTCGATCCGCAATTCGCCGATGTCGATGTCGAGATCGGGCAGTAGCGGGTCGTTGCTCGGCGGGGTCTCGTTGAAGGCCGGCAGGCGCAGCAGCGTCACTCGCTCGGCAGTGAGCGAGCGAACGTCGACATGGCTATTGATGAAGGCGAACGGTCGCCAGTCGACCCGCATTTCGGGCGAGGTCAGGAAAGCGCCGGTCGGGTCGGACAGGCTGAAATCGTGCAGGACCATCTCGCCATAGAGCGATCCCTCGATCCGGCCGATGCCGATCTCCATCCCGTTTTCGAATTCCAGCCCCTCGATCTGGTTGACTACGAAGCGGCGGCCCGGACCGGTGTCGAGCAGGAGGATTGCCGCGATAATCAGCGCGACGAGCGAGGCGAAGACGATGCCGGTCCATTTGAGGATCGTGCGGCCGCGATGGCGGCGCTCGGCCGGCGCCTCTTCCATCGGCGTATCCGTCCCGGTGTCGATCGCGTCTTCGCGGGCGGGTTCGATATCCTCGGCCATCAGAACGCCTGCCCGATCGAGACGTAGACCGAGAAGCTGCTTTCGCCCGGCTGACGGTCGAGCGGCATGGCGACGTCGAAGCGCAGCGGGCCGAAATTGGTGTAGTACCGCCCGCCGATGCCCGCGCCGTAGCGCAGGTTGGAGAAATCGGGGGTCGTGTCTTCGTAGACCTGGCCGGCATCGACGAAGCCGACGACGCCGAAATTGCCGAAGCGATAGCGCACCTCGGCCGCGACCTCGTTCAGGCTGAGCCCGCCGATCGGCCGGAAATAGGTGGGATCGTCCTCTTCGTCGGGATCTTCCGGGTCGAAATCGGGATTGGCGAGCTCGACCTTGGGGCCGAGTTCCTGGAAGCCGAAGCCGCGCACCGATCCGCCGCCGCCCGCATAGAAACGCCGCGAGGGGGCAAGGTCGAAGCGATCGATGCCCTGGATCGTGCCCACCCGGACGCGGCCGGCAAGCACGATGGCATCGGTTGCCGAATAATAGGCAGAGGCGTCGAGCCTTGCCCGGACATAGGGCGTGAAGCCGTCCTGAAGGGAGCCCTCGGGTTCGACCAGTGCGGTCACCCGGAAGCCGCGCGTCGCATCGAGCAGGCTGTCCGTGCGATCGACGCCGATCTGCCCGGTCAGGCCACCGATGAAGAAGGTGCGCCGGTTGAGTTCGCCGAGGTCGAAATCGAAATCCTGCTCGTTCGTGCCGATCAGGCGGATGCCGTAGGCATAGGTGAAGGGCTTCTGCCACAGCGGCGTGGAATCGTAGCTGATCAGCGCGGAAAGCTGGCCGGTAAAGGCCTCGAACGCCGCATAGTCGGAGCGCAGCGCTTCGGCGCGCAGCTGGAAGGTGCGGTCGCGCCGCCCGGCATTGGAGCGGCGGAAGGTGACGCCCGCGCCCTGTTCCTGCGTACCGGCGACGACATTGCCGATCAGCGCGCCTTCCGGCGGGAAGAGGTTGCGATGGGTCCAGCTGCCCTCGACGCGGAAGCCTTGACCCGTGCCGTACCCCGCGCTTCCCGCGAGCGTGCGGGGCGGGCCGGCATCCTGTTCGACGAGAATAGTGGCGTATTCGGTGCCGTCGCCCGCCGTCTCGCCGGTCTGCTGCGGCACGACGGAGATGGTGTTGAACAGGCCGGTGGCGACGAGCGCCTGGCGCAGATCGTCGACATCGCGGCTGTCGTAGAGCTCGCCACGCTCGAACCGGGCGAGCACTTCGACATGCTCGGCATCGAAGGCGAGGTCGCCGGTGGTCTCGATCCCGCCGAAGCGCGCGCGCGGACCGACTTCGATCGGCAGCGTATAGACACCGTCATTCGTGTCCTGATCCAGCAGGATGTCGCGCTGGCCGACAGTGGCAAAGGGATAGCCGTTTTCGGGCAGGCGCACTGCGACATTGGTCTCCGCGCCCTGAACCCGCTCGGCAATGATCGGCTGGCCGACTTCCAGCGCGAGATTGCTGGTGATGAGATCAGCCGGTTCGACCGGATCGGCCTGGATGACGATATCGGAAAAGACGAAGCGATCGCCCGGCACCACCTCGAGCACGGCGGTGAGCGGCTGGCCGGTGACATCCTCGGACCGGTCGATGCGGGTGGCGACGCTCGCCTCGTACCAGCCTTCCGAGGCGAGAATGCGCTGCAGCAGCGCGCTGTCCTCGGTCAGCCTTGCGGCGACCTGCGCGACATTGGCCGCTTCGCCGTCGCCATCCTCCAGCGCCGAGAGGCTGTCGAACATTCCGGCAAGGTCGGTATCGGTTTCCTCGTCGGCGGGTTCGAGACCTTCGATCTGCACGCCATAGGCGACCTCGACCACCTCCTCGTCGGTGGCATCCTCCGCGAATTCCACCGGAGCCGCCTCGAAATTCTCCAGCGGCGGGAGCGGGGCGGCGAGTTCCGCGTCGCGAACCGGCGCATCGCCGATTTCCTCGACCGCGTCACCATCGGCCAGAGCGGGATCGCCAAGCGGAGCCTCCGCGCCGTCCGTGGTCGCAGGAGTGGTGTCGCCCTGTTCGGCCGCGATCCGTCGCTCGAAATCCTCGATCGATTCGAGCGGACCGTCGAGCGCCCCGTCCTCGGATGGATCGAGCGCGGGAACCGCTTCTTCGAATTCCTCGTCCGAAATGATGGGCTCCACCTGCGGCAACGCGATGTCGGCTGGCGGTGCGGGATCGGCTGCTTCGGGAGTGGCGGTTTCGGTGGGGGCGTTCTCGGGATCCTGCGCTTGCGGATCGACGGTTTGCGCGCAGAGCATGTTGCTCTGCAACGCGAGGGAGAGCGCGCTGCCGACAATCAAAGTGCGCCGAAGCCCGGCACAACTGCCGCGCTTGACCGTTAGACGCGAGAAGGACCCCATTCGTACCAATCATCCAAAGGAAGCCGGTTTGGCCCCGAACATCACCGAGCCGACAACCGGCCATCCCCCTGAAATCATGGATGGCGATTACCCGGACCCGGAAAACCCGTCATCGCGCAATCAGGCACCGGGGGCAACCGCCAATTCGCCATGGGCAATGCCCTGGTCGGCCTGGAAAATCATCCTGAAGCGCGTCTACACGATGTGGGGATTCCACAATCTGTCGCTGGTCGGCGCGGGCGTCGCTTTCTTCACGTTTCTGGCATTGACCCCGCTGCTTGCGGCAACCGTGATGATCTACGGATTGGTCGGAGATGTGGCGATGGTGCAACGCCAGATCGGATCGCTGACCACCGTTCTCCCGGCCGAGGCGCGCCGGCTGATCGAGGATCAGCTGATCGCCGCCGTCACGACCAGTTCGGGCGTGACCGGTTTCGCACTGATCATCGCGCTCACTTTCGCCATCTACGGGGGAATGCGCGCCGCCAACGGGCTGATCGGCGCGCTCAATATCATCAACGAGGAGCACGAGACGCGGGGTATCGTGCCGCTGACATTGCGGGTCGCGGCGCTGACGCTGGCGGCGATCTTCATCGCGCTGGTCGGGATCGCGAGCGCGGGCAGCTTCGCCTGGCTCCAGACGCAGGCGGAAGGCGTGATCGGCAAGGGCTGGGAGTTCCTGTTCAAGACGCTCGCCTGGACCATGTCGATCCTGCTCGGCAGCGCGGGCTTCGCGCTCATCATGCGTTACGGGCCGGACCGGAGCCCGGCGCGCTGGCGCTGGCTGGCGCCGGGCGCGCTGCTGGCGACGATCCTGTGGATCGCGATCAGTTTCGGTTTCGCGCTCTACGTCGCCTATGTCAGCGACTACAATGCGACCTACGGCTCGCTGTCCGCGATCGTCGTGTTCCTGATGTGGATGTTCCTGAGCGCCTACGGTGTTCTGGCCGGCGCGCTGCTCAACGCCGAGATCGAGCGCCAGACATCGGTCGATTCGACCACCGGAGCCCCGCTTCCTGCCGGGGAGCGCGGGGCGGTGCTGGCGGACGTGTCGGAAGGCGATCTCTCGATCGAGCAGTGGCTGGAAAAAAGCCAGCGCCGTGCCGCCCGGCGAGCGGCCAGGCGGACCGCGAGAAACGGGTGAGGGCTACCGGTCGCGCCCGATCCGCGCTATCGCTCCGGCCATACCCGACCGATGATCTCTCGGAGCCATCGGGCTTTCCGATCATTGAAGCCGATATACCGACTTTTGGACGAACCATGCTGACCGTCACGCAGCGGAGAATACTATGCCCGACGATGGATACCTGAATGTCTCGCGAAGGGGCGTGCTTGCCGGCGGGGTCGGCTCGGCCGCGCTCGCGCAGGCATCGATCCTGCGCGCACAGCAACCCATGCCCGGATCGCAGTCGGGCAATGAAGGACCATCCACGATGCGCATTCGCATGACTGTCAACGGAACGCCGCAGGAGGTTGATCTCGACACTCGCACCACGCTGCTCGACACCTTGCGCGAGCATCTGAAGCTGACCGGCACCAAGAAGGGCTGCGATCATGGACAGTGCGGTGCCTGCACGGTGATGGTGAACGGGCAGCGAATCAATTCCTGCCTCAGCTTGGCGGTCCAGCATGAGGGCGACGAGGTGACCACGATCGAGGGGCTCGGCACGCCCGACGATCTCCACCCGATGCAGGATGCCTTCGTCGAGCATGACGGGTATCAGTGCGGCTACTGCACGCCGGGGCAGATCTGCTCGGCCGTCGCCGTTCTGGAGGAGATCCGCAGCGGCATCCCCAGCCACGTGACCGACGACCTCACCGGCCCGATGCGTCCGACGGAAATGGAGATGCGCGAACGCATGAGCGGCAATATCTGCCGTTGCGGGGCCTATTCGAACATCGCCGAGGCGATGGCCCAGGTAGCGGAGGCCTGAGATGCGCAGCTTTACCTACGAACGCGCCGCCAGCCCCGCCGATGCCGCCCGCGCCGTCGCAGCCACGCAAGGCGCCAAGTTCATTGCCGGGGGAACCAATCTTCTCGACCTGATGAAGCTCGAGATCGAGCGGCCGACCCATCTGGTCGACGTGCAGGACCTCGGGCTCGACGCAATCGAGGAAACCGAGGAGGGCGGTCTCAGGATCGGTACGCTCGTCTCCAACACGGCGTTGTCGGCGCATCCGAAGGTGCGGCGCGACTACGCGGTGCTGACCCGTGCGATCCAGGCGGGCGCGTCGGGCCAGCTCAGGAACAAGGCGACGACCGGGGGCAACATGCTCCAACGGACCCGCTGCTCGTATTTCTACGACACCAACATGCCGTGCAACAAGCGCAAGCCCGGCGATGGCTGCGCCGCCATTCGCGGCTCCTCGCGCCAGCTCGGCGTGATCGGTACGTCCGATAGCTGCATCGCCACCTATCCCGGCGACATGGCGGTGGCCATGCGCGTGCTCGACGCGGTGGTCGAGACCGTGAAGCCCGACGGCACGGCTCGGTCCATTCCCTCAGCCGAGTTCCATCGCTTGTGGGGTGACACGCCGCATGTCGAGACCGTGCTCGAACCGGGCGAGATCATCACCCATGTCCGCCTGCCCGCACCACTTGGTGGCCGGCACTTCTACAGCAAGGTCCGCGACCGGCGCTCCTATGCCTTCGCGCTGGTATCGGTGGCGGCGGTGATCCAGTCGGACGGAACCGGACAGGTCGCGTTCGGAGGCGTGGCGCCGCGCCCATGGCGTCTGCCCGAAGCCGACGCTCAATTGCGCAACGGCGCGGCCGCCGTGGTTCGTACGGCCTTTGCCGATGCCCGGCCGACCGAAGACAACAAGTTCAAGATTCCGCTGGCCGAACGTACGCTGGCGGGCATCCTTGCCGAAGCGAAGGGTTAGAGACATGGAATTCAACGCTCCTGCAGGCGAGAACCTGTTCGACCGCTCCAAGGTCGTCGGCAAGTCCACGCGCCGCATCGACGGCCCGCTGAAGGTGTCCGGGCGCGCACCCTACGCGGCCGAGCGGCACGATGTCGCGGCCAACCAGGCCTATGGCTGGATCGTGGGTGCGGGCATCGCCAAGGGCCGCATCCGCTCGATGAACCTAGACGAGGCCCGCAAGGCACCCGGCGTCATCGCCATCGTCGCGGCGACCGAGCATAACGCGGTCGGGTCGAGCGACTGGAACATCGCCCCGCTGTTCGGCGGTCGGGATATTGCGCATTACCACCAGGCGATCGCCGTGGTCGTCGCCGAAACCTTCGAGCAGGCGCGCGCCGCCGCCGGCCTGATCCGAACCAGCTACGACAGTGCCGACGGGCGTTTCGATCTCGAAACGGCGAAGGAGAAATCGAAGGTCGGCACCGGCTTTTCCGGAGACAAGAGCGAATCCACGCTGGGCGATTTCGACAGCGCCTACGGTTCCGCCGCAGCCACGGTCGACGCGACCTACACCACGCCCGATGAATCCCATGCGATGATGGAGCCGATGGCAAGCATCGCTGCCTGGGAGGGCGACCGGCTGACGGTCTGGACTTCGAACCAGATGATCGCCTGGGGCAAAAAGGCGCTCGCCAGCATCCTGAAGATCGACGAGGACAAGGTTCGCGTCGATTCTCCCTATATCGGTGGCGGTTTCGGCGGAAAGCTGTTCGTCCGCGCCGATGCGGTGATGGCCGCGCTCGGCGCGAAGGCGGCCGGGCGCCCCGTCAAGGTGGTGATGCAGCGCCCGCTGATGTTCAACAACGCGACCCATCGCCATGCGACCATCCAGCGCGTCCGCCTCGGCGCGGATCAGGACGGCCGTATCACCGCCATCGCGCATGAATGCTGGTCGGGCAATCTCGACGGCGAGAGCGGGGAGGACGGCACGCTCCAGACGCCCAAGCTCTATACCGGCGCGAACCGGCTGACCCGATCCTTTGTCGCCGAGCTCGACCTTCCCGAAGGCAATGCGATGCGTGCGCCGGGCGAGGCTGTCGGGCACCTTGCGCTCGAGGTCGCGATGGACGAGCTGGCCGAGAAGCTGGGCATGGACCCTGTCGAACTGCGCGTTCTCAATGATGCCAAGGACACGGTCCCGGCCGATCCGGACACAAAAATCTCGGATCGCAATCTGGTCCGCTGTCTCCGCGAAGGGGCCGAGCGCTTCGGCTGGTCCAAGCGCAACCCG
The DNA here is from genome assembly GCA_025698865.1 of Erythrobacter sp. GTDB lineage: Bacteria > Pseudomonadota > Alphaproteobacteria > Sphingomonadales > Sphingomonadaceae > Qipengyuania. Next base: position 933,464 of record JAILWQ010000001.1, on the reverse strand, counting down.
CAGGCGGGCGGCAACCGGCGGGGGCGCTGGCTCACCGGCATGGGCTGCGCTGCGGGCTATCGCGCCGGGCCGACCGAGAAATCGGCAGCGCGCGTGCGCATGGACGCGGATGGCGGCTTCACCGTCGAAACCGACATGACCGACATCGGCACCGGATCCTACACGATCATCGCGCAGACCGCGGCGGAGACCATGGGCGTGCCGCTCGAGCGCGTGAACGTCGAGCTGGGCGATTCCGCTTTCCCGGCATCCTCGGGCTCGGGCGGGCAGTGGGGCGCGGCGAGCAGCACCGCCGGCGTCTATGCCGCCTGCGTCAACCTGCGCCGCGCCATCGGCGAGAAGCTCGGCTTCGATGCGGACGCCGCGACCTTCGAGGACGGGAAAGCTAACCTGAACGGTGAAAGCTGGGAGATCGCCGACGCCGGCGCGCTGAGCGCAGACGGCGAGATGACCTATGGCGACTTCAAGGACGGCTACGATGTCGGCACCTATGCCGGCCACTTCGCCGAGGTGAAAGTCGATGCCTTCACCGGCGAGACCCACATCACGCGGATGCTGTCGGTCTGCGATGCCGGGCGCATTCTCAACCCGCTTTCCGCGCGCAGCCAGGTGATCGGGGCGATGGTGATGTCCGCCGGAGCCACGCTGATGGAGGATCTTCATGTCGACAAGCGTTTCGGCTTCTTCGCCAATCACGATCTCGCCGGATACGAGGTGCCGGTCCATGCCGACATTCCGCACCAGGAATGCGTCTTCCTCGACACGCTGGACCCGATCATCTCGCCGATGAAGGCCAAGGGCGTGGGCGAGCTGGGCATTTGCGGGCCGGGCGCCGCGGTGGCGAACGCCATCTACAACGCAACCGGTATCCGCGTGCGCGACTATCCGCTGACGCTCGACAAGTATCTGGACCGACTGCCCGCGATCGCCTGATCATGACGCAAACAGGGGAAGCGGGCGACTGGCCGATCCACGGCCTAGAGGACGACGTCCGTCCCCGCATGTTCGCTGCCATGGATGCATGCGAAGCTTTCGCCCTTGCGACCATCGTGGCCGCAGATGGCGGCCCGCGTCCCGAAGGCGCGCAGATGGTCATCACCGCTGCGTCCGCCTTCGGCTTCCTCTCGGGCGGGTGCATCGAAGACGACGTCGCCCGCCATGGGCGCGAGGTCATCGCCGAGGGCGAGCCGCGCACCCTTGTCTATGGCGAGGGGAGCCCCTTCATCGACATCCGCCTGCCCTGCGGCGGGCGGATCGAAGTCGCTATCGAACGCGTCGGGCCGGATGACCCGGCGCTGCGGGATTTGCGCGATCGCACCAAGGCGAGGCGTCCTACGCTCTGGCTGAGCGACGGACGACTGCGTGTTTGTGTCGACCCGGAGGAACGCGACGTGGGACGCGCGTATCCGATCAGCAAGCGCTACGATCCGGCGCGGCGGCTGGTGGTGGTGGGCTCCGACCCGTTCGCGCTGGCCATTGCGGGCATGGGCCGGACGATCGGTTGGGAGACCATGCTTCTCAGCCCGTACGGCCCCTCCGGAGAGCCGCCATTCGGGATCGTCTGCGACCGGCGTGCGCTGACGGAATCCCTCACCGAAATCGACCTTGACCCGTGGACCGCCATCGCAGTCGCGACGCATGATCTGGAGGCCGATCAGGAAGCGCTGGTGCCGAGCCTGCGGTCACAAGCGGGTTACGTCGGTGTCCTCGGATCGCGGCGCAAGCTCGGTCAGCGGCGCGAAGGGCTCGTGGCTGCCGGATTGAGCGAGGCGCAGATCGCGCGCCTTCACGCGCCCATTGGCCTGCCGATACCGGCCGCATCGCCGTGGGAGGTCGCGGTTTCGGTCGTCGGCGAGATCATCGCGCAGGGCCGCGCTGCCGAAAGCAGCAGCGCGAACGAGGCGCAGCAGCTTGCAGCCGCCTGACATTCCCGCAGGCTGCCACGCCGTGGTCCTCGCCGCCGGCGCGGGGACGCGGTTCGACGGCGCCAAGCTGCTCGCTCCGCTGGGTGACCGGCCGCTGATCGGCTGGGCCGTCGCTGCCGCGCTCGGAGCGCGGGTCGAGACGGTCACGGTGGTCCTTGGCGCGCGCGCGGACCGGGTGAGGGAAGCGCTCGAACCGTTCGACGATCCGCGCCTGCGAAACGTAGTGTGCGAGGATTGGGCGGAAGGGCTGTCCGCCTCGCTTCGCTGCGGGCTCGCCGCGCTGCCGGACGACAGCAGGGCGGTCGCGATGTTTCTCGGCGACATGCCGCGTTGCAGCGCGGCGGTAGCCGACGCCATGCTCGAACGCGTCCTTGCCGGAGCGTCGGCCGCCATGCCCGAATTCGCAGGGAGGCCGGGCCATCCCGTGGCGATCGCGCCGCAACTGTTCGGTGCGCTCGGCCATCTGTCCGGCGATCGGGGTGCCCGCGTGGTTCTGGAAGCGACGCCGGGTGTCGTCCGCATCGCAGTCGACGATCCCGGTTGCATCGAGGATGTCGATGCGAGGGCCGATCTCGAACGGCTCGCCCGCACCGATACCTAGGGTCTAGCCGCTGTTGCGAAGGGCCGTGGCGATCGAGTTGATCGACAGGCGGATGCCTTCCGCGATGCGCGGATCGTCCTCGCCCGCGCGCAGGCGCCGGATCAAGCCGACCTGCACCAGATTGAGAGGCTCGATATAAGGGAGGCGCAGGCGGATCGACGCCTCGAGCCGGGGATTGCGTTTGAGCAGCCGCGACTGGCCGGTCGCATCGAGTAGCGCGTCGTGCGTGCGCTGCCACTCGCTCTCGATCCGGGCGAAGGTTTCGTCGGCAAAGGCGCTGTCGTCGACCAGCCCGGCATAGCGCCGCGCGATGGCGAGGTCCGATTTGGCCAGCACCATCTCCATATTGTCGAGCGTGTTGGCGAAGAGCGGCCACTCGCTCGCCATGGCGCGCAGCAGGCCCTTGTCCTCGAACCCGGCGAGCGCGCTGCCGACGCCGTACCAACCCGGCAGCATCACGCGCGCCTGCGACCAGCTGAAGACCCAGGGGATCGCGCGCAGATCCTCGATCCGGTCGGACTTGCTGCGGCTCGCCGGGCGCGATCCGATATTGAGCGTGGCGATCTCGGCGATCGGCGTCATCTGGCGGAAGAAACCATTGAAGCCCTCCGTCTCGTAGACGAGCCCGCGATAGGCAGCGAAAGCGCGCCCCGAAAGCTCGCCCATCGCATCGGAGAAGCGGGCGTAGTCCTCGCTGGCGACCCGTGCGGGTTCGAGCGTCGCCAGCAGCGTGGCGCTGGTCATCGCTTCGAGATTGGCCTGCGCGGTTTCGGGCATGCCGTACTTCGCGGCGATCACCTCGCCCTGTTCGGTGATGCGGATGCGGCCGCCCACCGTGCCCGGCGGCTGGCCCCGGATCGCCTCGAAGGCGCTGCCCCCGCCGCGCCCGACCGAACCGCCACGGCCGTGGAACAGCTGGAGGGCGATACCCGCTTCGTCGAACACTTCGGCCAGCGCCTCGCTCGCGCTGGCGAGTTCGAAATTGGAGGTGAGGTAGCCGCCGTCCTTGTTGGAATCGGAATAGCCGAGCATCACCTCCTGATGGCCGCGCGCCCGCGCAATGGCGGCGATCTCGGGCAGGGCGAAATAGGCGCGCATGGCTTCTGGCGCATTGCGCAGATCCTCGACCGTCTCGAACAGCGGGACCGCCATGATCGCCGCATCCGCGACCTCGCCGGGGCGGTAGAGGCCGACCTCCTTCAGCAGCAGATTGACTTCGAGCAGATCGGAGACGTTCTCCGCCATCGAGATCACGTAATTGCGGATCGCCTCGCGCCCGTAACGGGCATGGGTGCGGGCGGCTTCCTTGAGGATCGCCAGCTCCTTGGCGGTCTCCTCTGAATATTCGCTCCACGCGGCGCGCAGGGGGCGGGGCGAGGTAAGCTCGCGGCGCAGCAGGGCGACCCGGGCATCCTCGTCGAGCGCCAGATAGTCCGCTTCCACACCGGCCCCGGCCAGCAGTTCGGCCACCACCCGCTCGTGCACCGCGCTGTTCTGGCGCATGTCGAGCGTGGCGAGGTGGAAGCCGAAGGTGCGGACCGCACGGATCAGGCGTCCGAGCGCGCCGTGCGAGGTGAGAGTGCTGCCCGCCGCTTCGCGCAAGGCGCGGGCGACCACGCGCAAATCCGCGCCAAAAGCGTCGGGTCCTTCATAGGCGGGGCGGTCGAGATGGCTCGGGCGGGGCGGGGCTCTGCCCGCGATCTCGCGATAGGTCGCGGCAAGGCGCGCATAGATGCCGGACAGCGCCCGGCGATAGGGCTCGTCGCCGCGATGGGGAGACACGTCGCCGCTGGCGTCGGCGAGGTCGCGCAATTCCCTGCCCGGCGGGGCGAGCTCGTTGCTGATCGAAAGCTCCTGACCCAGCGCGTGGACCGCGTCGAGATAATGGAGCAGCACCGCCTCGCTCGCCCGGCCGAGGGCGTAGCGCATGGTCTTCGCCGTGACGAAGGGATTGCCGTCGCGATCGCCCCCGATCCAGGTGCCGACGCGCAGGAAACTCGCGGAACGGTGGCCCGAGACCCGTTCGATCATCGCGTAGAACCCGGGCAGGACGGGCACGAACACCTGGCGGAACACGTCCACCGCGTTGTCGATCTCGTCGGTCACGAACAATCGTTCGCGCCGCAGGGTCCGGGTCAGCCACAGCAGCGCGATCTGGCGGACGATCGCCGCCTCGATCTCGTCGCCTTCGGGTGTCCGCCCCTCGCCCGCATCGCGCAGCCGCATGAGATCGGCGATGCGGTTGCGGTGGTCGAGCACGCTGCGGCGCCGCACCTCGGTCGGATGGGCGGTGAGGACCGGGGCGATCAGCGCGCGGTCCAGCGCCTCGGCGATCCTTTCGCGGGTGATGCCCTGGGCTTCGAGTTCGGCCATGGTGTCGGCGAAGCTCGCCCGGGTCTGTGCCATGATCCCCTCGCGATCCTCGGCGAGATTGGCGAGCATGGAAAAGACGCCGAAGCTGCGCACGAAGGCCAGCGCCTGATCGAGATCGAGCGCGTCGAGCCCGCTATCGGCAACCTCCTCGCCCCGGTGGCGGTTGACGCTCGCCGCGCGGATGGTCTCGATCCGCTCGAACAGCTCGTCGCCCCCCAGATCGCGGATGACGTCACCCAGCAGCTTGCCGAGATAGCGGATGTCTTCGTTCTGGCGGATCGCGGGGCGGGGGTCGTTCATGGGGCAAGGTGTAACGGCGACCTGTCATGGACCCAAGGGCTTTTGCGGCAATGCAGCAATCGCCGATCTGGAGCGCGGCCGGTGCTGGCAAAACCGCAATCCGCTTGATAGGCGCGTGCGCCACGAAGGAGATTGCCGGACATGCCGACCGCCGCCGCCCCGCCGAAAATGCGTTCCTGGCTGTTCGCGCCGGGCGACAGCGCCCGCAAGATGGAAAAGGCGCTGGGCGGCCCGGCGGATATCGTGATCCTAGATCTCGAGGATGCGGTTTCCATTCCCCAGAAGCCCGAGGCCCGCCGGATGGTCGCCGAGTTCCTGGCGCAGAATGCCGAGCATCGCGCACGCATCTGGGTCCGGGTCAATCCGCTCGACGGCGAATGGACCGCCGCCGATCTCGACGCGGTGATGCCCGCGCGGCCCGGCGGCATCCTGCTGCCCAAGGCCGAGGGCGGCCATGATGTCGAGGCGCTGGACGTGATGCTGACCGCGCAGGAGCGGGCGCACGGGATCGAGGAAGGCTCGACCCCCGTCGCCGCGCTGGTGACCGAGACCGCCGCGGCGATGTTCACCACCGGCACCTATCGCGGCGCGCCGCGTCTCGTCGCGATGACTTGGGGCGCGGAGGATCTGGCGGATGCGGTCGGCGCGCTCGACAATGTCGAGGCCGACGGGCGCTATCGCCCCGCCTTCGAGCTCGCACGCAGCCTCTGCCTGATGGGCGCGGCCAAGGCAGGCGTCCTGCCGATCGAGACGATCATGGGCGATTTCCGCGATCTCGACGGCCTCAAGGCGCGGGCAGAACAGGTGCGGCGCGACGGCTATCGCGGGATGCTGGCGATCCATCCGGCGCAGGTCGAGGTGATCAACGCCGCCTTCACGCCGAGCGAGGACGAGGTCGCCGAAGCGCGCGAGATCGTCGAGTTGTTCGACGCCAATCCGGGCGCCGGCACGATCGGCTGGCGCAAGGGAATGCTCGACCGGCCGCACCTCTCGCGCGCGAAACAGCTGCTCGCCCAGCTGGACGGTTGAGCGTGGTGAGAGGCGTCGCTGCGAGCGACGCCTTGCATTGTCCCGTGGCTTGCCTAGACCGGCGCGATCTTCGGGGAGAACACCACATGAAATTCACTGTCGCTTCCGTTCTGGCCACGCTGTTCGTCGCGCAGGCCGGGCTGGCGCAGCAACCGACGCCGCCTTCGCCCAATCCGGTCGAGGAGCAGGAGGTCGACAGCTCGCAGGAAGATCGCCCCGAAGAGGGCAGCGGGATCGAGACGACGACCAGCCCCGTCGATCCGCAGGTCGCCGCGCCCGCTGCCGAACCGGAGAAGTGGGACATCACCGCCCCACGCGGGGCGACCCTCCGGCAAGTGCCGATCGCGACCGACGAGGGCACGTGGATGGATGTCGACGTGTCGCCCGATGGCCGCACGCTCGCCTTCAGCCTGCTCGGCGACATCTACACCATGCCGATCGCCGGGGGCACGCCGGTCCGCATCGCCGACGGGATGGCCTGGGAAATCCAGCCCCGGTTCTCGCCCGATGGCAGCCGCATCGCCTTCACCTCCGACCGGGGGGGCGGTGACAATATCTGGCTGATGGACGTGAACGGCGCGAACAAGCAACAGGTGACGAAGGAGAACTTCCGCCTGCTCAACAATCCGACCTGGAGCCCGGACGGGCGCTACATCGCCGCCAAGAAGCATTTCACCACCGCGCGTTCGGCCGGCACGGGCGAGATCTGGCTCTATCACGTCTCGGGCGGCGGCGGCGTCGCGCTGGTCGAGCGGGCCAACGAGCAGCTCCAGAAGGAACTGGGCGAGCCGGTTTACGCGCCCGACGGGTCGGCGATCTACTACACCCGCAATGTCAGCCCCGGGAACACCTTCGAATACGCGCAGGATTCGCTCCAGAGCCTGTTCGAGATCGAGCGCTACGATCTCGCCACCAAGGAAGTGACCACCGCGATCTCGGGCTTCGGCGGTTCGGTCCGTCCGCAGCCTTCGCCCGACGGCACGCGCCTGTCCTTCGTGCGGCGCGACAAGGACACCTCGCAGCTCTGGATCAAGGACCTGTCCACCGGCGTCGAGACGATGATCTACGACGCGCTCGACCTCGATCTGCAGGAGACCTGGGCGGTCTACGGCGTCTACCCGGCGATGGACTGGACCCCCGACAGCCGGGAGATCGTGTTCTGGGCGGGCGGCAAGCTGCGCCGCATTTCCGCCGATGGCGGCGAGGCACAGGTCATCCCCTTCCGGATCGACGATACGCGAGCGATCGCCGATGCGCCGCATCCGGTGATCCCGGTGGCGCCCGAGACGTTCACCGCCGCGATGCCCAAATTCGCGACGATGTCGCCCGACGGACGGCGGATCGTCTTCGAAAGCCTCGGCAAGCTCTACGTCAAGGATGCCGCCGGGGGCGAGGCGCGCCGGCTGACCAGTCAGGACAATGCGCTGGAGCTGTGGCCGACATGGTCGCGCGACGGGCGCCGCATGGCGTGGGTCCAATGGACCGATGCCGGCCTCGGCCAGATCATGGTCGCCGATGCGAACGGCCGCAATCCGCGCGCCGTCACCAGCCAGCGCGGGCATTACGCGGTGCCGAAATTCTCGCCCGACGGCCAGACGCTCGTCTTCGAGAAGCGGCAGGGCGGCTATCTGCTCTCGCCCGAATATTCCGAGAACCGCGGTGTCTACCGTGTGGCGGTGTCAGGCGGCGCGCCGGAGCTGGTTTCGCGCGGCAATTCCGATCCGCAATTCGGTGCCTCGAACGATCGCATCTTCATGCTCGGCAGCGAGGGCGGCAAGTTGCAGCTCCTCTCGAGCAATCTCGACGGCGAGGCCAAGCGGGTCCATGCGCAGGGCGAGCTTGCCAACGATTTCCGCGTCGCGCCGAACGGGAGGTATTTCGCCTTCCGCCAGAATTACGAGGTCTTCGCCATGCCCCTGCTCGAAGGCGGGCAGGCGGTCGCGGTGGACGAGACGACGAGTTCGCTGCCGACCGTGCGCGCGAGCGAGGGCGGGGCCGACTATATCGGCTGGGCCGACGATGGCGACACGCTCTACTGGTCGATGGGACCGACGCTCTATCGCGCCACCACCGATGCGATGTTCGCCCGCGCGCCGGCGCAGGAGGGGGCGCAGGGCTTCGTCCAGCCGACCACGGGCATTTCGCTCGCCCGCACGATCCGCGCGGCCAAGCCCTCGGGCACGGTCGCCATCACCGGCGCGCGCATCCTGACCATGTCGGACGACGGGGCAGGCGCGATCGAGAACGGGACGATCGTGATCGAGGGTGACCGGATCGCGGCGATCGGCCCGGCGGCGAGCGTAACGGTGCCTTCCGATGCGCGCCGCGTCGATGCCACGGGGCGCACGATCATGCCCGGCCTGGTCGATGCCCATGCCCACGGTCCCTACGGTCAGGGCGACCTGATCCCGCAGCAGAACTGGGCCGCGGTGCAGGCCCTCGCGCTCGGCTCGACCACCATCCACGATCCCTCGAGCCAGGCGAGCACGGTCTTCGCCACCGCCGAGCGCCAGCGCGCCGGAATGAATCTCGGCCCGCGGACCTTCTCGACCGGCGAGATCGTCTACGGTGCCAAGGCCGCCGGGGTCTATGCGCGGATCGACGATTACGACGATGCGCTGGCTCACGTGCGCCGGATCAAGGCGCAGGGCGGCATCTCGATCAAGAACTACAATCAGCCGCGCCGCGAACAGCGCCAGCAGGTCGTCGCCGCCTCGCGCGCCGAGAACATGCTGGTGGTGGCCGAGGGCGGATCGCTGTTCGGGATGGACCTCAACATCATCGCCGACGGCAATTCGACGCTCGAACACAACATCCCGGTCGACGTGATGTATGACGACGTGCTGCAGTTCTTCAGCCAGTCGCAGACGAACTACACGCCGACCCTCGTGGTGACCTATGGCGGGCTCGCCGCCGATCCCTACTGGCGGCAGGCGACCGACGTGTTCGCCAATCCGCTGATGGTCCACACCCCGCCGCGCCAGCTGCTCGCCGAGACCGCCCGCCGAACGAAAGCGCCCGACTGGGCCTTCGTCGACGACAATTCGGCGCGCGAAGCGAAGAAGCTGGCCGAACGCGGGGTCAAGGTGAGCATCGGCGCCCACGGCCAGCAGGCGGGCATCGCGGCGCACTGGGAGCTGTGGAGCTTCGTGCGCGGGGGAATGTCGCCGGTCGAGGCGCTGCGTGCTGGCACGATCGTGTCGGCCCAGTCGCTCGGCATGGACCGCGATATCGGCAGTCTGGAAGTCGGCAAGCTCGCCGATCTTCTCATCCTGACCGCCGATCCCTCGCAGGACATCCGCAATTCGGACGACATCGAGAACGTAATGCTGGGTGGCCGGCTCTACGATGCGCGGACGATGAACGAGGTCGTCACCGGAGACGCGAAGCGCCTGCCCTACTGGTGGGAGTGACGCTGCCTAGTCCAGCGCGCGGACATGGCGGAGGAATTCGTCGACCCTGTGCCGCAGGGTCGACGCCTGTCCCTCGAGTTCGGTCGCCGAACTGAGCACCTGATTGGCCGCGCTGCCGGTCGACATGGCAGTTTCGCGGACCTGCGCGATATTGTCCGCGACCTCGTCGGATCCGCGCGCGGCAAGGTCGATGCTGCGGGCAAGATCCTGCCCGGCGATCGACTGCTGATCCACCGCGCTCGCGATCGAGACAGCGGTGGTCTCGAGCTGTTTGATCTGATCCCCGATCGACCGCAGGGCCGTGACGCTGGCGCCGGTGGAATCCTGCATGGTGCGGATCTGCTGCGCCACTTCCTCGGTCGCCTTGCTGGTCTGCGCGGCGAGTTCCTTCACCTCGCTCGCCACCACTGCGAAGCCGCGCCCGGCTTCGCCGCCGCGCGCAGCCTCGATACTGGCATTGAGCGCGAGGAGATTGGTCCGCTGCGCGATCGACTGGATGAGCTCGACGATCTGGCCGACCTGTTCGGCGGAAATCGAAAGCGCGGAAATCGTGCTGTCCGCCTCGGCGGCGGCGTCGGTCGCCTTGCGCGCCAGTTCGGCGGAATTGGTCGCCTGCCGGCTGATCTCGCCGATCGACATGGCGAATTCGTCCGACGCGGCGGCAGCGGCGGTCATGCCCATCGATGCCTGATCCATGGAGTTCGATACCAGCCTGGTCTGCGAGGCCGACTGTTCGGCGGCAGAGGCCATCGAACTCGCGGTCGACTGCAACTCGCTCGAAGCGGCGGCGACGCCGGATACGACATCGCCGATATTGCTTTCGAACTGCGCTGCGATCCGGCTCAGTTCGTCCTTGCGCAGGTCCGCGGTTGCCATCCGGCTCGCGAACAGCTCGTCGAGCTTGTGTCCGGCCTTCACGAAATATTCGAACGACCGGGCAAGGTCGCCGAGCTCGTCGCCGCGCGAGGTCGCGCTGACTTGGACGTCCCGCCTGCCCTCGGAAAGCTTTCTCATGTTGGAGGATATCTCGAGAAAGACGTCGATCACGTGGGTCTCGATGAACGCCATGCCGGCCAGCGCCAGCGTGATCGAGATTGCCGTGATCACGAGGACTGCGATGCGGAGCGTGGAGATCCATGCAGGGTTCGAGAAGCCGAGCAGGGCGAGAACCGCGACGCAAGCAAACCCGCCGAGGGCCAGCGCCGCCGTCAGACGGGCCTTGCGCTTCAGGCTGAGTGACATGATCCAGCGGCTGAGAGCGGTGGTGCTGACAGCATGTTCGACCCGATCGACCGCAACCGCGGCGACCTCGTCGCGATCGATATGGGTCAACACACCGGACTGCGCGTTCATGTCGAATTCCTGTCTGAAAAGGTGAGTCTTCCTGCAGGAAGAAGGTTGATTCGAAGTTAAGGAGCGCGGGGGCTGGGTCAGGCCGCGGACGCGTCGTTGACGGCGGACCGCGGTGCGAACCCGTCCTGCGGTATCGGCACGGCCACCGGGCGCGGTGGCACCACGTCGATGGTTCGCCCGAGATACTGGCCGATCTCGCCGGCCGGCATGGCCTTGAAATAGTGCCAGCCCTGGATGGTATCGCATCCCGCCGCGCGGACCATCTCGGCCTGCTCCTGCGTTTCGACACCTTCCGCGGTGACGCCCATGTTCATCGCGCGCGCGACGGTGATCGACGACAGCATCATCGCCCGGCTGCCATCGTCCTGCCCCGCATTGGCGATCAGGCTGCGGTCGAGCTTGAGCTTTTCGAAGCGGAACCGGCGCAGGAAGCCGAAGGAGGCGTATCCGGTGCCGAAATCGTCCAGCACCACTTTCACGCCGAAACCCCGAATGACGCCGAGGCTGCGCTCTGCGACCTTGGGGTCGATCACCAGGCAGGTCTCGGTGATCTCGAGCTCGAGACGCTCGGGATCGAAACCGGTCTCCTCGAGGATCTGGCCGAGCTCGACCGGGAATTCGGGATTGCGCAGCTGGGCGGCCGAAATGTTCACCGACAGGGTGATGCCGCCCCAGTCGAGGGCATCGAGACAGGCGCGGCGAAGAACCCACAGGCCGATCGGGTTGATCAGCCCCGACTTTTCCGCCGCGGGAATGAACACGCCGGGGCCGATCGCTTCTCCGTCGGCACGGTTCCACCGGATGAGCGATTCCACCGCGACGACGCGCCGGGAATGGCAGTCCACCAGCGGCTGGTAATGCACGTCGAACTGCTGGTTCGCCAGAGCGCCCCGCAAATCGTCGTCGAGCTCGCGGGTCTGTTCGCGAAAGCGGTCGAAGTCCGGCACGAACCACGTGCAACGGCCTTTCCCGGCGCGCTTCGATTCGAACATCGCCACGTCGGCCCGTCGGAGCATCTCGGACGAGGCGATGGGCGACCCGCTGGTGCAGCGTGTAAGCCCTATGCTGGCGCCGAGATTGAGCCGGCGTTCATCGACATGGATCGCGGCCGACAGCCGTTCGATGATCCTGCGGCTCAGGCCTTCGAGAATATTGCCCGCGAGCGGCCCTTCCTTGACGAGGGCGAATTCGTCCCCGCCCAGCCGATAGACGGCGGCCTCTCCCTTGCAGATATGCATCATGATCGACGCGCATTCGCGGATCGTCTCGTCCCCGACCTGATGGCCGTACTGCTCGTTGACCAGCACGAAGCCGTCGAGGTCGACCAGAGCCACTGCCATCTCGCCCCCGTCGCGAGCGGAGTGGCGATAATCGGCATGGAGCGCGCGGCGATTGGGCAAGCCCGTCAGCGTGTCCGCGAGGCCCAGCCTTTCGAGGCTTCTCGCCTCCTGGATGCCGTGCCGCACCAGCAGGGCCGCGGCCAGCGCGAACCCGCTAACGCCTATGGCGAGAGGCACCGCACCGAACCGCCCGTCCATGACCAGCGCGATGACGGTCAGTCCGAACATCGCCGAAAGAACGGCGACCGGCGCGAAGACCGTGCAGTTCGTGTCCGGCCTCATGGAAGTGTTCGCAGCTGCCACGGGGTCCTCTCGGTCGAGTGCTGGCATCCAGCGACTAGCGCACCGGTCGATAAGGAAGGGTAAACTGCCCATTTACGCTCGCTCGCCATCGCGTACCTCTCAGCCCGTGGCCACGCGCGGCATGGTGGCGGCCGGGCGCGACGCGTGCTGCCGCGGCACGTAGAGAGACGAGCCGAAGGGGCCGGGATCGAACTGTTCGGTCTGGCCGACCACCGTCTCCCCCGCGCCGAGCATCAGCCAGCCGTCACTCCTCGTGGCCGCGGACAGGCGATCGAAGGCGCGCGCCCGCGTGAAGCGATCGAAATAGAGGAGGACGTTTCGGCACAGGATTAGGTCGAACCGGCCCGGGGCCGGCGGGGCATCGAGCAGGCTGCGCTGCTGATGGCGCAGCATGGCAAGAATGTCCTCGCTCGCCTGCCATCCCTCGCCGGCTTCGGTGAAGAATTCGAGCATTTGCGCGACAGTGATCCCGCGCTGGATCTCGAATTGCGAGTAGTGCCCCTTGCGGGCGGTCTCGATGACCTTTCGCGATATGTCGGTGGCCACGATGTCGATGGTCCACCCGTCCCACTCCTGCGGCCGGGACTTGAACAGCATCGCCAGCGACAGGGCCTCCTGACCCGTCGAGCATCCGGCTGACCAGATCGAGAGACGACGCTTGTCCGCGCGTTTCCGCGCAAGGTCCGGCAGGACACGTTCGGACAGGGCCTGGAAGGAAAGATGGTCGCGGAAGAAATAGGTCTCGTTGTTGACCAGCGCCTCGACCACGTCATCGGCAAGGCGCGGATCGCGGCCTTCCGCCATCAGGCAGGCGAGCTGGTCGATATTGCAAATCCCGCGCTCGCGGAACACGCCGGCCAGAGCCGACGGCACCCGCCAGAGGCGGCTTTCGGTCAGTTCCTGCCCGGTCCTGGCCGCGAGCAGATCGGCCACCACACGGATCGAGGCGTCGTTCAGACGCACGCCGTTTCCTTGAGGGAGGCGACCAGTTTGCGCGCGAGTTCCTCCGGCGGAAGCACGGCGGCGGCGAGGCCTTTCTCGGCGACGCCGCGCGGCATTCCCCAGACGGCGCAGCTCGCCTCGTCCTGCGCATAGACCGTGCCTCCCGCCGCGGCGACGATTTCCGCGCCCCGCGTGCCGTCGCGCCCCATGCCCGAGAGCAGGATCGCGGCGACATGGCCGTCGAAGGCTTCGCTCAGCGATTCGAACATCGGATCAACGGAGGGCAGGCATCCGTTCTCGGTGCGGTCGTGCGACAGTCCGGTGACAACGTGCTGGCCCATGCGGCGCACGACGAGATGGCCCTCGCTTCCGGCGATGTAGAGATTTCCGTGCTCGACGGGTGTTCCCTTCCCGGCCAGAATCGCCGGACGGCCCGCTGCGCTTTCCATCTGCTGCGCGAAGACCGGAATGAAGCTGCCGGGAAGATGCTGGGTGATGAGGATCGGCAGGTCGAATTCCGCCGGCAGTTCGCGCAAGAACAGGTTGAGCGCGTGGATCCCACCGGTCGAGGCGCCGATGGCGACGATCTTCGGCCGTTTGCGACCCGGCGCGCTCTGGCGGACGACCTCTTGCAGCGCCGACTCCCGCTGGGGTGCCTGCCGGGCGCCGAGCGCGCGAATCTTGTCGATCAGGCTCGATCGGTAGCTGTCGTCGAACTGGCCGGGGCGCGGCTTCAGCATGGTGTCCGCCGCCCCCATGGAGAGCGCGGTCAGCGTCGTCTCGGCGCCGCCCTCGGTCAGCGAGGAGACCACCAGAACCTGCGCCTCGCCGGCCCGTTCCATGATTTCGGGAAGCGCCTTGAGCCCGCCCATTCCCGGCATTTCGAGGTCGAGGAGAATGACATCGACCGGGGTCGAGCGCAGCTGGAGAAGAGCCTTTTCGGCGGTTTCGGCCTGGCCGACGACTTCGAGATCGTCCTCGCGGTCGATCATCCGCCCGAAGACGGTGCGCACGGTCAGCGAATCGTCGACCAGCATCACCTTCACCGTGTTCGCCGCCGCGGCAGGGGCCGGGGCAGGGGCGGGCGAGGGGGCGCGAACGATCGAGGTGGGGCGAAGGACGGCGGCCATCAGACGACGCTCAGACCGCGCCGACGAGTTGCAGCTTGATCTGCAGGGTCTCGTGATCGAACGGCTTCATCACATATTCGTCGGCCCCGGCGCTGATCGCCTCGCGGATATGGGCGACGTCGTTCTCGGTCGTGCAGAACACGACCTTGGGCTTGTCGCCGCCTTCGCAGCGGCGCAGCTTCGAGATGAACTCGATCCCGGTCATGACCGGCATGTTCCAGTCGAGCAGGATGACATCGGGCATCGACGCCATGCATTTGTCGAGCCCGAGCTGGCCGTTCTCGGCCTCGTCCACCGTGAAGCCGAGTGTTTCCAGGATATGCCGCGAAACCTTTCGGATCACGCGCGAATCGTCGACGATGAGACAGGTCTTCATTGTGCGCCCTTTGCAGCCTTTATTCCGAGCCATAGCCGGCGGCGGTAACCAATCCTTTAAGCCGCCTCGGCACGACGGCCCTCGATCAGTCTTTCCACGCAGATGACCAGTGCGGGTCCGCGTGCGGTTTCGACCATGCCCTTCGCGACATGGTGCCATTCCTCGCCGAAGCCGCCGGGAAGCGGCTGCGGATCGGACAATGCCTCCTCGACATCGTTCGTATCCTCCAGCGCGAGCGCATAGACATGGTCGCCATGCGCGACGACCGCCGCCCGGGTTCCGGTCACGTCGGCCATGGGCGCGAAACCCAGAGCGCGGGAGGTGTCGATCACGGTGAGCGCCTGGCTGCGCAGCGCGGCAAGGCCGAGGATATGGTCCGGTGCCCGCGGGACCGGAGTGATCGCCTCGAGTTCGATCACGGAGCGGACGCGCAGGGCGGGGATCGCGGCGCGGCGGCCGGCGATGCGGCAGATCAGCAGCAACTCGCTCATCCCCTTCCTCCTGCGCGCGCGCATCGCAGGGCTGCGAACAGGCCCTCGCGGTCGTATCTGTAGATCGTGTCGGCGGTGCTTCTCTCGGGATCGGCGGTCAGCCGGATCAGCGATGCCGAGGCACCCGCTTCGGGTTCGGGATCGTCGTCCATGAGAATGGCGAGATCGGCCTGTTGCCCGTCCTCGGAGGCGACCCGATATCCGGCAGCGACGACGAGGGGCGTGAGGATGGTGCGCGCCCAGTCGCTGTCGCCCGGCAGGCGGCAGACGAGTTCGCGCGCGCGCTGCGCTGGCGCGGGGTGGGCAGCGAAGATCGCGTGTCCGTCGATCAGAGTGACAGGCCGCCCTTCGATCAGCGTGATGCCTTCGATCGCCGGGTCCTGCGCATCGGGAACTATGGGGCCGGCGATCTCGATCGCGTCGAGGACTTCCGCGACGGCATAGGCGATCTCGCTCTCGCCGTCGGACAGGCGCAGGATCCTGCACCGGTCGTCGGGCAGGTCGCCCGCTTCGTGCCCGGCGAGCGGGATCAGCGCACCCTCGATCACGACATGGGCGCGTCCGCCCGCAATATCGACCGAGTCCCGATCGACTGTCTCGATCCGTCGCAAAAGGTCGAGGCGAACTGCCTTGCGATGGCCGTCCAGCGCGGTGAACAGCATCGCCGGTACGGTTTCGGCTTCGGCTTCCGGGTCATTATCCGCGAACAGATCCTTCGCGCCCGCATCCTGCCGGGTGAGGCTGAGAGACGCGGCAATGTTCGGCATGTCCAGCAGCAGCATCGGCTTGCCGTCGTCGAGAAGCGTGGTTCCGGCATAGAGGCCAGTGTCCATCACCGCCGGGGCCAGCGGCTTCACGACCACTTCCTCGTGATCGAACACCTCGTCCACCCCCAGCGCGAAAACCTCGTCGGTCGCCATCCGGATCAGGACCAGCCGTCTGGTGTCCCAGGAGGTTTCGCCGTCGTTGCCCTCGCCGAGCACATCGCACAGCGCGATGCACGGCACGCGGCGGTTGCGGTAGGTGACCAGCTGCCGTTCACCGACCTGCGCGAACTCGACACCGGTTCCGCTGCCGAGAATGATCTCCTCGACGAAGTTGCGCGAGATGGCATAGCGCTGCCCCCCGCATCCAACCGTGAGCGCTGCGATTATGCTGAGCGTGAGAGGTAGCCTGAGATGGAAACTGGTTCCCTTGCCCGGCTTGCTCGACACCTCGATCGATCCGCCGACCTTTTCGAGATTGGCGCGGACCACGTCCATGCCGACCCCGCGGCCCGATACCGAACTGATGCTGTCGGCGGTCGAGAGTCCGGGCGTGAAGATCAGATGAAGCTTGCGCTCTTCCGACATCGCGTCGACCTGCGCCTGCGTGTGGATGCCGGCCGTGACGGCTTTTCGGCCCAGCCGCTCGGCATCGATGCCGCGACCATCGTCCGAGATGACGAGCGAAATCCGGTTGCCCGATTGGCGCGCGATGAAACGGATCACGCCGGTGTCGCGCTTGCCGCTGCCGAGGCGCTCGCCCGGTCCCTCGATGCCGTGATCGATGGCATTGCGGATGATGTGGGTCAGCGGGTCTCGGATGGTCTCGATCATCTCGCGATCGAGTTCGACATCGCCGCCTTCGAAATCGACCAGGACCTGCTTGCCGAGCCCGGCGGACAGGTCGCGCACGAGGCGGGGGAAGGAGCCGAACAAATGTTCGAGCCGCTGCATCCGCATCCGGGTGATCCCGTCGCGAACGTCCGAGAGAATGCCGGACAGCCGATCGAAAGGCGCCTCGACATCCTGCCTTGCCTCGCTTTCGCGCAGGCGCCGGGCAAGGTCGTTGCGCGCCAGCACCATGTCGGACACGCCCTTCATCACCTCGTCAAGAAGGCTGACCGGAAGCCGGATCGAGCGCTGGGCTGGGGTGGCCGGCGTCGGGGCGGCGGCGGTGTCTTCCCCGGCGCCGGAGGAAAGGGGCGCGGACCCTGCCGAAGGAACCGGTCTGTCCGCTCCGGCTTCCGCGACGAGCGCGGTCAGGAGGGCCTCGTCATCGCCCTGATCGAGCGGAGTTCCGGCCTCGATCATGTCGGTAAGTTCGCCGATCCGGTCGATGACGGCCAGCACCGCGTTGACCAGCGCCCGGTCGGGCTCGCGCTTGCCTGCGCGGCATTCGGAGAGGACGTCCTCGGCCGCGTGGCTGAGCCGCTCGAGCCGCGGGAAGTCGAAGAAGCCGCAATTGCCCTTCACCGTGTGGACGAAGCGGAAGATCGCATCGAGCCGCGCGCTGTCGGTCGGATCGGCTTCCCATGCCACGATCTCGCCCGCGCTCGCTTCGAGCATTTCGCGCGTTTCGGCGATGAAATCCGCCAGCAGTTCGTCCATGTCGCCCGAATCCCCGATACGTATCGGTCCGGCTTTGGCGCAGGATGGTTAACGAAGCGTAAGTGGGTGTCAGTCCGCCCGCACCGTATCGCGGGCGAGAACGCGCCAGACGACCAGCGCGGCGAGCGCGCCGCCGAGCAGGTTCGCGACGAGTTCCGCCGCATAGATCGCCTCGGCGCCCCAGCTGTCCCGCAGCAGCCAGCCGAAGGGCAGCATTATCAGGAACACCCGCGCCGCGCTCTGGACGAGGGCATAGGTCGCCTTGTCGACGGCGTTCAACGCGCCGTTCGCGGTGATCAGCAGTCCGAACCCGGCATAGCCCCACACCGAGATGGCGAGGTAGGAGGCGAATTCGGCGATCACCGCCGGATCCTCGGTGAACAGCGAGGCGAAGCGCTTTCCGAACGCGAACAGGACGATGGCCGTCAACAGCCCGTAAGCGACGCTGAAGATCGCGGTGTAGCGCATTGCCCGCCGCGCGCGGTCGGGCAGGTTGGCGCCCCAGTTCTGGCCGACGATCGCGCCGATCGACCCGGACAGGCCGAGCAGGGGGACAGTGGCGAAGCTCTGCAATCGTCCCGCCGCGCCGAAGCCCGCCACCGCGGCCTCGCCCTGGCTCGCGAGAAGCGCGGTGAGAACCGAGAGGCCGATCGGATTGATCGCGTTGGAAAAGGCGGCCGGCCCCGCCACCCGCAGGATCGCGCCGCTCGATTCCGCCAGATTGCAGCGCCGGATGAGCGACGGGCTGACCGGCAGGGGGGTCCGCGATATCAGCCACAGGGCCAGCGCCGCCGCGATGCCGAAGCCGATAATGGTGGCATAGGCGGCTCCCGCGACGCCGAAACCGTCAAAACCAAACCCACCGGTGATCAGCAGCGGGTCGAGTACCCAGTTCACCGCCGCGTAGCTCAGCGAGACATAGGAGGTCATCCGCGCCTCGCCCTGACCGCGCAGCACGCCGTTGAGCCCCATCTGCAACAGCAGCACGGGCAGGCCCAGCGCATAGGGCCGCATATATTCGCGGATCAGCGGCAGCAGCGCGTCGGACGCCTGCATCAGCCGGAAGAGCGGGTCGAGCAGCAGGAACAGCGCGAGGCCGAGGACGATGCCCGCGGTCAGTGCGAACAGCGCGCCGAAATTGGCAAGCCGCGCCGCCCGGTCCCGCGATCCGGCGCCGAGCGCGCGGGCGATCACCGAATTGATGCCGACCATTACGCCGACTCCCAGGCTGGAGATCGCAATGGTGATCGGAAAGATGAAGGCGACCGCCGCCAGTTCGCTGCTGCCGAGCTGGCCAATGAAATAGGCGTCGATCAGGCCGACCGACATGATCGCGGCGACCCCAAGGATCATCGGCCATGTCTGGGTGAAGAGATGGCCGCGAATGCTTCCGCGCGTCAGTTTGGCCGTCTCGCTCACACGGGGGCCGGTAGCGGTGCCGGCGTTGCTTGCCTAGCCCGCACGGCCCTGCGATACCGGCGCCCATGCCCGGCATGACAGTCAACGGCCGCCCGGTCGAATTCCTGATGGCCCCGGAAACGCCGCTGCTGTGGGCGCTGCGCGACGCGGCGAATCTCACGGGCACGAAATATGGCTGCGGGAACGGCGATTGCGGGGCCTGCATGGTCCATGTCGATGGCGAGGCGCTGCGCTCCTGCCTCATCACTCTGGCGGAAGCGGAGGGGCGCTTCGTCACCACGATCGAGGGGTTGAGCCGCGACCGATCCCACCCGGTGCAGCAGGCCATGGTCGCCGAACAGGCGATCCAGTGCGGCTTCTGCACGCCCGGCATCGTGATGGCGGCGGCCGCTCTCCTGAAGAACAATCCCGCGCCCAGCGCCGACCAGATCAAGGCGGCAATCCCGAACCTGTGCCGCTGCGGCGTCTATCCCCGGCTGGTCCGCGCGATCGAGCGTGCCGCGCGGGTGGCGCAGCGGCGCGAGACGATCAGCGCGGCGCCCGCGCCCGGTATCAGTGCGGAGGACGCGGCGCGGCAGGTGCCCGCCATCAGTCCGGAGCCAGCGGCGCCGCGATCGGGCGAGTAGGCTTGCCGCCGCCTCCTGTCAGGCTATGGCGGCGCCTTGCCCCCATTGCGAAGGAATAGAACGGTGAAAGCGACCATCTGGCACAATCCGAAATGCGGCACGTCGCGCAAGACGCTCGCCATTCTGGAAAACCTTGCGGGCGTGGAACTCGAAGTGGTCGAATATCTCAAGACGCCGCCGACGCGCGAAAAGCTGGAGCAGCTCTATCGCGATGCCGGGATCACCCCGCAGGAAGGGCTGCGCAGGCGCGGGACCGATGCCGAGGAGCGCGGCCTGCCCGATGCCGATGACGCCACCGTGCTCGAAGCGATGGTGGCCGATCCGATCCTGATCGAACGCCCGCTGGTCGAGACGGAGAAGGGCGCGCGCCTCTGCCGCCCGCAGGACCGGGTGCTGGAAATCCTCTAGCCGCGTGTGCGCGTCAGCTCGCTGTCCCTTTGCAGGCTCGGCCAGCCATAGGCGAAGACGCCCGCGCACAGGGCGAAGATCAGGCCGAAGCCCAGCCAGTCCGAATGGTTGTAGAGCCACACACCAAGCGCGGGCGCGTAGATGTAGCTCGCGCCCGCGACCGAGGCGGTGATGCCCGATGCCTGACCCTGCTCTGCCCGCGTCACTGCAAGCGAGGTGCCGGACGTGGTGCCCGGCCGGAACAGCCCGAAGCCCAGCGAGGCGATGGCGAAGGCGAGCGCGATCGTGTGAATCTGCTGCGCCACGCCAAGCATGACGACGCCGAACCCTGCGATCGCGACGCCCCACAGGGTGGCCGCGCGCGGGCCGAGCCGGAGGCGCGGAATGAGGCCCCACTGCGCCAATAGCGTGGCGATCGCGCCGCACATCAGCACCAGGCCTACCGGCCCGGTGCCCTGTGTGGGATCGGCGCGCAGCCCCAGCCGGTCTAGCACCAAGAAGCCCGCAATGCCCAGCACCATCGCCTGCGCGTGGCCGCCAAGCAGGCCGGCCGTGACCCAGGGGCGAAGGCGCGGTTCCATCCAGCGCAACTTGTGCGGCTCCACGGTCTCCTCGTCCTCGTCCTCCTCCTCGTAATGCGCGGTCGAGGTGCTGGCATAGGGCGCGTCGTAGGCGGCGCCCTTGGCCTGAAACTGTGGCGTGTCGTTCGGCAGGCGCAGGCGCAGGGCCGCAAGCGCGATCACGCCGATCAGGGCGAAGCAGATGAACGGGCCGGTCAGGCCGACCAGAGGGAGCACCATCAGCGGGGCGAGCGCGGGGCCGATCACTGTGCCGAGGCCGAAGCTCGATGCGATCATCGACAGCGCCTCGGTTCGCTCGCTGCGCGGTGTGCGGGCTGCGACATAGGCCTGAACGGCAGGGGGCGCGGCGCTGCCGAACCCGCCATAGAGGCTGCGCGCGGCGGCAAAGGCGATCAGCGCCCAGAAAGCCGGCAGGACTCCGCCGAGGCCGAGCCACAGCGCGAGGCCGCACAGCGTCATCGAAATGCTGAAGCCGGTGAGACCGAGCGCCATCATCGCCTTGCGCCCGCGCCGGTCGGACCGATCGGCCCAGATCGGCGCGCAGACCACCCAGAGCAGGGCGGACCAGCTGTAGGCGAGGCTGATCCACACATCGTTCACCTGCAACGCCGTGCCGATCGAGGGCATGACCGACTGCATCGCGGTGTTCCCGGCCGCGGTCACCAGCATCACCGTGAACAGCAGCGCCATCCGGCCGCGTGGGATGGCGCGGGGGCGGGCGGGTGTCGGCGGCGCCGGTATCGTCGGAGAATCTCTCTCGGCCATCGTGCCCGAAGCGCTACGCGCGCCCGCCACACCTTGCAATGCCCGGCCCAAACTGCGACGAGGGCGCCTTTCGCGGGGGCGGTTCCCGCAATGGCAAGGGTTGCATCTTGAACGAGAACAGCGGTGCGCGAGCTCTCCGGCGCGGTGACATGAAGCGCAAGGCGAGCCGGTTCTTCGGCCAGTGGGGGGTCTTCTTCCGCGGGTTCGTCGAGCATCCCCGGATGGTCGGCTCGATCATTCCGTCCTCCGGCTACACGATCGAGGCGATGCTCGCGCCGGTCGACTGGCAGCGCTGCGAGGTGTTCGTGGAATACGGCCCCGGTGTCGGCACGTTCTGCCAGCCGGTGCTCGACCGCTTGCGCCGCGACGGTGCGCTGATCGTGATCGACACCAATCCGCTCTTCATCGACTATCTCAAGCGCACGATCCGCGACAGCCGCTTCCACGCCGTGCTCGGCTCGGCGGCGGACGTCGAGGAGATCGTCCGCGCGCATGGCTATGACGGCGCGGATTACGTGCTGTCCGGCCTGCCCTTCTCGACCCTGCCCGAAGGCGTCGGCCCGGCGATCGCGGCGGCGACGCACCGCGTGATCCGCGAGGGCGGCGCATTCCTCGTCTATCAGTTTTCGGCCAAGGCGCGCGATTTCATGGCGCGCCATTTCCGCCGGATCGATGCCGGCTTCGAATGGCGCAACGTGCCGCCCTGCCGGCTCTACTGGGGCTGGAAGGAAGGGGGCTAGGCCCGCCCGCGCTTCTACTCGTCCGCGCCCTACTCGCCCGCTGTGGTTGGCACCGAGGGGCGGGCACCCGAAAGCTGGCGATACATCGCCGCGATCACTGCGTAGTAGATCACGTAGGTGGTGGTGAGGGAGAACGCCCAGAACGCGGCCGATCCGATCTCCTCGCCCCGCGCGCCGAGCAGCGCGAATACCAGTCCGAACACCAGCGACAGCACCAGGAACAGCACCAGCGCAGCGATGTAGAACAGGACCAGGAAGGCAAAGATGCGCAGCGAATTGCCCTTGGTCGCGCGCCACGAATGCGCGATCGCTTTTAGCGGGTTCGCCTGTCCTTCCAGCGCGACGGCGGGCGCGATCAGGACGAACTTGATCGACAGGTAGAGAATGAAAGGCAGGCCGATCAGATTGATCGCCGCGCCGGCCGCCGTCTCGCCGCCGCCCGCCAGTCCGGCAAGGAGCGTGGGCAGCTGCACCACGAGACCCGTGAGGATGTTCGCCGCCAACAAGGTCGCGATCAGCCGGGCCGCGAGCTTCAGGACATCGCCGACCGTCGGCTTGGCCGGGTCGGCGAGGATGCGAATGATCGCGAGGGAGCCGACCGCCTGCATGAGGAAGGCGATCAGCAGCAGCCACCAGTAACGGCCGAGGAAATCGCCGATCAGCGCAGTGAAGCGCAAGGCCTGTTCCGCCTGCGTGGCGTCGGGATTGCCGGTGAAGTCGAACCCGCTGCCGAGCAGGACCAGAAAGATCGCGAAGAACGGGATGAACAGGAACACGCCGGCCAGCACCAGCACGATTTCCCGGTTGGCGCCGATCGACGCGGTGCCGCGTTCCCATGCCGCGCTGAGGTCGAGTTTCATCTTTCGCGTTCCCTGCATCATTGCCCTCTTGATAAGCGCCCCGGGCGTCGCCACGCAATCGCGCATGGACCGCCCGTCACCCGAAAACGTCGAGATTCGCCGCGAGCCGGGGCAGGTGCCCTACCGCGCCGCGCTTGCCGAGATGGAAGCGCGCAACGCCGCGATCGCCGCGGGCGAGGCGCGCGAGATGGTCTGGCTGCTCGAACATCCGCCGGTCTACACCGCCGGGACCAGCGCCGACGGGGCCGAACTGCTCGATCCGCGTTTCGAGGTGGTCGAGGCCGGGCGGGGCGGGCGCTACACCTATCACGGTCCCGGCCAGCGGGTCGGCTACGTCATGCTCGATCTCAAGTCGCGCGGCCGCGACGTGCGCTGCTTCGTCCATTCGCTGGAAGGCTGGGTGATCGCGACGCTCGGCGATCTCGGGCTGGAGGCGTTTCGCGCGGCAGGGCGGATCGGCATCTGGACGCGGACCCGCGAGGGCGGGGAGGCCAAGATCGGCGCGATCGGCGTGCGCGTGCGGCGCTGGGTGACGATGCACGGATTTTCGGTCAATCTGGCCCCGGATCTGTCGCATTTCGGCGGAATCGTGCCGTGCGGTATCGAGGAGTTCGGCGTGACCAGCCTCGCCGATCTCGGTTTCGAGGTTGCGCCCCGCGCCTTCGATGAGGCATTGCTCGCCCGGCTCGGCGATTTTCTCGCCGCGCTCGAAGGGAAGGATTGCGCACTGCCATGAACCGCCGTTGGGCTCTCGTCGCGCCGCTTCTGGTTCTCGCCGCCTGTCAGGACGAGGCGCCGGTTGACGAGACGCGCGCAGGGGCCGGAGCCGAGGGTCAGGTGCTCGGCGGGACGATCAACGATGACATGATCCCGCTCGACACTCTGCGCTCGCAATCGCCCCCTCTCCGGACCGGCGCGGGCTCGGACGGCGCGGATGATCCCGGCGACGAAGCAGCGGCGGCCGTACCGGCCGAAGCCGACGCGGCCGAGGAATCTGCCGAAGCAGGCGAGGAAACCGCCGCCCAGCCGGACCCCGAGGCCGAGTAGCCCCGAGGGCAATAACACCCTCCGGCGCAACGGCCGGAGGGCGCACCGGATCAGTCCATTTTCGGGTAGTCGATATAGCCTTCCGGCCCGCGGCCGTACCAGCTTGCCGGCACGTCGACGTTGGGCGCGAGTTCGGCGCCGGTGCGGATGCGTTCGGGAAGGTCCGGGTTCGAGATGAAATCGCGCCCCCAGCTCACCGCATCGCAGCGCCCCGCCTCGATGTCCTTGGCGGCATCCTCGGCCGAGTAATCGGAATTGAGGATCAGCGCGCCCGAGTAGATGTCGCGGATCATCGGGCTTTGCTTGGGCACATCGGTGTTGCCGAAGGTGCCCTCCGGCCCCGGCTCGCGCAGTTCGAGGAAGGCGAGGCCGAGATCCTCGACCACTCTGGCGGCCGCGCCGAAAGTCGCGGGCGGGTTGCTGTCGTCGCAGCCTTGGGTCTGGCCATTGGGCGAGAGCCGCACGCCCACGCGGTCCGCGCCCCAGACCGAGACGAGCGCTTCGGACACTTCGCGCAGGAAGCGCGCGCGGTTCTCGGGCGAGCCGCCATATTCGTCCTCGCGCAGATTGGTGCTGTCGCGCAGGAACTGGTCGACCAGATAGCCATTCGCGCCGTGGAGCTGCACGCCGTCGAAGCCGGCGGCCTTCGCATTGGCCGCGGCCTTGCGGTAATCCTCGACCACGCGGCCGATCTCGTCGGTGCCGAGCGCGCGGGCCTGCTCGTAATCCTTGCGCCCCTCGAAGGTGTGCGCGTGGCCCGGCGCGGTCGTCGCGCTGGCCGAGACGGGGCTGTCGCCGCCGAGGAAGTCGGGGTGGACCAGCCGCCCCATGTGCCACATCTGCAGGACGATCTGACCGCCCTCGCCATGGACCGCTCTGGTCACCTGCTTCCAGCCCTCGACCTGTTCCTCGCTCCAGATGCCCGGTGCGGCCGGCCAGCCGAGGCCTTCCACGCTGATGCCGGTCGCTTCGGTGATGATCAGCCCGGCCGAGGCGCGCTGGCGGTAATAGGTCGTCATCATGTCATTGGGGACCGAACCGGGCTGGTCCGAACGTCCGCGGGTGAGCGGCGCCATGAAGATGCGGTTCGCCGCCTCGATCGCGCCCATCGAGAGCGGCTTGTAGAGAATATCGTGCATTGGTTGTCGCGAGGTCCTTTTTTCTGGCGCGGCCCGCATGGCCAGCTAGGTGGCGTCGATGGCGAAAACAACCGCCCCACCTGAACCGGCCGCTTTGTCTGGCCCCGAGCCCGGCCCCGTGTCCAGCCCCGCGTCCAGCCCATGGCACCTTGCCGCATTGCTCGGCGGGAACGTGGCGCTCGCCTTCGGGCCGTGGCTGGTGCGGCTGGCCGATACCGGCCCGGTCAGCGCCGGATTCTGGCGGCTGTTCCTCCCGATTCCGCTGATCGGCCTGCTGGCCTGGTTCCAGCACCGGCGCGAGGGCGGCGACGGCGGGGGCGCGGTGCGTCCCGACCTGCGCCTTGCCGTGCTGTGCGTGGTCGCGGGCATTTTCTTCGCGCTCGATCTGGCGAGCTGGCATTTCGGGATCGAACGCACCCGTCTCGGCAACGCCACCCTGTTCGGCAATTCGGGCAGCATCATCCTGATGATCTGGGGACTGTTCGCGCTCGGCCGTCCTCCCAAAAGACGCGAACTGCTCGGGATCGCGGCGGCGCTGGGCGGAGCGGCGATCCTGGTGGGGCGCAGCCTCGAGATTTCGACCGCGACCGCGCTCGGCGACCTGTTCTGCCTGTTCGCGGGGTTCTGTTACGTGTTCTACCTGTTGCCGGCCCAGCGCGCGCGGGCGCGGATCGGGCAGTGGAGCGTGCTGCTGCTCGTCTGCCTCTCGGCCTCACCGGTGCTGCTCGGGATCGCCTGGCAGTTGGGGGAACCGCTCTGGCCGACCGACTGGACTCCGGTGATCGTCCTCGCCCTCTCGAGCCAAGTGGTCGGGCAGGGGCTGCTGGTCTTCTCGCTGCGCCATTTCTCCGCTCTGGTGATCGGCCTCGCTCTTTTGACCCAACCGGCCATCGCGGCGACCATCGGGTGGCTTGCCTTCGGGGAGACGCTCGCGCCGATGGATGTGCTGGGCATGGTCCTCGTCGGCGCCGCTCTGGTGCTGGCGAAGACGTCCGAGAGAAAGGCGGCCTAGCGGGCGACGATCTCAGCGGGCGATCTGGCCGAGGAAGCTCTGGTAGCGTGCCTCGACCGCGTGGAGCTCGGGGCCGACCAGATGCTCGCGCGCCTGCTCGACCAACCGCACGCCCTCGTCGTGGAGGACCTTGCGGCGCGTCTCGTCGTCGAGCGTGGTCGAGGCGTCGACCAGCGCTTCGAACGCGATGAGCGTCGCGATGCGGCTCGTCGCCACGCTGCCCCGCATCGAGCCGAAGCCGCGCGTCACGAAATGCTCGAAACTGTCCTCGAGCGGCGCGACATGCGGTTTCTCGCCCTTGCGCGCGAAGGTCCGCACCAGCTTGCGGCGCCCGAGCTCGGCGGTCGCAGCGCCGAGCCAGTGGATCGCGGTGACCGCGGTGAAGGGGTCGTTGATCCCGGGCGACAGGGCGCGCAGCCCGATCTCGACTAGCTCGTCGATCAGGAATTGCAGATCCTGCGTGGGCGTGCGCATGTTGCCGAGAGTGAAACAGTCGCGGACCTCGCCGTCGGGCAGGTCCTCGAACGTGTCCATGTCGGTCCAGAACCCGATGACGACGTCGGGATGGAAGAAATCGCCGGTCCTGACATTGAGCTTCAGCACCCCGTTCTCGCGCCGGGCGATCTTTTCCAGCCGCTCGAAATTGATGATCTGCACATAGCCCGTCTCGCTCGCCAGGACCGGCGTTCCCTCGGGCGCGGACCCTGCGCGCGTTCCGTCGTTCTCGTCCGGAAAACTCTCCTCGATTTCCTCGAGCAGGCGCGATCCGATGCCTTTCAGCACCGTGTTGATCCGGATCGAGGCGGGAATGTGGTTGAGGAAATAGACCAGCACCGCCACCGATATTCCCATCAGAGCGAAAGCGACCAGAAGGGACAGTTGCGGCACGAAGCCGGGCAGATAGGTCGCTGCCGCGTTCTCCGCACTGGCCGGCGCCTCGTCCGACAGGCGCACGGTGCGCAGCACGGTAATCGCGTAGACGAAGGTGCCGATGAAGCTGGCGAGGCTGAGCTGGTTGCCCCGGTCCTCCATGAAATTGGTCAGCAGGCGCGGCCCGTAATTGCCGCTGGCATAGGCGACCGCGGCGATGGTGATCGAGAACACGGTCGAGGCGACACCGATCATCGCAGCCGCGATCACGGAGAGCATGTTGCTCGCCCCGTCCGGCCGCGCCGGTTGCAGCCAGGTAATCTCGTTCAGGACGTCGGCGAAACCGTTGCGATCGAGCCACAGCGTCCCGCTGGCGAGCAAGAGCGCCAGCAGCGAGAACAGGGCGGGAAAGAACCAGTAACTCGCATTGACGTCACGCCAGGCTTTCTGAAGCCGTCCGACCATCATCTACCCCCAGTTTTCGAGCGCCCCGCCGCTCGTTTCAGGCTTTGGGCGTTATGGCAACTCAATCGGCGGCAACTCGATCGGCTGCCGAACCCGTCAGACTATCGAGAACGGCCTCCAGTTCCTGATAGCTTTTCCCGATCTCGCGGCGATCGCCATCATATTCGGTGACTTCGGCGGCATGGTCCCGCAGCTCGCGCGCCAGCCGGCCGAGGAAACGGGCGTGATCGGGATCGAAATCGCCGCCCTCGTGCAGCGAGACGATCAGCCGCTTGTAATTATTGATCATGCGGATGGTGACCGAGGGGTAATCGCATGCGGCCTGCCGGAAGGCGTTCATCGGGTCCTGGAACAGGCCCCGGAAATCCTGTCCCGGCAATTCGAAACGCGGTTCCTCGTTCAACACGGTGACGCGGTCGGCGGACACCCAGATGCTCGCGTGATCGGCCATCGCGACGGCCAGATTGTCGGCGGCGGCGATCGCGGTGTAGAAATCGTTGACCGCGGGCGAGAGCGCGCGGGCGGCGATCTCGACCAGCAGGCGAACCTGGAACACGGTCCCCTGACTGTCGGATCGGTACGGACCGATGGGCACGCAGCGCAGGATGGCGTCCGGTTCGTCGAACGCATTCTCCAGCACGACCAGCGGCTGGCCTTCCAGAACATGCTGGCCCGGCGCGGCGCAGAACCGGACCACCCCCGGATGATCGCGGAGGCGCTTGCGGGCGTCCGAGAGGTCGTTGCCCTCGACATAGCCGGCCCGCGAGGCGCGCAGGGTCTGGCGGAACTCGATTTCGGCCGCAGGGCGACCGATCACCTGCACCGGGGTGGTCCTGGCATCCTTTGCCAGCCGGTCGATCGAGGTGTCGATGAACATGGTCCGCCCGAGATCGTGCAGCGAGACGGCGAGCATGGCGATATTCACCGCCTGCAAGGCCATCACCACCGCGATCAGGCCGAGCGGGGTGTCGGCAAGCTCCGCATCGGGATCGACCGAGAGCATAGCCATCAGGCTGACGATCAGGCTGAAGCTGAGCCCGGAGATCGACACGCGGACCAGACGCTTCGTCAGCCAGCGGTCGATCAGCCGGACGCCGAGATTGCCGGCGGCAAGGCTCAGCACGATCAGGGTGATGGAAAAATACAGCGAGACGAAGGCCGCATCGACCCCGCTCGCGATGCCGGCAAAATCCCGTGCCGTGTCGGCCGTGGCGACCGGCGACAGATCGTTGGCGAGCATCCAGGCGGTGAGCCCGTCGTATTCACCAAACCGGTCCTAAAGGGTTAGCGGGAGTGGCCTAAGCCTCTGATCTGAATTAGGAACTGGGTGTCTAAGCCGAACCTGCCGCAGGGCAGAAAATGCCACAGGTCACCCCCGCATGAACAACGATATCGCAAGCGCATTTGGATTCCCAGCAGTCGGCCGCAAGAAAGTCACAGCCGCTTTCGACGGCGGCCGGCTTACCTCGGATGGCGGCGTGTTGCTGCTGGCACAGGCCGAACGAGCGATGGGGATCTGCCAGCGGCTTGCAGCCTGCATTTCCGATCCGCGTGACCCGGGCAGAGTGGTGCATCACCTCGACGATATCCTGCGCGCCCGCATCTTTGCGATCAGCTGTGGCTATGAGGACGCCGATGATCTCGACGCTCTGCGCGACGATCCGGGCTTCCGCCTGGCGCTGGGCAAGCTGCCGGGATCGGGCGTGGGGCTTGCGAGCCAACCGACCATGAGCCGGTGGGAAAATGCGCCGACTACGCGCGAGTTGGCCAGGATGATGGCCGCGATGATCGACATCTACTGCGCCAGCTATCCCGCCGCGCCGGCGGCGGTGACGCTGGATATCGATGACACCTGTGATGTCGTGCACGGCTATCAGCAACTCTCGTTCTGGAACGGTCATCACGGGGAGCGCTGCTTCCTGCCGATTCATGTCTACGACACCGCCACCGGTCGGCCGGTGGCAATGCTGCTGCGCGCCGGCAAGACACCGTCGGGCGCCGAGGCTGCCGGACACATTCGGCGCCTGGTGCGCCATCTTCGGCGGCACTGGCCCGATACCCACATCACCATCCGCGGCGACGGGCACTATGGGCGGCCCGAGGTCATGACGTTGTGCGAGGCGACCGGCGTCGATTACGTATTTGGTCTGCCGACCAACGCCGTGCTGCGTGCCGATCCCGAAATCGTCGTTGCCGCCGATGCCTGCGCGGTTAAACGGGCTCAGCGCCAATATCCGGTCCTGCGAGGCTATGCCGAGACCCGCTACGGCGCCAAAAGCTGGAAATGCCAGCGCCGCGTTGTCGCCCGGATTGAGGCCAGCACGCTGGGCATGGACATTCGCTATGTCGTCACCTCGCTGACCGAAGGCTCGGCCGAGCACATCTACGACACGCTGTACTGCGCCCGCGGTCAGGCCGAGAACCTGATCAAGCGCCACAAGAGCCAGCTCGCCAGCGACCGCACCTCGTGCCGCTCGGCGGGCGCCAACCAGATGCGCCTCATCCTGCACACCGCCGCATACTGGCTCCTGTGGCGAATCCAGCAGGAAATCCCAAGAGCCACCGCACTCGCCACCGCCGAGTTCGCCACGCTGCGCCTGCGCCTGCTCAAGGTCGCTGCCCGCGTCATCGAAACCGCCACGCGTATCCGCGTCGCCTTCGCTTCGGCTTGCCCGGATGCCGGTGTGTTCAAGGCCATCACCACCAGTCTGCGACCAGCGCCCACATAGCAAGAGCGGCGGTGCCGCCGAACCCCTGAGCCCCAGTCCATCAACCTCGAAAAGCCCATTGCTCCTGCCGCGGTGAAAAACGCCGGTGGAGGCGTGCGCCTTGATCAATCAGGCACCGCCACATCGCCGTCCGAACAACACGAAGCGGTAGCCTCATGAATAGGACGGGTTAAGAACACCAATGCCGGAAAGCTGAGAAACGAAAGAGGCAACTCTCTCATGATCTGCGTAAAGGAAGTCGAGCAACGGTGAAGATGTGGCTTCACTCATTCCGTTAAACCTTCCCCAAATCCCCGTGGCCGATGGTGCCACTGGCGAGTTCGAGCATCCGGTCGAGGCTGCGCTTGGCCTGGAGGCGGAGGCCCTCCTCGATCTCGATCCGCGGTTCCAGATCGCGCAGGGCGACATAGAGCTTTTCGATCGTGTTGAGCGCCATGTAGGGGCAGATGTTGCACGAACAGTTCCCGTCGGCACCCGGCGCGCCGATGAAGTTCTTGCTCGGCAGCGCCTTTTCCATCTGGTGGATGATGTGCGGTTCGGTCGCCACGATCAGCGTGTCGCCCTCGAACGTCTCGGCGAATTGCAGAATGCCGCTGGTCGATCCGACGTAATCGGCATGGTCGACGATGGTGGGCGGGCATTCGGGATGGGCGGCGATCGGCGCGCCCGGATATTGCTGTTGCAGCTTGAGCAGCTCGGTCTCGCTGAAGGCCTCGTGCACGATGCACACGCCCGGCCACAGCAGCATCTCGCGGTCGAACTTGCGCGACAGATAGCCGCCCAGATGCCGGTCGGGGCCGAAGATGATCTTCTGGTCCTTGGGGATCTGCGACAGGATCGTCTCGGCGCTGGAGCTGGTCACGATCACGTCGGACAGCGCCTTCACCTCGGTCGAGCAGTTGATGTAGGTGAGCGCGATGTGATCGGGATGCGCCTCGCGAAAAGCCTTGAACTTTTCCGGCGGGCAGGAATCCTCGAGGCTGCACCCCGCATCCATGTCCGGCAGGACGACGATCTTTTCCGGGCTCAGGATCTTGGCGGTGTCGGCCATGAACTTGACGCCGCAGAAGGCGATCACGTCGGCATCGGTTTCCGCCGCCATCTGAGACAGCTGGAGCGAATCGCCGACGAAGTCCGCCAGATCCTGGATCTGCGGCTTCTGGTAGTAATGCGCCAGGATCACCGCATTGCGCTCCTTGCGCAGGCGGTCGATCTCGGAAAGCAGGTCTTCGCCCGTGGGGAGCTTGGTCTCGACAGTCATCTACAGGTCCGTTTTCGTAATGCAGCGTCTATATAGGCCGAACGGGCGGCGAAGCGAGGGCGTTCCGAACCGCTCAGCGCCGGTCCTCGAACCGCACCATGACACGGGCGTCGGGATAGCCCGCGACCCGCAGCGGCGCGGCGAGATCCTGGCGCACGACCTGTTCGGCCGCGCTCCGGGCAAGGCCGAGAGCTTCGGGACCGGCGGCCAGTTCGGCGGCGTTCCGGCGCGCCGAGCGCATCTGGTCGGCGTTGAGGTCCGGGGCGGCGGCGCCGAAGGCAGGCTCGCTGATCTCAATTGCGGGCAGGGTGATGGTCAGCGTCTCGCTCTCCGCGTTCCAGTCGAAATCTCCGCGATCCATGCTCGACATGTCGATCTCGTAGATCACCTGCGCGGGCACGAGAGACGGTTCGGCGGCGCTTCCGGTCCGCACCGGAACCTCGAACCGCGAGGAGAAGACCGTCAGCCTGTTCTGGCTTTCCACCGCGAACATCGCGCCGTCGACCGGATCGCCGAGCCGCTGGTCGAAGAAACTGCGCCAGGCGAGCCAGCCCAGCAGCACGATCAGCGCGAAGCCGACGACCCACCAGACCAGCGACACGCCTTCCAGCGCCGAGCGACGCGACAATTTGCGCGTCAGGGTCTTGTCGCGCTGATACCTTACCTTGCGAGCCATCCGTCTCCTTCGCGCGAGACAAGGCCGCGCCGTTCCAGATCGATGAGATGCGCCGTGACCGAAAGTTGCGCCGCCTTGCCGAGCTTGGGGTCGAGGCCCTTGTACATCAGCGGCACGAGATCAACCGGCGATCGACGTTCGTCGGCGAGCAGGCGCAGGATCTGGTTCTCGCGCTGGCGGCGATGGCCGATCATCCCGCGCACCAGCTGGCGCGGTTTCTCGACCGCGGGGCCGTGGGCGGGATAATAGATGCGATCCTCGCGCCCGTACAGTATGTCGAGGCTTTTCATGTAGTCGCCCATGTCCCCGTCGGGCGGCACGACGACGCTGGTCGACCAGCCCATCACGTGGTCGCCGGTGAACAGCGCGCCGCTTTCCTCCAGCGCGAAGCACAGATGGTTGGACACATGGCCCGGCGTCGCCACGGCGGTCAGCGTCCAGCCGGGGCCGGTCATCGCTTCGCCATCCTCCATCACCCGGTCGGGGGCATAGTCGGGATCGAAGCCCTCGTCGGCGCGGGGACCGTCGGCATCGAAGGCGAGCGGGGCGCAGCCGACAATCGGTGCCCCGGTCCGTTCCGCCAGCGGGCGCGAGCCGGGCGAATGGTCCTTGTGCGTATGCGTGCACATGATCGCCAGCACGGGCTCGTCGCCGATCGCCGCCATGATCGCGTCGAGATGCGCCGCTTCGTCCGGGCCGGGGTCGATCACCGCGCAGCCTTCGCCCGCGCCGATGATGTAGGTCTGCGTACCGGTATAGGTGAAGGGCGAGGGATTGGGCGCAAGCACGCGCCGCACCAGCGGCTCGATCTGCTCTGCGGTGCCGGTCGGCCAGGGCTTGGGCGGGGCGGTGGGCATCACTTCGATGTAGGGAAGGATCGCCCGCCGCGCCACCTCGCAGCGCGTCCCGGCTTCCTGTGCCTCGCGTTTTGCGGCAGGAAGCCGGACATGGGAGAGAACATTCTGGTCCTCGATGCAGGGACCACATCCACCCGCGCCATGCTCTTCGCGCCCGACGGCACGCTGCTCTCGGTCGCGCAGAAGGAACTGACGCAGCATTATCCGCGACCCGGCCGGGTCGAGCACGACGCGGCCGAAATCTGGTCGCGCACGCTCGCCTGCGCACGGCAGGTCGCAGGCGAGAGCGAGGATGGCAGCATCGCGGCGATCGGCATCACCAACCAGCGCGAGACGGTGGTCGCCTGGGACCGGGCGACCGGCGAGCCGCTGGCGCGCGCGATCGTCTGGCAGGATCGGCGGACGGCGGATTTCTGCGCTGAACTGAAGGAAACGGGGCACGAGGAGGAGGTGCAGGCTCGCACCGGCCTCCTGCTCGACCCCTATTTCTCGGCCACCAAGATGCGCTGGCTGCTCGACAACGAGGGCCCGGTGCGTGCCGCCGCCCGGCGCGGCGCGCTGGCTTTCGGCACGGTCGAGAGCTGGCTCGCCTTCAAGCTGTCGGGCGGAGAGCATGTCTCGGACGCCAGCAATGCCAGCCGCACGCTGCTGCTCCCGCTCGATGGCGGGCAGTTCGACGCGGGGCTGTGCGACCTGTTCGGGGTGCCCGTCAGAGCCTTGCCGCGCGTGGTCGATACGAGCGGCGAGGTCGCCGTGTGCGAGAAGCGCTGGCTCGGCGCGGCGGTGCCGATCTGCGGGCTCGTCGGCGATCAGCAATCGGCGACGATCGGGCAGGGGTGCCTCCGCCCGGGAGACACCAAGGCGACCTATGGCACGGGCGCTTTCGTCCTCACCAATATGGGTGAGGAGGTGCCGCGTTCCGACCACCGCCTGCTCGGCACGGTGCTGAGCCAGTCGGGCGGCAACCGGACCTATGCGGTAGAAGGGTCGGTCTTCGTCGCGGGCAGCCTCGTCCAGTGGCTGCGCGATTCGCTCGGGATCATCTCCAGCGCGGCCGAGACCGAGGCACTGGCCCGCTCGATCCCCGACAGCGGCGGGGTCACGATCGTGCCGGCGCTCTCCGGCCTCGGCGCGCCGCACTGGCTTCCGCAGGCGCGCGGCGTGGTCGCGGGGCTGAGCTTCGCCACGGGCCGCGCGCAGATCGCCCGCGCCGCGCTCGAGGCGATGACGCACCAGACGCACGATCTCGCCGAGGCCTTCGCCGCCGATGGCGCGCCGTGGTCGCGGCTGCGGATCGATGGCGGGATGAGCGCCAATGACTGGATGGCACAGGATCTCGCCGACATGCTCGATCTGGAAGTGGAGCGGCCCGATTTCGTCGAGACGACCGCGCTGGGCGCGGCGATCTGCGCGGCGACGGGCGCGGGCCTGCATGGCTCGCTGGAGGATGCGGCCCAGGCGATGCGGGGAACGACCCGCACCTTCTCCCCCGACATGGACGATTCCCTTCGAAAGGAACGGCTGGCCGGGTGGCGAAAGGCGCTGACGGCGGTCTAGGTCAGCCGGCCGCGAAAGCCTGTTCGAGCTGTCCGTGAATGCGGCCGACGATGGATTCGCCCGGCTTTATCCGATCGGCGTCCAGCCGGCTCGCACGGGCGTGCAGCCGCTCGGTGTCGCGGATCAGCGCCCGCGTCGACGGCGGCAATTGCGCGAGCTGGTGCTGGTCCGACGAGCGGTCGGCGGGCAGGGGCCCGGCCTGCCGCAACTGCTGCTGCGACAGTTCGCCGGAAAGATAGGCGCGTTGGTTCAGCAGCCAGGCGAGGACGTGCATGATCCGCGTCGTCGTCTTCAGCCCCTCGATCGAGAGCGCGATACGCATCTCTTCCGGTGCGGGCTGGTCCGGTTCGCGGGTTCTCAGGTCGAACACCTCGCGCGCCTCGTCGGCGAGGACGAGCGCCTCGGCATAGAGATCCTCGATGATGGTGCGGCTGAATTCGGCAGGGAGCATCGGTGCGACCGTGTTGCTTGGAAATTGGCGTCGGGCGCGGGGACTAAGGGTTTTCCCGGGGGCAGACCAGCGCGTTAACCACGATTGTCCCTTTACGTGACGGTCGCCTGAAGGGAGGGCAGGGGCTCAGGCGATGATGTCGGGCAGCAGCGTGTCCTCGATCACCGCGATCTGGTCGCGGATGCGCAGCTTGCGCTTCTTCAGGCGCGCGATCTGGAGCTGGTCGGA
The DNA here is from genome assembly GCA_025698865.1 of Erythrobacter sp. GTDB lineage: Bacteria > Pseudomonadota > Alphaproteobacteria > Sphingomonadales > Sphingomonadaceae > Qipengyuania. Next base: position 897,825 of record JAILWQ010000001.1, on the reverse strand, counting down.
AAAACCCTTTTCCCGCCCCGCCTCGACCAGTGCGGAGATGGCGGTGTCGAGATCGCGATGCTCGCTCTTCAGCATTTCCAGCCTTTTGCGAAGCTCCTGCTCGTTCACCCCACCCTCGCCCGAAATCCTCTGGCGGGCGAAACCGTTCGCCGCTCCTCAGAATGCGCTGACCGGTAATCGAACGCCCGGGGGTTCGCAAAAGATTAAAGGTATGTTCTGATGATCCTCCGGCGGCTCGAACCGCAAAGGACGAGTCGCCTTCAAGCAGGGGTCGCAAACCCCTAACCTACCTTTGGCAGGAGACAGTCCAATGCAATCACCCCACGTCGAAGCGCTCCAGACGAAGCACGCCGGTCTCGAGGCGCAGTTGCGCCAGGAACAGAACCGTCCGGCGCCCGACGATGCGGTGATCCGCCAGATCAAGCGACAGAAGCTGCGGATCAAGGAAGAACTCGCCGGGGCCTAGCTCTCTCCCCTACCAAATGGCGGCGCGCTGCTATACCTTCGGGTCATGACAGCCGCCGCCAGCGCCCGCCAGATCCTCACCGGACTCCACGAAGTCATGGCCGGACGCACCCACGCGCAGGCGAAGCTCGACGCGGTGGTCGAGATCATCGGCGAAAGCCTCGATAGCGAGGTCTGCTCGATCTACCTCCTGCGCGAAGGCGCGCTGGAACTCTACGCGACCCGCGGGCTCAACCCTGCGGCGGTCCACGTCACCCGGCTCGGCATGGGCGAGGGGCTGAACGGCATCATCGCCGCGAATATCGAGACGCTCAACCTCGCCGAGGCGAAGGCGCACCCGGATTTCCTCTACCGCCCGGAGACGGGGGAGGAGAAGTTCCACTCCTTCGCCGGCGTGCCGATCGTCTATCGCGAGCGGGCGGTGGGCACGCTGTGCGTCCAGCATGTCGAGCCCCGGCGCTACGAAGAGGTCGAGATCGAGGCCTTGCAGACCACCGCCATGGTCCTTTCCGAACTGATCGCGCACAACGAACTGATCGACGGCGAGCACGCCCTTTCCTTCGGCGAGGCAAATACCGGGCCCGAGGTGCTGGAAGGCTTCGCGCTGGTGAAGGGCCTCGCCGCGGGGCGCGCCGTCTTCCACCAGCCGCGCGTCGCGATCGATCAGGTCATGGCCGACGATATCGAGGCCGAGCGCCAGCGGGTCTATCGCGCCTTCGACCGGATGCGCGAGCAGATCGACGCGATGGGCCGCGAACCCGAATTCGGCAAGGGCGGCGAGCATGACGAGGTGCTCGAGACCTACAAGATGTTCGCCTATGACGAGGGCTGGTCCCGGCGCATCAACGAGGCGATCGATTCCGGCCTCACCGCCGAAGCCGCGATCGAGCGGGTGCAGCAGCGCACCCGGATGCGGATGCGCGAGATCGACGATCCGCTGCTCGCCGACCGGATGCACGATCTGGAGGACCTGTCGAACCGCCTGCTGCGGATCGTCTCCGGCCAGCTCGGCACCGCCGCGACGCAGGGGCTGCGGCGCGACACGATCCTGATCGCGCGCAATCTCGGCCCGGCCGAACTGCTCGAATACGACCGCCGGCGGCTGAAGGGCGTGGTGCTGGAGGAAGGCTCCGCCACCTCGCACGTGGTGATCGTCGCGCGCGCCATGGGCGTGCCGGTGCTGGGCCGGGTGTCCGGGGTCGGCCGGCTGGTTTCGGACGGTGACGACGTGCTGCTCGATGCCGAGAAGGGCACGGTCACCCTGCGGCCCTCGCAACCGATGCGCGACGTGTTCGATGCGCGGTTCGAGAAGACCCGCGCGCGGCAGGCGACCTATGCTGCGCTGCGCGATGTCGAGCCGTTCACGCGCTGCGGCACGCGCATCAACGTGATGATGAATGCGGGCCTGCGCGACGACGTGTCGGCGCTCCAGCTCACCGGGGCGGACGGGATCGGGCTGTTCCGCACCGAGTTCCAGTTCCTCGTTTCCGCAACCCTACCCCAGCGCGAGCGCCAGCAGCGGCTCTATCGCGACGTGCTCGATGCGGCGGGCGACAAGCCCGTGGTGTTCCGCACCGTCGATATCGGCGGCGACAAGGCCGTGCCCTACCTTTCCTCCGAAGCGCTCGATCGCGAGGAGAACCCGGCCATGGGCTGGCGCGCCCTGCGGCTCTCGCTGGAGCGCGAGGGGCTGCTCAAGGCGCAGGCCCGCGCGCTGCTGGAGGCGGCGGCGGGGCGGCGGCTCAACGTCATGTTCCCGATGGTGTCCGAGCCGTGGGAGTTCGACGCGGCCAAGGCGGTGTTCGAGACGCAGGCCGAATTCCTGCGCGCGCGGCGCAAGCTGCTGCCCGAGGAAATCCGCTACGGCGCGATGCTGGAAGTGCCCGCGCTGGCCGAGGTGCTGGAACAGATGGCGCCGCGCCTGTCCTTCCTCTCGGTCGGGACCAACGATCTCACCCAGTTCCTGTTCGCGGCCGATCGCGCCAATCCCAAGCTGGCCGAGCGTTACGACTGGCTCAGCCCCGCGATCCTGCGGTTTCTCGACCGGGTGGCGCGCGGCGTGGTCGGCTATCCGATCGATATCGGCGTCTGCGGAGAGATGGGCGGGCGGCGGCTGGAGGCGCTGGCCCTGCTCGGCATCGGCTATCGCCGCCTCTCGATCACGCCCGCATCGGTCGGCCCGATCAAGGAGCTGGTGCGCAAGATCGACCTCGGCGAGATTTCCGCCGCGATGAAGGAATGGCTCGCCTCGCCCCCGCCCGACATGCGCGCGGCTCTCACCGGGTGGGCGCAGGAACACGATATCGAGATCGACTGATTTCATCGTGTGTTCGGCCCGGCCCATCTGCTATGGGAGGGAGGCGCGCGGGCCGGCCGGTTGACAGCGGGGGCAATCCCCGATTGTCGCGGGGTCTGCATCGTCAGGGGTCGGGAAAAGGTTCGAGTTCGGGAATCGCATGGAAGACAACGCAACCGTCGAGGAAATGGCCGCGCCGCAGGGCGGGGCGGGCCAGAGGCTGCGCGCCGCGCGCGAGGCGAAGGGCCTGTCGCTTTCGCAGGTCGCTGCCGAAACGCGCATTCCCGAACGCCACCTGACCTCGATCGAGAATGGCGAGTTCCATCGTCTGCCCTCGCGCACCTATGCGATCGGGTTCACCCGGACCTATGCACGGCTGGTGGAGCTCGACGAGAAGGAAATGCTTGATCAGGTCCGTGCCGAACTCGCCGCGGGCGATCCGGTGCGCGATGCCTCGCCCGCCAAGTTCGAGCCGGGCGATCCCGCTCGCGTCCCCTCGCGCGGGCTCGCATGGCTGTCGGCGGCGGCGGTCGTGCTGCTGCTGGTCGGCGGCTTCTCTTTCTACCGCAGCTATTTCGCGCCGGGCATGGGGCCGGCTCCCTTGACGCAAGAGCGGACGCAGGTCGCGCAAAATGGCGCCGCCACCACCGCCCCGCAGGCGCGGCCGACGCCGGCCCCCACCGGCCCGGTGGTGTTCACCAGCGAAATGGACGACACCTGGGTCAGATTCTACGACGCCAGCGGAGAGCGGCTGTTCGAAGCGCAGATGGCCGAGGGCGACAGCTTCACCGTTCCCGCCGACGCCGACGGGCCGCAGGTCTGGACCGGACGGCCCTATGCCTTGGCGATCACGGTCGGCGGGCGCAGCGTGCCCAAGCTGTCCGAGGTGGACGAGATCGTGCGCGACGTGCCGGTGACCGCCGAGGCGCTGCTTGCGCGCGGCAATGCGCAGCCGTCCGCAGCCGCTTCGCCCGCCGCGGCCACGCCCTCTCGAGTACCGGCCCAGTCACCAGGGCAGGCACCGGCGCGAGCGGCGACCGACGAGACCTGATCGCCCGTCGCCGCGCTTGCAGTCGGAATGGGATAATCTGCTTCATCCCCTCGACAGGCGCGCGTGCCTACGGCAATTTTCCCCGCAACAATCGCCAGCAGGAGCCAGCCCAGCGATGACCGGTCGTTCCCACCGCAAGACCCTCAAGAATTTCGGTTTCGCCGCAATCGCCGCGGCGCTGACCGTGACCGCGATCCCCGCCACGGCGCAGGATAGCGGCGCGGAAACGCGCATCCGCAAGCTGGAGGCTGAGGTGCGCGCACTGCAGCGCCGGGTCTTCCCGGGCGCGGATGGCCGCTATTTCGAGCCCGAGGTGACGGCGCAGCCGCAACAGGGCAACCAGACGGCCGCATTGCCCTCGACCACCGCCGTCACCGACATCCTGGCCCGGCTCGATGCGCTCGAAGCGCAGCTCCAGCGGCTCACCGGCCAGTACGAGGAGGCGAGCTTCGCGACGCGGCAGCTGACCACGCGGGTCGAAGCGCTGGAAGCAAGCGCGGCGGCGACTCCGTCCATCGGGACCGGGGTTCCCACAGGCACCGCCTCGGGTTCGGCCACGCCCGCGACGCGCCCCGCGGCGACGGGCGGCTCGCAGGCGAGCACCACTCCGGCGGCCGCCAGCGGCCCGAGTGCGGAGCGTCTCGCCGCGGTGCGGGCGATCGCCAAGCCGCAGACCGACGATGCCGCCGACGACGAATATTCCTACGGCTTCCGCCTGTGGGATGCAGGTTATTTTCCCGAGGCGATCCAGCAGCTGACCATGTTCGTCGAGAAATACCCCAACCATTCGCGCGCGACCTTCGGCCGCAATCTGCTGGGCCGGGCCTATCTCGACGACGGCAAGCCGAACGAGGCGGCGCCGTGGTTCCTGCGCAATTACCAGGCCGACAAGAGCGCGGCGCGGGCCGGCGACAGCCTGCTCTATCTGGGTGAGGCGATGATCGCGCTGAACGATACCAACCGCGCCTGCATCGCGCTCGCCGAATTCGCCGAGACCTATCCGGCGCTGGCAAGCGGCCGGTTGCAGAGCCAGTATGCGGCGAACCGCGCCAAGGTGAACTGCAATTGACGGGATTGAACTAGAAAACACTCTGGTCGTGCGGTTTTCTGCCGCACTTTCCCCGCTGTTTGCCCAGGGAAGGCTCGGATTGGCCGTCTCCGGGGGCGCGGACAGCATGGCCATGCTGGCGCTGGCCCATGCCGCGCTGGGCGACAGGATCGAGGTGGCGACGGTCGATCACGGGCTCCGGGCCGAAGCCGCCGGGGAATGCGCACTGGTCGCACGCCATTGCGCAAGCCACTCTATTCCTTGCGAAATCCTGTCGGTCGATGTCGGCGAAGGCAACCTTCAGGACCGCGCTCGGGCGGCGCGATACGCGGCGCTCGGCGGTTGGGGAGAGGCGCGCGGGCTGACCGCCATCGCCACCGCCCACCACGCCGACGATCAGGCCGAAACCATCCTCATGCGCCTCAACCGCGGCAGCGGTCTGGCCGGGCTGGCGGGTATTCGCTCGTCCGGCATGGTCGAGGGATGTGCGCTCCCGGTGATCCGGCCGCTGCTAGGTTTTCGCAAGGCGGAACTGCGCGGCGTAGTGGAGCGCCTCGGCATTCCCTACGCCGAAGACCCGAGCAATCGCGACGAGACATTCGAGCGCGTGCGGATCCGGCGCGCTCTGGCGGATGCCGACTGGCTGGATCCGCTGGCGCTGGCGCGCTCGGCGGCGCATCTGGATGAGGCGGACCAGGCGCTGCAATCGCTCGCCGACCGTGCCTGGGCGGAAGGCGCGGCAACGGAACATGGGCGCGTTTCAGTGCCCAATACGCACCCGCTTCCCATCTCCGCGCGCCTCGTCGCCCGCGCCATCGGCGTTCTGGGGAGATCGGCCGGCCCCGGAGAGGTGCTCGCCTACCTCAAGACAGGCCAGCCCAAGGGAAACCTGGCCGGAGTCCTGATCGAAACGCGCGGAGAAGCCTATATCTGCACGCCCGAACCGCCCCGCAGGACCTCTTAACGCGCGATCGTGTCACCGAGGTCGAGGCGCTTGCCGTCGGTGATGATGACCACATCGCCCTTGTGCGCTACATCGAACAGCTTGTCGGCGAACGCGTCGGGCACCGCGATGCAGCCATGGCTGGCATAGCCGTTCTCCACCTCGCTCCCGCCGTGAATGGCGATCCCGTCCCAGGTCAGCCGCAGCGTCCAGGGCATGGGCGCGTTGCCGTATTTCTCCGAGACGTTGTGCCGTTCCTTGGTCAGGATGGGGAAGCTGCCGAGCGGCGTCGGATGCTCGTCCGTCCCCAGCATCGCCACCGCAGCGCCGATTTCGTGCCCGCCCTTGAAGGCCGAGATCACCCGCGCATCGAGATCGACCGTGATCACGAGCGTCCCGTCCTCGGGCGCGCGCGAGATGTCCCAGTGCCACTCGCCGTATTTCATCGGCCCTTCGATCGGGAGGATGGAGTTGATGGTGAAATTGGGATCGGGCCGGGTCGCCAGCGCTGCGAACTTCGCTGCGATCGCACCTTCGATGCCCCCGAATGAAGGGACCTCAGCGGCGGCGGGCACGGCGGCGGCATTGGCCGCTTCGGTCCCCGCGCTGCCCGAGCGGAACAGCAGGACGAGCGCCAGCGCGACTGCTAGAGTGGCCCCGCCGATCCATTTCGCCATCGCGTTCATGCCCGACCTCATATCCCGAACGGCCGCGCCGATCCAGCCGCACGCGCGGGCCGTCCCGTAGCAGGATCGCTCGGCCGAGAGGGTTAAGCCGGAAGGTTAATCGTCCTCGCGCGTGACTGTCACGCTCGAGCCTTCGAAGCTGTTCGGCCCGAAGCTGGTGAGGAAGCTGACATCAGCGGCATCGCGGCCGACGCCGATTTTCACCGTGTCGGCAGGCTCCGCCATTCCGGTCGCATCGACGATCTGCCAGGTGCCGCCGCCCTCGGTCTCCGGATCGTCGAGGAAGACCTCGGCGACGGCGTGGAAATCTGGCGGCTCCACTCCGGGCGCGTAGCAGGCCACATAGCGCGCCGGGATCGTGCTGGCCCGGGCAAGCGTGACCATGACATGGGCGAAATCCCGGCAGATCCCTGCGCGTTCGACGAAGGTGTCGAGCGCCCCGGTCCGCGCGTCGGACGTGCCCGATCGATAGTCGATGGTCCTGGCGATCCAGTCGCGGATCGCCACGATCCGGGCGCCGCCCTCGGTCCCGCCGAACTCGGCCTCGACGAAGGACTGGAACTTGTCGGCCGGGCAGTAACGGCTGTCAAAGAGATACTGCACCGCCTCGCCCGGCATGTCGTGGGGTTGCAGCCGCTTCAGTCCGGCAAGATCGGGCAGCTGGCGCTGCGGGCGGACGCGGGCGCGGTAATCGACCTCGAACTTTCCTTGTGCGCGGATCCAGATGCGTTCGCCGATATCGTCCTGCGCCGGAACCCAGGCGCAATGTTCGGCGGAGGTCATCCGCGTGTCGCGCGAGAGAATTTCCTGCTCGGGAATGTCGGCGGCCTCGAACTGGAGCAGCACGTCGGTCGGCCGGTCGAGGGTGAAGGCGAAGCGGGTGTGGATGGCGATGGTCACACCGTTGCGAACGGCGGGCGCGCATAAGGTTTCCGTGAAAAGCGCCGGGCTCGGCTATTCGCCCGAAATATGCAGTGCGATCTGGCGCTGGTGGGCCTTCGCGCGGTGCTCGATCAGGAAAATGCCCTGCCAGGTGCCAAGCATCATGCGTCCCTCGGCAACCGGCACCGAGAGCGAGACGCCGGTGAGCAGCGCTTTCAGATGAGCGGGCATGTCGTCCGGCCCTTCGTCGTCGTGACCGTAGCGATCATCTTGCGGCGCCATCCGGTCGAGCCAGGTGAGGATGTCGCGCTGCACCGCCTGCGCCGCGTTTTCGTTGATCGCGAGGCTGGCCGAGGTGTGGCGGCAGAACACGGTGAGCAGGCCGGTGCGGATGCCGCTGCGTTCGACCCAGCCACCCACCCGACGGGTAAGCTCGATCATGCCCGGCCCGGAGGTCTCGACATCGATTGTGTGCGTGTGGTGCGGCATGGTCATCCTCTTTCCAGACTGGCCTGCTCGAAAGCGCCGCCCGCCACGGCGGCGGGGACGATGTGCTCGGTCATCAGGCGGCGCAGATCACCGATATGGCTGCTGCCGCGCTCGACGTCGATGTCGGAGGTCATGGCAACCGTCAGGTCGAGTTCGGGGACGACGAAGATCATCTGTCCGCCATAGCCCCAGCCGTAATTCATCGCGTAATCCCCCGCGCGGCCGAGGAACCAGTTGTAGCCATAGGCCTCGCCGCTCCAAGGCGAGCGTGTGCGCGGGGTCCAGCTCGCCTCGATCCAGTCGGCGGGCACGATCTGCTGCCCGTCGACCGTTCCGCCCTGCCGGTACAGCTCGCCGAACCGGGCGAGATCGCGCGGGGTGAGGCGCATGTCGTTGCCGCCGAAATAGATGCCCTGCGGATCGGCGGGCCAGGAGGGGATGGCGATGCCGAGCGGTTCGCCCAGCCATTCGCGCGCCAGTTCGAGCGTGGAGCGGCCAGAGGCGCGCGTGAGGATGGCGGAGAGGAGATGCGTGCTGCCGGTCGAATAGAGCATCTGCCCGCCCGGATCGGCGACGAACGGGCGGGAAAGCGCATTGCGCACCCAGTTGCGGCTGGAGACCCAGGCCCCGTAATTCTCGCCCGAGGTCCGCTCCAGCCCCGCCTGCATCGAGAGCAGATGGCCGATGGTGAGATCGTCGATCCGCGGATCGGAATTGGCGGCGGCTTCCGGGACGAGAACATCGGCGACCTTCTGGTCCACGCCGTCGAGCACGCCGCGCTCGATCGCGATGCCGACGAGCGCGGAGATCACCGATTTCGACGCGGACTTGATGTTCACCGCGCGCGAGAGCGGCGGACCGTCGTTGAAGGTATTTTCGTACAGGACCTCGCCATCGCGCATTACCACCATGGCGTTGAGCGGGGCGAGGCTGGTGGCCTGCGCGACGGCGCGCTCCATCAATTGCGGATCGAGGCCGGTGGTCGCGACGGCGGCTTCGCCGAGGACGGTCGGCTCGCTTTCGCGGAGCGGGGCGGCGCCGGTGTCGCAGGCGGCGAGCAGGGCGAGGAAAAGGGCGGGGAGGAGCTTCATGGCAGCGCGCATTACCGGGGCGACGCCTGATCCAGCCTGAACGTTCCCGCGAGCGCTCCCTTGGTCAGCGCGCTGCCGGCACGCCGAACAAATCGTGCGCATCGGCATCCTCGATCGAGACCTCGACGATATCGCCGGGGCCGAGGTCGGGTCCGACATCGCGCAGGAAAACCTGCCCGTCGATCTCCGGCGCGTCGGCTTGGCTGCGGCCCGTCGCGCCGATATCGCCATCCTCGTCCGGCGCGCCGACCTCGTCCACGATGACGGGGATGGTCCGGCCGATCTTTCCGGCGAGCTTGGCGGCGGAGATGCGCTCGGTCACTTCCATCAGCCGGGCGTAGCGTTCTTCCTTCACCGCCTCGGGCACCGGATCGGGCAGGGCGTTGGCCGCCGCGCCCTCGACCTCCTCGAAACGGAAGCCGCCGACCCGGTCGAGCTGCGCTTCCTCGAGCCAGTCGAGCAGGTAGCGGAAATCCTCCTCCGTCTCGCCGGGAAAGCCGACCACGAAGCTCGACCGGATGGCGATCTCGGGGCAGATTTCGCGCCAGTTGCGCAGCCGCTCGAGCACTTTCGCCTCGTTCGCGGGGCGTTTCATGCGTTTGAGCACGGAAGGGGCGGCGTGCTGGAAGGGAATGTCGAGATAAGGCGTCAGCAACCCCTCGGCCATCAGCGGAATGACCTGATCGACATGCGGGTAGGGATAGACATAGTGCAGCCGCACCCAGGGCGGCGTGCCGTCGCCGGTGTGCAGACCGCCGAGCTCGCGGGCGAGGTCGGTCATGTGGGCGCGGACGTCATGGCCCTTCCACTCGCGCGCTTCGTGCCGTGTGTCGACACCATAGGCCGACGTGTCCTGGCTGATGACCAGCAGCTCCTTCGTACCCGCGGCGACGAGCTTCTCCGCCTCGCGCAGCACGGCGTCGATCCGGCGGCTGGCGAGCTTTCCACGCAGCTGCGGGATGATGCAGAAGGCGCAGGAATGGTTGCAGCCCTCGGAGATCTTGAGGTAGCTGTAATGGCGCGGGGTCAGCTTGATGCCCGCCTCATCGTAAGGATGCTGCGGGATCAGGTCGACATACGGCCCCTGCGAGGGCGGGGCGTGGGTGTGAACCGCCTCGACCACCGCCTCGTACTGATGCGCGCCGGTCACCGCGAGGACGGATGGATGCGCGGCGCGGATGGCGTCGGCTTCCTCGCCCATGCAGCCGGTCACGATCACGCGGCCGTTCTCCGCGATCGCCTCGCCGATGGCCTGGAGGCTCTCCTCCTTGGCGCTGTCGAGGAAGCCGCAGGTGTTGACCAGCACCACGTCCGCCCCTGCATAGTCCGGACTCATCGCATAGCCGTCGGCCCGCAGGCGCGTGAGGATACGCTCGGAATCGACGAGCGCCTTGGGGCAGCCGAGCGAGACCATCCCGACCTTCTTCTGGTCGGGAATCGAGGTGGCGGTGGTGGTCATGATGGCGCGGCCCTCTACACCGATGCGCCGGTTTGCGCTAGCGGGGGCGTCAGCACCACGGAAAAGGGACCGCGCGACAATCATGGGTAACATCGATCTGCTGGCGATCGTGCTGGGCGCGGCCGCCTTTTTCGTCGTCGGCATGGGTTGGTACGGCGTGATCTTCGCCGGTGCGTGGACGCGGGCCATGGGGCGCGGCCACCGCGACTTCACGGGCGACAAGCCGGTCTGGCTGGTCTTCGCGCTGACCTTCGCCTTCGCCCTGCTGATCGCGATGACGCTGGCGCATCAATATGCGATGTCGAGCCCTAGCCCGCGGGCGATGATGATGATCGCGATCGGTTATGGCCTGATGCTGATGGTCCCGGCGGTGGGCATCCGCTATCTCTACCTGAACGTGCCGGGCCGGGTGTTCGCGATCGATGCCGGCTTCTTCGTCACGGCGATGGCGGCGATGGGCGCGGTGTTCGTCGCTCTGCGCTAGAGTTTCGCGCCGGCGCGAAGCTGGTCGTCGGCGATGTGGCCGTCGCCCTTCTCCTCGCCGCTGACAGTCGGGATGATCTCGACGATCACGTCACCGGGCAGCAGCGCCTCGCATTCCGATTCCCAGAAGCCCAGTGCCTGGCCGTTGCGATAGACGCGCAGGCCCCGGCCGCCCGTGGCGAGCTGCTGGATCGACTTGCCGCATTCCTCCGGCGTCACCTCGCGCTCGACCAGCTGGACCCGGCCCGAAACGCTGGCGAGGTCAGCGAGATATTCGGCGATATGCGCGCCCTTGGCGCTGCCGGCGAGCAGCAGCCCGGTGAAGCGCACCGGGTTGATGACATTGGTCGCCCCCGCCTGGCGCGCGAGCCGCTCGTTGTCGTCCGCGCGCACGACCACGCTGATCGGGACATGGGGCGAGAGAGCGCGCGCGGTCAGAGTAATGAGGATGGTCGTGTCGTCGCGCCCGGCCGAGATAAGCACGTTCGAGGCTTCGCTGATGCGCACTGCCATCAGCGTCTCGTCGCGCGTGGCATCGCCCGCCATGATGTTGCAGCCTAGCGCCTCGGCGGCGGCGAGGCGTTCCTCGCTCGGGTCGATCACGACGATACAGCTCGGATCGGTGCCGCGCTCGATCAGCTCGGCAACCGATTCCGATCCCGAAATGCCGTAGCCCAGCACCACGATGTGATCGGACAATTGCTCCTGGATGCGGGCCATGCGCCATTTCTCCCAGCTGCGCTTGATGATGAAATTGTAGGCCGTGCCCACGAAGATGAAGAAGACGGCGAAACGGATCGGCGTCACGATCACCGCCTCGACCAGCCGCGCCCGGTCGCTGATCGGCGCGATGTCGCCGAAGCCGGTGGTGGTGATCGATATCATGGTGAAATAGACGACGTCGAGGAAGCTCACCTCGCCATCGAGATTGTCGACCAGCCCGCCGCGATCCCACCAGTGGATCATGATGACGATCGAAATCAGGAACAGCGCCGCGCCCAGCCGGATGCCGAGATCGCCCCAGACCGGGATCTTGACCGCGCGCCGCAACGCGGTGTGCCGCGCGCCGCGAAACGCGCGCTTGCTCTCCTTGTCCGGCACCAGGCTATCGGCCTGCTTTTTCTCGCTCATCGCGGGCGGTCTTTCACGCTTCGTAGCGTTCCGCAAGCGCGCCGAGCGAGCTGTGATGGGTGAGATCGAGCTGGAGCGGCGTGACCGAGACGAAACCCTCGTCGATCGCCTCCAGATCGGTGCCGTGGTCGAGCGTGTGCTCGATCGCCTGCAGGCCGAACCAGTAATAGCGGAAACCGCGCGGATCGCGCCCCTCGACCACCGTGCCGCGCGAATAATCGTGGAAGCCCTGCCGCACGGCACGGATGCCTTTGACATCGGCTGCGGCGCGCGGGGGGAAGTTGACATTGACCAGCGTGCGCTCGGGCAGCGGCGCATCGAGCAGCGGGGCGAGCACCTTTGCGCCCCAGCCGCGCGCCGCGTCGAAAGTGTCGGCATCGGCATCGCCGTCGCGGCGGGTCACCTGGCTGAAGGCGATCGAGCGGATACCCGCCAGCGCTCCCTCGATCGCGGCGGAGACGGTGCCGGAATAGGTGACGTCGTCGCCCAGATTGGCGCCGCGATTGACGCCCGAGAGGATCACGTCGGGCGCGGCGTCGACGATCTTGCGCAGGCCCATCGTCACCGAATCGGTCGGCGTGCCAGTGACCGAGAATTTCCGCTCGCCATGCTTTCTCAACCGCACGGGGCGGGTGAGCGTGAGCGCGTGGCCCATGCCCGACTGTTCCTCGTCCGGGGCGCAGATCCAGATATCGTCCGTGAATTGCCGCGCGATTCCCTCCAGCACCTCGAGGCCGGGGGCATGCACGCCGTCGTCATTGGTGAGGAGGATTCTCATGAGGAATGTCCCATAATCCGTTCGTGCTGAGCTTGTCGAAGCACCGTAGTTCCTTTTGATTGCGCTGTAGCACTTGAAGAAGGGCGGCCCTTCGACAGGCTCAGGGCGAGCGGGACTTCAACGCGGCTCCAGCTTCGTGATCCCGCCCATATAGGGGGCGAGCGCCTCGGGCACGGCCACGCTGCCGTCCTCCTGCTGATAACTCTCCATCACCGCGACCAGGGTGCGGCCGACCGCCAGTCCCGATCCGTTGAGGGTGTGGACGAAGGCGGTCTTCTTCTCGCCTTCGGGGCGGTAGCGTGCATTCATCCGCCGCGCCTGGAAATCGCCGGTGTTGGAGCAGGAGCTGATCTCGCGGAACGCGCCCTGTCCGGGCAGCCAGACCTCGAGATCGAAGGTCTTGCGCGCGCCGAAGCCCATGTCGCCGGTGCACAGCAGCATCCGGCGATAGGGCAGCTCGAGGGCTTCCAGAACACCCTCGGCGCAGCGGGTCATGCGCTCGTGCTCGGCCTCGCTGTGTTCAGGGCGGCAGATGCTGACCAGCTCGACCTTCTCGAACTGGTGCTGGCGAATGAAACCGCGCGTGTCGCGCCCGGCCGAGCCGGCTTCGGAGCGGAAGCACAGCGTGTGCGCGGCGAGCCGGATCGGTTCGGCAAGGTCGCCGAGGATCGTGTCGGCGACCGAGGCGGTCAATGGGACTTCCGATGTGGGCACGAGCCAGCGATCGTCGGTGGTGCGGAAACTGTCGTCCGCGAACTTGGGCAGCTTGTCGGTGCCGTACATCGCGCCGTCATTGACCAGCACCGGCGGATTGCACTCGGTGTAGCCGTTCTCGCGCGTCTGGCGGTCGAGCATGAACTGGGCGAGCGCACGGTGCAGCCGGGCAATGTCGCCGCGCAGGAAGGTGAAGCGTGCGCCCGACAGCGCCGCACCGGTCTCGAAATCCATGCCCAGCGCCGGGCCGATGTCGGCGTGTTCCCTCGGCTCGAAAGCGAAGTCGCGCTTTTCGCCCCATTGCGAGACCTCGACGTTGCCGGCCTCGTCCTCGCCCTGCGGCACGTCGGCGGCGGGGAGGTTGGGGAGCATGGCAAGCAGCGCCTCGAGCTCGGCCTCGGTCGCCTTCGCCGTTTCTTCCATGGCGGGCATGGTGGTCTTCAACTCGCCCACCTCGGCCTTCAGGGCCTCGGCGGCGTCCCTGTCGCCCTTGGCCATCGCCTGACCGATCGCCTTGGACGCCTCGTTGCGGCGGCTCTGGGCCTGCTGGACCTGGGTCAGAGCTTCGCGCCGGCGGGCATCGAGGGCGAGGATGCGGTCGGCGGCGGGCTCGCCTCCCCGCGCGCGCATGGCATCGTCGAAAGCTTGCGGGTTCGAACGGACGAAGGCGATATCGTGCATGGGCGGCGCTATGCCCGCTCGCCCCGGCGATTGCCAGCCCGTCTGCGCTGGAACCCGGCGGCGGAACGCGGCCGCGGTTCCGCCGTTGATCGGGCAAAAGGAGATACGAATATGATCGGCAAGCTAATCGGAGCCTTTGTCGGCGACAAGATCGCCAAGCAGACCAGCGGCGTGAGCGGCGCCAGCGGTGCAGTGATGGGTGTGGCGGCGACCACGCTGCTGCGTCGCCTGAGCCTTCCCGCGATGCTCGCGATCGGGGCCGGCGGCTATCTGGCGAAGAAGGCCGTCGACAAGCAGAAGGCGAAATCGGGCAGCACCGACACCCGGCCGCCCGCCACCTCGACCGCGCCCGCGACGTCCTGACAGACCGTCCCGAGACTAAGAACACGAAAGAGCCGCCGCCATGGCGGCTCTTTTTGCATCCAGACCGGGCTTGGGGCAGGACAACGGTTCGGGCCTGAACACGGTGAGGGCGAGAGGGCGATAGGTGCCCTGAGGGAGACGAGCGATCGGGGGAGCGTTTTTCCTGGGTCTGGTGGCCGCCATTCTCGCCGGGATCGGCGCGCGCGATCAGCTGATCGTCGCTTCTCTGCGCGACCGCGCGGGTGGCGGCGTGCCGCTGGCGGGGGTGGCTCTGTCCTGCGGTGTCGCGACTGCGCTCCTCGCTGCGTGGGCGGGGCAGGTGGTGGGCGCCGGGATTTCGGACAGCGCGGAGACCATGCTGCTGGCCATCGCGCTTGCTCTCGCGGCGCTCGAACTGGTCTGGCGGCGCGATATCCGCGAGCCGGCCGAGCCGACCCGCTCGCTGGGCGCGCTGGCGCTGGTGCTGGTCGCGAGCCAGATCGGCGATGCCACCCGCCTTGTCCTGTTCGCGCTGGCAGCGGGCAGCGCGGGGCCGGCGATGACCGGGGCGGGCGGAGCGCTGGGTTCGGCTGCCGGATTGATGGCGGCCTTGGCGATCGGGCGGGGCGGGATGAATGCCTTGCCGCTCAGGCGCTTGCGATTGGCACTCGGCGGACTGGCTCTCGTGGCGGCGGCGATCGTCGGCCTTTTGGCGCGAAGCCTGATTGGTTGATCGAGCGTATCGATCACAGAGCCCGTCGGAAATTGCGGAAACACGAGGCTCATCACTCGTTGCTTCAATGAAACCGATTATAACAGGAGGACAAAACATATGACCGACACGAAGAGCAATTCGAAGACCGGCCTTGCCGCGGCTCTCAATGGCGCGCTGGCCGACCATCTGGCGCTCTATCTCAAGACCAAGAATTTCCACTGGCACGTCGCGGGACCGCGCTTCCGCGACCTGCACCTGCTGTTCGACGAGCAGGCGAAGCAGATCGTGGCGCTGGTCGACGTGATCGCCGAACGCGTGCGCAAGAACGACGAGATGACGCTGACTTCCATCGGCTCGGTCGGACAGCACACCAGGATCGAGGACCAGGACGACGTCACCCTTTCGCCCGACGCGATGGTCGCCGAACTGCGCGACGACAACCGCAAGCTCCGCGACCGGCTGGTCGAGGTGAAGGAAGCGTCCGAGAGCGCCAACGACAACGCCACCAGCGGACTGGTCGACGAATGGATCGACGAATGCGAGGAGCGCATCTGGTTCCTCGCCCAGACCGCCAAGTGATCCCGGCCAAGTGATGATGGTGTCGACACAGGCGTGAGCAGCCTTCTTCCGGCGTGGCTGTTCCGCGCGATCGCACCGGTGGCGCACAAGTTGCGCCACCGCTGGCGCATCTGGCGCGGACAGCCGCTGCACGGTGCGACGATGATCGCGCGGGACATGGAGGATCGCATCCTCCTGGTGCGGCACACCTACGGGCCGGAAGGATGGTTCCTTCCCGGCGGTGGTATTGCGCGTGGCGAAAGCCCGCGTGACGCTGCCATTCGCGAGTTGCGCGAGGAGACCGGCTGCCGGGCGGAGGGCGTGCGCGCACTGGGCGAGCTGACCGAGACCATCTCCGGCTCGCCGCACACTGCGCATGTATTCACCTGCGTCGTGCGGGATGCACCCGAGGCCGACCGGCGCGAGATCGCCGAAGCGCGCTTCTTCCCGGCCCATTCGCTGCCCGTACCGATCACCGCGCATACTCGCGCGCGACACGCCCTGTGGTCATCGCGCCGCTAGAGCAGGTCGAGCTGTGCGGCGCGGGCGGTCTTCTCCCGGCGCGACAGCTTGGCCACGCCTTCCAGCGAGGACAGCGTCAGGCCCATCAGCCGGATCGGGCGCGGCAACGGTAGCTGCTCTTCCAGCAATTCGCGCGCGATCGCGGCGAAATGCGCCTTGTCCTCGACCATCTGCGCGACCGACCGGGCGCGGGTGTTGATCGTGAAATCGTTGTATTTGAGCTTGAGCGTGACCGTGCGCCCACGCGCCTCGGCCCGTTCGATCCGCTCCCACACGATATCGACGATCCGCTCCAGCGTTTCGCGCAGTTCATCGGCGGCGTGCTGGTCCTCGTGGAAGGTCCGCTCGCCGCCCACCGACTTGCGCGTGCGCGACGCACGCACCGGGCGCAGGTCGATACCCCGCGCCGCACGGTGGAGATATTCCCCGAAGCTGCCGAAATGCGCGGTCAGCCAGGGCAGGTCGCGCGCGGCGAGATCGGCGCCGGTCTCGATGCCGAGCCGCCGGCATTTCTCCTCTGCCTTCGGGCCGATCCCGTGGAAGCGGCGGATCGGCAGCGACTGGACGAACGCCGCGCCCATTCCGGGCCGGATCACGCAGATGCCGTCGGGCTTGTTCTGGTCGCTGGCGAGCTTGGCGAGGAACTTGTTGTAGCTGACCCCGGCGCTGGCGGTCAGCTGGGTCTTGGCGCGGATTTCCTGGCGGATCATCTGCGCGATGCGCGTCGCCGATCCGATGCCGAGCCGGTCCTCGGTCACGTCGAGATAGGCTTCGTCGAGGCTGAGCGGCTCGACAAGCTCGGTGTGGTGGCGGAAGATGGCCCGGATCTGGTCGGACACCTCGCGATAGACGTCGAAGCGGCTCTTGCAGAAAACGAGGTCGGGGCAGAGCCGCTTGGCGGTGACGGAAGGCATGGCGCTCTTCACTCCGAAGCGGCGCGCCTCGTAACTCGCGGCGGCGACCACGCCGCGCCCGCTCGACCCGCCCACCGCGACCGGGAGCCCGCGCAGTTCGGGGTGGTCGCGCTGTTCGACGCTGGCGAAGAAGGCGTCCATGTCGACATGGATGATCTTGCGCCTGTCGGCTTCGTCCGGCGCAGCTTGCGCCCCCAGACCCGGGCCGCATTCGTTGTCGGAAGCGCAATCGTCCATGCAGGAATAGATAATACGCCAGGTTGCAAACCGGAACCTTTGTCGCCACTTCCCGCTTTGTGCAGATGCGAACAGAACAACTGGCCGCCGGCGAGCGGCCCCAGGCGGAAACCGCCCACCGGCCCAAGATCGGCGAGCGCGAGCTGATCTGGATGATGGCGCTGCTGATGGCGTGCAACGCCTTCGGCATCGACGCGATCCTGCCCGCCCTGAACGCGGTTGCCGGTGATCTCGGCGCGACGGGCAATTCGCGCCAGTTCGTGGTTGGCGCCTACCTGCTGGCCGCGGGCTTCGGCACGCTGGTGCCGGGCGCTTTCGCCGACCGCTACGGCCGGCGTCCGGTGCTGTTCACCGCGCTGTTCTTCTACATCGCCTTCTCGATAGCCTGCGCGCTCGCGACCAGCTTCAATGCGCTGGTGATCCTGCGCGCGGCGCAGGGCTTCTTTGCCGCCGGGATCATCGCCCTGCCGCCCGCGATCATCCGTGACCGAGTAGGCGGCGACAAGATGGCCCGGATGATGAGCCTTATCTTCGTGATCTTCCTGCTCGTCCCGGCGATTGCGCCGAGCATCGGGCAGGGCGTGTTGAAGATCATGGGCGACTGGCGCTGGATTTTCGGCGCGATGGCTGTGCTCGGCTGCGTGATGACGCTGTGGGTCTACACCCGCCTGCCCGAAACCCTGCACGAGGACGACCGGCAGGACATCCACGTCCCCACCATCCTGCGCAACAGGACGAGCGCGGTGACCCTGCGCGAGACGATCGGCTACACGCTCGGCAGCGCGCTGGTCTTCGGCGGGTTGTTCGGCTTCATCAACTCCTCGCAGCAGCTGATCGGCGAGGCGTTCGGCGCGGGCGAGGATTTCCCGCTGATCTTCGCGATCTGCGCGGGCTGCATGGCGATCGCCAACTGGTCGAATAGCCGCATCGTCGAACGGCACGGCGCGCGCCGGGTGAGCCATGTCGCCATGTTCGCCTTCGTCGCGGTGGCCGCGGCGCAGCTCTATTTCGCCAATCAGCCCGACGAGACGCTGTGGACCTTCGTGCCGCTGATGGCCGCGAACATGAGCCTGCTCGGCTTCATCGGCGCCAATTTCGGCTCGATCGCCTTGCAGCCCTTCCGCCACATCGCGGGCGCGGCCTCGAGCGCGCAGGGGTTCCTGCGCATGACCAGCGGCGCGGCGCTGGGCGCCTTCATCGGCTATTCCTATGACGGGACGGCCCGCCCGCTGGCGCTCGCCCTGCTGGCAACCGCATTGCTCAGCCTCGCCTTCGTGATGTTCAGCGAGAAGGGCGAGCTGTTTGGTGGCCCGATCCCCGAAGACGATTAATCGTAGGCGACGCCGGGCAGGCCCTGACCGCCATCGGCGATGAATTCGCGGATGCGCGTCTCGAGGCTCGGCAGCGGCACCGAACCCAGCGACAGCACGACATCGTGGAACTTGCGGATGTCGAACCGCTCGCTGAGCTGGTTTTCGGCTTCGGTGCGCAGGCGCCGGATCTGCATCTCGCCCAGCTTGTAGGCGAGCGCCTGTCCTGGCCAGCTGATGTAGCGATCGACCTCCGTCCCGACCTCGTGGCGTGACAGGGCGGTGCGGCTGGCGAGATAGTCGATCGCCCGATCGCGGCTCCACCCCTTGGAATGGATGCCGGTGTCGATCACCAGCCGCGCGGCGCGCCACATCTCGTAGCTCAGCCGGCCGAAGCGTTCGTAGGGCGTGCGGTAGATGCCCATCTCCTCGCCCAGGAACTCGGTGTAGAGCCCCCAGCCTTCGCCCATGCCGGAGAAATAGATGTTGCGGCGGAAGCGCGGCACCTCGCTCTGCTCGCGCTGGAACGCGGCCTGAAAACTGTGGCCGGGCGCGCATTCGTGCAGAGTGAGGGCGGGTATGTTGTAGAGCGGGCGCGAGGGCAGGTCGTGCGTGTTCATCATGCACGAATCGAGCCCGCCGCGACCGGCGGTGTAGAACGGCGCGATCGCGTCGGGCACCGGCCGGATCGTGTAGCGGCGGCGCGGCAGGAAGCCGAAATAGTCCGCCAGCTGTCCATCGACGCGCTTGGCGACGTAGGAGGAAACGCCCATCAGCTCGTCCGGCGTGTCGGCGATGAATTGGGGGTCGGTCCGCAGCTTCTCGTTGAATTCGGCGATGGTGCCGGAAAAGCCGACCTCGGCCATGATGGCGCGCATGGCCTCCTCGATCCGCGCGACTTCGGCAAGGCCGATGGCGTGGATCTCGTCGGCCGAGAGGTCGAGCGTGGTGTATTGGCGGATCTGCTGCGCGTAATATTCGCGGCCGTTCGGAAAGTCGTAGGCGGCGATGGTCTCGCGCGCGTTCGGCACATATTCGTCGCGCACGAAGGCGAGCAATTCGGCATAGGCGGGGGTGATCGCCTCGGCGATGGCAGCGCGGCCCTCGCGCTTCAGGCGCTCCTGTTCGGCCGCCGGAATGCGGGCGGGCATCGCTTCGAAGGCGTCCCAGAACGGGCTCTCTTCCGGATCGTCCACGACATAGGCGGCGAGCGACGCGTCGCGTCCGGTCAGCGTCACGCGCGGCACGCTGAAGCCGCGCGCGAGACCGGCGCGCGAATTGGCGATATGCTCGTCGAAATGCGAGGGCAGAGCGCGCATCCGGGCGATGTAGTTCTCGTATTCGGCCACCGTCTGGAAGGCGGAGCGTGCGTCCCAGTAGCTCCAGAAATTGCTGTCGCTGTCGAACGGCATTTCCCATTCGCGAAAGCGCGCATCCTCGATCCGCTCGGTCAGCACGCTGCGCAGGACGGCGGCGTTGATCCGCTCCTCGGAAGAGAGCGCGGCGGTGTCGATCGCGTCGAGTCGCTCGCGGAAGCGCGCGGCATCGGCGGCGCGGCGCATCTCCGCTTGCGGCGCGGTGGAAGCGATGGTGGACCCGGCCTCGAGCGAGCCGTCCGGTCGCTCGGTCGCGCCCGATTGTTCGACCTGCCAGTGCCAGTATTCCTCGTAGAGCGCGATCAGCGCGCGATCGGCGTCGGAGACTTGGGGGGCGGGTGTCTCCTGCGCCGCAAAAGCCGGGGCGAGAGGCACCAGCGCCGTTCCTAGGGCGGTTCCGGCAAGGGCGAGAGCGGCGAGAAGCCTCATGCATCGTCTCCCTTCGGTTCGATCACGGCGAGCACTGCCTCGACTTGGACCTGCCCGCCCTCGCTGGCGGCGAGTTCGGCCACGGTTCCGTCGAACGGGGCGGTCAGCGCGTGTTCCATCTTCATCGCTTCTAGCACCATCAGCCGCTGGCCTGCCGTGACGCTGTCGCCCGCGGCAACGTCGACCGCGATCACCTTGCCCGGCATCGGCGCGAGGATCGCCCCGTCGGCGGCGGAGGCAGCGCCCGAGCCACGCGTCTCGGTCTCGAAACCGAAGGCCTGCCCGTTGTCGAACACGACGATGCGCGCGTCCTCGGCAAAGCCGGTCAGCGAGGGTTCGAAAGGCTCGTCGTCCAGCTCGACCACATGGCTGGTGCCGCGATGGACCAGCGCGACGGCGTGGCGGGGCGCGCGGTTGAGGCGGAACCCGGCGAGACCTTCGGGCTGGTCGTCATTCGCCACCATCGCGATCCGCGCCGCGCCGCGCAGCACGGCATCGTCGGGCTCGCCCGAGGGGATCAGCGCATCGCCCTTGTCGGCGATGAAGCCGGTGTCGAGCCTCCCGGCGACGAAATCATTGTCGGACAGCGCATTGGCGATGAAGGCGGCGTTGGTCCGCACCGGCCATACCTCGGCCGCCTCGGCCATCTCGATGAGGAGGTCGATCGCATCGTCGCGGTCCTCGCCCCAGGCGACCAGCTTGGCGATCATCGGGTCGTAATGCGGCGAGATCTCGTCGCCTTCCTCGACGCCGGTCTCGATCCGTCCGGCAATGCCCAGGTCGAGCCAGTCGAGCGGCCCGGTGCTGGGCAGGAAGCCGCTGGAGGGGTCCTCGGCATAGAGCCGTGCCTCGACCGCGTGGCCCTCGATGGACAGCTCGTCCTGCTGCATCGGGATCGGCTCGCCGCTGGCGACGCGCAGCTGCCATTCGACCAGATCGACGCCGGTGATCTCCTCGGTCACGGGATGTTCGACCTGGAGACGCGTGTTCATCTCCATGAAGAAGATGCGGTCGGCGCGCAGCCCCTCGCTGGCGTCGGCGATGAACTCGATCGTGCCCGCGCCCTCGTAGTCGACCGCCTTGGCCGCGCGCACGGCGGCGGCGCAGAGCTCCTCGCGCGTCGCTTCGTCCATGCCGGGGGCCGGCGCTTCCTCGATCACCTTCTGGTGGCGGCGCTGGAGCGAGCAGTCGCGCTCGAACAGGTGGACCACGTTGCCGTGGCTGTCACCGAACACCTGCACCTCGATATGGCGGGGCGAGGTGATCCACTTTTCCAGCAGGACCTCGTCGTTGGAGAAGCTGGCTTTGGCTTCGCGCCGGCAGCTTTGCAGCAATTCCTCGAACTGCGCCGGGGCGTCCACCTTGCGCATCCCCTTGCCGCCGCCGCCCGCGACCGCCTTGATGAGGACGGGGTAGCCGATGGCGTCCGCCTCCTGCTTCAGGCGTTCCACCGACTGGTCCTCGCCCTCGTAGCCCGGGGTCACCGGCACGCCCGCCTCGCGCATCAGCTTCTTGGCGGCGTCCTTGAGGCCCATCGCGTCGATGCTGGAGGGCTTGGGGCCGACCCAGACCAGCCCGGCATCGATCACGGCCTGCGCGAAACCGGCATTTTCGGACAGGAAACCGTAGCCGGGATGGATCGCCTCGGCCCCGGTATCCTTCGCGGCGGCGATGATCCTCTCGCCGACCAGATAGCTCTCGACTGCGGGCGAGGGGCCGATATGGACCGCCTCGTCCGCCTGCCGGACATGCAGCGCGCGGGCATCGGCGTCGGAATAGACCGCGACGGTGGCGATCCCCATTTCGCGGGCGGTGCGGATGATGCGGCAGGCGATCTCGCCACGATTGGCGATGAGGAGCTTGTTGATCATTACGCTGCGCTACCCGCGCGCGGGCGAACCATCAAGCGGCGCGCGCCTGCCCGAGAGCCAGCGTTCTTACCAGCCCGCAACGGG
Organism: Erythrobacter sp.; assembly: GCA_025698865.1. GTDB lineage: Bacteria > Pseudomonadota > Alphaproteobacteria > Sphingomonadales > Sphingomonadaceae > Qipengyuania. Next base: position 875,270 of record JAILWQ010000001.1, on the reverse strand, counting down.
GCGGAAATCGTGGCGGCTCCAGGTGATCGGTTCCTCCGGACCGTCGGGCCGGTTGGCAAGCGCCTGCCCGAAGGCGCGGGCGATGTGCCACAGCTTCTCCGGACCGTGGACGACCACGCGGCGATCCCAGGCGCGCTGGCCCCGGCTCAGCACCTTGCGGCCGATAGCGCCATAAATGTTGGCCGCTGCGAGGACCGCCCAGCGCTGGCGGAAGCGCAGGCGCGCGGTGCCGAGCCGGGCGGCCGCCTCGTGCTTTTCCATCAGCGCGATCAAGCGCGGCATGAGGCTCGCCAGCGCGAAGCGATTGTCCGGCCTGGCATGCTCGCCCGGCGCGAAGCCCTTCTCCGCCAGCCATTCGGCGGGCAGATAGACACGCCCCGCCGCCGCATCCTCGACCACGTCACGCGCGATATTGGCCATCTGGAAGGCGAGGCCGAGATCGTTGGCGCGGTCGAGCGTGTCGCCGTCGTCCTCGGGCACGCCCATCACCCGCGCCATCATGATGCCCACGGCTCCGGCGACGTGATAGCAATAGCGCAGCAGGTCGCGCTCGTTCTTCGGCACGAAGCCGGTGGCATCGAGCGCGAAGCCCGAGATCACGTCGTTCGCCATTTCCGGCGTCAGCCCGCATTCGTCGGCGACCTGCCCGAAGCCGTCGAAGGCGGCATCGGCAGTCGGCTGTTCCTCGAAAGCGCGGCGAGTGAGCACGCGGATCGCCTGTATCCGGTCCTCGGCGTTCTTGGGCGTGCCCTGATCGCCGAGAGGACCACCCTTGTCCTGATTGTCGGCGATGTCGTCGCAGCGGCGGCACCAGGCGTAAAGGAGCCAAGCGCGCTCGCGCGTGGTCCGGTCGAACAGCCGGGAGGCGGCGGCGAAGCTGTGCGAGCCTTGCTCGATCGCCCGCTTCGCCTCGTCCACCAGCTGCGCCCGATCGCGCCCGCCGCCCGCGCGCGCCGGGGTCTCGCGCATGAAACGCGAGGAGACGAGGGGGCGTTCGGTGGTCAGAGGTCGGCTGCCTTCATGCGGAAGATCGGAGTGTGCGGCTGGTAGCTTTCCATCTCGTGGAGCAACGCGCTTAACGTGTCGGCCGCGAGGATGATCCCCTGATGCGCAGGGCGCACGAAGCCGACCTCCGCCATGTGCCGGTTGAAGGCGATCAGGTGATCGTAGAAGCCGAAAGCGTTGAGGAGGCCCACGGGCTTGGTGTGATAGCCGAGCTGCGCCCAGCTGACCGCTTCCCACAATTCGTCCATCGTGCCGACCCCGCCGGGGATGGTGACGAAGCCGTCGCAAAGGTCGGTGAACTTCTGCTTCCTCTCGTGCATCCCGCCGACGAGGTGGAGCTCGGTGCAGTCGTGATTGGCAACCTCGGAATTGGCGAGCGCGTCGGGGATCACCCCGATCACCTCGCCCCCCTTGTCGAGCGCCCCCTTGGCGACCGCCCCCATCAGCCCGAGCCGGCCGCCACCATAGACGACGCCGATGCCGCGCTCCGCCAGCGTCACCCCGACCTCGCGCGCCAGTTCCATGTAGCGCGGATCGGCCGGCGTCGCCGACCCGCAATAGATCGCGAGACGTTTCATACTCGAACTCATCCGGCCAGATCCTCCAGCATCAGCCCCGCGGTTGCCTTGGCGCTGCCGACGACGCCGGGAATGCCTGCGCCCGGATGGGTGCCCGCACCGACGAGGTAGAAGTTCTCGATCGTGTCGTCGCGGTTGTGGCCGCGGAACCAGGCGCTCTGGGTCAGCACCGGTTCGAGGCTGAAGGCGCTGCCCATATGGGCGTTGAGGTCCTGCGCGAAATCCTTGGGCGCGTAGTGGAACTTGGTCACGATCCGGTCGTGCAGGCCCGGGATCAGCCGCTTCTCGATCTCGTCGAGCACGCGTTTCTCGAGGATCGGCCCCATCTCGTCCCAGTCGACCGACAGCTTGCCCATGTGGGCGACCGGGACCAGCGCGTAGAAACTGCTCATCCCTTCGGGCGCGACCGAGGGATCGGTGACGCTGGGATGGTGGAGATAGATCGAGAAATCGGCGGGCAGCACGCCCTTGTCGTAGATGTCCTCGAGCAGCCCTTTGTAGCGCGGGCCGAACAGGATCATATGGTGCGGGATGCCGGGCCAGGCGCCCTCGACCCCGAAATGGATCACGAACAGGCTCGGGCTGAAGCTCTTGCGGCCGAGCGACCTGGCGTAGCTCGCCCCCCGCTTCGTGCCCGAAAGCAGATCGCGATAGGAATGCATGATGTCGGCGTTGCTGGCGACCGCGTCGAACCGCGCCTTCCAGCCGCTTTCCGTCTCGACCTCGCTCGCGCGCTTGCCGTAGGTGTGGATTCGCTTCACCGGGTCGGCGAGGCGGATCGTGCCGCCCAGCCGCTCGAAATGGGTTACCATCGCGGCGATCAGGCGATTGGTGCCGCCCTTAGCCCACCATACGCCGCCATCCTTTTCGAGCTTGTGGATGAGCGCATAGATCGCCGAAGTCTTCATCGGATTGCCGCCGACGAGCAGGGTGTGGAAGCTGAACGCCTCGCGCAGACGCTCGTCCTCTATGAAATGGCTGACCATCGAATAGACGCTGCGCCAAGCCTGCTGTTTCGCGAGCGCCGGGGCGGCCTTCAGCATGGACTTGAAATCGAGGAAGGGCACATGGCCGAGCTCGACATAGCCCTTCTGATAGACCGCCGCCGAATAATCGAGGAAGCGCTGGTAGCCGGCGACGTCCGCCGGGTTGAGCCGGGCGATCTCGTCGAACAGGTGCCGCTCGTCGTTCGAATAGTCGAACTGCGTCCCGTCGGGCCAGCTGAGGCGGTAGAACGGCATCACCGGCATCAGCTCGATATCATCGGCCATGTCGTGGCCCGACAGCGCCCACAATTCTCGCAGGCAGTCGGGATCGGTGATGACGGTCGGCCCGGCATCGAAGGTGAAGCCGTCCTTCTGCCAGTGATAGGCGCGGCCGCCCGGCTTGTCCCGCCCCTCGAGGATCGTGGTGGCGATCCCGGCCGATTGCAGGCGGATCGCGAGGGCAAGGCCGCCGAAGCCCGAACCGATCACGCAGGCGGTCCTGCCGCCGGACTGAGCGGCGGGCGAGCTGTCGGTGCTGGTGGAAGCGAGCGTCGGTTCGGCGTTCATCGTCTGCCCTCTTGGACCAGCGGCGCGCCTTTGCCAAGCAGCGCGCCCATGGCCCGCATCACGGGTACGGGTGGTTTGCCCGCCAGCACGCGCAGCTTGTCCGCGGGGGTCGAGCGCGCGGCATAGAACCGCTCGATCAGCGGCTCGGGCAGGCGATAGAACCGCTCGAAGATGCGGTAGCGTTCCTCCGGGCGCGCGGCCCCGAACAGCATCTTGCCGAGCAGACGATAGAAGCCGGTCGCGGACCAGTGCCGCCGCGCGCGTTCGGACACGAAGCGGGCGAGGGCGGGGCCGTCGCAATCGGCGGCGATGTCCGCGATGGCGAGCGCGTTGGCGACCGCGATCGGCACGGTGTAGCTCGTCAGCGGATGGACGAAGCCGCCCCGCGCCCCGGCAAGCGCGACGCCCGGCACTTCGAGCGCGGCACGGTGAGCGTCGAAATCGCCGCCGGTGATGACGGGCAGCATCCCCGTTTCGGCGTGGATCACCTCGCCCTTCCAGCCCTTGCCGGCGACGTAGCGGGCGATGCGGGTTTCCAGCGTCGCGCGATCGAGCCGGGGGGTGTCCTGATAATAGGTGTCCTCGAGGAACAGCTCCGTCTCGCCCAGCGGCAGAAGATACATGAAGCGATAGCCGTCGATCTGGTCGACCGTCGCATCCATGATGACCGGATGCGCGAGCCCGTGCGGCCGGTCCATCCGCCAGGTCTGGCCGGTGAAGGCCTGCCACCCCCCGGTCAGGTGCCACGAGGGCGGCGCGCTGCGGCAATCGACGATCCGCGCCGCCTCGATCCGGCGTCCACCAGCGATCTCGACGGCATCCGCGCTCAGCGAGGCCACGCGGCTGCCGGTGAGGATCGCATCCTGCGGCAGCAGGCGGCGCAGGGTCGCGTCGAAGTCGCGGCTGTCGAGCGAGCGGTAATCCGCCTCCAGCCGTCTGGTATAGGAAGGGAAGCGCACTTCGTTTCCGCCATGCCACATCCTGGCCGGAAAGGCACCGAGCAGTGCGCTCGAAGAATCGTCGATATCGCTGTCGAACCAACTCCAGCGGTGGTTGCCGCCGAACGCCTCGCCTGCCTCGATCAGCGCCACGCGCATGGCGGGATGCGCCCGGCGGACGGCCAGCGCGATCAGCCCTCCCGCCAGCCCGCCGCCGACGATGGCGATGTCGTAGTGGCCGTTCATTGCATTATGCCGTAAGCAAGGCGGAGCGATGCCGCAATCTCCCGTGGAACAGGGTGCGTTTTCGCGGGTTCGGAACTCGATTCAACTGAGGGAAATATCATGATTCGTCGTCTTGCACTGGCCGCCGGTACCCTTGCGCTCGCAACCCCTCTGGCCGCGCAGGAGGCGACGCAGACACAGGACGGCGATGTCTATCAGGGCACCGTCTTCGATGGCGACTACCTGACCATCGGCGCCGGCGTCGCCTATCTGCCGAGCTACACCGGGTCCGACGATTACGTGCTGACCCCGTTCCCTGCGGTGCAGGGTTCGATCGCCGGGATCGACATCACCCCGCGCGCGGGCGGCGTGGCGCTCGACTTCATTCCCGATACCGGAACCGGCCCCGACCTCGCGCTCGGCGTCGCCGCGCGCATCCGGCGCGATCGCGCGGCCCAGATCGAGGATCCGGTGGTCGCCTCGCTCGGCGAACTCGATACCGCGTTCGAGGTTGGGCCGAGCGCCGGAATCTCCTTTCCCGCCGTGCTCAACCCCTATGACAGCCTGAGCTTCAACGCCGACGTGCTGTGGGACGTGGCCGGCGCGCATGACGGCATGAGCATCACGCCTTCGGTCACCTATTTCACCCCGCTGTCGCGCGGCATCGCCGCCTCGCTGTCGGTCAGCGCCAATCACGTCGACGACGATTTCGCCGACTATTATTTCTCCGTGACGCCGGGCGCGAGCGTGGTGAGCGGCCTGCCGGTCTACGATGCGGACAGCGGTTTCCGCGATGTCGGCGCCACCCTGTTCCTGGCCTACGATCTCGACGGCGACCTCACCAATGGCGGTTTCGCGATCGCCGGACTGGCGGGATATTCCAGCCTGCTGGGCGACTTCAAGGAAACGCCCTTCACCAGCATTCGCGGTGATGCCGACCAGTATTTCCTCGGCCTCGGCCTCGGCTACACTTTCTAGTCTTCCTCCGGGCGCAAGCCGTCGGCCCTGTCGGCTGCGGCTTGCGCTGGACCTTCGCCCGGCGCATGACCGGCGTCAGGAGGACCAGCCATGAATCGCCCGCATCGTACCGCCCTTGCCGCTCTGCTGACGGCCACCGCCGCCCTGACCGCGGCGCCCGCTCTCGCCGACACGACCGTGATCCATGCCGGGGCGGTGCTGGCCGACGCCGACAGCGAGCCGAGCGGGCCTGCGACCATCACCGTCACCGACGGGCGGATCGTCTCGGTCGCACCGGGCCACAATCCCGCGCCCGCCGGGGCGGAGGTCGTTGACCTCGCGACCAGGACGGTCGTGCCCGGCCTCATCGACCTTCACGTCCACCTCACCGGCGATCCCGGCGGCGATTTCTGGCGCGAGGCGGTCGAGCCCGACGAATGGGGCGTGGTCGTCGGCGCCAAGAACGCCCGCCTGACCGCGCTCGCCGGGTTCACCACCGTGCGCGAGGCGGGCAGCGCGCAGGAAACCGCCTTCTCGCTGCGGCGCGGCACGGAAGAGGGTATGATCCCCGGTCCGCGCATCGTCGCCGCCGGGCCGCCGCTCGCCATCGTCGGCGGGCATGGCGACGTCACCGGCTTCCGGCCCGAGATCAACCGGCTCCTCTCCTCCGGCTACACCTGCACCGGCGCGGTCGAATGTGCCGAGAAGGTCCGCCGGGCCAGCCAGAACGGGTCGGACGTCATCAAGATCACCGCGACCGGCGGCGTGCTCAGCCAGCAGGGCCGCGGGCTCGGCGCCCATTTCACCTCCGAGGAAATGGAGAGCATCGCCGACACCGCCCATTCGCTGGGCCTCAAGGTGATGGCCCACGCCCATGGCGCGCGCGGGATCGAGGCGGCGAGCCGCGCCGGGATCGACACGATCGAGCACGCGACCTTCATCGACGAGCCGGCGGCCCGCGCCATGCGCGAAAACGGCACGGTCCTGATCCCGACGCTGATGGCGTTCAAGGGCGTCGCCGAGGGGCTGGGCAAGGGCATCTACACCCCGGTGGTCGAGGCCAAGATCCGCGAGACCTACGAGACCGCGCAGGTCTTCCTGCGCAACGCGCTGCGCTGGAACGTGCCGGTCGCCTTCGGTACCGATGCGGGTGTCTTCGCCCATGGCCGCAATGCCGAGGAGCTGGGGCTGATGGTCGCGCAGGGGATGTCCAACCGCGACGCCCTTGCCGCTGCGACCACGCGGGCGGCCGAGGTGCTGGAGATGGAGGACGAGATCGGGCGGATCGCGCCGGGCTATTCGGCCGACATCATCGCGGTCGAGGGCAATCCGCTCAGCGACGTCACCGTGCTTGAGGATGTCGACTGGGTCATGGTGCGCGGCCGGGTCATCGAATAGGCGCGACCGGAGGGCCGCGCCATCGGTCAAGCGCGGAGCAACCATCGCCCGGCCATTCGGCCTGATTTTTGTTGTTCTCCTGCATCTTCTGCCGTGCGGGAGCGTAGGAGCCACCATGTTCTTCCAAGACACACTGCTCGACCTCGTCGCCCGCGCGTTCATCCTGGGGGCGATGGGCATGGTCTGGGTCGTCCTGCTGATCCGAATCAACGGCCTGCGAACCCTGTCGAAGATGACCAATTTCGACTTCGTCGTCACACTCGCGATCGGTTCGCTGCTGGCATCGGCGGTGCAGGCCAGCCGGTGGGAGCCGTTCGGTCAGTGTCTGGCGGCGATCGCGGCGCTGATCCTGGTCCAGTGGCTGGTCGCCCGTATCAGGAGGGACTCCGACAGGTTCGAGGACGCGATCCAGAACGAGCCGGTGTTTCTCTTCAGGGATGGCAGCTTCTGCGAGGCCGCGCTCGAAACAACCCGCGTTTCCAGAAGCGACGTTCTCGCCAAGATGCGGGAGGCCAATTGCCTTCGCTTCGACGATGCCTACGCCGTCGTGCTCGAAACCACCGGCGACGTGTCCGTGCTCCATGGCGCCGAGGTGGACGAACGCATCCTCGAAGGCATCCGCACGGTCTGACGCGTCAGCCGGGCCGCGCGTCCAGCCAGCGGGCGAGCGCAACGCCGCCGGTAATCAGGAACGGTATCAGCACGATGCTGAGCGTGACCTTGGCGATCACCTGCCCGACCAGCAGATTGCCGATGTCGAACTCGCCATAGAAGGCCAGCGTCACGAAAATCACCGAATCGATCGCCTGGCTCAAGGCGCTGGCAATGGCGCCGCGGGCCATGAGGCCGATCGTGTTCGTCTCGCCATTCCCGCGCAGGCGCGAGAATATCCACACATTGAGCAGCAGCGAGACGAGGTAGGCGACCGGCCCCGCCGCCATGATCCGCGGAGTCTGCGACAGCACCGTTTCGAACGAGGTGAGATCGGCCGAACGGAACTCGGCCATTTCCGGCGAGGCGGGCAGAGCGAGGACCAGAAAGATCAGACCCGCCGATACCGCGAGCGGCAGGAAGCCCCACCAGACCAGCTTGCGCGCCATCCGCTCGCCATAGAGCTGGGCGATGGTACTGGAGATCGCGACCAGCAGCAGGAACGAGAAAATGCCCGATTCGACCGCGAGGTCGGTCGGCCAGAGGCGGACCTGCTTGAAGGCGAGCACGCCCGCCAGCACCGTCATCCCGCCATAGAGCAGGATATAGACGAACAGGCCGCGGGGCATGGCGGAGGCGCGCATCATCGCGGTGTTTTCGGGCGTGTCGGTCATGGCGGGCCGGATTATTGCGCGGATCGCGAAAAGGGAAGCGCCGCCTGTGGATGACGGTGAATTGACTCGCCCGGCGCGAAACGGGAAAGAGCGCCAATCCTCGAGGGGTCGGGAACACCATCAATGCCGCCAATCGTCATGAGCCTGATCGGGATCCTCGCGATCCTGTTCATCGCTTTCCTGCTTTCCACCGGCCGCCGGCGCATCCGCCTGCGAGTCGTCGCTTCCGCTTTCGCGCTGCAGGCGCTGATGGCCTTCCTGGTCCTCGCGACCAGCGGGGGGCGGCTGGTGATCCAGACCATGTCCGACGGGGTCGCCGCGCTGCTATCCTACGCCGATCAGGGCACCGCCTTCCTCTTCGGCGCGCCGGAGAACAACCCGCTGGCGAACACCTTCGCGCTCGCCGCGCTGCCGGTGATCATCTTCTTCGCCGCGCTGGTCTCGATCCTCTACCATCTCGGGATCATGCAGCGCGTCGTGCGCTGGGTGGGCGGGGCGATCGGCTGGGTGACCGGCATTTCCAAGGTCGAATCGCTCGGCGCTGCGGCCAATATCTTTGTCGGCCAGTCGGAAAGCCCGCTGGTGGTGCGGCCCTATCTCGCCGCCCTCGCGCCCAGCCGCCTGTTCACGCTGATGACCGTCGGCATGGCGGGCGTCGCCGGCACGATCCTCGCCGCCTATGCCGGGCTGCTGGGGCCGGACTACCTGCCCTTCCTGCTCGCGGCGGCGTTCATGTCGGCGCCCGGCGGTATCCTGATGGCCAAGATCATCATGCCCGACGACGGCGAACCCTCGCCCGCAGCCGAGGGCGAGCTGGCATTGCCCGTGACACGCATCAGCGGCGATGGCCCGGCCGCGATCACCGAGGGTGACAGGCCGCACGAGGTCGAGGTCGCCGAGACTTTCGAGGAAGGGCATCGTCCGGCCAACGTGATCGAGGCGGCGGCGCAGGGCGCGCAAACCGGCGTCAAGCTGGCGGTGGCGGTCGGCGCCATGGTGCTCGCTTTCGTGGCGCTGGTGGCGCTCGCCAACGGGTTGCTCGGCGTGGTCGGCGGGTTGTTCGGTTACGAGGAACTGAGCTTCCAGATGGTGCTCGGCTGGATCTTCGCGCCGGTCATGTTCCTGATCGGCATTCCCGAATGGAGCCAGGCGCAGATCGCGGGCGGGCTGTTCGGGACCAAGATCGTGCTTAACGAATTCGTCGCCTTCATCGAACTGGGCGCGCTCGATGCCGGGACCCTGCCCGCGCGCAGCCAGGCGATCGTCACCTTCGCCCTGTGCGGCTTCGCCAATTTTTCCTCGATCGCGATCCAGATGGCGGTCACGGGCGGCTTGGCACCGAACCAGCGCCCGGTTATTGCACGGCTCGGCCTGCGCGCGCTGGCGGCGGGTTCGCTGGCGAACCTGATGAGCGCCGCGCTGGCCGGCCTGTTCCTCCCCTACTGAGCGCCTGCCCATGTCCGACATCGCTTCCGTCTCCATCGCCCGCCCGCTCGAGGATGTCGCCGACGAACTCGGCCGCAGTTTCGAGGAATACGGTTTCGCCGTCATCCGCGACCACGGCATCCCGCAGGACCTCATCGACCGGGCCGAGAACCTTTCGCGCGAATTCTTTGCCCTGCCGGACGAGACGAAGCGCCGGTACAAGCTCGAAGGCGGGGGCGGCGCGCGGGGCTACACTCCCTTCGGCACGGAAAAGGCGAAAGATGCCGAGGTCCACGATCTGAAGGAGTTCTGGCATGTCGGGCGAGAGCTGCCCGAGGGCCACGCGCTCGCCGAATTCATGGCACCGAACGTCTGGCCTGCGGAACTGGACGGTTTTCGTGCGACTTTCACCGAACTTTACGCAGCTTTCGACGCTGCGGGCCTGCGCGTGCTCGAAGCGATCGCCATCCATCTCGGCCTTCCACGCGACTTCTTCGCGGCGACCGTGGAGGATGGAAATTCGGTGATGCGCCTGCTGCGCTACCCCGCGCTCGAGGGCGAGCACGCCGAAGGCGCCATCCGCGCCGCCGCCCATGGCGACATCAACACCATCACCCTGCTGCTCGGCGCCGAGGAAGCGGGGCTGGAACTTCTGACCACCGACGGCGAATGGAAAGCCGTCGCCCCGCCGAAAGGGGCGCTGGTCATCAATATCGGCGACATGCTTGAGCGGCTGACGAATGGCCGCCTGCGTTCGACCAAGCACCGGGTGGTCAATCCCAAGGGAGAGGCGGCGTACCGGGCGCGCTATTCCATGCCCTTCTTCCTGCATTTCCGGCCTGACTACGTGATCGAAACGCTGCCCTCCTGCATCGACCCGGCGCACCCCACCGACCATCCCCCGGCGATCTCGAGTCACGATTTCCTGATGCAGCGTCTGCGCGAGATCAATCTCGCCTGACGCGGCGGCGGCGTCACGCCGCGCCGATCAGCTCTCGCGCCAGCCGTCGTCGCAGCGAGCGGCCCGCGCCGGAGCGAAGCGCGCGTTCCAGACTTGCGGCGCGTTGTCCCAGCTCCCGCTCGCCGAACATCGCCGCGCTGCCGGCGAGCTTCTGCATGATCGCGGCGATGTCCTGCACGCGCTCGGCCGCCAGTTCCTCCTCGCGCAGCGTCTCTCGTGCCGCCTCCAGAGCATGTTCGCGCCGGGTGCGCCAGCGCGCCTCCACCCTCGCCATGTCCGGATCCAAGCGCCGGACGTGCTGATCGTCGCCCACGATGCGGTGGGGTAGCCAGCGATTGAGGATCCTCCGCAGATCGTCGAACACCACCGGCTTTGCCAGATAACCCTGCATCCCGGCTTTGCGCGCGGCCGACATCCCGTCGGCATGCATGTTCGCCGTCACCGCAATGATCGGCAGGTGCTGCGCGCTCACCCCTGCGAGGCGGATAGCCCGCGCCGCTTCGTATCCGTCACAGGCGGGCATTTGGAGGTCCATCAGAACGAGGTCGTAGGGCCGGTCGGCGTGTTCGGCATCGAGCACCAGATCGACCGCCTTGTTTCCATCACGCGCCGTTTCGACCGCGAGGTTGCAGGTGGCGAGCATCCTGCGGATAATCGTGCGATCTATCTCGTGATCCTCGACCAGTAGCACGCGTCCTTGCCCACTGCGCAATTCGGCTTCGACCCGATGTCCGCGTCGTTCGGCAGGCTGCGCGATTTGGGCGGGGCGATAGGGCAGCCGGAGCGAGAATGTCGCGCCCCCGCCTGGCGTGCTCTCGACCTCCAGCGTTCCCCCGAGAAGGCCGGCGAACCGGCGCGAAATCGCAAGGCTCAGGCCGTTGCCCCCGCAACGTCGCAGGCCGCCCTTGTCGGTGCGGGCGAAGGGTTCGAAGATCGTTTCGACCTGATCTTCGGGAACGCCGATGCCGGTATCGCTCACGCTGACTACGTACCCGTCACCATGGAAGTCGAGCGAGACGCCGACCGTCCCCTCGCAGGTGAATTTGGCGGCGTTGGACAGGAGATTGGCCAGGATCTGGTGCAGGCGCAGCGGATCGGTCGATACGGCGGCCGGCATGTCGGGATCCAGCCCGACCGCCAGCTCCAGTTTCTTCTCGTCGATCGGAGCGCGGTGGAGACTGATGCACTCTTCCACGATCCGGGCGACATTGACCGGCCGCTCGGCGACGGCGATTTCCCCGGCCTCGATCCGGGAAAGGTCGAGAACGTCGTTCAGTATCGCCATCATCGCGTGGCCCGAATGGACGATGAGATCGACGTGGCGCTCCAGTTCGGGCGGCAAGTCGGATCGCTGCAGCAGTTCGGCGAAGCCCAGCACTCCGTTCATGGGGGCGCGAATCTCATTGCTCATATCGGCAAGGAAGCGGGATTTCGCAGAGTCCGCTTCCTCCGCCTGCATCCGGGCATCGCGCAATTCCTGCTCCAGCCTCACCCTTTCGCTGACATCGCGCGCGCAGACGACGATCCCGTCCGGCTCGCCCGTGCGCGCGTCCTGGGCAATCGCGCAATGCGCCTCGATATGGACGGCGCGGCCTTCGTTATCGTCTCGCGGTCGGCGGTAGACGACCTTCTCGACCTTGCTTTCCCCGCGCAGGAGCCGCGCTTCGGCAGCGAGGACGCGGTCTGCGGTCTCGGGGTGAATGGCGTCGCTCATCCGCCTGCCCATCAGCCTTTCCGGCGCATATCCCAGAACCGCAGCGACGGAGGGCGAGCCGTAGGTGCAGATACCGGCGAGATCGTAGCGAAGGATCGCGTCGCCAATATTGTCCGTCAGCAGGGTCAGGCGCGCTTTCTCGGCCTTGAGCCGTTTGCGCGCCTCGAGCGTCGCGGCCATCGGCAGACCGCAGAGCAACGCCGAAACGAGGAATGCTGCCAGGATGATCGTGACGGTGTCGGCGGGGCCGCCAGGCCGGCGGACCGGCCCATGTCCCAACGCGATGAGGACAATGGCAAAGATCGTTGTCGCAAAAGTCGAAAGGGCCACGCCGAGGCCTGCCAGGCGGAACGCCGACGCGAGGGCTCCGTTCAAGGCAGGAACAGGCTGGGGTTTCTCCGGGTGTTGCACGGCCTCGCGCGTAGAATATGCAGGGTCGACGGGTAATGAGCGGACAGGCCCGAATTCGCTCGAGAACGGAGATTTAAGAACAAGGTGACGGCTCGCGGCGCTAATTTTTCCAGCCGGAGAGGCAAGGTCGATCCGCGAGTTCTGGTGCTGATCATCTTGATCCATATCGGTCTGTTTTATGGGCTCATCAGGGCGCTGGCGCCCGGTGCGATCCAGTCCGTAGAGCGATCGGTCGTCTCGGCATTCACTGTCAGTATCACCGCTCCCGAACCGCCAGCGCCCGAGCCGGAGGCAGAACCCGACAGCGGAGCGCAGGGGGTATCCGGCGAGCCGGCCGTGCCGAGCCCGGTGACTGCGCCCCGACCGCAGCAACCGCTCCCGCAGCCGAGCCCCATCCCGAGGGCCTCCTCGACGGGAAGCGCAGCGAACTCAGGGGCAAGCGAGGACGGGGAGGGAACGGGCGCGGCCGGCAGCGGATCGGGCACCGGAATCGGCGAGGCCGGTAGCGGACTGGGAGGGGGCGTGGCGCGCAAGCCGACGGTGCGATCGGGGGAACTCGACACGGCCGCCGACTTCCCCGTTCCCACTGGCGGTCGCCAGACCCGCTTCGGCAATTCGGTGACGGTGGCGTTCACCGTCACCACCGAAGGGCGCGCGCGCGACTGCGCCGTGCTGCGCAGTTCCGTCGATGCGCAAACGACGGCCTTGGTCTGCGCGCTGGTGATCGACAGGATCCGCTTCAACCCCGCAACGCGTTCCGACGGTACGCCGGTGGAGGCGCGATATGGTTACCGGGTGGACTTCAAAGCTAGATGATTTCGCAGAAATACAATGCTAGAGGCAGAACGATGATCGAAACAGACAATGCGGGGCGGATCGTCCCGGTTATCCTTTGCGGCGGCAGCGGGACGCGCCTGTGGCCGCGCAGCCGCAAGGAACGTCCGAAGCCGTTCCTCCCGCTCCTCGGAGAGCGCACGCTTTTCCAGCAGAGCCTCGACCGTGTGGCCGACCGCGACATTTTCGCGCCCGCCATGATCGTCGCCGGTGAGGCGCATGCCGCACTGATCGAAGAACAGGCCGCCGAGGCCGAAGGCGCCCGCCTGGTGGTCGAGCCGGCGGCGAAGAACACCGCCCCTGCCATCGCTCTGGCGGCCGCGCTTCTTCCCCGCGATGCGGTCATGCTCGTCTGCCCGAGCGATCATCACATCGGCGATAGGGACGCCTTCGTCGCCGGTGCGAAAGCCGCCGCTACGCTGGCGCGCGAGGGACACATGGTCGCATTCGGCATCGAACCGACCGCGCCCGAGACCGGCTATGGTTACATCCGCAAGGGCGGTCCGCTCTCCAGCGGTCACCGCATCGCGCAATTCGTCGAGAAACCCGACCGCGAGACCGCGGAAGGCTTTCTCTCGACCGGCGATTTCCTCTGGAACGGCGGGATCTTTGCGTTCTCCGCAGGCGCTTTCCTCGACGAACTGGCCGAACACCGTCCGCAAATGGCCGAGCGCGTTGCCGAGTCGGTCGGGAATGCGGTCGAAAAGGCCGGCACCATTCGGCCCGCCGCCGGACCGTTCGAAGGGATCGAAGGCGAATCGGTCGACTATGCAGTCATGGAAAACACCGGTCGGGCGGCTGTCGTCTCGGCCGACATGCAATGGTCCGACATCGGGAACTGGGATGCATTGATGGCTGCCCGGCCCGGCAACGAACACGGCAACCGGTCGTCGGGGCGCGTCGACCTCGCCGACTGTCGCAACGTGATGGTCGAAAGCGACGGTCCGCGTGTTTCGGTCGCGGGGCTGGAGAATGTCATCGTCGTGGTCGACGGCGACGAGGTGCTCGTCACGACACGGGACGCGGCACAGCAGGTCGGGAAATTTCCGGGAGCGCAGGGACGATGAAGCTGGCCACCCGCACGGTCGAGAAAGTCTGGGGACGTCGCGAGCTTCCTGAGCCGTTCAGTCGCAGCTTCGAGGAACCGGTCGGCGAAATCTGGTTCGAGCCTCCCGCCATTCTCGACCAGCTCCTGATCAAATATCTATTCACCAGCGAGAAGCTCTCGGTTCAGGTCCACCCTGGAGAGGAGCAGGCCGGGCCGGGGCAGCCGGGCAAGGAGGAATGCTGGCTGGTGCTCGATGCCGAGCCCGATGCACGGCTGGCGATCGGGTTCCGCCGCGAGGTGAGCGAGGACGAAATGCGCGCCGCCGCTCTCGACGGATCGATCGAGGATCTGCTCGTCTGGCACCCTGCGCGTGCGGGGGATTTCTTCTATCTTCCCGCCGGTACGGTCCATGCGATTGGCCCCGGCTTGAGCCTGGTCGAGGTTCAGCAGAACACGGACATAACCTATCGCCTGTTCGATTATGGGCGCCCGCGCGAGCTTCATCTGGACGAGGGTCTGGCGGTCGCGAAGGGCGAGGTCTATCCGGACGACCTGCATTGCAGCGGCATCGGGGGGAGCAGCCAATCCCTTGTCGACGGGCCGTTCTTCCGGCTCGATTTCTGCGTCGGACAGCCCCGGCCGGACATGGCCGCTCGCCATCGCGGCCCACTCGCGATCCTGCCTCTGGCGGGCGATGTCACGGTCGGAGGAGAGACCATCGTACCGGGCGAATGCGGCGTCGGCCGGAATTTTGGCGACGTGGAGATTTCGATAGACGCCAGGACACTCCTCGCTTCCGTCGTGTCGGCGTGATAGTCGCGGGAGTTACCCGCCGGAGACGATCTTCTTAAGCTCTTCCTTGCCGTAGGGTTTGACCAGCAGGCCCTGCGCGCCGATTTCTTCCAGCCTTTCCTCCATTTCGCCATATCCGGTGGCGAGCCAGAAGGGGATGCCGCTGGATTTCAGCTCGGCTGCGACCCTCTCGCTCGATTCCGAGCCGAGATTGTAGTCGATCACCGCCATGTCGATCGCGTTCTTCTTCAGACTGTCCAGCGCCGTTGCGACGGAAGCCTCGACGATGACGTCCTTCACTCCGAGCGAGCGCAGGCACTCCTCGGTATCCATCGCGATGATCATGCTGTCTTCCACCACCAGCACCCGTTCCGGGACGCTGGCTTGCGGTGGTTGCTGTTCCCTGGCGACCTGACTGTCCTTTCTGGTTTGCGAACGCGCGGCATCTGCGCGGACGACATACCGTCCGGGTATCCAGAAACGCGCCTCGACCCCGGATAGCTTGTACTGGAGATCAGCCTCACCGTTGAGCTCGAACGGAATGGACTTTTCGATGATGGTGCTGCCAAATCCGCGCCGTTCGGGCGGCCGCACGGGTGGGCCCCCGCGTTCACGCCAGTCGATCGTCATCCCTGATTCGTCGCAGGTCACATTGATGGTAAGAAAACCGGACGTATCGCATAGCGCGCCGTATTTGGCGGAATTGGTGATCATCTCGTGGAGAACGAGAGCGAGAACGGTGTAGGCTTCGGGCGACACCATCGCTTCGTCGCCCTCCAGAATCAGCCGATCGCGCTTGCCCGAAAGATAGGCGTCGGCTTCGGAATCGATAAGTTCCCTCAGCGAGGCGGCAGACCAGTTCTGGCGAGTGATGTTGTCATGCGCGTTTGCCAGCGCCGCGATGCGCCCGCCGATCAGGCGCGTGAATTCCTCGATATCTATCGCCTCGTGCCGCGATTGGTTGATCAAGCCGCGAATGAGGTTGAGGATGTTGCGAACCCGGTGGTTGAGCTCGGCAATCAGCAATTCCTGCTGCTGCTGGGCCTTGGCGCGTTCCTGCACCGCCTCGTCGGTGATCCGCAGGATCACCTCGAGCAGCGTCACCCGGAGGCTTTCCGCGATCTGCAGCTCCATGTCGGTCCAGTCGGCGCTGCGGCCTTCCACCGATTGCTGCCACGCCTCGAAGCTTTTGCGGGGTGTCAGGCGATCGCCATTGGGCCCGGTCTCGATCGGCTTCGCCGGATTGCCCGCCCAGGTCACCTGCTGTTTGAGTTCGCGGCGCCAGAGGATGAAATAGTCGCGCGGGCTGCGCGAGATCGGGATGATCAGCGCCCCGGCCGCCGCGGATGGGAAGGCATCGCTCCGGGGGAATTTCTCGGCAAGATTGTCGACGGCGATGACGCGGCTCGACGCGGCCGAATTGAGCATCGGAACCAGCGCACGGAATTGCTCCTCGCTGGGACCGGAACCGCGCAAGTCGTAGACCCCGTCGACGAAGACGCTCGCGCCATCGTTGGGGATCGCCCGCTGGATGATCGGGCGCAGTTCGGGCAGGCTCTCGACCAGCGTCTGGCCGCCCATGACGGCCCGCATCAGCTTGTCGTGCAGGTTCTGGCCGACGCGCTGGAATGTCGCCTGCGTCTGTTTGAGCGTGCGCTCGACCACCAGCGAAAAAAGGGCCGAGAACAGCTCTGCCCCCGTTCGCAAGGGGTAGGAAAGCATCTTGGCGGAATAGTGGTGGCAGGCAAACAGCCCCCACAACTTGCCATCGACGACGACCGAGATGGACAGCGAGGCGCCGACGCCCATATTGCGCAGATATTCGATATGGATCGGCGAGACCGCGCGCAGCGTGCTCATGCTGAGATCGATCGGTTCGCCGTTCATCGACACGCCAGGCTCGATCGGCACCGGATCGGCTTTCACATCGCTGATGATGCGGAACCGGTTGCGCAGGTAAAGCGCGCGGGCCTGCTGCGGAATGTCGGTGTGCGGATAACGCAGGCGGAGGAAGGATTCGAGGTTCTCCGCCTTCGCCTCGGCGATCACGTCGCCGCTGCCATCGGCCAGGAAGCGATAGAGCATCACCCGGTCGAAACCGAGAATCCTGCGCAGCTCCTCGGCCGCGATCTGACCCTGATCCTCCAGCGTTCCGGCATCGTCGAGCTTGCGCATGACGGGCTGGAGCATCCGCATCTGCGCGCCGTGAAAGTCCTCGGTGTGCGGTTCGATCTCGATGATCGTATAGCGCCCGCTGGCATGGATCGCGCAGTCGAATGTGGTCTCTCGATCGAACAAGGCGATATCGAACAGGCGCTCGACATCGTCGTCCTCGACCAGAAGCGACGCCTTCTGGCGGATCTGTCGCGCCGCTTCGGGGAGAAGCAGGCTGTCGAGCGGAACACCCGGTTCGGGGTTGTCCCGCAGGCCGGATATCCGTGCGAAATTGGCCGAGCGATGAGCGACCAGCCAGTCGCCGGTCAGCGCCATCAGAGCACCGAAATCCTGAATATGGCCCAACTCGTGGATCGGCTCGCGATCGCAATTCGTCAGATCGTAGCGTCGTTCGATAGTCATGCGGCAAATCTCTCGCCGTGAAGGTGCAGCGCCTCGTCAAAGGTCGCGAAGACGGCGAGTGCGGCGGCGATGGCGCCCTCCTCGATTTCAGGCGTGGCCGGTCGGGCGAGCGTGGGGAGAAGCTCGCGGAAATATTGCGGCATCGCCGGATCGGAGAGGAAGCGGTCCGGGCCACCGGCCGAGACCTTGCGCCGCCGCACCAGCATCGCACGATTGCCGAGCGACGACCCGGCGAGAGCCCAGGCGAGGCCATGCCAGTCGACTGTCTCCGGCGGCTCGAGCCCGGCCGGTTCAGGCAGAGGCCGGCCGAGAGATGCGAGGTCTTCGGCAAGTATCGCGCATTGGGCGGGGGGCACCATATCGGCGGGGCAGATCTCGTCGGCCCAGCGTTCGAGCGGCGTCCGTGCGCTATGCTGGATGGCCAGAAAATCGGCGTAGGCCTCGCCGTCGGCCTGTCCTGCCGCCGCCATCGCCTCGTCCAGCGCGTCATGCGCCGATCGTGTCGAATCCCTCAGTAGGTCCCGCAGCGTTCGGGGATCGTCGCTCGGCATTGTCATGGGGTCTTTCAACGTCGTGGTGAACCGCGCGGTCCTCGGCAAGATTTCGGCTGGCGGGCAGCGCACGGCGCAATGCTAGCGCCGCCCGTTCATCAACCCATGCCTAAAGCGCTGGTTCCCAAACGGAAAGGGCAGACTGGCGTCTATTACGAAGCGAGGAGCTTCTGTCCCTTGTCGCGGATCGCACCCGCCACCATCGGCTCCACGAAAGAGAGGGCGGGGGGCAGGTTGACCACGAAGATCACCTGCCGATCCTCGATGATGACCTCCCCGTCGATACCCTGTCCCATGGCCCGCACGCCCAGCGTCATGCGGTCCTCGTCCGGCCAGCCGGTCGTAACCTCGGCCATGCCGCCGGGCACGAAATTGGCGATCTCGTGGCTGCGATCGCGCAAGCGGCGGCGGACCTCTTCCTTGGGCAGATCGTGGGCGATGGGAACACGCATCAGTTCTTGTTCTCCAGTTGCGGGCTGGTCGCGGCGCCCTCGCCGAACTTGTAGTCGAGATAGCGGTGCTTGATCGCCAGATCGTCGAGCGAACCCTCGGCGAGTTGCCGGGTGATCGAATCGATTTCGCCGCTGATCTTCCCGAGGCTGTCGGTCAATTGCTGGTCCGGGGTCGATCCGGCGCGCTGCTCGGTCCGCAGATGGGCGGGAATGCGGCGATAGCTGTCGATCATCTCGGGCAATTGCTCGCCCACCAGGCTGCGGACCTCGCGTGCCTTGGGGTGGTTCTGGTCGAGCCCCTCGAGTTGCAGGCCGAGCGCGTCGAGCTGCACGCCCATATCCTCGACAAGGCGCGCGGCGGGCGGGGGCAGGGCGGGGCGCTGCGCTTCCAGCCAGAGTTCGGTCTTGCCAACCATCTGCCGCACGTCGCCCTTGTTGATGTCCGCGCGTTTCGGCGTCTTCATCTTCGGGTAGCTGGAAAACACCGCCACGGCGACGATCGTCGCGACGAGCACCGCCATCACGCCCCAGAAGCCGATCCCGCTGAAGATCGCTCCCGCAATTCCGCTGGCGAGCCAGATCGCGAAGACTGCGATCACCACATTGCGGACCTTGCGCACCAGATGGTCGCGCTTTGCCTTCGACGAACCTTCCCCGATCGAGCGGGTGCGACGGTGGCGCCCGCCCGCGCGGTTGTCGTCGCGCAGGCGGCGGCCGTCCTCGATCAGCCGCTCGGAATGGGTGGTGAGATCCGACAAATCAGCCCTCCAGGCTCAGCAGGCCCGAATCCGCGACCTGCCGCTGTGCTTGGTTCTGGCCTTCCGCACGCGCGATGTAGCCCTTCGACTTCTCGACCTCGCTGCTGAGCACGGTGACCGTCTGCTTCATCGAATCGAGCGCGCGGACCTTGAACTCGTCGACCTCGTCCATCGTGTCGTAGATGTTCTGGAAGGCGCGCTGGAGCGTTTCGAGCGGGATGGTGCTGGCCGCGGCCTGCTCGTGGATCTTGCCGGTCTGGTCGCGCAGCATGGTGCTGGTGGAATCGATGATGCCGGCCGTGGTCTCGTTGAGCGCGGTGATCTGCCCGAGCACCAGCCGCTGGTTGGT
This sequence comes from Erythrobacter sp., assembly GCA_025698865.1. GTDB lineage: Bacteria > Pseudomonadota > Alphaproteobacteria > Sphingomonadales > Sphingomonadaceae > Qipengyuania. Next base: position 855,419 of record JAILWQ010000001.1, on the reverse strand, counting down.
CATCGCCTCGGCCACGGTGACCGCGGTGCGCAGCGCGCCGACCGTGGTGGTGCTGGCCCGGTCGACGCCCTTCACCAGCTCGACATTGTTCTTCTTCACCAGATCGAGCGCGAGATAGCCCTGCACGCTCACCGCCATCTGGGTCAGCAGGTCCTGCGTGCGCTGGCGGACATAGAACAGGGCGGTTTCGCGGATCGCCTTGGCCTTGGCCGGATCGGTCGCGTCGAGATCGGCGGCCTTCTCCTCCAGCTTCTCGTCGAGCGCGCGGGAGATGTGGATCATCTGCTCCAGATTGCCCATCGCCTCCCACAGTTTCTGCCGTTCGACGTCGATCGCGGCATTGTCCATGATCAGCTCGTCCTTGCCACTGGCGAGGTTCGACAGGATCGACTGGATGTGGGTCTGCGCGCTCTGATAGCTGCGGAAGTAATTGTTGAGCTTGTTGCCGAAGGGAATGATGCCGAGGATCTTGCGGGTGCCCGACAGCTTGCCGCGCTTGCCCGGATCGAGATCCTCGACGACCCGGCGCAGCTCGGCCAGATTGGCGCCGACGCCCTCGTCCTTGTCCATTGCGCGCACCGGCCGGTCGAGGAAGCGGTTGGACATGCCGGCCGCTGCCATGATCTCCTTGCGGCCCATATTGGTGATCTGGTCGACCTTCTGCCCGAATTCGGGCGAATTGGCATCGGAGCCGACCAGATCTTCGACGAAACCGTCGACCTTGATCTGGAGCTTCGACTTGGTCTCTTCCGACACCGGCACGAGACCGGCGGCCCTGTCCGGCGCGACGTCGGGCACCGGGTCGGGCGGCGTCAGCTGGAAATTGGAAGCGGCCTTGGTGGCCACGGGGGCAGCGGCGGAAGAGGTTTGCGGGTTCAGCGTATCGGCCATCATTTCGTCCTTTGCGCCATTATGGCGACAGCAACTGTATTACGCAACTATAACGGCGGTCCGGTCGGATCGTTCTTGATCGTATCTCGTTTGATCGGGCGGTTGCGGCAATCTATGGGATCGTTCCGCTGAATGGCAAGCCGGGAGCTACGATGGCCAGCGCGCCGAACGACGACAGTCTGACATCGACAAGCTGGATCGACCGCGCTCTCGACGGCAGGCTCGAGAAATACCGGCGCTGGTGGCGCATGTCGGTGGTCGAGACGGTCGATCAGGAAGAGGTCATCAAGCAGCGGCGCGACGAGGCCTATACCTCGCCGCGCTATCTCTTCATGCTGGCCATGTCGGCGGGGATCGCAATCCTCGGCCTGCTGCTGTCCTCGCCTGCCGTCGTCATCGGAGCGATGCTGATCGCGCCGCTGATGGGTCCGATCATCGGCGCGGGATTCGCCTTGGCGATCGGGGACTACAAGTGGTTGTGCGGATCGGCGCTGGCGCTGGCGGCGGGCACGATACTGGGGGTCGCGCTGACCGCCCTGATCGTCTTCGTGTCGCCGCTCCAGACCGTCACGCCGGAAATCGCGGCGCGGACCCGGCCGAACCTGTTCGACCTTGCCGTGGCCGTCTTCTCCGCGCTCGCCGGCGGATATTCCATGATCCGCGGGCGCGAGGGCACCATCGTGGGCGTTGCGATCGCCACCGCGCTGATGCCGCCGCTGGGCGTGGTCGGCTTCGGCCTCGCCACGGCGAACTGGACGGTCTTTTCCGGCGCCCTGCTTCTCTACGTCACCAACCTCATGACGATCGCGCTCGTCGCCACGCTCATGGCGCGGCTCTATGGTTTCAGCGCGCGGCTTTCGGGCAAGCAGACGCGCTGGCAGACCGCCCTGATCATCGCGGTGTTCGTGGCGCTGGCGGTGCCGCTGTTTTTCTCGCTTCGCCAGATCGTGTGGGAGAGCAACGCCGCCCGCCTCATCCGCACGACGATCGTCGCGGAGGCCGGCAGCGAGGCGCGCATCAGCAATATCGAGTTCGACCTCGATGCCGAGCCGGTCACGATCTCCGCCACGCTGCTGACGCCCAACGCCCGCGCGAACGCGCAGGAACTGAGCGAAAAGGCACTGGCAGAACAGCTCGGTCGCCCGGTCAGACTTTCCCTCACCCAGTTTCGCGTGGGGACCGGTGAGGAAGCCGAGGCGATCGAGCTTCTCGCGGCCCAGGCGAGTTCGCGCGACGCCATCATCGAGGAGGCGCGCCTGCTGGAAGAGCGGCTGGCGGTCATTTCCGGAACCGGGTCGGACGACATCACGATTGATCGCGATGCCCGCCGCGCCATCGTGCGCGCGCGGATCGCCGGCGCGAATCTTGCCGCGTACCGGGCGCTGGAGACGCGTATAGCGCGCGAATCTCCCGGCTGGTCGGTGCGGGTCGAACCGCCGGTTCTGGCCCTGCCGTCCATCCCGTTCGCCGAAGGCGCGCCAACAGAGGCGGGGCGGGCGGCGCTCGAACTCGTCGCCTGGGCAGCCTTGCGCCGCGATCAGGCGGTGAGCCTGACGGGAGGGTCTCCGGAGATCCGCGCGGTGGCGTCAGAGCTCCTCGCGGCGCGCGGCGTGCAAACCACAAGGATCGTCGGCGGGCCGGTCATGACCGCCGGGTGGACGGCCACTCCCGCGTTCGAAACCGAAACGTCCGAATAATCCGGGCCGGCGCCGCTGTCAGGCCGCGAGATCGAGCGGCTGGATCTCGCCCGAGAGATAGAGGCGCTTCGCCTTCGCCCGGCTGAGCTTGCCCGAACTCGTCCGCGGCAGCGTGCGCGGCGGGACCAGTTCGATGACGCAGTTCATGCCGGTGACCGAGCGGACTTTTTCCGAAATCTGGTCGCGCAGCTTGATCCGTTCCTGCGGGTCGGAGACGCGGCAATGGACCAGCACGGCCGGCGCCTCGTCCCCGTCGGAGGTCTCGATCGAGAAGGCCGCGATGTCGCCGTGGTTGAAGCCGGGCAGCTGTTCCACCGCCCACTCGATGTCCTGTGGCCAGTGGTTCTTGCCGTTGATGATGATCATGTCCTTCGCCCGGCCGACGATGAACAGATAGCCGTTCGCCATGTACCCCATGTCGCCGGTGTCGAGCCATGCGCCGCCGTCTGCGCTCGGGACGAGGCAGTCGCGGGTCGCTTCCTCGTTGCGGAAGTAGGAATGCATCACGCTTTCGCCGCGGCACCAGACCTTGCCGATCTGGCGGTCTTCGCGCAGCTGGTTGTCCTCGCCGCGAATCTCGACTTCCATGCCGGGAAGCGGCTTGCCGCAATTGACGATGGCGCGGTAGCGGGCGGGGCGCGACAGGTCGCGCGGGCGGCCCGACAGCCGTTCCTCCTCGACCAGCTCGACCCGGATACCCTCGCCCGGCGGCATCACCGTGACGGCCAGCGTCGCCTCGGCAAGGCCGTAGCTCGGCGTGAAGGCGCTTGCCTTGAAACCGGCCGATGTGAAGCAGTTGACGAAGCTCTGCATCACGTCGGGCCGGATCATGTCGGCTCCGTTGCCGGCGGTGCGCCAGCGCGACAGGTCGAACTTGTCGCCGACATTCGATTGGCTGGAAATGCGCCGCGCGCAGATGTCGTAGCCGAAAGTCGGCGAGTAGCTGAGCGTGTTGCCCTGGTTGCGGCTGATGAGATCGAGCCATGCCAGCGGGCGGCGGGCGAAATGTTCGGTCTTGATGTAATCGACCGAGGCCTGGTTGGCGATCGGCGAGAGCAGGCAGCCGACAAGGCCCATATCGTGATACCAGGGAAGCCAGCTCACCACCCGGTCGTTCACGCCGAGATCGACGCTCTCGGCATGGCCGAAAAGATTATGCAGCAGCGCGCGGTGGGTGACCGCGACACCGGTGGGAAAGCGCGTCGAGCCGGAAGAATATTGCAGGTAGCAGATGTCGTCCGGGCTCGCCTCGGCCAGTTCGAGGGGCGGGGCGGGGCGCCGGGCGAAATCTTCCCAGCTCTGCCCTTCGCAGCCCTGCCGTTCGGCAGCGGCCGCCGCCATCTCGCCGATTTCGGCCGGGTAGAGGAGGATTCGGGGATCGCTGCTCTCGAGCTGGACCGCGAGCTGCTCGATATAGCTTTCCTTGCCGCCGAACGTCGTCGGCAGGGGCAGCGGGACAGGCCACGCACCGGCATAGATGCAGCCGCAGAACAGGGCGGCGAATTCCGCGCCTGTTTCCGCCACCAGCGCGACACGGTCGTCCTTCTCGATACCCATGGCCCGCAGGCGGCGCGCCGCATCCGTCGCGTCCGCGCGCATCTGCGAATACGGATAGACCTCGACGAGCGTCCCGCGCATGTCGTGAAAATTGAGGCCCTTTTCGCTTCGCGCAGCGTAGTCGATCGCTTCGTTGAAGGTCGAAAAATCCAATCTGCGGCGCGGCAGGTCGCAGTCGTTCGGCGTCGGCGTAAGAACGGCGTCGGTCATATATGCGGAAATACCTGTGAGTTATCAGCGCCTTGTGGCATCCTCAATCGCGTCACCGGTGCGCATCTGCGGTGCGCCTGATCCGGAAACTTTCCCATTCGATAAGGACTATGGCAGGAATATGTCCGATGGACCATAACCCCCGACAGTCTCGACGCAAGGCCCGCACGCCAAGACCGCTCGATTCCGCAGGGTTGAGAGACCTCGCGATGCGATATGTTGCGCGCTATGCGACCACCTCGGGCAAACTGCGGCGCTATCTCGCGCGCAAGCTGCGCGAACGCGAATGGGAGGGCGAAAACGCGCCCGATCTCGAAGGTCTGGTGGCTTCGTTCGAAGAACGCGGCTTCGTAGACGATGCGGGCTGGGCAGAGGCGCGCGCCTCCGCGCTGACCGCGCGGGGCTACGGCACGCGGCGGATCGGCGAGGATTTGCGCGCGGCCGGCATCGACGCTGATATCCGCGAGGACAACGTGCCCGGCGAACGCGAGGCGCGCGAGGCGGCGGTGCGACTGGCCAGGCGCCGGCGGTTCGGACCTTTCGGCCAGGCTCTGACGGGAGAGGAGGGGCAGCGGCGACGCGACCGACAGCTTGCCGCGATGGCGCGGGCGGGCCATGATTTCGCGTCCGCAAGGCGGGTGATCGAAGCCGCCAGCGAAGCCGATCTCGCCCTCTGGGTGGACGAGGCCGAAGAGCGGGATGAAGGGGACTATGTCCGATGAGGATTTCTGTTGCAGCCACCGCCATGTCGGCAGTGCTGGCACTCGCCGCCTGCTCGCCTCCGGCCGAGGCGGATGTCGCCGCGCCGGCGAAGGTCGCGCCATCCACCCATCCTGTGTCCGGCCTCGAGATCGTCCCGCTGACCATCCGCTCGGCCGATACGGAGCACCGCTTTCGCGTCGAGATCGCGCGGACTGCCAAGGAACAGGCGAAGGGCCTCATGTTCCGCACCGAACTGGGCGCGAACGAGGGGATGATCTTTCCCGGCAGCGCGCCTCAGCCGCGCAGTTTCTGGATGAAGAACACGCCGCTGCCCCTCGACATAATCTTCATCGGGGCGGACCGGAAGATCCGCAACATCGCGGCACACACCGTGCCTTATTCGACGCAGCCGGTTTCCTCCGTCGGGGCAGTGGTCGCGGTTCTCGAACTGCCCGGCGGCCGCGCGGCGGAACTCGGCATAAAGGAAGGCGACAGCGTGGCGTGGTAGTGGCATTTTCGCCGCTTGGAGGCCTGCGGACTATCGGCTAGAGGCGCCTGTGATGAACATTCTCGGCAAGATCTTCACCTGGTGGAACGGGGCCACGATCGGCACCATGCTGCACACTTCGCGCAATGGGGAACAGGTGGGCACCGATGCGCAGGGCAACGCCTATTACCGCTCGAAGCGCAAGGGCAAGGCGCGGGAGCGCCGCTGGGTCATCTACGAAGGCGCCAACGATGCGAGCCGGGTCCCGGCCGAATGGCATGGCTGGCTCCACGGCGCGTTCGACGATGTGCCGGAAAGCAATCTGCCTCCGCCGCGTATCTGGGAAGCCGACTACACGCCCAATGCCACCGGCACTCTCGGGGCCTATCGCCCGGCCGGCGCGCTCGAGCGCGGCGGGCAGCGGGCCCGCGCCACGGGCGATTACGAAGCCTGGTCGCCGGACGCCTGATCCGATGCGGCGCGCGGCCCTGCCGTTCCTCGCCTGCGCCGTTCTGGCAGGCGTTCTGACCGGGTGTGGGGGCGAGGCACCCGAACCCGGTCCGGTCGAGACCAACGTGCCCGAAAGCCTGCGGGTCAATCTCCCCGCGGCCACCCCCGCTCCGGCCGAGGAGGCGGCTATCGGCACGCCGCTTCAGGAGCGTGTCGCGACGATCGGCCTCCTCAACAAGCGCAACAATGTCTCGCAGGATCTGGAAATGTCGCCTGGCGAGACCCGCCGCGTCGGCCCGGTCGTCATCCGCCTGCAAAGCTGCGAGCGGACGGCGCCGTGGGAAATGCCGCAGGAGACCGGCGCGTTCGTTCAGGTCATGATCCAGGAAAGCAACAGCGACGAATTCCGCCGCGTGTTCTCGGGCTGGCTGTTCAAGAACTCGCCGAGCCTCAATGTCGTCGAGCACCCGATCTACGATGTCTGGGTGAAGGATTGCGCGATGGATTTCCCGGGCGAGGAAGCCGAGGCGTAAGCGCGCCACGCTTCGGGTAGACTGGCAGAGGGCTGCCCCCGCGCCTTGCCGACCAGTTCGAGATAATCCGCCTGCGGCAGGCCCACCGCGCCCATCCGCCCCAGGTGATCGGTCATGAACTGGCAGTCTAGCACCAGATATCCGGCGGTCTTGAGGCAGGCGACCAGCCACGCGAGCGCCACCTTGCTGGCATTGTCCGCCCGCATGAACATGCTCTCCCCGCAGAACACGCGGTCGAAGGCGACGCCGTAGAGACCGCCCGCCAGCTTTCCGTCCTGCCAGCATTCGACGCTGTGCGCCGCGCCTGCATCGTGCAATGCGAGATAGCTCGCCTCGATCCGGTGGCTGATCCAGCTTTCCGCATGTTCCTCGCGCGGTTCGGCACAGGCCGCAATGACGCCGGCGAAATCCGCATCGCAGGTGACCCGGAACCGGTCCTGCCGGATGATTTTGCGCAACGATCCGGAGGGACGGAACGTCTCGAGCGGAATGACGGCACGCTGCCGCGGCTCGACCCAGAACAGCTCCGGATCGTCCCGGTGGTCCGCCATCGGGAAAATGCCTGCGCGATAGGCGCTGAGCAGCAGTTCCGGCGGCACCGCCGGCGGCGTCTGGACAGGAGCGTGCATGGTTCACCGCCATAGCACCGCCGACCCCGGAAACACATTGCCTTCTCATGCATCTTGTCAGGCGGCCCCGGCTCCTCTAGGGGCGCGGGCTTGCTGCAGGGGTGTAGCTCAGCTGGTAGAGCATCGGTCTCCAAAACCGAGGGCCACGGGTTCGAATCCTGTCACCCCTGCCATTTCCTCGAAATGGCCCAAGCGCCTGAAAAGCCTGCGTTTTCCCTGCGAATCAAAACTGCGTGGTACCCTGCCGTGGTACCGCGTCGCGGTCATGATATAGGACCCGTGAATCGAATAGCTCCTTGGGGCAATGCTCGCGCGCGCCATATTGGATATTCTACACAGAGATGTCCTCATTTTTCGCCCCGTGGCTCGGTCATTCTGTTTGTGTAGGGGATGCGAGACCATTCTGAACGTCGGTGCGCATGCGGAATCTCGATAAATTGGGTTTGTAGAAATGACAGCTATGCGCCCCATTTCGGTCGCTCACGACCCACTGCAGCGTGCCTGAAAGCTGCCTGTCGGCTTCGCGAGCGACAAGGGGGAAGAGCGCGACCGTCAGCAGATGTACTGGTTGGTCTGGGGGATGTGGACGCTACGGCCGAGCTCGACGGCTTCGTTGAGGAGAGCTTCGGCACCGCAGAGCAGTGGAGCGGCCGGCTCAAGGTTCGTCGCGGCTTCGGGGTCATGAGGGCGTGCTTGTGGGTGCGTCGCTTTCGTACCAGCTGCGCAGCGGACGCACGATCGTGGATGTCGGACCGTGTGCGAGGAGCTCGGCCGCGTGCCCTTTGTCGGCTAATCCGAAACTTGCGTGCCCTGCAAATTAGCCTCAGGCCGCCATCAACTCGTCCGCGGGGCCGAAGAACTCGAAGTGGATCCGATCCCGCGGAACCCCTGCGAGGGTCAGCTCTCCGACGAAGGCTCGCAGGAAGGGCTTGGGGCCGCACAGATAGTAACTGGCCGTGGCGAACGCAGTGTTCGCGCGCAGCCAGTCCCCGGTGATCATGCCATCTTCGTCATAGTCGCGCGCCTGCACGTCCTGTGCGCGGGGTTGTTGGTAGAAGGTGGTGACGCGGACGTCGCCGGCCTGTTGGGCGAGTGCCCGCACATGATCGCGCATCGCGTGGGTCGAGCCGTTGAGCGTGCCGTGGACGTAGTGGATCGGCACGGATGCGCCTTCCTGCACCAGGCTTTCCAGCATGCTGACCATTGGGGTGAGGCCGACGCCGCCGCTCAATAGGACGACGGGCCGCTCGGCCGGGTCAGCGAGGAAGAACTCGCCGGCCGGGACGGAGACCTTGATGGTCGCGCCCACCTCCACCGCGTCGTGCAGCCAGTTGGAGGCGATGCCCTGCGGCTCCCGCTTCACGCTGATGCGGTAGGTCTCGCCATTGGGCGCGGCGGAGATGCTGTAGTTGCGCTTGAGGGGGTGTTCGCCGGGGATATCCAGCCACAAGGTCAGGTATTGGCCCGGCTTGTGCTGGACTACCGCGCGGCCATCGACGGGGCGCAGCACGAAGGAGGTGATGATCTCGCTCTCCTTGCGCTTCTCGACCACGGCGAAGTCCCGCCAGCCGCGCCAGCCACCGGGTTGGTCGGCGAGGGTGTGGTAGAGTTGAGCTTCGCGGCCGATGAGGATATCGGCCAGAAACCAGTACGCCTCGCCCCAGGCATTCAGTATCTCATCCGTCGCGGCGTCACCCAGCACATCTTTGATCGCGGCGAGCAGGGCGCTGGCGACGGAAGGATAGTGCTCGGGCAGGATCTGCAGGCCGACATGCTTCTGCACGATCCGCTCCACCGCCTCACCTAGAACACCTAGATTATCAATGTTCTGCGCGTAGGCGAGCACTGCGCCGGCCAGCGCCTTGGGCTGTGAGTCTGTCTCTCCGTGGTGCGACTGGTTGAACAGGTCGCGGATCGCCGGATCCTCGAACAGGCGGGCATACATGGCGCGGGTGATGTCCAGCCCGTGCGCCTCCAGCGCCGGGACGGTGGCCTTGACGATGGCTATGGTCTGCTCGTTGAGGGGGCGGGACATGGGTTTGCTCCTGATGGGCATCTGGCTTGCATCCGGCCTGCACGGGGGTGCATCGGCCTCGCATTCAATTAGGAGCAGGGGGTGCGAAGGGTCATGCTGGGTCATGTCCCTACGGGCCTTACCGGAGGTCAGGCGAGGCGGGCGATCGTGACCATCCGCACCAATTCGGACAGGGTCTTCGCCTGCATCTTCAGCATGACGTTAGCGCGGTAGACTTCCACCGTCCGCGCGCTGATGCCAAGGTCATAGGCGATGGCCTTGTTCGCCTCGCCGGCGACGAGGCCCTCCATCACCTCCCGCTCTCGCATCGAGAGGGTCGCGAGACGCTCCTGCGCCCGATCACGCTCTGTTTGCAGCTCGTCGCGATTGGCTTGGCGCGCAAGCGCGGTGCGAATGGCGCCGAGCATCGTCTCGTCATCATAGGGCTTTTCGATGAAATCGGAGACGCCTGCATGCATCGCCTGCACTGCCAGCGGCACGTCCGCATGGCCGGTGATGACGATGACCGGAGCGGGGGCGCCGCGCCGCTTCAACTCTTGCGCCAGTTCGATGCCATTCATGCCCGGCATCCGCACGTCGGTGATGACGCAGGCATGGTCCAGCGGCGGGTCTGACTTCAGGAAGGCGTCGGCCGAGGGGAAGCTGCGCACCTTCAGCCCGGCGCAATCGATCAGGAACTCAAGCGAATGGCGCGCTCCTTCATCATCATCGATTACATAGACGATCGGCTCACTCGCCATCGAACAACTCCTCTGTCTCCACTCGTTGGACCGTAAAGACGAACAGCGCGCCGCCTCCCTCGTTTGCTTCCGCCCTAATGCGGCCGCCATGCGCCTCCACGATGTTACGGGAGATCGACAGGCCTACCCCCATGCCGGTGCGCTTTGATGTGACGAACGGCTGGAACAGTTGATCGGCCACCTCAGGGCTGATGCCGGGGCCGGTGTCAGCCACCGTCACCTGCGCCATCTCCTCACCATCGGGCTCAACGCGAATGGAAAGTTCGCGCCGGGGCAGATCGGTGGCAATCATGGAGTCGACCGCATTGCGGACCAGGTTCACCACCACCTGCTGGATCTGCACCTTGTCCACCAGCACCCGATCGACTTCGGGGCTGAAGGAATAGTGGATGTGGATGCCATGTTCCCGCGCGCCGACGAGCGCCAGCGCACTCGCTTCCTCGATGATCTTGGGCAGGCTTTCCACCGATCGCTCCGTCTCGCCGCGCGCAACGAAATCGCGCAGACGGCGGATGATGGCGCCTGCGCGCAGCGCTTCCTCGCCGGCTCGTTCCACCGCATCGGCGACCTTTTCGTGCGGCACCTCTTCGCCTGCCAGCAACATGCGGCTGCCCTTCAGGTAATTGGCGATGGCGGAGAGCGGCTGGTTCAGCTCATGCGCGAGGGCGGAGGCCATTTCGCCCAAGGCGGTGAGACGAGAGACGTGCACGAGCTCGCTCTGAAGCTCCTGAAGCCGTGCTTCCGTCTGCTGTCGCTCCGTCAGGTCGCGGATGAAGCCGGTGAAATAGCGGGTGCCGTCCAGCCGCATTTCTCCCACAGCCAACTCCATCGGGAAGGTGGTGCCATCCCGCCGCTGGCCGACTACGACGCGCCCGGTGCCGATGATCCGCTGTTCGCCCGTGCGGTAGTAGCGCTCGAGATAGGAATCATGCGCCTCTCTGTAGGGGGACGGCATCAGCATCGCGACGTTCTGCCCCTTCGCCTCTTCCGCCGTCCAACCAAACAGCCGCTCCGCCGCAGGGCTGAAATCATGCATCAGCCCCGCTTTATCGATCACCACCACGGCATCCGGTACGGTGTCGAGGATGGAGCGAAGATGCGTTTCGCGCCGTGCGAGCCCTGCGGCGGCGGCTTCCGTCTCCGTCCGCGCGTGCTGGAACCACTCTCCGCCCAGCGCCACCGCAAGGCCGATCACCACGAAAGCGCCTGCTGCGATCAGGCTGCCATTTCCGACCGGTCCGCTGAGCCAGTCGCACCAAAGCCCCACCCCTGCGCCGCCGACGGCGGCCACCGCGCCGGCGCGCAGGCCGGACAAGGCGCTCGCCACCACCACCCCGGGCACGAAGAAGATGTAGGTCGCGCGCTGGCCCAGCTCTTCGCCGAACACCAGGCGCACGGCCGCCCCGGCCGCGATCGCGAGCGCGGCCAACCCCAGCGCCGTCAAGACCGACAGGCGCGGGAGGAAGCGGCTGGCGAAGCTTGCCCGCCGCACCTCCGGGACAGCCCTTAGGGGAGAAGGGGTAGGGACAAGATCCAAATGTTCCAGCCTCCGCAGCGAGCATAGATGGCCTCCAACAGCGACGCACCAGTGAATGCGCCGCTCAAGACGGAGACTAACAATGACTGCCCCCTTCATCGACCTTGGCGTGCATCACAAGCCCCGTGGGCTTTCCGACCGGGTCGCGTTCGGCTTCACCAAGGCGCTGCGCTGGTGCGCGGACACCTTCTTTGCCGAGCGTTATGGCCACCGCGCGGTGGTGCTGGAGACGGTCGCCGCCGTGCCGGGCATGGTGGGCGCGACGATCAACCACCTCGCCTGCCTGCGCCGCATGTGCGACGACAAGGGGTGGATCAAGACGCTCATGGACGAGGCCGAAAACGAGCGCATGCACCTCATGACCTTCATCGAGATCTCCAAGCCCACTTTGTTCGAGCGGGCGGTGATCATCGGCGTGCAGTGGGTGTTCTACCTGTTCTTCTTCGCTCTGTACCTCATCAGCTCCAAGACGGCGCACCGCGTGGTCGGCTATTTCGAGGAAGAGGCGGTGATCAGCTACACGCACTACCTCGCCGAGATCGACGAGGGCCGCAGCGCGAATGTGCCGGCGCCGCAGATCGCCAAGGACTATTGGGGCCTTCCCGAGGACGCCACCCTGCGCGACGTGGTACTGGTGGTGCGGGCGGACGAAGCCCATCACCGCGACGTGAACCACGGCTATGCCAACGAGCTGGCCGGGCTCCCCGTCGGCAAGGTTGCCGAATGCCCGCCGCACGTGGCGCTGGAGCCGACCTGGAAGCAGGCGGCCTGAACCGAAACGGGCCGGCGGTCGACTGCCGGCCCTTTCCATTTGACGAGACTGACCATGACCCCCCAGCGCCCCATCCTCGTGTATGAGCAGGACCAATTCGTCCTCGCCTCGCTCGAATTCGCACTGGCGCTGGAGGGTTATCGCGTGCTCGACGGGACCAACGCAGGGGCAGACCCTCACGAAGCGGCGTGCCTCATCATCGAGCAGCGGCACGGGGCGGGCGACGGGCTCGCTTTATTGACGCAGCTGCGGGCCAGCGGATGCGCTGTTCCCGCGGTGCTGCTGGCGACCAATCCGACCCGCAGCATGAAGATCCGCGCGCAGGCGGCGGGCATCCCCCTGGTTGAGAAACCGCTGCTGACAGACGATCTGATACAGGCACTGCGGAGCGTCATCCGGCAGAAGGAGGCAGCATGATGGACATCGGCGTGGTTTCGGAGGCGGAGATCGCGCAGGTGGTGCCCGCCTTCTACGCCAAGGTGCGCAAGGACCCGATGCTCGGCCCGATCTTCAACGATGCGATCGCCGACTGGCCGGAGCATCTGGAGAAGCTGCAGGCCTTCTGGTCTTCGGTGATGCTCGCCAGCGGCCGCTACAAGGGGCAGCCGATGCGGGCCCATGTGAAGCACGCCACCCGGATCACGCCCGCCGCTTTTGCTCGATGGCTGGAGCTCTGGGGCGAGACGACGCGGGAGCTTCTGCCGGCCGAAGCGGCGGCGGCGATGCAGAACAGGGCTGGGCGGATCGCGGAGAGCCTGGCGCTCGGCATCCAGTTTTATCAAGCCCGCAAGGCCGAACTCGCGGCGGCGGATTGAACGGAGACCAAAGATGGAGAGCGATCAACCCGTAGCACCGGCAAGCCGCCTTCCTGATGGACTCGAACCTTACAGCCGCACCGCCTCCTTCACCGAGGAGACGCTGCCCGCCGGCCTGCGGAAGGACCACACGACCAAGGCGGGAAGCTGGGGATTGATCCGCGTCGAGCAGGGCGTGCTACGCTACCGCGTGACCGATCAGCGCCGCCTGCCGGCCGAGCGGGACCTGACGCCGGAGACCGGTCCCGCCGTGGTCGAGCCGACGATCCTGCATCACGTGGAGCCGATCGGGCCGGTACGCTTTCACGTCGAGTTCCTGCGCGAACCTGCCGCGCCCGTTCCGCTGCGCCAGCAAGAGAAGCTGCCGAAGCAGGAGAATGGTGAACGCCCCCGCCACTAAGAGGTTCAAATCGCGGCCGATCGGTGCCAACGGGCCGCCCATGCTTCATTTCGTCCGCCGCCTTCCATCGACCTTCGCTCGCGTGGCGGCGGGGGAATGGCCGCGCAATGCAGCCGGCGCGTTGATCGGCATTGGCGCAACGGGCGCGTTGACGGCTTTGGTTTTGGGTCCTTCATCAAGCCTGCCGATCCTGATGGCCCCGATGGGCGCGACCGCCGTGCTGCTGTTCGCAGTGCCAGCCAGCCCGCTGGCGCGCCCTTGGGCGGTTCTTGGCGGCAATGTCCTCTCCGCTTTGATCGGTCTGGCGATGGCGATGTCGGTGTCATCATCCGTTCTCGTAGCGAGCTTGGCAGTCGGCGCAGCCATCGCCGTGATGTCACTGCTGCGATGCCTGCATCCGCCGGGCGGCGCCTGCGCGCTGACCGCTGTCCTGACGGCTCCGCAGACGATGCAGGACGGGTTCTTCTTCGTCCTCTTGCCCGTGCTGATCAACTCGGTGCTGCTGGTGATCGCGGCCATCATCTGCAACCGGGCGCTGGGCCGCTCCTATCCGCATCGTGCACACGCAACGCAGCAACCGCACGCGCATCCGGCGAACCTGCTGACCGAAGCGGATTTCGACGCGGTGCTCGCTGACTACGGCGAGGTACTCGACATCAGCCGGAAGGATCTCGAGATGCTCTACTTGGAGCTAGTTAGCCGTGCGGACGATAAGCGGGGGAACCAGCCACGTTGAGGCTAGTCGAACTCTTCACGACCAGACCGCTCCGGCACGGCTGACGTGATCGAGATATAGCCGTTCGGCGAGTGCGCCTCCAGCCGATCGACCGCTTTCCAAGCTTGCTCACCGCGAAGCGGACATTCGGCTAGCGGCCCACTCTAGGAGCGACCGCGAGGCGATTTCGATCAAACGACTGACCGGGTGATCCGAAAGAATAGGCTTTCCCTCACCTGACCTCGCGGTCGATTGAGATGGCGAAATTTCATGGGACGGATTGAGCTTGCGTAGCCGTGTGGGACTATCTGTCCGGTTGCATTTGAAAGCGCTTCTCGACAAGACAGGTATTTTCTTCGAACGTTCTTTGTTTAGTTTTTGATGTCCTTTCCGCCGGCTCTGGCAGTTTACCTTATCGGACTTTGGCGCGTTACCTTTGTTCCAGCAGCAAATATGGACCACTGGCCGATCACATGATGGACAAGCTGCTTGAACAGCCAGAACTCTACATCGTCATGCTTACGGCGGCGGGAACGCTGATTGTTTTGGTGGCATGGTTGCCGCTGGTACTAAAGCGCTTGCCACTGTCATTGCCGATCCTGTGCATCGCGCTAGGTGCGAGCGCGGCGTTCACTCCATTGATGACCTTCGTGCCATCGCCACTGATCTACCCGCAAGTTGCCGAGCGCTTCACCGAGTTTGTGGTCATCATTGCCCTCATGGGTGCAGGCCTGAAGATCGATCGACCGTTTTCGTGGCGGACCTGGTCGATCACCTGGCGGCTGCTGGCGATTACTATGCCGTTCAGCATCATGGCAATCCTACTTCTTGGTGTCTACGGGCTGGGCCTGTCTGTTGTTGGATCCCTGCTGTTGGGGGCCGCCCTTGCTCCGACCGATCCGGTGCTCGCGTCCGATATTCAAGTCGGCCCGCCGAAAGGCGGCGGCGAGGACGAGGTTCGGTTCGGCCTTACGTCGGAAGCAGGTTTCAACGACGGGTTGGCGTTTCCCTTCGTCAATCTGGCCATCGCGCTCATCGTGTCCCAAGCAACTGGCGAGCCGTGGTTCTGGAAGTGGCTCAGTTACAATGTCGTATGGGAAATCGGTGCGGGTGCAACCGCCGGCTGGCTGATCGGCAAGCTGTTCGGCTGGCTGACATTTCATGTATCGCGCGATGCAAGCCTCTCAAGCACTGGCGACGGACTGATCGCTATCGCGGCCACCCTGATCTCTTACGGCGTGACCGAAATGATCCATTGCTACGGCTTTTTGGCTGTATTTGTAACGGCGCTGACGTTGCGCGCCGCGCACCGCCAACATGAGTTCAATCGCGAGATGCACGATTTGACGGAACAGGTCGAACGTCTGGCAATGATGGTTCTTCTTCTGGTCTTCGGTGCTGGGCTAGCCTCCGGCCTGCTCGATGCACTCGGATGGCGCGAGGTGCTGGTGGCACTGGCGATCCTGTTTCTCGTTCGACCGGCGGCCGGCTGGATCGGCTTGGCCGGATCGACCACAGACCGGGGCGAACGTGCGGCAATCTCGTTCTTCGGGATACGAGGGGTAGGTAGCTTTTATTATCTCGCCTTCGCGCTGAACGAGGCCAATTTTGCGGAAGGTGAGCGACTCTGGGCAATCGTCGCGCTGGTCGCCCTGATATCAATCCTGGTTCATGGACTGACTGTGACCCCGCTGATCCGGTTGCTTGATCGCGCGCATGGGCGAGATCCCGACGACGCTGAGCATGAGTCGATACCGCCAGGCGGTCAACTTGGCCCGGCCGGCCGAGATAGCAAATCAGGGGATGATAACGGCGTTTGATTTATGCGATCGTGAAATGGGTGGACATGCTCGATCAGTTCCTGTTCCCTTGGCCGCTCTGGACGTCCGATGAATTGTACCGGCGTACGCGCCTCTTGTCCCGCTGCATTCGATGATCGCCTTCCCGGGCTTGCGCAGATATCGTGTGCGTCGCGCGACTAGTTTAAGCTCCTGAGCTGACAGTCCGCTTGCGGCCCAGATTCTGCTGCCTAAGCATAATGCTGCCGACGGCAGGCTTCAGGCTCGGCAGATGCACGCATCCATGACTGAGATTAGGGTGGTTTACGGAAGCGGCTTTCAGCCCAAACGAGTTACAGCGCGATGGAAGACAGGAACGGGGACGCCATTTTTGAAATGTCGGAGCCAGATCAAAGCGTGGAAAGTTGTCTTAGAATGGCTGCTTCTCTTCGCACTGTCCTTCTCGCCTGCGCATGCTGTGCTTCCCTGGCGGCTTGCGACATTTCGGACCATAGGGACAGCGCTGCAGAGATCTCGGGAAAGCAGCAGCTTCGGCTGCTCACATCCTTGCATGAGATCGAAGGTTTTTGGCTAATAGAACGGTTCAACGATTTTAAACCCTCATGGCGGAATAATACGCCATGGCGTAGTGCTTATGTCCAAATCGACGATAACAATATAACCTACAAGGTCAGCTGCAATCAGTCCGGTAATTCAGCATCTCTCGGTCGAAATGGCATTCTGCACGATACCAGCGACGGATCACGGTTGCAGACAATGCAAGGATGCGGGCCTGATCGCGAGGCTCGCGACAAACGCTTCTTCGCTTTTTTTGGCAGTAAACCCGAAGTTCGAAGGATGGGTCGGGGGCGCGTTTCGCTCAAGAGCGAAGCGGGCGAGTTGGTGCTCATTGATCCAGAGCTCTGGCGCCAGGAGCATAAGCCCGATCTCCGGGAAATTGAAGGGCGCTGGGTGCCGCAAATGTCTACGTCCTACGACGGCTGGGGTTCGTCCGGGTTCGGGATCGGAGATAGCCCAGGTGTTGTAACGATTGGGCGTGAACGTCTGTTGTGGTCGCGCTGCCCCGATTTGCCGATCCCTATACGTTGGACGGCAGACGCGCGGCTCGAATTGACAGACGAAATCGACGTAAGTGAGTGCCCCGTTGTCACTCGGACGGCAACAAATGGACCGGGCGCAATTATGGCATTTCTGACTGCTGACCCGGCAGTGATACGCACCGGAGCGGACCGGATTGTGCTGGTAGATGGAACGGGCGAAAAGGGCCGTCAGATGAATTTCCGATCGGAGGAAAGCATCCTCAATCCAGCGCCACCACCGCCAATGCCTGAGGGCTACGACCCGCCTCCGCCCCCGCCTTCTCCGCCTGGCAGCTCCCGGTAGCCACGAGAGGCTCGGCTACCCGCAATCAACGCCACTGTGGAAATGCAGTTGATATACGAGACTGGTAAGCAAGCTGCGGTCAGTCAATGAAGTTGGACGAACCATGCCGCGCTCAGTCGCGCATGGAGACTACCAACGCCAACTATGTGATTCCGCAATGTGGCGAGATCGTCTGCAATGGGGTCGCATCCAGAATGTCGGCTTCTCTCGCTCTTCGCCCTTGGACCGGACAGTCCGCTCTCGGCCCAAGAGCAGGCAAACCTAGTGATCGCCTCTTGGCGTTTAGGTACGATAACTACTCGCCACGCAAACGAGTTTGCTCGACAGGCGAAGTCGTTGCGCCGGTCTGGCGGAAAAATTACCTGCGATCCGCTAAGGGTAACCTTGGGTAGAGGATTCCGGCTCTGCTATATTCATTTGCGTTAGAGTGTCAGGTTACTCAGCTGCATCAACATTGCTTGAAGACGAGCAACACAGCAAATTTCGCCTCTGACGTTCCGGACCTCTGACTATTTGGCGATGTCGTAAACCACATCAACAAAAAGGGGTCATATTCTGGCAGAAAGAACAGCTCGCTCTCCCATTCGCCGCGGTTCATGCCAATCAACCTTAGAGCTATTCCCGCCCAGTCCACGGACAGACCTTTGGACTGTTCCGGCAGAAACAAATCGATCACGTGCGGGGGAGAATTGTCGTACGACTGGTGATTGAACTTTCGGAAGAGTCCGCTTCATCCTTTTCGGAGAAAGCGTTGTCTCTGTCGCTCAGAAGGGCAAACCATTCCTTGCCCTGAATTTCAACTGCCCGGCGACCGCTGATCTCAACCCATTTCCAGTGGGAGCGGGGGGTTTCGAGGATGCGCTCTCTGATAATTTTCGCACGATCAAGACGTTTCATAAACATCTCGCATTTATAGAGTGGGGAAGGCGACAAGCCAATCGCATGGCACCACAATGATGCAGTTCATTTTTGAGAATGATTGGAATTCGGGAATAAGATGAGGATGGAAAAAATCCTTTAAATATTCCTGTAGCGCCAACCTTTTCAGGGATTTGAAATGTTTATATCTCACAATGACTTAGCTCCGGATCGCAATGATCAAAGCGAGATCGCTGCCTTTCTTCACGCGACCGAGGCCCTCCTCTCTGCTCGCGTAAAGGGGAGCGACGTCGATTATAACTTTCTAATGGTTGCGGGCGAAATGCCTACGCACTCGGAGTTCTCAGCTCTCGGCGCGTTCAGCTGCACCAGGAACTGGCATGTCTGCTATGCCTACAATCCAAGCAGAGCGACCGGCACTTTCGATCCGGCAACGATGCGCTTCCTTTGCGTGTTCTTCGCCGACGACGATGTACCCGTTTTTCTGAACAACGGTCGGCTCTGGGCTGATGAAAATTCCCGTAGGCTCGCCATCGCCTTTAGTGACGAGAAAGTTCATCTCAAGCTGACTGTCGACAGACGCGGTAAGTTGGACGTTCGCCAGAAGGCGCATTCTTTCAGCCCAAAGGGTTACGAGAGGGCGCTTCATCTTCTGCGCAGAAGGCAGGCGGTCGATAACAGCAGTCTCGTCGTCCTTACCACGCTCGGGCCGGTCCCATGTACGATGGATATGCGCATGTTTCAGCGCGCCTTGGGCGCATCGGCGTGACCTCGCTTTTCGGCGCGGCCGTATCCGGGCCTGGCGTTGCAAACGCCAGAGCCCAGCACCCGACTTGGAAGGAAGGAGTGAAGTGAAGGGGGAGAAGGGAAAAGGCGAAGGCCGGGCCCGGCCCCGCGGCTTCGCCGTAATCTCAAGTGCGTGAAGAAATCGTAAACCGTTCGCCAACTTTCTGAACGGCGATAGGACTGGGGACGCAGAAAAAAGGAAATCTGCGCCCCCAGTCCCTACCGCGCTCGCCTAGGGCGGACGCGGAGAAAAGAACCGATGTCGGGCTTTTTCATTCAAAGCTGCGCTGGCATCGCTGGGCGATGCCAAGCGGTGCGACTTGCAGTCGCAAGAAAGCTTTGGATTGTTCATGATCTGCTCCTGCTGCGCCTGCGGGCGCGTTAAATCTTTTTCCCTTCTCTCAGGGATTCTCAAAATCCCACTTCATCAAATCCCTTCGACCGGCCGGCTGCGCGGGTCCGTCGCATGGCGGTTGCAGCCGCTATACCCTGCCTGTCTTCGCTGAAGCGATGCGGGCTCACTGAAAGGCGCCGCTGCCGCGGCTCAATGCTGTCAAATGCTCGCAGGGCGGGTGTTTGTCGATTTCCTAACCTCCAACCTAAAACCTCAGGACTTTTGCAATTTTGCAGAAGTCGCGAGCGACGGGAAGACAACGGAATAACGGAAATGAAGCCGAGGAAGCAGAGCGCAGCTGCCAAGATCAGAAAGCTGCGACCACGTATCGAGCGAGAGCTGCAACACAGAATGTCGAGAAACGCGATCAGGAAAAAACTGATCAGTGAGGGCGCGATCGATCTGACGAGTACAGCGCATTTCAATAACATCATTTCGGATTTCAACCTCGAGAGGTCAACATCCGAGGCGGGGCCAGACGACCATCGAACCATCTACGTTCCCGCGACGAACAGCGAAGGGTCCGGGCAGGCCACTCCCGCCGGTGCGCCATATTCGCCGCCATCCGCGAAAGCGCAGGCAGCGGGCAAGCCCTACTTTGACACTCCGTCGGCTGATGAACGCTTTGTCGCAGAGATGAGTGGAGGTGTGAAATGACGACCAAGGAACATCAGGAGCGAATGCGGCGTGTGATGGCGCCACTGACGAACGCAGGTGGGGAAGGCAAGACCTGGCTATCGAGGTTGATTCACTCGATTTTCCAGCTGCTCGACGAACCCGTCATTGTGGCGGAAAGGCTCCGGTCGAACATTTCACTCGCGCCGCATCGAAGGAACTCGGAGAGCGTGGCATTTCCATGACCGCTACCGGACCGGGTCCGATGGACACGCCGTTCTTCTATCCGGCTGAAGGCGAAGAAGCGGTTCAATACCACAAAACCGCTGCTGCCTTATCGCCCTTTTCCAAAACCGGGCTGACCGAGATCGAAGACATCGTCCCCTTCATTCGGTTTCTCGTTTCGGAAGGCTGGTGGATGACTGGTCAGACGATCCTTGTGAACGGCGGATACACCACCAAGTAATCGAAAGCTCTGCTCATGCCGTTCCCCGGCGAGGTAATGGCGCTTCTGCTCACGCGAGGTTTGCCCTTCGGGCGTGCGGGTGTGTATGCGGCGCCAGTCCTAAAGGCGACCGAACATATTCTCGATGCGGTGACGCTGGCGATAGAGGGCAGCGTCGCGCGGCATCGGCACCTTGCGTGAGTGAGTGGCCGGGATGCAGGGCGCAATTCCTCGTTCGACAAGCTGTCGTAGCCGCTATTGCCAATGAAGTCGCGCGCTGGTGACAGAATGGTCAGCTACAGGGCAGCGCCTCTACGATCGCTCATCGAGCCTTCGGTCAGCAGCATTGCCACGGGGCGGCCTTCACCAACGCACACGGCGTGCTCATCAATCGGTTCGTGAGCTGGTGGCGAAATGGTGAATACAGCCCGACCGGCACCTGCTCCGACATCGGCATGACAACGCGCGCCGCGCTCGCGCGGTTCGAGCACAGCGGCGATCCGATTGCCGTTTCACGCGCGCCCGACGCTGCCGGCAACGGCTCGTTCATGCGCCTCGCTCAAGTGGCAGCCTATGGGTTGTCGGCCGGTGTTACGGCGATGCGCGAAGCGGCGCGGATACAGAGCTCCACCACCCATGCAGCGCGCGCCTGCCTTGATGCGTGCGAGACGAGGAGCGTGATCATCCACGCGGCGATCGGCGGTTCGTCGTCAGAGGATGCGATGAAGGTTGCCAGCAACCTCGATCTGACAACCCATCGCGGCGATTGCCGGTGGATCCTGACAAGATAAGCCATGCGACGCGATCCGCAGCAGCGGCTATGTAGCCCATTCGTTCGAGGCAGCGCTTTGGTGCGCGGGGCAGGGCGGCGATTTCCGCCAATTGGTGCTGTGTGCGGCAAACCTGGGCGATGATGCCGACACTACCGCGGCGATTACTGGGCAGCTGATTGGCGCGCTGGTCGGCGAAACGGGTATCCGCGCCGAGTGGCTGGACCGACTGGCTTGGCACGAACGCATTGCGCGCCTAGCAGATCGCCTGATGCGTTGATGGATGGCAAACGCGAGGACTTCAAAGGGCCATCATTTTTGAGCTGGAAAGCCTACATCAAAATCGGCCTAACGGGCTTCAAACCCTCTCCGGAAGCATTCCTCTGATCCAAAAATGTCCCTTATCTTGCATAATAGGGCAATGTCCTTGGACGCCGCTGAAAAAGTCCGCCGGCCATTCGGACATTATCAAATCTGGGCGATTTCGCCCAACGACGGCGAACGTCCAGAACCTCGCCATCATACTGATATGACTATCGGTGACGTCAAGGACTCTGCCAGCGTTGGCCGCTTCTGTCAGCGCACGCTTGATGGCCTTCTTTGCTACCGCGAGCGCTAGCTTTCGGTCCAGCATCATCCTTGAACCGTCGTGGTTTAAACCGATTGCAGGGTTATCCCACGGTGCGAGAATTGTCGGGTCGAAGCCGCCGATCTGTGCATAAATGCCCAGCGACACCATGTTCGAAGCTGGAGGCATGAAAGCCTCATCGTATGGGGGAAGCTGATCACTAGGTTTGTGATAGGTTATGACATCATAACCAGTCTCCTGTTGTTCGAGGTCATGCCACAGCATCGGCTTTACACGACTTTGACGATCTTGCTCGGAGACATTGTCACTTCCATCCCGGCCCAGGTTCGAACTCAGGTCTGGTGATAAACACTGTCCGCCTGCAGGGTACGGCGGGCAGTCGGTTTGTTCAAATTTGTAACCCGACTCAGAGATCGAATTTTGCGCGTCCATTTCTCGTAACGTCTCGCCTGG
Source organism: Erythrobacter sp. (assembly GCA_025698865.1). Taxonomy (GTDB): domain Bacteria; phylum Pseudomonadota; class Alphaproteobacteria; order Sphingomonadales; family Sphingomonadaceae; genus Qipengyuania. The sequence goes on along the minus strand of JAILWQ010000001.1, from coordinate 833,136 downwards.
ATTGACTATTTCGGAAGGCTCTATCGTCTCATTGTAGCTGGTCTCTTCCACGTTAACCGACGGCTCATCGGACGTGCTGGGATCGCACCGATTCTCGGGAAGTTCATGGGTGTTTGAGGCCAGCACTTCAGCTGCGAGTGACGTCCCCTTAAGCGCTTCCAGAACCTCGCCAGCATTCTCTTCCTTATTCCCGCGCGAGGCGCACCACGCGATGAAATCGCCCACGGTCGGCGCGTCCCCGTGCCCTTTCTGGGCTCGCAAAAGCCCATGAAATTCCAGCACACGAGCTATCAAGGCGGGACCTAAATCGAGTGCTTGGAAAGCTGCGTTTTGACGCTCCGTTAGTCCAGCGAAATGCACCAGCAACTCGTCTTCAAGCAGCGTCAGTCGTGCGATCTTTGCCTCCTGTTCCGCCCGGATCCTGGCGACTAGGAGCAGTGCTCGACGGACATCGTCACGGTCTTCGACGATCGCCGCCATGGCCTTGGAACCGATCCGCATGGTGTCGCGCAGAGCGATGCGTTCAGGCACATAAGTGTGCTCCATGCGGTCGAACTTGCGCTTGTTCTTCTCGACCAACTCCAGTGCCAGCGCCACCTGATCGACCGGATCCCTTTCGCTCAGCACGCTCGTGAGATCGACCCCGGAAATGAGCAGCCGGGAGAACAGTTTGCGGTCTTCGCGGTCGTCGACGCCGAGCGCGTCAAGCCAAGCCTCGCGCCGCTGTTGCTCAACGGCATACTCCTTTCGTGTTGGTCGAGGCGCTTTCACATCCTCTCCGCTGTCATTCCGTCGTTGCTTCGATCTTTCGTCTCGCATGTCTGCGGTCCTTGCCTTCGGGCTGCCAGGTTTATTCCGACACCTTCCTAAATGCTTATAGGACGGGACGACGATTTAGGGGCGCTGCCTGCGGATGACGGTGGTTTCGTGCCGCGACATGCGGCCGCAGCGCCATTTCGATAGGTGCACGCGATAAATGTTGACGTGCACACGGCATAATTCGTTTAAACGCCGTTTTCGGGCGTTTCGGGGCCCAAAATCGTCTTTTAGAGCGCTTAAGGCTATTTTTGTGGCTTATTGCATGTATAATGCTTCCAGCGTTTGCACACATTGAAATATCGGTTGTCGATCTGGAAGATCGGACTGACCAATCCCAAGCAAGGGCGAATTATTTTTCGCGCAATTCGTCAAACCTGCCGCATTCCCACGCAGCAGGTTTGACAGTTAGGTTCGATAAGCATTGTCAGCCATGTGCGGACTGACGAGTTTTGCTTCCGGTTAGCTTGTCGTTTCGGGCTCTCCATCCAATAAGTTGGGATGAAAGAGCCATCTCATATCCCGCCCCCCTTCTCGGTCGCCACTGAACTCCGTGCTCTCGAGGCCAAGGTCGACGCCTACATCGCCACCGGCACGTTCGATGCGAGCGGCATTGCCCTGCACCCGCAGATGCCCGCGCCATCAACGAAACGAGGCAAGAGCAGTCCGGCAATGAATGGACCGGCTGACGCGGTTCTCGCCCGGCGATCCCTGCTCGGCATCTTCGAGAGACAGATTTCCGATGGCTTGCCGCGCGACGCGCACATCACGGGCAAGATCGGGGGCAAGGCGCGCATCGTTCGTGCCCGCGCCGGTGAGCTCGACTGGACCGACGACGAGATCAAAATCGTGCACCAGAAAGGCAACGTTCTCGTGCAGCGCACGCGGCTCGCCCTGCCGATCGTTCGCAACATCAAGGCGGTCTCGAAAACCGGCGTCGAGGCGATCCACTTCAAGGTCACCTGGATCGTCAAACAGGCCAACAGAAACGGCGAGGACGGCGGCTTGGATCTGCGTGCCAGTACGCACGCAGTCTACATCGACCGCGAGGGCGCAGTCGTGATTGTCGACCTGCCCGGAATGGACGCGGTCGATGGAGCCAAGCCCATCGAAAACGAGAGCAAGCTTTCCACCAGATCGGCCGCGGATGCTGACCCCTATATCGACCGCGAAGAAGTCGTTCCTGTCGCGATAAACGGACGCAAACTTCTTTACACAAACATCTCCGACCATTCCTACACGCGCTCACAGTTCTGGCGCGCGGTGGAGAAGCACGAACGCGCCCCCGGTGCCGACCGAATGACCGTCGATCTGATCAAGTGCGGCGCGCTCCTCGAGAAGGTTGCGCAGGCGCCGGACTGTCCGCCAAAATTCGTCGAGGAGTTCTGCAAAATCGTCGGCAAGCCGGGACCGCACACGATCGAGACCGGCGGCAACGACAAGGTCATCGAGATCATGTGCGCGCTTGGCGAGGATGTGGTTCCGGATTTCTCAAAGAAAGGAGGAGACAAGTTTCGCAACGACGAAAGGCTCGACCAATACGGCTACTCCTTCACGACGCCGCGTCACGGCCGCGTGCAGTACCGTATCGAGGCCGCGCTCCCGTCCGATCTATCGATCGGGCAGATGGAGCAGGTGCTTGCCGGAATGTGCACGACGCTGGAAGCACTGGACCTGCCATACGTGGGTGTGATCCATAAGCCCGATCACAACAATCACGACGACAACTGGCACATCCACGTCCTCTTTCACGATCAGCCTGCAAAGCTGTTCACTGGGCTCGAAGCCGATCACCTTCCGCCGCTCCGCGCGAACGCCAGCGAGGAGGAAATCGCGGAGCACGAGCGGTTGCGAAAAGTCCTTAAGGATGAGGTCGACAAGAGGGTCAACGAGCCTCGCTGGGACTTCGAAATCGAAGAGAAGTTTCGCGACAAGAGTCGACACCTGAGGACGCGCAAGCCCTTCGCCCAGAAGAAGGTGCGCAAGGTCAATCACCCGAGCTACATCACCGAACTGAGGAAGGCTTATGCAGGCTTCTGCAACGAGCAGCTACGCATCGCCGGAAGCCCGCGCAAGGTAAGCCACCTGAGCTTCGAGAAGCTGGGCATCGAACGCGCGCCGGCCGAGAAACTTTACACAGCGGCAACGCGCCTCGAAAGGTTCGGCGTTCCCACGAAGAAGGGCGTCGAAAACGAGCGCCGCGAAGCCCAGTATTGCATCTCCCAGATCCGCAACCGGCGTGATAAGGCGCTGGTCGATCTGGCCTCGAAGACCGCCCGCTGGCGAGCACGATCCCTGTTCGAGAACGCGCCCCGATCGCGAGCGAGATACGATGCGACCATCGATGCGTTCGAGAGCGGCAAGCGTGCCGTCATCGACAAGAGGTTCATGGCCGATTTCGTCGAGCTCCAGCTCGCGCGTTGTACCTCGCGTGCGCGCGCCGTCATCGACAATTGCGGCCGCATTCTCGATGCTATCGCCGATGGCAAGGCCGCATCAAAGGACGTGCGCCGGGGTCTCGCCTACCTGAAGCGCCGGACAGAAGCAGTAGCGCATCTTGCGGCCACGGAGAAACACTTCTCCACTGAATATCAGCGCGTCGAAGTTCTGCGCATGGAAGCGAAGCAGGAGGCTCTGGAAACCGAAAAGCTCTGGTGGCGTGTCGACGATGCACGAGAGATCGAGAAGGCGATCGATTGCATGGCGTTGATGGCGACCTCGGCCGTGACGAAATTTCCCGATACGATGGAAGCTATCGCCGCGCTCCGCAGCATCGAGAACGATGCCATTCTTCCCGACAAAGACGATGCGATGGAGCGCTGGACAAGCATCGGTGACTTGATGCGGGAGCGTGGTGCGCGCGATGCTACGCAAGCACCGCTGCAGGAGACATCCGCGGCAGTGCGGGAGAAGACATCCAGGCCCGCTGTGCCGGAAGACATCGCGGTCGATAATGTCGGCAAGGTCGACACCGGACGCAGCCCAGCGGTGTCGGAAGCCCTCCTTGGCGCCGAGATCGAGATGCCCGCTTTAGAGGCAAACGAGAGCGCGAGCGCCTCGCCGTCGCCGCCAGTTGCAGCTACGCAATCGACCGTCACGCAGGAGCCTGAGCCGCCCCGCTCTCGCTCTGTTTCAGATCCCCCCTCACGTCACGCAACCTCGGTGCCTCCAGCACCTCGCGAACCCACGAGCGCGCCACAGATGCTATCCGACGGTGAGCCCAAGAGGGTTGGAATGTCGAGCAACCCTGCGACCGATCTCGGCGCGCTTATCGTCACGGAAGTGGCCACACGTCGCCTATCCGCTATCGAAGCGATCAATGTGAAGGGTAAGACCGCCACGGTCCGGCTGGCGGCGGCTGCGGCTGAGCGCCTCGATGTCGAGCAGCAGGTCGAGATCACCATGGTGCAGGCCGAGAAACTTAACACGGCGCTACGCTATTCGGAATATGAAAGGAAACGTCTGGCCGACTACATTGCCAAGGCGCCCGAGAACGTCACCATCACCAGCAGCGCTATCGTGCTCGTATCTAACGCGCCCAAGCCAATACGCACCCTCGCAGCCAGCCATTCAAAAGATCCTGAACGCCTCGCGGCCTACCGCGAGCAGCACCAGCAAGCCTTAAGGAAAAAGGCCGAACGAGCGATCGCTGACAGGCAAAACAGCCCCACCAAGCAGGTTAGCGTGGCCGCAGCACCCAAGCCTGCCACAACTCCCACCGAAGCGTTGCAGATGACCCACGAGGTTGATCGAAAGCAGGATAGGTTGGCTGACGACACGAATAAGCAGGGTGAGCCGCCCGCGCCCGCGCCAGAGCCAGCGAAGACTATAGGCGAGCCATCGCTGCCAACGGCACCTGCCCAGCGGGCCTCTGATAACGAACAGGACCGCCGCAGTGGTTCCGTCGTCACAGACCTAGTCGCCGAAGCCATCGACGACGAGCCGCGCATCCGTTCGCTTGGATCGCGCTCCGCACTCGCTCGCGATCCTTCGGCCAATCCGGCGTCGCAACCCACGGTCTCAGCAGCTTCGGATAAAATGTCCGCATCGATCGCGTCGCGAGATGGCGAGTTCGATGCGGAGGCCGAGCGGGTGCGCGTGGAGAACAGCCGCTTAGGAAGTCCCGGAAACTATATTGAGCGAAAGGAAGGCCTGCACCTTAAAATCGACGCGTGGATCGTGGCTGAGATTGCCCGTGACGATGTAGCGTTAATGCAAGCTCTGGCCGCGGTGCGAGCAGACCGCGAAGCCTTGGAGATCGCGCAGCAGTTCGTGCCCCACCACCTGAAGCAGTTCGAGTGGCTGGACGCTGTACAGAATGACGAGATACCGGAAGGGCAACAGCCCGGCAACATGGGCCGCAGCGCCGAACTCACGCGTGATCGGGGCCGGGATATCGCGGACGTCTAGCGGGGGTCTTAGGCAGAAGCACCGCAGCGCGCTGGCGCCTGTGTTGTCGCTCGCATGCAGCTCACCCGGGAAAAGCGCTGCATCGCCCCGCTCGGCAGAAAGAGAAGGAAGGACCGGCAATTCCGGAAGGAAGTGACCGGAAGGGGTTGAAGGGAAAAAAGAGGAAGGTGTCCTCGGCCCTTCGGCCTCGTCCGGTCATGAACCTATCTCACCGGAGAAATTCCATGACCAGAACTTACTCGCGCGCGGCGGACGTTGCCGCCGCTGCTGCGCTGCTGCGCGATCATTCCGACTACCGCGTACTCGAGCGGTTGCCGCGACCGTACGACGACCTGCCCGACCTACTGCCAGAAGGCGGCCGGCGCATCGCGATCCTCGATGTCGAGACCGAAGGTCTCGATTCAAACGCCCACGCGATCATCGAGCTAGCCCTGATGCACGTGGCCGTAGATGCGCAGGGAGCGATCATCGGTCATTCAAGGCCCCAGTCGTGGTTGCAGGATCCCTGCCGTCCGCTGGCGCCGGAGATCGCAGCGCTTACCGGACTTTCGAACAGCCACTTGGCCGGACAGGTGCTCGACGAGCGAACGATCCTCGGCACGCTGGACAAGTGCGACCTTGCCGTCGCACACAACGCGCGCTTCGACTTGGGCTTCGTCGACCGGCAATTTCCGACGACAGCCGGAATGCCATGGGCCTGCTCATGCACCGAAGTTCCGTGGCAAACCTTCGGAATGTCCTCGCGCAAGCTGGAACATCTTCTCGCAGATCACGGTGCATTCTTCACGGGCCATCGCGCAGAGGCCGACGTGTGGGCGCTGTTCGAGCTTCTTCAAATGCCGGTCCGGGCAGCTGCCGGAGCTGGTGAGCACGCCGGAAAAACCTATCTCCAGCTACTGCTGCAATCCAGTGATGCGGGCGCCGTCAGGGTGCGTGCCGAGCGCGCCCCTTTTAGCGCCAAGGACTGGCTGAAGCAGCGAGGTTTTCGTTGGGACGCTGACCGCAGGGTCTGGTGGAAGGATGACCCGATGGACGACTACCTTGCGGAGAAGGCCGCCTTCGCTGCCGCCGGTCTTCCAGAGCCGACCGGCACGATGCTGGACGCCGTGAACCGCCATCGATTCTGACCTTCCGCCCGTCAAATTCCCCATTCGTTCTTCTTGCGCCGCTTGGGCCGTGAGGGACTTCACCGAAAGACCAAAATGATGACCGACCTCGACCTGCTCGAGGCGCGGCTGCAAGCCGACGCCTCCGCCATTCTTGACCGTGCCCGAAAGAGCCAACGCTTTCTCGTCTTCGATATCGAATACCAATACGACCGTGATGGCCAGCGCCGGGCCGATCGCCACGCAGCCGATCCGCGCAGAGCTGGTTCCAATCATTCTGACGATCGGGCGGGCAGCGCCAACGAAAAGGGCAAACCCGAGGTCAAATGGCCGTTCCACCGCATCGGCTGCATCTCCGCAATGACTCTTGCCGTGGAGCCCGCAGGCGGGATCGATGTCGAGACCTTGGAGACGTGGTCGCGGCCCGAGATGACCGAGGCCGATGTCGTGCGCGGTTTTGCCACGTTCGTCGAAGGCAGCGGCGAGGCCATGCCGGTGACCTGGGGCGGGGAGTTCAAGGATATCCCTGCGCTACTGGCCATCGCGATGCGCGAGGGCTTCGCGCTGCCAGCTTCTCTCTCTGACGGGCACTGGACGCGTGCCCGCCTCGATCTATGCGACCAGCTGCGCTCGAAGGCCAAGCCGCCGCACCTCAACGAATATGCGCATGCGCAGGGCCTGCCAGCAAAGCTCATGGCGCCGTGGGAGCTCGGTGAGGCCGCCGAGCGCGGCAAATGGACCGCCATCCGCGAGCATTGCGAAGGCGACGTCACGGTGACTGCCATGCTGCTCGCACGCTGGCTGCTGGCGACCGGCGTCATCAGGGCCGAGCGCGCAGCGATCGATACGCGCATCGTCACCGCGGTCGCCACGGCCCGTCCCTATCGGCCCGCGCTACTGCGGGCGCTCGCTGGGTTCACCAGCGTGCCTTTAGCCGTTGCCGCCTGACCCGTCATCAAGAGGAGATTTCGTTATGAAGCCACCCTGAGCCGATCCGGCCCACGCCGGTCCCACATCATCCCCAACCAACCCGGCCACCCGCGCACATCCGCGTTGGTGGCTTTTTCGTATCTGAAGGAAGTTCATCATGGCCAAGAAGCCAACCAAGACCCGCGCCAAGGCGCTCGCCGTAAATACCCTGCCGCCCTCCGTAATCCCCGGCACGAATGTCGTGCCCGAGGCGGTCTACCGCAACGACCGCCATCCGATCGGATCCGGCCCGTGGAATGACGAACCCGACAAATTCGCCTGGACTGACAAGGCGACGGGCTACCCCTGTGTCGTGGTCCGGGAGCGAGGCGGTGAGTACGGCGCGCATGTCGGCGTACCGCCCACTCACTCGCTCAGCGGCTTTCAGTCCGAGGCCGTACCCGGCGAGATCAGCGAAGGTCTGCACCGACCCGTCAGCAGCGCCGAACCGTGCGAGCGTGATGCACCTGAGCCCATCAGTATCTGCCACGTCACCGAGTATCGTGCCCATGTTCCACGGCAGGCTTCAAGGTCACAGACCGAGGGGGACGATGCCTGGTGGCTGGGAATGACGTTCGACGGCCCCCGAGACCTCGTGCCGATGCGCGCGTCTCGCAGGCTCGCAGCCGAACGCGGTGAGACCTACCGCGATGCCCGCTTCGCCTTTGAGCAGGCGACCCTGCTCGCGCGCCGCCTTTTCGACTGGGACGGGCTGGGCGACGCGCAGCCATCCACCCTGGGCAGTCGGCGCGACGGAGAAGCCCAATGAACCGCGCGCATGACTTGCCCTACGAGGCGCGCCGCAATCCAGCCCTGCCGTGGGGCTACTGGATCCTCATCGATGCCGAGGGCGACAGCACCGCACCCCTGATCGACGAGTACGGCGAACGATGGAGTTCACTGCGAGAGGCGCTCTGGATCAGCCGCCTCGGCATGACGGCCAGCGACCGCTTGGAGCCCAGAGATAAGGAACAGATCGAGTTCCTCCTCGCCGTGCTCGCCATGATCGACCGCACGGTCGTGTGTGCGGAAGGGGCGGTGATCGACCTGTTCGACGGCAGTTGGTATCAGGCGGCACACTACGCTTCGTGGCTGGCGGGCCACCGCCTGATAGAGCCGGCGTCCATTCTAACCGATGCCCGGCTGACGTCCGAAGGCCGAGCGATCCTCGTGATGCTCGCGAGCACAAGGCCAGCAGACCGGAAGGCGATGCCGATCGGACTCTCCGGCCTGCATCCTTTTGCGCGCCTTCGGCCCGAGCCCGACGGGGAAGCAATGGAGGCGGCCATCCGGAAAGCGGAGGCTGCTCTGCCCAAAGATACGGTCCGGTTTCTGCGCAAGGTTACACCAGGCCGGCCGACGATCGTACTTGTGGGGACGGCCAACGCAAAGATGCCCATGGCCGAGACACACTGGTCAATCTCTTTCAGGCAGGCCCATCACCGGGATCGTCTCTACGCCTGGCTCCTCGCACAGCCCGACCGGTGGCAGGACTGGTATGGGATTGCCCGCAAACAGCGTGCAGGCGCACTAACCGAACACCTGCTCACGCTCTTCCTCGCACAGGACTGTGAGGAACGCGGGATCTAATTACTGTTGCAAAATGAAAAGGGGCCTTCACGGGCCCCTTTTTTTGCAACTCGCCTCGCCCTTCTAACCCTCCTGTGAGGAATTCAACAACAGGGGCGCAGTAAGAACCGTTTTGCAATAAGTGTCTGTCTTTACCGGAAGGCTACGCCGCCAGCATCCGTTCCTAGGCGCTGCGGCAGGTGGAAAAAGCGCGTTCCGAGGGAACCGACATTCGTTTCCAAAAAGGTAGCCTTCAAGCCAACGCTAGCGCACTTCCTTGCTCATGAGGATTTCCGGAAAGGCCTTGAATCCGTCATCGCGGAGATCGACATCTCGGTGCTGCAAGGCGACTTCCGGCGAGCCACCGTCACATGCTTGGTCGAACAGGTCGAGGACGTAGCAGCTAAGATCACCGAATGCGCCGAAGAGCAGGAGCACAACTAGCGGGACCTCGACAGCCTCTACGACGCAGACGCGGATCTCGAGATGGATGAAGTCGACGCCAAATTCTCGAATTGCGCGATCTCGATGTGGCAACTGTACTATCAATCGTCCTACGTGAAAGGCGTTTCCTCCAGATCCTCGATGACGGGACTGAGATATTCGCAACGGCGCCTGATGGACGGGTGCATCTGGAAGTAGAGGGCGACGGGTTTTCCTGGAACCACGGAAGGCTGGCACCGTCTTCCAAAGTCGGCGGGGGGAGACCAAGATCGGTGACACAGTCGCCAGCCTGATTGCCCATCCAGCCTTCGCTCATCGGCCGGTTTGCTATAGCGATGATTTCAGCTGTCGAACGTCCGGCGCGCGATGCCGTAGTGGTCCAGCGTGCGTTCGGCGGGGAGGTGCGATTGCTCAACGAGTTGGATGATCTCTAGCCTCTTGGATGCGACATATCTGATCCGTCATCACCTTGATCCGCGATCATGCTTTTTGAGGCACGTCGCTTTCGAACTTGAGAACGGCGACGCAAATACTTCAGGTCGCGCATTTCGTAGCGGAGGTCCTTCATCTCGTCGCTCGTGACGGCGCTGGCAATATGTGCAGCCGCGTGACAACGCGGGAAAGGTTGAGTGCTGCCCGGACGAGAAAGGCATCGTTGGCAGCAGGAAAATACGTCCGGCGAGTTAGCGGCGTATAGAGCTCGTGGATTGGCCGGGCGTCTGAATACGCCTCCATCAGAAAACCGACTGTCGCCCTGGATTGATCGAGCACACATCGCTTGGGCCACGCGACGGCTGACGAGGCGCCAGCTTTCGTCCTCTCGATCAGCGCCCGCAGGGGCCTCCGGTGCGCATAGTAGATGTAACGCGGCGGCAGATCGTTCTTCAGTCGGCGAGGACACGCCGGAGACGTCCTTCGGTCGTGTGCCTTTCGACTTCGTCGAGTGGCAGATTGATAAGGTCCAACTCCGCCAGCGCACCGTTGCGAAGCGACTGTCTTCACTGCCACGTCCCATCCCCGGGTCGGCTAGTGCCCCTTACCATTTGGCGTTTCCATAGACGTATCAAGCGGTACCCACTGCCCACTAGCCGCACGTGTGCGGATGATAGAGGGGCATCGGCCGAAAGCTCCCAGAATGGTATGGGTGTTTGTCAGTCTAGCGCTTCCGTAGATAGAGAACTCCGATCAGTAGGCCCATCAAGAGTGGGACCAGCACATAAGCTGCGCCGAGCACGACATCGCTCTCGCTCAGCCTTTCCATTCGGGCGAATTGATCGACCTGGAAGACGACCTGAATGACCCCGGAGACCCCGAGAATTCCGAACAGGATGGCAAGTCGCCGGTCGCGATCTGCCTCCTTGCTTGATTCTGTCCGGTCCCTTCGCCGCTCCAGGTCGCGCGCTTCTTCCTCCAGCGCGGCCAGACCTCCCTCATAGGCTTGCCGCAGCCGCGAGGTACCGCGAAGCTGTTCGAGTGCGGAGAACACATCCCGTTCGGTGTCGTAGCGAAACGGATTGTGGGCGCGGTGCCGCTCGTATTTCTCGAAGGCCTCGCGACGCACGGCATTGATCCGGACTTCCGCCGCCTCGAAGTCTTTTCGGTCGATGAGGGCGCGGGTATCGTCGATAGCGACGAAGGTTGCCCTCTCCTGCTCGCGGGTCAGAGCCTCGTTGTGCAAAGCCAAGGTATGGATGAGGAAGGTATAGGGGCAGGTCCCGATCCAGTCGTTTCCGATTTCGAGCGAGCGCGAACGCGGGACGTAAGTGATGAACGCACGCGGATTGGCGTAGCGCACGAAGAAACCTTCCTCCATCTGCTCGTCCGATTTCGGGTAGATCGGATCGAGCGAATCCAGCACCTCGCTAGCTTCCTGATTCATGAAATCGATGATGTTCTGATTGAAGCCGGCAAGAAACAGATAGGCCAGACGGGTCTCGGCGTGAGGGTCCTCCGGGCTGCGGGCGGCCCTCCAGTAATCGTCCCCCAACCGCACGAACGCGCTGTCCTGCCTCGCCTTCTGAGCCGCAATCAAACGGGTATAACACTCGAATGCCGCATCGCGCACCCGGCTGCGCCGGGTTGCCACGCGCCCATCGTCGACCGGTTGGATAAGATCGAAGAATGCCTTGTCGTGCACGAGGAAAAGCGAGCGACTGTCGTAACAGTCAAGGCCGGAGACTTCGGCGGAAGAGCGGCGGCACAGGAGGGTGGGGTCAGGTTCTGGGCGGGTCTCGCAGGCATCCTGCAGGATCGCCGCGTCCTGCATGAAGCAGTTCTCCACGAAAGCCCAGAAACCGGTTTCGCCTTTATCCTCGATTACATCGATACCCACGAGGCTGTCGGTTGAGGGCTTCTCGGCGGGTAGCCGGAACTCATTCGGCCATCCGAGTTTCTGGAGCAACGCCAGGAAATAGTAAGTGATGGGCGGCGCACCGGCCTGCTCGCGTTCAAGATCCTCCCCATAGAAATAGTCGAAACTCAGGTGCCAGGATACGGCTCCATCGGCATGCTGATACCAGAAACGGCGCAGACTCAGCGTGCGCAATCGATCGGTCTCGGACACATCGACCGAAAACGCACACCCTTCCGTACACCAGACTATGGTGTCGGGCAGACGCAGCCGAAGCGAGCGCGCTGGTGCCGCAGAGAACAGGCGATCCCTCACCACATCCAGCCGCGACCGATCCGCAATGTCATTGAAAAGGGGGTCGATCGCTTCGCGCAAAGCACAGGTGGCTGCCGAGGAAGGGGCGTCGTCGATGGGCTTTCCGGTGACGGAGGAGGGCAGATAGAATGACAGCGTCCAGTAGACCGTGCGATCGCGGGCCTGCTCGAATGGCGTCTCATTCTTCGCATCCGAAGTCGCAACCCTATCCTGAGTGCTCATTACCCATTCCTTGCGAAAATTCGGAGCGGCGTTCCGCGAGGCCACTCTCGATTGTTTTCCAGACGATCGAGCGCGTTCCTCATGGGAAGGAGAGGGACCGGTTCTCCTGAGTCCGCCAAAGCACGGCACAAGGCGAGTTGCCGGGCCGCGACTGGATCACAATCCGGTTCGCGTCCCTTCAATACCGAGAAGCCGAAGAAACTCTGCAGATGAGCGTGCAGAAAGAGCGGCGACAGCCAATTTCCGCTTCCTTCGAAACCATCCCCGACGAGCCCTAATGCAAGACCGTCGTCGCTTGCCTGATCGGCGGACAAGGCAGGCTGGACGTACGGAAAATCGACGAGGGACGTACCGAGCCGCTCCCACACGCGCAGTCTGGCGAGTTGATCGATCCCACTGTGGCGGCTGTCCGACCTATATTCCTCCGCACTCATCATGAGCGGATCGTTCTGCTCTATGAAGATGGCGGGTCGATCGGTCGCGGCCTGTCCGGCCGCGCGATTGGCAGTGTCGCCGATAGCTCTCAGAAGGATGCGGGACAGACCGCGACCGCGCGCTTCCGGCGATACGAACAAATAATTCAATGCCACGGATATACGGGGATGGCCGCTCACTTGCGGCATGCCGGCGATGAGGAAGTTCGCGCCGCCTAGCGTGGAGCAAGCGCCATCTTCACGAAGTATGCCGACGAGTTCGAGATGCGGGCGCCCGAACATGCGCGGACAATCGCGATTGAGCGCAAGACATGCGCGAAATCCTTCGGGCCCTTCACGTTCATCCGGGAGTACGAAGCTGCGATCGTAGCCTGCGAAGAATTCATCGAACAGCGCAGAGCACGGATATCCGCTCGTCTCAAAGGCAAGACCGTTGCCCAGTGCAAAACGTCCGAGCGTCGCTTCTAAGGACAGATCGGCGACATCACGGTCTTCGCCTCCCTTTTTCGTATTGTGTGCGTGCCGAATTTCCACCTCGACCTCCATCTCCGCAGGATCCTACCCCATTTTGCCGTCGGGTCATCATGCTATCCGAGAACAGATCCATCGACGTGAAGGAAGGGGCGCGACCACCTGCCGCGCAGCGTTGTTGTCCCATCCCGTGAAAGCGCTCTGAAAGGAGCGTTCTCGAAAATCGTTTGATCGCGCTTGCTTGCTCTCGCTAAGGCGCGGATCAAATCTTTCTGAGGCCTTATTCGGTGAAGAACACTGCTTTTGCGCGGAACTTTGGTGATTCTGCGACCGGATGGACGATCGCCGGGTTGTTCATCGGCATCGGGTTCTTTCTCCTCAGCACTCTATCGGCCTACTGGAACGTGATCGACATGCGGGCCAACGAGGCGCGCATCCGCAATACGCACGAGGTGCTGAGCAGTCTCGACGATCTGCTCGCCGCCGCGCTCGATGCCGAGACCGGGCAGCGCGGCTATCTGCTGACGGGCGAACCGGCCTATCTCGAACCCTATTACAACGGTGTCGATGCGGCGCGCCAGAACTTGGGCGAACTCGAACGGATCACGCAGGGCAGCGGCGTCCAGAGCGCCAATGTCGAGACGCTGCGGACGGCGATCGAAAACAAGTTCCGCTTCTCGGCGCGGGCGATCGAGACGCGTCGCGACCAGGGCTTGCAGCAGGCCATCGACCTCACGACGAGCGAACGCGGCAAGATCGCGATGGACACGATCCGCGAACAGCTGGCGCAGATGAAGCGCGAGGAGATGCGCGAGCGTCAGCAGCGGGTGGAAGAACTGGCTTCGGCATCGCGCACTGCAGTGGTCAGCGCCGTCGTCACCAGCCTGATCGGCATCGCGCTCACCATCGCGATCTTCATTCTCATGGCGCGGACCAACCGCAATCGCGAGCGCCAGCGCTGGCTGCATACTGCGCGGGTCGATCTGGCCGAGGCGATGCGCGGGGAGAAGAACGTCCCCCAACTCGCGACCGCCATCCTGGCCTTCCTCGCGGAGCGCACAGGCGCCAGCGCGGCGGCTCTGTTCAAGAGCGAGGGCGGCACTTTCAACCGCGTCGGCATGCTCGGCGTGCCGGATGCATCCGACGTTCCGGAGGCTTTCGGGCTCGGAGAAGGGCTGCTGGGCAAGGTCGCTGCCGATGCGCGTTCGACCTCGTTGACGGACCTGCCATCGGGCTATCTCAGGATCGGATCGGCCCTCGGCAGCGAGATGCCCCGCCATCTGGTCGTGGCGCCGGCCTTTTCCGACGGGCGGGTGAACGCCGTCATCGAACTGGGCTTCTTCGAGGAGGTGGACGAGCGCGTCCTTGAACTGCTGGAGGCGGTGTCCGGCTCGCTCGGTGTCGCGCTCCGCTCGGCACGGTTCCGCGAACGGCTGCAGGACGCGCTCGAGGAAACCCGGCGGCAGGCCGGCGAGCTGCAGGCGCAGAGCGAGGAACTGCGCGTCTCTAACGAGGAGCTCGAGGAACAGGGCAATGCCCTGAAGGAATCGCAGGCCCGCCTCGAATTGCAGCAGGTCGAACTGGAACAGACCAACAGCCAGCTGGAGGAACAGGCGCAGACGCTCGAGGGCCAGCGCGACGAGTTGAGCCGCGCGGCGTCCTCGCTCGAACTGAAGGCGCGCGAACTCGAACAGGCAAGCCAGTACAAGTCGGACTTCCTGGCCAATATGAGTCACGAATTGCGCACGCCGCTCAATTCGTTGCTGATCCTGTCGAAGCTCCTCGCCGACAATGCCGGTGGCAATCTGTCGGCCGAGCAGGTCAAGTTCGCACGGACGATCGAATCTGCGGGCAACGATCTCCTGACGCTGATCAACGACATTCTCGACCTGTCGAAGATCGAGGCCGGCCACGTCGAGATCGAGGCTGCACCGGTCGCGACCCAGCGGCTTGCCGCGGACTTGCGCAAGGTGTTCGAACCCGTAGCGCAGCAAAGCGGGCTCGCGCTGGAGATCGCGATCGCGCCGGACGCTCCCCGGTCGCTGGAAACCGACCGCCTGCGGCTCGAGCAGGTGCTGAAGAACCTGCTCTCGAACGCGCTCAAGTTCACCGCAAAAGGCAGCGTGACGCTATCCATCTCTTCCGCCTCGCAGAATACGGTCGAACTCGCCGTCACCGATACCGGGATCGGCATCGCCGAAGCGCAGCGCGAGGCGATCTTCGAGGCGTTCCAGCAGGCCGACGGCACGATCAGCCGCAAGTTCGGCGGCACTGGCCTCGGTCTATCGATCTCTCGCGAACTGGTGCGCCTGCTCGGCGGCACGATCCGGCTCGAGAGCGAGGAGGGCAAGGGCAGCACTTTCGTCGTGCGCCTTCCCGTCACCTATGATCCGTCCAAGGTCGCATCCCGGCAGTCTGCACCGCCAAGTCGGAAGGAAGGCAGCACGTCGCCCATGCCTGCACCGGGCAAGGCAAAGCCGGCATCGGCCGCGCCTGCCCCGCTCGACGACGATCGCAACGCCCTGGCGGAGGGCACGCGGCTTCTGCTCGTGATCGAGGACGATACGACCTTCGCCGGGATCGTCTGCGACCTATCGCGGGAGATGGGCTTCCAGTGCATCGTGGCGGGCACGGCGCAGGACGCGATCGACCTCGCCCGCGAATACAGGCCGAGCGCCATCGTGCTCGATATCGGCCTGCCGGACCAGTCGGGCCTCACCGTGCTCGACCGGTTGAAGCACCAGGAAGAGACGCGGCATATCCCGATCCACGTCATTTCCGGATCGGACCAGAGCCAGACCGCGCTCGCGCTGGGGGCTGTCGGTTTTCTCGAGAAACCCGCGCCCCGCGAACAGCTTGCCGAAGTGCTCGCCGGGCTGCAGGAGAAGCTTGCCTCGCGCATGCGGCGGGTGCTGATCGTCGAAGACGACGACGTCCAGCGCGAGGCGGTGGGGCAATTGCTCGGATCGCAGGATGTCGAGACGATCGGGGTAGGGACCGCGGCCGAGTGTCTCGAGGAACTGCGGGACGGGCAGTATGATTGCATGGTCCTCGACCTCTCGCTACCCGATGCGTCGGGCTTCACCCTGCTGGAGACGATGAGCGAGGAGGGTCACGCGCCCCTCCCACCGGTGATCGTCTATACCGGGCGCGATCTTTCGCCCGACGAGGAGCAGCGGCTGCGCCGCTATTCGAGCTCGATCATCATCAAGGGTGCGAAATCGCCCGAGCGTCTCCTCGACGAGGTTTCGCTGTTCCTCCATCGCGTGGTCTCCGAACTGCCCCCCGAGCAGCAGCAGATGATCGAGAAGGCCCGCCACCGTGATGCCGCGCTCGAAGGCAAGCGTATCCTCATCGTCGAGGATGACGTGCGCAACGTTTACTCGCTGACCAGCGTGCTCGAGCCGCGCGGGGCACTCACCACTATCGCGCGCAACGGGCAGGAAGCGCTGGATGCTCTCGCAACCGCTAGCGAGGAGCCTGACAAGGCGATCGACCTCATCCTGATGGACGTGATGATGCCGGTGATGGACGGGCTGGCCGCCGCCCGCGCGATCCGAGCGAACGCGCAGTGGCGCAAGCTGCCGATCATCATGCTGACTGCCAAGGCCATGCCCGACGACCAGCAGAAATGCATCGATGCCGGGGCCAACGATTACATGGCCAAGCCGATCGACGTCGACAAGCTGCTTTCGCTGGTGCGGGTATGGATGCCGCGGTGATGGGCGAAAGCATCGAGGATATCGAGATCCAGCTGCTGCTGGATGCGGTTTATCGCCACTATCACTACGATTTCCGGCACTATGCCCGCGCCTCTATCAAGCGGCGTTTGCTTCAGGCGCGCACGCAATGGGGTTATGACAGCATTTCCGAGATGCAGTCCGCGGTTCTCCACGACGAGACGATCCTGCCCCGATTGCTGAATTTCCTGACCGTCCAGGTCAGCGAGATGTTCCGCGATCCATCCTATTTCCAGGCCTTGCGCGAGAAGGTCGTGCCGCATCTGCGGACCTATCCTTCGCTCAAGGTATGGGTGGCGGGGTGCAGCCATGGCGAGGAACTCTATTCGCTGGCGATCCTCTTCGCCGAGGAGGGCCTCGCCGAACGGACTATCTTTTACGCGACCGACATCAATCCGAATGCGCTGAAGGCGGCGCAGGCGGGTGTCTACCCGCTGGACCGCATCCGGCTGTTCACCGAAAATCACCGATTGTCCGGTGGCCACGGCTCCCTGTCCGATCACTACACGGCCAATTATGACCGCGCGGTTTTCGACAAGAGCTTGCGCGAGCGGACCGTTTTTTCGGACCACAGCCTGGTGACCGACGCGGCATTCGGCGAGATGCATCTCATCTCCTGCCGCAACGTCTTGATCTATTTCGATCGCGAATTGCAGGATCGCGTCGTCGGATTGTTCGGGGAATCCCTCGCGCGGGGCGGCTTCCTCGGCATCGGATCGAAGGAAAGCCTGCGCTTCTCGGCCCATGCCGATCTCTTTTCCGAATTCGTCCGCGAGGAAAAGATCTACCGGAGAAGATCGCGATGAGCCTGCGCGCAGTCGTTATCGGCGCGTCCGCCGGCGGGGTTCAGGCGCTTTCGCAGATACTGCCCGGATTGCCCGCAGGCTTTCCCGCCCCGGTCATGGTGGTTGTCCACATTCCGCCGCGCAAGGACAACGCGCTGGTCGAACTTTTCGCACGCAAGTGCCGGCTGGAGGTCAAGGAAGCCGAGGACAAGGAACCGCTGGTTCCGGGCACGATCTATTTCGCACCGCCCGATTACCATCTGCTGGTGGAAACCGCCGGAAGCCTCGCGCTTTCGTCCGACGAGACGGTCAATCATTCGCGTCCGGCCATCGACGTGCTGTTCGAAACTGCGGCGGACGCCTTCGGAAACGCGCTTGCGGCCGTCGTCCTGACCGGAGCGAACCAGGACGGGGCACGCGGCCTCAGGGCAGTGTGCGAGGCGGGCGGCAGCGCTTTCGTGCAGGATCCGGCGACGGCGGAAGTCGGGACCATGCCCGAGGCAGCGCTCGCCGCCTGTCCTGCCGCGCGCATGATGGCGCTGGACGAAATCGGGTGCGCGCTGCAAGCGATGATGCCACGATGACCGATCCCGCCAAATTCCTGCTGGTCGACGATCTCGAGGAGAATCTTCTCGCGCTGGAGGCCCTTCTGTCGCGCGAGGGGCTCGAGCTTCACAAGGCACGCAGCGGCGAGGAAGCGCTCGAGCTGATGCTCGCTAACGAATATGCGCTGGCCCTGCTCGACGTTCAGATGCCGGGCATGGATGGTTTCGAACTCGCCGAATTCATGCGCGCCAACGAACGCTCGCGCCATATCCCGATCATCTTCGTCACTGCCGGATCCAGCGACGCGGGGCGCCGTTTCCGCGGTTACGAGGCTGGCGCGGTCGACTTCATTCAGAAGCCGATCGAGGCGGACGTATTGAGGTCCAAATCGAGCGTATTCCTCGATCTCTACAACCAGCGACGGCAGATCGTGGCGCAGCGCGACGAGCTGGCGAGCCTCAGCGATGCGCTGCGCTCGGCCGATCAGCAGAAGAACAGGTTTCTCGCCGTCCTTGCCCATGAATTGCGCAACCCGCTGGCGGTCCTTTCCTCCGGGCTGAATATTCTCGATCGCGGACAGGAGAGGGTCGACGTCGACCAGATCCGTCAGCTGATGCGACAGAACCTTGCACACGTGACACGGCTCGTCGACGATCTGCTCGACATCAACCGCATCGAGCGCGGCAAGATCTCGCTCCGCAAGGAACGGGTGTGCCTCAATGAAATTCTTCCTGCCGCGCTCGAACTTGCCGGTCCCGCCATTGCAGCGGCGAACCATCGCCTGGCGGTAGAGATGCCCGCAGAGCCGATCACGCTCGAAGCCGATCCGGCGCGGCTCATCCAAATCATCAGCAACATCGTCGGCAACGCCGCGCGCTACACTCCTCAGAACGGCGAGATCGACGTCAACGTTTCGCGTGCCGACGGTTTCGCGGTCATCGAAATATCCGACAACGGCATCGGTATCCCGCCCGAACAGCAATCAAGTATTTTCGAGATGTTCGAACAGTCCGACAACGGTCTGGGGATCGTGGGCGACGGGCTCGGGATCGGGCTGGCCCTGGTCAAACAGCTGGTCGAACTCCACGATGGCGAAATCCGGCTCCAGAAAAGCGCACCGGGCGAAGGCAGCACTTTCGAGGTGCGTCTACCCCTTGCCACCGAACGCCGCTGACGCCTGGCAAGTGACGAATGCCATGGTGATAAGAAATGACTATGGTGCGCCATCAGGACCCAACCCTAGCCGCTTGAACGAAAAACCGTCTCGACGATCCAATGCGGGTGGTCAGGACGCCCGCGATCGGGACGTGTAGTTGTCCTCAACACCAGTCCGAAACAACGGCGGCTTTGAGGCGGAAATCGCGACCATTCGAATGACTGGAACTAAGGCCCAAAGCGGTCGAGCAATTAGCTCAGCAGTTTCGATTTCATCAAACCTTCGACCGTCGATATCCCGCAGCTTGAGCGTCGGCCTCTGAACAGAACAGTTCCTCAGGCCGGGTTTGGCTGTAATACTGCTGGCCTGGAAGATGATAGATCCAATCACCTCGACGGCTGCGATTGCCTTTGATCGCGCACCCGAACTCGTTGCGGTAGGAGCGCGATGCCGTCGGTCGAGGAGGTGCTGAAGTTCGGGGAGCCGCGGCAGGTTTAGAATCTGGCAGGTTCTCCGCTCGCCAGTCCCGCGGCATCTGGAACTCTGAGTTCCAGAGGCCAAGCTTGAGTGACTTTGCCCGCTCGCCTGCCGCCCGATATCCTTCCGGTGCATCATCGGCGGCGATCGCCAGACCCTGAGCGACCATCTGTTCGCCAAGGTCCATGATCCGGGTGCGGCAAACGGCAAGGTAACGTCCATACATGTCCCGGGTGGCAGACACGCACGAGATGGTCTGATCGCTTAGGAGCGAAGCCAACGCCGAGGTGGCATCGGTCCCGCAGTTCCAGACTTCGCCGCCGACGGTGCAGTTCTGGGCTGTTTCGGGAGCATCCATGTGGAGCAGGCGAATGCGCATGCCGGTCATGTCGATGGTGTCGCCGTCCACCGCTTTTGCCGTTCCTTCGAACACCTGGGCGGCCGCAGCTTGCGGAACGGCAATCAGCGCGCTCAGCAGGAACAGGAATTTGATCATCGGTAACTGGTAGTTTCGAAGAGTTGAAGGAAGGTAACGCGTCCTCTCAGCGATGTGCATCGATCTCAGCTAAAGCCGCCACATTATCCCGTCTCGTGCCGCTCATGGTTTACGGCGAACCGCCCAGACGAGAGCGGAAAGCGCCGTAACAAGCGCGGCGATGGCCGTGAGGACGGCAGGGTCAAAGATGAACATTTCGCTCTCCGATTCAATGGGAGTGCCCTATGTTCCGCAAATGTTCCGAGTAGGAAAATGGTTTTTGCCTGCAACATCCGTTGCTATCGCAGAGCCATGCGGGACTGGGGCGAACCGGACAGGGATGACGACACAGCCATCGTCGTCGAGTTCGCGGCGTTGGTTGTCGCGATGCTGCTTGGAATCGGCTTCGCCGTTGTCGAATTGTTTCCGTGGTAAGTGCTTGGGAACAGTGGGCGGTCGCCAATCACTACGTGACCAAACATGGGGAGGATGCGCCGCTGCAATTGGCGATGCGCGCAGACGAGCTGCTGGAGCGCGGCGATCTTACTGGGTCGCGAACCTTCATCGCGATCGTGAAGAAGAGCGAGGAGCTGCTCGCGGCGCCAGCCGGACTGCTGAACTGAACCTCTATGCTCTGAAAATCCTGCGACGTTTGGCAGCATGATCTGCATCCAGCCAAAGCGTCTTTCAAAATCTGGCGAACTCCGCATAGCATCGGGTCGTGGTTACCGTCGAAAGCAAGAACGGACCGATTGAGCTGACGCAGAAGCAGCACGAAGTGCTATGTCTCGCCGCTCGGCATCTCAACACCAAGGAAATTGCTCGTGAAATGAGTTTGTCTCCTCGGACTGTTCAAGATCATCTCGATGCTGCGCGGCGAAAGCTGGGGGCAGCTACCCGTGGCGAAGCCATTCAGGCGATCGGTTATGCACCGTCTCGCGATACGCGTGCCGCAAAACGGATAACCCCTGACGATCCCTCTGCCTCATCCACCCCCTTGTCGGAAGAGACCTACACCTTCCGGGATGCGGGGTTTGCGGACCCTTCAGTCCAGGGTGGCGGTCAATTCCGGCAGAAACCGGAGTGGGTGTTCAGAGGCTTCAGCAAGACCGCGCTGCTCGTGTTCGGGTTGGCGGCTGCGATAATGGTTCTGATCAATTCCGGGTTGGATACGATCGACGTGCTGATTGACCGGCTCGCCGACAACTGACCCGCCGCCTCCGGTCCGCTGAAACAGTGAGGACCTTTCTATGTTGACCATTCCAGCAGCCGCGGCGCGCCTTCGCCGCGAAGTGAACGATGCCGAAACCAAAGTGGCGGATGCGTTGATTGCAACCACCGCTTTGCTTCACACCTCCGCCCTCGCGCGGAGCGCGGCGGTCGATCTTCATCCCATGGGTGGCCATGCCGAACTTCGCCGCCTGACGAAATCCGTGGATGGTCTCGTTACCCTTCGGGCTGAACTCATTCGGGTTCACAGTGGCTACGAGAAAACCGGTCGGGAGATGGGCATCCTCGACGAGCCGAAACCCTACATAGCCGGCGCGATTCCCGAGGAGCTCGAAGAGCGCGCTGCTTGACTTGAGCAGCACCTAAGCCGACCGGTTGGGCATGACATTCCTAGCCGGTCTGCAGGTGCTTTTTCTCCTTATCGCCCTGCTTTATGCCTGGTGGAAGGGAGGCTGGCCCGAGCGTGTGGGCGCCCTGATCCTGATCGCGATGCTCGTGATCGACAGGGCCTGGCATGCGATATTCGGAATGAGCAGTTTCCTGGGTCTCGACCAATTCCACCTCGCACTTGATGGCGTGGCGTTCCTCGCCTGCTTCGCGCTGGCGTTGGTCGCGAACCGGAACTGGCCGTTATGTTTTGCTGCTTTGCAACTGTTGTCGACGACGGGGCACGTCCTGATGGTGATCAAAGTAATGATGCCTCCACCTGTCTATGGGATGCTGATCGTCGCACCGTCCTATGGGATGATCGCGACCCTGCTGACAGGGATTGCATGCCGACATTGGCGCTTGCGAAAAGAGCGTTCTACAGGCTCTTCGGACGTTGGCTGAGCACCAACACGTCTTCGGTCGCCCGCGCGTCCATAGATTCTCTCGATCAGGCTTTTTTGGAAGACCTTGTCCATCGTCTAGGGTGGAGAGAGAATGAGCATCTGATCTGCCTCTTCGGTGATCGAGCTTGCGACCTCATCGCCGAGGAAACACTGGTTGAAGGCAATGCCAGTGAGGTATTCCTTTCCGCCAGGCATCTGATCGGACGCGCTCTGGCGCACGATGCGCGAACGTTCGTGCTGATTCACAATCATCCGTCCGGTGACCCACGCCCCAGCGCTGTGGATGTTTTCGAGACGCAGGTATTGGCCGAACTTGCTCGGCGGCTTGATCTTGAACTTGTCGACCATCTGGTCGTCGGCGGAAGTCGTATCCATTCGATCTGCAGGAGGGCGGCCGGATGATGCGCAGAACTGCGCAACCCAAGTTGCGTCATTCAGCGGAAGTGCCCTTGATAGGCGCTCGCAGGGAGGGCTTCGACGATGCAGAAGCCCCTGCACTCAGCGGTCTTGTGGTCCATGTGATTGATCGGTCGTCACGAGGTAGGGCCGAGCAAGCAGCGACCTTGATAAGCCTCGGATGTCACGCAGAGGTTTATGATGGGCTCGAGGAATTTGAAGAAAGGCCTCCAGATCGAGGGGTCGTTCTTTGCCGGGACGACGACACGTCTGGAGGGGTGGCTGCTGTAGCAACGTCGTTAGAGAAATCAGGAATCTGGCTCCCCGTCATCGGAACCGCTTACGGCCCGGAGCTTCCAACGATAGTTGATGCGATGAAACAGGGTGCATTGAACTACCTTGCCCTGCCACTGCGGCGCATCGAGGTATACAAGACTATCCGAACCGTGCTCGAGGAAGCCGAGAGCGCTAATGATGAGCTCCAACGGATACTCGAGGCAAGGTGTCTGGTGAGAGGGCTGACTGAGCGCGAACGTGAGGTGCTCGATCTGCTTGTCGAGGGATCCAGCAATAAGGGCATTGCGCGCCAGCTTGGGATCAGTCCACGGACGGTGGAAATTCATCGCAGCAATATGATGCGAAAGCTTGGGGCAGGTCATACAGCAGAGGCTATTCGGCTGGGAATCGAAGCCTCCCGCGATCTCGAAATGTCACTTCCCACGCTCATCAGGAGGCACCATCGTGGATAGGTCCCGTGACAAATATCGATGGTAGAAGTTCCATCATTGCTGAGCTGCCAACTGGAGCAGGTTCTCCGCGAGGGTAATGATGACATCCCGATTTGGGATGGGTCAGTTATATAAACGCTAGCGCTACGCTGCAAACGTCCCAGTTGCCAATCGGAACAGGTGATTTTGCGATCGGCGAAGCAGCTAATTTCGCTGGATTTTTAACGGGAATCTTTGCATCAGTTACAAACGTGTCGGACCGGGGGAGGTTCCATCGGCACGTTCATAAGGGGGAATATCATGCACGCACGTACCAACGCGGCCGCCGCCGCGCTTGCCTTCGCCATGTTCGCAATATCGCCGCTCGCTGCGCAGGACGCGGCCGCACCGCTCCCCGTTCAACATGTGAACGCGGTGCCAACCGGCAATGCGGTCCTGCCCGCCAACACCGAAGTGCTTCTGCAGATGAGTCAGGACGTCACCACCAAGGGAAAGACCTGGGAAGAAGGCGACACCTTCAAGCTTACTGTGGTCAAGCCGGTGATGCTCGGTGACTACGTGATCATTCCCGAAGGCTCGCCTGCCTACGGCCGCATCACCTGGCTCACCAGCAAAGGTGCGTTCGGCAAGTCAGGCAAGATGGATGTGGAGCTCGAGCACGTCGAAGTTGGCGGACGCAAGATCCGGCTCGATGGTACCTTCCGTCAGGAGGGCGAGGGCAACACCCTCGCCACCGCAGGTGGAGTGATCCTCGCGGGCGTCTTTGCGGGCTTCGTTACCGGACAGTCGGCGTTGAGTCCCGAGGGACGCGAGCTGATGGCGACGACCGAAGGTGACATCCAGCTGGCGATACCCGCCAGCGCGGTACACCGCGAAGTGAAGCAGGCTGGCCTCGCCCCCGTGGGCGAGACGGTCGCGATCGCAGCGACCACTGACGTTGCCGTCACGCCCACCGCGGAGGCACCGGATGCCAACGTCGCCGAACCTGAAAGTGAATAATGACTGGCGCGGCGAGTCTTCAAGCTCGCCGCGCTATCAGCGCATCATTCGAATGAACCTGCGCCAGGCACCAGTTCGATGAAATTGAGGCGGGGCGGAGTGAGCAGTCCGGACCCGAATTAGAGATGCTTGTATTCGCTTTGCCGGAGAAACGCGCCTCTGATGACTATACCTCGTCCTCGATCACCCAATCGGCAAGATCGGCTCCAGCAGCCATCAACCCCAGACCGTGGGCGATGGACGTAAGTTCATCCCCCCGCGCGATCCGGCTTTCGCCGAAGCGTTGCTCGAACAGACGGCGCACCGCCGGGATTTGCGACGATCCCCCCGTCAGAAACACATGGTCGATCTGAGCAGGGGCGACGCCGGCCCGATCCAGCGCTGCGTCGACTGTCAGGGCGATGCGCTGGAGGTCCTCGGCGATCCAGCTTTCGAAATCGTGGCGATCAACCTGCGCCTCGATTGTCAGGCCAGGAGCGTCGAATACGAATTCTGCCTGTGTCTCACTGGACAACGCGCGTTTCACTAGGCCGACGGCGTCGTAGAGCGCATAGCCCAGTTCGCCCTCGATAACCGCGACCATGCGCGCGATTGCCGCGGGATCGGTCGCACTGCGCTGCAATCGCGACAGCTCGGCGAGCGTGCGCCGATTTCGCATCAGGGCAAGGCGCGACCAGTCGCCGAAATCTGCGTAATGTCCAGCCGGAATCTCGAGCACTTTGTCGAAGGAGCGGTAGGTTCCGCCCTTGCCCAGCAACGGCAATACGAGGTGGTCCATAATGCGGTAGTCGAACGTGTCGCCAGCGATACTGATACCGGCCGATCCCAGCGGTATGCAGCGCCGCGGCGCGTCGCGCTCGGCCACACGCACGACCGAGAAGTCGCTGGTCCCGCCGCCGAAATCGGCCACCAACAACGTGGCTGGTTCATCGAGGCTCGCGGCAAAGCCATAGGCTGCGCCCATCGGCTCGTAGACATAGCGGATGTCGGTGCCGAGTGCGGCGAACATCGCATCGTAACGTGCGCGGGCCAGTTTCGGATCGGGACGCGCGCCGGCATAGCGCACCGGGCGCCCCACCACGACCCTGTCCGGCGGATCGGTCAGCGCATCGCCTGCATGGGCGACAAGATGCGACAGGAATATCTTGCCCAGTTCCTCGAACCGCAACCGCTTGTCGAACAGGCTCGCGGTCTCGAACAAGGAATCCGCAGCGAGCGACTTGAACGACTGGATAAAGCGGCTGCCTTCGGGAAAGTCGAGAAACTCGGCGATCGCCCATGGGCCCGCCTCGTGTCCCAGACCGCCGCGTATCGCATCGTCCTGCCAGAAACAGAGCGCCGACCGAAAGACGTCGGAGGGACCGCCCGGCGCGGCGAAACTCACCAGCGCCGTACTCCCGTCCGCATGAGCGGTCGCGATAACCGAGTTGGTCGTTCCGAAATCGATCCCGATGGCGCGAGCGGTTTGCTGAAGGTGGGTTACCGGCATCGGACTAACCCTTCGGCTTCACCGTCACCCACACCTCTACCGGGGCAACGAACTTGCCCGGCGCGGGCTTACCGACATCGATCCGCTCGGCGGTGACCAGTTCGCCAGTCTCCAGATTGAAGCTGGCCCATGGCTTGGGCATCCGGCCGAAGGACATTTTCTGGATGGGGCGGCCGGTGGCGGTGTTCATGATCGTCGCAAGAATGCTCATGCGCGGCCCGTTAGGCCTGCTCGCGGGCGGCGTCCAGAAGGGCGGGACGGCTATCTCCGGCCACAACCAGAGCGTTGTCCGGTTGCCTGCCTTTCAGTGCCGCTGACCAAGGGAAAGTGCAAAACCTAGCGCTCGAAACTAAACACCTTCTGGTATCGAGCGACCCCATCATCGTGACCGGAATGCTCTTGCTCCAGAACCGTCAGAAGCTCCGACGTTGCGTTGCGTAATTCGAGCAGTCGGATGAACCCGTCCTTTTCCCTCTCCGGAAAACTGCACCGATCGAACGCCGATCGAACCTTTCGGACGAGAGCGAGACGCCGTTCCTGAGTCGCGTTGGCGGATGACGATGATTCGGTAAGCATCCCGGAACATTATGAGAACGAGATTAGGCTGACAAGCCGTCTGCATGCGTTAGGCACGCTTGGCAGACCAACCCACCAATGCCATTGTTTCGGCATGTGCTGGTGTGGACGGTTTCTCATTCCAGGTCGCACGCGAGTAGCGTCGGGCTTCTCGAAGGAAGGAGAGTGCGATGAAAACCACGCCAGTGCGGATCGGCATGGATACCGCGAAGTCCGTTTTTCAGCTTCACGGGGTCGATGAGAACGAGGAAGTTGTTCTGCGGCGGCAGTTGCGCCGCGCGGAGATGATCCGCTATTTCTAGAAGCTGCCGCCGGCGTTGGTGGCGATCGAGGCATGCGCCAGCTCCCACCATTGGGCTCGCCTTTTGGTCTCGTTCGGCCACGAGGTGAAGCTGATCCCGCCTCAGTATGTGAAGGCCTACGTGAAGCGCGGCAAGAACGATGCCGCCGATGCCGAAGCCCCTGCGAGGCGGTCACCCGTCCGGTAATGCGGTTCGTGCCGATCAAGTCACGCGACCAGCAGGCTGCCTGCATGTTGATATCAGTGCGCGAGCGTCTGGTCGTCGTGAAGACCCAGCTGTCGAACGCCTTCCGCAGCTACGCGGCCGAGTTCGGCATCAATCGGTGCCACGGGGCGGCAGAACGTCGGCGCGCTGATCGAGCGCGTGCTGGAAGACGAGACCCCGAACTGGCCCGCGATCTATTCCTCTTTCAGGCTCAGGAATACGCGAGCGTAGAACGTCGTCTGGAGTCGATCGACGCCAAGCTCATGGAATGGCACCGGGCGGATGATATCAGCCAACGCCTCGCCACTATCCCCGGCATTGGTCCGATCGGCTCGACGATGCTCAGCATGAAGGCGCCGCCTGCCGAGACATTCCGCTCGGGCCGCGACTTCGCGGCATGGATCGGTCTCACTCCCCGTGATCACTCGACCGGTGGCCGGATCAGACACGGGGGCATCACCAAGGCCGGCGATGCGGCCCTGCGATCTACACTGATCGTAGGAGCAACCGCGCTTCTTCGCCATATCAGATCGGGTCGGCACGTTCCGTCGCCATGGCTCGCCTCGTTGATCGAGCGTAAGCCGCCCAAGCTGGTCGCGGTGGCGCTTGCGAACGAGTTTGCCCGCATTGCCTGGCGGTTGATGGTATCGGGAGGCATTTACCAGAAACCGCTGGCGGGTCAGCCGGCGTGACGCGGATTGGCAACGACAGGCGCTTAGCCTGACGGGAGGCCACCGAACTTGCAGAGGCGAAGGAGATGGCTTGACCGATCGGTCGATACGCGCGACATTCCGAAGATTACACTGGCATCCCCGATGCCGCCAATGTGCTTGGAGCGGGCGTAGCGAACACCATCTTGGCCAGCGGGATCATTCCCCGCGCAAACAGGCCGGACATCTGATAGCAAACGATCGGATCAGATATCTGCTACGCCCCAGCAAGAGGGGGGGCGTCCACATCTGTAATCTTTACCGCATGCGGTCGAACGTCGACGAATTGCGCCGGTACTTTGGCCCGTTCGAAGGCGACCGCAGCAATCTCGAACGACGTGAAGAGATCTATCCCGGTCAGATGGCGCCGGTCTTACGGATAGTGAATGACACGCTGACATTGGACGAGATCGTGTGGGGAGTGCCGCCCCCCGCTGCCGCCACGCGTCCGGTCACTAACGTCCGCAATTTGTCGAGCCCATTCTGGCGACCGATGCTTTCGAGCCCGGCGCAGCGCTGTCTCGTTCCATGGACCCAGTTCTGCGAATGGACCGGGCAGAAGGGTTCGAAAAGCAAGGTCTGGTTCGAACGAGCGGATACGCCGGTATCCGCTTTCGCGGGGTTATGGCGCGAGACGGACCAAGGACCGCGGTTCGCCTTCCTGACCACGGAAGTGAACCAAACCGTCGGGGCCATCCATCCCAAGGCGATGCCTGTGCTGCTTGATGCTGACGGTCACGAGACCTGGTTATCCGGAGACAATAAGGCTGCTACCGCCTTGGCGCGACCGTTTGATGACGCGCGCATAATTACTACATCCGACAAACCGAAGATCGATCAGGCGTCTTTGCTGTGAGTCGTTGACCTAAGTCTCGAATGGGGCTCACTGCTGATCGGCGGCTTTCATATTGCTCTCGACCGTCGGCAGGCGGGGCGCTAGAGTTAAGCCGGAAGGAAGGCGGGTAACCACATGCGCGAAAAGGACCGAACATCAATCGCACTAACGATGCGAGCCCGTGGCGAAACGCGCACTCAAGCCGCGAGCGACGCGCTCGTCTGGGTCTGGCTAAATGCCAGTTGATCAGCGGATCAGGATTGAGCTGACATCCGGCTTCGACGAAAATTACCTCCCTCATTTTTGCGTTCTTTTGGAGGCGCTTCGCCAATATTCAGGCCGGCATCAACTCGTCATGCATGCGCTGCACACCGCTATCCCAGCGAGCCGGCGCAATGCAGTGGATCGCCATTTCCCCGACATCGAAATCAACTGGTACAGCGTCGATCGTGATCATCCCGCGTTGCGACTGGCGCCATTGATCCACATTTCATCGGCGACCTATTTACGCTTACTGACCGACGTGATCGTGGATGTGAGCGTAGATCGATTGCTCTATCTCGACGTGGACATGTCCATCGCACAGGATGTTCTTCCCCTATGGCAAATTGATCTGGATGGTTATTCGCTTGCGGCGACCCTGGACCAGGGGATTTCCAATGAGGACCTGGCCACATTCAAGCGCATGTATAATCTGTCGGGGGATGCGCTCTACTTCAACGCCGGAGTGCTGCTGCTCGACTTGGGTAGGATTCGCGAGGTCGGTGAATTCAAGCAGGCGCTCGATCTCCTTACCGCGGATCGCGACCGCTATGCGCTGGCGGACCAAGATGCGCTCAACGTAGTATTCTGGCAGAGGTGGAAGACGCTGCCAGCGAAATGGAACTTTCAGCGTAGCCTACTTTACGCCGATACCGACATACAGGGCGATGCCCGCCTTCGCCGCGATGTCGTCCCCGCAATCGTCCATTTCACAGGTTCGCAGAAGCCATGGACCCGAGACGAATGGCATCCTTATGCCTGGCTTTACCTCAAACAGCTCAGAAAGTCCGTGTTTCGCGCCGAAATTGAAGCCAAGGGCGGGATTGGTCCGCGAACCTATGTCAAAGCACTGCTTCGCTATCTCCTGAGGGTAAAGTTAATGCGCGGAACGTTGAGGCGAAGGGCTTGAATTGACAAATTAAAAATATCTGGACTGAACAACCGGTCGAACGAAGTTGGCCTTGGTCATTGCCCACGCAAAGCGAAAATGCATTCTCGCTCGATCACGCCGTCCGCGGGACAGCGCCAGCGCGCCACGCAGAGCGCGGGCGAGAATACGGTCGGGATAGATGAAGCGGCGGTGGACGAAATGGCCCAGCGCCAATTGCTCGTTAAAGACCTTCAACTCGCTCCATGTCGCGCTGCCGTGATTTGGATTAGCGTATCCGACTTGAGGGCTCGAGATGCGCAGGATGCGGCCACCTCGCTCTCGGAAATAATGTGCCGCCCATTCCTGGTCCTCGGCCGAGAAGACTTCTTCGCGGAACGGTCGCTCGATACACAGCTCCGTCTTGACCATCGATATCGAGTTGCAAAGACCGTTGGTGCCATTGAATGTGCGCCGGTCGATAGCGACCGCTACCTCCGGCACGGAGGGCGGCACGGCAGGGGCCCAGTAAAACATCTCTACCCCGTGCTGCCTGGCAAGCTGGAGCCCGCGTTCGATCACGCCAGCGTCGGACAGCTCGATATGACTGCTGATAATGAGCGTATTGTCCGTTTCGCTGCGCGCCAAACCAATATTGATCGCTTTAGAGAAATTGAACTCAGTGTCAGGATAGGTGACGATTTCGAGCGTTGCGTCGTCAAGGCCGATAAACGCCGCACGGTCCGGCGAGGAATCGACGATTATTATCTTGCTCGGTGGAAGAGTTTGAGCGCGCAGCGCGACGATCAGCCGGTGCAAGAGATCGTTGCGGGTGTGCGCGCGAATGACTGCCGTATAGGCACGATTCACGAGGTCGAGCGCCCGGTTATAGCGCGGATCGCGTCGGGCAACTCCGCGGGTGATCGCACGAGCCGGCACGAAGGATCGGCGTGGGTCCAGCTTTCATACAGCGCGGTGGCTTTCGCGTCGTAGGAATTGAATACCAGGTTGGGGATGCCGAGCAACAAGCTGATGATATGCCCGTGCAGGCGGTCGGTCACTACAATCCGGCCTTGGCTTAACAACTCAATGCCGCGGTTGAGCCTAGAGCGTGCATAGGCTCGTCGCGCGGCTAGGGTCTGGCTGGACAACCGGTCGCGCAACCGGGGAGCCCGCGTCGCCAAGCTGCGGAAGAGCCGGTCGCGAAACCAGAACGGCGTCCTAGGATCGTCGAGCCAATCGCCCGACTTGAGGCTGAGCCCCGTCGTTTCGAGCGCGCGCATGACTTCATCCGGCTGCACCGCCACCTCCTTATCGGTGCGCAACAGGCATAAGATGTCGGCCGAAGGCGGTCGCCGATGGATCGGATTCATAGCAAAGGCCATGTCGGGACAGAGCTCGACGCGGCAATCGAAATGCTCGCGGGCGAATGCCTCGCTTCGTTCGTCCCGTGTCAAAAGCGTGAAGTCGGGGTGTGCCCCGATGGCGTCCTGCGTCTCCCTCAGCACGGCGGGGGAATCGAAATGAATGCTCTGCGGAAGCTGCACGACTTTGCGATGCTTGAAGTCGCGTAGAACGTGCAGGCGGAATTCGTGATGGTGCGCCCAGATATCGCCGAAGTTTCCGCCACCATGGATCAGCAGGATCGACGAATCCTCGATCGCGCGACGTGATCTCGATTGCTGGGTCCAGTCTGTGAATGCTACATGGCCTTTGGGAAGCTCGCGATCGAAAAAGTCGAGCTCGCCGAGCAGGATGGCGCAATCGCCCACATTGGGATGATCCGGCGGATCTAGTAGATGAATGCGATCGGCATGCGGTCCGATCATTGGAAGTAGCGTATTCGAAATCTGTTGCTGCAATGCGTTGCGAACCTCAGTGGCCATATCGTGTCCGTCTTTCAAGCTGGGCGCCGTGCGGGTCGCCACAGAGCTGGAACATTCAACGTCAGCCGATCGACGACCAGCTTCCAGCCGTTTCGTGCACGACGGCCGCGCCGTCGCGTGATCCACGGCTCAGGTTCTGCTGGAAGATCATCGAAGGCGAGGCGACTATTACGTCGGGATAGCGATCGCGCAACTGGCGATCGGTAATGATCTTCGAGATCGCATTTGGCCCGGTCGTGTTGAACACTGGTGAAAACAACGATTCCGGGCGTTTCGCCAGACCGATGTTCGCCAACGCACCTTTGACCTTCCGACGAAACGTGGTGGTTTCGCGTGGCGGTATCGCGATGTTTTGCGCGATGCCATCCAGGATGTCGGTCCAGATCGGATGGCCCGGCGGACTGGCGAAGATGCAGTTATGCACACTGTCCGCGATGCGGTGATCGGTCGGCCAAGTCCATTCGCGCGCGATGAAGAAGGGCGCGTCGCCAAAGTCGAGGCGGCGCTGGAAGAAAATGTCCATGTCGCAATAGATACCGCCCAGTTCGCGCATCCACAGGTATCGAACGGTATCGATCACCATGATGAATTTCGGCATCTTTACGATCGTCTGCTCGAAATAGGCCGGGTCAGCGGATTTCAGGAACCGCATGATGTCCGCATCGTCATGGATGACGATATCATGGTCGGGATACAATTCCCGGATGCGATCGACGTTCTTCTGGAAATGCGGCGGAAGCGTCTTCGATTTCGCGGTCAGATGGAATACCTTGGGTATCATGCTCGTCCCTTCGTGGATCGTGGATCTTGGCGATGCGGCCTAAGGCTGATCTACCATGCGACCGGGTGAATACGGGCCTTGGCGATCATTTTGTTTGCGAAGGTCAGGATATCGGTTTCCGGCCCGGTTGGTCGCCCGCCCGAGTGCCACAGGATCAGCGACGTTACGCAATAGATCGCGCCGCCCGCCGCCATCAGTAACAGCAGTCGCACCATCGGCATCATGGCTCCGCCCTGGGTGAGCCAGCTTAGTACCAGCACACCGATAGCCATCGCGCTGACACTGGCGATCGCCCGAAGATTGGCCCTAAGTTGGGACCGGAGTGAAACATTCAGCAGTCGGCGCACCAGCAACATATTGACCAACGACCCAACGAAGCTCGACACCGCACGAGCCAAAAGCACGCCGATCAGGCCGAAGGGCACGATCGCGGCGCTGACGAGCGCGACGCGCAGGACGAGCAGCTTCCAGTCCCGGCTGAACAATGCGCGGGTCTCGCCGAGCGACAGGGCGATGGGCTGGATCAGCGAGCCAAGCGTCTGAAAGGCGAACACGACACCGAGTATCTGCACGACACTCACCGCCGGCAACCACTTGTCGCCCATGGTCAGGCGGATGATAGGCTCCGCCAGCAGCGCCGTGCCGACACCGGCGGGCAATGCGATCGCCGTCACCAACGCCTGCGACCGTTGATACGCATCCCGCAATCGACGCGTATCGCTGCGGATGGCGGCGAAGGCCGGATAGATCGTCGCCATCAGCGGTGCGGTGGTTTCGCGCGTCGGGATCGATGCCAGGTTTCCGCCCACCGTGTAATAGCCGAGCACGGTGCTGTTCAGCAGTTTCCCAATCAGCAGTTCGTCGAAACGCCAATTCAGCGTGTTGACGATCTGGCTTGCCGTCAGCCACCCGGAAAACGCAAAGAACTCGCGCCAGTAACGCAACAGGATGCGAGGCCTGAACGGCATCACGAGATAGGACAACAGCACGTTCGCGGCCTGGGTGGCGAGCGTTCCGAGGACCAATGCCCAATAGCTCTTGAACGCGATCGCGACCGACACCGCCACGACGAAGCCGATCAGCTTCTGTCCCGTCGTCACGAGGAATTCCGGCCGGAACTGCAACTCGCGCTGCGCCATCGCCAATCGGGGATTGGCGAAACTCGAGATCAGCAGGCTGACGCCCAGCGCCAGCAGGATCGGAACAAGGCGATCATCGGTGAAGAACGCCGCCATCGGATAGGCGAACGCCCAGGTCAGCAGGCACAACGCTAGGCCACGGATCGCGTTCAACGTCCATGCTGCGCTCAGATGCGACTCATCGGGCGCCTCGTGACGAACCAGCGCCGCTGACAACGAGATGTCGGTGACGCTGGTGAGAATGAGGATGAATGTCGTCGCGATCGCGACCAGCCCGAAGTCGGCCGGTGCAAGATTCCACGCAAGCACGAACATGCTCAACGTCGCTAAGCCGTTGGTTAACAACCGAGCAATCGTGATCCACATGCTTCCGCGAACGAGCCTCGTCGATATATTGTCCATCGTCCTTGCTCATTGCACTGCGTGGCGACCATACCCGCGTTGCCATTTAGACTATCGGCAATCGATCGCATAGCAATCAGTTGAACGGTCATTGTTCCGGGGCTTGATGAGGAGGGCCTTGCATGGCGCTGTGCGCTGGACGAGGTGGCGCACCTGTCCCAGGTGTTCATCGGAACCGATGTGGAACTGCCCTCCGGCCTCACCGAGTGTGAGATTCATGTACGTCGCGTACGCGACGAGGTGAGGGCGGTATAGTTGAGAAGGCAGTGTTGCTTACGCAGCCCATTGCTACAACCGCGCTCATGCGCAAGACAACCGCCCGGCTCTATTCCAAACTGGGGGTTACGTCACGCGATGCAAGAGGGTCGAGCGGAGATTAACGCAGCAGGTTCAGCGAAGAGTGGAACATCGCGGTTCTAACAGAACAAGAGCTGAGATGGCGAGGATAGAGGTATACTGCCGTCATCCGATCGTATCCGCCATGTTCTCCAAATGGAAGTCAAACTGTGACGCGCTTGAGCAGAAAAACGGTAGGCTGAGCAACGGATTTACCCAAATTAGGCGCGCATAGCTCTCAGAAATCTTCGTTGAGCCGTCGTTTCATAACGCTGAGCACGCTCAATGACATTAGTCCAATGAGAGAAGAAATTTTCCTCGTTTGAAGGGAAGGCGCCTTTTGATAAATCTTTATCGGGCTCCGATATGGCATCATGAGGTATGATTACCTCAGAAAGAATTCCGAATTTATCTTTGAGTTCAGTAGCGACGACGTCTGACGAAGCTATGTTTATACTTGCCGCCCCATTAGGAAGCCCTCCTAAATCATGAAGTTCCGCAGTCTGACAATATAGAATCGATGGAACATCTGATTCCTCGAAGCTACGCGCTGAAAACACCGAATTGGGCGCAAGGCATATTGCAATTTTTGGCTGATAAATCCGAACAAATTCAGAAATCCCAGCACTACCAGATCTAAGCCGAACAAAGTTTAATCCCTCATATGAGCAAACAAGAAAAGCGTTCGCCTTAAATCTGGATTTAAGCCTTTCCCATAAAGTTAACTTCTTCTCATTAATAATAACTAGTTCTACAGAATATCCTCTACTAATTAGACCTCTCGCGAATGATGCAATTCGCTCAAATTGGAATGATTCGTTGGCGCTATCATCTAAAAGTTCTGAGGTTATTGCAATTTTCATTTATACACCCCTTTCCGAAGCCTAAGCTTACGCCCAAAAGATCTAGGCACCTATATAATTAGCTAGCCAAGGCGGTAGGAAGGCCGCGGGCTAGCCGGTGGGATTGAACGCGACCGCATCGCGGACCTCATCGCAGCGCGCCAACCGGAAGATCAAACATTCCGTTCACCCACTTCCGGTTCGAAGCGCAAGAGTGAAGTGGCGGTTGAAGCCTATCGAGACCCGCGAGCTAAAGAGAAAACGGCCGGTCTCGCACGGCAGCGATTTCGCGAGCCTGTCCGGAGCGACGGAAGCAGAAAACGTAAGGTGGGAAGAGACCGGGTGAACCCGGGAGGAAGAATGGAAAAGGGAGCAGGACGCTCGCTTGTGCTTCGCCGGGTTCGGGCCGGAGGCCGAACCCATGAAATACCAACGATACGATTTTCCCGAATGCTACCAGACCGGACACGTCCAAGTGCTCGATATCGAGACCTTGGCGCCCGAGAACGAGGACGGCTCATTCCCGCCTTGGCCCTTGCACGAACCGATTTGCGCCAGTGTGCTGAGCCAGAAGGAGGTCAAAGATCATTACGAGTTCGACATCGAGACCGTGGATTTCTCCAACGAGCGGAACGGCCTTCGCCGGCTTTTCGAACTGCTCGATCCCAACGCCACCATCGTCACGTGGAACGGGCGCGGCTTCGACATTCCCGTCCTGCAGCTTGCCGCTGCGCGGCAGATGCTGTTCGAGGACAATGCCCTGCGCACCGCGTGGATAGCACCACGCTGGGCGATAACCCATGCCGACCTCGCCGAACTCTACGGCCGTTTCGGAGGGGCGGGACGTCCGAGCCTGGCCAACGTATGCAAGGCGCTTGGCATCAGTGCCAAGACCCAGGGGAGCGGCGACAGCGTTGCGGCCATGATCGCCGACGGACGCGAGGAGCAGGTGTTCCGATACTGCGAGGAAGACGTCGCCATCACCTGGCTGGCATGGCTGCACTACTCGGCCTCGCGCTATGGCGATCCCGGTAGACTGGCGTACCCGCTGGCAGCCTTCGACCGCTGGCTCGGAGCAGACCGGCAAGGCCGCTTCGGGCACCTCGAGCACCTGCGTGACCTCGATCTCTTCCGCAGCGCCCATAAACTCGAGGCAGCACTGAACTTCGATCGCATCGTGGAGCGCGCAGAGCAGCGCGCTGTCAGAGCCTCCATGGTCCCGTCCAAGATGTGAAGAGAGCTTCTCACCCCGGCAGGATTGCGGGGGTCGAGCAAGAAAGGAAAATTGAAATGACAGATACGTTTACCGTGTGCGCGCTGCGCACGCGTCCCATCGACGCGAGCAACGAAGACAGCGACCTGCACGTCTTCGCTGCTGGCGCCACCCGGTTCACCTTCGAGAATGGACGCTGGACCTCTTACAGCTCCAGCTGGATCGGCGGGGGCGACTGCGACCCGGATGCC
The DNA here is from genome assembly GCA_025698865.1 of Erythrobacter sp. GTDB lineage: Bacteria > Pseudomonadota > Alphaproteobacteria > Sphingomonadales > Sphingomonadaceae > Qipengyuania. The sequence goes on along the minus strand of JAILWQ010000001.1, from coordinate 796,570 downwards.
GATGCGCTGAAGTGGATCGCCGAGCAACTCGAGACGCAGCCGCTCGTGACCTGGTCCATGCGCGAGTTCGTTGAACAGGCAAGAAGGCTGGCCCTGCAAGCGGACATGCCAGGCCCGGTGGACGTGGTGGACCTGCTCGGGGTCATTCGGGACGCTGTTCGTCGAAGCGCTATCCCGTCGGTCGAAGTTCACCTGCGCGATGCCGACGGCATCGAGGATGCTCTGGGCGGCGACATGGAGACTGCCGAGTTGGTCGTCGCAATGCACTGCGGCGCGTTCCGCGATCGGCTCTCCATGCACAGCGCCATCATCGCCGAAACGCAGCTGGTCGGACGCCTCGCGATCCAGGCGGTCGGGCGCGGTGCGGAACTGGTCTCGAATTGATCGAGATGTCCCGCCACCCACGCGCTCCGCCTTAACGCGCGACCGCTTCACCTAACCGAGATCTTCCCGCCCGCTTCTTGCGGGCTTTTTGTTGCCCAAGGAAATTATCATGACCAACGAATCTTCTCACGTTCAATCCGCCGACCTGAGCGCGGATCTCCGCCATCACGCCAACACCCTCGGCGAAGAAGCCGCGCTTTTCCTCGCCGATCGATCCGCCAGCAGCCCGTGGCAGCGCGTGATCGTCTGCGATTTCGAATTCCTCTATGACACCGATGCCTTCAAGCGGTACCAGGTCGCCGAGGGCGATCCCACGCAGGGCTTCGTGCGCTGGCCCTTTCACCGGATCGTCGCCGGTGCCTGGTGCATGCTCACCGTCTCGTCCGACATGGACCGGCCCGTCGTCAGCAATATCGAGGCCATGACGAACTGCTCCGAAGCGGACATCGTGGATGCCTTCTTCGCCATGTGCTCGACGTTCCCGGATGCGAGGTTGGTGAGCTGGGGAGGGGAGAGCAAGGACTTCTCCTGCCTCAAGCGCGCGGCAATCGAGCAAGGCATGATCCTGCCTCCGCAATTGCGCGATCCGGCCCCCTTCGCACGTTCGCGACTGGATCTGGCGAGTGCAGTGCGCTCCCTTGCTCCTTACGTTCACCTGCCGGAGTTCTGCGAGGTGATCGGCGTGGCATCGAAGCCGCTGCCCTCGAAGGACATCTCGCTCGCGGTGCGGCACGAGGTATGGGATCATGTCGAGACACAGGTGACGGCGGACATCTGCACGATCGGGCAGGTTGCCTGGCGCTACTTCCTCGCGACCGGCTCGGCGTCCGGCTCTCCCGGCGCAGGCGATGCAGCGATCATCGATGCTCTTGCTGAGCGGTTTCCGGACAACACCTGGCTGTCGAAAATAGTCGATCCGCAAGCGCTCGCGGCCTGAGTGTCAGGACCCCGGCGACAACGCCGGGGTCCCGTTCACTTTGAAAGGCGATTACATCTCAACAAACCCATGCGAGAAACAGATACGGCACGCGGTCCGCACCTCATGACAGCGGGCAACCCCAAGTTCCCGATGGCGACACCCACTCCACCTTGCTATCGCTGCCCTTGGCCGGACGGATTTAGGGGTAAGGATGGCAAAGAAAACAAACAGTTCCAAAGGGGGTGACCTCGGTTTCGAGGCCGAGCTGTTCAAGGCAGCGGACAAGATCCGCGCCAATATGGAGCCGTCGGATTACAAGCACGTCGTTCTCGGCCTGATCTTCCTCAAACACATTTCCGATGGCTTCATGGCCAAGCGCGCCGAACTGGAAAAGGAATATCCGGACGGCGTCGAGGACGAGGACGAATACCGCGCCGACAACGTTTTCTGGGTGCCGAAGCCCGCCCGCTGGGCCCACCTGCAAGCCAGCGCCAAGCAGCACGGCATCGGCAAGCTGATCGACGAGGCGATGCTCGAGATCGAGAAGGTGAACCCTTCACTGAAGGGAGTGCTGCCGAAGGATTACGCCCGCCCTGCGCTCAACCCGGTGATGCTGGGCGAATTGATCGACCTTATCTCCGGCATCGGCTTCAAGTCCGACGAGGGGCAGAGCCGCGATGTGCTCGGCCGCGTCTATGAATACTTCCTTGGCCAGTTCGCCGGGGCCGAGGGCAAGCGCGGCGGCGAGTTCTACACCCCGCGTTCGGTCGTGCGCACCATGGTCGAGATGCTGCAACCGCATGATGGCCGCGTCTACGATCCGTGCTGCGGATCGGGCGGCATGTTTGTGCAATCCGAAAAGTTCGTCGAGAACCACGGCGGACGCATCGGTGACATCGCCGTCTATGGCCAGGAATCGAACCACACCACCTGGCGGCTCTGCATGATGAACCTGGCGGTGCGCGGGATCGATGCCGACGTTCGCTGGAACAGCGACGGCAGCTTCCACCGCGACGAATTGCCGGACCTGCGCGCCGATTACGTGCTTGCCAACCCGCCCTTCAACGTGTCGGACTGGGGCGGCAACCGGCTGCGCGAGGATGCGCGCTGGAAATTCGGTATTCCGCCCGCGGGCAATGCGAATTTCGCTTGGTTGCAGCATATCCTGCACCATCTGGCCCCGGCGGGCACGGCCGGCGTGGTGCTGGCCAACGGGTCCATGTCCTCCACGCAGAGCGGCGAGGGCGAGATCCGGCAGGCGATGGTCGAAGGCGACGTGATCGACTGCATGATCGCCATGCCCGGCCAGCTGTTCTATTCGACGCAGATCCCGGTGTGCCTGTGGTTTCTGGCGAGGGACAAGTCGAACGGACTGGTGGGTGATGCCAAGCTGCGCGATCGGTGCGGCGAAATCCTGTTCATCGATGCGCGCAAGCTCGGTCATATGGTCGACCGCACGCGGCGCGAGTTCTCGGACGAGGATATCGCGCGGATCACCGATACCTACCACGCTTGGCGCGAAGGCAAGGATTACGAGGACGTGCCGGGCTTTGCCTATTCAGCGAGCCATCAGGACGTGGCGAAGCACGGCTATGTGCTAACTCCGGGGCGCTATGTCGGCGCGGAAGATGTCGAGGACGACGGCGTGCCGTTTGCCGACCGGTTTGCGGCCTTACAGGCGACGCTTGAAGAGCAATTCGATGAGGGCGAGCGGCTGACAGAATCGATCCGCACTAATATGTCGAAGGTCGCAACTGATGCTTGATTGGCCTATCGTGGAGATGGGCGATTACGCTGAGTTCCAAGAGGGCTATGTCAATCCGCCGCAGGGAAATCGGGCATTTTTCGATGGGCCGATCAACTGGCTCAGAGCTGTTGACTTGAACGATGGATACGTGAGCGAAACCTCACGAACGTTATCTCATGAGGGTTTAAAGAGCGCAGGGAAATCTGCTTTTCTTTTCCCCGCTGAAACTCTTGCGATAAGTAAATCAGGGACCATCGGGCGAGTGGGGTATCTCAGGATTGATGCTGCTGGCAATCGGGCTGTTATAAACGTCCGACCTGATAGAGCGCGCCTGCTTCCATTGATTGCGATGTATGCGCTGAGGGCTGGGCGCGCGCAGGTGGAAACACTTGCTGAAGGTAGCGTGCAAAAAAATCTCTACGTATCGGCGCTCCGGCAGTTCAAATTTCGATTACCGCCAATTCGCGATCAACATGGGATAGTCGAACTTGTGTCGTCAATTGACGACAAGATCGAACTGAATCGGCGGATGAACGAAACGCTGGAAGCGCAGGCGCAGGCGCTGTTCCGCGACTGGTTCGTCGACTTCGGCCCGGTGAAGGCCAAGATGGCCGGCCCGGATGCAGGAGCAGGCCCCTATCTCGCGCCGGACCTCTGGTCCCTCTTCCCCAACCGCCTCGACGACAACGGCGTGCCGAAAGGGTGGCGAGCCTATCGTGTTGACGAGATCGCCAATCACCATACGAAATCGTTGAAGCCGATGGATGCCGCGTCCGAAGTATTCGAGCATTTCAGCCTGCCAGCCTACGACAGCGGCCAACAACCAGCCCTGGAGATGGGGGATTCCATCAAGAGCAGCAAGACGATTGTGCCTGAAGGTGCGATCCTGTTGTCCAAACTGAATCCTGAGATATCTCGGGTGTGGTGGCCGCAAGACAAGGGTGCGGTTCGCCAGATAGCCTCTACAGAATTCCTTGCCTTCACGGCGAAGGGCGACATTTCTCCTGCGCTTCTCCATTCGCTATTCAGCAACCAGACTTTCCGGCAGCGCCTCGAAGGCATGGTGACCGGCACCTCGAAGAGCCACCAGAGAGTAAGCCCACCCGCCTTGCGATCGCTAGAGGTCTTGATTGGTCATGAGCAAGCCTTCGCGGCGTTTGGCGAGATCGTCATGAGCCTGATGCAGAAAGTTCTGGCAAACCGCGCGGAAAATCAAACCCTTGCGCACACCCGCGACCTGCTGCTCCCCAGGCTGATGTCCGGCGAAATCCGCGTCGCGGAAGCTGAACGAAAGATGGAGGAGACGCTGTGACACCTGCCTTCCGATTATCGCAAATTCATTGACCGGCAACGATTGGCGATTATATGGCGGCAGATATCTCCCTTGGCGCTTCGGGGCCAAGGTGCGCGGCGATCCTTCGGGGTCGCCGCTGCTTTATCTGGGGTCCGAATTTTCGCCCACGCCTTGAATCCCGATAAATCCTTTCGTGTCAGGGCGCAGCCCCCTAATACCGTCACCATGCGGACACGGGTCTATATCGATGGCTTCAATCTCTATTACGGATGCCTGAAGGGGCGACCGAATAAATGGCTCAACGTCCATGCGTTGTGCTGCAACTTGCTGCCGAGAAACCGGATTGATCGGACCCGCTACTTTACCGCTCAGGTCAGTTCGAGGCCCAACGATCCGGATCAGGCGACACGCCAGCAGACCTATTTTCGGGCCCTTGCGACGGTCCCGCAAATCAGCATCCATCTCGGCCACTTCCTGACGCACGAGGTAAACATGCCGGATGCCGCCGCGTGGCAGGTTGGCAAGTATCTTGCGCGCAGGGTCATCAAGACGGAAGAGAAGGGATCGGACGTCAACCTGGCCACCATGCTGCTCGTCGATGCCTTCGATGATCTTTTTGATTGCGCGGTCATCATCAGCAACGATAGCGATCTGAAAGGGCCGATCGAACAGGTCCGCAACAGATTCAAAAAGACCATCGGCCTCCTGAACCCTCAGAAGAATGTAAGCCAGGCGCTGAGGCCGCTGGCGCATTTCATAAAGCCGATCCGCCCGGGCGCACTCGCGAATGCCCAATTCCCCAACGGACTGACGGACGCGGTCGGGCAGTTCCAGAAGCCGGCGCGTTGGTGATGGGCAAGTTCGCCGAGGACCATGTCGAGGAGGCGGCGCTCGAATGGCTCGGTGAGCTGGGGTGGACAATTGCGCACGGGCCTGACGTGTCGCCGGACAGCGCGCAGCCATTGCGCGATGCGTATCGCGACGTCTTGCTGCTCGAACGGCTGTGCGACGCGGTGGCACGCCTCAATCCGTCGATCCCGGCTACCACGCGCGAGGAGGCCATCCGGCGGCTCCTGGCCAGCGAGACGCCTTCGCTGGTCGAGGAGAACCGGCGGCTTCACCAGTATCTGGTCGAAGGCGTGCCAGTCGAATTCTACGACGACGGCAATATGCGCGGCGATCGGGTTCGCCTGATCGATTTCGGCGGCAGCGGCGGGTTCGATCAGAATGACTGGCTGGCCGTAAACCAGTTTACCGTCATTGAGCAGGGATACAACCGACGCCCGGACGTGGTCCTGTTTGTAAACGGCCTGCCCCTCGGTGTGCTGGAACTGAAGAACCCCGGCGACGAGAACGCCACCTTGTCCGGCGCGTTCAACCAGCTCCAGACCTACAAGGCGCAGATACCCTCGCTGTTTCGAACCAATGCCGTGCTGGTCACGTCTGACGGTATCAAGGCGCGCGTCGGCTCGCTCACCGCGGATGAAGAGCGGTTCATGCCGTGGCGCTCGGTCGATGGTGAAACCATCGCGCCGACCACCGACCCTCAGCTCGAAACGCTGGTGAAGGGCGTGTTCGACCGCGGCAACCTGCTCCGGCTGCTGCGCGATTTCACGGTGTTCGGTGATACCGGCAACGGCATCGTCAAGATCGTTGCGGCCTATCACCAGTTCTTCGCTGCCCGGAACGCGCTGTCGGCAACCTTGCGCGCGCTGCCCTACGCGACTGACCGTCGCGGTGGTTCGCTGCGTGAAAGTCCGCTCAGATACGGTTTGCCGAGCCAGGCGGAACAGGAACCGGGCGACAAGAAGATCGGGGTGATCTGGCACACCCAGGGTTCGGGCAAGAGCCTGCTCATGGCGTTCTATGCCGGCCTGCTCGTCCGCGATCCGGCTCTCGAAAATCCCACCATCGTCGTGATCACCGATCGCAACGATCTCGATGATCAGCTGTTCGGCACTTTCGCCATGTGCAGCGATCTCATTCGGCAGAAACCGGTGCAGGCCGATAGCCGCGACGATCTGCGCACGCAGCTCGACCGGGCGGCGGGCGGCGTCATCTTCACCACGATCCAGAAATTCGCTGCGGCCGAGGGCGAGGATGAACTCCCGCCTGTCAGCCAACGGCAGAACATCATCGTGATGGCGGACGAGGCGCATCGATCGCAATACGGCTTCCGCGCGCGTATCGATCCCCGAACCGGCAAGCGGGCTTACGGCCATGCGAAATATCTGCGTGACGCGCTGCCCAACGCTTCCTTCATCGGCTTTACCGGAACGCCGATCGAAAAGGACGATGTCAACACGCCCGCAGTGTTCGGCGACTATGTCGATATCTACGATATCAGCCGCGCGGTGGAAGACGGTGCCACCGTGCCGATCTACTACGAAAGCCGATTGGCACGCATCGAACTGCCGGAAGATCAGGTGCCGCTCATTGATGCCGAGGTGGAGGAACTGACCGAGGACGAGGCTGTCTCGGACCAAGAAAAGCTGAAGGCGCGCTGGGCCGCTGTCGAACGGTTGGTAGGCTCGAAAGCCCGGTTGAAGCTCGTCGCCGCCGATCTGGTCGAACATCTCGAACGGCGTCTGGAGGCGCTGGACGGTAAGGCGATGGCCGTGTGCATGAGCCGCCGTATCTGCGTGGCGCTCTATGACGAAATCGTTGCCCTGCGCCCGGACTGGCACTCGGACGACGTGGCGCAGGGTGTGGTGAAAATCGTCATGACTGGGAGCGCTTCGGACCCGCAGGAATGGCAGCCGCATATCGGCGGCAAGGCCCGGCGGGATGAACTGGCCAAGCGCGCCAAGGATCCGGACGATCCGCTCAAGCTCGTGCTGGTGCGCGATATGTGGCTGACGGGATTCGACGCGCCATCGATGCACACGATGTATATCGACAAGCCTATGCGCGGCCACGGCCTGATGCAGGCGATCGCCCGTGTGAACCGCGTTTTCCGCGACAAGGAAGCGGGGCTCGTCGTCGACTACATCGGCATCGCCCAGAACCTGAAGGCGGCACTCGGCATCTATTCGCCATCCGATCGTGAAAAGACCGGTATCGACGAGAAGCTGGCGATCCGCGTCATGCTCGAGCGGTTCGAAGTCGTCAGCGCCATGTTCCATGGCTTCGATTGCGGGCCGGGAATGCACGGAACACCGAGCCAGCGGTTGAAGTGTCTCGCCGCGGCGCTGGAGTGGATACTGGCGCGACAGCATGAGGCTGCGCAAAAGGAAACGACCGACGACGCGAAAAAGGCCGCACATCGTCGCTTCCAGGATTTGGTCCTGGCCCTGAGCAAGGCCTTTGCCCTCGCATCCGCAAGCGACGAGGCAAAGGCCATCCGCGACGAGGTCGCTTTCTACCAGACCGTGCGGGCCGCGCTGGTGAAGAGCAGCGGCGCGACGAAATCCAAAAAGGACCGGGAACTGGCGGTTCAGCAGCTGATCGACCGGTCAGTCGTCTCGACGGAGATCGTCGATATCCTCCAGGCGGCAGGCATGGCGTCGCCGGACATCTCTATACTGTCCGATGAGTTTTTGGCCGAAATGCGCAATAGCGAGCGGCCCAACCTGGCGCTTGAAGCCCTCAAGAAACTGCTGGCCGACAAGATCCGGTCAAGATCGCAGACGCACGCTGTCGAAAGCCGGAAATACTCCGAACGGCTGACGGCCGCGATCGCGCGCTATCACACCAATGCGGTCAGCACCGTCGAGGTGCTGCAGACGCTGATCGAGCTCGCCAAGGAAATACGCGAGAAGCTGGCGCGCGGTGAAGAGGAAGGGTTGTCCGACGAGGAGATTGCCTTCTACGAAGCGCTGGCGGACAACGAGAGCGCTGTCGATATCATGGGCAACGACAGCCTCAAGATCATCGCTGCTGAACTGGTCGAGAACCTCAAGGCGAACGCCAGCGTCGATTGGGCGCACCGCGAATCTGCTCGTGCGAGGATGCGCGTTCTGGTGAAGCGCATCCTGCGCAAATACGGCTACCCACCAGACCTTCAGGATGCTGCAGTGCAGACCGTCATCCAGCAGGCCGAACTTCTCGCCGCGGCGTGGTAGTCACTTCGCACGAGCGAATCTTCGCGTTCATCATCTAACATTTTTCAGATGAATTGGCCTTTTTTGGGCGCGCCTTCCTCGGTTGTCGAAGTCGTTTGGGTAACAGATTGATAGGGTGGGGCGTGAGGTCGTCCGTGACCTGTGGAATGGTTTCTGCGGCCTCGCGCAGCAAATTCATATGCGCGTCAGAGTAGCGGCCTTCGGTTTCCGACAGAAGCTTATGCCCGGCAAAGTCCGCGCGTATCTCGCTCGGGATGCCAGCTGCTTTCATCGCGTCGATTGCCGTGTGCCGAAACGAGTGGTTGGCTTGGCCCTCTACGAGAAACGGCAGCTGCTTGGCGAGGTGAGTCCACCGCGTCTTGTAGAATGCGCGGCCCAAGGTCCCTATGCCGCTTTCGGGCAGCAGTTCGGGGAAGAGAAGCCATTCGCCTTCGGCACGGAGAGCCTCGATGTATTTGTCGAAACCCAGCTTCAGCAGCTGGCTCGCCACCGGCAAAACGCGCTCGGAGCTATCCGTCTTCAAACCGCGAAGCGAATTCGGCTTCACCTGAATCTGCCAATGCCCGCCTTCTAACTCGATCTCGTCGAGCTCGAGACTGCTGATCTCGTCGAGACGCATGCCGGTATACCAGGCGATCATCGGGACCCAATACCAGGAATCATGCACGATGCTCGTGCCACGCTGCATTCGGCGCTTGGGAGATGCCGTGCCCGTCCAAGGTGGGAGGCCGAAGATCATCCGCCCTTGCTCTTCCGTATAGCGTGGCCGATCCTTCCGAGCGTTGCCGCGCTTTTTCATGATAAAGGCGCTGTAATCCAGATCGGCAATCGGTTGGTGTCGAGAGAACCAGTTTGTCAGCTGACGAAGGAGGATAAAGTGGCGATTGGTTGTCGATAAGGCCAGGCCAAGGTCTTTTCGGGTCAATCGCGTCGCTGCATTCACTCCTTCACTGCCACCCTCCGGTTTCTTCTCCCCCTTCTCTGCAGGCTTCTCGTTCTCGGCAATGAGAGCCGCATATTCATCAACGATCTCGAAAATGGTCATCCCCTGCTGCTTCGGCGATCGCAGGAAGGTCGCACCTTGCACGTTTTCGAAGCAATTATTGAGGGTAACCAGATCATCGTGCGTAATCTGCGCAAGCGGCCGGCCTTCCATAACCTGCTCTAAGAGGCGCGCGGAGGCCCGCGCCTGCTTGCGCGTGTTCGCTTGCCAAGCCTGCCCGTTCTTCCGTCTTGAGTTCCCGTCCTTGCCGCCGGTCTTGGGGTTGTGCTCGAAAAATTTCTCCAGCGCTTCGGTCGCCGTCATGGTCGCATAAGGACCTGTCACCGCGGGCTGGGCGGGGGAAGGCGCGGAAGGGACCAGGGGTGCGGCGGCACACTGCGGAGGCACCTCGCGTTCGCTCCGCGGGACGGGCTCGTAGATCGAGCCAGGATTAGCCAGCACCTCCCTAAATTCGCGGATGGCGACGATGCGCGCCTCGTTAACGACCTTGCGCGCCATTGCCTCGCGCAATGCGGATTGCTCCATGCCAAGCTCGGACAACCGGGCGACCGCGGCCTGTTCGGCCCCTTCGTGCTCGATCGAGGCAGCGAGATCCGACCAGGCGAGGACCACGATGTCCTCGTCGTCATTGTCGGGATCGATCCGGGCAACGAGGAAATCTTCGACCTTGCCCTGCATCGCGCCATCCTGCGCGGCCATCTCGCTTGCGCCCAGGCGAAGCGTGAGCGCCTTGCCGATATCGTCGTGGTCTTCGGGCGGAAGCACGTGAAGGCTGGCATGCATCGCCTCCAGCCGGTCGCGTTCGATCAGAATCTGGCGCCGGAAAATCTCGGCTCTTTGCGCACTGTCCAGCCCGTCGCGCGCCATATTGCTCATCATGTTCATCGCGACCCTTTCGCAGATCAAGGTCAGGGCCGGCGCGAGCAGCCCTGCGCGCTTGCGGCTGGTTGTCTTGAGCGAGAAGCGTATTCGAAAAGGCTTATCAGCGCCTAAACGTATGAGTCTGCGGTAATAATACGTGCCCTGCTTGCGGGTGACGTTCTGAATGCCGCACATCTGTCGTGGTCCCCTTCCGTGGCACCCTGCCGTGGCGAATCAGGGCAAGGCTGGAGTGGGAAACGTGAGCTTTCAGACACTTGGACGATTTGTGGCTGGGGTTCCTGTCACCCCTGCCATTCCCTCGATCGCCGCCAGCGAGCAGGCAGGCCGGCGAATCGAGTCGCAGCTGGCGCCGCCACGACCGCCTAGAACCCGTAGCGGACCCCGGCCCAGATGGTCCGCGGCGCGCCGAGATCGAGCGTGCCGTCGGCATTGCGGGTGACGATCGTCTCGCCGGTCAGGTTCTCTCCCCGCACGACCAGCGAGAGAGGTCGGGCGAGCGAAAGCTGGACGAAGGCGCCGAGCGTCGTCGCCGGTGCTAGCCGGTCGGTTTCCAGATCGCTTTCGAACTGTTCGCCGACATGGCGCACGGTAAGCGCGGCGAGCCATCCGGCATCGGTCCGCCAGCTGGCCGTTGCCGCAGCCGCCCAGCGGGGTGTCTGCGACGGGCGGTTTCCGTCGAGCGCGGCCGAAGGTCCTCGGCCCACGGTCTCGGCATCGGTATAGGCCAGCGTCCCGTCGAAGGAGAGCGCGCCGAGCGCCGCTCTCGCCCCCAGCTCGATCCCCCGCGCCTCGATCGCCGGCAGGTTCTGCCGCTGCCGCAGATTGGGGGCGAGCGTCACATTGGCGATGGCGCCTTCGACCCGGTTGTCGAAGACGGTCGCGGTCAGTTCCACCTCCGGCACGGGCGCGAAATCGATCCCCGCCTCGTAACCTTCGAGCTCCTCGTTGCGGAGCGCGGCGTTGGCCTCGGTCACCACCGGGAACACTACGAATGGCCGCAGCAGCTCGTTCAGCGTGGGCAGGCGCAGCCCGCGATAGGCGGCGCCGCGCAACCGCAGGGCATCGCTCGCCTGCCAAGCCGCGCCCGCGCGCCAGGTAAAGCTCCAGTCGGACCGCCGGGGCGAAAGGTCCTCCTCGACGATCGCGCCGGCCGGATTGCGGGCCACGTAGAACCCGTCGCCGATCACTGTCCGGTCCGCGCGCACGCCGCCGGTAAGGACCAGATTGCCGAGCGACCAGTCGTCCTCCGCAAACAGGCCGAGATCCGAGGTCGATCCTCCTGCGCGGCGCCGTTCGGTGAGATTGCCGGTAAAGGCGCTGAAGGCATCTTCCTGCAACTCGCCCTCGGCCCGCCGGAAATCGGCACCGAGCCGCAGCGTGTGGCCGCCTCCGACGGGTGGGCGCACTTCCAGCTTGCCGCCGAGACCGGTGGAGGGCGTGTCGCGCTGGTCGAGCACGGGCACGAACCGGGTCGAGCTGATCACCACATTGGTGAAATCGCGGGTCTGGAGATAGGCGAGGGCGTCGAACTGCCACTCGCCGCGCCCGACGAGGCGCAGGCTCGCATCCGCGCCGCTGGCCGAGCTGTCCGCGCCTTCGAAGCGCAGGGTGCGCCGGTCGTCGAACACCAGCGCATTCGCCTGCAGCTCCATGCTCGCGCCGATCGGGGCGACGCCGCGCAGGCTGCCCGACCAGCTGTCGTAACGGGCGCGCGCCGTTGCCGGGACACGCTGGTCCTCCGGCGTGGTGAAGAAGCCTTGCGAGCGGTCCCAGCGCGCGCTCGCGACTGCAAAACCGGCGCCGAGCGGCCGGGCCAGCATCGCGCTCGCCTCGGTCCCCCCGCGCTGGTTGGCGAGCAGGCTTGCCCCCAGCGGAGCGAGCGTGTCGAGTCCGGCACTCTCCAACTCGATCGTCCCGGCGAGCGCGCCCGCGCCGAAGGGTCCCGATCCGCCGCCCCGCGTCACGCGGATGCTGGCCAGCCGTTCGGTCGCCAGCGCGCCGAAGGGGATATAGCCGAAGAAGGGATCGGCGATCGGCACGCCGTCGAGCAGGACCAGCGCGCGGCTGGTGGCGTTTCCGCCGAGCGCGCGCAGCGTCACGCCCTGCGCGCTCGGATTGGCGGAGCGGCTGTCGGAGCGGCGGAACTGCTGGAAACCGGCCACTGCGCTCAGCGCTTCCTCCACTGTGCCCGATGGCGTGGTGACGATCTGCTCGCGCCCGATCTCGCGGCTGGAATAGGCGGGGCTGGCCGGTGTTTCCTCGAGGCCCTCGCCGGTCACGACGATGATCGGACCAGCATCCGCCTGCTCCTGATCCTCGCCCGGCAGCTGCGCCCAGCATGGAACAGCGAAAAAAACGAAACCGAAGGAAAGAAGCGACCGCATCGCCGGCCGCTAGCCGCTTTGCGTTGCGCAATGCAACGGGGCTGGTGCACCCGTCCGCCTTGGGTTACGTTCACGTAAAGAGGAGAGAGGGCGAACATGACCGAACAGCAGACGGATTTCGATGTCCTGATCGTGGGGGCGGGCCTTTCCGGTATCGGCATGGCCGCGCATCTGACCGAGAAATGTCCGGACCGCAGCTTTGCCATTCTCGAACGGCGCGAGAATCTGGGCGGCACCTGGGACCTGTTCCGCTATCCCGGCATCCGGTCCGACAGCGACATGCACACGCTGGGCTTCGATTTCGAACCCTGGCGGCACGAGAAGAGCATCGCCGATGCGCCCGCCATTCTGGATTATCTCCACCGCATCGTTGCCGAGCGGGGCATCGAGCCGAACATCCGCTTCGGCCACAAGGTCCTGTCCGCCGATTTCGACATGGCGCAGGCGCGCTGGCATATCGTCGCCGAAACGCAGGACGGCGAGAAGAAGCGGCTGACCGCCAACTGGCTCTATCTCGGCTCGGGCTATTACGATTACGACGAGCCCTACGACCCCGGCTTCGCGACGGAGCGCTTCGAGGGGCGGATCGTCCATCCGCAATTCTGGCCCGATGATCTCGACCATGCCGGCAAGCGGGTGGTGGTGATCGGTTCGGGCGCGACTGCGGTCACCATCGTTCCGGCCATGGCGGCCGACGCCGGAAAGGTGACCATGCTCCAGCGAACGCCGACCTGGATGTTCGCGCGACCGGCAAGGGATTCGATTGCCAATTTCCTGCGCAAGGTCCTGCCCGAGGAGACCGCATATCGCATCACGCGGTGGAAGAACGTCAAGCTCCAGAGCCTCGGCTTCAAGCGCGCCCGGACCAAACCGGACAAGATGGGCGAACTGCTTCACAAGCGGATCGAGAAGGTGCTTGGCGAGAATTTCGAGCGTGAGGCTTTCACACCGCCTTACGATCCGTGGGACCAGCGGCTGTGCCTCGTGCCCGACAACGACCTGTTCGAGGCGATCAACGAAGGGCGCGCGGAAATCGTCACGGCTCGGATCGAGGCGTTCGAGAAAGACGGTGTGCTCCTTTCAAACGGCCGTTTCCTGCCCGCCGACATCATCGTGACCGCGACCGGACTGAAGCTGTGCGTGGCGGGGAAGATCGCGGTCTCGGTGGACGGCGAGCCGGTCGATTTCGCGCAGCGCTTCTATTACAAGGGCTGCATGTTCTCGAACCTGCCCAACCTTGCGGTGGTCTTCGGCTATCTCAATGCGAGCTGGACGCTGCGTGCGGATCTGAACTCCGATTATGTCTGCCGCGTCCTCAATCACATGGACCGGATCGGGGCGGACATGGCGGTGCCCGTCCTGCCCGAGGGTCACGATCTGGAGGAGGACGATATCTTCGACTTTTCCAGCGGATATATCCAGCGCTCGAAGCATCTGATGCCGAAGAACGCGGTCGCATATCCCTGGCGGCTCAATCAGGAATATCTCGTCGACCGTAAGCGGATGGCGAGCGAGCCGATCACCGACGGCATCCTCGAATTCTCCCGCGCACGACAGGATCGGGGGGCGGCAAGGGAAATGGCCGCGGCCGAGTAGCCAAGCCTGCAAAGGCGCGGTAATCGCATGACCATGAGCGAGCGCATCTACACCGCCGGGCTGGTCGTGATCGGTGACGAGATCCTGTCGGGCCGGACCCATGACAGGAACATCGCCCAGATCGCGAGCTGGCTGCAGGTGCAGGGCATCCGACTGTCCGAAGTCCGGGTGGTGCCGGACGTCACCGCACGCATCGTCGAGGCGGTGAACGCCCTTCGCGAAGGCTACGACTATCTCTTCACCACGGGCGGGATCGGCCCGACGCATGACGACATCACGGTCGATGCCGTGGCCGAGGCGCTGGGCGTTCCGGTGGTGATCCATTCCGAAGCACGGGCGATGCTCGAACGCCATTACACCGGCATCGGCAAGGAACTGACCGAGGCGCGGCTGCGCATGGCGCGCGTGCCCGAGGGCGCGGACTTGATCCCCAACCGCATGTCGGGTGCGCCGGGAATCAGGATCGGCAACATCCACCTCATGGCCGGGGTGCCGCACATCACCGCCGGAATGCTCGATGCGCTGACCGGTACGCTGGAGGGCGGCGCGCCGCTCCTGTCCGAGACGATCGGCTGCTGGACACCCGAAAGCGAGGTGTCGGACATTCTGCGCCAGGTCGAAAAGGCGCATGAGAATTGTCAGATCGGCAGCTATCCCTTCTTCCGTGAGGGGCGGGTGGGGGCCAATTTCGTCATCCGCTCGACTGACGCGGATCAGCTCAGGAGCTGCGTCGACAGCCTGTGCGACGGACTTGCCACGGCCGGGTTCGACTTCACACCGGGCGGAATCTGATGCGCGTGCGCCTGCAAACCCGGCCTTAACCCGGCCCTGCTAAGGCACAGCGGCATGACCGGCGTCTTCATCACGATCGACACCGAATATTCCTACGGCCTGGCCGCGCGCAAACGCGCGGTGAGCCGCGCGGAGAACTTCGCGCGCTCCATTTCCTGCGAGACACCCGATGGCGCGGTCGGCATCGGCTACCAGATGGACGTGCTCGAGCGGCACGGGATCAAGGGCGTGTTCTTCGTCGATCCGATGCCCGCGCTCGTCTACGGGGTCGAGGCGATCGCCGATATCGTCGGGCCGATCGTGGCGCGCAGCCACGATGTTCAGCTGCACCTCCACGCCGAATGGCTCGCGCTGGCGGGCAGCGCCAATCCGCTGGGCGACAGGACCGGCCGCAACATGCGCGATTTCGCCTTCGAGGACCAGTGCCGGCTGATCGACCATGCCCGCGCTCTGCTGATGGCCGCCGGCGCGCCGCGCCCGGTCGCCTTCCGTGCGGGCAATTACGGTGCGAACGACGATACGCTGCGGGCGCTCGCCGAGCTGGGCTTCACGCACGAGACGAGCCATTGTCCCGGTATCGCGGCCAGCGAATGCGGGATCGCGCTGGGCGCCGAGGATCGGCATCCCCTAGCACGCCACGGCGTGATCGAGGTGCCCGTCGGCTGCATCGACAATTTCGGCGAAGGTCTGCGCCATGCGCAGCTGACGGCTCTCTCGGCCCCCGAAATGCGGGCGGCGTTGCTACATGCAAGGGACGAGGACTTCGCCAGCTTTACTCTGGTTTCGCACAGTTTCGAGCTGCTTTGCCGCAACCGGCGCCGGATCAATCGGATCGTGCGCCACCGTTTCGAGGCCTTGTGCGAGACGATCGCCACCATGCCGGGCATTCACAGCGCGACCTACGCCGCAAACCCGCCCGCAGCGATCGACCGCGAAATGCCGCAACCGGTCCTGCCGCTCAACGGCGTTCGCAGCGGGTTGCGCGTGGCGGAGCAGGCCGTCGCCAACGCGTTTTACGCCAGGGAATGGACTCGCCGGGTGCGGGAGACGGCGACCATGGGGATATTCATGGTCTGCTGACCCAAAAGCTGCGGTAGCGATACGAAAAAGGGCCGGGGATCGACCCCGGCCCTTTTCATTGTTCGCTTGGTGAGAAAGGCGGTCTTACGCGCCCTCGACCTCGGCGAGATCGACCTTGAGGCCGGGACCCATCGACGAGGTCAGCGAGATCTTGCGGACATACTTGCCCTTGGCGCCGGCGGGCTTGGCTTTCACCACCGCCTCGGTCAGCGCCTTGAAGTTCTGCTTCAGAGCGGCATCGTCGAAGCTCAGCTTGCCGATGCCGGAGTGAATGATGCCCTTCTTCTCGACGCGGAATTCGACCTGGCCGCCCTTGGCGTCCTTCACGGCCTGTTCCACGTTCGGCGTCACGGTGCCGAGCTTCGGGTTCGGCATCAGGCCCTTGGGGCCCAGCACTTTGCCGAGCCGGCCGACCACACCCATCATGTCGGGCGTCGCGATCACGCGATCATAGTCGAGATTGCCGTTCTGCATGTCTTCCATCAGGTCCTCGGCACCGACCTTGTCGGCACCGGCGGCCTTGGCCTTCTCGGCATTGTCGCCCTTGGCGAACACGGCGACGCGAACGTCCTTGCCGGTGCCCGAGGGGAGCGAGACCATGCCGCGGACCATCTGGTCGGCGTGGCGCGGATCGACGCCGAGATTCATCGCGACTTCGACGGTCTCGTCGAACTTCGCCTTGTGCTCGCGCAGCGTGGCGAGCGCCTCGTCCACCGAGTAGAGCTTCTCGCCGTCGAGTTCGGCGGCCTTCTGCTGCTTCTTGCTAACCTTGGCCATGTTCAGCCCTCCACCACTTCGATGCCCATCGAGCGGGCGCTGCCGGCGATGATCCTGACCGCCTGGCCGAGATCGTTGGCGTTGAGGTCTTCCATCTTGGTCTGCGCGATCTCTTCCAGCTGGCTGGTCTTGATCGAGCCGATGATGTTCTTGCCCGGCTCCTTCGAGCCCGACTTGATCTTCATTGCCTTCTTGATGAGGAAGCTCGCGGGCGGGCTCTTGGTGATGAAGGTGAAGGAACGGTCGGCATAGACGGTGATCTTCGTCGGGATCGGCATGCCCTTTTCAAGGCTGTCGGTCGCGGCGTTGAACGCCTTGCAGAATTCCATGATGTTGACGCCGCGCTGACCCAGCGCAGGGCCGATCGGCGGGGAGGGGTTGGCGGTGCCGGCGGGCACCTGAAGGTTGATGTAACCTTCGATCTTCTTGGCCATTATAGGCCTCCTTTCTCACTGTCCCCCAAGCGCCCCGATCGAAAACGACGGGCCGGGGTCATGGTTAGCGGTCAGGCGTTCGCGCGAAGGGCGAAAACTCCCGCATGGATTTCCCGATGGATTGGGAAGCGGGCCAGATAGCGATTTCACGACGAAATGCAAGGACCACGTGGTGCCCGGTTCAGCCGGGCAAGCCGGTCAGTTGACCGTCGCCTCGATCCGGTTGAGCAGGCGGTAGTGGTCGAACGGCTTGGGCAGGAAAGTCGCCCGCTCGGGCAGATCGTCCGAGCGCAGCCGCTTGTTGCCGGAGGTGATGAAGAGCGCTGTCGGCGGAAACCGGTTGCGGATGTAGTGCGCCAGCTTGAGCCCGTCCATCGAGCCGGGCATCTGCACATCGGTCAGCACCACCCGGATATCCTTGTGACGATCGAGGATCGCGATGGCATGATCGGCATTGTCGGCATCGAACACCCGCCATCCGGACTGTTCGAAGAGATCGACCAGATCGAAACGCACGAACGCCTCGTCCTCGACGATCAGGATCGTTTTTGTCACCACTTCCATTCTCGGACCCGCGATCAGTTCCTGTTTTCCGCCAGCGCTGCCGAGGCTGTCGACCTTAGCGTAAATACCAAACCGTCGGGTCGGTAATCGGTTTCGGCCTTGCCCCTGAAATAGGCGCTGAGCGAGCGTTCGATGAGAGCGGAGCCGAAGCCCCGGCGTTCGGGGACGGTCACCGGCGGACCGCCGGTTTCGCGCCAGACGAGCTCGAAACGGTCTTCCTCGCCGTCCATGACCATTTCCCAGTAGAGGCGCACCGATCCCTCGTCTCCGGAAAGCGCGCCGTACTTCGCCGCGTTGGTCGCGAGTTCGTGGAACGCGAGCGACAGGGCCAGCGCCACCTGCGGCTTGATCGTGACTTCCGGACCTTCGATCTTGATGCGTTCACCGATATCGCCATGCGGAGCGAGGGCGCGGCGGGCCAGTTCATGAAGATTCGCCGACCGCCATGACCCCCCGGTGAGAACGTCGGTCGCAGCGCCGAGGGCCACGAGGCGCGCGCCCAGCTTCTGTCCGGCAGTCTGCGTATCGGCGGCGTTGCGCAGGGTCTGCTGAGCGACCGATTGCACCACTGCGAGCACGTTCTTGAGCCGATGGGCCAGCTCTTCGTTGAGGAAGTGAAGGTCTTCTTCGGCGCGCTTCACATCGCGGAAATCGCGGGTGACGGTGCCGTATCCGATCGGGTCTCCATTCGCATCGGTGATCGGAAACACCGAATAGAGCACGGGGATCAGCTCGTCCGTGGCGAAATTGCGGAAATTGGTCTCGCCCGACCAGAAGCCATCCCGGTCGACCGCGGGAATGATCTCTTCCTCGATCCGCGCCACCTCTTCGGGGGCGAAAAAATCGGCCAGATGATGCTCCGCGATGTCCGCATCGCCGAGGCCCACTAGAGCGCGACCGGCGTCATTCAGATAGAAGGCGCGGCCGTCCACATCGCCCATGGCGACGAAATCGCGGCTGTTCTCGGCCAGCCGGACGAAGCGGTCGCGCTCCGCCTCGCTCTGGCGAAGATCCGTGATGTCGCGGGACACGGACAGGATGCGATCAGGCTTGCCGTCGGGGCCGTTGATCGGGCTGACCGCGACATGCCACCACTTGCGCGTGCCCTTCATCGTGTCGGCCTGGCCGACGAAACTGCGGGCCTCTCCCTGGCGCGCGGCCTCCACCGCCTCACGCGCCTGCTCGTTCCCGTCTCCTTCCCAGAAGGCCGGCCACGGGCAGCCCGCGATGGCGTCGAAATCCTCGACTTCCATCACGGTCTGCCCGCCGTCGCTCATGAAAGTAAGATTGCCTTCGAGGTCGAGCACCTTGATGCAGTCCGTGGAGCTGGCGAAGACGCGCGAGAGAAACGCCTCCCGCTCGGCGAGGGCGCGGTTCGCCTCTTCCAGCTTCTGCTGCGAAAGGCGAAGCTCCTGCTCGACGGCGACCTGCTGGCTGATATCGACATTGTTTCCGATCCAGCGACGCAGCTGGCCGTCCCGGTCGTGCACCGGCAGGATGCGGGTCAGGAAGGGGCGGAAAGTCCCGTCGGCCCCGCGAAGGGGGAACACCATCTCGAACGGCTGGCCGGTCGCGATCGATGCGGTCCACCGGTCGATCACCGAGGGGAGGACAGCGGGATCGTGGACCGATTGCCAGCCCCAGCCTTCCATTTCGACGGGGGTGGTGCCGCAATATTCATGCCAGCGGCGGTTGTACCAGGTGATGTAGCCGTCCGGATTGGCGATCCAGCACAAGGTCGGGAGATTGTCGGCGAGGAGCTTGTAGTCGTCCTCGTCGATCCGGTCGGGGTTGGCTGCGATCCCGACCGGCGCCCGCGCCTCGCCCTGGCGCCAGTAATGGTCGCCGAACAGCGGTTTGCCGTCGCCGGCCCGCGGGAACATCTCAGGAGGAAGGCTCATCGCGACGACATTCCATTATGCGGTCCGGATTGTTGTCCGTCCGGAAAACGCCCGCCCACCGGGCTCGTCGCGCAGGACGATAGGCGGACCATAGCACCAGTCGGCACCGATGGAAGAGAGAAACCGGCCGCGATCCGGGGGGCAACGGAAGGGCCGGGCGCCTACTTGACCAGTTCGACTTCCTCGAAGTCGAGTTCCACCGGCGTCGCGCGGCCGAAGATGCTGACCGACACCTTGACCTTCTGCTTGTCGAAATCGAGCTCCTCGACAAGGCCGTTGAAGCTCGCGAACGGACCGCCGAGCACCTTGACCTGATCGCCGATCTCGTAATCGACGCTGATGTCTTTCTTGGGCGCAGCCTTGGCTTCCTCGACGCCGCCGAAATAGCGCGCGGCTTCCTTCTCGGAAATCGCCTGCGGCTTGTTGTTGGTGCCGAGGAATCCGGTGACCTTGGGGGTGTTCTTGACGAGGTGGTAGACATCGTCGGTCATGTTGAGCTTGGCCAGCACGTAACCAGGCATGAACTTGCGCTCCGTCTGGACCTTCTTGCCGCGCTTGATCTCGGTCACGGTCTCGGTCGGAACCTCGACCTCTTCGACGCCTTCGGAAAGGCCCAGCCGCTCCGCCTCGGCGATGATCGCGTCGCGCACCTTGTTCTCGAATCCGGAATAGGCGTGGATGATGTACCAGCGTGCCATGGTGTCGGTGTTGTCCCGTTGATCTTGCGTTACGAACTTAAGCGAGGGTGAGCAGCCACTGGACGACCGCGCCGAAGAGCGAATCGACCCCGAGGAAGAAGACCGAAAGGATCGTCATCATGATGAACACGAAGATCGCGGTGCGGACCGTCTCCTCGCGCGTCGGCCAGACGACCTTGCGCGTCTCGGCGCGGACCTGGTTGATGAACTCGGCCGGCGATGTCTTGCGGGTCTTTTCGGCCATGATCGATGCTCACTCTTCTTGGCAGTACGGCGTGGCGCCTTCCTCGGAAACGTCTCTCAGGTAGGGTTTCGCGCCGCCCCGATTCAAGACCGGGAGGGCGCTTTTACCTGTGATGTCCGGAAAAGACGGGCCGGCGTTTAGGCTCTCGTCCCGGCAAAAGCAAGTCGTCCACAGCCCGGCCCGCGTTCCTCCGCCCGGGTCTGGAAATCCCGACGCACCGCCTCTAGCTTGCCCGGCGACAACCGGATCGAGGGACGCGGGGGAAGTACGAATGAACACCGAGGGGCCGCAAGGCTTGGGCGAACGGCTGGTGGCGCCGGTCACCAATATTTCCGATTTCATCTGGGGCGGAACGTGGAACGGGGAGGTCGTGATTCCCTTCCCGCCGCTGGCGATCATCCTGCTGGGGGTCGGCGCCTGGTTCATGATCGGTCTGCGTTTCTATCCGATCACCAAGTTCGGAGCGGCGATCAAGGCGCTGTTCGCCGGGCGCAAAGGCTCCGGCGCGGGCGAGATTTCGCCCTTCGCGGCGCTCTCCACCGCGCTTTCGGGGCAGGTCGGCACCGGCAATCTGGCAGGCGTTGCCACCGCCATCGCGCTCGGCGGACCCGGGGCGATCTTCTGGATGTGGATCACCGCGCTGTTCGGCATGGCGCTGGCCTTTGCGGAAGGGTCGCTCGCGATTCGTTTCCGCGAAACCACCAGCGACGGCGTGAAGCGCGGCGGACCGATGACCTACATCATGATGGGGCTGGGGCCGAAATACACCTGGCTGGCGATCCTCTTCTGCCTCGGCACGCTGTTCAGCGCGCTGGTGACCGGCAATTCCATCCAGTCGAACGAGGTCGCCAGCGGCCTCAACGAACTGTTCGGGTGGGAACGCTGGTTCGGCGGGCTCGTGGTCGCCATTGCGGTGTTCGTGGTGATCATCGGCGGCATCAAGTCGATCGGCAATGTGGCGGAGAAGATCGTGCCGTTCATGGCCGCGACCTACATCGTCATGGCGGTGATCGCGCTGATCCTGAATTTCGGCGATCTGGGCGAGACGTTCGGGCGGATCTTCGCCGGCGCGTTCAACTTCCAGAGCGCCAGTGGCGGGTTCGCCGGTGCCGCCCTGATCCTGGCGATCCGGGCCGGTGTCGCGCGCGGCCTGTTCTCGAACGAGGCGGGGCAAGGCTCGACCCCCATCGCCCACGCCGTCGCCCAGACCGACGATCCGGAACAGCAGGGCCGCATGGCGATGCTCGGCACCTTCATCGACACCATCGTGATCTGCACCATGACCGCGCTGGTGATCCTGACCGTGGAGGGCGACTTCACATATCAGGGGCAGGCGGTGATGCATGTCTGGCAGTCGGACCTCGGCACGACCGCGCAGAGCGGTTTCGTGACGACGTCGGGCGCCTTCGCCGCGGCCTTCCCGTTGCTCATCGCAGGTGTTCCGTTGGGAACGCTAGTGGCCAGCATCGCGCTGATCCTGTTCGTCTTCACTACGCTCCTCACCTGGTCGTATTACGGGGAGCGGGCGATCACCTTCATCTACGACCGGGTGCCGGGCTCCACGCGCGGGGGCGAGCGGTTGCTGCACATCGTCTGGCGGGTGGTGTGGTGCATCGCCATCTTCGTCGGCGCGACCCAGCCATCACAGCTCGTCTGGCGGCTGGGCGACATCTCGAACGCCGCGATGCTCTTGCCGAACGTTCTCGGGTTGGCGTTGCTGTCGGGCGTGGTCTTCGCGCTGGCTCGCGGAAATCGCACGGCGGGCCGCACCTATATCGAGGACACGCCGGAGGAGCCGGAAGAGTACTGAAGGCCCTTACAGGCCGAACGATAAAGGGGTCCGGCGGCGTTTTGCCACCGGACCCCCTTGTATTTCAGCTCGTCTCTCTTGTTCAGCGTGCGCCGAACAGACGCTCCAGAAAGGTCGGCTGATACATCGGCTGGATCTTGCCGTGGGTCATGCGGCGCAGGCCCGCATCGCTAAAGCCTTTCGGGTCGGTCCAGCGGTCGGGGCGACTGCTGCGGAAGGTGGGGCTCGACATGGAACTTCTCCCATCAACTGATCGAATGATCGGGTTCGGGACTTACAATCCGCGAGATTCCTCCGCGGTTCCCGCTGGCCAGTGCAGCGGAAGCGGGAACCGTGTCCTTTCTGCAACGAGTGGCGCCCGTGCCACTCCCCGGGACATGAGAAGGCCTAGGCCCGTCCGATGGAATGGTATTCGAAGCCGCGCGCGCGCATGTCGTCCGGACGGTAAATGTTTCGGAGATCGACCAGCACCGGTGCTTTTGCAAGCGCCTTGACCCGGTCGAGATCGAGCGCGCGGAAGGCGTCCCATTCGGTCACGATCGCCACCGCATCGGCGCCCTTGATCGCCGCATAGGGATCGCTGCACATGGTCACGTCCGGCATCAACGGTGCGGCAAGCTCCATGCCCTCCGGATCGTAGGCCGCGACTTCCACCCCTGCATCGGTCAGGGCCTGCGCCACCGCGATGGCGGGCGAATCGCGCATGTCGTCGGTGTTGGGCTTGAAGGTCAGGCCGAGCAGCGCGACCTTCCTGCCGCGCGCGTCGCCCTGTCCGTCCTGCCCGCCGATCGCGTCCAGAACCTTGCGGCCCATGGCACGCTTGCGGCTTTCGTTCACCTTGACCACCGCTTCGACGATTCGCGTCGGGCTGTCGTAATCCTCGGCCGTCTTGAGCAGGGCGAGCGTATCCTTGGGGAAGCACGAACCGCCGTAGCCGGGCCCGGCATGAAGGAACTTGGAGCCGATGCGATTGTCCATGCCGATACCGCGACTAACATCCTGCACGTCGGCCCCGACTTTTTCGCACAGATCCGCCATCTCGTTGATGAAGGTGATCTTGGTCGCGAGGAAAGCGTTGGCGGCGTATTTGATCAGTTCGCTGGTGCGGCGATTGGTGAACAGGATCGGCGATTCGTTGAGGAAGAGCGGGCGATAGACCTCGCTCATCACTTCGCGCCCGAAATCGTCCTCGGCTCCGATCACGATGCGGTCCGGGCGCTTAAAGTCCCCGATCGCGGCCCCCTCGCGCAGGAACTCGGGATTGGACACGACCGCAACCTTGTGCGGGCAACCCCCGGCGGCGATGATCCGCTCGACCTCGTCGCCGGTGCCGACCGGGACGGTGGATTTGGTCACCACCACGCAATCATTGCGCAAGGCTGCGCCGATTTCCTCGGCCACGGCATAGACGAAGCTGAGATCGGCATGGCCGTCGCCCCGGCGGCTGGGCGTGCCCACGGCGATGAAAATCGCATGGGCGCCCGCGATCGCGTCGGCGAGGTCGGTGGAAAAGGTCAGGCGCCCGGCGGCGACATTGCTCTCGACCAGCTTGTCGAGCCCCGGCTCGTAGATCGGCATGATCCCGTCATGCAGGCGATCGATCTTGCTCTGATCCTTGTCGATACAGACGACGTCGTGACCGAAATCGGCGAAACACGCCCCCGAAACCAGGCCGACATAGCCCGATCCCACCATCGCGATCTTCATTACTGTCCCCCGGTATGCTCGATCTGGATCGTGCCGTCATTGTCGATGGCCTGGATGTAGGCGCGCTCGTGCCCTTCGAGCATCAGTGCGGTCAACCGGCCGGAGCGAAAAGCCCCCGTATCGATGCCGATGCGATGCCCGCGATCCTCGACCTCGTCGAAGATCGTGTGCCCGTGCACCACCACATGCGCGAAGGGTTGCGCGTGCCGCAGAAAGCGTTCGCGAATCCACAGGAGATCGCTGCGACGCTGCTCCTCGATCGGTCGCGAGGGGTCGATGCCGGCATGAACGAACAGGTAATCCCCGGCGACGATCAGCTCCTCGAAACCGCTGAGGAATTCGCGATCCTCCAGCGGAACGATGCGGCGGATCTCGTCCTGCAATTCCTTCAGCGTCAGCGAATTGTAGGTGTCGCGATCGATATCGTAACTCAGCACCGTTTCGCGCCCGCCATGCTTGAGGAAATGGCGCAGCATTTCGGTATCGTCGAAACTCTGGAGGAACATTTCCTCGTGATTTCCGGCGAGGTAGCGGACCTTTCGACGAGCGCCCCACTCCCGTGCCGAGCGGATAACCCCGGCGCTGTCCGCCCCGCGGTCGATCAAGTCGCCGAGCAGTACGACGGTCGTCTTCGCTGCGCCGCCGCGCTGCGCATCGTCGGCCTCGATCGCCTCCACCAGCGAATCGAACAGGTCGCGCCGGCCATGAACGTCGCCGATGAGATAGAAGCGCTCCCCTTCCGGAACGGACGGGAGGCGGGAAGCCGGGGCCTGTGGCCGGAAAATCTGTTTGATCGATGCAAGCATGAGGAAGGTGACGCGCGTCGGGGGCGAGCGGTTCCGCTCTTAGGTGAGCGCCATATGGGGGGCAACACGTGAAACGGCGATGAACGCCGTTCGCAGTTGCAAAATTGCGACGCCGAATGCTGCGAATGCGAAAAGGTAAGAAAGTTACTTGCGGAAAATCTGATGCAAGTGAAAGATAATGACGTTCTGGTTTGAGAAGCGCGCATTTCAATGCGGGCCCGGCCAGTGCGCAGGTGGGACGAAGCAGTCACCAGACAAGGAAGTTTGTCATGCTCACGTCCATCCGCGGCCTGTCCGCCGCGTCTTCGCTCGCCCTGGTTCTCGTTGCCTCTCCTGCATTCGCGCAGGACACCGTTCAGACGAATACCGGGCTTCCCGAACCCGATGCCACTCCGGATTCGGGCATTTCGGTTTCCGGCAATGTCGCCCTCGTGACCGATTACCGCTTCCGCGGTGTTTCCTATTCCGGTGGCGATCCGGCGGTGCAGGGGGGCATCGATCTCAACCACGAAAGCGGCTTCTATGTCGGAACCTGGGCGTCCTCGCTCGATGTCGGGCCTGCCTATGGTGAGCTCGAGGTCGATGTCTACGCCGGATACGGACGCGAATTCGATAACGGACTGACGATGGATGTCGGCCTGCTGTACTACATTTATCCGACTGAGGATGTCGGGGCGAATGTCAATTATTTCGAGCCTTACGCCTCGGTCGGCTTCGCAATCGGACCGGTCAGCACTTCGGTCGGCCTCGCCTATGCATGGGAACAGGATGCGATCGGCGGGCAGGACAATCTGTACCTCTACACCGATTTCGAGGCGGGCATTCCCGACACGCCGATCACGCTCGCGGCCCATCTGGGATATACCGACGGTGTTTATGCGCCGCCTTTTCAGACCGGGCTCAGCACCGATGATACCGGGTTCGACTATTCGATCGGGGCCAGCGCAACCGTGCTCGGCGGCCTGTCGCTCGGCATATCCTATGTCGGAGTGGACGGGCCGGTGGTCGACGGGTTCACGGACGATGCGGTTATCGGCACCCTGGCGTTCAGTTTCTGATCCGTCATGGGCTCGGTTGGCGGAAAGGGGATCGGCGCGGTCGATGCCCTTTTCGCGTCACGCACGCCGTCCGCCTGTTCAGTCTCGCTGGGCCAGGCCCTGTGTGTCCCCCGGATGCTCGGTCGTCATGCGCAGGATGCCGTAGCCCACCACTGCGGACACCAGCGAGCCCAGCAGGATGCCGATCTTCGCCTCGTCGATGAATTCGCGCATCCCCGGGAAGGCGAGTTCGCCGATGAACAGCGACATGGTGAAGCCGATCCCGCAGAGAATGGAAATGCCCCAGATTTCCGGCCAGTTCGCATTTGCGGGGCGAGGGGCGAAGCCGGTTCGATGAGCGGCGAATATCGCGCTGAAAATGCCGATCTGCTTGCCCAGGAACAGCCCTGCCGCGATGGCGATCGGCAGAGGCGCGAACACGCCTTCCATGCCCATGCCCGAAAGATCGACCCCGGCATTGGCGAAACCGAAGATCGGCACGATCAGATAGGCGCTCCACGGGGCAAGGCTATGCTCCAGTCGCTCGAGCAGGGAATTGCCGTCGTCACGCCCCATCGGAACCGTGAAGGCGGCGACCACCCCGGCGATCGTGGCATGGACACCCGAATTGAGAACGCAGAACCACAGCACCAGGGCCATCGCGATATAGGCCGGGGCCCAGCGGACGCCTTTGCGGTTGAGCCCGACCATGATGCCCAGCACGACGATGCTGGCGATCAGCCAGGCCAGATCGATCGATGCGGTATAGAACATCGCGATGACCAGCACCGCGCCGATATCGTCGACGATCGCTACGGTCAGCAGGAACAGTCGCAGCGAAGAAGGCACGCGACTGCCAAGAAGGCCAAGAACGCCCATCGCGAAGGCAATGTCGGTCGCCGCCGGGATGGCCCAGCCGCGCGTCAGCATCGGGTCCGCCTCGCGCACGAAGAACATATAGACCAGCGCGGGCGCGACCATGCCCGCACCTGCGGCGAGGACCGGAAGACGGCGCTGCTCGGCGGTGGCGAGCTGTCCGGCGATCAGCTCGCGTTTCACCTCCAGCCCGACGACGAAGAAGAAGATCGCCATCAATCCGTCGTTGATCCACAGGTGCAGCGTGTTGAGCTTGAACACGTCGCGGTCGAACAGATATCCGTGGAAGAGCGTGTGATATTCTTCGTGCAGCACCGAATTCGCCGCGACCATCGCAGCGATCGCCACCAGGATCAGCAGGATGCCGGCCGAAGCGTCGCCGACGAAGAGCGCGCGCACGGGCGCGAAGAGTCTCGAAATAGGGCTTGGTCTTGCGTTCGTCACGGGGCGGCGCTTTCGAGCAATTGGCCGCGCGTTGCAAGAGGGCGGATGACCGGATAGGCAAGACGGTGTTCAGGGGGGCAATCTTGAATTCAGCGGGTTTTACGGCCGCGGAATGGTTTCTGCTGGTCCAGCACGAACTGTTCCTTTTCGCGGCAGTGTTCTTCCTTATCGGCGCGCTCGACGAGATCCTCGTCGACGCGATGTATGTCGGCCTGCGCCTGACAGGACGGCTTCGGCATGTCGGGGGATGGGCCGTGAGCGACCATCCCGCCCGCCTGTCCGCACCGGCGGCGGTCTTCATTCCTGCTTGGCGCGAGGCGGAGGTGATCGGGACGACCCTGCAATATGCGATGCGGGTCTGGCCGCAGGCCGAGGTGCGGTTCTACGTCGGATGCTATCGCAACGATCCGGACACCCCGCTGGCAGCGGCGATCGGCGCGAGCGGCGATCGGCGCGCCCGCATCATCGTGCACGACCGGAACGGACCGACCAGCAAGGCGGACTGTCTCAACCAGCTCTACGCCGCGCTGGAAGAGGACGAACGCCGTTCGGGCGAGCGGTTCCGCATGGTGGTGCTCCACGATGCGGAGGACATGGTCGATCCGGCCGCACTGGCCCTGATGGACCGTGCGCTTGAGGACGCGGCTTTCGTCCAGCTGCCGGTGCTTGCGCTCCCGCAGAGGGGATCGCCCTTCATCGCCGGGCACTACATCGACGAATTCGCCGAGGTTCATGGGAAAACCATGGTGGTCCGCGACGCGCTCGGGGCAGGGCTGCCGGGGGCAGGCGTGGGCTGTGCGATCGATCGCGACGTTCTCGCCATTCTCGCCGAACGGAGCGGAGGCGAGGCGTTTTCCTCCGGATCGCTGACCGAGGATTACGAACTGGGTCTCGAGGTCGCCGCGCTGGGTCGCCGCTCGCGTTTCGTTCGGACGCGGGCGGATGACGGGCGGCTGATCGCAACGCGCGCTTTCTTTCCTGCGCATCTGCGCGACGCGGTGCGGCAGAAGACCCGCTGGGTTCACGGGATCGCTCTGCAGAGCTGGGACCGGCTCGGCTGGCGCGGCGGTGTGAGCGATCTGTGGATGCAGATGCGCGACCGGCGCGGCCCCTTCGCCGCGCTGCTCCTCGCGCTCGGCTATGTGCTGGTGGTGCTTTCGGGGCTCCAGATCGCTCTTTCGACGTTCGGCGTGGCGCGGCCAATGAACCTCTCACCTCTGCTCGAAGCGCTGCTGCTGGGCAATCTGCTCGCGCTGGTCTGGCGGGCGGTGATGCGCATGGCGTTCACCACGCGCGAATTCGGCTGGCGGGAGGGTCTTCTGGCCATTCCCCGGATCCTCGTCTCCAACGTGATCGCGATCATGGCCGGCCGCCGTGCGATGGTCTCCTATATCCGGACACTGGCCGGTCAGCCGGTTCGCTGGGAGAAGACCGAGCATCGCGATCACCCGGTCCTCGCCGACCTCGGTTCGCACGCTACGTGAGGCGCGGCGTTCAACCCGCCGGGCGATCCGGGCGGCCGCTCCTCTTCATGCTGGCGATCATCGGAGGATGGAGTGCCATGAGGTTTGCCGTGGGCTCGCTGCCCTTCGCCCCCGCCGGGTCGTTTCCGGTCGCGGTGTCGGGAATGGAGGCGGAGATGCTGGCGAACCCGATCGCTCCGGACACGAAATCTGCTGGATTGTCCGGCGAACATCGCGGCGAAGCTCTGCCCAGGCCAGTTTTGAACGACAGTTCCGTCCGCTCCATGAACGGGCGAGCACGCACGCCCTTGGCGCTGGCGCGTGCCCAATCGGCGGGTCTGGCCGAACCCGGTACCCGAGTAGCCAACACACACGCCGGCCCAACAATAGACCTTTCCCCCGGATCGAAACTCCCGGCTCCCTTCGCACCGGCGCGCGAAGTCGCTTCCCCGAACGATGCTTTTCCCGGAGACCGGGTACCCACGCCAACCACCCCGCCCACCCCGAGCCTTGCCGACCGGCTAAGCCTCGATGCCTGGCTGTTCCTGCGGCCGGGCGGCTCTCGCAGCGTGCTTGCGGGGGGAGTGGGACCCGCCGCTTATGGTCGCAGTCAGGTGGGCGCTATCCTGCGTTACCGCCTTCGGCCATCGGTGTTGTGGGATCCCTTCGCCTATGCCCGCGCCGACGCAGCGCTGGTCTCGAACGGAGAGCGGCAGATCGCTCTCGGCCTCGGCGCGCGTCCGGTCGCCGAGGTCCCGCTGGTCGCCCATGTCGAGGCGCGGGTGACGCATCAGGACGGGCGAACGCAATTGCGGCCCGCAGCATTCGTCGCGGGGGGCACCGATGCCTTGACTCTGCCAGCCGGGTTCGCCCTGCGCTCTTACGGGCAGGCGGGCTATGTCGGAGGGCGGTTCGAAAGCGGTTTCGCCGACGGGCAGGCGGTCGCGACGCGAGAGCTCGCTAGTTTCGATCTCGGCACTGTCCGCGCGGGCGCTGGAGTATGGGGCGGGGCGCAGCGCGGCGCGGAGCGGCTCGACATCGGTCCCAGCGCCGCTGTGACCCTCCGGCTGGGAGATGCGCCTGTGCGCCTGTCGTTCGATTACCGGATGCGCGTGGCGGGCGATGCCGCGCCCGGCAGTGGTGCGGCGCTGACACTCTCCCGCGCCTTCTGAAGCGCGCCACCTTTAAACCCGACCGTCGGTGGGATAGGGGCGGGCGATGGACGTCTACCTCCCCATCGCGAATCTGGCGGTCAACGGGTTGTGGATCATCGCGCTCGGCGCGCTGACGGGCGTCCTCTCGGGACTGTTCGGAGTAGGCGGAGGGTTTCTCACCACGCCGCTGCTGATCATTTTCTACGGCATTCCACCGACGGTCGCCGCTGCCAGCGCCTCGACCCAGGTGACCGGCGCCAGCGTCTCGGGCGTGCTTGCCCATGCCAAGCGCGGCGGGGTCGACTATCGCCTCGGCGCGGTGACGGTGGTGGGTGGATTGATCGGCGCCGGTATCGGCGCTCTGCTGTTCCGCTTCCTGCGCAGCGTCGGCCAGATCGACGTGGTCATCAACGCGCTCTACGTGATCCTGCTGGGGTCGATCGGAGCGCTGATGATGCGCGAGGCGGTCCAGACGATCCGGGGAACGGCTGTCACGCAGGTGCGCCGCCGCAAGCATCACCCACTGGTTGCCGCGCTGCCGTGGCGCTGGCGGTTCTACCGTTCGGGCCTGTACATCTCCCCGCTGGCCCCGCTGATCCTCGGCGTGCTCGTGGGGATACTGACCATGCTGATGGGCGTGGGCGGCGGCTTTATCCTCGTACCCGCCATGCTCTACATTCTCGGCATGAGCGCGAATGTGGTGGTCGGCACCAGCCTCTTCAACATCCTCTTCGTCACCATCGTCACCACCATGATGCACTCGCTGACGACCAAGGCGGTGGACATCGTGCTGGTCGGGCTGCTGCTGATCGGATCGGTCACCGGGGCGCAGCTCGGCACGCAATGGGCGGCGAAGCTCAAGCCCGAATGGCTGCGTTTCGCGCTCGCGGCGATCGTGCTCGTGATCGCTATCCGGATATTCATCGGCTTCTCGATCCGGCCTGACGAGATCTACACGGTGTTTCCGCTGTGAGGATCCTCCTCGCCCTTCTCTGCGCCGTCACCCTGATGGGGCAGCGCGACCCCATTCTCGTGCCCGAGGTCAGCCAGCACGAGGTCCAGGTGCGTCAGGGCTTCACCGGGACCGAGCTGCTGCTGTTCGGCGCGGTCCTCGATCCGGTCCAGCGCCGGGGCGAGCAGCAATACGATATCGTGGTCGTGCTCAAGGGGCCGTCCGAACCGATCCGGATGCGCGAGAAGGAGCGCATCGGCGGCATCTGGATCAACGCCGACAGCACCGATTTCCGCTCGGCCCCGTCCTTTTTCGCCATTGCCAGCACACGCCCGATCGACCGGATCGTCGACGAGAAGACCGCCGCGATCTACGAATTCGGTACGCGCTATATCCAGCTGAGCCCGAGCGGCGCCATCGATCCCGAGGAACAGGCGCGGTTCGCCGCCGGACTGGTCGATCTGCGGACACGGCAGGGGCTCTACAAGGAAGAGATCGGCAGCGCGCAGCTGCGCGAGGACATTCTCTACCAGGCCCGGATTGCTCTGCCCTCCAATGTCGTGACCGGGACCTACACGGCGGAGACTTTCGCCGTGACCGGAGGGCGGGTGATCGCCTCCGCGGTGTCGGAAGTGGAGGTGCGCAAGGTCGGGTTCGAGCGGGCGGTGGAATACAATGCGCAGGAAAACTCGCTGTTCTACGGCCTCGCCGCGGTTCTGCTCTCGATCGGCATGGGCTGGGCCGCGGGCCGCTTCTACGCGATGATCTGACCCCTCCGGCTCGCGGCGGGCGGCGCCGGCGTTGATCCGATCTTAACCCCCTTCGGCCTATCCAAGGCCCTGTACGCTCGGCTTCGCTGGCGGCGTTTCAGGGGTTTCGCAATCGCATGAACACGATGAACCAGGATAGCTTTCGCACCTTCGATCCGGCCGGCGAGGAGGGGGCTTGCCCGCCGGCGCGCCCGCAAGCCGCCGAAAGGGCCGAGCCTGTCGCTGCGCAGAGCAACGCCGCGCAGCCGATCGGCGTGGTTCTCGAAATCGCCGGGTCGGGATCCCAGATCGCGATCGACATCCAGCGGCTCAACGAATGCATGGAGGACGAGGACCCCTCGATCGCGCTGGCCGGACAGGTCGGCAGCCAGATCAAGATCCGCGTCAACAACAGCTGGCTGCTCGCCAGCGTCCGCAACCAGAAGCAGGACCGGCGGACCGACGGTTCGATCATCGCCAACATCGACTTCTTGGGCGAGGGCCAGGAGGAGAAACTGACCGGGCGCCTCCACGGTTTCCGGCGCGGCGTGACGCGCTATCCGGTGCCGGGCGCATTGGTCTACCCGGCGACGACGGGTGATCTGCGGCAGGTTTATGCCAGCGACGGGCGCGATTCGGTCACGATCGGCAACGTTTACCCGACACGCGACATCCGCGCCGGGCTCTATATCGATGCGATGCTGGGCAAGCACTTCGCGCTGCTCGGCTCGACCGGCACCGGCAAGTCCACCGCCGCCGCGCTCATCCTCCACCGCATCTGCGAGGCGGCGCCGGAGGGTCACATCGTGATGATCGACCCGCACGGCGAATACTCGGCGGCGTTCCGGCGCACCGGCATGATCCTCGACGTCTCCAACCTCCAGATGCCGTACTGGCTGATGAATTTCGAGGAGCATTGCGAGGTGCTGCTGAGTTCGTCTGGCAACGAGCGGCAGGTGGACGAAGACATTCTCGCCAAGTGCCTGCTCAAGGCCCGCTCCAAGAGCCGCCTGGCCGGAACATTGGGCAAGGTGACCGTGGATTCGCCGATCCCCTACCTCCTCTCGGACCTCTCGAACGAGATCCAGGACCAGATGGGCAAGCTGGACAAGGCGACGACCTCCGCGCCCTACATGCGGATCAAGAACAAGCTGGACGAGATTAAGGGCGACCCGCGCTACCAGTTCATGTTCTCCGGCATGCTGGTCGGCGACACCATGGCGGATTTCATCTCGAAGGTGTTCCGGATGCCGGCGAACGGCAAGCCGATCTCGATCATCGACGTCTCCGGCGTGCCTTCGGACATCACCGCCACGGTCGTCGCCGTGCTCAGCCGACTGGTGTTCGATTTCGCCATCTGGGGCCGCGAGGAGAAGACCGCGCCGGTGCTGCTGGTCTGCGAGGAAGCCCACCGCTACGTGCCGAGCGAGAGACATGCCGACGGCAATTCGGTCGGCAAGATCCTCTCCCGCATCGCCAAGGAAGGGCGCAAATACGGGATCAGCCTCGGTCTCATCACCCAGCGCCCGTCCGACCTTGCCGAAGGCGTGCTGTCGCAATGCGGCACGATCATCTCGATGCGCCTCAACAACGACCGCGATCAGGAATTCGTGCGTGCAGCCATGCCAGAAGGCGCGCGCGGCTTCCTCGATTCGATCCCCGCCCTGCGCAACCGCGAATGCATCATCTGCGGCGAGGGCGTGGCGATCCCGCTCCGCGTCAATTTCGACACGCTGGAGGAAGTGAAGCGGCCCGCTTCGGACGATCCGAGCTTTCTGGAACTGTGGAACAGTTCGGGCCGGGAAGAGGACGCGGTCGAACGCATCGTGCAGCGCTGGCGCTCGCAGGGCTGAGCACACCGCGCTTCAGCGTTCTAGGTTCCGCGCGTATCGCCGTAGAGGTGAATGTGCAGCCGGTCGCTCATGCGAAAGCCATGCTCGAGGCATAGCGGCGCGAGCCATTCCTGCCGTGCGCGCAGGGCCGCGCTGTCGGTGCCTTCGGCCATCAGGAAGGTGCGTGCGGCAGGGAAGCGATAACGGGCCTGCAAGGCCAGCACCTCGTCCAGATCGGCGGGCTCGGCGATCACGAACTTGAAGAAGGCGCGCGGGTCGGCGGCGTAGAAATCCAGCCGCTCGGGCACCAGCGCCAGATCGGCCGGATTGCCCGAATGGGCGAGCTTGGGGCTGACGTTGTACTGATCGATGCGGATATCGAGCCGGGGCGGGGCGGTCGTGGTCCCGTTGGTCTCGATCTCGACCGCGATGTCGGGCAGGAATTCGAGCAAATCGGCCAGAGCGGCGGCCTGAAGCAGCGGCTCGCCGCCCGTGATGACCAGCCTGTTCTGCCCGAGCGCCGCTATGCGCGCCGCCGTTTCCTCGGGGTCGAGCTTGCGCTGGTTTTCGCGGCGGACGTAATGCTCGCCGCCGCGATGCGGTCGCTCGTCGCCTTCGAAATGCCAGGTATAGGCGGTATCGCACCAGACGCAGGCGAGGTTGCAGCGCGAGAGCCGGAGGAAGGCGACCGGCACGCCCGCGCTCGGCCCCTCGCCCTGAAGCGAGGCGAAGATTTCCGCCTCGCCCCCCGGCGCCTCGGTGGCGAGGATCAGGCTGCTCACCCCAGCCGCGCCAGCGCCGCTTCCAGCCGCTCCACCTCGGCGGCGTGATGCGCGTGGTCCGCGCGTGCCTTCTCGACCGCTTCGGGCTTGGCCTTCTCGACGAATTTTGGATTGCCGAGCCGGCCCTGAAGCGAACCCGCTTCCTTGCGCGATGCGGCGAGCGCCTTTTCGAGCCGGGCCTTTTCCGCGCCGATGTCGACGATCCCTTCCAGCGGAACGATCACCGCATCCTCGCCCGCGGCGATCTGCATGGCGGGGCCGGCAGGCGCCTCCCCGACATGGACCGGTGTCAGACGCGCGAGGCGTTCGACCGCGGCCGATGCGCGCTCGAGGACGCCCTTGGCGACCGGGGAGGGGGCCGCGAGCCAGGCTTCGAGCTTGGCCCCCGGCGCGATGCCGAGTTCGTTCTTGGCCGCGCGGGTCGCGGTGGTCAGCGCGATCACCCAGTCGATCGCGGCCACGGCATCGGCGTCCACCTTCGCTTGCGGCTCCGGCCATCTGGCGGTGATCAGCGGATGATCGGCCCGCTCGCCCTGCTTTGACCACAGCTCTTCGGTGACGAAGGGCATGAAGGGGTGCAGCATGACCAGGATCTGGTCGAGCGCCCACCCGGCGACCGCGCGGGTTTCCTCGGCTGCCGGACTGTCCGCATCGCCGGCGAAGACCGGCTTGATCAGCTCCAGATACCAGTCGCAGAACCGGTCCCATACGAAGTGGTAGATCGTGTTTGATGCCGCATCGAAGCGCAGGTCGGCCATCGCCGCCTCCAGCGCCTCGACCGTCTGCGCGACCTCGCCGATGATCCACTGATTGGCGGCGAGCCGGGCGGGCGGGGCGGCGATCGTCGTGCTCGCGCCGATGCCGTGCGACTGGCAGAAACGGGTCGCGTTCCACAGCTTGGTGGCGAAATTCCGGTAACCCTCGACCCGGTTCTCGTCCATCTTGATGTCGCGGCCCTGGCTTTCCATCGCCGCCATGAAGAAGCGCAGCGCATCCGCGCCGTAGCGGTCGATGAGGCCGAGCGGATCGACGACATTGCCCTTGGACTTCGACATCTTCTGCCCGTCCGGCGCACGGACGAGACCGTGGAGATACAGGCGCGGCCACGGGTTCTGGCCGGTGAGATAGCGGCCCATCATCATCATCCGCGCATCCCAGAAGAACAGGATGTCGAAGCCCGAGACGAGCAACGAATTGGGATAATGCTTGGCGAGGAGGTCGGTGTTCTCCGGCCAGCCCAGCGTGGCGAAGGGCCACAGGGCGGAAGAGAACCAGGTGTCGAGAACGTCCTCATCGCGGGTCAGCGCGACGCCTTCGCCCGCTTTCGCCTGCGCTTCTTCCTCGGTCGCGGCGACGTGGACATTGCCCTCCTCGTCGTACCACGCAGGAATCCGGTGGCCCCACCAGAGCTGGCGGCTGACGCACCAGGGCTGGATGTTTTCCATCCAGTTGAAGAAGGTCTTTTTCCAGCTCCTGGGGACGATCTCCACTTCGCCGCTGCGGACCGCCTCGATCGGGGCCTTGGCCAGTTCGGCGGCATTGACGTACCATTGATCGGTCAGCCACGGCTCGATCTCGACCCCGCCGCGATCGCCGAAGGGGGTGGGGATGGTGCGCGGCTCGGCATCGTGTTCCTCGCCGTCCTTGTCGATGTGGGGGACGAGGCGACCCGCCTCCTTCATCATCTCGACCACGCGCCGCCGCGCCGCGAAGCGTTCGAGGCCGATCAGCTCGTCAGGCACCAGCCCGTCGGCCGTCTGGCAGATGCGCGCTTCGGCATCGAACATGTTGAGCATCTCGCCCGCCGCGATGCCTGCCCGCTTGCCGACCTCGAAATCGTTGAAATCGTGGCCCGGCGTGATCTTCACCGCGCCGCTGCCGAGTTCGGGATCGGCGTGCTCGTCGGCGATGATCGGGATTTCGCGCCCGGTGATCGGCAGGCGCACTTTCGCCCCGCGCGCCACGAGGTCGCGATAACGCTCGTCCTCGGGATGGACCGCAACCGCCATGTCGGCCAGCATCGTCTCGGGCCGCGTGGTCGACACCCGGATCGAGCCGGAACCGTCGGCCAGCGGATAGTCGAAGGTCCAGAAGCTGCCCTTTACATCGCGCGTCTCGACTTCCAGATCGCTGATCGCGGTCTTCAGCTTGGGGTCCCAGTTCACCAGCCGCTTGTCGCGGTAGATCAGCCCGTCATCGTGAAGGCGCACGAAGGTCTCGAGCACGGCCCGGCTGAAATGCTCGTCCATGGTGAACTGCTCGCGGCTCCAGTCCATCGAACAGCCGAGGCGGCGCAGCTGGCGGGTGATCGTGCCGCCGCTCTCCTCCTTCCATTCCCAGACCTTGCCGACGAAATCCTCGCGGCTGTAATTGGTCCGCTTGTCCTGGTTTTGCTCGAGCTGGCGCTCGACCACCATCTGCGTCGCGATCCCGGCATGGTCGGTGCCGACCACCCACAGCGCATCCTTGCCGCGCAGCCGTTCATAGCGGATCGCGATGTCCTGAAGCGTGTTGTCGAGCGCGTGGCCGATATGCAGGCTGCCCGTCACGTTGGGCGGCGGATTGACGATCGTGAACGCCTCCGCCCCCGGGCGGTCGGGACGGAACAGGCCGTTCTCTTCCCAGTGCTGGTACCAGCGGGCCTCGATCTCGCGGGGCTCGAATGTCGTCGGAAGCTCGGAACTCATGGGAGCGCGCTTTGCCAGCGCCCATTCGCGCGCGCAACATTTGAGCGCAGGGCGCCGCGCGCCCGATTGTTGCAAGCCGCTTGTCGCGAAGGCGATGCTCGCATAGACGCCTCAACCTATGGATCGCAGGGCGGGCTTCGAGATCGAGCAGGAAGAGGGCGAGGCCGCGCGCCTCGCGCTCACCGGGCCGTGGCTCGTCGCGACGATCGGCGCGGTCGAGAAGGATGTCGAATCGATCGATGTCGCGATCGACCGGATCGACCTGTCGCAGGTCAGCGAGATCGACACCGCCGGCGCGTGGATGGCCTGCCTGCTGGGCCAGCGCTACGAGGCGGAGCTCGTCGGGGCGAACGAGCGCGCCGCGCGCCTCGTCGAATCGGTCGAGGGAATGGAGATCGAGGGCGAGGTCGCCGCACCGCGGCCCGGCGTCTTCACGCGCGTCGCCGAAAAGGCGGGGGAGAAGGTCTACAATGCCCGCTCCGGCACGCGCGGGGTGCTGGGTTTCCTCGGCGCGCTGATCGTCGCGTTCGGCACTGTCATCCGCCACCCGTCGCGCTTCCGCGGCAAGGCGGTCGTGCGCCAGCTGGAGCTGGTCGGCGTGAAGGCGCTGCCGATCGTCGGCCTGATGAGTTTCCTGATCGGTGTCGTCATCGCGCAGCAGGGCGCGGTCCAGCTTCAGCAGTTCGGCGCCGAGACGCTGACCGTCAATCTCGTCGGCCGGATCACCCTGCGCGAACTGGGCGTGCTGATGACGGCGATCATGGTGGCGGGCCGTTCGGGCTCGGCCTTCGCCGCGCAGATCGGCACGATGCGTCTGACCGAAGAGGTCGATGCCATGCGCACGATCGGGATCAACCCGATGGAAGCGCTGGTGGTGCCGCGCATCCTCGCCTCGATCCTGATGATGCCGCTGCTGGGCTTCTATGCCTCAGCCGTCGCGATCATCGGCGGCGCGGCGATCTCGGACGCGTTTCTGGGCATTCCCTTCCTGAACTTCCTCCAGCGCATCCAGGAAGTGGTGCCGACCTACGATCTGTGGGTCGGGCTGGTGAAGGCGCCGGTGTTCGGCCTCATCGTGGCGCTGGCGGGCTGCTATCACGGGATGCAGGTGCAGGGTAATTCCGAAGAGGTCGGGTTGCGGACCACCATGGCGGTCGTCACCGGCATCTTTGCGGTGATCGTGCTCGACGCGTTCTTCGCGGTCTTCTTCACCAGAGTGGGGTGGGCCTGATGGCGCTCGACGAGGACAAGCGCGAGATCGGCCGGCACGAGCGCTACCGCGGCGAATATCCGCTGGTGGTGGAAGGGCTGGTCAATCGCTTCGGCGACCAGACCATCCATGACGGGCTCGACCTCAAGGTTCGGCGCGGCGAAATTCTCGGCGTGGTCGGTGGATCAGGGACCGGCAAATCGGTGCTGATGCGCTCGATCATCGGGCTCCAAATCCCGGACGAGGGCCATATCGAGGTGTTCGGCCGCTCGATCACCGATGCGGACCCCGACCAAGTGCTCGGTATCCGCGACCGCTGGGGCGTGCTGTTCCAGGGCGG
Source organism: Erythrobacter sp. (assembly GCA_025698865.1). Taxonomy (GTDB): domain Bacteria; phylum Pseudomonadota; class Alphaproteobacteria; order Sphingomonadales; family Sphingomonadaceae; genus Qipengyuania. Next base: position 757,958 of record JAILWQ010000001.1, on the reverse strand, counting down.
CGCGCTGTTCTCGACGCTGACGGTGGGCGAGAATGTCGAGGTGCCGCTCAAGCAGTTCTTTCCCGACCTGTCGGACAGCCTGCGCCACCAGATCGCGCGCTACAAGGTGACGCTGTCGGGCCTTCCGGAAGAGGCGGTGAACAAATATCCGTCCGAACTTTCGGGCGGCATGAAGAAGCGCGCCGGCCTCGCCCGCGCGCTGGCGCTCGATCCGGAACTGCTGTTCCTCGACGAGCCGACCGCAGGCCTCGACCCGATCGGCGCGGCGGCGTTCGACCAGCTCACCCGCGAGCTCAAGAAGACGCTCGGCCTCACCGTGTTCCTCATCACCCACGATCTCGACACGCTGCACGAGATCTGCGACCGGGTGGCGGTGCTGGCCGACAAGAAGGTGATCGCGGTCGATACCGTGCCCAACCTGATGAAGCTCGACCATCCCTGGATCCAGGAATATTTCAACGGCCCGCGCGGACGTGCGGCGCTGACGGCACAGGCGCTCGACGAGCTGCGCAGGAACATGGAACTCCCCGTGGCCGCGCAGACCGTCAAAGCGTTGGACAACGGCCGGAATACGAAGGCATAGAGAGAAGCGAATGGAAACGCGCGCAAATCATGTCTGGGTGGGGGTCGTCTCGCTCGTGTTGCTCGCCGCGCTGGCGGCTTTCATCGTCTGGCTCGCCCGGCTGGGCGAAGGCGCCCAGAACGAATACGACGTCTTCTTCAAGCAGTCCGTGTCGGGCCTCGCGACCGGCAGCCAGGTGTCCTTCGCCGGCGTTCCGGTGGGCCAGGTCAGCCAGATCCGCTTGTGGGAGAAGGACCCCGAATTCGTCCGCGTGCGCCTGAAGGTGCGCGAGGAAGTGCCGATCCTCGTCGGGACCACCGCGACCATCCAGTCGAGCTTCACCGGCGTTTCCACCATCCTGCTCGACGGCGCGCGCCGTGGCCGTCCGCCGATCACCTGCGAGACGACGGCCTGCACCGAAGGCGTGCCGATCATTCCGCCCAAAGCCGGTGGGTTCGGCGAGATTCTCGCCAACGCGCCTCTGCTGCTCGAGCGGCTGGCGACGCTGACCGAGCGGCTCACCCTGCTGCTTTCGGACGAGAACCAGGGATCGATCGCCGGCATCCTCGCCAACACCGACAAGATGACCGCCGATCTCGCCAGCGCCACGCCGCAGATCGAACGCACCATGGCCGAGCTGCAGGTCACCCTGCGTGAGGCGGGCGAGACGCTCGACCAGTTCGAAAAGGTCTCCGCCTCGACCGATCGCCTGCTGAACCAGGAAGGCGCGCAGTTGGCCGAGCAATTGCGCGCGACGCTGACCTCCGCGAGCGGCGCGGCGCAAGCGCTCGAGCAGACGCTGGAAGAAGCGCGGCCCGCGACGAAGCAGCTGACCGAGAGCACCCTGCCGGCGGCGGAAGCCACGCTGAGGGATCTGAGCGCCACCAGCAAGGCGCTGCGCCAGGTTACCGAGAAGATCGAAAACCAGGGTGTGGGATCGCTCGTCGGCGGACCCGCGCTGCCTGATTACGAACCGTGAGGTCCTTGATGAAGCCTATCCGTCTCCTGCCGGTCCTCGCGGGCGCGGCGCTCCTGTCCGGTTGCATCAGCTTCGGCGAGGATCCGCCTGAAAGCCTGCTGTCGCTGACATCGGCGACAAGTGCGAATGCCGGATCGGGTGCCACCGGCAGTCAGGAAAACGCGCTCGCGCTGGTCGAATTCGAAGCGCCGCAGCGGCTCGACGTGACCCGCGTGCCGGTGCAGATCACCGACAGCTCGGTCGCCTACGTCCCCGACGCCGTGTGGGTGGAAAAGCCCGCGCGCCTGTTCCGCCGCCTGATCGCCGAGACCATCCGCGCGCAGTCGGGCCGGGTGGTTATCGATGGCGACGATCCGGGCGTGATGGCTGCGACGCGCCTCCACGGCACCTTGCGCGATTTCGGTTTCGATGCGCGGAGCGGCGAGGCCGTGGTGGCGATCGACATGGCCCGTAGCGGCGAGGGCTCGCAGGTAACGACACGCCGGTTCGAGGCGCGGGTGCCCGGCGTGGTGCCCGAAGCCGGCCCGGTGGGCGTGGCGCTGAACCAGGCCGCCAATCAGGTCGCCGGAGAAATCGCCGCGTGGGTGGGCGGTAACTGAAGAGGCCGGAACAGCCCGGCTGGAACAGCGCCCCGATCGGGGTCTGTTTCAGCCTTTTTCGGGATCCTGACGACAGTGCGCGAATTCCAGCGCGCTGAGAAAGGCGGATTTGCGTTCCGCGCGCCGCTTGGCCGCCTCTGCGTCGACGCCCCAGCGCTCGGCCTGCCAGTCCTCTTCGAGATTGGCCGCGTCCCACAAGGCCTCGCCGTCGGCATCGGGCTCGAGCGCCGCAAGGCCAACGCACAGCGATGCTGCGAGCGAGGCAAGCCTCTGCAACGCGGAAAGCGCGAACACGTCCAGCGTCTCCAGCCGCGTGCGCAGCCCCTCTATCGTTTCCGCCGATGGCGAGCGCGGTACGATGCCGCTCACCCGCTCCATCCGTATGCCCTCGCGCGCCTCGAGGGCGGTCACCAGCGGCTCCCAGATTTCCTGCTGCCGGCGCCACAAGCCGTCCTCGGGATCGGCGCGATAGCAGAGCGTGTCCGTCCCGGCATAAGCGAGCAGCTTGTCGATGACGCCTCCGCGATCGGTCGCAACCACATCGATGGCGTAATCGGCAAGCTCGCGATGGCGGAAACTGCGCGGATCGATCTCTTCGCCCTGCTCGCGCCATTCCTGCGCGAGCAGTTCGGCGAGCGATGCGGTCGGGACGATCTGGGGCTTCTTCCCCGGCGTCTTGACCACCCGGTCGTCAAGCACGACCGACCAGCCCCCGTCGACCTGCCGGATCGATACGTGATCGTAGAACCTCTTCATCCGCGCTCGCCTTTCCAGCGTCGTGCCAAACCCCGGGGAAGCAGGAAGAACCCGGCGGTTCCAGCCATCAGCAGTATCGCGCCCGAGGCCGGGCTTTCGCCGATCCGCTGCGCATAGAGCGCGGCACCAACCAGAACGATCCCGAGACAGAACAGACGCACGAGTTGGAGCAGGGCGAAGCGGCGCTTCGCCAGACGTTCGGCTGCGTTGTCCTGTGGAAGGGGGCCCTCATCGCTCACGGATCAGGGCCTCCAGCTCGTCCATCGTCTGCGCCACGGCATCGGCGCCCTCGGCCAGCAATTCCTCCGCCTCGTGATAGCCCCAGGCAACGCCGACCGCCCGCACGCCGGCCGCGCGGGCCATGGCGATGTCGAAACTGGTGTCTCCGATCATCACCGCCTCCTCCGGCGCAACCTCTGCCTCCTCGAGGGCCGCGAGCAGCATCGCCGGATCGGGCTTCGACGGGTGGCGGTCGGCGGTTTGCAGGCTGACGAAGAAATCGGCGATGCCGTGCATGGCGAGGCAGGCCGAGAGGCCGCGATCGCTCTTGCCCGTGGCCACGGCCAGCAGCCAGCCGTCGCGGTGAAGGCGCCCCAGCAGCTCCGCCATGCCTTCGTAGAGCGGTTCGCGCAGCCGCCCTTCGGCGCGCGCGGTCGAGAAGTTGTCCTTGTAGCCCTGCACCGCGATCGCCCGCGTTTCCTCGCTGGCATCGGGCGCAAGGTGGCGCAGCGCCTGCGGCAGGCTGAGGCCGACCATGCGGCGGATGGCGTTGCGGTCCGGCGGGGCGAGACTGGCCGATGCGAAGCCGGCTTCCATCGCCTCGCAGATCGAGGCCTGCCCGTCGACGAGGGTGCCGTCGCAGTCGAAGATCGCCAGACGGGTCGCAGGCCGGGTCACGCGCGCACCAGCCGCATCAACTGGGCGAGCGCGGGCGAACCGTTCGCCTCGTGCCCTGCCGCGATGGTTTCGCGCACCCCTTCGGATTTGGACTGCGAGAGCTTCAGCGTCGGCCGCCACGCAAGGATTTCGAGTTCGAAGCCGACAACCCCGGCAACGAGCTTGCGCCAGGTTTCCTCCGAGGCTTCCTCGGCCCGCCATGCGTCCCCATCGAGGCGCGCCTCGTGCCGCTCGATCAACCGGTGCAGCAGCGCCTCCAGCCCTTCCGGCTCCATTGTCCGCACCCGGCCTTCCAGCTCCAGTGCGACGTAATCCCATGTCGGAACCGTGTCGCGCTGCTCGTACCAGCGCGGCGAGACATAGGCGTCCGGGCCGTTAACCACGGCCAGCGCGGTCGCTCCGCCGAGATGGCGGGCAAGGGCGTTGCCGCGCGAAAGATGGAACTGCACAGCGCCATCCCCGGTCGAGACGATCGGCGTGTGCGCCACGCGCGGACCGTCCGGCGTGGTCAGGAACACCATCGCGAAGCCGACCTGATCGATCAGCGCTTCGAGCAGTTCGCGGTCTTCGCTGCGGAAGGCCGGGTTGGGATGCATCAACGCTTCCTGCCGGGCTTTCCGCCGGACTTCGCAGGCTTGGAGGTCACCCGACTGCGCCGCTCGCCGCGACGGGCCTTGCGATACTGCTTGGCATGGGCGCGGGCGGCCTGTTTCTTCTCCGCCTTGGAGCGCTCGGGCGCTTCCTCGGGCGTGGGGCTCGCATCGGAAAGGCCGGGATCGAAGCCCAGCTGCTCCATGCTGCCTGCGAAATGCTCGGGCAGGTCGGCGGTCGCGTCGATCTTCTCGCCGTCCGGGCCGCTGATGATCAGACGCCTTGCGTGCAGGTGCATCTTGCGGCTGATGCTGCCGGTGAGAAAAGCGTCCTGTCCGCCATATTTGCCGTCGCCCACGATCGGATGACCCATCGCCGCGCAGTGGACGCGCAGCTGGTGGGTGCGCCCGGTCAGCGGTTCGAGCTCGAGCCAGGCGGCCCTGTTGCCGGCACGTTCGACCACGCGATAACGGGTCTTGGCGGGCTGGCCGTTCTCGTCGTCGACATGCATCTTCTCGCCGCCGGTGCCGGGCTGCTTGGCCAGCGCCGCCTCGATCACACCTTGCGCGATGTCGGGCACGCCGACCACCAGCGCCCAGTAGATCTTCTTCGCGCTGCGCCCGGCGAACCGCTTGGAATAGGACGCCGCGCTGCCCGGGCTGCGCGCCACCAGCAGGATGCCGGACGTATCCTTGTCGAGCCGGTGGACGAGACGCGGGCGCGGTTCCTCGTCTTCCGCATAGGCATCGAGCAACCCGTCGACATGGCGCGTCGTCTTGGTCCCCCCTTGCGTGGCGAGGCCGGGCGGCTTGTTCAGCACCAGCGCGGACTTCGTGCGCTGGATCAGCATGTCCTCGGCAAGCGAGCGATCCTCGGGCGAGAGCTCGCGCCGCTGGCGTTCGGCGCGATCGGGCGAGGCACCGCCCGGCGGCACGCGGATCTGCTGTCCCTCGACCAGCCGGTCGTCGGGTTTCGCGCGCGCGCCGTCGACCCGGATCTGTCCGGTCCGCGCCCATTTCGACACCGTGCCGAAGCCGATCTGGGGAAGGTGCCGCTTGAACCAGCGATCGAGCCGGATGCCGTCATCGTCGGCGGCGATGGTGAACAGGCGCACTTCGTCCGAAGGTTTCACGAAACCGTCCTCATTGCCACGAGACCGAAGAAAAGCCCGCTGACGCCGAGCGCGAAGGAGAGAAAGGCATAGAGCCCCGCGATCGCATACTGCCCGCGCTCGATCAGCAGCACGAGTTCGAGGCTGAAAGCGGAAAAGGTGGTGAACCCGCCGAGCAGGCCGACGCCGAGCAACAGGCGCAGCTGGTCGCCGCTTTCCCCGCCATGGCGCGCCAGCCAGCCGGCGAGCAGGCCCATCATCACGCTGCCGAGCGCGTTGACCGCCAGAGTGGCCCAGGGAAACACGCCCATCGCCGGGGCGCCGAGCCAGACGGTCATCGCGCGGCCGGCCTGATAGCGCAGCGCCGCGCCGAACGCGCCGCCGATGGCGACATTGACGGTCGCGGCAAGAGGAGAGAGGGAGGACATCGCGCCCGGCCTTAGCCGCCCCGGCGCCGGGTTGGAAGCCGCGGCTTGCGCTCGCCGCCCGTCCGGTCATGGCTCTGCCGCAAAGGCTTGCCTTTTATGGTCGCGCACCGTAAGTGCCCGCCGTTCGAGCCGGTCCGGAACGGATTCGGCACGCCTTTCGTTGATTCGACGGAAATTCCATTAGGAGGCAAAACCCGCTTGGCCGGGCTCTGGCCCGCTCAGTGAGGTGTTTTAGTTTATGCAAATCATGGTTCGCGATAACAATGTCGACCAGGCCCTGCGCGCGCTCAAGAAGAAGCTGCAGCGCGAGGGCGTCTATCGCGAGATGAAGCTGCGCCGCCACTACGAAAAGCCGAGCGAGAAGCGCGCCCGCGAAAAGGCCGCCGCCGTTCGCCGCGCCCGCAAGCTCGAGCGCAAGCGGATGGAGCGTGACGGCATCAAGTAAGCCGTTGCCTGCCCGGTAGAGAACAGTCATGAGGGCGCGGAACGATTTCCGCGCCCTTTTGCGTATCAGGACCCAACACATGACCGAGATTACCCGCGTGCCTCTCCAGCCCATCGCCAAGGGCTCGCTGACCAAGCTGTGGCTCGCCATCGCGGTGCTGGTCCTGATCGGCGCCGGGCTCGCCTGGGCCGCGATCCCGCGCGGTGTCGAGGTCGAGACTCTGGTCGAGGGCACGGGGCCGACCCCTGCCGCGACCGATGTCGCCTTCGTCCGTTACACCGGGATGCTGCCCGACGGGACCGTGTTCGACCAGTCGCAGGACATTCCCCTGCCGGTCGAAGGCATCTTTCCCGAAGGCAACCCGCTGCCGCTCGACCGCATGGTTCCCGGCTTTACCGAAGGCGCCACGCAGATGCGCCAGGGCGGTAAGTACCGCCTGACCATCCCTGCCGCGATGGGCTATGGTGCCGAGGGGCGGCAGGACCAGATGGGCAATCAGGTGATCCCGCCCGACAGCGACCTCGTCTTCGAGGTCGAGATGATCGAGTTCATGAGCGCCGAGGAATTCGAGCAGAGACTGCAGACCCTCCAGCAGGCGATGCAGATGCAGCAGAATCTCGGCGGGCCGCAGCCGGGCGCACCGGGTGCTCCGGACGGGACCGTTCCCCCGCCGCCTGCGCCGGGACAGTAACCGCTCGTACCTTGCAGCTGCGCGAATCGCCGTCTTGATGGCGGCGACGCGCGCGGCTAGTGCGCGGGGCATGTCAGTCACCCGCGAAGAAGTGGCCAAGATCTCGAACCTCGCGCGCATCCGCATGACGGATGGCGAGCTCGACCGGATGGTCCCCGAACTCAACAAGATCCTCGACTGGGTCGAACAGCTGGGCGAGGTCGACGTGACCGGCGTCGAGCCGATGACCGCGGTCATCCCCAACACGCTGCGCCTGCGCGCGGACGAGGTCGACGCCATCCCCGAAACCGCGGGCGGCCGGCGCGACGACGTTCTCGCCAACGCGCCCGCTGCCGAACACGGTTTCTTCGGCGTGCCCAAGGTGATCGAATGACCGACCTCACACAGCTCGGCGTCAAGGCCATCCGCGACGGCGTGGCCGGCGGCGATTTCACCGCCCGCGAAGTGGCCGAGAGCTTCAACGCGGCGGTGGCCGGGGCGAGCGCGCTCAACGCCTTCATCGTCGCGACGCCCGACCATGCGCTCTCCGCCGCCGATGCGGTCGATGCGCGGCGCGCCAAGGGCGAGGATCTGGGCAAGATGGGCGGCGTGCCGATCGGCATGAAGGACCTGTTCTGCACTGACGGTGTGCAGACCACCGCCGCCAGCCACATCCTCGAAGGCTTCGTGCCGCGCTACGAAAGCACCGTTTCGCGCAAGCTGTGGGAAGCGGGCGCGGGCATGCTGGGCAAGCTCAACCTCGATCAGTTCGCGATGGGCTCGTCGAACGAGACCAGCTATTTCGGCAACGTCTCCTCGCCTTGGCGCAAGGAGGGCGCGAACGCAGCGATGAGCCCCGGCGGTTCCTCGGGCGGGTCCTCCGCCGCCGTCGCCGCGCGCATCGCGCCCGCCGCCACTGGCACCGACACCGGCGGCTCGATCCGCCAGCCTGCCGCCTTCACCGGCATCGCCGGGATCAAGCCGACCTATGGGCGGTGCAGCCGCTGGGGTGTGGTCGCCTTCGCCTCCAGCCTCGATCAGGCCGGGCCGATGGCGCGCAGCGTCGAGGATTGCGCGATCATGCTCGAGGCCATGGCGGGCTTCGATCCCAAGGATGCGACCAGCCTCGAAAGGGACGTGCCCGCATGGGAAGCCGGCCTCGATGCGAACCTCAAGGGCAAGCGGATCGGCATCCCGCGCGAATACCGGATGGAGGGCACCGATCAGGCGATTCTCGATTCGTGGGAGCAGGGCAAGGCCTGGCTGCGCGACGCGGGGGCCGAGATCGTCGACGTTTCGCTGCCGCACACGAAATACGCGCTGCCCGCCTATTACATCATCGCGCCTGCCGAAGCCTCGTCCAACCTCGCCCGCTATGACGGCGTGCGTTACGGGTTGCGCGATCTGCCGGACGGCTCCGGCTTGCAGGACATGTACGCCGCCACCCGCGAGGAAGGCTTTGGCGACGAGGTCAAGCGCCGCATCCTGATCGGCACCTACGTGCTCAGCGCCGGCTTCTACGACGCCTATTACACGCAGGCGCAGAAGATCCGCGCGTTGGTGGCGAGGGATTTCGAGGAAGCCTTCGCAAGCTGCGACGCGATCCTCGCGCCCACCACCCCGACCGCGAGCTTCCCGTTGGGCGAGAATTCGGACGATCCGCTGGCGATGTACCTCAACGACGTCTTCGCCGTGCCCGCCAGCCTCGCGGGTCTCCCGGCGATGAGCGTTCCGGCCATGCTCAATCCGGACGGCCTCCCGTTGGGCCTCCAGATCGTCGGCAAGCCCTTCGACGAGCAGGGCGTGCTCAACGCCGGCCTCGCGATCCAGCAGCGCGCCGGGTTCGACGCAGCGCCGGAGAAGTGGTGGTGAGTTTCGGACCGATCGAATGGATCGCCTCGATAGGGGTGGCGATCGCGCTGTTCGTCGTCCCCGTGATCGTGGCCTTGCGCGGCCCGGCGGGAGAGGCGCGGTTCGATGCAGATGGCAAGGTGATCGAAGATGAGTGAGTACCACATCAAGGGCACGACCGGCGAATGGGAGGTCGTGATCGGCCTCGAAGTCCACGCTCAGGTCACCTCCAACGCCAAGCTGTTCTCGGGCGCTGCCACCGCCTTCGGGGCGGAGCCGAATTCGCAGGTCAGCTTGGTCGATGCCGCGATGCCGGGAATGCTGCCCGTGCCCAACCGCGAATGCATCCGCCAGGCGGTCCGCACCGGCATGGCGATCGAGGCCGAGATCAACGCGTGGAGCCGCTTCGACCGAAAGAACTATTTCTACGCCGATCTGCCGCAGGGCTACCAGATCAGCCAGCTCTACCATCCGCTGGTGGGCGAGGGCTCGCTGACCATCGAGGCTGACGAGAAGGCTGGCATCCCGGACGACAAGATCATCGGGATCGAGCGCATCCATGTCGAGCAGGATGCGGGCAAGCTGATGCACGATCAGCATCCGACCATGTCCTATGTCGATCTCAACCGCAGCGGCGTCGCGCTGATGGAAATCGTCAGCCGCCCCGACATGCGCTCGCCTGCCGAGGCTGGGGCTTACGTGCGCAAGCTGCGCTCGATCCTGCGCTATGTCGGATCGTGCGACGGCAATATGGAAGAAGGCTCGATGCGGGCGGACGTGAACGTCTCCGTCCGCAAGCCGGGCGAGGAGCTCGGCACCCGCACCGAGACCAAGAACGTCAACTCCGTGCGCTTCGTGATGCAGGTCATCGAATACGAGGCGAACCGCCAGGTCGAAGTGATCGAGAACGGCGGCAGCGTCGATCAGGAAACCCGCCTGTTCGATGTCGCGAGCGGCACCACGCGGACCATGCGCAGCAAGGAAGACGCACATGATTACCGCTACTTCCCCGATCCCGACCTCCTGCCGCTCGAGCTCGACGAGGATTTCCTCGCCGAATGCCGCGCCAGCCTGCCCGAACTGCCCGATGCCAAGCGCGCGCGCTACGAAGGCGAACTCGGCCTTACGCCCTACAACGCCCGCGAGCTGACCGCCGAGGTCGAGACCTTCGCCCGCTTCGAGACCCTGCTCGCCGAAACCGCGCAGGCGACGGGCAAGGGCGAGAAGGACATCGCCACTCCGGTCGCCAACTGGGCGCTCTCGGTCGCACCGGGGGTGATGAAGTCGCTGGGGGAGGACGCCAACCCCTCCAACGCCACGGCGAAGGCACAGGCGCGCATCCTCGCCATGCAGGACAAGGGCGAAATCTCCGGCGGCCAGGCCAAGGAGATCTACGAGATCGTCCTGCGCGATGGCGGCGATCCCGAAACCATCGCCGATGAAAAGGGCTTGAAGCAGGTCAGCGACACCGGCGCGATCGAGACCGCGATCGACGGCATCATCGCCGCGAATCAGGACAAGGTCGCCGAATATCGCGGCGGCAAGGACAAGCTGTTCGGCTTCTTCGTCGGCCAGACGATGAAGGCGATGCAGGGCAAGGCCAACCCGGCGGTGGTCAACCAGATCCTGAAGGACAAGCTCGACGGCTGAGGGCGGTCGGCCATGACCACCATCGTCCTCGTTCAGCCGGAGATACCCGGTAACACCGGTGCGGTGGGGCGGACGTGTGTGGCGCTGGGCATGGAGCTGGTGCTGATCCATCCGCTCGGTTTCGTGATCTCGGACACCCGGCTGAAGCGTTCGGGGCTCGATTACTGGCAGCACATCCGGCTGGCCGAATTCGCCAGCTGGCAGGCCTTTCTGGACGAGCGACGCCCGCGCGCCGACCAGATGTTCCTGTTCGAGGAATATGCGCCGCGCAGTTTCTACGAGCCCGATTATCCAGACGATGCCTATCTCGTCTTCGGGTGCGAGACGAAGGGCCTGCCGGAGCCGATCGTTGACGATCATCGCGAGAGCCTCGTGGCGCTGCCCATGCTGTCGGACAAGGTGCGTTCGCTCAATCTGGCGAACACGGTCAGCGCCGCGGCCTATCAGGCAATGCGCGGGCGGTTCCTGCCCTAGAACAGCCGTTCGTCGCCCGCACAATGCGCCGGGCGAAAGCGGGCTTGCCGCGCGCAGGGGCGAGGCGTAGCGTTTCGCCATCGCGCGGGGACTCGCGCGCTCAATTGGGGACCTCATGACAATGCGCAAAACGGCCTTCTCAGCCGCCCTGCTCGCCTGTGCGGCGAGCCTGCCCTTCGCCGCTCCGGCGGTCGCCAAGGAGGGCATGTTCACGCCCGACCAGCTGCCCGCCATCGCCACCGATCTGAAGCAGACCGGGCTCGAGCTCGACCCCGAGACCCTGACCGATCTCACCGCCTTCCCGATGGGCGCGATCGTCTCGCTCGGCGGATGCTCGGCGAGCTTCGTCTCGCCCGAGGGGCTGGTGGTCACCAACCATCACTGCGCGCGCGGATCGGTGCAGTACAATTCGACCGCCGAGAACAATTACCTCGAGAACGGTTTCCTCGCCAAGACGAAGAACCGCGAACTGCCCGCCGCGCCGGGATCGCGCATTTACGTCACCACCGAAGTCACCGACGTGACCGATCGCATCCGGTCGGGCACCGAGCGGCTCGCGCCCAATGCGCGCTACGACACGGTCGAGCAGCGCCAGAAGGACATCACCGCCGAGTGCGAGCGCGATGCCGGTTTCCGCTGCCAGGTCGCGAGCTTCTATGGCGGCTCGCAGTACAAGCTGATCAAGCGGCTCGAGATCCGCGACGTGCGGCTGGTCTATGCGCCGGCAGATTCGATCGGCAAGTATGGCGGCGATATCGACAACTGGCAGTGGCCGCGCCACACCGGCGACTTCTCCTTCTACCGCGCCTATGTCGCGCCGGACGGATCGGCGGCGGACTATGCCGAGAACAACGTTCCCTACCGCCCCGAACATCACCTCAAGGTGAGCGCGGCTGGTCTCGACAATGGCGATTTCGTGATGGCGGCCGGCTATCCCGGATCGACCTCGCGCTACGCGACCCTGGCCGAGGTCGAAGACACGTTCGGCTGGCGTTATCCGCTTCAGGTCGGGCTCTACAACGACTGGATCGACACGATCGAGGAGGCCGCGCCCGAAGGCTCGGACGCGCGGGTGAAGTACGAATCGCGTCTCGCCGGGCTCAACAATACCGAGAAGAACCTGCGCGGCCAGATCGACGGCGCGCGCCGCGTCGGCCTCGTCGACCGGCGGCGGGCGCGGGAAACCTCGCTGGCGGACTGGATCTCGGCCGATCGCTCGCGTTCATCCTACGCCCGTGCCACGCGCGAATTGCAGGCGCTGAGCGCCGAGGATGCGGCGGCTTCGCGCCAGAACCTGTGGTATGGTCTTGCCACCAATTCGCAGATGCTGTCGGCGGCGGAGCGGCTCTATCGCCTCTCGCGCGAACGGCAGAAGCCCGATGCCGAGCGTGATCCGGGCTTCCAGGAACGCGACATGACCTTCTTCCGCCAGGGTCTCCAGGCGCTCGACCGGCGCTACGATCCGGCGGTCGACAAGGCCGAGTGGATGCTGTTCCTCGGCAAGTATCTCGACCAGCCCGCCGCCGCGCGGGTGCCGGCGCTCGACCGGGCGCTGGGCCTCACCGGCAATGTCGACCGCGCCGCGCTGGAGAGCCGGATCGACGGTTATTATGCCGCGACCGATCTCGACGACAGCGCCACCCGGCTGGCCCTGATGGAAGCGACGCCCGCCCAGCTCGAAGCGAGCGGCGATCCGTTCATGAAGCTGGCTGTGGCGCTCTACGATTACGAGCGGCAGCTGGAACAGCAGGAGGAGGAGCGGGCCGGCCGTATGCTGGCGGTGCGGCCCGCCTATATGGAGGCGATCACCGCCTGGCAGCGCTCGCAGGGCGTGAACACCTATCCCGACGCCAACAGCACGCTGCGCGTGACCTACGGCACGGTGCTGGGCGGCGTCCCGCGCGACGGGATGGCCTATCTGCCGTTCACCACGGTCGAGGGCATTCTGGAAAAGGATACCGGCGAGGAGCCGTTCAACTCCCCGCCCAAGATGCTCGAGGAAATCCGCCAGAAGGATTACGGCCGCTATGCGCTGGACAGCATCGGCACGGTGCCGGTGAACTTCCTCTCGGACCTCGATTCGACCGGCGGCAACAGCGGTTCGGCGACGCTGAACTCGCGCGCCGAACTGGTCGGCCTGCTGTTCGACGGCACGTTCGAGAGCGTCAATTCGGACTGGGATTTCGACCCCAAGACGACCCGCACGATCCATGTCGACACCCGCTACATGCTGTGGGTGATGGACAAGGTCGACGGCGCCGACGCGCTGATCAAGGAAATGGATATCGTCCGCTAGGCACGTTTCCCATACGGAAAAGCAAAGGCCGCCGGAGCGATCCGGCGGCCTTTTTGCATGCGCGTGGCTGACTAGCCGGGAAGGCAACGGCTGTTCCGCCCTTCCGCCAGGCTGACCGGAATTACGTCCCCTGAACGAAAGAGGCCGCCGGAACGCTCCGACGGCCTCGCATTCTTTCGCTGGAGCGAAGGCTCAGCCCTGGCGCTCGCCCGTCAGCGGCATGTCGCCGAAGGCGCCGGCGTTGACCGTACCGGTCATCTGGTCGCCATTGACGGTGGCAGTGCAGTTGAGCGTCATCGGCATGGGGACGGTCATGTCCATCTTCCAGTTCAGCGTGTCGCCCGAAATGGTGCCATCCTTGACGTCCATCGAGCCCATGCCGCCGGCCATCGAACCGGTGAAGCTGTTGCCATCGTCGCCCGGAACGACGGTGAAGGTGCCCTTCTGGTCGCCCATCGGGCTCTTGACGACGGTATCGTAGGTTCCGGCTACGGACATGGAATTCTCTCCTGATTGGTAACTGACGGTAAGCGTTTGCTGGGCAGTCAATCGGCCTTGCTGACAGCGATGTCAATAAGGCCGATCGAACCCATTACTGGCCCATCTCGCGCACCTCGACCGGCAGGCCGAGCTGTTCGAGCTGCGGGCGCACGACGCTGGCATCGCCGACCACCACCCAGACGAAGCGGTCGCCGTCGATCGCCGCGCGGACGGCGGTGTCGAGGCTCTGCGCCGTCTGCGCGCGGTAGCGGGCGGCCAGAGTTTCCTGGTAATTGTCGGGACGGCCGTAGAGCGCGTTGCTCTGCATTGCGCTCAGCACCGCACTAGAGGTCTCGAACTGCCCGGGCAGCTCGCCGATCTGGGCGGTGACGATGCGGCCGAGCTCCGCCTCGGTGACGCCGCTCGTGTCGAGGAACTCGCCGGTCTCGCGGATCAGCTCGCCCAGCGCGTCGCCCGTGCGGTCGGCCTGGACCGGTGCGGAGACATAATAGCTCACCGCATTCTCGAGCGTCTGCGGCGCGCCGCGCACGCCGTAGCTCCAGCCCTTGGTCTCGCGCAGGTTCATGTTCAGGCGAGCGAGGAAGTTGCCGCCCAGCGCGTTGTTCGCGTTGAGGAAATCGACATAGGTCTCGTCCCGCGCATCGGCCGGGGTCAGCTGGCCGCCGAGAATGAAGCTCTGCGGCGAATTGGGCCGGTTGATGAGCACGATCCGGCTGGATTCGGGCATATCTACCATCTCGCCGAAGCTCTTGGTCCCCTTGGCCACCGAAGGCGCGCGCCAGTCGCCGAAGACACCGTTCAGGGTCGCCACGATCTCGTCCAGCGGACGGTCGGAGACCACGAAGACCTGGCCGTTGTCCGGGCGGATCCAACGGTCCTTGAACCCGGTGATGTCGGCGCGGGTGATCGCGCGGACGGATTCGACCGTGCCGCTGCCCGAGCCGCCATAGGGGCTGTCCGCGCCATAGATGATCGGGGCGAGGGTGCGCGCAGCGATCGCCTGTGGGGTGCGCAGTTCCTGCTCGATCCCGGTGATCTGCTGCGTGCGCACACGCTCGATCTGGGCCGGGTCGAAGGCCGGGTTGCGGATGATGTCGCTCATCAGCTCGAGCGAGGGGACAAGGTTGGCCGAAAGGGCCGACAGCGTGAAGCTGGACCGGTCGGAGCCGCCGCCGGTCGAGATATTGGCGCCCAGACGCTCACGCGCTTCGGCGATCTCCTGCGCGTCGAGCGTGGTCGTGCCTTCGTCGAACAGGCCCAGCGCCAACGTTTCGAGCCCGCGCTTGTCGCGCGGATCGGCGGCCGATCCGGCATCGAACGACATGGTCACATAGGTCGCCGGAACGGTTTCGCGCTGCGCGTAATTGAGGCGCATCCCGTTGGCGAGCTGGACGTGCTGCACGTTGGGGAAGTCGAGTTCGGCGGTGGTGTCGATCGGCGGCTTAGGTCGTTCCTTGGTGACCGTGACCTGCGCTTCGGCGGCTGCTTCCTCGGCCGCCGTCGGCGGGGCGGCGGCGGAGACCGAGGCGGCTTCGGCATATTCGCCCTCGCGCTCGCCCGGTTCGAGCACCAGCGTCATCGAGGGACGCGTCATCCAGCGCTGCATTGCGGCCTGCACCTCGCCCGGCGTGAGCGTGGCAAGGATCTCCAGCTGGCGGGCGAAGAAGCCGGGATCGTCGGCATAAACCTCGCCCGAAGCGAGCGTCACCGCCTTGCCGCCGAAGCCGCCGACCTGCTCGAGCCCGCGGATCGTGGAAGCCACCGTGCTGGTCGCGGCGCGGCGCACCTCGTCCTCGGTCGGGCCGGTGCGGATGAAGTCGGCGACCAGCTGGCCGAGCCGCTGTTCGACCACCGCCGGATCGACGCCCGGACGCGCGGTGGCGCCGACATTGAGGATGCCGACGCGCTGGAACGAGTAATTGCCGGCGGACACGCCGACGGCGAGCTGCTCGTCACGCACCAGCGCCTGGTCGAGCCGGCTCGATTCGAGACCGCCGAGGATCAGCGTGCCGACCGTCAGCGCGGTCAGTTCGCGGTCGAGCATTCCGGGCGCGGTCCAGTACTTGGTGATGTTGGTCGCCGCGACCTGATCCTTCATCACCTTGCGCACGTCGCCGGAAAGCTCGGGGATGTCCGCCTGGGCGGGATCGTTCACCGGGCCGCGCGCGATTGGGCCGAAATACTTCTCGACCAGCGGCCGGGCTTCGGCAGGCGAGACGTCGCCGGCGAGGACGAGCGTGGCGTTGTTCGGCCCGTAATTGTCGCGGAACCAGCCCTTCACCGTATTCATGGTCGCCGCGTCGAGGTCGGCCATCGAACCGATCGGGGTGTGGTCGTAGGGATGGGGAGCCGGGAAGAGGGTGTTGATGATCTCGTAGAACACCAGGCCGCCGGGCTGGTTGTCGCCCTGCCGCTTCTCGTTCTGGACGACGCCGCGCTGGTTATCGAGCTTCGCCTGCGTGATCGCGCCGAGCAGATAGCCCATCCGGTCGCTTTCCAGCCACAGCGCGCGCTCGAGCGCGGGGGTGGGGACGGTCTGGAAGTAATTGGTGCGGTCGAAATCGGTCGTGCCGTTGTAATCGGTCGCGCCCATTTCCTGGAGATACTGGAAATAGTCCTCAGGCGCGTTTTCCGATCCGTTGAACATCAGATGTTCGAACAGGTGAGCAAAGCCGGTCTCGCCCTTGGGCTCGTCCTTCGAGCCGACATTGTACCACACCGCCACGCCGACGATCGGCGCCTTGCGGTCGGTGTGCACGATCACGTCGAGACCGTTTTCGAGCGTGAATTTCTCGTAGGGGATCTCGACCTCGTCGATCAGCGAGGCCAGCTGGGTCGGCGCGGCCTGCGCGCCATCGCCGGCGTCTGCCATCGGCGCCGCCGCGGCCGATCCGCGGGCCATGTCCATGTCGTTCGCCGTGGTGCAGGCGGCGAGGACGAGCGAGGCGACGCCCGCGGTCAGGATCGATTTGATGCGCATGATTTTCCCCAGTTTTTCATAACGAAACGCGATGATGGCAGTGGTGCTAGAACGTCAGCGGGCGTTCGTCACCCGCTTTCGCGAGGTGGCGTTGGCGAGCACGTCCTCGCGCCAGAAATGGACCGGTTTCAAGCGATGCTGGACGAACAGCGTAGCCTGATCGGTGAAGTGCGGATTGTCCGGCCGGTTGGTCGCCGCGCCGAAAGGCTGGATCGAGCGCGAGGAGACGCGCGCGCCCGGTTCCCACTCCACCCACTGGATGAAGCTGTCGCCGTGGCGCACGGCCAGCCGCCCATCCTTGGCCACGTCCCAGGTGGTCGAGGCGCGCAGCGTGTCGGACCCGCCGTCGAGCGGCAGGTCGACGCTGTAGGGACCGGGCCCCTGGCGCAGCCGGAGCAGCTCGCTCATCGGCGGGTCGATCCGCCCGAAATGGGTCATCAGGTGATCGACCGCTTCGCGCAGCTCCTCGCGCGGATCGGGCTGGGGGCCGTTCTGGTATTCGGCGCTCATGAAGTCGCGCACCATCAGCAGGGCGAGCGCGTCGGCCCGGCCGATATTGTCCGCCGTCCGGTCCCAAGTGAACAGGAGCGCCCGCGCCCGGGCGAGGTCCGGATCGTCCGACAGATCGAGCGCGCGCAACTTCTCGTACATGCCGGGCAGGTAGCCGGCCATCTCGTAGGCCGTGTCGTACTTGATCGCTTCCAGCGTCGCGCGGTCGAGCCGGTCCGCCTCGCTCATCAGCTTCCACGAACGGCGCGAGCGGTTGGTCTGTTCGAGCTCGATGCCGAGTTCGGGCGCGAAATCGTCAGGGTTCAGATCGCTCCCCGGCCCGGCAGCGGTGTAGGGCGTGTTGTTGGCGTTGTAGAGCCAGCCCGAGGCCGGGTTGAAATAGCGCGGCAGCCGCGAATATTCGACCGGGCCGGACCAGATCAGGCGCGGATCGTCGCCCGGCAGGATATTGCGCCAGTCGGGTCCGGCGGGCCGGTCTGGCAGGGCGGCGTTGTAGATATAGGCGATGTTGCCCTCGCGATCGCCGTAGAGGAAATTGGTCGAGGGGATGTCCATCCGCGCGAGGATGTCCTCCCATTCGGCGAAGGTCTCCGCCTTGTTCAGCCGGTAATAGGCGTCGAGCTGGCCGAGATTGTCCATCCCGCCATAGCGCACCGCATAGGCGCCGCTGTCGTTCACGATCACCGGGCCGTGGACGCTGCGATGCACCGTGCGGCGGACCGGCAGGATCACCGGCCCGACCTTCACCGGCAGGGTGACGGTTTTCTCCTCGAGATCGAGCCAGCGGTTGCCGAGGCGGTATTTGGTCCCGTCCTCGTTCAGCACCAGCTTGTAGACATCGACCATGTCGGGCCGGTTGACCGTGTTGGTCCAGCCGAGATTCTCGTTGTGGCCAAGGAAGGGGAAGGGGCTGCCGGGAAAGTTCGCCCCGGCATAGTGCCAGCCCTCGCCGCTCTCGACGACCAGCTCGTACCAGGCGACGCCGCCGCGCCAGGGCTGGTGGCTGTTGGAAACGAGGATTGTCGGCCCGCCGCTCTTTTCCGGCGCCACGACGAAGGCGTTAGAGCCTGCCAGCGCGCCGTCCTCGCTCCAGGGAAGGGGGAACGCGCGCTTGCTCGCCTGTTCGGGTTCTTCGCGGATCACGCGGGCAGGCGCGATGCCGTCGCCTTCGGGCGCGCGGGGCTGCGAAATCGCCGGCCCGTATTCGGGGCGCAGCGGCTTGTTCTCGACCAGCGGACCGATGATCGAATTGAGGCCGAAGAAGAAGGGCTGCCGCAGCGCGAAGCCGGTGGCGACATCCATCCCGTCGATCGGGAAGAGATTGGCCAGCTTGAGTTCGTCCGGATGGTCGCGCGCGAAGTCGTTGAGCCCGGTGGCATAGGCTTCGAACAGGGCGCGGGTGTCGGCGGGCAGGTTGGGATAGTGCCGCTCCGCCGTGCCGCGCGCATCGAGCAGGTGGTAGGCGAAATCGACCGCGGCTCCGTCTGCCCCGGCGATCGCGCCGTAGCGGCCCCGGCTCATGGCGGCGACGTCTTGGAGGTTGAAGAAATCGTCCTCCGCATGGGCGATCGCCACGCCATAGGCGACGTCGGCATCGGTCCGCCCGTAGATGTGCGGCACGCCGAATTCGTCGCGCACGATCTCGGCGGAGTAGATGCGGCCGGTCGCCGAGGCCGACGGCGGCGTCGTCTCGCGTTCGGCCCAGAACGGCTCCCATATCGCCAGCGCCACGAAGGCGGCCAGCAGGACGAACAGCAACGCGAAGCCGATCCGGCCGAGCGATCTTTTCATGGAATTTCGGTCCTCCCCTGCAACCGACCTAGCCCGGCGGGGGCGGCGCTGCAAACGGATTGGGCAAAACCTTTGCAGCACGGGTTTCGCTTCCCGGATTCGGCTCGCTACCCGCACGGGCGTGACAGCGCAGATCACCATGGGCCACGAATCGTCCGGCAAGCCGGTCGAGTTCGATATCGAGGAGCTTCTCGCCACCCGCCTGCTCGTCCAGGGCAATTCGGGCAGTGGCAAGTCGCACCTGCTGCGCCGCCTGCTCGAGGAAAGCGCGGGCATGGTCCAGCAGGTGGTGATCGACCCGGAAGGCGACTTTCCCTCGCTGGCGGAGGAATTCGGCCATGTGGTGATCGACGGGGCGGCCTATGCCCCGGCCGAGATCGAGGCGCTGGCCCGCCGCATCCGCGAACACCGGGCCAGCGTCGTGCTCGATCTCGACGGGCTGGAAGTGGAACAGCAGATCCGCTGCGCCGCGCAGTTCCTGACCGCCCTGTTCGATGCCCCGCGCGAACACTGGTATCCGGCGCTGGTGGTGGTCGACGAGGCGCAGATGTTCGCTCCGGCGGTGGCGGGCGAGATCGCCGAGGACACGCGCCGCATGACGCTCTCGGCCATGACCAATCTCATGTGCCGGGGTCGCAAGCGCGGCCTCGCCGGCGTGGTCGCGACACAGAGACTGGCCAAACTTGCCAAGAATGTTGCCGCGGAAGCGTCGAACTTTCTCATGGGTCGCACCTTTCTCGACATCGACATGGTGCGCGCCGCCGACCTCCTCGGCATGGAGCGGCGGCAGGCGGAGCGCATCCGCGAGCTGGAGCGCGGCCACTTCCTCGCGCTTGGTCCGGCGATCACGCGGGTGCCGCGGGCGGTCAAGATCGGACCGGTGCGCTCGGGCCGCACCATGCGCGCCGAAGGCCTGATGGCGCTTCCCGACACCGCGCCCGAGGACATGGCGAAGCTGCTGACCCGCGATCTCGCGAGCGAGGTCGCCAAGGCGCCGCCGCCGCCCGCGCCCCCGCCGGCACCGCGCGTGGAGGAAATCACCGACAGCATCGCCCGCGCCGAGGAGCGGCAGGTGCAGCCGCCCCCCGGCGTCGATCCCTCCGCCATCGCCGTGCAGATCGAGGCGATCGTAACCGGCATGGCGCGGGACGAGAGCATCGCCTTCCAGTCGGCCTCCGCCCAGTACCAGACCTTCCTCACCCGCTGCCGGCGCGAGCGGATTGTCGGCCCCATGCCCGACATGCGCGCCTTCCGCCGCCGCTTCGCCTTCGCCGCGGCCGGTCTCGACGATCTCGAGGAGCCGATAGCGGCGCGCATCATGCAGCTGGCCGACCGGGTGGAGGAGGATCTCATCGCCCCCTTCCTCGTGATCGCAAAGGCCGCCCATGCGGGCGAGACCGAGGTCGACGAGGACCGCCTCGCGCGCGCCTACGGCACCAGTTCGCCGGGGCGCATCCGCCGCCTGCTCGAACATCTCGAGCGGCAGGGGCTGATCGTCGTGCGCGAGGAATTCGGTGGCGGGCGCACCGTGCTGGTCCCGGGCATCGCGGGCGAACCGGCCGAATAATTTCGACCGCCGCTCTCGCCAAGCGGCACCGCACCCCTATATCCGGCTAACACACCTCGCCGAAAATCGTCGAGGCGTGGTCTTGTGTTGCCGATTGGCAACACCATATCCGGGCGGCCATTCATCACTTGGGGTGCTTGTCATGAATCTCGAAAAATTCACCGATCGCGCGAAGGGGTTTCTCCAGTCGGCGCAGACGGTTGCCATCCGCATGAATCACCAGCGGATCAGTCCGGCGCATCTGCTGAAAGCGCTGCTGGAAGACGATCAGGGGATGTCGGCCCAGCTGATCCAGCGCGCCGGGGGCAGTCCCGGCGTCGCGATCACCGAGATCGACACCGCGCTCGGCAAGATCCCCGCCGTCTCGGGCGGAGGCGCGCAGGCCACTCCCGGGCTCGACAACGACGCCGTTCGGGTGCTCGACCAGGCCGAACAGCTTGCCGAAAAAGCGGGCGACAGCTTCGTGCCGGTCCAGCGCCTGTTGCAGGCGCTCGCTCTCTCCGACACCGTGGCAGGCAAGGCGCTGAAGGCCGCCAATGTCGATGCCAAATCGCTCGAGGCGGCGATCCAGGACGTGACCGGCGGGCGCACCGCCGACAGTTCGGGCGCCGAGGAAGCCTATGACGCAATGAAGAAATATGCGCGCGACCTCACTCAGGCGGCGCGCGACGGCAAGCTCGACCCGGTGATCGGCCGCGACGAGGAAATCCGCCGCACGGTCCAGATCCTCGCTCGCCGGACCAAGAACAACCCGGCCCTGATCGGCGAACCGGGCACCGGCAAGACCGCCATCGCCGAGGGGCTCGCCCTGCGCATCGCCAATGGTGACGTCCCGGATTCACTGAAGGGCCGCACGCTGATGGCGCTCGACATGGGCGCGCTGATTGCGGGCGCGAAATATCGCGGCGAGTTCGAGGAGCGGCTGAAGGCGGTGCTCGACGAAGTGAAGGGCGCCGAGGGACAGATCATCCTGTTCATCGACGAGATGCACACGCTGATCGGCGCGGGCGCGTCGGAAGGCAGCATGGACGCCTCCAACCTGCTCAAGCCCGCCCTCTCGCGCGGCGAGCTGCACTGCATCGGCGCGACCACGCTCGACGAGTACCAGAAATATGTCGAGAAGGACCCCGCGCTCCAGCGGCGGTTCCAGTCCGTCTATATCGACGAGCCCAGCGTCGAGGACACAATCTCGATCCTGCGCGGCATCAAGGACAAGTACGAGCTGCATCACGGCGTGCGCATCACCGATGGCGCGATCGTGGCCGCCGCGCAGCTCTCCAACCGCTACATCCAGAACCGCTTTCTGCCCGACAAGGCGATCGACCTGATGGACGAGGCGGCATCGCGCATCCGCATGGAGGTGGAGAGCAAGCCCGAGGAGATCGAGGGCCTCGACCGGCGGATCATCCAGCTGCGGATCGAGGAACAGGCGCTGCAGAAGGAAAGTGACGCCGCCTCTAAGGACAGGCTTGAGACCCTGCGCAAGGAACTCTCCGAACTGGAGCAACAGAGCTCAGAACTGACCACGCGGTGGCAGACCGAGCGCGACAAGATCCACGCCGAGGCTCGGGTCAAGGAAGAGCTCGACCAGGCGCGGATCGAACTGGAACAGGCGCAGCGCGGCGGCGACCTCCAGAAGGCGGGCGAGCTGCAATATGGCCGCATCCCCGAACTGGAAAAGCGCCTCTCCGAAGCCACGGGCCAGACCGAGAACGCGTTGCTGCGCGAGGAGGTGACCGAGGAAGACATCGCCGGCGTCGTCAGCCGCTGGACTGGGGTGCCGGTCGACCGGATGATGGAAGGCGAGCGCGAGAAGCTGCTCGACATGGAGAACATCCTGTCGAAGCGGGTGATCGGCCAGAGCCAGGCGATCGAGGCGGTGTCGAAAGCCGTCCGCCGCGCGCGCGCGGGCTTGCAGGACCCGGACCGGCCGCTCGGCAGCTTCCTGTTCCTCGGCCCCACCGGCGTCGGCAAGACCGAGCTGACCAAGGCGCTCGCGTCATTCCTGTTCGACGATCCGGACGCGATGGTGCGGATCGACATGAGCGAGTTCATGGAGAAGCACGCCGTCGCCCGGCTGATCGGCGCGCCTCCCGGCTATGTCGGCTATGACGAGGGCGGCGTGCTGACCGAGGCGGTGCGGCGGCGGCCCTACCAAGTCGTGCTGTTCGACGAGGTCGAGAAGGCGCATTCGGACGTCTTCAACGTGCTGCTGCAGGTACTCGACGACGGGCGCCTGACCGACGGGCAGGGCAGGGTGGTCGACTTCACCAACACGCTGATCATCCTCACCTCGAACCTGGGCAGCCAGTTCCTCACCCAGATCGAGGACGGTGCCGATGTCGACAGCGTCGAACCGCAGGTAATGGACGTGGTGCGCGGCCATTTCCGCCCCGAATTCCTCAACCGGCTGGACGAGATCATCCTGTTCCACCGGCTGGGTCAGGAGCACATGGCCCCGATCGTCGATATTCAGATCGCCCGCGTCCAGAAACTGCTCCGCGACCGCAAGATCATGATCGACCTAACCGAGGCGGCCAAGCGCTGGCTCGGGCGGGTAGGCTACGACCCGGTCTACGGCGCAAGACCCCTG
This sequence comes from Erythrobacter sp., assembly GCA_025698865.1. Lineage (GTDB taxonomy): Bacteria > Pseudomonadota > Alphaproteobacteria > Sphingomonadales > Sphingomonadaceae > Qipengyuania. Next base: position 734,707 of record JAILWQ010000001.1, on the reverse strand, counting down.
AAACGCGCCGTCCAGCGCTACGTCCAGGACCCCCTTGCCGACCGCATCCTGGGCGGCGAAGTGCCGGATGGCAGCACCGTCGCCATCGACGAGGGCGAGGGGGCGCTGGAGATGCGGGTGAAATAACTATCGTGGGTGCTGATTGATGAACCTTGCGGCGAGGCATGGGATGTGGGAGCTTCGCCCGGCTCTTTGATGCGTTGCGCCTGATCGGGGAAGAAGGGGAAGAACAAGCATGATACGTGGGATATCCCTGATCATCGGGTTTTGCGGGCTGGCGATCAGCAGCGCATCGGTTTCGGCAAACGAGCCCGATACGCCCGCCATATTCGGCGATGTTCTGAGCTGTGCGGACATCGAAGATGCGAGTCAGAGACTGGACTGTTACGATGAAAGCGTCGCCCGGCTTGCGAAATCCTACGGCGATGATGAGCTGCAGGTTGTTTCAAGACAAAGCATTGTGCGATCACGACGAAGCCTTTTCGGCTTTCCTGTTCCCGACGCGGCATTTGCAGACCAGTCGAACGAAGACGATCGAGCCGAATTGAATGAGATTGAAACCGCAATCGTGTCGGTGTCGAACGACGCGAGCGGGCGCGCCATCCTAACGCTCGAAGATGGATCGACCTGGGAGCAGAGCGAGACGCGCTGGATACCTGAACCAAAGCCGGGTGAGGCGATTACGATCAGGCGCGCCGCTCTCGGCAGCTACATGGCGAGCATAGAAGATCGGCGCGCATTCAGGATGAAGCGCAGGGATTGATTTTCCGCGATCTCGTCAGTCCGGGAAAGAGTCGATGAGATATGGTGCCCATCAGCTGAATGCCATTCACCATCTGCTCACCGCCGGAGACATCGAGTCGGCGCGAAGTCAGATCGAGAGAGTGGTTTTCGAGGAACCGGGGAACAGTCCTGCTTGGCACCTCGCCGGCGTGATCCGCAGGGCCGCCGGACACCGCGAAGCAGCTGTCGAGGCGTATCGCGAAGCTATCGGCCTGGGCCTCGAGACTGCCGAGATTTTGAACAGTCTTGGTCTGGCCTTGGGCGAACTGGGGCGCCACAGCGAGGCGTCCGCGGCGCTCGAGCAGGCGATGCGACGCGAGCCGCGCTATGTCGAGGCGCGCATCAATGCCGCGCGTTTGGCTGTCGTGCGGAACGACCGGCCTGAGGCGATCCGGCTCCTGCAGGAGGGATTGGAGCTGGATCCCCAAGCTCCGCTTATCCTTAACTCACTCGGCACTCTCTACCACGAGAATGGGGATGGAGACGCTGCCCTCCAAAAGTTCGACGCAACTCTTGCGTGCAGGCCCGACAATCTCTTCGCGACGGTCAAAAAAGCCGGAATCCTGCGAGAGATCGGAAGATCGGCGGAAGCCTTGGCCGAATTGCAGGCAAGCGCGCATCATTTCCCGAATTCTCCGGAAGTCGCTGAAGCCACTGCCGGAGCGCTCGTCGATGAGCGCCAGATCGAGGCCGCCGAGCGGGTCTATGAGAGCATCGTTGCCAAGGCACCCGGCTATTTTGCCGCCCATCGCGGGCTCGCCCGTCTCGCCATGGAGTATGGCACTTCCAGAGACCCCTATCGTAGTTATCGCGCGCTCACTCAGAAATGGCCTGGTGAGAACGCGATCTGGCTCGACTGGCTGTCGTTGGCAGTGGCGGCGAGGGATTTCGACACGGTCCTGACGCTCTGCGATGAGGCGCGCGGGAGAACGGGAGGGGCCGGCCAAATCGACTTCTTCGAGGCAGTGGCACGTAGCGAGGTAGGCCAGACCGACACCGCGGAAACGCTTTTCCAAAGCTTGTATTCGGGCAAAACTGACGATCGTGCGTTCCTCAACGCCTGGGCTCGAAACTCCCTGCGTCGCGGTGAGCCGAGGCAGGCCATGGCGCTGGCACAGCGTTGCGTCGAGATCGATGCCACCGATCAGTTCGGCTGGGCTTATCTAAGTCTTTGCTGGCGCGTGCTGGACGATCCAAGGGAATTCTGGCTGCACGATTACGAGCGCCAGGTCCAGCAGCGCCCGCTTGCTTACCTTGGCGAGAAGGAAGAGCTCGAACATTTGAAGAATTGCCTCGCCGAACTTCACCGGGCGGTTCATCAACCAGCGGATCAGAGCCTGAGAAAAGGAACGCAAACGGAAGGCGCGCTGTTCATGCGGTCGGACCCGCGTCTCCAGCGCCTGCGCCGGGAAATCGAGGCTCATATTCTCGACTATGCCTCGACCCTCCCCACGGATCCCTCTCACCCGTTCTACAGACGGAAGGCCGCGGACGTTCGATTTGTCGGTTCGTGGTCGGTACGGCTCCGGGAAGCCGGATATCACATCGCTCATATTCATCCCGAAGGGTGGATCAGTTCGGCCCTCCACCTTCAGGTTCCGCAATCGGAAAAGGGGGGAGGGGGCGCCGGCACCTTGATGCTCGGTGTGCCGCCCCAAGAGCTCGGTCTCGAACTCAACCCGCGGCTGGAGGTGCGCCCGGTCGAAGGAAGCCTGGTGCTGTTCCCATCTTCGATGTGGCATGGAACGGCGCCGAATGCGGAGAAAGGTACAAGACTTGCCGTCGCTTTCGATGCGATCCCGCGCTGACGGCGGTCTTCCGGACGAGAATCTAAAGCAAACCAAAAAAAGCGGCGGGCCGAAGCCCGCCGCTCTAATTTCACTCGTTCATCTTCTTAGAAGTTGACGCGAGCCTGGATCGTGTAGGTGCGTCCCAGAGCATAGCGATCGTAGAAGCTGATGTTGGAGTTGGCCTGTTCGAAGATACCCGTCGTCGTCTGCGGCGGATCCTTGTCGAGCAAGTTGTCAACGATCCCGGTAAGGGTGAAGTTGTCCGCAGCACGCCAGCTGAGCGAAACGTTCACCAGGTGAAGATCGTCGATCCGATCGGGGAATTCGTCATACAGCGACGTGTTGTCCGGATCTTCCAGATCGTACGGGTAGAGACCGTCGAGGAACGCGCCCGGATAGTTTTGACGCCCGCCGCGCTTCCACACGTAACGGACCTGACCGGTGAAGGTCTCACCACGCCAGCCGAGAGTCGCCGTGTTCGCCCAATCCGAGATCACGCCGCCGAAGCCGGGCGAAACCGTATCGACGAAGTCGCTGTCTCCGATCGAGTATTCGTCGACGTAGGTCAGGACATCGGAAAGGAAGATCTGACCCCCGAATGCCGGGTAGGTGACATCGAGACCGACGTCGACGCCCGCCGTGGTGAACGAGTTGTCGGCGTTCACAACAGTGGTGTTGACGAAATCGACCTGACCGGTCGCCGGATCACGCGAGATGCGATCGCAAGCGGCCGGATCGGCACCGGTGTAGCACTGACCAAGGAAGAACTGGGCACCCTGGGCTGCGACCCGATCGTCGAGCTTGATGTGGTAGTAGTCGGCCGTGAACGTCACGCGAGCGCCGAAGACAGTGCCCGGGGTCAGAACCACGCCAGCGGTCCACGTTTCAGCCTTTTCTTCGCTCAGGTTCGGGTTGCCGAATGCGAATGCCTGAACCTGGCTGTTGACCTGGTTGAAGTCGGGCAGTGCAGCAGCCGGGATACCCTGCGCAACGCAGAGCGCTTCGTTCCGGTTCGTGTTCGAAGCGTTACAGGGATCGGTATAGGACGGGAAGCCCTGGTTGCCGTTCTGGAACAGTTCGAAGACGTTGGGAGCGCGAGCAGCGCGGTTGTACGAACCACGGATCTTCACCCAAGGCAGCGGCGTAAGTTCCGCTTCGGCCTTCCAGTTGAAGAGCCCGCCGACCGAGGAATAGTCGGAGTAGCGAGCGCCCGCGCCCAGCGAGAGAATCTCGAGGACAGGAACGCGGATTTCGCCGTAGACTTCCTTCACATCGATCGAACCTGCGATGTCATTCTGGGCGTTAAAGCCGATGATATCGCCGGTACGCTTCGCGTCGTCGACCAGGGTCTGGCCGGTGTCCTTGCGGTATTCCGCACCGACCGCGAGACCGATCGGGCCGCCGGGCAGTTCGAGGAAGCTACCGGTAAGGTTGGTAGCGGCACGAACCTGCTCGAAGCTTTCCGTGTCGGTCGTCGCCAGAGCGACGAAGGAGAGCATGTCGGGCGTAAGGGTGCCCGGACCGAAGATGTCGACCGGAACACAACCCGGCGCCGAACCGGTCGGGCAGCCAGCAAGACCCTGCTGAACGGCCGAAGCGCGGATGTTGCCCTGATTGCGGCTGGTGTTGTCGACCCGGCCGAAGCTGCCGACGAAGTTGACCGACCAGGTGTCGTTCAGATCGTGCTCGAGGATCGCGCGAATGTTCTTCGCATCTGTCGTGAAGTTGCCGATACGCGGCCCCGTCTCAGTGAAACGACGGTTGATCGTGAACGGCGCATCCGGATCGGGCCGGGAATTGAGCGCGGCACGAAGATCGTCCGGGATCAGCGGGCTGTCGGCCGGCACCACGATGCCGGTCGCCGGCGTCGGAGCGAGCGATACCTGAGTGTTCGAATTGTTGAACGAGGCATAGACGTTGAGACGCGTATCGTCCGAGAATTCGTACGAGCCATTCGCCGTGATCGTCAGACGGTCATTGGGAATGATCAGGTAGTTGTCCGGAGCGAAATTGTAGCGCGACGAGCCGATCGAACGGAGCGGGATGTTGCACAGTCCAGCCGCGTTACGGGGCGTGAGCTGGCCCGCATCGTTGAACGACAGGTTGCCGGTGTTGTACGCTCCGCCCGGGACACCGTCGCAGTTCGTGTCGGTGTTGCCAGCGCCGAAATTGCCCGGCAGAATTGCACCGAGGCCCTGGAACGGGTTGGTCGGATCGTTGGCGATCCAGGCCCAAGGAGGCGTCGCCGAACCACCGGCGGAAGCAACCGCCTGCGTGAAGCCGGGCATGTTCCGGACATCGGCGGGGCTGTCGGCAACATACGGAATTCCGTACTGGCCGGTCTCGTTGTCCACCGGAAGATAGATCGCACCCGAAACGCGCGAGTAGTCGAAGCGTCCCTGGCTGACGGCTTCACGCTCCGTGTAGGACGCATAGACGGTGATGTTGCCGCGGTTGTCGGCAAAGTTGCCGCCGACAAGGCCGTTGATGGCGTAGTTCAGGCCGGCGCCGTCTTCGGAAATTCCGGTCTGCGCAGTAAGTTCCACACCCTCGAAGTCGTCCTTGAGGATGAAGTTCACGACACCTGCGATAGCGTCGGAACCGTACACCGCCGAAGCGCCGCCGGTGACGACTTCGATACGCTCGATCAGTCCGGTCGGGATCTGCGAAATGTCGGTCACGCCGGTGGTGGTCGAGGCCGGCAGGCGCTCGCCATCAAGCAGGATCAGCGTGCGGCCGGCGCCGAGGCCACGAAGGTCGAGCGTAGCGAAGTTCTCGCCGCCCGAGTTGTTCGAGACGCGGGTGTTGCCCGGGATCACCTGGGGCAGTTCGTTCAGCAGGCTTTCGACGGTGGTCGTACCGGTGAGCTGAACCTGCTCCGCACCGACGACGGTAACGGGGCTCGCCGCTTCGATGCTCGGGCGCGCGATGCGCGAGCCGGTGACGACGATCGTGCCAGCGGGCTCTTCGGTTCCATCGGCACTCGCAGTCCGATCTTCCGGCGGGAGCGTCCCGTCGGCCACCTGAGCGACAGCGGGCGCACCCGCCAGCATGAAGCTCATAGCCAGCGGTGCTGCACCGGCTTTCAGGAGTGAAATCTTATTCATTAGGTCTAGTCCCCTTAGGAGGCCCCCATTCGGACCCATTTCAGCGAGAAACAAATCACTCGCGCTACGGGCGCTTTGTGTTTGCGGATGTCCGAATGCGATATCATGCTCCCCCGCGGCAATGGGCAATCGAAGTCCGGGCAATATTGGAGACAGCGCTGTGTCTTGATTGCAACATTGCTACAATCGCGACTTTCGCAGGCAAATTTTGGGAACGATATGCTCGTCCGGCCATACCGGACGGGATCATGGCGACAGCCACGCGAGAATGGGCCAGGCGAATATTCGCGCTTCGGCGTCCGCAGCTCAGCGGTCTCGGAACCACCCGCTGATGGCAATACGACCCTGAGGGGCGAAAGGCGGCACGAAGCTCACCGAGTGCTGCTGCGGAACCGCAAAAAGGTTGAGCGTGTTGAACCGCGGCATGAAGCCCTCGACCACATCACCCTCTTCGTCGAAGAAGAGCAGGTACCCTCCCCAATCCGGCTTCCATTCGAGGGTGGTCATGTTGAGCACGTAGGCGATGCGCCACCCTTCATCGAGCTGCTGATCCTGATGCAAGCCCAGGAAATGCTGCGGCCCGAACAGGGTGACCTGCCCATCGGCCTTACGAAGTTCGCTAATCCCCGTAATCTGACGAACCAGTTCCAGAAACGGTTCGGTGTTGATGTGTTCGATCAGAATATCGTGAAGGCCGCCTTGATTCCACCGTTCGAGATAGGCCTGAAGCATGGGGAAGCGGGCATACCGGAACGCATATTGACCGGTCCCGGCAGCTTCCTGAACGGCCTGGTCGAGAGTCTGCGCCTCGTTGATGGTTGCACGGTTCTTGAGATCTCCAGCGTGAAAATCCCGAGGCTCCCCATCTGCGGCCTGCATGGCCAGGCCCCACGGTGTTTGCCGAGCTAGCGCGTCACGCAAGGCGCGGGCAGTTTCGCTCGTCAGCACGTCGCGCACCTGAACTCGGCGCTTGCTAGAGAATTCGTCGGCTAAGCCTGACGTATCGAGCGCCTCGTTCACTTTGAAAATGTCGATCGCGTCGCTCATGGCGGCGATCTAGAAGAAGGGTCGCATCGGTGGCAAGTGCATCGTTCTGGCGATGAGGATCGGGCGGGCCGGACAACTTGACGCTTACGTAAAGGTCCCATAATCCTGGGCGAAACCACAAGTCTGGAGAGCAATCGATGCCTGAAGCCTATATCGTCGAGGCCGTCCGTACGGCCGGGGGCAAGCGTGGGGGGCGTCTGGCCGGGGTGCATCCGGTCGATCTCGCGGCGCGCTCGCTCGATGCGGTGATGGGGCGCAGCGGGCTCGATGCCAAGGCCGTCGACGATGTCGTAATGGGTTGCGTCAGCCAGGGTGGGGAACAGGCCATGCAGGTCGGGCGCAACGCGGTGCTTGCGGCCAGGCTGCTCGGCGAGGGGGTGCCCGCGGTCACGATCGACCGGCAGTGCGGCTCCAGCCAGCAGGCGATCCAGTTCGCGGCGCAGGCGGTGATGAGCGGGACGCAGGACGTCGTCATCGCTGCAGGCGTCGAGAGCATGAGCCGGGTGCCGATGGGCTCGACCGCGATGTTCCACATGAAGGAGGGGCTGGGGACCTACAAATCGCCCGGCCTCGAAGAGAAATATCCGGGCATCCAGTGGTCCCAGTTCATGGGCGCCGAGATGATCGTGAAGAAGCACGGCTTCACCAAGGACCAGCTCGACAATTTCGCGCTCGCCAGTCATCTCAAGGCGATCGAGGCGACCGAAAGCGGTGCGTTCGAGAAGGAAATCGTCCCCGTCGCCATCGAGACGCCGGAAGGCGACGCGATGCACACGGTGGACGAGGGCATCCGCTTCGACGCGACGCTGGAGGGCATTGCCGGGGTCAAGCTGCTGAGCCCGGAAGGCACGATCACCGCCGCCTCGAGCAGCCAGATCTGCGACGGGTCGAGCGCGGTGCTGGTGGTCAGCGAGCGCGCGCTGAAGGAACACGGCCTCACCCCGCTCGCACGCATCCACAATCTCACCGTCACGGCCGGCGATCCGGTGATCATGCTCGAGGAACCACTCTTCGCAACGGACCGGGCGCTGGAGCGCGCGGGCATGAAAATCGAGGATATCGACCTGTTCGAGGTCAACGAGGCCTTCGCGCCGGTTCCGCTCGCCTGGCTGAAGCACACCGGGGTGGACCCGGACCGGCTCAACGTCCATGGCGGCGCGATCGCGCTCGGCCACCCGCTGGGTGCGAGCGGCACCAAGCTGATGGCGACGTTGGTCCATGCGCTCCACCGCCACGGCAAGAAATACGGATTGCAGACGATGTGCGAAGGCGGAGGCGTCGCCAACGTGACCATCGTCGAGGCGCTCTAGTCCAAGACTTCAACCGCAGCCCGATCCCTTCGGGCGACCGGATTTCACATATCAGGAGAGAAACATGGAAATCAGCAGCAACACTCCCGCCGTCGTCACCGGCGGCGCCTCCGGCCTCGGCGAGGCGACCGCGCGCGCCATCGCGGCCAAGGGCGCCAAGGTCGCGATCTTCGACATGAACGAGGAGAAGGGCGAGGCGGTCGCGAAGGACATCGGCGGCATCTTCTGCAAGGTCAACGTGACCAGCGACGAGGATGTCGACGCCGGTTTCGCCAAGGCGCGCGAGGCGCACGGGCAGGAGCGTATCCTGGTGAACTGCGCCGGCATCGGCAACGCGATCAAGACCGCCAGCCGGTCGAAGGAAGACGGGAGCATCAAGCATTTCCCGCTCTCCGCCTTCGACTTCGTGATCCAGGTGAACCTGATCGGCACGTTCCGCTGCATCGCCAAATCGGCGGCCGGGATGCTGACGCTCGATCCGCTGTCGGAGGACGGCGACCGAGGCGCGATCGTCAACACCGCCTCCGTCGCGGGCGAGGACGGGCAGATGGGCCAGGCGGCCTATGCCGCATCGAAGGGCGGGGTGATCGGGATGACGCTGCCCATCGCGCGCGACCTCATGAGCGAGGGCATCCGGGTCAACACGATCCTGCCGGGCATTTTCAACACGCCGCTGATGAACGCCGCGCCGCCGCAGGTGAAGGATGCGCTGGCCGCCTCCGTCCCGTTCCCCAAGCGCCTCGGCAATCCGGCGGAATATGCCATGCTTGCCGTGACCATGATCGAATGCGGCTATTTCAACGGCGAGGACGTGCGTCTCGACGGCGCTATCAGGATGGCGCCGCGCTGATCGCCGCGACGTTTTCCTACTCGCGGTCGCGGCTCTAGGCTAGCCCGCATGATCGATCTCAGACGCCTCCGTTCGCCCGCATCGTGCGCCGCGAGCGGGGGCGTTTACCTTTCTGGCGCTGGACTGTGTAACACCCGGTCCATGCGTTCCCCTGCTGCGACGGACGGAGTGCGAAACCGATGACCGAATTCACCCAGATCAAGCTCGACATCGCCGAGGGAATCGCGACGATTACGCTCCACCGGCCGGAGAAGATGAACGCCTTCACCCGCACCATGATGCAGGAGGTCATCGACGCGCTCGACATCACCGATGCCGACGACAGCGTGCGCGCGGTGATCGTGACGGGTGAGGGCGAGCGGGCCTTCTGCGCCGGAGCGGACCTGACGCCTGAAGGGAGCGAGGGCAACGTCTTCGCCCGGCACAAGGAGGTCGACGACCTCTCGGACGAAATCGTGCGCGACGGGGGCGGGCGGATGGTCCTGCGAATGTTCGATTCGAAGAAGCCGCTGATCGGCGCCTGTAACGGCGTGGCGGTTGGGGTCGGCGCCACCATGCAATTGCCCTTCGACATGCGGCTCGCCTCCGACAATGCGCGGTTCGGCTTCGTCTTCGCGCGGCGCGGGATCACGCCCGAAGCCTGTTCGAGCTGGTTCCTGCCGCGTCTGGTGGGAATGCAGACCGCGCTCGAATGGTGCATGACGGGCCGCATCTTCGGCGCGCAGGAGGCGCTCGACTGCGGGCTCGTGCGGTCGGTCCACCCGCAGGCCGAACTGATGGACGCAGCGCGGGGGCTGGCGCGCGAGATCGCCGACAACACCTCGGCAGTGTCGGTGGCGATGACCCGCGCCATGCTCTGGCGCCTGCCGCATGAAAGCCATCCGATGATGGCCCACCGGATCGACAGTCGCTCGATTTATCGCCTCGGCAAGAGCGCGGACAGCAGGGAGGGGGTGAAGAGCTTCCTCGAAAAGCGCTCGCCCGCCTATCCGGACACGGTTTCGCAGGACATGCCGGATTTCTATCCCTGGTGGGAGGAACCGGGGTATAAATAGTCGCGTTTGCAACCTTATTCCCGTAACGCGATCCGAGACTTTCCATGACCACCAAGCCCGACCAGCGCCTCGCCGCTTTCCTGCCCTATCAGCTGTCGATCGCGTCGAACGCGGTCTCGACCCGGATCGCGGAACAGTATCGCCGCCGGTTCGATCTCAAGACCACCGAATGGCGGATCATGGCCGTGCTGGGGGATGCAGGCGCGCTGAGCCAGCGGCAGCTTTCGCAGGCGACGCTGATGGACAAGGTGCCGGTCAACCGCGCCTGCCGCAAGCTGGAGGATCGCGGCCTTGCCGAGCGGCGCCCCAACGAGAACGACGGGCGCTCGCATCTCCTCGAACTGACCGCCGAGGGGCGGGCGGTCCATGCGCGGATCATGCCGCTCGCCCAGGCGATCGAACGCGAGCTGTTCGGCGTGCTCGACGAGAGCGAGCGGGGCGTCCTGCGCGACCTGCTCGTCCGCGTGCGCGATGCGGCGGGCGAGTTCGACGCGGAGAGCCTGGCCGAATAGGGCTGGAGCGGCGCGCCCGGCTCTTCGGGCTCGCCGGCGGGCTCAGAGCCCGCCCGAGAACGCGTCGGCGATGGAACAGGCCGCCGGGCCGAGGATGACGATGAACAGCACCGGCAGGATGAACAGGATCAGCGGCACGGTCATGATCGCGGGCAGGCGGGCCGCCTTCTCCTCGGCGCGCATCATGCGCTCGTTGCGGAACTCGGCCGAGAGCACGCGCAGCGCGCTGGCGAGCGGGGTTCCGTAGCGTTCGGTCTGGACCATCGTGGTGACCACGCCCTTCACCGCCTCGAGGTTCACGCGATGGGCGAGGTTGTCGAACGCCTTCTTGCGTTCGTTGAGGAAGGACAGCTCGATCGCAGTCAGGGCGAATTCGTCCCCCAGTTCGGGATAGGCGCGGCCCAGTTCCTTGGCGACCCGGTTGAAAGCCGCATCGACGGTGAGGCCGGCCTCGGCGCAGATGACGAGCAGGTCGAGCGCGTCGGGCAGGCCCTTGCGGATCGCATCGGTGCGCTTGGTCGCGATGTTCTTGAGGTAGAGCTCCGGCCCCTTGTAGGCGAGGAAGGTGACCAGCCCGAGCGCGAAGACGCGCTTCATCTGCCATTCGGGATAGATCTCGACGAGGTAGAGCATCACGAAGGCAAGGCCGCCGAAGACGATCGGCAGGATCGCCCGGGCGCCGATCAGGAGGACGGCGAGTTCCTTGTTCCGGAAGCCCGCCCAGGCGAGCTTCTGCTGCATGTCCGCGATTTGCGAATCCTGCAGCACCTTCATCGACCCGAGCGCGCCCTTGACCTTCTCGGTCGTGTCGGTCTTGCGCACCAGGCTCTGGCGCTTCTTCGCCGTGGCGGTGACGATGCCCGCCTTCAGCTCCTCGCGCCGCGCGTTGAGCGCCTTGACCCGCTTGGACATCGGGTCCCTGATCGTCACCGCGGTATAGACGGCGAACATCACCGCCATCGCCGCCACGCCGGCGAGGATCGAACCGACGAAGATCACGTCGAAACCGAGCAGGGTGGGGCCGGCGGGAGTGTTGATCATGGCACAGGCTCTTTTCTCGCGTTCGCGATCAGATTTCGAAATTGACCATCTTGGCCATGATGAAGGCGCCGATACCCATCCAGACGAGGCCGCCGAGACCTGTCACGATCAGCCGGTCGTCGATGAAGAACTCGCCGAGATAGGTCGGGTTGATCCACCAGATCAGCGTGAACACGATGAAGGGGAGTGCGCCCACGATGTAGGCGGATGCCTTGGATTCGGAGCTCATCGCCTTGATCTTGAGCTTCATCTGGCTCCGCTTGCGCAGCACGTCGGCGAGGTTCGACAACGTTTCGGCAAGGTTGCCGCCGGTCTCGCGCTGGATCGCCAGTGTGATGCAGAAGAAGTTGAATTCCGGAATGCCGAGCCGGTCGGCGGTTTCCTGGAGCGATTCTTCCATGGTCCGGCCGATCTTGATCCGCTCGACGATCGCCTTGAATTCCTCGCCGACCGGGCCGGGCACTTCCTGCGCGACGACCGAGAGCGTCTCGGTGACGGGCAGTCCGGAGCGCAGGCCGCGCACGAGCAGTTCGATCGCGTCGGGAAAGCGGGCGTTGAACCGCGCGGTGCGCTTCTTGATGTTCCAGCCGACGACGAAATGCGGGATTCCCGCGCCGACGAAAAGCCCGATGCCGAGCGACAGCGTGGCCGACCCGGTGCGCAGGAATACCGCGAGGGCGATCACCAGCGCGATCCCCCCGGATGCGTAGAAATACTGGCTCAGCGTCCACTTCTTGCCGGTCCGGTCGAGCCGAACCGCCAGCGCCTCGATCCGCGAGCCAGATCCGGCGACCCGGTGGAGCTTGGGCTTGCGCGCCGCGATTGCCTTCTTGAGCTGGGATTCGACTCTGGTCTGCGTATTCTCGGAATGGCGGTAGCGCACCTGTTCCAGGCGACGCTGGCTGGTCTTCGCCAGCGACGGACCGCCGGCGAGGGCGTAGACCAGCAGCAGGACCGAAGCCGCGCCGGCGATCATCAACAGGAGCTGTATTGTATCCATGGCGGTCGCTTCACCCCTCTTGCATCAATCCCCGCACGTCGCCGGGCTGGCGCGGTGTGCGCCGCCCGGCTGCGCGGTCACCCGGCCGCCGGCGCGGCGGTGGCGGGCTTGTCCTTCTTGGCCAGCAGCGACTTGAAGTCGAAGCTGCCAAGCAGCGACTTCTTTGCGCCCGCCGGTCCGCCATCGGCCTCGTCGGTTTCTTCGCCCGATGCGACGATGCGTCGGGCAAGCGCAGCGATCTGGGACGCGGCCCTGCTTTGCGGATTGGCTTCCACGAAAGGCTGGCCGAGCTTGGCCGCATTGGCCGCGCCCTTCTGGTCGAAGGGGATGGCGAAATCGATCTTGCGCTCGATCGAGGCTTCGAAGTCGGGCTGCCCGATTTCCATCGCTCCGGTCTGCACCTTGTTGGCGACGATGATCGGTTCGGCGTGATCCGCGTAGCTCTTGAGCCAGGACAGGATCCGGATCGTATCGCGCGCCGAGGCGAGCGTCATCTCTGTGGTCAGCACGACCGCGTTCACATCCGTCAGAAGATGCGGGAAATTGATCAGCATGTTCCGCGGCAGGTCGATGACGGTCATCTCGAAGGCGTGGCGGAACTCCTCCTCCAACTGGAGGAAGGCCGCACCGTCGGTCATCAGCGGAGCGTTGATCGGCGCCTCGGCTGAGAGGATCGCGAGATTGTCGTGCGCCCGGACCATGGCGCGCTCGATGAAGAGCCCGTCGATACGGCTCGGATTGTCGATCGCGTCGGTCAGGCCCCGTCCGGGCTCGAGATCGAGCGACAGCGCGCCGGTTCCGAAATGGATGTCGAGATCGAGCAGCGCAGTCGGCATGTTGCGCTTGGTCGCCAGGTGCCAGCTCAGCGAGGTTGCGAGAGTCGAGGCACCGACGCCGCCGCGCGTTCCGACGATAGCGGTCGAGATGTGGCGGCTCGACTGGTCCTGTTCGCTGGAACGGGGCGAGGCAAACACGGCCTGCGCCTGGTTCAGCGAATCGCGCAGCACGTTGGCGGAAAGCGGTTTCAGCAGATAGTCGTGAATGCCGCTGGCGATCAGATCGCGATAGAGCCGCACGTCGTTGACCTGTCCGATGGCGATCACGATCGTGCCGGGCTCGCACACCTCGGCAAGGGCGTTGATGTCGTTCAGCGGGTCGCCGCTTTCCGACAGGTCGACCATCAGGATGTTCGGGCTGGCGCTGACGCTGAGGGCCTGAACGGCGTTGCGCAGGCCGCCCTTGTTGCACTTCTCCGGCTGCCAGCCGAGTTCGATCACGACCGGACGCAGCACGTCCAGCGCGGCATCGTCACAGATGAAGGCGGCGAAGGCGTCGCGGTTGCCCGCCATGCCTGCTTTCCACGGTGCGTTCATTGTTCTCGTGTCCTCTGCTTAGTTGCCGCCGCCGCCACCGCCGGTACCGGTGGTGCTCGAAACCTCGTTCAGTCCGCCGGCTCCGGTCGGTTCCTGCTCGCGATAGGTCCGGATGGCCTTGGTCGAGGTGATCACCACCGTCTCGCCCGTGCCGGACTGGCCGGAGATCAGGTCCTCGGGATTGGCCACCATGGCGGCGAAATTGCCGTTGATCGCGCAGCCGTAATTCGACGTGGTCCCGTTCTCGTAGGCGAGATCGCTTTTCTTCGACCAGTCGGGGCAACCCGGCACGCTGGCCGACGAGCGGGTCAGCACGATGCGCGCCTGCCCCGGCTGGACGTAACCGGCGGTCACCGGCGCTCCGTCGGCGAGCAGCAGGCCGCGTCGGCCGAGCAGGTCCTGCACCGCATCGCGGATCGCGGGCGAGGCCGACGGATCGTCGAGCGCGACCCGGTCGCCGTAGCGCAGATCCATCGCGTCGAACCAGCCGAGCAGCCTCTGCTGTTCTGTGACGGGGAGGCCGCCGGGGGTCGTGGTGACGTCGAGCGCGTAATTGCTGCGTTCGACCACCGGCTGGTGCACGCTTGCAAGCGAACGGTTGGCCGGTACGTTGCAGGCTGCCGACGACAGCACGATGCCGAGAGCGATCGCGGAGGAAACCTGTCTCTTGATGGTTCTGGTCATGATCTGTCGTCCTCTCACTTGAAGCTGAAGCCGGGGGCCGCGGCTTCCGCCGTGCGTTCTTCACGGCGCGCCTCGGCCGGAACCGGAACGTTCGCGGTGTCCTGCGAGATCGCCGGCGCGGCAGGAGTTGCGGTTTCGCTGCTGTCTCCGACGCCTTCTCCGGCTGTCGTTGGCATCGGGCGGCTGGCACCGCTGACGCCGTCATTCTCGAGATAGCGGATCAGGCGCTGTGCATCGTTGGGCGAACGGAACCCGTCGGTCGGCAGGTGGATGTCCCGCTCGTCGACCGGCTTCACCAGATACGGCGTGACCACGATCACCAGCTCGGTCTCGCCCCGCCGGTATTCGGTGGAGCGGAACAGATTGCCGAGGATCGGAACGTCGCCAATGCCCGGGGCCTTGTCGATCGCGTTCTGCGAATTGCTCGACATCAGCCCGGCGATCATGAAGCTCTGGCCCGAACCGAGTTCGACCGTCGTTTCCGCCCGGCGCACAGTCAGTGCGGGAATGGTAAACCCGTCGATCTGCACGGCACCCTGGGTGGAAAGTTCGGAGACTTCCGGGCGCACCCGGATGGAAATCCGGCCATTGGCGAGCACCACCGGCGAATAGGCGAGGCTGACGCCGAAATTCTTGTACTGGACGGTGGTCGTGCCGAGACCCTGGCTGAGTGGGATCGGGAATTCACCGCCGGCGAGGAATTCGGCCGTCTCGCCCGACAGCGCGGTGAGGTTCGGTTCCGAAAGGGTCGTGACCAGCCCCTGCCGTTCGGCAAGGTCGAAGGCCGCGCCGATGTCGAGGCCGAGGAACTGGCCGAATGCCGCGATGGTCGAACCGGCTCCGCTGCCGAGCACCGAGGAGCCTGCCACGCCGGTGGGCGGTGTCACGCCGGTGCCCAGCGGGCCGCCGGGTGACAGACGGTTGATGCCGCCATTGGTGACGCCGAACTTGAAGCCGCTGGTGCTGTCGACGGTCGCCAAATTGGCGCCCAGCGTCCGGACGAAGTTCTTGCTCACCTCGGCGAAGCGAACGCGCAGATTGACCTGCAAGGGCGTCGCCATCTTGAGGCGGCTGATGACGTTCACGCCGTCGCCGACGAATGCTTCGACCAGCGCCTGCGCCTCGGCGGCGTCTTCCGGCGCGGCCACGGTGCCGGTCAGCAGCACCGTGTTGGTGCCCATCGTGGCGACGTTGATCTTGGCTTCCGGCATGGCGAGGTTGAGCATCTGGTCGATGCTGCCGATGTTCGATCCGACCCGGATGTTCGCCGACCAGATGATGTCGCCGGCCGCGTTGCTGGCATAGACAGTGGTCTCGCCGCCCGATTTGCCGAAAACGTAGAGCTGGCGCTGCGACTTGACCTGCACATCGGCGACGTTCTCGTCGGCGATGAAGACGTCGGCCATCTGGCCAGGCACGTTGACCAGCTCGCCGCGCCCGATGGAAAGGACGATCTCGCTCGCCGGGCGGACCACCGTCTGGGCGTTGGCGCCGGTCGCCGGCATGCTGGCGAGGGGCGCGAGCGCCAGGCCGGCCAGCACCGCATGTTGGGTAAGACGACGTTTCATAGGATTAACCCCCTGATGGCTCTGTCTGGGTCAGCGCAGGCCGGAAGCTGCGGCCGCAACCTGACCGGCGCCGTTCGCCATTCCGGCAGACTGCTGATTGACGAAATTGCTGGCCGAGATGCGGCTGGTTCCCACCGGCACTTCCTCGGTCGACTTGCCGCGCGTCACCTGGACCACGGGCCCCCTGCGGACCGGCTGGCTGGGTGCGGCCGCTGCCGGAGCGCCGGAATAGACCGGGGCCGAAGCCTGCAATTCCTGGCGCGGCGTCTGCGGAGGCATCGATCCGCGCTGGAACCGCGAGACATCCGCGCCGGTGGCATAGGTGCTCTTGCCGTCATCGGGCCGGGCCATCGCCTCGCGCAGCAGCCGTTCCTCTTCCTGCGGTGTCGCATCGTCGGGAATGACCACGTTGCCGGCGGCGAGGGAGCGTTCGAGCTCGCTCGCATTGTCGGCCAGCGAGCGCAGCGTGAAGCTGAGCGTGCCGATGGTCTGGGCGACCGCGATCTTCTCGGCGATCCGCGGCGTGGCCTCCAGCGTGACGGTGTTGCTGGTGCGCACCACGGTCTTGCCTTCGACGGTTTCCTGCTCGGTCGCCTGATCGGTAGCGAGCACGCGCAGATTGCGGATGATGGTTTCCGATGCCTTGAGCGACTGGCCTTCCGTGCCGTCGACGGTCTGCGTCAGGACCATGTCCACCCGGTCGCCGGGGAAGATGAAGCCCGCAACGCCGGTGCGGGCATCGACCGGAACGGTGATGGCGCGCATTCCCGGCGTCAGCGCGGCGGCGAGGAAGCCCCGGTCGCCCGGGCTGACCAGCGATCCCTGGGTAACCGGTTCGCCGGCCGTGATGGGATTGCGGACGACCGTGCCGAGCAGCGCGCTGATGTCGCTCTCGCCCTCGATGAAATAGGCGTCCCGCACCAGTTCGGCGGGCCATTGCTGGAAGCCGAGCGAATCGGCAGTGATGATCGTCCCGACCGGCAGGGCGCGCTGCGCCACCAGTACCTTCGGTCCGCTCGGAACGACCGGCGCTGCCTGCGCTTCGGGCGCGGCGGCTCCGGCGAACATGCTCCGCGCCACGAGCGCCGTGCCGATCGCGACGATCAGCGCACATGCCAGCAAAACCAGCTTCTTCCTGTCCATGGCTGTTCTAAGCCCCCTGATTGGTCCGCGTCGAAAATCCGGCGGACACCTGTGGTCGTCCGGCATAGGGCCGGAATGGTTAAAATCGTGTTGTCAGCCGATCATCGAAAGCGCGCTCGCGCGGCCCAGCTCGTCGGTGCCGATCACCCACAGCGCGCCGAAGGCGATCGCCACGCCATACGGAATGGCAATTCGGTCGCGCCGACGGCGGGTGATGTGCCAGGCTCCGAAGACCAGAGTGAGCACGCCGCCGGCCAGCGCCATGACGACGATCAGCTTGACGAAGGCGGCCGGAGGCACCCAGAGCGCCAGCGCGGTGAGCAGCTTGACGTCGCCGCCGCCCATCATGCGCACGGCGAACAAACCCGCACAGACCGCGAAAGTAGCGAGGGCCACGCCGAATTGCTGGGCGACGCCCGGCCACAGGTCGAGCCCGCTCGCCCACCAGAAAGCGGGCGCGGCCAGAGCGATCGCCGCATTCAGCCAGTTGGCGATGCGGCGGCTCTTCAGATCGGTAAAGCTGGCGAACAGCAGCGCGATTGTCAGCGCTCCGAGCAGTCCGTAATAGGCATATTCCTGCAGCATTCGGCCCTCGAAGGTTCTCTTCGGCCGCAATGTTAGGGAATATGGCTTACCAAAGAGTAACCAAGAGCTGGAGGACGCTATTAGCCACGCTGCCGATGCCGGTTCCCTTGGCGTGAACGAGGACGCGATCGATCGCCGGGCGATCCCGCTCGCGGCGCGCGAGAGCGAATGGCAGGCGGCCGACGGGCACCGGGTCCGGCGGATCGACTGGCCGGGTGGGGCCGAGGCGCCGCGCGGTTCGATCCTGTTCTTCCCGGGGCGGGGGGACAATTACGAGAAATATCTCGAGACGCTGGTGGAATGGCACCGCGCAGGCTGGCGGGTGACCGCGGCGGACTGGCGCGGGCAGGCGGGTTCGGGCCGGCTCGGCAGCGACGCGACGACGGGCCATGTCAGCGATTTCTCGGTGTGGGTGAACGATCTCGCCGCCCTGTGGAGCGCGTGGAAGGCCGAAACGCCGGGCCCGCACGTGCTGGCCGGGCACTCCATGGGCGGCCACATCCTGATGCGCGCGGTCGTCGAGGGGCGGGTCGATCCCGATGCGCTGGTGCTGTCCGCTCCGATGCTCGGCATGGCCGGCCCTCCTCTCCCGCTGCCGGTGCTGAACTGGATCGCGCGGTTCATGACGCTGATCGGTTCGCCGACCCGGCCGGCGTGGAAGTGGAGCGAGAAGCCCGGCGAGATGCCGGCCGACCGCCGCGATCTGCTGACACACGATCCCGACCGCTACGCCGACGAGGTCTGGTGGCGTGAGAAACGACCCGAGCTCGTGATGGGGCCGGGCAGCTGGAAATGGGTCGAGCGGGCCTACGCCTCGAGCCGGGCGATCTTTGCGAGGGGAAGGCTGGAGCAGGTCGCGGTACCGGTGCTCATCCTTGCCACCAGCCGCGACCGTCTGGTCAGCCAAGCTGCGATCGAGACGGCCTGCAAGCGCCTGCCCGACTGCGAACTGGTCGATTTCGGCAGCGATGCCCACCACGAGATATTGCGCGAGACCGACGCCGTGCGCGGACGTGCCATGGCGGCGATCGCCGATTTCCTCGAACGCAAGGCAGCGCCGCTCCGGTGACCGTCTACGATTTTGCGGTGATCGGAGCCGGCATGGCCGGGGCGAGCCTCGCCGCCGAATTGGCGGAGAGCGCCAGCGTGCTGCTGCTCGAAGCGGAAGACGCGCCGGGATATCACGCGACGGGGCGCTCGGCCGCGTTCTGGGAGGAATGTTATGGCGGGCCGGACATCGTTCCGCTGACACTCGCTTCCGGGCCCTATCTCGCCGAACACGGATTTCTGAACCGGCGCGGCGCGCTTTACGTCGCGCGCGAGGGGGAACTTCCGGCGCTCGATGCTTTCATGGCCAGCTTCGCGGACACCGGCGTGACGATCGAACGGCTCGGTCGCGAATCGCTGGAGCGGAGGCTTCCCCGTGTCCGCGCGCCATGGAGGGCGGCTGCATGGGAGCCTGCCTGCGCGGACATCGACGTCGCCGCGCTCCATGCCCATTATCTCGCGCTAGGTCGGTCGCGGGGCGTCCGAACGGAATTGCGGAGCGAGATCACCCGGCTCGAGAGAACGGATGGGGTCTGGCGGATCGGGACTGCGGGCGGGCAGAGCCATCGCGCCGCCTGCATCGTAAACGCCGCCGGAGCCTGGGCGGACCGCGTCGCGGGTCTTGCCGGGGCGCATCCGATCGGAATCGCGCCATTGCGGCGCACGGTCGTGCAGTTGCGGACCGAGCCGGCGCCGCCCGCTGACATGCCGCTCGTGCTCGACGTGAAGGGCCGGTTCTATTTCAAGCCGGATGCGGGAAGGCTGTGGCTCAGCCCCCAGGATGAGGTGCCGAGCGAGCCCTGCGACGCCGCGCCCGAAGAACTGGCCGTGGCCGAGGCCATCGCTTGTCTGGAAGAGGTCGTCGACTGGCGCATCGAGGCGGTCGAGCGCCGCTGGGCCGGCCTGCGCAGCTTCGCGCCCGACCGGCGGCCGGTCTATGGCTTCGACCCGCAAGTCGAAGGGTTCGCCTGGTTCGCGGGGCAGGGCGGCTTCGGCATCCAGACCGCGCCCGCCGCCGCGCGGCTGGGAGCGCAATTGCTGCTCGGCAAGGCGCGGGACGAGATGACCAAAAGTCTCGATGCCGCGCTTTATGCGCCGAGCCGCTTCACCTGATCCGGCTCAGGCCGCGCGCGCCTGCTCCGCCGCATCGCTCGCCAGCCGGTCGACCCGCTCGTTCTCCGCATGGCCCGAATGGCCGCGGACCCAGTGCCATTCGATCCGGTGCCGCTCGGTCTGGGCGATCAGCTCGTGCCACAGATCGGCGTTGCGGACCGGTTTCTTGCTGGCGTTGATCCAGCCGCGCTTCTTCCAGCCTTCGACCCAGCGGGTGATCCCGTCGATCAGATATTTGCTGTCTGTATAGAGATCGACCGCGCATGGCTCGATCAGCGCCTCCAGCGCCCGGATCGCGGCGGTCATTTCCATGCGGTTGTTGGTCGTGTCGGCCTCGCCGCCCGACAGTTCCTTTTCGTGGCGGCCCAGACGCAGCAGCGCGCCCCAGCCGCCGGGACCGGGATTGCCCTTGCACGCCCCGTCGGTGAATATCTCGACATGCTTCATGCGAAGGCGCCTTGGCCCGCCTCGCGGTAGAATTCCAGTCGCCTTGCGAATTCCATGGGGTCCTTGCGGCGCACCAGCGCATCGCCGGGCGTGTCGAACCAGTCCTCGGTGCGGCTGGCGACGAAGCGGAGACACCCCGCCTGGGCAAGCAGCGGCAGGGCCGCGCGTTCCTCCGGCAGAAGCGGCCGAACCGATTCGTAGCCTTCGACAAGCGCGCGCCCGATGGCGGCGTCCAGCACCTCGCCGCGCGGATCGAAGGACCATGCAGCGTGCGTGACTGCCAGATCGTAGGCCATCGCCCCGCTGGCCGCGAAATAGAAGTCGATCAGCCCGCTCACCTCGTCGCCGAGCATCAGCACATTGTCCGGAAAGAGGTCCGAGTGGATGATCGATTCGGGCAGGTCGCGGGGCACCCGGCGAGCGATGTCGGAAGCGCGGGCGGCGGTAGCGGGAAGGGCCGGGTCGATCCCGGCAAGGTGCGACTCGGAAAAGCGCGCGAGGATGCCGGCCGAATTCGCCGCCGTCAGCGGGTTCTGCCGCGTGTGCGGATAGCGCGTCCCGGCAAGGTGGACGCGCGCCAGCGCTCGCCCGGCCGAATGCGCCTGCGCCGGGCTCGGCTCCGAGGGAGAGACGCCGGGCAGGAATTCGATGAGGGCGATCGCCTTGCCCTCGACCTCCCGGCAGGCGGCGCCGCTGCGGTCGTGGATCGTCGCCGGCACCGCGCAGCCCTCCGCCGCGAGGTGATCGAGCAGACCGAGGAAGAAGGGCAGCTCGGCGATCTCGATCCGCCTTTCGTACATGGTCAGCACGTAACGCGCGCCGCCGCCATCGGGGCCGGTGGTCTCGATCAGCCAGTTGCTGTTGGAAATCCCTTCCGCGATTCCCTTCGCCGAGACGAGCTCGCCGACATCGTAGGCGGCGATGATGCGAGCCAGCCGCTCGCTGCCGAGATGGGTGTACACCGCCATCCGGGCCGGTCCGTCAGTCGGTGAGCTGGCGCGGCAGTTTGAAGACCATCTTTTCCTCCGCGGCGGTGATCGTGCGCTCCTCGACCTCGCGCCATTCGGAAAGCCTGGCCACCACCTCGCGCACCAGCTTTTCGGGTGCGGAGGCGCCGGCGGTCAGTCCGACCGTTCCGACGCCCGTCAGCCATGAAGGATCGATATCGCTCGCCCGCTGGATCAGCCTGGCGTCGGTGCCCAGCCGCTCGGCCACTTCGACGAGCCGTACCGAATTGGACGAATTGGGCGCGCCGATCACCAGCACCAGATCGCTGGCCGGGGCGATCCGCTTGACGGCGGCCTGCCGGTTCGAGGTCGCGTAGCAGATGTCTTCCGCCTTGGGGCCGACCATCTGCGGGAAGCGCTCTTCCAGCGCGGCAACGATGGCCGCCGTATCGTCGACCGAAAGGGTCGTCTGGGTGAGATAGGACAGCGCATCGTCAGGCCCGAAATCGAGCGCGGCGACATCCTCGACCGTTTCGACCAGAGTCATTGTGCCGTCCGGCACCTGTCCCATCGTGCCGATCACTTCCGGATGACCGGCATGGCCGATGAACAGGATGTGCTGCTTCTTCTCGATCTGGCGCTCGGCCTGGCGGTGGACCTTGCTCACGAGCGGGCAGGTCGCATCGACATAGAGCAGCTTGCGCCGCTGCGCCTCGGCCGGAACCGATTTGGGCACGCCATGGGCACTGAAGACGACCGGCACGTCGTCCGGTACCTCGTCCAGCTCCTCGACGAAGACCGCGCCCTTGGCCTTCAGCCCTTCGACCACGTAGCGATTGTGGACGATCTCGTGCCGGACATAGACTGGCGCGCCGTATTTCTCGAGCGCCCGCTCGACGATCTCGATCGCCCGGTCGACGCCGGCGCAGAAGCCGCGCGGGGCGGCGATCAGCAGGGTGAGGGCGGGGCGGCCGGTATCGCCGGACTGGCTCTCGTCGGACGGGCTGGAGGATTGCCCGGGCGATTGTCCGGTCGGTTGAAAGGGGGCGTTCATACCCCGACCCCTAGCGCTTTGCCGCGCGTCAAGCTAGGGCGCGCGAGGTCCAGACAAGCCAGGGAATGTTCCGCGAATGCGCAGCCGACGTTTAGCAGCCAGCACTTTCACTCTCGCCGCTGCGGCCGCGGCGCTGGCAGGATGCGCGCGCGAAGGCCAGCTCGTGATCAGTGACACCGTGGGCATCACCGCGGTCCGCAGCGCCTGTCCGGCGGTCGGCATTCCCGACTACACCGGCGACATCACCACCTTTCGCACGCCCGCTTCGCGGACCGCCGCCGATCTGGACGTGACGGCCGCGATCACCAATCTGCGCTCCACCTGCAACGATTCCGGAGAGCGGATCTATGCTGAGGCGACCTTCGACGTTGTCGCACGGCGCACCGACGTGAGCGGGCCGCGACAGGTCGAACTGCCCTATTTCGCCACGGTCCTGCGGGGCGGCAGTTCGGTCGTCACCAAGCGGATCGGCACGGTGACGGTGAATTTCGCCGACGGGCAGGAGCGCGCCAGCGCCACGGGCAAGGCCGGGGCCTTCGTCAATCAGGCCGAGGCCACGCTTCCCGAAGACATCCGCCAGCAGATCACGCGTCGCCGCCGGGCGGGCGATGTCGATGCGGCGGTCGATCCGCTGACCGATCCGGCCGTGCGCGCCGCGATCCAGCGTGCGACCTTCGAACTGCTGGTCGGCTTCCAGCTCAGCGAGGATCAGCTGGCCTACAACGCCACGCGCTGAGCCTGCCCGCTATTGGCTAGCGCCGCGGCGTGGGCTAGGCGCGCCCGGCAATGACACGACCCAAAACGCTTCACGCCGCTTTCGCCGAGAAGGTCGGCGCCACGCTCGACGCGCTTGAAATGGAAGGCGCGCTGCCGGCCGACACGCCCCGCGCCGCGGTTTCGGTGGAGCCGCCGCGCGATCCCTTGCATGGCGACCTTGCCACCAACGCCGCGATGGTGCTGGCCAAGCAGGCCCGCACCAACCCCCGCGCACTCGCGGAAAAGATCGCCGCGCATCTCGAGAACGATCCCGACATCGTCGGAGTAGAGATCGCGGGTCCCGGCTTCATCAATCTGCGCCTGTCGGACGAGGCATGGCGGCGCGAATTGCTGGCCATCGCCGATCTCGGCCCCGATTACGGCCGCTCGTCGATGGGCGGGGGCAAGCGGGTGAACGTCGAATTCGTCTCGGCTAACCCGACCGGCCCGATGCATATGGGCCATTGCCGCGGCGCGGTGGTGGGCGACGCGCTGTCGCGCCTGCTCGAATTCGCCGGCTTCGAAGTGATCCGCGAATATTACGTCAACGACGCAGGCAGCCAGGTCGATACGCTCGCACGTTCGGCGCATCTGCGGTACTGCGAGGCGCTGGGCGAGGATATCGGCGAGATCCCGGAAGGGCTTTACCCCGGCGACTACCTCAAGTCGGTCGGTGCGACCCTTGCCGCCGAACACGGCGACCGTTTCGCTGCGGCGGACGAAGCGGAATGGTTGCCCCTGTTCCGCAAGCAGGCCGTCGCCGCGATGATGGACATGATCCGCGCCGATCTGGCGCTGCTCGGCATTCGCCACGATGTCTTCGCGAGCGAAGCCGAATTGCAGGGAGCCGGAAAGCCGGCCGAGGCCGAGGAATGGCTGCGCGCCAAGGGCCTTGTCTATGACGGTACGCTGGAAGCGCCCAAGGGCAAGGCTCCGCCCGAGGACTGGGAGCCGGTCGAACTGCCGCTGTTCCGCTCGACCGAATTCGGCGACGATCAGGATCGTCCGATCAGGAAATCCGACGGCAAGTGGACCTATTTCGGTGCCGATCTTGCCTATCATTTCCAGAAGGCGGAGAATGCCGACGCGCTGATCGACATCTGGGGCGCCGACCATGCCGGGACGGTCAAGCGGATCAAGGCCGCCGTCGCTGCGCTCACCAAGGGTGCCGGGCGCGACGTCCCGTTCGACGTCAAACTGATCCAGATGGTCAAGCTGCTGCGCGACGGCGAGCCGGTGAAGATGTCCAAGCGCTCGGGCAATTTCATCACCATCGCCGACATGGTCGAGGAAGTGGGCAAGGACGTGGTGCGCTTCACCATGCTGACCCGCAAGCCCGACGCCCAGATGGAATTCGACTTCGCCAAGGTGGTCGAGGCCAGCCGTGAGAATCCGGTCTTCTACCTGCAATATGCCCATGCCCGTATCCGCTCGACCCTGCGCAAGGCGGGCGTCGCGCCCTCGGGTGACCATCTCGATCTGCTGGGTGCGGACGAGCTTGCTCTCGTGCGCGAGGCGGCACAGTTTCCCCGCGTCGTCGAGAGTGCCGCGCAGGCGCGCGAACCACACCGCATCGCCTTCTTCCTCGGCGACATCGCCGCCGCCTTCCACAGCTTCTGGAATGCCGGGAACGACGATCCGGCCAAGCGGATCATCCAGTCCGAGAACGAGACACTGACGGCCGCCCGGCTTTTCCTGGCCGACCAGATCGGGCAGGTCATCCGCAACGGATTGTCGATTCTGGGGGTCGAGGCCGTCGAGGAGATGTGACGATGGTTTCGGCGCGGGAATATCATACGCCGCAAGGCGATGCCGCTGCCTATGACGGCGACGAGTTCGCTTTCGAGGACGGGGACGAGAGCCTGCCCTGGCTCGAGGCGGACGATGACGATGCGCCGCAGGGCTTCGACACCACGCGCCTGATCACCATCGCCGCGCTGATGGTCGTCCTGCTGGGCGCGATCGTCGGTGCGATCTGGTGGCTCTCGAACGGCCCTGTCGCCGGCGGACCCACCCCCGACGGTTCCATCGTGGAAGCGCCGGAAGCGCCTTACAAGACCGCGCCCGAGGACGAGGGCGGCAAGACCTTTGCCGGCACCGGCGACACCAGCTTCGCGGTCGGCGAAGGCCAGATGCGCGAGGGACGGCTGGCGGAGCGTCCGGCATCTTCCGAGGGAGCAGGGGCCGGCGCGGCGGCAATCACCGCGCCAGACGCCGAAGCGGCGCCGGAAACGCCCGCGCCGCGCAGCCAAGCCTTGCCGGACGGGACCGCGGTGCAGGTCGGCGCCTATTCCAGCCGCTCGGATGCCGAGGCGGGCTGGGGCACGATCATTCGCCAGACCGACCTGCTGTCTGGTGTCGAGCACCGCATCGTCGAAGGGCAGGCCGATATCGGCCGCGTCTACCGGCTCCAGGCGGTGGGCGGCAGCCGGGAGAATGCGCGGCGGCTGTGCGGTGCGCTGTCGAACGCGGGCATTCCCTGCACCGTCAAATAGGACAGGCCCTTTGCACGCCGCGCCGGTTTCCACATCGCGGGTGCGGCCGCATCTTGCGGGGCTTGCGCCAAGCTGCGAGTCTGGCGGGCGATGACACCCGCGATCTTCGGATTGAGCGGCCCGACGCTGACCGCCGAGGAGCGCGCCTTTTTCGCCGATGCCGACCCGGCAGGCTATATCCTGTTCGCCCGCAACTGCGTCGACCGGGAGCAATTGCGGGCACTCACCGACGATCTGCGAGCGATCAGGGGCCGTGACCGGCTGATCGTCTCGATCGACCAGGAAGGCGGCCGGGTTGCGCGCATGAAGCCGCCCATATGGCAGCGTTATCCCGCAGGCGAGGTGTTCGACCGCCTCTACCGCGTGGCCCCTGCCAGCGCGATAGAGGCGATCCGCGTCAATGCCGAGGCGATGGGTCGCGAACTGGCCGAATGCGGCATCACGGTCGATTTCAACGCCCCGCTCGATGTGCGCCGCGCCGATACCGACAACGTGATCGGCGACCGGGCGCTGGGCAGCGACCCGCTTCAGGTCGCCGCGCTCGGCCGGGGAATGCTCGAAGGGCTGGGCCGGGCCGGCATCGTCGGCTGTCTCAAGCATATCCCCGGACATGGCCGCGCGACGGCGGACAGCCACAAGGAAATGCCGGTGGTGCACGCGGATGCGGCCGAACTGGAGGCCGACATCGCGCCCTTCCGCGCGCTCGCCCACCATCCGCTGGGCATGACGTGCCACCTGATGTTCCCCGCGTGGGATGCCGAGAATCCCGCCACCCAGTCGCCCAACATCATTCGCGACGTGATCCGCGGGGCAATCGGCTTCGACGGGTTGCTGCTGACCGACGATATCGACATGCAGGCGCTCGAAGGCAGCGTGCCCGAACGCTCCGAGCGCGCGCTTGCGGCGGGATGCGATATCACGCTCAATTGCTGGGGGCGGATGGACGACATGATCGGCATTGCCGAGCGCAACCCGGTGATGCCCGAGGAAACCGCGCGCCGCCTCGACCGGGTCCATGCCGCCATGGGAGCTTCGGACGAGGGCCTCGAAAGTGCCGAACTGCTCGCGAAGAGAGATGCCCTGCTGAGCGCCGCCGGGATCGCGGTGTGAGCGCGGACCGCCTGCCTTTCGCCGGGGAAGACCCTGCGGGCGAGGGGCAGGAGGACGCTGGCACGGAAGACGGCGCCCTTTATCTCGAGCTCGACGGCTGGGAAGGACCGCTCGATCTCCTGCTCGATCTCGCGAGGCGGCAGAAGGTCGACCTGCGGCAGATCTCGATCCTCGCGCTGGTCGACCAGTATCTCGACTATATCGAACACGCCGAGGCGCTGAAGCTGGAGCTGGCGGCGGATTATCTCGTGATGGCCGCCTGGCTCGCTTATCTCAAATCCTCGCTCCTGCTGCCGCGTGAAGAGCAGGAAGAGCCCAGCGCCGAGGAACTGGCTCTTCGACTGCAATTGCGGCTCCAGCGGCTCGGCGCGATGCGCGAGGCGGCCGCGCGGCTGATGGCGTGCGATCGAATCGGGCGCGACGTGTTCCTGCGCGGGGCACCCGAGGGGCTGCGCATCGAGCGCAAGACGCTGTGGAAGTGCGACCAGTATGCGCTGATCGGCGCCTATGGCCGGGTCAAGGCGCGCACGGCCCCGGCGGTCCACATGGTCCGCGAGCGACCGGTGATGACACTGGAGAGCGCGCTCGATCGCGTTTCGGCCATGCTCGGGGTAACGCTCGACTGGATGGAGCTTCGCGAATTCCTGCCCGCCCATGCCGAGCCGCGCCTGCGCCGCTCGGCCTTGGCATCGAGCTTCGTTGCAGCGCTCGAACTGGCGCGTCTCGGTCGGGCAGAACTCCAGCAGGACGAGACGTTCGGCGCGCTTCGCCTCCGCCGAGTGCGCCGATGACCGAGATCGAGCGCGCGATCGAGGCAGCGCTGTTCGCCGCGGAAGAGCCGCTGGGTGTAGAGGAGCTGGCGCGCTTTCTCGGTGATGCGCCGCATGACAAGGTCCGGCAGGGTCTCGAGGCGCTGTCCGATCATTACGCGACGCGCGGCTTGCGAGTCGTCGAGCGAGGCCGGCGCTGGCATTTCGAGACCGCACCCGAACTCGCCCATTTCCTGCGCCGCGAACGCCAGCAGGTGCGCAGCCTCAGCCGCGCCGCGACCGAGGTTCTGGCGATCGTCGCCTATCACGAGCCGGTGAGCCGCGCGGAAATCGAATCGATTCGCGGAGTCCAGACATCCGGCGGCACGCTGGACGTACTGATGGAAGCGGGCTGGATCCGCATCGCGGGGCGGCGGGACGTGCCCGGACGCCCGACTATCTACGCCACCACGCCCGAATTCCTCGATCATTTCGGCCTGGCGAGCCGCCGCGACCTTCCCGGCATCGCGGAACTCCGCGCGACCGGCCTGCTCGATCCGGTCGAGGAGGCGTTCGATGCGTTGATGGGCGCCGATGATGGTAGGGAGGAAATCTTGGGCGAAGGCGACGAGCGCGGCGGTCCCCACGCTTCTTGACTGGCGCTCGCTCTCAACGACGCCTATATTGCGCGGAACAGTATCCTAAAGGTCCCTTTCCATGTCGCTCGGCCCCTGGCAGCTCATCATCATCGCCATCGTCATCCTCGTCCTGTTCGGGCGCGGGAAGATATCCGAGATGATGGGCGATTTCGGCAAGGGCATCAGCAGCTTCAAAAAGGGCATGAAGGAAGAGGAAGAGGCCAATCGCGAGCCTGCGCCTCGCCTCGAGGGGCCGGCACACGAAGCGAAACCGGCGTCGCAGGCCGCCGCCGATCCGCGCCCGGCCGAGAAATCCGAAACCCGCTCCTGATCCCGGAGTAGCGCCGCGTGTTCGATATCGGCGCCATGGAACTGCTCATCATTGTCGTGGTCGCGATCCTCGTCATCGGGCCCAAGGACATGCCCAAGGCCATGCGGACCGCCGGGCGCTGGATCGGCAAGATGCGGCGCATGTCCAATCACTTTCGCGCCGGCATCGACAACATGATCCGCGAAGCCGAACTCGAGGATGCCGAGAACGAATGGCGCGAGCGCAATGCGCGGATCATGGCGGAACATCCCGATGCAAATGCAAAGGTGCGCGAGCCCGAAAACCTGCTGACCGGCTATCGGATGGAGCCGCTTTCCGATTCGCCCGCGGAGGGAGTCTCGGCTGAATCGGCTGTCGCCCGAGCCGACAAGGACAGACCGCGCGAGGAGCCCGAGCTGCCGCTCGATCCGCCGGCCGGGCCACGCGAGAGCGAGGACTGATGGCGCTGATCCGCGACATCGACGAGACCCAGGCGCCGCTGCTCGACCACCTGATCGAACTGCGCGCCCGGCTGGTGCGTTGCGTTCTGGCGCTGGTGATCGCCTTCGCGATCTGCCTCTATTTCGCCGATCCGATCCTCGGCTTCCTGATCCAGCCGCTCAAGAACTCCTTTCCCGACGGCAAGGGGCAGCTGATCTTCACCAAGCTCTACGAAGTGTTCTTCGTGGAGTTGAAGGTGGCGCTGTTCGCCGGGTTCTGCCTGAGCTTTCCAGTGATCGCGAACCAGCTCTGGGCCTTCATCGCGCCCGGGCTCTACGCGAGGGAGAAGCGCGCTTTCCTGCCCTTTCTCATCGCCACGCCGGTGCTCTTCGCGGCCGGAGCGGCGCTGGCCTATTACGTGGTCATGCCGACCGCGTTTCGATGGTTCCTGGGCTTTGAGGGTGAGGCCGGGGGGCTCGCGATCGAGGCGCTGCCGACGGCGAACGAATATCTCGGACTGGTCATGCAGTTCATCCTCGCCTTCGGGACGAGTTTCCTGCTGCCGGTGCTCCTGCTGCTGCTGCATCGCGCCGGGATCGTGTCGCGCGCGCAGCTGGCCGGTGCCCGGCGTTACGTCATCGTGCTGATCGTTGCGGTCGCCGCGGTTGTCACGCCGCCCGATCCGGGCTCCCAAATCATCCTCGCGATCCCGCTGCTGATGCTGTTCGAAGGGTCGCTGTTGCTGATGCGCTTCACCGACCGGAAGGCCGAAGCGGATACGAACAACCAATCGGCCGGCGACGTTCCGGCGGAGTAGCTCGCGGGACCCTCGGTCATCGACCAATCCGCGCAGCCTATCAACCGATCGCAAGGCCGGAAAAAGGCGCAAAAAAAACGGGGCCGCGAAGCCCCGTTTTTCATTAGCTTTGATCCGAAAGATCAGGCGCTGATGGGATCGTCGTCGTCGTCGACGGCAATCACGATCGCACCGATCACGGCGGCAGCCGCGAGGATACCGATGATCACGGACGAACCGCCACCCAGTTCCGATTCGCTGTTGCTGCTGACGGGGGCCGACACGCGCTCAGCGGCGACGGCCGGGGCAACAGCAAGCGTAACGGCTGCTGCGGCTGCGGAAAGAGTTCCCAGTTTCATTTAATCAAGCTCCTTCGAGATCTTGTCTCTGTTAATCAGCCCTTTGAATATGCGGGCCGGGAATACGATGCAAGGGCGAATTCCCTCGGTACATCGCGTATATCGAACTTACGGACTGACCGGATCGTCGTCCTCGGAAAGGAAAACGATCGCGGCGGCGACCACTGCAATACCGGCGATGAAGACCAGCGAGCTTTCCCCACCGAGCTCGTTCGCTCCCTCAACCGGGGCCGTATCGCGCAAGGCGACCTGCGCGCCCAGCGGGCTTGCCACCAGTGCGAGGGTTGCAATCGGCAGGACCAGACGTCGCAAGTTCATTTTTTGCTTCAACTCCAATTGCGGGCACGATCATCACGCCCATTGTATAACGAATGCTTTAACGGGCGTTAAAGTGCCCGATCAATTCAGAAAGTCCGGTTCGGCACGGCAAATAGCGTTCCGGTGTTGCCTTCGGGCAACGACACGGAATTCTACCTAATCCGCTGCGTCGTAGACCCTGACGCCGCCGATCCACGTTTCGAGAACCTTGGTTTCGCGCAGTTCCGCCGGCTCCGCGAGAAGCGGATCGCGGTCGACGAAGACGAAATCGGCGCGCTCGCCCGGGACCAGCCGCCCGAACCGCCCCTCGGCAAAGCCCGCATAGGCCGCGTCGGCGGTGAAGCCGGCGAACGCCTGCTCCCGTGTCACCCGCTGCTCGGGCTGCCAGCCGCCGAACGGTTCGCCTGCCGCATCCGTGCGCGTGAAGGCGGCCGCCATGCCGGGGAAGGGGTTTGGCGATTCGACCGGAGCGTCGGACCCGAAGGCCAGCCTGCCGCCCGCCTCGAGGATGCTTTTCCAGGCATAGGCTCCCCTGATCCGCTCCGGACCGAGCCGGGCCTCGGCCATGGTCCGGTCCGAGGTCTGGTGCACCGGCTGCATCGAGGCGATGATGCCGTATTCGCCGAACAGGGGAAGGTCCGCGGGGTCGACGATCTGGGCATGTTCGATCCGCCAGCGTCGGTCGCCGGGATAGTTCTCGGCGATCTCGTGGATGGCCGAGAGCGCTTCGGCATTGGCGGCGGTACCGATGGCATGGATTGCGGGCTGGAACTGGCCCGTCGCGGCCCGCACGATGATGTTGCGCAGCTCGGCCGGTTGCAGCAGCGGCAGGCCGGTATTGCCCGGATCGTCGGCATAGGGCTGCTTGAGCCAGGCCCCGCGCGACCCCAGCGCACCGTCGAGATAAAGCTTCACGCCGTTCAGGCGCAGGCGATCCTCGTAGAGCCATGGGGTCGGCCGGGCCCCGGCGATCAGCTCCATCGCGTCGGCCCCGGCGGCATAGGACATGATCCGCAAGGTCAGGCTGCCGCGATCGCCCGCCCGGCGAAAGGTCTGCCAGTCCTCGATCGTGGTGCCCATGTCGGCGGCGGCGGTGATCCCGACCGAATGCAGCAGCTTCTGCGCCTCGGCAAAGGCAAGGTCGCGCTCGGCGGGGCGGGGCGCGGGGATGGCCCGGGTTATCAATGTCTCGGCGGCATCGACGAAGACGCCTGACGGGCGACGCGACCCGTCTACCCGCTCCATCCGTCCACCGGCGGGCACGTCGCTCGTCGCCGTGACGCCGGCGGCCTGCATGGCGAGCGAGTTCGCCCATCCCGCATGGCCGTCGACCCGGGCGAGATAGACCGGACGGTCGGACACCACGCGGTCGAGTTCCTCGGCCGTCGGGAAGCGCCCGAGGCCCCACTTCTCCTGGTTCCAGCCGCGCCCGAGGATCCAGGGGCGCGCCGGGTTCTCGGCGGCGAACTCCCCGATCTTGGCGAGCGCCTCTTCCAGCGAATCGGTGTCGGACAGGTCCAGCGTGAGCTGCGCGACGCCCAGTCCCATGACGTGGAGATGCGCATCGATCATCCCGGGAATCAGGATGCGGCCCTTGCCGTCGAGCTGATAGTCGACCTCGCGCGGGCGCCGGTCCTCTCGGTCGAGCACCTGGCGGATGCGGCCGTCATCGTCGATCCACAGGGCGTTGAAGCGGTCGATCTCGCCATTCTCGTCGATCCGGAGCCCCTCGACATTCTCGATCAGCTGATCGGCGAGGGCCGGCGAAGCGGCGGCGAGAAGGGTGGCAGGGAGAAGGGCGGCGGTGGCGACGGCCTGGAATGCGATCCTCATGACGAAAGCCGGTAGGGCAAACTCGCGGGCTCGGGAAGAGGCCAGACATTGCGCGGCCCCGCGGCTCGGCCTAAGCCGCCGCCCCATGACCACCACCTTGCCCGGCACCACCTCCGCCACCGAGCGGCTGACCCTTGACGATGTCCGCGCGGCCGCCGCCCGCATCGACGGCGCGGTGGTGAAGACCCCGATGCTGCATTCGCAGACCTTGTCGAAGATCGCCGGGGCCGACATCTGGCTCAAGTTCGAGAACCAGCAATTCACCGCCGCCTATAAGGAGCGCGGCGCTCTGAACGCGCTTCTCCTGATGGACGAGGCGCAGCGCGCGCGGGGCGTGATCGCTGCCTCGGCCGGCAATCACAGCCAGGGCCTGTCCTATCACGGCACCCGGTTGGGGGTTCCGGTGACGATCGTGATGCCCTCGACGACGCCGAGCGTGAAGATCATGCAGACCGAGAGCGTGGGCGGTCAGGTCGAACTGTTCGGCGAGACCTTCGACGAGGCCTATGCCCATGCGCGCGAGCTGGAGCGGGAGCGGGGGCTGACCTTCGTGCACCCCTTCGATCATCCCGATGTCGCTGCCGGGCAGGGGACCGTCGCGCTGGAAATGCTTGAGGCCGAGCCGAGCCTCGACTGTCTCGTCGTGCCGATCGGCGGCGGCGGGCTGATGAGCGGGATGGCGACCGTCGCCCGCGCGATCAACCCCGCGATCGATCTGGTCGGCGTCCAGGCCGAGCTGTTCCCGTCGATGTACGCCCACCTCAGGGGCGCGGACATGGCCTGCGGCGGCAACACCCTGGCCGAGGGAATCGCGGTGAAGGCCCCGGGCGATTTCACGCGCGAGATCATCGCGGCGCTGGTCGACGAGGTGCTGCTGGTCGACGAGCCATCGCTCGAACACGCCGTGTCCCTGCTTCTCCAGATCGAGAAGACCGTGGTCGAGGGGGCGGGGGCGTCCGGGCTCGCCGCGGTCCTGTCGCACCCGGAGCGCTTCGCGGGCCGGAACATCGGCCTGGTGCTGTGTGGCGGCAATATCGACACGCGCCTGCTCGCCAACGTGCTCCTGCGCGATCTTGCGCGCAGCGGACGGATGGCGCGGCTGCGGATCGAGTTGCAGGACCGCCCCGGCGCGCTGTTCAGCGTGATGCGCGAGTTCAACGTCCACAGCGTGAACATCATCGAGATTCATCACCAGCGGATCTTCACCTCGCTCCCGGCGAAGGGCCTGTTCACCGACATCGAATGCGAGGCGAAGGATGCCGCGCAGATTGACCACCTCGTCGAGACGCTGCGCGGTCAGGGCTATTCGGTGGAGCCCTTCGTCCTCTAGCGTTGCTGGGCGGGCCAAGCGGAATCGTGGTTAAGAAACTTTAACCGTGGGACCGAAACATGCATAAGGGCGTCTGAATAGCGAAATCCGCAGCGATTCAGACGAGAGGACAGCAGAACCCCCGTGTCGGCCCCGATCCGTTTTCCCCGCTTCTTCGTCACCGCGCCTTCCCCGTGCCCCTATCTGCCCGGCAAGACCGAGCGGAAGGTCTTCACGGAACTGAAGGGCGAGGCGGCGGACGAGCTGAACGAGGCGCTGGGCCGCATCGGGTTCCGCCGCAGCCAGACGGTGGCCTATCGCCCCAGCTGCCTCGATTGCCAGGCCTGCGTGTCGGTCCGCGTGGTGGCCGAGGAGTTCCGGCCCTCCAGCACGCAGAAGCGCAATCTGAAGAACAACGGCGATCTCGTGGCGAGCGAATGCCGCCCCTGGGCCACCGCCGAACAGTTCGAGCTGCTCCAGCGTTATCTCTCGGTTCGCCACCCCGGCGGCGGGATGACGCACATGGAAGAGACCGACTTTGCGGATATGGTGGAACACTCCCCCGTATCGAGCTACATGATCGAATATCGGGAGCCGGGAATCGGGTCGCGACAGGGTCGCCTGGTGGGAGCGTGCCTCACGGATTTTCAGGGTGACGGGCTGTCGATGATCTACAGCTTCTACGATCCCGAACACGAGGCGCGCGCCGGACTTGGGAACTATATCATTCTCGACCACATGCGGCGCGCCCGCGAGCGCGGGCTGCCCTACGTGTATCTCGGCTACTGGGTCCACGGATCGCAGCGGATGCAGTACAAGGTCCGCTATCGCCCACTCGAACGCCTTACCCGCAACGGATGGGAGCGCGTGCCCGAGGAAGAGCAGAAGCGCCTTATCGCCGCCGCCACCGCGCCCGGATCGCCGCGCGAGCGGGAAGGATTGCCGAGCAAGGACGGTCAGCCTGCTGAGTATCGCCTGGCCGGCTGAGGCCGCTTTCCGCACCAGCCTGAAGACTGCCGTGGGCGTGTTCGCACTCGCCCAGGCAGCGTCGCTGTGTGCGCAGGATCTGCGGCTCGAGGACCTCATCCCCGACAGCGCGGTCGAAAATCCGGATGCCTGGGCGGATCAGGGGACCGAGGGTGTGGAGGCCGAGGATGCGGGGCCGGTCGTGGACCCGGACACTCCGATCGATCCCCTCCCCGGCGATACGCTGGCCTGGCCGGACGAGATCGAGCTGCCTCCGCTGGAACCCTTGCCGCCCGAGGACGACATCGAGTTCGCCGATCTGGAGATCGCCGGGCCGCAGGTCGCCTTCGGCGAGGCGGATACGCGGCGGATCACCGACGAGCTGATCCTCGGCTTCCCCCAGCAGGAACCGCCCTTCAGCGCGGACGGGGATTTCGTCGACCGCTTCACCGCCCTGTCGACGATTCGCGAACTCGACACCGACGAGGACAATCTCGCCCAACTCGCCGCCCGGGCGCGCGAGGACGAGGAGCTGCTGGGCGAGCTTCTCAGGGTCTATGGCTATTATGACGGGCAGGTCGTGCGCAGCATCGGGGGCACCGAACCGGGCGCCGAAGGCACGGCGCGCCGGCCGGTGGTGCGATTCGATGTGATCCCGGGCGAACGGTACACTTTCGCCGCGATTGACCTCGGCAATCTGGCGAGCGCGGCCGATGCCGCCGTGCTGCGCGAAAGCTTCGAAATCCGCCCGGGCGACCCGCTGGACAGTGATCGGATCGTCTCCGAACAGGCCGATCTCGACCGGATGCTTGGCGAAACCGGCTATGTCTTTGCCGAGATCGACGCGCCGGAACTGCTGATCGACCACGACCGGGTCGAGGGCGATCTCACGCTCCCGGTCGAACCGAACGGCAAATACGTGTTCGGCGAGATCACCAGCAACGACCCCCAATTCCTGTCGGGTCGCCATTTCGCGACCATTGCCCGCTTCGATCCCGGCGACGTCTATCAGCGCACGCTCGAATTCGACCTGCGGCGCGCGATCACCGCGACCGGCCTCGTCTCTTCGGTGACGGTCACTCCGCGCGAGGTCGCACCGCCCGCCGGCGGCGAGCCCGGCACGGTGGCGATGGATGTCGAGATCGCGCGGGCCGATCTTCGCACCATCGCCGGCGCCATCGGTTACGGTTCGGAGGAAGGCATCCGCCTCCAGGCCAGCTGGGAGCATCGCAATCTCTTCCCGCCCGAAGGATCGCTGCGGCTGCGCGGCATCGTCGGCACGCAGGAACAGCTCGCCGGCATCACTTTCCGCAAGAACAATTTCGGCGGGCGCGACCGCGTCCTGACGGTCGACGGCTTCGCCACCACGATCGACAGCCCGGCCTTCGATGCGCGGACCGTGTCGCTGGTCGCCACCTACGAACAGCTTTCGACCCTGCTGTTCCAGAAGCCGGTCAGCTGGTCGGGCGGCATCGAACTGGTCGCCACCGACGAACGCCCGCCGGTCGTCGATGGCATCGCCCAGCCGCGCGAGACCTTTTTCGTCGCCGCGCTTCCCGGCTTTGCGCAGGTCGACACCAGCGACGACCTGCTCGATCCGACGCGCGGTTTCCGCCTGTCGGCGCGGCTTTCGCCGGAAGTCTCGCGCAGCAATCGGATGGAGGATTTCTATCTCCGCGCGCGGATCGACGGCAGCTATTACCAGCAGGTCAACGACCGCGTGGTGCTCGCCGGCCGCGTCGCGGTGGGCTCCATTCCGGGCGCCCCGCTCGGCGCCATCGCGCCTTCGCGCCGGTATTATGCCGGTGGCGGCGGTTCGGTTCGCGGCTACGGTTTTCGCGAGATCGGCCCGGTCAACATCGTAGGCGAGCCCTCGGGCGGTCGCTCGCTGGTGGAGGTCGCGGCCGAGGCGCGCATCCGCACCGGTCTGTTCGACGGGGCGGTTTCGGTCGTGCCCTTCGTGGATGCAGGCTCGGTCAGCCCGTCGGTCACGCCCGATTTCGACGAGATCAAGATCGGGGCCGGGATCGGCATACGCTACACCACCGGCTTCGGCCCGATCCGGGTCGATGTGGGTGTGCCGATCAACCCCGATCCCGATGATTCGCCGGTCGCGGTCTATGTTTCGCTCGGGCAGGCCTTCTGATGGCGGACGAGAGCGTGACGGACATCGATCCCGTGCCGGACGATGCGGCATCGCCGCGTCGGCGTTCGCGGCTCGGCAGGTTCGCCAGATGGTCGCTGGGGATCCTGGCGGTCCTGCTGCTGCTGATCGTCGGCGCGCTGGTGGTGCTGAACACTCCGGTGGGCGAGCGCTTCCTTGCCAGCCGCATCGCCGCGACCACGCTGCCCAACGGGCTCAACATCCGGATCGGCCGGATCGAGGGCAATCTCTACGGTCGCGCGGTGCTGCACGATGTCGTGCTGTCCGATCCGCAGGGCGAGTTCCTCACCATCCCGCGTGCCGAGGTGGACTGGAACCCCGGCGCCTGGCTGCGCAACCGGCTGGAGATCGACGAGTTCGTCGCCCGCCGCGCCACGATGAGCCGGATCCCGCAATTCCTTCCGAGCGAGGATGACGGACCGATCCTGCCCGGTTTCGACATCGCCATCGGGCGGCTCGAAATCGACCGCCTGACCCTTGCCGCCGGCATCGCGGGCGAGCGTCCGCAGGTCGTCGATCTCGTGGCGCAGGCCCGGGTCGAGGATCGGCGATTGATGCTGGCGACCCGCGGATCGCTGGGGGCGACCGACCGCTTCGCTTTCCGCATCGACGCCGAACCCGATGGCGACGTCTTCGATCTCGGCCTCGATTACCGTGCGGGAGCCGATGGCGCGGTGGCGGGTCTGCTCGGCCTCGACGAGGCCTATCGCGCGCGGATCGTGGGCGACGGGACGTGGTCGCGCTGGGACGGCGCGCTGGTGGTTCGCCGGGGGGAGGAACGCTTCGCCGCCCTCCGCCTCACCAACCGCGCCGGCCGCTTCGGCCTGCTCGGCCAGATCGAACCCGGCGACGTTCTGAGCGGCGCGCTGGCTTCCGCGCTCGGTCAGACGGTTTCCCTCAGGGCCGAGGCGACGATCGACGACCGCCAGTTCGACGGAAGCTATGCGCTGCGTGGCCGGGCGCTTGCGCTCGATGCCGAGGGGCTTGTCGACCTAGCGGAAAACCGGGTCGAGGATCTGGCGTTCGACGCGCGCCTGACTGATCCGACGCTCTTTGGGGGCAATCTGCGGCTCGAGAATGCCCGGCTTGCCGGCACGGCCGATGGGGACTTCCGGGATCTGTCCATCGACCACCGGCTGAGCGTCGGGCGGCTGGTCAGCGGGTCGGTCCAGGTCACCGGGCTCACCCAGCGGGGCACCGCGACCTATGACGGTTCGCGCTGGCGCCTGCCGCTTGCCGCAAGCGTCGAGCGGGTCCGGACCGGGCAGGCCCTGCTCGACCCCCGGCTCGCGCGCGGACGGATCGGCGGCGCGCTCGTCCTGACGGGCAGCCGCCTGCTGTCCGACGATCTGCGGATCGCCTTCCCCGACACCAATGCCGCGCTGGCGCTGCGAGGGGATCTCTCGACCGGAATCTATCGCTTTGTCGGAGACCTGCGCGCCCGCCAGCTCGCCTTCGAGAATGTCGGGCGGGCGAACGGATCGGCGCGGATCGACGTGACCTTCGGCGGCGCGAGCCCGTGGGACCTGCGCGCCGAGGTCGATGCCCGCGTGTCGCCGGTGAGCAATACGACGATCGCCAATCTGGTGGGCGATCCGATCCGCGTGCGCGGCGGCATCCGTATCGGCGCCCGCTCGCCGCTCGCTTTCGACGACCTCGCCATCGCGGCCAGCAAGCTTACCGCCACGCTCGATGGGCGGGTGGAACAGGGCACGACCAGCGTCGCGGGCACGGGGCGCCATGTCGATTACGGTCCGTTCACGGTCGAAGGCTCGCTCGGTCCGGACGGGCCGAACGCCGTGCTCGTCTTCGCCAATCCCCTCCCGGCGGCGGGTCTGCGCGACGTGCGGCTGGCCATTTCCCCGAGCGAGAGCGGCTTCCGGATCGAGACCGAGGGGCAATCGACGCTCGGGCCCTTCGAGGGTTTGCTCGGCCTCAGCGCACCGCCGGGCGGACCGACCCGGATCGCGATCGAGCGCCTCGCCGTCACCGACACGCAGGTTCGCGGCGACCTGACGCTGGCGCAAGGCGGCGTCGCGGGCGACCTCGCATTGTCCGGCGGCGGGCTCAGCGGCACGATCGGGCTGGAGCCGCGCGGCGGCGGACAGGGGCTCGATGTCGAACTGACCGCCCGCAACGCCCGCTTCGGAGGCGAGACCCCGCTCCTGATCGCACGGGCGAGGATCGAGGGGCGCGGCCTGATCGCGGAAGGCAATACGAGTTTCTCCGGCACGGCCCGCGGGGCCGGTCTCAATTACGGCTCGCTGTTCCTCGGGCGGTTCGCCGCGCAGGGCGAGCTGCGCAACGGCGCGGGGCGGGTCGACGCCTCGGTGGCGGGCCGGCGCGGCGGCAGTTTTCGGATGGACCTCAACGCCGGTATCACGCCGCAGCGCATCGCCGTCGCCGCGCGCGGGGAGTTCGCCGGCCGGCGCATAACCATGCCCCGCCGCGCCGTGCTGACCCGGCTGGAGGGCGGCGGCTGGCAGCTTGCGCGCAGCCAGGTCAATTACGGCGACGGCGGAATGATCACGAGCGGACGGTTCGGCGGGCAGGGAACCGCGCTCGATCTGCGCCTGTCGCAGATGCCGCTGTCGCTGCTCGATCTCGCCGTCCGCGATATCGGGCTCGGCGGGACGATTTCGGGGATCATCGAATACGACCGGGGCGCCGGCGCCTTGCCGCAGGGGACCGCGCAGGTGACGATCGACAATCTGACCCGATCGGGCCTCGTCCTGTCCTCGCGCCCCGTCGATCTCGCGCTGGTCGGCGATCTCGACACCGATCGGCTGGTGGCGCGCGCGGTGCTGCGCAACGAGGACATCAGGCAGGGCCGCATTCAGGCCTCGATTGCGGGACTTCCCGCGAGCGGCGATCTCGTCCAGCGCCTGCGGGCCGGCCGGCTCGACGCGCAATTGCGGTATCAGGGCGCGGCCGAGAGCCTGTGGCGGCTGGCAGCGGTCGACGCCTTCGACCTCACCGGCCCGATATCGGTTGCGGCCGATGCCACAGGCACGCTGGCAGACCCGCGTGTGCGCGGCTCGGTGGCGAGCGATGCCCTGCGCGTGCGCAGTTCCATATCCGGCACTGACATCCGCGAGGTGACGGCACGCGGCCGGTTCGCCGGGTCGCGGCTCAGCCTCACCCGCTTCGCCGGGCGCACGGCGAATGGCGGCACGGTCAGCGGCAGCGGCATCGTCGATCTGCGAGGGCTGGGCGAGCGGGTCGAGGGCAGCTTCACCGAAATCCGCGGACCGCGTCTCGATCTGCGCGCCTCGGCCAAGAACGCCAATTTGCTCAACGCCAACGGGCTGAACGCGACGATCACCGGGCCGCTGCGGATCGTCTCGAACGGGCTGGGCGGCACGATCGCCGGGCGGGTCCGCATCGACCGGGCGAGCTGGCAACTCGGCCGAGCGGCGCAGGACATGCGCCTGCCCCGCATCAGCACGCGCGAGATCAACCGTCCCGACGATCTGCGCCCCGGCGCGGCGGCGGGCCGCCCGTGGCGCTATCTGGTGGATGCGCGCGGGAACAGCCGGATCGATGTCGACGGGATGGGCCTCGACAGCGAATGGGGCGCGAACATCATCCTGCGCGGAACCACGGCCGATCCGCGCATCGGCGGCGAGGCCGAGGTGGTGCGCGGCGCCTACAGCTTTGCCGGCACGCGCTTCGAGATCACGCGGGGCGAAATCGCGTTCGACGTCAACGAACCGATCGACCCGCGCCTCGACATCCGGGCGGAGACCGACACCGACACTCTGGAGGTCGAGGTGCGCGTCGCCGGTACGGCGCAGGAGCCGGAGGTCACCTTCGCTTCCACCCCGGCGCTGCCCGAGGAGGAAATCCTCGCGCGGCTGCTGTTCGGCGGCTCGATCACGTCGCTGTCCGCGACCGATGCGCTCCAGCTCGGCTCCGCGCTGGCAAGCCTGCGGGGCGGGGGCGGTCTCGATCCGATCAATCAGTTGCGGACCGCGATCGGCCTCGACCGGCTGCGGCTGGTCTCGGCCGATCCTGCGCGAAACAGGGGCACCGGCATCGCGCTGGGCAAGAATTTCGGGCGGCGCTTCTACGTCGAACTGATCACCGACGGGCGCGGATACAGCGCGACGGAGGCCGAATTCCGCATCACCAGCTGGCTGGCGCTGCTCGCCTCGGTCTCGACGATCGGGCGGGAAAGCATTCTGGCGCAGGTTCGCCGGGACTACTGACGGGGGTTTACTGGTCGGACGGCGCCGGCTCGACGCCGATCCCGAGAACCCTGTCGATCGGGAGGACCGCGCCGTTGCTCGCGGCGACCGCCGATCCGGACAGCCGGGCGGACACGCCGTCCGGACCGGTGACAATGATGGTCCGCGCATCGTCGTCATCGCGCGAGAAGGTGACCGTGCCGCCACCCAGTGTCGTCATTTCGACGCTGCCGCCCCGCCGGTCGAGGGCGGCTTCGATGGCTTCGGTGGTCACCGTTCCGGGCAGGATGTGAGTACGCAGCAGGCCGATCAGAAACGGTCGCTGATCGTCCTCGATCAGTCGTTCGCCGGGCTCTCCCAAAGCCTCGAACGCGGCATCGTCGGGGGCGAGCAGGGTGTAGGCGCCCGATCCGTCGAGCAGCGAGACGAGTCCGGCCTCCTCGAGCGCCTCGCGAACGCGATCCGACCCGGTCATTCCGTTCAGCACTCCGGCGAGCGTGTTGCCGGTGTCTTCCGCCGTCGACGCGCTCTCGGTCGAAGGCGTGTCGTCGGCCGGGCTGCAGGCGCTGATCGCCAGAGCTGCCGCTCCGCAGAGGGTCGAGGCCAGAAGCGAACGAGAGGACATGGCGCTCTCCATCAGATGAGAAGATCGATCGTTGCCGTAACGGTGCC
Source organism: Erythrobacter sp. (assembly GCA_025698865.1). Classification (GTDB taxonomy): domain Bacteria; phylum Pseudomonadota; class Alphaproteobacteria; order Sphingomonadales; family Sphingomonadaceae; genus Qipengyuania. The sequence goes on along the minus strand of JAILWQ010000001.1, from coordinate 693,145 downwards.
GGTGGGCCGGTCGATCCTGTAGATATGGCCGTCGGCGTAGCGATAGGTGCTTTGCGCGGTGTCGCGATATTCCTCGCGATAGGGATAGGGCACGTTGTAGACGTCGTATCCGTCCGGGGCGCGCTTTCCGATGGTGAAGGTATCACCCGTGAGCAGGGCTGCGACCGACTGGATGGTCGATGTCTCCGGATCGATCCGGTAGATCACATCGTCGGCGTAACGATAATAGTCCGGCCCGCCGAGCCCGTAATAATCGACGTAATAGCCGGGCACGGGATAGCTGCGATAGGTGTCCGGCCAGCGCCTGCCCGGTGCGAGCGCGCCGCCCGGCAGCGGAAGATAGCCGGCGACTGATCCGCTCTCGCCGAGGCGCAGGAGATAGCCGTCGGCATAGGTGTAGCGGCCTTCCGGGTCTTGGGAATAACCGAACATGGCGGGGGTGTAGCGCGTGCCGAACAGAGGGCGCTCGTCGCGCGATGCGGCCGGAATGGTGCAATCGCCGTTGCGGCTGGTGAAGCGGGCCGGGCAGCCTGCCGTCACGCCCCTGCTGAAGCCGCGAAGGATGCCGTCGTCGGCGCGGACCCTGCGGGACGGGGCCGCGATGCGACGCCGCTCGGCCAGCGTCCGGCTATCGCTCCGTCCAGTGGCTTGCTCGCGTTCGGCAAGGCGGACGGATTGTGAGGCAGTTCCGTTCTCTCCGGAAACCTGCCCCGGCTCGGCCTCACTTTCTTCTGGCCCGGCCGGTGCATCGTCCACGCCCGGATCGGACATGGTCATGCCGGATGCCGGGTTCGGCTGGGCCTCGGCCATCGCCGATCGCGATTGACCGGTATCCTGCCTAATGTTCAATTCCTGACCGCCGTCGCGGATCGATGCCGACAGCGAACCGCCAGCAGCCACTGCGGTGGCCGCGACGCTCAGCGCCAGATACTTCGTCATTTTCAGCTCCTGTTGTTTTCGCAACGGAGGATCGGGAGCGGAGTTCCGCTTCTTTGACGAGGTGGATCCGGCGTCAGGGGCAGGCTCAGGAGCCGGAGAGGTACAGCGCGGCTTCCGCTTCCCGCCGGCGGACGAGCCCTGCGAGAACCCGGCCGCCGGCGAATTTCCACCTGCCGAACTCCGCCGCCGCACCGCGGTGGTCGCCTGCCCGGTGCCTGCGCGTCAGAGTGGCGCGCCCGATCGCCCCGGTGTTGTAGTGGAAGCTGACCAGCGCATCGAACTGCGCCTGCGAGGTGGGCGTCCCGTCGATGGCGCGGGCGACCTCGGCCGCGTAACGATCGAGATCGGCGTGCAGGCGGGCGTCGCATTGCTGGCGGGTCCAGACGGTCCCCGGACCGATGCCCGCGCCGGTCGCTCCCCAGCCGATCGTCCACGGCGCGCCGCCCGTCCCAGGATCGGGATAGGCTTCGACCATCCCGTCCGGACGCAGTTTGGCGCACCCTTCGAAACGCCGGATCAGGGCAATGCCGTCGGCGCCGACACGCCGGGAGCCGTCGCTGGGCGTCGCAGCCGTCCCGGTGATGTCGTCGAGAGCAGCGTCGAGCGCGTCGACGTCACCTTGCCGAAACGGGCGCCCGATCAGGCGGCGCAGGAGATCGAACAGGGGTTTGCGGTTCATGGAATGGCCTCGGCAGCGAATCGAGGTCGGCCAACTAGGCGGGGAGAGGGGCTGTAGGAAAATCGTTTTTCCGGTGGCGGCGACAGGTGACAAGAACTCTTGACTGACAGGAGGTCTTTACAGTAAAGCGCTCTTTACAGGCAGCGGAGCGAGGAAAGTTGGAGAACCGCCTCAAGATCCATCGCGAGGCGCAGGGCTGGAGCCAGGGCGAGCTTGCCCGCCGGCTCGGCGTCTCGCGCCAGACGATCAACGCTGTCGAGACCGACAAGTACGATCCCTCGCTGCCCCTGGCGCTGCGCATGGCGAAGCTGTTCGCCGTGAGCGTGCCCGAGCTTTTCATCGATCACTGGGAGCCCGAACAATGACGACGACGATCGAAACACGCACCGAACGCGCGCCGACGAAATGGAAGAAAGTCCTGTTCGCCGCGAGCCTCGGCGGTGTTTCGGGCTTCTTCGGCGCCATGGCCGTCTTGATGTTGGGCGATCAGGGCCTGCTCGGCCGGCTCGGACCGTCGGAGGAGATCGCGATGCTGGTCGGGCTGGTCTATGTCCTGTCCGGCCTCGCCATCGGTGTCGGTCTGGTCGCTCCCAGGGCCGGGGCGAGGTTTGTCAACGTCGAGGATGCCGATGAGATCGCGGAACAGCGCGTCATGCTGACCTGCAGCGCGCTGGGGATGATCCTGCTCGGCCTCCAGCTGGCCGTCGCCGCGCTTGCCGCGCCGCTCGGCATCATCCCTCCGGGAACGGTCCTTGCCGTCTTTGTCGTGGCGGCTGTCGCCATCGGCCTGCTGAGCTGGCGCTCGCGCCGGCATCAGGACGAATTCATGCGGGCGATGGGGCGCGAGGCGGGCGCTGCTGCCTTCTACCTCACCGCGATCGCAGGGGGCGCATGGGCGCTGCTGGCCCATCTCGGTTACGCGCCGCCGCCGGCGCCGCTTGACTGGCTAACGATGATCTGGAGCTTCGTTCTGGTCGGCGCCTTCGCGGTCATCGCCAGGAACGGCATGTTGAAGATGCGATAGGGCGGGGCGTGCCATATGCGCCATATGAGAAGGGGCGCCCGGATCTCTCCGGACGCCCCTCACTCGATGATCGGCGGACTGATTTTCAAGATACCGCCACCGATTAATAGTCGAGGATCTCTAGAGCATATGAAATATCGACACGAACAAACCTACAAATAGGCGCGTTCACTTTGGTTTGATGAAATCAAGAAGGCACTGAATCGTTACATCAATTCAGCTGTTTGAGCCTGTTTTCGTGTCTAGTTCGTCGCGGATTCGTCTGGCATGATTGTAGCAGTCTGCGCATCCCAGCGTCCGTCTTGCTTCGCATTCAGACGTTTGAGCATATCTCCCGGCGTTTCGTAATTTTCGATATTTGTATATTTCTCGGCGTATTCTGCCATCGCCTTGCCGCGGCGTCGCTTCTCGCTCTCATCTCCATCGAAGGAGCCGAATGCGGCAGGTTCGATGATTGCTATTGCATCCTCGATCATGTCGCGTTCCTCGAAATCGCGCGCCAGCAGATAGCGGATTTCTTCGTTTTGCGGGAGAAGTTCGAAGGCTTCGACCAATCGGTTCTGGGCATCGAGCGAGGGCTGCGTGCCTTGGTCATGGAAGCTTTCGAACAAAGCGAGGCGCGGCGCGATCGCGATTTCGGACAGTGAAGCTGCTTTGACGAACGGCTGCCGAGCGCTGGCCCAATCGGATTCAGACGAGCCGCGGTCCAGTTGGCCGACAAGCGCTTTCCCTTTTTCCGTAAGCCCGGTCAGATTGGAAGGATCCAGCTGCAGCAGTTCCTCGGCGGTGCGGGCGGCATCGACATGCATGCCAGCGAGATTTTCAAGCTGCGACTGGATTTCCAGCCCCATGACATTGTCCGGCGCGCTACTGCGAATATCACGGACCGCCGAGACGAGCTGGCGAAGATCTTTCACTGCCATTCCGGAATACAGGCGAATGCGATATCGCATCAGCTTGTTTTCCACTTCATTCAGCTCGCGGACCGGAACATCTCCGAAGTCCATCGGCTTGAGCGAGAGACGGGTTGCAGCAATATTCTTCCGGTGCTGTCGCAGTTCCTTATCCAACGCGTCGAGATCGCCGAATGCATCCGTGGCAGCGCGATCATAAGGCGTGCCGTTGGCAACCGCGGCCAGATATTGCTGGAGTTGCCGGCCGCGCTCCGCATCCTGTCCAGCAAGATGAGTGAGCAGCCATCCCTCGGCATAAAGCTGTCCCACATCCGGTCCGACATCGGCATAGGATTTGGCGGTCAACAACTTCTCGACCGGAAGCCAGGCAGTCCCCCTGATCGTGTCGATCCTAAAGTAGGGCGCATGGCCAATCTCAACGACATTTTCTTCAGGAAAAGCCATCGTGCCGTAATATTCGGCGAAGCCTTCTGAATACCAGCTGGGATAGTTGGCATTGAAATACTGGTACATGTAGTGATGCAAGTATTCGTGCTGCCGCACTTCGGGGCCCCAGTCGTATGAATTGCGCGAGGATTTGAAGAGACTCTTGGTACCGGTTCGCATGACGTTGCGGAAGGTTACCAGAAAAGGCCCCTCCGGCGTACTGCTGTAATATCCGCCGACGCCACTGCTGGGATAAGGGAAGGTGGCATTAACGGCGTCGACATCGCTAACCTCGAACATGGTCACCTTGACCGGGCTCGGGGCGCGCGTGTTGTTGGTCAGAGCACGCACCAGCGTGTCGAAGGTCTCCATACGGGTGACGGTTTCGACCAGCTCGTCTTCAGGTGCTTCCGAATACATGATGAAATGGTCGGTCTCCGCCACTCGCCAATTGGCATGTGCCGGCGCGGAAAACAGCAACGTGGCCGCCAGAGCGGCCGTGATGGTTAGCGGGCGGAAATTGCGTGTCATGGTGCGTCCCTCGTTGTGACCCCTGCGAAGATCGAACGCCGATAGCCCCCAGGCCATGCGCGCGCAAAAAACGCGGGCTGGCGAACGATCCCCCGCGCTTCAGATGGCGCAGAAGTCCTCCAGGATCAATGTCCACTGGGCTATTGTTTAGGAGACACAAGTTTCGGGATGGAAGTGGGTACCATATGCAAAAGGGGCGCCCGGATCTCTCCGGACGCCCCTCACTCGATGATCGGCAGCCTTTAGCCGCCAAAGGTTAAGCGGAATAGTACATGTCGAATTCGGCCGCGCAGGGCGTGGTCTCGACGCGCAGGACCTCTTCCCATTTCAGCTCGGCATAGGCGTCGATCTGATCCTTGGTGAAGACGTCGCCCTTGAGCAGGAACTCGTGGTCGGCCTCGAGCGATTCGAGCGCCTCGCGCAGGGACCCGCAGACGGTCGGCACGTCGGCCAGTTCGGCTGGCGGCAGGTCGTAGAGGTTCTTGTCCATCGCCTCGCCCGGGTGGATCTTGTTCTGGATCCCGTCGAGGCCCGCCATCAGCAGCGCGGCATAGGCGAGGTAGGGGTTGGCCATCGCGTCGGGGAAGCGGAACTCGACCCGCTTCGCCTTCTCGCCCGCGCCGTAGGGGATGCGGCACGAGGCCGAGCGGTTGCGCGCCGAATAGGCCAGCAGCACCGGCGCCTCGAACCCCGGAACCAGCCGCTTGTAGCTGTTGGTGGTGGGGTTGGTGAAGGCGTTCAGCGCCTTGGCGTGCTTGATGACGCCGCCGATATAATAGAGGCAATTGTCGCTGAGGCCGGCATAGCCGTTGCCCGCAAAGGTCGGCTTGCCATTGTCCCAGATCGACATGTGGGTGTGCATGCCCGAACCGTTATCGTCCTTGATCGGCTTGGGCATGAAGGTCGCCGTCTTGCCGTAGGCATGGGCCACCTGGTGCACGACATACTTGTAGATTTGCATGTTGTCGGCGGTTTCGACCAGTGTCGAGAAAGTGAGGCCGAGTTCGTGCTGCGCCGCGGCCACCTCGTGGTGGTGCTTGTCGCAATTGAGGCCCATCTCGATCATGGTCGAGACCATCTCGCCGCGGATGTCGACCGCGCTGTCGACCGGGGCGACGGGGAAATAGCCGCCCTTGGCGCGCGGGCGATGCGCCATGTTACCCGCCTCGTATTCGCGGCCCATGTTGGTCGGCAGCTCGATGTCGTCGAGCTGGTAGCCCGACGCGGCATAGCCATCCTCGAACCGGACGTCGTCGAACATGAAGAACTCGGCTTCCGGCCCGACATAGACCGTGTCGCCCACGCCGACCGACTTCATGTAGGATTCGGCGCGCTTGGCGGTCGAGCGCGGATCGCGCGCATACCATTCGCCGGTCGAAGGCTCGACGATGTCGCAGAATACGATCATCATCGGCTCGGCGCTGAAGGGATCGACATAGACCCGTTCCAGATCGGGCTTCAGGATCATGTCGCTCTCGTTGATCACCTTCCACCCGGCGATCGAGGAGCCGTCGAACATCAGCCCGTCCTCGAACTCGTCCTCGCCCAGGATCTTGGCGACCATGGTCAGGTGATGCCATTTTCCCTTGGGATCGGTGAAGCGCAGGTCGACCCACTCGATCTCCTCGTCCTTGATGCGTTTGATGATCTCGGATGCTTTTGCCATGGTCTCGTCTCCGTATGGGATGGTTCGGTGTTGCTGGACGGCTGCGCGGCCATTCCCGCGCGGCCGGGACATTTCAGATCGCGGCGTCGTCCCTCTCGCCGGTGCGGATGCGCAGGGCGCTCTCGATCGGGCTGACGAAGATCTTGCCGTCGCCGATGCGCCCGGTCTGCGCGGCGGCGGCGATTGCCTCGACCGTGCGTTCGGCCAGATCGTCGCCGACCACCACCTCGAGCTTCACCTTGGGCAGGAAATCGACGACGTATTCGGCGCCGCGATAGAGTTCGGTGTGCCCCTTCTGGCGGCCGAACCCCTTCGCCTCGGTCACGGTGATCCCCGAAACGCCGATTTCGTGCAGCGCCTCCTTCACCTCGTCGAGCTTGAAGGGCTTGATGATCGCTTCGACTTTTTTCACGTCGCTGGTCTATCCGTTTCTGGGACGGGCACTGTCCGACTTACGATTCCGCGCCCGTCCGCGTTCCAAGAATCGTGCCAAGGGCGAAAGCGGCGATAGCCGGGGAGGGAGCCAGTGGTGGAGGCGGCGCTGGCGGACAGGTCCTGCTCAAGTTTTCGCCTCCCCATGCCTAATTTTTCGGCAGCTTGAGGCCGGCGGTTTCGGGCAATCCGCACATCAGGTTGAGGTTCTGGATCGCCGCGCCGCTCGCCCCCTTGCCGAGATTGTCGAGGCGGGCGATCAGCCTCGCCTGCGCCCCGTCCGCAGCGGGGAACACGAACAGCTCGATATCGTCGCGCGGTTCGGCATCGGGCATCAGCAGGATTTCGTCCGGCCGATCGAAGTCTGGATGCACGCGGACGATGGGCGACGCACCGTAGAATTCCTCCAGCGCGTGATGCAGTTTTGCCGGAGAGATCCCGGTATCCATCACCCCAAGCGGCAGGGGTATCTCGACCACCATGCCGCGATGCGTGTCGATCACGGCGGGCGAGAACAGCGGCGCGTGATCGAGCCCGGCATGAAGCTGCATCTCGTTCAGATGCTTGTGCCCCATGGCGAGGCCATAAGCGCGATAGGTCGGCGCGCCGGAGGTTTCGAACCGCTCGATCAGCGTCTTGCCGCCCCCGGAATATCCGCTCACCGCATGGACGGTGTAGGGCCAGTCGGCCGGCAGCAATTGGGCGCGCACCAGCGGCGCCAGCAGGGCCAGGAAACCGGTCGGGTAGCAGCCGGGATTGCTCACCCGGCGGGCCTGCGCCACCCGGTCCGCGCCGATCAATTCGGGAAAACCGTAGCACCAGCCCTCCGCGGTGCGGTGCGCACTCGACGCGTCCACGATGCGCGTGCCTGCGGCGGGATCGATCAGTTCGACCGCCTCGCGCGCGGCCTCGTCCGGCAGGCAGAGGATCGCGACATCGGCCTCGTTCAGCGCCTCGCGCCGGGCGGCTTCGTCCTTGCGGCGATCGGGTGCGAGCTGGATCAGTTCGAATTCGGTCCGGCCCTTCAGCCGGTCCAGGATCTCGAGGCCGGTCGTTCCCGCCGCGCCGTCTACGAAGATCCTATGCGCCATCGTCATGCGGTCTCGTCATGCGCCATCGTTACTGGCGAGTTCCGAAATGTGCAGATAGCCGCTCGGCCCCTCGGGACCGCAGGCGACCCAGGCCCAAGGTCCCGAATAGTCGAGCACTTCGATCTGGCTGCCGGCGTCGAGCGTCACGATCTCCTGCGCATCGTCGCGCGCGGCAAGGCGCATGGCCGCCCCGGCATCGCCCACTTCGCGGTCGATCGGCACGACGTAATGCGCGGCCAGAAACCGGCCGGCCAGCGCGATATGCGCCAGATCGCCGCGCAGGGGCAGGGTCCCGGGCGCCGGCCGTTCGACCGGGCCGGTCAGGCCGACACCATTCTCCGGCAGACTGTATTCGCTGGGCACGCTCACGTGGCGCTTGCTCATCCCTGTTCTGGCTTCGCCGCCGCGCTTAGCGAGCGCCGCGCCGCCGGGCAAGTCACGGACCTGTCATGTCCCTTGATAGCGTGCCCGCAGCATATGCCACGCGGCGCGCAGGCCATAGGCGTCGCCGCCCTTGGGCCGGCCGGGCTTGGGCGCCGGACGCCAGGCGAAGGTGTCGAAATGTGCCCAGTCGATTCCTTCCCCGACGAACTTGTCGAGGAACAGTCCGGCCACGCTCGCCCCGGCAAAGGCATTGCCATGCGCGTTGTTGGTGTCGGCGATGTCGGACACGAGCCATTCGACATAGGCATCGGGCAGGGGAAGCCGCCACGGCTCGTCGTCATGCGCCTTGCCCGCCTCGATCAGCGCGTTCGCGGTCTCGTCGCGCCGGGTCATCAGCGCGGGATAGTCCGGCCCAAGCGCCACGCGCGCCGCGCCGGTCAACGTCGCGAAATCGACGATCAGGTCCGGCTTCTCCTCGCTCGCGCGGGTCAGCGCGTCGCCGAGGATCAGCCGCCCCTCGGCATCGGTGTTGCCGATCTCGACACTCAGCCCCTTGCGGCTTCTGAGCACGTCGCCCGGCCGGAAGGAATTGCCCGAGATCGCGTTCTCGACCGCCGGAACCAGCAGGTGCAGCCGCACCGGGAGGCCGGCGCCCATGATCAGGCTGCCGAGTGCAAGCGCATGGGCCGCGCCGCCCATGTCCTTCTTCATCAACAGCATTCCGGTCGAGCTTTTCACGTCGAGCCCGCCCGAATCGAAACAGACGCCTTTGCCGACCACGGCGAGGACCGGATCGCTTTCCTTGCCCCAAGTTAGGTGAAGGAGGCGCGGTTCGTGCTTGCGCGCGGCGGCCCGGCCCACGGCGTGGATCATCGGGTAATCCTGCTCCAGCGCATCGCCCCGGACCACCTTCAGCTCGGCCTTGTGCGCCTTGGCGAGCGCTTCGGCCTGCGCCTCGAGCGCGGCGGGACCCATGTCTTCGGCCGGCGTGTTGACGAGATCTCGCACCATGCACACCGCTTCGGCTTCCGCGATCGCGGCGTCGATCCGCGCCGGGTTTGCGGTCAGCAGGATGCGCGGGCCGACGGGGTTCTCGGGCTTCTTGTAGCGGTCGAACACATATTGCGCGGTGAGCCAGCCATGGAGGGCAGGGCCGGGCTCGCCATCGGCCAGGCGATAGGCGCCGGCGGGCAGCGCCTCGGCCAGCCTGGCCAGACACCAGCTCGAAAGCTCGGCCGGGTCCGCGACGCCGCCGACCGCGAACCAGCCCTCGCCATCGGGGACGATGCCGACCTGATTTACGCCACCCTCGAACTTCTGGCCCTTCAGCGCCGCGCGCTGGGGGACGGAGAGGTTGCGGGCCCAGTTTTCGAACCCGCCCTTGTTCACCAGATGAATCGCAATCGCGTCCTGTCCGCGATCGGGCTGGATTAGCGGTTCGCTGTCGGCCATATTGTTTCTGTCCCCGTCCTTTGTCATTCCGTCTTCAAGGTAACCCGATGCACACCCGCCTGTTCCTCATCGCCGCCCTCCTGTCCAGCGCAGCCTGTTCCTCGCCCGACGAGGTGGAAAACGAGGTCGGGGTGGAGCGGGAAGCGACCTCGGGGCAAGCAGCGACCCCGTCGCCCCAGGCCGAACCCGTCGAATTCGTCGACAACACCGGCGAAGGCGTGACCGAACGCATGTTCTCCTATTCCTGGCCGGCCGAGGTGAGCGCGATCGAACCGCTCGCCACGTCGCTGGCGGCCGAACGCGACAAGGCGCTGGCCGAACAGAAGGAGGATTATGAGGCGGCGCTGGCCGAATCGCCCGAGGATTGTCAGGCATGTCGTACGCGAAGTGCCGAAACCGAGTGGAAAGTTGTCGCAAACCTGCCGCGCTTTCTCAGTTTGAACGCCGCTTTCTCCGACTATACCGGCGGGGCGCACGGCAATCACGGCACCAGGAGCCTCATCTGGGATCGCGAGGCAGGGCAGCGGCTCGATCCGACCGCGATGTTCCGCAGCGCCTCGGCTCTCTACGGCGCGATCTCCCGGCGCTACTGCGCGGCTCTCAATGCGGAGCGGGAAAAGCGCCGGGGCGAACCCGTCGATCCGAGCGACGAGTTCTTCGGCGGTTGCCCTGCGATCGACGAGCTGTCGGTCCTGCTCGGCTCCTCCAACGGCAGGACCTTCGACCGCATCGGCCTGATCGCCGATCCCTATGTCGCAGGCGCCTACGCCGAAGGGTCGTATGAGATCACGCTGCCGATCGATGCCGCCATCATCGACGCGGCGAAGCCCGAATATGCGTCGGCCTTCTCGCTCGGCACTCGCAAATGACAGCTTTTATCGCTATATCGCGCCGATGACCGAATATCAGCTGATCGAAGCAGACGAGACCGTCTATCGCGACGGGACCATCAAGCTCCACGGGCCCGAAGGGTTCGAAGGGATGCGCCGCGCGGGGCAGCTCGCCGCCAGCATCCTCGACGATATCGCGACGATGATCGAACCCGGCGTCACCACCGCCGCGATCGACGACCGGGTGCGCGAGCTCACTCTGGCCGGCGGCGCGGTGCCTGCGACAATGGGCTATCGCGGCTATGCGCACAGCTGCTGCATCTCGATCAACCATGTGATCTGCCACGGCATTCCGAGCGACAAGGCGCTGAAGGACGGCGACATCGTCAATGTCGACGTCACCCCGCTGCTCGATGGCTGGCACGGCGACACCAGCCGCATGTTCTTTGTCGGCGACGTTGCGCTCAAGGCGAAGCGGTTGGTCGACGTGACCTATGAATGCCTGATGCTCGGGATCGAGGCGGCGCAGCCCGGCGCGCGGCTCGGCGATATCGGCGCGGCGATCGAGGCCCATGCCCGCCAGTTCCGCTACGGCGTGGTCCGCGAATTCTGCGGCCATGGCCTCGGCCGCCTGTTCCACGATGCGCCGGAGGTGATCCACGCCTCGCAGGCCGGGACGGGGCCGGAGCTCAAGCCAGGCATGTTCTTCACCATCGAACCGATGATCAATCTCGGCAAGCCGCACGCCAAGGTGCTGAGCGACGGCTGGACCGCCGTGACCCGCGACAAGAGCCTCTCCGCGCAGTTCGAGCACTCGATCGGGATCACCGAGACCGGGAACGAGATCTTCACTGCGAGCCCCAAGGGGCTGCACCAGCCGCCTTACTGACCCTCCCGCGCCGCCCGGATCGCTGCCCCGGCCGCGAACGGTGACACGGCGCAGAGCCCGAGACTGATCGCCGCGGCAAGCGCGATGCCCGAGGTATCCGGTCGCGAGAGCGCTCCTGCGCCGAAGATCAGGATCGGGATCGCCAGCGGGATGACCATCAGGCCGGCAAGCGCCGCTCCTCCGCGCAGGCTCGCGGTCAGCGCGGCAATGGCGAGGCCGATGGCGGCAAGCCCCGGCGTGCCGGTGAGCAGACCGAGCAGCAGGCGGCGCGTGATCTCGCCATCCAGATTGAGCAATGCGGCCGCGGGCAGGGTGGCGAGCAGCAGCAGGGGCGCGAAGGCGAGCCAGTGAGCGAACAGGCGGCTGGCCATAGCCAGCTCCTCGGAGACGCCGCGCAAGTGAAGCTGGTCGAAGATGCCGGCTTCCAGATCGGCCGTCACCAGCCGTTCGAGCGGCAGGATCGCCGCCAGCAGCGCCGCGATCCAGATCACGCCCCCGCCGGTCCGCGCAAGCAGGTCCGGCTGCGGCCCCACGGCAAAGGGAAACAGCATCGCCACCGCGAGGAAGAACAGCAGCGGCAGGAGGCTCCCCCCGCGCCGCCCGCCCGGCAGCAGAGTCGCGAGATCGCGGCGGAGAAGGACGCCGATCATGCGGCGAACCCGCTCAGCGCCAGCGTTGCTCCGCCGGGAATGGCGATCACCTGATGCGACGCGACGACGCACAGGCCACCCTGCGCGCAATGCGCGGCGATCAATCCCTCGACCAACCGCCTGCCATCGTCGTCCAGCCCGTTGAGGGGTTCGTCCAGCAGCCAGACCGACGCCCGAGCTCCCAGAAGCCGGGCGAGCGCAGCGCGTTTGCGTTGGCCCGTGCTGAGGAAGCGCACCGGGACATCGGCCAGATCGGCGAGACCCACACGATCGAGAGCCGGGGCGGTGCCGTCGATCCCGCTCCAGAAAACGAGCGCGACGCCCAGCGAGACCGTCTCGTCCAGCGCCAGACGTTCGTCGACGAGCGCGACGGGCCCCTCGCGCGCGACCGCGCCCGCGAAGGGACGCAGCAATCCGGCCAGGATGCGGATCAGGCTCGACTTGCCGATCCCGTTCGCGCCGGTGACATGGAGCGCGTCGCCCGCGCCGAGTTCGAGCGAAAGGCCGCGGAACAGCAGCCGGTCGCCGCGTCGGCAGGCGAGGTCTGTCGCGGCGAGACGGGGTTGCATGGCATCCGCGCTTAGGCAAAAGGCCCGGCACGAACAAGCTGTGGCACTATGGACGAGGAACACGCGATGTCGGTCGAGGAACTGAGCCAGGAAGAACGCGACACCTGGATGCGCGCGCTCAAGAACTGGTCGATCTCGCGCGAGGGCAAGGCGATCGAGCGGATATTCGAATTCGCGGACTTTCGCGCGGCGTGGGGCTTCATGAGCCAGGTCGCGCTGATGGCCGAGAAGCGCGACCATCACCCCGAATGGTTCAATGTCTACAACAAGGTCGAGATCACGCTGACCACGCACGACGCCGGTGGCCTGTCCCTGCGCGACGTGAACATGGCCAAGGCGATCGACAAGCTGGTCTGATCGCCGGGGCGGCGCCTCAGCTGCCCATCGGCCGGGTCAGCGACTTGGCTTGGCTGCGCACCCGGCCCGGAAGCCAGCGCGCGCCGAAAGCGACGCGCTTCGCGGTCTTGCCGACCAGCCAGTGCAGCCTGTCGCCATGCACCGCGTCCCACACGGCATCGGCCACCTGTTCCGGACTGGTCAGTTCCAGCCCCGCCGCCGCGACGCGCTGGCGAATGGATTCGTTCGACTTCGCATTGGGCGACTGGTCGAGCAGCGGCGTCTCGATGAAGCTCGGACATACGCTGGCGACCTTGATGCCGTGCTCTGCCCATTCGGCATCGAGGCTCTCGGTCATGCCGCGCACGCCGAATTTGGTCGCCGAATAGACCGAAGCGCCGCCGGTCCCGTAGATACCCGCCGCGCTCGCCGTGTTGACGAGAGCGCTGCCGGGCGCGGTTTTCTTGAGGTGGGGGAGGGCGGCCTGCGCGCCCCAGAACACGCCTTTCAGATTGATGTCGATGCAGCGCTCGACCTCTTCCGGGCTGTTCTCCTCGAGCGATCCGCCGAGGGGGATGCCGGCATTGTTGGCCAGCACGTCGATCCGCCCCCCGGTCGCGGTGGCGAAGCCGTCCAGCGCCTCGTCCCATGCGGCGCGGTCGCGCACGTCGAACTTGTGGTGATAGACGAAGCCGTGGCCGATCATGTCCTCGGTCGCCAGCATGCCGTGTTCGTCGACATCGCCGAGACCGACGAACCAGCCCTCGCGCCCGAAGCGCTGCGCGATCGCGCGACCGATCCCCGACGCGCCGCCACTCACGAAAATCGCCTTGCGCTTGCTCATCCGATCCATCCCCATCCGTTGCGAGCCGCGCGGGACGGGAGGTCTCGCGCGGTTCGCCGTATCATCTTCACACTCGGTTTGTGGTCAACGCGCGGCGGTCGGGCCGAGCCCGCGCACATATTCGCCGCCGGTCACGATCTGCGCGCTGGAATTGGCGACCGTGTTGCCGACCGGCTCCGCCCGCCCGCCGAGGCAGGTGGAGAGGAAGTTCTCGGCCACCGCGTTGAAGGCGATGTTGTTGGCGGGTTCGCGGAAGCCGTGGCCCTCGTCGGGGAACAGCACATAGGTCACCGGGATGCCGTCGGCTTCCATCGCCTCGACGATCTGGTCGCTTTCGGCCTTGTTGACGCGCGGATCGTTGGCGCCCTGGCCGATCAGCAGCGGCTTGCTGATGCGGTCGGCCGCATAGAGCGGGCTCATTTCCTTGAGCGCGGCCAGACCTTCCGGCGTGCCGGGATTGCCCATGCGATCGTGGAACTGGCGGATGATCGGCTCCCAATAGGGCGGGACGGTCTTGAGCAGGGTTTCCAGATTGGACGGGCCGACGATGTCGACGCCGCAGGCGAACTTTTCCGGATAGAAGGCCATGTTGGCCAGCGTGGCATAGCCGCCGTAGCTGCCGCCCATGATCGCCGCCTTGTCGCGGGTGGTGATTCCCTGCTGCACGGCCCAGTCGAGCGCATCGTGGATGTCGTATTGCATCGTCGTGCGCCAGTTCTTGTTCCCGGCATTGGTGAACGCCTTGCCGAAGCCGGTCGAACCGCGGAAATTGACGCTCATCACCGCATAGCCGCGATTGGCGAGCCACTGATGCGAGGAATTGTAGCCGTAGCCGTCGCGCGCCCACGGGCCGCCGTGGACGATCATCACCAGCGGCACCGGCGCATCGGGCACGCCGTCGGCATCCGGATCGCTCCCTGCCGGCAGAGTCAGGTAGGTCGGAAGCGTCAGCCCGTCGCGCGCCGTGATCTCGCGCGTGTACATCGCCTGCAGCGGTGCGCCTTCGAGTTCGGGCCGGCTGGTGTAGAACTTCGTCAGCGTGCCGGCCTTGCGGTCGTATAGATAGGTGGCGCTCGGCGAGGTCACCGGATCGTTCGCGACCAGCCACTTCGCATTGTCCTCGGTGGTGTCCTGCACCGCCCATTCGCCTTCCAGACGGCTGTCGAGGAAGTCGAACGAGGCCTTCGTCGCCGGGTCGGTCGCGGTCCATTCGTTCTGCAGGTAATAGGTCGAATAGGCCAGCACTTCGCCGGTCATCGGATCGCGCAGCGTGCCGCCCAGATCGGCCTTGTCGCTCTCGGCGAGCAGTCGCCTCTCGCCGGTGGCAACATCCTGTGCATAGAGCGCGGCGGTGTCGCGGCCGCGGCTGTCGATCCAGTACAGCGTCTTGCCGTCGGTGGTGTAGCCGGCGGGGCTGGTGGTCAGCGCATCGTCGAGCGTGGTGCTCTCTATCGGCGTTTCGGCGACCTTGCCATTCGTGATCGGAAAATAGTCCGTTCCGCCCTGCGCGTTCTGGCGCATCGCCATCCGCAGCGTCAGCGTGTTGTCGGCCATGAAGCCGGTGTAGCTGTCGTTCTGCTGGACCAGCGTCGTCTTGCCGGTGTTGAGGTCGAGCAGATAGACGTCGTGGAAGCGCGGATCGCGATTGTTCACGCCGATCAGCAGCTTGTCCTTCTGGATCGTCGACGCGCCGAGCACCTGTACGCGGGTCTTCTCGAACGGCGTCAGCACCGTCTCCTCGCGGCTTTCCAGATCGACTCCGTAAAGCAGGAAGTTCTCGTCGCCGCCCTTGTCGCGGACATAGAGGATGCTCTTGCCGTCCGGCGCCCAGAAATAGCCGCCCGGCGGGCGGTCCTTGATGCTGGTCATCCGCCGCTCGGCGGAAGGATTGTCGGCCGGCGCGACATAGACGTTGAGCGTGCCTTCCCACGGGGCCATCCAGCTGAGGTAGCGGCCATCGGGGCTGATCTGCCCGCCGGTCCTCGTCGGATTGCCGAACAGCGCCTGGCGGGAGATGAGCGGGGCGGCCACGGCCGGCGCGGTGGCGGTTTCGGTGGAAGCGGCGGTCATCGGCCTCTCGTCGGTCATGGAATTGCAGGCGGCAAGGCTCAGCGAAGCGGCGGCGGCCAGCAGAGCGAAACGGGTTGTGCGGATCATGTCAGGGCTCCCTCCCAGGTGTGGTGCGAGCTTAATGCACTCCGACGCCGCAAGGCAATCGCCTTCGATCGCTAGAGCGCGGAATTGTTGTAGCAATGCCAGGTGAAGATCGCCATCGCACCGCGATGCGGGCGCCATGGCTCGGCCAGCGTCCGCGTCTCCTTCTCGGCAGGACGCGCCTCCAGATCCAGGAGGCGCGCGACACCCTCCTGCACTGCCAGATCGCCGGCGGGCCAGATGTCCGGGCGGCCTTCCGCGAAAAGCAGATAGATCTCCGCCGACCAGCGGCCGATGCCCTTGATCCGCACGAGTTCGGCGATGGCCGCCTCGTCATCGGTGGGCAGCGCATAGAAATCGACCTCGCCCGCCACCACGAGTTCGCACAGGCTGCGGGCATATCCCTGTTTCTGGCGGGAGAGACCGCAGGCCCGCAGCGTGTCGAAATCGCGGGCGAGCAGGTCCTGCGGCGCGAAATCCGCGCCCAGCTCGCCTTCGAGCTTGCCCCACATCGACGAGGCGGCGGCGACCGAGACCTGCTGCCCCACGATGGTGCGCAGCATGGTCATGTAGCCGGTCGGGCGGATGCGCGGTTCGGGATAGCCGACGAGCGCCAGCGCCCGCGCGATGCGCGGCTCGATGGCCGCCACCGCGTCGATCCCCTCGCGCAATTGCGCGGCGCTCAGTCCCATGCATGACCTCCTCGCCCGTCGCTACTTCCTTGCAAAGGGCAGGCTCGCCCCCTAGCAGCGCGGCGACCGCAGAAACAACAGGAGCGCGCGCTCTCCCATGCCCAAACTGATCGTCACCACCCGCGAAGGCGAAACCTCCGAGGTCGAGGTCGGCGACGGCCTGACCGTGATGGAAGCCATCCGCGACAACGGGTTCGACGAGCTTCTGGCCCTGTGCGGCGGTTGCTGTTCCTGCGCGACCTGCCACGTCCATGTCGATCCGTCCTTCGCCGGGAGCCTGCCGGAGATGAGCGAGGACGAGGACGACCTGCTGGATTCCTCCGACCACCGCAACGAAAGCTCGCGCCTGAGCTGTCAGATCCCGCTTACCGCCGAACTCGACGGACTGCGCGTCACGATCGCGCCGGAAGACTGAGAAGGCGCGCCGTGGCGGACCGTGCACTTCCCGACAGTCTCGCGCTGATCGGCAACACGCCGCTGGTCCGGCTCGCCGGGCCGAGCGAGGCGGCGGGCTGCGACATCTACGGCAAGTGCGAATTCGCCAATCCCGGCGGTTCGGTGAAGGACCGCGCGGCGCTGTCGATCGTCCGCGATGCCGAGGCGCGGGGCGATCTGAAACCCGGCGGCACCGTGGTCGAAGGCACGGCGGGCAACACCGGCATCGGCTTGGCGCTGGTCGCCAATGCGCTGGGCTATCGCACGATCATCGTGATGCCCGACAACCAGTCGCGCGAGAAGATGCAGACCTTGCGCGCGCTGGGCGCAGAACTGCGGACCGTGCCGCCGACCAAGTTCGCGGACCCCAACCATTTCGTCCACACCAGCCGCCGGCTGGCCGAGGAAACGCCCGGCGCGATCTGGGCCAACCAGTTCGACAACACAGCGAACCGGCAGGCGCATATCGACGGGACCGCGCCCGAATTGTGGGACCAGCTCGATGGCCGGATCGACGGTTTCACTTGCGCGGCCGGAACCGGCGGAACGCTCGCGGGCGTGGGGCTGGGGCTGAAGGCGCGCGATCCCGACTGCACCATCGCCCTGACAGATCCGCACGGCGCGGCGCTCTACAACTACTTCGCCTGCGGAGAGCTCGCATCCGAGGGCTCGTCGGTGGCCGAGGGGATCGGGCAGGGGCGCATCACTGGCAATCTGGAAGGCGCTCCGGTCGATACGCAGTTCCGGATTTCGGACGAGGAAGGGCTGCATTGGGTCGGACGACTGCTGTCCGAAGAGGGGCTGTGCCTCGGCCTGTCGAGCGGCATCAATGTTGCCGGAGCGGTCGCGCTGGGCCGCCATCTGGTCGAACGGGGGCGTCCAAATCCGCGCGTCGCGACGATCCTGTGCGACAGCGGTATGCGCTATCTCTCCACGCTCTACGACGCCGACTGGCTGCGCGCCAAGGGCCTTCCCGTGTTCGACTGGCTGGAGCGCGCCTGAGCGCCGGGCTTGACCCGGAGCGCGCCTTGGCTAGGCTCGGTGCAATGAATGCGACGTCAGAACTGTCCCGCCCGGCCCGAGCCTCGCGCAGGCTCGGGAAATCGCGAGCCGGGACACTGGCCACCGGGACACTGGCCGAAGCGGACCCGGCTATCGCGCAGGGCGGCAAGCGGGGGCAGGCTATGCAGCGGCTCCAGGTCGGCGCTGCCGGCGTTCTGGGTATCCTCATGCTCATCGGTCTCGTCAGCGTGATCGAGAACCGCGCTCAGGTCACCGAAGCGAACTCCGTGCCCGAGGCCGCTTCCACCACCGCGCCGGGCGCTGCCGCGCCGCAATCCGATCCGCTGGTCGAGGCGGGCGTGGTCCCCGATCTGCCGGCCACCCCGACGCCCACCGCCAGCGCACCGCCGCCTGCCCTGCCGGGAGAGGGCGCGGGGCAAGGCGCCGAGAGGGCCGAGCCGGTTGTTCGCTAGGGCCTGGCTGGCGCTGGCCGCGCCGCTCGCACTGATGGCCTGCGATGCAGACGGTGCCGAGGCGACCGGCAGGGCGCGGGGCGAACCGGCGGCCAGGGTCGGGCTTTTCTCGACCCTGCCGATCTACTGGCCCGAAAGCGCCGAATTCGGCGACATCCTGCGCGACCATGGCGAGAAGAGCTGGGTGCGCCGCGCGATCGAGGCCGAATA
Source organism: Erythrobacter sp. (assembly GCA_025698865.1). Classification (GTDB taxonomy): domain Bacteria; phylum Pseudomonadota; class Alphaproteobacteria; order Sphingomonadales; family Sphingomonadaceae; genus Qipengyuania. The sequence goes on along the minus strand of JAILWQ010000001.1, from coordinate 674,523 downwards.
CGACCTCGCCCCGCTCGACACGTTCGATGCGGGTACTCTCGCCGATCTCGATCTGCTGATCCTCGCGCAGCCGCGCGCTCTTTCGGCGGCGGAAAATGTCGCGCTCGACGACTGGGTGCGCGGGGGCGGGCGGGTGCTCGTTTTCGCCGATCCCATGCTGACCTTCCATTCGCGCTTTCCCATGGGCGATCGCCGGCGCCCGCAGGATGTCGTGCTGTTGTCGCCGATCCTCGCGCGCTGGGGTCTGGAGCTCGTCTATGACGACAGCCAGCCCAGGGTCGAACGCATGGTCGCGACCCCGGCCGGCGCGATTCCGGTCGATCTCGCTGGCCGGTTCGTTGGCCGCGAAACTTCCGCTCCCTCGGATTGCGCGATCACAGCCGAAGGTCTCGTCGCCCGCTGCTCGATCGGGGAGGGCAAGGCGCTGCTGATCGCCGATGCCGCCATGCTCGATTCGGACGATCACGCCGGCCATTCGGGCTCCCACGACGAACAGCCCCAGGTGTTCGGCGAGTTGATGCAGTTCGCTTTGCACGATTAAGCGAGATGCGGGATTTTCCGGGACAGACCGGGGATCGCAACCGCCAGACCACGAAATTGCCCGTATATTGTCTGCCGCTCGACCAAACCGCTCGCGCAGACGCCGGGTAATTTGTGTTGTCTATTCAATACCCTAGATCGACTTCCCCAAAAATCCCGTAATTTTCCCTTCCATCCCAGGGCGTCCCGCGATATTTCAGTGGGCCATCGGACATACCGAGATCTGACGAGTCCCCTCGGGGGCACGCCACTAGCGCTTTCGCGCCGGGGGCGACGGGGAAGGTCTGTCCGCGGGGAAGAGCGCAGTCACGGGGCAGGGGCAGACCAGAAGTGTCGGGTTTCGGAGGATATAGCGGACAGGCCTGGTCGCCCGCGGGCGACAAGGGCCGGTACGTGCTCCCTCCGCTGTTCCGCAAGGCGGTCCGCGATTCCTCCGATGGCCGCGTTCTCTGCCTGGCCAAGCACGATCGCTGGAACTGCCTCACCGGCTTCGGCCTGTCGCGCAAGCTCGAGCTCGAGGACCAACTCGACCGCGAGGAAGATCGCGCGCTCGCCCGCGGCGTCGACTTCGACCGCGAAGTCCGCTCCAGCCAGCTGAACGGTTTCGTCGAACTGCCCTTCGACGACAGCGGCCGCTTCGTCATGCCCGAATATCTGCGCGACCTCGGGAATATCGGGGACGGGCTCTTCTTCCAGGGCGGCGGGCGCTTCTTCACTCTGTGGAATCCGGCCGAACTGATGCGGATGAGCGACGACTGGGCCGCTGCCAAGGCCGCCTGTGCCGCGCTGGTCGCCGAAGCCGAAGCGAAGGGGAAGAAGAAGTGAATTCCCCCCATATCCCCGTCCTCCTCGACGAGGTGATCGAGGCGCTCGATCCCCGGCCCGGCGACGTCCTGATCGACGCGACCTTCGGGGCGGGCGGCTACACCCGCGCGCTGCTCGAACGCGGCGCGACCGTTCATGCCTTCGATCGCGATCCCGATGCCATCGCCGCCGGCCGCAGCTGGGCCGAGGCCGGGGAAAACCCGCCGCGCCTGGTTCTCCATCCGCGCCGTTTCTCCCAAATGGTCGAAGCGCTCGGATCATCCGGAGTCGCGCATGTGGATGGCGTGGTGATGGATATCGGAGTGTCGTCGATGCAGCTCGACCAGGCGGAGCGGGGCTTCGCCTTTTCCTCCGATGGTCCGCTCGACATGCGGATGAGCCAGGAAGGCGAAAGCGCCGCCGATTTCCTCAACACCGCCGAGGCGGACGCCATCGCCGACGTGCTCTACACCTATGGCGAGGAGCGCCAGTCGCGCCGCATCGCCCGCGCCATCGTCGCCGCGCGCCCCCTTACCACGACCGGCGATTTCGCCCGGGTGGTGCGGCAGGCGCTGGGCTATCGTCCGCACGACAAGAAGGATCCGGCCACGCGCAGCTTCCAGGCGGTTCGCATCCATGTGAACGGCGAGCTCGACGAGCTGGAGCAGGGTCTCGCCGGAGCCGAGCGGCTGCTGAAGAATGACGGCCGCCTCGCCGTGGTCAGCTTCCACAGCCTCGAGGACCGGATCGTGAAGCGCTTCCTGCGCGACGCCTCCTCCGTCAGCGGCGGATCGCGCCATCTGCCGCTCGCCGATCAGGCCGAGCCGCGCTTTGCCAAGGTCAGCAAGGCGATCCGTCCGGGCGAGGCGGAGATCGCGCGCAATCCGCGGGCCCGCTCCTCGGTCCTGCGCCACGCCCGTCGCACGTCCGCACCGGCGAGGGAGGCCGCCTGATGGCATCGAAAGCTCCTCCCGTCGGCAGCCGCCTGCGCCATGTCGGCTGGGCCGCTGCGCTCGGCTGCGCGCTGGCGGGCTTCCTCGCGCTCACTTTCCATGTGAACGCGATCAAGAGCGAGGTGCGGCTCGCCGAACGCAAGATCATCGCCCTCCAGCGCGAGAAGCTGATGCTCGAGACCGAGTTCCAGACCCGCGCCAGCCAATATCAGCTGTCGAACTGGAACCGCCTCGAATTCGGCTACGCCGCGCCGCGCGCCGACCAGTATCTCGAAAGCGAGCGCCAGCTTGCCGCCCTCGGCACCCCGCGCGGATCGAACGCGCCCGAGCCGGTGAAGTTCGCCCGCGCCGATGTGGCCGAGGATGAGAGCATGTTCGCCGACTGGGTCTCGCCGCTGACCGGCCGCACCCTGTCCGACGAGGCGCGGCAGACGGCGGGCGAGGAAGCAGCGCAGCTGGCCGAGACCTCCGGCGCAACGCTCGCCCAGCGCCTCGCGCGCGGGGCAATGGCCTCGCCCGGCGCCGAGATCGGACAATGAATGCGCTGAGCGGCTTCGGCAGCTTCGCTCCGGCAGGGACCACCGCCTTCGTGCCGCGCCGCGACAATGCGCGGGTGCAATTGGTCACTGCCCGCCAATCCGCGGTGACCACGGCCAAGGTGCGCCTGTTGTGGCTCGCTCTGGGCTTTGCTTTCGTCGCTCTGATCGCGGTGGTGCGGGTCGGTTTTCTCGGCATGAGCGACCGGGCGGTCGCCGCGACCTCGCTCGAGGATGCGCTCCTCCCCCCGCGCGGCGAGATCGTCGACCGGCGCGGCGTCCCGCTGGCACGCGCCTTTCCCGCCTATGCACTGTGGTTCAATCCCGAGGCGCTGGGCGACAGCGGCTCGGCTCTGGTCAAGCCGCCCGAACAGGTCGCCGCCGAATTGAAGGCGATCTTCCCCGACCTCGACGAGGCGAAGGTTGCCCGCCGCCTCGCCAACGGCCAGCAGGGCTATCTGCGCCGCCGGGTCCTGCCGGAAGAAGCCAACCGGGTTCAGGAAATCGGCGAACTCGGCCTCGAAATGCCGCAGGAAACCGACCGTCATTACCCGCAGGGGCCGATGGGCGCACACGTGCTCGGCTATGTCGGGGCAGACGGCAAGGGCCGCGTGGGCATGGAGGCCGTGCTCGACGAGCGGCTCGCCGATCCCTCGCGCCGGGGCACGCCGGCCATGCTCAGCATCGACATGCGGGTTCAGGGCGCGCTCGAGGACGAGTTGCGGCGCGGGATGAAACTGGTCGACGCGCTGGGCGGCGCGGGTATCGTGCTCGACGTCGACACGGGCGAGGTGCTAGCGCTCGCCTCGCTGCCCGAATTCGACCCCAACAAGATCGACGAGCGCGGCGCATCGCTCATGTTCAACCGCGTGACGAACCAGGTTTACGAACTCGGTTCGACCTTCAAGCCGCTCTCCATCGCCGCGGCGATCGATGCCGGCGTGGTCCGCGATCTCGGCGCGCAATGGGATGCGCGACCGGTCCGGGCCGGGCGCTTCACGATCAAGGACAGCCACTTCCTCGGCAATTCGCTCAACGTCCCCTCGACGCTGATCCATTCGTCGAACACGGTCACCGCGCGGATTGCCGACAAGCTCGGCCCGGAAAAGATGCGCCGGTACATGATCGACATGGGCTTCAACGAGCGTCCGCATATCGAGCTGCCGGCCAAGGGCTTTCCGCTCTGGCCGGGCGACAACTGGCCGCGCCTGCGCAATATGACGGTCGCCTATGGCCACGGTATCGCGGTAACTCCGCTGCACCTGGCCAGCGCCTATGCCGCGATGGTCAATGGCGGCATCTGGCGCCCGGCGACGATGCACAAGATCGCGCCCGAGGATGCGCCCAAGGGCCGCCGGGTGTTCAAGGAATCGACCTCCAGCCGGATGCGCCAGCTGCTGCGGGCGATCACCAAATACGGCACCGGCCGGAATGCCGATGCGGTCGGCTACCGGGTCGGCGGCAAGACCGGCTCGGCCGAAAAGCCGGGCGCAGGGGGATACCGCCGCAGCACGCTGGTCTCGACCTTTGCCGCCGCCTTCCCGATGGATCGCCCGCGCTATGTCGTGATCGCCATGCTCGACGAGCCCAAGGGCACCGTCGCCAGCTCGTTCCAGCGCACCGCCGCCTGGAACGCCGCGCCGATCGTCGGCAAGCTGGTACCCCGCATCGGTCCGATGCTCGGCGTGCGTCCGGATGAGCACCGCGATGTCGACATTTCCGACATCAAGCCGCTCATCCCCGAGGCGAACAAGTGAAGCTGGCGAACATCCTGCGCGGCGCGGGCCTCGATGCCACCGATCTGGACACGGCGGCCGATGCCGACGTGACCGGCTTCGCCATCGACCATCGCAAGGTCGCGCCAGGCACGGTGTTCGGCGCCTTTCGCGGCGCGCAGTCAAACGGCGAGGATTTCATTCCCGCCGCGATCGAGGCGGGCGCGGTGGCCGTGGTCGCCCGGCCCGAAGCGAGTGTCTCGGGTGCGGCGCATGTCGCCGATGCCGAACCCCGCCGCGCTTTCGCTCGCGCCGCCGCGCAGTTCTTCACGCCGATCCCTGCGCATATCGTCGCCGTCACCGGCACCAACGGCAAGACCTCGACCGTCGAGATGACCCGCCAGATCTGGCGCATGGCGGGCGAGCGGGCGGCGAGCATTGGCACGCTCGGCGTCACCACGCCGGACGAAAGCGTCTCCACCGGCCTCACCACGCCCGACATCGTCACCTTCCTGTCTAATCTCAGCGGGCTGGCGCGCGAGGGCGTGAGCCATGTCGCCTTCGAGGCATCGAGCCACGGCCTCTCGCAATATCGCAACGAGGGCGTGCGGCCGCAGGCGGTCGGCTTCACCAATTTCAGCCGCGACCATCTCGACTACCACGCCGACATGGAGGACTATTTCCTCGCCAAGATGCGCCTGTTCGACGAAGTCGCGGCGGACGATGCGACAGCCGTGATCTGGACCGGCGCCGACGACAGAGACTGGACTGCCCGCGCGATCGAGCATGCAAGGAAGCGCGGCCTCAAGCTGTTCACCGCCGGCGAGAAGGGCGAGGATATTCGCCTCATCGCGCGCGAGGCGACTCCGCTCGGGCAGGAACTCACCATCGAGCATGGCCGCACCACCCGCACCATCCGCCTGCCGCTGATCGGTGCCTATCAGGTGTCGAACGCGCTCACCGCTGCCGGGCTCGCGCTCGCGACCGGGACCGATGCCGGCCGCGTGTGGGATGCGGTCGCGCGGCTCCAGCCGGTGCGCGGGCGGCTCGAACGCGCGGTGATCGCCCAGAGCGGCGCGCCGGTCTATGTCGACTACGCCCACACTGCCGACGCGCTCGAGGCGGCCATCGCGGCGCTGCGCCCGCATGTGTCGGGCCGGCTCATCACTGTTTTTGGCGCGGGCGGCGATCGCGATCACGGCAAACGCGAACCGATGGGCGCGGCGGCGGCGAAGCATTCCGACCTCGTCATCGTCACCGACGACAATCCGCGTGGCGAGGACCCGGCGGCGATCCGCCGCGCGGTGCTTGCGGGCGCCGGAGCGGACGCGCGCGAGATCGGCGACCGGCGCGCCGCCATCGCGGCGGCCATCGCCGAAGCGGGCGAGGGCGACATCGTGCTGGTCGCGGGCAAGGGACACGAAAAGGGTCAGATCGTGGGATCGGGAGAGAGAATGCAGGTTTTGCCGTTCGACGACGTAGAGGTGGCGCGCGAATGCGCGGCAGGAGCCGGGGCATGAGCGCCGCCATCCTTTCGCACCCCGCGCTCAAGCCGTGGCCGATCTTCGCGCGCGATCGTCTGCCGCTCGCGCTGTGGGACGCAGCCTCCATCGCCGAGGCGACCGGCGGCAGGGCAAGCGGCGATTTCCAGGTCTCCGGCATCGACACCGACAGCCGCGACATCCGCAACGGCGACCTCTTCGTGGCGCTCAAGGGCGAAGCGATGGACGGGCACCGCTTCATCGAGACCGCGTTCGCCAATGGCGCAGTTGCCGCGCTGGTCGACCGCCCGGTCGACTATCCGCACGTGTTGGTGGAGGACACCACCGCCGCGCTCCATGCGCTCGCCGCGGCCGCCCGTTCGCGGGTCGAGGCGAGGATTGTCGGCGTTACAGGCTCGGTCGGCAAGACCGGGGTCAAGGAAGCGATCTTCGCCGCGCTCGAACGTTCCAGCCGGGGGCAGGCCCACCGCTCGATCCGCAGCTACAACAACCATGTCGGCGTGCCGCTCAGCCTCGCGCGGATGCCCGCCCGCAGCCGCTTCGGCGTCTTCGAGATGGGCATGAACCACGCCGGCGAGATCGACACGCTCGCCGCCCATGTCCGCCCCCATGTTGCGGTCGTCACCACCATCGCGCCCGCCCATATCGAGAATCTCGGCAGCGAGGAGGCGATCGCCGACGCCAAGGCGGAGATCTTCGGTGGGCTCGTTTCCGGCGGCACGGCGGTGATCCCGGCCGACAACCCGCACTTCAAGCGCCTCCGCGACCACGCCGAGAAGGCTGGAGCGAAGATCGTGAGCTTCGGCACCGCGCGCGGTGCGACCGTCCGCCTGCTCGATGCGATTCCGAGCGCGAACGGCGGCAGTCTCGTCACCTGCGAGTACCCCGAAGGCCGGATGTGCTTCACCGTCGCCGAACCGGGCGAACACTGGATCATGAACTCGCTCGCCGTGATCGCGGCCGTGCGCGCCTGCGGGGCCGACCTTGCCGCCGCCGGGCTCGCGCTGGCCGAGATGGGCGGGCTGAAGGGCCGCGGCGCGCGTCACCAGATCGGGGCGCCCGGCGGACAGGCGCTGGTGATCGACGAGAGCTACAACGCCAACCCCGCCAGCATGCGCGCCACGCTTGCCCAGCTGGGCCAGACGCCCGCCGGCCGCCGCATCGCAGTGCTCGGCAGCATGAAGGAACTGGGCGCTTTCGGCCGCGCCTTCCACGTCGCGCTGGCCGCACCGATCAGCGCCGCGAAGGTCGATCACGTGGTGCTTGTCGGCGAGGAAATGCGCGCGCTCGGGCTGGAATTGGGGAAAGCTCAAGGGCAGTCGCTTGGCTTCGACGGATCTTTCACCCATTGCGAGGATGCTGCCAAGGCCATCGAGGCTCTGGAGGATTACGGCATCGTCGGGGGCGATGCGATCCTCGTGAAGGGTTCGAACTCGGTGGGCCTCGGCAGGCTGGTGGAACACCTCACGCGCCGGGAAGGCTGACGACAGGCACCGATGCTCTATCTCCTCGCTCAATGGTTCGAATTCGAAGGGATCTTCAATCTCGTCCGCTACCAGACCGCGCGCACCGGCGCGGCACTGCTGACGGCATTGCTGATCGGCCTCGTGATCGGACCGAAATTCATCCTCATGCTCCGCGTACGGCAGGGCAAGGGCCAGCCGATCCGCGCTGACGGGCCGCAATCGCATCAGGCCAAGGTCGGCACGCCGACCATGGGCGGGCTGATGATCCTGGTGGCGATGTTCTGCTCGCTGCTCTTGTGGATGGACCTGTCCAATCCCTTCGTCTGGGCCTGCCTCGCGGTGACGGGAGGGTTCGGGCTGATCGGCTTCCTCGACGATTACGACAAGGTCACGAAGTCGAGCCACAAGGGCGTGTCCGGCAAGGTGCGGCTGGGGCTAGAATTCCTTGTCGCCGGGATCGCCAGCTGGATCATTGTCAGCCAGATCAACACGTTCCTCTACGTGCCGTTTTTCAACAATCTCGGCTTCGAACTGGGCTGGGCCTATTACATCTTCGCCGCCTTCGTGATCGTGGGCGCGGGCAATGCGGTAAACCTCACCGACGGGCTCGACGGACTTGCGACCATGCCGGTCATCATCGCCGCCGGTACCTTCGCGATCATCGCCTATCTGGTCGGGCGCGTCGACTATTCCGCCTATCTCGGCATTCCGCACGTGCCGGGCGCGGGCGAGATGGCGATCCTGTGCGCCTGCATCATGGGGGCGGGGCTCGCCTTCCTGTGGTTCAACGCGCCCCCGGCGGCAGTCTTCATGGGCGACACCGGATCGCTGGCGCTGGGCGGCGCACTGGGCGCGATCGCGGTGGCGACGCATCACGAGGTCGTGCTGGCGGTGGTCGGCGGGTTGTTCGTGTTCGAGGCGCTGAGCGTCATCATTCAGGTCTTCTGGTTCAAGCGGACGGGCAAGCGCGTCTTCCGCATGGCGCCGATCCATCACCATTTCGAACAGCTGGGCTGGAGCGAGAGCAAGGTCGTGATCCGCTTCTGGATCGTCGCCATCGTGCTCGCGCTGATCGGCCTGTCGACGTTGAAGCTGCGGTGATCGTCTCGCCAGCCTGGAAGGGCCAGCGTTTCGCGGTGCTCGGCCTGGCGCGTTCGGGCCGGGCGACGGTCGAAGCGCTGCTGGCGGCCGGGGCCGAGGTGCTGGCGTGGGACGTGAAAGCGGAAGCGCGCGAGGCCTTCGCGGGACGCGCGGTCTTGGCCGATCCACTGGAGGCGGACCTCACCGGCTATGCGGGCGTCGTGGTCAGCCCCGGCGTGCCGCTCAACACCCATCCGATCAAAGCCCATGCCGACAGTTTCGGCGTGCCCGTGATCGGCGATATCGAGCTGTTCGCGCAGGCCCGCGAATATCTGCCGCCGCACAAGGTCGTCGGCATCACCGGCACAAACGGCAAGAGCACGACGACCGCGCTGGTCCACCACATCCTGAAAGAGGCGGGAGTGCCGACCACGATGGGCGGCAATATCGGGCTGCCGATCCTCGGGCAGGCGCCGCTACCGGAAGGCGGGGTCTATGTGCTGGAGCTGTCGAGCTACCAGATCGACCTTACCTATTCGCTCGATTGCGACGTGGCGGTGCTGCTGAACGTGACGCCGGACCATCTGGATCGGTACGAGAGCTTCGAGGCCTATGCCGCGAGCAAGGCGCGGCTGTTCGAGATGCAGTCGCCGAAGCAATTTGCAGTGGTCGATTACCGCGCGGAAGCCGACGAAGCCGTGCTGGAGAGCGCGGAGGATCCGCTGATCCAGTTCATCGACGACATTCCGCCGGGCGATCAATCCGGATGGCCCACCCTTCAGGGGCCTCACAATCTCCAGAACGCGGCTGCGGCTTCGGCCGTTTGCCAGCACCTCGGATTGACGGCCGATCAGATTGCTCAAGCCCTCCGCACCTACCCCGGCCTCCCGCACCGCATGGAGCGCGTCGCCGAGATCTCCGGCGTGGCGTACATCAACGACAGCAAGGGCACCAACACCGCCGCCTCTGCCCCCGCACTGGCAGCGTTCGATAACGTGCACTGGATCGTCGGCGGGCTCGCCAAGGAGCCGGGCCTCGGCGAATGCGAAGCGCATCTGGGTCAGGTGAAGGCGGCCTACACGATCGGCCAGTCGGGCGAAGACTTCGCAAGGCTGCTTCGGAGCCGCGTGCCGACCAAACGCGCCGTTACGTTGGAGCAGGCCGTTGCCAGCGCGGCGAATTCGGCCATGCCGGGCGACACCGTCCTCCTCAGTCCGGCCTGCGCCAGCTTCGACCAGTTCCGCGATTTCGAGGAGCGGGGCGAGGTTTTCCGCAAGGCCGTCAAGGAACTCGCCGCATGACGACGATGCAGCCCTACGTCCCCGGCCAGCGCCGCCGGCCGGCCTATGTGCCCAGCCAGAAGCTGTCCCGCACCGCCCGCCTGCGCATCTGGTGGCGCGAGGTCGACCGGGCGCTGCTGGCGCTGATCCTGGTGCTGATGGTCTTCGGCGCAGTGGCGGTCGCGGCCGGATCCCCGGCGAGCGCGGCGCGGCTTTCGACCACCGCCGAAACCCTCGATCCGCTCTATTTCTTCTACCGCCACCTCGCCTGGCAGGCGGTGGGGATCGCCACCATGGTCGGCGTCTCCATGCTCGACCGCGACAATGCGCGGCGCTTCGGCATCGTGCTCGCCGTGCTGATGACCTTCTGTCTGTTCCTCGTGCCCATCATCGGCACCGAGGTGAACGGCGCGCGCCGCTGGCTGACCATCGGCCTGCGGTTCCAGCCGTCCGAATTCGTCAATCCCGGTTTCGCCGTCTTCACGGCCTGGATCCTGTCGTGGCGGGTGCACGATTCGAACCTGCCGGTGATCGCCCTGTCCGGCATCGCGCTCGCCATTCCGGTGATCCTGATCATGATGCAGCCCAATCTCGGCGGCACGATCCTGCTGATCGCCACCTGGTTCGTTTCGATCTTGCTCGCCGGCGCGCCGATCAAGCGGCTGGGAATGCTGGCGGGCGGCGGCGTGGCGCTGCTGACCGCGACCTATTTCCTCTACGACAATGCCCGCCACCGCATCGACAGCTTCATGGGCGGCGGCACCGCCTTCGACCAAGTGGACCTTGCCGAACGCACTCTGCTGGCGGGCGGGCTGACCGGCAGCGGCTACGGCCTCGGCATCCGCAAGATGAACCTGCCCGAGGCGCATACCGACTACATTTTCTCGGTGATCGGGGAAGAATTCGGACTGATCGTTTGCGGGATCGTCGTCCTGTTCTATCTCGCCATCGTGGCCCGTGTCCTGATGAAGCTGATCGACGAGGACGACCTGTTCGCGCTGCTCGCCGGCGCGGGCCTTGCCGCGCTGTTCGGCGGGCAGGCGTTCATCAACATTCTCGTCAATCTGCAGCTCTTCCCGTCCAAGGGGATGACGCTGCCGCTGGTGAGCTATGGCGGCTCGTCCACCATCGCCACCTGCCTCACGGTCGGGCTGCTGTTGGCGATCACCAAGCGCAATCCCTTCCTCAAGCGCGAGACGCGTGGGCTGGCCGACCTGATCGGCTGGCAGGAAAAGCGCGAGCGGGGCGAGACCGTGCTGCGGCGGGAGATATTCCCATGAGCGGTGTCCCGACAAAAGCAGGGCGGCATTACGTCCTCGCCGCGGGCGGCACGGGCGGGCACCTGCTGCCCGCCTTCGCGCTTGCCACCGAACTCGAGCGGCGCGGGCACCACGTCGCGCTGATCACCGATGCGCGGGGGGAGGCCATTCCCGGCAAGCCGGGCTTCATGCCCTCGCACGTCCTGCCGGTGGGGCGTTTTACCAAGAACCCGCTCGGCTGGTTCGCCGCGATCAAGGCCGTTCTTCAGGGCCGCAGCATGGCGCTGCGCCTGTTCGACAGTTTCGAGCCGAGCGCGGTGGTCGGCTTCGGCGGCTACCCCTCGATCCCCGCGGTTCTGGCGGCGACCGGGCGGGGCATCCCGACCGTGCTTCACGAACAGAACGCGGTGCTGGGCCGCGTGAACCGCCTGTTCGCGGGCCGGGTCCAGGCGCTCGCCACCGCCTATCCCGAGATAGACCGGCTGAAGCCGAAGCATCGCGGCAAGGTTCACTTGGTCGGCAATCCGGTCCGTGCCGAAGTCTTGGCCCTGCGCGACGAGGATTACCCCGCCTTGCCCGAGGACGGCGTGCTGCGCGTTCTCGTGACCGGCGGCAGCCAGGGCGCACGGGTGCTGAGCGAGGTGGTGCCCGACGGGCTCGCCATGCTCCCCCCGGCGCTGCGCCAGCGCCTTCAGGTGACCCAGCAGTGCCGGCCCGAGGATCTGGAGGCGGTGCGCCAGCGCTATCGCAGCCATGACATCCCGGCAGAACTCGGCACCTATTTCGAGAACATGGCCTCGCGCCTTGCCGATGCGCATCTTTTCATCGGCCGCGCGGGCGCCTCGACCATCGCGGAGCTTACCGCCGTCGGCCGGCCCGCGATCCTGATCCCCCTGCCGATCGCGACCGACGATCATCAGGCTGCGAACACGCGCGAGATCGCGAAGGCGGGCGGGGCACGGATGATCCGTCAGCACGCCTTCACCGCCAAGGAACTCGCCAAGCAGATCATGGCGCTGTCGGACAATCCCAGGGGGCTGGGCAAGGCGGCCCACGCCGCGTGGAATTGCGGCCGCCCCGATGCCGTGAAGGACCTTGCGGATCTGGTCGAGAGCTTCGGCGGCGCGGAAATGATGGACGTGATCCGCGTCGGTGCGAACAATGCGCGCGGCGCCAGCCAAGGCGTGGCCGTGGGTCAGGGCGCGGCGCGGGAGCGGGCGGAATGAAGGGCGTTCCGACAGATATCGGCACGATCCACTTCGTCGGCATCGGCGGGATCGGCATGTCGGGCATCGCCGAGGTGATGGGCAATCTCGGCTACAGCGTGCAGGGATCGGATATCGCCGAAAGCGCCACGGTCGAGCGGCTGCGCGCGCGGGGCATCCCCGTGGCGATCGGCCACGCTGCCGAGAATATCGAGCGCGCGGCAGTTGTGGTCACCTCCACTGCGGTCAAGCGCACCAATCCGGAAGTCGCCGCCGCGCTCGAGGCGCGCATCCCTGTCGTCCGCCGGGCCGAGATGCTGGCCGAGCTGATGCGCCTCAAATCGACCATTGCGGTCGCCGGCACGCACGGCAAGACGACGACGACCAGCATGATCGCTGCATTGCTCGATGCAGGCGATGTCGATCCCACTGTCATCAATGGCGGGATCATCGAGCAATACGGCTCGAATGCGCGGCTCGGCGACAGCGACTGGATGGTGGTCGAGGCGGACGAGAGCGACGGCAGCTTCCTGCGGCTCGACGGGACGATCGCAGTCGTCACCAATATCGATCCCGAGCATCTCGACCATTATGGCGATTTCGACGGAGTGAAGCGCGCCTTCGTCGAGTTCATCCACAATGTACCGTTCTATGGCGCGGCGGTGCTGTGCATCGACCATCCCGAGGTCCAGGCGGTGATCGGCCAGGTGCGCGACCGCAAGGTGACGACCTACGGCTTCAGCCTCCAGGCCGAAATCTGCGGCGTGAACGTCCGGCCCGACGAGGGTGGCAATTGCTTCGACGTGATCGTGCGCCAGCGCGGGCCGCGCGACCAGAGCGAGGATCGCCGGATCGAGGGCGTGCGCCTGCCCATGCCCGGTCGCCACAATGTCCAGAACGCGCTCGCCGCGATCGCGGTGGCGATCGAGATGGGTTGCAGCGACGAAGTGATCTGCAACGGTTTCGCCCATTTCGGCGGGGTCCGGCGCCGCTTCACCAAGGTCGGCGAGATCGCGCTTCCCGGCGGCTCGGCTCGGGTGATCGACGATTACGCCCATCACCCGGTGGAAATCCGCGCGGTGCTCGGCGCGGCGCAGGAGACCGCGAAATCGGACGGGGGCGGAATCGGAGGCCGCGTCATCGCGGTGATGCAGCCGCATCGCTACACGCGCCTCAATGACCTGATGGACGAGTTCCAGAACTGCTTCAACGATGCGGACGAGGTGCTGGTGACCCCGGTCTACGAAGCCGGCGAGGACCCCATTCCCGGGGTCGACAGCACCGCGCTCGTCGCCGGGCTCAAATCGCGCGGCCACCGCGCCGCCTCGACCGTGACCGACCGCGACGAACTCGCCCATATTCTTGCCGGGGAGCTCGCGGCGGGCGATCTGGTCGTGTGCCTCGGCGCGGGCGATATCACGAAATGGGCCGCAGGGCTTGCCGATGCGGTGCGCGAGGTGCGTAAGGCATGACGATGACGTGCCCGGACTGGTCCCGCCGCGACGATGGCAGCGCGCCCGACAGTCAACTCGGTGGTGAAGTCGGCGCAGGCTCCACCGGCTTCGTGCCGCAAGACGGCGTGCGTGGGCGGCTCACCCGCGATGCCCCGCTTGCCAGGCTGGTCTGGTTCAAGAGCGGCGGCAGTGCCGACTGGCTGTTCGAGCCTGCCGACAGGGCCGACCTGATCGATTTCCTCGAGCGGCTTGGTCCCGGCACGCCGGTGATGGCGCTGGGCCTCGGCTCCAACCTGATCGTGCGCGACGGGGGCGTTCCCGGTGTCGTCATAAAGCTCGGCAAGGCCTTCGCCGATGTCGCGGTGCGCGAGGATTACATCGTGGAATGCGGCGCGGGTGCGCACGGGATTCTCGTCGCCAGCACGGCGCGCGATGCAGGGGTCGCCGGGCTCGAATTCCTGCGCGGGATTCCCGGGACGGTGGGCGGCTTCGTGCGGATGAACGGCGGCGCCTATGGCCGCGAGGTGGCGGACGTGCTGATCGATTGCGACGTGGTGATGACCGACGGCAATCTGATGCGCCTCACCAGTCGCGAGCTGCGCTACAGCTATCGCCATTCCGAACTGCCGCCCGGCGCGGTGGTGATCGGCGCGCGTTTCCGGGGCGAGCCGGGCGATCCGCAGGCGATCGGCGCCGAGATGGATCGCATCGCCGAAGCGCGCGAAGCCTCGCAGCCGCTCAGAACCAAGACGGGCGGTTCCACCTTCAAGAACCCGCCCGGCGAAAAGGCCTGGCAGCTGGTCGATGCCGCCGGATGCCGCGGGCTGGAGCTGGGCGGGGCGCAGGTCAGCGAGAAGCACGCCAACTTTCTCATCAACACCGGAACGGCGACCAGCCACGATATCGAGGCGCTGGGGGAGCAAGTCCGCCGCCGCGTCTATGCCGAGACGGGCATCGCGCTCGAGTGGGAAATCCAGCGCGTGGGACGGGCCTGACATGACGACTGCAATTCTCGACCGCAAGCTCCACGTCGCCGTGCTGATGGGCGGCTGGGCGAACGAGCGCGAGGTCTCGTTGATGAGCGGCAACGGCGTCGCCGATGCGCTGGAGGAGCGCGGCCATCGCGTGACCCGGATCGACATGGACCGGCAGGTCGCCGCGCGCATCGCCGAGGCCGCGCCCGATGTCGTCTTCAACGCGCTTCACGGCGTGCCGGGCGAGGATGGCAGCGTGCAAGGGATGCTGAACCTGATGGGCGTGCCCTACACCCATTCCGGCCTCGCGACCTCGGTCATCGCGATCGACAAGCAGCTGACCAAGCAGGCGCTCGTCCCTGCCGGCATTCCCATGCCCGGCGGGCGCATCGTCCGCTCGGCCGAACTGTTCGAGAAGGACCCGCTGCCCCGCCCTTATGTGGTGAAGCCGGTCAACGAGGGCAGCTCGGTCGGCGTCGCCATCGTCACCGACGAGAGCAATTACGGCAATCCCATCGCCCGCGCCTCCGCCGGGCCATGGCAGGATTTCGAGGAACTGCTCGCCGAACCCTTCATCCGCGGGCGCGAACTCACCACGGCGGTGATCGACGGAGCGGAAGGTGCCCGCGCCCTGATGGTCACCGAACTCGTCATCGAGAGCGGGTTCTACGATTTCGAGCACAAATACACCGAGGGGCGCACGACGCATGTCTGCCCGGCGGATATTCCCGACCGCATCCGCGACCTGTGCCTCGAATACGCGCTGAAGGCCCACACTGTCCTCGGCTGCAAGGGCACCAGCCGGACCGATTTCCGCTGGGATGACGAACGCGGGGAAGAGGGGCTGTTCGTGCTCGAGACGAACACGCAGCCGGGCATGACCCCGCTCAGCCTCGTGCCCGAGCAGGCGCGGGCCGGCGGGATGGAATACGGCGCGCTGGTCGAGATGATCATTGCCGCCGCCCTGCGCGACCATGCCCGATCAAAGGCGCAGCTGGAGGCTCGCGATGGCTAAGGTCAAGCGCTCCGCCCCTGGCGTGCGCCGCTCCGCCGCCACGCGCAGCCGCAACCAGAAGGCGCGGGCCGCGCGCAAGCACACCGCATCCGCGTTCGACCGCTTTCTGGCGACGCTGCCTTTCACCGACGAGCAGTTGCACCGCATTTTCCTGTTCCTGATCATCGGCGCGGCGCTGGCCGCGGCGTGGTTCGTCGCCAGCCTTGCCGGGCTGCCCGCGCTGGCGCATGAACGGATGGCGCATTCCGCGGCCGAAGCGGGCTTCGAAGTTCGCCGGGTGAAGGTCACCGGCGTCGAGCGGATGAACGAGTTGCAGGTCTACGAACGCGCGCTGGCCGAGCGCGAGCGGCCGATGGCGCTGGTCGATCTGGAAGCGCTGCGCGCGCGCCTGCTGGACCTCAGCTGGGTCCGCGATGCCCGCGTCTCGCGCCAGCTCCCCGACACGCTGATCATCGATATCGTCGAGCGCAAGGAGCATGCCGTTCTTGCCAGGCCCGACCGGCTGATGCTGGTCGACGCGACCGGGCACGAGCTCGAGCCGGTTTCCGCCGCGAATGCCAGGGGCAAGCTGCTGATCAGCGGACCGGGCGCGCGCAAGCAGGTGGCCGAACTCGACGGCCTGCTCGATGCCGCGCCCGCGCTCAAGCCGCAGGTGGCCGAGGCCGAGTGGGTCGGCAATCGCCGATGGAACCTAACCTTCAAGACCGGACAGATGCTCGCCCTGCCGGAAGAGAATTCCTCCGCCGCGCTGGTGCGTTTCGCCAAGCTCGACGGAATGCATCGCCTGCTCGGCGGCAAGGTGGTGGCGGTCGACATGCGGGTGCCGGGGCAGGCGGCGTTCCGTTGCAGCGGAGGGCCGTGCAACCAGAGCGCGCTCGCCTCCGCCACGTCCGCGAACCCCTGATGGGCGACACCCGCATCCTGCGCGTCTTTGGAGCGGTCAATATCGGCTCGTTCCGGGTGTCGGCGATGATCGTCGGGCAGGACGATACCGGCGCGATGCGCGTGCTCGGCTCGGCGCACCGCATGAGCGAGGGCGTCAAGCGCGGCTACATCACCGACATGCGCGCCGCGAGCCATGCGATCCGGCAGGTGGTCGAGAAGGCCGAGCGCGAGGCGGGGACGTCGGTTTCCAGCGTCTGGCTCGGCTGCTCGGGCGCGGGTCTCGCCAGCAAGCTCGCCAGCGTCGAGATCGCGATCGGCGGGCGGCGGATCGAGGAGGCCGATATCGAGCATCTCCTCTACGCCGCGCGCGATCACATACAGCCAGACGGGCGCATGGTCCTCCACGCGCAGCCGGCGCACTACACGCTCGACGGCGCGCATGGGGTAGCCGATCCCAAGGGCCTCCATGCCGAGGCGCTGGGCGTCGACATCCACGTGACGCTGGCCGATGGCGCGCCGGTGCGCAATCTGATCGAGGCGGTGCAGGGCGCCCATCTCGATGTCGAGGCGGTGGTCGCGAGCCCGCTCGCCAGCGCCTATGCCTGCCTCAGCCGCGAGGAGCGCGAACTGGGCGTCGCGCTGGTCGAGATTGGTGCGGAGGTCACCAACGCCTCGGTCTTCGCCGCCAACATGCTGCTGGGGCTGAAATCGATCCCGATCGGATCGAACGACATCACCGATGCGATCGCCTCCACGCTCGGCATCCGGCGGGGCCAGGCGGAACGGCTGAAATGCGTCTCCGGTTCGGCGATCGCCGCCCCCAGCGACCGGCGCGAGATGATCCCCGTGCACGGCCCCGGCGAGACGCCCGACGGGCGGCTGGCGCGGGGTGCCGACGAGCACAACCGCATCCCGCGCGCCGAACTGGTAGGCGTGGTCACCGACCGGCTTTCCTACCTGTCGAGCGAGGTCGGCAAGGCGCTGAAGGCAATGGGTTTCGGCGGGCCGCAATCGGGTCAGGTCGTGCTGACCGGCGGCGGGGCGGAGCTTCACGGCATCGCCGACTACATGCAGGTCGCGCTCGGCCGGCCGGTGCGGATCGGCAAGGCGGCGGACCTGTCGGGCCTGCCCGAGGCGCACGCCACCCCCGGTTTCGCGACGCTGGCGGGCCTGTGCCTGTATGCAGCAGACGATCCGGTGGACATTCGCTCGGTCGGTCCGAGCGCCCCCGAAAGCCACGGATACGGCACCGGGGCGATCATCGCCCGCGTCATGCGCGCGGTTCGGCAGTATTTCTGAACGGTCGGGCGACGTGCTAGAGTGCGGCCAGCCCTTTGTGGATAAGGCAAAAAGGTCTTTGCCAGCGCGATTCGGTTTGTGGCAGAACGCCACGATGGCATTCGTGCGACCAATTTCTCATTCCAGTTTCAATACCAGCTCCATCGGGGGACAGTGATTCCATGAGCATCAATATCGGACCGGCCTCCTCTGACGAACTGCGTCCCAAGATTACCGTGATCGGCGTGGGCGGCGCGGGAGGTAACGCCATCGCCAACATGATGGAAGCGCAGATCGAGGGCGTCGACTTCATCGTCGCCAACACCGACGCGCAGGCGCTGACCAACGCTTCGGCCGAACGCCGCATCCAGCTCGGCCCCGACATCACCGGCGGTCTCGGTGCGGGCGCACGGCCCGAAGTGGGCAAGGCCGCCGCGGAAGAGACGGTCGAGGAGATCGAGCACGCGCTGGAAGGCGTGAACATGTGCTTCATCGCCGCCGGCATGGGCGGCGGCACGGGCACCGGCGCCGCGCCGGTGATAGCCGAGGCGGCGCGCAAGAAGGGCGTGCTGACCGTCGGCGTCGTGACCAAGCCGTTCCTGTTCGAAGGCACGCGCCGGATGCGCGCGGCCGAGGCGGGGATCGAGGAGCTGCAGAAGCACGTCGACACGCTGATCGTCATTCCGAACCAGAACCTGTTCCTGGTGGCCAAGGCGGAGACGACCTTCAAGGAAGCCTTCATACTCGCCGACGAGGTGCTGCAGCAGGGCGTCCGCTCGATCACCGACCTGATGGTGATGCCGGGCCTCATCAACCTCGACTTCGCCGACGTGCGTTCGGTGATGAGCGAGATGGGCAAGGCGATGATGGGCACCGGCGAGGGCGAAGGCGAAAACCGCGCGCTCGAAGCGGCGGAACGCGCCATCGCCAATCCGCTGCTCGACGGCGTCAGCATGGCCGGCGCCAAGGGCGTCATCATCTCGATCATCGGCGGCGAGGACATGAAGCTGCTCGAAGTCGACGAGGCGGCGAACCATATCCGTGAGCTGGTGGACGAGGACGCCAACATCATCTGGGGCTCGGCGTTCAATCCCGATCTC
Source organism: Erythrobacter sp. (assembly GCA_025698865.1). Taxonomy (GTDB): domain Bacteria; phylum Pseudomonadota; class Alphaproteobacteria; order Sphingomonadales; family Sphingomonadaceae; genus Qipengyuania. Next base: position 655,477 of record JAILWQ010000001.1, on the reverse strand, counting down.
GACGGCAAGATCCGCGTCTCGGTGGTCGCCACCGGGATCGATACCAGCGGCGAGCCCGCGATCATTCCCCAGAACGCCTTCCCGCGCTCCGAGGCACGGCCGCCCAAGCGCCCGACCTTCGATCTCCCGCGCGAGAACGAGGTCGAGGATGCGCCCTTCGAACTGAACGAGGGCCTCTCGGCCGATCCGTCGCCGCGCGGCGATGGCGTCGAGGCGGACGACGCGATCCAGCTCGGCGAGGAGGATGTCGCCCCCGTGGGTTACGCCGCCGCCCGTGACGAGAGCGAAACGCGCCGGCCGTCCGCATTTTCTCGCGACGAGAGCGAGGACGAGGATGATTTCGAGGACGTCGACGATATCGTCGATCCCCTGGCCGGGCTGCGCAACGAGCACACCGAGCGGTTCGACCGCGAGCTGGACGACGGCGCCATGACGCCTCCGGCCGACGATTCCACGCATTCCGACGCCGGCCGCGATCGCGGTTTCGCCGAGGACAGTCGACGCGGCGGCGAAGATCGGTCGCGCCGGCAGGGCAGTCAGGACGAGCTGCAACTTGGCGCGGACCAGTATTCCGACCGCGAGACCGGCCCGCTCGCATCGCGCCAGCGCAAGCACCCGCTGTTCCCCGATCGCGACGAGAGCGACAATGGCAGGAGCGAGAAGGGCGGCGCGGGCGCGAAGGCTGGCGGTGTTCCCCAGCGACCGGGCTCGTCGCAGGGCAGTACGTTGTTCGAACGGATGGCCAATCTCTCGCGCGGATCGACTTCGCGGAAAAACGAAGACGACGATGATGACGATAGCGGCTCCGCTCTCAACATCCCGCGTTTTCTCGGGCGGCAGAACAATCAGTAAGGTCGTGTTCAAGCGCGACCGGTAATGGCAGCGGGAATGGTTCTTCCGCGACTTTCGACGCAGCGACCATTGCGATGGCCGGGCCTGCTCGCGCTTTCCGTGGTGCTGGGCGTGTCCGGCATGGCGACACCGGCTGCGGCCCAGCGCGAGATCGTCCAGGCCCTCCCGCGACAGGAGGCCGACGATCTCAACGCCGCCTTGCGCCGGCTGTCCGCCAATCCGGAGGATCTTGACGCGCTGCTTCAGGCAGGCGCTGCTTCGCTCGCTCTGAACGACGTGTCCGCGGCAGAGGGATTCTACACTCGCGCGCTCGCGCTCGCGCCGTCCAACGGTTACGTCAAGCTCGGTCTCGCCCGCATCCGGCTGCAAGGGCAGGACGCGGTCGCGGCGCTGAAGCTGTTCGACGAGGCCGAGCGGGCGGGCGTGCCGGCCTCGGCCATGGCGGCCGAACGCGGCTTCGCCTTCGATCTGGTGGGCGACCAGACCCGGGCGCAGGCGGCCTATCGCACGGCTCTCGCCGCACGCGAGGATGACGAGATCCGTCGCCGGCTCGCGCTCAGCCTGGCGATCTCCGGCCGCAGGCAGGCGTTCGAGGACGCGATCCTGCCCTTGCTCAATGCGAACGACCGGGCGGCTTTCCGCACCCGCGCCTTCGGCCTTGCCATCCTCGGTGACGAGCAGGAGGCGGTGGTCATTGCGGAGACGATGCTCCCGACCGACCTGGCGCTTCGGCTGACGCCCTATCTGCGCTACATGCCGCGCCTGACCGCGGCGCAGCAGGCGGCGGCCGCCAATCTCGGCGTATTCCCGCCGGCCGCCGAGATCGGGCGCGACGATGCGGCGGTTGCCGGCTATGCGGCCCGCGGTCAGAGGATCGCCCGGACCGCCGACGCCGCGCTGGCACCGACCGGCGAACCTTTCGGCAGCAATCGCAACCAGTCTACGCCGCCTGTTACCGCACCACCGGCCGAGCGGACGCGATCGGACCGGGTGAGCGAACTGCCCCCGGTGGGGCAGACCACACCCGCTCCGCAACCCTCCAGCGCGGCCGTTGCAGACAACGTCGCCGAACCGGCGACGACGTCCCGGCCGAGCGTTCCGCAGATCGAAACGCGCGTGGCCCAGTCCGGTTCGCCGCAGGTGGCAGAGACTTCGGCAAACCCTGCGGTCATCGTCGCCTCGACACCGCCGCCATCCACGATCGCCTTGCCGGAACCGACAGAAGAACCGTCGCAGGAAGTGTCCCAGCCCGTTCTCGCCAGCGTCGCCGATGCTTTCGCCGACTTCGGAAACGCGGCGCCCGGACGACCGGTTCGCGTCGCCGATGCGGTCGACATCACCGCGATCACGCCCCCGCGCGAGGTCGAGCGGGAGGAGCCGCCGGCTCCGGTCCATCCCTCGCGCCACTGGGTGCAGGTCGCCACCGGGCGCGATCTCGCCGCGCTGAAGTTCGACTGGCGGCGCATTTCGCGCGGTGCCGAGGGCAAGCTGGAGGGCAAGGGGCCGTTCACTGCCCCGTGGGGCCAAGCCAACCGTTTGCTCGCCGGCCCCTATCCCACGATCGCCGCGGCGCGCGAAAAGGTCACCGAGCTGAAAGCGCTCGAGATCGATTCCTTCCCGTTCACGAGCGAGGAAGGCGAGGCGATCGCACCGCTCGACTGATCCGCTCGCGCGGCTTGTGCACAGGCTTTGAACAGGCAATCGGAAGCGCGGCGGGGTTCTCCCCAGAAGCGGAAGATCGCCGCATTGCCAAGGCGCCGGGCCATTCGGCACCCGGTTCGGCGATGGATCGGCCGGAACAATTTCGATGAGAGTGCTCGAACGGACATTCGAGGCCGACGGCGCCGCCGCGCCGATCACCATGCTCGAGGCCCTGTTCCGCGCGCATGGCTGGCCGTGTTCGACGGGGTCCACCGAGCTGTCCGGAGAAATCCAGGGGGCGTGGGCGAGATACCAGTTCAAGGGTATCTGGCGCAGCGACGACAACGTGCTGCAACTGCTCTGCCTGCCCGATATCCGCGTGCCAAAGGACCGGCGCGGCGCCGCGTTCGAGCTGCTCTCGCTGATCAACGAGCAAGTCTGGCTCGGCCATTTCGACATCTGGTCGCAGGGCAGCGTGCTGCTCTATCGCAATGCCAGCATGCTCGGCGACGACGGGATGCTCAGCCTCCTGCAGGCGCAGGCGCTGGTCGATATCGCGGTGGAGGAATGCGACCGCTTCTATCCCGCCTTCCAGTTCGTCCTGTGGGGCGGGAAGGAGCCCCGGGACGCGCTCGACGCCGCGATGGTGGACGCGGCGGGCGAGGCCTGAGCGTCGCCACGCGGGTCTGCGCGCAGCCGACTTAAGGCGCTGCTGAAGGGCGGATATAGCCGTCTCGGATGGTCAACGTATGCCGGTCCGAAACTTGCCGGTTTTCCTTGAAAAACCTGCGCTGACGACCGATATTGCTCCTGGTGCGGAGGACCGTCCTCCGCTTATGGGAGTTTGACACGAAATGGCCAATTGGAACGACACGAGGCAGCAGCAGCGCACCGGCTTCGGCTCCGTGCCGCGCGCCGGCGATGCCGTTGCCCGGGGCGAGACATTCGACGCAGGTCTGCGCAAGCACATGTTGTCGATCTATAACTACATGACATCGGGCGTGCTGCTGACCGGCATCGTCGCCCTGCTGACCTACCAGTCCGGCCTGGCATACAGCTTTGCCAGCGGACCGCTGATGTGGATCGTCGCGCTGTCGCCGCTCGCCTTCGTGCTGGCGATGAGCTTCGGCCTCAACAAGATGAGCCGCGGCACGCTGCAACTGCTGTTCTGGGCCTTCGCCACCGTGATGGGTCTGTCGCTGTCGACGATCTTCCTGCGCTTCACGGGCGAGAGCATCGCGGCGACCTTCTTTGCCACCGCCGGTGCCTTCGCGGGTCTCAGCCTGTTCGGCTACACCACCAAGAAGAACCTGCAGGGCATGGGCACCTTCCTGGTGATGGGCGTGATCGGCCTGCTGATCGCGTCGGTGATCAACATGTTCCTCGGCTCCGGTACGCTCGCGGTGGCGATCAGCTTCCTCGGCGTTTTGATCTTCGCGGGCCTCACCGCCTACGACACGCAGCGTTTGAAGCGTGAATACGAGTATCTGCGCGGAACCGAGTTCGCCGGCAAGGCGATTATCATGGGTGCGCTGAGCCTATATCTCGACTTCATCAATATGTTCATGTTCCTGCTGCAGTTCATGGGCAGCCGCGAGTGATCCTCAACGGATAGTCGCACGCAGGATTCGCTTCATCGTGCCCGGGATGCCAATCGCATCCCGGGCATTTTCTTGTCTGTTCCAAGCGGCTAGTGCTCCCGCTTCATCCTGGGTCAATCCGCGCGAGGCGATGATCGGCCCGACCGGGTAGAGGGGCGCTATTTCCACATGAACCGTTTTTTCAATTCGACTGTCCGCATTGCCGTGATCGCCGGCGGTGCCGCCTTGCTTGGCGCCTGCGCCACGCCGCCGCCGCCGCCTCCGCCGCCGCCTCCTCCTCCGCCCCCGCCCGTCGAGGTCGTGCCTTACCGCCCGCTGCCGCCCGGTGGCGCGTCCTATGTGATGGAGATCCCGCGCACGGGGCCGATGGGGGTTCGCCAGACGGTGAATGTCGGGCTGAGCGACGACGAGAAAGTGTGGCATTTCCGCTCGGCGTGGAACGTCGCCGCGCTGAATTGCCTCTCGCCGCAATATCAACCGATCCTCGAGGGCTACAGCGCCTACATCAAGGATCACGCCCGCGATCTGAAGCGCGTCAACGACCGGATCGACGGCGTCTATCGCGAGAACTTCAACGTGCGGCGCGAGGCGATCATGGCGCGCGAGCTCAAGATGACCTCGGTCTACAATTTCTTCGCGCTGCCCCCGGCCCGCGCCGGCATGTGCCAGACTGCGCTCGACATCTCGAACCGTGCTCTGGCGACGACCGAGATGGACCCGTCGGCCTTCGCGCTCGCGAATTTCCCGCTGTTCGAGCAGCCGTTCGAGAATTTCTTCACCCAGTACGAGACCTATGAGCGGGAATCGGCCGCGTGGGATGCGCGCTACGGTGCGCGTTACGGCGCCTCGCAGCCCGGCTACGTCGCGGTCCAGCAGGCCCGCAACACCGCCGCGCCGATGGTCGGTGTGAACGATCCGGCAACGACCTTGGCCTATCCCACCGGCACGACGACCACGGTGGTCGATACCGAGACCGGGGCACCGATCCCGGTGGTTCCGGTGCAGGAAGGCGTCGAATCGCGCCCCGTGGTGCAGCCCATTCCCGCCGATGCGGGCGATAACGACACGCCCGGCGCGCAGTAATCTTTCCCCGAGGGCGCCAGGATGGCCGGCGCGGTCGCGGGAGGGCAAGTTTGCTCTTGGCAAGACCGCGTCCCCTTCGCTAAGGGGCGCGCTCGTTTCGCCCGGATTGCCGGGCGGCATTACCTGGAACGGGGCCGTAGCTCAGTTGGGAGAGCGCGTCGTTCGCAATGACGAGGTCAGCGGTTCGATCCCGCTCGGCTCCACCAGGTAGATGACCGGTCGCGAGGCTCCGGCTCCTTTCGCGGAGGTTGCGGGCCGGACCGACACCCTCGCATTTCCATTAAAAGGCCGTTCGGGTGCTGGCGCGGGATCGCGTTACGCACTACCTCGCTCCTCATGCATTTTCTCGACCAAGCCAAGATATACCTGAAATCGGGCGGGGGCGGCCCCGGGGCCGTGTCGTTCCGGCGCGAGAAATATATCGAATATGGCGGCCCCGACGGCGGCAATGGCGGCAAGGGTGGCGACATCGTGTTCGAGGCGGTGCAGGGCCTCAACACCCTGATCGACTTTCGCTACGCCCAGCATTTCAAGGCCAAGCGCGGAATGCACGGGCAGGGCAAGAACCAGACCGGCGCGGGGGCGGACGATCTGGTGATCGCGGTGCCGGTCGGCACGCAGATCCTGTCGGAGGACAAGGAAGAGGTGCTCGCCGATTTCACCGAGATCGGCCAGCGTGTGACCTTCCTCGAAGGCGGCATGGGCGGCCGGGGCAATGCGAGCTACAAGACCTCGACCAACCGCGCGCCGCGCCAGCACCAACCCGGCATTCCGGGCGAGGAAATGTGGGTTTGGCTGCGGCTGAAACTGCTCGCCGATGTCGGCCTGCTTGGCCTGCCTAATGCCGGCAAGAGCACTTTCATCAACCAGGTGACCAACACGCAGGCGAAGGTGGGCGACTATGCCTTCACCACGCTCGTGCCCAAGCTCGGCGTGGTGCGGCACAAGGGGCGCGAATTCGTGCTCGCGGACATTCCCGGACTGATCTCGGGCGCGGCCGAGGGCAAGGGAATCGGCGACCGTTTCCTCGGCCATATCGAGCGTTGCCGGGTGCTGATTCACCTCATCGACATCGCCGGAGACGATCCGGCGGAAGCGTTCCGCACGGTCAATGCCGAGCTCGAGGCCTATGGCGAAGGGCTCGCGGACAAGCCGCAGCTGATCGCGCTCAACAAGCTCGATCTTGCCGACCGCGAACTGGGCGAGGGCTTCGCCGAGGAACTTCTCGCCGCCGGGGCGGACAAGGTGTTCCAGGTGTCCGGCGCGACGGGGGCGGGAATGGACGCGCTGATGGATGCCGTTCTCGGCTATCTGCCCGATCGCACCGCGACCGAGACCAAGGCGACCGAGGTCGAGGACGAAAGCGAAATCGAGGGCAGCTGGTCCCCGCTCTGACCATGGCCATTTCCCAGCTTGCCGATATGCGCGCCGCCCGGCGGTTGGTCGTCAAGGTGGGCTCGGCGTTGCTAGTGGAGAAGGGCGAGCCGCGCGCCCGCTGGCTCGCCGCGCTGGTCGGGGAACTCGCCGATCTGCGCGACACCGGAACCGAGATCATCGTCGTCAGCTCGGGCGCCATTGCGCTAGGTGCCGCGCGGCTGAGCCTGCCGCAGGGCGGGCGTGCCAGTCTCGCCGATGCGCAGGCGGCGGCGTCCGTCGGACAGGTCGAGCTTGCCCGGCTTTGGTCCCAAGCGCTTGGCGGGCGCGGCATTACCGCCGCGCAGATGCTGGTCACGCTGGGCGATCTGGAAGACCGGCGGCGGTATCTCAACGCGTCGGCCACGCTCGCCCGGCTGGTCGAGGCGGGCGCTGTGCCGGTGGTGAACGAGAACGACAGCGTCGCCACCGAGGAAATTCGTTTCGGCGACAACGACCGGCTGGCGGCCCGCGTCGCGCAGGCAGCCGGGGCCGATGCGGTGATCCTCCTCTCCGACGTCAACGGCCTGTATGACCGCGATCCGCGCAGCGAAGGTGCCAGCAGGATTGCGCGGGTGGAAGGCGTGACGCCGGAAATCATGGCAATGGCGAGCGATGTCTCATCCTCCGGGCTCGGCAGTGGAGGCATGATCGCGAAACTGCAGGCCGCCCGCATCGCCGAGCGCGCCGGGATCGCGCTTGCCATCATCGACGGGCGGAAGGACCGACCGATCGGACAGGCGCTCGAGACCGGCAGCGGGACGCTGTTCCTGCCCCAGCGCAACGAGGGCGCGCGCAAAGCCTGGCTCGGCGGGCGGATCGCGCCCGAGGGTCTGCTGGTCGCGGACGCCGGCTGCGCCACGGCTCTGGCCGAGGGCGCGAGCCTGCTCGCCGCCGGCCTGACCGAGGTGGAGGGCGAATTCGCGCGCGGCGATCTGGTGGCCATTCATGGTCCGAAGGGCGAGCGGCTGGGGCAGGGGCTGGTGGAATACAGCGCCGCCGAATGCCGGGCGATCCTGGGCCTGCGCGCAGAAGAGCAGGCGGAAAAACTCGGCTACGCGCCGCGTGCGGCGGTAATTCACCGCGATCACATGGTGCGCGAATGACGATCGCGATCACCGGCGCCACCGGCTTTGTCGGGCAGGCCGTGCTCGACATCGGGACGGGCGAGAGCCGCGCCATGCGTGCGTTGACCCGTCGCCCGCAACCGCCGCGCGAGCGCGTCGCATGGGTCGAGGGCAGTCTCGACGAAGCCGCCTCGCTCGCACGGCTGGTCGAAGGGGCGGATGCGGTGATCCACATCGCCGGGCTGACCAGCGCGGTCCGGCCCGAGGAATTCGACCGCGTGAATGTCGAGGGAACGGCGCGCGTGATCGACGCCGCGCTGGCGGCCGGGACGAAGAGGCTCGTCTTCGTCTCCTCGCTGTCGGCGCGAGAGCCCGGCCTTTCGGTCTATGGTGGCTCCAAGAGCCGGGCCGAGGCGCTGGTGCGGGACAGCGCGCTCGACTGGACGATCGTGCGCCCTCCCGCCGTCTACGGTCCGCGCGACAGCGAGATGTTCGAGCTGTTCCGCGCGGCGAAATCGGGCATCGTGCCGCTGCCCCCGCCCGGCCGAGTCTCGCTGATCCATGTCGAGGATCTGGCGCGGTTGCTGGTCGCGCTCGCAGAGGCGGAACCGGAATATTCAGGCACCACTCTCGAACCGGACGATGGCCGGTCAGGTGGCTACGCGCACAAGGAACTCGCGCGGCTCATCGCGCGGGCGGTCGGCCGCCGCCGGGTCTTCGCCCCGCATCTGCCGAAAGCGGTGCTGATGGCGGCGGCGCGGGCCGACCGGCTGGTGCGCGGAGCGAAGGCGAAGCTGACGCCCGACCGCGCGGGTTACATGGCGCATCCCGACTGGGTCTGCGATCCGGCGAACGCACCGCCGACCGCGCTCTGGAGACCCCGTATCGCCGGGGCGGAGGGAATGGCCGCCACCGCCGCCTGGTATCGCGAGCAGGGCTGGCTCTGATCAGTTCTCGCGGCGTTGCAGGTGAGAAAGCAGGCGCTCGAGCTGATCGCTTTCGCGCAAATGGACGTCGCGCTGGGGGAAAGGTATGTCGATCCCGTGCTCCTTGAACAGCCACCACAGCTTCTTGAGCACCGAACTGCGGACGTTGCCGACCCCTTCCTCGGGATCCATGATCCAGCAATGGATCGTGAAATTGACCGAGTTGTCGCCGTATTCGTTCATCCACACGGTCGGCGGGGGTGATTTCAGCACCCGGTCGGAGGCCCTGGCCGCTTCCAGCATCAGCTCCTCGGCCTTCTTCATGTCGGCATCGTAGCTGACGCCGACGGGGATCTGCATCCGCACGTTCTTGCTGGAATAGGACCAGTTCTCAACCTGATTGATCATCAGGTTCTCGTTCGGAATGAGATATTCGCGCTGGTCCCGCGTCGTCACCGACACGGCGCGCACGCCGATCTTGCGGATCTGGCCGAAGCTCTCCTTGCCCGCCATGTCGGTCACCGCGATCACGTCGCCTGGCTTGATCGACTTGTCCATCAGCAGGATGATCCCGGCGATCAGGTTGCCGAAGGTCTTTTGCAGGCCGAAACCGATGGCGAGGCCGAAGGCACCGGAAAAGACCGCCAGCGCGGTGAGATCGATGCCCAGCGCCTCGATCCCGATGAAGAACGCCGCACCCCAGACGATGATGGTAAGGACCTTCTCCCCCAGCAGCTGCTGCGCCTGATCGAGCTTGGTCACCCGCCGCAACGTCGCGTGCGCGGCCTTGGCAGCGAGATGCGCCGCGAGAAGCACGGCGACCACGATCGCCATCACGATCATGACATCCCACAGCGATACGCGGAACGTGCCGATGCTGAGCGCGGCGGCATCCAGAGTGTCGATCAGCGTGCCGGCAGTCTCGCTCTTGGCCGAGACCGCCTCGCGCAGGCCATCCGCCGCGGCGACGCCGTCGGTGGGCGCGGGTTCGGACAGGCTCCACGCCTGCTCCACCGGTTCGGCGGTCGCGGTCGGGCTGGCAGTCGGTGCGGGAGAGGGAAGGGTGGTGGCGGTCATCTAGTGTCGAATCATGCGTCCATTGCGGCAAGGGCCCGGTCGAGATCGGCGATCAGGTCTTGGGGATCCTCGAGGCCGATGGACAGGCGAATGGCATGGCGGTCGTCTTCCCGCCAGCCCTCGCGCGGCCAGGCCATGGTCTGGCGAACCGCGCCGATGTCGACCGGAAGGGCAAGGCTCTCGAACCCGCCCCAGCTGTAACCGATGCCGAACAGGCGCAGCGCGTCGATCAGCCGGCAGCGGGCGGCATCGTCGCGCCCGGCGAGGACGAAGGCGAAGAGGCCGCACCCACTCTCGAAATCGCGCCGCCACAGATCGTGGCCCGGCGATCCCGGCAGCATCGGACACAGGACGTGGGCGATTTCGGGCCGCGCCTCCAGCCACTCGGCGATGGCGAGCGCGCTCGCGGTCGAGTGGTTCAGGCGCAGCTGCATCGAACGCAGGCCGCGCAGGGCCAGCGCCGCATCGTCGGGCGAGACCACATGGCCCAGTTCCTGCGAGGTGATGCGCAGGCGGCGATACCATGCCTCGCCCGCGGTGCAGGACCCCATGAGGAGGTCCGAATGGCCGCCGACATGCTTGGTCAGCGCCTGGATGACGATGTCGCAGCCATGCTCGAGCGCGCGGAAGCCGAGCGAGGTCGCCCAGGTGTTGTCGATCAGGCTGACCGCGCCTTTCTCGCGCGCGATGGCCGCAAGCGCGGGAATGTCGCAGACCTCCATGCTGAGGCTTCCCGGGCTTTCCAGCATGACCGCCCGCGTCTTCTCGCAGAAGGCGTCCGCGAAGCTCTCGACGTCGAGCGGGTCGAAGAAGCGCGCCTCCATTCCGAAGCGCTGGAGCAGTCCCAGCGCCATGCTGCGCGTGGGATCATAGGCGTTGTCGGTCACCAGCAGCACGTCGCCCGGCCGCAGCACCGCGAGCAGCGCGCCGGCGATCGCCGCGACGCCGCTGGGATAGAGGACGGTGCCCGCCGCCCCCGGCTCGAGCGCGGTGAGCGCTTCGGCCAGCGCCCATTGGGTCGGCCCGCCGCGGCGCCCGTAGAAATACCGCCCGTCACGGTTCTCCGAAGTTCGCTGCCGCAGGGACGCGCAATCGGGATAGAGATGCGTGCTCGCCCGATAGACCGCCGGATTGACGACATCGGCGGTCGGACTGCGGCCCGAGGTGACAAGCCTTGTGGCGGGGGAGAGCGTGGTATCGTCGTGTCCGGCCATGTCAGGCGGCGTCTCCGGTTTCCTTGGGGGTGGCGGGGTCCGCGCCCCATTCGACCCAGCTGCCGTCGTAGAGCGCGGTATCGTCCGCGCCTGCCAGATGGAGGGCGAACAGCACCACCGATGCGGTCATCCCGCTGCCGCAGGTCGCGACGGTCGGCGTATCGGGATCAAGCCCGGCCTGCTTGAACAGGCGGCGCAGCTCTTCCTTGCTGCGATAGGTTCCGTCTGATGCGAAGAGATCGCGGAAGAAGAGGTTGCGCGATTCGGGAATATGGCCACCGGGCAGATCGTGGATCGTGTCGGCGGTCCTACCGGTGAAGCGGCCGGCATCGCGGGCGTCGACCACCTGTTCGGCGTGGCTGTCGATATTGGCGAGCATCTGCGCCTTGTCGCGAACCGCAGAGACAGGCTGGGGCGCGGTGTAGTCGCTCGGTTCGATCGTGGGCGTGCCGCTTTCGGTCGGACGCTCCTCGGCCTGCCATCGCGCCCAGCCGCCGTCGAGAATGGCGATCTTCTCGTGGCCGTAGAGGCGCAGGATGAACCAAGCACGCGCGGCGCTGGCGAGATCGCTGTCGTCGTAGAGGACCACGCGATCCGTCCGCGCGAGACCCAGCGAGCGCATCCGCGCCTCGAACTGCGCGCGGGTGGGCAAGGTGTTGCCCAGCGCGCTTTCGGGATCCTGCAGGGTCGGCAGGTCGAGATAGCGGGCGCCGGGAACATGCGCGGCGGCGAAGTCGGCCTGCGGGTCGCGGTCCGTGCCCGGAAGATGCCTGGTCGCGTCGAGCACGACGAGATCCGCTTCGCCGAGATGCCGCGCCAGCCAGTCGGTCGATACGAGGCTGTCCATGCGGGTCTCGCTAGCGGGCGCGGCGGCCCGCGTCGAGCGCTACGGTCGCCGCAATTTCAGGCGATGATTTTCTGGGCGAGCGGCTCGTAGCTGCGCGGCCCTTCCTCGAGGTTGAAGGGCACGAGCCGCGCGCCGCCGCCCGATGCCGCCGGTCCGATCGCGAGCGTGCGCGCGACCGGCTCGATTCCCGCCGCCCGGCTGCGCATCCGCAACAGCGGCACCAGCAGGGCGACATTGCCCTGCCGGATGACTCGCGCCTGCGCGAGCGGCAGAGTGACCTGCCCCTCGAACCGCGCGCTCTGCCCGGCGGCCAGGCGGCTGGTGGTGTGCCTTTCCTGAAGCGCGGTGCCGGCGTCCGCCACCTGCTGCTCCATCGGCAGATCGCCATGGGCCGAAGCGAGGTCGGCCTCGATCGCGACCTCGCTCAGCGGCGAGGTGGAGCGGTTGAGCACGGTCACGCGGTAGGCGAGCGTCGCATTCATGAAGCTGCGGTTGAGACGCAGCGCCTCGATCCGCAGCGCCAGCGCGTTTGGCGGGGGGGCAGCGGAAGCAGCCGGAGCGACGGCACGCTCCTCGAGCGGCGGTTCCTCGATCAGGGGCTCGTCCGCGGGCGGGGCGGCGACGACCGGTCGCTCGATCTGCGGCGTCGCGCGCGACCGGCGGCAACGCAGGACATAGCCGCCGCCGAGCGCGCCTAGACCGAGCAGGCCGAGCGCGGCGACCCACCACAGGCCATTGTCGGCATCGTCCGGTGCGGTCCCCAGTTCGGGCGCCACGTCGGGTGAGGGCGGGGCCACCGGGGGCACGATCGGCGTGCTCTCCAGCCCGGTCGAGCTGTCCGTACCGGGAAGCGGAGTGGTCTCGGGCTCGGGGTCCGGGGCCGTCTGTCGGGTGCTCGGCGGTGCGGCGGGGGCGTCGCGGTTCTGCGGAACCGGCGTCGGCGAAGGTGTCGCGGGGCGCGGCGTCGGGGTCGCTCGCGCGGTTGGCCGGGCGGTCGGCCGGGCACTGGGACGGGGGCTGGGACTGGGGCTCGGCAGGACGATCGTGGGGCGCGGCGTCGGCGCCAGCGTCGGCGCAGGCGTTGGGCTCGGGGCAGGGCGCACCGGGCTCTCGGTGTCGACCGGACCCTGCACGTCGGGGGTCGGCGTCGGAGTCGGCGCGGGCGGAAGCCGGAAGTCCTGCGGCGATTGCTGCGCGTGTGCCAGTACGGGCGCGCCGAGAATTGCGAGAGCGGGGAGGGGCAGGCGGAAACGCGTGGTCATGTCTTGGTCGTGTGCCGGTCGGTCCGGGTTTCGGGTCGCGGCGCTGAATAGGGTCTGACCCGCGCTTTCCCAAGGGCTCGCTTGCGCAATCCACGCTTTCGCGGCAGAGGCGCGGCATGGGCGACACACCAAATCCCAGGTTTCTCGGCGCGAACACGCCGCTGCCTTCCTCGCCGGACGAGGCGGAGCTCGATTACGTGCCCAATCCGCGCGTGAGCGAACTCTACATGGTGCGCTTCGCCGCCCCCGAATTCACCTCGCTCTGCCCGGTAACCGGCCAGCCCGATTTCGCGCATCTGGTGCTCGATTACGCGCCGGGCGAAACGATCGTCGAGAGCAAGAGCCTCAAGCTCTTCCTCGGCAGCTTCCGCAACCATTGCGGCTTTCACGAGGACGTGACCGTCGGCATCGGCAAGCGCCTGTTCGACGAGATGCGCCCGCGCTGGCTGCGGATCGGCGGATACTGGTATCCGCGCGGCGGCATTCCGATCGACGTGTTCTGGCAGAGCTCGGCTCCGCCGCAGGATCTGTGGCTGCCCGATCAGGGCGTGGCCTCCTACAGAGGACGAGGGTGATGGCTGATCTGCGGGCGAACCTGCCGAAATATTCGCTGTGGCTGGCGCTGGCGCTGCTGGCATGGTTCGTCATCGCGGCGTTCGGCACGAAGATCGGCCTGATCGGCTGGGAGATCGGCTTCGGCTTCATGACCGTGACGGCCGGGCCGTGGCTAATCGCCGTCACCGGTCTGGTGGCTCTGGCGGCCTTCGCGCTTGCCTGGACCGCCACGCCGCGCGGGCCATGGTGGAAGGCCGCGATCGCGCTGGCCATTCCCGCCGTGCTGTTCCTCGCCATGCTGTCGGTTCGCGCGGGCGGGGCGGGTGCGCCGCCGATCCACGACGTCTCCACCGACCTTCGCAATCCGCCGCAATTCTCGGCCGGGACGATCGCCATGCGCGCCGATCAGGGGGCCAATCCGCTGGTCGATTACGGCACGCCGCTCGGCCGGATGCCGCTCTGGGCGGGCCGGGTGGACGGCGATCTGGCAGTCCAGAACCATGCCGACGTGATCGCCGCGAATTATCGCGATCTCCAGCCGATCCCGGTCGGCAATGCGACCCGCGAACAGGCGATCGCCGCGGTGGTCGCCGCGATGGCCGAGATCGGGCTCGACGACATCCGCACCGACGCTGCCGCCGGCCGGGTCGAAGGCGTGGCCGAGACCTTCGCCTACGGCTTCCGCTTCGATGTCGTGGCGCGGATCACCGGCACGCGGATCGACCTGCGCTCGGCCAGCCGGGTGGGGGTCGGCGATCTGGGCTACAACGCCGATCGCGTGCGCGCGCTGTCCGAAGCGATCCGGCGCCGCCTCGCCGAGAGCTGAAACCCGCGCTCAAGTAGCGTAGCGGTAGCGCAGAAAGAGCGGTAGCGCAGAAAGACACGCGCTCAAGCAGCGCGAAGCGCGGTAGCGAAACAAAAACGGTGCCGGTTAGAGGATTCGAACCCCTGGCCTGATGATTACAAATCAACTGCTCTACCAACTGAGCTAAACCGGCCCGTTTGCCGCGACCATGGGCCGCGCAGGGGCGAGCCTTTCGGTCAAAGCGCTCCGAAAGTCCAGCCTTCGGTGCGCGCGATTGCGTCGGTCATGCCCTCCGGGTCCCAGCGACGCGCATCCCGTGCCGTTTCGCGCAGCCAGGCGGCGGAAAGGAGCGCGTCGGAGGCGTGATCGTCGATCGGTCCGCTGCCGGGAACGGTCGGCGAGCCCAGCGCGGCGAGCGCGGCGTTCAGATCCTCGTGGCTGCGCATCTTGGCCCGCGCGATGCTGCGCCCGGCGTCCCGCGCGGCGAGGCTGGTGTAGATTTCCACGATCACCGACCCGCGCCGGGGCAGCGGATCGACCGGCCAGACCGGCAGATGGCCGCGCAGCCGGTGCAGCATCCGCATTCCGGTGAGGCTGGACTTGCCGACCTGCGCCGCGCCGACGAGGTTGAAGTTCGAATAGGGCTTGCACCCCATCGCCGCCTGCGCGTGCTCGGTGAGGCGAAACCGTCCGCGACCATGCACCGCCCCGTCGCAGCCGAACTGCGCGCCCGTTTCCGTGCCGTCGCGGAAGAAGCCGCGATAGGCCGGGTGGTCGACGAAACCCTGCGCGCCGAGATGCGGGTCGTCTGCGCATATGCGGTCCACAAGCGCCCATAGCGCGGGCGCATCGGGGGGCGAGGTGGCCTCGCCCGGAAAAAACGCGCCGCAATCGGCATGGGGCAGGCCGATGCCGAGATCGAGCCCGACCAGCGTATCGCCGGGCAATTCGTCGCGCAGGACCGCCAGCACGTCCTCGCGCCCCCAGCCGCGCCCGCGCTCGACCAGGACCGGCGGCCCGCCCCGCGCATCGGCGATGGCGAGCGCGATGCCCTTCTGCCGGGCACCCTTCGCGCCCGACCAGTCGATGGCGAGGAAATGCGCGAACCTATCCGCGTTCACTTCGCAGCTTGTCCCAATAGTCGAGCCGCTTCTTCACCTCGCGCTCGAAACCGCGATCGACCGGCACGTAATAGGTCTGCGGCTCCATCTCCTCGGGCCAGTAATTATCGCCCGAAAAGCCCTCGTCGGCGTCGTGATCGTAGGTGTAGCCGGACCCGTAGCCGATTTCCTTCATCAGCTTGGTCGGCGCGTTGAGGATGTTCTTCGGCGGCATCAGGCTGCCGGTTTCCTTCGCGCTGCGCCAGGCACGGTTCGCCGCCTTGTAGCCGGCATTCGACTTGGGCGCGCTGGCGACGTAGATGCAGGCCTGCACCAGCGCCAGTTCACCCTCGGGACTGCCGAGAAACTCGTAGGCGTCCTTCGCCGCCATGCACTGCACCAGAGCCTGCGGATCGGCCATGCCGATATCCTCGACCGACATACGGATCAGCCGCCGGGCAAGGAAGCGCGGCTCTTCCCCGGCGGTCAGCATCCGGGCGAGGTAATAGAGGCTGGCCTGCACGTCGGACCCGCGCACCGCCTTGTGGAGCGCGGAGATGAGATTGTAATGCCCCTCGCGATCCTTGTCGTACACCGCCACCCGGCGTTGCAGGAACCGGCCGAGCAGCGCGGGATCGAGTGGCTGGTCGAGATCGGCATTGTACAGCGTTTCGGCCTGGTTGAGCAGGAAGCGCCCGTCGCCATCGGCGCTCGCGACCAGGGCGTCGCGCGCCTCTTCGGTGAGGGGGAGGGGGCCTTCCAGTTCCTCCGCGCGGGTGAGCAAATGGCCCAGCGCCTCGCGATCGAGCCGCTGGAGGATCAGCACCTGCGCCCGGCTGAGCAGCGCGGCGTTGAGCGCGAAGCTGGGGTTTTCTGTGGTCGCACCCACCAGCGTGACCGTGCCGCGCTCCACGAAAGGGAGGAAGCCGTCCTGCTGCGCGCGGTTGAAGCGGTGGATCTCGTCCACGAACAGCAGCGTGCGCTGCCCCGCCTCGGCGGCCTTGTCCGCCGCGGCGAAGGCCTTCTTGAGATCGGCGACGCCGCTGAACACGGCCGAGACGCTCTCGAAGCGCATTCCCACCGCATCGGCGAGCAGGCGCGCGATGGTCGTCTTTCCGGTGCCCGGCGGACCCCACAGGATCATGCTGGAGAGCTTGCCCGCCGCGACCATGCGCCCGATCGCGCCTTCCGGGCCGGTCAGGTGATCCTGCCCGATGACCTCGTCGAGGCTGGCGGGGCGCAGGCGGTCGGCGAGCGGCGCATCGTCGCGCGGCGGCGAGGGCGCGGCCTGCGAGGGAATGGTTTCGGGAAACAGATCGGACATGCGTCCGCCAATCTAGGTGGTCCGCTGCGAAAATGCACGTCCACCGGCCGCCGGTCAGCGTTCCTTTCGGGCCTCCACCAGCCGCAGATAGGTGTCGATCACGGCCTGATTGATCCGGTCCCAGCTGTATTCGCCCGCCTTGCGCGCGCCCGCATCGCCATGGGCGTGACGGAGGGCGGGGTCGGTGCAGTAGGGTGCGAGCGCATCGGCGAAGGCGGTCGGCGTGCCGTCGCGCACCAGCACGCCGGTCTCGCCATCGTCCACCAGGCTGGCGCTGCCCGTCGCGCCGGCGGCGACCACCGGCAACCCGCTCGCCATCGCCTCCAGCGTGACATTGCCGAAGGTCTCCGTCACCGACGGGTTGAAGAACACATCGGAGCTCGCCAGCGCCCGGCCGAGGTCCGGCCCCGTCTGGAAGCCGGCGAAGACACCGCCGGGCAGGGCATTCTCGAACCAGCCCCGCGCAGGCCCGTCGCCGATCACCAGGACGCGGTGCGGCACGTCGCGGCGGCGCAGTTCGCGGATCGTCTCGGCAAAGGTGTCGAGGCCCTTTTCCATCACCAGCCGCCCGAGAAAGGCGATCGCCGTTTCGTGGTCGGCAATGCCCAGCGAGCGGCGCCATGCGAGGTCGCGACGGTCGGGATGGAAAATCTCGCGATCGACCCCGCGCGTCCACAGCGAGATGTCGCGGTGCATTCCCTGCGCCTTCAGCTCGGCGATCTGGCTTTCGGACGGGGCGACGAGCGCATCGCAGCGATTGTAGAACCGGCGCAGCATCGCCTCGATCCACGGCTCGATGAAGCCGAGGCCGTAATAGCGGGGATAGGTCTCGAACTTCGTATGGACCGAGGCGAGCACCGGAATGCCGTGCCTGCGTGCCCATGTCACCGCGGCGTGGCCGGTCGGATCAGGCGAGGAGACATGGACCAAGTTCGGAGCGAACGCCTCGAGATCCGCCTTCGCTTTCCTGCCCAGCCCCAGCGGCATGCGATATTCCCCCCGGCCGCGAACGGGCATCCGCGTGTTGGGCACGTCGACCAGATCGCCGGTGGGCGGAAAGTCGGGCTCGGCGACGACCGGCGCATAGATGCGCAGCGCCGCGCCCTGGCTCAGGATATAGCCTGCAAGCCGGTTCAGCGCCTGGTTGGCACCGTCACGGGTGTAGTTGTAGTTCCCGCTGAACAGGGCAATGCGAAGGTCTTTCGTCTGCATCGCCGCAGCCCTTAGGCAAGCCCGGCTCGCTTGGCGAGAGGGGAGCCGCCGCGCACGTCCAACCCCCTGTCGAGGAAACGGTGTTTCGCGTTGACATGATGCGGCGCAACATTCAGTGCCGTCAGCGGGCCACGCGGTCCCAACGCCGCGCGCGCTCTCTGCAAGGAGAGAATACATGACTGACGAACCCGCTCTGAAGCCAGAGCGTCCTTTCTTCTCGTCCGGGCCGACCGCCAAGCACAAGGGCTGGTCCGCTTCCAATCTGAAAACCGAATCGCTCGGCCGCTCGCATCGCAGCAGCCTCGGCAAGTCGCGGCTGAAACACGCCATCGACCTGTCGAAGGAATTGCTCGGCGTGCCAGAGGACTATCTCGTCGGAATCATGCCTGCATCGGACACCGGGGCGCTGGAATGCGCGATGTGGACGATGCTGCGGCCCGACCGCCCCGCAACCGTGGCGGCGTGGGAAAGCTTCGGCAATGTCTGGATCCAGGACGCGGTGAAGCAGCTGAAGCTTCCCAGGCTGACGACGCTCGATGCCGACTACGGCGAACTGCCCGACCTTGCGAGCATTCCGCAGGACAACGACGTCGTCTTCACCTGGAACGGCACCACTTCGGGCGCGAAGGTCCCGGACACCGACTGGCTGGCCGAGGGCCGCGAGGGCGTGACGATCAACGATGCCACCAGCGCTGTCTTCGCGATGGAGATGGACTGGGCGAAGCTCGATGCCACGACCTACAGCTGGCAGAAGGTGATGGGTTCGGAAGCCCAGCACGGGATGCTGATCCTCAGCCCGAAGGCGGTCGAGCGGATCGAGAGCTACGATCCGGAATGGCCGCTGCCCAAGCTCTTCCGCCTGAAAAAGGGCGGCAAGATCAACGAGGGCATCTTTCGCGGCGAGACGATCAACACGCCCTCCATGCTCGCGACCGAGGACTATATCGACGCGCTCGAATGGGCGCAGAGCCTCGGCGGGCGTGCGGCCATGTTCGAGCGGGCCGATGCGAACGCGAAGATCGTCACCGACTGGATCGAGGCGACCCCGTGGCTGCGCAACATGGTCGCCGACCCGGCCAAGCGCACCAACACCGGCGTCTGCTTCGTCTTCCAGGGCGACTGGTACGAGAGCCTCTCGGCCGAGGATCAGGCGAACGTGCCCAAGCGCATCGTCAAGCTGCTCGAGGATCGCGACGTCGGCTACGACTTCAACGGCTATCGCGACGCGCCTCCGTCCCTGCGCATCTGGTGCGGCGGCACGGTCGAGCAGGAGGACCTGAAGCGCCTGCTGCCGTGGATCGAATGGGCCTACGAGCAGGTCCGCAACGGCTGACCAAAGCCCTCTCCCTTTGCGGGAGAGGAGCGAGACTTACGAGCGAAGCGAATTAGTCGCAGCGGAGAGGGGCCCTCTCCAACGCCGCCTAGGCAGCAGGCTGCCAAGGCTCTGTATCCTCTCCCGCGAGGGGAGAGGAGTGAAGGATCAAGCAAATGACCAGACCAAAAGTTCTCATCAGCGACAAGATGGACCCCAACGCCGCGCGCATCTTCGAGGAGCGCGGCTGCGACGTGGATGTCATCACCGGCGAAACCCCCGATCAGCTGAAAGCCCGCATCGCCGATTACGACGGCCTCGCCATCCGCTCCTCGACCAAGGTGACGGCGGACATCCTCGCGGGCGCCGAAAATCTGAAGGTGATCGGCCGGGCCGGCATCGGGGTCGACAATGTCGACATTCCCGCCGCGAGTTCGAAGGGCGTCGTGGTGATGAACACGCCTTTCGGCAATTCGATCACCACCGCCGAACACGCCATCGCGATGATCTTCGCTCTCGCCCGGCAGATTCCGCAGGCCAATGAGCGCACCCAGAAGGGCGAATGGCCCAAGAACGATTTCATGGGGATCGAGGTGACCGGCAAGACGCTCGGCCTGATCGGGGCGGGCAATATCGGCTCGATCGTCGCCGCCCGTGCGCAGGGCCTGCGGATGAAGGTGATCGCCTACGATCCCTTCCTGACGCCGGAACGCGCGATCGAGATCGGGGTGGAGAAGGTCGATCTCGACACGCTGCTGGCGCGCGCCGATTTCATCACGCTGCACACCCCGCTGACCGAGGAGACGCGCAACATCCTCTCGGCCGAGAATATCGCCAAAACAAAGAAGGGCGTGCGGATCGTGAATTGCGCGCGCGGCGGGCTGATCGACGAGGCGGCGCTGGCCGAGGCGCTCGACAGCGGGCAGGTCGCGGGCGCCGCGCTCGACGTGTTCCAGACCGAACCGGCCAAGGAGAGCCCGCTCTTCGGCAAGGCCAACTTCATCTGCACTCCGCATCTCGGCGCCAGCACGACCGAGGCGCAGGTCAATGTCGCGCTCCAGGTGGCCGAACAGATGGCCGACTATCTGGTCAGCGGCGGGGTTTCCAACGCGCTCAACATGCCCAGCCTGAGCGCCGAGGAAGCGCCCAAGCTGCGGCCCTACATGAAGCTGGCGGAAAATCTCGGCAGCCTCGTCGGCCAGCTCGCCCACGGCAATCTCACGCGCATCAGCGTGGAGCGCGAGGGCGCGGCGGCCGAGCTTTCGGGCAAGCCGATCACCGGCGCCGTGCTGGCCGGGCTGATGCGCCAGTATTCGGACACGGTGAACATGGTCAACGCGCCCTATCTGGCCAAGGAGCGGGGCCTCGACGTGCGCGAGATCCGGCACGACCGCGAAGGCGCCTACAACACGCTGCTGCGGGTGACGGTGGGGACCGAGAGCGGGGAGCGGTCGGTCGCGGGCACGCTGTTCGGCACCGATGCGCCGCGGCTGGTCGAGATCTTCGGGGTGCGGATCGAAGCCGAGCTCGAAGGCCACATGCTCTACATCGTCAACGAGGACGCGCCCGGCTTTATCGGCCGCATCGGATCGCTGCTGGGCGAAGCGGGGATCAATATCGGCACCTTCCACCTCGGGCGCCGGCAGGCGGGAGGGGAGGCGACGTTGCTGCTGAGCGTCGATGCGCCGATCCCGCCGGAACTGGTCAGGCAGGCCTGCGCGCTCCAGGGCGTGAAGACCGTCATGCCGCTGGAATTCTGACACTGCATCGGGCAGGGGCCACCGGGATATGAGCGTGACAACGACCGATCCCGACAATCTCCTGCCCGAAGGGCTGGAGGACATGCTGCCCGCCCGCGCTGCCGCGGTGACGCAGGCCATGCGCGCCGTTCTCGAGACGATGGACCGCCATGGCTACGACCGCGTCCGCCCCCCGATGCTCGAATTCGAACGGTCGCTGGCGGGGCGGATGGACGGGATCGCCACAAGGCGGATGTTCCGCTTCGTCGATCCGGCGAGCCTGCGCACGCTGGCGCTGCGTAGCGACATCACCCCGCAGATCGGTCGCATCGCGGCGACGGGCCTCGCCCACGCGCCCCGCCCGCTGCGGCTGTGCTATGGCGGCGAGGTCGCGATGATCCGCGCCGACCAGCTCGACCCGGCGCGTCAGCGGTTGCAGCTGGGTGCCGAACTGATCGGTAGCGACACGGTCGAGGCGGCGAGCGAAATCGTCGAACTGGCCATCGAGGCGCTACGGGCGGCGGGCGTCGGAGAAATCTCGGTCGATTTCACCATGCCCGATCTCGTCGACCGGCTGGCCGAAACCGCCATGCCGCTGCGCGGGGAGGACCGCGAGGCTGTCCGCCGCGAACTCGATTCCAAGGATGCCGGCGGGTTGAAGGCTGTCGAGGGGGGGACGGCCTATCTCCCGCTGCTTTACGCCGCCGGACCGTTCGACGATGCGATGCGGAGGATGCAGGAGATCGATGCCAGCAACGTGCTCGACACGAGGCTCGCTGGCTTGCGGCGCATAGCCGCGCGGGTGGGCGACCGCGCCCGGCTGACGCTCGATCCGAGCGAGCGGCACGGTTTTGAATATCAGAGCTGGTTCGGCTTCACCGTCTATGCCGAGGGCGCGCGCGGCGCGCTGGGCCGGGGCGGCACCTACACGCTTGCCGGAAGCGACGAGAACGCGACCGGCTTCTCGCTCTACATGGAGCCGATTCTCGAAGCGCTCGGCGGAAAGTCGGAAGGGCGCGAGCAGCTTTTCCTGCCGCTCGGACACGACCGCGCGGCGGCGGGGCGCTTGCGCGAGCAGGGATGGCGCACGGTCGCGGCGCTGTCCGACACCGACGATGCGCCGACCCTGCAATGCAGCCACGTTCTGGGCGAGGACGGGAGCCCGCGGCCGGTCTGACCAGCTGACCGAACCGGCCGCGCTGCCGTCAGTCGAGTTCGGCGGGGTCGGGCCCCATCCGCCCATCTTTGCTGTCGAGCGCGTCGATGCGGCTCATCTGGCCGTCGGACAGTTCGAAGGACAGCGCCTTGAAATTCGCTTCGATATGCTCGCGGCTGCTGGCCTTGGGGATCGGGCAGAGACCGTGTTGCAGGTGCCAGCGGATGATGACCGCGCTGGCGGACTGACCGGTTTCCTCCGCGATTTTTTCGATCGTGTCGTTCTCCAGCCCTTCGCCCTGGCCGAGCGGCGACCAGCTCTGCGTGACGATGCCGAGCTCCTCGTGGACCTTGCGCAAGTTCCGCTGCTGGAAGCTGGGGTGCAGCTCGATCTGGTTCAGCGCGGGCGTCACTCCCGTCTCGTCGATGATGCGCCGCAAATCCTCCTCGCGGAAGTTCGACACGCCGATCGATTTCGCCTTGCCCGCATCGCGCAGCTCGATCAGCGCTTTCCAGGTCTCGACGAACAGGTCTTTGCCCGGACACGGCCAGTGGATCAGCAGCATGTCGACATGGTCGCGGCCGAGCCGGTCGAGGCACTTGTCGGCAGCCTTCAGCGTCCGGTCGTAGCCCTGGCTGTCGTTCCAGATTTTCGTCTGGAGGAAGATGTCGGACCAGTCGCCGACGCCTTTCCCGACGCCGCGCTCGTTTTCGTAGACGGCGGCGGTGTCGACCAGCCAGTAACCGACATCGATCGCGGTCGATACGGCCTCAGGCGCATCGTCCTCCGCGATCTTGTAGGTCCCGAAGCCGAGTTGCGGGATCTGGCGGCCGTCATTGAGGTCGAGAGTGGGGTAATCGGTCATGAAATCTCCTTTTGCCCAACCAATGGCCGGGGGCGGCGATGTTTCCGCAGCAAGCCGTCTCTGCGCCTTGCCCTGATGCGCGCATACGCCTACCGCCCGCGCGTTTGCCCGCTCGCAAGCGGCGCCACAGGACAGGAACAGCATGGCCAACGTGACGGTAATCGGCGCCCAGTGGGGCGATGAGGGCAAGGGCAAGATCGTCGACTGGCTTGCCAGCCGTGCCGACGCGGTCGTGCGCTTTCAGGGCGGGCACAATGCCGGCCACACGCTGGTGGTGGGCGACACGACCTACAAGCTCAGCCTGCTGCCGAGCGGCATCGTCACCGGCACGCTCAGCATCGTCGGCAACGGCGTGGTGCTCGACCCCTGGGCGCTGAAGGCCGAGGTCGAGAAGCTCGAGGGGCAGGGCGTCACGATTACGCCCGACAATTTCGCGATCGCGGACAATTGCGCGCTGATCCTGCCGATCCACCGCGACCTCGACGGGCTGCGCGAGACGGCCGCCGGACAGGGCAAGATCGGCACGACCGGTCGCGGAATCGGCCCGGCTTACGAGGACAAGGTGGGTCGCCGCGCGATCCGGGTATGCGATCTTGCGCATCTGGACGCGATCGAGCCGCAATTGGACCGACTTTGTGCGCATCACGACGCTCTGCGTGCCGGTTTCGACCAGCCGCCGATCGACCGCGAGGCGCTTTTGGCCGACCTGCGCGAGATCGCGCCCTTCGTCCTGGAATTCGCGCAGCCGGTGTGGAAGCGGCTGAAAAAGGTGCGCAAGGCCGGGGCCAAGATCCTGTTCGAGGGCGCGCAGGGCGTGCTGCTCGACGTCGATCACGGGACCTATCCCTTTGTCACCAGCTCCAACACCGTCAGCGGCTCGGCCGCCGCGGGCAGCGGCCTGGGGCCGAACGCGACCGGCTTCGTCCTCGGCATCGTCAAGGCCTACACCACCCGCGTCGGCAGCGGGCCGTTCCCCACCGAACTCGAGGACGAGATCGGGCAGGGTCTGGGCGAGCGCGGCCACGAATTCGGCACGGTCACCGGGCGCCAGCGGCGGGTCGGCTGGTTCGACGCGGTGCTGGTGCGCCAGACCTGCGCGATCAGCGGCGTGACCGGCATTGCACTGACCAAGATCGACGTGCTCGACGGGATGGACACGGTGAAGATCTGCACCGGCTATCGCCTGCGCGGGCAGGTCTACGACTATCTGCCGAGCCACGCCGCCGATCAGGCGGCGGTCGAACCGATCTACGAGGAAATGGAAGGCTGGCGCGAGAGCACCGCGGGCGCGCGCAGCTGGGCCGACCTTCCGGCCAATGCGATCAAGTATATCAGCCGGGTGCAGGAACTGATCGAGACACCGGTCGCGCTCGTCTCGACCAGCCCCGAGCGCGAGGACACCATCCTCGTCCGCGATCCCTTCATGGACTAACGGCATGGACGGATGGGGCCGGGCCGCTAGGATGGCGGGATGCGCGCTGCCCTTTCCGCTGCCTTCCTCGTCTTCGCGGCCGTCCCTGCCGCGGCGCAGGAGGTGGCCGACTTCGTCCTGATCGACAAGTCGGACCGGATGATGTGGGTGTATGCTGATGGAGAGGTGATTCGCACCCTCGGCGGCTTGCAGCTCGGCGACGCGCCGGAGGGGCACAAGCGCTTTGAGGGCGACGAGCGCACGCCTGAGGGGCGCTACACGATCGACTACGGCAATCCGCAATCGCGGTTCTATCTCAGCCTCCACATCTCCTACCCCAACGCCGCCGACCGCGCCTACGCGGCAGAGCGGGGCCGCTCGCCGGGCGGGGACATCTTCATCCACGGCCAGCCCAACGGCTCCACCACGCGGATCGCAGGCGACTGGACCGATGGCTGCATCGCCCTGTCGGACGCCGAGATCGCCGACCTCTGGCAGCTCGTTCCGGATGGCACGCCGATCGAGATTCGCCCCTGACAGCCCTCTGCCGGCGGAGCTGCCCTCCGGCGCAAAATTCTTGACATGAACTGCATTTGTTCTCAATTTGTCCTTTGCAATTAAGGAGGACTGCGGATGGCTCAACTGGCTTACATGTGTGAAGGCGAGCCCGATGTGGCGCCACGCGCAAAGTCCCGCGAATTCCCGATGGAAGGCGATCCTTCGCTGCTCGCAGTGTCGCTTTTCGCGGAAAGCGAGCCAGTCCTCACCACGATGGCGGAAGATGCGCGAATCGCCGGACTGGCCGTACGGGCGCGGCGTTCGCTCACCTCGCTGCTGGAGCGCGGAGGCGGGGTGCTGGGCGATGTCGTTCTGGTCGACTGTCCCGAGATCGATGGCGCACGCCTCGCGGCGCTGGTCAGGCTCGATGAACGCGCGGCGCGGTCCGGTGCGTTGCTGGTGGTGGCGACGGTCGCGGACGCGCTGGAAGATGTCTTCGGCTGCCTCGACCGCTCGAGGCCGGACATTCTCGTCGGGGCCACGCGGGCGCAGCGCATGGTCGCGCTGGGCGGCGCGATGGCGCGAATGCCGGGGCGCCGCTTGAGGGAAACCGACGACGAAGAGCGGATTGCCCTTCTGCGGCTGGCCGAGGAAGTCGAACGGCTCGCTGCCAAGATCGACGGGATTTCGAGCGACTCCTCGCCCGGTCTCCGGATGGGGGGCGGCGCAGGCCTGTCCCCGATCGCGCAGCCTGCCCCGGGCTATCGACCCGACAACCGTCAGAACGATATGCAGCGCAAGCCGCGCATACCGCTACCCGATCCCCGACTGGTGAAGTCGGTGATCCGCCATCGGGCCATGCGGGGCGAATTCTTCGACGGTGCGCTCTTTGCCGATCCGGCTTGGGATATCCTGCTCGACCTGACCGCCGCGCGTGCCGAGCATCGGCGGGTCTCGGTCACCTCGCTGTGCATCGCCGCCAGCGTTCCCGCGACCACTGCGCTGCGCTGGATTTCGCAGATGGTCGAAAGCGGCATTCTCGTGCGTGTACAGGACGACAGCGACAGGCGCCGGGCCTTCATCGCGCTCTCGGACGGGGCGGCCGATGCGATGGCGCGGTATTTCGATGCGATCGGAACTCCCGGCAACGTGGTCTGAGGGCTAGAGGCCAACAGCCCGCGTGGTCAGTCGAGCCAGTCTGGCACTCTCTCGGCACCCATGATCGCGTCGGCCGGAATGCGGTCGGCAACGGTGGCGAAGCGCGTGCCGTCGACCAGCACCTCGGCAACGAAACCGCGCGAATTGTAGCTCGAGGCCATCGTCGCGCCATAGGCCCCGGCCGTGCGGAAGACGGCGAGATCGCCGGGTCCGACACGATCGATCTCGCGGCCCGTGGCGAAGGTGTCCCCGGTCTCGCAGATCGGGCCGACGATATTGGCCCGCATGTGGTCTCCCACCGGTACGACAGCAGCAAAATCGTGCCAGGCGCCGTACATCGCCGGACGGGCGAGATCGTTCATTGCCGCGTCAACCACCACGAAGGGATCGGCGACGCCGCGCTTCACCCGAATCACGCGAGTGAGCAGGACACCGGCATTGCCGGCGATCACGCGACCCGGCTCGAACACCAGCCGCACGTCCCAGCCCTTGGTCACTCGCGCGACCATGGTGCCGTATTCCGCGGGCGAGGGCGGCGCCTCGCCGGCCTTGTAGGGCACACCCAGTCCGCCGCCGAGATCGGCATGGGTGATTTCGTGTCCTGCGTCGCGCAGCGTGGCGATCAGATCGCCGAGCTTGGCGAACGCGTCCTCCAGCGGATCGAGTTCCAGCAACTGGCTGCCGATATGCAGGGCCGCGCCGCGCAGGCGCAGGCCGGGCAGGTCGGAAAGGCGGGCGAAGATCGCCGGAGCTTCTCCTATGGGAACGCCGAACTTGTTGTCGGCCTTACCGGTCGAGATCTTGTCGTGGGTGCCCGCATCGACATCGGGATTGACCCGCAAGGCGCAGCGCGCCTCCAGACCACGGGCCGCTGCGATGGCGGAAAGCTCGACACCCTCCTCCTCGCTCTCGAGGTTGAACTGGCCGATATCTGCGTCAAGCGCCTCGGCCAGTTCGGCCGCGGTCTTGCCGACGCCGGAAAAGACGATCTTGTCTGGCGTCATGCCCGCCGCCAGCGCCCGGCGCATTTCGCCGCCCGAGACGACGTCCGCGCCGTAGCCCTGACGCTGGAGGACGTTCAGCACGGCGAGATTGGGGTTCGCCTTGACCGCGAAGGCCAGCAGCGGTGCCCTGTCGCCGGTTCCGAGCCCCGCCAGCGCATCGGCAAAGACCTGGGCGTGCCGCTCCAGCGTGGCGCGGGAATAGACATAGACCGGCGTGCCGACCGCCTCGGCGATTGCGGGCAACGCCACGTCCTCGGCATGCATGGTGCCGTCGCGAATTTCGAAATGGTCCATGGAAACCCTATTCCGGGGGAAGGTCGAAGGGATCGTCCTCGCGCTCTTCGGAGCGGCGGCGCAGTTCGACGCTGCGTTCCGGATCGGCAAGGGTCGGCAGGTCGAGCAGCGCCTCGGCATCGGGACGCACCGCCGCACCATAGGGTGCTGGCGGCAGGCTCGCGCCGGCGCGCGGTTCGAGCTCGGATTTCTGCCCGCACGCCGCCAGCATGCCCAGCATCAGCAATCCCGCTCCGACCCGTTTCATTCGCCCGTTCCCAGCATCTTGCGCCCATCGGCCACGCGCGCCCTTACCTGATCGGGCGCCGCCCCGCCATAGGAGCTTCGCGCCGCGACCGAAGCATCGACCGAAAGCGCATCGAAAACGCGCGCGTCGATCCGTTCGTCGATCTCCTGAAGCGCCTCCAGCGGCAGGGCATCGAGCGCCAGCCCGCGTTGTTCGGCGAGCTTTACCGCCGCCCCGGTGATGTGGTGCGCCTCCCGGAAGGGAATGCCGCCCTCGCGCACCAGCCAGTCGGCAAGGTCGGTCGCGGTCGCGAAACCGGCTTCGGCCGCGCCGCGCATCCGGGCGGTGTCGAAAGCGCTGTCCGCCACCATGCCGGTCATCGCGGCGAGCGAGAGATCGAGCAGCCCCGCCGCCTCGAACACCGGCGGCTTATCGTCCTGCATGTCCTTGGAATAGGCGAGCGGCAGGCCTTTCATTGTGATCATCAGCGACGTCGCGCAGCCGATGATCCGCCCGGCATGGCCGCGCACCAGCTCGGCCGCGTCGGGGTTCTTCTTCTGCGGCATGATCGAACTGCCGGTCGAGAGGGTGTCGGGCAGGCGGATGAAGCCGAAGGGCTGGCTCGCCCACAGGACCATTTCCTCAGCCAGGCGCGAAAGGTGAATGGCGCAGGTGCTCGCCGCGTGAAGGAATTCGAGCGCGAAATCCCGGTCGGACACGGCATCGAGGCTGTTGCGCGTCGGCCCGTCGAACCCGAGCGCGGAGGCGGTCGCTTGCCGGTCGATCGGAAAGCCGGTGCCTGCCAGCGCCGCGCTGCCGAGCGGGCAGAGCGCCATCCGGCTGCGCGCATCGGCGAAGCGCGCACGGTCGCGCGTGAACATCTCGAAATAGGCCATCAGGTGATGGCCCAGCGTTACTGGCTGCGCGGTCTGGAGATGGGTGAAGCCGGGCATGACCGATCCGGCATGTTCCTCGGCCCGCGCCAGCAGCGCCTGCATCAGACCTTCGAGCGCAGCCTCGGCGCGGAGCGCGGCATCGCGGACCCAGAGTACGAAATCGGTCGCCACCTGGTCGTTGCGGCTGCGCGCCGTATGGAGCCGCCCCGCGACCGGCCCGATCAGCTCGGTCAGCCGTGCCTCGACCGTCATATGGATGTCCTCGAGGTCCCAATCCTCTGGCACGCCGTCGCGTTCGTATTCGGCGGCGATGGTCTGGAGGCCCTCGTCGATCGTCTGCGCATCTTCCGCCGAGACGATGCCCTGCGCCCCCAGCATCGCGACATGGGCGCGGCTGCCCGCTATGTCGTGCCGCCACAGCGCCTTGTCGAAGGGGATCGAGGCGTTGATTTCGCGCATGATCGCGCTAGGTCCGCCGGCGAACCTGCCGCCCCACATCTGGTTGGAGCCTGCCGCCCTGGAATCCGTATCGTCCCGCCTGTCGCTCACGCTCGCAGCAATCCTGTCCTTGGTCATCGCCGGGTGCGATAGGGCAGCACCCGGGCAGGAGCAAGAAGCCGCCGGCGCTGCGGCGACGCCGATGACCACGGGCGAAATTGACCGGTCGATGGCCGGCGAACTGATGCCCGCGGTCAATCTCGACAGCGTGGAGGGCGAGGTGCTGAACCTCGGCGCGTTGCAGGGGACGCCGGTGCTGCTCAATCTGTGGGCGACCTGGTGTGCGCCATGCGTCAGGGAAATGCCGCTGCTCGACGAGCTTGCAACCGCGATGGACGGTGAGGTCCGGGTGATCACCGCGAGCCAGGATCTGGGCGATCGGCAGAAAGTCGCCGACTTCTTCGACGCCCGCGATTTTCAGGCGATCGAACCGTGGCTCGATCCGCAAAACCGGCTGATGGCGGCGCTTGAAATCGACCTGTTGCCAACCACGATCATGTATGATGCGATGGGCCAGGAGGTGTGGCGGGTGAACGGCGACTTCGACTGGTCCAGCCCGGAGGCCCGCGCCGCGGTGGAAGAAGCGATCGCGCCGCCGCTGCCCTAGGCGTGGTGGGCGCTGACGGGCTCGAACCGCCGACCCTCTCGGTGTAAACGAGATGCTCTACCAACTGAGCTAAGCGCCCCACCTGTGCGGGGGAGGCCGCGCTTCTAGCGTGGCGGAAGCGAAAATCAATTGCCCAGCGCCAGTCGCTATGGCTAGGCGCCGCGCCCATGGCTTCCCCTCGTATCCTCGTGCTCGCCACCGGCGGGACCATCGCCGGCATGGCGGGCAGCGCCACGCGCCACGATTACCGACCGGGACAGATCGGCATCGAGGATTATCTCGCGAGGGCGAGCGAGCTGGGCCTGCAAGCCGAGCTGTCCGGGCGGCAGATCGCCAATATCGGGTCCGAGGATATCGGCCCCCCCGTCTGGAGCGTGCTCCATGCCCAGATCGCCGCCGCGCTGGCGGATGACGAATGTGACGGGATCGTCGTCACTCACGGCACCGACACGGCGGAAGAAACTGCCTTTCTGCTCGACCTGACCCTGCCGACGCAGAAGCCCATCGTACTGGTCGGTGCGATGCGCCCGGCGGATGCGGTGGGTTACGACGGCCTGCGCAATTTCGCCAATGCCGTACGGGTCGCGGGCGACGGGCGGGCGGCCGGGCGCGGCGTGCTGGTAGTGATGGGCGACAGGGTCTTTGCCGCGCGCGACGTGCGCAAGGTGCGGACGCGGGGGTCGGACGATGCCTTTCGCGGTTTCCCGCGCGGAAGCGTGGCTCTGGTTACACCGAGCGCGCTCGAATGGTTCGGTGCGCCGTGGCGGGAACAGGGCGGGGCGCGTTACGGCTATCCCGAACAGCTGGCGGACGTTCCGGTCGTCTATGTCCATGCCGCACTGGACCCGAACCTGATCCGCCGTGTGGGCACGCCGGAGACGCGGGGCGTCGTCATTGCCGGTGTGGGCGAGGGCAACATGCCGGGGCCGGTGCGAGACCAGCTTGCGGACATGGCGAGACAGGGCCTGATCGTGGTCCGCGCGAGCCGGGTCGACGAAGGGCTGGTCGATCGCGAGCCGGACGACGATGCGGCCGGCTTCGTCGCCGCCCGCGCGCTCAATCCGCAAAAGGCGCGGCTGTTGCTGCAATTGCTGCTGGCCGAGGGGATCGCCGATCCGGCGGCCATCCAGGCCGCCTTCGACGATCCCTATTCCTGAAACCGATTACGCCTGCGGCGTGACCAGATATTTCTCGCCGGTCTTCATCTGGCTGTAGTCGAGGATGGCGTCCTTCTCGAGCATTCCCTCAAGCGAAACCTTGCTCTTGTAACCGCTCGCGAAAGTGGTGGTGAGATTGTCGAGCACGCGCTTGCGCATCCGCGTCACCGTCTCGGTCCCCGCGCTCTGGAGGAACGGGGTGAGGAGCCAGCCCGACAGTGTCCAGCCGAAGCCGTAGGAGGGGGTCAGCGTGGTCGCCCCCATGTCGAGCCGGCCGTAGATGAACATCCGCTTCTGCTGGTTCGAGCCGTAGCGCGAATATTCGCTCATCTTGGCGGCGGCGACCTGTTCCATCGCCTTGAAGCAATGATCGACCATCTTGCCTCCGCCGATCGGATCGAAGCCGTAGAAGGCGTCGGTCGCATCGATCGCGGTCTTGAGCTGTTCCATGAAATCGTCGTCCGACGAATTGACCACCCACTCGGCGCCCGCGTCCTTCAGCAGATCGACCTGCTCCTGCTTGCGCACGATATTGACCAGTCCCATCCCGTCTTCCTGACAGATGCGGTTGAGCATCAGGCCGAGATTGGACGCGCCGACCGTGTGGAGGATCGCCTTCTGTCCATCCATCTTCGCGTTCTCGACGAAGCCCAGCGCGGTCATCGGATTGACGAAGCTCGACGCGCCGTCCTCGGCCGAATGGTCGCCCAGCGGGAGGCACATGCCGGCATCGGCCACGGCGTATTCGCTATAGGCGCTGCCGGGCACGCAGGCGACGCGCTGGCCCATCAGCGCCTTTGCCGCATCGCTGTCACCCGTGGCGACGACGGTGCCGGCGCCTTCATTGCCGGCCGGGAGCCGCTGTCCATGGCGCGCCTTCTGACCCGAATTGAACGGTTCGGGCATCTTCGCCACGACCTTGCCGCGCGAATAGTCCGCGTTCTCGAAATCGGCCGCGCCGGTCAGGATGGCGAGATCGGAGGGGTTGATCGGCGCCGCCTCCATCTTGACCAGCACCTTGTTGCCGGTGGGGTCGGGAAAGCTCGTCTCGGCGATCTCGAGCGTGAGCGTGCCGTCCTTGTCGAGCGTGGTGAAAAGCTGCCTGCCGGTGGTGCTCATGATGTGGTTTCCTCTTTCGGATAAGTTGCCTCGACGAAATAGAGGCCGTGAGGCGGGGCGTTCAACCCCAGTTCGGCCCGGTCGCGCGCCGCCAGCGCCGCGGCGAGCCGTTCCTCGGGCCAGCGGCCCATCCCGACCAGCGCGAGGCAGCCGACCATGGAGCGGACCTGATGATGCAGGAAACTGCGCGCGGCGGCATGGATGCGCACCTCCTCGCCGCATCGCTCGACATCGAGACGGTCGAGCGTCTTCACCGGGCTGTCCGACTGGCAATGGACCGAGCGGAAAGTAGTGAAATCGTGCAGGCCCACCAGCGCCTGCGCCGCGCGGTGCATGGCCGCCGCATCGAGGTCCTGCGGTACCTGCCACAGCCGGCCCTTTTCCAGCGTCAGCGGCGCGCGGCGATTGGCGATGCGATAGACATAGCGGCGCCCGGTGCAGGAAAACCGCGCGTGCCAGTCAGCCGCCACGATCGCGCAGGCGGTCACCGCCACGGGGTCGGGCCGCAGATGCGCGTTCAGCGCCTCCATCAGCCGGAAGGGCGCAATGTCCTTGGCGATGTCGACATGGCTGCGCATGGCGACGGCGTGAACGCCGGCATCGGTGCGCCCGGCGCTGTGGAGCGTCGCCGTCTCGCCCGTGGTGGCACGGATCGCATCCTCGACCGATTGCTGCACGCTCGGCCCGTCCTTCTGGCGTTGCAGGCCGAAGAATGGCGTCCCGTCGAATTCGAGAGTCAGCGCGAAGCGGGTCAATTTCCGCAACCGTCATTGTGAGGAGCCGCTATGGCGGCGACGCGGCAATCCATCCTCTGACCTGTAGGGCAAGTTCGGGGGCAGGAGATGGATTGCTTCGCTGCGCTCGCAATGACGATCATCCAAGCATCGTCCCTTTAGCCACGGGCCGCCCCCGCAAGAATTCGCTGGCATCCATCGCGGGCTTCCCGGCGCGCTGGAGGCGCGTCGGGCGCAGTGCATTCTCGCCGCAGCCAACCGTCAGCGTGTCATCCAGCACCTCGCCCGGCTCGCCCTCCTGCTCGATCACTTCGGCGCGCAGAACCTTCACCCGCTCGTCCTCCAGCGCGAACCATGCCCCGGGGAAGGGGGCGAGGCCGCGCACGAGCCGTTCCAGTTCCTCGGCCGATTTCCCCCAGTCGATCCGCGCTTCCGCCTTGTCGATCTTGGGCGCGTAGATCGCGCGCTCCTCGTCCTGCGCCAGTGGACGGTGATTGGCGAGTTCGCGCAAGGTCCCGACCATCAGCTGCGCGCCTTTTTCCGCCAGTTCCTGCGTCAGTTCGCCGGTGGTCTTGGCCTCGATCGGGGTGCGGATGGTGGCGAGCATGGGGCCGGTGTCGAGCCCGGCCTCCATCTGCATGATGGTGACGCCGGTCGTCGGATCGCCCGCCATCACCGCGCGATGGATCGGCGCGGCCCCGCGCCAGCGCGGCAGGATCGAGGCATGGACGTTGAGGCAGCCATGCGCCGGAGCGTCGAGCACCGCCTGCGGCAGGATCAGGCCATAAGCGGCGACTACCGCGACATCGGCTTCCAGCGCGGCGAAACGGGTCTGTTCCTCGGCCGATTTCAGCGAGGTCGGCGAGCGGACCTCGATCCCCAGCACCTCGGCTTCCTTCTGCACCGGCGAGGGTTGCAGCTTCTTGCCCCGGCCCGCCGGGCGCGGCGGCTGGGTGTAGACCGCCACGATCTCGTGCGCCGCATGATGCAGCGCTTTCAGCGTCGGAACGGCGAATTCGGGCGTTCCCATGAAGATGATGCGCACCTATCTACTCCGTTCGCCCTGAGCTTGTCGAAGGGCCGTACTTCTTTTCGGGGGCGGCGCTAGAAGAAAGAGCGGGGCTTCGACAAGCTCGGCCCGAACGGAAATTTAGGCTTCACCATGGCATCGCAAGAAATCGAGACCCTTTCCGCAGCGCTCGCCCGCCTGCCCGGCCTCGGCCCGCGCAGCGCGCGCCGGGCGGTGCTGTGGCTGGTCAAGCGGCGGACCAAGGCGCTGCCGGAGCTGCTCGGCGCGCTCGAGGCGGTGCGCGATACGCTGGTCGAATGCGAGATCTGCGGCAATATCGACACCCGCAACCCCTGCGGCATCTGCGCCGATCCCCGCCGCGACGGCAAGGCGATCTGCGTGGTAGAGGACGTGTCCGATCTCTGGGCGCTCGACCGGGCGAAGCTGTTCACCGGCACCTATCACGTGCTCGGCGGGCGACTTTCCGCGCTCGACGGGGTGCGGCCCGAGGATCTCAACATCGCGGCCCTGCTGACCCGGGTGGAAAGCGGCGGGGTGGACGAGATCGTGCTCGCCATGAACGCCACGCTGGAAGGGCAGACCACCGCCCACTACCTCGCCGAGAGGCTGGAGGATTATCCGCTGCGGATCACCCAGCTCGCCCACGGACTGCCGGTCGGCGGCGAGCTCGATTATCTCGACGAGGGCACTCTGGCGCAGGCCCTGCGCGCGCGGCGTCCGCTAGGCTAAGATCGATCAATCATGGTTGAACCCCAACCCGTTGCACCTTAAATCGGATCGATGGCTATCCGCG
The DNA here is from genome assembly GCA_025698865.1 of Erythrobacter sp. Taxonomy (GTDB): domain Bacteria; phylum Pseudomonadota; class Alphaproteobacteria; order Sphingomonadales; family Sphingomonadaceae; genus Qipengyuania. The sequence continues at coordinate 621,001 of JAILWQ010000001.1, read as the reverse complement.
AAATCCTCGAAGTGCCGGACCCCCGGCTCAAGACCGTGTCCGAACCCGTCACCGCGTTCGACGACGATCTCAAGACTCTCGTCGACGACATGTTCGAGACGATGTACGCCGCCAATGGCATCGGCCTTGCTGCGATCCAGGTCGGCGTGCCCAAGCGGCTGCTGGTGATCGATCTCCAGCCCGAGGACACGGACGCCGAGCCCGAACAATGCGGTCACGATCACGGGAATGGCGGGCACAGCCATGTCCACTACCCGACGAAGAACGAGCCGCGCATCTTCGTGAATCCGGAAATCCTCGACCCGGCCGAAGAGCTGTCGAGCTATCAGGAAGGTTGCCTCTCGGTCCCCGACGTCTATGCCGATGTTGATCGCCCGATGACCTGCCGGGTCCGCTGGCAGGACATGGAGGGCAACACGCACGAGGAGGATCTGGAGGGCCTGATGGCCGTTTGCATCCAGCACGAGATGGACCATCTCGAAGGCATCCTGTTCATCGACCATCTCTCGCGCCTGAAGCGCAACATGGCCTTGAAGAAACTGAAGAAGCTGCGCGAAGCGGCGTGAGCGTTGGCCGGACTGCTATCGCGGCGATCATCTACGCTTCGCTGATGATCGCGTGGGCGTGGCACGATGGCGATCCGTTTAGAGGCTCCTATCTGCTGGGCTTCGTATTCTATGCCGTCCTGTTCGGCATCCTGTTTCATTTCTTGATGAAATGGATCGACCGGAGGAAATGGTCGAAAACCGAATAGAGGCGGCTGGCGTTCCTGCTCCGTTCTGCCTAGTGTTGCGGCATGGACCCGACCCTTCTCGCCATTTTCGCCATCCTGCTGGGCCTCGGGCTCGGCTGGTTTCTCGGTCATCGCTTCGGGTCGGCGCCCGCCAGGGACTGGCAGGCGCGCCATGCCGAGCGTGATGCGGCGGCGCGCGATCTCGACGAGAAGTTCCGCAAGGCGATCGTCGATCTCGAAAACGCGACTGTGCGGGCCGAGCGGGCCGATGCGCTGGATGCCGAGCTGCGCGAGACTCGGCGCTCGCACGAGGGCGCGATGGAGGAATTGCGGCGCGGGAATGCCGCGCTCGGTTCCGAACTGGCAACGCTGAAGGAAAAGACCGCCAATTTCGACGAGCAGAAACGGCTGCTGGTCGAAGCGCGGGGCGAATTGCTCAAGGAATTCCAGAACACCGGCTCGGCCGTTCTGACCAGGGCGCAGGAGGCGTTTCTCGAGCGGGCGAGCGAGCGCTTCGGCCATTCGGAGAAATCCTCGGAGGAAAAGCTGCGCGCGCTGCTCGATCCCGTCGGCAAGCGGCTCGAAGCCTACGAGAAGCAGGTCGCGGCACTGGAGGAGAAGCGCACCGACGCCTTCGGCCGGCTCCACCAGCAGATCACCGAGATGCAGCGCGGGCAGGAAGAGGTCCGGCGCGAGGCGCAGCGGCTCGGCAACAGCCTGACTAACGCACCCAAGGCGCGCGGGCGCTGGGGCGAGCGGGCGTTGCAGAACGTACTCGAGCAATGCGGCCTGTCCGAGCACACCGATTTCATTCTCGAGCATTCGATCGACACCGAGGACGGGCGGCTGCGGCCCGATGCCATCGTAAACGTGCCGGGCCAGAAGAAGCTGGTGATCGATGCCAAGGTGTCGCTCAACGCCTATCAGGCTGCCTTTGAAGCCGAGGGTGACGAGGAGCGCGGGCGGCATCTCGATCTCCACGCCAAATCCATGCGCAATCACGTCCAGACACTGGGGTCGAAGGGCTATCAGAGCCAGTTCGACGACGCGCCCGATTATGTCGTCATGTTCGTGCCAGGCGAGCATTTCGTCGCCGCAGCGCTCGAACACGATCCGGAGCTGTGGGATTTCGCCTTCCGCAACAAGGTGCTGCTGGCGACGCCGACCAATCTCGTCGCCATCGCGCGCACCGTGGCGCAGGTCTGGCGGCAGGACAATATCGCGCGCGAAGCAGTCGAGATCGGCAAGGCCGGAGCGGAGCTATACGACCGGCTTGCGGTGGCAGCCGAGCACCTGAAGCGTGTCGGCGGAGGGCTCGAAAGCGCGGTCAAGAATTACAACAAGTTCGTCGGCAGCTTCGAGCGCAACGTACTGTCAGCCGGTCGGCGAATGCACGAGAAGGGCATCGAAATCGGCAAGCGCGAGATCGACGAATTGCCCCAGATTGCTGAGACGCCGACCTATGGCGCCGAAGATGCCGCCCAGATCGAGAACCGCGTCGAGGAACCGGAGGAGGACCGCCGCGACGCGGCCGAATAGGGCGCGGCGTCAGCCTTCGCGGGCGATCAGGCGCAACTTCTGTCCGGCCATGTCGAGCACCTGCAGCTTGTCGAGATAGCGACCCACGACCGCCGGGTCCGAGGCAAGCGCGTCGGCGAGCGTGTCGAGCATATCGGCGAGGCGCACCAGCTCCACGGTGTCTGCGGCATGCGATTTCTTCGCCGCGAGGAATGCCGGGCTGGGCCGGGCGTTGGGATAGAGATCGCGCGCCTCGTGGACGATCCGGTCGACCCGTTGCTGTCCCGATTCGCTGGTCGGCAGCCAGTCGGTGGGATCGGTGGGCTGATCGAAACTGAGACCCGCGCTCTTCGCATCGCGCCGCACCACCTGCCCGCGCACGGCAAGGTCGCCGCGGCGCAGGCAGAAGGCATCGCCGACACCGGGCAACTCGCCGCCCTCGACCAGCGCTCCGGCCTGCGAGATGTTGCGCAGACGCACCGCCGCGCGCAGCCGCTCGGTGATGATCGAGGCCGCCACGAACAGATTGGTTCGCGGATGCAGGCGACGGTTCTGGACCTGCGCCGGGTCGGCCGTGAGATCGTTCATATTCGTCGACGTGACACGAAAACCTTGCGAACCCGTTTCCGCCCGCGGGCAGAATGTCCCGTCAGTCCTTTCCGCACCCCGTCCCCGGATCGAGGCAGGCCAGCACTTCGTAACCCAGCACTGCCGCGGCGACGGCGGCGTTGAGGCTGTCGGCCCGGCCGCGCATCGGCATCGTCACGCGCAGGTCGCAGGCTGCCTCGTAGGCCTCGGGCAGACCCTGCGATTCGTTGCCGACCATCACGAAACAGGGCGCGGCGTAGGGCGCGGCGCGATAAGGCACCGCCTCGCGCAGCGAAGCCGCGACCAGCTGGGCAGGTGGGCCTCCGCGCGGCTGCCGGAGCCAAAGCTCGAACTCCTCCCAGCGCGCCAGTGCAATCCCTTGCGTGAAGATGGCCCCCATGCTTGCGCGCACCGCCTCGACGCTGAAGGGGTCGGCGCAATCGTCGATCAGGATCAGCCCGCCCGCGCCGATCGCATCGCCGGTGCGCAGCATGGTGCCGAGATTGCCCGGATCGCGCAGCGCCTGCGCGACCAGCCAGATCCCGGCGGCGTCGCGATCCAGCGCGGCAAGCGAGGTGTCGAATTCGCGGAAGACGCCCGCCACCGCCTGCGGATTGGATTTGCCGGTGATCTTGGCAAGGATGTCGGGCGTGGTTTCGATCACCTCGCCGCCGGATGCCATGACGTCTCGTTCCAGCGCATCGAGAAGCGGATGCGGATCGCGCGCGTCGGACAGAACGAGCGTCTCGGACACGTGCCCGTTCTCCCGCGCATCGGTGAGCAGCCGCAGCCCCTCGGCAAGGAACCGCCCGGCGGCTTTGCGATGCTTCTTGTCGCGCAAGGCGCGGAGTGCCTTGACGGTCGGATTGGAAAAACCGGTAATCTGGCGGCGGGTCATCGGGGGATTGTCGGGCTGCGGGCAGTCAGGGCTCGCCGAACCCGTCCTCCACCATGGCTGCAAGGTCGGCCATCACCGTTTCGGCGTTGTCGCCAGAGACGATCAGTTCGATCTCGTCGCCCTTGGCCGCACCCAGCATCATCAGGCCGAGGATCGATCCCCCGGCCGCCTCGGTGCCTTTCCGGCCCACGCGCACGCTGGTCGCGCCGTCAAGCTCGGCCACCGCCGCGACGAATCTGGCGCTGGCGCGCGCGTGAAGACCGCGCTGGTTGACGATGGTGAGGCGGCGGCGCAGCTCGCTCAAGGCGTGGCCTTCGCGGTGCGGCGGGGGGGCGCCTCGTGATGGCCGAGGAATTCGCTCGCCACGGTGATGTAGTTGCGGCCCGCTTCCTGCGCGGCATAGACGGCGTCGACCACGCCCATCGACTTGCGCGCACCGGCAAGGCGGATCAGCATCGGCAGATTGATCCCCGCGATCACCTCGACCCGGCCTGCATCGAGCAGCGAGATCGCGAGGTTGGACGGCGTACCCCCGAACAGGTCGGTCAGGATGATCGCACCTTCGCCGCTGTCGACCGCGGTGATCCCGTCGGCGATTTCCTGTCGGCGCTGCTCCATGTCGTCGCTCGGTCCGATGCAGACGGTGGCGAACTGAGACTGCTGACCGACCACGTGTTCCATCGCGTCGATGAAATGCTCGGCAAGATTGCCATGTGTTACGATGATCATGCCGATCATGCGAGCGACCCCGGAAAGGTATGGTTTACGAGCATGGAAGGTGTGCGCCATTGCGCGCGGGCGGGGGGCAAGTCAACCGGACACCGGCAGGTCGGCGGGGGCCTGTCCCTCGATGACATCGGTGGCGCGTGCATCCAGATCGCGGTGGATGACAGTGGGCGAGCGACCGGCATCGCGCAGCGCGGCGGCCATGCGCTCGGCGCTGTAGACCGACCGGTGGCGCCCACCGGTGCAGCCGAAGGCTATTGTCAGATAGGCGCGGTCCTGCGCCGCATAGCGCGGCAGCAATTCGAGCACGCAGTCGCGGATCGTCGCGAAGGCGGGCGCGAAGGCGGGATCGGCGGCGATGTGTTCCGCGACGGCGGTATCGCGGCCGGTCTGCGGCCGAAGCGCGGGATACCAGTGCGGATTGTCGAGAAAGCGCATGTCGAACAGCAGATCGGCGAGCGGCGGCATTCCGCGCGCAAAGCCGAAGCTGGTGACGGTGACCGTCAGTTCCATCGGCGTTTCGGTCGCGAAGCGTTCGCGCACCGCCAGTTGCAGGTCGTGGGCGCTGAAGGCGGTGGTGTCAACGACCAGTTCGGCGGCCTTGCGCAGGGGTTCGAGCAGCTCCCGCTCGGCCTTGATCCCCTCGATCACCGGTCGCCCCCGCGCCATCGGATGGCGGCGGCGGGTCTCGTTGTAGCGGCGCTGGATCTCCTCGCTCGCGCAGTCGAGGAACAGCGTTCCGACCGCGAGATCATCGCGCGTGGACAGCTCGGCAAATTCCCGCACTATCTCCGCCGGCATGAAGCCTCGGGTGCGCGAATCGACACCGATGGCGAGCGGCGCGCCTCCGCTGTCCTCACGGCGCACGAGGCTAGGCAGGAGGCGCATCGGGAAATTATCGATCGCCTCCCAGCCAAGATCCTCCAGAACCTCGATCGCGGTCGACTTGCCCGCGCCGGACATGCCAGTGACCAGCAGCAGGCGCTGCCGGGGCGGGGCGGTGGGTGGCTGCGGGTTCATCGCCACGCATGGTGGCACAGGCCGTGCCGCAAGTGCAACGCGCAATGGCTGGCAAGCGCGGCTTTCCGGAGCGCGGAGATCAGGCGATTCCGAAGGTGCGGAGAGCGGCTTCCGCTCGCAGCGCCTGGATCGCGTCGCCTGGGCGGAAGGGGAGCAGGGGAAGCGAACATCCGGCATAGATACGCGTGCCGGGATCGGGCAGGCGCGGTGCCTCGGGATCGAGTGCGAGGACCAGCGCGATCGGCGCGCTGGTGGTGAGCAGCTTGATCGGGCCGATGCCGCGCACTTCCAGCAGACCCGCGATGTTGGGCGGCGGCAACGCCCAGCAGCGGTCCGCACGGGGTTCGAGCGAGATCCCGTCATCGCCCACCAGCACCGCGCCCCGGTCAATCAAGGCCAGCGCAAGCGAGGACTTGCCGCTCCCGGGAGGCCCTTCGATCAACAGGCCGCGTCTGCCGATCGCGACGCAGGTGACGTTGACGAGCATGCCGGTCACGCGGACGCCCGGACCTGCATCGGCAGGCCCAGCACCAGCCGGGCACCGGACGCGCCATCCAGCCGCCCCTCCGCCGTCAGCGTTCCGTCATGCGCCTCGGCGATCGAGCGGGCGATGGCGAGACCGAGCCCAGAGTGGTTCCCGAAATCTTCGCTTTCGGGGCGGACCGAGTGGAACCGCTGGAACACCTGTTCGCGGCTTGCCTCGGGGATGCCGGGGCCCTCATCGGTGACGCTGAAAGTGATCCATCCGTCGCCCTGGACGAGATCGAGTTCGATCACCCCGCGCTCGGGCGAGAAGGAAACGGCGTTGTCGAGCAGGTTCTCGACCACCCTTTCCAGCCGCGTCGGTTCGCCCATGACGGGCGCGCTCTCGCGGTCATGGCGGAAGAGGATTTCGCGGCCTTCGTTTTCCTGACGATCCTCGCGGCTGCCGATGATGTTCTCCACCAGCCGGACGAAATCCACCGGCTCGAACACCGCGCGCGACAATTCGGCGTCGACGCGGCTGGCATCGGAAATCTCGGTCACCAGCCGGTCGATCCGGCGCACGTCGTGCGTGGCGATCTCGAGCAGCTGGGCGCGCAGGGCGGGGTCCTCGACCCGTCCCAGCGATTCGGTGGCGGAGCGCAGGGAGGCGAGGGGATTCTTGATCTCGTGCGCGACATCGGCGGCGAAATGCTCGACCGCGTCGATCCGCTGGCGCAGCGCCGCCGTCATGTCGGAGGTCGCGCGGGCGAGCATTCCGATCTCGTCGCGCCGGTCGGGCAGGCGCGGAACCTCGACCTGACGGTCGCGCCCCTGCCGCACCCGCACGGCGGCCTGCACCAGCTCGCGCAAGGGGCGCACGATGGTGCGGGCGAGGAACAGCGAGAGGAGCGTCGAGATCAGCAGCGCGACCAGCACCCCTGCGGCGACCGTCGTGCGCGCGGTCCGCACGCTTTCGGTGATGTCGATCGGATTGCGGGTGATCAGCAGCGATTCCCCGTCGAGACCGACCGGGGCGGCGGCGTTGATGACATGGGTCCCGTCCGCCGCGTCGCGCAGCACGATCTGGGTGAGGCTTTCCTCGCGTGCGCGGACCAGTTCGGGCCATGCGGCGGCGTTGTCGGTCGCGGGTTCGGTGTAATTGGGGAGCGGCGGCGCGCCGACCACCCGGTCGAACCAGCGATCGAGTGTGAGAGCGAAATCCTGTCCGGTGTCCTGCGCCCCCTCGATCGAAAAGGTCGGCGGACCGAGCGCGAAACTGTCCGCCTCGAGATCGCCGGCGGGGCTGTAGAGGCGGATGCGCAGCCGCTGTTCCTTGCCGATCTGGATCAGCAGCGCCTGCTGGCGCTCGTTGGTCGCACCGGCCAAGGCCTCGGCAGTGATCTGCGCCTCGACCAGAGCGAGCTTGAACCGCTCGTCGAGGAGCTGCTTGCGATAGACGTCGAGATAGATGACCCCGCCGCCCAGCAGCACGAGCGGAAGGACATTGACGAACAGGATGCGGCTGGTGAGCGAGAGGCGGCGGGACCAGCGCATCCCGTCGATCCGGGGATCGCCGCGCAGGGCGTTTCCGCGCTCGCCGCGCCTCCTCTCGCGCCGTGGTTCCGGCACCTGCGGCGTGTCAGCCATCGGTGAAGCTGTAGCCTGCCCCGTAGAGTGTATCGATGGCAGTGAACTCGGAATCGATCTTGCGGAACTTGCCGCGCATCCGCTTGATGTGGCTGTCGACCGTGCGATCGTCGACGAAAACGTCGTCGGGATAGGCCGCGTCCATCAGCTGGTTGCGGTTCTTGATGACGCCGGGGCGCGCGGCCAGCGCCTCGAGGATGAGGAACTCGGTGACGGTCAGCGTGACCGGCTTGCCGTCCCACAGCACCTGATGGCGTGCGGGGTCCATCCTGAGCCGCCCGCGCTCCAGCACCGGCTGCGGCGCCTCTTCGGCAGCGCCTTCCGTATCGGCGGAAGGCAGCTTGCCGCCACGGCGCAGGATCGCGCGGACGCGGGCGAGCAGCAGGCGCAGGCTGAAGGGCTTGGCGATGTAATCGTCGGCGCCCATTTCGAGCCCGGCTTCCTCGTCCTGCTCGTCATCCTTGCTCGTCAGGAAAATCACCGGCAGTTCCGAACGTTCGCGCAGGCGGCGCAGCAATTCCATTCCGTCCATACGCGGCATCTTGATGTCGAACACGGCAAGGTCGGGCGGGTTCTCGAGCAATGCCCGCAGCGCCGTCTCCCCGTCAGAATAGACCCGGGTGGCGAATCCTTCGGACTGGAGGGCGATCGAGACGGTCGTGAGGATGTTGCGATCGTCGTCGACCAGAGCGATCACCGCCTGGCCCGTATTTGCGTCGTTCGCCTGGACGGTAGCCTCGTTTTCCATCACCCGACCGCCTAGTCTCTTTGTCGCACGACCGCAACGCGCGAACGGCCCTGCACGGGACGGTTTAACTTCGGTAAATTGACGCTGTGGTCCCGGCGGCGTATGCGCCGAATCGTATCAGGCGCGAGCGTCCGGGCCCCGGAGGATCGCCTGTCGACCAATCGCGCTTTCCCCCTTGCGCCAGGAGATGTTTTCTTGACCGTTCCGCTTTCTCATTCGCTCGACCAGCAGGGGATCGCCACTTCCGCGACGATCCATCCCAATCTCTCAAGCGAAGAGCTGACGGCCGCGGCGCTGGAAAACGGCGAGGGAAGGAAAGCCAAGCACGGCCCGCTGGTGGTTGAGACCGGCCAGCACACCGGCCGCAGCGCGAAGGACAAGTTCATCGTCCGCAATGCCGAGACCGAGGACACGGTCTGGTGGGACAACAACGCCTCAATGACGCCCGAGCATTTCGCCGCCCTGAAAGAGGACTTCATGGCCGCGGTGAAGGACAAGAAGGCGCTTTATGTCGCCGACCTGTTCGGCGGTTCGCAGCCCGAATATCGCGTCAACGTGCGGGTCATCAACGAGCTCGCCTGGCACAACCAGTTCATCCGCACTCTGCTGGTCCGCCCGACCGAGGCGGAACTAGACGGTTTCGTGCCCGAATACACCATCATCGACCTGCCGACCTTCCGCGCCGATCCCGAGCGTCATGGCTGCCGGAGCGAGACGGTGATCGCGGTCAATCTGGAAGAGAAGCTGATCCTGATCGGCGGCACCCGCTATGCCGGCGAAATGAAGAAGAGCGTCTTCGGCATTCTCAATTACCTCCTGCCGCCCAAGGGCGTGATGCCGATGCATTGCAGCGCCAATATCGGGCCCGACGGCAAGAGCGCGGTGTTCTTCGGCCTGTCGGGCACCGGCAAGACGACTTTGTCCGCCGATGCCAGCCGCACGCTGATCGGCGATGACGAGCATGGCTGGTCGGACACGGCGGTCTTCAATTTCGAAGGCGGCTGCTATGCCAAAATGATCCGCCTCGACCCGGAGGCCGAGCCCGAGATCTATGCCACCACCCGCATGGAAGGCACCGTGCTCGAGAACGTGGTGATGGACGAGAACGGCGAGATCGACCTCGACGACAACACGCTCGCGGAGAACACCCGCGGCGCCTACCCGCTGTCCTCCATCCCCAACACCAGCGACGACAATCTCGGCCCGCCGCCCTCGAATGTCATCATGCTGACCGCCGATGCGTTCGGCGTGCTTCCCCCGATCGCGCGGTTGACGCCCGATCAGGCAATGTATCACTTCCTGTCCGGCTACACCGCGAAGGTCGCCGGCACCGAGATCGGCGTTACCGAACCGCAGGCGACTTTCAGCACCTGTTTCGGCGCGCCTTTCATGCCGCGCCATCCGAGCGTTTACGGCAATCTGCTCAAGAAGCGCATTGCCGAAGGTGGTGCGCAGTGCTGGCTGGTGAACACCGGCTGGACCGGCGGCAAGTATGGCGAGGGCAACCGGATGCCGATCAAGGCCACCCGCGCGCTGCTCAACGCCGCGCTCGACGGTTCGCTCAATGATGCCGAGTTCCGCAAGGACCCGAATTTCGGGTTCGAGGTTCCGGTCAGCGTCGCGGGTGTCGACGACGGCATCCTCGATCCGCGCTCGACCTGGAGCGACAAGGAAAAATACGACCGCACGGCGCAGAAGCTCGTGCAGCTCTTCGTCGACAATTTCGAGCCCTTCGCGGCCCATGTCGACCAGGGTGTGCGCGATGCGGCGCCTGCCGCCGCCTGATCCGGTTTGCCCGCGCGTGATTCAAGGCCGGGCACGAGAGTTGGAGAGGAGAGCCCCCGGCCGCGAGGAATCGCGGACCGGGGGCCGTTCGTTGGAACGCCAATTCAGCCAGTGCTAAGCCCGGGGGGCGAAAGGGAAACCGGATGAAGCTTCGTGCGACACTTTTCCTTTTCTCGGCGCTGGGTCTGCTTGGCTCGGTTGGAACGGCCCCGTCGCTGGCGCAGCAAGCCACCGCCGCGGCACCCGAAAGCACGACGGCACCCGAAACCTATTCCGGGCCGACTGTCTATCGCGCCGACATCGTCGCGACCTATCCGCACGACAGCGCCGCCTTCACGCAAGGACTCGTCTGGCATGACGGTGCGCTGTTCGAGAGCACCGGTCAGGAGGGCCAGTCGACCGTGCGCAAGGTCGATCTGGAAACTGGCAAGGTTCTCGCCAGCAATGCCATTCCCGCCGAGCAGTTCGGCGAGGGCCTCGCGCTATGGGGCGACGAATTCGTCAGCCTCACTTGGCGCAACGGCGCCATCCACCGCTGGAACGCGACAACGCTGGAAAGCGCCGGATCACATGAGGGCTTCCCCTTCGAGGGCTGGGGCCTGACCGCATCTCCCGAAGGACTGATCCACTCCGACGGCAGCGCCACCTTGCGCGTCCTCGATCCGGAAACCTACGAGGTCCGGCGCACCATCCCGGTGAAGATGAACGGCCGCCCGCTGGCGCGCCTGAACGAGCTCGAGATGATTGACGGCCTGGTTTACGCCAATGTCTGGGAATCGCCCTTCATCGTCGCGATCGACCCGGAAGACGGCGTGGTCCGCAGCCTGATCGACCTGCGCGCCATCGTCGCGACCATGCCGATGGCGACCAGCAACGCCGTTCTCAACGGTATCGCCTGGGATGCGGAGAAGCGCCGCCTGTTCGTCACCGGCAAGCTGTGGCCCAACCTGTTCGAGATCAAGTTGACCGAGACGGACGCGCAGGTGCGCTAGGGCGTTTGCCCGGAGTCCTCGACGGCTACGGGCGGGATTACGGCTCTGGCGATCGGACTAGGTCGCCAACTCGAGCCTTCTTCGACATTCGCCAGTTCGGACAGGAAGCCGCGCGCAGTGTCGGCCAGTTCACCCCCATGGGGATTGGTTGCCACTGGCTCCAGCAAGACGCGCGACAAAGCGATCTCTCCTTCATCCGCGAACATCAGCGCCGTCATCATGGCGAGACCCTGATCGAACGGTGCCAGCTCCGATGCGCGTTCCAGCGCATGGCGCGCAGTCTCGTCGGGTTCGATCCCGCGCTCCACGAAGCTGCGGAAGTAATAGATCAGCGGAAGAGGATGGTCGTTCTCGATGCTGTTGAGCGCAGTGAAAGCTTTCATCGCTCGGGCGTAGGCAGCGTCCTTGTCGTCAGCCTCCTGCGCCTTGCGAAACAAGGCGTAGCCCTTCTGGACATAGGCGTTCTTGTGTCGTGGATCGATGGCGAGAGCCCTGTCTGCCGCCGCGATGGCCGCGTCGTCGTGACCGGCATCGAATTCGGCTTCGGCCAGCGCTGCGAGCACGCCGGGGTCCTCGGGAAACTGCGCCGCGATCTTGCGCGCGTCTCCGATCAGTTCCACCGCCTCTTCGCGCGTTACGCCGCGCTGGGAGACGATGCGGACATCCATCATTTCCGCTTCTCCCTCGGGCAGCTCGCGCAGGCGGATCGGGTTATGGGACACGGCTTCTGGCGACAGGATGAAGGTCTTCAGGCGGCGTTGTTTGAGGTACTGCTCGATCTCCTGCTGCAGGATGTCGATATTGCCGAACGCTTCCTCGGCCGCGGCCATGGAGGTTGAGCCTTTGCTCACCAGCGCAGCATACTTCTGGAGTTGTCCTTTTCGATCTTTGTCGAAAACCAGATAGTGGTACAGCGCCCAGCTCATCCCATAGAACGCATCGTATCCCCGGCTTTGGCGCTGGTCGTACAGTTCCGGATCGAGCAGTTCCCGAACCGAAACCTCCCTCGCATAGGCCAGTTCTCCCGAGCGATGCGATGCCGGCCTGCCGATCTGGATGCTTCCGTCCCTATTGAAGACCGTCGAGGCGAGAAACTCCGCCGCCCCTTCGTTCATCCAGCGAGGGAGCGCGTGGCGGGAACTGGAGATGAGGAAGTGATGCGCATATTCGTGGAGGAGGATGACGGTCGAGAGATCGGGATATCCGTTGCTCCTGTTGCGAATGTCCTGGACAAAAGCGCGCGAGGCGCCCGCCCGCGGAAGGTAGAAGCCTGCCAGCGCGCTATTTTTTGATCTGGCGAGTCTTCTGATTTCCCGCTGGCTTCCGACAACGAAAATGGTGAGGCGGTTGGATGGACTTGGGGCTTCGGCCGTACGTTCGGTGATGAGCGAGATGGCAGCGTGATACTTTTCCAGGTTCTCCGCAAATATGCGGACGTCCTTTTCCTGATCGTCCGCATAGATGACGAAATGATCGCTCGACGCCTCGTACCACTTGGCCTGTACCGGCGCGGCCGAGACGACCAGTGATACCAGCAAAAGACTTGCAAATTTCACGACCCTGATCCCCCGTCTATGGGGGCAGGCTAACATGATCGCAAAATACTTAAAGGGCCGGGGCGCTATCCGGTGTTGCGCGCGATATACCGGTCCACATTCTTCGCCAGCACGTCGAGCGGGGCGTTGCCGCCGAGGACGACCGCGTCGTTGAAGCCCTTGAGGTCGTAAGCCGGGCCGAGCAACGCTTCTGCGCGTTCGCGCTGACGCACGATTTGGCTGTGGCCGATCTTGTAGCCGCAGGCCTGGCCGGGCCAGCTGCAATAGCGGTCGACCTCGCTCGCCACCTCTTCGGGCTTCGAACCGTTGCGCTCGACGAAGAAAGCGCGGCCCTGCTCGCGGGTCCAGCGCTTGTGGTGCAGGCCGGTGTCGACCACCAGCCGGCAGGCCCGGAAGGCGAGCGATTGCAGATAGCCGAGCCGCCCGACCTTGAACTCGTCATAGGCCCCGAGCTCATCGGCAAGCTGTTCGCCATAGAGCGCCCAGCCTTCGGAGAACGGATTGAAGGCCAGGACCGACCGGATCAGCGGGAGGCGATTGGAGAACTCGCCCTCCCACACATGGCCCGGGATGGTCTCGTGATAGGCGAGATCGGCGAGATCGTATTTGCGATGGAGGTCGGTGGTCCTGAGGTTGATCCACATGCGCGAGGGGATCGTCCCGTCCTTGCTGCCCGCCCCGCCATAGGCGCCCGGCGCACCCGGCTCCTCCTCGGGCGGCAAGCGGCGGACCTCGAGATTGGGATCGACCAGCGTGTTGAAAGCGCGTGGCATCTGCGCGGTGATCCATTCGATCCGGTCCTGGATGAACGCCATGATCTCGGCCCGGCCCGGATCGCCTTCCGCGAACTTGTATCGCGGATCCTGCGCCAGCGCCTGCATCCGCTCGCCGACGGAACCGGAGGTGTAGCCGATCTCGCGCAGGATCGGGTCCATTCGCGCATGAAGCGCGTCGAGTTCATCGAGGCCGATCTGGTGAATCTCGTCGGGCGAAAGCGTGGTGGTGGTCGCCGAGCGGAGCGCCCAAGCGTACCATTCGTCGCCGCGCGGCTGGCTCCACATCCCGGCGGAGGATCTGGCGAGACCGCGCTCCGTCTCCAATTCGGCGAGCTGGCGTTCGAGCGCGGAGACGATCGGACCGGTTTCGAGCTCGCGGGCCTTGGCGACGGGCTCTTCCGTCATGTTCTTCGCGCGCAGGCGAGCGCGGAGTGGTTCGGCGAAGAGGTCCCCCTTCCGCGCACGGTCGAGCGTGCCGCGCATCTGGGTCATCGCCTTGTCGAGCAGGAAATCGGGCGGCACGACCCCCATAGCCCGGGCCGCCGCGCAGCGTTCTCGCTCGCCGTCGAACACGGCGGGCATCTGTTCCATTCGAGCGACATAGGCCGCGACATCGCCACCGCCTTCGAGCGGATGGGTCGAATCCATGAAGCGCGGCAGGTCGAGATAGCTGCCGACATTCTGGATGACCACATAAGGCGCCTGTCGCCAGCTGCCGACCGAGACGTCGCCATAGGGCAGGGCGAAGCCGTCGAGCGCTAGGTCGTAGCCGCTTTCGACCACTTCGAGATTGGTCAGTGCTTCCGCTTCGAGGCCCTGTTTCGGAAAAGCGCGGACCCGGTCACGGTCGCGGCGCAGGGTTGCGGCATAAAGGTCCTGCGCGCCGCCCGACTGATCCTCCAACCGCGAGCGGAGGAGGGCGTGCCGACCGGTGTCGACGCCGAGACTGGTCGCCCGCTCGGGCTCGTGCTCGAGCAGGTTGTAGGCAACGACATCGAGCAATGCGTCCGCCCCCACTGCGCCGGTCTGTCCCGCGCCGAGCGTAGTGGCGCAGCCACCGAGGCCGAGCGCGGAACTTGCGCCAAGCCTGGCAAGGGCCTGGCGGCGAGTGAGATCAAGTTTCGGTGAGGTCATGCGCACCGGTCTGCGGCGCGCATGACCCGGAGTCAATCAGTCGAGAAATTCGGCGGGGACCGTGCCGCCGTTCTTCGAAAGCTCCTGCATCGTGCGGCGATGGAGCCAAACATTGTCCTCGGCCGAGCCCGAATATTCCGGGCGGCCCAGTTCCTGCGCCAGCGCCTTGCGGCTCTCGTAATTGGAATCGACGCCGATCAGCTTCATCAGGTCGACGATCGAGGTGCGCCAATTCAGCCGGTCGGCACCGGGCATGGAATCGAGATGGTTCGGCACGTCGATCGTGGTGACCTGACGCGGGTGGCTCGGCTCGACCTTGGGTGCATCGGCCCAGGCATTGCCGGTCGGCGCGGGTGCAGCCTTTGTCGCAGGCTTGGGGGCTGGCGTCGGGGTGGTGGCCGGCTCGGCGTCCTTGCCCAGAATGGCATCTTTGATCGAACTGAAAATACCCATGGTTCCGCCTCTTCTTCGCACGGAACGCGAATGTTCCGTCGTCTCGGATCGTCAACCGGTGGATGCGGGAGCGGGTTCCGGACGGCCTGCGCCTTTCCACCTTGCGCTGAGCGCGGCTATGGTGCGGCCATGACCGACATCGTCCTGTCCATCGTCGTGCTTGCCGCAATCGCTCTCGTCGCTGGGGCCTGGCTGCTCTACCGGCGGACGGGCGTGGCGAAGCAGCCGCTGCTGATGCTGCTCCTTGCCGCGATTGCGCTGGCGAACGTGGCGATCTGGACGGTCCCTGATGAGGAAGGGGCCGCCCCGCTCGACCGGATCGAGCGGGGCGACTGATGCGGGATTAAGTCAGTCCGGCACGACCCAGCGGACCGCGTTGGAATAGGTGCTTGCAACCGGCTCGCCGGAAGAGCCCCGGGCGGGTTGGAACCTGGCTCGGCGCGTGACGAGATTGCAGGTGGCCTGATCGAGTTCGGAATGCCCGGTCGACCCGGTAATGGCACAGCCGGTCACCCGCCCCTCGGCGGAAATCTCCAGCCGGAACCGGGCAGTGCCGGTCAGGTCGCGATTGATCCAGCTCGAACGGTAATCGCCGGTGGTGACCCACCCCGCCGGATCGTTGCGCGGGCTCGCCGAAACCGGCGCGACACTGGGTGTGGGCGAGGGGATCGACGGCGCAGTCGTGGCGCTCGGACGTGGCGTAGGCATCGGCGGCAGGGGTGGCAGATCGTAATCGCGCGCGTCGATGATCGGCGGCAGCGGCGCAAGGTCGAGTTTGGGCACCGGCGCGGTGATCGGCGGTGCGATCGCCGGACTTGCCGCATCCGGTACAATTTCGGGCTCGATCGGAGGAGGAGGCGGATCCTTGATGTCGAAGGACGGGATCGGCGATGCCTTGTCGATCACGGTTCCGGCGACTGAAAGGCCGAATACGAGAACCGCGCCGATGCCGGCATGGATGGCGATGACGGCCGCCATGCTGGTCGATGAAGCGCGACGGGACTGGTCGAGATAGGACATAAGGCTTGCTCCTCTCCATGCGGGCCGCCGGTTGCGACTCTCGAGAGCGGCCTCACGCAGGCATAATGTTACAACGTGACGAAAATGACAAGCGATTGATTGCGCGCGAACCAATCACGCCGTTAATTTCGTTTCGCGACTGTTGTTGCCAGCCCTATGCCAGCGCGCCGATGCACGTGCATCGGCTGCCTGAGGGGCGATCAGGTGATCGGGCAGGAGGGATCGAGGCGGAAATCGAGGTAATTGTCGACCGAGGCCATCAGTTCGGCCTGTTCGTTCTCGAAAAAGTGGTTGGCGCGCGGGATTTCCTCGTGATGCACGGTGATGTGCTTCTGCGTGCGCAGCTTCTCGACCAGCTTGGTCACCGCGCCGGGTTGGACCACGCTGTCCTGCGCCCCATGAATGAAGATACCGCTTGCCGGGCACGGCGCGAGGAAGGAGAAATCGTACATGCTGGCCGGCGCGCCCACGCTGATCCAGCCACGGATCTCGGGGCGGCGCATCAGCAATTGCATGCCGATCAGCGCGCCGAAGCTGACGCCGGCGACCCAGGTCACCTGCGCTTCGGGATGGACCTGCTGCACCCAGTCGAGTGCGCTCGCCGCGTCGGACAATTCGCCCACGCCGTTGTCGAAGCTGCCCTGGCTACGGCCGACGCCGCGGAAGTTGAAGCGCAGTGTCGCGAAGCCGCGATCGACGAAGGTCTTGTAAAGCCGCTGGGTGATCTGCTCGTTCATCGTGCCGCCGCCCTGCGGGTGCGGGTGGAGAATCATCGCCACCGGCGCGCGCGGGCGAGGTCCGGGGGAGAAACGGCCTTCGAGACGACCCTCGGGGCCGGGAAAGATCACGGTCGGCATGGGATGGAATGTCCTGATCGCAAATGTCGGTTCGCGCAGCAGCCGTATTCTCCGGGGGAGGGCTTCACGCGAAGTCGCGCGCTATATAGGGTTCCGCCGTCGAATCGCAATATTTTCGAGCCCGTCCCGTCGCGAACCGCATCTATCTCGATCACGCCGCCACCAGTCCGCTGCGCCCCGAATCGCGCGCGGCGATGGAGGAAGGGTTCGCGCTCTGGGCCAATCCCTCGAGCCCCCATGGCGAAGGACGCAGGGCGCGCGCTGCGCTGGAAGATGCACGCGAGCGGATCAAGGCGGCGCTCGGCTGGCAGGGCGAGCTGATCTTCACCAGCGGCGCGAGCGAGGCGGCGGCGCTGGCGATCGTCGCGGCGAAGATTGGCCGGCGTCTGGTATCGGCGGTGGAGCACGACTGCATCCTGCAAGCGGCGGCCGGAGCACCGCGCCTTGCGGTGGGGGAGACCGGCGCCCTCGATCTTGCTGCGTTGGAACAGGCGCTGGCAGAAGGTCCAGCAGTGGTTGCCGTCCAGCACGTCAATTCGGAAACCGGCAACCGGCAGGATCTCGAAACCGTCGCAGGCGTGGTCCGCGATGGCGGGAGTCTGCTGCTCGCCGATTGCGCGCAGAGCGCCGGCAAGATGGCGCTGCCGCCCTGCGATATGGCGATCCTCTCCGCGCACAAGTTCGGTGGGCCGATCGGGGTGGGGGCGTTGCTGCTGCGCGATTTCGCTTTGCTCGAGCCGTCGGGCGGCCACGAGCGAGGCTATCGGCGCGGAACCGAGAACCTGCCGGGCGCGCTCGGCATGGCGGCGGCGCTGGAGGCGGCGGGGGCGCCTTATCTCGACCCGGCTGTCCTCGAACCGCTGGACGATCTTGCCGGACATCTGCCGCTCGCCGACCCCACCCCCTATATCCGCGCGCTCTCCATGCCGAACCTGTCCGCGACGGCGCAGGTCATGCGCTTCGACATGGTTGGAATTGCCGTTTCACAGGGCTCGGCCTGTTCGAGCGGAACGATGAAGACCAGTCACGTGCTGGAAGCGATGGGGATGGAGGCCGGGATCGCCGCGAACACGATCCGCGTCTCGGTCGGCTGGAACACGATGCGCGAGGAGGTGGAACGGTTCGCCGAGGTATGGATAGGTCTGGCGAAACCATGATCTATCTCGATTATCAGGCCACCACTCCGCTTGCCCCCGAAGCGCGCGATGCGATGCTGCGGTGGATGGACGGTCCGGGCGGTTCCGGCTTCGGCAACCCCCACAGCCCGCACCGCATGGGTCGGCAGGCCGCCGCCGCAGTGGAGCTGGCGCGCGATCAGGTCGCGGCGCTCTTTCCCGCCGGCGGCCGGGTGATCTTCACCAGCGGCGCGACCGAGGCGATCAATCTCGCGATCCGGGGCTCGGGCTCGTCGGGCGCGGTGTCCTATTCCGCGATCGAGCACGCCGCGGTGATCGACACGGCCGAGACGGCAGGCCGCTCGCACGTGCTCAATGTCGCCAAGAACGGGCAGTGCAACACGCGGCAGGACCTGCCGAACGACACCCGTCTCGTCTGCCTGATGCAGGTCAACAACGAGATCGGGACGATCCAGCCGACCGTCGAATGGCATCGCAAGGCCAAGGAGAACAACGCGCTTTATCTGTGCGATGCGGTGCAGGCCTATGGCAAGATCGAGGTGACGGGGGCCGACCTGATCGCGGTCAGCGCCCACAAGCTGCACGGTCCCAAGGGCATAGGCGCGTTGTGGGTGCGCGACGGGGTCGATCTGGACGAGGTGCAGACCGGGGGCGGGCAGGAGAACGGCGTGCGCTCGGGCACACTCAGCCCGATGCTCTGCGCCGGTTTCGGTGCCGCCGCGCAGGAAGCCCGGGAGCGGATGGCCGAGGACGCCGATCACGTGGAAAAGCTCTGGCACCGCGCCCGCGACCTGTTCGAGGACTGGGAGCTGAACGGCAGCGAGGAGGCGCGCTGGCATGGCAACATGAACATCCGGCCGAAGGGTCCGAACGGGGGCGGTCTCGACGTCAACCGCCTGATGAGCGAGTGCCGCGACGTGATGTTCTCTGCCGGAAGCGCCTGTGCCAGCGGATCGGGCCGGACCAGTCATGTTCTGGAAGCGATCGGCCTCTCGAAAAAGCAGGCCAAGGCGTCGATCCGGCTCGGCTGGGGCCGCTACACCACGATGGAAGAGATCGAGGCGGCGGCGGAGAAGATCAACGCGGCGGCCAAGTCCCAGGGCATCGAGGCGGGCACTTGAAGATCCGCTTCGAAACCGCGCGCGGCAATGTGGTCGAGGCCGAGGCGAGCGCGGGCGACGTGCTGCTCGACGTGGCGCAGGCGGCCGGAATGCCGCTGGAGGGAACGTGCGAGGGGCAGATGGCCTGTTCCACCTGTCACGTCGTCGTCGCGCCCGAGTGGTTCGAACGCCTGCCCGAGGCGAGCGAGGACGAGGAGGACATGCTCGACCTTGCCGCGGCGGTCCAGCGGACCAGCCGGCTGTCCTGCCAGATCGTGCTGCAACCCGAGCATGACGGGCTGACGGTCCGGATACCGGTGGAGAGCCACGACATGCGGCGTTTCTAGCGCTTCCCGTCGAACCCGGCGCTCGCGCCATCGTGACATGATCGGGACCCGGTGATTATAGGGCCGCAGCATGTTGCGCTCGCTCGCCAATGTCCGCACCTTCCTGCTCGCGATCTTCATGATCATG
Source organism: Erythrobacter sp. (assembly GCA_025698865.1). Lineage (GTDB taxonomy): Bacteria > Pseudomonadota > Alphaproteobacteria > Sphingomonadales > Sphingomonadaceae > Qipengyuania. The sequence goes on along the minus strand of JAILWQ010000001.1, from coordinate 601,375 downwards.
GCGGGCAGCGGCTTTCTGTCGACGCTGATCGCCGTGCGTCTGGAGCTGGCCGGAACGCCCGCGCCGTTGATCGGCCTCGTCGGCACGGCCTATTTTGCCGGTTTGACGGTGGGTTCGCTGCGGATCGGCCGGCTGGTGGCCGAGGTCGGCCATATCCGCTCGATCGCCGCCTTCATCTCGGTCTTTTCCGCAAGCAGCCTGTCCTACGCGCTGTGGCAGGGCGTGGCCTTCTGGACCGTGCTGCGCTTCATCGACGGCTTCGCCATCGCGGGCGTGTTCGTCTGCCTCGAAAGCTGGCTCAACGAGCGTAGCGACGCGCGTACCCGTTCGACCGCTTTGGCAGCTTACATGGTGGCGCTGTATCTCGGGCAGGCGCTCGGACAGTTCCTGCTCAATATCGGCAGGGACGCACCGGCTTTGCCCTTCATGTTCTCGGCCATCCTGCTCTCGCTCGCTCTACTTCCCGTAGTGCTGACGAAGACCGATCAGCCTGCGCTGGGCGAGATGAAGCCGCTTTCGATCCGCCGGCTCTACGCGATTTCCCCGCTGGGCGCGGTCGGGACATTCGTGACCGGCATGACTCTCGGCGCGTTCTATGCGCTGGGCGCGGTGTTCGTGCGGCGGCTGGGGATGAGCCTCGCCGATGTCGCCTTCTTCACCTCCTGCGCGATCGGGGGCGGGGTGCTGCTGCAATGGCCGCTGGGGCTGCTGTCCGATCGGTGGGACCGGCGCAAGGTGCTGGTTTCGACCTTTCTCGCCACCACGCTCGCCTGCGTCGCGCTGGCGCTGCTGGGCGAGAGCAGGGCATTGCTGTTCCCGCTGGCCGCGCTGTTCGGGGGGCTCGCCTTCGCGCTCTATCCGCTCTGCGTCGCGCATACGAACGACCATGTCGGATCCGGCGACCGGGTGGGAGCGAGCGGCGGGCTGGTGCTGCTCTATTCGCTGGGCGCTGTGGCCGGGCCGCTTGTGGCATCCTCGGTGATGGCGCTGGCAGGGCCGACCGGGCTATTCTGGTCGATAGGCGGCGCGGCACTCGCTGCGACCGGTTTCGGCCTCTGGCGCCTGTACGCGGGCGATGCGCTGCCGGGCGAGCTGCAATCCGCCTTCCGCAGCGTTCCACGGACCACCGCGGTCGCGCTCCAGAACGAGGACACCGCCGGACCCGGCTAGCGTCACGCGGTGACTTGTGGGGCGGGCGCTTCGGCCTTAACGCGCCGGCCCATGACAGACAAAATTACGAATACGAACGAAATCCCCACGCCCAACGAAACCGAAGACGATCGCGACCTGACCGATCGCAAGTTCTATCGCGCGGATCAGGAAGCAGGCTTCGCGGAATCGCAGGCTCCGCGTACGCCGCAGACCATGCACCCCGCCTACCGGCTGGCCTATCGCGACACCGACTTCCTGATGCGCGACGAACTGCGCCCGGTGCGCTTCCAGCTCGAGCTGTTGAAGACCGAGATGCTGCTCGAAGAGGCCGGCGTCGGCTCGACTTTGGTGATCTACGGTTCGGCGCGGATCCCGCCGCCCGATGCGGTGGAGGAAGCGCTCGCCGGAGCCGAGGACCTGCCCGAAGACGAGGCGCGGGTGGTCCGCAACCTCGCGGCCAAGGCCAAGTATTACGAGGAAGCCTACCGCCTCGCCAAGACGGCCAGCGAGAAGTCGATCATCGAGGACGGGCAGCGCCAGTTCGTGATCTGCTCGGGCGGCGGACCGTCGATCATGGAAGCCGCCAATCGCGGCGCGAGCGAGGCGGGGGCGGAATCGATCGGCCTCAATATCGTGCTGCCCCACGAACAGGCGCCCAATCCTTACGTCACGCCCTATCTCAGCTTCCAGTTCCACTATTTCGCCTTGCGCAAGATGCATTTCCTGCTGCGGGCCAAGGCGGTGGCGGTGTTCCCGGGCGGGTTCGGCACGTTCGACGAATTCTTCGAACTCCTGACCCTGATCCAGACCGGCAAGATGAAGCCGATCCCGATCCTGCTCTTCGGCAAGGATTTCTGGACCCGGGTTGTGGATTTCGAGGCGCTGGCCGACGAGGGCACGGTTTCGCACAAGGACCTCGACCTCTTCCGCTGGTGCGAGACGGCCGAGGATGCCTGGGGCCACATCGCCGATTTCTACCAGCTGAAGCGGTAATAGCTTCACTCTAGCCGGGGCGACGCACCGCCTGATGGCCGAGCGGTCCGCTGCCGGCGCCGAAACCGGGCGCCTGTGCGATCGCGGCATGGGTGAATCCGCGCGCCAGCCGGACCGCATGGGTCAGTGGCTGACCATGGCCCAGCAGCGTCGCGAGCGCGGAGCTGAGAGTGCAGCCCGTCCCGTGCGTGTGCCGCGTCTCGATCCGCTGGTGCGAAAAACTGGCGACCTTACCGTCGGCCGAGACCACGCGGTCGATCACTTCTGTGCCTTCCGCATGGCCGCCCTTGGCCAGCACCAGCACGTCGTGGCGCTGCGCAAGTTCCAGCGCCGCCTCGATCACGCTTTCGGCATCGCCGATATCGCGCCCCGTAAGGGCAGCGAGTTCGGGCAGGTTCGGGGTAACGATTGTCGTCAGGTCCATCAGCGTGGCGAAGGCATTGATGGTCGCATCATCGGCGAGCACCGATCCGCTGCTCGCGATCATCACCGGATCGAAGACGATCGTGCCGGAAAAATCCTCGAGCCGCCCCGCCACTGCGGCGGCGATCTCCGGGGAACCCAGCATCCCGATCTTGATCGTATCCGCCCCGACGTCGCTCAGGCAGGAATCGATCTGCGTGCCGACGAAGTCCGCGCTGAGCACCTCGACCGCCTGAACGCCTGTGGTGTTCTGGGCGGTGATGGCGGTGAGCGCGGTCATCGCGTAGCCGCCCAGCATAGCGATCGTCTTGATATCGGCCTGAATGCCCGCGCCACCCGAACTGTCCGAGCCCGCGATCGACAGGATGCGCGGCGGGGCGCTCATCCGGCGTGCTTTCTCGTGGAGGTGGGCGGATAGTCGGCATGAAGGCGGGCCGCGCGCGTCGGTCGGTCGCTCAGCTCGCCGCCGCAATTGGGGCAGCGGTCGTCGAGGCGGTCGGCGCAATCGGCGCAGAAGGTGCATTCGAGGCTGCAGATGAAGGCGCCATGCGCTTCGGCCGGCAAGTCGGCGCCACACGCCTGGCAGTCGGGGTGCATCTCCAGCATCAGGCCGCCCCGCGCACCGCATCGCAGACTTGGTCGACCACTTGCTCGACCTTCCGCGCGTCGTCCCCCTCGGCCATGACCCGGATCAACGGCTCGGTGCCCGAGGGGCGGATCACCAGTCGGCCGCCTGTGCCGAGCACTGCCTCCGCTTCGGCGATGACTTTCTTGACCGCTTCGCTCTCCAGCGGCGCGCCGCTCTCGTAGCGCACGTTCTTGAGCAATTGCGGCACCGGATCGAACATGTGCAGCAGCTCGCTGGCCGGCTTGCCGGCGCGCACCATGCTGGCGAGCACCCGCAAGGCCGCGACGGTTCCGTCGCCGGTGGTCGCGTGATCGAGCAGGATCATGTGGCCCGACTGCTCGCCGCCGAGATTGAAGCCGCCCTCGCGCATTCGCTGAAGCACGTAGCGATCGCCGACCTTGGTTCGCTCCAGCCCGAGGCCGATGCCGTGAAGATAGCGCTCGAGCCCGAGATTCGACATCACCGTGGCGACGACGCCGCCGCCGGCGAGCTTGCCCGTTTCGGCCATGCGCGTGGCAATCAGGGCCATCAGCTGGTCGCCGTCGACCGCGCGGCCCTTCTCGTCGACCACGATCAGCCGGTCGGCATCGCCATCGAGCGCGATGCCGAGATGCGCGCCTTCTTCGACCACCTTGGCCTTGACCGCGTCGAGAGCGGTGGAGCCGACCTTATCGTTGATGTTGGTTCCACTGGGGGTGACGCCGAGTGGGACGACATCCGCGCCCAGTTCCCAGATCGCGCTCGGCGTGACCTGATAGGCGGCGCCATTGGCGCAATCGACCACGATCTTCAGTCCGTCAAAACGGATATCGGACCCGATCGAGCCTTTGACCGCGTGAATATAGCGACCCCGCGCATCCTCGATCCGGCGTGCTCGGCCGATATGGGCGGCATCGGCCAGTTGGGGCGGTTGCTGCATCAGCGCCTCGATCGCCATCTCGTCCTCGTCGGAAAGTTTGAAACCGTCCGGCCCGAACAGCTTGATGCCGTTGTCCTCGTAGGGATTGTGGCTGGCGGAGATCATGACGCCCAGATCGGCGCGCATTTCCCGCGTCAGCATCGCGATCGCCGGGGTCGGCAGAGGGCCAGTCATGATCACGTCCATGCCGGTGCTGGTAAAGCCTGCGACCAGCGCGCTTTCGATCATATAGCCCGAAAGGCGCGTATCCTTCCCGATCACCACGCGATGGAGATGGTCGCCCCGGCGGAAATGCGCGCCGGCCGCCTGACCCACGCGCATCGCCAAGTCGGCGTTCATCTTGACCTCGTTGGTCCGGCCGCGAATGCCGTCGGTCCCAAAGAATTGACGTCCCATTACCACACCGTTCGTCTGCTTGCGTCAGATCAGCGCTTCTGACGCCTTGGCTGGCGGAAGGGAAGAGCGCCGCCCGCCTTTTCGCCGCGCCTTTGCAACCCTTGCCCGTGCGGCGCGTTGGGTTAATGAACCTTCCGAAAAATTACTTCAGCACAGAGGAAAGAACGAAATGGCTTTCAAGCTCATCGACCTGCCTTACGACGACAACGCGCTTGCACCGGCAGTTTCGGCGGAAACGCTGTCCTACCATCACGGCAAGCATCACCAGGCCTATATCGACAAGACCAACAAGGCGATCGAAGGCACCGATCACGCCGACAAGTCGCTCGAGGAAGTGGTCGCCGCGGCGCGCGGAAGCGACCAGGGCCTGTTCAACAACGCCGCCCAGAGCTGGAACCACGGCTTCTACTGGCATTCGATGAGCGGTGAGGAAACCTCGGCCTCGGACGAGTTGAAGAGCATGATCGAAACCGTCTTCGGTTCGACCGACGGGCTCAAGGACAAGCTCAAGGAACGCGGCGCCGGACACTTCGCCAGCGGTTGGGTCTGGCTTGCCGAGAAGAACGGCGAGCTATCCATCGAGGAAACCCACGACGGCGACACCCTCGCCGACCAGGACGGGGTGAACCCGTTGCTCGTGGTCGATCTTTGGGAGCATGCCTACTATCTCGACCACCAGAACAAGCGCCCGGAATATCTCGATGCGGTGGTTGGCTCGAAGCTCAACTGGAGCTTTGCCAGTGAGAATCTCGCCCGTGGCGATACGTGGAAATACCCCGCCTGAGGCGGACACAGCTAATTGCTGACAGGACAAGGCCCGTTCCGCCGATGCGGGGCGGGCCTTTTTCGTTATCCGGTTACGACTCTTCGTGGGCCTGCTCGAGGATGTCCCCGGCAAACAACGGTTCGCCGAAGATGAAGCCGATTACATTGGGCCTGCCCGTATGATCGAACAACGCAGTGAGCGTCAGCAGGATCGGCACCGACAGCAGAGCCCCGGTGAAGCCCCAGATCCAGGAGAAATAGCTGAGCGCGATCAGGATCATCACCGGATTCATCGTGAAGCGCGCGCCGAGGATCGAAGGGGTCACGGCATTCGCCTCGACCGTGTGCAGGCCGAGATAGGTCGCGGCCGGGATAAGCCCGAGGATCAGCGTGTCGGTGGTTCCGATGCCGAACAGGGCAAGCAGGCCGATCATCACCGTGGGTCCGATATAGGGAATGAAATTGAGGATCGCGGCGAGACCGCCCCACATGATCGGCGCGTCCACACCCAGCGCCCACGCACCCAGCGCGACGATCACGCCGACGCCGGCATTGATGCAGCTGACAGTAAGGATGTAGGCGGCAACCCTGTCCTGCACCTCGCGCACGACCCGCGCGGCCTTGATGCTGGTGCCGAAGCTCGTCCTCCCGAACAACAGATGCTGGCGCAGGCGCATCCGCGCCTCGACCATGAAGAAGGTCATCAGGAAGGTGAGGATCACCTCGATCACCACGCTGGGCGTGGCAAAGGCAAGCTCCTCGAGCAGGCTCGGCCCGGCGAGAACAACCTCCTGCTGACCACTCCGCCGCATCAGCTCGCCAAGTTCGGAGTTGAGCTGCGCGATCCAGCCGAACTGGTCACGCAGCTCGGTGAACCGGCGGCCGATCCCGCGCATCAAAGCGGGCAGCTCGTCGAACAGGGATATAGCGGGTTGCAGGATCAGCGCCAGGGCAGCCAGCAGCACAGCGAAGAAGATCAGCAGGGCCACCAGCGAGGCGAGGACGTTGGGCAGGCCCCATCCGGCCAGCCGGTCCGCCAGCGGCGAAAGGATGATCGTGAGCACGATCGCCGCCGTGAGCGGCAGGAAAACCACCGATCCGATCGACAGGACGAAGGGGAGAGCGAAGAACAGTCCCGCGCCGATCAGCACGACCAGCGCGGATATCAGCCTCAACTCCTGCTCGGCAAAGGCCATCCGGCGCGTGTGGCCGTCATCGGGCGAATCGCCTTCCGGAAGGGGACCTGAGGTCATTGCCGGCCTGATTGGCGAGCGCCCGGCCCGCTTGCAAGCGCCTTCAGCCTAGCCGCGCGATGCAAGTCCCTGTCCGGACGCGACTTCGTCGAGTTCCTCGAGGATCGCGCGGTGCGCCGTATCGTCGTTCAGCGAACGCTGCGGGATCGCACCTTCGGCCAGCATCGAGTTGAGGGCGGCACGGGCACGGCCCACGCGACTCTTGATCGTGCCAACGGCGCAACCGCAGATATTCGCCGCTTCCTCGTAGGAAAAGCCGCCGGCGCCCACCAGCAGCAGCGCCTCGCGCCGTTCGGGCGGGAGAGTCAGAAGGGCGCGGTGCATGTCGGAAAGGTGGATCGGCTCTTCCTGGCCCGCCGGCGCGGTCAGGATGCGTTCGGCCACCGTCTCGTCGTATTCCCCGCGGAAGCGATTGCGGCGCATGTCGGTGAGATAGGCGTTGCGCAGGATCACGAAGGTCCACGCGCGCATCGACGTCCCCGGTTCGAAGCGCTCCTGCGCGGCCCATGCCTTGAGCAGGGCCTCTTGAACGAGATCGTCCGCAAGGTCGGCGCGTCCGCACAATCCGCGTGCAAATGCGCGCAAATGCGGCACAACCTCGGTCAATTCGCGCTTGAAGTCGGCCTTTTCAGCGGCCGTCCTGGTCTGTCCCGCCATCAGGCCCTGTCGTCTCTGTCCAGTTGCGACAGGAGATCCTTGAAAGTGTCCGGCAAATCTTCGTCCACCACGGAATCGTAAAGCTGCTTGAGGCCGTTCGCCCAACCGGGCTCGCCACGCCTGTCCTTCGCGCCACCGAGAGATTTTCCCCCCCGCGGCGCGACCTGATTGTTCCTTTCGAAAGTCATATGCAGAGTGGCGCGTCCTTGCCCGTGCGAGACCTGCCAAAAGGCTGCCCGGTCTCCAGTGTCCGATCGGTTTGGTTGAAGGGGAACGATGTCCCCGCTTCTTGGTTCCCAACGAGACCATGATCCGTAGACGCTCCGCCCCCCGATGTGCAAGGGGGTGGGCAGGTCGGCAACCCAGGGGGCGGTACGCTGTCGAATTCGCACACATCGCGTCGCAGGATTTCGCGTCGCTGGTTGATCGATAATCCGCGATCGGTGCCCATCGGCATCTTTCTGTCGGTGCTTGCAATCACCGGCTTGAGCGTCTTCGCGATCGAACGCGGCGAGCAGGAGCGCGAGGCCGCGGCGATGAGCCGGGTGAGCATCGCGATGGCCTCCGCGCTGGAGCGGCGCGCATCGATCAACTCCTCCTATCTGCGGTCGGGCTCGGCGCTTTTCTCTACTCAGGAAGTGATCGACCCACAGCTGTTCAGACGCTTCGTTTCGGAGCTTCGGCTCGATTCCGATTTTCGCGGCGCCGAGGGTATTGGGTGGGCGCGCGAGATAAGCGCGAGCGAGGTGCCCACTCTCGAACGGCGGCTCTCGGCCTACCGTGTCGACCCGGTCGAGATCACCCCGTCGCTGTCCCAACTGCCGCGCCAGCGGCTCGTACCGGTCACGCTCTTGCAGCCCGACACCGCCCGCAACCGCCGGGCGATCGGCTACGACATGTACACTGATCCCGTTCGCCGCGCGGCGATGGACGAGGCGGAACGCTCGATGCGCCCGACCGCCAGCGGGCGGGTCATTCTGAAGCAGGACCTGACCGGCAATACGCCGGGCTTCATCATCTACATGCCGGTGTTCGAGAATGCCGGCGGACAGCGGCGGGTGAAGGGCTTCGTCTACAGTCCGTTCAGCGCGCAGGATTTTCTCGCTTCTGCCGCCGAACTCGTCGATCTGGGCGATTTTTCGGTCGCGCTCTACGACGGTGCGCGCGGTGCGGAAGCGGAGATGGGCAGGATCGAGAGCGAGGACGAGCCGCGCTCCAGCACCCGCCAGCCGGTCGCCATCGCGAACCGCAACATGATGGTGGAGATCTCGTCGGCGCGGTCCAACGCGCTTTCTCCGCTGTCGATGATCACGCTCATCTTCGGGCTGGCGCTGGCCAGCCTCCTGATGCTGGTATCCCGCCTGCTGACTCAGCAGGCGCTGGAAGACCAGCGATCGCTCGACTGGTTCGCGGAGCAGAACTCGATCCGCAACTCGCTGACCCGCGAACTGAACCACCGGGTCAAGAACACGCTCGCCAATGTGCTCTCGATCGTCGCGCTGACGCGGCGGAGGGCGACGGATCTCGACGATTTCGCCGACGGGCTCGACGGCCGGATCCGCGCCTTGTCGGCCACGCACGATCTGCTCACCCAGTCGGAATGGGGCACGACGCCGATTGCTTCGGTCGTCGAGGCGGAGCTTGCTCCCTACATGCGCGAGGAGGATCACGGCCTCGAAGTCGATGGCCCGCCCGTGGAGCTCGCGCCCAACGATGCCCTTTCGCTGGGTCTAGCCCTGCACGAACTGGCCACCAATGCCTCGAAATACGGGGCCTTGAGCCAGTCCGGTGGGAAGGTCTCGATCATCTGGACGCAGGCCGCCGACAAGCTTGCGCGTGTCGAGTGGATCGAGAGCGGTGGCCCGCCGGTCGCTCCGCAGCGCGGGCGTGGTTTCGGCACCGATCTGATCGAGAAGATCGTGGCGCATGAACTGCGCCATCCGGTGGAACTGAGATTCGATCCCGACGGGGTACGGTGCACGCTGATGGTGCCCATCCGCCAGCCGGTCGACTTCGCCATCCGGGCAGGGCGAAAAGGAATGCGCGGCCACTAAGGGCCGCGCATCGAGAATTCCGAAATTGTGATGACGGGCTGTTCGGCCCCGCCCGCTCAGGTGAGCGGGCGGCTAGAACCGAAGAACAGCGCCTGGCTGATCGCGGCGCGCACCGTCTGCTCCTGAAACGGCTTGGTGACCAGATAGGTCGGTTCCGGGCGATCGCCTGTCAGCAGACGCTCCGGATAGGCCGTGATGAAGATCACCGGCACGGTGCTGATGGCGAGGATGTCGTCGACGGCGTCGAGACCGCTCGACCCGTCAGCCAGCTGGATGTCGGCCAGCACGAGACCGGGCGTCTTTTCTGCCACGACCTCCTGAGCCTGGGTCCGCGTGGCGGCGGTTCCGCAGATCTCGTGGCCCAGCGACTTCACGAGATCCTCAAGCTGCATGGAAATCAGCGGCTCGTCCTCGATGATGAGAACGTTGGTGGATGTCTCGCGGTCGATCTCGGCCACGGCTTCCTGAACGAGGCTTTCGACTTCGCTCTCGTCCAAATCCATGATCTCCGCTGCCTGCTCGACGGAAAAATCCTCGAGCGTGGTGAGCAGGAGGGCCTGCCGGTTGAGCGGCGTGATCGACTTCAGGCGGTCGGATGCAGCGTCCTCGTGCAGTCCGCCGGCCGACTGTCTCTCGGGCACTTCCATGTAGGCGCTGGACCAGACCTTGTTGAACGCCCGATACAAAGGCACGCGCCCGCCTTCGAGCGAGCGCTTGAGATCCTCGTCCGCGAGAGCGGCTTCGAGAGTGGCGCGCACGAATGCATCCCCGGTCGCCTGCGACCCGGTCAGCGCGCGCGCATAACGGCGCAAATACGGCAAATTCTTGGCAATCTGGTCACCGAGCGACATGAAGACCCCTTCCTTGTTTCACGCGCATGAACGTCGCGCCATGGTCTTGGTTCCCCGATGTGCAAACCGGAAACCGGCCATTTGACATCGCGGGAAAATTTGGGTTTGCGCGCCATTGGCTGGGTCGCTGGGGATGGTCAATGCATAGGGTCGAGGAGACGGTGAAATGCCGGGAGTGTCCGCTACAGGACTGCCCCGGCTTGCGCGGGCACGAGCCTGACGAGATCGCCTATCTGGAAAAATTCAAGATCGGCGAGACGCGTCTCGCGCGGGGCGAGAGGGTCATCGAGCAGGGCGAGCGTGGCCACGGCATCTTCACGCTTATCGAAGGGTTGCTGATCCGGTTCCGCTCGCTCGAGGACGGGCGCCGCCAGATCGTCAACTTCATGTTTCCGGGCGATCTGGTCGGGTTGCAAGGCGCGTTCGACGACCCGGCGACCCATTCGGTCGAGGCGCTCCTTCCCTCCCGCCTGTGTGTCTTCAATCGCGCGCGCTTCCATACCCTTGTCAGCGACAGGCCCCAGCTGGGCTTCGATCTGACCTGGTTGGCGGCCAAGGAGGAGACCGCGCTGGAGGAACACATCGTCGCTCTCGGGCGGCGCTCTGCCAAGGAGAGGGTCTGCTACCTCGCGGTCTGGCTGCTCCACCGCGCGTCCGCCACCGGCATGGCCGAGGGTGGCAACAGATTGAAAGTGACCATCACGCAAGCGCAGATCGCCGACATGCTTGGACTGTCCCTCGTCCACACCAATCGCACGGTAAAGGCGCTAGAACGCGCCGGTCTGGTGTGCTGGAGCCAGCGCGAAATCGCGGTACCCGACATGATCAAGGCCAGCGAATTCGCCAGTTTCGAGCCTCATTCCAAAGCCCCGCGACCTTTCATCTGACGTGGCGTTTGCGATCAGTGATCGGAATGCGAGAAAAAATTCGAGGAGCCCGGAACCGCATTGCGGGACGGTCATTTCATCACTGTCACCGCCGAGACCCCCCCTCCCGTCCAAGCGGCTGGTGATACGATCCCAAAGGCCTCCGTTCAGAACGAACGGAGGCCTTTTTTTTGGATCGGTCTTTGTCGGTATCGAGGCGAGCGACAGGGGCCCAGTGGCCCGGTCGGCGATTCTCAGCCGAGGGCGCCGCGTAGGCGCGAGAGAATGCCCTGTCGGCGCGGCTCCCGCAGGAGGGCTATCAGTGCCGAATTCTCGTAGGGCTTGGCGAGAATTGCGCCGAGTTCCGCGATATCCTCCGGGATCGAGGCCGGCGCGCCGGTCGAGAAGACGATCCGGGGTCTTTTCGGGCCGAGACCGCGCAGAAGTTCCGCGATCGCCCAGCCATCGTCGCGATCGGCGAGATGGACATCGAGAACGACCGCATCGGGCTGTTCGCGCCGGAGGGATTCGAGGGCGGCTTCGGTCGATGCGGTCAGTTCGACATCCTCGATCCCCGCGTCGCGCAGGGCGTCCTCGATCGAGATCGCGAGAATACCGTCATCCTCGACCACCAGCACCCGCCGGGGCAGGCGATCGTCGCGACCTTTCGAATCCGGGGTGATAGCTGCGCTCATGTTCGTCCCGTGCAACGGCCATCATTGCGACCTCATGCAATCAACCAGAGCCGGAGAATCGTGTTCCCGTCGTGAACGTCAGCTCAGAGCGACTTCCGGAAAATAGCATATTCGCGGTTCGGCTTGCTGCCGATGGCATCGGCGATCGCGACCATTCCCTTGTTGTCATCGAGAATCCAGCCGATCTCGGCGCGCTTGGTGTTCCAGCTTTCGGCCGCCACGTCCCGGATACGGCTGATCATCATGAAGGCGAGCTGGCTGGCGACGCGCGAATTGTGCAGCTCGCGCTTCACCCCCATCAGCGGCACGCGCAGGTCCGAGCCGGCGGGCTTGCGCAGCCAGCGCAGAATCCGCAGCCATCCGAAGGGCAGCAGCTTGCCATCCGACTTGAGCAGCACGTGATTGATGTCGGGTAGCGTCATCATGAAGGCCATCGGCTCGCCATCGAGCTCGGCGATCATGTTGATCTCCTCGTGGATGATCTGGCGCATCTTCTTGCCGGCATAGGCGATCTCGGCGTCGGTGAAGGGCACGAAGCCCCAATTGCCCGACCAGGCATCGTTGAGGATGCCGAGCACGATCTCGACCTCGCGGTCCCAATCGCCAAGGTCGATCCGGCGCACGGTGATGCGCGGATTGCGCTCCCCCGACTGGACGATACGCCGGATCAACGGCGGAAACTCGGCGGCGACGTTCACCTCGTAGGTGACGAGCCGCTTGGTGACCGCGTATCCCGCATCCTCGATCCAGCCGCGGTAATGCGCCGGATGATGGCCCATCATGATCATCGGATGGTGATCGTGACCCTCGATCAGCAGGCCCGGCTCTTCCCAGATCGACAGGGAGATTGGTCCGAGCATGCTGGTCATTCCCTGCTGCCGGTTCCATTCCTCGGCCCGGGCGAGTAGCGCGTCGGCGACCTCCCTGTCTTCGGCATCGAAATAGCCGAACATGCCGGTGCCCGGACCCATGCCCTGTTCGGGGGGGAGTTCGAGCGCGAGATGGTCGATATGGGCGGAGATGCGCCCCACCGGCCGGCCGCCGCGCCGGGCGATGAAGAGCTGGACCGTGGCATGGCCGAAGAACGGATTGCGGTCCGGATCGATCAGTTCCATCTGCTCGGAGCGCAGCTGGGGCACGGCGAAAGGCTCGCGCTCGGCGAAATGGCGGCCCAGATCGACGAAAGCGCGGCGCCCTTTCTTGTCCGAAACCGGTTCGATCACTATCTCTGCTTCGCTCACGCCGGGCGCGCTCCTGTTCAGGCTGGGTCATTCCTTTGCGCGCTAGCCCGGCAACGGCGCAAGGGTTCGATCACTCTTTCCGACAGGCTGCGTTTGTCAGCCGCGCCCCCGGTGCTGTAAGGCACGCAACCGATCCGATTGATATGACGACGATGCAGCAACCTCTCTCTCCTTCCGCGCCGACCGGGGCCACGGGTGCGTCCACGCGCCCGAAGGCGACGCGGGCGCAGTTCCTCGCCAGCGACGATCGCGACATGCTGCGCGCGGCCCGCGACCTGACCAAGGATCTGGCGACGGCGCGCGGCGAGATCTACTGGCTCGATCTCATCGCCTCGGCCGGGATCGGGTACGGAGCGATGGCCGGGGCCGTTCTGGTGTCCAGCGTACCGCTCGCGGTGCTGCTGGGGCTGGTCTCCGCGCTGGCGCTCTATCGCGCGCTGATGTTCATTCACGAACTGACCCATGTCCATCGCGACGCTCTGCCCGGCTTTCGCCTGGGATGGAACGCGCTGGTCGGCGTGCCGCTGCTGACCCCGTCCTTCATGTACGAAGGGGTTCACACGCTGCACCACAAGCGGACGCAGTACGGCACGGTCGAGGATCCCGAATATCTGCCGCTCGCGCTGATGAAGCCGTGGAGCCTGCCGCTCTTCGTGCTGATCGCCCTGCTGGCGCCGGTTGCGCTGCTGTTCCGCTTCGCCGTGCTGGTGCCGCTCGGGGCGATCCTGCCGCCGGTGCGGCGCATGGTGTGGCAGCGTTTCTCGGCCCTCTCGATCAATCCGCAATTCCGCCGCCGTCCGCCCGAGGGCGAAATGCGGAGCCGCGTGTTCTGGCTGGAAACCTGCGGCGCGGTGTGGGCGTGGGTGCTGATCGGCAGCATCTTCGCGCTCGGCTGGCGGCCGATCCTGATTGGGTTGGCGATCGTCTCCTTCACTGCCACCCTGAACCAGTTGCGTACGCTCGTAGCGCATCTGTGGGAGAACGAGGGCGAGCCGATGACGATGACCGCGCAGTTCCTCGACAGCGTCAACGTGCCACCTCCCGGCCGCATCGCCGAGATCTGGGCGCCGGTGGGCCTGCGCTATCACGCGCTGCATCACCTTATGCCCTCCATGCCGTATCATTCGCTGCCCGAGGCACATCGGCGACTGTCCGACCATCTCGGTCTCGAATCGACGTATCAGGGCGCGAACCATCCGGGGCTGGTGGTGCTTGTCGGCCGGATCGCGCGCAGCACGATGGGCCGCGGGCGGGGCTGACGGGCCGAACCGTCAGCCCAGAAAGCGGATCATGGGAAGCAGGGGCTGGCCTTCGGTCGCCTCGGCCCTGCTCGCCAGACCCGCACGTTGCTCCGCATCCCGGACCTCGACGAAGCTGCGTGCCATGTAGAACCCGGCGAGCCATTCCGGTTCGGGTGCGACTTCGGCGACGATCGCGTCCATTCCGCAATTGCGCGCGTCGATTGCCAGCGCCGAGAGCAGTCGCGAGCCAATGCCGCGCCGCTGGTGGGGAGGGGCGACACCCAATGCTCGCAGATGCAGTTCCCGGCGATGGGGCGAGGCAATTGCCATGCCGACCACTGTCTCGCCCATAGTGGCGGTAAGCGATTGCCGGCGAGCGATCAGTCGCCGGAAATACTCGCTGTCCGGCGCCGAGGTCGAGATCGCGCCGGACGTGTCTGGCTGATCCAACTCACGAACGATCGCCGCGAACCCTTCGGCATCGTCCGGGCGGGCGAGCCGGAGCGACCAGTCCCCGCTCATGCTGCGCTCATTCCTCCGTCCGGATCAGGACGGTTTCGCCGATCAGCACGAACAGGAGGAACGGCGCCCATGCGGCAAGAAACGGCGGGTATCCGCCGAAATTGCCCATGGCCAGCGCGGCGTTGTCGACCACGAAATAGGCAAAGCCAAGCGCCATGCCGATCAGCGCGCGAACGAAGAGCTGGCCCGACCGGGCGAGCCCGAACGCCGCCACCGATCCCAGCAGCGGCATCAGAAGCGCGGCGAGCGGCCCTGACAATTTGTGCCACCACCGCGCCCGCAATTCCGAGGTCCGCCGGCCGGCCTCCTCGTAGCGATCGATCGACTGGGACAACTGCCAGAAGCTCTGGGTTTCGGGATCGACCCGCGCGAGCTCGATCTGCTGCGGCGTAAGGTCCTGCCCAACGACAATGGCGGGCAGTTCGGTTGTGCCGGCGTTCTGGACGGTGAAGCGCTGCGCATCCTCCAGCCGCCAGCCGGGATTGGCGTAAGTGGCCTGCGGCGCCCTGATCTGCTCGACGATCATCCCGTCATCGGTGCGGCGGTACCAAGTGACCTCGCGCATCGCGGTTGTCGGGCCGGTGCCCGCCACCGCACCGGCGGTCAGCACGTTGTTGCCATCGGCGAGATAGACATTCGCGCGCACCCCGGAATCCGCAGGGATCGGTCCGTAATCGACCGCTTCCCAGGCACTCAGCGTGGCGTTCGCCCGTGTCACCACGCGCTCGTTGAAGGCAAAGCTGAGCACTGCGATCACGCCTGCGGTGAGGAACAGGGGCGCCAGCACCTGATGCGCGGAGAGGCCGGCCGCCTTCATCGCGATCACCTCGCTGTTCTGGTTGAGCCCGACCAGCATGATCAGGGTCGCCAGAAGCACAGAATAGGGCAGGAACCGCGCCACGAGCTGCGGCAATCGCAGCGAGACATAGGTGAAAAGCTCGCCCTGGCCGTTGCCGGGCACCGCGAGGATGTCGCCGCTCTTGGAAAGCAGGTCGAGCATCATCAGCACGAGCACCAGCATCACCAGCACCGCGAGGATGCGGGTGACGAACATCTTCGCCAGATAGACGGTCAGCGTGCGCGAGGGGAAGAAATCGAGTTGCATGTCCGGTCGGGCGTCTATTCGGCGAGGGCGGGCTGGACGTCATGGTCCGGCCGGGCGTGGGAAGGCTTGCGGCCGCGACCGAGCAGCCGGCCGATCTTCTTGCTGATCTTGGCGAACCAGTTCTCCAGCGCGCCGATAGCCTGACCGCCGGGCACGAAGGCAACCCGGTAATACATCCACAGGATCAGCGCCGCGAAGATCGCGAACGGTCCCCATAATGCCAGGAACGGGTCGAACCGGCCGAGCGCCGCGAGATCCTCTCCGTACTGGTTGACCTTGTGATAGGAGACCACGAGCACGATCGAGAGGAACACCCCCAGCGCGCTGGTAGATCGCTTGGGCGGAATGCCGAGCGCGACCGCGAGCAGGGGCAGCAGCGCCATCATCACCACCTCGACCAGCCGGTAGTTGAAGCTCGCCTGGCTCGCATCGCGCATGGAAATGCTCGAATCCTCGCTCCAGCCGATCCGCAGGAGTTCCGGCAGGATGAATTCCCGCTGGTCCTCGCCGCGTTGCCGGAAGGCTTCCATGGCGGGCAGGTCGATCGGCAGATCGTGCCGGGTGAAGGTCAGCACGCGCGGGCCGGTGCCGCCGGTATCCTGAACGATGGTCCCGTCCGACAGGCGCAGGATGATGGTGTCGGGGCTGTCGGTCGTGGCCAGAAAAGCGCCCTCGCGCGCCGAGATCGACAGGACCTGGCCGCGTTCATTGGCGACGCGGGCGAAGATGCCTTTCAACTCGCGCCCGTCATTCTCGCTTTCCTCGATCCGCAGCGCCATGCGGTCGGCCAGCGTGGTGAACTCGCCCACCTTGATCGAGGCACCGAGCGCGCCCGAACGCAGCTCGAATTCCAGACGCTCGTAGACGAAGCGGCTGATCGGCTGGACGTAGAAGACCAGCGCGAGGTTCACTGCCATCAGCACGGCGGTGATGATGTAGGGCACGCGCAGCAGGCGGCCGTAGGACATGCCGACGGCGCGCAGGATGTCGAGCTCGCTGGTGGTGGCGAGCTTGCGGAAGGCCAGCAGGATGCCCAGCATGAGGCCGAGCGGGATCGCCAGCGCGGCATATTCGGGAATGGTCGCGGCCAGCATCTTGAAGACCACGCCGATCGGCCCGCCCTCGACCGCGACGAAATCGAACAGGCGCAGCATCTTTTCCAGCAGGAGCAGCGAGGCGGCAAGCGCGAACACTCCCATCATCGGCACGATGACGAGGCGGAAAATGTAGCGGTCGATGGCAGGGATGAAATTGAACACGCGCTCGCCGTCAGTACTTGCAGGATAGCGCCCTAGCGCGGATTGTCCGCCGGGTCACTCGCTAGCTTTGCCGCCCTCTACCACAACCGGCTACCGGGAATGCCCTTGAACGGCCCGGCCTCGCGGGACGAGATCCAGCCGCCGTAAAAGCCGCCCGGCTGCGGTGTCACCTGTTCGCCGTCGAGCAGGCATTGGTCGAAGGGTTCGGGATAGAAGGCGATGTATCCGGCCATGCCGGCGAAGGCGGGGGTGGGGTCGGGATAGCTCCAGCCGACCGCTTCCAGCCGAATGCCGTCGATCACGACATCCCAGTAGCGTGCCTGCCCCTTCCACTCGCAGATCGAGCGGCGCGAATTGGGCACCAGATGCTCCATCACGATATCGTCCGGCGGAATGTAATAGGTCGGCGGATGGCTGGTTTCGAGCGTGCGCCAGGCACGGACGGTATCCATCAGGACGGTTCCGTGGTGGCGTATCTCGACATGGCGTTCGGTCGGTTCGCCGATGGCCGGTCGCGGATAATTCCAGACGCTTTCCTGCCCCTTGCCGACAGGATCGGGCTCGGGATGCATCGACAAGGCGCGCGTCAGGCTTTTTCGAGAGTGCACTGGAGCGGGTGCTGGTTCTGCCGGGCGAAATCCATCACCTGGTTCACCTTGGTCTCCGCCACCTCGTAGGGGAAAGTCCCGCACACGCCGACGCCCTTCTGGTGGACGTGCAGCATGACCCGCGTCGCCTCCTCCATGTCCATGCGGAAGAAGCGCTTCAGCACGATCACGACGAATTCCATCGGAGTGTAATCGTCGTTCAGCAGCAGCACCTTGTACTGGCTCGGCTTTTTCGGCTTGGCGCGCGTCTTGGTGGCGACGCCGGTCTGGTCGCCGGTGTCCGTGCCGCCATCCTTCGCGCCATCGTCGGCCATGCGGAACGAGCCGCCCAGCACATGGGCCGCGAGGGGGAGGGTAAAGGGAAAGCTCATTGCCGGCACAATATCGTAAGCATCGCGCGAGGTGCAACCCGTCCGCGCCGATCCGAAGGCGTTTCGTGATTAATGTTTCGTGCCCTGTGCTGGGAGTGGTTCGCCGGACAGCCGACGAAAAATGAAAACGGGCCGGACAGCGTGATGCCATCCGGCCCGTCGTTTACCTCGACCGGGCAAGGGAGAGAGGAGAGATGCCCGGTCGCGGATGTTCGTCGATCGCTCAGGCGGCAACCTTCGAGATGCGCTCGGCAGCGATGCTGGCGCGGCTCGAAAGCGGCGCGAAGGCTTCGTTGACCAGCTTGGTGGTCAGCTCGACATTGCGCGAGGCGCGGGCGACCACAGCGTCGAAATTGCGGCGCATCATCTCGCCCTGAAGCTGGAACAGCTCGGTCGGCGACTTGACGGCGGCCATCTTCTTCACGTCGTCGGTTACGGTCTCGGCAGCGAGCTTGGCGTCTTCGATGTAGACACGGCCCATGTCCTGCATGCCGTTGGCGAGCAGCTTGCCCGAGGTGACCATCGCCTCGAGATTGCCCTTCTGGAACTCGACGACTTCGGAGGTCATCTCGGACCCCTTCTCGTAAGCGGCCTTCAGACGGTTCTGCGCATCGGCAGCGGTCTGCTTCATGGTGCTGGTGAAATCGGTGTTACTGGTCTTTTCCATGATCTTGTCTTTCAGTTGGGCAATGGAGGGAGTGCTGGTGCCGGTCGGCTTGCTGTAAGGCTTGCGGCTGTCGGTCTTGGTGGCGGCAGTCTTGTCCGAGACCGTCTTGGCGGAGGTCTTGCGGCCACCGTTCTTGCGCCGGGCCGTCTTGCCAACCTTCTTTACGGGGGCCGCCTTCTTCGCCGGTTCGGCGGCGACAGCCTCGGCCACGGCCGCTGCCTCGACCGGCTTGGCGTGATCGGTTTCCACGGCCTTCTCGACCGCGGAGACGTTCACACTGTCCTTGCTTCCGCGTTCGGCCGCGTCGGCATATGCTTTCTCGGCAGCAGCATCGATCTTGCTCTGGCTCTCGGCCATGACGTCCTCGCTTCTTGTTGCAGTGCACAAAATATGCATTGCAAGCGCGAAGTCAAGGATTTTGTGCACTGCAACAAATAACGCAAAAGTGTAGCCGCTTCAGGCTTTTAAGGATCAGCGCTCCTTCACGTAGCGGCCGGGCGCATCCTCCAGAACCGTGTCGCCCTCGCCGCCGGGATCGCGCTTTCCGCCTGTCCCGACTGTCGCAGCATCCTGGGCCCGCAGCCATTCGATCCAGTCGGGCCACCAGCTCCCCTTGTGCTCTGTGGCCCCCTCCTTGAACGCGTCGAGATCGCGCGGTTGGTCCTCGTTGATCCAGTACTGGTATTTGCCGGCCTCGGGCGGATTGACCACGCCGGCGATATGGCCGGACCCGGCAAGCACGAAGCGCGTGGGGCCGGTGAAATGATCGGTGATCCGCCAGACGCTTTCGGCCGGTGCGATATGATCCTCGCGCCCGGCCTGGATGTAGGTCGGCGTTTTTACCAGCCGCAGGTCGATCGCCGTCCCGTCGACCTCCATTGCATCGGCGCGCACGAGCTTGTTGTCGCGGTAGAGATCGCGGAGATAATCCTTGTGCCACCTGGCGGGCAGGTTGGTGACGTCGCCGTTCCAGTGAAGCAGATCGAAGGCGGGATAATCCTCCCCCAGCATGTAGTTGTTGACGACGTAGTTCCAGATGAGATCCGTGCCGCGCAGCATGTTGAAGGTCGCGGCCATGTAGCGCCCGTCGAGATACCCTTCCGGCGAGAGAGTCTCGATCGTGGCGATCTGTCCGTCGTCGACAAAGTGGAGGAGATCGCCCGCCTTCTCGAAATCGACCTGCGCGGTGAAGAAGGTCGCGCTCTTCACCTTGGCCTCTCCGCGCCGGTGCAGCAGCGCGAGGGTCGCGGCCAGCGTGGTGCCCGCCACGCAATAGCCGATCGCGTGGACCTGCGGCACGGAGAGGCGCTCCCGGATGTGGTCGATCGCCTCGATCTGAGCGCGGACGTAATCGTCCCACACGACGTCCTTCATCCCGGCATCGGCCGACTTCCAGCTGACCATGAACACCGTCACGCCCTGCTCGACCGCCCAGCGCACGAAGCTCTTCTTGGGGTTGAGGTCGAGGATGTAGAAGCGGTTGATCCACGGGGGGAAGATCACCAGCGGCACCTCCAGCGCCTCCTCGGTGGTCGGACTGTACTGGATCAGCTGGAACAGCTCGGTCTCGTGAACGACCTTGCCGGGGGTGACGGCGATGTTCTCACCCAGCTTGAAGGCGTCCGCATCAGTGTGGCTGAGCTGGCCGCGCTTGAGGTCGGCCAGC
Source organism: Erythrobacter sp. (assembly GCA_025698865.1). Lineage (GTDB taxonomy): Bacteria > Pseudomonadota > Alphaproteobacteria > Sphingomonadales > Sphingomonadaceae > Qipengyuania. Next base: position 581,043 of record JAILWQ010000001.1, on the reverse strand, counting down.
AGGTGTTCCATTCCCTTGACGAGATTCTCGCCGCGGGTTTCCATCGTCCGCTCCAGCACCACCGGGTTGAGCATGGGAAAGTTGGCCGGGCTCGCCGCATCGGTGATTGCGCGGGTGGTGAACCGCAGCTGCTCGCGCTTGTCCTCGGGCAGGCCCTGGATCTCGTCGACCATCCCCTCGATCCGCTCCGCCAGCATCAGGTAGGTCTGATGGATCAACGCGAAGGCCGGGTGAGTGCGCCATTTCTCGTCCGCGAAACGGCGGTCGCTGCGGGGCAGATCGGCAACGGGCTCGCCCGCCTTCGGACCGATGCCATAGGCGCCGAGCACGGTTTCCCAGAGCGCGAAGCCTTCTTCCCACAAGGCCTTCTGCCGCTGCGGATCGGCGACCGGCATCTGGCTGTACCAGCTTTCCGCCAGCGCCATCCAGCGCGACGGATCGAGATAGGGGAGGGCGGCCGGGGGCGATTTCGCCTGCTCGCTCGCGAATTCCATCCACATCGCCTGAAGCTTCGTGCCGACCTGTGCCCAGTGCTGCGCGTCCTCTGGCTTCACCGCGGCCGCGCCCATCGCGCCGGTCTTCGCCATTTCCGCCATGGGCGCGAACATCGCGCGGCTCAGCTGCATGGGTCCGGCGTAGAGATTGGTGAAGGGATCGTTGTCGGTCATCGGATCGGCTGCCTTTGCATTCTTGCGCGTGTGCGTGAGCCGGCGAACGGCCTGCCCGCACGGGTGTAGAACAATCGGCTGCATCCCGCATCTCCCCGATTGCACATGGCCCCGATTGCACATGGGCCACGAATAGGTAATCCTGAAGACGGCAAATCTATCCGCCTCGACCCATTTACCGGAGCACCGATGTCCGAGCCCTTCTACCGCATCAAGCGCCTGCCCCCCTATGTCATCGCCGAGGTCAACGCGATGCGGCACGCGGCGCGGCAGTCGGGACGCGACATCATCGATCTGGGCATGGGCAATCCCGACGAGCCGCCGCCCCAGCACGTGATCGACAAATTGTGCGAGGTGGCGGGCAAGCCCGACGCGCACGGTTATTCCCAGTCGAAGGGCATTCCGGGCCTGCGCCGCGCCCAGGCGAATTACTACCGCCGCCGGTTCGGCGTCGATCTCGATCCCGAGAACGAGGTGATCGTGACGATGGGGTCCAAGGAAGGGCTCGCCAGCCTCGCGACCGCGATCACCGCGCCGGGCGATGTGGTGCTGGCGCCGAGCCCGTCCTATCCGATCCACACGTTCGGCTTCATGATCGCCGGTGCCTCCATCCGCGCCGTGCCGACCACGCCGGACGAGAATTACTGGCGCGCGCTCGACAATGCGATCGCCTTCACCGTGCCGCGTCCGACCGTGCTGGTGGTGAACTATCCCTCCAATCCTACCGCCGAGGTGGTCGATCTTGCCTTTTACGAGCGGGTCGTCGCCTGGGCGCGCGAGAACGGCGTCTTCGTCCTTTCCGATCTCGCCTACAGCGAGCTCTATTTCGACGGGCAGCCGACACCCTCGATCATGCAGGTCGAGGGGGCGAAGGACGTGGCGGTGGAGTTCACCTCCATGTCCAAGACCTATGGCATGGCTGGCTGGCGGATCGGTTTCGCTGTGGGCAATCGCGAACTGATCGCGGCACTGACGCGGGTGAAGAGCTATCTCGATTACGGCGCTTTCACGCCGGTTCAGGCGGCGGCCTGCGCGGCGCTCAACGGCCCGCAGGACTGTGTCGAGGAAAACCGCGCCCGCTATCACCGGCGGCGTGACGTCATGGTCGAAAGCTTCGGCAGGGCGGGCTGGGTGATCCCGCCGCCGCGCGCCAGCATGTTCGCCTGGGCGCCGCTGCCGCCCGGTTTCGAGGGCATGGGCAGCCTCGAATTCTCCAAGCGCTTGCTGCAACAGGCCGATGTCGCGGTCGCTCCCGGTGTCGGCTATGGCGAGGAGGGCGAGGGCTTCGTCCGCATCGCCATGGTCGAGAACGAGCAGCGCATCCGCCAGGCGGCGCGCAACGTGAAACGGTTTCTGTCGAACGCCCCTACCGGATGAGGCTGTAGCTATGGAATGGAATGATAGGGCCACTCTGGATCTGGCCGACAACGGAATTGCCCATGTGCGCCTGACGCGCGGCGACAAGATGAACGCGCTCGATCCGGCGATGTTCGAGGCGATCATTGCCGCCGGCGACGCGGTGCGCGAGATGAAGGGACTGCGCGCCGTGGTCCTGTCGGGCGAGGGGCGGGCATTCTGCGCCGGTCTCGACCTGTCGAACTTCACCGCTGCATCGCCTCAGGATCGCGCCCCGATCGCCGCGCGCACGCACGGCAACGCGAACCTGTTTCAGGAAGTCGCGATGACCTGGCGCAAATGCCCGGTGCCGGTGATCGCAGCAGTCCACGGGGTGTGTTTCGGGGGCGGCCTCCAGATCGCCAGCGGCGCCGATATCCGCGTCGTCCATCCCGAAACCCGCATGGCGATCATGGAGATGAAATGGGGGCTGGTGCCGGACATGGGCGGTTACGCGCTGTGGCGCGGTCTCGTGCGCGACGATGTGCTGCGCGATCTGGTCTACACCAACCGTGAATTCACCGGCGAGGATGCCTTGGGTTATGGCCTTGCCACTATCCTCGATGCCGATCCCCTGGCCCGCGCGATGGAGATCGCCGGAGAGATCGCCGACCGCAACCCCCATGCGATCCAAGGCGCCAAGCGCCTCGCCGAAAAAATGCTCTCGCCCGACACCGACATGATCCTTCTTGCCGAGAGCGAGGAGCAGGCGCGGGTTATCCGCACGCCCAATCAGATCGAGGCGGTGATGGCCGGGATGCAGAAGCGCCGGCCGAGTTTTCCCGACGATTGATCAGCCGAAGATGGCGACGTTCTGTATTCCGTCGAGCACCTGGCGGCCATCGGGCGACCACATCCGCAACCGTTCGCTCGAATAGCCCGCATCGGCATGCTGGCTGGCGTTTTCCGCCAGCCACCAGCCGCTCGCGCTTTGCGGAGCGGGGTCGAGCACGTTGAACGACCAGTTGACCGAACTGACCGGTCCCTGCCGTCTCATCGCCCGCATCGCGCCGGCCGGCAGAACGTCGCCCATCAGGATGAGGCGGGATATCGCGTCCACGCCATCGTCCTCGCGCAGCCGTACCCAGCGCCGGACGACCGGCCTGCCGGGCCCGCGCTGTTCCTGCGCACGGCGCAGATCGAAATTGTGGCGGAGGAAATCCGGGGCCTTGGCCACGCTCACGTCCTCGGCATCCTCGGGCGGTCCGGGCCAGTCCTCGGCGCGGTCTGACGGATGCACCGCATTCGGATCGCGCGCCTGTCCGAAAAGCCATAGGCTGGTCAGAGCGCATTCGCCGCCGCACCAGATCTCGCTGCGCACTTGGGTGACGTTGCGGCCCTGCCGCAAGACCTCCCGCCGCAGCTCGACCTCTTCGCCGACCGGCGCCACGAAGCCGACCTGCGCGGCGCGGAGCGGCGGCAGATCGGGAAAGGCGCGGATCGCCGCGGTGTAGGCGATCAGCGCCGACGCACCACCGTAAAGGGTTCGGCCCTGGCCCCAGTCGGCGATGTGCGGGAGATGGGCGGCTCCGCCCTCGGGGCGGATCGGGTCGATCAGTTCGGCTACGCTCATCCGCCATGCTTTACGCGAACGGAAAGCTGCGTCCAGACCGATGTGACGCAAACCCGGCAGTGCGCTTGCATGAGCGATTGCCATGCCGCGGCGGACCCGCTAAGTGGCCGCCTCCCGTCCGCGACTGTCGTTTCGGATGGGCGAGGCCCGATGGCGGAGTGGTTACGCAGAGGACTGCAAATCCTTGCACGCCGGTTCGATTCCGGCTCGGGCCTCCATTTTCGCAAGCACCCGCGAAAATGCCGCTTTAGCTCAGTTGGTAGAGCACATCATTCGTAATGATGGGGTCACGTGTTCGAGTCACGTAAGCGGCACCACTTCTTTTACAGACCGATCAGCGCGGCTTATGGTCTCGTGCCAGAAGGTCCCGGACGTCCGCCAGATCCTGCGGTTTGTCGATGTCGACGGCGGCCAGGCCGTCCGATGCCGTGATCAGGCGGGCTTCGATGCCCATGCGACGGCCCAGCAGGGTGATGCCCTCGCTCAGGCCCAGACGGCCGAGCGCGTAGGAGATCAGCGTGCCGGCGCCCAGCTTGCGGATGATTCGCCATGGGCGCTTGCGATCCGCCTCCACATGGCGCCACGTGGCGAGCGCGGCCTCTGCTCGTAGCGTCTTCAGGTAAAATAGATTGCACCCCGACCATGCGCCGTCGGCAAATCGCAGATAGGTGCGCTTGCTGCCGGGCATGGCGCGCTCGATGTCCTCCCGCCGGGCTAAGGCGATGCCGAGATCTGCATCCGCTGATGTACCGTCCACCAGTTCGCGTATCCATTCCGGGCGCAGCAGCGCATGGTCTGCGGTGGTGACGAGAAGCGGGGCGTCCATTTCGGCCAAGGCGATGCTGGCGCTCTCGCTCGGGCCCGCACCGGTCCGCAGCACATCGCATCCCAGAGAGCGGGCGAGATCGGCGACGGACCCTTCGGTGCAGGATACGCCGATGCGCGCGATGCCTGCCCCGCGAAGCGCCGCGACCACCCTCTCGAGCAGGGCCGCGCCTTCGAGCTCGATCAGGGCCTTGTGCGGCTTGCCCTCCATGCCGGCGAGGGGATCGCCGCCGGGACGCGTGCCGGCAAGGACAACCGCCGAGATCACCGCGAAGCAGTCGCCGCGACGAGCGTGCGCATCACCCCCAGGACCGTCGCGCTCATCAGCAGCCACAGCACGGCCATGCCGATCGCGACCGCGATGCCGACCCCGATCGGCCCCATGGGCGACAGGAACAGGATGCCGAGAGCGAGAACGAGGACAGCGACCAGGCGGATGGCCAGCGAATACTGCGCGTGGCCGGTCGAATACAGCATCGGTTCGTAGGCCACCGAAGCGAGATCGAAGGATGCAGCGAGAGCGAGGGGAATGAGGATGACGGCGCCGGCGACGTAGGGCGGGCCGCCGATCAGCGCCAGCAGCGGCTCGCCCAGGAACACGGCGACCACGGTGACGCAGACGCCGCCCAAGGCAGCGATCAGCGTCACCTGACGCACCAGCTTGCGGAAAATCCCGATGGCCTGCGTCGTGTGGATCACGGCGAACTCGGGAAAGATGGCGCGGGTCAGCATTCCCGAGAGCTTGCCGATGCCCTGGGCGAGCTGGTCGGCGAGGCGGTAGAGACCGGCCGTGCTGGTGCCCAGCAGCAGACCGACCGCGAGGACCGGCCCTTGCTTGTAAAGAGCGTCGAGCGTCGAGCTGGCATAGGTGATGCCGAAGAATTTGGGGACAGCCGCGTTCCGGGTCAGAGTCTCGCGGAAATGGCCGACATTCTTTCGGCTGAACGCCTCGGGTACCAGCCGCCATGCGACGATCCAGTACAGCGCCCCGGCGAGGATGTCGAAGAAGGCCCAGGCGAAGAGGAAACGCCCGACGCTCGGCCCCCAGAGGATGATCAGGAGCGATGCGATCAGCCGGCCGGCGGGCACCACCGCCTCGATATAGGTGCCGAGATCGAAACGGTCGAGAATGCGCACGATGCCGTTCGGCGTCGTCATCCGCGACCACACGAGCGCGACGTTGAACCAGAAGGCCATGTCGATGAAGCGCGAGTTGAGTTCGAGCGCGCTTCCGAAGACGTAATAGACGAGGAAGGCGATCACGGTTCCGACCACCGCGCCTGCGACATCGATCGCTCCGCAGAGCCAGACGAGCCGTCCGAAGCCCTGCCAGTCCTCGCGCCGGGCGGGCTCGGCACCGAATTTCACCACGGTCTGCCAGGTCTGGAAGCTCGCCACCGCGAGAAGCGCCAGACCGGTCGCGAAGATGAGCGAGAAGTGGCCGAAATCCTTAAGGCCAAGAGATCGCGAGAGGATGGCGAGATAGGCGATGGAGCAGACCGCTCCGAACGCCTTCCCGCCCATCAGCCAGGCGACGTTGCGCACGATGTTCAGCAGGCCGCGCTGTCGCCGTTCGCCGGTCTGGCCTGTCTGTGCGTCCGTCAGTTCCATCAGCTATCCAGCACGTCGCGGGGTATCGAATTGGCAGTCTCGTAATCGCGCATATTGGGCTTTGCAAACGGGGCAAGGGGAGAAACCGCTTGCATCGGAACCGCCTTGACCTATCCGCGCCACCCATGAGCCGGGCGGTATTCCTGTTCAATCACGACGCGGCACACCAGGTCGCGCATCTCGCTCCGGTCGCCGGGGCAATGGCCCGCAGGCATCCCGGGATCGAGACGATCGTCGCCTATGCGAGCCTGCCGGTCCGCCAGCGGATCGAGAGCTTGTTGAGCGAGGAGGAAGTCGCGGGGATTGTCTGGCACGAACTTTCGCTTCCGCGTGCGATAGGAGCGGCAAGCGCAGTTCTGGACAGGCTCGCCCCGATCAGCCGGCTCGCGAGGCTGCGGGTTCACCAGCCCCTCCTCGCCGCGACCGATGCGGTGATCTCGACCGAGCGGACCTGTCTCGCGGTGAAGCGGCGGCTCGGGCGCGAGGCGCCGCTGTTCGTGCGAGTGCCGCACGGCACGGGGGATCGAAGCGTCACTTTCCATCCCGATCATCGCCAGTTCGACCTCAGCCTGGTCGCGGGTCCGAAGATGAAGGAGCAGCTCGTCGCCCACGGGATCGAGGCAGCGAAGATCGAGGTGACGGGCTATTCCAAGTTCGAGGGCATCGACACCGAGGCACGGCCCGACTTCTTCGAAAACGAACGCCCGACCTTCGTCTACAACCCGCATTTCGATCCGCACCTTTCGAGCTGGTACGATGCGGGGCCGGACCTGCTGCGATGGTTCGCGAGCGGTGAGGGGCAGTCCTTCAATCTGATCTTCGCGCCCCATGTCATGCTGTTCCGCAAGAAGGCCCATATCTCCCCCGAATATCGGGTGGGAAAGGTGCGTCCGGACATTCCCGCAGAAGCGCTCGCTGCATCGAACATCCTCGTCGACACCGACGGGCCGCGCCTGTTCGACATGTCCTACATGCTCGGCGCGGACGGCTATATCGGGGATGCGTCGAGCCAGATCTACGAATTCCTCGTCCGGCCGAGGCCGGTCTTCCTGCTGGACCCGAATGTCGCGCTCGGCTCGCAGGGCGAAAAGGCGCTGCCCTTCCTGGGGACCGGGCGGCGGGTGGAGAGCGTCGGGGAGCTGGCGTCGGAACTGGAACATTCCAAGCTCGACGGGGACCGGTTTCGCGCCGAACAGGAGCGACTGATCGCCCATACCTTCGCCCCCTCGGACAGGCCAGCATCCGAGCGGGGAGCCGACGCCATCGCGGCGGCCATCGCTCGGCGGAAGGGCTGAAGACAGGTGCGTATCCTCTATGTCATCAACTCCATGGAGGGTGGCGGCGCGCAGACGCCGCTGCCCAAGATCGTGGAGGCTCTCGCGCGCGCCGGGGCGGAGGTGCGCGTCATCGCGCTGACCCGGCGCAACGGCCATGCGATCGAGCGACTGCGGGCCGGCGGGATCGAACCGGTCGTCCGCGAGGGCGGGGAAACGGACCATCTCGCGGCCTATCGATGGCTGCGCGACCAGGCTCGGGGCTGGGCGGCGGATGCGATATGGACCTCGCTCACGCGTGCGACGCTGCTAGGCCAGATAGCCGGCCGGTCCCTCGGCATTCCTGTCGTGAGCTGGCAGCACAATGCGTTTCTCAAGCCCTGGAACGAGCGGCTGCTGCGATGGCGGGCCGGCGCGTCCGACATATGGGTGGCCGACAGCTCGCAGGTGGCGGCGATCACGGTCGAGCGCCTCGGCATAGCGGAGGACAGGCTGTTCACCTGGTCCATCTTCGCGGCCGATCGCGACGCGCCGCAGGCCCGGCCGTGGCGCACAGGTGAGACTTTGCAGATCGGCAGCCTCGGCCGGCTTCATCCCAACAAGGGCTACGACATACTGATCGAGGCGCTGGCGATCCTCAATGCCCACGCGAAGCCTCCTGCCACACCCTACCGCGTAACCATAGCGGGGGAGGGGGTGGACGAGGCCGGGTTGCGGCAGAGCGCACGGGAACGCGGTCTCGACATGGTCGATTTCGTCGGGTTTGCGAAGGACGGCGCCGAGTATCTGACCGGACTCCATCTCTACGTTCAGCCGTCCCGCCGCGAAGGCTTCTGCATCGCGGCGCACGAGGCGATGCAGGCCGGTCTCCCGGTCATCGTTTCGTGCACCGGAGAGATGCCGTTCACTGTCGACACACCCGCGACAGGCCGCGTCGTCGAGGTGGGCGATGCTCAGGCTCTGGCCGCGGCACTGCGGGACATGCTGCAGCGCCCCGGCGAGCTGGCGGCGATGGGACACGCGGCGCGCGAGAGGGTGCTGGAGAAGTTCTCGCAGGAGCGTTTTGCGGCGAGCGGAGCGCAGATCGTTCGCTGCCTCGAAGAATTGGTCAGTCGGCGGCGATAGCTCGCCAGCCGCGCGATGCCGCCCGCGCTCTCTTTCGGGCACTCGCGCTGATGAAGATCGGCTCGCTCGCAATCTCGAGCAACGGCGCGTCGGCGAAACTGTCGCTGACAAAGCGCAGGTCCGCCCTCTGAAGCGACTGGCCTTCCGCCTCCGCCCATTTTCGCACGCGCTCCAGCTTCGTTTCGCCGTAGCAATTCCTCTCCGGGATCGAATGCCCGTCCCAGCGTGTGGCGATCACGTTGTCGATACCGAGCCGGTCGGCAAAGGCACTCGCATAGAATTCGAACGCTGCCGTCGCGATGACGATGCGCGCGCCCCGGTCCCTGTCCTGCTGGAGGAGGGCGAGCGTCGCGGGCATGAGCCCGTCGCCCTTCATGCGGCGGGAGACGAACTCCTGGCCGACTGCCTCCAGCGTCGCGAGATCGGCCCTGCCCAGCATCGTCCGCATTCCGCGGGTCTTGAGCGTGGTGCGATCATAAAGGCCCGCGCGATAGCCGATCATCATCGCCACCCAGACCGGCAACAGCACCAGCCTCCACGGCGCGATCCGCCTCGCGGCGAAGATCAGGAACGGCGTGAACGTGGCCCGCCGGGTCAGCGTGTTGTCGAGGTCGTAGATGGCGATCCGCACGATCAGGCACACTCCGGCACGGCAGCGCGCCTTTGCTCGACCGGATCGCGGGAAAATGAGGTGACGGGTTGCAACTCGTGGGCCTGCGGAACTTCGATTGGCTCCGCCCTATCGATCAAGCGCGACACCTGCACAAGTTCCACGGAGCTCGGCCGCCCGGCGCGCCTCTCAGAATGCCACGATCACCGTGCCGCCCCATGTCCGCGGATCGCCCGGCAGACCCGCGATCAGACCTGTGTTGCCCGGCCCCACGAACAACTGCTCGAAATAGTTCTCGTCGAAGGCGTTCCTGACCCATCCGAACAGGTTGAGCCCATTATCGGTGCGGAACCCGGCGCGAAAATTGGACAGGCTGTAGCCATCGACGAAGGTGTAGATCGAAGGCGACGCCAGTGACGAGAAATTCGATCGGTAGCTGCCGTCATAGCCGAGATAGAACTCGCCCTGCCGGCCGAGGAAGGATGCCGGTGCATTCGCCTCTGCCCCGAAGGCGAAATTCCATTCCGAAACGCCCGGCAGGCGCTGGCCCGAAATGTCGCAATTGGCGGGACTGATCCCCCCGGGGGTTCCCGGCGCGCTCGGCTGCTGACCGGGGGACGCGACGGTGCCGCCGGACAATTCGGGCGGGCAGGGCGCATCGACGAATTCCCGATACGTGGCGTCGGTGTAGGCGGCGTTGACATAGGCGTTGAAGCGTTCGCTCGGGCGGATCGAGAAATCGGCCTCGACGCCCTGAGACCTGACCTTCCCGGCATTGGCGAGATAACCCCGCAGCACGCCGAACTGCCCATTGCTCACCGTCGCCTGATAGTCTTTGATATCGGTCCGGAACGCCGCGAGGTTGAGGATCGCACGGCGGTCCAGCAATTGCGCCTTCAACCCGATCTCGAAATGATCGACGCTTTCGGGCACTATCTGTCCGGCCTCGAGGATCGGATTGCCGGCCTCATCGCGCGGGAGGCCGTTCTGGTTGATGCCCACGGTCTTGAAGGTGCTCGCATAGGTTCCGTAGGCGAGCAGGTCGGGCGACAGCTCGTAGCTGAGCGTGAGGTCGTAGCTCAGGTTCCAGTCGCTTGCCGTCGGTGCGCTGATCTGCGGGGTGAACACCGCCAGCTGGGCAGCGCTGCGCGGATCGGTCTCGTTGCCGGTCAGTTCGGTGCCGTCCCCGGTGAACACGCGGCGTTCGTAGAACCCCTTCTTCCTGTCGTAGTTGAGGCGCAGGCCCGGCTGCACGGTGAACGCTCCGGTGACCTTCCAGCCAATCTGGCCGAACAGCGCGAGGCTCGTGCTCTCGAGGAATTGCGAGTTGCGGGCCGTCAGCCCGTCGAGCACCGAGGGATCGTTCGACAGCGGGTTCGTCGGGTTGATGGTGAAGCGGCTGGCGGCCGAACCCTGCTGCTCGGTTCCCTGCGTGTCGATCCGTTGATTGAACGCGAAGGCGCCCACCACGAAATCGAACCGCTCGCCCGTCTGGGAATAGCGGAGTTCCTGCGTGTACTGATCCTGCTGCGAGGGATTCTGCGACCGGGTGACGATCGGAAGGCCGGTAAAATCGCGATCGTTCTCCGGCTGCCAGTCCCAGAACCGCCAGGCGGTGATCGAGGTCAGCGTGCCGGGCCCGAGGTTCCAGTTCGCCCGCAGCGCCACTCCGCCGATCTTGTTGCCGGCGTCGAGGTTCGCGTCGAGATCGGTCAGCCGGTCGAACGGATCGGTGCTTGGCGGCGCATAGTCCAGCGCGGCGGCCAGCGCCGCGAACTGGCGCGAAAGCGGTCGCTGTGTCGCCCCCGTGCCGACGAAGACGGAGCCGCAGCAGACGGCATCCTGCTGGTTGTAATCGCCGACCAGCGTGATGCTGAGATCGGCATTCGGCTCCCATAGCAATTGTCCGCGCAGGCCAATATTGTCCTGGCTCTGGATGAACCTGTCTGTCGTCACATTGTAGAGCGTGCCGCGCCGGCTGGTGCTGGACACCGCGAACCGCGCGGCGATCGTGTCGGACAGCGGGCCCGACACCACCGCCTTGGCCTGTTTGAAATCGAGATTGCCCAGGCTGACCTCGGCTTTCCCCTCGAATTCGAAAGTCGGCTGGTTGGTGGTGATGTTGATCGCGCCCGCGGTGGTGTTCTTGCCGTAGAGCGTGCCCTGTGGCCCGCGCAGCACCTCGATCTGGGCGACGTCGAGGAAGTCGAACGTGGCCGACGCGACCCGTGAATAATAGACATCGTCGATATAGATGCCGACCCCCTGCTCGAAGCCGTCGCTGGTGAGGCCGAAGGGAACGCCCAGCCCGCGAATGTTCACCGCCGTGTTTCGCGGGTTCGAGGAATAGAACTGCAACGAGGGCGTGAGCTGCGGCAAGCGCCCGACATTGAACGATCCGGTGTTGTCGAGCTGTTCGCCACCGACCACCGAAATGGCGATCGGAATGTCCTGTGCAGTCTCGGACCTGCGCCGCGCGGTAACGATGATGGTGCCGTCATCCACCTGGCCGGTGCCGGGAGACACTTGCGGCGCGGGGGCGGCCGTATCGCGATCCTGGGCTGGTTCCGCGCCGTCGCTCTGCTCGCTGGCACGCGCGGTTCCGGAGGCGAGGGACAGGGCTGCGGTTCCTGTCAACAGGAGGGAGCGGGCGATCATGCTGGAAATCCTTTCGTTTGATCGCAACGCTTCCGGTGGTCCGGTCGGCACCGGTCGGGAATATGGGTCAGTCGGCCGGTGTGAGGCGCGTTTTCGTGGTCACGTCGATCTGCACGACACGATCCTCGTGGACTGTCAGAGTGACCGATCCGAAGCGAAGGCCGAGAAGGGCTTCGCGCAGAACGTGCAGGATCTCGTCGACATGGCGGTGCTTCGCCTCCGCCGGGGGAGATTGGCCGGGCAGACCGCTCATTGTGCGGCTACTGAAATCGCGAACAACGACAAATCAAACGCTCCCACCTGCCACGAGATGCGAGTCGATAGCCTATAAAACCTATCTGTCATATAGGGAATTAAAGCGATGGCGAAATGTCATCCTGCGCGCCGATCCTCCCGCCGCGACGGCGCCCGGTCTGCGGCGTCTGCCAGAGCATCACCGATCGTTCGGGTGTCGAGCACGGCGCGGCTGGCGTCGTAGGCCCGGCCGAACTCTTTCCTGATTTCGCAATGGGTCTCGCTCACACAGTCCTCGCAGCGGCGATAGGACTGGCGCGAGAGGCAGGGAAGCGGGGCAAGCGGACCTTCGAATATCCGCAGAACTTCGCCGAAACTCACAGTGTCCGCTGGACGAAGCATCACATAGCCGCCGCTTTTCCCGCGTTTGCTCTCGAGAATGCCGGCCTTGCGGAGATCGAGCAGTATCTGTTCGAGAAACTTGTGCGGGATCGCGTAGCGTCGCGCGACCTCGGCGCTGGTCGTCGCTTCGCCTTCGGGCGCGGCGGCAATCGCCAGCAAGGCTCGGAAGGCGTAGCGGGCCTTGTTGGAGATCATCGGCTTACCCCTATCGGTCGGGTGGGCATATAACGCGGTCGGCCCGGATTCTCAACTGTCACGCCGACAGCATCAGAGCGAAGATCCCGGCCGAGGCGCACAGGCTGATCGTGATCAACGGGGCGCCCAACCGGGGAAAGTCGACGAAGCGGTAGCCGCCTGCACCCATCACCACCGCATTGTTGTGATGTCCGAAGGGCGTGAGAAAATCGAGCGATGCCCCGATCGCGACTGCGATCAACAGGGGTTCGATAGGGGTGCCCGTCCGTGTCGCGAGCCCGGCGGCGATCGGGCTGAGCACGGCGGCAGTCGAAACGTTGTCGACGAAGGGCGTTATCGCGACCGCCAGGACCAGCACCGCCAGCACGATGATCAGCGGCTCTCCCGACGGCAGGACGTCGGCTAGCCCGTCGGCGATCACGCGCGCGGCGCCGGTTTCCTCGACCGCCAGGCCCAGCGGGATCATGCAGGCCAGCAGAATGACGATGCCCCAGTTCATCTCGGCGAGCGCGGTCCGCAGGTTCAGGATGCCGGTCATCGCCAAGGCGAGCACCACCGCTCCGAAGGCGATCTGGACGGGCAGGATCTCCAGCGCGGTGGCCGCTACGCCGGCAGCAAATATACAGACGCCCGTCACGGCATTCTGCGCGGAATGCACCCTGCGTCGCGGCGAGAGCATCAACAGGCCGCAATCCGCGGCAAGCTGACGGATCGTCGCCCGTTCGCCGGCAACGATCAGAGCATCGCCCATGGAAATCGGCAGATCCGAGAAGCGACCCTCGATCCGGCCCCGCCTGCTGGCCAGCGCGATCACGTCGGCGCGGCCATCGGCCATCGCTTCGAGATCCTCGACCCGCGATCCGAGCAAAAGGCTCTCCGGCATGACCACCAGTTCGAGCTGTTCGGACGCCGCGTCGAATGCTCCGGCCTCGAGATCACGCGCGTCCTCCAGTTCGTGAATGCGAGCGATATGGCCCTCGATCAGCAGCGTATCGCCCGCTGCCAGAACGATATCGCGTCGCCGGGCGAAGACGTGGGCCCCAAGCCGGACAACGCCATGCACGCGCATTTCGGTCGCCTCTTCGAACCGGGTCAAGGGCATGCCGGCAAAGCGTGACGATGGCGGCAGGTCGCGTTCCACCACGAACAGCGTCGGTCCGGCATCCCCCACCGGTCCATCGGCCGGAGCGAGATGAGTGAAAACGCGCGGCGCGCCGACGGCAAGCCAGGCCACTCCCAGAAGGGTGAGCGGGCCGCCAACGATCGCCAGTTCGAAATATCCGAGGTCGCGCCCCGCTTCGCCCGCCATCCATTCGTTGACGACGAGATTGGCAGGCGTGCCTGTCAGCGAGCACATTCCGCCAAGCAGGGTAGCAAAGGAAAGCGGCATCAGAACCCGCGCCGGAGCGATCCCGATTCGCGAACAGACCGACAGCGTCACCGGAAATATCAGCGCCAGTGCGCCAATGTTGTTCATGAAGACCGAAATGAGGGCACCAGTCGCGCAGAGGAACACGAGCACCGCGCGCTCTCCCCGAAGCCTGCTCGCGATCGTGCTCGCCAGCGTATCGAGCGCGCGGGTGTTGGAGAGCGCGGCGACCACGATCAGGATTTCCACCACGGTGATGACCGCCGGGCTCGCGAAGCCGGCGAACACGTTACCGACGGGCACCACGCCGACGGCGAAGGCCCCGGCAAGACCGCTCATTGCGACGATCTCGACCCTGATACGCTCGGTGGCGTAGACAACGAGCATCGCAAGAAGGATGGCCATGATCGCGCCCTGCGCAAAGGTCATCGGAGAATGACTCGCGCGTGGACGCCACAACAAGAGCTGAAAACCGCGTTTTCCGTCATCGGCGCAAACCCTACCGCCGGACTGGAGAATTTGGCAACATTGTGCGGTCGGGATCGTGAGGTCCGATTTTACGACCGCGCCATTGGCAGGGAGTAGACGCGCTCGACATTTGAATGCTGGCCCACCGCCGTCGCGACTGGGGGTAACAATGCGCCTCCCGTTCGGAGCCTCAGCTTCGGGCTAATTGCGGAGCGAATCGTGCCTACGAGATGGCGATTCGCGACCGCAACGACGCCGTGGGCGGTCGGTTGCTGCGCTTTTCGTGATACTCGCAAGCATCTCGTGGCCGGGAACTAATCTGGATTAGCCTTGTTGACCCGCCCCACATCGGATGTGTTTTCTGCCTTCCACACTGGTGCGACGGACTTAAAACAAGTATAACAGCATGTTACTTATGCCGTCCCGTTGTGGATCATCGCTATCAAACGCGAAATGGCATCTTCCCTTCATACGTTAAATCGCTATTAACCGCTTCCAACAGGTCGCTCACATAAACGCCGGAATCAGCCGCACAGAATGGCTGACGGCGATCCGGTTTCTCGGTTCGAGAATAACGTGCCGTGAGACGGGGGGAGAGGGCCTGGTGTTCAGAAAATTCGGAATTTGCGCGCTTGTCGCGCTTGGCGGCTTTCACGGTCAGGTCCTGGCGCAGGATCTGGTGTACGAGCCGATCAGTCCTACGAACGGGGGCAATCCGTTCAATTCCGCGCATATCCTCGGCACGGCGAACGCGCAGAACGATTACCGCGATCCGCGCGCGACGACGACGAATTCGCAGGCGGATATCTTCGCGCGCCAATTGCAGTCACGCCTGCTCTCCGCGCTGTCTTCGCAGATCGTCGATGCGATCTTCGGCGAGAACCCGCAGGAGAGCGGGACCATCAGCTTCGGCGGCCAGACGATCACCTTTTTCCGATCGCTGGATTCGGTGACGCTCGTCATCACCAATGACGATACGGGCGAGGAAACCCGCATTGTCGTTCCGCTCTTCCTCGAGGTGAACTGATGCGCGCAGTGCGTAATTTCGCCTTGATGGCTGCGGCGGCTTCTCTCACCGGTTGCATGACCGTGGGCGACGATGGCCGGGACCTGATGCCGCCCGAAACCAGCCTCGCCTATTTCCCGAAAAAGACCCAGACCCAGAACCTGCTCAACGGGCTCCCCGGGCCCGAGCGGCAGGTCGCGATCGCGGTCTATGGTTTCACCGACCAGACGGGCCAGTTCAAGTCGACCGAGGGCGGACAGACGCTCTCGCGCGCCGTGACCCAGGGGGCCAGTTCGATGCTGGTACGTGCCTTGCAGGAGGCCGGGCAGCGCCAGTGGTTTACCGTGGTCGAGCGCGAGCGGCTCGATAACCTGTTGAAGGAACGGCAGATCATCGCCGAGATGCGCAAGCGGTATCTGGGCGAGGAGGATACCGATCCGAACGCGCTGCCGGCCCTGCTGTTCGCGGGCGTCCTGCTGGAGGGCGGCATCGTCGGATACGATACGAACACGGTGACCGGCGGTGCGGGCGCCGCGTTCCTCGGCATTGGCGGACGCACCGAATATCGGCAGGACACGGTCACCGTCTATCTGCGCGCCGTTTCCGTCCGCACGGGCGAGGTGCTGACCAACGTCACCGCGTCCAAGACCATCGCCAGCCAGGCGATCGGCGCCAGTGCGTTCCGTTTCGTCGCCTTCAAGGAACTGCTCGAGGCCGAGGCGGGGATCACCGCCAACGAGCCCGATCAGGTCGCGTTGCAGCAGGCCATCGAGAAGGCGGTGTACGGGCTGATCCTCGAAGGCGTCGAGCTCGGCTTGTGGAATTTCAGCGACATGATGGCCGCAGGTCCGCTGATGCAGACCTACCGCGCCGAGCGGGACGGGATCTACGACGCCGACGACGTGCAGCGTGCCGTGCGTCGTGCCGGATCGGTCGGCGCTCTCACGGTGGTGCGCAACGAGCGCGAGGATCGGGACGAGAAGGAGGACGAGTCCTGAAGAGACACGCCGAAACCCCAGGCTTTCCGGCTTTCGGAGAACGGGCGGGCAAGGCGGATTAAAAAAGCACGCAAGGGAGCGGCAACTCCGATGCGTGCGAGATGTGCAGGCTGCGATACCTATACGCCCGGCGTTCTGTGCGCCGAAGCGGGACGGTTATCGCCTTTTTGAAAAGGTGATGCAACATGAAGACTGCCCGGCTCTTCCCGCAGGACGACATCGCTCCCGGCGCGCATGCGCCGAGCGATGCCGCGCGAAGAGGCCGGTCCCCCGAACAACGAGAACATTCAGTCGCGCAAGGCGGCGACCCTGTGGTGGTCGTCCGCCACGCAAATGTTCGGCGGCCGCAGACCGCTGGAAGATCAAGCGGGAAACATAATCCCGCATCCCAACCATAAGTCGCAAACCTACCGAAACAGAAAGGAATTTGTGATGAAGAAGACCATCCTTACCGGCGCCTCGATCCTGGCGCTCTCGATCGCGGCTCCGGCCTTCGCGCAGAGCAATCAGAGCGATGTCGATCAGAACGGCAACAACCTCTCGGCGACCGTCGCCCAGAGCGGTTCGGCCAACGCTTCCGACATCGATCAGGCCAGCCAGTTCAACGACGCCGTCGTGAATCAGACCGGAACCAACGGCTCCGCGACGGTCGACCAGTCGGGCAACGGCACCAGCGCCGCCCGCCGGAACGAGGCGCAGATCGACCAGCGCGGCAACGGCGCCGAAGCCGAGATCGTCCAGCTGGGTTCGGATCGCAACGACGCGCAGGTCGACCAGACCGGCGACAGCTTCTCCCGGATCACCCAGAACGGCACCTCGCAGGAAGCCGAATCCTGGCAGACCGGCGACGGCAACAGCTCGATCATCGACCAGAACGGCAATTCGAACACCGTTGGCAACGCTCTGAACGGCGGCCCGAATCGTATTTCCGGCGTGGTCCAGACCGGTGACGACAACACCTCGACGGTCGACCAGAACGAGGCGTCCTTCGCGAGCACGCTGGTGACCCAGACCGGCAACGGCAACGGTTCCGCCGTTCGGCAGGAAGTCCGCGGCGGCGCCGGCGACAACCGCAGCAACGCGACCGTCAATCAGACCGGCAACGACAATGATTCCTTCGTCAACCAGCTGAGCGACACGCAACCTGCCCAGCTCGAGGCGTCCGTGAACCAGTTCGGCGATGGAAACCTGTCCACCGTGAACCAGAGCGGTGCGCGCAATGTGGCGGAAGTCAGCCAGAACGCGACCGGCGCCATTGGCAACACGTCCACGCTGACCCAGCGCGGTACCGATGCCGAGGCTTCGATCGACCAGACCGGCAGCGGCAACAATTCCACCGCGACGCAGGGGGCGGCCAATCGCGTCACCTCGCTCCAGACCCTCGATCTCGTCCAGAACGGTAACGACAACACCTCGACCGTGACGCAGTTCGGTTCGGACAACAGCGCCGCGATCAGCCAGTCGGGCACGGGCAACCGGAGCACCGTCGACCAGCCCGGTCTCGACAACGCCGCCGGTGAGGGCCTCGGCGACACGGCGGTCGTCGGCGTCACGCAGTCGGGCACGGACAACGAATCCGAAGTCTCGCAGAGCGCGAATTTCGGCACGGCGTTCGTCAGCCAGATCGGTGATGAGCTGAAGAGCTACGTCACTCAGTCGGGCCGTGCGAACAGCTCGGCCGCTACTGTGAACCAGACCGGCACGCTCAACACCAGCTACATCACGCAGACCGCCCCGGCGCCTGCCGATGGCGGCCCTGGTCGCGAGATGGCGGCGAACGTGACGCAGAGCGGGTCGAACAATCTGAGCACGGTCCTCCAGACGAACACGCTGGGTGCGCCAGACATTTCGGGCAACGAGGCGGTGGTGAACCAGTCCGGCGAGAACGGCGATTCGCTGATCAGCCAGAACGGCCACGAGAACTTCGCCTCGCTGACCGACACGGGCCTCGGGAACGAGAGCGACATCCTGCAGACGGGGAATTTCAACAGCGCGACCGTCACGCAGAGCGGCGCGGGCAATGATTCCTACGTCAACCAGACCGGCGACAACAACAGCGCCGTCGTCACCCAGAGCGGCGCCGGAAACGGGACGAACTGATATCGAATGGCCGGCATCCGCGTGATGCCGGCCTTCTCTCTCCTTCAAATCAAGGATCATCAAGATGAGAAAGCAAATCCTCGTAGGCGGCTCGATCCTCGCACTCGCGATGGCCTCGGCGGTCCATGCCCAGTCGAACGACAGCACCGTCAACCAGAGCGGCAACAACCAGCGCGCCACCGTCACCCAGTCGGGTGCGGGTTCGGACTCGCTGGTCACCCAGTCGAACGCCAACAACCAGGCGAACGTCAACCAGCAGGCCGCCACCAACGGCGCGGAAAGCTCCGTGAAGCAGAGCGGCGACAACGAACGGGCGAGCGTGATCCAGGTGAGCGGCGCAGCCGATTCCGAGGTCATCCAGTCGGGCGGCGCACAGAACGCATCGGTCTATCAGGACGGCAGCAGCTCGTCCTCGATCGTCCAGAGCAACCGGTTCAACGAGGCAAGCGTCAGCCAGACCGGTGACGACAATATCAGCACCATCACCCAGACCGGCCAGAACGGTGCCGTAGGCGATCCGGACGACAATTATGCGACTGCGGACGCCGCCAATCTCGTGGGGCTGACTCAGGTCGGCGACCGCAACACCAGCGTCATCGCCCAGAGCGGCGACAACACCGTCGCCGACGTGATGACTTCGGGTAACGACAACACCGTGGGCATCAACCAGGCCGGCGACTTCTCGAACGCGGTGGTGACCCAGAACGGCGACCGCAACACCGCGACGGTGGTCCGCCAAAGCGCGGACGGCACCGGCAATGCGAGCAATCCGGTAGTTCCGGTCACGCCCGACATCTTCGCCGATGCGATCGTCGACCAGGTCGGCGACGACAACCGCGCCTCAATTTCGCAGGATGCGGTCCCGGCCTTCGCCTCGATCACGCAGACCGGCACCAACAACGAGTCGGCGATCAGCCAGAGCGGCACGGCCGCCGGCGCCAGCGCCACCACCCTGCAGACGAGCGAGGACAACCTGTCCACGATCACCCAGGCCTCGGGTGCGCGTGCGGACGTGACCCAGGGCGGCGGAAATGCCTTCGGTCCGTTCAACGGCCGGCTGAACAACGTCTCGACGATCGACCAGACCGAAACGGCCGGCGGTGCGGAAGCGATCGTCGCCCAGAACGGCGAGCTCAACCTGTCCGACATCGACCAGTCCGCCGATGCCTTCGCGGAAGTGCGGCAGGCCGGCATCTATAACACCTCGACCGTCAATCAGACGGCCGCCGGTGCCGATGCTTTCGTCAGTCAGGGCGGCGGTTACGGCGACAACGTGTCGAACGTGGTCCAGTCGTCGGCCTCCTCGGCGCAGGTCTTCCAGACCGGTCAGCCCTCCGTGGGACCGAATTTCACGAACGTTTCCGACGTCAACCAGTCGGGCGGTGAAAATCAGGCGCTGGTCATCCAGAACGGTTCGAACAACGAATCCGATCTCGATCAGTCGGGCAGCCTCGGCCTCGCGACCGTCCAGCAGGACGGCACCTTCCTCCGCTCGACGATCAGCCAGACGGGCATGGGAACGCAGGCGACGGTCTTCCAGACCGGAAACGATCAGCGTTCGACCGTGACCCAGACGGGCATGGCCAACGGTGCGCTGGTGACTCAGGACGGTGACGACAACGAATCGACCATAACCCAGAGCGCCACGGTCCTGAGCGGTGCGATCCTCTCGCAGTCCGGCACGGGCCAGCGTTCGACGATCACGCAGAACCCGATCGGTGGCCATCAGGCCAACGTCGCCCAGTCCGGACTGCGCAATACCTCCGCGGTCACGCAGGGCGGCCTCGGCAACTCGGCGGGCAGCGTTCTCGACGAGACCGATGTCGGCGTTCGTCAGGCAGGTACCGACGGTCGCTCGACCGTGAACCAGTCGGGTGGCCTGCAGTCGGCCTTCGTCGACCAGCTGGCTTCGGCCGTGAACGCCCGGTCGAACATCGACCAAGGCACCAACGGCGCGATCTTCGGTCTGGGTGCCGGTTCGCAGCAGATCGCCGACGTCATCCAGGATGGCACGAACAACGGTTCGGACATCACCCAGCGCGGCACGATGCAGACCGCTCTGGTCCAGCAGAGCGGCGCGTTCAACGAATCCGACATCAGCCAGGGCACGGTTCGTGCGAGCGGGGCGAACCGCGGTTCGGGCAACCTCGCCAGCGCGACCCAGAGCGGCGAAGGCGGTTACTCGTCGATCGTCCAGAACGGTACGGACAGCACGGCCACGCTGACCCAGGCTGGCTTCGACAACGAATCGTTCATCGACCAGCTCGGATCGAACAACACCGCCACGGTGACCCAGACCGGCACCGATGCGCTGTCGAACGTGAGCCAGAACGGCAACTTCAACACCGCCACTGTCACGCAGGGCAACTGATGCGGTCGGGCCGGCGCGGGGGCAATCCTCGCGCCGGCCCCACCTTTTGGGGCAGCGTCGTTCGCTGTCCGATTGCAGGGACAGGGCCGGAATTCTCAGCCGCCCGCCAATCTGTTAAATACCAGTTTCGTGAAGGAGCCGGACGATGACTTCGATTCGAACCACCCTTGCTTCGCTCACGGCGATCGCACTGGCGTCCGGTTCGCCCGTCGCGGCCCAGACCACCAATGCAAATCCCGGCAATGCAGCGCCCGGCGCGGGACGCGGGGGCCAGTTCGAGTTCGAGCGCATCCCCGTTCCAGAGGAAGACCGCCGCGGTGTGTTCATTTCCCAGATCGGCGCGACCAACCGGGCCGAAGCGCGCCAGTCCGGCAGCAACTCCTACGTGCGCATCATTCAGAACGGCGACGAGAACCAGGTCGATATCGGACAGGACGATGGCAATCACCACGCCTCGATCGCGCAGGACGGCAATCGCAACGCCGCGAATGTCGGGCAGCAGGGGCAGGGCCAGACCGTGTTGATGCTCGCGCAGCAGGGCGACGGCAACCGGGCCGATGTTTCGCAGACGGAATCGCAGGCGATTTACTCGGCGGCCGCCATCGGCCAGACCGGATCCGACAATCTCCTCAGCCTGGTGCAGGACGGCAGCGACAATCAGGCGCGCCTGATCCAGAACGGCGACGGGAATGCAATGACCGCGATCCAGCAGGGCGACGGAAATCGTCTCTCCTGGACTCAGGACGGCAACGGCCTTTCCGATCTCCGGATCACGCAGGACGGCGGCCAGGCGATGGAGATCACCCAGACCAACACCGGCGCTCCGCCGAGCGGAAATGGCGGAGGTTAGGATCGTGAAGCGCGTCTCGAGCCTGATGATCGCCGTGGTCCTGTCGCTGCCGGCAGGCGCCGCCACCGCGCAGGAATCCGAGGGCGAGGGCGGGGTCTATGTCGATCAGGCTGCCCAGCCCACTGGAGCGCCACCCGAAGCCAAGGTCTATGGCCGCAATCCCGCGGCGCGCTCCGCCACCGGGGCCGCGCGGGCAAGCGGCATCGTCCAGATCGCCTCGCCGGAAGCCTCGGAAACCCCCGTGGCCCAGCTTTCCGAAGCGGAATTCTCGACGCTCCTGTCCCAACTGACCCCCTCGGAGCGAGAGGTGCTGCTGGAAACGGTGGAAGGGCGCGACGTGTGCTCGAACCCTCCGGATATTCCGGCGGTGAGGAAACTCTGCGCCAACCGCCTCGAGACCCGTTCGCGCGAGTTCGCGCAGACCCCGCAGAACCGCCTTTCGCCCGAAGAACGGCTATTGGGGCAGGCGCTCGACGGCACGAAGGCGCCAACCCTCGATCGGGTGATCCAGCGTCTCGCCCGCAACACCGGCGCCGCTGACGATGCGGACAATCAGGCGATCGCATCCGTCGCGCTCGGCGCGAATACGCCGCCGCCCGAACAGCCCGGTGAAGAGCCGGCGGGCGCAGGGCAATTGTCGGCCGAGACGCAGGCGCTGATCGAGGCGATCGTCAATCAACTCGCCGGACCGGGAGGAAACCCATGAAGGGTATGTTTCGCAGTGTGGCCGTCATTGCGGCCTTGGTCATCGGAGGAACGGCTATGGCCGGGGAACAGGCAGGCACGCAGGCAATCTCGATGCAGGTCTCGGACAACGGGGGCGAGGTGAATATCGCGCTCGTCGCGCACTCCGCCGTCGAGCAGACGGTGTCCTACGAAATCGAAATTCAGGGAGCATCCAGGGCGGTGCACAAGGGCCGCACGACGATACCGGCTCACGAGGAGCGGGTGCTGTCCCGATTCAAGGTGAACTACACCGACGACTGGTGTGCGCAGGCCCGGATCCGCGAGAACGAGGGCGCGGCCTACACTCTGAACGCAGGACCCTGCGCGACGCCGATGGCGGGCGACTGACGGGCAGGCATGGGCGACTGGCCGCCAGCGAGGCGCTCCTCCACGAGCGTTTTCATGCGGAGCACATCGCTCGGCACGCTGGCCTGCCTGACTCTCGGCGGATTGCTCGGCGGCGCGGCGCCGCTCGATGTTGTGCAGCCGGCTCCCGGCGAAGCGGCGGCAGCGAAGGGCACCGGGTCGATCGTTCGTGTCGGACTCCGCGGCGATGCGGCTTTCGTCAAAGACGACTTGCCGGACATCGACGCTGCGGCGGGGATGACGTCTGCGTTTACTCCGGTCCCGGCGAGCGGAAGCGGGATTGTCCGCGAGCCGGCCCCACCGGAACGTCCCGAGGCCGGACCAACGCCGGTACGGCTGGCCAACAGCCCGTCCCTTCAGACGATCCCCGCTGGCATCTCCGATGATGGGGCGGGGGAAGATCGCGCGGCCGGGCTTTCGCGCAAATCGCATGGCCAAGAGGCGGCGCAGGCCAAGGAACCACTGTCTGCACCCCCTCGGTCCGAATATCAGGCGCTGATGGGCGGCCGGGATGCCAATCTGTTCGGCGCGGTGCCGCCTGCGCTTCTGCGCGAGATCGGCGAGCGGATCGGGCGTGACGATTTCGGCGAGAAGGTGGCAAGTGCCGATCGGTCCGATGCTCCGGCGCCGCATACACCGCCCGGGCGGCCCCCCGGCGCTGCGGCGACCGATCCTGCGCGCTCGGCTCTCGCAGGTGTTCCGCAATCTTCCGAGCAGCTGGCGGTCGCCGCTATCGCGCAGGCGACCCCGCCTCCGCCGCTACCCGCGAGTAACGGTTCCTCCGCCTATATCGACCAGATCGGGAGCAGATCCTCGAGCGCCTATATGGGGCAGATCGATCCCACGGTGCAGCAGGGGCGGCTGGCGATGCGCTATGGCGACCGCGCGCTGGCGACCGTCGCGTTCCAGATCGTGCCCGGCGCGGGCATGAGCGTCCACAGCGGGCAGCTGCTCGACCTGTTCCGCGACGGAATGGACGCGCCGACCTTCGCGCGGCTGCGCAATTCGGCCGCGAGCGACAGCTTCGTCTCGCTCGACCGGCTCGCGGCGGAAGGCATCCCGGTGCGCTACGATCCGGTCTATGACGAGATCGTGGTCGGAGACGCCGGCTAGATCAGCGCACCGGCCGTCTGGCGAAGGCGTGGGCGGCGCCGAACAGGCCCGGCTCGGGATGGGTGATGAGCTTCACCGACTGGCTCCGCATCAGCGCGGCGTAGCGCCCCTTGGCGGCGAACCGTTCGGCAAAGCCCGACCGCGGCAGGACATCGCGCAGCCGGTAGCCCAGCCCCCCCGCGATCACCACCGGGCCGGGGCCGTGGGTTAGCGCCACGTCGCCCGCCACCGCGCCGAGGCAGAGGCAGAACCGCTCCAGCGCGGCCGCCGCGAGGCTGTCCGACCCTTCGAGCGCAAGGCTCCACAGCGCCTTGTCGTCAGCCCGCGGCATGTCGCGATCCTCGAGTTCGGCAAGCACCTGGTAGATTGCCCGCAGCCCCGGCCCGGACACGACCCGTTCGGCCGAGACGCGGGTGTGATGCTCGCGCAAATGCGCCAGCAGGCGGTCCTCCACGCTGTCGAGCGGGGCGAAATCGACATGGCCGCCCTCGGTCTCGACGACATGCGAGTGATCGCCGGTCCGCAGCAACAGGGCGATGCCGAGCCCGGTGCCGGGGCCCACGATGCTGATCGCACCGCGATCCGGGAGCGGTATGTCCGGACCCGTCAGATGGACGAGATCTTCCGGCGCCGCGCAGTCGACCGCATGGGCGACGGCAGCGAAATCGTTGATCAGGATATGTGCGTCGAGGCCGAGCTGTTCGGCAAGCCGGCCCGGATGCAGGGTCCAGGGGCTGTTGGTCATCCGGACCACCTCGCCCTGGATCGGCGCAGCTATGGCGATCGCGGCCTCGCGCGGCAGGGGCCGGTCGAGCATGCGGCCGAGCGCTTCCCACGCGGTTTGCAAGCTGGCGTGTTCGGCGGTTTCGAGCTTGATCGGCTCGCCCAGCGACACCGCGCCGTCTTCCGCGATCGCGGCGAGCGCGAAGCGCGCATGGGTGCCGCCGATATCGGCGACGACGATCTCGCGCGCGCTACCTGTGTGCCCGGCAGTCACAGCCCCGCCTCCGCGAGCATGGCGCTGCCGCCCTTTTCCGCCGGGTCGGAATGGTGGCGCAGCATGGCGAAGAGCTCGCGTCCCGTGCCGAGGGCAGGGGGCGGGGCGCTCACCTGTTCGCGGTCGGCCCATTCGGCTTCCCCCACCAGCGCGGCGAGCGTGCCCGTCTTGGCGCAGACGCGGACCACGTCGCCGTCGCGCAATTTGCCGAGCGGCCCGTCATGCCACGCCTCGGGCGAGACGTGGATCGCGCAGGGCACCTTGCCGCTCGCCCCCGACATCCGCCCGTCGGTAACCAGCGCGACGCGGTGGCCCCGATCCTGCACCACGCCGAGCGGCGGGGTCAGCTTGTGCAGTTCGGGCATGCCGTTCGCGGCCGGGCCCTGGAAGCGCACGACCACCACCACGTCGCGGTCGAGCGCGCCGTTCTTGAACGCGTCGATCACCTGATGCTGGTCGGAGAAGACCAGACAGGGCGCCTCGATCGTCCAGCGCTCGGGCGCAACCGCGCTCACCTTCATCGTCGCGCGGCCGAGATTGCCTTGCAGCAGGGCGAGGCCGCCATTGGGCTGGAACGGCGCGGATACGGGCGCGAGCAGCGTATCGTCGCGGCTGATGGGCGCGGCGGGCGTCCAGACGAGTTCCTCGCCGTCCATCACCGGTTCCCGCGCGCCGTCCGCCAGCGATCCGCCATAGACCGTGCGGATGTCGCCATGCGCCAGACCCGCCTCGAGCAGCTCGCGGATGACGTAGGGCATTCCTCCGGCCGCATGGAAATAGTTTATGTCGCCCGATCCGTTGGGATAGACGCTGGCGATCAGCGGGACGATGTTGCTGAGCTCGTCCATGTCGTCCCAGTCGAGCTGGATGCCCGCCGCCCGCGCGATGGCGGGCAGGTGGATGACGTGATTGGTCGATCCCCCGGTGGCGAGCAGGCCGACGACCGCATTGACGATCGCCTTCTCGTCCACGCAATGGCCGAGCGGGCGGTAATCCCCGCCCCGCCAGCCGATCTCGGTCAGGCGGTGGATCGCGGCGCGGGTCAGCTCCTGGCGCAGCTTGTTGCCCGGATTGACGAAGCTGGAGCCGGGCATGTGCAGCCCCATCATCTCCATCATCATCTGGTTGGAATTGGCCGTGCCGTAGAAGGTGCAGGTGCCCGCGCCGTGATAGCTGGCGCTCTCGGCGTCCATCAGCGCGTCCTCGCCCACCTTGCCCTCGGCATAGAGCTGGCGGACGCGGATCTTCTCCTTGTTGGCGAGGCCCGAGGGCATGGGTCCGGCGGGGATCAGGATGGTCGGCAGATGGCCGAAGCGCAGCGCGCCGATAAGCAGACCCGGCACGATCTTGTCGCAGATGCCGAGCAGTGCGGCGCCTTCGAACATGCCGTGGGAGAGGCCGACCGCCGCGCTCATCGCGATCACGTCGCGGCTGAACAGCGAGAGTTCCATCGAATCCTGACCCTGCGTCACCCCGTCGCACATCGCCGGAACGCCGCCTGCAACCTGCGCGGTGGCGCCTTTCTCGCGGGCGAAGATTTTAATCTGCTCGGGATAGCGGCCATAGGGCTGATGCGCGCTGAGCATGTCGTTGTAGGCAGTGACGATGCCGATATTCATCGCCTCGCCGCCGCGGATGGCGGGCTTGTCCTCGCCGCTGGCGGCAAAGCCGTGGGCAAGATTGCCGCAGGACAGCTTGGGCCGGTTGACGCCCGCATCGCGCTGGCGCTCGATCAGGTCGAGATAGCGGCGGCGTCCATCGCGGCTGCGCTCGACGATCCGGTCGGTGACACGGGCGAGAACGGGATGGAGGGTCATTCGGGGCTCCAGTAGATCGTGATCGGGCAGGTCGCGCGCGCTATCAGCGTGGCGACGGGCACTGTGCCGCGCCCGGCGATGGCATCTGCGAGCACGCGCTTCTTCGCCTCGCCGCGGATGACGAGGATGATCTCGCGCGGCGCCCCGGTCAGCGCCTCCATGTTCATGCTGAGGCGGGGGAAGGGCGCTTCGGGCGGCAGCGGCACGGGGCGGGTGCGGATGACCGTGCGGCCAGGGGCGTCTTCCCCCTCCATCTCGGGAAAGAGCGAGGCGATATGACCGTCTTCGCCCATGCCGAGCCACAGTAGGTCGAGATCGGGCACCGCCATCCCCTCCTCCAGCGCCACGATCCGCGCTTCGGTGGCGCAGAAGGCGCCTTCGAGCTTCGCCTGATTGCTGGCGGCGTGGCCGTGCTCCACGATACGGTCGTCGCCGAGCATCAGGGTGACGCCCGACCAGTCGATCCCTTCACCGACCAGTTTCTCGAAGATCGGCAGCGGGGTGGAGCCGCCCGGCACCGCGATCGTCGCGCTCGGATGCGCGGCGATCACGCGCGCCAGATGCCGCGCCACCGCATCTCCCGAACCGTCCTCGGCCCAGATCGGATCGGGCTTACTCATGCCAGCTTCTCCCGTCGCGCTCGGTGAGCGCGATCGCCGCGCTCGGCCCCCAGCTGCCCGAACCGTAGGATTTGGGTTCCATGCCCTGTTTCGTCCACATCGCCCGGATGGCGTCGATCCATTTCCACTGCGCCTCCACCTCGTCGCGGCGGACGAACAGCGTCGGATCGCCGTCGATCAGGTCGAGCAGCAGCCGCTCGTAGGCGATCCGCCGCCGCGCCTTGGCAAAGGCCTGGGTCAGCGAAAGATCGAGCGGCACCTCGCGCAGGGTCACCCCGTCGCGGTCCATGCTCGGCTTCTTGGCCATGACCATCAGGCGGACATATTCCTCGGGCTGGAGGCGGATGACGAGCCGGTTGGCCGTAAGCTCTCCGCCACGCTCGGCGAAGATGTTGTGCGGCACCTGCTTGAACTGGATCACGATCTCGCTGCGGCGTTCGGCCATGCGCTTGCCGGTGCGCAGGTAGAAGGGGACGCCCTGCCAGCGCCAGTTGTCGACATGGGCCTTCAGCGCGACGAAGGTCTCGGTATCCGAACTCTCGCCCAGATCGGCTTCGTAGCTGTCGACGCTCTCGCCCTTGACCGCGCCCTCGCCATACTGGCCGCGAACCATTTCGGCCACCTCGAGCGGGCGGAGCGAGCGCAGGACCTTGACCTTCTCGTCGCGTACGGCGGTCGCGTCGAAGTCGGCGGGCGGCTCCATGGCGGTGATGGCGAGCAGCTGGAGCATGTGGTTCTGCACCATGTCGCGCAGCGCACCGGTGTCGTCGTAGAAGCCGTGGCGACCTTCCAGCCCGACGGTCTCGCTCACCGTGATCTGGACATGGTCGATCCCGTTGGCGTTCCATAGCGGCTCGAACATGGCGTTCGCGAAGCGCAGGGCGAGCAGGTTCTGGACCGTCTCCTTGCCCAGATAGTGGTCGATCCGGAAGATCCGGTCCTCCTCGAAGGCGGAGGCGACCGCGTCGTTGATGACCCGCGAACTCGCCAGATCGTTGCCGAGCGGCTTTTCGAGCCCGATGCGAACATTCCCGTCCGCCAAGCCCGATGCCTTCAGCCCCTTGATCGTCGGTTCGAACAGGAACGGCGCGGTCGAGAGGAAGATCGACAGCCCGCCCGAGATATCGCCGACCTTCTCGGCCAGCGCGTCGAACCCCTCGATCGTCGAGGCGTCGAGCGGCTGGTAGACGAGATGGTCGATGAAGCTCGCCAGATTTTCCTCGTGCCGCCGGTCCTCGGGCAGATGCTCCAGCAAGGCCTCGCGGGCCATCGCGCGAAATTCCTCGTCGCTCAGTTCGCTGCGGGCGGTGCCGACGATCCGCAGGTCCGCCGCGATCAGCCCGTCCTCATGAAGTGCATAGAGCGATGGCAGCAGCATCCGCTTCGACAGGTCGCCGGTGGCGCCGAAAAGCAGGAGGGCGGACGAGGATGTTGCCATGTAAGCGCGTTCTCCGTTGAACTGTCCGGCGCGGGTTGCCGGCCTGCGAAACCTTCGTGCGGGCGTGTTCGTTCGCGCGAGCTATAGCGGCCCATGCCCTCGTCGCAACAGGTTGGCCGTTCGACGATGGGACGGCTTGCCAGCGATGTCCTGCTGGGCGAAAATGCGGCGATGTCGATCACGACGACATTCATTTGGGGGAATTGCAATGAGACTTCACCACGCTCTGCTCGCCGGAAGCGCCCTGATGCTGGGAGCCTGCGCCGCCGTGCCCGGATCGACCGATAGCGGCGCTGCGGGTCCGGTCGCCGCCGCTCCCGACGCCAGCGCGCATGATCGCCTGTTCGCGCTGTTCGCCGAGGCGGACGAGCGCGATCTGAAGCTCAATCCGCTCAGCGCGCTTTTCCGAGGCGACATGCGCTATGCCGACAGGCTGGGCGATTTCCTGACCGACGAATACAACCAGACGAGCCGCGCCAATGCCGAGGCCAATCTGGCGGGCCTGCGCACCATCGACCGCGCCGCCCTCGATCAGACCGACCGGATCGCCTACGACGTCTTCGCCTACAACCAGCAGGAGGTGCTGAAGGGCCTGACCCCGGAAATCCTTGCCCTCACCGAAGTGCGGCCGGTCAATCACTTCAGCGGCTTCCACACCTTCTACCCGACCTTCGAAAGCGGCGACGGGGCCGCACAGTTCGAGACGGTTGAGGATTACGAGAACGCGATGAGCCGCATGGCGGACTATGTCGCGCTGACCGACCGCGCGATCGCCAAGTTCCGCGAGGGGATGGGCTCGGGCGTTCTCGAAACGAAGCTGACCATCGGCAACGTGATCGAACAGCTCGAGACGCAGGCGGCGATGGATCTCGAGGAATCGCCGTATTGGGGGCCGATCCGGAACCTGCCCGAGGATTTCAGCGCCGCCGAGAAAGCCCGGCTGACCACCGCCTATCGCCAGTCGGTGAGCGAGGTGTTCGCGGCGAACAAGCGGCTCCACGATTTCCTGAAGGCGGAATACTATCCGGTCGCGCGCGAGAGCGTCGGCCTCGCGCAGATGAAGGGCGGGGCCGCGCTCTACAATCAGCTGATCGAGCAGACGACCACGCTGCCGCTGACCGCCGATTACCTGCACAATCTCGGCCTGTCCGAGGTGGAGCGGATCAAGGCCGGCATGATGGAGGTCAAGGACGAGGTCGGCTTCACCGGCACGCTTCCCGAATTCTTCGACTACATCCGCACCGATCCGCGCTTCAAGCCGAAGAGCCGCGAGGATCTGACTCAGCGCTTCTACGCGATCGGCAGGGAAGTGGACGCGAAGATCCCCGCCTTCTTCTCCGAAGTGCCCGAGACCCCGCTCGAAATCCGGCCCTACGAACCCTTCCGCGAGAAGTTCGAGGCGGGCGGCTCCTACCAGTCCGGCGCGCCCGACGGTTCGCGGCCCGGCATCTTCTATTTCAACGCCTACGACCTGCCCAGCCGGACCACTCCGGGCGAGACGACGCTCTACCTTCACGAAGGCGCGCCGGGGCACCATTTCCAGATCAGCCTGGCGCAGGAGAACGAGGCGCTGCCCGCCTTCATGCGCTTCGGCGGCAACACCGCCTATGTCGAGGGATGGGGGCTCTATTCGGAAACGCTCGGCTATCCGATGGGGCTGTACGAGGACCCCTATGCCCGCTTCGGCACGCTCGACGACGAGATGCTGCGCGCCATGCGACTGGTGGTCGACACGGGTCTCCATTCCAAGGGCTGGACCCGCGATCAGGCGATCGAATACATGCTCGCCAATTCGGGCATGGGCCGCACCGACGCGACGGCCGAGGTCGAACGCTACATCGCCATTCCGAGTCAGGCGCTCGCCTACAAGGTCGGCGCGCTGAAGATCCAGGAACTGCGCGCGAAGGCGGAAAAGGCACTGGGCGATCGCTTCGACATCAAGGCGTTCCACGCGCAGGTCCTCGGCACGGGCGCGCTGCCGCTGCCGGTGCTGGAGGCCAAGATCGACCGCTGGATCGCGCGCGGCGGCGGCGCCTGATCGCTGCCTTTGGGGAACGATAATCGGGAAGGGCGGGTTGTGATCGTATGATCAAGCTCGCCCTTCTCTGCCTCGTCGTCGCTTTGGTGGCGGCCATCCTCGGTTTCGGCGGGCTCGCCGGGACCATGGTCGACCTTGCGATCGTCCTCTTCGTGATCGCCGTGATCCTGTTCCTCGTCTTCCTGTTCCTGGGAATGCGGGCGGGCAAGAAGATCAAGGACAGCTTCGACTGACCCTGTACCGCCCACGAGCGAACACGTCCGCGCTGGACGCGCCGCTTCGCTTGCCCTAGAAACCCGCCATCCCCGGGGAGCCTGCTTGTCCGTCAAAGGACAAGGCTGAGAGGGGCGTGTAAGCAACGCCCGACCCGTCGAACCTGAACCGACTAGCATCGGCGGAGGGAGTGGACGGGTAACATCGCGACCGCCCGAATCCGCTGTTCTCTCTTCCCGGTGCGAAGCCAATGGAGAGACTTCGCATGGCCGACATCAACTCGAAATTCGATATCGGAGTCACCACCGGCCCGATCCGCGGCAGCCGCAAGGTGCATGTCGGCGCGAAGTCCGGCAGCGGCATCCGCGTCGCGATGCGCGAGATCGACCTTGCGGGCGGGGAGCCGAGCGTGCGGGTCTACGACACCTCCGGCCCCTACACCGACCCCGATGCCACCATCGACATCAAGCGCGGCCTGCCGCAACTGCGCCGCGAATGGATCATGGCCCGCGGAGATGTCGAGGAATACGCAGCGCGCGAGGTGAAGCCGGAAGATAACGGCCAGCTCGGCCCCGATCGCAGCGGCGGCGTCCCGCAATTCCCCAATGTGATCCAGCGCCCCCTGCGCGCCAGATCCGGCGCCAATGTCAGCCAGATGCACTACGCCCGCCAGGGCATCATCACGCCCGAGATGGAATATGTCGCCGAGCGCGAGAATCTCGGCCGCGACCACATCCGCCGCGAACTCGACGGGAACAGCTGGGGCGCCGCGATCCCGGAATACGTCACTCCGGAATTCGTCCGCGACGAACTCGCGCGCGGCCGGGCGATCATTCCCAACAACGTCAACCACCCGGAAAGCGAACCGATGGCGATCGGGCGCAACTTCCTGGTCAAGATCAACGCCAATATCGGCAATTCCGCAGTCGCCAGCGATGTGGCGAGCGAAGTCGACAAGATGGTCTGGGCGACCCGCTGGGGCGCGGACACGATCATGGATCTCAGCACGGGCCGCAACATCCACGACACGCGCGAATGGATCATCCGCAATTCCGCTGTGCCGGTGGGCACCGTGCCGATCTACCAGGCGCTGGAAAAGGTCGGCGGGATCACCGAGGACCTCACCTGGGAAATCTTCCGCGACACGCTGATCGAACAGGCCGAACAGGGCGTCGACTACTTCACCATCCATGCAGGCGTGCGCCTGCCCTACGTGCCCATGACCGCCAAGCGCGTCACCGGCATCGTCAGCCGCGGCGGCAGCATCATGGCGAAATGGTGCCTCGCGCATCACAAGGAGAGCTTCCTCTACGAACGCTTCGACGAGATCACCGAGATCATGAAGGCCTACGACATCGCTTATTCGCTTGGCGACGGCCTGCGCCCCGGCAGTATAGCCGACGCCAATGATGAGGCGCAGTTCGCCGAGCTCTACACCTTGGGCGAGCTGACGAAGCGCGCCTGGGAGCAGGACGTGCAGGTGATGATCGAGGGCCCCGGCCACGTGCCGATGCACAAGATCAAGGAGAACATGGACAAGCAGCTCGAGGCCTGCGGCGAAGCCCCCTTCTACACATTGGGGCCGCTCGTCACCGACATCGCGCCGGGCTACGACCACATCACCAGCGGCATCGGAGCGGCGCAGATCGGCTGGTACGGCACGGCCATGCTCTGCTACGTCACGCCCAAGGAACACCTCGGCCTGCCCGACCGCGACGATGTGAAGGTGGGCGTCGTCACCTACAAGCTCGCCGCCCACGCCGCCGACCTCGCCAAGGGGCACCCGGCGGCCAAGGTCCGCGACGACGCGCTGAGCAAGGCCCGCTTCGAATTCCGCTGGCGCGACCAGTTCAACCTGTCGCTCGATCCCGAGACGGCCGAGCAGTACCACGACCAGACGCTGCCCGCCGAAGGCGCCAAGACAGCGCATTTCTGCTCGATGTGCGGGCCCAAGTTCTGCTCGATGAAGATCACCCAGGAAGTGCGCGACTTCGCCGCGAAGCAGAACTCCGACAGCTATCTGGCGAGCGAGAATATCAAACGGGAGACGAGCGCCGTGGATGCCGCGGAAGCACGCGAGGGGATGGAGGAGATGAGCCGCGTCTATAACGAGACAGGCCGCGAGCTCTACATCGGACAGGGCGATCGCGAACGCGACTGAACGGTCCCGCCTTGGCATAGCGGGAAATGATGGGAACCCGAGGACCGTAGCCGGATTTCGCCAGAATGATGAAACGTCTCGCCTTCCTCGCCCCTGCCGCTGTGTTCGCTCTAGCCGCCTGCGCCAGTGTGCCGCCCGCGAGTGATACCGTGACCGTTTCCGGTCAGGCGACCTATCGCGAGCGGATCGCCCTGCCGACCGGGTCCGTGATGCATGTCCGGATCGAGGATGTCAGCCGTGCCGATGCGCCGGCACTGGTGCTGGCCGAGGAAGACTATCCGTCCAACGGACGCCAAGTGCCGCTGGCCTTTTCGGTCGAGGTGCCGCGTGAGGCGCTCCGGAGCGCCGTCCGGACATCGGCCCGGGTGCGGATCGAGGGGCCGGACGGCGCGCTGCTCTGGATCACGGATACCAGCAATCCGGTCACTTTGGTGCCGGGCGGGGACACGGTCGATCTCGGCACACTGACAATGGTGAGCGCGCGCCGCTGACGGGAGGGCGGAACAGGCGCTTCCTCACGAAGCGCCAGTCCCGTACCGGGCAAGTCCCTTAGTCGATATCGAAGTCGCCTTCGTCCTCGCCGTCCCAGTAAGCTGCCCGGGTGGCGTGGACGTGCAGCATCACTAGTCCATCGGTGTCGACGCCGTCCTCGAACCAGCGGTCGAGCTCGGGGGTCCAGTGGTTGGCGAAGGCGTTCTTGTCGCGCACGATTTCGCACGTTCCCTCGATGGAAATGAAGATCCCCGGAGCGCCATCCGCGCTCTGTCGGCCTTGGAGGGAGAGGCCGACCTTTGCGTTCTTCCCGATGTCCTTTGCCATCAGGCTGTCGTCCCAGGTGAAATAATAGCTGTCGCCGTCGTAATCGACCTGGCGGTTGTTGCTCATCGGGCGCGCGCCGATCTGGCCGTCTTTGGTATGCGTGTTGAACATCACGAAATCGATG
Source organism: Erythrobacter sp. (assembly GCA_025698865.1). GTDB lineage: Bacteria > Pseudomonadota > Alphaproteobacteria > Sphingomonadales > Sphingomonadaceae > Qipengyuania. The sequence continues at coordinate 546,879 of JAILWQ010000001.1, read as the reverse complement.
TCCTTCATCGCCTCGGCGATATGGGCGAGATGCTGCTGCGGTGTCTTGTCGGCCATGGGTGGAAGCTCCGTGAGGGATTGCATTGATCGCAAGTGGCGGAACCGGAAAGCGGTTCCCGAACCTGGCCGCATGATCGTGCGTTTTTACTTTCCTACTCGGGCCCGGCGTGTCTTGTTGGCCGCACGAAAAACCCCTCCGCACGGACGGTGCGGAGGGGCGGGGAAAAGCTGTTCCGGACCGTGTAACACCCGGTCCATGTCCAACAGACGCTCGGGGCTTCAGGTGGTCGGCGCCGGGGTCATCTGTGCGTCGGGCAGAGCGGCGAGGTCGGCGGCGGTCATGCTGGTCTGCACGTCCATGTCGCTGCCGTCCGGGCGCGTGGTCAGGCCGTCCATCGGCACCACAACCCAGCGGTCGGGGTCGGTGTCGTCGAGTTCGACCAGCAGGCCGGTCACCGCGCCGCTCGCGTCGCGGCGGACCTGCTCGACATCGCCGAGATCGGTGCCGTCCGCGGCAACCAGATCGGCGTCGATCAGCTGCGCTTCGGTCATGCCGAGCGCGACCTGTTCGGTGCCCGATGCCATGGCGCTTTGTTCGGCCTGGGCCTCCACCGCGTCTTCGGCGCGATCGGCTTCCTGCTCGGCCTGGGATTCGCAGGCGACCAGCGAAAGGGCGGCGAACGGGATGAGGGCGAATTTGGCAGTGGTCATGATCGTCTCCTGTTGCTGCCTTCCCAACAGGCCGCGACCGACCGTGTTCCCAAGGCGGTCGAAAACGGGGGAACGGCCGGAACCCGGGCTGTTACGCACGGGTTCTGAAAACAGGATTTCGCAGAACGAAAGGCTACAAAGACATGCAGGTTCAATTCAATTCCGACAGTTCCGTCATGGGCACGGAGAACGTCGCCGAACGGATCGAAGCGCGAGTGCGCGAGAAGCTCGAGCGGTTCGCCGAGCGGCTCACTCGCGTTGAGGTCCATGTCCGCGACGAGAACGGATCCAAGGGCGGGGCGGATGACAAGGCCTGTATGATCGAAGCGCGTCCCCGCGGTGGGCGTCCGATGGGTGTTACCGAACACGCGTCCACTGTCGACGATGCGGCGCGAAAGGCTGTCAACACATTGGCGAAAAGGTTGCGCCGTCATTTCGGCAAGGAATCCGCGCATTCACACGATCAGCGCCCCGAAAAAGCGATGTAAGAATAAAGAAATGATGGCGCCACCGCCATCATTTCGCCTTTTTCGGAACATGTTTCTGCCATGATGATTGGTTGGGTATAGGATACGGAGGCGGTAGCGATTTGCGCAGTCGCCTCCGTATCCCTTCATTGGGAAAACCGAACTGAAACTCGGAATATACAGAAGGGCACACGACATGAACAAGATTGCAATCACGCTCGCCTCCGCCGCCTCGCTGGCTATTGCGGCTTGCTCGCAGGACCCTGCGACCGACACTGTGACTGACGACACCGCCATGGCCGACCAGATGGCCAACGACACGGCAGCAGAAGGCACGATCGTCGACGTCGCGACGGCCAATCCGGACTTCTCGACGCTGGTTTCCGCGATCCAGTCCGCGCAGCTTGGCAACACGCTCTCGGGCACGGGCCCGTACACGGTCTTCGCGCCCACCAATGCGGCGTTCGAAAAGGTGCCGCAGGCAACGCGTGACGAGCTGATGAGCCCGGCGGGCCGCGAGGACCTGTCCAACATTCTCACCTATCACGTGGTCGAGGGCGAAACGAACGCCGCGGCGTTGCAGCAGGCGATCGAGGGCGCCGGCGATGCCGGGTACACGATCACGACGGTCAATGGCGCCACGCTGACCGCGATGATGGATGGCGGGAACGTTGTCCTGCGTGATGCGGCGGGGAACACCGCGACTGTGACCCAGACCGACGTCGATGCGTCGAACGGCGTCATCCACGCCATCGATACGGTGCTGATGCCGGAATAAGCGTCTCGACATTCCGAACACGAAGGGGCGGTCCGTCACGGCCGCCCTTTTTCGCTACATATCGATCCTCCCCCGCGTAACTGGCCGAAACATCTTGGACTGAAATCGAACGAACCCTAGGATGGTGTCCATGCGCAGCGCGATAATCCTCCTCGCTTCTTCCACGCTGGCCGCCTGTACCGGCGGGGCGGCGGACACCGCGAACACTCAACCCTTCGCAGCCATCGGCAGCGAGGAGACGGTACACTTTGTCGGCACCGAGCCGTTCTGGGGTGGTGAGGTGACGGGTATGAGCCTGACTTATTCTACTCCGCAAGACGCCGACGGCACTGTCATTCCGGTCCAGCGGTTCGCTGGGAATAACGGACTCTCCTTCAGCGGCCAGTTCGAGGGTGCGGCTTTCGATCTCATGGTGACGCCCGGAACCTGTTCCGATGGCATGAGCGACCGGAGGTTTCCCTTCGTCGCGACGCTGAAACTGGGTGGGCGGGATTCGCTGAGCGGCTGCGCCTGGACCGATACGCAGCCTTTCGAGGGGCCGAGGAATCCGTGACCGATCCCGTAGTCGAATCTGACAGCCGACCAGTGTCTGTATCCGGGGGCTGGCGCGCGTTTCTCTGGATCGCGGCGCTCTACAATGTCGCGGTCGGTCTGGCCGGCATGTTCGTCCCCGGCACCGATACGGACGGCATGGTGCTTTCGCTCCTGGTAGCCTGTTTCGGCCTTGTCTACGCGATCGTAGCGAGCGATCCCCTGCGGTATGCGCAAATCCTCTGGGCCGGCGTTGCGAGCAAGCTGGGCGTCGTCCTTCTGCTCGGCTCCTCGGGGTTCGGAACGGGCAGCGACGCGGCAACGGGCTTCGTGGTTGCCGGAGACCTGATCTTCGCGCTTGGCTTTATCGCATTTCTGCTTACCGCCGGCCGTCGGAGCGACTGACCGCGCGGTCCACGCCTGCTCGGTCGAGCTCCGGGCCGAGCCGGCCGGTCAGCCACATCCACCACATCCGGAAGTCGGCGAATAGGCTCCAGAGCGGATACGTAAAGGTCGCCGGGCGGTTTTTCTCGACCCGGAAATGGGCGATCCAGGCGAAGAAATATCCCGCGACCGGAAGCGCCAGCAACAGCCACCACGTTCCCGTCAGCACTGCGGCGATGGCGAGCAGGACCACGAGGCTGGTCCCGATATAATGCAGGGCCCGTGTTCGCGGCAGCGAATGCTCGCGCAGATAGAACGGCCAGAACGCGGCGAAGGTGGAATAGGCCCGAGTCATCGGCGGATTAAAACCGATTTTTTCCAAAGGTCAAACGGCGGGCGCGGTCCCGATCTGCGCGCCCGCCGCCTGAATCAGTACAGCCCCGGAATATTGACCTGGGCCGCGTTCGGTCGCTCGGGCTGCAACAGGGTCAGCCGGCCCTCTAGGGATTGAACCCCGCGTGCCTGCACGCCGGTGATCGGAGTGCAGGTTCCGCCGCGAAGGAAGTTGAGCGCGGCTGCGACAGACCCTTCCGCAGGGCTTCCCAGCTGTGAGCCGATGTCGTCCGGGGCCGCACAGGTGTTGGGCACGACACTGGCGAGTCCGGTGAAATATTCGCCCTGATTATCCCGGTTAACGGTCTTGAACGTCACCGCACGAAGCCGATCGTCGCACGCGGACCGGTCGAACGCGTACTGGCCCACCGGCTTGCCGAACGTGTTCGCTCCGACAAGTGCCATATTGCTGCCGAGATAAGGGATCATCGAATTGGTCACCAGCTCACTCGCAGAAGCGGTGCCTCCTCGACCGATCACCGCCAGCTTCGTCACTTGCACGGCCTCGGGCTGGGCGGTCACAAGATCGGTGGAGTTTTCCGAGGACTTGGATGGCCTGAGCACCGTCCGGCTGAACACCTGACCGACCTGATTGCGCAGCATGAGGTCGCCGAGGACCTCTGCTACCGACACCAGTCCGCCCCCATTGTAGCGAAGGTCGAGGATGACCTGATTGATCCCGGCAGCGCGGAACTGGGCAAAGGCGTTGCGCAATTGCTGCTCCGCATCGCGTACGATGAAGGTCCGCAGATTGATGTAACCGATCTGCGTGCCGTTATCGTCGATGGTGCGCACGCCGTAGCGGTCGGACACCGGATCGAGCGCAAATTCGGCTTTCGTGACTTGCGGTGCGATCACCGTACCGTCTGGCTGACGAACACGTAGCGTACGAGACACGCCGGGCGTGCTCGGACCCAGCGCATCCGTTACGGCATCAGGGCCCCCGGACTCGAACAGCCGCGCGACGCTGACGCCGTCGATCTCGATGATTTCGCTGCCCCGATCGATTCCGAGGCGGAAGGCGGGTGCATTCTCGAACGCCTCAAGCACGAACAGCCGACCATTGGCGGTATCGTAGCTGAGGCGGATACCAAATCCCGCGCTCGCGCCGCTGTTGATCAGCTCGTTCTCCTCGCGAATGGAGGTGAGGTAGGTGAAGAAGCGGTCTTTCGACTGTGCCCGGGCCGGGGCGACGAGCGCGTCGATATAGTCCTGCACTGTCGAGAAGGACGCCGGATCGACGTTCGCCGCGAGCAGTTCTGGGAAGAGATACCACTCGTTGAGCGTGTCGCGCACGAATTGCTGGCGCGACGCGAGCGAGCACTGATTGCCCCCGGTCCCTCCGCTGGTTGAGCCCCCGCTGGACACGGCCCCACTGGAGTTTCCATTTCCGCCGCCCCCGCATGAGGCGAGCGAAATAGCGACAATCGACGACAGGACGGTGCGACCCAATGACATGATTTTCCTCCCGGACGGAAAACGGCCTCTCCCTTCGGACCGTTTCGGTAGCACGGGTCTTACCCTCGATAGGGCGAGGATGCTACAGCCGCCGATAATTCGTTTACGGATGGATGACCGGGGAAAACGGTGCAAATCTCCTGTTTTGCCCATGGCCTCGGCGTCCATCGCAGCGCATGAGAAGGGAATGATTATGGAGAATACCGCGTGAGTGCGTCCGTGCCGGACTGGATTTCGAAAGCGTTCGGCGGCGCTGCGGTGAAGCGTGCGCCTGTCCTTGCCGAACTCGCCACCGAGCGTGAATTCGGGCGCGGCGGCTTTGCGCTGTCGAGCGCGGCCTTTTCCGATGGGGGCGAGCTGGACCCGTCCTTCACCGCCATCGAGGAATTCGCCGTGGCGCCCCCGCTCGAATGGACCGCGCCGCCCCCCGGATCACAGGAGCTAGTGCTGGTGGTCGAGGATCTCGACGCGCCGGGCGACAAGCCCGTGCTGCACTGGCTCGTCTGGGGTCTGGCGCCGCAGAAGGGCGCGCTGCTGGAAGGCGAGGCGCCGCCGCGTGCGGGCAAGAACGGACAGGGCAATTCGGAATGGCTGCTGCCCGATCCCCCGCTGGGCGAGGAACATCGGTATGCTTTCCAGCTCTTCGCCGTTGATCTGCCGCTTACCCTGATGCCGGGTGCGGAATACGAGGATGTCGCCAAGAATCTGCGCGGCCACGTCCTCGCCGCGGCGATGGTGACCGCGCGCTTCGAAGGCCACGAGGTCGAGGAGTGGGACGCGGACGAATGGGGCGACGACGCCGACGATTGAACGACAATGCGTGAATTCCGGTTGCATTGTGCAGCCGGTGCTAACAAGCAGGCCTTACAGGAAAGGAACAATCCATGGCTGGCAAGAACAACGCTCTGCAAAAGCCGGTGAATCTTTCGCCGGAACTGGAAAACGTGGTCGGCAAGGGTCCCATGACCCGCGCTCAGGTGACCTCCAAGGTGTGGGATCACATCAAGGCCAACGACCTCCAGGATTCCAAGGACCGCCGGATGATCAATCCGGACGACAAGCTCGGCGCCGTGATCGGCAAGGAGCAGATCTCCATGTTCAAGATGACCGGTGCCGTCTCCAAGCACATGAGCTAATTTCAGCGCCGGCGGCGAAGCGGCCAGTCCGTGACGCCGCCGGCCCACAGCGCGAGCCACACGATCAGCGGCTGCGCGAACATGCGCGGCACGTGGTAGGCAAGGCCCAAACCGCCATCCGCTCGCCCCATGTCCATTGCGAAATGATTGATGTTCGCAGGGAAGACGCACACCGCATAGAGTGCCAGCCCGATGGCCCCAGCCCGGCGTAACCGGATCGATCCGGGCTGCACCAGCGCAAGCGCACCGGCGAGTTCGGCGATTCCGGTCCACAACACCATCGCCTCGGGCGCGAGAACCCCATCCGGCATGATCTCGAGGAACGGGCGCGGTATGGCGAGGTGGAAGACGCCGGCGACAGCATAGAACAGCGCGAGACCGTAGCGAAAGGCCGTGCGGATCATTTCGCCGGTGCGCCGATCCGATAAGGCCCGTTTCGCTTTTGCATCGGCTCACCCTTCCAGCTGAGACGTATCCGACCCTGATCGACAAGGCGATCGACGGACGCATGGATTGCCGGCATTTCGGCGCGCCAATCGCCTTCGCTGCCGGCAATATAGCGGGCGACTTCGCTCGGGCAGATTGTCGCGTCCTCGCTCCGCTTGCCGAGAAGGATGGCGATCGCATCGGTGGCGTCCGTCAAGGTTCCAGCCTCCGTAATAGGTATTGATCGGTTCGACGAAACCCCGCCAACCGTCCTTGGCGAGACTGTCGCATTCGCCTCAGCTCTTGGTGGGATCGTGGCCCCAGTTCATCAGACTGTAGCGCCAGTCGCTTTCCCCGATGTCGCCATCCGGCTTTTGCGCAAGATGTCGGTGAATGTAACCGACCACCTTCTGCATATGCTCGTACTGACCATCGGTCAGATCGCTCTTGTTGGTGCGCTTGATTTCGACGATCCGTCGGCCAGAGCGATGACCAGTGCTTTCGCCGCTATCGCTGTCGCCGACGGATTTCGATTCCTCGGTATCGAGCCAGTCTTCGAGTTCCTTCGGCTGCATGTTCACGCAGGCGCGGAATTCGTCATAGACTTCGCTCTTCTCGTCGTCGGTCACTTGTCGTCGTCTTCGACATGATCGGGAAGCCCGTCGAGATCGGTGGAGGCGAAGTCTTCCAGCTCGTCTTCCGACATGCTGTCGTACATGTCTTTCGATGCACCCTGAAGGTCGGAGACCTTTGTGTCGCCGCGCTTCGCCGACAGGGCCGCGCCGGCAGCCTTCTGCTGCGCCTTGGATTTCGCCGGCATCAGTTCGCGGCCTTCAGTTCGGAGCCGCGCTTCAACACCTTGTCCCCGTCATCCTGCTTGATCAGGTAGGCGGGGTTGTCTTCGGTACCGTCCTTGGTGATCTCGCTGCCCTGCAGCGTGCGCGTCACCTCGCGCTCGAAGCGTTCCTCGATCTGGCCGCAGCCTTCGCCGTTGCCCCAGTTCCACTTGACGTACTGACTGGTCTGGAAGCTGTTGGAATTGCTCATTCCGTGTCTCCTCGCATGTCCACGGGAAACCAACAGCTGGAGGCGCCGAGCGGTTCCTCGGCGCCTCCAGCCGCAATTCTCTTGGATCAGTTTCCGGGCACGTCCTCGACCACGGAGTCCGCAGCCGCGCCTTCGCTGGTGGTCGCACCGTCGGAGAAGCTGTCCGCTTCCTCGGTTCCGAGAATGGAATCGGTGCTCTCGCCATCGGTCTGCGCTTCCATTGCGCCGCTGACCGTCGCTTCTTCCTCGACATCGCCCTGTGTTGCCGCACCGGTGATCCAGATCACCGACAACAGCACGATCGCCAGCAGGGTTCCGATGATGAGCACCCAGCGAACGACGCCTTCTTTCGAACCGCCGCGGGCTTCCACTTCGCTGACTTCGATCCGATCACCGTCCGTCTGCATCTTTTTCGTGCTCCTGAGTTCCTGGCCTTTGCCAGAGTTACCTGTACGCGCAGGCATTGTTCCCGATCGGCGCCTGCGTCAATCGCGCAAAAGCTCGTTGATCCCGGTCTTTTCGCGTGTCCGGGCGTCGACCGTCTTGACGATCACCGCGCAGGAGAGCGCCGGTCCGCCGTCCTTGCCCGGCAGCGATCCCGGGACCACGACTGAATATGGCGGGATATGGCCGCGCACGATTTCGCCGCTGTCGCGGTGGACGATCTTGGTCGAGGCGGTGACGAAGACGCCCATCGCGATCACCGAGCCTTCGCCGACGATCACGCCCTCGACGATCTCGCTGCGCGCGCCGATGAAGCAATTGTCGCCGATGATCGTAGGATTGGCCTGCATCGGTTCGAGGACGCCGCCGATCCCCGCGCCGGCCGAGATGTGGCAGTTCTCGCCAATCTGGGCGCAGCTGCCGATGCTGGCCCAGGTATCGACCATCGTGCCCTTGCCGACATAGGCGCCGATATTGACGAAGCTCGGCATCAGCACGCAGCCGGGCGCGATGTAGGCGCCCTCGCGAGCGATCGCCCCGGGAACCACGCGGAAACCGGCGGCGCGGAACCGCGCATCGTCCCATCCGGCGAACTTGCTCGGCACCTTGTCGAAGGCGGGGTGGCCGGCGCTGCCGCCCTCCATCACCCGGTTGTCGTTGAGGCGGAAGCTGAGGAGCACGGCCTTCTTGAGCCACTGGTTGACGGTCCATCCGCCATTGCCGTCAGGCTGGGCGACCCGCCCTTCGCCGCTGTCGAGCAAAGCGAGCGCGGCCTCGACCGCCTCGCGCACGTCGCCGCTGTCCGGCGTCACCTCGGCGCGGTTGTCCCATGCGGTTTCGATGCGGGCTTCCAGATCGGCGCTCATTTTTTCTCCAGCCTTGCGATATGGCGAGGCTGTTAGGCGGCTGCCGGGAGGCTCGCAAGCGTCATGGATGGGCCGCCCGCGAGCGGATGGTGCGTTAAGTGATTGGCCATAGATGATCGTTAATGGATCGGGCGCAGGATCGAAGGGATCGCAGGTGCCGCTCAAAAAAAGATTGCATTGTGCCGCCGCGCTGGGCGCGCTGGTGTTCCTCGCTGCGTGTGGCGGCGGAGGCGGAAACGACGGGATCAGCAGCACGCCTGCCCCGCAGCCCACGCCGGTACCTACGCCCGCACCCGTGCCGACACCCACGCCCACACCCACCCCCCCGCCGGTCAATTTCCGCACGGCGGAGTTCGATCGCTCGGACGGGCCGGACCAGCACGGCGCAATCGCCGCATGGCAGCGCGGGGCGACGGGAAGGGGGGTCACCATCGCGATCGTCGATACGGGCATCGACCGGGACAATCCGGAATTCGCAGGGCGCATCCATCCGGATTCGCGGGACGTGGCCGGCAGTCGCGGCATCCAGCAGGAAGACGATCACGGCACCAATGTCGCGCTGGTCGCCGCCGCCGCGCGCAACAATTCGGGCGTTCTTGGCATAGCCTTCGATGCCAGCGTGCTGGTTCTTCGCGCCGACCGCGTCGGCACCTGTGGCACGGACACGCCCGAGGACACTTCGCTGGGTTGCAGCTTCCTCGACACGGACATTGCCACCGCGATCGACGTGGCGATCGGCAGCCAGGCGAGAGTTGTCAATCTCAGCCTCGGCGGCGCGAGGGCGTCTCGCGCCGTGCTCGACGCCGTCCGCCGGGCATCGCAGGCCGGAGTGGTCGTGGTGGTTTCGTCCGGAAACGGAGGCGAGGGCGACGTCGCCGATACCGACCCCAATCAGCCCACCGGCTTTGCCAGCGCCCTGCGGGCCGCAGGAGGCGACAACGTCATCATCGTCGGCTCGGTGAACGAGGGCGGGACGATGTCCAGTTTCAGCCAGCGTGCCGGGAACGAGGCGAACTGGTATCTGGGCGCGCGGGGCGAGCGGGTCTGCTGCGTCTACAAGAACGGAGAGATTTTCGTCGGCCAGGACGAGAACGGATCCTTCCGCCTGCTGATTTCAGGGACCAGTTTCGCCGCGCCGCAGGTGGCCGGAGCTGTCGCCTTGCTGGCGCAGGCCTTTCCCAATCTCACGGGCCAGCAGATCGTGGAGATACTGCTGACGAGCGCGCGGGATGCCGGCGATGCGGGGACGGACACGGTTTACGGCCGCGGCATTCTCGACATCGCCTCCGCGTTCGCACCCGCCGGGGCGACGACCATGGCGGGCGGCACGGCGGTGGTCCGCCTCGGTGCGGACAGCGCGGTGGCCTCCGCCGCGATGGGCGATGCCTTTGCCGGCGGACAGGATCTGCGCGGCATCGTGCTCGACAAATATGCCCGCGCCTACGAATACGATTTCGGATCGCGGCTGCGCGGGGCGGTGCCGCAATTCCGGCTGCACGGCGCGCTAGATGGTGGGGCACGGCAGATTGCGGCGGGCAATCGCGATGTCGCGCTCGCCTTCACCATCGCCGATCCGGGCAGCAAGCCGCGCGACGGATGGATCAACCAGTTGCGGCTGAGCCCGGAGCAGGCGGAAAGCGCACGCGTGCTTGCGGCGCGACTGGCACTGCGGGTGGATCCGCAGACGCAGATCGGTTTCGCCATGCGCGAAGGTGCGCAGGGGCTCGTCGGCCAGTTGCAGGATCATCACCGGCCGGCTTTCCTGATCGCGGGTCAGGCGAATGGCGATGCGGGTTTCGAGCGCGTTTCGGCGCTGTCGCTGGCCCTGCGCCGCGAGGTCGGGGCAGGCGCCGGCCTGACTATCAGTGCCGAAAGCGGCGAGGCTTGGCTTGGCAATCTGCGCCGGGGTGTCGGCGTGGCAAGGGGGCAGCGGGAACGGTTTCCCACGCGCAGCTTCGCCGTCGCGGTCGATCGCGCCTTCGGGCCGGTCGATACCGTCTGGGGCGTGACCTGGCTGCAGGAAGACCGCACGGTACTGGGCGGCTATTTCGACGACAGTCTTGGCGCGGCGGGTGCCGACAGCCTGTTTCTCGACGCCGGTGCTGCGGTGCCGGTAGGCGGCGACTGGGCGCTGGGTGCGAACTATCGCCAAGGATACACGCGCCCGCATCGCGGCGGGCTGGTCGCGGCGGGATCGAACTTCGCCAGCAACGCATGGTCGTTCGATCTCTCGCGGCGCGATATGCTCCGGACCGGCGACAGCCTCGGCTTCCGGATCGCGCAGCCGCTGCGGGTGACCGGCGGCGGCATCAACTTCGCCTTACCCGTAAGCTACGACTACGCGACGACGAGCGCGGGCGTGGGGCTGCGCCACCTGTCGCTGGCTCCGAGCGGGCGCGAAATCACCGGCGAGATGGCGTGGCGCGGGCCGCTGTTATGGGGCGATGCCAGCGCCAGCCTGTTCTACCGGCGCCAGCCCGGCCACTATGCGGCCTTGCCCGACGACACCGGCGTGGCGCTGAGCTGGCGCCGCGGCTTCTAGGCCGGCATTCCCGCCGCCAGCGCGAACTGGTGCGCGCGCTCGACCAACGGGCCGACCCGTTCGCTCATCTGCTTTGCATGAGCGGAAGATGCGGTGCCGTCGATCACGCGCTTCTTGATGCCCTGGATGATCCCGGCAAGGCGGAAGAGGTTGTAGGCGAAATACCAGTCCATCGGCGGCACCGGGTAGCCCGTGCGCGCGACATAGCGTTCGACCGCCTCGTCCTGCGTCGGAATGCCGAGTTCGCCTAGGTCTAGACCGAGGAGCCCGGCGCGCCCGTCGGTGGGATTATGCCAGTTCAGCATCAGGTAGCTGAAGTCGGCGATCGGATCGCCCAGCGTCGATAGCTCCCAATCGAGCACGGCCAGCACCTTCGGGCTGTCCTTCTCGAAGATGAGATTGTCGAGCCGGTAGTCGCCATGGACCACGCTGCTTTCGTGCTGGGGCGGGATGGACTGCGGCAGCCATTCGATCAGCCGCTCCATCTTCGGCATGTGCTCGGTCTCGGAGAGCTTGTACTGCTTCGACCAGCGGGCGATCTGGCGCGCGCAGTAATCGGTCGGCTTGCCGTAATCGCCGAGACCGATTTCGACCGGGTCCTTGAGGTGAAGGTCGGCCATCGTGTCGATCATCGCGTTGTAGATCGCGCGTCGCTCCTCCGGCGCGATGCCGGGCAGGGCGCCGCTCCACAGCGAGCGCCCGTCGGCGAGGCCCATCACAAAGAATTTCGAGCCGATGACATCGGTGTCTTCGCACAGGCCATAGGTCTTCGGCACCGGAAATCCGGTCGGCCCCAGGGCATGCATGGCCATGTATTCGCGGTCGACCGCATGGGCGCTGGGCAGCAGCTTGCCGAAGGGCTGGCGCCGCAGGACATAGGATCGGCCGGGCGTATCGATGCGGTAGGTCGGGTTGGATTGCCCGCCCTTGAACTTCGAATAGGAAATCGGCCCCGCGAAGCCTTCGACATTCGCCTCGAACCAGGCGGTCAGACGTTCGAGGTCGAGCCGGTCGCGTTCGGGTACCTCGGTCGTGCCGACCATTTCCTTGTCGTAGTCGATCCCGCTCTCGCTCGTCGTTTCGTTACCGGCCATCAGTCGAACACCACCACGCTGCGGGCCGAGGTGCCCTGCTTCATCTTCTCGAACCCCTCGTTGATCTTCTCGAGCGGGATTCGCTCGGCAATGATCGTGTCGAGATCGAGCAGGCCGCGCATGTAGAAATCGACGAGCCGCGGCAGATCGACCGGGAAGTGGTTCATCCCCATGATCGCCCCTTGCAGCTTCTTGCCGCTGAGAAGATCCATCGCGCCGAGGCCCACCTTGCAGTCGAGCGGCATCATGCCGAGGATCGTTGCCGTGCCGCCGCGGCGCAGCAGCTTCACGGCGAGATCGGCGCTGGCCTGCCGTCCGACCGCCTCGATGGCGTGATGCACGCCGCCCGCCGAGATGCGCATGACCTGCTCGACCGCATCGTCCGCCATGGCGTCGACCGTGTGGGTCGCGCCGAGCACCTCGGCGAGTTCCCGCTTCTCGGCAATCGGATCGATCGCGATGACCTTGCCCGCACCGGCGATCTTCGCCGCATTGATCGCTGCGAGGCCGACCCCGCCGCAGCCGACAACGGCAACCGCTTCTCCCGGTACCACCGAACAGGCGTTGAAGATCGTGCCCGCCCCGGTCGTCACCGCGCAGCCGATGATCGCGGCGCGGTCGAGCGGCATGTCCTTGTCGATCGCGACGCAGGCGTTCTCGTGGATCAGCATCTGCTCGCAGAAGGCCGACAGATTGAGCATCTGCGCCACCGGCTCGCTGCCGTCGGCGCGCATGATCCGCGGACCCTGCGTCTGGGCGCGGCGAGTGTCCGCGCCCATGCACAGCGCCATGCGGCCGGTGACGCAGAACTCGCAGTGCCCGCAAAAGGCGGAGAGGCAGGTGACGACGTGGTCGCCCGGCTTCACCGTCTTCACCTCGCTGCCCACCGCGCGCACCACGCCCGCCGCCTCGTGCCCCGGAATGGCGGGTACGGGGTGAGGATAGACACCGTCGATGAAGTGCAGGTCCGAATGGCACAGCCCGCAGGCCTTGGTGTCGATCAGCACCTCGTGCGCCCTCGGTTCGGCGAGTTCGACCTCGCCGATGGTAAGAGAGCCGACCTGCTCCAGAATTGCGGCTTTCGCCATATATCCGATCTCCGTTCGCCCCTAGCCTGTCGCAAGGGGACCTTCTCTATTTCAGATGCCGTGTCGGCGCCTAGCGGGCGGCTCCCGCGCTCCCGGCGCTGGCGGACTGGGCGTTCCCGCCCCGCAGTGCGTTGGAGCTCTCGCCTTCCTTCGGCAGGTGCTTGGCGAACTCCATCCGGGCGATCGAGCGGGCATGGACCTCGTCCGGCCCGTCGGCGAGGCGCAGCGTGCGCTGATGGGCGTAAGCCTTGGCCAACCCGTAATCGTTGGAAACGCCCCCGCCGCCATGGGCCTGGATGGCATCGTCGATGATCTTCAGCGCCATGTTCGGCGCCTGGACCTTGATCATCGCGATTTCCTGCTTGGCCGCCTTGTTGCCGACCTTGTCCATCATGTCCGCCGCCTTGAGGCAGAGGAGGCGGGTCATGTCGATGTCGATCCGGGCGCGGGCGACGCGTTCTTCCCACACCGAATGCTTGTAGATCGGCTTGCCGAACGCCTCGCGCTCCTGAAGCCGGCTGCACATCTTGGCCAGCGCTTCCTCGGCGACGCCGATCGTGCGCATGCAGTGATGGATGCGGCCCGGCCCGAGGCGGCCCTGCGCAATCTCGAAGCCGCGCCCTTCGCCCAGCAGCATGTTGCTGGCCGGAATGCGCACGTCCTTCAGCTCGACCTCCATGTGACCGTGCGGCGCGTCGTCATAGCCGAAGACGGGCAGGTGGCGCAGCACCGTCACGCCCTCAGCATCGAGCGGCATCAGCACCATGGATTGCTGCGCGTGGCGTCCGGCGGAAAAGTCGGTCTTGCCCATCACGATCGCGACCTCGCAGCGCGGATCGCCGACGCCCGAGGACCACCATTTGCGGCCGTTGATGACGTATTCGTCGCCATCCTTCTCGATCCGCGTCTCGATATTGGTGGCGTCGGAACTCGCGGTGAAGGGTTCGGTCATCAGGAAGGCGGAGCGGATTTCGCCGTTCATCAGCGGGGTGAGCCACCGGTCCTTCTGCTCGCGCGTGCCGTAGCGGTGGAACACCTCCATGTTCCCGGTGTCGGGCGCGGAGCAGTTGAACACTTCCGACGCGAAGCCGACGCGGCCCATTTCCTCCGCACAGAGCGCGTATTCGAGATTGGTAAGGCCGGGGCCTTCGAACTCGTAGCTTTCCTCGACGTGGTGATGGCCCTCGTTGCGCGGCGGCATGAACAGGTTCCAGATGCCCTGCGACTTCGCCTTGGCCTTGAGCTCCTCGACCACCGGGATGACCTTCCAGCGGTCGCCCTCGGCATCCTGCTCGGCGTAGGTCGGCACTGCGGGACGGACATTCTCGTCGATGAAATTCTTCACCCGGTCGCGCCAATATGCCTGCCGTTCGGTAGGTTCGAAATCCATCTGGTAAGTCCTCTCTATGCTGTTCTTGGTTCTGTTCTTGCGAATCCGCTTCTGCCTGAAACTGGCAGAGCGTGGTTGCCTCGCCAAGGCATTTGTCCCTCGCGGGATCAGGGCCCGGTCGTCCCCCCGTCGATATCTCCGCGCGCGGCGAGATCCAGCGCTGCGATCCTTGCCTCATGTTCTTCCCGGGTGATCGGGAAGCGGGCGAGCCAGTACGCCGCGACGATTGCCAGCACGACCGTACCTGCGCCGTAGAGCAGGATCATGCGGGTCAGGACGTCGCCGGGAACCGCGCCCTGCGCCGCATCGGTCGACAGCCCGGAAAAGGCGACGATCTGGCCGGTCAGGAAGATTCCGAGGCCGGTCGCGCATTTCTGGACGAACCAGTTGCCCGAATAGAAGCTGCCCTCCGCACGTCTCCCGGTGCGCTCCTGAAAGGCTTCCACGATCTCCGCGATCATGGAGGAGCCAGAAATCATCGTGACGATGCCGCTGGTATTGCCCACCAGCAGGAAGGCGTAGAACCCGACGGTGGACGCGGTGCTGCCCGGCGTGGGCCAGAAACCGGCGAGAAACAGCGCATATGGCGTCAGAGTAACGACGACGGCGACGATGGCGGACCACGCGGCGCTCCGCGGCTTGCCCAGCCGGCGATGCAGCGGGCCGACGACGAAGAACATCAGCACGACCGACAGGAACAGCACCGCCGGATAGACCGTCAGCGCGTTCTGGTCGAACTGCCACACGAACAGGTTGAGGTAGTTCGTGATCGAGAAGGTCATCCCCTGACTGACATAGGCGGCAAGGGCACCGGCAGCGAAGATCAGGAACGCGCGTTCGGAGAAGGCCTCGCGGATCTCGGCAAAGGCGCGGCGGATGGAAAAGGGTGGGGGGCGGTCGGCGGGCAGGTGCGCCACCAGCCGGTGCTGCCCCAGCGCCGATCCCACGACCGAGACAAAGATCAGCACGGCCCCGCAAATGCCGAAAGGACTGTAGCCGCCGGTGCCGAGCAGGCCCTCTGGTCCACGCATGAAGACGGTGTAGGCGAGCGTCATCATCAGCAGCCCGCCCATCCATCCGAACAGATAGCGATAGCGGAACAGCGTGGTCCGCTCGTCGTAATCGGCGGTGATCTCGGGAAGCAGGCTGACCGAGGGTACCTCGCAGGCGGACAGCAGCACGCGCACCACGACCGCAATGCCGAGCAGTTCGGCAAAGCTCGGCGTTCCGTCGACGGCGGGGTCCCACAGCACGGCCCATGCCAGCGCGAGCGGCAGGGCGGCGGCATAGAGCCAGGGCAGGCGTCTGCCCCACCGCGAATAGGTGCGATCCGACAGGTTGCCGAGGATCGGATCGACCACCGCGTCCACCAGCAGCGCGCAGGCCAGCGCCAGGCTGACCAGCCCCGCATCCATGCCCAGCACCTGGTTGTAGAAAATGAGCAGGAAGAAGGAAAACCCGCTGTCCTTCACCCCGAAGGCCACCGCGCCGAAGCCGTGAACGATCTTGAGCCTCTGCGGCAGCGCGCCCTGCACGAAAGCCATCAGGCTTGGCCGCTCGCCGCGCCGTTTTTCCGCACCAGTTCGGGCACTCCGATCGCTCCTCTTCCCGCCGTTCAGAGTAGCTGCGAAGCCGGCCCCGTCAACGATATCCGCCCGACGTTACGGCATGGCGGCCTGCCGTTTAGACCCTTGCGAACCTCCCGCGAATCGACCTAACGTTTACGTCAACAAAGAGAGTCGGAAACGAGAGGAACGATCACCATGTCCGATCCCGAAGCCTTCCGCGCCGAAGTGCGCGAGTGGCTCGAAGCCAATTGTCCGCCCGAAATGCGCGAACCCGTCCGCGACGAGGGCGATGTCTATTGGGGTGGCCGAAATGGCAGTTTCAAGAGTGACGCGCAGAAGGCGTGGTTCGAAGCGTGCCGCGACAAGGGCTACACCGTTCCCGACTGGCCCAAGGAATATGGCGGCGCTGGGCTGAGCGCGGCGGAGGCCAAGATCCTGCGGCAGGAAATGGCCCGCATCAATGCACGCCCGCCGCTTTCCAGCTTCGGCATCTGGATGCTCGGCCCGGCGCTGCTGCATTTCGGGACCGAGGGCCAGAAGCAGAAGTTCCTCAACGAGATCGCCCGTGGCGAAATCCGCTGGTGCCAGGGCTATTCGGAGCCCGGCAGCGGCTCCGACCTCGTTTCGATGCAGACCTTCGGCGAGGACAAGGGTGATCACTGGGTGGTCAACGGCCAGAAGATCTGGACCTCCTACGCGGACGAAGCCGACTGGATCTTCTGCCTCGTCCGCACGGACAAGGAGAACAAGTATCAGGGCATCACCTTCATGCTGTTCGACATGGAGAACCAGGGCGTCGACACCAAGCCGATCAAGCTGATCAGCGGCAACAGCCCCTTCTGCGAAACCTTCTTCGACGACGTGAATGTTCCCAAATCCTATGGCGAGGACATTCCCGGCTATGTCGGCGAGATCAATCGCGGGTGGGACGTGGCCAAGTATCTGCTCGGTCACGAACGCGAGATGATTTCCGGCACCGGTGGCGGCGACCGCGCGACGTCGCTCGGCGCGGCGACTAGCCGCCAGGACGAGCTTGATCCCGTGTTGCGTGCGGAAATGGCCCTGTTCGACGTCGACGCCCTGTCCTTCACCGCGATGAGCGAGAAGTTCATGGACGAGCTGAAGGCGGGCAAGGGCCACCCGGCGCAGCCCAACATGCTCAAATATGCGGGCACCGAACTCAACAAGCGACGGCACGAGCTCATCATGGCGGCGGGCGGCAGCCAGGCGCTCGAATGGGAGAGCGAGGAGACCTCGGGTGGCAAGCCCGCGCGCAGCTGGCTCCGCACGAAGGCGAACAGCATCGAGGGCGGCACCAGCGAAGTGATGCTCAACGTCATCGCCAAGCGCATCCTCGACCTTCCCGGAGCCTGATCGTGGCGACTGCGGCGACCAACGCCGCGATGATGGCGGCCATGACGAGCAGCCCCTACACGCTGGTCGGCGCGGCCACGGTCGGCGGCGCGATCGAGAATGTCGAGGATTCGCAGCTCATCGGTCTCCTCGTCTCGGGCGAGGAGGCGATCCTTGCCGCAGGGGGCGAGGACGGGGCGGTGCTGTTCACCTCGACCCGGGTGATCGTGGCCGAACAGTCCGGCATCATCAACAAGCGGCTGGCGGTGAAGGCCTTTCGCCGCGACGCCATCGTCTCCTACGCGATCGATCCCGACAAGCTCGTCAATCTGACGCTGTTCGGGGCCTTCGGACAGGTCAGCCTCTATTTCGAAACCGGCTTCAATCCCATGCTGCTGTCGCAGTGGCTGGGCGAGACGCTCGGATCAAACTGACAAGGTAACGCAACATGCCTCTCTATCACGACGAAGATCAGGCGATGCTCGCCGAGAGCGCCAGCCAGTTCATGGCCGATCAGGGCAACATCAAGGACCAACTGCGCCACTGGCGCGACCGCGAATGCAAGGACGGATTCGGCCACGCATTGTGGAAGCAGTTCGCCGAAATGGGCTTTACCGGGATCCTCGTGGACGAGGACGATGGCGGGCTGGGCATGGGCCATGTCGAGGCGGGGATCGTGCTCGAGCAGATCGGCCGCAATCTTACCCCATCGCCCTTCCTCACCAGTTCGGTTATCGCCGCAACCGCGCTCCGGCACGCCGGCGACGATGCCAAGGGACGCTGGCTCCCCGGCATGATCGAGGGCGAAAAGGTCTATGCCGTCGCGATCGACGAGGGTGCCAAGCACCGGCCCGAAACGATCCGCACCAAGGCGGAAAAGTCGGGCAATGGCTTCCGCCTGTCGGGCCAGAAGGACTTCGTGATTCACGGCGCGAGCGCGGACATGATGATCGTCGCCGCGCGCACTTCCGGCAGCGACGGCGATGCCGACGGCATCACCCTGTTCGCAGTGCCCAAGGATGCTTCGGGGATGAGCCACGATGCTGTCCGCCTCGTCGACAGCTCGATGGCAACCCACACGAAGTTCGACGGCGTCGAATTGGATGGCGACGCGGTGATCGGCGAGGTCGATGGCGGGCGTGAGATCCTGAACGCGATGCTCGCCGCCGGCCGGGTCGGCGTGGCCGCCGAGGGCGTGGGTGTCGCGCAAGGCGCGATGGACATGACCGTCGACTACATCAAGCAGCGCAAGCAGTTCGGCAGGCTGATCGGCGAGTTTCAGGCGCTCCAGCACCGTGCCGCGCATCTCTATTCCGAGGTGGAGATCGCCCGCGCAGTCACGATCAAGGCGGCGCAGCTGCTCGACGGTGGCAGCGAGAAGGCCGATTTGATGACTTCGGTCGCCAAGGCCAAGGTCGCCAGAGCCGCCGGGCTCGCCGTGCGCGAAGGCGTGCAGATGCATGGCGGCATCGGCATGACCGACGAGTACGATATCGGCCTCTACATGAAGCGCGACCGCGCGCTGCAGGAGTTCTTGGGCGACCAGTACTATCACGCCGGGCGCGTGGCGGAACTCAGCGGCTACTGAGACCCGATCGAGACAAGGGAAAGCGTATCATGAACCTACAAGACTTGTTCAGCCTAGAAGGGCGCGTCGCGCTCGTCACCGGCGGCAGCCGCGGCATCGGCCGGATGATCGTCGAGGGTTTCCTCGCCGCCGGGATCGATCGCGTGTACATCACCGCGCGCAAGGGCGGCGAATTGCACGAGACGGCCGAAGAGCTGGGTGACAAGGTGGTCCCCATCCAGGGGGACATCTCGACCATCGAGGGTATCGACGAACTTGTGGCCGAAATCTCGGGCCGCGAGGACAGGCTCGACATTCTCGTCAACAATGCCGGCGCCGCATGGGGTGTCGACTATCTCGAATTTCCGGAGAGCGGCTGGGACAAGGTCATGGACCTCAACGTCAAGACGCCGTTCTTCCTCACGCAGAAGCTGCACAAGCTGCTGACCGCCGCCGCCAGCGCCGACCGGCCGGCCAAGGTGATCAACATCACCTCGATCGACGGGCAGCGGGTCAATCCGTGGGAAACCTACAGCTACCAAGCGTCTAAGGCGGCGCTCATTCACCTCACCCGCAGGATGGCGGCGCGGCTGGTGCAGGACCACATCTACGTCACCAGCCTTGCGCCGGGAGCATTCCCGTCGAACATGAACCGGGCCGCCCGGGACATGGAAGAGGAGAGCGCCAAGCGCATCCCCAACAAGCGCGTGGGCGACAAGTTCGACATGGGCGGAACGGCCGTCTATCTTGCCAGCCGCGCGGGCGACTACACGATCGGTGAGACGCTGACGGTGGACGGCGGCGTCGTGAACGCGCACCTTCCGTCGCATTTCGCGGATGCTTCGGCGTAAAGGCGTCCGGCAGACGTTCAGGCAATCAAGGCAGACGTGCGGTCGGTCCAGCTCTCGCTGCCCGACCGCCCGCTCCTAGAGCATCAGTTTCCGCACGAAGGGGATGAGGCCGGTCTGGCGCTGGCGCTTCATGCGTTCGGCATCGAGGATCTCGCGGACTTTCGCGAAGCATCCGACCATGTCGTCGTTGATCACGACATAGTCGTAGGCATCCCAGTGGCTGATCTCGCTGCGGGCGCGTTCCATGCGGGCGTCGATGACCTCGACGGAATCGGTGGCGCGACTTTCGAGCCGGCGACGCAGTTCGGCAATGCTCGGCGGCAGGATGAACACACGGACCACGTCCTGCTGATCCTTCTGGTACAGCTGCTGCGTGCCCTGCCAGTCGATGTCGAAAAGGAAATCCTGCCCGCCTTTCAATGCATTGCGGATGCGGCCCTTGGGTGTGCCGTAGCGATAGCCGAAGACGTGAGCCCATTCGTAGAAATCGTCTTCTTCGACCAACCGGTCGAATTCCGCTTCGGACACGAAGTGATAATGGATGCCCTCGATCTCGCCCGGGCGCGGCGGACGGGTCGTCACGCTCACGGAAAGCCGGATCTCCTCGTCGGCATCGAGCAGCATGCGGCTAATCGTCGTCTTTCCCGCTCCGCTGGGGGACGAGAGAATGAACATGAGGCCCCGCCGCGCGAGGGTATCGTCCGTATGGTCGGATTCGGGCATGGGCGTCTAAGAGACGCGCCGCGCCTGCAAATCAAGGGGCGGGTGGAGCGTCAGTCGTTTCCGTGCGCGCGTTCGATCAGCTCCTGATCGCCCTCGCTTTGCTGGCGCCGCTTGCTCTGGCGCCGATCATAGAGCGTCTTTGCGATCGCGCCTCCGCCGACGATCAGCGCGCCCGGCACGTTGCGAATGGCGAGCTTGGCGAGGCCGAAGCTCATCAGCGACTGGCCGAGGGACTTGTTGCCGATGATCCGTTTCGCTGTCGTGTCGCCGTAACGCCCGCGCAGTATGCCGCGCTCGATCGCCCGCCGCGCCAGATAGGACCCGGCACGGATCGCCACATCGGCCATCATCAGGTTGCTTGCCGGATTTTCCGTCGGCCCGGGCATGCCCTTCTTGCTGCCGGGAGTTTTCGCGCGTGCCTTGTCCACGACTTCGGCACCATACCCCGCCACATGCTTGACCATCTTGCTGCTGCCCCTGTTCGGCACAGCAAAAGAGCCGTGCCTTATTTCTTGCGGCCGAAATCGACCGTGACGACGTTCGATCCGTCGTCCGCGTCCTTAACGGACGCCGCGCCGCCCTGTTCCGCGTCACCGCCAGCGGAATCGTTTTCCGGCGTTTCCGTCGCGGCCGGCGCCATGTCGGCGACGGTCGCCTGGAACTGGAGCCCGAAATCGACCGCCGGATCCACGAACTGGGTGATCGCGGCGTAGGGGATTTCGAGTTCGGCCGGGATCTGGTTGAAACTGAGGCCGACGCCGAACCCGTCCTCGCGCACGTTCAGGTTCCAGAACTTGTTCTGGAGCACGATCGTCATCTCGTCGGGAAACCGCTCGCGCAGGGATTTCGGGACCGAGACGCCGGGGGCGTGGGTCTTGAAGGTGATGTAGAAGTGGTGGTTGCCGGGCAATTCGCCGCCCGAATCCTCGATTTCGCCGAGGACGCGGCCGACCACGGCGCGCAGGGCTTCCTGCACGATGGCATCGTAGGGGATCAGGCTGTCGGGCGTTTCGTCGCTCATATGCCGTGCTAGGTGGCTTGGGGCGAGCATCCGGTCAAGCGTGAAGTCGCGCCGGCCCACCGCCCCGGACCACTTGCCAGTGTCGCCGCTGCGCCTATAGCGCGGTGTCATGCGAACCGGACGTATCGAGCGCAAGACCGCGGAAACCGACATTCTGGTCGAGGTCAACCTCGACGGAACGGGCACGTACGACGTGTCCACCGGGATCGGCTTCCTCGATCACATGGTCGAACAGTTCGCCAAGCACTCCCTGATCGACGTGACCATGAAGGTGAACGGCGACCTCCACGTCGATCAGCACCACACCACCGAGGACAGCGCGCTTGCCCTGGGGCAGGCGCTGTCGCAGGCGCTCGGCGACAAGGGCGGGATCGCGCGTTACGGCAGCGCCTATTCGCCGATGGACGAGACGCTGGCGCGCGTCGCGCTCGACATTTCCGGGCGGCCCTATTTCGTGTGGAATGCGCGCTTCACACAGGAAAAGCTGGGCGAGTGGGACACCGAACTGATCGAGCACTGGTTCCACTCGATCGCCCAGACCGCCGGGATCACGCTGCATTGCGAGATCCTCTACGGCCAGAACAACCACCATGTCTGCGAGGCGTTGTACAAGGGGTTCGCCCGCGCGATGCGCATCGCGGTGGAGATCGACCCGCGCAAGGGCGGGGCGGTGCCGAGCACCAAGGGTCAGCTCGGTGGCTGAGATCGTCGCGCTGGTCGATTACGGCGCCGGCAATCTCCATTCGGTCGAGAACGCGCTGCGCAAGGTCGGGGCCGAGGTGGTGGTGACCGCCGACCCGGAAACCCTGCGCGCCGCCGACCGGATCGTGCTGCCCGGCGTCGGCTCCTTTCGCGCCTGCGCCGAAGGTCTGCGCGCGGTCGACGGCGCGCTCGAGGCGATGAGCGAGCGCGTGCTGGTGGGCGGCGCGCCGTTCCTCGGCATCTGCGTGGGGATGCAGCTGCTCGCCGATGTCGGGCTCGAGCATGGCAGCACGCCGGGGCTCGGGTGGATCGCGGGAGAGGTCCGCCCGCTCGCGCCGAAGGACCGCGACGTGAAGGTCCCGCATATGGGTTGGAACGAGGTTGCCCCGCTGCCCCATGCCCGCGACCATGCCGTGCTCGATGCGGGCGAGGCCTATTTCCTCCACTCCTATCATTTTCACGCCGAGCGCGGAGCGGACATACTGGCGATGACGGACCACGGCGGCAGCCTTGTCGCCGCAGTGGGACGCGACAATATCGCCGGCGTCCAGTTCCATCCCGAGAAGAGCCAGAGCTACGGCCTCGGCCTGCTCGCCAATTTCCTGGAGTGGCGCCCGTGATCGTCTTTCCCGCCATCGACCTCAAGGGCGGCGAGGTGGTGCGCCTCGCCGAAGGGGACATGGACCGCGCGACCGTCTATGGCGACGACCCCGCCGCGCAGGCACGCATTTTTGCGGAAGCAGGGGCGACGCATCTCCATGTCGTCGATCTCGACGGTTCCTTCGCCGGAAGCGCTCGCAACCGCTCGGCGGTCGAGCGGGTGGTCGAGGCTTTTCCCGGCAAGGTGCAACTGGGCGGCGGCATCCGGAAGCGCGAGGATGTCGAGGGCTGGCTCGCCGCCGGCATTGCGCGGATCGTAATGGGCAGCGCTGCTCTCAAGGACCCGGAATTCGTGCGCGACATGGCCGGCGCGCATCCCGGCGCCATCGTCGTCGCGGTCGATGCGCGCGACGGCATGGTCGCGACCGAGGGCTGGGCCGAACTGTCCGACGTGCCGGTGGTCGATCTCGCCCGCCGGTTCGAGGATGCGGGCGTCGCGGCGCTGCTCTTCACCGACATCGGGCGCGACGGCCTGCTGCGCGGCGTCAATCTGGACGCGACGGTCGAACTGGCGCGGCAGGTGTCCATCCCCGTGATTGCCAGCGGCGGCGTTGCGGGGATCGCGGATATCGAGGCTCTCTCGCACCACGCGACTGACGGTATCGAGGGCGTCATCACCGGACGCGCCCTTTATGACGGCCGGCTCGATCTTGCCGAGGCGCTTGCCGTCGCGGGTTCGGGAGCGCGACCATCATGACTGTCCGCGTGCGCGTGATCCCCTGTCTCGACGTTGCCGACGGGCGCGTGGTCAAGGGCGTCAATTTCGTCGATCTGAAGGATGCGGGCGATCCGGTCGAGCAGGCGCAGGCCTACGATCTGGCCGGGGCGGACGAACTCTGCTTCCTCGACATCTCCGCCAGCCACGAGGGGCGCGGCACCTTGCTCGACATCGTGCGGCGGACGGCGGCGGTGTGTTTCATGCCGCTGACCGTGGGCGGCGGCGTGCGCAGTGTCGAAGATGCGCGTGCGCTTCTCCTCGCCGGTGCGGACAAGGTGGCGGTCAACAGTGCGGCGGTCGCACGACCGGAACTGGTGAGCGAGATCGCCGATCGCTTCGGCAGCCAGTGCGTCGTCGCCAGCGTCGATGCGCGCGTCGGCACGGACGGGGCGCGGGGCTGGGAAGTGTTCACCCATGGCGGTCGCCGCGCGACCGGGATCGACGCGGTCGAGCATGCGATCCGCCTTGCCGAACTTGGCGCGGGCGAGTTGCTCGTCACCTCGATGGATGCCGACGGGACCAAGGACGGCTACGATGTCGAGCTCACCCGTGCGATCGCCAATGCGGTGCCGGTGCCGGTGATCGCGAGCGGCGGCGTGGGCACGCTCGACCATCTGGTGGCGGGCATCACTCGCGGCCATGCGAGCGCGGTGCTTGCCGCCTCGATCTTTCATTTCGGAGCGCACACCATCGCCGAGGCGCATGCCGCATTGCGCGCGGCCGGGCTGCCGGTGCGGATCTAAGGTCGTGCCGCGGGATTGACCGGCGGCGGCAGGCGATCCATGAGCCCGGCCATGGACACGCTGGCCCGCCTTGCAGAAACCATCGCCGAACGGCGCGGCGCCGATGCCGGCAGCAGCTATGTCGCGCGTCTGCTGGCGGACGGGCCACCCGCGATCGCGCGCAAGGTGGGGGAAGAAGCGGTCGAGACCGTTGTCGCCGCACTTGCGCAAGGGCCGGCCGAACTGCGCGACGAGGCGGCCGACCTGCTGTTCCACCTGCTGGTCCTGCTCGAGGCGAAGGGCGTCGCTCTGGCCGATGTGCTTGCCGAACTCGACCGGCGCGATGGGGTGTCCGGCCTTGCCGAAAAGGCGGCCAGAACTGCGGAAAGGAGCGACTGAATGCCGATCGATGCGACCGAGCCCTACCATGCGGACAACATCTTCGCGAAGATCCTGCGGGGCGAGATCCCGTCTTCCAAGGTCTATGAAGACGAATGGGCCTACGCCTTCGAGGACATCAATCCGCAGGCCGAAATCCACACGCTCGTCATCCCCAAGGGCGAATATGTCAGCTGGGACGATTTCAGCACGAGCGCGAGCGCCGAGGAAATCGCCGGCTTCGTCCGCGCTGTCGGCAAGGTCGCGCGGGACAAGGGTCTGGTCGAGCCGGGCTATCGTCTGCTGGCCAATGTCGGCGCGCATGGCGGGCAGGAAGTCCCGCATTTCCATGTGCATATCTTCGGCGGCCAGTCGCTTGGACGGATGATCGCCTGATCCTCGGCGGTCGCCGCAAGCGGTTCGCCCCCGCTGCGCAACATTTTAACTTTGGACAGCTTGCCTAGCGATTCTTGCCTCCGCTAAGGCGCGGGCCATGTCGATCGTGCCCGAACCCGGCCCCCGGCTCCCGGGCGGCACGATCCACGGCGCGAGCATTATTATGCCGTACGCGTCTATTACGAGGATACCGATCTGTCGGGGATAGCCTATCACGCCAATTATCTGCGCTGGTTCGAACGCGCCCGTTCCGACCTGTTGCGGATGCTCGAGATCGACCAGCGTGCCGCGATCGAAGCGGGTGATGGGGCCTATGCCGTGTCGGAGATCGAACTGAAATATCACCGCCCCGCCAGGCTCGACGACGATGTGGTGATCGAAACGCGCTGCACCGACATGGGCGCCGCAAGCTGCCGGATGCACCAGCGCGCCTTTCGCGGCGAGGAATTGCTCACCGAGGCGCGTCTGCGCGTGGGTTTCGTCAGTCCCGAAGGCCGCCCGATCCGCCAGCCCGCCGCGTGGCGCACGGCTTTCGCTCAATTCATGGAAGAGACCGCAACCGCATGACTTCGCTCGGCTTTCTCGCCCCGGCTGCCATCGCCGCTCCGACCCGTCTCGATCCGGTCCAGCTGTTTCTCGATGCCGACATCATCGTCCAGCTGGTCATGGCCGGGCTGCTGCTGGCCAGCATCTGGACCTGGATGATCATCGTCAGCTTCTCGCTGCGGATGCGGCGCCTGCGCAGCGCCACCCGCACCTACGAGGACGATTTCTGGCAGGCGGAGAACTACGACCGCTTCATGTCCGAACGCGGCCGCAAGGACCTGCCGCCCTCGCGCGTCGCAGGTGCCGGCGTCGGCGAATGGAGGCGCTCGACCAAGGGCGGGGTCAAGGATCGCGAGGGCGTGCGTGCCCGGGTTGCCTCGGCGATGGAAACCCAGGTCGCGGGCGAGGCGGATACGCTGTCGGACCGTCTCAATTTCCTCGCCACTACGGGCTCGGTCGCGCCGTTCGTGGGCCTGTTCGGCACCGTCTGGGGCATCATGAACAGCTTCTTCCAGATCGGTTCGCAGGAAAGTTCGTCGCTCGCGGTGGTCGCGCCGGGCATATCCGAGGCACTTTTCGCCACCGCAATCGGTCTTTTCGCGGCTATTCCGGCAGTTATCGCGTACAACCGCTTCAGCCATGCGGTGAACAATTACGAAGCACGGCTCCACCGTTTCGCCGACAAGCTCGCCGCGACCTTTAGTCGCCAGCTGGACGGCCTTTGAGCGGGCGGAGGATCTAGCCGATGGCAATGGGTATCGCATCGGGCACGAGGCGCCGCGGGCGGGGCAGGAACCGCGCGCCGATGGCCGAGATCAATGTCACCCCGCTGGTCGACGTCATGCTGGTGCTGCTGATCATCTTCATGGTCACCGCTCCGCTGATGACCGCGGGCGTGCCGATCGACCTGCCCGACAGCCGGGCCAACGCGCTCGACAACGAGACGGATCAGCTCACCATCAGCATTGATGCCGACGGTTTCGTCTATATCGACGACCAGCAGATCGAGATCGGCGGCCTGCCGCAGGCGCTCGCCGACCTGCCGCGCGGAGCCGAGGGGCCGGACATCACGCTGCGGGCCGACCGCGCGCTCGATTACGGGCGAGTGATGGCGGTGATGGGCGAACTCAACCGCGCCGGGCTCAACCGCATATCCCTGGTCACAAACGGTTCATCGGTGGAGCCATAGCCCGATGGCCATGGGAGAACGCACATTCAGCCAGGAGGAGCGCATCGGCCTGTTCGTGGCCGCGGCGCTGCATCTCGCGCTGGTGCTCGTCCTCCTCCTCCAGCCGAGCAAGCGCGAGGAGATCACGCCCGTCGAACGCATGACGGTCAATCTGGCCGAGGATGTCGGCATGGAAGCGACCGCCCCCGATCCGGTGCCCGAAAGCCGCGCCGCGATCGCGCCGACCATTGCCGACACGCCGGCACCGGCGCCCGAACCAGTGACCCAGCCCGAACCGCAGCCTGTGCCCCAGCCGGTCGAGCAGCCCGTGCGCCGTCCGGTCGAGCGGACCCGCCCCGCACCGGCGCCCACGCGCCCGGCGCAGACTCAGCCCCGCCGCCGCCCCGATCCGCCCCGGGCCGAGCGTCCCGCGCCCGAGCAGCCACGCCAGGCCCAGCCGCGCCCCACGCCCGCGCGCCCCGTCGAGCGTAGCGGCGGCTCGCGCATCGGCGACAACTTCCTCGCCGGCGCGGGTGACAGCACCCGGACGAGCGAGACGCGCACCCCCGCCTCGCAGATCGGCGCGAGCGCCAAGGCCTCTCTGGTCCAGGCGATTGCGCGGCGGATCAAGCCGCACTGGGCGCCGCCCAACGGGCCCGAGGTGGAGGAGATCACCACTTTCCTGCGCTTCCGGCTGAACGAGAACGGCTCTCTTTCCGGCCGCCCCGAAGTGGTGCGCCAGACGGGCGTCAACGACGTGAACCGGGCTCAGGCATCGCGCCATGCGGAACAGGCGATCCGCGCCGTGCAACTCGCCGCCCCGTTCTCCGACCTGCCGGAAGAATATTACGAAGCCTGGAAGCTCGTCGGCCCGTTCAGCTTCGATTGGAGATTGGCCCAATGAGGACCGACCCATGAGGACCCGACCCGTGAGGACCCGACCCGTGAGAATCCGTTCAATGAGAACCAGCGACATGAAGACAACCATCATCGCCTTCGCCGCCCTGCTCGCCGCGCCGGCGATGGCGCAAACGGCTCCGCAGAATTCGAGCCGCGATCTCGGTGCGCCGATCCCCGAGGGCGGCGAGGTCGAAACCGTGGAGGAAAGCCAGGGCCTGACCGGATCGGTCAGTTTCGAGGGCAATCTCGACGATCTCGGCATCGCCATTCCCGCCTTCGCGACCGACCGCGACGGGCCGACTCCGGCCAATTCGCAAGGCACCGCCGCGCTCGGCACGGAGCTTGCGCGCGTCATCACCTCCGACCTCAGAAACAACGGCCTGTTCAAGCCGACCGGTCCGGATTCGCTGCCGCGCCCGACCTATCCCGAAATCACCGCCCCCAATTTCGCGACCTGGTCCAATCGCGGGGCCGAGATGCTGGTGCAGGGCTATGTCCGCGCGCGCGGCGACGGGCGGCTGACGATCGGCTGCTACCTCTACGACATGCAACTGCGCAGCGAACTGGTGCGCGAAGGCTGGGTTGTGCCGCCTGCCGACTGGCGCCGCGCCGCGCACAAATGCGCCGACCTCGTCTATTCGCGCCTGACCGGGGAAAGCCCGTTCTTCGACAGCCGCATTGCCTATATCGCGGAAACCGGCCCCAAGGATAACCGCACCAAGCGGCTCGCCATCATGGACAGCGACGGGGCGAACCATCGCTTTATCACCACCGGCCAGTCGACCGCGCTGACGCCGCGTTATTCGCCTGATTACCGCAAGCTCACCTATCTGAGCTATGTCGATGGCAATCCGCGCATCTATGTCTACGACATCGGCACCGGCACTCAGACTCTGATAACTCAGAGCGCCAATCCGACCTTCGCCCCCCGCTGGAGCCCGGACGGGCGCTGGATACTCTATTCGATGGCGGTCGGCGGCAACACCGACATCTATCGCGTCTCGGCCAACGGTGGCGGCCGTAGCGAGAAGCTGACCGACGCGCCCGGCATCGACATCGGCGGATCCTACTCGCCCGACGGCAGCCGGATCGTGTTCGAGAGCGACCGTTCGGGCGTGCAGCAATGCTACGTGATGAACGCCGACGGATCGAACCAGCGGCGCATCAGCTTCGGCAGCGCGCGTTGCGCGACGCCGGAATGGAGCCCGCGCGGCGACCAGATCGCCTTTACCAACACCAGCAATTTCAACGTCTCGGTGATGAGCCCCGGCGGCGGCAATGTCCGGCAGCTGACCAGCGGATGGCAGGACGAGGCGCCGACCTGGTCGCCCAACGGCCGGATCGTCCAGTTCTTCCGGACCGAGCGGAACACCGGCAGCACCTCGCTGTGGCAGGTCGACCTGACCGGCGAGAACCTGCGCGAACTGCCGACACCAGTCGATGCGTCGGACCCTGCATGGGGACCGATCCTGCCCTGAGGGCATTCTTTCATAATGAGCGGTCCGAAACGGGGCCCGAATTTCCACTGCTGAAAAGGGAATCAGCATCATGACGACACGTAAGATCGCTTTCGCACTCGCCACCGGCACGCTGGCGCTGGCCGCCTGTTCCAAGAAGGCGCCTGAGCAGCTTCCGCCCGCTCCGCAGCAGGAGGGTACGACCACCCCGACGCCGACCGCGACCGCGCCGAACAACGGTCCCGGCACGCAGCAGCATTTCCTGCAGACCGTAGGCCAGGCGAACACCGTGATCTATTTCGGGCTCGACCAGTACAATGTCGATGCCGAGGACCAGCGCATCCTGCAGACGCAGGCGCAGTATTTCTCGCAATACCCGAACGTGACCTTCACCATCGAAGGCCATGCCGACGAGCGCGGCACGCGCGAATACAACCTCGCCCTTGGCGAGCGCCGGGCGAACGCCGCGAAGAACTATCTGGTCTCGGTCGGCATTCCCGCCAACCGCATCCGCACGATCAGCTACGGCAAGGAACGCCCCGTGGCGATGGGATCGAACGAGCAGGCCTGGGCGCAGAACCGCCGCGCTGCGACTGTCGTGATCAACTGACCGGAACGGGAGCCTTCGTCTTCGGATGAGGGCTCCCTTTCCTATGCCCGTCCAAGCTGACGGGCGGGGGTGGTTGGTGGGCCAATCGCGGCATTTCGCTTCGCCGCCGGTTGCGGTCCTTGTGCGAGGCGCGATCATCCCTAGACTGTGTGCGATGCCAGTTCGACCGACGAAATCTTCCCATGCCTAAGCCCGGCCGCTCGATGGACTGGGGCTTTCCCCGCTGGCGTGGCTACGAGGCCGGGCGCGAGGCGGCGCAGGTGCGCCTGTGCGACCGGCACGGCTGCGAGGAGGTGGGCGACTGCCCCGCTCCCAAGGCGCCCAACAGCCCCGAACGCTGGATGTTCTGCCAGACCCACGCCGCCGAATACAATCGCAAGTGGGACTATTTCGAAGGTCTCGACAAGGCCGAGAAGGAAGCGCGCGCGAAGTCCGAGCGTAGCGAGAACGCCGGCTATGCCGAGGCGCAGCATTACGGCTGGGGCGGTAGTGGCGACGGTTCGCGCAGCGCGGACGAGATGCGCGCACTCGACATTCTCGATCTGGAGGCGGACGCGGATTTCGCCGCGGTGAAGAAGGCCTTTCGCGCCAAGGCCAAGACCGTCCACCCCGACGTAAAGCCCGGCGACGCCGACGCAGCAGCCGAGTTTCAGAAGCTCTCGGTCGCCTACGACGTTCTGAAAGCGGCCGAGGAACGGCGAGAGTGGAAAGGTTGAAGCCGGGGTAATTTGGGTGCCGCCAATATAGACGAAATATAGGGGAACGCAGGAATGCTGGTTGTGATTGGT
The DNA here is from genome assembly GCA_025698865.1 of Erythrobacter sp. Taxonomy (GTDB): domain Bacteria; phylum Pseudomonadota; class Alphaproteobacteria; order Sphingomonadales; family Sphingomonadaceae; genus Qipengyuania. Next base: position 515,997 of record JAILWQ010000001.1, on the reverse strand, counting down.
TCCGTTCTGGCGGCGACAGTGGTGCCGCCACCAATAGTCATTCCAGTTTCCGAGCAGCGCATGGTCATGTGGATGCCCGGCCCCGCGCAGTGCGCCGGTTCGACGCAAACTCCGGTCTCGGGTCGGCGGCCCTACAACATGCTGACCCGGAGTGATGGGGCCAATCTGAAACCCGTCGAATATACTTTCGCCATCGATGCCAGCGGCCGGCCGGTTTCGATCGCGCGGAACACCGAAGGCGGCGCAAACGAGCAGGCCGGATCCGCTTTGGCGGCCAGCAGGTTCGCACTTGGCGAGCGCCGCGAGGACTGCTCGATCTCCTACGTGCCAGTGGCCAAGCGGCTGGAGGATACGCCCGTCGTCGAGCTGCAATCCTACATGATGACGAACCAGCGTCCTCGACTGCCGGAGGAGGGGCTGCGGAAGGTGTTTGCGGGGGACGAGTGCCGTCGCGCGACGCAGCCGCTCATGCGAGCCTATCCCGATTTCTCGCAGGTCGACGCCACGCCGGGCGTGCGAGATTGGGAAATGGTCGGGTTCGACGTCGATTCCGAAGGGCGAACGCAAGACGTCCGGAATGTCGGTGGCACGGGGAACGATGACCTCGAGGAGGCTGCGCGGGAGGCGGTCGAGGAAACACGCTTCAACGAAGGGCCGCTGCGCCGGAATTGCACCTATCCCTATTGGCGCGGTGCCGGCCTGCTGCCCGCACCGGACATGCCCCCTTCCAACGGGGACGAGCGCCCGGAATGCCGCGATGACGAATGGGCGACCCCGCCCAAGCTCGTCTACCCCGAGGCCTATCGCGCGCGCTCGATCGAGGGCTGGGCGATCCTGCATTTCGACATCGCACCGTGGGGCGAGGTCGGCAATGTAAGCGTCGTGGCGGCCGAGCCGAGCGACGATTTCGGGCAGGCGGCCAAGTTCATGCTGGAACGCGCCAGCAAGCCGGAAGGCGCGGGCGCCGTGGGCTGCGAGGCGCGGGTTGCCTATCGCATCCGCGCCGATGGCGCCGATGACAGCGGGGAGAGCGCTGCGGCCTCCTAGAGGCGCGCTCCGATCGCCGAGGCCATGCGCTGGCCGAGATCGGGACCCTGTTTGGGATAGAGATAGGGTTCGATCAGTTCGGCCTCCATCACCGCCAACCGTCCGTCCGGCAGGCGGATCATGTCGATCCGGGCGTACAGCAGGTCGGTAAAGGGCAGGGCGGACAGCACCTGCCGCGCGCTTTCGAGATCCTCAGGCGAGGGCTGGTGGACGGCTTCGCTCCCGCCATAGAGCGACTGGATGCGGTACTCGCCTGCCGCGGCGCGCTTGCGAATGGCGTGGGAGAAAGTGCCGTCGATGAGGACGAAGCTGTATTCCCCCTCCTCGGTCACGCTCGGCAGAAAGGGCTGGACCATGCAGGGGCGGCCCATGCGCCAGTCCTGCTCGGGCGGAGTGTCGCGGGTGAAGCGATGCTGGCCGAGCCCGCCCGCCCCGATCTGGCGCTTGACCACCACATCGTGCGTGCCGAGGCTCGCCATCGCCGCCAGCACATCCGCCCGGTCCATGTCGCCCGCATAAAGCGTAGGGACGATCGGCGCGCCCTGTTCGCCCAGTTCGCGCAGATAGGTCTTGTCCGTGTTCCAGCGCACCACCTCGGGCGGATTGCAGACCGCGATGCCGCGCGCTGTCAGCGCCTCCAACTTGGCGAGAAACTCCCCGGGGTGATCCTGGTAATCCCAGGCCGTGCCGAGCAGGACGAGCGCGATTCCGGCGAATTCGCTCAGCGGCGCGCGCCAGTCCAGCTCGACCAGTTCCAGCCCGGCCTCCGCGACAGCCGGGCGCAGCGCGGCGACTTCGAGATCGTGCTCGAAGGCGTCGCCGCGCCGCGGCCCCTCACCTGGCAGCGTGTCGGCACAAGCGAGGAAGCCGATGCGGCTCAAACGGTTTCCAGCGCCTGCTCGAAATCGGCGATCAAATCGTCGGCATCCTCGATCCCGATGCTGATCCGCACGAGATTGTCCGAAATGCCGAGCTCCGCCCGGCGCCCCTCGGCGACCGAGAGGTGCGTCATGCTGGCCGGGTGGCTGGCAAGCGTCTCCGTGCCGCCGAGGCTGACCGCGAGCTTGGCGATCTTGAGCGCGTCGAGAAAGCGGAAGCATTCCGCCTCGCCGCCCTTCAGCAGCAGCGAGAAGGTCGATCCCGCGCCGAGGCAGTGCCGGTCATAGATATCCTGCTGGCGCGCATCCTTGATCATGCCGAGATAGCCCAGTCCTTCGACCTTTGGATGCTTGGCTAGGAAACCGCAGACTTTCTCCGCGTTCTCGCCCGCGCGCTGCATCCGCAGCTCCACGGTCTCGAGGCTGCGCAGCAGCATCCAGGCGGTGTTCGGATCGCAAATGCCGCCCATCGTGTTGCGCAGCGAGCGGACCGGATCCATCCACTTCTTGGCGCCCGCGATCGAGCCGGCGACGAGGTCCGAATGCCCGCCGACATACTTGGTCAGCGAATAGCAGACGATGTCCGCGCCATGGTCGAGCGGACGCTGCCACAGCGGGCCGAGGAAGGTGTTGTCGATCGCGATCGGGCAACCCTTTTCTGTGCTACCGCCCAGTCCCGCAGCGTCGCGCGCGTCCTTCACCGCCTCGATGTCGACCAGGGCATTGGTCGGATTGCCGGGGCTTTCGAGGTAGATCATGCAGACCTTGCCGCCGGTCTCGGACGCCTTGGCCTTCGCCTTTTCGAGCACGGCGTCGATCTGTTCGCGGGTTGCACCGGCCGGGAAGTCGAAATAGTTGATGCCCCAGCGCGACAGCACCTTGGCAACGAAGCCTTCGGACGCGGCGTAGAGCGGGCCGGAATGGACGATCACGTCGCCCTGATCGGCATAGGCCATCATCAGCACGCAGATCGCGGTCATGCCGCTGGAAAAGCTCAGCGCGTCCTCGGCGCCGTCCCACACCGCAAGGCGATCCTCGAGGATTTCCTGGTTCGGCGCGTTGAAGCGCGAATAGACGAGCCCGTCTGCGCCGCCCGGACGCTTGCCGGTGATGCCTTCGAAATGGCGCTTGCCGTCGGCGGCGCTGGGGAAAACGAAAGTGCTGGTGAGGAAGATCGGCGGCTTGAGGCTGCCCTCGGACAGGACGGGATCGTAGCCGTGGCCCATCATCAGCGTGGCCGGCTTCAGCTCGCGTCCGCCGATGGTCTTGACCTCGGGCTTGGGGTTCTTGCGCGGGGTGGTGGGATCGATGTCGTTGTCGCTCATAGGGAGAGCTTCCTTCCTGTATCACGCTCCCAGGAAGGCGGGAGCCGGGTGGCACGGCCGGGGCGCCCGTTCCTAACCTCCGCAGGAACGCCTCTCCACCGACAGCATCGCGCCGCGTTCTCTATCGCGGAGGCGGCAGTGTTTCAATCGGTGCGGGATGGTGGGGGAGTGCGCTCAGTGAGTCCATTCGAAATCGGCCGAGCGGATGTGCCAGCGGCGGTCCTCGGCAGTCGAACCGGGTACGTCGTTCACCCGGCTCAGCACGATCGGGCCTTCGATGCGGATGGGGCGGCCGTCGGCGTCCGTGGCGGTGATCGTGGCCTGACTGGTGTAGTAGCTCGAGCCTGCGGCCCCTTCCATCCGGCCATCCGGAACGGCGACCGTGATATCCGACAGGCCGTGGAACAGCTCGTTGAACTGCGCCTTGGTCCACTTCGTGCCGGCCTGTCGGCTCAGCATGTTCCAGGCCTGGTCGTATTCGCGCATTTCGACCGCCCGCGCGAAGGAGACGAGCACGTTGCGGGCACCCGCTTCGGTTCGTTCGGCTTCCGGGGTGAGCGTCGCCGGGGTCAGGTCCGGATAACCCTCGTTGATGCCCTGACCGTCGGTGTAGCCGGCGGGGGCGGTCGAGTTCGCCGGCGATGGCTCAGCAGATGCGGGAGTAGCGGGAGCGGCCGGAGTCTCGCTGGCGGCGGCGGGCGGGGGCGCCGCGTCGTCACTGGATTGCGAGCAGGCGGCGAGAGCCAGCGATCCGGCCGTGCCCAATGCCAGCAGCGAAAGTCGTCGTATCGGGATCATGAAACCCGAACCGGGGAGGGCGAGCGCCGTTCCCCGGTTCGCGGTGAGCCGTTACCGGGGTGCGAGCACCATCACCATCTGCCGGCCTTCGAGGCGCGGAAAGGCTTCGACCTTGGCGATTTCCTCGACATCGTCGCGGACGCGGTTGAGGAGGTCCATGCCGAGTTGCTGGTGCGCCATTTCGCGACCGCGGAAGCGTAGGGTGCATTTCACCTTGTCGCCGTTCTCGATAAACTTGTTCACGTTGCGCATCTTCACATCGTAATCGTGATCGTCGATGTTCGGACGCATCTTGATCTCTTTGATTTCCTGCGTCTTCTGCGTCTTGCGCGCGAGGTTCGCCTTCTTCTGCGCCTCGTAGCGATATTTGCCGACGTCGAGGAACTTGCACACGGGCGGGTCCGCATTGGGGGACACTTCGACGAGGTTCAGACCATGCTCGTTGGCCTGCTCGACGGCTTCGCGGGTGTACATCACCCCCAGGTTCTCGCCCTCGTGATCGATCACGCGGACCTTGGGGACATTGATCATGTTGTCGTAGCGCGGGCCGCTTTTCACGGGCATTTGCATGCTGCGCCGGGGTGGACGGGCTATGGTCGGTTCTCCTGATTCTTACCGGTTACAGGCGGTGGATGTAGGCAGTCGTGCGGCGAATCGGAAGGGGAACTTGCCGCACCCGCGCAATTTTGCGCCGATATGTCGCTCAGGCTGCCTCGCGCCAGAGTGGAAAGCGCGCCAGCCGTTCCTTCGTGGGCACCAGCGCGTCGATCCGGTGGGCGGGCTGCATGGCCCTCAGGATCGCCGGGTCGTTGGCCGGCATCCCGCCGGTGAAGGCGCCGAAAGCGGGAAGGATCATCCGGCCCGAGGGTGCGCCGTCGGCGGTTTCCGCGCTGCTCACCACCGCGCAGGGGCGGCGGATGTGGCGTTGCTGGACCCTGATCTGCACGCGGGGGTGAAAATGGCCGGACAGTTCGGGCCGCGTCTCGCCCTTCATCGCCTGATGGCGCAGCACGGTGCCGCCGATCTCCAGCTCCTCCAGAAGCGTGCCGCCGCAGCGCGCCGCCATGGCGGGATCGTGCCCGTCATCGTGGTTGCCGGTGATCCAGACCCAGTCGACCGCCTTGGTCAGCGCCTCCAGCATGCCGCAGGCGTGGGGTTCCAGCCGAGTGCTGCCATCGGCGTCGTGGAAATTGTCGCCCAGCGTGATCACCCGCCGCGCGCCGGTCGCCCGGATCGCCAGCGCGACCCGTTCCAGCGTCTCGCGGCTGTCGTAAGGCGGAATCGGCTGGCCGTGGCGCGCGAAGAAGCTCGCCTTCTCGAGGTGAAGGTCCGCCACCAGCAAGGCCTGTTCGCGCGGCCAGAACATGGCCTGGTTGGTGGCGAGCAGCCACTCGTCTCCGGCGAATTCGAAAGGCGCGAACGAAAGGGGAACCATGGCCCGCTATTGCCCTGCCGCACCGGGCTTGGCAAGGGGACCGGCATGAGCGACTGGATCGAGAAGAGCCACGCGGCGCAGGATTGGTTCGAAAGCCTGCGAACCCGCATCTGCACCGAATTCGAGGCGATCGAGCGAGAGGCGGGCTCCGACGCCGCGTTCGAATACACCGCCTGGAACCGCGAGGAAGAGGGCAACGCGGACCCGGGCGGCGGCACACGCGGCGTGATGAAGGGCAAGGTGTTCGAGAAGGTCGGCGTCAACGTCTCGACCGTGCGCGGCAATTTCGCGCCCGAATTCGCGGCCACGATCAACGGGGCGGATGCGGACAATCCCGGCTTCACCGCCACCGGCATCAGCCTGGTCGCCCACATGGCCAATCCGCACGTGCCCGCCGTGCACATGAACACGCGCTTCCTGATCACCGGCAAGGCGTGGTTCGGGGGCGGGGCGGATCTCAACCCGCCGATCCCCTACGAGGAGGATACGGAGGAATTCCACGCCTGCTTCCGCGCCGCCTGTTCGGCCCACAACCCGACCTATTACGACCGCTTCAGGAAATGGGCGGACGAGTATTTCTACATCCCCCATCGCGGCGTCCATCGCGGGGTCGGGGGCATCTTCTACGACCATCTCGAATGCACCGACGATGCCGCGTTCGAGCGGAACTTCGCCTTCACCCGCGATGTCGGCGAGACCTTTCTCGACGTTTTCCCGCGCATCGTGCGCCGCCGGATGGACAGCGATTTCACCGAGGCCGACAAGCGCACCCAGCTCGAATGGCGGGGGCGCTATGCCGAGTTCAATCTCGTCTATGATCGCGGCACGCTGTTCGGTCTCAAGACCGGCGGCAATATCGACGCCATCCTGATGAGCCTGCCGCCCGAAGCCGTCTGGAGCTGACGCTTCATGGCGGCGCAACCGTCGGTCGCCCAAACCGTTTCACGATCATGACTTCCAACCGGAGAACCCGATGTTCCGCACCGTTACCGCCGCCGCCATTCTCGCACTCGCCACGGCCGGGTGCACCACGACGGGCGAGGGGGGCATGAACGCCGGGACTGACGGCGCGATGGTCTCGCCGATCCTGACCAGCCCGGAGGCGGTCGACGAGTTGACCTATGCCCGGCCGCAGGAAGCGCGGGTGACCCATGTCGCGCTCGACCTCGCGCTCGATTTCGACGCGCAGCGGGTCGGCGGGACTGCCGTGCTCGACGTGCTCGCCGCCCCGAATGCGCGCGAGATCGTGCTCGACACCAACGGCCTCGAGATCGCGCGGGTAACCGACGGTGCGGGCCGGGCGCTCGCCTACGAGGTCGGCGCGAATGTCGAGGAGGCGGGCAAGGGCGCACCGCTTACCATCCAGCTGGACGGCGCGCGCCAGGTGAAGATCGAATACAGCGCGCCCGCCGATGCGGCGGCGCTGCAATGGCTCTCGCCCGAACAGACCAAGGGTGGCGAGCATCCCTTCCTCTTCAGCCAGGGGCAGGCGATCCTCAACCGCACCTGGATCCCGACGCAGGACAGCCCCGGCATCCGCCAGACCTGGGAAGCGAGGATCACTGCGCCCAAGCCTCTCGAGGTGGTGATGAGCGGCGTGCGGCAGGGCGAGCCGGTCGATGTCGGCAATGATCGCCGCGCCTTCACTTTCGTGATGGACAAGCCGGTACCGCCCTATCTCATCGCGCTTGCCGCAGGCGACATCGATTTCCGCGCGGTCGGCCCGCGCTCGGGCGTCTGGGCCGAACCCGCCGTGCTCGACCGCGCGGCGCGCGAGGTGGGCGATACCGAGCAGATGATCGCGGCGGCCGAGAAGCTTTACGGCGATTATCGCTGGGGCCGCTACGACATGATCGTGCTGCCGCCGTCCTTCCCCTATGGCGGGATGGAGAACCCAGTGATGACCTTCCTCACCCCGACCTTCATCGCCGGGGACCGTTCGAACAACGGTCTCGTCGCGCACGAGCTGGCGCATAGCTGGTCGGGCAATCTCGTCACCAATGCGGTGTGGGGCGACGGCTGGCTGAACGAGGGCGTGACCTCCTATTTCGAGAACCGCATCGTGGAGGAAGTCTACGGCAAGAAGCGCGCCGATCAGGAAGCCGCGCTATCCTATGCCAACATCATCGAGACGCTCGACGAGGTCGGTCGCGACGCGCCGGGCACCGCGCTCCACACCGACGGTTCGGGCGAACTGGTCGGCAGCGCGATCGCCTACGACAAGGGCGCCTATTTCATGCGCACGGTCGAGCGGATGGTCGGGCGCGAGCGGTTCGATGCCTGGCTGCGCCAGTGGTTCGACAACCATGCCTTCGAGCCGGCGACCAGCCAGATGATCTTCGAGGACATGCGGACCAATCTCGCTCGCTCGCCGGAAGAGGCCGAGCGGCTGATGCTGCGCGAATGGATCTTCGAGCCGGGCCTGCCCTCGAACGTGGTGAAGCCCGACCCGGCCGCCTTTGCCGAGGTCGACGCGGCGGTCGCCGCCTATGCGAGCGCCGGCACGGTCCCGGCGGGCTATGCCGGCTGGACCAGCGCGGAGAAGCAGCGCTTCCTCGACAACATTCCCAAGCAGCGCAGCGCGCAGCAGCTCGCCGCGCTGGATCAGGCGCTGGGCCTGTCGCGCACGGGCAATAACGAGGAACTGTTCCTGTGGCTCGAACTGGCGCTCGCCAATCGGTATCAGCCCGCAGTGCCGCAGGCGGAGAGCTTCCTTGCTGAAGTCGGCCGGGCGAAATTCGTCCGTCCGCTGTTCCAGATGTTGTGGGATCAGGGCGAATGGGGCCGGCCGATCGCGACGCGGATCTATGCGAAGACGCGGCCGGGCTATCACGCCGTGACGCGGAGCGGGGTCGACCGTGTGGTCGGGCGTCCGGGCGAGGGATGAGGACCGGCGCGGCGTGGGGCCTGGCGATCCTCGGCGCTGCGATGGCGCAGGGCTGCGGCGCGGCTCCCGTTCCCCCGCCGCCCTCGATGACCGGCAGCGGGCAGGGAGCTGAGCGCGTGGCTGACCCCGGCATGAGCAAGGCCGAGGCCGAGTTCCGGCGGCGAACCATGGGCTGCACGATCGAGCCGCTCGGCGGCTATGTCGGGCAGGTGCTGACGCCGCCCCTGCAAGAGGAGATCGTCGCGGCTTCCATGGCGGGCAGCGTACGGGTGCTCGGCGGGGGGCAGACGACAATGTCCATGGCCGGGGAGCCGGGGCGGCTTACGATCACGCTCGACGGCAATTCGCGGATCGTCGCCTTCGGCTGCGAATGAAGCCATTGCATCGGTGACGAAAAAGGGCCGCGGATCGCTCCGCGGCCCCTTTCTTTCGGTCGTCCGCCGGGCGGATCAGAACCGGTAGCCGAACTCCACCATCGCCCGGTCGTTGCGGAACGCCTGACGATCGATCGCGGTCTCGAACCCGGCGCCGAAGGACAGATTGCCCCGGGCGACCGAGAGGCCGCCGCGGATTTCGGTCCAGCTGGTATCGCCCTGATCGAGCGGGAGCAGGATGCCGATATCGTCGGCCGCGGCGAAGCGGACGGTCATGTCGTCGCTGCCGCCGACCCGCCGGACATAGTCGGCGTTGAGCTGCGGGGTCACTGTCCAGCCGCTCATGGTAGTGTGCGAGCCGGCCAGCTTGAAGCCGCTGCGCGCCGACAGGCTTTCGGTGGTGAGCCCGTCGATCCGCAAGGCGACCTGGCTGCCCTGTTCGGTGTAGCCGCCGAGGTTCGTCAGATCGTAGCCGAGCTGCGCGCGCGGCGTCAGGGTCATCCCCTTGCCGAGCGGCAGGTTGACCCCGATTTCGGCATTGGTGGCATAGCGGGTCATGTTGCTGGCGCCGTAGAGACGCTGATCCGTCCCGCCGTCGAAACCGGCACGCTGGGTGTCGATCTCGACATTTTCCATGCTGGCCATGCCGCCGAGATAGGCATTGCCGCCGAGCTTGTACGAGCCGTAGGCGGCAAGCTGGCTGGTGGCCGCGCGGCTGGTACCCGAGCTGGTCAGCTCGCGTCCGTCGGCATAGCCCACCGCGATGCCGACGCTCGCCTTTTGCGAAACCGACCGCTCGAGGCCCATGCCGAAATAGCTGCCGTACTGGCCGCCATCGGCGAGGTTGGACGCGCCGTCGATGTTGCCGCCGAACGTGCCACCCGACACGAAGCCGGCGACCCCTTCGGGCAGCTGGATGCTCGATCCGCCTTTGGGCGCCAAATCGGCGATGCCCATGCGGACATCGGGCTGGCCAGTGCCGAGCGCGGCGAGGCCGTTGCGGATGGTGCCGGGCTCGCCCATCACCGCCATCTGCCCGCTTGCGCCGCCCATGATCGAAAGACGGTCGGCGACAGCGAAGCTCAGCACGTTGCTCTGGCGCCGCTGGAGCGAATTCGTGTCGGTTCCGAGCGTCGGCGCGAGGCCGTCGAACGTCATCGCCAGCGAATTGCCGTCCATCAGGTCGACCATGCCGTAGAAATTGCCGAGCGCGTTGTACGACCCGGCGCGCAGCTGATCGAGCGCCTTGCCGAACGCCTTGGCCGTCACGCTCGCCCCGCGCAGCAGGTCGAGGAAACTGCCCGCCTGCATCGTCGCGGTGACGGTGTTGGCGCTATAGCTCAGTTCGGGTTTCAGCACGCCGAGGAAGGAACCGACCGTGCCGAACTTGCCTTCGATCCCCCCACCGGCGGTCGCGATGGTGAAGGTCTGCCGGTAGCGCGGCTGCGAGCCGAACAGCGAGCTGACCACCAGACTGGCGCCCTTCGATCCGGCATCGGCCGGGTCGGACAGCGAGAGCGTGCCCGTGACCGCCAGCATGTCCGACCCGTTGCGGTTCAAATCGATGAACAGCGTCGTGCCCGAAGCGAGCGTGGCGTTGCCGTCGATCGTCAGCGTGCCGGTCGATCCGGTGCTGCCCGGCGCGATGAGGCCGGCGGCGCTGGTGAAGAACGGCGCGCGCAGCGTGCCCGAGCCGGCCAGCACGCCGGTCATCAGGAATGCCTCGTTCGCCGACAGCGTGCCGTCGATATGGGTCCAGCCGACCAGCTGGGTGAAATCGCCGAGCACGTTGAGCGTGCCGGTCTTCGTGATGTTGAGCGTGGTCGGCCCGTCGACCGTCAGGCGGTCGATGGTGATGTTCGCATCGCGCAGCCGGGTCAGGCCGGCCGCCGACAGGGTCACGTCGAAATAGCGCGGGCGAACGCCCTGGCCGGGATTGGCGACGATGTTGTTGGGAACGAAGTTCCGGCTGCCGGGACCGCCCTCGACGAAATAGGCGTCTCCGCCGACCGTCGGTTCGGCCGGATCGGTGAAGTCCTGACACTCGTCGAGGAAGCAGACATCGCCGAACTTGGCGCCTTCGCCGGAAATGCCTTCGCCCGGCGTGGAGGGCAGGCCGTTCACCAGCTCGCCGTTGATGACGATCTGGTAGGAGGGGTCCATCGCCTGGATCCAGTGGCGCGAATCGGTCCAGTCGCCGATGCCGGCCTTGTTGGTGGCGTAGACATAGGGATTGTTGGCGACGATCAGGTCCCAGAACGCGTGGAGCGGCTGGTAGAAGCTGTGCGTGCCGTAACTCCCGAAGGGTTGCCCGGCGAAGAAGCGCGAACCGCCCGACAGCACGCCAATGACCAGCGGAATGTCGTATTTCTGGTCGAGGATCAGCGGGCCGCCGCTATCGCCGGGGCCGGTAATGCCTTCACGCGGCAACGCCACGTCGTTCGGTCCGAAAAGGCCGAAATCGTACTTGCCGGTGGCGGTGTTGTAGGCCGGGTTCGGATCGCTGAACGAGCTCATGTAGAGGTTCTGCGGCAACCCGCCCGAAGCCGAGCCGAACAGGAACACGTTCCGGTCCGCGAGCGAGCCGAGAAACGAGACGTAGTTCTCGGCGATGCGCCGGCGCCAGTTGCCCGAGGTGTTGGAACCGACGATCCCGTTGCCGGTGCTGCCGTAACCGGTGACGGTCACGTGCTCCTGCTGATCGAGCGGGGTGAACAGCATCGCCCAGGTGGGGATGTCGAAGGCCGGCGTATCGAGCGTCGCGATCGCCACGTCGGCCTGGAGGAAATTGCCCTCCGGAACGACCGAGCGCGGATCGTACCAGACGTTCTCGACATTGTAGATCGCGGAATCGACATTGGTCTGGAAGATCTTGGACGGATCGTTGAAGCCCAGCCAGTCGAACAGGGCCAGCAGGTTGTTCTGCTTGAAACCGAAGCTGATCGGCGTGCCGCCGGTGTTCGAGCCATAAGCGCTCGCCGCGCGGGTGTTAACGCAGTGCGCGGCGAAGATCACGGTCCGCGGATTGATCAGCGTGCCGGTGCAGGTGCCGAGCGAGGCACCGGGCGACCCGGGAATGTTGTTGATGACCATCTGTCCGACGCCGGTGATGTCGGTCGGGTCGAGAATACCGGCGGGCGGAAAGGCGTTGGGGCTGAGATCGTTGCGGGGCACCACCGCCGGCTCGTCCACCACCTGATCGGGCCGGACCGAATGCACGGTCGAGAACCCCTGATAGGAGGACTGGAACGGCGAGATGTCGGCAAGGTCCAGCCCGACCGCGGGATTGTCGGTCCGAAGATCGACTCCGCCGCCGGAACGCGATTCGTCCTTCGCCTGGGCGCTGGCCGCGAAGGCAAGCGAAACCATGGAAGCGGCGGCCAGAAGGCCGGTGCGGCGTGCATTCGATGTCATGCGAAATCCCCCCGGATATGGACAAATGTACAGGGGCGCCCTCCCGCAGCCTCCCAGCCGCACAAAGCCCCTGAGCGCATGACTATCATACAAAAGGGCGCCGGATAGAAATAATTGACCATAAAACCGGGGAGGAACTTTGCGGATCGCTTCGCCGGTCCGCGAAGGCGAGTTTGCTGATCAAGATGCAGAGGCGGCGCGGCGGCACAGATTTCCGTTGCAATGCAGCGCTGTTTTCCCACATCAGCAGGGCCAGATGCTGCGCCAGTACGAACTCGTAGAGCGGGTCAAGGAATACGACCCCGACGCCGACGAGGCGATGCTCAACCGTGCCTATGTCTACACCGTGCAGAAGCACGGCACGCAGACCCGCGCGAGCGGCGATCCCTATTTCAGTCATCCGGTGGAAGTCGCTGGCCTGATGACCGATCTGCGGCTCGATCAGGAAACGATCGCGACCGCACTGCTGCACGACACGGTCGAGGACACGCTCGTCACCATCGAGGATATCGAGCTCAATTTCGGCAGCAAGGTCGCGCGGCTGGTCGATGGCGTGACCAAGCTGTCCAAGATCGAGCAGATGCCGGAGAACGAGCGCGCGGCGGAAAACCTGCGCAAGTTCCTGCTCGCCATGAGCGAGGATATCCGCGTGCTGCTGGTCAAGCTCGGCGACCGGCTGCACAACATGCGCACGCTGCATTTCATCAAGTCGCCGGAAAAGCGCCGCCGCATCGCACGCGAGACGATGGATATCTACGCCCCCCTCGCCGAGCGGGTGGGAATGTACGAATATATGCGCGAGATGCAGCTCCTCGCCTTCGAGCAGCTCGAGCCCGAAGGATACGCCACGATCACCAATCGCCTTGCCCAGTTGCGCGAAGGCGATGGCGGACAGGTCGATGCGATCGCGCTGGCGATCAAGCAGGCGCTGGCCGAGGCGGGGCTACAGGTCGAGGTCTCTGGACGCGAGAAGCACCCGTTCAGCATCTGGCACAAGATGTCCGAACGCCATGTCAGCTTCGAGCAGGTGAGCGACATCATGGCCTTTCGCGTCATCACCGACGACGAGGCGGACTGCTACCGTGCGCTGGGCGTGCTGCACACGACGTGGCAGTTCCTGCCGGGCAAGTTCAAGGACTACATCTCGACGCCCAAGACCAACGGCTATCGCAGCCTGCACACCAGTCTGATGTACGAGAATTCAATGCGGGTGGAGGTGCAGATCCGCACGCGCGAGATGCATCGCCTCAACGAGTTCGGCCTCGCCGCCCACTGGGCCTACAAGCAGGGCGACCGGCCCGACGGGCAGGTCGGCTGGCTGCGCGACCTGATCGAGATCGTCGATGCGAGCCACGATGCCGAGGAACTGCTCGAGCATACCCGACTAGCGATCTATCAGGACCGGATCTTCGCCTTCACGCCCAAGGGTGCGCTGTTCCAGCTGCCGATCGGCGCGACGCCGGTCGATTTCGCTTTCGCGGTGCATACCGATCTCGGCGCGCAGACCGTCGGCGCCAAGATCAACGGGCGCCACATGCCGCTGCGCACCCCGCTGGCGAATGGCGACGTGGTCGAGATCGTGAAGGGCAAGGATGCCGAACCGCAGCTTTCCTGGCTGAGCTATGTCGTCACCGGCAAGGCCCGCGCCGCCATCCGCCGCGCGGTGCGGCAGAAGGAGCGCGCCGAGGTCGCCGAGATCGGCCAGAAGCTGTTCGGCGTGATCGCCGACCGCGTGCCCGCCAAGATCGGCAAGAAGGCGATCCGCCACGCGCTTGAGCGGCTGGAGATGGAGGAGGAGGACGACCTCTATTACGCCATCGGCGCGGCGACGATCACCGATCGCGAGGTGATGGAGGCGCTGGTCCCGGGCTGCACCGAAGAGCTGCCCGAACAGCCCGAATGGAGCAAGAGCGAACTGTCGATCCGCGGGCTCACCGCCGGTGTCGGCTACGAGCTTGGCACCTGCTGCCACCCGGTGCCGGGCGACCGGATCGTGGGCACGAGGCGCCCGGGCGAGAAGGTCGAGGTCCACACGATCGACTGCCACGCGCTGGCAAGCGGGATCGACAATGACTGGATCGACCTGTCCTGGGGCAAGCGCGCGGCGGGCGCGATCGGGCGGCTCCGCGTGACGCTCTATGATCGGCCCGGAACGCTGGCCGAGACGACGGCGATCTTCGCGCAGAACCATGCCAATGTCCGCGCGCTCGCGCAGATCCAGAACGATCCGCCCTTCGGCAGCTACGAGATGGACCTCGAAGTGCAGGATGTCGCGCACCTCAACCGCATTCTCAGCGCCTTGCGGGCAAGCGACTCGATTGCCGGGGCGGAGCGGGTCTAGACCGGTCGATCAGTCGGTCGCTGGCGTGCTCCTCACGGGAACGGGGATATTGCAGATATCCGCTCCGCCCGCCGGGACGATGAAGAACGGATCGCGGCGATTGGCGCGCGCTTCTGCATAGCGAGCGAAGGTTTGGCTGTCCGTGCCGAGATATTCGAACCGAGGACGCTCTGCGGCGGGCAGGTCGCGGGCGACACGGATCGAGAGGATCGGCGTGCGCTTGTCCGCCTCCTCGGCCGTGTAGAAACCGAGATCGCCCGAGCCGCGCGGCAAGCTGGAGAGGTGCTCCATCCCCTCGATCACGCGCCCGACCAGTGCGATGTTGCGATCGAGATGGCGCGGGGCATGGCCGATCACGGTGTAGAGTTCCGCGCCCGATCCGGCGTCCGGCGACATGCCGCGCCCGACGCCGACCATGCCGTAGCAGTGGAGGGGCCAAGCCTTTCCATCTTCCAATCCGAGGGGCCAGCCTTCAGCTAGAACCGTTGTGGCCGCATAGGCATCGCCGCGCATCGGGCTTTGCCCGGTCATCGCACGCTGCAGGTCTTGAGCACGACTGGTGATTATTTCACCAGCTTGCGAGAACACGGCCGGAATATCGGACCATAGCGTTGTATAGGAACCCTCATCTATTACCCGCAGTCCCTCCGGCAACGGCTTCGCCTCCCCCTCCGCTTCGGGATTGTCGTAGTTCGGATCGCCCCATTGGGTGACATAATTGTCCTGCACGCGGTTGACGCTGATGCCGTCGTACCAGCCTGCGCGGGCGAGGGTGCGGATGTTGGCGATCCAGCCCTGGCTGAAGGGTTCGGGCATAAGCTGGATGACCACGCGCCGCGCCTTGCCGTCGCGATCGGGGGCAAGAGTCATCACCAGCAGGTCTTCCGGCAGAATATCGATCCACTCCGATCCATCGGCGCCGGCGACGATCTCTGCCGGGGACGGTGCGGGCGGGGCTTCCTGCGCGGTGAGCGGGAAGGCGAGGGCGGTGGCCGCGAGCGCGGTGACGAGGGCGCGTTTCATCACGCTGGTCTGACATGGAACGCGCCAGCGAAAAAGCCCCTCTCCGCGCGTATCCGGGGACGAAGCGGTGTGGTCGAAAGACATGCGGGACCGCGCGCGCATCCAATACGAGGAGACGTCTCGCACAAACCCCGAAACAGCCGACCGGCCTCCCGGAAAATAACCCCCTGCGATGCAAACAGTGGAAAGAGGGGTTCTGAACGCAACTTTTTTGCTTGATCTTTCATGTCGGGGATATAAACAGCTCGCCACCGCAGCAATTCCGCTGCTTGTGCGAGGACGCGTCGATGCAGGCTCAGGCCGCCATCACCATGAACGAAGGCACGGTGCTTCAGGCGCTGGGCCTCGTGCTGATTCTCGTACTCGTACTTCTTATCGAGCGGGGGGGAGTGCCCATCGGCTGAGCCAAGCCTGACGGACCTCCCGGAACCCCGCTCTCCGAAAGGACAGCGGGGTTTTTTGTTGGGTCCGTCCTGCGGTGGCTTCAGCTCCGGGACGAAACACGAATGACCGATACGCCTCACAAACGTTCTGACGCGATCACCAGAGGGCCGGCGAAGGCGCCGGCGCGGGCGATGCTGCGCGGGGCGGGCTTCACCGACGCGCAGATGGCGCAGCCGATGGTCGCGGTGGTCAACACCTGGTCGACCGTCACGCCCTGCAACATGCATCTGGCGAGCCTCGCCGAACCGATCCGCGAGGGTCTGCGCGGTGCCGGCGCGACGCCGGTCGATTTCAACACCATCGTCGTGTCCGACGGGATCACCATGGGCGGCGAGGGCATGCGCGCCTCGCTCATCAGTCGCGAGATCATCGCGGATTCGATCGAGCTGGCGGTGAAGGGCCACTCGCTCGATGCGGCGGTGATCCTGGTCGGCTGCGACAAGACCATTCCTGCCGCCGCCATGGCGCTGGCGCGGCTCAACATTCCCGGCCTCGTCTTCTACGGCGGCACGATCATGCCCGGCCGGCTCGACGGGCGCGACCTGTCGATCCAGGACGTGTTCGAGGCGGTCGGCGCCCATGCCAAGGGCGATATGAGCGATACCGAGCTCGACCGCGTCGAGCGCGCCGCCTGTCCCGGAGCAGGCGCCTGCGGGGGCCAGTTCACTGCCAACACAATGGCGATGGCGCTGGCGATGATGGGCATCAGCCCGATGGGCTCGGGCGATCCGCCCGCGACGCACGCGGCCAAGAGCGTCGAGGCGGCGCGCTGCGGCAGACTGGCGGCAAAGCTGGCGCATGAAGGCGTCTCGGCGCGCGAATTCGTCACCCCCGCATCCCTGCGCAATGCGGCGACCGCAGTGGTCGCGAGCGGCGGTTCGACCAATGCCGTGCTCCATCTGCCGGCCATCGCGGCGGAGGCGGGCTTCGCTTTCCCGATCGAGATCTTCGACGAATTGTCGCGCAGCGTGCCGGTCATCACCGATCTGAAGCCCGGCGGACGGTTCCTTGCTCGCGACCTGTTCGCGGCGGGCGGGATCCCGCTGTTCGGCAAGCGTCTGGCCGATGCCGGAATGCTGGAGGACACGCCCACCGCCACCGGCCGCAGCCTGTTCGCCGAACTGGCCGAAGCGCAGGAGACAGAGGGCCAGCAGGTGGTCCGCTCGCCCGCCGATCCGGTCAAGGCGACCGGCGGTCTCAGCATCCTCTACGGCGACCTTGCGCCCGAGGGCTCGGTGCTCAAGACGGCCGGTTACGGCACGGGATCGTTCGAGGGTCCGGCCCGGGTCTTCGATGGGGAGGAAGCCTGCTTCGCCGCCGTCAACGCCAACGATATCCGCGAGGGCGACGTCGTCGTCATCCGCTACGAAGGTCCCTCGGGCGGTCCGGGAATGCGCGAGATGCTGGCAGTGACCGCCGCGCTCGCCGGACAGGGTCTGGCGGGCAAGGTCGCGCTGATCACCGACGGGCGTTTTTCCGGCGCGAGCCACGGCTTCGTCATCGGACATTGCTCGCCCGAAGCCGCCGCCGGTGGGCCGCTGGCGCTGATCGCGGAAGGCGACACGATCCGCATCGATGCCGAGACCCGGCGGATCGACGCCGACATCGACTGGGAGGCGCGCCGCGCCGCCCACACGCCGCGCGAGCCCAATCGCCTGGGCGGCGTCTTCGACAAATACGCCCGTCTCGTCTCGTCCGCCGCTTACGGCGCGACGACCATTCCACCCGTCACGAAGTGAAGGAATCCCGATCCATGAAAGTCTATACCGACAGCGACGCGCAACCCGCCAAGGTCAAGTCCCGCCCGGTCGCCGTCATCGGCTACGGCAGCCAGGGCCGTGCCCACGCGCTCAATCTCAAGGACAGCGGCTGCGATGTCATTATCGGCCTGCGCGACGGATCGCCCAGCGCGGCGAAGGCTCAGGCCGACGGGCTGAAGACCATGCCCGTTGCCGAGGCCGCTAAGGCCGCCGGTCTCGTCGCCCTGCTGACGCCCGACATGAGCCACGAGGCGATCTTCGCCAGCGAGATCGCGCCGCACATGGAAGCAGGCGACGCGCTGCTGGTCGCGCATGGGTTCACCGTTCTCTACGAACGGATCAAGCCCGCTGCCGAGATCGACGTGATCCTCGTCGCGCCCAAGGGGCCGGGCGATCTGGTCCGCCGCGAATACGAACGCGGCGCGGGCGTCCCCTGCCTGTTCGCGGTCCATCAGGATGCGAGCGGCGATGCGGCGGCCAAGGCACTCGCCTATGCCAGCCTGATCGGGGGGACGACGGCGGGCACGCTGGAGACCACTTTCCGCGAGGAGACCGAGACCGATCTGTTCGGCGAACAGGCGGTGTTGTGCGGCGGGGCGACCGAACTGGTCGCGGCCGGGTTCGAGACGCTGGTCGATGCCGGCTACGCGCCCGAAATCGCCTATTACGAATGCCTGCACGAGCTGAAGCTGATCGTCGATCTGCTCTACGAAGGCGGCTTTGCCAAGATGCACGAATTCATCTCCGAGACCGCGATCTACGGCGATCTCGTCTCCGGCCCGCGCGTCATCAACGACGAGACGCGCGCCCGGATGCGCGACGTGCTGAGCGACATCCGCGACGGTACCTTCGCGAAGAACTGGATCGCCGAGAACGAGGCCGGGAAAGTCGAATACGACCGGATGCAGAAGGCCGATCTCGATCACCCGATCGAGGCCACCGGACGCGCGCGGCGCGCGATGATGCCGTGGCTTGAGGCCAACAAGAAGAGCGCGAAGAAGGCCGCCTGAGCGCGCCCGGACCGAGCCGAGAACGAGCGAGAGCCATGACCGTCATGCCCCAGCCCATCACCATTCCCGAAACCGGGCCTGCCACTCGCCCAGCCACCCGTACCGGCGCGCAGCTGGTGGTGGACACGCTGGACGCGCTCGGGGTCGAATGCGTGTTCGGCTATCCCGGCGGTGCGATCATGCCGGTCTACGATGCGATCACCGCCGGTTCGACGCGCCACATCCTCGTCCGGCACGAGCAGGCGGCCGCCTTCGCGGCGGATGCCTATGGCCGGATCACGGGGCGGGCCGGGGTGTGCCTCGCCACCTCCGGCCCGGGCGCGACGAACCTCATCACCGGGATCGCCAACGCCTATCTCGATTCGGTCCCGATGGTGGCGATCACCGGTCAGGTCGCGCAGCCGTTCATGGGCACGGACGCGTTTCAGGAGACGGACATCTTCGGCATGACCATGCCGATCGTGAAGCATTCGATCATCGTCCGCCGGCCCGAGGATATTCCGGCGGCGCTGGGCGAAGCCTTCGCCATCGCCGAGAGCGGGCGCCCCGGTCCGGTGCTGGTCGACCTGCCCAAGGACGTCCAGCAGGCGAGCTGCACCCCGCCCGGCAAGTGGCGCGGCGAGGCGCAGGTCCTGTCCGCACCGGCGCCCGAGGCCATCGCCGAGGCGGAGCGGCTGATCGCGGCGGCCGAAAAGCCGCTCTTCTATCTCGGCGGCGGGATCGCCCGGTCCAACGCGACGGAGATGGTCCGCCGCCTGGTCGAGGACAGCGGCATCCCGGCGGTCGCGACATTGCAGGGGCTGGGCGTCCTGCCGTCCGGCCATCCCGCCATGCTCGGAATGCTGGGAATGCACGGCCACCGCGCGGCGAACATGGCAGTGCAGGAATGCGACCTGCTGATCGTCGTCGGTGCGCGGTTCGACGACCGGGCGACCGGCAAGCTCGCCGAGTTCGCGCCCCACGCCGCGATCGTCCATATCGACGTCGACGCCGCGGAGATGGGCAAGCTGCGCCATGCCCATGCGCCGGTCTGCAGCAATCTCAAATCGAGCCTGGTCGCGATCGACTTCGAGCCGGGCGAGATCGATGGCTGGCGCAGTGACGTCATGGCCGCGCGCGAAACTCATGCGCCGCGATACGATGCGCCGGGCAATGGCGTCTACGCGCCCGCCTTGCTGAAAGACCTGTCGGAGCGGGTCGGAGACAGCTTCGTCGCCGCCTGCGATGTCGGCCAGCACCAGATGTGGGTCGCTCAGCATTGCCGGTTTTCGCGGCCACAGGCACATCTGACCTCTGGCGGGCTCGGCGCGATGGGCTTCGGTCTGCCCGCTGCCATCGGAGCCAAGCTGGCCGAACCGGACGCGGACGTGTTCGCCATCTGCGGCGATGGCGGCTTCCAGATGAACATTCAGGAGCTCGCCACCCTGCGGCGTTACCGGATCCCTGTGAAGATCGTCCTGCTCGACAACGCCATGCTCGGGCTGGTGCGCCAGTGGCAGGAGCTGTTCTTCGCCGGCAATTATTCCGAAGTCGACTTGTCCGACAATCCGGATTTCGTCGAAGTCGCGCACGCCTTCGGGATCGAGGCTTTCGCGATCGAGCGCCGCGAGGAAGTCGACGGCGCGATCGAGCGGCTGATGCAGGCCCGCGGGCCGATCCTCGCCCATGTCCGGATCGACCCGGAAGAGAATGTCTGGCCGCTGGTGCCGCCGGGCAAGTCCAATGCCGAAATGATGGAGAAACGCGATGAAGGTTGAGCATGTCCGCATCGAATTCCGCTGCGCCGAGGGCGCGCTTCGCCGGGTTCTCGGCGTGACCGAGGCGCGCGCCTTCTCCGTCCGCTCGATGCAGATGGGCAGCGATGGCGACCGCGCGGTGATGACGCTGGCGCTGGAGCCGCGCGACGAGAGCCGCAAGGTCGACACGCTGCTGCGCCAGCTGACCCGTTTGCAGGAGGTCGAGACCACGATCCGCCTGACCAATGTCCCTCCAGTAGCGGAGGTAACCCATGCCGCATATGCCTGAGGCCGAACCGCGCCGCATCGCGATCTTCGACACCAGCCTGCGCGACGGCGAGCAGGCGCCCGGTTTCTCGATGAACACCGGCCAGAAACTCGTCATGGCGCGGGCGCTGGCAAAACTGAAAGTGGACGTGATGGAGGTGGGCTTCGCCGCCGCGTCCCCCGGCGATGCCGAAGCCATCCGCGCCATTGCCGAGGAGATCGGCGGACACGACGACGCGCCGGTCCTGTGCTCGCTGGCCCGCGCGGTCGAAGCCGATATCGAGGCCGCCGAACATGCACTGGCACCCGCTAGGCGTAGCCGCCTTCACCTCTTCCTCGGCACCAGCGAACTGCATCTCGCGACCAAGCACAGGATGACCCACGCCGAGGCGCTGGCGGCGATCGAGCGGGCGCTGCGTTCGGCGAAGGGGCGGTTCACGCAGGTCGAGTTCTCGGCCGAGGATGCGATCCGCACCGATCGCGCTTTCCTGAAGGAAGTGATGGAATGCGCCGCCGCCGCCGGGGCCGAGGTACTGAACGTTCCCGACACGGTCGGTTACATCTCGCCCGAGGAAATCTACGCGCTGTTCTCCGACCTCACCGCGAATGTCGCGCGGCCCGATCACGTGATCTTCTCGACGCACAATCACGACGATCTCGGCATGGCGGTCGCTAACAGCCTCGCCGCCGTGCGGGGCGGGGCGGGCCAGATCGAATGCGCCGTCAACGGCATCGGCGAGCGTGCGGGGAACTGCGCGCTGGAGGAGGTCGTGATGGCGATCAGGACCCGGCCCGATCATTACCGCGCAACCACCGGGGTCGAAACGCGCGAGCTCTACGCCGTCAGCCGCTTGCTGGGCGAGACCACCGGCAATGCGCCGCCGCGCAACAAGGCGATCGTCGGGCGCAACGCCTTCGCGCACGAAGCCGGCATTCACCAGCACGGCGTGTTGGCCGACCGCCGCAATTACGAGATCATGAGCCCGGAGGACATCGGCCTGCCGTCGAACGCGTTGGTGCTGGGCAAGCATAGCGGCAAACACGCCTTGCGCGCCCGGCTGGAAGCGCTCGGCCACGATCTCGGCAGCAACCGGTTCGAAAAGCTCTACGCCGATTTCAAGCGCCTCGCGGATACCAAGCGCGAGGTCACCGACAACGATCTGTGCGATCTCGTCGCCGAGGACGGGCAGGGCCACACGTGGGAACTGGTGCGGGTGGAGATGCGCACCGGCACCAAGGCCAACTCCCGCCCCACCGCCAAGGTGACGCTCGATCACGTGGCGCGCGGGCGGCTGACCGCGATCGGCCACGGGACCGGCCCGTTCGAGGCGCTGACCGATGCCTTCTGCGTGGCAGCGGAGGTGGAGGGGACGCTCGACAGCGTCGATGCCCATCAGCTCAACCGTGAGATGGAGATCGAGGTCGGGCTGACGGTCGACGGCACGGGCATTTCGGGCCGCAGCCAGCACACCGATGTGGTGATCGCCGCGGCCGAGGCGTTGCTCGCCGCTTTCAACAACCACGCCCGGATCGCGCAATCCGCGCGGCTGGCCGATGCGGCTTGAGGAGAGCGGAACCATGACCGATGCCGCAAGGCCGCGCTCGCTGTTCGACAAATTGTGGGACGCGCATGTCGTCGTCCCGGAAAGCGAGGACAGTCCGGCTATCCTCTTCATCGACCTTCATCTGGTGCACGAGGTGACCTCGCCCCAGGCCTTTGCCATGCTTGAGGAGCGCGGCCTTGCGGTGCGACGGCCCGATTGCACGCAGGCGACGCTCGACCACTCGACCCCGACGCTGCCCGCAGGGGCGGACGGGCGGCTTCCCTACGCCACCGAGGCGGCGGAAAAGCAGGTCCGCCAGCTCGAGGAGAACTGTGCCCGGCATGGCATCGACCTGCTCGGGCTCGACGACCCGCGGCGCGGGATCGTCCATGTGGTGGGACCCGAACTCGGCCTGACGCAGCCGGGCAAGACGATCGTGTGCGGCGACAGCCACACCTCGACCCATGGCGCGTTCGGCGCGCTCGCCTTCGGCATTGGCACGACAGAAGTCGGCCATGTGCTGGCGACGCAGTGCGTGTTGCAGCGCAAGCCGAAATCCATGCGGATCGATTTCGAGGGCGAACTTGCGCCCGGCGTCGGAGCGAAGGACATGGCGCTCGCCATGATCGCGCAGATCGGCGCCGACGGTGGCCAGGGCTACGCGGTGGAGTTCGCCGGGCCGGCCGTGGAAGCGCTGTCGATGGAAGGCCGCATGACGCTGTGCAACATGGCGATCGAGGCGGGCGCGCGCGTCGGCATGGTCGCACCGGACCAGACCACTTTCGATTATATCGAGGGCCGCGAACGCGCGCCGCAGGGCGAGGCATGGGACGCGGCGCTGGAACGCTGGCGCGCCTTGCCCTCCGATCCCGGTGCCGCGTTCGACCGCGAGGTGCGCGTCGATGCCGCCGCGATCCGCCCGATGATCACCTTTGGCGTGTCGCCCGACGCGGCTGCTCCGGCCGGCGGGCGTGCTCCCATCCCCGCAACGGCAGGCGAGCGCGAGGCGGCCGACTATATGCGCTTTATCCCCGACCGACCCTTCGCCGAGATGGCGGTGAATCGGGTCTTCATCGGCAGTTGCACCAATTCGCGCCTGTCCGATCTGCGTGAGGCGGCCGAGGTAATGCGCGGCCGCCAAGTGGCTAAAGGGATCACCGCGCTGGTGGTGCCGGGCTCGGAAGCCGTGCGGCGCGCGGCGGAGGCCGAGGGGCTCGACACGGTGTTCCTCGAGTCGGGGGCCGAGTGGCGCTTGCCCGGCTGTTCCATGTGCATCGCGATGAACGGCGATCAGGGCGCGCCGGGCGATCTCGTCGTCTCGACCTCCAACCGCAATTTCGTCGGGCGGCAGGGCAAGGGCGTGCGGACCGTCCTTGCTGGGCCGGCGACGGCGGCGGCCTGCGCGATTGCCGGGCGCATCGTCGACCCTTCCGACTATCTGAACGGGGAGGCAGCCCGTGCAGCCTGAACCTTTTACACGGCTGGAAGCGTACAGTCTGGTACTTCCGCAGTCCAATATCGACACCGACCAGATTATTCCGGCACGTTTTCTGACGACCACGTCGCGCGAGGGCCTCGGGAAGGGCGCTTTCTACGACTGGCGCTACACCGGCGATGACGTGCCCAAGAATGCGACGCCATTTCCGGTCGAGGGAGCGGGCGAGCGCAAGATACTGGTTGCGGGAGCGAATTTCGGTTGTGGCTCGTCGCGGGAACATGCGCCTTGGGCGCTGCTCGACTACGGGTTTCGCGCGGTGATCAGTTCCGACATCGCCGATATCTTCAAGAGCAATGCGCTCAAGAACGGTCTCCTGCCGGTGGAGATCGACCGGACCACCCACGCGAAGCTGATGGAGCAACCCGGTATCCGCATCGTGATCGACCTGGAGCGCTGCCTGATCGAGACCGAGCACGGGCTGCGCGCCGAATTCGCCGTCGAACCCTTCGCGCGGCGGTGCCTGCTGGATGGCGTCGACCCGCTCGGCCACATCCTTGCGCAGGAAAGCGCGATCGCCGCATTCGAGGACGCCCGATGACGAAACGCATCGTTTGTCTCCCCGGCGACGGGATCGGCCCCGAGGTCACCGAAGCGGCCCGGATCGCGCTGGAGGCCGCTGCCGGCGCGCATGATCTCTCGCTCGAATTCGCCAGCCACGACATCGGCGGCTGCGCGATCGACGCGCATGGCGACCCTTTTCCCGACGAAACCGCAGAGGCGTGCAAGGCGGCGGATGCGGTCTTCCTCGGCGCGGTCGGCGGGCCGCAATGGGAGGGCGGCGGTCCCCGTCCGGAAGCGGGGCTGCTTGCCCTGCGCAAGGCGCTCGGCGCTTTCGCCAATCTGCGCCCGATCACGCTCTTCCCCGGCCTGGAACACCTTTCCCCGCTCAAGCCCGAACGGGTGATGGGCACCGACATGCTGATCGTGCGCGAGCTGACCGGCGGCATCTATTTCGGCGACAAGGTCGAGGGCGAGGAGCGCGCCAGCGACCTGTGCGCCTATACCCGCCCCGAGGTGGAGCGGGTCGCCCGGATCGCCTTCGACGCGGCGCGCGCCCGGTCGGGCCGGGTCACCTCGGTCGACAAGGCCAATGTGCTGGCCAGCAGCCGGCTGTGGCGCAGGACCGTGGTGGCCTTGCGCGACGCCGAATATCCCGACGTGGAACTCGACCACGTGCTGGTCGACGCGATGGCGATGAAGCTGATCGAGCGGCCCGCCGCCTTCGACGTGGTGCTGACCGAGAACATGTTCGGCGACATCCTCAGCGACGAGGCGTCGGTGATCGCCGGCTCCATCGGCCTTGCGCCCTCCGCCTCGCTCTCCGAGACCCAGGGCGGGCTCTACGAGCCGATCCACGGCTCCGCGCCCAATATCGTCGGGCAGGGCAAGGCCAATCCCGTCGGCGCGATCCTGAGCGCGGCGATGCTGTTGCGTCATGCGCTCGACGAAGGAGCAGCGGCCACCGCCATCGAGAGTGCCGTGGGGCGCTGTCTGAGCGACGGCATCATGACAGGCGACGTCGGCGGAAGCGCGAGCACTGGCGAAGTGGCCCGCGCCGTCCGAGATCACATCCGCACACCTGCCTGAAACCCGCGCCACGCTTTCCGGAGGAACCAACCCCCATCCCGTTTCATTCCTTCGCTTAAGACACAAAAAGCAATCCAAGGGGCGTTGCGAGAATGGGGCAATTCGAGAAGGCCGGCGCGGGCGATCGCTCGCTTGCAAAAGGCGCGGTCCGTTGGTGAAGGCGATTGCGCGGCGGATCGTGCCGGACCCCATTCTCGAAGCGCTTCGCAGCTTCGTCAGGATCGAGGCGGCGGGCGGCATTTTGCTGATGGCTGCTGCCGCCGCGGCGCTGCTGGTCGCCAATTCCCCCTTCGCCGACGCCTATTTCGGCGCCAAGGCGAGCTATATCGGTCCGCTGACGCTGTCCTACTGGATCAATGACGGGCTGATGGCGCTGTTTTTCCTGCTCGTCGGGCTGGAGATCAAGCGGGAGTTCTTGGAAGGCCAGCTGTCCACCGCGTCCTCGCGCATTCTCCCGGCGCTGGCGGCGGGCGGCGGCGTGGCGGTTCCGGCAATCGTCTACATGATGGTTGCCGGCGGCGAGCCCGGCCTGTCGCGCGGCTGGGCTATTCCCGCCGCGACCGACATCGCATTTGCTCTCGGTATCCTCGCGCTCCTCGGCAGTCGGGCGCTGATTTCGCTCAAGGTCCTGCTGACCGCGATCGCCGTGATCGACGATCTGGTGGCCGTGGCCATCATCGCGATCTTCTATACCGAGGATCTGGCGCTGCTGCCGCTCGGTCTGGGTATCGCGGGCGTGCTCGTACTGGTGGCGATGAACCGCTTCAACGTCCGCAATTTGTGGATCTACGGACTGGTCGGGCTGGCGGTCTGGGTCGCGGTGCTGCTGTCCGGCGTTCACGCGACGCTGGCGGGCGTGGCGGTCGCGCTGACGATCCCGCTCAAGAACCCGGTCCGCACGGCCGAGGCCGCAACGCTCGATGCCGATGCCGAGATGGAGGCGCCCGAAACCCACGAGCAGGCGCGGCCTTCGCCGCTGCACCGGCTGGAACACGGACTTCACCCGTGGATCGCCTTCGGGGTCATCCCGCTGTTCGGTTTCTTCAATGCGGGTGTTGCGCTGGGCGGCATGTCGCCTGCGTCGCTAGCCTCGCCCCTGCCGCTCGGCATCGCGCTGGGGCTGGTGATCGGCAAGCAGATCGGCATCTTCGGCGCGATCTTCGCGGCAGTGAAGGGCGGGCTTGCGCCGCTGCCGGAGAATGCGGGCTGGATGCATATCTATGGGCTCTCGCTGCTCTGCGGCATCGGCTTCACCATGAGCCTGTTCATCGGCGGCCTCGCTTTCCCCGACCCTGAGACGCTCGACCTCGTGCGCGTGGGCGTGCTGGGCGGATCGGTGATCGCGGCTCTGGGCGGCTATCTGGTCCTGCGCTTCAGCAAGGCGAAACCGGCGCCAGAGGCCATCTGACGATCCGCTGCGCCGGTGCCCTTCGCTATCCCTGAACGCGCCATGCCATGCTGACGGCGACGCTGCTCACGATTGGCGGTCTGTTCGCGCTCGTCCTCGGCGGGGAAGTGCTGGTCAAGGGTGCGGTGGGCATCGCGCGGAAAGCGCAGCTCTCCTCACTGGTGATCGGCGTGGTGATCGTGGGGCTCGGCACCTCGATGCCCGAGCTGGTCACCAGCGTGGAGGCGGTGCTGATGGACACGTCCGACCTCGCCTGGGGCAATATTGTCGGCTCGAACATCGCCAATGCCCTGCTGATACTGGGCGCGGCGGCGCTGGTCGCGCCGATCGCCTTGTCCGGCGGGCGCTTCCTGCGCGATCCCCTGTGCGGGCTGGTCGCATCCTTCGCGCTGCTCTTTCTCGCGCTGGGAGAGGTGGGCAACGCGGTCGCCGGTGTTGTCATGCTGGTCTTGCTGGGCGGCTTTCTCGTCTACGCCATGCGGCAGGAACGGCAGCCGAAAGAGACCGAGACCGAGATCCCTGCGGACGAGCCGGCCGGGTGGACAATGCCGCTGCTGCTGACCGGCGCAGGGCTGGCCGCGCTCGTGATCGGCGGGCAGATGCTGGTCGACGGGGCGATCGACCTCGCCCGCTACTTCGGCATGTCGGAAGCGATGATCGGCGTGACCGTGGTCGCCGTCGGCACGTCGTTTCCCGAACTGGTCACGGCGATCGTCGCGGCGCGCCGGGGCGAGCCGGAGGTCGCCTTCGGCAATGTCGCGGGGTCCAACCTGTTCAACCTCCTGCTGATCGGCGGGACGACGATGGTCATGGCACCCGAGCCTTTCCCGCGCGAGCTGGTCGTGTTCGACCTGTACCTGATGGTGGGAGCGGCGGCGGCGCTTGCCGGGCTGGTCTTCTTCTTCGGACAGGTCTCGCGCAAATCGGGCGCGGTCCTCGTGACGATCTATCTCGCTTTCCTGGGCTACCACGTCGCCACGCTGTGAGCGCGGCTCAGAAGAAGGCGTCGATGGCGATGCAGGCGACCAGCCCGACGACGATGTTCATCGGCAGGCCGATCTTGACGAAATCGTTGAAGCGGTAATTCGCCGCGCCGTAGACCAGCGTGTTGGTCTGATAGCCGATCGGGGTGGCGAAGCTGGCGCTGGCCCCGAACATCACCGCGACGATCAGCGGGCGCGGATCGGCGTCGAGCGCGGCGCCCAGAGCGATCACGATCGGGGTCATGATCACTGCCACGGCATTGTTCGTCACTGTCTCGGTCAGGATGCTGGTGAGCGTGTAGACGCCGATCAGCAGCATCAGCGGCGACAGGCCGATCAGCAGCGGTTCGGCCCACTGGACGACCAGTTCGACTGTCCCGGCGTTCTGCAACCCGATGCCGAAGGCCAGCATTCCGAAGATCAGGACCAGCGTGTTGCCGTCGATCGTGCTCCACGCCTCCTCGGGCTCGATGCAGCGGGTGATCAGGACCACCGCGACGCCGGCCAGCGCCAGCGCCTCGATCGGGAGAGGGAAGATCGCCGCGAGGCCGACGATGGCGGCCAGCGTCACCACCGCGATGGGGGCCTTGCGGCGCTTGAAGGCACGGGTCGGCGCCTCGGTCACCTGGGCAAGGTTGCTGTTTCCCTGAAGCGCGATGGCTGCGTCCGGCTCGGCCGCGATCAGGAGACGATCGCCGGCACGCACGCGGACCTCGGCAAGGTCCGGCCCGGCCACGTGGCGCGGGCGGGCGAGGCCGAGCACGCGCAGCTTGAGGCGCGAGAGCAGCGGGATTTCAGCGAGCCGACGTCCGATGATCGGGTGCGAGGGCGAGACCGCAGCCTCGATCAGCGTCGCATCGGGCGAGCGGTCGGGGCCGCTCATGGTGATACCGCCACCGACCCCGGTCAGCCCGACGCGGAAATCCTCGGCCTCGCCGAGGGAGGCGAGTTCGGCGGGACTGGCGGCGATCACCAGCTGGTCGCCTGCCTGGAATTCCATCTCGTCGATGTCCTTGCGATGGACACTCAGCCCGCGCCGCACCGCGGTGATCCGGACGCCCTGCCGCCGCGCCAGCGCGCTCTCGCCGATCCGCACGCCGACGAGATCGCTGTCCGCGTTGAGGAGGAGGTGGGAGAGATAGGCGTCGCTCTCGTCCTTGTCGGCGAGGCCCGACGCGGCCCTGTCGGGCAGAAGCAGCGGGCCGGCCACGACGAGATAGGCGACGCCGCCTGCCAGCACGCACAGGCCCACCACCGTGATCTCGAATATGCCGAAAGGCGCGATCCCCTGTGACTGCGCCACGCCGTCGACCAGCAGGTTGGTCGAGGTGCCGATCAGCGTCAGCGTGCCGCCGAGAATGGAGATGTAGGACAGCGGGATCAGCAGCCGCGTGGCGGAGGTGCCGAGCATCCGCGCGAGCCGCTTGATGATCGGGATCATCACGATCACCACCGGTGTGTTGTTCATGAAGGCGGAAGCCGCCACGGTCCCACCGCCGATCTCCGCCACGGCGAGCTTCGGGCTGCGTTGCGCGCGGCGGACGACCCAGCCAGACACCTCTTCGAGCACGCCGGTGCGCAGCAGCGCGCCCGACACGATGAACATCGCCCCGATGGTGATCGGTGCGGGGTTGCCGAACACGCCGAGCAGTTCGTCCGGCTGGAGGAAGCCGAGCCCCATCATCACGACCCCGGCGACGATGGCGAGGACGACCGGCGGAAAGCGCTCGGTGGCGAACCCGACAAAGAGCGCGACGAGCAGCACGAGGCCGACGACATCGCCGTACTGATCGAGAAACGGCGCGAGAGGATGCATCAAGGTGGAAAGGACCCGTTCTATCGGAAAGCCCTGCGCTTTCCTCGGCATCCGTTCTTGCCAAGTTTGCAAACGGACCGCCAGCACGAACGACGGAACAAAAGCACGCCGCCCCCGCTTCCCCTGTTAGCGACGGCGAGAGGACCGGAAGCGGGAGCGGTTTTTTCGCCGGACCGGCTTCCATCGCCTGACCGGACTGTCTCTCGACGAAGGACCCAAACCATGGCTGTCACCGCAATCGCGATCAATTGCTCCCTCAAGAAGACCTCGGACGAGGCGAGTTCGACCGACGCGATGATCGCAGTGCTGAAGAAGCATTTCGCCGACCGCGATGTCGAACTGGCCGAAACGATCCGCATCGCCGACCACAACGTGCTGCCCGGTGTCACCTCCGACGAGGGCGAGGGGGACGACTGGCCCGACTTGCGCGAGAAGATCCTCGCGCACGATATCCTGATCTTCGGCGGCCCGATCTGGATGGGCCAGATCGGCTCCATCGCCAAGCGGGTGCTTGAGCGGATGGACGCGTTTCTCTCGGAAACCGACGACGAGGGCCGGATGCCGAGCTACGGCAAGGTCGCGGTTGCCGCGATCGTCGGCAACGAGGACGGCGCCCACTGGAGCAGCGCGCAGCTGTTCCAGTCGCTCAACGACACCGGCTGGACGATCCCCGCGGTCGCCGCCTGCTACTGGGTGGGCGAGGCGATGGGCAGCAAGGATTTCAAGGAATTCGACAAGACGCCCGACAAGGTTACGAAGACCGCCGGCATGGTCGCGACCAACGCCGCCCATCTCGCCGGACTGCTGAAATCGTCGCAATATCCGGGTGCAGGCTGATCCTTCGTGGCCAAGGGCTGACCGGCTCCGCTCAGCTTTCCGGGCCGGCCATGCCCGCCGCGGTGGTGGGCACGCCCTGTCTCTTGCGGATGAGATCGTAGGCGATCGCCTTCAGGATCGCCACGGTCATCAGCCCCACCACGAAGGAGAAGGGCAGGGCGCCGATGATCATGGTGATCCGGATCGCCTCGATCCCGCCGATCACCAGCATGCTGCCGACCACCAGCGACAAAGCCGCTCCCCAGAACAGGACGTGGCGTGCCCGCTCGCCCTCGGTCTCGCCCGCGCCGTTGATCGTGTTGATGATCAGGATCGCGCTGTCGGTCGAGGTCACGAGATAGGTCAGCAGCAGGACCACGATCAGGCCCGACACGATCTGGGCGACGCCGGGATCGAGCATCACCGCCAGCGTCGCGTATATCTGGTCGGAAATGTCCGTCGCGACGATCGATCCTCCGGCCGCGCCGCTCAGCTCGAGCGCGATCGCGGTGCCGCCGAGCAGGGTCATCCAGACGAAGCAGACGAGCGAGGGGACGAGCACCACGCCCAGCACATACTCGCGGATCGTGCGCCCGCGCGAGATGCGCGCGATGAACATGCCGACGAAGGGTGCGAAGGCGATCCACCAGGCCCAGTAGAACGCGGTCCAGTCGAGCTGCCAGCGGACCAGCTGCTCGCCGAAGGGCGCGTCCTCGCTGAACAGGGTAAGCGAGAGCGGCAGGAAACCGCCGATGTAATCCACAAGCCCCTGCCCGAGCAGTTCGAGCGCGAACAGGTCCGATCCCATCACAGCGAACAGCAGCAGGAGCAGGAAGGACAGGCCGAGATTGAGGTTGGAGAGCCACTTGATCCCCTTGCCGACGCCCGACAGCGCGCTGAGCGTCGAGGCGCCGACGAGGATGGCGAGGGCAAGCCCGATCGCCACCACCGACGAGGATCCGTCGGCATCGAGCAGCCAGTCGCCGAGGCCGAGACGCGAGAGGCCGATGACGAACTGCTCGACGCCGAGCCCCATCGT
Organism: Erythrobacter sp.; assembly: GCA_025698865.1. Taxonomy (GTDB): domain Bacteria; phylum Pseudomonadota; class Alphaproteobacteria; order Sphingomonadales; family Sphingomonadaceae; genus Qipengyuania. The sequence continues at coordinate 484,567 of JAILWQ010000001.1, read as the reverse complement.
CACCGCGACCCCGAGAATGGTCGCGACCACGGCGAAGATATCGACCAGATGCCCGGCCGGTCCCGACATCGCGCGGCCGAAGATCGGCGTCAGCGCGGAACGGATCGTCAGCGGCAGATTGCGGCGGAACGCGACATAGCCGATCGCCAGCCCGACCAGCGCATAGGTCCCCCAGGCGGCGAAGCCCCAATGGAGAAAGGTGTAGAGATAGGCCGGGCGCACCGCCTCGGACGACAGCGGCTCGACAGCGCCGCGGATGATCTGCGGATTGTTGGCGAAATGGGCCATCGGCTCACCCACCGAATAGGTCAGCAGCCCGATCCCGATGCCGGCGCCGAACAGCATCGCGAACCACGACAGGCGCGTGAACTCGGGTTTCTCGCCGGGATTGCCGATGCGCAGGCTGCCGGTCGCCGGGACGACGGCGAGCAGTCCGCAGACCGCGATCAGCGCGGCGACGAGATAGACGTACCACCCGGCGAACGACGAGATGATCGTCGAATTGGCCCGCGTGAGCGTCTCGTTGGCGCTGACCGGGAAGAAGATCGCCCACAGGATGATGAGCGACACGATGATCTTCGAGGGGATCGTCACCTGGGGGCTGAACCCGTCGTAGAACCCGCGCGTGGCGGTGCGGATCGGCAATTCGATGAGCGGTGGGGCGATGCCCCTGGTCTTGTCGGATGGCATGTTCGTCTCGCGTTCCTGGAGGCCCAAGGTTCGGCGAACAGTGGGAAAAGTCGCCGCTTTCATACCGATCCAGGGCGATAGATCAAATTCGCGGCCCCTCGCCGGGTGCGAACCAGAGGTAGATTATCCAAGCGCGACCTGCTCCAGAACCTCCCGCACGACCTCGTAGATCCGGTCCAGCTGGCGCTCGCTCGTGCAATAGGGCGGCATGACGTAGACGGTGTTGCCGAGCGGCCGCAGGAGCACGTCGCGCTCGCGAAACATGCCCAGCATCCGGGGAGCGAGATCGGAGAGGTACCCTTCCACGTCGCCGACATCGAAGGCCGCGATCGTGCCGACTTGGCGCGGATTGCGGATCAGGGGGTGGCGGGCGAGGTCCGCGAGGCGCGCCGCCTGCCGCTCGGCGAGCAGGGCGATCCGCTGCGCGACCGGCTCCTCGCGCCAGATGTCGAGATTGGCGCAGGCCGCCGCGCAGGCGATGGGGTTGGCGGTGTAGCTGGAGGAGTGGAAGAACATGCGCGAGCGATCCGGCGAGAAATGCGCCTGATAGATCGGCTCGCTTGCCATGGTGACCGCAAGCGGGATCGCGCCGCCGGTCAGGCCCTTGGAGAGGCAGAGAATATCGGGCTCCACGCCGGCATGTTCGCAGGCCAGCAGGGTGCCGGTGCGGCCCCAGCCGGTCATCACCTCGTCTGCAATGAACAGCGTGCCGTGGCTTGCGCAGATGCGCCGCATCTCGGCCAGCGTTTGCGGGCCGTAGACCAGCATTCCGCCTGCGCCCAGCACCAGCGGCTCGACGATGAAAGCCGCTGCGCCAGCGCGGCAGGCGGCGTCCAGTGCGTCGAGCGTTGCCTGTTCGGCACCTTGATCCGGAAAGGGGATCGAGGTCACGTCGAACAGCAGCGGTTCGTAGGCGCGGTTGAAGGCGCCCCGGGCGCCGACCGACATGGTCCCGATCGTGTCGCCGTGATAGCCGTTGTCCATCACCACGATGCGCTCGCGCGGCTCGCCGCGATTGCGCCAGTAGCCGAGCGCCATCTTCAGCGAGACTTCGACGCTGGTCGACCCGGAATCGGAGAAGAACACGCGGGCAAGGCTGTCCGGCATGATCGCGCGCAGCCCCGCTGCGAGGCGTTCGGCGGGCTCGTGAGTCCAGCCGGCGAAGATGATCTGGTCGAGACGGGCGGCCTGCTCCGCGATCGCCGCCGCGATCCGGGGGTGGGCGTGACCGTGGGTCGTCACCCACCATGACGAGATCGCATCGATCACCGTTCGGCCGTCCGCGAGATGGAGTTCGGCACCCTCGGCGCGTGCGACCTTGGGGATCGGCTCGCCCAGCCCGTGCTGGGTGAAAGGGTGCCAAATGGGGGAGTGGCTCATGCAAAGGCCCCGAGATCGAAATTGTCGGCGAAAGCGCTGGCGAGGGTCTCGGCTGTCAGCGGATCGAGGTGTGCCAGGCGGCCGAGCCGGGGGACCCCGCCGATCTCGCAGATCGTGTCCTCGCTGTCCGGCACGGCATCGCCGATGAAGGCCATGCCGAGGATCGGAACGCCGCGCGCCCGCAAGGCCTCGATCGTGAGCAGGCTGTGGTTGATCGTCCCCAGTGCCGTCCGCGCGACGATGACGGTCGGCACGTTCCAGCGCGCGAAGAGATCGGCATAGAGCAGCGTCCGGGTAACCGGCACCAGCGCGCCGCCTGCCCCCTCGACCACGAGCCGGCCGTCCGTGCGGGGCAGGGCGAGCGTTTCGGGATCGATAACGACGCCATCGATCTCCGCCGCGCGATGGGGCGAGCAGGGCGTGGTCAGGCGGTAGGCTTCGGGAAGGATCATGCCCGCCGGAACGCCGAGATCCGCCACCCGCGCGCTGTCGCTGCCATCATCGAGCCCGGCCTGCACCGGCTTCCAGTAATGCGCGCCCAGGGCAGCGGCGAGACCGGCGGCGAAGACCGTCTTGCCGATATCGGTGTCGGTTCCGGTGATGGCGATGGTGCTGGGCAAACCTGTATCCTCGGCAGTCGAAGGGGTGGGGGTCGCCCCTAGAGCGGGGTACCCGTCGCTGCAAACCGGGGATCGGGATGGCGCGGGTTACTCGGACTCCGGTCCGGCCCCACGCCGGAAGAGCCTGGCCTCCAGCCCGAACCGTTTCAGCTTGTCGTACAGAGTCTTGCGCGGGGTCTGGAGCTCGTTGCGCAACGCCTCGACATTGCCGCGATGCCGTCGCAGGCCATCGTCCAGAACCGACCGCTCGAACGAGGCGACCCTCTGGGCGAGCGACATGTTCTGCGGGACCGGATCGGCCGCGGGATGCAGCGGCAGCCCCAGCACCACCGCGCGCGCATAACCATCGAGCTCCCGCAGATTGCCCGGCCAGTCGTGATTCTGCAGATGCTCCCAGTGGATCTGGTCGAGCGCGGTGCTCTCGATCCCCAGATCCTGTTCGTGGCGGGATACGAAGAAGCGGAACAGGCCGATGATATCCTCGCGCCGGTCGGAAAGCGAAGGAACGGTGACCCGCACGGCGCCGAGCCGCTGCTCCAGCAAAAGAGCCGGTTTCGCCGTGTCGTGCGACGACGGCACGGTGCGCGCGACCACGATCCGCAGATTGAGCGCCCGCCCGCGCTCCGCACCGATCGGCAGGACCGATCGGCTGTCGAGCATGGCGAGGAGCCGCGCGTTCATCGCCTCCGAATGGCCGTCCAGATCGTCGAGGAACAATGTCCCGCCATTCGCCCGTTCGATCAGTCCGGTGCGGGAGAGGCCAGCTGCCGGGTCGCGGCCGAACAGCAGCAGTTCCGCGTCCTCATGCGCCAAGACGCCGTTGTCGATCGCCACGAAGGGGCGGGCCGCGCGCGGACTGGTCTCGTGGATGAGCCTGGCGGCGGCGGTCTTGCCCACTCCGCGCGCGCCGTCGATCACGACGTCGATCTCCGCGCCTCCGACCGCCTCGACCAGAGACCGCAATTGTTCGGCGGCCGGCGAAGGGCCGTGCAGCAGGATCGATCGTGCGCCGCGGCCCGCCCGAACCAGCTCCTCGCGAAGCGCACGGTTCTCGAGCGCGAGGCGCCGCCTGTCGCACGCGGAGCGGACCGAACGAAGCAGATCGGCGGTGGCGAAGGGTTTGGTCAGGAAATCGGCCGCGCCGTTCTTCATCGCCTCCACCGCCATTCCGACGTCGCCATGCCCGGTGACGAGAATGACCGGAATGCTCGCATCCACGGCGCGCAGCCGCTCGAACAGGGCGATCCCGTCCATGCCCGGCATCCGCACATCGGTGACGACGACGCCCGGATAATCCGGCGTCAGGGCACTCAGCGCCGCACGCGCTTCCGGGAAGGCCCGCACCTCCGCGCCTTCGAGCGCGAGAGCCTGCGCGGTCGCCTCGCGCAGTTCGGCATCGTCCTCGACCACCGTGACGTGAAGGGGGGCAGTGGCGCTCATGCGCGGGGTATGATCATGGTGAAGCGGGCGCCCCTGTCGGCAGGCTCGGCGACGAGATCCCCGCCGAGGCTGCGCATGATGTCGAGCGAGATGACGAGGCCGAGGCCCAGGCCATCGGGTTTCGAGGTCGCGAAGGGCTGGAACAGCCTCTCCGCCGCCAGTGAGTCGATGCCTGGACCATCGTCGATCACGCTGAGGCGGCAATGCCGTTCATCGACCGCGATCTCCAGGGCGATCCTCCCCGGACCGGACACTGCGTCGAGCGCGTTCTGAAGCAGATTGACCAGAACCTGTTCCAGCCGGACCGGCTCGGCCCTGACGATCGTTTCCGCGAGTGCGGGTTCGGGCATGGCCAGCTCCACCTCGTGCGTCGCGAACCGGTCGCGCAGGAGCAGGAGCGCGCCGTCGATCGCCTGCGCCAGCGGCATCTCGCGCGGTTCGCGGGCATCGCGGCGGCTGAAGCGAAGCAATTCGTCGGTGATCTCGCCGACCTTGCCAATCAGTCCTGCGATCCGGCCGAAATTCTCCGATGCGGCCTGCGTGTTTCCGGCGGCAAGGAGGCGCTGGCCGTTCTCGGCGAAGACCCGCGTGGCGGCGAGGGGCTGGCGGATTTCGTGGCCCACCCCGGCGGTGACTTGTCCCAGTGTCGCCAGCCGGTTGGCCTGGGTCAGCTGGTCGCGCAGCGCGACGGTGCGTTCCGCGACCAGCGCCTGCGTGCGCGACTCGCGGCGGCGATGCCATTGCAGACCGATCCACAGAGCAAGACCGAGAACGGCGAGAGCGAGCAGGACCTCCAGACGCGCGGTCTGGACTGCGGCGAGAACGCGCGGACCCGTGTCAGCGACCAGATGGAGCCGCCACTCGCCGCTGCCCCGCTCTAGCTCCAGCTCCGGTGGATAGCCGAGCGGAACGTCGACCAGCAGTGCCGATCGCCGGGGCGGTGCGAAAAGCTCGAAGCGTGCGACGCCGTATTGGCGGCGATCCGCGGCCGCATCGCGTGTGGCCGGATCGATCGGGCGCAGCGCCTGGAACCGCCACGCGGCATCGCTCGCGATCAGGACGATGCCATCATCGTCGGCGACCACGGCCTCGACACGCGAGCGGCGCCAGCCCTGTTCCAGAGCATCGAATTCCACCTTGAGCACCACCACGCCGAGCACGCTGCCACCTGCCGACACCCTCTGTGCGATATAGAGGCCGGGCGCGCGGCTGACCGTGCCGAGCGCGAATTGCGAGGCTTCCCCCTCGGCTATGGCCTCGCGGAAATAGCTGCGGAAGGCATAGTTCGAGCCGACGAAGCTGGTCGGGCGGTTCCAGTTGCTCGCTGCCAGCGTGCGTCCGTCGCGATCCATCACGTACAGCACCGCCGCACCCGTCTGATCGGCGATCCGCTCCAGCCGCCGGTCGAGCAATCGGCGATCCGCAAGACTGCCGCGAAGGACTGCCTCGACCTGGAGATCTTCCGCAAGGACGCGGGGGACCAGTCCGAATTTCTGGAGCTCGGCCCGCAGTCCGTCGGCGAGGATGTCCGCATCGGCCATCGCCTGCTCGCGCACGTCGAGGATGGCCGCCTCGCGCTTGATCCTCCCGACCGCCAGCAAGGCTAGCAAGCCGACGATCGCCAGCCCGCAGATCGCGATCGCCAGAAGCGAGCCCGTACGCGCGGGCGAGTCGGTGGGCAGGGCAATGCGCACCGGGGAGTCCTGTGCGGAATATCGCATTCTGGCGAGGAAAAACTGTGCGGTATTTCGCACAGAGACGCGAGGCTTCGAGAGCAAGATATTGATATCGCATAAAAAATAACAAGACCGGAAAGGTTTCTCTCCTTGAAACCGCGCCGTTAAGCTCTCGGTCGACCGCTGTCAGAGCGGCATGGAGAGGACATGATGGCAGACGCATCGGCACGCCCGTTGCCCCCGCACGCACCGGCGCGCCGCGTACCGATACATCGCCGGCTCTACGCACAGGTGGTTGCCGCCATCGTGGTCGGCGCGCTCGTCGGTCATCTCTTTCCCGATTTCGGCACGACGCTGAAGCCGCTGGGCGATGGCTTCATCGCGCTGGTGAAGATGATCATCGCCCCGGTGATCTTCCTGACCGTCGCCACCGGTATCGCGGGCATGAAGGACATGTCCTCCGTCGGCAGCGTGGCGGGCAAGGCGTTCGTCTATTTCCTGTTCTTCTCGACCTTGGCGCTCATTCTCGGCCTGATCGTCGCCAATGTGGTTCAGCCCGGTGCGGGGCTGGGCATCGACCCGGCAACGCTGGATGCCGACGCGGTCAGCAGCTACACCCAGACCGCCGAGGAACAGACCCTGTCGGGCTTCCTGCTGGCGATCATCCCGACCACCCTGTTCAGCGCCGTCACCAGCGGTTCGATCCTGCAAGTGCTGCTGGTCGCAATCCTGTCGGGCATCGCCATTGCCGCCACCCGGCCCAAGAGCGATCTGGTGCTCGACGTGCTCGCCTCCTTCAGCGAGGTGATCTTCAAGCTCGTCCACATGCTGATGAAGCTGGCGCCGATCGGGGCGTTCGGTGCGATCGCCTTCACCATCGGCGAGTTCGGCATCGGCTCGCTCGCCAATTTGGCGGCGCTGATCGCGACCTTCTATCTCACCTCGCTGCTGTTCGTCTTCGTAGTGTTGGGCATCGTCGCGCGCCTGGCAGGCTTCTCGATCTTCGCGCTGGTCAAATATCTGCGCGAGGAATTGCTGCTGGTCCTCGGCACCTCCTCGTCCGAGGCCGCGCTGCCGACACTGATGGAGAAGATGGAGATCGCCGGGTGCCGCAAGACGGTGGTCGGGCTGGTCGTGCCGACCGGCTATTCCTTCAACCTCGACGGCACCAACATCTACATGACGCTCGCGGCGCTGTTCATCGCGCAGGCGGTCGGCATCGACCTTTCGCTCGGCGAGCAGCTTGCGCTGGTGCTGGTCGCGATGTTCAGTTCCAAGGGCGCCGCGGGCGTGACCGGCGCGGGCTTCGTGATCCTCGCGGCGACGCTCTCGGTCGTGCCCTCGGTCCCGGTCGCGGGAATGGCGCTGATCCTCGGCATCGACCGCTTCATGTCCGAGTGCCGGGCGCTCACCAATTTCATCGGCAATGCCGTCGCCACGATCGTGGTCGCACGCTGGGAGAAGGCGCTCGACACCGACCGCCTCGCCGCCGCCATGGCCGGCGCTCCGCTCGCGCTGCCGAGCGAGGATATCGAGCGTCACGAGCGCTCCGGCCCGCACAGCGAGGCGGTGACCGAACAGCTGGAGGAACGGGCATGACCACACGGCGATTTTTCATGGGCCTGCCAGCCGCAGCCATCGCGGCGCACGCGCTCGGCGGCCTCTCCCCGCTTCAGGCACACGCGGTGGAGGAAATACCGCTGTGGCCGGGCACCCCGCCGGGCAAGGGCGGTGTCACCGGTCCGGAAAAGCTTGGCGGCGAAGGGGCGGGCTATGGCGCGGTCTCCAACATCGCGAGCCCCCGGATGCGGGTCTACCGGCCGAACCATCCCAACGGACGCGCGGTCATCGTATGCGGGGGCGGTGGCTATTTCCGCATCCAGCTGTGGAAGGAGAGCACGCCCGCCGCCCGCTGGTTGCAGAACCGCGGCTACACCGTGTTCGAGCTGCTCTATCGCTTGCCGAGCGACGGCTGGGAGCCCTCGGCCCCCTTCGCCGATGCGCAGCGCGCGATGAAGATCGTCCGCACCCGTGCCGAGGAATTCGGCCTGCGCCCGGACCGGATCGGCATCATGGGCTTTTCGGCCGGCGGTCATCTGGCCGGTTACACCGCCCTTCTGCCGGAACAGGAGCTCTACAGCGGAGACGACCGCTACGAACAGGTCAGCGCGCGGCCCGATTTCGCGGCGCTGCTGTTCCCGGTCGTCACGCTGCGCGCGCCCTACGACACCACCCGCACCCGGCGCGAGATCGTGGGCCGCGATGCGAGCGCCGCTGCCGAAGCGGCGTGGTCGCTCGACACCCATGCGCATGAGGGCGCTCCGCCGACGATCATCTTTTCCGCATCCGACGACCCGATCACGCCGCCCGGCCACGGCATCGCCCTGTTCCAGGCGCTGGTCGGCGCGAAGGCCCCCGCCGAACTGCACATCTTCGAAGCCGGCGGGCACGGCTGGGGCCTCGGCACGCCCGAACAGGGCCTGAGCCAGTGGCCCGAGATATTCGAGGCATGGATCACCAGGCGGGACTTCAAATCACAACGATAACCGCGAGACTACGAGGGGAGGGGAAACCCATGACGACATCGACGATATCCCGACTGGCGCTGATGGGCAGCGCCAGCATGATGGCCTATGCCGCGCCCGCCTTTGCGCAGGGCGCCGCGAGCCCGGCTCCGGCCGACGAGCTGACAGGTCCGGTGCCGGAGGAAATCATCGTCACCGGCACGAGGATACAGGGCGCGCAGATCAACGAGATCCTGCCCGTCACCGTGCTCGACGAGCAGGCGATCGAGAACACCGGCGCTGCTTCGGGCGACGAGCTCTTCCGCTCCATCCCGCAGACCGGGACGGTCGCTTTCAACGAACAGAACTCCGACACGGTCAACAGCGCGCGCGGCGATGTCGGCTCGGTCAATCTTCGCGATCTCGGGACCGGCAATACGCTGCTGCTGATCAACGGGCGGCGGATGACGCTGCATCCCGGTTTCCAGACCGAGCTGCTGGTACCGGTCGTCTCGTCCGATACCAACGAGATCGGGCCCGGCTCTGTCCGCCGGCTCGAAGTGCTGCGCGACGGTGCCTCGGCGATCTACGGGGCGGACGCGGTCGCGGGCGTGGTCAACACCGTGCTGCGCGGCAATCGCACCGGCGGTTTCGTCGAGGGCGATTACCGCCTTTACGACGGGACCAGCATGTACGGTCATCAGCTGTCGGCAGGCTACGGTTTCGATTTCGCCGGCGGTCGCGGCAATTTCACCGCCTATGGCAGCTATTTCCATGAAAGCGGAATGCCGGCCTCGGATCGCGACTATTCCTCCGACGACAACCGTCTGCGGCTGGTCGAGGGGACCGCATTCGAAGGCGACGCCTCCTTTAACAACCGCAACACGTTCGGTCCTTTCGGCCAGTTCGACATCCAGGGCAGCTCGCCCGCCAGCCGCACGCCGATCGGGGATGACGATTTCTATCTCCAGCCGAGCACCTTTCCCGGCTGTGCCTTCGATTTCGGCGACGGGATCTGCGCCCGGGCAGGGACCACGCCGGCTGCGGCGGTCCGCTACAACACGATCTTCGGCAACGACCTGTTCAGCGAGAAGAACCGCTACAACCTCCAGACGCTGCTGAACTACGAGCTGACCGACGATATCGAGGCCTATTTCGAAGGCAGCTATTACCGTTCGGAGAACCGGCGCAATATCGATGCCTCGGCCATTCTCAGCGCAGTCCCGCTCGGCATCTCCCGCAACGCCTATTACAATCCCTTCGGCCCCGCCCTGCGCGACGGGCAGCCCAATCCCGAGCGACTGGCCGGAACCACGATCCCCGCCGGCGGCGCCGATGTCATCATGGAACGCTATCGCTTCGTTGACGCCGGCAATCGCGACGTGTCGGTGGACAAGGATACCTATCGCCTTGTCGGGGGACTGCGCGGCAATTTCGGCGCCTGGGATTTCGACACCGGCTTCCTCTATTCGGAGGCGGAGTCGCTCGATCTCGCGCGCAACCGCGTTTCGCTCACCCTGCTCCAGCAGCAGATCAACCTGACCACGCCCGATGCCTACAACCCCTTCAACGGCGGCTGTCTCGACGATCCGGGCGAGGGCGACTGCACGCCCAATCCGGCGAGTTCGATCGATCCCTTCCGTATCGACGTGTTCCGCAAGGGAGGGACGAGCCTGGCTCTGGCGGATTTCAAGGTCAGCCGGTCCGACCTGTTCGAACTGCCGGGCGGTGACCTCGGCGTCGCCGCGGGCGTCGAATGGCGCCGCGAGACCTTCTACGACGACCGCGACCCGAGGCTCGACGGGACCATCACCTTCACCGACAGCGTGACCGGCGAATTCAACGGCAGCGATGTGGCGGGCACCAGCCAGTCGCCGGACACCGATGGCAGCCGCAACGTCTATTCGGCCTATGCCGAGGCTTTCGTGCCGGTGATCGGGCGCGACATGGACATTCCGCTGGTCGAGGAACTGAACTTCCAGATCGCGGGCCGGATGGAACATTTCACCGATATCGACGAGACGGCGGTGGTTCCGCGCATCGCCGGTGCGTGGACGACCGTTCCCGGCATCACCCTGCGCGGCGCATGGTCGCGCGGTTTCCGGGCTCCGAACCTCGTGCAGGTCAATGACGGGGGAACGACGCGCTCAAACACCCGCGACGATTTCGTGGTCTGTCAGGCGCAGGTGCAGAAGGGGATCATCGACAGCCTCGGCGGATGTCCGGGCGCCGGCGTCATCAGCTTCCGCGCCGGGACCGAGAATCTCGTTCCCGAGGACAGCACCTCGATCAATCTCGGCGTCGTGCTCGAGCCGGATTTCCTTCCGGGCCTGACGCTGACGGTCGATTACTGGCGGGTCAAGCAGACCGGTCTGGTCGGTACGTTCGGGGACGACAATGCGATCGCGCTCGATTTCCTGCGCCGCCTCAATGGCGATACCAATCCCAATGTCGTGCGGCTGGCGCCGACGGCCGAGGACATCGCGCTCTTCGATGGGACGGGCCTGGAGCCGGCGGGCAAGATCGATTTCGTGATCGACGATTATCTCAATCTCGACAGCCGAAGCTCCAAGGGCCTCGATTTCGGCCTCTACTACCAGGTGCCCGAATTCGGCCTCGGCGATTTGCGCCTGAGCCTCAACGCGGCGCGCCTGCTGGGCTTCGAGCAGGTCGCCGGACCGGACGGGCAGGAACTGATCCAGGCGGTCGCGGACGGTGTCCTGCCGCTCGACGTGACGGTCGGCGGCCTCGGCGAGCTGCTCGAGCTGGACGGGCGGCCGAAATGGCGTGCAACCGGCGCGATCAACTGGGAAAGCGGACCGGTCGATGTGGGCCTGTTCGGCCAGTATGTCGGCAAGTTCTACGACACCAGCGTGGTGCGCGACGTGCTCGTCGATTCCGACGATCCGCGCGACAATTACTACCCGGTCAGCGACTGGTTCACGATGAACCTCTCGGTCGCCTATACGATCGAGAACGACACCGCGCTCGACGGCACGAGGCTCCGCTTTGCGATCAACAACCTGTTCGACGAGGATCCGCCGCTGGCGGACGAGACCTACGGATTCTACAGCGATCTCCACAGTGCGCGGGGGCGGGTCTTCCATGTCGAGCTCCGCAAGACGTTCTAGCGCCCTTGCGCTGCTGATCGCGCCGGCGGCGGCGGGCTGTGTGCCCACGCTGCCAGCGGTTCAGTCGCATCCTGCCACGATTGGCGGCTCTGCCGCGTGCCGGACCGATGCGGCGATGGTCGCTTTCGACTTCGAGGGGGCCTCGCGCTCGCGCTGCGCGGTCGAGGGGGAGCGGGCCTTTGCGATCCTGATCACGCCGGAACATGCGCCGCCGATCAATCCGAGCCCGTGGTACGCTTTCCGCTACCGTTCTCGGGGCGACCAGAACGTGACGGTGCGGCTGAAATATCTGGGGGCGAGGCATCGCTACGCGCCGGTGATGACTGCTGGCGGGACGCAAACCCCGGTTCCCCTGTCGGTGTCGGTCGACGAGGACGGGAGTGCGGCGACCCTCATCCTGCCGCCGGGGGAGGGGATCGTCAGCGCGCAGGAACTGATCGGACCGGAGCAGAGCCAGGCCGACCTGTCCCGCTGGGCCGAGATGACAGGCACCCGGGGGCTGGTGCTTGGCCGGTCCCATGAAGGCCGACCCATCGAGGCGGTGCGGTTCGGCGATGCCGCCGCCCCGCGCCTGATAGTTCTGCTCGGCCGACAGCATCCGCCCGAGGTGACCGGCGCGATTGCGATGCAATCCTTCGTCGACGCCTTCGCGGATCGCTTCGCTGCCGATGGCGATCTGGGGACGCGGTATCAGGTGCTTGTCGTGCCGATGGTCAATCCCGATGGCGTCGCCAACGGAAACTGGCGGGCCAATAGCGGCGCGCGCGACCTCAACCGCGACTGGGGCGCGTTCTCGCAGCCGGAAACACGCGCGATCAAACGCTGGCTCGACGGCCTGCCCGGCAGCATAACTCCCGTCGCGATGATCGATTTTCATTCGACCGGACGCAATCTGTTCTACGTTCAGGGCGACGAGGCATCGAAAGCAGGACGGCAATTTCTCGCCAACTGGCTCGAAGGCAAGGAAAGCGCTTTCCCCGACTATTCTTTCACCATCGAACCGCGCAATGCCAATCCCGGCAGCGGAACCGCGAAGAACTGGTTCTTCGAGACATACCGCATCCCGGCCTTCACCTACGAGGTCGCCGACGACGTAAATCGGACGGGCACACGAAATGCGGCGGAGACACTCGCGAGATCGCTGATCCCGGCCCTTGAAGGCCAGTAGATCGCGAGCACCCATAGCACAGAGGATCCTTCTGGCGTCTAGCCTCGCATCTTCAGAAATGGCGGAGCGGGAGGGATTCGAACCCTCGATACGGGGTTACCGTATACACACTTTCCAGGCGTGCGCCTTCGACCACTCGGCCACCGCTCCGCATGCCTGTTCTGGCAGAGGCGCGCCTCTAGCGGGAGAGAGGCGGCTCGACAAGCGCAAGATCGGACCTTCCGCATTCGATCCGGCCGTTCAGTCAACGAAGCCCTCGACCCGCTCGATCACGATGGCGGGGGCCATCCCGCCGGCAGCGCACATGGTGACGAGGCCGTAGCGCTTGTCCTGCCGTTCCAGCTCGTCGACCATGGTGCCGATCAGGATCGACCCGGTGGCGCCGATGGGGTGGCCGAGCGCGATCGAGCCGCCATTGACGTTGACCTTATCCCAGTCGAGGTCGAGGTCGCGCACGAACTTCGCGGCCACGACGGCGAAAGCCTCGTTGATTTCGAACAGGTCGATATCATCGAGGCTCAACCCGGCTTTCTCCAGCACCTTCTTCGCCGCCGGGACCGGGGCGTTGAGCATCAGGGTCGGATCGTCGCCCATATTGGCGGTGGCGACGATGCGGGCGCGGGGCTTCAATCCGTGCTTCTCGGCATAGTCGCGGCTCGTCACCAGCACGGCGGCCGCCCCGTCGACCACGCCCGAACTGTTGCCCGCATGGTGGAAATGCTCGATCTCGAGGTCGGGATATTTCGCGTTGACCAGCTTGCGGAACGTCGTGCCGTCCCTGTCGAGCGGCACGTCGGCGATCTTCGTGAAGGCGGGTTCGAGTTCGGCGAGACCCTCTCGCGTTGTCTGGGGGCGGGGGAACTCCTCGCGGTCGAGCACCACGTTCCCGTCATCGTCCGTCACCGGAACCAGAGACTTGTCGAACCGGCCTTCCGCGATCGCCTGCGCCGCGCGCTGCTGGCTGCGATAGCCGACCTCGTCGAGTTCCTCGCGGGTGAACCCCTCCATGCTCGCGATGGCATCGCCGCATACGCCCTGATGGCTCTGCGGGTGGAGGCGGGCGAGGCGTTCGTTATGGCTGCCCATCATCGGCGGCTTCATTCCAGCGGCCATCTTGTCCTTCGCCATCTGCGCGGTGAGGCTCATCATCTCGGTGCCGCCGGCGACCACGCAGTCCTCCATTCCGCTCATCACCTGCGCCGCCGCGAGAGCGACGCTGGTGATCCCGCCGCCGCAGAACCGGTCGAGCGTCGTTCCGGACGAGGTGATGTCGTAGCCCGCATCGAGCGCGGCCATCCGGCCCATGTCGCCCGCCTGCATCCCGTCCTGCGTGCTGACCGACCAGATGACGTCGTCAACGGTCGCGGTATCGAGCCCGTTGCGTGTCGCGATCGCCTTGAGGCAGGTCGCGGCGAGGTGCTGCGGGTGCATGTGGGCAAGGGCGCCTTTCCCCTGCTTGCCGATCCCACGCGGCGTGCGGACGGCGTCGATGATGTAGGCTTGGTGGGGCTGGGTGGCCATGGTCGTCCTCTCGCGTAACAACATTGCGGCTTTTGCCGGTTGACGTTTGCGTAAGCCTCACGCAGCAAGGGCGCAAGAACAGTTTCATAATGCAATGGGAGAGAGCAACGGATGTCAGAGGAAATCCTGACCCAGGTCGAAGACGGCGTGTTGATCGTCACGATCAATCGCCCCGAGGCGAAGAATGCGATGAGCAAGGCCGCGGCCGAGGGGATCGCCGCGGCGATGGACCGGCTCGACAGCGACGACGATCTGCGCGTCGGCATCCTGACCGGGGCGGGCGGCAGCTTCTGTTCGGGCATGGACCTTAAAGGTTTCCTGCGCGGGGAATCGCCCAGCGTCGAGGGGCGCGGCTTCGGCGGCGTGGTCCAGAAACCGCCGGAAAAGCCGCTGATCGCCGCGGTCGAGGGCTATGCGCTGGCGGGCGGACTGGAGCTGATGATCGCCTGCGATCTGGTGGTCGCGAACGAAAACGCGAAATTCGGCATCCCCGAGGTGAAGCGCGGCCTTGTCGCTGCCGCCGGGGGCGTGATGATGCTGCCCGACCAGATCCCCGAACGGATCGCGATGGAACTGGCGCTGACCGGCGATTTCATCGACGCGGGCCGCGCCTATGAGCTGGGGCTCATCAACCGCGTGACATCCGGCGCGGCGCTCGACGGCGCGAAGGAACTTGCCGCCACGATCGCCGCCAACGGACCGCTGGCGGTGCGGGTCTCGAAGCAGGTCCTGAAGCAGTCGCGCGGCTGGCCGATGGACGAGCGCTACAAGCGCCAGACAGAGCTGATCGCGCCGGTCTTCGTGTCCGAGGACGCGCGCGAAGGCGCCGCCGCCTTTGCCGAGAAGCGCGCGCCCAACTGGAAGGGGAGATAAGCCATGCCGGTCATCGATGTAGCCCAGCCCGAATTCATGGAAGACGAGGAGATCTCGATCTTCGCCGATGCCGTGGGCAAGTTCTACGAGAAACACGCGCCGGAAAAGCGTGTGCTAAAATGGCGCGAGGAAGGCCAGGTCGAGCGCGCCTTCTGGAACGAGGCGGGCGAGGCGGGCCTGCTCGGTTCCTCGGTGCCGGAGGAATATGGCGGCCATGGCGGCGATTTCCGCCACGAGATGGTGGTGATCGACCAGCAGGGCAAACACGGAGTGGAGGGCTTTTCGGCCAGTCTCCACAACACCGTGATCCTGCCCTATCTCGTGCGCCACGGGACCGAGGAGCAGAAGAAGAAATACCTGCCTAGGCTGATCACCGGCGAGCTGGTCAGCGCGATCGCCATGACCGAGCCGGGCGTGGGATCGGACCTCCAGAGCATCACCACCACTGCGCTGAAGGACGGCAACGGCTACCGGATCAACGGGGCCAAGACCTACATCTCCAACGGCCAGACCGCCGATTTCATCATCGTCGTCGCCAAGACCGATCCCGCAGAGCGCGCCAAGGGCATCTCGCTGATGCTGCTGGAAACGGAAGGGGCGGAAGGTTTCCAGCGGGGCAAGAAGCTCGACAAGGTCGGGCTCGATGCGCAGGACACCTCTGAGCTTTTCTTCGACGACGTCTTCGTTCCGGCCGAGAACGTGCTCGGCGGCGAGGAAGGCAAGGGCTTCTACCAGCTCATGGGCGAGCTGCCGCAGGAACGCCTGATCATCGCCATGGGCGCGATGACCACGATCGAGCGCGCTCTCGACGAAACCGTGGCTTTCACCAAGGACCGCAAGGCCTTCGGGCAGACAATCTGGGATTTCCAGAACACGCAGTTCACGCTTGCCGATCTCAAAGCGCGCGGCACCGCGGCCAAGGTGTTCCTCAACGATTGCATCGCGAAGCACCTCAAGGGCGAGCTCGACGTGCCGACCGCCTGCATGGCCAAATACTGGCTGACCGAACTGCAGGGCGAAACGGTCGACAAGTGCCTCCAGCTTCACGGCGGGGCCGGCTACATCAACGATTATCCGATCGCGCGCATGTTTCGCGACAGCCGGATCAGCCGCATCTTCGGCGGATCGAACGAGATCATGAAGATGGTGATCGCCCGCTCGATGTGAGGCCGAGGCGAATGCCGGGGGAGGCGGTCAGAGCCTGACCGCCTCCCTGACATAGCCGAATTCGCCGGCGCCGGCCCATGCCGCACCGTCCGGGAAGCGCAGTTCCACCCCGGCCAGCTCGGCCTCGTCGGCGAGGCGGGCGTTGACGCCCATCATGGTGTTGCCGAACGCCGCAATCGTTCCTTCGGTAAGCGTGAAATGCGTGGTCGAACCGCAAGTGGGACAGAAGTGGATTTCCGCCGACGCCCGCTCCTTGTCGGTCCGCTGATAGCGCGCCGTCGTGCCCTTCACGCTTACCGTGTCGGGCGAGGGATAGGCCCAGAGCGCCCCGGTCTTGCGGCAGAGCGTGCAGTTGCATTCATGCAGGAATTCGGGCGTATCCCGCGTCTCGACGCGGACAGCGTCGCAGAGACAGCTCGCGACCATGCTCAGGCTTCGACGACCTTCTGCTCGATCGCGCCGAAGATGGAATGGCCTTCCTTGTCGCGCATCTCGACCCGCACGGTATCGCCGGCGCGCATGAAGCGGGTCTTGGCCTCGCCGTCTGCGATGGTCTCGATCATCCGGATCTCCGCGATGCAGGAATAGCCCAGCCCGCCCTGGGCGACGGGCTTGCCCGGGTCGCCGTCCGGCCCCTGATTGGAGACCGTGCCCGAACCGATGATCGTGCCCGCGCCGAGCTCGCGCGTCTGGGCGGCGTGGGCGACGAGTTCGGCGAGGCTGAAGGTCGCGTCGACCCCGGCATCGGCGCGGCCGAAGGGTTCGCCATTGTAATCGACCATCAGCGGCAGGTGGATCACGCTGCCCTGCCAGGCATCGCCCAACTCGTCGGGTGTGACCGCAACCGGGCTGAAGGCGGAGGCGGGCTTGGACTGGAAGAAGCCGAAGCCCTTGGCGAGCTCGCCCGGGATCAAGCCGCGCAAGGACACATCGTTCACCAGCATGACCAGCTTGATGTGATCCGCGGCCGCCTCCTTGGACACGCCCATCGGCACGTCGTCGGTGATGACGGCGATCTCGCCCTCCATGTCGCAACCCCAGGCGGGGTCGCCCAGCGGGATGTCGGCACGCGGCGGGAGAAACTTGTCCGAACCACCCTGGTACATCAGCGGGTCGTGATAGAAGCTTTCCGGCACCTCGGCATTGCGCGCCTTCCGCACCAGTTCGACGTGGTTGATATAGGCCGAACCGTCCGCCCACTGATAGGCGCGCGGCAGCGGCGAATGCGCCTCGCGCTCGTGGAACCGCTCGGTCGGCACGGCTTCGTGCTGGACATCGGTGTAGAGCGCTTCGAGCTTGGGTGCGATCGCCCCCCAATCGTCAAGCGCGGCCTGAAGGGTCGGCGCGATGTTGTCGGCGACGCAGTAGCGCGTGAGGTCTTTCGAGACGACGACGAGCTTTCCGTCGCGAGTGCCGTCGTTGAGCGTTGCGAGTTTCATGGTGGCGTTCCTTTCGGGCCTTAGGCGTTGTCTGGATTGTCGGGTTGCGCATCCGGATGCGCGCGCTGGAAGGGGGGCAGGGCGAGGCACGCCGCCTCGATCCGCTCGATATGCGGCATGGCGGCAAGGTCGAAGGCGAAGCGCCGCGCATTGTAGACCTGCGGCAGCAAGACGACTTCGAACAGGCCGGGCGCATCGAACAGGAAATCGCCGCTGTCGAACTCGGCGAGCCGCCGCTCCACCGGCTCGAGTGTGCGGGCGAGGAAATGCCGGTACCAGGTGTCGACCTCGTCCTGCGAATGGCCGAGCGGATCCTTGAGGTATTTCAGGACCGGCAGGTTCAGCGGCGCGTGGAGTTCGGTGGCGATCGCGTAGGCGAGCTCGCGCGCAGTGAAGCGCTGCTCAATGTCGGCAGGCAGCAGACGCGGCGCGTCCGGATAGGCCTCGTCCAGCCATTCGAGCTGCGCCATCGACTGCGCCCGGTCGCGGCCCTCCGCTTCCAGCAGGGGAACCGAACCGAAGGGATTGCGCGCGATGTAGGCATCGCTCTTCTGCTCGGCGGAGAGCAGATTGACCGGCACGTATTCATAGGCGAGCTCTTTCAACTCCAGCGCGATGCGCAGGCGATAGCTCGTCGAACTGCGATAATATCCGTGGAGCCGGATCAAAACGCGGGGATCCCCGTGATTGCCCGGCCCAGGATCAGCGCGTGGACATCGTGCGTGCCTTCGTAGGTGTTGACCGTTTCGAGATTCACCATGTGGCGGATCACCTGATATTCCTCGGAAATGCCGTTGCCGCCATGCATGTCGCGCGCGGTGCGGGCGATGTCGAGCGCCTTGCCGACATTGTTGCGCTTGACGATGGAGATCATCTCGGGCGCGAACTTGCCTTCGTCCATCAGGCGCCCGACGCGGAGCGAGGCCTGGAGGCCAAGGCCGATATCGGTCAGCATGTCGGCGAGCTTGAGCTGGTAGAGCTGCTTGCTGGCGAGCGGCACGCCGAACTGCTTGCGGTCGAGCCCGTATTGCCGGGCCGCGTGCATGCAGAATTCCGCCGCGCCCATCGCCCCCCAGGAAATGCCATAGCGCGCCCGGTTGAGGCAGCCGAACGGGCCTTTCAGGCCCTGCACCTCGGGCAGCAAGGCATCGGCGCCGACATGGACATCGTCCATCACGATCATGCCGGTGGTGCTGGCGCGCAGCGAAATCTTGCCCTCGATCTTGGGGGCGGAGAGACCCTTCATGCCCTTCTCGAGCACGAAGCCGCGAATGCCGCCGTCATGCGCGTCGCTCTTGGCCCAAACCACGAAGACATCGGCGAAGGGCGCGTTGGAAATCCACGTCTTGGAGCCGTTGAGGACGTAGCCGTCGCCGTCCTTGCGCGCCACGGTCTTCATTCCGCCCGGATCGGACCCGGCATCGGGTTCGGTCAGGCCGAAGCAGCCGATCAGCTCGCCGCTGGCGAGGCCGGGGAGGTATTTGCGCCGCTGTTCTTCCGAGCCGTAAGCATGGATCGGATACATGACGAGGCTGGACTGGACGCTCGCCATGGAACGGTATCCGCTGTCGACCCGCTCGATCTCGCGGGCGATCAGGCCGTAGGCGACGTAGCCTGCGCCAGCGCCGCCATATTCCTCGGGGATCGTCGCGCCCAGCAGGCCCGCATGGCCCATCAGCGGGAAGAGTTCGGGCGCGTCCTTTTCCTCGCGGAAGGCCTCGATCACGCGCGGTTGGAGTTCGCCCTGCGCGAAACCACGCGCGGCATCGCGGATCATCCGCTCGTCTTCGGTCAACTGGTCGTCGAGAGCGAAGGGATCGTCCCAGGCGAATGGCACCATTCCTGCCATAAAGTCTCCGTTATCTGGCGTGCACCCGCTCGATGGCATCGGCACGCGCCGGACGCAAGGTCGGGCGGGAAAGGCGGGGCAAGACGGCGTCGATTACACGACTTCGGGCAGCGCCTTACGGCAATCCGCGGCACATTCGCGGCACATTTCCGCACATTTCGTGCAATGGGGGTGATCGTGTTTCTCGCATTCCGCCACGCAAGTCTCGCAGGCGAGGATGCAGAGTTCGAGCTGGGCGCGCAGCACCTCGACATTTCGGGCGGTGCGGCGGACGGCGAGGCGCGCCGTCGCGGCACAGACATCGGCGCAGTCGAGACAGTTGCGGATGCATTGCTGCATGTCGCCATTCTCGGCAACATCGGCATCGGCGCAACTCGTGCAGAACAGCGAGCACAGCATCGCGTGGCGCGCGGCGAGAACGAGTTCCTCGGTCGTGTCGTCCACCTGCGGGTGGCGCGAGATCATATCCTGGAGCGACATGGGGTTCCTTCCGGTTCGGGGTTATACCCATCGAACCGCCCGGCAATCCCATCCGTTCCGAAAACGCCGCGCAGGAACCGTTTCAGCCTTGGCCGAGCACCTGCTGGACGCTGTCGATGATGTTGGCCGGCGGGCACGGCTTCGACAGCGTGGAGGCGGCGGGAAACCGGTCCACGACATCCTCTGGGCCGTAATTGCCCGAATGGAAGATGACCGGCACGTCTTCCGCCATCAGCTGTTCGGCAAGCGGGAAGACGTTGCCGTCGCGCAGCTGGACGTCGAGGATCGCGAGATCGGGCTTGTGCTTCTGGAACGACAGCATGGCCGAGGAGATATCCTCGAACGGGCCATCGACGGCATATCCCGCCGTTTCGACCGTTTCGCAAAGCTCGAGGGCGATGAGAGGCTCGTCTTCCGCGACGAGGATGATCGGCTGTTTCATAGGTCCACCCACTCCGTTCCGTTCCGGCGCCCCAGAAGAACAAGACGGACTAACGCAAGTTAGGTTCCCGAACCGGCTCCGGCCCTATCGCTGGGGCCGGTCGAGATTGCCGTATTTCGCCGCGAAACCCTCGCTGTCGCCTTGGGCGAGATAACCCGCCTGCTCGACCCAGCTGTCACGCCGTATGCGTCCCTGGAAGCGACCCAATTGGGCGTCGATCCGGTCGATGTCGGCTTCGTTCCACGCCGCGATTTCGGCGAAGCTGGTCACGCCCATTTCACCGAGTTGCGCTGCCAGTTTCGGGCCGACGCCTTTCAGACGGGTAAAGTCGTCGGTCTCGCTGCCGGTGACATTGGTCGCGGCAGAGGCGGGCGCGGGCGCAGGGGCGGGCGCGGGAGCCGGAACCGGGTCGACCGTCGCCGCCGGTGCGGGGGGCGGCGGGGGAGCGGGGGCCTCGGTGGCCGCCGCTTCTTCCTGCGCGCGTTCGGCCGCGAGGCTCGCGATCTCGCCCGCGCCGGCAAGGCCCGCGGGCGTGGCAGGCGGGACGACCGGCGGGGTTGGTGCGGCCGCGGTTCCCGATGGCGCGTCGATCAGCGCCTGATTGCGGGCGGCGGGGGCGGCGCCTTCGTCCAGCACGTCGCGCCGGTCGCCGGTCACCCGGGTCTTGCGCGCGGCGTGAAACACGTACCACGCGATCGCGATGCCGATCACCAGCGCCAGCAGGATCAGCAGCCAGTTGGCTTCGATCATTTCCATCATGGCATTTCTCCTTAATCCGGGTCGTCCGCCCGGCTGTCGTCCGCCGCCGGATCCGGGCCGGCGCCGCTGCCCCAGATCAGCCAGCCTATGCCGAGCCCTGCGGCATAGGCCGCCAGCATCAGCACGATGAGTTCGAGCACCAGCGGCATGTCAGCGTGCCCCCGGCGTGTCGATCGGGGTCGGGGTCACGGGTTCGGTCTGGATGACCGAGAATTCGATCCGCCGGTTGGCGGGGTCGGTGGGGCCGAGGCCCGCGATCGGCTCGGCCGATCCGACGCCCTCGGCACGCAGGCCCGTGCGCGGGATGCCGCGCTCCACCAGCGCCTCGCGCACGACGATCGCGCGTTCGCGGCTGAGCAGCAGGTTGGTGGTTTCGGTGCCGGATTCGTCGGTATGGCCGGTGATTGCGATGATCGAGCCGAGGCAGGGCCTAAGCGCTTGCGCCACCTCGTCGAGCAGCGTGCGGCTGGCGCGCGTGAACGCGGTCGAGCCTTCCTCGAAACGGATGGTGCGGGTCGCCAGCAGGCCCTCGACGTCTTCCTGGCAATGCATCGGCGTGAACGAGGGCGCATCGCGCTGGGCGACCGCCGTTCCATCGCTCCAGAACACGCCGCCGACGCCGGGCAGTTCCGACACGGCCTGCGCAACCTGTGCGCGGGTCCCCTCGTCGAGGTCTTCCCCGCCGCTCAGCACCGGATGGCGCACGACGGCGCCCATTCGGTTGACGAAGCTGGCCTCGACCCCCGTGCCGCCGGCCTCGGAGATGGCGGCGGCGGCAAGCGCGCTTTCCTTCGCGGCGAACTCCCGCGCATATTGCGCGCTGCCCGCATAGCCGATCCCGGCGACGAGCACGGCACCGGACAGGAAGGCGAGGAAGGGGCGAACGGCCATGGGCGGGTCCCTACCCAACCCGCCGTCCCAGCAAAAGGGGGCTGTGCGAAAAGCGCGGCGGGCACGCCTTACGCCGCATCGGGCTTCTCCGCTTTCGCCGTGTCGCTGCTCATGCTGCGGAACAGGACCCGGTCCTCCGGCCCGAAGCCTCGCCGCCAGATCACCCAGCCATAGGTGGCGAGGATCAGCGGAATGCCGATCGCGAGTTCGACCCATTCCGGAAGGCGCGTCACCACATAACCGACCACGATCGCGGGTGCCGCCGCCCAGATCACCGCCCAGCGCCAGTTGTTGACCGGGTGGCGCAGGATGCGCGACAGCATGACGGCCTTGACCACGCTGGCGATGCCGAGGGCGATCATCAGCCCGGCGGCAGCGGCGGCGGCCTTGAACGGCTCGCGATAACCCAGCCGCTCGACCAGAAGGATCAGGGCGACGGTGATCGCGGCCTGGACCGCGATCGTGCCGATCGAGATCCACAGATTGCGGACGCGCGCGACATAGATCAGCGCCGCTTCGGAAACGACCGCGGTCGCCGCCACGACCTCGGCCGCCAGCAGGAAACCGAGCGCGCCGGTCCCGCCCACGAAGTTCGGCCCGACCAGACCCATCACCGCCTCGCCCGGCAGGCCGAGCGCCAGCGCGATGCCCGCCTGCATCGCCGTGATCCAGAAGCCCACCTGACACACCTGCCGCGCGATCGCCGCGTAGTTCCTGTCGGCGAGGTTGCGGGTGATGACGGGGCCGAGGATCGGCTCGAAACTGGTCTTGAGCTTCTGCGGCAGGCTCGCGACCTGCTGGGCGATGTAATAGACGCCGACCGCGGCGGGCGCGGCGAACAGGCCGAGAATGAAGATATCGAGCCGCCGCGTGCCCCATTCGATCGCGTCGGCCGTGGCGAGCGGCAGGGCGCGCCAGGTGACCCGCAGCATGTATCGCGGACGCGGCCGCCAGCGGCGCGGCAGGCCGTAGGTCTTGAGGAAGGTCCACAGCCCCGTCAGCAGCCCGGCATAGATCGACAGGATATAGGCGAGCGTCAGCCCGTCCTCCGGCGTCCAGAACCACAGCGCGCCGGCCATGATCGAGATCGTCCACGGCTCGACCACGGCCCGCGCGCGCACCGTGGTGGCGATGTCGAACTTGTAGGCCTGCGCCGCCAGCACGATCTCGGTCAGCGCATAGGCCGGGATCGTCAGCACGATTAGCCGGTCGATCTCCGAATAGCGCCCGGCGGGAAACATCGGATAGGGCACGAAATAGAGGAACAGCGCGGCGATCGTGGAAAAGATCGTCGCCAGCAGGATGCCGTCGAACACCAGATTGGTCTGCGCGTCCTCCTCTCCCTCGGTGAGCCGCTGGGCGAGACCGCGCTTCTCGCCCATCGAGCATATCAGCGCGACGAGCTCGACCACGACCAGCGCCGAAGCGAACAGGCCGAGCTTTTCCGCGCCGTAGAGCCGGCCGGCGATGAAGAGGAAGGGAATGCGCGCGACCAGCCGCAGCAGGAAGCCGATGAAATTGGTCCGCCCGCCCTTGGCGAGCGCGGCGATGTCGCCGTCCTCACGGTCGGTATCCGGGCGGTCGGTATCGGGCGCGTCGGGCGGCATCGTGCCCAGCGGGTTCGGCGGCGTGCTGGCCATGTCAGCCCTCGCGCTCGGCCTTGAGCGGGCGGGCGAGCAGGGCGGAGACCACGCGGTCGGCCGGATCGCCGTCGAGCAGGCGGACGACCCCGCCCACGATCGGCATGGCGATGCCGTGATCGTCGGCGAGCTGGGCGAGAATGGGGGCGGTGAAGGCGCCTTCGGCCACGGTGCGGCGGTCGGCCATCAGGCTTTCCGCGCTGCCGCCTTCGCCGAGCGCCTTGCCGAGCGAGAAATTGCGGCTGGCGGTCGAGGTGCAGGTGAGCACCAGATCGCCGAGCCCGCACAGGCCCGCCAGCGTCTCCGCATCGGCCCCCAGCGCTTCGCCGAAACGCAGCATCTCGGCATAGCCGCGCGCGATCAGCGCCGCCCGCGCATTCTGGCCGAGGCCGAGTCCGTCGACCACGCCGCAGGCGATGGCGAGCACGTTCTTCACCGCCCCGCCGATCTCCGCGCCGGTGACGTCCGCCGAATAATAGGGCCGAAAGGCGGGTCGCGCGACGACGGGGGCAAGCCGCTGCCATTGCGCCTCGGTCCCCCCGCAGGCGAGAGTGACCGCGGTCGGGAGGCCGTCGGCGACCTCGTGCGCGAAGGTCGGGCCGGAGAGTACAGCCACGTCGCTGCCGGGCGCCGCGTCCCGCGCGACATGGTTCATCAGCCGCCCGCTCGAGGCCTCGATCCCCTTGGAGCACAGCACCAGATCGCGCGGATGGCGGGGCATCTGCCGCAGGACGGTGTCCATGTGCTGGGCGGGCGTAACCACCAGCAGGACGTCGAGATCGGCCATCGCGGCAAGATCGCCGGTCGCGCGGATCGTCGGCGCGAGGCTGGCGGAGGGCAGGTAGGCCGAATTGGTGCGGCTGGTGTTGATCTCGTCCACCAGCGCCGGCTCGCGCGCCCAGAGCAGGACGTCGCGCCCGTCGCTGGCGAGCATCTGCGCCAGCGCCGTGCCCCAAGCGCCCGCGCCGAGCACTCCGATCGTCTCGCCCTGCGCCTGTCGAGGGGTCATGCCTTCACTCCCGCCCCGCGCGCCGGTTCGGCGTCGGGATCGAGCGGCCAGCGCGGCCGGGCGACGAAATCGAGCGGATCGGGCGCGAAATCGGGAAGGGCGAGGCGTTCGCAGCCCGCCCAGGCGATCATCGCCGCATTGTCGGTGCACAGCTTCGGCGGCGGGGCGACGAAACGCATCCCGCGCGCCGTCGCCAGTCCTTGGAGCGCCGCGCGGATCGCAGTGTTGGCCGCGACCCCTCCTGCCACCACCAGCGCGGGCACGGGCTCCATGGCGTCGAGCGCGCGGGAAAGCCGGTCGAGGACGCAGTCTAGCGCGGCCTGCTGGAAGCTCGCCGCGATGTCGGCGGGATCGTACTGCCCGCTCTCGTGGGCGCGCAGCACGGCGCTCTTGAGCCCGGCGAAGGAGAAATGCGGCTCGGCGCTGCCGAACAGCGGGCGGGGCAGGGGGACGGCCGCGGCATCGCCCTCGCGCGCCAGCCGCTCGACCGCCGGGCCGCCGGGAAAGCCGAGCTTGAGAATCTTGGCGGTCTTGTCGAACGCCTCCCCCAGCGCGTCGTCGATGGTGGTTGCGAGGCGGCGATAGCGGCCGATGCCTTCGATCAGCAGGATCTGGCAGTGCCCGCCAGAGACCAGCAGCAGGGCGTAGGGGAAATCGAGCGCCGGATCGGTGAGGCGCGGGCTCAGTGCATGGCCTTCGAGGTGGTTGATCGCGATCAGCGGCACCTCGCCCGCCATCGCCAGCGCCTTGGCACTGACGAGGCCGACCATCACCCCGCCGATCAGGCCCGGCCCGGCGGTCGCGGCGACGGCATCGCAATCGGCGAGGGTCAGCCCGGCATTGTCCAGCACCTCGGCGATCATGGGTGCCAGACGCTCGGCATGGGCGCGCGCGGCGATTTCGGGCACGACCCCGCCATAGGGCGCATGCGCCTCGTCCTGCGAGGCGATCCGCTGGCTCAGCACCTCTCGTGAAGAGGTCACCAGTGCCGCCGCGGTTTCGTCGCAGCTCGATTCGATCCCGAGAACCACAGCCATCCCGCTTTCCCTTAGCGACGCACGGCGTTAGGGCAAGGCGACGCAATGCCAGCCTACCCCACGCCCGCCACCCCGACACCCGACAAGCCGCTGCGCCTCGGCACCCGTCGCTCCCCGCTCGCCATGGCGCAGGCGGAGGAAACGAAGGCCCGCCTGCTCGCCGCGCATGGCTGGGATGCGGACGCGGTCGAGCTGGTCGCGGTGACGGCCAGCGGCGACCGGATACAGGACCGCCCGCTCGCCGAGATCGGCGGCAAGGCGCTGTGGACCCGCGAACTCGACGGCTGGCTGGTGGAAAACCGCATCGACGCGGCGGTCCATTCGATGAAGGACGTCGAGACGATCCGCCCGTTCGAACTGGCGATCACCGCGGTCCTGCCGCGCGCCGACCGGGCCGACCGTCTGCTGGGCGCGGCATCGATCGAGGCGCTGCCGCACGGCGCCATCGTCGGCACCAGCGCCCCGCGCCGGGCCGCACAATTGCTCAACCGCCGCCCCGATTGCCGGGTGGTGACCTTTCGCGGCAATGTCGCCACGCGCATGGCCAAGCTCGCCGGCGGGGAGGTGGACGCGACCTTTCTCGCCGCCGCCGGGCTCGACCGTCTGGGCGAGGCGGATGTCGGCGTGCGGCTCGATCCCGAAGAGTGGCTGCCCGCGCCCGCCCAGGCGGCGATCGGGATCGAATGCCGGACCGATGACGAGCGGACCCGCGAATGGCTCGCCGCGATCGACCACTTGCCGAGCCATGCGGAGGTGATGGCCGAGCGCGAACTGCTCGCCGCGCTGGGCGGAAGCTGCCACACGCCGGTCGCGGTGCTGACCTCGAGCGAGGATCCGATGCGGATGCGCGCGGCGATCTACAGCGAATGCGGTGCCGAACGTGTCGAGGGCGAGACCGAGATCGGCGAGGGCCGCGACGGCGCGATCGCGGCTCTGGCCGCCGATCTGCTGCGGCGCGCACCGGACAAGGTGCGGCGCCTGTTCTCCGGCCCGGCATGATGGCGCCGCTGGTGCTCCTGCGGCCGGAACCGGGCTGGAGCGCGAGCGCCGCCCGCGCAAAGGCGATGGGGCTCGAGGTCCGGGGCGCGCCGCTGACCGCGATCGAGCCGCTGGAATGGGAGATGCCGCCGGGCTCCTTCGACGCTCTTCTTATCGGCAGCGCGAACGTGTTTCGCCACGGGGGCGCGGGCCTTGCCCGGTTGCGCGACCTGCCGGTTTGCTGCGTTGGGGAGGCCACGGCCCGGGCGGCCCGCGCGGCCGGGTTCGCCATTCGCGTTGCGGGCGAGGGCGAGTTGCAGGGCGTCGTCGACCGGATCGACCCGCCCGCGCGGCTGCTTCGCCTGACGGGCGAGGAGCGTGTCGATCTGATCCCTCCGCCCGGTGTCGAGATCGTCGAAGTTCCGGTCTATCGCAACCGGACGCTCCGTCTGGACGAAAGCGACTTGCCCGAAAAGGCTGTGATCGCGCTTCACTCGGCGGCGACCGCGCGCCAGTTCGATCAAGAGGTTGCGCGGTTGGAGCGTGAACGTAGCGCCTTTGCTCTGTGCGCCATCTCGCAGCGGGTGGCCGAGGCGGCAAGGACGGGATGGCGCGCGGTCTGCATTGCCGAAACGCCCGACGATGCCGCCTTGCTGGCATTGGCGACACGATTGTGCCAAGATCTGCCCGACTGCTCCGGGGGATTTCGGGGAACGCAGAACGGATGAGGATGGACGATACCACTGGCACCCGGCGCAACCGCGCCTCGATGCGGCCGATTTTCATCGCTCTGGTGGCGGCCTTCCTGCTCGGCGGAGGGCTGACCGGATACGGGGTGTATCGCTGGCTCGACGAGCGCGAGGCGGTTCCAGCTCCGGCGGAAACCAGCGCCCCGGTCGCGATCGCGGCGGAAGATTCGACCAGCGGACCGGCACCGACGCCGAGTGCCGTGGCCGCCATGGAGGCGCAGGAAGAACAGAGCGAGGCGGCCGAGGCGGTCGAGCGCGTGGCCGAACAGCAGGGCGGGATAGACCAGCGGCTCGCCGCCGCCGAACAACGGCTTGCCCGGCTTGACCTCCAGTCCCAGGCCGCCGCCGGCAATGCAGCGCGGGCCGAGGGGCTGCTGATCGCCTTCGCCGCGCGCCGTGCGGTCGAGCGCGGGGTGGAACTGGGTTATCTCGCCGACCAGCTGCGGCTGCGTTTCGGCGACGCGCTGCCAAATGCGGTGGCGGCGGTGATCTCCGCCAGCCGCCAGCCGGTCACCATCGACCAGTTGCTCGCCCGGCTCGACGGCATGGCGCCCGATCTGACCGAGAACGATGGCGGTTTCTCGTGGGACCGGTTGAAGAGCGAGCTTTCGAGCCTGTTCGTCATCCGGCGCGAGAGCACCCCGTCGCCCCAGCCGCAGCGCCGGATCGACCGGGCGCGCCTGTTCCTCCAGAGCGGGCGGATCAATGCGGCGGTCGCCGAGGTCTCGGCGTTGCCCGGTGCCGCGCGCGCGCAGCGCTGGATCACCGATGCCGAGCGGCTGGCCGCGGCGCAGAACGCGCTCGACCTGATCGAGACCGCCGCCGTGCTGGAGCCGCGCATGTTGCGGGACGGGCGGGGCGAACGGATCGAGCAGGCCAGCCCCGCGCTCGCGCCAGCGCCAGAGCAGACCCCAATGCAGGCCGGTGGAGCGTCAGCCGCGCAATAGCTCCGGCAGATCGCCCGAGACGCCGCGCGCCTCGTCCATGAACCAGTTCTTGAGAGCGGGCAGACGCTGCACGCCCGACATGCCGAGCCTGCGAACCGCCGAGGCGGCGGGGCCGGGAATGCCGAACAGCCGCGTCAGCCCGTCGGTCGCCAGCGCGACCATGAAACTGTCGAGCCCGCGCCAGCGCTCGTAACGGGCAAGACCCTGCGCATCGCCCGGATCGAGGCCCAGCAGCGCGCCTTCCTCCAGCACCTCGACCAGCGCGCCGACATCGCGCAGGCCGAGATTGAGGCCCTGTCCCGCGATGGGGTGGATGCCGTGCGCCGCATCCCCGATCAGCGCGAGCCGGTGGTCGGTGATCTTCGCCGTATGGTGGAAACCGAGCGGGAAGGATGCGCGCGGACCGACGCCGGTGATCGCGCCGAACACATTGCCCATGCGCTTCTCGACCTCGGCGAGGAAGGCGCGGTCGGACAGCTTGAGCACGCCCGCCGCATCTCTCTCGTCCACCGTCCAGACGAGCGCGCTGCGATGGCGGCCATCCTCGGCATCGAGCATCGGGAGCAGCGCGAACGGCCCGGCGGGGTAGAAGATTTCCCAGGCGACATTGCCGTGCGGGCGCTGATGCGTCAGCCCGCCGACGATGGCGCGGTGGCCGTATTCCCACTTCGCGAGCTTGATCCCCGCCTCGCCGCGCGTGGGCGAATTGCGCCCCTCGGCGGCGACCATCAGCGCGGCTTCGAAGCGTTCGCCGCCGGTGGAGGTCGCGGACACGCCATGCTCGGTCCGCTCGCGCGCGGCGATCTCGGTGCGCGCATGCCAGGCGATGAGCGGCTCCGCCCGTGCCGCCTCGAACAAGGCGAGACGCAGCGTCCGGTTGGCGAACATGCGGCCGAGGCTGCCCTCATGCGGCTCCGGCTGGAAGTCGAGCCGGCCCGGTTTCATCTGGTCGCTCACCGCGATCGAGGCGATCGGGCAGGCGTGGTCCTCCAGCGCTTCGGCCAAGCCGATATTGGTGAAGAGATTCCAGCTCGCCGTCGAGATCGCCGAGGCGCGCCCGTCGAAGCCTTCGGCGGTCAGCTCGGCCGGGTCGGCCCGGTCGATCACGTGGCTCGAAAAGCCCTTCTTCGCGGCGGCGAGGGCGAGCGTCATGCCGACGAGGCCGCCGCCCAGGATCAGGAGGTCGCGCTTGTTGTCCATCGCCGCTCGCCCTAGAGCGAGGGCCGTGAACGAGGCAAGGAAATTGGCGCAGCGCACGGCGCGGGCCGGATGGTTCGCGGTGCTGCTGGCCCTGCTTGCCGCCCTGCTGTCCGGAAGCCCGCTCGCGGCGCAGGAAACGCGTTTCGGCAGCGCCAACATGGCGGTCGAGCTGGTCGCCGATGGACCGGCGCAGGCGGGCGCGGAATGGATGCTCGCCCTGCGCTTCTCGCCCCGGTCGGAGGAATGGCACGGCTACTGGGCCAATCCGGGCGATGCGGGGCTCGGCATGACGCTGGACTGGACCCTGCCGCAGGGCTGGGAGACGGGCGAGCCGCTTTATCCCGTGCCGCAGCGCCTGACCGTCGCGGGGCTGATGAACCATGTCTACAAGGGCGATTACACCGTGCTGGTGCCCCTGCGCGTGCCGGAGGGGGCGGATATCGCCGCCGCCCCGCCGATCTCGCTATATGCGCAATATCTAGCTTGCACCGACAAGGTCTGCGTGCCGCAGGACGCGGTGCTGCGGATCGATCCGGCACGGCCGGCGAGCGATGCGCGTTTCGGCAGCTGGCGGGCCGACATCGCGCCCCTGCTCGACAGCGTGGGACAATTCGCCCTTTCCGGCGGCAGGCTGCGTGTGGCGATCCCGCTTCCGCGCGACGTGGCGCTGAGCGATCCGCATCTCTTCGTCGGGAATCTCGACCTCGTTGACTACGCCGCGCCGCAGAGCTTCGCGCGGCTCGGCGATATGCTGATCGTCGAGGTGCCGCTGGGGCTGGGGGAGGCGCCCGAGGAATTGCAGGCGATCCTGTCTTTCGGCGGCGGGGAGGGCATTCGCTTCACCGCGCGGGCGGGCAAGGTGCCGACGGGGGGCACACCCGTCGCGGCGGCCGGCGGCGATCTGCCCGCGTTCTGGCTGGCGCTGCTCGGCGCGCTGGCGGGCGGGTTGTTGCTCAACATCATGCCATGCGTGTTCCCGATCCTCAGCCTCAAGGCGCTGGCATTGGCGAAAGCGGGCGGCGAGGAGAGCGCGGCGCGGCGCGATGCGCTGGCCTATACGGGCGGCGTGGTGCTCGCCTGCCTCGCGCTCGGTGGGCTCCTGCTGACCCTGCGCGCGGCGGGGGAGCAGGTCGGCTGGGCCTTCCAGTTGCAGGAACCCTGGGTCGTCGTCGCTCTGCTGGTGCTCGCCACGGCGATCACGGCGAACCTTGCCGGCGCCTTCGAACTGCCCGGCCTCGTCGTGCGCGGCGGGCGCGGTCAGACGAGCAGTTTCGCAACCGGACTGCTCGCCGCCTTCGTCGCGACGCCCTGCACCGGGCCGTTCATGGCGGCGGCGATGGGGGCGGCACTGCTGTTGCCGACGGCGCAGGCGCTGGCGCTGTTCGGCGCGCTGGGTCTCGGGCTGGCGCTCCCGTTCCTGTTGCTCGGCTTCGTCCCCGCATTGCGCCGGATCCTGCCCCGCCCGGGCGCGTGGATGGCGACGTTCCGCAAGCTGATGGCCGTCCCGATGGGGCTGACCGCGCTCGCGCTGCTGTGGCTGCTCTGGCGCATGGGCGGCGGTGCTTTCGCGATCGGCGCGGCAACCATTGCGGCGGTGGTGACATTGCTGCTGGCAGCGATGCTCGGCGGGCTAAGAGGCGCGGGCAGCCGCTGGGCGGCGGCAGGCATCGCCACCTTCCTGCTGATCGGGATGGGGATGCAATACGGCTTTGTCCCCCGCGCCGAGGAGGCGAGCGACAGCATCCACGATCCCGCGCCCTTCACCGAGCAAGCGCTGGCCGAGGCGCGCGGGGCCGGCCGGCCGGTCTTCGTCTGGTTCACCGCCGACTGGTGCCTGACCTGCAAGGTCAACGAGAGCGCGGCGATCGAGCGCGAGGCGGTCCGCACGGCTTTTGCGCGGGCCGGCGTGGTGACCCTGCGCGGCGACTGGACCCGGCGGGACGAGGCGATCACCGCCTTTCTCACCCGGCAGGGCGCAGCGGGAGTGCCGCTCTACCTGTGGTATCCGGCGGACGGCGCGGAGCCGCGACAACTGCCGCAGTTGCTTACGCCCGATCTGCTGGCGGGCCTGCCCGGCGACGGCACTCACTGATCAACCGGCCGGGAAGGCCACTTGCATTGAGGATCAGGCTGCCCGCGCCGGGCACGGTCGCCTCGACCCTGCCCCCGCCGGTCAGCCCTTCGAGCTGGCGGCTGTCGGCGGCGACGCTGCCGCGCCAGAGCCAGCGCTTGCCCTCGCGGGTGGCATCGACCCACACCCGCTCGACATGGCCGTTGCCGATCAGCGCCAGCACCGCCTGCGCGTCCGGATCGGCATCGGCGTTGCGGGTGTAGACGATCGCCGGCTCGCCGCGATCCGCCCGGCATTCCAGCACGAACAGCGGCCGCTCTCCCGGCTTGCCGTAGAGAATGCGATCGGCGCGGCTGCCGGGCGCCCAGACGGCGCCCTTCGTATCGGGCGTGTCGATCGGAGTGCCCGGCGCCTGCCGTTCCTGAAGGCCGACGCGCGCGACATATTCGTCGCTCGCCGGCGGATTGCAGCCGGCAAGCAGCAGCGTCGCGAGAAGCGCGGTCCGCAGCATGGGGTCAGCGCGCGCGGATGAAGGCGCGGATATCGGAGCTCAGCTTCGCGCGATCCTGTTCGCGGACATACATCATGTGGCCCGAATCGTAGTAGGAATAGACGATCCGGTCTTGCGGAATGCCGGTGCGGGTCAGCGCGTATTCGGCGGCGAAGAAGGGCGTGGCGAAATCGTACCACCCCTGGCCGACGAAGATCCGCAGATCGCTGTTCTCGCGCAGCGCCCGGCCGAGATAGGGCGTCACGTTGAGATAGGCGTTGTTGTCCCGCCCCCCGGCAAGGTTCCAGTCCCAGTCGCCCACCCCGCCGATGGTCACGTAATCGCGGTCGGTATCGAAGCCGATCGTGTCGCGGAAATAGCTGTTGGCGGCGGCGGTGTAGCCCCCGTCGATGCCGTAGAAGCTGGGATCGTTGTCGGGCCGCTCGCCGGCGCTGTCGTAATCGCGGCCGGTGTAGCGGCTGTCGAGCCGGCCGACGGTGAGGCCCCGGTCGCGCAGCAGTTCCTTGTAGAACCGGCTGCTGCTGACCCGCAGATCTGCGCGCTCCAGATATTCCTCGGACAGGCCGGTGATCCGCGACAGTTCGCGCCTCACCGAAGCGCGTTCCTCGGCCCCGGCGCGCTGCCCCTTGAGCAGGAAGGCGGCGTAGGGTCCGATGGCGAACTGGCGGGCTTCCTCGGCCACGGCTTCGGCGGAAACGCCGCTGGTCTTGCCGTGATAGAGCGCGGTCACCGCCATGCTGGGCAGGGTGGTGATGTAGCCGAGCTCGGCCCCCTCGGTCTCCGCCCCGGCACCGAAATCGAGCACGGTGGAGATCAGGATCACACCGTTCAGCGCGACGTCGTTGTAGGAGCCTTCCAGCTCGTTCACGACCGCGGCCGACCGGGTGGTGCCGTAGCTTTCCCCGCCGAGGAATTTCGGGCTGTTCCAGCGCCCGTTCTCGTTCAGCCATTTGCGGATCACCGCCGCCACGGAGCGGGCATCCTTGGTGACGCCCCAGTAATCGGCCGGATCGGTATCGCCCAGCGCGCGGCTGAAGCCGGTGCCGACCGGATCGATGAAGACCAGATCGGTCACGTCGAGCAGGGAATCGGGATTGTCGAGAATGGGGTAGGGCGGACCGCCATCGTCGCTCGCATCGCCCGGAATGGCGACTCGCTTGGGTCCGAAGGCGCCGAGCTGGAGCCAGAGCGAACCCGAGCCCGGCCCGCCGTTGAAGAGGAACGTCACCGGGCGCGAGGGATCGCGCGGCTCGGCGATGTAGCTGGTCGTGACGATCGCGGCCTTGGGATTGCCCTTGTCGTCCTCCAGCACCTGTTCCGCGATGGTGGCGGTGTAGCTCACCCGGTTGCCGCCGAATGTGCCGCTGAACCGTTCGGACGCGGAATTGGCCGTGTAATCCTCGACCGGGGCGGGATTGTCCTTCGGCGCCGGCTCGTCCTGAGCGGCGAGAGGCAGGGGAAGGGCGAGCGCGGCGACGGCCAGTGCGATACGGGATATCATGGGCACGGCTATGGCAAAGGAGACCGGCCGAGTAAATCGCCTCGCCGATCTGTCACCCGATCAGGGCCACCGCGATCAGGGCCACTGCGATCAGGGTTTGCCGCCCATCTTCTTGTAGCGCGTCTTGCCGTATCGGGTCTTGCGCGTGCCGGGCTTGCCCTCGTTGCTGCGGCCGACGAGCGGTGCCTTCTTCTCGTGCTCGCCGAGGCCGAGCTCGTCGTTTTCCAGCCGGCGGATCTCGTCGCGCAAGCGCCCCGCCTCCTCGAACTCAAGATCGGCGGCGGCGTTGCGCATCCGCTTTTCCAGATCCTCGATATAGGCGCGCAGATTGTGGCCGACGAGATTGTTGCGCTCGTCGTCGCCGGTATCGACGGTCACGCCGTCGCCCGCCGCGGTGTGCGCGACGATGTCGGCGATCTGGCGCTTGATCGTTTGCGGCGTGATGCCGTGTTCCTCGTTGTATTCGCGCTGCTTTTCCCGGCGGCGTTCGGTTTCCGCCATGGCGCGCTCCATGCTGCCGGTGATGCGGTCGGCATAGAGGATCACCCGCCCGTCGACATTGCGCGCGGCGCGGCCGATGGTCTGGATGAGGCTGGTTTCCGAGCGCAGGAAGCCCTCCTTGTCGGCGTCGAGAATGCAGACGAGGCCGCATTCGGGAATGTCGAGCCCCTCGCGCAGCAGGTTGATGCCCACGAGCACGTCGTAGACGCCGAGCCGCAGGTCGCGGATCAGCTCGATGCGCTCAAGCGTCTCGACGTCGGAGTGCATGTAGCGTACGCGAACGCCCGCCTCGTGCATGAACTCGGTCAGATCCTCGGCCATGCGCTTGGTGAGAGTGGTGACGAGCGTGCGGTAGCCGAGCTTGGCGGTCTTCCTGCACTCCTCGATGCAGTCCTGCACCTGATCCTCGACCGGCTTGATTTCGACCGGCGGGTCGATGAGGCCGGTGGGGCGGATGACCTGTTCGGCGAAGACGCCGCCGGTCTGCTCCATCTCCCAGCCGCCCGGCGTGGCGCTGACCGCAAAGGTCTGCGGCCGCATCGCGTCCCATTCGTTGAAGCGCAGCGGCCGGTTGTCGATGCAGGAGGGGAGGCGGAAGCCATATTCGGCGAGCGTGATCTTGCGGCGGTGGTCACCGCGCGCCATCGCGCCGATCTGCGGCACGGTCTGGTGGCTCTCGTCGACGAACAGCAGCGCGTTTTCGGGCAGGTATTCGAACAGGGTGGGCGGGGGCTCGCCCGGCAGGCGGCCGGTGAGGAAGCGGCTGTAATTCTCGATCCCCGCGCAGCTGCCGGTGGCGGCGATCATCTCAAGGTCGAAATTGGTCCTCTGTTCCAGCCGCTGCGCCTCGAGCAGGCGGCCTTCCTCGTGCAGTTCCTTGAGCCGTTCCTCGAGCTCGAACTTGATCGCCGCGCTCGCCTGTTTCATCGTCGGGCCGGGCGTGACGTAGTGCGAATTGGCATAGACCCGCACCTTGTCGAGCACCTGCCCCTTCTTGCCCGTCAGCGGATCGAATTCGGCGATCTCCTCGATCTCGTCGCCGAAGAAGCTGATCCGCCAGGCGGTGTCTTCCAGATGGCTCGGGTGCAGTTCCAGATTGTCGCCGCGCACGCGGAAATTGCCGCGCTGGAAGGCGGCGTCGTTGCGCTTGTACTGGAGCGCGACGAGCTTGCGGATCAGTTCGCGCTGGTCGACCGTGTCGCCGGTCTTCACGTCGAAGATCATTGCCGAATAGGTCTCGACCGAACCGATGCCGTAGAGGCAGGAAACCGAGGCGACGATGATCACGTCGTCGCGCTCGAGCAGGGCGCGCGTGGCCGAATGGCGCATCCGGTCGATCGCCTCGTTCACCGAGCTTTCCTTCTCGATATAGGTGTCGGAGCGCGGGACGTAGGCTTCGGGCTGGTAGTAGTCGTAATAGCTGACGAAATACTCGACCGCGTTGTTGGGAAAGAAGCTCTTGAATTCGCCATAGAGCTGCGCGGCGAGGATCTTGTTCGGCGCTAGGATCAGGGCCGGGCGCTGCAATTCCTCGATCACCTTGGCCATGGTAAAGGTCTTGCCCGAGCCGGTGACGCCGAGCAGCGTCTGGGTCTGTTCGCCCTCGCGCGCGGAGGCCACCAGCTCGCCGATGGCGGTCGGCTGATCGCCGGCGGGTTCGTACTCGCTGACGAGTTCGAAGCGGCGCCCGCCCATGGATTTTTCCGGACGGTTGGGCTTGTGGGGGACGAATTCCCCGGTCGTGTCGGGCTCTTCGAGTCCGCGTCTTATTACGAGTTCGGCCATGGGCGCACATATGGGGAACGGCGCGGCCCGCCGCAACGGGGCCGCGAACCGAGGCTGCGGAACGCTCGCCATCATCCGGCATTCATTTCCGCGGAGGCATCCTACATTTCATGTCAGAACCGCTTTTCAGCCGTAGCGAGGACAGCGTCTGGACCCGCGCCGAATTGAGGCGACGCTGGGAGCTGGCGCGCGAGCCTGGTCCCGATGATGTGCGGGGTCCGCGCGCGCTGCTGCTGCTCAACGAGATGACGTGGGTGATCGAGCCGCTGAAGCGCGCCTTCCGCGAACACGAGATCGCGCCCTCCGCCAACCCCCGCTCCGTCATGCTGCTGCCCGGCTTCGGCGCCCATCCGATCCGCATGCGCTACATGGCGCGCCAGCTCGAGAAAGCCGGTCACCGCGTCAAGCGATGGGGCATGGGCTACAATCTCGGCGCCACGGCCGAACGCTTCGGCAAAGTGGAGGAGCGCCTGATCGATCTCTACGACCGCCGCGGCGAGAAGCTGGTGCTGGTCGGCTGGAGCCTCGGCGGCGTGATCGCGCGCGAACTGGCCAAACACCATCCCGACAAGGTCGCCAAGGTCATCACCATGGGCTCGCCGTTCTCGGGCTCCCCGCGCGCCAACAATGGCTGGCGGGCCTACCAGGCGATCGCCGGGCACCGCGTGGACGAACCCGAATTCGACGCCGATCCGGCCGCCAAGCCTCCGGTCGAGACGGTCGCCCTGTGGAGCCCGCTCGACGGCGTGGTCCGCCCGCGTTGCGCCTGCGGCAGGGCGGGCGAGCGCGACCGCGCGGTGTCCGTCCGGTGCTCCCACATGGGCTTCGTCTATTCGAAGGACGCGATCGACGCGGTGCTGGGGGAACTCGAAACCGTCTGAACCTTTGTTAAGAAGTGAAGCGCTCGGCCGGTACTCGGCGGGCGGCGGCACGATGGGGGCTCATGACAGGTACGGGCGAATATTTCGACGAGATGCATACGGCGGATGGCGGTGTGCGCGATGCCTATGCCGGATATCATCAGTGGTTCGCCGAACAGGGCCAGAAATATCTGGCGCGCAAGCACCGCGATGCCGAAACGCAGTTCCGCCGCACCGGTATTACCTTCAACGTCTATGGCGAGAACGAGGCCGAGGAGCGGCTGATCCCCTTCGACATGGTGCCGCGCATCATCGATGCCGGCGAATGGCGCCGGCTGACTCGGGGGATCGAGCAGCGGGTGAGCGCGCTCAATGCCTTCATGCACGATCTCTATCACCGGCAGGAGATCATCCGCGCCGGGCGGGTACCGGAACGGCTGTTCCGCAACAACGCCGCCTGGCTCCCCAACATGGTCGGCTTCACTCCGCCGGGCGGGGTCTACACACACATCGTCGGCATCGACCTCGTTCGCACAGGGCCGGACGAGTTCTTCGTGCTAGAGGACAATGCCCGCACGCCCAGCGGCGTCTCCTACATGCTGGAGAACCGCGAGACGATGATGGCGATGTTCCCGGAACTGTTCATGCGCGTTCCGGTCGAGAGCGTGTCGAACTATCCCCGCCGTCTGGCCAAGAGCCTCGCCGCCTGCGCGCCTCAGATGACGCAGGGGCGGCCCAATGTCGCCGTGCTGACGCCGGGCATCTACAACTCGGCCTATTTCGAACACGCTTTCCTCGCCGACCAGATGGGCGCCGAACTGGTCGAGGGTAGCGATCTTCGCGTGGTCGGGGGCAGGGTGCAGATGCGCACGACCCGCGGCTACGAGCCGGTCGACGTGATCTATCGCCGGGTGGACGACGAGTTTCTCGATCCGCTGACGTTCAATCCCGACAGCGTGCTGGGCGTGCCCGGCATCATGGACGTCTATCGCGCAGGCGGTATTACCATCGCCAATGCGCCCGGCACCGGCGTGGCCGACGACAAGGCGATCTATTCCTTCATGCCCGAGATCGTCGAGTTCTACACCGGCGAGAAACCGCTGCTGCCCAATGTCGAGACCTGGCGCTGCGCGGACGCGGACAGTTTGAAATACGTGCTCGACAACCTCGCCGAACTGGTGGTCAAGGAAGTCCACGGTTCGGGCGGTTACGGGATGCTGATCGGCCCGACCTCGACCAAGGCGGAGATCGCCGAATTCCGCAAGAAGATCGAGGCGCGGCCGGAAAACTACATCGCGCAGCCCACGCTCGCCCTCTCGACCTGTCCGATCTTTACCAAGAGCGACCTTGCGCCACGGCATGTCGATCTGAGGCCATTCGTCCTCGTCTCGCCCGACAATATCGACATCACGCCGGGCGGCCTGACGCGCGTCGCGCTCAAGAAGGGATCGCTGGTCGTCAATTCGAGCCAGGGCGGCGGGACCAAGGACACATGGGTGCTGAAAGACTGATGCCGGAGACATTCTCATGCTAGGCCGGACTGCCAACGCCCTGTTCTGGATGTTCCGCTATCTCGAGCGGGCGGAAAACACCGCGCGGCTGCTCGATGCCGGGGTGCGCATGGCGCTGACCCGCGATCTGGTGACGGCCGAGGAGGAATGGCGCTCGGTCATCGCGACCGCCGGGCTGCGCCGCAATTACGAAGCGCGCCACGGCAGCTATACCGGCATGCAGGCGTGGAACTTCATGCTGCGCGAAAAGGAGAACCCCCAGAGCGTGCTCGCCATGTTCGGCCAGGTGCGCGACAATGCGCGCCAGTCCCGCAACGCGGTGAGCGGCGAGTTGTGGGAGGCGATCAACGACAGCTGGATCCAGATCAAGGACATCCTCGCCAAGCCCGTGCCCGAACAGCGGGTGGGCGAGGTGGTCGCCATGATCCGTCAGGCGGGAACGCTGGCCCACGGCGCGATCGGGGGATCGATGCTGCGCGACCAAGGCTACCATTTCGCCCGGGCAGGGACCTTTATCGAGCGGGCGGACAGCACCGCTCGGATCCTCGACATCAAATACTACCTGCTGCTCCCGTCGCTCTCCTATGTCGGCTCCAGCCTCGATACGGGGCAGTGGGATACGGTGCTGCGCTCCGTTTCCGGAGACCGCGCCTATCGCTGGCTGAATGCGGGCCAGATCGACGCCAAGGGCATCGTCGAGTTCCTCGTGCTGGACGGCCGGTTCCCCCGCAGTCTCGCCTATTGCCATTCGGCTCTGCGCGATCAGCTCGCATCGCTCGCGCGCATTCACGGGCACGAGGGGCAGAGCCACGCCCTGATGCGCGATGCCGACACGCGCCTGGCCGATGTGACCATCGACGCGGTTTTCGAAAAGGGGCTGCACGAGTTCATCCTCGAGTTCATCTCCACCAATTCGGCGATCGCGCAGGCGATCTCGGAAGATTACAGGTTCCTCGCCTAATGCGCCTCGCGATCCGCCATACGACCCGCTATTCCTTCGATCAGCCGGTGGTGCATGCGCTTCAGCGCCTGCGCCTGACCCCTAAGGAAACGCAGGGGCAGGAAATCCTCGAATGGACGATGGAATACGAAAACGCCCATACCGAGCTGACCTATGACGATCAGCATCACAACACGACCACTCTGGTCGGGGTGGAGCCGGGCGCGACGCAGGTCGTCGTGACGTGCAGCGGCACCGTCGACACGCACGATTTCGCCGGTGTCATCGGCAAGCATGCCGGTCACCTGCCCCTCTGGACGTTCCAGAGCCAGACTCCGCTGACCCGCCCGGGCGCAGGGATGAAGGCGCTGGTCAAGGGCGTGCGCGACGAAGGTCTCGCACCGCTGGACATGCTCCACCGCCTGTCGGCGCGCATCCTCGAACAGGTCGAATACCGCATCGGAACGACGCGGGTCGATACGCCGGCCGAGGAGGCGCTGGAGCAGGGGAAGGGCGTGTGTCAGGACCATTCCCACATCTTCATCGGCGCGGCGCGATTGCTGGACATTCCGGCGCGCTATGTCAGCGGTTACCTGATGATGGACGATCGCATCGATCAGGAAGCAACCCATGGCTGGTCCGAAGCCCATGTCGAGGGGCTCGGCTGGGTCGGTTTCGACGTGTCCAATGGCATCAGCCCCGATCAACGCTATGTCCGCGTCGCCACCGGACGGGACTACAGCGACGCCGCGCCCATCACCGGGATCAGCTTCGGCACCACGACGCAGGCTCTCGAAGTCGCCGTGGCGGTGGAGCAGCGGCAGGTACAGCAGTAAGGAAATTCCATGACCTATTGTGTCGGTATGCTCGTCGAGCGCGGGCTCGTCCTGATGAGCGACACGCGCACCAATTCGGGTGTCGACAACATCTCCGTCTTTCGCAAGATGTTCAGCTGGCAGGTGCCGGGAGAGCGGATCATCACTCTGATGACGGCGGGCAATCTCGCGAGCACCCAGTCCGTCGTGAGCCTGCTGGAGGAGCGGACCAAGGCACCTGAGGACCGGCACAACACCCTGCTCAAGTCGCCGACCATGTTCCAGGTCGCCAGCGAGATCGGGACGTTGCTGCGCGAGATCATCTCCGATCGGCAGGAGGCCAACGGCATCCGCGGCCGCGACCGGTTCACGGCCTCGATCATCGTGGCCGGCCAGATCCGCGGAATGGAACCGCGTCTGTTCCTCGTCTATCCGGAAGGCAATTTCATCGAAGCGGGCATGGACACGCCGTTCTTCCAGATCGGCGAGACCAAATACGGGCGGCCCATCATCATCCGCGGCTACGACCGGACGATGAGCCTGGAAGATGCCGCCAAGCTGCTGATGGTCTCGTTCGATTCGACGCTCAAGGCGAACCTTTCGGTCGGCCTGCCGCTGGACCTGATGGTGATCGAGCGCGACACGTTCGAAGCGAGCCACGAGCGACGGATCGCGCATGACGACAGCTATTTTCAGGCGATCTCCTCGAGCTGGGGCGATGCGCTGAAAGAGGCGTTTCATTCACTGCCCGACTACAGCTTCTATCGCGAAGACAATTCGTAGACGATCAGATCGTGTCCGGAAACGATTCCATTTTGGACTGA
This sequence comes from Erythrobacter sp., assembly GCA_025698865.1. Lineage (GTDB taxonomy): Bacteria > Pseudomonadota > Alphaproteobacteria > Sphingomonadales > Sphingomonadaceae > Qipengyuania. Next base: position 443,658 of record JAILWQ010000001.1, on the reverse strand, counting down.
GTTTTTCCGTTGTAAATCTTAGTCAGTTCCTGGGACCCTTAGATAAAGTTCTGATAATGGACCTAGAAGGATAGGTCTGAATACTGAATTTGCGGGTTACTTGCTCCGATTGCGGAAGCAGGGAGACGCATGTGTTCGAGGGGCTGGTGGTGCATGTTACGGATCGATCGTCCCGAGGGCGCGCGGAGCAGTCCCGGACCTTGATGAGCATCGGCTGCCATGCCGAGATCTACGAAGGCGCGGAGGAATTCGACGATCGTCCCCCGCGCCGCGGTCTGATCCTGTGCCGCAACGACGATACGTCGGGCGGGATCGAGGCGGTGGCGGGCAAGCTGTCCAGGCTCGGCATCTGGCTGCCCATCATCGGCACCGCCTACGAACCCGATCCGGGCGCCGTGGTCCGCGCGATGAAGCAGGGCGCTTTGGGATTCCTCGGCCTGCCCCTGCGGCGCGCGCAATTGCGCGAGACGCTGGAAACGGTGTGGGAAGAAGCCCTGCGAAGCGGAGCCGAGCACCAGCGGACGGTCGATGCGAAGCTGCGGTTGAGCACGCTGACCGGCCGCGAGCGCGAGGTGCTCGACCTGCTTGCCGAAGGATCGAGCAACAAGGGCATTGCGCGCGAACTGGGCATCAGTCCGCGCACGGTCGAAATCCATCGTGCCAACATGATGCAGAAGCTCGGCGCCTCGCATGCCGCCGATGCGGTCCGCTGCCGGATCGAGGCGATGATGGCAGGGCCGGGAATGCCGGGTCCGCGAATCTCGGCGGCCTAGCGGCAGAAGCTACCGTCACCCTGTTCCAGGTGGAAGTGATCGCGGTGAGCGGCGTTGTACTGGGGGCCGAGCACCGTGCCGAACCGCTTGCAGGCGCTGCCGTGGACGACCCGGAGAAACTCCCGCTCCGCCCGGTTTCCGTCGTCCCAGTCCTGCTTCACCGAAATCCGCCGGCCATCGGCGAGGACGAAGGCGCTGACGTCGATCGCCTCTGCCCGCGAATGGGCCGAGCGGCGGCTGGTCCCGGCGACATTGCGGCAGGAATAGCTACCCATTGTCTCGATCCGGACGAGCGCGCTCCCGAGGATCTGGCGTGCCGCCCGATCGACCCCGTATCGAGCCCAGGCCGCGAACAGATTGGCGAGCGGACAGGTCACCGGTCCGATATTGGAAACCGCGAAGCTGCCGGCATCGCCGCTGAGCGCGCTGAGCTGCACGCTCCCGACAGCCTGGCAACCGCCGCCGTAATACCGGTCGGGCAGCGGCGAGAAGGTCGATCCGTTCGCGCTCAGCCGGACGAGGCAGGTGTTCTCTCCCGGCTGTTCCACGTTCGGGATATGCGGGACGGCACCCGGTTCAACGCGCGTATCGCGGCGGAAATCCGGAACGGCACCGCAAGCCGACACGGTCAGGGCGAGGATGAAAAGGCCGAGGGCTCTCATGGACCTACCTTGGCTGTCCCTTGGTGAATGCGAGCCGAAGATCGCGATCGGCGATCACGGGCCGGACGGGTTTGTGCTGTTTCCGGCCCTTGCCCGATGGTATGACGGGGATGCAATTTCAACGCAAGGGAGGGGGCTTTCCGCCATGAGAAGAGCAATCCTGTTGACCGCGGCGCTTGCATCACTGGCCGGAGGGAGCACGGCGATGGCGCGCGATGTGACGATCCAGCGCGATGGTCTTGCCGGACCTCTGGCGGGCACGTTCGAGAGTGCGGCGGGCGATGGCAAGGCTGCGCCCGGCGTGGTGATCGTTCCCGGCTCCGGCCCGACCGACCGCGACGGCAACAGCCCGCTCGGTGTGAAGGCGCAGCCCTATCGCCTGCTGGCCGATGCGCTGGCCGCGCAGGGCATCCCCTCCATCCGGATCGACAAGCGCGGCATGTTCGCGAGCGAGGCGGCGATCGCGAATGCCAACGAGGTGACGATCGACGACTATGCCGGAGACGCGCTCGCCTGGGCGGCCGAGATGCGCGCCGAAACCGGGGCGGACTGCGCCTGGCTGCTTGGCCACAGCGAGGGCGGGCTGGTCGTTCTCGATGCGGCGCGGCGGGATCCGTCGGGTCTGTGCGGCGTGATCCTCGTCTCCTCGCTCGGGCGCCGTCCGGGCGAGGTTATCAAGGAACAGCTCGCGGCCAACGGCGCCGCTCCGCTGATGGACGAGATCGAGCGCTATATCGCCACGCTGGAAGCCGGCGGGCGGATCGAGGGGGACATCCATCCCGGCCTCGCGCCGCTGTTCGGTCCGCAGCTCCAGACCTTCATGACGAGCTTTCTGTCCCGTGATCCGGCGGCCGACATCGCCGCCATCGACCTGCCCGTGCTGATCGTGCAGGGCAGCGAGGATCTGCAGGTGCGCGATGCGGATGCCGAAGCACTCGCGGCCGCGCAACCCGAGGCGAAGCTGGTCATGCTCGAGGGCATGAACCACGTCCTCAAGACCGTGCCGGCCGGCGACCGGGCGACCAATCTGGCGAGCTATGCCGATCTCGACCTGCCGCTGGCGGACGGCGTGGCCGGAGCCGTCGCCGGTTTCGTGAAGAAGCGCAGCCCCGCTCAGTAACCGGCGGCCTGCCCGTCCTTGCGCATCTCGGTCGCGCCGGTGAGGACGCCGGTTTCCGGATCGCGGGCGATCGCCTGATAGCCGCCGAACATGATGCCATTGTCCACCACCTCGACCTTGTGGCCCATGGCGCGCAGCCGCTCGACCGTCGCGGTCGGGATGCCCGGTTCGACGTAGAGCTTGCCCATCGGATCGGCGAAGGGCCCGGCCAGCGTCTCGGTCGGCTGCGGCCCGCCATCGTGGTTGAAGCGCGCCGCGTCGCCCGCTTCCTGAAGGTTCATGCCGTAATCGACGATGTTGACCAGCACCTGCACATGGCCCTGCGGCTGCATTCCGCCGCCCATCAGGCCGAGTGTCATGTAGGGCGCGCCGTCCTTCTTCACGAAGGCCGGGATGATCGTCTGGAAGGGCCGCTTGCCGGGCGCATAGGCGTTGGGGTGCTCGGGATCGAGGCTGTAAAGCTCGCCGCGGTCCTGGAACATGAAGCCGAGCCCGTCGGGCACCAGCCCGCCGCCCATGCCCCGATAGTTGGACTGGATCAGGCTGACCATCATGCCGTTGCCGTCGACCACGGTCATGTAGGTGGTGTCGCCTTCCCCCTCCAGCTTGGGTTCGCCCGGTGCGAGCTCGGTGTTGGCGCGTGCCGGGTCGATCAGCGCGAAGCGTTCGCGCCCGTATTCGTCGCTCAGCAGTTCCATCGGGAAGGGCGCGAAATCGGGATCGGCATAGAAGCGGGCGACGTCCTCGTAGGCGATGCGCTTGGCTTCGGTGAGGTAGTGCATCGCCTCGGGGCTGCCGCGCTCCCACTGCGCAAGATCGACGTTCTTGAGGATGTTGACCATCTGCAAGGCGGCGAAGCCCTGGCTGTTGGGCGGCAGTTCGCACAGCTCGAAACCGTCGCGGTAGGCGGCGCAGGCCGGTTCGACCCAGGTGCTTTCGTGGGCGGCGAAGTCCTCCTTCGTGAAGGCGCTGCCCTGACGCTGGAGGTAATCGACCATCACCTCGGTCAGCGGGCCGTCATAGAAGGCGTCGCGGCCTTCGCGGCCGATCGTCTCGAGCGTGTTGGCGAGGTCGGGATTGCGGAAGATCTCGCCTGCCTCGGGCGCGCTACCGTCGGCGAACCAGACCTTGCGCGCATTGGTGAAGTCGAACTGGTCCTCGTGCGCTGAGTAGGCGCGCAGCGAGCGATCGAGATACATGGCGATCACCGGCGCGACCGGATGGCCTTCGCGGGCATAGCGCACGGCCGGGGCGAGGTTGGTCGCCATCGGCAGCTTGCCGAACCGCTCGTGCAGGGTGAACCAGGCATCGACCGTGCCCGGTACCGTGACCGGCAGCGGGCCATAGGCTGGCAGAGCCTCGGCATCGCCCAGCTTCTCGCGCAGTTGCGCCAGCGTCTGCCCCCGCGGACTGCGGCCCGATCCGTTGATGCCGTGAAGCTGCTGCGTCGCCGGGTCCCAGACGATGGCGAAGAGGTCGCCGCCGATGCCATTGCCGGTCGGCTCCATCAGGCCGAGCGCGGCGTTGGCGGCGATCGCCGCGTCGACCGCGCTGCCGCCCGCCTTGAGGATGTCGAGCGCGACCTGCGTCGCCAGCGGGTGGGCGGTCGCCGCCATGCCGTGCTGCGCCTTCACCGGACTGCGGCTCCAGTTCGCACCGACCGGGCGGCCCCCGGCGCCGATCTGGTCCTCGACCGGCGGGAGGTGCGCCGCGCCTTCCGAACCGGCGTCCTGCGCCGCCAGCGGCGTTCCCGTCATGGCCATCAGTGCTGCTGCTATCGCGACCCGCATCGTATCTCTCCCGTTGTCGTCCGGCCGGCCATCCCTGTTGGACATGGACCGGGTGTTACACTGTCCTGACGCAAAACACGCCGCCCGGCCACCCCGCCTGGCGAAAGGAGCGGGGAGGGCGGGGGAAAAGCGCATGGGCGAGAGTGTTACCTCCTCGCGGGCGAGTAGGAAAGCGAGGCTCTGGTCGCCTTGCTGACCAGCACGATCGCGATCCACGAGGAGATGAAGCCGGGCACGATTTCGTAGAGCCCCTGTCCGCCGATGAAGTTCGTGTTCCAGCTGAGCGCGATCCAGCCTGCGACCACCGCAGCGCCGGTGACGAGACCCGCCACCGCGCCCGCGCCGGTCATCCGGTCCCAGGTGAGCGCGAGGATGATCAGCGGGCCGAACGCCGCGCCAAACCCGGCCCAGGCGTTGGCGACGAGGCCGAGCACCTCGCTGTTCGGATCCTGCGCGATGGCGATGGCGGCGAGCGCGACCAGCGCCACGCAGACCCGGCCGACATTCACCGCCTCGCGCTCGCTGGCGCTCTTGCGGAAGAACAGGCGGTAGAAATCCTCGGTCAGCGAGCTCGAGGAGACGAGCAGCTGCGAGGAGATCGTCGACATGATCGCGGCCAGCAGCGCGGCGAACAGGAACCCGGTGACGAGCGGGTGGAAGAGGAGATCGGACAGGACGATGAAGATCGTCTCCGGATCCTCCAGCACCAGCCCGTTGCGATCGGCATAGGCGCGGCCTGCAAGGCCCACGCCCAGCGCGCCGACGATCGAAACCGCCATCCAGATCAGCCCGATATTGCGCGCGGCAGGCACGTCTTCGACCGAGCGCAGCGCCATGAAACGCACGATGATATGCGGCTGGCCGAAATAGCCGAGCCCCCAGGTCACCGCGCTGATGAAGCCGAGGCCGGTCAGTCCGCTGGTGAAGCTGAGGAAGCCGGGCTGTGCCGCATTGACTGCGAGGATGCTGTCGCCCGCCGCGCCGCCGGGGCCGAACATCACCACCAGCGGCATCAGGATCAGCGCGACGACCATGATGCAGCCTTGCACGAAATCGGTCAGGCTGACGGCGAGGAAGCCGCCGACCATTGTGTAGGCCAGCACCACGCCGGCCGTGATCCATATGCCCATCATGTAATCGCTCATCCCGCCCGCCGGCAGCAGGTCGGCAAAGGCGGTCTGGAACAGCTTGCCCCCGCCGACGAGGCCCGCCGCGGTATAGACCGTGAAGAAGGCCACGATCACCACCGCGCTGACCACGCGCAGCGCCACCGCCCGTTCGGGGAAGCGGTTGGCGAGGAATTCGGGGATTGTCAGCGCATTGCCCAGCGCTTCCGTCTGGGCGCGCAGGCGCGGGGCGACGATGATCCAGTTGGCCACCGCGCCGAAGAACAGGCCGATGCCGATCCATGCCTCGACCAGCCCGCTGGCATAGAGCGCGCCGGGCAGGCCGAGCAGCAACCAGCCGGACATGTCGGAGGCTCCGGCCGAGAGCGCCGCGACACCCGGCGAGAGGTTGCGTCCTGCCAGCAGATAGCCCTCGCTGGTGTCGGTCGAACGCTTCCACGCGAACAGGCCGATGCCGATCATCAGGAGGAAATAGAGGGCGAGAGTGATCAATGTTCCGGTGTGCATGGGCGTCCTCGTAACAAATGATACCTGTTCTGGCCACCGGGGGTCCCGGTTGCGCAAGCTGTGCGGCTGCGGCAGTGCTTGTGGCAATGAAGCCGGAGCTTGTCACCGCCTTGATGGCGCTCGCCTTTTGCGCAGTGCATGTCTTCGTCGGCAGGCTGCGGTTCCTTGCGCGCGAACCGCGCAGCCGCTGGCTGAGTTTCGCGGGCGGCGTAGCGGTCGGATATGTCTTCCTCCACATCCTGCCCGAACTCGGGAGCCACGCGGTCGCGTTCGAGGAGGCGACGGGGCTCGCGCCGACACTGGCGGAAAGCTGGGTCCACGCGCTCGCCCTCGGCGGGCTGGTGCTGTTCTACGGGATCGAGCGCGCGCTGAAGATTTCGCGCGGGGACCGGCGGATCGAGGAAGGGCGCGACCGGCCCGAACACGGAGTCTTCTGGCTTCATATCGGCGCCTCGGCGCTGCTGATCTCGGTGATCGCCTATCTGCTCAATCACCGCGAGGACGCGACTGTGGTCGGGCTGATGCTGTTCTTCGCCGCGATGATGCTGCATCTCGTCACCGGCGATTACGGCGCGCGGCGCGAGCATCCCGAGCTTTACGACCGCAAGGGGCGGTGGGTTTTAGTCGCCGCGACGCTGGCCGGGTGGTTCGTCGGCACGCGGCTGGTCCTGCCGCCGCTGGTGATCGGGGGGTTGTTCGCCTTCGTGGGCGGGTGCATCGTGTTGGTCGTCCTGAAGGAGGAACTGCCCGAGGAGCGCAAGAGCTACTTCCTGCCGTTCCTTGGCGGGGCCGCGATCTACTCGGCGCTGGTGATCGGCGAATTGCACCTCGCGAGCTGAAAGCCGGCGACGGACCGGACCGATTGCCGCGCTCGATGCTTTGAGAAGCGTACAGCCAATCGGAACAGGACAACATTCAATGGAAGACAATCTCCAGCGCTTCGCCGGAAAAACCGTGATCGTGACCGGCTCCTCAAGCGGCATCGGCAAGGGGATCGCGAAGCGCTTCGCCAGCGAGGGCGCCAATGTCGTCCTCAATTCGCGCAGCCGCGAGGATCTGGAAAAGGTCGCCGCCGGTCTCGACAAGGATCGCACGCTCATCGTCGAGGGCGATGTGGGCGGAACCGATTTCGCCCGGTCGATCGTCGACAGGACCCTCGACCGGTTCGGGGCGCTCGACGTGCTCGTCAACAATGCCGGCATCGCCACGCCCGGCCCGCTGGCCGAGGCGCAGGACGACGACATCGACGCCATCTTCGAGATCAACGTGAAAGGCCTCATCCGCATGTGCCGCGCGGCGATCCCGCATCTGGTCGAAAGCGGCGGCTCGATCGTCAACACCTCCAGCGTTTCGGGGCTGGGCGGCGACTGGACGATGCCGCTCTACTGCGCGAGCAAGGGCGCGGTCAGCAATTTCACCCGCGCTCTGGCGCTTCAGCTAGGTGAGCAGGGCGTGCGCGTGAACGCGGTCTGTCCGTCGATGACCCGCTCGGAGATGACCGACGGCATGACCGACAACGAGGAGCTGATGACGGCTTTCAACCGCCGGATGCCGCTCGGCGCTCCGGGCGAGCCGGAAGATGTCGCGGCCGTCGTCGCTTTCCTCGCCAGCAAGGATGCGCGCCATGTCACCGGGGTCAACCTGCCCGTCGACGGCGGGGTGAATGCCAGCAACGGACAGCCCAATTTCGGCGCATTCAAGTGACCGGGCGTATCTGTTGCAACAGCGCAACAGGTCCGGAAAACAACCGATTTGCGCCATTTTCCGAGGAACGCCGATCCGCCTCGACCTTTGGTAGGTCACAAACAGGGTAACCCCATCCGGGGGCAAAGTTACAAAGGACTTCCCAGAATGAGAAAGCTTACCATCGCTGCGGCGATCGCCGCCGGCAGCGCCCTTTCCGCGCCTGCCATGGCCCAGACGACGACTCCGTCCGAGCACTTCAACGGCCCGTACATCCAGGGCAGCATCGCGCTCGACCAGAACGGCAGCCGTGCCGGCGACCGCCTGGTTTTCGACGGCAATGGCGACGGCGCTTTCGGTGACGTGGTTCGTACCTCGACCGGTGCCGACGCGTTCTCGCCCGGCTTCTGCAACGGCCGCGGGATCGGTCCGCGCGCCGATCAGGGCTGTGCCGACGACAACAACGATTTCGGCTACGGCGTGCGCCTCGGCTATGACCGCCGCATCGGCGGTGGCGATTTCGTGGTCGGCGCTCTCGTCGAGGGCTGGAAGTCGGAATCGATTGACTACACGACCGGTTTCAGCACCACCCCGGCGAACTACACCATCGCCCGTCAGCTCGACCATGCGGTTTCGGCCCGTGCCCGCGTCGGCTATTCGCCGGGTGACGGCCGTGGCCTGTTCTACGTGACCGGCGGTGCCAGCTATGGCGACATCGACCACGAGTTCCTGACCACGAACGGCGCCAACGCCTTCACTCCGACCGACGACGAGTGGGAATTCGGCTGGCAGGCCGGTGGCGGTGCCGAGCTCATGGTGCTCGACAACGTGTCGCTCGGCCTCGAATATCTCTATTCGCGCTACGATGACGACAGCTACTCGGTGAACGTGTCGCAGGGCACGGCCCCGGACAGCAATCCGTTCCTGATCGGCGGGGCCGGTTCGACCGACCTGCGCAATTCGAGCAACCGCTTCGACATTCACTCGCTGCGTGCGACGGTCGGCTTCCACTTCTGAAGCCAGCTAGCGCATATCAGCGCCTGAACGAGAAGGGGCGCCGCAACGCTGCGGCGCCCCTTTTTCTATGCCGTGTCCGGATCGCTCGAAAGGATCCGGTCGAACCGATCCCAGCGAACCGGCGCGGTGCTTCCCGGGCGGCGCTTACTGCGCGGCGCGCTTCGCCCGCTTGCGCTCGTGCGGGTCGAGGATCGCCTTGCGCAGGCGAATGGTCTTGGGCGTCACCTCGACCATCTCGTCATCGTCGATATAGGCGATCGCCTGCTCCAGCGTCATCACGCGCGGCGGGGTGAGGCGGATGGCGTCGTCCTTGCCGGTCGAGCGGAAGTTGGTGAGCTGCTTCGACTTCATCGGATTGACTTCGAGATCGTCGGGCTTGGCATTCTCGCCGATGATCATGCCCTCGTAGATCTTGGCGCCGCCGCCGATGAACAGCTCCCCGCGCTCCTCCAGCGCGTTCAGCGCATAGGCCTGGGCGTCACCCGGGACCATCGAGATCAGCACGCCGTTCTGGCGCCCCTCGATCGGACCCTTGTGGGCATCGTATTTCTCGTAGAGCCGGTTCATGATCCCCGTGCCGCGCGTGTCGGACAGGAATTCGCCGTGATAGCCGATCAGGCCGCGGCTGGGCGCGGAGAAGGTGATGCGGGTCTTGCCGTGGCCCGAGGGGCGCATTTCGGTCAGCTCCGCCTTGCGGCGCTGCATCTTCTCGACGACCGTGCCGGAATGCTCGTCGTCGACGTCGATGACGACCGTTTCGAACGGCTCCATCCGCTGGCCGTCCTCGGTGCGGAACAGCACGCGCGGGCGGCTGATGCCGAGCTCGAAGCCCTCGCGCCGCATCGTTTCGATCAGCACGCCGAGCTGGAGTTCGCCGCGACCGGCGACCTCGAAGGCGTCCTTGTCCTCGGCCTCGGTCACGCGGATCGCGACATTGGTCTCGGCCTCGCGCATCAGGCGGTCGCGGATCATGCGGCTGGTGACCTTGTCGCCTTCGCGCCCGGCCAGCGGACTGTCGTTCACCGAGAAGCGCATGGCGAGCGTCGGGGGATCGATCGGCTGCGCGGCGATCGGTTCGGTGACCGCGGGATCGGCGATGGTGTTGGCGACGGTCGCCTTTTCGAGGCCGGCAAGCGCGATGATGTCGCCCGCCTGCGCGGTGTCGACCGGCACGCGCTCGAGGCCGTCGAAGCTCATCAGCTTGGTCGCGCGGCCGACCTCGATCACGTTGCCGTCCATGTCGAGGGCGCGGATCGGGTCGTTGACCTTGACCTTGCCCGACTGGACCCGGCCGGTGAGCACGCGGCCCATGAAATTGTCGCGGTCGAGCAGTGTGGCGAGGAAGCTGAACGGCCCCTCGGTGTCGAGGCCCGGTGCGGGCACGTGGTCGACGATCAGCTTGAACAGCGGTTCGAGATCGCCCGAGCGCGCGTCCTTGTCGGGGCTGGCATAGCCGTCGCGGCCCGAGGCCCAGAGCGAGGGGAAGTCGAGCTGCTCGTCGTTCGCGTCGAGGCTGAGGAACAGCTCGAAACATTCGTCGAGCACCTCGTCGGGGCGCGCGTCCGAACGGTCGATCTTGTTGACGACGACGATCGGCTTGAGGCCGAGGGCGAGCGCCTTGCCGGTGACGAACTTGGTCTGCGGCATCGGACCTTCGGCCGCATCAACGAGGAGGATCACCCCGTCAACCATGCTGAGAATGCGTTCGACTTCGGCGCCGAAATCGGCGTGGCCTGGCGTGTCGACGATGTTGATGCGCGTGGTCTCGCCTTCATGCTCCCACTCGACGCTGGTGCACTTGGCAAGGATGGTGATCCCGCGTTCCTTCTCGAGGTCGCCGGAATCCATGGCCCGTTCCTCGATCCGCTGGTTTTCGCGGTAGGTGCCGGACTGGCGGAAGAGCTGGTCGACCAGCGTGGTCTTGCCGTGGTCGACGTGTGCGATGATTGCGATATTGCGCAGCGATGAGGACATGCGAGAATGCTTTCAAGTGGGGAGGGCGGCCGAGGCCGGTGTGCCGGCGCGCCCCCTATACGCCTTTGTGCGATGCAGCAAGGTAGGAGCGGTGTGACGCCTTTGCCACATTCGCGCTCGACGCCAACTTACATTGCTGTCAATCGCTTGGCGACAAGGCCGCCGCGGTTTATTCGGCGGAAGAGAGAGGACCGTCCTGGCAATGTGACGAGGCGGTCATTCAGGAGAGGATATCGATGAAATTGACCGCGACCACTCGTGCATCCGCGTTCCGCGCCGCCCTGCTTGGCGGCATCGCCGCCGTCGCCCTTCCCACCGCCGCGCAGGCGCAGGACCGCGACGAATTGCAGGAGGCCCAGGAACAGGTCGACACCGATGGCGACAACATTCCCGTCGCGCGCGATTCGAGCACCGGCAATACCATCGTCGTCACCGCGACCAAGCGCGAACAGACGTTGCAGGAAACGCCCGTTTCGGTGAGCGTCACCACCGGCGAAACGCTGGAGCGCGCTGAAATCCGCGACCTCATCGACGTTCAGACCGTCACGCCTTCGCTGCGCGTAAGCCAGTTGCAGAACTCGGCCACGACGACCTTCATCATCCGCGGCTTCGGCAATGGCGACAACAATTTCGGCATCGAACCGTCGGTCGGCGTGTTCATCGACGGCGTGTTCCGGTCGCGTTCGGCCGGCGCGATCGGCGACCTCGTCAATGTCCAGCGCATCGAGGTGCTGCGCGGACCGCAATCGACCCTGTTCGGCAAGAACGCCAGCGCGGGCGTGATCTCGATCGTGACGCAGGAGCCGCAATTCGAGTTCGGCGGATCGGTCAGCGCGACCTACGGCAATTACGATCAGGTCGTGCTGCGCGGCGACGTCACGGGCCCGATCACCGACAGCATCGCCTTCGCGATCGACGGTGGCTACAACAGCCGTGACGGCTACGTGACCGAGCTCAATTCGGGCGAGCGGATCAACAATCGCGATCGCTGGAATGCACGCGGTCAGTTGCTGTTCGACAATGGCGGCGCCCTGCGCCTGCGCGCGATCGGCGACTATTCCAAGATCGACGAGCTGTGCTGTCAGGTGAACAACCTCGTCGCCGGGCCGACCACACCGCTGGTGTTCGCCGCGGGCGGCAACCTCGTGACCGGCGATTTCTTCAGCGACACCGCCTTCCTCAACTTCCTGCCGCGCAACGAGGTGGAAAGCTATGGCGGGTCGTTGCAGGCGGACCTCGAACTCGGCTCGCTCAACCTGACCTCGATCACCGCCTATCGCGAGCTGTCGAACTTTCAGGATCAGGACGTCGATTTCACCGGCCTCGATTTCATCCGCGAGATCCGCGACCAGAAGGTCGAGAGCTTCACGCAGGAATTCCGCCTGACCTCGGATTTCGACGGTCCGCTCAACTTCCTGCTCGGCGGTTTCTACTTCAACGAGGACATCAACCAGCTCAGCAGCATCAACAACGGACAGGATTCGCGCCTGTTCTTCGACCTGCTGGCCGGTGGCGGACGGCCCGGAACGCTGGCTGGCGTCGAAGCGCAGCTGGGTCTGCCGACCGGATCGATCTTCGCGCCCGGGCCGAGCACGAACGAGAACTTCTCGCTCAGCAACGAAAGCTACTCGGTCTTCGGTACCGTCGACCTGACGCTGTTCGACGATCGTCTGACCTTGACCGCCGGTTTCAACTACACCGACGACAACAAGGACTTCGCGCTCTCGCAGCAGTCGTTCGACCCGCTGTCGAACATCAACCTGGCCGATGCCTTCATCGTCGGCGCGCTGGCGAACCCGGCCTTCGGGGGTATCAACGCCCAGGATCCCGCGCAGTTCAATGCATTCGTCGGCACGCCGACGGGCCGCGCGGTTTTTGCTCAGGTGTCCCAGCTCGCTGTGACGCCCTGTCCCGCAGACGTCAGCAATCCGGCGGTGTGCAACCCGCTGCTGGGCCTCGCCGCGCTCCAGTTCCTGCCGCCCTTCCTCGACATTCCCAATGCGGTCGAGGACGGACGCACGCGCGACGACGATTTCAGCTACACGCTGCGCGCCGCGTTCGAGCTGACGCCGGAGCTCAACACCTATTTCACCTACGCCACCGGCTTCAAGGCGAGCTCGGTGAACCTGTCGCGTGACAGCCGTCCGATGTTCGGAGATTTCGTCCCCGCCGCGCTTCCTCCCGGGGTTCCGGGGGTCGTGGGCGGAAGCCAGTTCCTCGCCCCGTCCTCGCCCATTCGCGATGCGGGCCTTCCGATCACCAATCTGACCACCGGTTCGCGCTTCGCCGGGCCGGAAGATGCGGAGGTCTACGAGTTCGGCCTCAAGGGCAGCTACCCGGGCGTGTCGTTCAACCTCGCGGTGTTCGACCAGACCATCAAGGGTTTCCAGTCGTTCCTGTTCACCGGCACCGGCTTCGCGCTGGCCAATGCCGGCCAGCAGTCGACGCGCGGCTTCGAGTTCGACACGCTGATCACGCCGGTCGATCCGCTCGACGTGACCTTCGCGCTGACCTATCTCGATGCGAATTACGACGATTTCCCGAACTCGCAGATCGGCGACCTGACCGGACGCCGCCCCGGCGGAATTCCCGAAATCGCGATTTCGACCTCGCTCCAGTACACGCATGATTTCGGCGATACCGGCAACCAGCTGATTGGCCGCGTGGACTACAGCCACGAGAGCAACGTCTTCATCAACAACGGTCTGACGGCGATCCGCGACAACAGCTTCCGGCGCGAGGTCAATCTGGTGAACACCTCGCTCACGCTGGCGCTGGAGAACGGCGTGGAGGTGTCCGCCTTCGCCCGCAACCTGCTAAACGACCGCTACATCCTCACGGTGTTCCCTGGCGTCGCCCAGGCCGGAACGATCTCCGGCTACCCGAACGCCCCGCGCACCTATGGCGGCACGGTGCGCTTCCGCTTCTGACGAGGCGATCCGTTTTGGGAGGGGAGAGGGGGCTTTCGGGCCCCCTTTTTCTTGGTCTGCCGTCAGAGCGAGCGGAGCGCCTGTGCGGGCCTGGCCCGCAGCAGCGGGAGCGAGCCGCCGATGGCGAAGAGGAAGACCGTGACGAGACCCGCGCCGAGGACGCCAAGGATCGTGGGCCAGTGCGGCAGCCAGTCGAATTCGAACATCTGCGTGATGACCAGCCATGCGAGCAGGGTGCCGATGCCCAGCGCGACCAGCGCCAGCGCCAGTGCCAGCGCGCCGTATTCGATCAACTGCATGACGAGGATCTGCCGCCGATCCGCGCCGAGCACGCGCAACACCACCGTATCGTAGGTCCGCGCGGCCCGCGCCGCTGCGATCGCGCCCAGCAGCACGGCGAGGCCGGCCAGCACCGCCACGCTGGCAGCGGCGAGCGTGGCGAGGCCGACCTGTTCGAGGATCGTGCGCGCCTGATCGAGCACGCCGCCCACCTCGATCACCGAACTGGAGGGGAATTCGCGCACCAGCGCCTGAAGTAGCGGCCCGGTCGGCGTGCCGTCCGCCAGTTCGATTGTCGCCGCGAGATTGTGCGGCGCATCGGCGAGCGCGTTGGGGCTGAGGACGAAGACGTAGTTGAAGCCGAGATTTTCCCAGTCGATCCGCCGGAAACTGGCGATGCGCGCGGTCCGCTCCACCCCGAGCACGCCGAAGGTGAGCATGTCGCCGATTTCAAGGTCGGCAGCCTCGGCGAACTCCTCGTCGATGGAGACGAGGTAATCGCCCTGATAGAATGGCCCCCACCACTGGCCGCGCGTGATCGTGTTGCCCGGCGGCACCTCGTCGGCATAGGTCAGACCGCGCTCGCCCCGCAGCGCCCATGCGCCGTCGGGAATCTCCTCGAGGTCGGCGGTGCGGGTCATGTCGCCCTCCGGCCCGAAGGCAAGCACCGCGCCGCGCAGGGCCGGGACGGTGCGGATCGCGGCGTCGGCATCCGTGGTGCGGACCAGTTGCTCGAACTCGGACACTCGGTCGCGCGGCACGTCGAGCACGAAATAGTCGGGTGCTTGATCGGGCACGCGGGAACGGATGTTTCCGTCGATCGCCGTCTGCACGCCGGCCAGCACCACGAAGGCGGCCAGACCGAAGCCCAGCGCGGTGACGAGCGCCCCGGTGCTCGACCCGGGGCGGTGGAGATTGGCGAGCGCGGCGCGGGTGATCGGATTGGCCGGGCGGGGCAGGGCGGCGGCCACGCGACGGATCGCCCAGCCGAGGCCGGCGAGCAGCGCCAGAGCGGCGGCTGCTCCACCCAGAAATGCGGCCGACAGTAGCGGATTGCTGGCGGTCACCAGAGCCAGCGCGACGATCGCGGCGAGCCCGCCCAGCACGATCCCCAAGGCGCGGCGGTCGCGGGCGAGCGGGGCGACCCGTGCCCGCATCAGCGCCATGGCGGGAAAGTGGCGCGCCCGCATAAGGGGCGGCGCGGCGAAGACCAGCGCCACCAGCACGCCGTATGCCAGCGCCACGAGCAGCGCGAGCGGGTCGATCACCAGTCCGGTGCGCACCGGCAGCAGCCCTTCGAGCGCGAGGCCCAGCAGCGGCGTGATCGCCACGCCGACCACCAGCCCGGCGAGACTGCCCGCAAGCGCTGCCGCGCCGATCTGGAGCGCGTAGATGCGCGCGATGTCGGTGCTGGTCGCGCCGAGGATCTTGAGCGTCGCGATCGCCTGCCGCCGCGCATCGAGATAGGAGGTCACCCCGCCGCCAATGCCGATCCCGGCGATGACCAGCGCGGCGAGGCCGACGAGCGTGAGGAACTCGCTCATCCGCCCGACGAAGCGGTCTGCCCCCGGCGAGGCGCGGTCGCGGGTGCGGAAATCGAAACCGCCCTCGGGAAAGCGGGCCTGCAATTCCTCCTCGACCGCTTCGGGATCGCGCGTCACATCGTCGAAAGCGACGCGGGTCTTGGTCTGGTACATCGAACCCGGCGCCACCAGTCCGGCGCGCGCCGGTAGATCCTCGGCGACGATCACCGTGGGGCCGAGCTGGAAACCTTCGCTGAGGCGGTCGGGCTCGGTGGCGATGATGCCGCCGACGGTCAGAGTCTGCGTGCCGATCGTGATCCTGTCGCCGATCGACGCGCCGAGCCGGTCCGCCGCGCCGCGATCGAGATAGGCTTCGCCCGCACCCGGCGGCGGCGCATCGCCGCGCCCTTCGAGCGCGAGGGTGCCGTAGAGCGGATAGGCGGCGTCGACCGCTTTCAGCCCGACGGGCGCGGCCTGCTCGCCATAACGTGCCATCGCCTGAAGCCGGACGCCCGAGGACAGGCGGCCATATTCCGCCAGTGCCGCGCTTTCCTGCGCGTTCAGGCCGCGCTGCCACAATTCGATCTCGAGATCGCCGCCGAGCAGTTCCTGTCCGCGTCCCTCGATCTCGTTCTCGATCGCGGCGGTCAGCGTGCCGATCGCGGCGAGCGCGCCCGTGCCGAGGAACAGGCAGACGAGCAGGAGGCGCAGGCCCCGGAAGCGCGCATTGAGATCGCGGCGGGCGATCCGCCAGGCTTCCGCCCAGCTCATGCCGCGCTGTCACTGGCGATGCGTCCGTCGCCGAGCGTCAGCACGCGGTCGCATTTCTGCGCCAGTTCGGGATCATGGGTGATGACGAGCAGGGTCGCGCCGGTTTCGGCCCGGCGGGCGAAGAGCAGGTCGACGATGTCGTGGCCGGTCGCCGCGTCGAGATTGCCGGTCGGCTCGTCGGCGAAGATCAGCTGCGGGCGTGGAGCAATGGCGCGGGCGATGGCGACACGCTGCTGCTCGCCGCCCGACAGCTGCTGCGGATAGTGATCGAGCCGGTGGCCGAGGCCGACCGCTTCGAGTTCGGCGCGCGCACGGCGCTGCGCGTCGGGCGCTCCGGCAAGCTCCATCGGGGTCGCCACGTTTTCGAGCGCGGTCATGGTCGGCAGGAGGTGGAAGGCCTGGAGCACGATCCCGATCCGACCACGGCGTGCGTGGGCCAGCGCATCCTCGTCCATGCCCATGAAATCCTGCCCGGCGACCTGCAATTCGCCGCCGGATGCGCGCTCCAGCCCGGACAGGACCGCCATCAGCGAGCTCTTGCCCGATCCCGACGGGCCGAGCAGGGCGACCGTCTCTCCCGTGCCGACAGTGAGGTCGAGACCCTTCAATATCTCCACCGGCGCGGTGGCGCTGCCGAGAGTGAGGGTCAGGTTGCGGGCGGAAATCGCGGCTTGAGAAGTCGTCACCGGGCTGCGATGGCACGGGACCAAAAGTTGCACAAGGAAACTTGCCGATGCCGCTCCACCTCCCGTCGATTGGTCGTCTGCCGGTTCTGGCGCTGTTGTCGCTCGCCGCCTGCTCGCAGGAACCCGAAACGCAGGACAGCGCGACGGTCGCGACGGATGCGCCCGCCGCCCCGGCCGGGGATGTAACGGTCGCGGGGCCGGAGCGGGTCATTCTCGCCTTCGGGGACAGCCTGTTCGCGGGCTACGGTCTGGGCGAGACGGAAGGCTACCCCGAGCGGTTGCAGGCGTCCTTGCGCGGCGAGGGCGTCAATGCGCGGGTGATCGATGCGGGCGTTTCGGGCGACACCAGTGCGGCGGGCGCCCAGCGGCTGGGCTTCGTCCTCGACGGGCTGGAGCGCAAGCCCGATCTCGTCCTGCTCGAACTGGGCGGCAATGATCTGCTGCGCGGGATCGAACCGGCGCAGACCCGCTCCAATTTCGAGACGATGCTGGACGAATTGCAGTCGCGCGATATCCCGGTCCTGATCATGGGAATGCGCGCGCCGCCCAATTACGGGCCGGAATTCCAGCAGGCATTCGACGGACTGTACCGCGAACTGGCCGCGCAATACGATGCCGAGCTCGTGCCGTTCTGGCTGGAAAGCATCTACCGTGACCCCGCGCTGTTCCAGTCCGACCGGATCCATCCGACGGCGGCGGGAATCGACCGGCTGGTGGCGGATACGGGCGACGAGGTGCGGGCGGCGCTGCCCGCGAACTAGAGCCGGCGGGCGGCTCCCGCGGTCACGTTCCAGACCGCCGCCTCATTTTCGATGGCGGCGAAGGGGGCAAGCTCGGTGCCGGTCATCCAGACCTGCGTGCCGGTGACGCGCAGCCGTTCGAACAGGGCGGCGCGGCGGTCGGGATCGAGATGCGCGGCAACCTCGTCGAGCAGCAGAACCGAAGGCCGCCCCTCCGCCGCCAGCGCGGCATGGGCCAGCGTCATGGCGAGCAGCAGCGCCTTCTGCTCTCCCGTCGAACATTGCGCCGCGGCCATGCGCTTTGCGGCGTAGGATACTTCCAGATCGTCGCGATGCGGGCCGGACAGCGTGCGCTGTGCGGCGCGGTCGCGGCTGCGCGCATCGTGCAGCGCTTGGGCGAGCTGTTCGTGGCGGACCGGACCGCCGGGGGCGTAGGTGAGGGCGGGGCGCGGGAAGGGCGCCTCGTCCTGCGCGACGATCTGGCCCATCAGCGCGTCGACCGTGCGGCTGCGCCCTTCCGCCAGCCGGGCACCGTGCTCCGCCATCTGCCCCTCGATCGCGTCGAGCCAGCGCCCGTCCGGCTCTCGCCGGTCGGACAGCAGCCGGTTACGCTCGCGCAGGGCCTTCTCGTACTGGCTGGCATGGGCGGCATGGTGCGGATCGCGGGCGAGCGTTAGGCGGTCGAGATAGCGCCGCCGGTCCTGCGCCGGGCCGGTGAAGAGCCCGTCCATTGCCGGGGTCAGCCAGCCGATGGCGAGCCATTCGGCCAGCGCAACCGCCCCGGTCTCGGCCGAATTGATCCGCACGCGGCGCCGCATTGTGGCCTCGGCCTGCGTCCAAGTGCCGAGGCGGACGGGCTCGTCCTGCGCGAGCAGGCTGGCCCCGACCGCGAAGCCCCCGCTCGCCCCCTCGCGCGCCATGTCGTTGAGGGTCGCGCGGCGCAGGCCTCGCCCCGGTGCAAGCAGGGACAGCGCCTCGAGGATATTGGTCTTGCCCGCCCCGTTCGCGCCGACGAGCAAGTTGAAAGCGCCGGCGCCCGACAGTTCCGTCAGCGCGTGATTGCGAAAATCGCCGAGGGAAACGCGGTCGAGCACCATGGGAGTGCGCCTAAGCTGCCCAAGGTGATCCTGCCACTCCAAAGCGCCAAATCCAAACTTTGGGGAAAATTCCCAACATTTCTGAAAGGTGAACAGCACGCGTGCCTGTCATACATGAAGGAATGGCTCGAAAGCGCCATTTTTCGGGTTTGGCACACTGGTTGCAAAGCTGTGTGCATCCCCGGAATGGCCGGGGTTCAGGAAGGAAAACACGAAATGACCTACGAAAATGCCAACAACGCCTTCGCCGCCATCGCTGCTTTCGCCGTCTCGGTGATCGTATTCGCCGCCGCGATCGTCCCCGCCAGTCCGGCCGGCTTTCTCGCCTGATCCGGCAGCACCCACCCACCTGCACTCATACCAAAAGGAATGAACGAAATGTCCGACTTCAACGCCAGCAAGGCTCTCGCCGCCGGTTTCTCGCTGGTTCTCTCGGCGATCTTCTTCGCCACCGCGATCCTGCCCGCTACGCCGAACGGGATGCTGGCATGAGTGATCTCAAGTTCCGCGAGGAGGATCGAGCCGTGAGCCCACGTCAGAAGTTCCGGCTCGACAAGCGCAACGGCAAGCTGATGGGCGTGTGCGCCGGGATCGGCAATTACTTCGGGGTCGACACGACCCTCGTCAGGATCGCTTTCGTGCTCGGCACCCTGCTGGGCCTCGGCAGCTTCATCCTGATCTACCTGGCGATCGGCCTGATCGCCGACTGAGGGGGCGCGGCCGGACCGCCGCCCCCTTGGCGCCTTCACATGGCCGAGATTCCGCCGTCGAGCTTGAGCTCCGCACCGGTCATGAACTTGCTCTCGTCGCTGGCGAGGTAGAGCACGCCGTTGGCGATGTCGTCCGCCTCGCCGACCCGCTTCAGGGGAATCTGCCGGGCGAGCTTTTCCATCACGACGCTCTTCTCGTAGCCGGTGTTCTTCACCATCCCGTCGAGGATCGGCGTGTCGATGAAGGTCGGGTGGACCGAATTGCAGCGGATGTTCCACCCCTGCTTGGCGCAATAGAGCGCGACCGACTTGGACAGCATCCACACCGCCGCCTTGCTGGCGTTGTAGCCGGGCATGGTATCGCTGGCGATCAGGCCGGCGATGGAGGAGATATTGACGATCGAGCCCGGCTGGTTGTCGCGCATCAGCGGGATCGCCTTCTGGCAGCCCAGGAACACGCTGTCGACATTGACCGCGAAGCCGTGGCGCCAGGTTGCGAGGTCGCAGGTCTCGATATTGCCGCGCACGCCGATACCGGCATTGTTGACCAGCACCGACAGCCCGCCGAGATGTTCGCGCGCGGCGTCGATCGCGTCTTCCCACGCGGTCTCGTCGGTCACGTCGAGCTTCATGGAAAAGGCGGTGCCCGCGCCGCATTCCTCCTCGATCACGCGAGCGACTTCGGCCGCCCCGTCTCCATTGAGGTCGGTCACCAGCACCCGGGCACCTTCGCGCGCCAGCATCCATGCCTGCGCCGCGCCGAGCCCCTGCGCGCCGCCCGTTACGAGCGCCAGCTTGCCCGCAACACGCCCGGTGCCGCCGGTGTTCCGATTGTCCGCCATTCCTACTCTCCCGCGAGGATATTCTGTCCCAGAGCCAAGAGCAGGCGGACATCGATTCCGCAACCTTCGGCGCGCTTGGCGGCGACGAAGGTCGAAAGACTCGCCAGCGGCACGCGGTGGACAGTGATGTTCTCGCTTTCCGTTCCGCCGCCATCGTGGATGCGGGTGAGGCCGGTCGCCCGCACGAGCGTGAAGCTCTCGCTCACCATGCCGGGGGAGGACCAGAACTGGCCGAGATCCTCGAGCCGGTCGGCTCGGTAGCCGGTCTCCTCCTCCAGCTCGCGCCCGGCGGCGGCGAGATCGTCCTCGTCCTCTGCGCCCTCGTCGTCGCCGATCAGCCCCGCGGGAAGCTCGAGGCAATTGCGCCCGAGGGGCACGCGATATTGTTCGACGAGGAGGATATGCCCATCCTCGACCGCCAGGATCACCGCCGCGCGGATCTGCCGCGTGCGGCCGACATATTCCCAGCGACCGCGCGTCTTGGCGACGACATACTTGCCCTGCCAGACGATCTGCTCGTCCGCATCGTGATCGGGCACGCTCAAACCTCGATCAACCGGTCGGGCAGTTCGTTGACGTCGTCGTCGGAGCGCGGGAAATGCTCGGCCAGCACCGCGCCGACATCGCGAATGCCCGCGGCCAGCCCCTCGGCGACGCGGCCGTGCCTGATCTCGGACAGCATGTCGGCCATCGCCTCGCCCCACACTTCGGCGGGGACGATTTCGGCGATGGGCTGGTCGGCAACGATCTCGGCCCGGTGCTCGCACATCGAGAGGTAGAGCAGCACCCCGGTGCGGCCGTGGGTGCGGCGTTCGGCGCCGACCTTGAAATGGCGGATCGCGGTGTCGTGGACCCGTGCGGTTTTTACCGGGCCGGGCACGCAAAGATAGGTCAGCCGGTCCCAGCTCAGCAGCAGCCAGGTGAGGACGAAGGCGAGAAGGCCAAGACCGATGGTCATGCTGGCCAGCTCGCCATCGGTCCATTCATGCGTCCAGCCGCCGACCAGCCTGTCCCACAGGTCTGTAAAAGGCGCGGGGAAGAGCGCGAACAGGCTCATCGCGGTGAAGGCCATGCCCGCCGCCCAGACGAGGATCACGTCGCTGTACCCGTCGGAACGATCGGCGAGCACAGTCACGATCTCGCCACTGGTGGTGAGCTCGGCATCGGCCACGGCGTCCGACACGATGCGGTGGCCGTTCTCGTCGAGATAGCGCGCCATTCCTA
The DNA here is from genome assembly GCA_025698865.1 of Erythrobacter sp. Taxonomy (GTDB): domain Bacteria; phylum Pseudomonadota; class Alphaproteobacteria; order Sphingomonadales; family Sphingomonadaceae; genus Qipengyuania. The sequence continues at coordinate 422,203 of JAILWQ010000001.1, read as the reverse complement.
CCACCCCCCGGAGGCGCCGCCGCCCCCGAAACTGCCGCCGCCGCCGGAAAAGCCGCCGAAGCCGCCGCCTCCTCCGCCGAAACCGCCGCCGCCCCAGCCGCCACCGTCATCGCTGATGCCGCGTGCGATCGCTTTGCCGGCTTCCCACAGCAGGATGTCGCCGACAACGCCGCCCGCGCCGCGGCGATAACGCCGCCTGCGTCCGCCGCCGCGCAGCATCGGGAGGACGAAGAAGAGCAGGATGAAGCCGATCCAGATCAGCCCGCCGATGGGAAAGCCGCCGTCACGCTCGCGCTGCTGGCTCGCCGCCTGCGCGACCGCCGCCGCTTCCTCGGGCGGGAGCTGAAGCTGGGCGAGAATCTGGTCCGCGCCCCACTCGATCCCGCCGGAATAATCGCCCTCGCGGAAATAGGGCTTCATTCCCTCGACATATTCGAAGGCGAGCCCGTCGGGGATCGTCCCCTCGAGCCCGTAGCCGACCTCGACCCGCATCTTGCGCTCGTTCGGGGCAACGATCAGGATGATGCCGTCATTGCGCTCCGCATCGCCCAGCGCCCATTCGCGGCCCAAGCGATAGCCGTAATCGGCGATGTCGTAGCCTTCGAGGCTGGGGATCGTGGCGATCACGAACTGGCGCTGGTTGGCCTGTTCGAACTGGTCGAGCTTCTGCGTCAGCCGCGTCTCGGTCGCCTCGTCGATGATGTTCGCCGCATCGACCACCGGCGCGGTGCCCCGCTCCGGAAAGGTCTGCGCCGCGGCGGGCAGGGCGAGCCCCGTCCACGCCGCGAGCGCGAGTATCAGGCGAGCGAGAGCGCGCATGGCCGCGCCGCTCAATTCGCGGCGCTGTCCGAACGCATGTCGAGCGTCGGCGCGACTTCGGCGCCTTCGCTCACCGCTTCGTAGGGCACCATCGGTTCGGCGCCGTGGATGATGTTGGCGCCGATCGTGTCGGGGAAGGTGCGGATCGTGGTGTTATACTGGCGCACCGCCTCGTTGTAGTCGCGGATGGCGACGCGGATGCGGTTTTCCTGCCCTTCGATCTGGGTCATGAAGCGGCCGAAATTCTCCTGGCTTCGGAGCTCGGGATACCGCTCGACCGAGACGAGCAGACGCGACAGCGCGCCGCCGAGGCTGTTCTGCGCCTGCTGGTACTGCGCCATCGCTTGAGGGTTCTGGAGATCGTCGCCATCAAGCTGGATTTCCGGCCGCGTGGCCGAGGCGCGGGCCGAGATAACCTCGTTCAGTGTCTGGCGCTCCTGCTCGGCGCTGGACATGGTGATCTGCTCGAGATTGGGAATGAGGTTGGCCCGTTCCTGGAACGCGGCCTCGACATCGGCCCACTTGGCCTTCGCATTCTCCTCCGCCGCGGGAACGGAGTTGATCCCGCAGGCCGAAAGCGCCAGCGCGGCGGCAGCGACGATGGAGGTTCTAATGGCGGCGATGCGGTTCATTGTCTGGTCGGCTCCTGTATCGAGTGTCTTGGCAAGATAGCACACCGCTCGCGCGGTTCAAGAACAACCGGAGTTTCCGCCCGCTCACGATCGCGGCACTTGATCGGCACAGGCGCTGCGGGCAGATGAGAAAAAAGCTCGCGAACAGGAGGCACGGCATGGCTTTGGGAACCGAATTCAAGAAATTCATCGCGCGCGGCAACGTGATCGACCTGGCGGTGGGCGTGGTCATCGGGGCGGCGTTCAGCGGCATCGTGACCCAGTTGACCGAAGCCATCCTGATGCCGCTGATCGGCTGGATTTTCGGCGATATCGACTTTTCCAACTGGTTCATCCAGCTCGGCACGGTGCCCGAGGGTTACGAGGGCGCGCTCGACAATTACGAGCAGCTCAAGGAAGCCGGCGTCGCGATGATCGGCTACGGCGCGCTGATCACTGCGGTGATCAATTTCCTCATCGTCGCCTTCGCCTTGTTCATGCTGGTGCGCGGGGTCAACCGCGTGACCGAGGAAATGCAGCGCAAACAGATGGAAACCGAGGACAGTTCGCAGAACCCCGAAGTGCCCACCGATCCGCAGCTCGACGTGTTGAAGAAAATCCTCGCCGAACTGAAAAGCGAAAAGGCCGGGCCTTCGTCCACTTCACATTAAGCGCGTATCGCCTATATAGGGCCTGCCGGTTTCGGCCGGCTATGGCGATAAATGGCGCCGTGCAATAGGTACAACGGACCCGGGGGCAGTACCCGGCGGCTCCACCATGAACCGCGCATTCCGCGGCTGATGACGGGGCCGAACCAGGATCGACGTGTGCTGAAAGACGGTGTTTTCGCCCGGGCTGAGTAACCCGTAAAACTGTTCAAAACACACAAGTGCCAACGACAACGAAGCACTCGCTCTCGCTGCGTAATCTGACGGCCTAACGGCCTGAACTTACAAAGCTAAAGCGCGGTTGGACCCACCGGGCAACAGAAGCGGATTCCGGGGCTCCGGGGGTAGCTAGCAACAGAAACCCCCACCCATAGGTCGCTTGAAAGTTCGACCGCGCCGACAGGGCGATTTTCCTCGGCCGTACGAGGAAAATTTTGGGGTGGCTAGCAACAGAAACCCCACCTTGGTTCCATTCCAGTCTGCCGAGGCCGCCCGCTGCGATGCGGTCGTGGCCCATCGCTCTGCGGCTTGACCGGCACCGAACACGCGCTAATCGCCGCCCTTTCAAGGGGGCACGGATGAAAGATTATTCCGGCCGGGCCTGGATCGCGATTGGACTGGGCGCGGTGCTCCTGCTGCTGTCGCTCGTGTCCCTGTGGCCGACCAATCGCGGCATCGTCCGCATGCTCGACTTCGTACGCGAGCCGTCGATCTATCTTGCCGCCGCGATCGGCGTACTTGCCCTCCTGTTCGCCGGGCGCGGCCGCGCGATTGCTGTACTGCTGCTGGTCGGGGCAAGCGCGATCAATCTGGCGCGGCTCTGGCCCTACACCTTTCTCGCGGCGGCACAGGTCCCGCTGCCCGACGAAGTCGACGGGATGAGCTGCGCAAAGGTCCTCTCGCTCAACGTCCTCCAGAGCAACGATCGCTACCAGCGCACTGCTGATCTGATCGAGCAGGTCGATCCCGATATCGTGCTGCTGATGGAGACGAACCGCCAGTGGCTCGACGCGCTCGAGCCGCAACTGTCACGTTACGGCTACCGGCTCGAACGGCCGCTCGACAACACGTACGGCATGATCTTCGCCACGCGTCTCGACGTCGACCGGGCGGAGATGGTGTCGATAACCGACCGGAACACGCCGACCCTCTATGCCACTCTGCGCACCGCGGACGGGGCGCGGTTCGAGGTGGTGGGCCTGCATCCGCGTCCGCCTTTGCCGGGACAGAGCACTGCCCGACGTGACGCGATCATCGCCCGGGCCGGCGCGGAAACGCCGGACCGGCTGGGCAACGTGCTGGCGATCGGCGATTTCAACGACGTTCCCTGGTCGCGCACGACCGAGAATTTCCGCGAGACGGGCGGCTATCTCGATCCGCGTGCCGGGCGGGGCAGCTACGCGACCTTTCCGGCGAACCTGGTGACGCTCGGCTGGCCGCTCGATCAGATCATGGTGAAGGAAGGCGTGAAGGTCGAAAGCCTCGATATCGGACCCGATGTCGGGTCGGACCACCTGCCGCTGCTGGCCAAGGTGTGTGTCGATCCGATGAGCCAAGGCGGTGGATTGCCTGCCGATGCCCGCATCGTGCCGGAGACGGGCGGGGAGTGAATTGCCTCCGCGCGGCCTAGTCGGTCGGCGCGGTCTGCTCCCGCGCCGCACACGCGGCTTTTTCGTATTTCAGGCAATCGAGAATCTTGGCGCCGGCCATGAACACCGCGCAGGTGCAGGCGAGGAACAGGAGCTTGCCGCCCCAGCCGGGATACTGATCGAGATAGGCGCTGCCCCGCGCCGTGGCGCCGAGGGCGAGGGCGTAGATGATCAGATACGCCTCCCACGGCGTCTTGATCACGAACAATCTTCCGATCTTCTCGAACAACGCCCGCCAACCCTTTCGAACGGTTAACCTTCCCGCACCGAAATGCGCCGCGAACCGGCGCGTTCCGTCGCTTCCGTGGTTAACCTCGCGGCGATCCTAGAACGGGACGCCACGCTGTCCAGTACGTTAACCTGTGTGACCCCGGGTCATCCGAGCTCGTCCAGGGACAGGACACCCAGCAATCCTTCGCGGGCCTCGACCACTTGCTTTGCAAGCGCCTCGCTGCCGATATCGGCCGGGTCGATCTGCTCGGGCCACATTGCGGCGACCACCGCCTCGATCCGCTCGACGCTGCGCTCGTCCATCAGGAAGCGCGGATCGACCGTTGCGGGATCGGCCACCACGCGCAGGCGCAGGCAGGCCGGGCCGCCGCCATTGGCCATGGACTGGCGCACATCGACATAGCGCACCGATCCGATCGGGCCGTTGTCGCGCGCCATGCGGTCCAGATAGGCCGCGACGCTGGCGCTCTCGCGGCATTCGTCGGGCACGACCAGTTCCATCCCTCCGCCCGGAAGCGAGAGGAGCTGCGCGTTGAAGAGATAGGTGCGGATGGCCTCGTCGAGCGAGACATCCTGCGCACCGACCTCGACCACCTCCAGCGCGGGGAAGGCCGCGCGGACCGCCTCGTAGGCGCCCTCGCGCTCCGCAAAGGCGAGGGCGTGTGTGAACAGCACGCGCTCGTTGGCGACGGCAACCACATCATTGTGGAACGCGCCCGCCTCGATCGCCTCCGGGTTCTGTTCGACGAAAACGCATTTCGCCGGATCGAGACCATGCAGCCGGGCCACCGCGCGGCTGGCCTGTTGGTGCTGACGGGCGGGGAACTTGCCACCTTGCCGCCCATAGACGAAGACTTCGACACCGGGCGCGCCATGCCCCTCGCAAAAGCGCATGTGATTCGCTGCGCCCTCGTCGCCGAAGCTGGGCAGGATAGCGTCGTGCACCGCGAAATGGCGCGGGTCAGCAAAGGCGATGGCCAGCTGCGCCTTGGTGTCGCGCCATTCCTGCGCCCGGTGCGGCATGGTCACGAGATTGGCCGGTGTCAGGTGGCAGCGCCCGTCGGCGGTGTCAGGCGCGGGGCTGACGGTGGCGGCGTTGGCGGTCCACATGCTGCTGGCCGACCACGCGGCGGCGATCAGTGCGCGGTCGGTCTCGCCATCCGCGCCCAGTCCGTGGAGGAATTCGCCATTGGGCCGGGGAAGGGGCAGCAGGAAACCCTGCGTCAGGCCCAGCTCCATGTTGGCCCGCATCTTGGCGATGCCCTGCAACGCGGCCTTGCGCGGATAGGAGGGGTCGCCCTTGTGGCTGGCGCTGGCGATATTGCCGAGGCTGAGCCCGGCGTAATTATGGCTCGGCCCGACAATGCCGTCGAAATTGATCTCGACCAGTCCGCTCGCGACCTTGCTCACCGTGCAACGCTCCAGATCTCGTCGCCGGGGCCGACCTCGAGCGTCCGGGCGCAGCGCGCATCGATCGACGCGTTGCCGTCCGCGTCCAGCTCCCGCATCCCGTAGGCGCAGCGGAAGCTGCCGAGTGTTCCGGTCGCAACCAGTGCAGGCTCGCCGATGTCGAGTTCGGTCGAGGACAAGGCCGAGGGCACGGAATCGCGGATGCTCTTCACCTGATCGGTGCGCGCCGTCATTGTCGGGCCGCCATCGAAAATGTCGACATAGCCCTCGGCAGCGAAGCCTTCCTTCTCCAGCATCCGCATCGCTGCGCGGCCGGTCGGGTGGGGCAGGCCGATCACCTTGCGCGCCTCGTCCTCCAGCATGGCGACATAGACCGGGTGCTTGGGCATCAGGTCGGCGATGAACTGGTTGCCGTTGATGGCGTTGAAATAGTCCGCCTCCTGAAAGCTCATGCCGAAGAAGCGACCGGCCACCCCGTCCCAAAAGGGCGAGCCGCCGCTGTCGTCGATGATGCCGCGCAATTCGGCGAGGATACGCTCGGCAAAGCGGGCGCGGTGCATGGCGACGAACAGATAGCGGCTGCGGGCGAGCAACAGGCCGAGCCCGCCGGCCCGTTCGTTGGGGTGGAGGAACAGGCCGCCGACCTCGCTCGACCCTTCCAGATCGGTGACGAGGCTGAGCAGTTCGGCGCGTACCGTGCGGCCCAGTTCCTGGCTGTGCTGCGTCAGCGTGTTGAGCCGGTAGGAGTAGAACGGCCAGCGCTGGCCGACCTGGCTGAACAGCTGGCAGGTGCCGCGGACCTGACCGGTCTCGACATTCTCCAGCACCAGGACGAAGAGATCATCGCCCGGATCGTCGTCGGTGCGGGCGAAGGCCTCTTCCGCGCGGGTCAGCTTGGCGCCGAGCGCATCGCGGTCGGCGGGCAGGTTGGTGAAGCCTCCACCCGTCAGCTTGGCCATCTCGTAAAGCGGTTCGATATCGGCGGGACGGGCCGCGCGCAGGCGAAAACTCAAAGCGGGTCTCCGGAAGCCAGCCGTTCGAGCACGAGCGCGGACAGCGCCGCACGCTCGACCAGGCTGGGGACGATCATGAATTCGTCGGGCGAATGGATTTTGCCGCCGCGCACCCCCATCGTATCGACGACGGGGACGCCGGTGGCGGCGATGTTGTTCCCGTCGCACACGCCGCCGGTCGGCTGCCACCCGATCGTCTGGCCGAGCGAGGCGCCGCAATCGCGCACGAGGTCGAACAGCTTCTGCGCGCGCGCGTCTACCGGCTTGGGCGGACGGGTGACGCCGCCATGGCGATGCGGCGATACTTCGTGCCGCGCGGCGACCGCGTCGAGGATCGCATCGAGCTGTCCGTCGAACCGCTCCATCGCATCGGTCGATTTGGGGCGGATGTTGAAGCGCAGGATGGCGAGGTCGGGGACGACGTTGTTCGCCGCGCCGCCCTCGATCTTGGCCGGGTTTATCGTGATGTCTTCTGCCGCCAGTTCGACGATCCGCAGCACCAGATCGCTCGCCGCGACGATGGCGTTGCGCCCATCCTGCGGGTTGCGCCCGGCATGGGCCGAGCGGCCGCGCAGGGTGATCGAATAATTGCCCGTGCCGCCGCGCACATGGGCAAGCGTCCCGTCGGGCAGGGCGGAGGGTTCGTAGGTCAGCGCGGCGTATTTCCCGCGCGCCAGTTCCTCGATCAGGCTGCGGCTGGCGAGGCTGCCGGTCTCCTCGTCGGAATTGATCATCACGTCGTAGCCGAGTCGGGCGGCGTCGGGGGTATTCTCGAAGGCTTTCAGCGCGTGGAGGATCACGTCCAGCCCGCCCTTCATGTCGGCGGTGCCGGGGCCGTTGACCGTCTCGGCGTCGAGCCAGTCTATGTCCTGAAACGGATGGTCGGCGGGATAGACCGTGTCCATGTGCCCGGTCAGCACCACGCGCCGCTCCGCTTCCGGACGCACGCGCAGCACCATGTGGCGGCCATGGGGCTTCTCGAACTCCTCCCCTTCGGCGGAGATCGCCGTGACCTTGGCCGGTTCGATCAGCTCGACTTCGCCCGGCAAGGCGGCGAAGGCATCGGCGAGCTTGCCCGCCATGGTCGCCAGACCGTCCAGATTTGCGGTCCCGCTGTTCACCCGCGCCCAGTCGAGCGTTTCGGCAAGCATGGCGTCGCCGTCGATGCGGTCGAGATGGCGGGCGGAGGTCTGTTCGATCGGTTCCATGACGCCATGTCCTTAGGCGGGCCGCTCGCCAAGTCCAACCCCGCCCGGGCCGGGCGCGCGCCCATGGACAGCGGAACGTTGCCAAGTGTCCCGCGTCTGGTCATAGGGGACCGATCTCCTCCCCCGAGATTCGCAATGATAATGGCCGGTCATGCGGCCGCTGCTTCGGGTGGACGGTTTTCAATGAGGGATTACACGACACGCGGCGGGATCGAGGTCGATCCCGCGCTTGCCGATTTCATCGAGACGGAGGTTCTCGCCGCCCTCGGCCGCGATGCCGATGCGTTCTGGAGCGGCTTTGCCGACATCCTCGCCCGCTTCGCGCCGCGCAATCGCGAGCTGCTCGACCGGCGCGACGAATTGCAGGCGGCGATCGACGCCTGGCACACCGAACGCGCCGGCAAGCCGCACGACGCGGCCGCCTATCGCGCCTTTCTGGAAGAGATCGGCTATCTCGTCCCCGAACCCGGCGAGTTCACCATCGGGACGGAGAATGTCGATCCGGAGATCGCGACGATGGCCGGGCCGCAGCTGGTGGTCCCGGTGCTCAACGCCCGCTTCCTGCTCAACGCCGCCAATGCGCGCTGGGGCAGCCTCTACGATGCGCTCTACGGCACGGACGCGCTCGACGCGCCGCCGCCGCGTCCGGGCGGCTACGATCAGGATCGCGGCGCCGCGGTTATCGCGGAGGGCCGGCGGTTCCTCGATCAGGCCCTGCCGCTCAAGACCGGGAGCTGGAGCGGGATCGAGAGCGAGGATTACGGCGAGCTTGCGGATGACAGCCAGTTCGTCGGCACCACGCCCGGCGGACTCCTGTTCCGCAACAACGGCCTGCATATCGAGATCCTGTTCGACCGCGAGCACCCCGTCGGGCGTGCCGACGCGGCGGGTATCTGCGACATCAAGCTGGAAGCGGCGCTCACCACCATCGCCGATCTCGAGGATTCGGTCGCCGCGGTCGATGCCGAGGACAAGCTCCTCGCCTACTCGAACTGGCTCGGCGTGATCCGCGGCGATCTGGAGGACAGCTTCGAGAAGGGCGGACAGCGCGTGACCCGGCGGCTCGCAGAGGACAGACCCTATACCGACCGGGAGGGCGAGCGCCGCACGCTCAACGGTCGCAGCCTCATGTTCGTCCGCAATGTCGGCCACCTGATGACGAACCCGGCGATGCGCTGGGACGGAGGGGAAATCCCCGAGGGCATCATGGACGCCGTGGTCACCGGCGCGATCGGCGCGCTCGACGTCGCGGGCAAGACGCGGTTCGGTAATTCGCGGCATGGCAGCATCTATATCGTGAAGCCCAAGATGCACGGGCCGGATGAATGCGCCTTCACCGACGAGCTGTTCGATGCGGTCGAGGACCTGCTCGATCTGCCGCGTCACACGATGAAGGTCGGCGTGATGGACGAGGAGCGGCGCACCTCCGCCAACCTTGCCGCCTGCATCCACGCGGTGCGGAACCGGATCGTCTTCATCAACACCGGCTTCCTCGACCGGACGGGGGACGAGATCCACACCTCGATGCGGGCCGGGCCGATGATGCGCAAGGGCGAGATGAAGAACGCCGCTTGGCTCAAGGCCTACGAGGCGCGCAATGTCGGGATCGGCCTCGCCCACGGCCTGTCAGGCCGGGCGCAGATCGGCAAGGGCATGTGGGCCGTGCCCGATCTGATGGGCAAGATGATGATCGAAAAAATCGGCCATCTGCGCGCCGGTGCGAACACCGCCTGGGTGCCGAGCCCGACTGCCGCGACTTTGCACGCGGTTCACTATCACCGCGAGAACGTCTTCACGATCCAGCAGTCGCTTCCCGATGCGGGGAAGCTGGACGAGCTGCTCACTATCGCGCTCGCCGACGGCACGAACTGGTCGGAGGAGGAAATCCGCGAGGAACTCGATAACAATTGTCAAGGACTGCTCGGCTATGTCGTGCGCTGGATCGACCAAGGAGTCGGCTGTTCCAAGGTGCCGGATATCGACGATGTCGGGTTGATGGAGGATCGCGCCACCCTGCGCATATCGAGCCAGCACATCGCCAACTGGCTGCTCCACGGCGTCATTACCGAGCGGCAGGTGATGGACAGCCTGCGCCGCATGGCCGGCAAGGTCGACGACCAGAATGCCGGCGATCCCGCCTACGAACCGCTGCTGGACAATTCCGACGGTCCGGCGTTTTCGGCGGCGAAGGACCTGATCTTCAAGGGTGTCGAGCAGCCGAGCGGTTACACCGAGCCGCTGCTGCACAGCTGGCGGCGGGAGAAGAAGGCGAAAGCGGCGCGCTAGCTGGCGGGGCCGTCCCCGGACAATTCGCGCGCGATGGCGACGAAGTCGGCGACGCCAAGCGTCTCGGCCCGCCGGGTCGGCTCGATGCCGAGCCTGTCGAGCGCCTCGGCCGCGCCGGGTACGCCTTTCAGGCTCTGGCGCAGCATCTTGCGGCGCTGGCCGAAAGCGGCGGCGGTGAGCCGTTCGAGCGCGGCAGCCGAAACCCCTTCGGGCATGGCGCCGGGTTCGACATGGACGATGGCGCTCATCACCTTGGGCGGCGGGGTGAAGGCGCTGCGATGCACTTTCATTGCCAGCTTCGCTCGCCCGCGCCACTGGGCGAGCACGGCGAGGCGTCCATAGGCCGAGCTGCCGGGCGCCGCGACGATCCGCTGCGCGACCTCCTGCTGGAACATCAGCGTCAGCGAGGTCCAGCGCGGCGGCCAGTCCTGTCCGCCCAGCCAGCGGGTGAACAGCGCGGTCCCGACATTGTAGGGCAGATTGGCGACCACGGCATAGGGCTCGCCAATCAGCGCGTCGTGATCCATCGCTAGGGCATCGCCCTCGATCACGCGGAGCTTGCCCGGATAGGCTTCTGCGAGTTCAGCGAGCGCGGGCAGGCAGCGGCGATCCATCTCGATCGCGGTCACCCGCGCTCCGGCGCGAAGCAGCGCCCGCGTCAGTCCGCCGGGGCCGGGGCCGATCTCCAGCACCGCCCTGTCCGCGAGATCGCCGGGAATGGCGGCGATGCGGTCGAGCAATTGCGCGTCGAGGAGGAAGTTCTGCCCCAGCGCCTTCGATGCCCTGAGGTCGTGACGCGCGATCACCTCGCGCAGCGGCGGAAGGTCAGCCACCGGCGCGCCTCGCGGCCATTTCGCCCGCCATGCGGAGCGCGGCGATGGTCGCGCCGGGATCGGCGATGCCCTCTCCGGCGATGGCGAAGGCGGTGCCGTGGTCCGGGCTCGTCCGCACCAGCGGCAGGCCGAGCGTGACGTTGACGCCTTCGTCGAAATCGAGCGCCTTCAGCGGGATCAGCGCCTGATCGTGATACATCGCCAGCGCGACATCGTAGGTCTCGCGCGCGCGGTGCGTGAACAGCGCGTCGGCCGGATACGGCCCGCTCGCGTCGATCCCCTCGGCGCGCAGACGGGCGATGGCGGGGGCAATGATCTCGGCCTCCTCGCTGCCCATGCGTCCGTCCTCGCCCGCATGGGGGTTGAGCCCGGCGAGCGCGAGGCGCGGTTGCTCGATGCCGAAATCGCTGTTGAGGGCCCGGTGGACGGTCCGCGCCTTGGCGCAGATCATGTCCTCGTTCAGCAGCTGCGCGACTTGGGCAAGCGGGCAATGGACGGTGACCGGCACGGCGCGAAGGCTCGGCCCGGCAAGCATCATCACCGCGTCGCCGGCCTGCCGGCCGCAGGAGGCAGCGAGATATTCGGTCTGCCCGGGATGCGCGAACCCGACCGAGGCCAGGCGGCTCTTGGCGACAGGCAGGGTGACGATCCCCCCCGCTGCGCCATCGCGGGCGAGCGCCGTGGCCTGTTCCAGCGAGGCAAGGGCGAGCCTTGCGCCCGCCTCCTCAGGCTGTCCGGGCGTGTAGGGCGCGTCCTCTCCGCCGATCACCGGCAACGCATCGGCGAAGGCCGCTATGGCTTCGTCCGCCCGGTCGATCACCGCGACCGGCAGGTCGATCCCCCGTGTTTTCGCCGCACCGCGCAGCACACCGGCCCCGCCGACCACGGCGAAGGGCGGGAGATCGAGCGATCCGCGCTGGTTCCAGATCTCGGCGATCAGTTCGGGACCGATCCCCGCCGGATCGCCGAGCGAGACCGCGAGAGGCTGGCGTGGAGCGATCAATTATATTCGATGTAGGCGTCGTTGCGCAGGTCGCGCAGATAGCGCTGGGCACGCTTGTTGACGCGCTCGTCCTCGAGCTGGGCCATCATCCGGCCGAAATCGGGGCCGTTCTGCGTCTGCGGATCGTCGCGGCCGCACAGCATCAGCACCCGGACACCGCCCTCGACATCGCCGAAGGGCGCGGTCGCCTGACCGACCTGTAGGCCAAGTACCATGGATTGCAGCTGGTCCGGCAGCGAGCGGGCGCGGATCTCGTTGTTGGTCACCACCTCGGCGCCCATCGAGGCGGCTGCCTGATCGATGTCACCGCAGCCGCGCACCGCGGCGACGCTGTCGGCGAACTGTTCGGCGCGGGCCTGCACCTGCGCCTGCGTGGTGCCCGGCTCGAAGCTGATGGAGACCTGCTTGAGCGAGAGGATCGCATCGCGCGGATCGGCGGTGAGGACCTGTCGCTTGTCGATCAGCAGCAGGATCGAATAGCCGCCGGTGATCGGGATCGGGCCGACCAGCTGGCCGGGCTGCATCTGCCCCGCCGCGTTGGAAAGCTCGGTGGGAAGCTGGCCTAGGCGGACCCAGCCGAGATCGCCGCCTACCGCCGCGGTCGAAGCCTGCGAGAACTGGCGGGCATAGGCGACGAAGCTGCCGCCCTGGCGGAGCTGGTCGACGATCTGGCGGGCGTTGTTCTGGACCTGCGCGGAATTTTCCGGAGTCGAGGCGAGGAAGATCTCGCCGATCCGGAATTCCTCGGTCCCGCGGTCTTCCTGAAGGCGCTTGAGCACCTCGTTCACCTCTTCCTCCGATACGTTGACGAAGGGCGCAATGTTGCGCTGGAGCAGCCGCTGCCAGGCGAGTTCGCCCTCGATCTGGCGCTTGAGCGAAGCGGGCGAGGACCCGACCGAGGTAAGGTAGGTGTCCATTGCGTCGGGATTCTGGCCGAAATTCTGGCTGGCGACGCGGGTGTAGGTCCGGGCGACCTCTTCCGGCGTGACGCTGATCTCCAGCGCCCGGGCCGCCTGGATCTGCAGCGTTTCGTCGATAAGGTTGCGCAGGACCTGCATCCGCACGCGGATCAGTTCCTCCTCGTCGATCTCGGTCTCGTTCGCGGCGAGCAGCAGGGCGACACGCTGGTCGATATCGGTCCCGGTGATGACCTGTCCGTTCACCACCGCCGTCGCGGTGCGCAGGTTCGGATTGGTCTCGCCGAAAACGGTCGTCGAACTGGGAAGGCCGAGCGGATCGTCCATCGTCGCCCCGTCCTGCTGCGCCGCGGCGTCCTGCCCGGCGACGTCCTGCGCGGCGATCGCGACCGGCGCGGCGGCCAGCCCGAAAGTGGAGGCAAACGCAATGAAATTGGCGAACGTCTTTTTCGTCACGTCGTAGATATCCCGTGTGAAGGCGCCCATCCGGCGCCCGAAAATCGCCCGGCCTGTGCCCGTCTCTGGCTTAACCGAAGCTGATTGGGTCGGTCGGAAGGCGGTCGCGAATAGCGTGCATCGCACCTCTTGCCAACGCCTGCCGCCATCGCGGACGAAGCCGCTCCTGTCGGGCAGGCGATATCAGATGCCCAGATTGCGAAGAGAGAAGAACAGCTGGAAGGTGTTGCCGCGCCGCGCATCGCCCAGTGTCACGTAATCGCGGCGCCAGGTCAGGCCCAGTTCCAGGCAGTCGTCCTGATAGGCGATGCCGAGCCGGGTGCGGATCGGTTCGAACCCGTCGCTGGTGAAGGTCGGGTCCTCCTCGGCATCGGTCAGGTTGAAGATGCCCGAGCCGAAGACCGACCAGTAATTGGCGAAAGCGATGCGGACGGCGGCGCGCGCCTCCTCGCGGTCCTGCAAGTCCTCCACCAGAGTGATGTCGCGGTCGAGGCGGAGATAGCCGATTTCGGCATAGGTCCGGCTGCTGCCGACCGTGGCGTCGATCTCGTTGCGGCGGACCGCGAAACTGTCCTTGTCGAGACGGAACCGGTGAGTCACCTTCAGAAAATCGCGATAGCGCAGCTGCGTCCGTCCGACGAAGTCCGAGACCCGTTCCGAAAGGCCGGTGCCGTCCGGAATGATCGAGCGCTCCGAATCGAGGCGGTAGGACTGGCCGATCGTGCTCTCCAGCCGCAGGCCGGGCCGGTTCAACTGCCAGTCGACGCCATAGGTGACCCGCGCGCCGTCCTCGATCCGGTCGTAGCCCGGGAAGCGGTTGAGCGCGAAGAGGTTGGAATCCTCGAGGTCGATGGCGCGCGAATCCTCGTTGGGAATGGCGAGGTTGCGGATCGGCGGGGTGGCGACGATCTGGACGCGCGGCGTCAGCACTTGCTGGCCGCCGAACAGCGAACCCACCAGCGGCCAGCTGACATCGACCGCGCCGAGGGCAATCCCGCGCCCGTCCCATCCGGTATCGCCGCGATAGATCGGGGTGGGCGTCAGTTCATTGTCGCTCGAATGATAGACATCGCCGCGCACCAGGCCGGTGACCGTCACGACCTGCCCGCCGGGCGTGATACGCTTCAGGTCCCACTGCGCCTTGGCAAAGGCGCGCTGGGTGTCCTGCCCATCGCCGCGCAGCAGGGCGAGGCTGTTGGCCTGCAATTCGATCCGCCCGCCGAGGACCGGATCGGACAGGCGGTGGCGATAATCGATCGCGGGCAGTGCCACCGGCACCTGTCCCTGATCGTCGCCCAGCCGCAGCGTCTGCGTCGCCCAGCCGGCGATGGAGAGGTAGGAATTGTCGTCGATCCGCTCGACCTCGACGACCGAACGGAGCCGGTCGTCGCGGCTGAGATCGTAGCGGCGCAGGAACGTCCGGTCGCTCGCCACCCGGACGGAGCCGGTGACACTCCAGTTGGGATCGAACTGGTAGCGCCCGTTGGCGAAGAGGTAGCCGCGCGGCTCGCTGTCGAACTCCATCGCCTGCCCGCCCACGAAATTCGATGAGCGGCGGCTGTGGGTGAGGTACCCCGTGATCTGGAAGGCCCCGGCCTCGTTCAGCTCGCGATACTGGCCGCTCACCATCGGCGGCGCGTCGGTGAAGACATAGGCCCCGGCGGTCAGGTCGCGGTTCGGCGCGAGCCGCCAGTAATAGCTCCCGGACAGTTCCGCCCCGTTGCTCTGCGACACCCGGAAGTCGGGCACCAGGAAGCCCGCGGCCGCCCCGCCATCAGTCCGCAGCGAGAGCGCGGGCAGAGGGAGCAGGCGCAGCCCGAACAGTTCGAAATAGGCGGACTGGAAGCGGACCCGGTTCTCCGCCGGCTCGTAGATCACCCGGTCGGCGGTGATGCGCCAGCTCGGCTCTTTCGGGCATCCGTCGGGCGTGGTGACGGCGCAGCCCGAATAGGCCGCGCGGTTGAGCGCGACGGTGCCGTCGGCATCGCGGGTCGCGGATTCGGCGGCGAGACGCCCGCCCTGGCGCAGCGCCAGCAGCAGGTCCTCCATGGCCCCGGCCTCGAACTCGTCGGTCAGGACGATCCGTTCGGAAAAGAGCTGGTTGCCGTTCTCGTCGACGAAGCGGACGCGGCCCGTGGCGACGATCTCTCCCGACGGGCGCGACCAGCTGACGCGGTCCGCGCGCAGCGAGCGATCGCCACTGCGCAGCACGACATTGCCGGCGGCGGTGACGGTCTCGCCGTCCGAATCGTATTCGAGCACATTGGCTTCGAAGCCGATCTGCCGTTCGCCCGCGGCGTTGAACTCGGGCGCCGTGGATTCGCCGCCGGGGAAGGGCGGCAGGTCTTGCGGAAGCCCCTCGTCCTGTCGGCCCGGAAATTCGGGGCTGGCGGGGTCGGGAACCTCGAGAGGCTCTTCCGCCGTGCCCATGCCAGGCGCCGCACCGTCCTGCGCGCTGAGAGGCGCGGCCATCGCGACGAGTGCCGTCAGCGCGAAACCGGCGGGAAGCAGATGCGCCGGACGCGCGGGGTCGCAGGGCGGCGGCATGCCTTGCCTATCGCATCGCCACTCCTTAAGCGCAATTGCGATCAGCGGCAGTTCGCACACCCTCGCCGCGAGCGCCTTGCGCAGGCGAACGGGCCTCGGCGCGCCACCAGACACGTTTCCAGGAGTTTCCATGCACATCGAATTCAGTCGGTCCCGTCCCGAAGGGCTGCGGCTCATCGCCCATGTGGTCGACAAGAGCAAGCTTCCTTCCGATCTCGAAACAAGTCTGCGCGAAGGTGTTGCAGCGGCGCGCTTCAAGGGCGCGGCGGGCCAGGTGTTCGACGGCTTTGCCGAGCGCGATGGCTCGGTTGTTCGTGTCGCCCTCGCCGGAGCCGGAGCTGCGGACAGCGAGACGCGCACCGCCAACCTGGAAAAGGCGGGCGCCGCGCTCGCCGCGCAGTACCAGTCCTCGGGCGAGAAGCGCATCGGCCTGATAGCGGACGGGCATTCCGCCGACGATATCGCGAAGATCCTGCTCGGCCTGCGCCTGCGCAACTGGCGCTGGGACAGCTACCGCACGAAGATGAAGGACGAGCAGAAGGTCTCTCTCGAAGGGGTGACCGTGATTGGCGCTCCGGAAGGCGCCCAAGGCGCCTGGGCCGCGATGGAAGCGGTTGCCGAGGGCGTCGAGTTCACCCGCGAGCTGATCACCGAACCCGCCAACATCCTCTTTCCGGTCAGCTTCGTCGAGCGGTGCCGCAAGCGGTTCGAGGGCACCGGAGCCGAGATCATCGTGCTCGACGAAGCGCAGATGGAAGAAATGGGCATGGGCGCGCTGCTCGGCGTCGGACAGGGTTCCGACCGCGAATCGCGCATTCTCGCCATCCGCTGGAACGGCGGCGGGCAGGGCGATGCGCCGACCGCCTTCGTCGGCAAGGGCGTCACCTTCGATACCGGCGGCATCTCGCTCAAGCCGGGGCCGGGCATGGAAGACATGAAGTGGGACATGGGCGGCGCCGGCGCGGTCGCGGGCGCGATGTTGGCGCTGGCGAAGCGCAAGGCGAAGGCCAATGTCGTCGGCGTGATGGGCCTCGTCGAGAACATGCCGGGCAGCAAGGCGCAGCGCCCGGGCGATGTCGTGACCAGCATGAGCGGGCAGACGATCGAGGTGCTCAACACCGACGCCGAAGGCCGGCTGGTCCTCGCCGACGCTCTGCACTGGACCCAAGAGGAGTTCCAGCCCGCGCGGATCGTCGATTTCGCCACGCTCACCGGCGCCATGATCGTCGCCCTGGGCAACGAGCATGCGGGCATCTTCTCGAATGACGACAGCCTCGCCGATGCGCTGACCGCAGCCGGCAAGGCGAGCGGCGATGCGGTGTGGCGGATGCCATTGGGTGCCGCTTACGACAAGCTGATCGACAGCCCGATCGCCGACATGAAGAATATCGGCGGCAAGGGCGCAGGCTCGATCACCGCGGCACAGTTCCTCCAGCGCTTCATCGCCGACGGCACGCCGTGGGCGCATTGCGACATCGCCGGCATGGTCTGGGCCGACAAGCCCGGCGCCACCTGGGGCAAGGGCGCGACCGGCTATGGCGTGCGCCTGATCGACCAGCTGGTGCGCGACACCGCCGAGAGCTGATCCGGCGCCATGAGCGAAGGCAGTTCTGGCGGCACGGGCAAGATGCGGCGCAAGGGCGACCTGCCGCAGAAGATCTGTGCCGCCTGCGGCCTCCCCTTCGCCTGGCGCAAGAAATGGGCACGCCACTGGGACGAGGTGAAATACTGTTCCGACCGGTGCCGGCGGGCCTGAGGCGATGCGGATCGACTTCTACCAGTTGAGCCGCGACCCGGTGGTCGAGGTCGTGCCCATGCTGGCTCGCAAGGCCGTGGCGAGCGGCGCGCGCCTCGCCGTGGTCCATGCCGACGCGGCGGTGCGTGCGCAGATCTCCGAGGCCTTGTGGGCCGCGGACGGCGCCTTCCTCGCCAACGGGGAAGCGGAAGCAGGCCATGCGGCGCGCCAGCCGATCCTGCTCTCGGCCGATGGCGCGCGCGACAACGGGGCGAGCATCGCCATCGTCGCGGACGGCGACATTTGCGACACCGCCGACCGCTTTGATCGCGTCCTCCTGCTGTTCGGCCCGGAAAGCACCGATGCGGCGCGCGATCTGTGGCGCCGTCTTTCCTCGGCCGAGGACGCGGACGGAACAAGCGCTCCCGATCTGCATATCTTCAAACAGAGGCCCGACGGCGCGTGGCGCGAGGGCCGCTGACCGGATCGACCCTTCTGCACGGAGACCCATGCGCCGCGCTTTTCCCGCCCTTCTCCTGATCCTTGGTGCCTGCGCGAGCGAGCCGGACAGCGAGGACCGGACACAGGCGCAACCGGAGGATCGTGAACGCGGCAGCTACATCGTCGATGGCGAGACAGGCGAGATCAGCGCCCGCATCCACCGCGAGGACGGGACGGTCGCTACCATGCGGTCGGGCGAGAAGGTCCCGGTCCGCCTGCCTGCCGGCTTCACGCTCTACCCCGGAGCCGAGGTGATCTCGAACACCCATGTCCGCCATGGCGGCGGGAACGGCGTTCTCCTGACCATGCGCAGCGGGGACGATCCGGAAGAGCTTGCGGCATTCTACCACCGGCAGGCTGAGGCGGCGGGCGTGGCGGTCGAGATGCAGATGAAAGCCGGGCGCACCGTCATGTTCGCCGGCAAGGGGCCGCACGATCTGGCCGTCAGCTTCAACGTCTCGGAGGAAACCGGCGAGACTGTGGCGCAGCTGATGGTCGGCATCGGCATGGAATGAGGCTCGGGAGCTCGGCGCGCGAAACGCTTGCCCAAAAAGGGCGCGGGCGCTATCGGCGCGCCCGACTTTCTCCCTTAGACCTCCCCCTCAACACTTAAGGAATTTCCCATGGCGGTCACCCGCACCTTTTCGATCATCAAGCCCGATGCCACCCGCCGCAACCTGACCGGCGCGGTCACCAAGATGCTCGAGGAAGCCGGCCTGCGCGTCGTCGCCTCCAAGCGCATCCAGATGAGCGAGGATCAGGCCAAGAAGTTCTACGAAGTCCACGCCGAGCGTCCGTTCTACGGCGAGCTGGTCGACTTCATGACAAGCGGCCCGGTTGTCGTGCAGGTGCTCGAGGGCGAGGACGCCGTGAAGCGCAACCGCGACGTCATGGGCGCCACCAACCCGGCCGATGCCGAGGACGGCACGATCCGCAAGACCTACGCCGAGAGCATCGAGGCGAATTCGGTCCACGGTTCGGACTCCGACGAGAACGCGGCCAACGAAATCGATTTCTTCTTCTCGAAGGACGAAATCGTCGGCTGACCGTTCGGAGGAACAGGACGCGTACAACATATGACGTAACGCCGCGCTCGCCCGTGTGGTATGAGCGCGGCGTGCCTCGCAAACTGTTCCAACCCGTGACCTGGTTCCGGTCCGCCGATATCGACCGGACGCAGGCGATCATGCGCCTGCTCAACGCGCGCGAGTATGCCGCGCTGGAACAGGCGCTGGCGGACGATTTCATCTATCTCGACACGGTCGGATCCTCGATCCGGGGTCGCGGGGCCTTTCTGGCCGCGGCGCGCGAGCTCTACCGCATCGTGCCGGACATGCGGATCGAGACCGACCAGATATTCCGGCAGGAAGGCGAGATCCACGTCAAGGGCCGCCTCGTTTCGGACGATCCCGAACATTGCAGCGAAAGCCTCTGGCGGATCAGCTATAGCGAGGATGGAAAAGCCAGCGAGTTGCAGGCATTTCGTGACGGCAACGCAGTATCGGTGACCCGCATCACCGCCCATCTGCGCCGCACCAGCGCTGTTTCCTGAACCGCCGGCCCGGGCTTTGCCCTAGGCTTTCGCGAACCGCCGCACCTGGCGTTCATGGCCGTGATGGGCATCGCCGCGTGCCGTTTCCGCCTCTGCCGCCATCGCCGCAAGGGCCGCATCCGTCAGCTTCAGGCCCAGCCGCTCGTAAATTCTCGCGATCGCCGCGCGCCAGTCGCGGTTGAGATCCTCGAAACGCACCTCGACCGCCGGATTGGCGCAATCCCTCAGACCCTCGGCCATCCGCGCGTCGCGCAGGGCCGTCTTGCGCTGCCATTCCGCCTCGATATCCTGTGTGGTCCGGGCATCGGACTGGAAAGCGCTCTGCGCCGCGACCATCGATACCGCGCTCGCCACGGTGGCCTCCCGCTCCCGCCGGGCGACGACGAGGCGGGCGTCGG
The DNA here is from genome assembly GCA_025698865.1 of Erythrobacter sp. Lineage (GTDB taxonomy): Bacteria > Pseudomonadota > Alphaproteobacteria > Sphingomonadales > Sphingomonadaceae > Qipengyuania. The sequence goes on along the minus strand of JAILWQ010000001.1, from coordinate 402,366 downwards.
GAAATTCGCGGATCAGCGCCTCGAGATCCTCGGAGAATTGCGGGCATTTGAGCACGCGGGGCCGGTGGGCGTTGCCATGGAAGGCCGCGTCGGTTCGCAGGATGCGGGCGAATTCGCGATAGACCGGGGCGGGCTCCGTCGCCTCGCTATGCGCGACGAAGGAGGGGATGTTCCACTGGGCTTCGAAGGCGCAGGCGCCGAGCGCGGCCGACAGCCAGCCGATCTCCTCGTCCGTGCGAGTCGCGCCGAAGGGATGCAGCGTGTCGAGCCAGGGATTGACGATCCGTGCCACGGCCAGCGCGGCGCGGCTGCGCAAGGGGCGGAAATCGGGCGTGCGGGGCAGCGGGTTGTGGCTGTCGCAGAACCGCGTGCCGGAATGCGCGGGGTCGGCGGCAATCAGGCGCTGGAGACGCGTGGTCCCGGCGCGCATCTGCCCGACGATCGCGATCGGCGCGGCAATTGCGGTTTCGGCCAGCTCGGGACGCTTGCGCCAGAGCCGGCCGAGCGCGTGCCGCTTGCGGATCGCGCCGGTGATCTGGCCATAGGCCATGGTGTGACCGAGCGGATTGAGATCGGCCTCCTCGCGCAGGGACGCGCACAGAAGCTCCAGCCGCTCGCGGAAATCGGAGACGTCTTCCGGCGCGCGGATCGAGATCTCGTCCTCGGGCGCGTAGCCCTTGCTGCCGGTCGCCCACAGGGCGGCGGGGTCGAGCGCGGGCTTCTCGTTCCAGCCGCTCGACCACGACCATTCGAGCAGCCGCATCGCCTTTCGCGCCGCACCCGATACGGCGAGCGGGTGCAGGCGCGGGGGCATCAGAACGAGTCCGCGGCGTCGATCAGCTTCGTCACGCTTCTGGGCGCGACAGCTGTCCAGCTGCGTTGCAGACGTTCGGCGACGCTGTCCCAGTCGATGTCGGCGCGGTCGAGGATGACGCCGAGCCACCCGCTCGCGCCGTAATAGGCAGGCTTGTGGTAGGCGTGCGGCTGATCTTCCACCAAGGCCTCCAGTTCGTCCATCCCGTCGCACTTCACCAGCAGCGAGACATGCGGCGTGCCGTGATGCCGGTCGGAGAAATACGCGAAATACTTGCCGCTTTTCTCCGTCCCCACCCGCCAACCGGGCGCGCCGTGACTTTCGCGCTCATGCGTTTCGGGCAGGGCGAGGGCGAGGGCGCGCACCCGGCCCAGCAGCCATTCGGCATCGAAGGGCCGCGAGACATGCCGGGCAAGGACCTGCGGGTAGAGCTGATGTTCGGCAAAGCGCACGCGTTCGGCCAGGCTGTCGGCGGTCTCGCCCGGGCGGATGGCCACCGGGATCTGCCCCAGCACTTCGCCTGCATCGAGATCCTCGGTCACGAGATGGACCGAGACGCCGCCATGACTGTCGCCCGCCGCGATGGCGCGGGCGTGCGTGTCGAGCCCGGTGTAGTTCGGGAGCAGCGAGGGATGGATGTTGAGCATCCGTCCCTCCCACCGCTGAACGAAGCCGGGCGTCAGAATGCGCATATATCCGGCCAGCGCGATATATTCGGCACCCGCATCGCGCGCCGCCTGTTCCATCGCCTCGTCGTGGTCGGCGCGGGCCATTCCCCGGTGCGAGAGAGCGAAGGTGGGAACCCCCTCCGCCTCGGCCAGAGCAAGCCCCTCGGCATCGGGATCGTTGCTGGCGACCAGAGCGATCTCGTAAGGCGCGCCGGGCAGGCGGCTGGCATAGAGCAGCGCCGCCATGTTGCTCCCGCGCCCGGAGACGAAAACCGCGATGCGAGCCCGCCGCGAGGGCTCTTCAGGCATTGTGCATGGCTTCCCAGTCGCCGCGCGCGGACCACGTGCCCGCCGTGCCGCGAACCGTGCAGCCGCGCTGGCCCTCGACGATCTCGCCCACCGCCAGCACTGTCTCGTCCGCCGCTTCCAGCCGAGTACGGACCAGCTCGGCCTGTGCGGGCTCCACTGCCAGCACCATGCCGACGCCGCAATTGAAGGTGCGCGCCATTTCCTCCGGCTCGATCGCGCCCTGTCCCTGGAGGAAGGCCATCAGCCGCGGCTGGGCCCATGATCCGGCGTCCACCAAGGCGTGGGCACCTTCGGGCAGGACGCGCGGGATGTTTTCCAGCAGGCCGCCCCCGGTGATATGCGCCATCGCGTCGATCAGCCCGTCGCGCACCAGCGGCAACAGGCTTTTTACGTAGATGCGTGTCGGCTCGATCAGCGCGTCGATCAGGAGCCGATCGGCATCGAACAAAGCGGGGCGGTCCAGCTTCCAGCCCTTGTCCGTCGCCAGCCGCCGCACCAGCGAATAGCCGTTGGAATGGACGCCCGAACTGGCAAGGCCGAGGAGGACATGGCCCGGCTTCACGCGCTCGCCGGTGAGCTGTTCGCCGCGCTCGACCGCGCCGACGCAGAAGCCCGCGAGGTCGTAATCCCCCGCGGCATACATGCCCGGCATTTCCGCCGTCTCGCCCCCGATCAGCGCGCAGCCGGCGATCCTGCACCCCTCGGCGATGCCCGCGATCACGCGCTCGGCGACCCCGTTCTCGAGCTTGCCGGTGGCAAAATAGTCGAGGAAGAACAGCGGCTCGGCGCCCTGCACGATCAGGTCGTTGACGCACATCGCCACCAGGTCGATCCCGACGCTGTCGTGCCGGTCGTGATCGACCGCGAGCTTGAGCTTGGTGCCGACGCCGTCATTCGCGGCGACCAGCAGCGGGTCGGTGTATCCCGCCGCTTTCGGGTCGAAGAAGCCGCCGAAACCGCCGATCTCGCCATCGGCGCCGGGCCGCGCGGTCGCCTTGACCAGAGGTCCGATCGCCTTGACCAGCGCATTGCCGGCTTCGATCGAGACGCCGGCATCGGCGTAGGTGTACGGAGAGTTCTTGCCCTGCATGGTCACCGCCATACGCATTCGCGCTTGGATTTCCATAAGGCTTTGGGCAAAAGGCGCCCTGTTTTCCCCATGCGGACCCTCGATCTTCCTCTCCGGCCTTCGAACAAGGCCCTGACTTTCGCCGCCGCGATCCTGCTGGCGGCGCCGCTTGCGCTGGCCCTGCGCGCGCAGGTGGATGGAGAGCGGGGCATCCCGCCGATCGCCGCATCCTCCGACATCGAGGTCGGCGGGATCGAGGTCAATGTCAGCGGCGACACCCCCGAAGAGGCGCGGGAGGCTGGCTGGCAGGAAGCCGCGCGCCTCGCGTGGAAGAAGATCGGCGGGCCGGAACTGTCCGATTCGCAGCTCCAGTCGCTCGTCTCCGCGATCGTGATCGAGCGCGAACAGGTCGGGCCGCGGCGCTATGTCGCACGGGTCGGCGTCGTGTTCGACCGGACGCGGGCGACGCGTTATCTCGGGAGCCAGTCGGAGGCCCAGCGTTCCGCGCCGCTGCTGATGATCCCGGTGACGGTCAGCGCGGGGACGCAGCTGGTCTATGAACGGCGCAATCCCTGGCAGCGCGCCTGGGCCGAATTCCAGCCGGGCGCGAGCCGGATCAACTATGTCCGCCCGGCCGGATCGGGCGGCGAATCGCTGCTCGTCACCTACGGCCAGACCACCCGGCGCAGCCGCACATGGTGGCGCAACGTGCTCGACCAGTTCGGCGCGGCCGACGTGATCGTGCCGATCGCGGACCTGCGCTACAGCTATCCGGGCGGCCCGGTGGAAGGCACCTTCACCGCGCGCTACGGGCCGGACAGCACCTATCTCGACAGTTTCGAGATGACCGCTGCCAGCGCCGACGAACTGCCCGCCATGCTGGGGCAGGCGGTCCAGCGGTTCGACCAGATATTCCAGAGCGCGCTCGCCGCCGGTCGCCTGCGGCCCGATCCCACGCTGACGCTGGGCAACATCACGCTCGATGCGCAGATCCAGATCCTGATCGACCGCGCACGCGCCGTGCTGGCCGAGGCGCAGGCGATGCGCCAGGGGCCGAGCGATCGAGAGCTTGCCCTGCGCGAGGGCGAGCCGGGTCAGGCAGTGACCGACGCGCCGGTGCGCGCCCCGCCGCCCGAAGGATCGGTGGCGCTCTATTCGGTGCAGTTCGTGACGCCCGACCCCGCCAGCTTCGACGCGGTTCTCGGCGCGGTGCGCGGCGCACCCGGCGTGCGCAGCGCCGGTGTCCGCAGCACGGCGATCGGCGGGACCTCGGCGATGACGGTCGGTTTCGCCGGTTCCATCGCCGATCTGGCCGACGCCCTGCGCGGCCGCGGCTTGACCGTGCAGCAGAGTGGCAGCGCGCTGACCGTCAGTCGCTAGGGATCGGCGCGTGTCGCAGATCGCCCTTCCGATCGACGCCCGCGCACCCGGCGCGCCGGCACGGATCGTGGTCGGCAACGCCAACCGGGCGGTGGTGGACGCGCTCGCCGATCCCTCGTCCTGGCCCTATCGCACCGCCGTGCTCGTCGGACCTCCGCGCTCGGGCAAGTCGCTGCTGGCGAAATGGTTTGCCGGGCACGGCGAGCACGACGTCATCGACGGGGCCAATGCCATCGAGGAGGATGCGCTTTTCCATCGCTGGAACCGCGCGCAGCAGAGCGGACGGCCGCTCCTGCTGGTCAGCGACGCCGATGGCTGGGAGATCGCGCTGCCCGATCTGCGCTCGCGACTGGGAGGCTCTCTACAGCTCGCGATCGGTACGCCGGACGATGCGATGGTGCGCGACCTGATCGAGGCCCATGCCGAGCAGCGGCGGCTCGCGCTGGCCGACGGAGCGGGCAATTATCTCGGCCCCCGGGTCGAGCGCAGCTTCGCCGCGATCGAGCATCTGGTGGCTGAAATCGACCGTCTGTCGCTTGAACGTCAGGTTCCCGCCACCATGTCGGTCTGGCGCGACGCGCTCGAGGTCGTCCATGGGCCGGAGCAGGCCCGCTTGCTTTGATCCGGGATTGATGGGAGGAACCACGAAATGTTCGACCGGCTCCTAGCCTATATCGACAGCGTCAAGGCGCGCGATCCCGCTCCGCGCAGCCGATGGGAAGTGCTGACCTATCCCGGTGTCTGGGCGCTGTTCTGGCACCGGATCGCTCACTGGCTGTTCGAGGCGGAGCTGTTCCTGCTGGCGCGCGCGATCAACCATTTCAGCCGGATGCTGACGGCGATCGACATCCACCCCGGTGCCAAGATCGGCCGCAATCTCTTCATCGATCATGGCTTCACCGTCATCGGCGAGACGGCGGAGATCGGCCATGACGTGACCATCTACCAGAACGTCACGCTGGGCGGCACCAACCCGACCAACGGCGTTCCGGGCAAGCGCCATCCGACCATTGCCGACGACGTGATCATCGGCTCCGGCGCGCAGGTCATCGGCCCGATCATCGTGGGCGAGCGCGCGCGCATCGGGGCCAATGCCGTGGTCACCGACGATGTGCCCGAAGGCGCGACGATGATCGGGTTTAAGGCCCGCAGCACGCTGGTTCCGGTCGAGACGTGGATGCGCGAATTCATGCCCTACGGCACGCCGTGCAACGAACCGTGCGAGCCCGACATGCGCCGGTTCGAGGCGCTGGAGAAGCAGCTGACCGAAATGCAGCGCGAGCTCGAGCAGCTGCGCCGGAACCTGCCCGAAAGCGGAGACGCGCGCCGCAGCGGAACCGCCGAGTGATCCAGCCCCCTTCGTTTCCCGGCGACGTGATTCCGTTTCGCAAGGCAGCGGAACAGGTCGGCTTCACGCGCGAGGAGCTGACCCGCATTCTCGACCTCTACGGCCGGATGGTCGCCGCCGGACAGTGGCGCGACTATGCGATGGATTTCGGACGCGACGCCGCCAGCTTCGCCGCCTTTCGCCGCACGGCCGAGCGCCCGCAGGCACGGATCGAGAAGCGACCCGCGCTGCGCAACCGCCAAGGCATGTGGACGCTGTTCGGTGAACACGGTCAGGTGCTGAAGCGCGGGCACGAGCTTGCCGGGGTCCTCGCCCCGGTCGAGCGCCGGATGCTGAAAGCCGTCGAGAGCTGACTAGCCCGCGACAACCCCGGTCACGGGGACACGATTCTGCCAGACCTGCGGAAGCGCATCGACCACCCGGTTGCGGATCGGCGTCCAGAAGGCCGACAGGGTGAGCAGGGCCGATCCGATCACCAGCGCCGTCAGCGCGAAATTCAGCTCCACCGCGCCGAACCTGTCGAACAGGAAGGTCAAGGCCGCGAGAACGTAGGCGAGGGCGGAGACCAGCAGCGCGCGCCGGTCGATCGCCAGCGCGACCAGGCCGAAGACGACATAGATCGCGACCACGCCGAGAGCGCCGCCCATGCCCACCCGGTCGCCGCCATCCATCACGCCAAGCGAGTAGAACACCGGGTGTGCGATCATCGGCGCGGCCAGCAAATGAAGCCAGAAGGCCACGTCGCTGCGGCGGGAAATCCGCTCCCGGTCGCTGATGTCCCAGCGCATGGCGAAGGCGAAAACGGCAAGGCCGGTGAGGAAGGTCAGGACGAGCAGGATGTCGCCGATCGCCGACTCCTCCACGCCGAACAGCGACTGGATCAGCGCAAGGACGAGCGCGACCAAGGTAATCGCGGCGGCGCCGGCACCGGCGGCGACCGTGATCGGAACCATGAACCGGCGCCAGTGCGCCCAAGCGGCGAGCGCGGCGACGAGGCCCGCGCCCGATACCAGCAGCGCGCCGGATTTCTCGTTGTCCATCGCGCCGAGAAGCATCCCTGCGCCGAACACCGCGGCAAAGACGCTGCCGACGAAGGCGAGGAGCAGGATGATGCTGGGCAGCGCCATGCGCCGGCGCCGGGTAAAGAATTCCGCAAGCGGCCAGCTCGTCCCGGCGACGAGGATCCCGGCGAAGAGCGTGGAAAGGCTGGTGCGCCATTCGCTGGCTTGCGCGAAGGCAAGCCATTCCGCCTCGCTCGGCTCCGTTCCGTTCATGCCCGGAAAGGGCGGCACGGCGGCGAAGGCGGAGGCGATCGCCTGTCCGATCGCGCCCGCCGCCAGCAGCATGATGACGATGCCGATGGCGACGAAGATGTCGTTGAAGCTGTTGATCAGGCGGAAGCTCTCTTCATCGCCCCGCGGCATTTCGCGGACCTGTGTCATGTGCGCGCGGAACGATGCCGCCGCATCGGCGCTCAGCGCGCCCGCCGCCACGGCCGAATTGAGATCGTCTTCGGAATACATCCGGGCCTCCCCTGTTGCTGCGACAGGAGTAGGCCCGGTGTATTATTCAGTCAATACGCCCAATGCGTATGCAATCAGCTGCGGGCGCTGGAAGGGCCGGTGCCGGTGACCTTCTGCATCGCGGTGAGGATCGCGCCCGACTGTTCGGCACCGGACTGCGGCGCCTTGAGGTTGGAGAAGTCGCTGATCTTGCTCCAGTTTTCGGCAAACCCTTCGACCGTGCGCTGATCGTCGGGCAGCCAGACCGCATCGTTCATGACGGTCCAGGCGCTGTGGAAGCCGCCCGCACCGGCGCCTACGATGGCGTTGCTTGGCGCATCCTCGCTGACGAGGAAAAGTGCGGCCGGGACCACGTTCACCGGATCGAACAGCTTGAACGCTTCCTCGGGGAAGAGGTCCTCGGTCATGCGCGTGCCGGCGACCGGCGACAGCGTGTTGACCTTGATGTTGTACTTCGCGCCTTCGAGCTGGAGCGTCTTGGTCAGGCCGGCAAGGCCGAGCTTGGCCGCGCCGTAATTGGCCTGTCCGAAATTGCCGAACAGCCCGGTCGAGCTCGCTGTCATCAGCACGCGGCCATAGGCCTGATCGCGGAACGTGTCCCAGCACGCCTTGGTGGCATAGGCCGAACCGACGAGGTGGACCTTCACGACGAAGTCGAAATCCTGCGGCTCCATCTTGGCGAAGGTCTTGTCGCGCAGCACGCCGGCATTGTTGATGAGGATGTGAACGCCGCCGAACTTTTCCTTCGCCTTGGCGACCATCTCTTCCATCTGGTCGTATTCGGTCACGCTCGATCCGTTGGCCATGGCGGTGCCGCCGGCCTTCTCGATTTCCTCGACCACCTGCGCCGCCATGTCGGACGTGCCGGTGCCGTCGCGCGATCCGCCCAGATCGTTGACCACGACCTTGGCGCCGCGGCGACCCAGTTCGAGCGCGTATTCGCGGCCCAGACCGCCGCCGGCGCCGGTCACGATGGCTACCTTGTCCTTGAAGTCGATGCTCATGCGAAGTCTCCGTTGTCGTTTACGTTAAGGTCAATCCGATGGCGGCGGCGTGGCACGATAGGTTTCCACTTGCAACAGGCCAGGCGGTGGGCCGCTTTGCCGTAGGGTCGGGCTGTCAGCCGAGCGCTTCCAGCACCGGGATCAGCTCGGCGAACGAATCGATTGTCGCGTCCGCGCCGAGCTCGTCCGGGCTCTCGTCGCAATAGCCGTAGCACGCCGCGACCACCGGCACCCCGGCCGCCCGGGCGGCGCGCATGTCGTAGCTGCTGTCGCCGACATAGACGATCCGGCCCCCGCCGCAGCTCTCGCGCAGCTTAAGGATCGGATCGGGCGCGGGCTTGGCGAGATAGGCACCGTCCGGCCCCTTGCCGAGGGAATCCCCGCCGATCACGCAGTCGAACCGGTCGATCAGGCCGAGCGTATCGAGGATGCCGCGCGCGAATTCCTCGAACTTGTTGGTGACCACCCCGATCCGCACGCCGCGCCGGGCAAGCTCGTCGAGCGCTTCGACGACGCCGGGATAGGGGCTTGTGTGGACAGCGTAATTCTCGCCGTAATAGGCCAGCATCTCCTTGTAGAGGCGCCGAAACTCGTCCTTCGCCACGCCGCCCTGCGCGTCCAGCGCCTTGGCCAGCATCACTTTCGCGCCGCCCCCGATCAGGTCGCTGGCGTGGTCGATCGGCACTTGCGCGAAGCCGCCCAGCGCCAGCGCGTGGTTGACCGCCGTACCCAGATCGCGGTGCGATTCGATGAGAGTGCCGTCCAGATCGAAACCGACCGCGTCGAAGGGAAAATCCGCCATGGGCCGGGAGGTGGCGGAAGCCGCTTCAATCCGCAAGGGAATGGTGGCAAGGGCACGGGTGTATGACCAAAGGACACGATTTTGCCGCCGTCATCCTCGCCGCGGGCAAGGGCACGCGGATGAAGAGCGAACTGCACAAGGTGCTGCATCCCATCGCCGGAAGGCCCATGCTGCATCACCTGATGGCGCAGGTTGATGCGCTGTCTCCCGCGCGCAAGGTGGTGGTCGTCGGTTCGGGCCGCGACCAGATCGAAGCAGCGCTGGGCGAGGATGCGCGGACCTGCGTTCAGGACCCACAGCTCGGCACCGGCCACGCGGTGCAACAGGCCGCCGGCGAGCTCGAGGGTTTTCGCGGCGATGTCCTCGTCCTCTATGGCGACGTGCCTTTTGTGAAGGGCGAGACGATGCAGGCCATGCTCGACCGCCTCCATGCCGAGGACGCGCCGAAAGTCGTCGTGCTGGGGTTCGAGCCGGACGACGCCCTCGCCTATGGCCGGGTCATCGCCGATGCGGAGGGCCGCATCGCGAAGATGGTCGAGTTCAAGGATGCCGACGAGACCGAGCGCGGCTGCCGCCTGTGCAATTCGGGCCTGATGGCGGCGCGGGCGGAGGACATGTTCGCGCTGCTCGACCGGGTTGGCAACGACAACGCGCAGGGCGAGTATTACCTGCCCGACATCGTCAACATCGCCATCGCCGATGGTGACGTCTGCGCCGCCGTCACCACTGCCGATCCGGGCGAGGTTGCCGGGATCAACAGCCGCGCCGAACTCGCCGCCGCCGAGGCGCTTTGGCAGGCGGAGCAGCGCGAGCACTGGATGGCCGAGGGCGTTACGCTGAAGGCCCCGGAAACGGTGTTCTTCAGTTTCGACACCGAGCTCGCGCCCGACGTCGTGGTCGAGCAGAACGTGGTCTTCGGCCCCGGCGTTTCGGTGGCGAAGCGCGCGCGGATCAAGAGCTTCAGCCATATCGAGGGCGCCACCATCGGCGAAGGCGCACAGGTCGGCCCCTTCGCGCGCCTGCGTCCCGGCGCGGTGATGGAGAAGGACAGCTTCGTCGGCAATTTCGTCGAGATGAAGACGGCCGTGCTGGGCGAGGGCGCCAAGGCCAGCCACCTCACCTATCTCGGCGATGCGGATATCGGTGCGGGCGCGAATATCGGCGCGGGGACCATCACCTGCAATTACGACGGTTATTTCAAGTACAGGACCACGATCGGGCCGCGCGCCTTCATCGGCTCGAACAGCGCGCTGATCGCGCCGGTGCGGATCGGCGCCGATGCCATCGTGGCGGCGGGCAGCGCGGTCAGCCGCGACGTGGCCGATGGCGAGATGCGAATGGTGCGGGGAGAGCAGCTGGTCAAGCCGGGTTGGGCCGACCGCTTTCACGACACGATGAAGAAGAAGAAAGCCGCGGCGAAGAAGGACGGTTGAGCGAAACTGCCGAGACCTGCTGGCTGTGCCACCGCCCGCTCGGCCGGCGGGTCCAGCAGCACCACACCGTGCCCAAGGCCAAGCGGGGCCGCGAGACCGTCGCTGTCCACCCGATCTGCCACCGGGCGATCCACGCCAATTTCACCAATGCCGAGTTGGCGCGGATCGGCACCGACCGCGCGCGCATCCTCGCCAATCAGGCGATAGCGCGCTTCGTCGCCTGGGTGGCCGACAAGCCGGCCGATTTCCACGCGCCGACCCGCAGCGCGCGCTAGAATGAAAAAAGGGCGACCCGCGGGCCGCCCTCTTTCCTGTTTCGATCAGCGCTCTCAGTCCGCCAGGCGCTGGAGCAGATAGACGAATTGCAGGGCCTGGATCTTGGCCCGCTGTTCGTTGTCGACGCCGCCCGAATGGCCGCCCTGCGTGTCCTCGAAGTAATAATAGTCCTGACCCAGCTCCTTGACCCGCGCCGCGCCCTTGCGGGCATGGGCCGGATGGGTCCGGTCGTCGGCAGTCGAGGCCCAGAAGAAAGGCGAGGGGTAGTCCTTGTTCTCGAGCAGCTTCTGATAGGGCGAATAGGGCTCGATCCAGGCGCGCTGTTCGGGAATGCGCGGGTCGCCATATTCGCCGATCCACGAGGCGCCCCGGCCGATCTCGTGATAGCGCAACATGTCGAACAGCGGGATCTGGACGATCGCCGCGTCGAACAGGTCCGGGCGCTGGGTGAAGGCCGTGCCGACCAACAGCCCGCCCTGCGATCCGCCCTGAATGCCGAGATGATCGGCGCTGGTGATCCCGCGCGCGATCGCATCCTCGGCGATGGCGATGAAATCGTCCCAGGTGCGCTGCTTGTTCTCGCGGATCGCGGTCTGGTGCCAGTTGGGGCCGAACTCGCCGCCGCCGCGCATGTTGCCGAGGATGTAAACCCCGCCGCGCTCCAGCCACATCTTGCCGGTCGCGCCGAGATAGCCGGGCAGGCGCGGCACCTGGAAACCGCCATATCCGGTCAGCAGGGTGGGATTGGTGCCGTCCTTCGTCGCGCCTTCCGGCATCACCACGAAATAGGGGATCTTGGTCCTGTCGGCGCTGGTCGCCTCGTACTGCTCGACCGTCATGCCGGCGGCGTCGAAACGGGCCGGACTGGTCTTGATCGGTTCCGGGTTGGTGCCGTCGGCGCTGTAATAGACCGTGGAGGGCGTGAGGAAGTCGGTCGAGGAGAACATCACCTCGCCCGTCTCGTCCGACACAGCCGAAATCCCGACCGTAGCATTTTCGGGCAACGCCACCTCGGCCACCGACCACGCACCGTTGGCGAAGTCGAATTTCAGCACCTGCCCGCGCACATTGTCGAGCAGGTTGACGTAGAGGCTGTCGGCGGAGGTGGCGAGGCCCTGCTTGGTCTGGCGCTCGGCAGGCGCCCAGACGAGCGACTTCGCCGCGCCGTTGGGATCGGCCTTGAACTCTTCCAGATCGGCCGAGATCAGCGAATCCGCGGCAAAGGTCTGGCCGCCCGTCTCCCAGTCGACATCGGTGCTGAACAGGATGCGCCCGTCGACGATGCCCGCGATGCCGGCCTTCGTCGGCAGGTCGAGCTTCAGCCACTCGCCGTCCTGCCACCAGTAATAGGCGCTTTCGTGGAACGACAGGCCGCGCCGCGCGAGGCGGCCGTGGATGGTGCCGCTGGAATCGCGCAGCAGGCTGGCGCCCGAGGACACGTCGGTCGGCTCGCCCCGGAAGATTTCCGGAGCTTCGGCGAGCGGCGTCCCGCGCTTCCATTCGCGGGTGGTGAAGGGGTAGAGGCTTTCGGTCAGCGTGCCTTCGCCGAAATCCCGGCTGACCAGCAGCGTGTCCTTGTCGACCCACTGGGCGCTGCCCTGGCTTTCCGGCAGGCGGAAGCCGCCTTCCACGAACTGGCGCGTCTCCATGTCGAATTCGCGCAGCTCACCGGCATCCTTGCCGCCGTCACTCAGGCTGACGAGGCAGTAGCGCTCCTCGGGCGGCAGGCAGTTTATGCCCTGGAACACCCATTCGCGCCCCTCGGCCGCGGCCAGCGCGTCGATGTCGAGCACGGTTTCCCATTGCGGGGTATCGGTGCGGTAGCTCTCGAGCGTCGTCAGGCGCAGGAGGCCCTTGGGGTTGGTCGCGTCCTGCCAGAAATTGATCAGGCCCCACGGCGTGAAGCCGACGCCCGGAATACGATCGGTGGCGTCGAAGATCGCCAGCGCCTCGTTCTTGAGCGTGTCGAAGCGGGGGTCCCCGGCGAGGAGTTCCATGGTCCGGGCGTTCTCGCCCTCGACCCAGGCGAGCGCACGGTCGCTGCGCGCTTCCTCTAGCCAGATATAGGGGTCCTCTTCGGGACCGGGTACGCCGTCCTGCGCGGCGGCCGATTGTGCGATGGTCATGGCCGCTGCGATGGCGAGCGTCGATACGAATTTCAATTGCAGTCTCCCGTTTCCTTGCCGGGAGGAATGCACGATTTCCCCGCGAAAGCAAAAGCGCGTCCGCAGTAATCGACGAAAAGCCGAGGGTGTTCGACGCAAAAAGGGGAGCCGCCCGCGATGTGCGGACGGCTCCCCTTTTTCAGTGTCGGTGAAGGATCAGCCCTCGACGTGTTCGGCGAGAACGGTCAGCCCCTTGTCGCCCACCTCGGCAAAGCCGCCGCGGACCATGATGGTCTCGGGCGTCGCGCCGTCGCGGGCGTAGATCTTCACTTCGCCGTCGCGGATGGTCGACATGAAAGGCGCGTGTCCTTCGAGCACGCCGAACTCGCCTTCCGTTCCGGGGACGACCACCATGTGAACGTCTTCGGAGCGGACCAGCTTGGCCGGCGTGACGAGTTCGAAATGCAGGGCCATGCTATCAGGCGTCCTCGGCCAGCTTCTTGGCCTTCTCGACCACCTGGTCGATCCCGCCGACCATGTAGAAGGCGGCTTCGGGCAGGTGATCGTATTCGCCGTCGACCACCGCCTTGAAGCTCTTCACCGTGTCTTCGAGCTGCACGAACTGGCCCGGGATGTTGGTGAACACCTCGGCGACGTGGAAGGGCTGGCTGAGGAACTTCTGGATCTTGCGGGCGCGCGCGACCGTCAGCTTGTCCTCTTCCGACAGCTCGTCCATGCCGAGAATGGCGATGATGTCCTGCAGGCTCTTGTACTTCTGCAGCGTCTCCTGAACGCGGCGGGCGGTGTCGTAGTGCTCCTGGCCGACGACACGCGGTTCGAGAACGCGGCTGGTCGAATCGAGCGGGTCCACCGCCGGGTAGATGCCCAGCTCGGAGATCGCGCGGTTCAGCGTGGTGGTCGCGTCAAGGTGCGCGAAGGAGGTGGCGGGCGCCGGGTCGGTAAGGTCGTCCGCGGGGACGTAGATCGCCTGCACCGAGGTGATCGAGCCCTTGGTGGTCGAGGTGATCCGTTCCTGCAGATTGCCCATGTCGGTTGCCAGCGTCGGCTGATAGCCCACCGCCGAGGGGATGCGGCCGAGCAGCGCCGACACTTCCGAACCCGCCTGCGTGAAGCGGAAGATGTTGTCGACGAAGAACAGCACGTCCTGCCCTTCCTGATCGCGGAAGTACTCGGCCATGGTCAGGCCCGACAGGGCGACGCGGGCACGCGCGCCCGGCGGCTCGTTCATCTGGCCGAAGACGAGCGCGACCTTCGAGCCTTCCGAGATGGCGTTGCCGTCGGCATCCTTGGCGATGACGCCCGCGTCGAGGAATTCGTGGTAGAGATCGTTGCCCTCGCGGGTACGCTCGCCCACGCCCGCGAACACGGACACGCCGCCATGGCCCTTGGCGATGTTGTTGATCAGTTCCTGGATCAGCACGGTCTTGCCGACGCCGGCGCCGCCGAACAGGCCGATCTTGCCGCCCTTGGCGTAGGGCGCGAGGAGGTCGATCACCTTGATGCCGGTGACGAGGATCGCCGCCTCGGTCGACTGGTCGATGAACAGCGGGGCCTCGGCATGGATCGGAGCGGTCTGCTCGGCGCCGATCGGGCCGCGCTCGTCGATCGCCTCGCCGACCACGTTCATGATGCGGCCCAGCGTCTTGGGACCGACCGGCACGCTGATCTGCGACCCGGTGTTGATCACTTCCTGCCCGCGGACGAGACCGTCGGTGCCGTCCATCGCGATGGTGCGGACAGTGTTCTCGCCAAGGTGCTGGGCGACCTCGAGAACGAGCGTGTTGGCGCCGTTCCGGGTTTCCAGAGCGGTAAGGATCGGCGGCAGTTCGCCTTCGAAGGCAACGTCGACGACGGCGCCGATGACCTGGGCGATGGTGCCGTTGGGTGACTGGTTCAGTACGGGTGCGGTGGCCATGATCTATGTCCTGACTTGGTGTTTATCGCGCCTTAGCCGACGCAAACGTTTTCCGGATCGGCGAAGGCCCAGCCGCCATCCTGGGCGGTGAGGGTGGCTTGGTTGCGGAGATATTCGTCCTCGCCGAGGCCGAATTCGCAGACGACGTCGGGCGAGCCCATCCCTGCGCGACGGCACACGGCGGTGTTGACCGCGTCGTCCTCGGGGCAGGCTTCGGCATATTTGGTGGTGAACAGCGCCTGGTCGGGCGCGGGCAGGCTCTCGACCGGCTCGGGTGCGGCGACCTGGGTGTCGGCGGGCGCGGGCGCCGGCTCCTCACCGCAGGCGGCGATGGCGAGAGCGAGGGGGAGGGCGAAGAAAAGCTTGTTCACGTAATCTGGTCCTTGCAGCGCCCGTGGGGGGCGTATCAGCGATCGTCAGAGTGCCTCGGCACCCGCGATGATCTCGATAAGTTCGGTGGTGATCGCGGCCTGGCGGCTGCGGTTGTACTGGATGGTGAGATCCTTGATGAGATCGCCGGCATTGCGCGTGGCGTTGTCCATCGCGGTCATCGAGGCACCCTGTTCGGACGCCTCGCGCTCGAGCAGCGCGGCGAAGAGCTGGGTGCGCACATAGCGCGGCAGCAATTCCTCGAGAATCGCTTCCTCGTCGGGCTCGTAATCCACCACGGCGCCGCCGACCGTCTTCGCCTTGCCGCCTTCGGCGGTTTCCTCGGGCGAGGGGACGGGGATCAGCTGATCGATGGTCGGGGCCTGGACCAGTGCCGACTGGAACACCGGATAAACGAGATGCGCGACGTCGAATTCGCCCTTCTCGAACCGCTCGATCAGGTCCTTGCCAATGGCCTCGGCCTCGTCGAAGCCCGGCGTGCGGACGTCGGAGGTGTCGAAATGCTTTTCGATCCGGTCGGCATAGTCGCGCTTGATCGGCGCGCGGCCCTTCTTGCCGACGAGGTAGAACTGCACGTCCTTGCCCGCCGCGATCAGTTCCTTCGCCTTGGCCTTGGCGGCCTTGACGATGTTGGCGTTGAGACCGCCGCACAGGCCCTTGTCGGTGTTGACCACCACCAGAAGGTGCCGCTGGTCGCTGCCGGTGCCGCGGAACAGCATCGGCGCGCTGTCGCCGGCCACCTTGCTGGCGAGGCTCGCCATCACGTCGGCCAGACGCTCGGCATAGGGGCGCGCCTCTTCGGCACGCGCCTGCGCCCGGCGCAGCTTGGCGGCTGCGACCATCTGCTTGGCCTTGGTGATCTTCTGGGTCGACTTGACCGAGTTGATGCGGCCCTTGAGTTCTTTCAGGCTAGCCATTTCGGCTCCCTATCTCGTGTGCGCTCAATGGTTCAGGCGAACTGCTTGGTGAACGTGTCGAGTGCGGCGACGACCTTGTTCTTCACGTCGTCCTCGAACTTGCCGGTCGTGCGGATTTCTTCCAGCAGCGCGCCGTGTTCGGAGCGCATGTGGCTCAGCATGGCGCTCTCGTACTCGGTCACCCGGTTGGTCGGAATGCCGTCGAGATAGCCGTTGGTGCCGGCGAAGATCGACACGGTCTGCTCCTCGAACGGCATCGGCGAGAACTGCTTCTGCTTCAGCAGTTCGGTGAGACGCGCGCCGCGGTTGAGCAGCTTCTGCGTCGCGGCGTCGAGGTCCGAGCCGAACTGGGCGAAGGCGGCCATCTCGCGGTACTGGGCGAGGTCGAGCTTCATCGAGCCCGAGACCTTCTTCATCGCCTTGGTCTGCGCGGCACCGCCGACGCGGCTGACCGACAGGCCGACATTGATCGCCGGGCGGATGCCCGCATTGAACAGGTCGGTTTCGAGGAAGATCTGGCCGTCGGTGATCGAGATCACGTTGGTCGGGATGTAGGCCGACACGTCGCCCGCCTGCGTCTCGATGATCGGCAGCGCGGTCAGCGAGCCGCCGCCTTCCGACTTGTTCATCTTCGCCGCACGCTCGAGCAGGCGGCTGTGGAGATAAAACACGTCGCCCGGATAGGCTTCGCGGCCCGGCGGGCGGCGCAGCAGCAGCGACATCTGGCGATAGGCGACGGCCTGCTTGGAAAGGTCGTCATAGACGATGACGGCATGCATGCCGTTGTCGCGGAAGAACTCGCCCATGGCGGCGCCGGTGTAGGGCGCGAGGTACTGGAGCGGAGCGGGCTCCGACGCGGTCGCGGCGACGACGATGGTGTATTCCATCGCGCCGTTTTCCTCGAGGCTCTTGACGATCTGCGCCACGGTCGAGCGCTTCTGGCCGACGGCGACATAGATGCAGTAGAGTTTCTTGCCCTCGTCGCTGCCCTGGTTGTTCTCGCGCTGGTTGATGAAGGTGTCGATCGCAACGGCCGACTTGCCGGTCTGGCGGTCGCCGATGATCAGTTCGCGCTGGCCGCGGCCCACGGGCACGAGCGCGTCGATCGCCTTGAGGCCCGACTGCACCGGCTCCGACACGGATTCGCGCGGGATGATGCCCGGCGCCTTCTGTTCCACCAGGCGGCGTTCGGTGGTCTCGATCGGGCCCTTGCCGTCGATCGGGTTGCCGAGCGCGTCGACCACGCGGCCGAGCAGCGCCTTGCCCACCGGCACGTCGACGATGGTCTCGGTGCGCTTGACGGTGTCGCCTTCCTTGATGTCGTTGTCCGACCCGAAGATCACCGCGCCGACATTGTCGGCTTCCAGGTTCAGGGCCATGCCCTGCACGCCGTTGGCGAATTCGATCATCTCGCCGGCCTGGACCTTGTCGAGGCCGTGGATGCGGGCGATGCCGTCACCCACCGAGAGCACGGTGCCGACTTCGCTGACTTCGGCTTCGGTGCCGAAATTGGCGATCTGGTCCTTGATGACCTTGGAGATTTCTGCGGCGCGGATATCCATGGATGTTGTCCTTTAGGCCTTCATGGCTTGGGATAGCGAATTGAGACGGGTGCGGATCGAGCCGTCGATCCGCTTCGATCCGATGGTGACGACGAGACCGCCGAGCAGGTCGGGGTCCACCTTCGTCGTGAGTTTCACGGTGCGGCCTTCGCGCGCCGTCAGCTTGCCTTTCAGCGTATCGATCTGCGCGTCGGTCAGCGGGTGGGCGCTGGTGACTTCGGCCGTCACCTCGCCGCGCTGGGCGGCGGCGATGGCGCGGAAGGCGCGGGTGATGCCCGGCAGCTGCGACAGGCGGCGGTTCTGCGCCAGCGTGCCGAGGAATTTCTGAGTCAGTTCGGTCAGGCCCATGATCGCCGAAACGCCCCACAGCGCCTTTTCGGCCTGCGAGCGCCCGACCCGGGGGCTGGTCGTCAGCGTTTTCAGTTCGGGCGATTCGGCGAGAGCGGCCTGCAGCTTCTCCATGTCCGATTCGACCGCGGTGACCGTGCCAGCCTCGGATGCGAGGTCGAACAGGGCGGAGGCGTAACGCCCTGCCAGGCTTGCCTGAATACCGGCGGAAAGTTCCACGCGTTCTCGTCCTCTAACAGGGGAGCGGAAAATAACGATGCGATGCTCGACATCGGTAGGGCGCACAAACGCCTCCCCGACGGGGCTGGCGCGCGGTTAGCATCGGGTCCCCGGGTTTGCAACCGGGGCGGCGCGATTAGCGGGCAGGGCGGCGGCGGTTCGGGGCAAGCGGTCCCCGTTGGACGGCGAAGCTACTCGCTCGCCGCGCCCTGAGTGGTTGGCGAAGCTACTCGCTCGCCACCTGGCAATCGTAAACCAGCCTCTCGTTGGGCTGGCCCGGCAGCGTCGCCAGAACCGCGCTCTGGCGCTCGCCCAGGACGGTGGAGGCGTCCGGCGCCTCGCAACTGGGCGCGGAATAGTCGCCCCGTGCCGATCGGGCGGCCCCCATCGCGCTGCGGCCGAGCAGATAGCGCTCGGTCCGGAACACGCGCCGGTCGGGATCGAAGCTGTTCACCGAGACCGCCTGCTCGTCGTTTGGCACCAGAACGCGCGACCAGCTGCCAGCGTCGTAACCGTATTGCGTGCGGCCGTTGACGCAGCCCTCGGGCGACCACTCGAAGGCGATATCGTCGGTCTCCGCCCCGGTCACCCGGCTGCGGCGCGCATCGAGCGTGCAGACATAGCGCCGTGTGCCGGCGGCAGCGGCGGAGGGTCCGTCTGACCCCTCGCCGGGATCGGTGCCGGTGGCCGAGGCGATGCGGCGGTCGACTTCCTCGATCCCCGGGCGGGTCAGGTGAAGCAGGAGAGCAATGCCCACCAGGGCGATCGCAGCCCCTGCCGCGACGCGGTTGCGCACCGGCCATGCGGCAAGGCCCCGCTGCTCGATGCCGTCCTCCTCGAAATCAGGTTCGTCGAGACCCGGCTCATCGAGACCCGGCACGGGCCGCTTTTCGAACGCCCACCAGGCAAGACCGGCCGCGACAAGAAGGAGCGCGAAGGCACCCAGCAGGCGGTCATCGCGTTCGCCGAGCACCTGCATCTCCGCCTCGAACCTTGCCCGCTCGCGTTTCTCCCGCTGTTCCTCGCTGCGGCTGGCAAGGGCGGCGCGGGCGCGGTCCTGCTCGGCCTCGGCACGCGCGCGTTCCTCCGCATCGAGATCGGCGAGACTGCGGCAGGCGGCGTCGTTGATGCGGGGGGTGATCCCGTTGGCGCGCAGGAAAGGCACCAGTTCGCGGTTGGACACGGCGAAGAAGAACTCCGCATCCGATCCGCCCGAATCCGCGCCGAAGCTGTTGACGCCGAGCACGCGGCCGCAGCCGTCGAGCAGCGGCCCGCCCGAATTGCCGCGCGCGATCGGCGCGGTGTGGAGGATCGTGTCGAACTGGCGGCTGGGCCGCGTTCCCGAAAGGAAGCCGCGGCTCTTCACCGGGGGCTGCGCCTGGAAGATGTCGCCCGCGCCGAGGCCCTGCGCCTTGTCGACATTCATCGGGTAGCCGACCGAATAGACCTCTCCGCTGTCGCCCGCCGTACCGCTGGCGAGCGTCAGCGGGGGCAGGCGCAGGGCGCCCTCGACCGCGATCAGGGCAAGGTCGTTGCGCGGGCTGAGCGCGACGATCCGTCCGGCCACGGCCTCGCCTCCATCGGAGGGGACAATGCCGATGGCCAGCCCATTGTCGCGGATGACGTCGCGCACGACATGCGCATTGGTGACGATCCGCCCGTCCGCGACGGCAAAACCGGTTCCGTGGCCGACGGGGTAGAGCTCTTCCCCATCCATGCCGAACACGATGACGCGCACCACGCCGCGCGCCGCCGCGTCGATATCGGCGGGCTCGGCGCGCGCCGATCCGGCGAGAACCAGCGCGCAGAAAGCGGCGAGACAGGCGAGAATGCGGACCATCGCCGCGGGCATTACCGCGCTCGCGACATTGACCGCAAGCTCCGGGATGCGCAGTCTGTCCGGCAGGGATATTCTCCGCTGCATGAACCCGCACTCTTCCTCTCCCCCGCTCACCGACGAGGACCGCTGGCGGATCGTGCGTGCGCGGGATCGGCGCTATGACGGGGCGTTCCTGACCGGGGTGCACTCGACCGGCATCTATTGCCGCCCATCCTGCCCGGCGCGGACGCCCCTGCGGCACAATGTCCGCTTCTACGCCGATGCGGCAGCGGCCGAGGCGGCGGGTCTGCGCCCCTGTAAGCGCTGCGCCCCCGATCGCCAGAGCCGCGACGAGGCGGCCGTGCTGGCCGCGCTGGCTCTGCTGCGCGAGGCGGAGGAGACGATTCCGCTCGCCCGGCTCGCCCAAGACAGCGGATATTCGCCGACGCATTTCCAGCGTATCTTCACTCGCGCCGTCGGGCTTTCCCCGGCTGCCTACCAACGAGCCTTGCGCCGCGAGCGCGCGGGCGCGGCGCTGGAAAGCGGAGGCAGCGTCACCGAGGCAATCTACAGCGGCGGCTACGGCGCGGCGTCGCGCTTCTACGAGGACAGGAAGGACAACGGAATGACGGCAGGCGAATGGCGCGATGGCGGGCGGGGGCGCACCGTCCACTGGGCCGTCGTGCCCACCACGCTGGGCGAGATGCTGGTCGCCGCGACCGACAAGGGGGTGTGCTGCCTCTCCTTCGGGGAAGGCGAGGCCGAGCTGCGCAGACGGTTCCCCAATGCCGAGCTGATCGCGGCAGGTGAGGAGTTCCGGGCGCTGTTCGCCGAGGTCGCCGCCGCCGTCGAAACCCCCGGCACGGGCGCCGACATCCCGCTCGACGTTAAGGGCACCGCCTTCCAGCAGCGCGTCTGGCAGGCCCTGCGCGAAATCCCGGCGGGCGAGACGCGCAGCTACGGCCAGCTCGCCGCCGCGCTTGGCAATCCCAAGGCCAGCCGCGCGGTCGGCGGCGCGAACGGGGCGAACCATGTTGCCGTCCTCATTCCCTGCCACCGGGTGATCGCCGCCGATGGGGGGCTGGGCGGCTATGCCTATGGCAGCGCGATCAAGTCCGAATTGCTGCGACGCGAGCGCGGCGGCTGATCCTTGCGCCGACTGGAGCCGGAACCTACCCTGCGTCTTGAAGGTATGAGTGGCGGAAGCTCGCTCGCGGAGTTTCCCTTCACGCCCGGCACGAACAGAGAGACACGGTTTGGCAGATCAGGATCACTGGAACGCGCGCGCAGGTGAATTGCGTTCGTCCGGTCAGGCGCATCGTGCGTTCGACGAGCGCAGCGAAGGCTCCGATCCGTTCGACGGCGCGACGGGCCTGTTGTTCGAACAGGCCATGGCGCAGACCCGCATGGCGGTGTGCCTTACCGATCCGAACCAGACCGACGATCCGATCATCTTCTGCAACAAGGCGTTCCAGAAGCTCACCGGCTATGAGAGTTCGGAGATCGTCGGCCGCAATTGCCGTTTTCTTCAGGGGCCCGACACCGATCAGGATCAGGTCGCCAAGATCCGCGACGCGATCCACGAGGAAAGCGTCGCGGTCGTCGAACTGCTGAACTATCGCAAGGACGGCTCGAGCTTCTGGAACACCCTCCATCTCGGCCCGATTTACGACGAGGACGGCAAGCTCAGATATTTCTTCGGCAGCCAGTGGGACGTCACCGACATCCACCAGTCGCGCGCGGAAGAACGCCACGCCAAGGCGATGGCGCGCGAAGTCTCCCACCGCCTCAAGAACGTGTTCGCCGTGATCGGCGGCATCGTGAACATCACCGGCCGCTCGATGGATGCGCGCGACGTGTCCCGCAAGATCAACGAACGGGTGCAGGCACTCGGCCGCTCATACGAACCCACGCTGGACGACGCGGCGCTGGGCACGATCCATGTCGGGCAGGCCATCCGCTCGGTGCTCTCGCCCTACGATCCGGAAGGCGACCGCTTCGTCTTCACCGGCAACGGGGTGCGGACCGAACCGAACGCCATTTCCGCGATCGGCCTCACGCTCCACGAATTGGCGACCAACGCGACCAAATACGGGGCGCTGTCCAGCAAGGAAGGGGTGGTCGAGGTGTCCTGGAAACATACCAAGGACCGGCTCGGCCGCAATTCGCTGGAGATCGACTGGAAGGAGCGGGGCGGGCCTCGTGTCCCCGCCGCTCCCGCCAGCGATGCCGGCGGGACAGGTTTCGACATCGCCGACACCCTGCTGAGCCATGCGCACGGTGTCCTGGAAAAACACTGGGAGGAGGATGGGCTGCGCGCGCAGATCATCCTGCCGATCGCGAACAGATGACCGCCTCAATGCAGACCTTTCTCGTCCTCGACGACGAACCCCTCATCGCGATGGATCTCAAATACGCGTTCGAGGATCTCGACCTTCACGCGGTCTCGGCACCGGACAACGAGGAGGCGCTCGCCTGCATCGCCAAGCATGACATTTCGGGGGCCATACTCGACGTGAGCCTGGGCGGGGGCGAGACCTGCCAGCCGACCGCCAGCGAACTGGCGCGGCGCTCGATTCCCTTCCTGCTGCACACCGGCGATCTCGACCGCGTGGGCGAGAGGCTGCGCGATATCGAGGCGCCCGTCGTTGCCAAGCCGCGCCCCTCGGATGACGTGGTCAAGCAGTTGCTGGCAATGATCGAGTAACAGGCCGGTGCGGCGCGACCCTCAAATGGGCCGCGCCGCTCCCGATCATTCCGCGCCGACGAAGATCGCCTTCGCGTTGGCGAATTCCTTGATGCCGAAGCCGCCATGCTCGCGGCCATATCCCGAATTCTTCACGCCGCCGAAGGGCATGGAGGGATCGGCGACGCCGTAGGTATTTATATAGACCATGCCGGTGTCGAAATGCTTCGAGGCCAGCTCGATTGCCCGCTCGGTGTCACCGCAGAGGATGCCGCCGCCAAGGCCGTAGCGGCTGTCATTGGCGATGCGCATCGCGTCCTCGTCGTCCTTGGCGCGGATGACGCTGGCGACCGGGCCGAATAACTCGTCGTCATAAGCCGGCTGGCCCGGAGCAACCTCGGTCAGCACGGTGGCGGGGTAAAAGGCGCCTGCGCCGTCCGGAACCTTGCCGCCGCAGGCGATCTTCGCGCCCTTGGCGACCGACTTCTCGACCTGTTCGTGAAGATCCTTGCGCTGATCGGTCGAGGACATCGGGCCCATATCCGTGTTCTCGTCCATCGGATCGCCCGTCTCGACACCTTCGAAACGCGCGACGAACTTTTCCAGGAAAGCGTCGTAGACCTTGTCGGTCACGATGAAGCGCTTGCCGTTGATGCAGGTCTGACCGTTATTGTAGAGCCGCGCCTGCGCGCAGACCTTCGCGGCCTTGTCGAGATCCGCGTCCTCCAGCACCATGTAGGCATCGTTCGAGCCGAGCTCGAGAACGGTCGGCTTGATGACCTTGGCGGCTTTCTCGGCCACGTGGCGGCCCGCGCCGTCCGAGCCGGTAAGCGTGACGCCGCGCACCTTGTCGTGCGCGATGATCTCGTCCGAAGTGTCGTGATCAATCACCAGCACGGTGAAGAGATTGTCCGGAAGCCCGCCTTCCTTGAACAGCTTCTCCAGCATCAACCCGCTGCCGATGCAGAGCGAGGAATGCTTCAGAAGCACGCCGTTGCCGACCATCAGGCTGGCGATGGCATAGCGGACCACCTGGTAGGCGGGGAAATTCCAGGGCTGGATGCCGTAGACGACCCCGATCGGCGAGTAGGTGACGATGCCGCGCGCGGCGTTGTTCGGGTCGCGCTGTTCATCGGCCAGTTCGTCCGGGCCGGTCTTGGCGGTGTAGTCGCAGATGCCGGCGCACAGCTCCACCTCGTCGCGGCTGTCGCCGATCAGCTTGCCGACCTCGCGGGTCATGATCGTGGCAAGCTCTTCCTTGTTGTCACGCAGGGCCTTGCCGATTCCCTTGATGATCTTCGCGCGATCCTCGAGACTGCGCATCTTCCATTCGAGGAAGGCCTCGTGACAGGCATCGACCTTGGCGAAGGCGTCGTCTTTCGAGATCTGCTGATAGGTTTCGATGTCTTCGCCCGTGGCGGGATTGACGGTGGTGACTGATGACATGGTGTGGGGGACTTTCTGTTTCGGTTGTCTAATGAAACCAATGTCCGCGGACCTGTCCGCGTTCCCGTGCGGCGCCTCAATTCGCCTCGTCGAGCGCTCCGAGCATCATGGTGAGGGCGGTTTCCAGCGAGGCGATCCGCACCCCGTCGCGCCCGATCGCTCCGAAATGTTTCTCGCGATGTCTCTCGTCTCCTTCGCTGCGTGCGAGACAGAAATGAACGAGGCCTTCCTCGTCGTCGTCACCGCCCGGTCCGGCAAAGCCGGTGATCGCAATGGCGAGATCGGCTTCCGATCGGTCGAGCGCGCCGCGGGCCATTGCCCGTGCAACAGGCTCGCTCACCGCGCCGCAATCGTCGACCATCTCGCGCTCGAGACCCAGCAAGTCGCACTTCGCTTCATCGGAATAGGAGACAAAACCGCGGTCGAAGACCCTGCCGTAACCGCTGACATCCGTGAGCACGGCTGCCAGCAGCCCGCCTGTGCAGCTTTCCGCAGTGACCAGAGTGACCTGGTGTTCCTTGGCGAGCTTTAGGACCCGTTCCGCAAGATCGCTGACGTTGCGGGGGAGGCCTTCATCCAGTTCCTCGACGCCTTGTGACAACTCTCGGTCCTCTCGATGACCTCTCGATCTTGGTCCGGAAGATTTCAACGCCTCTCGCCATATTTCGGTTTCGTGAAGCGACAACGGGGCGGACGGTCTCCCGTCCACCCCGCCGGTTTTCATTGTCCCAAAAAGGGGATCAGATGCCGTCGACGCTCTTGCTGACGAGAATATTCACCGCGACGCGGCGGTTCTGCGCCTTGCCGTAATCGGTGGTGTTGTCGGCCGCCGGGTCGGCTTCCGCCATGCCGGTGGGCGTCATCATGCGATAGGGCTGCCAGCCGCATTGCTGCTGGAGGTAGTTCACCACCCGGGTCGCGCGCTTCTCGCTGAGGTCCTGATTGACCTCGTAGCTGCCGGTCGAATCTGTGTAGCCGACGACCAGAAGCAGGGCGTTGTCGGTGGCGTCCGCCTGCTGCGCGGCACTGCACAGATTGGCGCGCGCTTCCGGCGACAGGTCGTATTCGTTGGTGTCGAAATAGACGTTGGTGACGCCCTTGACATTGTAATCATCGATATTGGCGACCCGCCCGCGCAGGGCCTCCGTCGCCGCCTCGTTGGCGAGGAAACGCTGGTCGGTCGCGTTGTGGATCATCTGGGCGGTCCGCAGGTCGCGGCTCTTCAGCGAAACCTTGCTCGCGATAAGGCTGCCTCCGCCCCATTCGACCGTGTCGACCTCGACCGGAATGCCGTTGAGCAGCTGTGAGTCGCGCAGGTCCTTGCGTGCAAGGCCGAGAAAGCCGCCGCTGCTGCGGATTTCGGTGGCAGGGCTGATCGCGACGACCCTGCGAGTACCGTCCTCGGCGACGATCTCGATCCGGTCGCCCTCGCGCGCCGAGATGATGCCGTCGAGGTCGGGGCCGTCTTCCATGCCGGAAAGGTCGGCCGGGATGTTGCCGGTCACCACCACCTCGTCGCCCGGAGCGGTCTGGTATTGCTGCGCGAGAAGGGGCGCAGCCGAGACGGTGGCAAGAGCCATAGCGCTCGCGCCCATCGTGATCATTCGCATATTCAAAACTCCTTGAACCGCGATGCCGGCATGGAAACCTGCATCGCCCGGCGGACCGCTCCCCGATCGGGCCCGCACCTCGTTATCGCCCCCAAGCGATAGGACACGCTCACGCCATGGTGGCGCAAACGACCCCTGTGCGATGGTCAATAGGAGGGCGGTCGATCGGGTTCCCGGCGGTCATGCGAGTCGGGGGATCGCTCGGGCAAGTTCTGCGACGAGCCGTTTGACGGCGCATCAATCGCCGCGCGCCCAGCCGCTCTCGGCAGGCTCCAGCGTGCCCAAAAAGGCTTCGGCGCTGTCGAGATAATCCTGCCGTTTGTCCTCGTCCATCCGGTCCCAGGTGGCGTAGATTCTTCCGATGCGGTGATTGCTTTCCAGCCGGTCGCGATGGCGGTGCATGAAGTGCCAGTAGAGCGGATTGAACGGACAGGCGCCTTTTCCTGTCTTTTTGGACGGAGAATATGCGCACTTTCCGCAGTAGTCGCTCATCTTGTTGATGTAGTTTCCACTCGCGGCGTAGGGTTTGCTCGCCAGTTTTCCGCCGTCGGCATAGAGGATCATCGCCGCCACATTGGGCAGTTCGACCCATTCATAGGCATCGGCATAGACCACCAGATACCAGTCCTGCACCTCGCGCGGGCTGATCCCGGCGAGCAGACAGAAATTGCCGAGCACCATCAGCCGCTGGATATGGTGGGCGTGCGCGTTGTCGCGGGTCGAGCGGATGCAGTCGGCAAGGCACGCCATGTCCGTCTCGCCCGTCCAGTAGAATTCGGGCAGGCCGCGCTGGGCGTTGAGCGCATTCGCCTTTTGTAAATGCGGCATCCGGTGCCAGTAGAAACCGCGGATATATTCGCGCCAGCCGATGATCTGACGGATGAAACCCTCGACCGAATTGAGCGGCGCATCGCCGTCGCGATAGGATTTCTCCGCGCGCTCGCACAATTCCAGCGGGTCGAGCAGGCCGAGATTGATGCTGGTCGAGAGCATGGAATGGTAGAGGTCGTCCTCGCCGTGGACCATAGCGTCCTGATAAGGGCCGAAATTCTCGATCCGTTCGGCGAAGAAGGCGTCGGCGGCTGCCTCGGCCTCGTCGCGGGTGACCGGCCAGCCGAAGCGTTCCAGGCTGCCGAAATGGTCGGCGAAGCGGTCCGCCACCAGTTCGATCACATCGCTGGTGATGTCGTCCGGTTCGAACTTGGGCCGTTCGGGCGCCGACATGCCATCCTTGGGCGGCTTGCGGTTCTCGCTGTCGTAATTCCACTCGCCGCCCTCGGGCTTGCCGTCCCCGTTCATCAGCAGGCCGGTCTTGCGGCGCATCTCGCGGTAGAAGAATTCCATCCGCAGGCTGTCGCGATCCTTCGCCCAGTCCTCGAACTCGGCCTGGGAACACAGGAAGCGGTCGTCGGTGAGGATGTCGACCTCGCAGGCGAACTTGCCCGCCCATTGTGCCATGTCCTCGCGCACCCGCCATTCGCCCGCCTCGACCACGCTGACGAGCCGGGGATCGTGTTCTTCGATCGCGCGGGCCAGCTCGCCGGTGAAGCTGCCGGCATTGCCCTCGTCGTCGAGCTTCACGTAGTCGACCGTCCAGCCCGCCTCGCGCAGTTCAGCGGCGAAATGGCGCATGGCGGAGAAGATCAGGACGATCTTCTGCTTGTGATGTTTGACGTAAGTCGCCTCGTCCCAGACCTCCATCATCAGGACGACAGTGTCATCCTTGGTCCGCCCGCGCAGGCTAGCAAGATCGCGCGTCAGCTGATCGCCGAGGATGGGAACGAGGACGGGTCCGGACATTCCTGCTTGAATGCCCGGACCCGGTTAAAGTGCCTCAGAGCTTGGCGATCTGCTCATCGGCCGCCTTCAGTCCTGCCTCGATCGCGTCGGGACCGAAACCGGTCTTCTCGACCCGGACGAAATGCAGATCGTCCACGCCGATAAATCCGAAGAACGTGGTGAGCAGGCTCTCCTGGTTCTCCGCCATGGCCTCGTTGCTGTATTCGCCTCCGCGCGAGGAGGCGACGACGACCTTGCGCCCGCCGGCCAGACCCTCCGCCCCGTTCTCGCCATACTGGAAGGTGACACGCGGCACGCCGAGCCGGTCGAGCCAGGCCTTGAGCTGCGACGGAATCGAGAAATTGTACATCGGCGCGCCCACGATCACGATGTCGGAGGCGAGGAACTCGTCGAGGACCGCACGCTGGTCGGGATAGGCGGCTGCGACCGCTTCCTCGTGCGTGTCGACCGGCGTGCGGATCGCCTTGGTGGTGATCGGATCGATATGCGGCAGCGGATCGGCGACGAGATCGCGGGTCACCACCTTCGCGTCGGGGTGCTTTTCCGTGAAATGCGCGAGCAGGCGATCGGCGATCTGGCGGCTGACCGATTGATCGCCCGTAGTGGAACTGTCGACACGTAGAATTTGCATTGAATAACTCCTAAGTTACTATCGATAACCTGGAGGCCATATGGAAACCTTGATCCGATCCGCGCAAGGGGGCACTTTCGCGTCCGATAGGAACGCCGATGTTACCTTGGAGGTGCACGGCGCGCCGCAATGCACGGCAGTGAACGACGTTCTCGCCCGCGTCGGCGACAAATGGTCGGTGCGGGTGGTGATGGCGCTGGCCGGCGGATCGCGGCGCTTCAACGAGCTGCGACGGGACATCGCCGGCATTTCGCAGCGGATGCTGACCCGGACCCTGCGCGGGCTGGAGCGCGACGGTCTCGTCAGCCGCGCGGTGACGGCGAGCGTGCCGCCCCGCGTCGACTATGCGCTCACTCCGCTGGGCAACTCGCTCCGCGATCCGGTGGCACGGCTGGGAAACTGGGCGATCGCCAATATCGGCGAGATCGAGATAGCGCGCGCCGCCTTCGACGCCGAAAGCGATCACACGAAACTGTAAGGATCGATATCCACGGCCACACGGACGCCGGCGGGGTGGTCCAGGGCTCCGAGCTCTTGCGGTGGATGGCACTTTCTGGTCGCATCGACTTACTGCCGGCATCGCCATCGGCATCGATCTTCAGGTTATCGACCCTCCAGCTCGCATAGCACAACTTCGCGGCGAGATGACGCATGGCGAGAAGCACCGGCAATTTTCCGACTATTTCAAACAAGTGGTTCGGTCATGATTTCCGTCATGAGCACCACGGTATAATCTTGCCTGCCGCGCAGTCTGCCGAGATTTCGCGTCATCTCACTGCGAAGGGGATTGGTCGGTGATCGCTTCATGACCGGAGAAATGCGTACGCATTCTGCGGGTCGCGCTTAGTTCAGACACCTTTGCTTCCGGAAAGCTTCGGGGCCAGCTTCTCGATCAGGGGCTCGCGCTCACCTTTCTCGAACTTCTCTACAAGTTCGCGAAGTTCCCGCGCCTCTTTCCCCCCATGCGGCTGGTAAATGACGGGGCGGAGCAGATTGATGGCCGTCTCGTCGCGATTTTCGAGAATGAGCAGGTGCGCAAGAAGCATTCGAATCTCAGGATCGAATGGGGCAAATTCATATGCTCGTTCGAGTGCAATGAGTGCGGATTCCGGCGGCTCTTCATCAAGCAATCGATAGGTAAGGTAAAACCCTTTCAAAGCGTTGGGGTCCTCGGAGTCCGCGCGGTTGGCCGCAACGAAATGCGTACGGGCGGTCTGAACCCAGGACTTATCCTGTGGAGCATACTGAAGCGCGACGCGGGCCAAGTAAAGTTGAGCATCGACCGCATATTCGGTGTTCAGCAACCGTTGGGCGAGGCTTTCAGCTGCGGCGAAATTCCCAGTATCGTATTCCGCTTCCAAAGCAGAGCGCAGGACGGCCGGATCATTCGGATACTGTGCTAACAGCGCTTGTGCCCGACTAGCGATGGCCTTTGCTTCCCCGGCTGTCACGCCGCTTTTCGATTCAATCTGAATTGCCATCTGGGCAGATTGGGCAGGGGTCAGCTCTCGTGTTTCCACAGTCGGTTGTTCGAGTTCGGTGAAACGTGCTTGCATCCCGCGTGCGCGCTGACGCCGGTAGGCGTTAAGTTCTTTTTCGAGGACATTGAGATCGCCGAAAGCGTCCCGTGCGGCAGCTCGGGTTTCGACACCTTGGTTCAATGAGCGCAGGAACTTGGCGAGCTGGCCGGATCTTTCAGGCGCGAAGCTGAGGTAACTGGTGAGCAACCAGCCGTGGCCGTAATACGGATATCTGATCTGTCTCGCGTTACGATCGTCGGACCGGAATATCTGATCGGTGTCGACGTCGACGAGAGAGATTTCGCCCTTGCGATGTTCCGGGGGATCGCCGAGCGAGAACCCGACTTCCTCGATCTTCAACGAGCCGAAAAGCTCCGCCAATCCCTCGATATACCAAGGCGGATAGGCCGTCGGTGCATGTTGAAACATGAAATAATGAGCATACTCGTGGAACAGGACCGATTCCGGCGGAATATCGAAGTCGAAATAATCCACGCCAGTCCGGGCACCAAGCGAACTTCGTCTTTCGCTTTTGCGGCCTTGCTCCAGAGGCACGAACGCCACCGAGTTGCCGGCCCGCGGAATAAAGAAGCCCGCCACCCCTTCCTGACCAGCGAGCTTTCCGATGTCTTCAGTTTTTCCGAACTGATAGATGGTAGGCTTCGCATTCTGAGCGACCTCCTGATCTGCACCCACACCGGTGAAAAGGCGCATTGCCTGATCCACACGCTCGAGCTCGACAGCCATCTTGCGGGCCGCAGCTTCGCCGCCGGACGAGTAAACCCGGAAATGATCGCTTTCCGCAAACCACCAATCGTCCTCGGCATGCGCGATGCCGGGCGCAATCAAGGCCAAAAATCCTAGCAAGTATTTCAATTTTCCACCCCTGTTTTGGCGGTCCGTCAACCAAGAAGATATCGGTGCAGCCGGACCTTCAAATTCCCTTGTTCGACTATGCAAATTCGGGATGCCTTTTCAATACCTCACACGAAACTGTAAGGATCGATATCCACCGCCACGCGGACGCCGGCGGGGTGGTCCAGCGCTCCGAGCCACTGGCGGATGATGTCCTGCAATTGCGCGCTGCGGCGGGCGTTGATCAGCAGGCGGTAGCGGTAGCGGTTGCGCAACAGGCTCAGGGGGGCCGGGGCGGGGCCGTAGATCGCCAGTTCCTCCATTTCGGGACGAGCGCGGCCGATGCGCTGGGCGGCGTCGCGGGCCTCGTCCTCTTCCTCGCTGGAAACAATGATTGCGGCCCAGCGGCCGAAGGGCGGCGCGCCTGCGAAGCGGCGCGCGTCGGTTTCGGCCTCGTAGAAAGCCTCGCGGTCACCATCGGCCAAAGCGGCGATGACGGGCGCGTCAGGGTGACGGGTCTGGAGCAGCACCTCGCCCGGCTTGTCGCCCCGGCCCGCGCGTCCCGCGACCTGCGCGATCTGCTGGTAGGTGCGCTCGGCCGCTCGCAGATCGCCGCCCTCGAGACCGAGATCGGCATCGACCACGCCCACCAGCGTCAGATCGGGGAAGTGGAATCCCTTGGTGACGAGCTGGGTGCCGATGATGATATCGACCGCGCCGCCCTCCACCATGGCAACGAAGTCCGCGGCCCGCCCGGGCGAATTCAGCGTGTCCGATGTCGCGACGAAGGTCCGCGCGTCAGGCAGGCGTTCGGCGACCTCGTCCGCGATCCGCTCGACCCCAGGGCCGCAGGCGACGAGGCAGTCGGGCTCCCCGCATTCGGGGCAAGTCTCGGGCGGAGCGGTCTCGTGCCCGCAATGATGGCAGGCGAGCCGCCGGGAGAAGCGATGTTCCACCAGCCAGGCCGAACAGTTCGGGCACTGGAACCGGAAGCCGCAATTGCGGCACAGGGTCAGCGGTGCATAGCCGCGCCGGTTGAGGAACAGGAGCGACTGCTCGCCGCGATCGAGCCGTTCCTCCAGCGCCGCGACCAGCGGTTCGGCGAGCCATGCGCCGCGGCCCGGCTTCTCCTGCGTCAGGTTTATCGTTCGGATCGTGGGCAGTTCCGCCGCGCCATAGCGGCTCGGCAGGTCGATCTTCGCGTATGTCCCGTTCTCGGCCATGGCGAGACTTTCGAGCGCGGGCGTGGCGCTGGCGAGGATCACCGGCACCCGCTCGAAATGGGCACGCATCACGGCGACGTCGCGGGCGTTGTAGCGCACCCCGTCATCCTGTTTGAAACTGACCTCGTGTGCCTCGTCGATCACGATCAGGCCGAGCTTGGGGAAGGGCAGGAACAGGGCCGAGCGGGCGCCCACCACCACCTGCGCGTCGCCGCAGGCGATGGCCCGCCAGGCGCGGCGGCGCTCGGTCGACTTGAGGCTCGAATGCCAGAGGACGGGGGCAGTGCCGAAACGCGCCTCGAACCGGGCAAGGAAGGCTTCGGTGAGCGCGATTTCGGGCAGGAGCACCAAGACCTGCCGCCCGTCGCGGATCGCCTCGGCCATGGGCTCGAAATAGGTTTCGGTCTTGCCCGATCCGGTCACCCCGTCGAGCAGAAAGGGCGCGAAGGCCCGCTCGCGCACCGCGGCGCGGAAGGTTCCGGCCGCCTCCTCCTGATCCGGATTGAGCGCGACCTGCGCGAAGTCGGGCCGGGCGCGGTCGTAGGGCCGGTCGCAATCGACCTCGACCGGTTCGAGCACGCCCTGATTGACGAGGCCGCGCAGCACGCCCTCCGAAACGCCCGCTATCCCGGCAAGCTCGCGGATCGTCGCCTGCTCGTGCTCCAGCGCTTCCATCGCGGCGTGGCGCTGCGGGGTCATCCGCTCGGGCATCCCGCCGGTCAGCCGGTATTCGATCATCGTCGCCGGACCGCGCAGCGCGCCGCCGGACGACAGCGCCATGCGCGCCACGCTCGCCAGCGGCGCGACGTAGTAGTCCGCCGTCCACTCCATCAGCCGCCGCAGGGGGGCGGGGAGCGGCGGAACCGGAAGGATGCCGCGCAGGGGCCGCAGCTTTTCCGGCGGAACGTCGGTGCCCGGCAGCCGCTCGGCCTCCCAGACGATCCCGATCACCGCGCGCGGGCCGAGCGGGCATTCGACCACCGATCCGGGTTCGACCGCCATCCCCTCGGGCACGCGATAGTCGAGGGGGCCGAGGGCGGCATTGAGGACGAGGCAGCGCACGCGGTTCATGGAATGGCCCATATGGGCGGTGCCGATGCGGTTGGACAAGGGCAAGGGAGCAGCCATCAAAGAGAACGCGGTCCACCCGCCACTGCCGGAAAGGACCGTCGACCGGCGCCCTAGCCGTGCCGCGACACGGCCGCTATTGCTGCGGCGGAATCGCAATTCTTGTGGAAAGCTGCACCGATGAAATTTTTCGCCGACACCGCCGAAATCGATGAAATCCGCGAACTCAACGAGGCGGGCCTGCTCGACGGGGTGACCACCAATCCCTCGCTCATCGCAAAGTCGGGCCGCGATTTCATGGAAGTGACCCGGGAGATCTGCGAACTCGTCGACGGACCGGTCAGCGCCGAAGTCGTCGCGCTCGATCACGAGACGATGATGAAGGAGGCCGAAACCCTCCGCAAGATCGCCGACAATGTCTGCATCAAGGTGCCGCTGACGATCGACGGGCTCAAGACCTGCCGCAAGCTCACCGACGATGGCACGATGGTCAATGTCACCCTGTGCTTCTCGGCCAATCAGGCGCTCCTCGCGGCGAAGGCGGGGGCGACCTTCGTCTCGCCCTTCGTCGGCCGGCACGACGACAACGGCTTCGACGGGATGGAGCTTATCCGCGACATCCGCCTGATCTACGACAATTATCTCTTCGACACCGAGATTCTGGTGGCGAGCGTGCGGCACGTCACCCACGTGCTCGAAAGCGCGAAGATCGGCG
Source organism: Erythrobacter sp. (assembly GCA_025698865.1). GTDB lineage: Bacteria > Pseudomonadota > Alphaproteobacteria > Sphingomonadales > Sphingomonadaceae > Qipengyuania. The sequence continues at coordinate 368,890 of JAILWQ010000001.1, read as the reverse complement.
CCGACGTGATGACCGCGCCGCCCAAGGTGATCAAGGCGCTGGTCAACCACACGCTGACCGACAAGGGCATCGAAGGCTTCCTCAAGGACTGGCAGAGCACCGGCCAGTCGATCAAGACCAGCTGAGCGCAACTCGTCCCATGGCTGACCTCACTCCCCTCGACCTGTTCAAGCAGGCGCTCACCGGCACCGCCCGGGCGCTGGCGCGCGAGCCGGAGGTCGAGGTCGCGTGGAGCGCGGACAAGCCCACGCAGAGCGGCAAGAACATGCGCGTGCCGCTTCCGGGGCGCGACCTTCCGGCGGAACAGGCGCGCGAGGCCCGCGGCTTTGCCGACAGCTATGCGCTGCGCCTGCGCCACCACGACGAGGGGATGCACAGCCGCGGCGCGCCGCCCGAGCCGATCGCGCGCGCCTGTTACGATGCGCTGGAGCAGGTCCGGTACGAGGCGCTCGGCACCACGCGCTATGCCGGCATTCGCGCCAATCTCGATGCGGCGGTGGAAATGCGCACGCGCGGCGATCCCATCACCCGCGCCGAGGCGGCGAAGGACGTTCCGCTGCCGAGCGCGCTGTCGCTGATGCTGCGCGAGGCGCTGACCGGCGAGGAAGTGCCCGAGCGCGCCCGCGCCGGCGTCGACATGGTGCGCGAAGAGGTGCTGTCGCGCATCGGCGGCGATCTCGACGGGCTGGCGGACAAGCTCGGCGACCAGAAGGCGTTCCAGTCCGTCGCGCTCGACATGCTGCGCAATCTCGACCTCACTTTGCCGGACGCTCCCGAGGATGCCGACGATGGCGGCGACGAGGAGGAGGGCGAGGCGCCCGAGGAAGACGAGAGCGGGGACGAACAGAACGAGGGCGAGGCCGAACCCCAGGCCGCCGAAGCCGCCGGCGAAATGGCCGAGGGCGAGGAAGGCGAGGGTGAGACCGACGCCGAGGGCGAACAGGACATGTCCGAGGGCGAGGCCTCCGATGATGGCGAGGAGGGGATGCAGCCCGTCCGGCCAAATCGCCCCTGGACCGAAGAGCCCGAGAATTTCGACTACCGCGCCTTCACCGAGAAGTTCGACGAGGTGGTGGAGGCGGACGAGCTCTGCGACCTCGAAGAGCTGGACCGTCTGCGGACCTATCTCGACAGCCAGCTCGCCGGATTGCAGGGCATCGTCACCCGCCTCGCCAACCGGCTCCAGCGCCGCCTGATGGCGCAGCAGAACCGTAGCTGGGACTTCGACCAGGAAGAGGGGATGCTCGATGCCGCGCGGCTGACCCGCGTGGTCGTCAGCCCGGGCCATGCGCTGAGTTACAAGGTGGAGCGCGATACCGAGTTCAAGGACACGGTCGTCACGCTGCTGATCGACAATTCGGGATCGATGCGCGGGCGGCCGATCTCGATCGCGGCGATCAGCGCCGACATCCTCGCCCGCACGCTCGAGCGCTGCGGCGTGAAGACCGAGATTCTCGGCTTCACCACTCGCGCCTGGAAAGGCGGGCAGAGCCGCGAGGCCTGGCTCGCCGACGGGCGCCCCGCAAGCCCCGGCCGCCTCAACGATCTGCGCCATATCATTTACAAGCAGGCCGACGAGCCCTGGCGCCGCGCGCGGCGCAATCTCGGCCTGATGATGCGCGAGGGGCTGCTCAAGGAGAATATCGACGGTGAGGCGCTGCTCTGGGCGCACGACCGCCTCCTGCGTCGTCCCGAGGACCGCCGCATCCTCATGGTCATTTCCGATGGCGCGCCGGTCGACGACAGCACGCTCTCCGTCAACGCCGCCGGCTATCTCGAAAGCCATCTGCGGCGCGTGATCGCCTGGATCGAGAAGCAAAGCCCGGTACAGCTCGCCGCGATCGGCATCGGCCACGACGTGACCCGCTATTATCGCCGCTCGGTCACGATCATGGATGTCGAGCAACTGGGCGGCACGATCATCGAACAGCTTGCCGGACTGTTCGAGGTGGAGAATTGAATTGAACGTCTCCGAAGCCGTCGCCACCCGTCGTTCGGTGCGCAAGTTCGCCGATCGGCCTGTCGCTCGCGATACGCTCGAACGGGTTCTCGCCCGCGCCCAGCGTTCGCCTTCGGGCGGCAACACCCAGCCATGGCACGGGATCGTCCTGACCGGCGAACCGATGCAGACGCTGTTCGCGCGGATCGCGCAGGAATTTCCCAAGGGCCGCGCGGCGCACGAGCCTGAATACCATATCTATCCGCCCGAACTGGACGGGGCCTACGAGGAACGGCGCTTCGGCGTCGGCGAGGATCTCTACGGCGCGCTGGAGATCGCGCGCGAGGACAAGGGCAAGCGGCTCGCCTGGTTCGCGGAGAACTTCCGCGCCTTCGGTGCGCCGGCTCTCATGCTGGTCCACACGCCGAAATATATGGGCCCGCCGCAGTGGAGCGATATCGGCATGTGGCTCCAGACAATCGCCCTGCTGCTGCGCGAGGAAGGGCTCGACAGCTGTTTTCAGGAAGCATGGGCGGTCTATTCGCCGCAGATCCGCGAAGTGGTCGACATTCCCGAGGACCACATCTTCTTCTGCGGCATGGCAATCGGCTATCGTGACCCGGACGCCGCGGTGAACAGCTTCGACGTCAAGCGCGCACCTCTGGATGAAGCGGTCCGCTGGGAGGGCTGGGACGCTTGACCCGTCCGCCGCGCGGCAGCAAAGCGCGCGGCATGTCCGACCAGCCCCCGCTCCAGCTCTTCAACTCGTTGACCCGCCGCCTCGAGCCGTTCGAGCCGGTCCACGAGGGCGAGGCGCGCGTCTACACCTGCGGGCCGACGGTCTACAATTACCCGCATATCGGCAATATGCGCGCTTATGTCTTCGCCGACGTGCTGGGCCGCACGCTGAGCTGGCGGGGCTATGCGCTGCGCCACGTCATCAACATCACCGATGTCGGGCACCTGACCGACGATGCAGATGCGGGCGAGGACAAGCTGGAGAAGGCGGCGGCCGGGTCCGGGAAATCCATCTGGGACATCGCCGCGCATTACACCGAGGCGTTCAAGGCCGACATCGCCGCGCTCAAGATCCGCGAGCCCGCACAGTGGTCGGTCGCCACCGACTATATCGAGCCGATGATCGAATTCGCGAAGAGCATCGCGGACGAGCATTGTTACGAGCTCGAGGGCGGACTCTATTTCGATGTCTCCACGGTCAAGGATTACGGCAGGCTCGCCCGCGCCGTAACCGAGGAGGGAGAGGGCCGGATCGAGGCTGTCGAGGGGAAGCGCAACGCGGCCGACTTCGCCATCTGGCGCAAGACACCGCCCGGCGAGACCCGCCAGATGGAATGGGATTCACCTTGGGGCAAGGGCGCGCCCGGCTGGCATCTCGAATGCTCGGTGATGGGCGAGAAGCTGCTCGGCTTTCCCTTCGACATCCACACCGGCGGGATCGACCACCGCGAGATCCATCACCCGAACGAGATCGCCCAGAACCAGGCTTTTTGCGGCTGCGGCTCGCTGGACGAGGCGACCCATTCGGGCGCGAAGATCTGGATGCATAACAATTTCCTCGTCGAGCGCTCGGGCAAGATGAGCAAGTCGTCGGGCGAGTTCCTGCGGCTCCAGCTGCTGATTGACAGGGGTTACCACCCGGTCGCCTACCGCATGATGTGCCTCCAGGCGCATTACCGCAGCGAGCTGGAGTTCAGCTGGGAGGGGCTCGGCGCGGCGTTAACGCGGCTGAAGCGCATGGTGATGGCTGTCGATCGCCTGCGGGAAGAGACGGCGGGCGATCCCGCGCATCCGAAGTTGGCGGAAGCACGCACCCGGTTCGCTGCCGCCATGGCCGACGATCTCAACACTGCGGTCGCGCTGGTCGCGCTCGAGGACGTGCTGGCGATCAAGAAGATCGACGGTGGTGTGAAGCGCGCCGCGGTCGAGGAAATGGACCGGGTCCTCGGGCTCGACATCTTCTCTTTGGAACGCGCCGATCTTCGGATCCAACCGAAGGAAAAGATGCACATTAACGCTGAAGCCATTGATAGTAGGCTCGCGGCCCGTAGGCAGCTTCGTTCGCTTGGTCAGTATGAGGAAGCGGACGAAGTAAGGGAGGAATTATATCGCGATGGGATCGTGATTATGGACGGCGACCCGCTGGGCTGGGAATGGAAACTGCAATGAGCAAGCCGACCAAGGCACTTCTGTCCGCGATGATCCGGCCGCTGGTCGAACCGCGCCTGCCGGACTGGATTGCACCCATGTGGTTCGCCAGCAAGGAGGAGGCGCTGGAACACGCGTCGGAGGCCGAGATCGGCTGGTTCGATTTCACCCAGCCCGAACCGATGGCCGAAGTAGCGCGCGCGGCGACCTCGCTCAAATGGCTCAACTCGATCTATGCCGGGCTCGATTTCCTGCCGCTCGACCTGCTCGACGAGCGCGGCGTGGTCGTCACCAACGGTGCCGGCATCAACGCGATCACCATTGCCGAATATGTCGTCATGCTGATGCTCGCCCATGCCAAGGGCTACCGCGAGGTCGTGCGCGCGATGGACCGGCACGAATGGCTGATGGACAGTCCCGGCAAGCGCGAGCTGGCAGGCGAGCGGGTGCTGCTGCTGGGGCTCGGCGCGATCGGGTCGCTGGTCAGGACGCGGCTCGAGGCGTTCGACATGGAGGTGGTGCCGGTGCGCCGTTCCGGCGCAGACGGCGCTCTCGGCCCCGAGGAATGGCGCGGCAAGCTCGGCGAGTTCGACTGGGTGGTCCTTGCCGTTCCTGCCACGCCCGAAACGGATGGGATGATCGGCGCCGAGGAACTGTCTGCGATGAAATCCACCGCCGTCCTGGTCAACATCGCCCGCGGCGCCGTGGTCGACCAGTCCGCGCTGGTCGAGGCGCTGCGGACGAAAACCATCGAGGCGGCCCTGCTCGACGTCACCACGCCCGAGCCGCTGCCCGAGGATCATCCGCTCTGGTCGCTCGACAACGCGCAGGTGACCATGCACCTTTCGGGCCGGGCGCAGACCAGAATGTTCCAGCGTTCCGCGGACCGCTTCATCGCAAACCTCGACCGCTGGCATCGCGGCGAGCCGGTCCAACCCCGGCTCGATCCCGCGCTCGGCTACTGACGCCACTCTCAAGCATCCTCCAGCAGCAGCAGTTCGCAGCGCACGAGGAGCCGCGCGTTCGGCACCATCCGGTGCTCCACCTCGACCACGCTGGCATCGGCGACGAGTTGCCGGGGAATCGCGAATTCATGTTCGGGCAGCTCGGCGACGAAGCGTTCGCCTGCCGCCACGGCCTCGTCGCCCGCGAACAGGATGGCGAAGCTGTGGCGCGTTCCGGCAAAGGTGATGCTGGCCCAGGCGCGTTCGGAATGGGTCAGCACCTGCCCTTTATGATCGCCCAGCGCGGCGAGCGCATCGCGCAGCCGGTCGGACGGCGTGCGGCGCCGCGGCACAGGGCGGCGGAGCCGGGTGGTTTCAACCGACATGCGCGTTCTCCCGCCCGGCGACCTCGTTCGCCGCTTCGAACCCGGCCATGAACCCGCGAATCCGCTGCTCCATGCGTGGACGTGGTTCGCGGCCCATGCGCAGATCGAGCACGAAACGCGGATCGTGCGCGGCCAAGCGGCCGAATTTCGTGGCGGTCATCTCGTGTCGGCGAAGAAAGGTTTCGACGGATCGAACCAGCATGTGACGCTCCCCAAAGCTGTTCGCGGCAGAACCGATTCGTGCCGCTGTTCCATTTTTGTTCCAGCCGAAATCCTACTTGTCTAGGAAAAATACCAAGCTATAGGAAAACTCTCGGCATCGCCAACGAGGAGAGTCGCATGGATCAGCAGGAACCGCTCGACCGCTACGAGCCGGAGGAACGGCGTGCCCGCGTCCGGCTGCGCGAAACGATCAGGGAGAAGGGCCATTCCCTGGCCGCGCTGGCGCGGCTGATCGACCGTAATCCTTCGTATCTTCATCAGTATATCGGCCGGGGAAGCCCCCGGCACCTCGACGAACCGGACCTTCACAAGCTCGCCGAATTTCTGGGTGTCGACCCGGAAACCATCGCCACGCGCGCAGTGGCGTCGCGGCCGTTGCCCGCCGCGTCGCGGGCCGAGAGTGACGGCTTTGTGGCGGTTCCGCGCCTGCCATTGGAAGCCTCGGCGGGGCCGGGTGCCTTCGGTGCGGAGGAAATTTCCTACGACACCTTTCAGTTCTCCAGACGCTGGCTGCGCGAAATGGGGCTGAGCGGCGCGGACCTCTCCGCCATCCGGGTCGAAGGCGACAGCATGGAGCCGCTGCTGCGCTCGGGCGACGAGATTTTCGTCGATCGCAACAAGCGCGGCGGAGAGGGCGTGTTCGTCGTCCGCATCGGCGACGCGCTCCACGTCAAGCAGGTCCAGGCCAGCGCCCCGGGCCGCATCGCCCTCATCAGCGCCAACGAGGCCTACGCCCCCATCGAACTCGCCCGCGACGAGGTCGAGGTCATCGGCCGGGTGGTGTGGAAGGGCGGGCGGGTCTGAGATCGCCTCGCGGCGGCGTGTCGGTATCGCTCAAGACTGCGCCCGGCTTGCATAATTATCGATCGCCGACCATCTCCAGACCCATGACCGACACCGCCAAGCAGCCCCCCATGAAAGCCGGGATCGTTCCGGTGACACCCCTGCAACAGAACTGTTCGCTGATCTGGTGCACCGCGACCAACAAGGGCGCACTGGTCGATCCGGGCGGCGATCTCGACAAGCTCAAGGCCGCCGTCGCGAACACCGGGGTGAAGCTGGAGAAAATCCTCATCACTCACGGCCATATCGACCATTGCGGCGAGGCGGGCGTGCTGGCGAAGGAGCTTGGCCTGCCGATCGAGGGGCCGCACGAGGCCGACCGGTTCTGGATCTCGCGGCTCGACGAGGACGGCCGCAAATACGGCATTCGCGGCACCTGTTTCGAACCCGATCGCTGGCTTGAGGACGGCGACACCGTGACGGTCGGCGAGCTGGAACTGAAGGTGATCCACTGCCCCGGCCACACCCCCGGCCATGTCGTCTTCTTCCACCGGCCGAGCAAGTTCGCGGTCGTCGGCGACGTGCTGTTCCAGGGCAGCATCGGGCGTACCGATTTTCCGATGGGCAACCATCAGGACCTGATCGACGCGATCACCCAGAAGCTCTGGCCGCTCGGCGACGACGTGACCTTCATTCCCGGCCATGGCCCGACCAGCACGTTCGGTCAGGAGCGCAAGACCAACGCCTTCGTCAGCGACGCGGCTTTGGCCTGAAGGCTCAGAACAGGCCCGAGGCGATCAGCGTCGCCACCACGGCAAGGCCGATCAGCGTCACCAGCGTGATCAGCACGCCGATCTTGCGCAAGATATGCGGCTTGTCCGAATCCATGCCGATGGCGTGGGCAACGCGGCCGAGCAGATAGGCGCCGACCACCAGCGAAAGCCACGCCTGCCCGCGCCCCGACAGCTCGATCCCGGCGACCAGCAGCAGCACGAAGGGCGTGTTCTCGACATAGTTCAGCTGCGCGCGCATCCGCCGTGCGAGCGGGCCGCCATTGTCGTCGCCGTGGAGGATGTTGTGGCGCAGGCGCATCTGCCCGCACCGCACGGCCAGCCAGACGGCGATGATCGCGGCGGCGGCGCAGGCGGTCAGCGTGACCGGCAGGAACAGGGTCAGCGGCAATCTCGTTCTCCCGATCGAACTCTCTCCCGCGCGGCTACCGCGAGGCGATCGGGCGGACAAGCGCCGCGTCGATTTCGGAACCGCGATTTCCTCGACTTGCGCTCCCGGCGGAATCCGTTATAGGGCGCGCCTTCATCGTCACTACCGGACGTTTTCGGTTCGCCGCTCTTGTGCGTCGCCGGACTGTCCCTTAGAGGCGCTTCACCAAACGGATTTATTTGAGGAACAGGTGCCGAGATGGCCGTCCCCAAGAGAAAAGTATCGCCCCATCGCCGTGGCAACCGCCGGGCACACGATTCGCTCAGCATCGAAGCGCATCACGAATGCGACAATTGCGGCGAGCTGAAGCGCCCGCACAATCTCTGCCCGCATTGCGGTTTCTACAACGGCCGCGAAGTCGTCGCCGTCGGCCTCTAAGGCCGTAACCTGAACCGGAGCTGCTCATGAGTCTGCCGCGTATCGCCGTCGATGCGATGGGCGGCGACGAAGGCGTGCGCGTGATGGTCGAGGGCGCGGCGCTTGCGCGCCGTCGTCACGACAAGTTCAAGTTCCTTCTGGTCGGCGATCAAGCGCGGATCGAGAAGGCGCTGGAACTCCATCCCAACATGCGCGAGGCGTCCGAAATCCTCCATTGCGAGGATGTGATCGCCGGTGACGAGAAACCGTCCAAGGCGCTCCGCCGTGCCAAGACCACCAGCATGGGCCTCGCCGTCCAGGCGGTGAAGGAAGGCAAGGCCGGGGCCGCCGTCTCGGCCGGCAACACCGGCGCGCTGATGGCGATCAGCAAGCTCGCCCTGCGCACCATGCCCGGCCTCGACCGACCCGCGCTCGCCGCGCTTCTGCCGACGCTGGGCGACAATGACGTCATCATGCTCGACCTCGGTGCCAATCGCGAATGCGATGCGCGCAACCTCGTCCAGTTCGCGATCATGGGCGCGGCCTATTCGCGCACGGTCACCGGCATCGAGCGGCCACGCGTGCGCCTGCTCAATATCGGGACCGAGGAGACCAAGGGCACCGAGGACATTCGCGACGCCGCCAACCAGCTGCGTGCCGCGACCGGCCTGGCGCTCGACTTCGAAGGTTTCGTCGAGGCCGACAAGATCAATCGCGGCGATGTCGATGTGGTCGTGACCGACGGGTTTTCGGGCAATATCGCATTGAAGGCGATCGAGGGCGCGGCGCGCTTCGTCACCGATCTGCTGCGCAATGCCTTTTCGTCCTCGCTGCGCTCGAAGATCGGCTTTCTCGTGTCGCGCCCGGCGACCGAGTTGCTGCGGCATCATCTCGATCCCAACAATCACAACGGCGCGGTCTTCCTCGGCCTCAACGGCGTGGTCGTGAAGAGCCACGGCAGCGCCAATGCCAAGGGCGTCGCCAACGCGGTCGAAGTCGCCGCACGGCTGCTGGAGGACGACATCACCAATCGCATCGCTTCCGATCTCGGCGCGCTCGACCAGACAAACTTCAATGCCGCGTCCGGCATCGCGCAGGCGGGCAAGTGATCCGTTCGGTCATCACGGGAACCGGCTCGGCCCTGCCGGCGCAAGCGGTGAGCAACGCCGAACTGGCAGAGCGGGTCGACACGACCGACGAGTGGATCGTCGAACGCACGGGCATCCGCCAACGCCACATCGCCGGGGAGGGGGAGACCACCTCCACCCTCGCGACCGAGGCCGCGCGCAAGGCGCTCGATGCGGCGGGCATCGCGGCTGACGAGATCGGGCTGATCGTGCTCGCGACCGCCACGCCCGACCACACCTTTCCCGCCACTGCCACGCAGGTCCAGCACGCGCTGGGCTGCGGCACCGGCATCGCTTTCGACGTCGCCGCGGTCTGCTCGGGCTTTCTTTACGCGCTCGCGACCGCGGATTCGATGCTCCAGACCGGCATGGCCAAGAAAGCCTTGGTGATCGGCTCGGAGACCTTCAGCCGCATCCTCGATTGGGAAGACCGCACCACCTGCGTGCTGTTCGGCGATGGTGCGGGCGCGATCGTGCTCGAAGCGCGCGAAGTCGAGACCGATGGCCCCGGCATCATCGCGACCAAGCTGCACGCGGATGGCGAGCACAAGGAGCTGCTCTACGTCGACGGCGGCCCGTCCACCACGGGCGAGGTCGGCAAGCTGCGCATGAAGGGGCGGGAGGTTTTCCGCCACGCGGTGGTCAATCTGGCCGATGTGCTGCGCGAGGTGATTGGCGATGCCGGAGTGGCGGTCGAGCAGATCGACTGGGTCGTACCCCACCAGGCCAATGCCCGCATCCTCGACGCGACTGCGCGAAAGCTCGGCCTTCCTGCGGAGAAAGTCGTGGTCACTGTCGACCGTCACGCCAACACCTCCGCCGCATCGGTTCCGCTCGCACTCGACGTGGCGGTGCGCGACGGGCGGATCGGCAAGGGCGATCTCGTCATGTTCGAGGCGATGGGCGGCGGCTTCACTTGGGGTGCGGCGCTGGCGCGCATGTAGTTGGTCGAAATTCCGCGCACCCGGTTTGCGTGGCGAGCGATAAGGGATTAGATATTCGGACGAACTTCGCTCGGGTCGCACCGGTGAAGGAAGGATTTGAGTTATGCGATCGGTGGGCACGCTCACGAGGGCCGATCTGGCCGAAACGATCAACCGCAAGATGGGCTTCAGCCGGGCGGAATCGCTCGATCTGGTCGAGGCCATTCTCGGCAAGATGTGCACGGCCATGGCGGACGGCGAGAATGTCAAGATTTCGGGCTTCGGCAGCTTCGTGCTGCGCGACAAGAAGGAACGGGTTGGTCGCAACCCCAAGACCGGGATCGAGGTGCCGATCACTTCGCGCCGGGTGCTGACGTTCCGTGCCAGCCAGCTCCTCAAGGAGAGGATCGCGAAGGGCTGACGATGACCGGGTTCGATGACGGCAAGGATGACGGCGCGCTGCGCACGATCGGCGAGGTCGGCAACGCGCTCGGCATCAAGAGCCACGTTTTGCGTTACTGGGAGCAGCAGTTTCCCATGCTCCAACCGCTCAAGCGCAGCGGGGGCCGTCGCTATTACCGCCCCGAGGATGTCGAACTGGTCCGCACGATAGACCGGCTGGTGAATGCGGAAGGCTACACTCTGAAAGGCGCGAACAGCGTCCTCGAGGAGGGCGGTCCGGAGGCGACCGTCGAGGAGGATACGCCTAGCGAGCCCTTGGCCGGCAATTCACAGCCCACCGAGGTCGACCCGCGAATTGTCAGGCGGCTGAAAAGCATCCGGAACGATCTGCAGCGCGCCGTCGCGTCCTGATCCCGTCATTCCGCCGCCAGCAGCTCGGCCTGGCCGAGATCGACGCTGACGAGGCGGCTCACTCCCCGTTCGATCATGGTCACGCCGAACAGGCGGTGCATCCGGCTCATGGTCACCGCATTGTGCGTGACGATGAGGTAGCGTGTGGTGGTCTCGCGGACCATCGCGTCGAGCAGGTCGCAGAAGCGGTCGATATTGGCATCGTCCAGTGGCGCGTCGACCTCATCGAGCACGCAGATCGGCGCCGGATTGGTCAGGAACAGGCCGAAAATCAGCGCCACCGCCGTCAGCGCCTGCTCGCCGCCCGATAGCAGCGTGAGCGATTGCAGCTTCTTGCCCGGCGGCTGGGCGAAGATCTCGAGCCCCGCCTCGAGCGGATCGTCGCTGTCGATCAGGGCGAGATGCGCCTTGCCGCCCTCGAACAGCCGCGTGAACAGGCGCTGGAAATGCGTGTCGACCTGTTCGAACGCTTCGCGCAGTCGCTCTCGCCCCTCGCGGTTTAGGCTCCCGATCGAGCCGCGCAGGCGGTTGACGGCTTCGGCCAGCTCGGCCTGCTCCTGCGCGCTCGTGCCGTGCTCGCCCTCTATGCGGGAAAGCTCTTCGGCGGCGACGAGATTGACGGGGCCGATCCGCTCGCGGCTGGCGGTCAGCCGGTCCATTTCGGCGCTTTCGGTCTCGGCCGCATCGATCGCGTCTTCGTCGAAGCCGAATTTCTGCGGCAGGAGCGGGGGCGGGGACTGGAAACGCTCGCCCGAAATCCGCGTCATCTCGATGCGGCGCGCATCCTCGTTCTCCGCGCGCGCCGCCAGAGTGGCGCGGTTCTCGCGCACCCCGGCAAGGGCCTCGCCCGCTTCGGCCAGCGCCCGGTCCGCATCGGCCGCGACGGTCTGCGCGGTGTCTACCGCCTTCTGCGCGCCCGCAAGCTCCGTGCCGAGCCGTTCGCGCAAGGTCTCGCCCTGCTCGATCTCGCGGATCAGGGCCTCGGGCTTGGCGGCGGTGATCGCGCGTTCCTCCTCGATCGCCTCGAAGCGGGCGGTCATGTCCGCGAGGCGCCGCGCGGCATCCCCGCTGCGCGCTTTCCACCCGGCGATGTCGCTCCGCTGCGTGCCGATCCGTTCGCGCGCAACTGCCAGCCCCTGATCGTGCGCAGCGAGGCGGGCAGCGGCGGACTGCACTGCGCCGCGCGCCGCTTCGCTCCGCGCTCTCGCGGCATCCAATGCCGCTCGGCCTGTGGCCAGATCGGGGAGGGCGGTCTGCCTCGCGCGCGCCTCCTCCAATTCATGGCGGGCGGTTTCGATCCGCGACCCGTGATCGGCCTCGGTCGCGGCCAGTTCCTCGCGGCGCAGTGCCGTCCGCTCCCGCGCGGCTTCCGCCTGATCCAGCGCGCGCAGGGCCTGACGCTCGGCCTCCGCCGCCTCGCCGAGCGCCCGTTCGGCGGTGACGAGATCGCGCTGGAGAGTGGCGAGTTCTTCGCGCACCGCCGCTTCGCGCGTCTCCGCCGCCTCGACCGCCTGGCGCAAGGCCGGCATCCGTTCGTCGAGTTCGCGGAACCGGTTTTCCGCTTCCAGCCGCGCCGCATCCGCCGCGCCTTCACCGCGCACGACCAGACCGTCCCAGCGCCGCAACGCGCCGCCCTTCGTCACCAGCCACTCGCCCGGTTCGAGAGTGCGGCCATCGTCCTGCGAGGCGGCGTGGACCATCGACAGGCGTGCGGAAAGTTCCGCCGGACAATCGAGCGCCCGGCGCGACAGACTGTCCTCGACCGAGCGCGCGATCTCCGCTCCGGTCCAGTAGCGCCCTTCGTCGTCCGGTTCGGGATTGCCGATCAACGCCTTGCCGTCGCGGCCCAGCACGGCGGCGAAGGCACGTTCCCAGCCCGGTTGCGGACGGATGCGGTCGATCGCCTGCGGACGCCCGCGCCGGGTCTCGGCAGCGCGTGTCCGCGCGTCCCGATCGCGCTTGAGCCCGCTCCATTCGCGCTCGACCCCGGAGAGTTCGGCGCGGGCGGCGGATAGCGCATCGGCTGCCGCGTCCCGGGCGGGTTGCAGCTGCGCCTTGCGCGCCTGCATCCGGTCCAGTTCCTCCCGGCGATCGGCGACGGCGCGGGCCGCCTCCTCGACGTCCTGCCCGGCGGCACGAACGGCGTCCTCGTCGTCCGTTGCCGAGAGTTCCGCGCGCGCGGCGGCGATCCGGCGCTCCTCCGCTTCGAGTCGGTCCAGCCGCTCCCGGGCCTGCCCGATCGCCGCCTCGGCCAACCGCCACTCCGCCTCGACGCCGGCATTTTCGGCCGTCGCCCGGGCAAGCGCCAGTTCGTTCGCGCGCGCACCGGCTTCCGCCTTCTCCAGTGCCGTGGCGAGCGAGGGCCGCGCCTTCTCGTCCTCGGCGAACCGCGCCTCGTTCGCCGCCAGTTCCTTCTCGAGCCGAGCAATCGCCTCGGCCGCGTCGGTGGTCAGGCGGTCGGCGTCGATCCTGTCTTCCTCCAGCCGCGTGCGCTGGCGGTCGAGATCGGCGAGCCGTTCTTCGGCGGCCTCGAGCTTGGTGGCGAGCGCGGCCATGCGGTGCCCGTGCGCGCTCGCATCGTCGCGCCGGTCGGCCAGTTCCTCGCGCGCAGCGTTGAGCGCGACGGCCGCCTCCTGCTGCGCCGATTGCGCCGCGGTCAGAATGGCCTGCGCCTCCACGACGGCTGCCTCGGCCGTTCTCGCCGCAGCCTTCGCCTGATCGGCAGCGGCGGCGGCGTCGCGCCAGCGGGCGAAGACCAGCCGCGCCTCGGCCGTGCGGATTTCTTCGGACAGCCTGCTATAGCGTTCGGCCTGCTTCGCCTGCCGTCGGAGCGAGGCGATCTGCGTGTCGAGCCCCGCCATCAGGTCTTCCAGCCGCGCAAGGTTCGCCTCCGTCTGGCGCAGCTTGTTCTCGGCATCGCGGCGGCGGACATGCAGCCCCGCGATCCCCGCGGCCTCTTCCAGCATCTGCCGCCGTTCGGTCGGCTTCGCCGCGATGACCTGCGCGATCTTGCCCTGGCTGACGAGAGCGGGGGAGTGCGCGCCCGTAGCCGCATCGGCAAAGGTCAGCGCGACGTCCTTGGCCCGCACGTCGTTGCCGTTGATGCGGTAGGCGCTGCCGGCGCCGCGCTCGATCCGGCGGACGACCTCAAGCTCTTCGCGCGCGTCATCCTCGCCCTGAAGCACCACTTCGGCGAAGTCGCGCGGCGGGCGGCTCTCGGTGCCGGCGAAGATCACGTCCTCCATCCCGCCCGAACGCATGGATTTGGGCGAGTTCTCGCCCATCACCCAGCGGATCGCCTCGAGCAGGTTGGATTTGCCGCAGCCATTGGGGCCGACCACGCCGGTCAGCCCGGGTTCGATATGCAGCGTGGCGGGTTCGACGAAGCTCTTGAAGCCGGACAGTTTCAGCTTCCTGAGGATCATCGCGTGCCGCTCCGCCGCGCGCCGTTCGGCGGGGGCTTCAGCGAGCTCCGGCCTGCTGGAGGATCGGCTCGAGAGCGGACCAGCTGTTCACGCCGTCGAGCTTGCGCCCGTTGACGATGAAGGTCGGCGTGCCGGTGATGTCCAGCTCGTTCGACTGCTGGGTCGAATTGGCGGCGATCTTCTCCATGCTGGCGAAATCGGCGAGGCAGGTCTGCGCCTCGTCGCGGCTGAGGCCGAGCCGGCTGAAGAAATCGTAGAAGCCCGCAACCTGCGCGCCCTGGACGAAGCGCTGCTGCTCGGGCAGTTCGAGCGCCTGTCCAAAGGCTTCCTGATTGTCGAACACCGGCTGGAGCACTTCCTGAAGGTTCTTCCAGACCACTTCCGAACGCGGGTGATAGGCTTCCTTCTGCCCGCAGCGCACGAGCCGCGCGAGGATGAGATCGTGCGGGCCGTGGATCTGGTTGCGCAGTTCGAAGCTGACCCGGCCGCTATCGACGTATTTCTCCTTCAGCTCGTCCACACCCTCGACCGCGAAGGCGGCGCAGGCGGGGCAGGAGAGCGAGGCGTATTCGACGACCTTGATAGGCGCGTCGGGATTGCCGAGCAGGTAGCCGTCGGAATCGGTGATCGCGACCGTGTCGGTCCATTGCTGGCCCGCCGGCGGCGCGACGTCCGCGACCGGTTCGCCCGCAACCGCCTCGGCGGCGTCGCCCGTCTCGCCGCTGCCGCAAGAGGCCAGCGCCATGGCAAGGGGCAGGGCAAGGGTGGCGAGGATCGGGCGAATGGTCGTGGTCATGTTCGGTCCTGTTCAGTGGATGCGTAGAAAGATTAGCCGAGATCGGGCCTTGCGCGAAGCCGGACCCGCGATTTGTCGCGGAAAACCGGCGCGCGTCAGAGCCGGCTGTCGAGTTGGGGTTGCAGGCTCTTCCAGTCGTGCACGCCGCCCAGGAGCTTGCCGTTGATGACGAAGCTGGGCGTGCCTTCGAGCTTCAGGTCGCGCATGTCGCGCATGCTCGTTTCGGCGAGAGCCGTCGCCTTCGTCTCGTCGGCCAGACAGCGGTTGAGATCGGCGCGCGAGTAGCCGCGGCCTTCCATGATCTGGTAGAAGCCGAGATCGCTGGCGATCGCCTGACGCCGGGCGGAGTTCGAGCCGAACTGCCAGCGCGAACGCTGGGCCTGGGTGGTTTTGCTCGCGGCGGCCAGCCAGTCCGCCTGTTTCATCATGATGGCGGCATGATTGGCCATGAACCGGTTGGGCTCGCCGCAATGGGTGAGGAGCGCCGCGGTCAGGTCCACTGGATCGCGCAGCAGGTGACGGATCTCGTAGCTGACCTTGCCGGTCGGGACGTAGGCCAGCTTGATCGCCCCGTCGCCATCGCGCGCGAAATCGGCGCAGTGGCTGCAGGTGTAGCTCATATATTCGACGAGCCGGGTTTCCGCTTCCGGATTGCCGAGCCTGTGCCCCTGATCGCCGCGCGATATGGTGACGAGCCAGTTCTGCCCCTTGGCCGGCACGCTCGCGGCTTTCTCCGGCGCCTTTTTCTGCGCGAGCGCGATGCCGCCCGTCGTGCCGAGAGCGATGGCCGCGACACCGGCGACGAATTTCGAAACGATCTTCATTCCTCAGTCCTCGTTCTCGGACCCGAAGCTGCGCGCGAGCGATTCGAGCACGGTGCGCAGTTCGGGATCGCCGATATCGCGCAAACTTTCCCCCAGTCCCATCGGGATCGGCTTGAGCGAAGGGGGCGCCTTGGGTTTTTCCGAAGCGGCGCCACTGCCGGCCGGCGGCTTAACCGTGCCTTGCCGCAGCTTGATCCGCGCCACGGCGTTGTAGCCGAAGAAGCGGTTCACCCGCTCGATGATCTCGGGGATCACGTGCTGGATCAGCGTGGCGTGGCCGGGCGAAGCGACGAGATTGAGAATCCCTTCCGCCTTTTCCCCCGGAGGAAAGCGGATCGATTCCGGCATGCAGACCCGCGAATGCGTTTCGCCGACGATTTCGGGCCAGCGGCTGACGACGCTCGACTGGACGAAGCCGAAGCGGCGGAAGGCCGTGCGCCCGATCTGCGGCATCAGCGTTCCGACCGGCTTGGCTGGGCCGCCGCGCGGACGTTCGTAAGGCTTGCCGGCGGAGGGCTTGCTGGCCGGCCTCCTGCCGCGGCTGGTGGTGCTGCGTTCCATCTCGGCACCGCTCATGCCATAGAGCGCGCGTGGCCGCCACCGTCTCCGACATCCTGCTTGGCTGGTACGACCGGCACGCGCGCGAGCTGCCGTGGCGCGCACCGCCCGGCGCGCCGCCGACCGATCCCTATCGCGTCTGGCTGTCCGAGGTGATGCTGCAACAGACCACCGTGGCGGCGGTGAAGCCCTATTTCACGGCCTTCACCACACGCTGGCCCGATGTCGCCGCTCTCGCCGCCGCGCCGGAGGAGGAGGTGATGGCCGCCTGGGCGGGGCTGGGATACTATTCGCGCGCCCGCAATCTGGTGAAGGCGGCGCGCGAGGTGGCGGCGCGTGGCGGCTTTCCGGACACGGAAGCGGCCCTGCGCGCTCTGCCCGGCCTCGGCGACTACACGGCGGCGGCGGTCGCGGCGATCGCTTTCGGCAGGCGGGCGGTGGTGGTGGACGCCAATGTCGAGCGGGTGGTCGCGCGCCTGTTCGCGATCGACGCGCCGCTGCCCGCCGCCCGCAAGGCGATCCGCGAGAAGGCCGATACGATCACGCCCGACGAACGCGCGGGCGATTTCGCCCAGGCGATGATGGATCTGGGCGCGACGATCTGCACGCCGCGCGAGCCGCGCTGTCTGCTCTGCCCGCTATCCGAAACCTGTGAGGGACGGCGAAGGGGCGAACCAACGCGCTTTCCGGTTAAGCCCGCCAAGAAGGCGAAACCGCAGCGGCGCGGCACCGCCTTCTGGATCGAGCGGGCGGGATCGGTCTGGCTCGTCCGGCGCGAGAGGAAGGGGATGCTGGCGGGAATGCGCGCTCTGCCCGACGATGGCTGGACAGCCCGCGCCGACGGCACGGGCGCCGCGCCGCTCGACGGGACGTGGACGGATCTCGGCGCGGTCCGGCACGGCTTTACCCATGCGGACCTCGAACTGGCGGTCCGCAGGATCGAGACCGCATCCCCTCCGCCGGGCGAGGGTGAATGGTGGCCGATCAAAAATCTCGAGGATGCCGGGCTGCCGACGCTCTTCGCGAAGGCGGCGCGGCTGGCGCTGGCCTAGACAATGCCGCCGCCCAGACTCAGGCGCACGATCACGATAACACGGGGCCATCCGCAAGATCATTCTCCCGTTGCTTTTCGCGATCCATTGTTCATTCTGGCGCGCACATGGCGGCGTCCTTGCCGGCTGGAGGGAGTTTCCATGGCCTATCGCGAATTCGACGAGATCAACCTGTCCCGCCGGTCCCTGTTGCGCGGGGGCGCGGTGCTGGGCGCCGGCGCGGCGCTCGCCGGTCTGCCGACGGGTTCGGCCCTGCTCGCCCGGACGAGCGCACAGGCGCGCGATCTGCGCATCCAGTTCCCCACCGTTGCCGCACTGGTCGATCGCTATGTCGACGCGCGCAAGGTGGCGAACATGGTCGCGATCATGGGTTGGGGACAGGATGCGCCCGCCACCATCGCCAAGGGCAACCTCGCGATCGGGCAGAACCAGCCGGCCGGAATCGACAGCCTCTACCGTATCTATTCGATGAGCAAGCCGATCACCGGCATGGCGACGATGATCCTGATCGACGAGGGCAAGCTCGGCCTCGACCAGCCGCTCGCCGAGATCCTGCCTGCCTACGCCAACATGCAGGTGCAGAAGACCTATGACGGCTCGATCACCGATGTCGTCGCGGCCGAGCGGCCGATCACCATCCGTCACCTGCTGACCCATACGGCGGGGATCGGCTACAACATCGTCCAGAAGGGTCCGATCAAGGACGCATACAACCAGCGCGGCATCATCGGCGGGCAGGTCAGCAAGCTGCCGATCGCACAGGCCCTGCTCGGCGATTACGATGCCGCGCCCAGCCTCGCCGCCTTCGCCGACCGGCTGGCCGAACTCCCGCTGGTCTATCAGCCGGGCACGAAATGGAGCTATTCCAACTCGATCGACCTGCTCGGTCGGGTGATCGAGGTGGCTTCGGGCGAGAGCTTCGCGAGCTTTCTCCAGAACCGCATCTTCGAGCCGACCGGCATGACCAGCACCTGGTTCCGCGTTCCGGCGAGCGAGGTCGGACGGCTGACCACCAATTACGGCGTCATGAACGGCACGCTGATCCCGCTCGATCCGGCGCGGCTGTCAATCTTCCTCGATCAGCCACCGTTCCCGGCGGGCGGCGGCGGGCTCGTCTCGAGTCCGCGCGATTACGACCGCTTCCTGCGGATGCTGCTCGGCTACGGGGCGATCGACGGCAAGCGGGTGATGAGCGAACGTGCGGTCCGCCTCGGCACGTCCGACATCCTGCCCGAAGGGGTCAGCACCGCGGGCACCTATGCGGCGGGTTCGGGCTACGGCGCGGGCGGCCGGGTCAGCGACGGCTCCTATGGCTGGGCCGGGGCGGCGGGCACGGTGGGCCTCGTCAGCTTCAAGGCGGGTCTGCGCGCCGGGCTCTTCACACAGTACATGCCTTCCGAAGCCTATCCGGCGCAAAGCGAGTTCACCGCCGCGGTCCTGGCCGATCTCGCCGCGATGGCGATGAAGAAGGCCGGCTGAGGACACATGCTGGCTTTCACGGGATCGCGGCTCGACCGGGCGGACAATCTGCGCGCCGATCCGGAGGCGCTTGCCGGCCTGATGAACTGGCGGGCGCGGCTCCTCGCACTCGACGGGTTGATGCCCGGCATGGACGAGAGCGGGGCGCTCGCCTGGACCACGCTGGCCGACGCGCCGGAGGGCAGCGATCTCGTGTTCCTCGGCCTCGACGAAGGCAAGGCGTGTTTCGCCGCCGTGCCCGAGTCGGGCGATATTGCACCGCGCCTTGCCAATCCGGCGCTGTGGCAGGCGATGGCCTCGCTCCGGCCAGACGATCTGGCGATCTATGGCGGCGCGCGCAGCCTCGTCGACTGGCACGCCCGTCACCGCTTCTGCGCCCAGTGCGGCGGCCCGACCGCTCTGGCGAAAGGCGGGTGGCAGCGCGATTGCGGCAATTGCGGCGCGCAGCATTTTCCGCGCACCGATCCGGTTACGATCATGCTGGTCGAGCACGATGACCGGCTCCTTCTGGGGCGTGGCAAGGGCTGGCCGGAAGGGCGCTTTTCCGCGCTGGCAGGCTTCGTCGAGCCGGGAGAAAGCCTCGAGGAAGCCGTCGCCCGCGAGGTGCTGGAAGAGAGCGGCGTGATCGTGGGCGAGGTCCGCTACGTCGCCAGCCAGCCCTGGCCGTTTCCCAGCCAGCTGATGATCGGCTGCCACGCCACGGCGACTTCCGACGCAATCACGATGGACGAGACCGAACTGGCCGAGATCGGCTGGTTTGGCCGGGCCGAGGTCGCCGCGGCGCTGGCAGGCGAGGGCCCCTTCACCGCGCCGCCCGCGCAGGCTATTGCCCATCATCTCCTGACATGGTGGATCGAGAGATGACCCGGCCGCAGAAGCTCGCGATCGACATCTGGTCCGACGTGATGTGCCCCTGGTGCCTCGTCGGCTGGGGCAACCTGTCGCAGGCGCTGGAACGGCTGGAGGGAGAGATCGCCGCCGAAATCCGCTGGCACGCCTTCGAACTCAATCCCGACATGCCCGCCGAGGGCGAGGAACGGACGGCGCATATTGCGCGCAAATACGGACGGACTGTCGCCCAATCGCGCGAGGTCCAGGACCGGATGCGCGAGACGGCGGAAATGGCCGGTGTTTCGCTGGACTATGCGGGCGAAGAGCCGGCGCCGCCTGCGATGATGTGGAACACCTTGGCCGCGCACAAGCTGCTGACATGGGCGGGGGAAGAATTCGGCGCCGAACGTCAGACGGCGCTCAAGCTCGCTCTGTTCGCGGCGCATTTCAATTATCGCCGCGCCATCGGCGAGCGCGGGGTGCTGCTTGACATCGCCGAGGAGCAGGGCCTCGACCGCGCCGCTGCCGAAGCCGTGCTGGACAGCGAGGATATCGCACGAAAAACCCGCTCCGAAGGGCGGGCTGCGTTCGATCTGAACATCACCGGCGTTCCGGCGATGATCGTGGCCGACCGGTTCATGATTCCCGGCGCGCAGAGCCCCGACGTCTATGTCGATGCCCTGCGCCGGGTGGCGGCGAAGCTCGCCGCCTGAGGCCTAGCTGTTCCGGTTTTCCTGGATCGCGGCCTGGGTCTTGGGACCCTTCTTCGCGTCGTCACCCGGATTGTCCGAGCCGACTTCGGGCTCGCGGTTCTCGGGATCGGTCGCGCTGTTGAGTTCGCCGCGCTTGCCGACCTGCCGATTGACCTCGCCACCGGCGGAGCTCTGCTGCGACGGTGTGGGATTCTCGGTCATCTCGTCGATAAGTTCGTTGTCGGGATGGCGCGATTGACGTTCTGGCATGAAGTTTCTCCTTTCCCCATCAACCAAGAGGGGCGGGCAGACGTTCCAGCCTAGATCAGACCCAGCCGTTGCAACTTTCCCGCGAGCCGGCCCGGAATGACGTCGCCCACATCCTCGCCCTCGGCCAGATCGCGCGGCGGCTCGCCTTTCAGATAGCGCCAGCCCTGATGGGCGCGCTTGGGCAGGGGGCGGACCTTGATCAGGCGCGGCTCGAGATCGATCGACCAGCGCCCGTCCTTCGTCTCGCTGAACCCCAGGATCGGGCTGCGCGCGACGATATTGTGCTGGTGGATCCAGAACAGCGAGCCGCCGATGCATTCCTCCCACCGGGTCGGGCGATAGCGGGTGGTGAGATTGGGGCTGCGCCGCTCGGCATACCATTTCTCGATATCGCCAAAGCTCTGCGCGCCGAAGGCGATCTTGGTCAGGTTGAGCGGCATGGGCAAGAGATAGGGACGCGGCCCCGCGTCTCAACCTGTCAGACCACGCCCACCGCCACGGCGAGACCGAGAAAGGCGAAGAAGCCCATGGAATCGGTGATCATGGTCACGAACACGCTGGAGGCGACGGCCGGGTCCTGATCCAGCCGGTCGAAGATCACGGGGACGAGCACGCCGGCCAGCCCCGCCACCAGCACGTTCACCACCATCGCCGCCGCGATCACGCCGCCCAGCAGGGGGGTAAAGATCGCCGCCGTGCCGAGCCCGATCAGCACCGCGATCGTCACCCCGTTGAGCATGGCGACGCGCATCTCGCGCCACAGGATACGCCGCGTGTTCGACCGGGTCAGCTGGTTCATCGCGATGGCGCGGACGGTCACGGCCATGGTCTGCGTGCCAGCATTGCCGCCGATGCTGGCGACGATCGGCATGAGCACTGCGAGCGCCACCAATTGCTCGATCGCGGCGCCGAACAGGTAGATGATCCCGCTCGCCACCAGCGCCGTGCCGAGATTGGCGACCAGCCAGCGCACGCGCGCCGAATAGGC
This sequence comes from Erythrobacter sp., assembly GCA_025698865.1. GTDB lineage: Bacteria > Pseudomonadota > Alphaproteobacteria > Sphingomonadales > Sphingomonadaceae > Qipengyuania. The sequence goes on along the minus strand of JAILWQ010000001.1, from coordinate 347,094 downwards.
ATCGCGGATCGGCTCATTGATGTCGCCTTCGCCCGCGCCGGACATCAACAGGGCATCCTCGCCCGCTTCCTCGGCGATGATGTGGACCACGTCGTCGACCGTCATCTGGCCGACCAGCCGCCCGCTCTCGTCGATCACCGCGGCAGAGACGAGAGCGTATTTCTGGAACATGTTGCCGACCTCTTCCTGGTCCAGCATCGCCGGGATCAGGGTCTGGTCGCGCTTCATCACGTCGCTGAGCGCGATGGCGCGGGGCGTGCGCAGGATCCACGAGAGCGCGCAGGTGCCGACCGGATGGTGCTTCTCGTCGACCACGAAGACCTCGAGGAAATCGTTCGGCAGGTCGCGCCCCTCGCGCAGGAAATCAATCAGGCCGCCGACTGTCAGATGCTCGGGCACCGCGACGAATTCGCGGCTCATCAATCGCCCGGCGGTCTCTTCCGGATAGGACAGCGCGCTCTCGATCGCGATCCGGTCCTCGTCGTCGAGTTCGGCAAGGATCGCCTGCCGGTCCTCCTCGTCGAGATCCTCGATCAGCTGGACAGCGTCATCGGTCTCCAGCTGTTCGGCGATCTGCGCGACGCTGGCGGCAGGGAGCGCCTCCATCATGTCGTCGCGCACGAAATCGTTGAGTTCGGCGACGACCTCGCTCGTCATCAGGTCGGTGATGGCGGCGGCAAGCTGGCGCCGCTCGTCCCGGTCGAGCAGTTCGAGAAGGTCGGCGACGTCGGCGGGGTGGAGCGGTTCGACCAGCTCGTAGGCGCGCTCGCTGTCGCCTTCCTCCAGCGCGTCCTCGACCTTGTGGACGAATTCGGGCTTGAGGATGTTGTCCTCGTCGTGCCGTTCGTCGTCGATCCGGTCGTCGGGGCGGCCCGCCTCGTCGGCGGTGTCCTCGTCCGTCACGTCTTTCTCGAGGAGCGCTTCGTCGGCCATGGCGCTGCTCTAGGCATTGCGCGCCATATGGCAAGCTGTGGTCGACAGGCGGGCAACAGTCCCTATATCGGCGCCGACGATACAGGAGATTCAGAACGATGGCCGACGACACACTCACTCTCACACTCGACACCGGCAACGGCGAAGGCGGCGACGTCGTCATCAAGCTGCGCCCCGATCTGGCCCCCGGCCATGTCGAGCGGATCACCGAGCTGGCGAAGGACGGCTTCTACGACGGCGTGGTCTTCCACCGCGTGATTCCCGGCTTCATGGCGCAGGGCGGCGATCCGACCGGAACCGGCATGAGCGGCAGCGACAAGCCCGATCTCAAGGCCGAGTTCAACAGCGAACCGCATGTCCGCGGTACCTGCTCGATGGCACGCACCCAGGTGCCCGACAGTGCCAACAGCCAGTTCTTCATCTGCTTCGACGACGCCCATTTCCTAGACGGCCAGTACACCGTGTGGGGCCAAGTCGAGAGCGGCATGGAACATGTCGATGCGCTCCCCAAGGGCGAGCCGCCGCGCGAGCCGGGCAAGATCGTGAAGGCGAGCGTTTCGTAAGAACGCATCCGGATCGGCCAAGGCCAGATTGGATAAGGCCAGATTGGATAAGGGAAGGGCGGCCTCGAGCCGCCCTTTTCGTTGAAAGGAGCGGCCCTTTTCGGTAAGGGCGCGCTACCCATGAAACCCACGACCTCTCCCAAGACCTACCGGGTCAAGTCCTTCGGCTGTCAGATGAACGTCTATGATGGCGAGCGCATGGCCGAGATGCTGGCGGAACGCGGAATCACGCAGGCGCCCGAAGGCGAGGAGGCGGATCTCGTCGTCCTCAACACCTGCCACATCCGCGAGAAGGCAGCGGAGAAGGTCTATTCCGACATCGGCCGCCTGACCAAGGCGGGCCGCGCGGCGGGCAAGGAACCGCTGATCGCGGTCGCGGGCTGTGTCGCGCAGGCGGAGGGCGAGGAGATCATGGCGCGCGCGCCCGCCGTCTCCATGGTGGTCGGCCCGCAGGCCTATCACCGCCTGCCCGAGATGCTCGACCGGGCGGTGAAGGGCGAGCGCGCGACCGATACCGACATGCCGGCGATCGCCAAGTTCGCCGCTCTGCCCGAGCGGCGGCGGGTGGCCCCAGCCGCCTTCCTCACTGTGCAGGAAGGCTGCGACAAGTTCTGCACCTATTGCGTCGTGCCCTATACCCGGGGCGCGGAAATCTCGCGGCCCTTCGCCGATCTGGTCGAGGAGGCGAAGCGCCTCGTCGATGCGGGCGCGAAGGAGATCACGCTGCTCGGCCAGAACGTCTCGGCCTGGAGCGGCGAGGACGAGAAGGGCCACCGGCAGGGCCTCGACGGGCTGATCCGGCGGCTGGCGACGATCTCCGATCTCCGCCGCATCCGCTACACCACCAGCCACCCGGCCGACATGGACGAGGGCCTGATCGCCGCGCATGGCGAGGTCGACAAGCTCATGCCCTTCCTCCATCTGCCGGTGCAGTCGGGTAGCGACCGGGTGCTGAAGGCGATGAACCGCTCGCACACGGCGGACAGCTATCTGAAGCTGCTCGATCGCTTCCGCGCCGCGCGGCCCGACATCGCGCTGAGCGGCGATTTTATTGTCGGCTTTCCCGGCGAGACCGAAGCCGAATTCGAGGAGACGCTCGCGCTGGTCGACACGGTCGGCTACGCGCAGGCCTTCAGCTTCAAGTACAGCCCGCGCCCCGGCACCCCCGCCGCGACGATGGCGGACCAGATCCCGCCGGAAGCGATGGACGAACGCCTCCAGCGCCTCCAGTCGGCCCTCAACCGCGACCAGCTCGCCTTCAACCGCGCCAGCGAAGGCCGCACCTGCCAGGTCCTGGTCGAGCGCAAGGGCAAGCTCCCCGGCCAGTGGCTCGGGAAATCGCCCTGGCTCCAGAGCGTGTGGTTCGCCAGAGAAGATGGGGGCGACTGCGCGATCGGCGATCTGGTCGAGGTGACGCTGGGCGAGGCCGGACCTAATTCTCTGGCCGGCACGCTGCGCGAGGACGTTGAGGCCTGATCCCATGTGACGCGGAGGTGACTTTCCACCGCCGTATCGCGCTCCCCCGCTTGCCTAACCTCGTCCGGCCCCTACATTCCCGACTCGGAACCAAAGGAGCCTAATGGCGCGCAAACCCGGCAATCGGCCCGACCGCGACGAGCGGACGAGCTTCAGCAAACCCCCGATCCCCCAGCGCGAGGTGCGTAGGGCGCAGCTCGATCTGAGTTTCGACAATCAGAGCCTGCTCGGCGCCCTGTTCGGGCAGTTCGATGCCAATCTGGTGCAGGTCGAAAACCGGCTCGGCGTGTTCATCTCGGCGCGCGGGAACGAGCTTCATCTGGAAGGGCCGGAAGACAGCGTCGCTCGGGCGCGGGACGTGTTGCGGGCGATGTACGACAAGCTCGCTGTGGGGCAGGATCTCGATGCCGGGCTGATCCAGTCGATCATCGCCATGTCGGACGAACCGACGCTGGACGGGATCGTCGGTGCCGAGCCGGGCGAGCGGGGCGGAATGCCGCCGATCATGATCCGCACGCGGCGCAAGACCATCGTGCCGCGCAGCGTCGTGCAGGCGACCTACATGCGGGCTCTGGCGCGCGACGACATCATCTTCGCGCTCGGCCCGGCAGGCACGGGCAAGACCTATCTCGCCGTGGCCCAGGCGGTCAGCCAGTTGATGACCGGCAGCGTCCAGCGCCTGATCCTCAGCCGTCCGGCGGTCGAAGCGGGCGAGAAGCTCGGCTTCCTGCCGGGCGACATGAAGGACAAGGTCGATCCCTACCTGCGCCCGCTCTACGACGCGCTCTATGACTGCATGCCGCCCGAACAGGTCGAGCGGCGGCTGGCCTCGGGCGAGATCGAGATCGCGCCCATCGCCTTCATGCGCGGGCGCACGCTGGCCGACGCCTTCGTGATTCTCGACGAGGCGCAGAACACCACGCGCGAACAGATGAAGATGTTCCTCACCCGCTTCGGGCAGAACAGCCGGATGGTGATCTGCGGCGATCCGCGGCAGGTCGACATTCCCGGCGGCGACCGGATGAGCGGGCTGGCCGACGCGGTCGACAAGCTCGAAGGCGTCGACGGCTTCGGCACCATCCGCTTCACCGTCGCCGACGTGGTGCGCCACCCGATCGTGGGGCGGATCGTCGAGGCCTATGAAGGCCCGGCAAGCTAGGTGGACCTCGATATCGAGATCGACGGCTGGCCCGCACCGGGCCCTGGCGGCACCGACTGGGCCGACCTTGCCGAGCGCGCGCACGAGGCGGCCGAGAGCGTGGAGCCGGCACTCGCCAATCCGCGCCTGTCCGCCAGCATCCTGTTCACGCTCGACGAGGATGTGCACACGCTCAACCGCGAATGGCGAGCCAAGGACGCGCCGACCAACGTCCTCTCCTTCCCGATGCTGACCCGCGAGCAATTGCTGGCGATGGCCGGGGAGGGCGGGCCGGAAATGCTCGGCGACATCGCGCTGGCGCTGGAGACCTGCGAGCGGGAGGCGCGGGAGAAGGGCATTTCGCTGGCCGATCACGCCGCCCACCTGCTGGTCCACGGACTGCTGCATCTCGCCGGGCACGACCATGTCGAGAGCGACGGTCAGGCCGAAGCCATGGAGGCACTCGAAATCGCCGCGCTTGCCAAGATGGGCATTTCCGACCCATATGGGGATCGCTGACAACAGGAGCGCGTTCGAAGGGCCATGCCCGACAGTCCATCATCTGCCGGAGAGGCGGAAAGTAGCAGCGGGCTCTGGCCCGCCATTCGCAAATTGTTCGATCCCGACAGCGGCGAGCGGTCCTTGCGCGCACAGCTCGAGGAAACGCTCGACGAGCACGAGGGCGAGAACGGCGATGTCGAACGCGTCGACACCGGGAAGGGGGACCTTTCGCCGGTCGAGCGGCAGATGGTGCGCAATCTGCTCCATTTCAGCGAACACGACGCCGACGATGTCGCGATCCCGCGCGGCGAGATCATCGCGCTCGCCGCCGATGCCTCGTGGGACGAGGTGGTTGCCGCCTTCGCCGAACACGGCCATTCGCGGATGCCGGTCTATCGCGACCAGCTCGACGATGTCATCGGCATGGTCCATATCAAGGACGTCTTCGCCTTCCTTGCCGCCGGCAAGCCGCCGCCGCCCGACTGGACCACGCTGATGCGCCAGCCGCTCTACGTGCCGCAAACACGTAACGCGCTCGACGTGTTGGCCGATATGCGCTCGCAGCGTATGCATCTCGCCATCGTGCTCGACGAGTTCTCGGGCACCGACGGGATCATCACGATCGAGGATCTGGTCGAGGAGATCGTCGGCGAGATCGAGGACGAGCACGACGATGCGCCGCCCGAACTCATCAGCTTCATCGGCGAGGGGATGTGGGACTGCGATGCCCGCGCCGAGCTCGACGACGTCGCCGAAACGGTCGATCCGCGCCTTGCCGAGGTCGAGGAATCGGTCGGCACGCTGGGCGGTCTCGCCTTCATCCTCGCCGAACAGGTGCCGCAGGTCGGCACGATCCTCGACCATCCGAGCGGCTGGCGGATCGAGGTGACGGGGGGCGACGAGACGCATGTGACCCGCCTTCGCCTGCACGCCCCGCCCCAGGTGGCCGAAGAGGCCTGAGACCCCCTCGACAGGCCGGGCAAGGGAAGCCATGAACCGCGCGATGATCAAACGTCGCCTCCCGCCACTGCGCGCTCTCGAAGCCTTCGCCCGCACGGTCCGGCTGGGTTCCGCGCGCGCGGCCGCCGACGAGCTCGGCCTCAGTCCCTCGGCGCTGAGCCGCCGGATCGGCAATCTCGAGACGTTCGTCGGCAAGAAGCTGTTCACCCGCGCGCGTCAGGCGATGCAGCTGACCGACGAGGGGCAGGCCTTCTACGAGGCGGTCAACCCGCATCTCGAGGCGCTGGCCCGGGCGGTCGAGAGCCAGTCGGACAATCTCTCGCTGCTGCGCCTGCGCCTCGGCGTCCTGACGCTTTTCGGCAGCCAGCGGCTTTTCCCCCGCCTCGGCGAGTTGCGGCGCAGCCATCCTCTGCTCCATATCGACATCGACACCGGCCCGCATATCGAGGACCGCGTGGGCGACACGCTCGATGCCGGGATCATCCTCTCGCGCGGGCCGGAAAGGGGGCTCCACGCGGTGCGGCTGGATCACAACAAGGTCCATGCCATCGCCAGCCACGAGGTGGCCAAGGGACTGGGCGATCTGCCCGATCCCGCGCTGCTCGCGAAGCAAACCTTCCTCATCCACAACGAACTGCCCGAGAGCTTTCGCGCGTGGAAAGCGGAGCTGCAATTGCACGATCTCGAACCGGCGGCGATCGACCATTACGATTCGGGTCAGCTGATGCTCGAGGCCGCCGCACAGGGCCTCGGCATCGCCATCATGCACGACGATCACCTGAAGCGCGCGCGCGATACCAGGCTGACCGATCTTTACGGGGCGGAGGTCGAAAGCCCCTACAGCTACTGGTTCGTGTGCAAGCCGACCGCGCTCGAGGAACGGCCGGTGCGGATCTTCCACGACTGGCTGGTGCGGGCCGAGCTCTAATCTTCGCTGTCTGGCGTGGATGCAGGTGCCGGTGCCCGATAGCGGATCGCCTCAACCGTATGGGCAAAATCGCGCAACGGTTTGCCGAGCGCGCCAGTCAGCGCCTCCTCGATCTCCTCGCGCGCCTTCGCCGCGATTGCCTTGCGCCCGCGATAGTCTTCTGGGCTGAACGGTTCGAGAAAGATGATCCGCAGTTTGAAGCTGCCCTTGCGCGCCATCACCCGCATCGCGTTGTGCAACCCGCTTTCCTCGCCGACCCAGCTGATGTCCTCGGCCACGGGACCGTAATCCATCACCACCGGCTGGACCATAACGCCCGGCGGCGGCGGTTCGAGGACGGAGAGCATGCTCGACTTGAACGGCAGCAGCGAATGTCCGTCGGTCACGGTCCCTTCGGGAAAGACGGTGACCGACCAGTTGTCCTGCAAGGCCTCCTTCAACGCGTTGATCTGCTCGGCCACGCCCATGCGGTTCTCGCGCTTGACGAAGACGGTGCGGTTGAGGCTGCACAGCCAGCCGATCCCAGGCACCTGGCTCAGCTCCCACTTGGCGACGAAGGCAGTTCCGCTCGCGCCGGCCAGCGCGAGGATGTCGATCCAGGACAGGTGGTTGGAGATGAAGAACACGTCGCGGCGCAGCGGCGTGCCGACCCGCTCGACCCGCGCGCCGACGACCCGTGCCGTCAGCCCGAGAAACCACATGGGGAAGGGCGAACCGTAGGCGAAGATGCGATAGAGATAGTGAAGCGGCACGAAGACCAGCAGCAACAGGAAGATGCCAGCCGCTCGGATCGAAAAGCGCAGCCATCCCGCAACCGTCAGCGGAACGGTCTCGCCGCGCATGGCGGCCATGCGCTTGCGCCCGTATTTCTCGGCCCGGCGACGCGCACGGTCGCTGAGACCGGGCTGCGGGCTATTCCTTGTCGTTTCGATCGAGCCGGACGCCATAGAGTTCCATCCGGTGGTCGACGAGGCGATAGCCCAGCTTCTCGGCGATCTGCTTCTGCAACGCCTCGAGCTCGGGATCGACGAATTCGACGACCTTGCCGCTCTCGACGTCGATCAGGTGATCGTGATGCGCTTCGGGCGCCGCTTCGTAACGCGCGCGTCCGTCGCCGAAATCGTGGCGGTCGAGGATGCCGGCCTCCTCGAACAGGCGGACGGTGCGATAGACTGTCGCGATCGAGATGCCCGGATCGATTTTGGCCGCGCGCTCGTGCAGCATCTCGACGTCGGGGTGGTCCTCGCTTTCCGAAAGCACGCGCGCGATCACGCGCCGCTGTTCGGTAATGCGCAGCCCCTTGTCGGCGCACAATTGTTCGAGATCGATCTTCTGCTGCAAGTCCGGCTCCGGAAAAGAGAATGCCCCGCCAGACTTAGTCAAGCGGGGCACGGTTCTCAAGACTGGCGATGGTTTCGATCAGCTGCTTTTCTTGCGACCACGCTTCTGGCCGGGCTGGCGACCGAGACCGATCTTCTTGGCCAGCTCGCGGCGCTTTTCGGCGTAGTTCGGAGCGACCATCGGATAATCGGCGGGCAGGTTCCAGCGCTCGCGATATTCCTCGGGGCTCATGTCGTAATTGGTGCGCAGGTAACGCTTGAGCATCTTCAGCTTCTTGCCGTCTTCGAGGCAGACGAGATAATCGGGCTTCACCGAAGCGCGCACCGACACCGCCGGTTCGGGCGGGGTCTCTTCTTGCGTCTGCTGCTCGCCCAGACCCGCGAGCGCAGAATAGATGCTGGAAATCAGCGTCGGGACTTCATCGACGTTCACGTTGTTGTTGCTGACATGCGCCGCCACGATGTCCGAGGTAAGCGTGATCAGCGTTTCTTTCATGTCCATGGCAACTTGGTCCATAACGGATTCTCCTTTCAAGCCGCTTAGAAGAGCAGGGCGGGGTCGCGCAATGGTTATTCCGGCCGAGAGGGAGCTATTTTACTGTCCGTGCCGCAATCAGACAGGCAGGGTTTTGGCGAAAGTTACGGCGTCGAGCGTGGTTCCGTCGGTCGTTCGATAGTAATCGCGCCGCCTGCCGATGGGTTCGAAGCCCTCGGACCGGTAAAGGCGCTCGGCGGGATTGCCGTCGCGCATCTCGAGGAACACCTGCTCCGCACCTAAATGCTTGGCGGAACTTGCGAATTCTCGCAGAAGCAGCGTGCCGATGCCTTTTTTACGGCAGTCGGGCTTCACCGCGATGAGCAGCAGTTCCTCCTCGCCCGGCACCCGCCGAGCGAGGATGAAGCCCGCCGCGGTGGACGGTGTCCGGAAGTCGAAGCGGCCGTTTACATCGACCAGAATGCTGCGCGTATGGGGGAGGGCCAGCGAGCTCGCGACCTGCGCCCGGGTCCACGCCTCGCGCCAGTAGGGATCGAAAGCGGCCTCCATCACGCCCATCAGCGCGTCGAGTCGCGCGTCGGCGTTCATCCCGGCAATCTCGCATCGGGCGCCCGGCCGTAGATCGGGCGCAGGTCGTCGGTAAGCAGGCTGGACGGCAAGCGGTCGGCGAAGCGGGCGTCGGGCAGAAGGTCGATCGCGGTGCCGAACCCGCGCAGTTCGACCAGCGCCTCGGCCCGGTTGCCAGCGACGATCTCGCAATCGGAGAATTTCGCCGCGGCTTCTGGGGCAAGCGAGCGATGGTTGTCCAGCGGATGCCCTTCGGCGTCGAACGGCTGGACGAAGAATTCGCCGTGTCCGCCCGACATGGACGCCAGAATGCCAGTTTTAGACGAACTTTCCCGTGCAATCGCCGCAACCAGCGCCAAAGTCGGATAGCCCAGCACCTCGGCTTTCCACGCGATGCCGAGCGCGCGGGCGGTGGCGAGGCCGATGCGGGTGCCGGTGAAGCTGCCCGGCCCGAGCGACACGCGGATCTCTCCGGCCTGCCCGCGATCGGGCAGATCGGCGATCATCGGCACCAGCTTTTCGGCATGGCCGCGTCCGAGCACCTCGTGGCGAGACGAGACCAGCCCGCCATCCTCGAACAGGGCGACGGAACAGGCCTCGGTGGCGCAATCTATGGCGAGCAGGCGCATGGCCAGCCGATGCCCTAGCCGGGACGAGCGATCAACCGGCCGTGCGCGGGAAAATCAGGCGATGCGGGTGAACTTGTCGAAATCGGGGCGCGGACTGCGATCGAAAATGCTTTCCGCATCGCCGTAACCGATCGAACAGATGAAGTTGACCTTGTGCTTCGGATCGTCGCCAAAGAAAGCCTTCTCCACCGCCTCGGCATCGAAGCCGGACATCGGCCCGGTGTCGAGACCCAGCGCGCGCGCCGCGACGATCAGATAGGCGCCCTGCAAGGCGGAATTGCGAAACGCGCCTTCCTTGCGGCCCTCTTCGTCACCCTCGAACCAGCTCTTGGCATCGGTATGGGGGAAGAGCCAGGGCAGCTCCTCGTGGAAATCGATGTCGTAGGCGACCAGCGCGGTGACGGGCGCGGTTTTTACCTTTTCCTTGTTCCCGTCCGAAACGCAGTCGACCAGTTTCGCCTTCGCCTCCTCGGACTTAACCCAGACGATCCGCGCCGGCTGCATGTTGGCCGAGGTCGGCCCCATCTTCATCAGCTCGTAGATGGCGTGCAGCTGTTCGTCGCTCACGTCCTTGTCGAGCCAGCCATTGTAGCTGCGCGCCTCGCGAAAGATCTGGTCGAGCGCCTCGTCCGACAGGCTGTGGTCGTGAAACTGCTTGGGCATGGATATCCTTTGTCGTGCGAATGGAGAGGGAATTCAGGCGGCGCGAACCTCAACGACCTCCGGCACGTAATGTTTCAGCAGTCCCTCGATCCCGTGCTTTAGGGTGGCGGTGGAGGAGGGGCAGCCCGAACAGGCACCCTGCATCTGGAGATGGACAATCCCGTCGCGATAGCCGCGATAGCGGATGTCCCCGCCATCGCCAGCGACCGCCGGTCGCACGCGCGTTTCGAGCAGGTCGTTGATCTGGGCAACGATGTCGGCATCTTCCGCGCGTTCCTCGACCAGCAGTTCGTCCGCGGTCTCGGCGGGCACGGAAATGCCGCCCGCAGTGCCGGGCGCAAAGAGCGGCGCCTCCGACACGAAATGGTCGAGCAGGATGGCGAGCACCTGCGGTTTGAGCGCCGTCCACTCGACGCCGGGCGCGGCGGTGACGGACACGAAGTCGCCGCCGAAAAAGACGTTGGTGACCTCTCCGGTGTCGAAGATCGCTTGGGCCAGGGGGCTCGCCTCGGCCGCTTCGGGGCTGGCGAATTCGCGGGTCCCGCTATCCATCACGTGCTGGCCGGGAAGGAATTTGAGGCTTGCCGGGTTCGGAGTGGTTTCGGTCTCTATGAACATGCCCGCGATGTAGGTGGGCGGGGGCGGTGTCACAAGGTTGGCGGATGACGCGGCGCGAGGAATTTCGCGCGATGTTCACTCGCGCTTCACCCCTTGCCTCCCTATATGCCGCGCCATGTCAGACTTTTCGCGCGCTTTCCGGCGCTTCGCACTCGCGCTCCCCCTGCTGTTCGTCGCCGCGCCGCCCGTCCTCGGGCAGGATATGCCGGCGACCGCGCCCTCGGCACTTCCGGCCAATGTTCCCGCGCCGAAGGCGTTGCAGACCGGCGACGAGACCCCGTGGATCTACGAGGGCAGCGACGTTCCGCGCGACCCCGAATGGCAGTTCGGCGAGATGAAGAACGGCCTGCGCTACGCCGTACGGCAGAACGGGGTGCCGCCGGATCAGGTCTCCATTCGCGTGCGGATCGACGCCGGCTCGCTCCATGAGCAGGACAGCGAGCGCGGCTTTGCGCACCTCCTCGAACACATGTTGTTCCGTGAGAGCAAGTATCTCGGGCCGGGCGAGGCGATCCCCACCTGGCAACGGCTCGGCGCGACCTTCGGCAGCGACACCAATGCCGAGACCAGCCCGACCCACACCGTGTTCAAGCTCGACCTGCCCAATATCGACCCGGCCAAGCTCGAGGAAAGTTTCAAGCTCCTCTCCGGCATGGTGCGCGAACCGGCGCTGAGCGCAGCCAACCTCGCTGCCGACGTGCCGATCGTCATGGCCGAAAAGCGCGAGCGTGGCGGGGCGGCCGCCCGCAGTTCCGATGCGACGCGCGAAACCCTGTTCGCCGGGCAACGGCTCGCGGTGCGCTCGCCGATCGGCACCGAGGAGACCCTGCGCGCGGCGACGCCCGCGAAGGTCCGCGCGTTCCACAAGCGCTGGTATCGCCCGGAAAACACGGTGATTTCCGTCGCCGGCGATGCCGATCCCATGCTGCTCGCCGCGCTGGTCGAGAAGTATTTCGGCGACTGGCGCGTCTCGGGCCGCCCGGCGGAAGCGCCCGATTTCGGCGATCCCGTCGCGCCCGAAGGCACGGACGCTGCCAATCCGGTCGGGGAAACCGCCGTAGTGGTCGAGCCCGACCTTCCGCGCAGCCTCAGCTATGCCGTGATGCGTCCTTGGCGGCCGGTGCAGGACACCGTTGCCTACAACCAGGCCCTGTTGCGCGATTCTCTGGCGCAGGCCCTGATCAACCGGCGGCTGGAGTCGCGCGCGCGGGCGGGCGGCAGCTATCTTTACGCGCAGGTCCAGCAGGACGACGTCAGCCGCTCCACCGACGCGACCTTCATCAGCCTCGCGCCGCTCAGCGAGGACTGGGAAACCGCATTGTCCGACGTGCGCTCGGTCATCGCCGACGCGATCGAGAACCCGCCGACGCAGGACGAGATCGATCGCGAGATCGCCGAGTTCGAGCAGGTCTTCGTAAGTTCGGTCGACGAAAGCGCGGTCCTGCCCGGTTCGCGCTTGGCGGACGATATCGTCCAGGCCGTCGACATTCGCGAGGCGGTCGCCGCCCCGGACACGGTGCTGCAGGTGTTCCGCGGCATGAAGGACACGATCACGCCCGAGCAGTTGCTCGAGCACACCCGCGCTCTGTTCAGCGGCGCGGTGGTGCGGGGCGTCTATGTCACGCCAGCTTCCGGCGAGGCCACGGCCGAGGGCCTGCGCCAGGCGCTCGCCGCACCGGTGACGGCCGATGGTTCGGCGCGACTGGCGGCGCAGGACATTTCCTTTGACGATCTGCCGCCGATCGGCACGCCGTCCGAGATTGTCCAGCAGGCGCCGATCGGCGTTCTGGATATCGAACGCATCGATTTCGCCAACGGCGTGAAGGCGATAGTCTGGCCGAACCAGGGCGAGCCGGGCCGGGTCTCGGTCAAGGTCCGCTTCGGCGGCGGCTACCGCTCGATCGGGGCAGAGGACGGGACCTACGCCTCGCTCGGCGAGATGGCACTGATCGGCTCGGGCGTCGGCGAACTGGGTCAGGAAGAGCTCGACCGTATCTCCACCGGCCGCAAGATGGGCTTCGAATTCGGCATTTCCGAAGGCGCATTCACCTTCTTTGCGCAGACCAATGCGCGCGATCTCGGCGACCAGCTCTATCTTCTCGCCGCGAAGCTCGACCAGCCGGGCTGGGATCCGAACCCGCTGATCCGGTCGCAGGCTGCGGCACGGCTCGCCTATGAAAGCTTCGCCACCAGCCCGGCGGGCGTGCTCAACCGCGATCTCGACGCGTTGTTGCGCGGCGGCGATCCGCGCTACGCGACGCCCGATCTCGCCGATCTGGCCGAGGTGACACCCGAAGGCTTCCGCGCGGTGTGGGAGCCGCTGTTGAAGCAGGGGCCGGTCGAGGTCCTCATGTTCGGCGATTTCGACAAGGCGGAGGGTATCGCCGCCTTGCAGCGCACTTTCGGCGCGCTCGATCCGCGCGAACCTCTTCCGGAAGACGTCGCGAGCCGGGTTCCGGCAGCTCCGCCCGCCGGCGAGACGACAGTGCTGCATCATCGCGGCGATGCCAACCAGGCGGCGGCGGTCGTCGCCTGGCCGAGCGGGGGCGGGGTGATGGGCCTGCGCGAATCGCGCCAGCTGGAAATCCTCACCCAGGTGTTCAACAACCGCCTGCTCGAGGCGATGCGCGAGCGGTCCGGCGCGAGCTATGCGCCCGCCGTGCGTTCCGAATGGCCGAGCGATATCGAGAGCAGCGGGCGGATCAGCGCGATTGCGCAGCTCCAGCCCGGCGACGTTCCGATCTTCTTCGAGGAGGCCGCGCGCATTGCTGCCGATCTGACGACCACGCCCCCGGACGCGGACGAACTCGCCCGCGTCACCGAGCCGCTGCGCCAGTACATCACGCGCGTATCCACCGGGAATCTCTTCTGGTTGTACCAGCTGGAAGGCTCGACGGTCGATCCGCGGCGGGTGGCGATGATGCGTTCGCTGCTCAACGATTATTCGCGCACCTCGCCCGAGGTGATGATGCAGCTTGCGCAGAAATATTTCGGTGGGAGTGAGGCCTATCGGATCGCGGTGCTCCCGGAAGGCCAGTCGCTGGCGGACGGCGCGGCGCGGCCCTGAGCCTTCCCTGCGAACATTTGCGCTGGCTTTCGGACGCTGCCATGCCCCATAATGCCCGCTACGGCCGCGCGTGGTGGCGAACGATACGACAGAGCAGGACGATGGCGAATACGTGGGATCCCGGTAGCTGGCAGGAATTCGAGGCGCGGCATCTGCCCGTCTATGAGGACCAAGATGCGCTGACCACGGCGCTCGACACCTTGCGCACGCACCCGCCGCTCGTCTTCGCGGGCGAGGCGCGGGCGTTGAAGGAAGAGCTCGCGCAGGTCGCGGCGGGCAAGGCTTTCCTGTTGCAGGGCGGGGATTGCGCGGAGAGCTTCGCCGAGTTCCATCCCGACAATATCCGCGACACCTTCCGCGTGCTGCTGCAGATGGCGGTGGTGCTGACCTTCGCCGGGCGGCAGCCGGTGGTGAAGGTCGGGCGCATGGCGGGCCAGTTCGCGAAGCCCCGCTCGTCTCCCACCGAAACCCAGCAGGACGCCGACGGGCGCGACGTCACCCTGCCGAGCTATCTGGGCGACAATGTGAACGGGATCGAGTTCGACCCCGTCGCCCGGCGCAACGATCCCGCGCGCATGGTCCGCGCCTATTCGCAGGCGGCCGCGACACTCAACCTGCTGCGTGCCTTTGCCGGCGGTGGCTATGCCAATCTGCGGCAGGTCCACCAGTGGACGCTCGATTTCATGGGCCGCAGCCCGTGGGCGGAAAAGTTCGAGCATCTGGCCGACCGCATCGGCGAATCGCTCGATTTCATGGAGGCCTGCGGTGTCGATGCCGACACATTGCCGCAGCTCCAGCGCACCACTTTCTACACCAGCCACGAGGCGCTGCTGCTGCCCTACGAGCAGGCCATGACGCGGCGCGACAGCCTGAGCGGCGAGTGGTACGATTGCAGCGCTCACATGCTGTGGATCGGCGACCGGACCCGCTTTCCCGGCAGCGCGCATGTCGAATTCGCGCGCGGGATCGGCAATCCGATCGGGATCAAGTGCGGGCCGAGCCTGGAACCGGACGCGCTGATGGAATTGCTGGACACCCTCAATCCGGGTCGCGAACCGGGCCGGATCACGCTCATCAGCCGCTTCGGCCACGACAAGGTTGAACGCGGGCTGCCGCCGCTCCTGCGCGCCGTGACCCGCGAGGGGCATCCGGTGGTGTGGAGCTGCGACCCGATGCACGGCAATGTCGTGAAGTCGGAAAGCGGCTTCAAGACCCGCCCGTTCGACCGGATCCTGCGCGAGGTCAAAGGCTTCTTCGAGGTCCACCGGGCCGAGGGAACCCATGCCGGCGGCATCCATGTGGAGATGACCGGGCAGGACGTGACCGAATGCGTCGGCGGCGCCGTCGCGGTCACCGACGCCTCTCTGCGCGATCGCTATCACACGCATTGCGACCCGCGGCTCAACGCCGCGCAATCGCTCGAACTTGCTTTCCTGCTGGCCGAGATGATCAACGAGGAAAGCGAGCACAGGCGCGCCGACGCCGCCTGAGCCTGCGGCCGGCGTACGTAACCTAACCTATGTTGATCGCGCGGTTTTCGCGCGGGAACGCCTTTCGCGGTCGCGATTTGTTCGCCATGTAGGGCAAAGGCTGCCGGTCCCTGGCGGTCGCAAAGGGGAGGGTCCCACCGGATGACCCAGGCACACGACCGATCGCGCGCGCTGCGTTTTGCAGACCAGTCTTCCGAGGAGCTGGCCGCCCGGTTCCGCGCGATCAGAGCCTTGAGCGAGGCGCTGGTCGAACCGCTCAGCGATGCGGACGCGACCATCCAGTCGATGGAGGACGCATCGCCGGCCAAGTGGCATCTGGCGCACACGACATGGTTCTGGGAAACATTCCTGCTGCGCGAGAATGTGGCGGATTACCGCCTGTTCGACGAACGCTGGCCCTTCATCCACAATTCCTATTACGAAACCGAGGGCGAGCGGATCGCGCGCTTTTCGCGCGGAATGCTGTCGCGCCCTTCGCTCGACGAATTGCTGGCCTATCGCGCGCATGTGAACGCGGCGATGGAGGACCTGCTGGAGGATCCCCGCCATGCCGATCTCGTCGCGCTCGGCATCGCACACGAGCAGCAGCATCAGGAACTGCTGCTGACCGATATCAAGCACGCGCTGTTCCAGAACCCGCTCGGTGTGGCGATGTGGGCGGAACCAAGCGCTGCGGCAGCCAGCCAAACGGCGGACGGCTGGTACGGCCACCCCGGGGGAATCGCGCGGATCGGTCATCAGGAAAGCGGCTTCGCCTTCGACAATGAGGGGCCGGTGCACCGCGTCCTGCTCGAACCCTTCGCTCTGTCGCAGCGCCTCGTGACGAACGGCGAATGGTCCGAATTCATTGCCGATGGAGGCTACGAAACGGCGACGCTCTGGCTGTCGGACGGCTGGGCCTGGATCCAGGACAATGCCGTCACCGCGCCGCTCTACTGGCGCGAGGACGAGCATTTCACGCATTCGGGCTGGCAGAAGCGCGATCCGCACGCGCCGGTCACGCATATCTCCTATTTCGAGGCTGACGCCTTTGCGAGCTGGGCGGGCCACCGCCTGCCGACGGAGTTCGAATGGGAAGCGATCGCGCGCGGACAGGACGGCGTGGACGCCGCGCACGATCCGGCCGCCGGCAACCAGCTCGACGATGCGGCGCCCCCGCTCCCCGTTGGAGAAGGGAGCCTGTTCGGCGATTGCTGGCAGTTCACCCGCTCGGGCTACCTGCCCTATCCGCGCTTCCTGCCGGCCGCCGGGGCTGTCGGCGAATACAACGGCAAGTTCATGAGCGGCCAGTTCGTGCTCAAGGGCGCAAGCTGCGCGACGGCGCGGGGCCATTCCCGCGCGAGCTACCGCAATTTCTTTTATCCGCATCAGCGCTGGCAGTTCACCGGCCTGCGCCTGGCGAAGGACGTTTGATGGCAAGTGGACAGGCAACCGCCTTCGTCGAGCTCGACGAGGATGGCGTGGACAGGGCATTCCGCGCTGATGTGCTGGAGGGATTGCAGCAGGAACAGAAGGCCATTCCGGCCCGCTGGCTTTACGATGACGCCGGTTCGGAACTGTTCGAGGACATAACCCGCGTCCCAGAATATTACCCGACCCGCGCCGAGACCGAAATCCTCACCGACCGCTCGGCCGAATTCGCGCAGGCCATCGGACCGGGGCGGGCAGTGGTCGAGTTCGGCAGCGGCAGTTCAGTCAAGACCCCGCTGCTGCTGCGCGCGATCGATCCCGCCGCCTACGTCCCGCTCGACATCGCCGGAGATTTCCTGCGCCAGGCGGCCGATGCCTTGTCGCAGAAATTCCCCGGCCTTCCGGTTCACCCGGTCGAGGCGGATTTCATGCGCAAGGTCGATCTGCCCGACGCGGTGTCGGCCATGCCGAAGCTCGGGTTCTTCCCGGGCTCGACCATCGGCAACATGGTCCCCCGCACGGCGGTCGACCTGTTGCGCTCGATGCGTTCGACGCTCGGTTCGAACGCGGGCGCGCCGTCCATGCTGCTGATCGGCATGGACCTCGTGAAGGATCGCGAGGTCCTGAAGGCCGCCTATGACGATGCGGCCGGCGTCACGGCGGAATTCAACCGCAATCTCGCGCGCCGCATCAATCGCGAACTCGGCGGCACGCTGCCGGTGGAGGAACTGCAACACGTCGCCCGCTGGAACGACAGTTTCGCCCGCATCGAAATGCATCTCGAGGCGCAGAGCGATCTGCGGTTCGAGGTCAGCGGCCAGCCCTTTTCGATGCAGAAAGGCGAGACGATCCACACCGAGAACAGCCACAAGTTCACGCGGCGCAGTTCCTATCTCCTGCTAAGCGCATCGGGGTGGAGCCCGGTGAAGCGCTGGCTCGACAGCGAAAAGCGCTTTTCCCTCATCCTCGCCGAGGCGACCGAGCCGCGCAACGCGCCTTGAGCCACCTCGCCAAGCCGGCGTCATATTCATGGAACAGGCACAGGCGATCTCCTATATAGGCGCCGATGGATTTCGCTCCCGCCTTCGACGCCGCCGCCGATATCGTCCGCGCCATCCCGCGCTCCGAATTGCTGATGATGGCGCTTGCGGCCGTGATCGGGGGGATGATCGGTTCGGCCATGATCCGCCATCGCGTGCCACTGGGCCGGTTGCTGCGTACGCTGAGCACGCTGGCGCTCGTCGCCGTGCTGGTGACGGTGGTCCTGCAATTGTCGCGCTTCGATCCGCGGCTCGAGGTCGCGGTGCCCCAGCTCGGCCTGCCGGAACAGGTCGTCGCCGGCGGCGAAACGCGGGTGGAGATGGCGTCGGACGGCCATTTCTGGCTGGACGCCTCGCTGAACGGCGTTCCCGCCCGTTTCCTGATCGACACCGGGGCGACCGTGACCGCGGTTTCGGAAGAGGTGGCCGCCCGGGCCGGGCTCCAGCCGCGGCGCGGCGGCGTTCCCGTACGCATCGCGACAGCCAACGGTGCGATGAATGCCGAGATATCCTCCGCCGACAATCTGAGTTTCGGGAATGTCGAGGCGAGGGGGGTCGACGTGGTAATCGCGCCCAGTCTTGGCACGACGAATGTGCTCGGCATGAACGTCCTGTCGCGCCTTCAGAGTTGGCGGGTGGAAGGTCGCACGCTCATTCTCGTTCCTGCCGAGGGTGACCGATCCTGATCGGCAAATGAACGTTTGAACGCGGCGGGCCAGCCGCTATGCCCCTGCGCGATGGCTGCCAGACTGCCCCCGCCACCCTCGCTCGAGACATTGCTCGGCCAAGGTCCAGTCGCGCTCTTTCTCGATTTCGACGGCACGCTGGTCGATATCGCCGCGACGCCCGACGCGATCGAGGTGCCGGGCGATCTCGTCGATCGGCTGCACGCGCTCTGCGAGCGGATGGGGCAGCGGGTGGCGCTGATCAGCGGGCGGGCGCTCGACGACCTCGAAGCCCATCTCCCCGCATTGACGGTGTGCCGCGCCGGATCGCATGGAGCGTCGCGCCTCCTCGCCGATGGAGAACGTCTGGGCAAGGAGCCCGAAGGCCTGCCCGACGCAGCGGTCGCGCGGTTGAGGGCTTTCGCGCAGGACAATGGCCTGCTCTACGAGACCAAGGCCCATGGCGGGGCCGTGCATTTCCGCCAAACTCCCGAAATGCGCGACGAAGCGGTGGCGCTGGGCCGCAAGGTGGCCGACGAGTTGGGCCTTGATGTCTTCACTGGCAAGGGTCTCGTGGAACTGGTCCGCCCCGGCGCCAACAAGGGCGAGGCGGTGCGCGCATTCATGGAGAACGAGCCTTTCCGCAGCGCACGCCCCGTCTTCGTCGGAGACGATACGACCGACGAGGACGGCATGGAAGCGGCCGCCGAACTGGGCGGATTCGGCATCGCGGTCGGCGAACGGGAAAACGCGAAGGCCCGATATGGTCTCGACAGCGTTGCTGCGGTGCACCAATGGTTGGGGCTATGACCGGACCGTCTCAAGCGCCATCGTCTCTCGAACTGTCACCGATCGGAAACTGCCAGGTCGGCGCACTGGTCGACGAGCATGGCGCATTCGTGTGGAGCTGCGTGCCCCGGGTCGACGGCGATCCCGTCTTCTGTTCGCTGCTCGACGGCGGACGGCAGGAAGAGGGGATCTGGACCTTCGCGCTCGAGGACCAGGTCTCCGCAAGCCAGCATTACGTCCGCAACACGCCGATCCTCGTCACCCGGCTTGAAAGCGCGGACGGCAGCGCGGTCGAGATCTTCGACTTCGCGCCGCGTTTCGAACGGTCGGGTCGGATGTACCGCCCGGTCGCCTTTGCCCGCATCGTGCGACCGGTCGCGGGGGCGCCGCGCCTCAAGGTCACGCTTGCGCCGATGCGCGATTACGGCGCGCAGCTTGCCGAGACGACGCACGGCACCAATCACATCCGCTACCTGATCGGCCCCCAGGCGCTGCGCCTCTCGACCGATGCGCCGGTCGGCTACATTCTTGAAGGGCGCAGCTACCGGGTCGAGAGCGACCAGCATTTCTTCCTCGGCCCGGACGAGCCCTTCGTCGGCAACATCCGCAGCGAGGTCCGGCAGATGGAAGCCGGGACCAAGCGCTACTGGCAGCACTGGGTGCGCGGCCTGCACGTTCCGCTGGAATGGCAGGAGGAGGTCATCCGCGCCGCCATCGCGCTCAAGCTGTGCCAGCACGAGGAGACCGGCGCGATCGTCGCCGCGCTGACCACCTCGATCCCCGAGGCGCCTGGCAGCGAGCGCAACTGGGATTATCGCTTTTGCTGGATCCGCGATTCCTATTACACCGTTCAGGCGCTCAACCGCCTCGGTGCGCTCGACGTGCTCGAGAAATATCTCGCCTATCTGCGCAATATCATCGATTCCGCGCGTGGCGGACAGATCCAGCCGCTTTATTCGGTAATGGGCGAGAGCGAGCTGACCGAGGGGCAGGCAAGCCATCTCGCGGGCTATCGCGGCATGGGTCCGGTGCGGATCGGCAACGCCGCCTACAGCCAGATCCAGCACGATTGCTACGGCCAGATCGTGATGCCGACCGCGCAGGCCTTCTTCGATCACCGCCTGCTGCGCATGGCCGACGAGCGCGACTTCGCCAATCTCGAGGAGGTCGGCGAGATGGCTTGGCGGATGCACGACCAGCCCGATGCGGGCCTGTGGGAATTCCGCACGCGGCAGGAGGTGCACACCTACTCCGCCGTCATGTGCTGGGCCGCCTGCGACCGGCTCGCCAATGTGGCGGCAGAACTCAAGAAGGCAGATCGCGCCGCGTTCTGGCGTGAGCGCGCGGAGGCCATTCGCCAGCGGATCGAGAGCGACGCATGGGTCGAAGAAGGCGGGCATTACGGCGCGAGCTTTTCCAGCGACTATCTCGACGCGAGCCTGCTGCAAATGGCCGAACTGCGGTTCATTTCGCCCGACGACGAGCGTTTCCGCACCACTTTCGCCGCTATCGAGCGCGATTTGCGGCGGGGCGATCACATGCTCCGCTATGCCGCGGAGGACGATTTCGGCGCACCCGAAACGGCCTTCAACGTCTGCACCTTCTGGCTGATCGAAGCGCTCCAGCTCGTCGGCCGGAGCGCCGAGGCGCGGGCGATGTTCGAGGCGATGCTGGGGCATACGACCCGGTCCGGGCTGCTGTCCGAGGATCTCGACTACGAAACCGGCGAACTGTGGGGCAATTTTCCGCAGACCTATTCGCTGGTGGGAATCATCAACTGCGCAGGTCTCCTGTCGAAACCATGGAGTGAAGTCCGCTGACCGATAGTCAACGCCTCATCGTCGTTTCCAACCGGGTCGCAGTGCCCAAGGCGAGAGGCGCCGCTGGAGCGCAGGGAGGTCTGGCCGGAGCGCTCAACGCTGCACTGAAAGCGCACAAGGGCGTCTGGTTCGGCTGGTCGGGCGAGGACGGCGTGGCCGAGAGCGGCAACGTGACCACCTACGAAGACGACGGCGTCACCATCGCCACCATGGATCTGAGCGGGCAGGACGTCGAGGAATACTATAACGGCTATGCCAACCAGACCCTGTGGCCGCTGTTCCATTACCGGATCGACCTCGCGCGGTTCGAGCGTCAGACCGGCAAGGGATACGAGCGGGTCAACGAAGAATTCGCCGAGCGCCTGACCCCGTTCATGGGCGAGGACGATCTCGTCTGGGTCCACGACTACCACCTGATCCCCCTGGGGGAGCGGCTGCGCAGTCGCGGCGTATCCAACCGCATCGGCTTTTTCCTGCACACGCCTTGGCCGCCGGCGCGATTGCTGGTGTCGCTACCCTATCACGAGCGTCTGGTGCGCACGATGTTGCATTACGACCTGATCGGTTTCCAGACTGAGGAATGGCTTTCCAGCTTCCTCGAATATTGTTCCGACGAGCTTGGGGCCGAGGTCGATGCGAAGAGCGGGACCGTCCGCTTCGAGGGGCGGACCTGCACCGCCCGTGCCTTTCCCATCGGGATCGACTGGGACCATTTTACCGCACTCGGCGAAACCGGTGACGCACGGCAGGCTGGCCAGCGCATATTGTCTTCCACCCGGCGCCGCATCGCGATGATCGGCGTCGACCGGCTCGACTATTCCAAGGGCCTGCCGGAACGGCTCGACGGCATATCGCGCTTTTTCGATCGTCGGCCGGAATCGGTGCGCGACCTCGTCTTCATCCAGATCGCGCCGCCGAGCCGGGAGGATGTCGAAAGCTATCAGGCGATCCGCGCCGAGCTGGAGCAGAAGGCGGGACAGATCAACGGGGCGAGGTCCGAGGTCGATCTTGTGCCGGTGCGCTATGTCAATCGTGGCTACAACCACGCCCAGCTCTACGGCTTTTTTCGCGCGTCCAAGATCGGGCTGGTGACACCGCTTCGCGACGGGATGAATCTGGTGGCTAAGGAATATGTGGCGGCGCAGGATCCGGAGGACCCCGGCGTGCTGATCCTGTCCCGTTTCGCAGGGGCGGCGGCGCAGCTGCACGAGGCGGTTCTGGTCAATCCGCACAGTCCCGACGATCTTGCCCATGCCATCGGCGTGGCTCTCGACATGCCGCTGGAAGAGCGCCGTCGCCGCCACCGGGCGATGGTGACCAGCGTGCGCGAGGAAGACGTGCAGCAATGGACGGCGAACTTCCTCGAGGATCTGCGACAGGTCGAACGCTAGCGTTAACTTGCAACCCCGGTCACTCGGTGATCGCGTGACCACCACGAGGCAGGAACCTGTCGGACGTACCGAGCCAGCGTTCGACCTTGGCGACCAGTTCGGCGGGTTCGAACGGCTTTCGGATGCACTCCTGCGCGCCGTAATAGATCGCGAGCGTGTCGTCCCGATCACTGCTCTGATGGGTGAACACAAGCACGGGCACAAGCCGGTCCCGCGGGGACGCCCTCAGATCGCGCAGCCAGTCGAGCCCTGCAATGTCCGGCAGATTCTGTTCGAGCAGGATGAGATCGGGCCGGCTTTCGTCCAGCAGGGTCATGGCCTCCTCGCCACTAGTGGCCCAGCGACAGGAGTGGCCGCGTTCCTTCAGGGCCAGGCTCGCCAGTTCGGCGATGATGTCGTCGTCGTCCACGATCAGGATATCGGGCATACCGGGCGGGTCCTCGTCCCCGTCCAGTCGCACCGGCCCGCCAAGAACGCCTCTACGGACGCCTAGGGATGTTTACGCAGGCCACTGCGGATGCAAAGGGAGGCGCATGACCGAGAACCAGCGCTTCCTGCCGACCGAAGGCATTCACAATTTCCGCGATTTCGGCGGATGGCCAACATCCGGCGGAGGCACCGTGCGGCGCGGGCTGCTGTTCCGTTCGGGCCAGCATGTCGGCGCCAGCGATGCCGATCTGGAAGCGATCGCGGCGCTCGACATCCGCACCGTGATCGACCTGCGCGGCGCATCGGAACGCGAGCGCAATCCCTGCCGCCGGGTCGAGGGTTTCGACGGCGAGGTGTTGTTCTACGATGGCGAGACGACCAGCGCGGCGCCGCATATGGATGTCGACGACGCGGTCACCACCGCCGAATTCGCCCGCCAGCGCATGGTCGCGGTCTACACGCGGATGCCGCGCAATCCGGCGATGAGCGAGATGTTCGGGCGCTATCTTCGCGTTCTGGACGAACGGGACGGCGCGAGCCTCGTCCATTGCTTCGCCGGCAAGGACCGCACGGGTGTCGCCGCGACGCTGCTGCTGCACATCCTCGGCGTCTCGCGCGAGGACCAGCTGGCCGAATTCCTCCTAACCAATGCCGCGCCGACCCTGTCGGTGCTGCGCGCACAGTCCGTGCCGGGGCTCGAGGCGCGGCTCGGCCGCAAGCTCGACGACGCGGCGGTGCGCGCCCTTTTGGAAGTGCACGAGGACTATCTTTCCACCTTCCTCGCCGAGGTCGAGAAGGATCACGGCTCGCTCGACGCCTATCTGGCCGAGGCGATAGGTGTGGACGAGCCGTTGAAAGAACGTCTGCGCGAACGCTTCGTGGCGTGACTCTTCGCCTTTCGCTTCCCATATAGCCCGCCAACAATCCGCAAACAGAGACGTATTATGGCGACCCATCGCACCAAGATGCTCATCATCGGCTCCGGCCCGGCCGGCTATTCCGCCGCGATCTACGGCGCGCGCGCGATGATGGAGCCGATCGTGGTCCAGGGATTGCAACCCGGCGGCCAGCTGACCATCACCACCGATGTCGAGAACTATCCCGGCTTCCGCGACGTGATCCAGGGCCCCTGGCTGATGGAAGAGATGAAGGCGCAAGCCGAACATGTCGGCACGCGGATGATGTGGGACACGATCGTCGAGGTCGATGTCTCGGGCGGATCGCCCTTCCGCGCGGTCGGCGACAGCGGCGACGAGTATATCGGCGACACGCTGGTGATCTGCACCGGCGCGCAGGCCAAGTGGCTCGGCGCGCCGGGCGAGCAGGAACTGGGCGGCAAGGGCGTGTCGGCCTGCGCGACCTGCGACGGGTTCTTCTATCGGGGCAAGAAGGTCGCGGTGATCGGCGGCGGCAACACCGCGGTCGAGGAAGCGCTCTACCTCACCAACCATTCCGACGACGTGACTCTGATCCATCGCCGCGACGAGCTGCGGGCCGAGCGGATCTTGCAGGAGCGGCTGTTCAAGCATCCCAAGATCACCGTCCTGTGGAACAAGGTGGTCGAGAGCTTCGAGGGCGATCCGCTGGCGGGCGGTCTGACCCATCTCGCCCTGCGCGACACCGAGACCGGCGAGGACAGCGACTTCACCTGTGACGGGGCCTTCGTCGCCATCGGCCACGCGCCCGCGACCGAGCTGTTCAAGGGCAAGCTGCCGATGGACGACAGCGGCTATCTGCTGGTCGAGCCGGGCACGCCCAAGACCGAGGTCCCGGGCGTGTTCGCGGCCGGCGACGTGACCGACCACGTCTATCGCCAGGCGGTGACGGCCGCGGGCATGGGCTGCATGGCCGCTCTCGACGCCGAGCGCTTCCATTCGGGGCTCGACGTCGATCTCGACGGGCATGTGGAGGCCGCCGAAGCGGCCGAATAGCCCCGCGCCTCAGGCTCCGGCGAGCACGCTCGGATCGGCGAAGAGCGTCGCGATAAGGGCCCGCACGGCGAGGAAGATCAGCGCCGCGGTCGAGAGGAAGAACAGCACGAAGCGCACGGCGACGACATTGACCGTCGACTGATAGACCGAGTGCACGATCCTGATCGCGACGTAGATCCACGCGAAAACTACGTCCAGCGCGCCGGCGCCCATCAGCGCGAGGATCAGGACGGTGGGATAGAAGATCGTCGGCTGTTCCATCAGGTGTGCGTAATTGTGCGCTTTCCAGTTGACCCGGTCCGGCACCACGCCTTCGAGATCCTGACCGCGTCCGCCGGGCCTCGCCTTGCCGAGCCCGCCGCCGCTGGCCTGTTTCATGGCCGGCAGGCGCGTGGCGGCCATCCAGAAGAACATGATAAGCGACCACGCGACGAGCACCGCCGCGGGTGCGAGGATCTGTGCCTGCATCGTCAATTCCCTCCCTGTTTGGCCCGCGACGATAGGCGTTTCGTTTCGCCGCGCAACCTATTCGCTGTCGAGCATCGCGGCGAAGTCGCCCGCGTCGGTGTTGCCGCCCGTGAGCATGATCACCGTGTCATTGTCGAGAGGCACCTTGCCAGCCAGCGCCGCCGCCAGCGCGGCCGCCCCGCCGGGTTCGAGCACGAGGCGAAGCT
Organism: Erythrobacter sp.; assembly: GCA_025698865.1. Classification (GTDB taxonomy): domain Bacteria; phylum Pseudomonadota; class Alphaproteobacteria; order Sphingomonadales; family Sphingomonadaceae; genus Qipengyuania. The sequence continues at coordinate 321,576 of JAILWQ010000001.1, read as the reverse complement.
TCGAGAAGGCGAAGCGCTGGGCGGCGCGGACCTCGGCATCGGTAACGGTGACGCCCGGCTCGGTGCGGCCGCCCAGCACGTCGAAGTTGATCGGCTTGGTCGCGTCGGGCCGCAGCGCGTCGCAGATCGTGGCGGGCGGGTCCTCGCCCACGCGCACGATCCCGCCCGCTGCCAGCGCCCGGCCGACCATATCCCAGCCCTCGGGCTCGACCACGTGGATCGCGCTTTCGGGACAGGCGAGGGCGAGTCCCGCGGCGAGCCCGCCGCCCCCGCAGCAGGCAAGGATGCGCGAGGGCTGGCGACCGAGCTGTCCGGCGATCTCGATCCCGGCGCTGCCCTGTCCCTCGATCACCCAGGGGTCCCCGAAGGCATGGACCAGAACCGCGCCGCGCCGCTCGACCTCGCGCGCTGCGACCTCGTCGCGGTCCTCGCCGGGACGATCGTAAAGCAACGGTTCCGCGCCGAGCGCCTCCGTCGCTTCCAGCTTCACCTTCGGCGCATCGCGCGGCATCACGATCGCCGCGTCGATCCCCAGCCGCCGTGCGGCCCATGCGACGCCCTGCGCGTGATTGCCGCTCGACACCGCGACCACGCCGCGCGCCTTCTCGTCATCGGTGAGGTTCGACAGCCGCCACCAGCCGCCCCTGATCTTGAAGGCGCCGATCGGCTGAAGGCTCTCGGCCTTGGCCCAGCAGGCCACGCCGCCGATCTCCACCGGAAGCAGCGGCGTCGGCGGCAGGATCGCCGCGATCGAGTGCGCGGCCGCGCGAACGCCTTCGGTGTCGGGCTGACGCATCCCGCTCATCGCGCGCCCCCCGCCGGTGTAGGACATGGACCGGGTGTTACACGGTCCAGAAAGGCAAAACCTGCCGGTCCGCAGGAAGGCCGGGCGCGAAGGGAAGGGAGGGGGCTGATATACATTCGCCGGCTATGCCGTTTTTCCCCGCTGTAGGAAACGCGGCTTTTCGGATCATGTTGCCCCGCACACGCATTTGCCTATGTGAGCGAGCATTCGAAACGAGCCCTCGCCGCTGCGTGGGCCAAGCACAGACAAACAAGCACAGACAAAGAGGTTTTCATGTCGACAGTCCTGGTCATCGGCGCGGGCGGCGTCAGCAGCGTATGCGTTCACAAGATGGCGATGAACGCCGATATTTTCGGCGACATCCACCTCGCCAGCCGCACCAGGTCGAAATGCGACGCCATCGCGAAAAGCGTGAAGGAGCGCACCGGCGAAGATGTCCAGACCTACGAGATCGATGCCGAGGAAGTCCCGGCGATGGTCAACCTGATCCGCAAGATCGGACCCAGCCTCGTGGTCAATCTCGCGCTGCCCTATCAGGACCTGCCGATCATGGACGCCTGCCTCGAGGCCGGCGTCGACTATCTCGACACTGCGAATTACGAGCCCAAGGACGAGGCCAAGTTCGAATACAAGTGGCAGTGGGCTTATCACGACCGCTTCAAGCAGGCGGGGATCATGGCGCTGCTCGGCTCGGGCTTCGATCCGGGCGTGACCTCGGTCTTCACGATGTGGCTCAAGAAGCACAAGCTCAAGACCATCCGCCAGCTGGACATTCTCGACTGCAATGGCGGCGATCACGGGCAGGCCTTCGCCACCAATTTCAATCCCGAGATCAACATTCGCGAAGTGACCGCGCCCGCGCGCCACTGGGAGAACGGCGAATTCGTCGAGACTCCGGCGATGGACCGCAAGGTCGCCTTCGACTTCGAGGAAGTCGGGACGAAGAACATGTACATGATGTATCACGAGGAGCTGGAAAGCCTCGCCAAGTTCGTGCCCGAGCTGGAACGGGCGCGGTTCTGGATGACCTTCGGCGACGAGTACATCAAGCACCTGACCGTGCTCCAGAATGTCGGCATGACCAGCATCGAGCCGATCAAGTACAAGGGCAAGGAGATCATCCCGCTGCAATTCCTCGCCGCGGTCCTCCCCAAGCCCGAGACGCTGGGCGAGACCACCAAGGGCAAGACCAATATCGGCGTGATCGCGACCGGCGAAGCGCTCGACGGGTTGGGCGAGAAGACCTTCTACATCAACAATATCTGCAGCCACGAGGCCGCTTACGAAGAAACCGGCAACCAGGCGGTCAGCTACACCACCGGCGTTCCGGCAATGATCGGCAGCGCGATGGTGGTGCAGGGCAAGTGGAAGGGCGAGGGCGTGTTCAACATGGAGGAGATGGACCCCGATCCCTTCATGGACATGCTCAACGACCACGGCCTGCCCTGGCAGGTCAAGGAGCTGGACGGGCCGGTCGGGTTCTGAGCGAAATCGGGTCACGCGAAGGCGCGAAGATGACGCACCCGGACGAACTGGAGCGCTTGGCTCGTATCGCTGTCGATTGTGGATTTCATATTCACAACGATCTGGGGCCGGGCCTGCTGGAGAGTGCATACGAAGTGTTGATGGCGGAAGCGCCTCGCCGAACAGGTCTTGCAGTCGAGCGTCAGGTGGCGGTTCCGCTCAAATACAACGGCGTTGTCGTAGACAACGCATTCAAGGTTGATCTGCTCGTCGAACGGAAGCTGATAATCGAGCTGAAGTCGACGGAGCGGTTGCTTCCCGTGCACGGGAAGCAGGTTCTTACCTACTTGCGACTGATGGAGTTGCCGCTGGGATTGCTCATGAATTTCGGACAGGCAATGTTCAAGGACGGGCTCAAGCGTGTCGTCAACAAACATCGCAACAGTCGGTTCGGTGACTGACCTCTTCGCGTCTTCGCGTGATTTACCAAGGAGCATAAGGGCGTAATGGAAACCAGAGCCGGCGATCCGGGCGCGTTCGCCCATTTCGATCTCGATCGCGTCGACAGTCCCGCCTTTGTCGTCGATGCGGCGAAGCTGCGGGCCAATTGCCAGATGCTGGCCGACATTCGCGATGCCGCCGGCATCAAGGTGCTGGCGGCGCTGAAGGCGTTTTCCATGTGGAGCGTCGCGCCGATCATCGGCGAATATCTCGACGGCGTGTGCACGTCCGGTCTGTGGGAAGCGCGGCTGGCGAGCGAGTTCTACGATGGCGAGATCGCCACCTATTCCGCCGCCTACAAGCCCGACGAGCTTGAGGAAATCTGCCGGCTGTCGGATCACGTCATCTTCAATTCGCCCGGCCAGATGCAGCGCGCCGCGCTGATCCTGGAGCAGGGGCGGGCGACCGGCGGCGATTTCGACGTGGGACTGCGCCTCAATCCGCAGGTGCCGACCGGCGAGGTGCCGCGTTACGATCCCTCGAGCCCGGGCAGCCGGCTCGGCTTTCCGATCGACCAGCTTACCGAAGAACACATGGAAGGGGTCGAGGGGATCCATTTCCACAATCTGTGCGAGCAGGATTTCGAGCCTCTGCTGCGCACCTGGGACAAGGTGTTCGATGCGATCGAGCCATATTTCGGCCAGCTCAAGTGGATCAACATGGGCGGCGGCCACCACATCACCCGCGCCGATTATCAGCGCGAGGAGCTTGTCGAGTTCCTGCGCGATGCCAAGGAAGACACCGGGGCCGAGATCTATCTCGAACCGGGCGAGGCGGTGGCGCTCGATGCGGGCATTCTCGTCGGCACGATCCTCGATACCGGCACGAACGAGGTGCCGGTGGCGATCACCGACATCTCGGCCACCTGCCACATGCCCGACGTGATCGAGGCGCCCTATCGCCCCGCCATGCTGCACGAGAAGCCGGGCGAGGCCCCGGTGCGTCTCGGCGGCCCGTCCTGCCTCGCGGGGGATGTGATCGGCGACTATTCGCTGCCGGTGCCCGCCGAGCCGGGCCAGCGGATCGCCTTTCTCGACCAGGCGCATTACTCGATGGTCAAGACCAACACCTTCAACGGGGTGCAGCTTCCCAGCATTTGGCTGTGGGACAGCGAGACCGACCAGCTCGAGATGGTCAAGGAATTCGGCTACGAGACTTTTCGCGATCGGCTGAGCTGAGCGGTCCGGCTGGCGGCGGGGCAACGGCCTGTCCCGCAAACGATCCGCCGCATCCGGTCCGGCGGTTGCAACCATGGCCGCGACTATTCATTTGCGATGCATGACGAATCCATTATATGCGCGCCTCCCGCTGCCCCAAGGACCCTTCCTAACCGCAAGGCAGCTTGTCGTTTCATGGTCCGCAAGGGCTGTTTAGGGGGTCCCTTGAATTGCAGCATTTCCCTGACGCCAAGGCCATAGCGCGCACTCTCGCGCCCGACGAACCGGTCATTCTGAACCGCCCGCATGCGGCGGCGCGCGCGGCGCGTTTCTTCGTCGAGAAGTTTCCGGGCAAGTCGCTCTACGCGGTGAAGGCCAATCCTTCGCCCGATCTCCTGCGCGTGCTTTGGGACAACGGCGTGACGCATTACGACGTCGCCTCGATCGCCGAGGTGCGGCTGGTCCGCGCGACGCTGCCGCAGGCGGTGCTGTGCTTCATGCATCCGATCAAGGCGCCGGGCGCAATCCGCGAGGCCTATCGCGAGCATGGCGTGAAGACCTTCAGCCTCGACAGTGTCGAGGAGCTGGAAAAGATCGTGGAAGCCTGCCGCGATCCCGAAACCGGCGAGCCCGCGACCGATCTGCGCCTGTGCATTCGCCTGCGCGTCTCGAGTGAATATTCCGAACTCAGCCTCGCCTCGAAATTCGGCTGCGACCTGACCGAAGCGCCGGTGATCCTGCGCGAGGCCCGCCAGCATTGCGACTGGCTGGGCGTCTGCTTCCATGTCGGCAGCCAGGCGATGACCCCCTTCGCCTACGTCCAGGCGCTGGAGCGCGTGCGCATCGCCATCGGCGAGGCGAGCGTCGTGATCGACATGATCGATGTCGGCGGGGGCTTCCCCTCGGTCTATCCGGGGATGGAACCGCCGCCGCTGGAGGATTATTTCCAGATCATCCACCAGAACTTCTACAACCTGCCGATCGCCTACAATGCCGAATTGTGGTGCGAGCCGGGCCGGGCGCTTTGCGCCGAATATTCGAGCCTGCTGGTCCGGGTGGAGAAACGCCGGGGCGACGAGCTCTACATCAATGACGGGGCCTATGGCGCGCTCTACGATGCGGCCCATGTCGCATGGAAATTCCCGGTGCGCCCGCTCGAGGACGACCTCATCAAGCCCGATATGGACTTCGCCTTCTACGGGCCGACCTGCGACGATGCCGACTACATGGCCGGCCCCTTCGCGCTGCCCGAGGACATTCAGGCGGGCGACTATGTCGAGATCGGAATGCTCGGCGCCTACGGCGCGGCAATGAAGACCGACTTCAACGGCTTCGGCGCGACGCAGCGGGTGATCGTCGAGGACGAGCCGATGGCGAGCCTCTACGACGGCAGTCGCAAGCGGCCGAGCTCGGCGGAAAACGTGGTGAGCCTGCGCTGAGACCCGGCGCCGGCATCGTTCAACGGAGAAACGACATGACAGCGCAGTTCAGATCGACGGTTCTCATCGGGGTGCTCGCCTCGATCCTCGCAGCCTGTTCGCCGGCCGGGACGGACGATGCGCAACAGGAAACGACCGCTGCCGAGCCCGCCGCGCTGCCGTCCGCCGCCGCCACCGACGAAGCCGCGGTTGCGACCAATCGCTTCACTGCGTGGGAAGGCCGCTGGACCGGGGTCGAGGGCATGTTCGTCGACATCAAGCCCAATGGCGACGGGACCTTCACGCTCGACATGCAGTCCGACCTCGACACGAAGGGCACCTATCAGGGCGTGCCGGTCGATGACGGCATCCGTTTCGAGCGCGGGGGCGAGGAGTTCGTCCTGCGTGCCGGCAAAGGCGAGCAAACCGGCCTCAAATGGCTGCTCGACAAGGAAGACTGCCTCGTCGTCGCGGAGGGCGAGGGCTACTGCCGGGGCTGATCGCCGGTGCGGTCGCCTGTGCGGCTCCGGCGATCTAGTCGAAGCCGACGAAGCGGGCGGCGTCCGCCACCGGGCGCCTTTCGCTGACAACGGCATTGGCGGCGAAGCTGTCGTCGGGCCAGCCCATGGCTACGGCCTTCATGATCACCTGATCGTCCGGAATGCCCGCGTGTTCGCGCACGACCGGGCTCTGCATGATGCCCTGGCTGTTGATGACGCAGCCGATGCCCCGGCTCCACGCGGCGTTGACCAGCGCGGTCGTCACCGCGCCGCAATCGAAGGCGGTGTCGTCGCTCTCGGCGAGCTCGCTGTCGTAGGTGACGATGACGCAGACCGGCGCATCGAACTGGCGGAAGCCGCGCAAGACCCAGTCCTGCCGCCCGTCCTTGTCGTCACGCTCGATGCCCATCGCGCCGAAGAGTTGCTTGGCGACGCCAACCTGCCGCTCGCGATGGACACCGGCGAAGGGTTCGCCGCGCCGGAATTCGCGGCTGTCCGGCACGCCGGCGAGAATGTTCTCGGTGTTGCCCTTGCGGATCGCGTCGAGCGGTTCGCCGGTGATGACGTGGAAGTGCCACGGCTGCGTGTTCATTGACGAGGGCGAGCGCATGGCGAGGGCGAGCACCTCCTCGATCAGGGCGCGCGGCACCGGCCTGTCGAGATAGCCACGGATCGAGCGGCGGCCGGTGACGATTTCGGCGTAGGTCTGCTCTGGGTTGCCGCCCATGCTCAGCTGTCCCGGACCGGCGCCCGGCCATGGGCGAGCAGCGCCAGCTCGGTCCGGGTCTTGATGCCGAGCTTCTGGTAGATCGTATAGAGATAGACCTTCACCGTCCCCTCCGACATGCCGAGCCGCTCGGCGATCTCGCGATTGCGCGCGCCTTGGGCGACCTCGTTGGCGATCTCGCGCTCGCGCCGCGCCAGCGTGGACAGCGGATCGGCGGGCACGCCCTTGACCGAGAGTTCGAGCGCGCGGTGCAGGAGCGGGGAGGGAATGGCCTTCTCGCCCCCGGCAATCGCACGCAGGGTTGCGAGCAGTTCGTCTTCGGCGCCGTCCTTCATCACGATGCCGTTCACCCCGTGGGTGACCGCCGACAGCAGCGCGCCGTCCTCCAGCTCGGCGGTGAGCAGGACCACCGGCCGCTCGTCGCCGCCCTTGCGCAGGTCGATCAGGCACTCGATGCCGTTGCGGCCCGGCATCCGCACGTCGAGGATGCAGATGTCGGGATCGTGCTCCGCCACGGCAGCGCGCGTCTCGTCGCCGCGCGCGACGGTCGCCACGATGTCGAATTCGGTGCCCCGCAGAACCGATTCGACACCGGCCCGCATGAAGGCATGATCGTCGGCGAGCAGGATCGTCGTCATTCGTTTCCTTCCAGATCGAGATCGATGACCAGCACCGTTCCGATGGCCGTGCTGTCCACTGCCAGATTGCCGCCGAGTTCGGCGATGCGTTCGGCGATAGACCGGGGCGGCTGCCCGTTCCAGCCCGGTGCGAAGCCGGACCCGTCGTCGGCGATCGTCAGGTAGAGGCGGCGTCCGGAGACCGCGCCCGAAATCTCGACCGCGCGCGCGCCGCCGTGGCGGACCGCATTGGCAACCCCTTCGCGGATGATCTGGCGCAGCTGCTCGCGCAGGCGCGGCGCGGTGGCCACCGCCTCGTCCATGCGGCAGGCGATGGAGACCCGCCAGCTGTCCTGCAATTCGCGGGCGAGGCCAGCGAAGTCGTCGCCGGGCTCGGGCGCGGGGGTGTCCGCGAAGGGTTCGGGTGCGCGCAATCTGCCGATCATGGCGCGCACCTGCTGCTGTTCGTTGCGGAGCGAGCGCTTGAGTGCGTCGAACGCCGGAGCGGGATCGCCGCCCTCGACAATGTAGCGGCGCAATCCCTCGAGCTGGAGGCTGGCGGCGGCGAGCGATTGCGCCACGCTGTCGTGCAGGTCGCGCGCCAGCGTCTCGCGCAGGCGGGAGACGGCGGCGCCACGGGTGAGCGCCTGGGCGGCATGACGGTCGAAGGCGGCGGCGATCTCCGCGCCGATCAACCGGCCGATTTCCAGATGGTCCGGCCCGGCGCCGCCGATGCCGGTCAGGAACAGCTCGCCCTGACCCGTGCCGGTGGCAAGCGGGATGGCCAGACCTTCGTCGATGCCGATCGCACCGGCGAGCGGCTCGTCCCCGTTGCGCGGGAGGGCAAGCGCGCGGCCGTGGGAGTGAACGATCGCCCGGTTCCTCCGCCGGTCGAATATGCGCGGTGCGGGGCCGAACAGGCTGGCGGGATCCTCTCCGCTGGGGGCGAGGGTGCGGCGGGCCTCGAAGGCACCGTGGCCTAAGATCTCCACTTGCGGCTCGTCGTCGTCCTGCCAGGCGAGCACGCCCGCTCTCGCGCCGGTCTGGCCGACGGCATAGGCCAGCGCCTCCTCGAAGGGCGGGGCGGTCCGGGCCGGGTCCTCCATGCGCATGAAGCGTCCGATCGCCGGTTCCTGCCGCTGGAGGCCGAACCAGACGAGCAGCAGGCCGAGCATCGCCATGTAGACCACCCGGCGGCCGAAGCGGAACTGGTCGTATTCGAAGCCCAGACCGTCCATCGCCAGTCCGACGGAGAGGTAGAGGATGGTGACCACGAAGCCCGTCCGGACCGTCTCCTGCCAGCCCCAGCGCACCGTCGCGGACAGCATGAGATAGGCGTAGAAGGCGAGGAAGGGGCTGGTGAATTCGTCCACCGTCCCCTCGGTCACGAAGATCGCGGCGAGGAAGGCGAGGATGTCGATCACGTGGGCGGCGCGGGCGAGGCGGAAATCGTGCCACCAGCTGCGCCAGGCGATGACCGCCATGGCGAGCGCGAACAGCGAATAGCCCGCAAGCAGGGCATATCCCTGCGGCACCGAACGCACCGGCTGCATCGGGTCGATCCAGAGCGAGGCGAAGAAGGCGAGCGCCAGCACCAGCCGGCACAGCGCGACGATCCGGCCCGAGCGGTTCTTGAGGTGCGAGGATACGAGGTCGACGATCATCGCCCGCGCCCTCTTGCGGCGCGGCCGGACACCGTCACCGGATCAGGCGGCGCGGGCCAGTTCCAACTCCAGCCGGTCCCAGATCTCGAGCAGTGCATCGGCAAGGTCGATCATCATCGCTTCGGTGTGCGAGGGGCCGGGCGTGAAGCGCAGGCGCTCCGTCCCGCGGGGCACGGTGGGGAAATTGATCGGCTGCACGTAGACGCCGTATTCGGCGAGCAGGATGTCGCTGATCTTCTTGGCCCGCACCGGATCGCCGACCATCAGCGGCACGATATGGGTGGTGCTGGGCATCACCGGCAGGCCGCGCTCGGTGAGCATGGCCTTGAGCATGGCGGCGCTCGCCTGCTGCCCCTCGCGCTCGACGCTGGACTGCTTGAGATGGCGCACCGCCGCCAGCACGCCAGCGGCGAGCACCGGCGAGAGCGAGGTGGTGAAGATGAACCCGGGCGCGTAACTGCGGATGCAGTCGATCACGCGCTGGTCGGCCGCGATATAGCCGCCCATCACGCCGAACGCCTTGCCCAGCGTCCCCTCGATGATATCGATGCGGTGAGCCGCCTCGTCCCGCTCGGTGATGCCACCGCCGCGCGGGCCGTACATGCCGACCGCGTGGACCTCGTCGATATAGGTCAGCGCGTTGTACTTCTCGGCGAGGTCGCAGATCGCGTGGATCGGCGCGACGTCGCCATCCATCGAATATACGCTCTCGAACGCGATCAGCTTGGGCGTGTCGGCATCCTCGGCCGAGAGCAGTTCTTCCAGATGCGCCAGGTCGTTGTGGCGGAACACGCGCTTGCGGCAGCCCGAATTGCGGATGCCGGCGATCATGCTGGCATGGTTCAGCTCGTCGGAGAAGATCACGCAGCCCGGCAGCAGCTTGGCGAGCGTCGACAGCGTGGCGTCGTTCGAGACATAGCCGCTGGTGAAAAGCAGCGCGCCTTCCTTGCCGTGGAGATCGGCCAGTTCCGCCTCGAGCTGCACGTGGTAATGGGTGTTGCCGCCGATATTGCGGGTGCCGCCGGAACCGGCGCCGACATCGTGCAGCGCTTCTTCCATCGCCTCGATCACCTTGGGATGCTGCCCCATGGCGAGATAGTCGTTGGAGCACCACACGGTGATCGGCTTGGGCCCGTTGTGGCCGGCAAAGCAGCGCGCATTGGGGAACGCGCCCTTGTTGCGCAGGATGTCGATGAAAACGCGGTAGCGGCCTTCCGAATGGAGCCGCCCGATCGCCTCGTCGAAGATCTGTCCGTAATTCAACGCATCACCGGTATCTGCTGTGCGCCGCCGAGAGCGCTGTGATCCGGGGCGGATTTAGTCATCCGGAGCCGTTTTGGCCACTGCGATCTTTGCGAACGATTCTCAAGGGTTTCGGAAGCCCCGAAGGTCCTCGATCCCGTATTCGGCAAAGGCGCCCGCCAGCCTTGCGAAGTCCGTAACATCGCCGGTGGTCACCGCGAAATCGGGGGCGGACCGCTCGAAATCCTGCCCTTGCGTGAGGAAGGCGATGCGCCGGGCGATGCCCTGTGCCCCGTCGACGAACGCGACCCGTGGCCCGAACGCCTCCTGCAATTCCTCGCGCAGCAACGGGAAATGCGTGCAGGCGAGGATGACGGTGTCGATCGCGGCCCCGTCCTCATGACCGGTCAGCCCCTCGACCGCGCGCGCCACCGCCGCCCGGTCCACCCGCTCGCCGCGCAGCTTCGCCTCGGCCAGCGGAACCAGAGCGTTCGCGCCGTGGCGGATCAGGCGGCTCCCCCCTGCGAACCGCGTCTCGAGATCGTCGACATAGCGCTGACGGATGGTTGCCTCGGTCCCGAGCAGGCCGAAAACCCCGCTCCGCGTCAGCGCCGCGCCGGGCTTGATCGCGGGCACGGTGCCCACGATCGGCGTCTCCAGCACGTCGCGCACCATGCCGAGCGCGATCGTGCTCGCGGTGTTGCAGGCGATGCAGATGAGGCGCGGCTGCCAGCGCTCCGCCATCCGCCCGAGCAGGCCGGACACCCGCGCGGCGACCTCCGCCTCGCTCTTGGCGCCATAGGGCAGGCCGGCGATATCCGCGGCGTAGATCACCGACGCCTGCGGCAACAGGGCACGCAGCTCGCCGAGCACGGTCAGACCGCCGACCCCGGAATCGAACAGCAGGATGGGGGCGGTGGGGTCGGTCAGCATTACCTCCGAAACCGTTCGCCCCTGACCTTGTCGAAGGGCTGCACTTCACTTAGGCGGGGCGCTAGAAGAAAAGGCGGTCCTTCGACAAGCTCGGAACGAATGGATGGTGGAGATAAGGTGGTTACAGAAACGCTCCTTCCCGCGCTGCTGGGCTATCTGATCGGATCGATCCCCTTCGGCCTGTTGCTGACGAGGGCTGCGGGCCTCGGCGACGTGCGCCAGATCGGCAGCGGCAATATCGGCGCGACCAATGTCCTGCGCACCGGCAACAAGGGGCTCGCCGCCGCGACCCTGCTCCTCGACCTGCTGAAGGGCCTCGCGGCTGTGGTTCTGGCAGGGATGCTGTTCGGGCTCGACGGGACGGGCGAGGCGCGCGACGTGGCCAAGGCCTTTGCCGCCGGGGGCGCGGTGGTGGGCCATTGCTTCCCCGTCTGGCTCGGTTTCAAGGGCGGCAAGGGCGTGGCGACCAATGCCGGGGTCAGCTTCGGCCTCGCCTGGCCGATCGGGCTCGCCTATGCGCTGGTGTGGCTGAGCGTGCTGGCGATCTTCCGCATCTCCAGCCTGGCCGGAATGGCCGCGGTGGTCGCCGCCGCCGCCGCCGCGCCGCTGTTCGGCTATCCGCAACTTTTCCCGGTGCTCGCCGCGATCGCGCTGCTGATCATCTATCTTCACCGCGCCAATATCCAGCGCCTGTTGAAGGGCGAGGAGCCGAAGGTCGGCTCGAAGAAATGAGCCTGACGCAGGCCGAGGCATTCGCCCGCATCCGGCTGCTGCGATCGCCCAATATCGGCCCGGTGAGCTATGCGCAGCTGCTCGCACGCTTCGGCAGTGCGGTCGCGGCACTCGACACCTTGCCCGATCTCGCCGGGCGGGGCGGGCGGTCCTATCGCGCGGCGCCGCCCGACCGGATCGAGCGCGAGGTCGATGCCGTGCGCCGCGCCGGTGCCCGCTATCTCTTCCACGATCAGCCGGACTACCCCGCGCTTCTGCGCGCGATCGACGGAGCGCCACCGATCCTGACATGGCGGGGCGACCTGTTGCTGGCGGCGCGGCCCTGCGTCGCCATCGTCGGCGCGCGCAATTCCAGCGCGGCGGCGGTCAAGCTGGCGCGCGATTTCGCCGCCGCGCTGGCCGGCGCCGGCTTCACCATCGTCTCGGGCCTGGCGCGCGGCATCGACGGCGCGGCGCATGAGGGAGCTTTCCCGCACACGATCGGCGTCATCGCGAGCGGGATCGACATCGCCTATCCCCCGCAGCACGCCGAACTTCAGGAGCGGATCGCGAACGAGGGCCTGCTGATCGCCGAACAGCCGCCGGGGACCGAGCCGCGCGGCAGCCATTTTCCCAGCCGCAACCGCATCATCGCCGGGCTCGCCTCGGGCACGCTGGTCGTGGAAGCGGCGGTCAAGTCCGGCAGCCTCATCACCGCGCGGCTGGCGGGCGAGGCGGGGCGCGAGCTGATGGCGATCCCCGGTTCCCCGCTCGAGCCGCGCAGCCACGGGTGCAACCACCTGATCCGCGAAGGGGCGGTGCTGGTCAATTCGCCCGAGGACGTGGTGGAGCTGCTGACCGGTTTCGACGGCAGCCCGCGCTCGACCTTCCGCGAGCCTGTCGGGACGTTCGACCATGCGCCCGACGATATGGCCGAGGCCGAACCGGCCGATGTCGAGAGCCTGCTCACCACCGCCCCGGTCGCGGTGGACGAGATCATCCGCCAGTCGGGGACAAGCGCCGCGGCGGTGCAGCTGGCCCTGCTGGAGCTGGAGATCGCCGGCCGTCTGGAGCGCCACGCGGCGGGGCGGGTCAGCCTGCGCTGAACGGTCAGCCGACCGGTGCGCCCGTCTCGTCCGTCTCGGGGTCGGATACCCGCGCATGGTGGGCGTTCTTGCGGAAGATCCACTTGTCCCACAGCACCAGGGCGAGCCCGACGAAGATCGACAGGGCGATCGTCAGAAAGATCATCCCGCCGACCCATCTCATTCCGAGAACCTCGAAATTCGCCTGGGTGTAGGGATAGTTCTTGGTGATGTAGCCGCGTGTGAGGCCGTAAACCGTGTAAAGAAAGGGAAACACCGTCCAGCGCAGCGCATGGCGCCAGCGCGCCGGCTCGCGGCCATGGAACACCAGCCAGTAGAGCAGGGCGGCAGGAAACAGCGCGGTGTGCGCGATCTGTGCGGCGAGGCGCGATTTCATCATGTGCGGCATGCCCTGGAAGGTCCAGTACATCACCATCATGATCGCCAGCACCACCACGACATGGCCAAAATTGGCATGGCGCGCGAAATAGACCTTCCCCGCGGCCATGCCGGTGAAGAAGATCGCGGTCAGGAAGATCGCCCAGTCGGTGTAATAGAGCGTCAGCATGGCGAAGCCTTCCGCCAGATCGGTCCAGTCCTTGGACAGTTGCGCGAAGGTGCCGATCAGACAGTACCACGCCACCGCTGCGAGCAGGGCGGCGACGGCGCGGGAGGGGGAAAGACGCTGCGACATCTGGGCGCCCCTATGTATGGCTCAAACCTTGTCAATCTCTTAGCTCTTGCGAGCGGCTATGCCCGGCCGCACTCCGGGGTCTCTCGACGCTGCGGAAAAGCGCGATGAATTATCCCGCTTGACGGGCGTGAAACCCGATCCCCATTTTCGCGCGTATACGCATACGCACACGTAAGGGACGTTCACTCACCTCATGCAACTGGTCATCGTCGAATCGCCGGCCAAGGCGAAAACCATCGAGAAATATCTCGGCAAGGACTTCAAGGTCCTCGCTTCCTACGGTCACGTTCGCGACCTGCCGCCCAAGGATGGCAGCGTCCGCCCGGACGAGGATTTCGCGATGGACTGGGAACTCTATCGCGACAAGCAGAGCCGCTTCAAGGAAATCAGCGACGCGGCCAAGAAGGCCGACCGGCTGGTCCTCGCCACCGACCCCGACCGCGAGGGAGAGGCGATTTCCTGGCACGTGCGCGAGCTGCTGCGGAACCGCAAGGCGCTGCCGACCAAGGTCGACCGGGTGACCTTCAACGCCATCACCAAACCTGCGGTGACGGAGGCGATGAAGGCGCCGCGCGAGCTCGACCAGCCGTTGATCGACGCCTACCTCGCCCGTCGCGCGCTCGACTATCTCTACGGCTTCACCCTGTCGCCGGTGCTGTGGCGGCGTCTGCCGGGCGCCAAGAGCGCGGGCCGGGTCCAGTCGGTCGCCCTGCGCCTGATCTGCGAGCGCGAGCACGAGATCGAGGCGTTCCGCGCGGACGAGTACTGGAGCGTGCTGGCCAGGCTCCAGCACGACGGCGCCGGGTTCGATGCGCGGCTGGTGCGGTTCGATGGCAAGAAACTCGACAAGCTTACGCTGGGCGACGAGGGCAGTGCGATGGCCGCGAAGGCGGCGGTCGAGCAGGGCCGCTTCACGGTCGAGGAGGTCGAGACCAAGCCGCTCAAGCGCAATCCTGCGCCGCCTTTCACCACCTCGACCCTGCAACAGGAGGCAGCGCGCAAGCTCGGCTATTCGGCGAGCCACACGATGCGGCTGGCGCAGAGCCTCTACGAGGCGGGCGCGATCACCTATATGCGGACCGACGGCGTGCAGATGGACATGAGCGCGATTCTTGCCGCGCGCGATGCCATCGCGGACCGGTTCAGCGACGAATATCGCCCGGAAAAGCCGCGCTTCTACCAGACCAAGGCCAAGAACGCGCAGGAAGCACACGAGGCGATCCGCCCCACCGATTTCCGCAAGGATCGCGCCGGGTCCGGCGACGAGGCGAAGCTTTACGACCTGATCTACAAGCGCGCCATGGCGAGCCAGATGGCGACCGCGCAGCTCGAACGCACCACCGTTACACTGCGCGATGCGACCGGCCAGCACGAGCTGCGCGCCACCGGCCAGGTGGTGAAGTTCCCCGGCTATTTCGCCGTATATCAGGAAGGTAGGGACGACAGCTCGGACGACGACGAGGACGGCCTGCTGCCGATGATGCGCAAGGGCGATGCGCCGGCGAAGGAGAGCGTGGAGGCGAACCAGCACTTCACCCAGCCGCCGCCGCGCTTCTCCGAGGCGAGTCTGGTCAAGCGGCTCGAGGAACTCGGGATCGGACGCCCCTCGACATATGCCAGCACCATCCAGACCCTGCGCGACCGGGCCTATGTCCGGATGGAGAAAAACCGTTTCTTCGCAGAGGAAAGCGGGCGATTGCTGACGGCGTTTCTCGAACGCTTCTTCCCGCAATATGTCGCCTACGACTACACCGCCGGGCTCGAGGACGAGCTCGACACGGTGAGCGACGGGCGCGAGGACTGGAAGAAGCTGCTCGAGGCCTTCTGGAGAGACTTCAAGCCCAAGACCGAGGAGGTGATGGAGCGCAAGCCTTCGGAAGTCACCGAGGTGCTCGACGAATATCTCTCCGACTACCTCTTTCCCGAGCGCGCCGATGGCAAGGACCCGCGCTTCTGCCCGCTCTGCGACCAAGAAGGGCGCGAGGGGGGCGAGCTGCATCTGCGCGGCGGGCGCTACGGCGCGTTCGTCGCGTGTGCCAACTATCCCGAATGCAAGTACACCCGCCGCTTCGCCCAGCCGGGCGCGGATGGCGAGGATCCGGCCGATGACGGGATCATGGGCGAGGACCCGGAGACCGGCCTGCCGGTCGAGCGCAAGAGCGGGCGCTTCGGCCCCTACGTCCAGCTCGGCGAGGGCAAGGAGGCCAAGCGCGCGAGCATTCCGAAGGATGTCGACGATTTCGATCTCGAATGGGCGTTGAAGCTGCTGAACCTGCCGCGCATCGTCGGCGCGCATCCCGAAACCGGCAAGGAAATCGAAGCGGCGATCGGGCGTTACGGGCCGTATCTGCGTCACGATGGGAAGTACGGCAAGCTCTCCAACACGCAGGAAGTGTTCGAGATCGGCATGAACCGCGCGGTCGATATTCTCGCCCAGGCGGCGAACCGCGGGGGCGGGCGCGGCAAGGCGGAACCGATCAAGACGCTGGGCGAACACCCGACCAGTGGCGGCGAGATGAAGGTCATGCCCGGCCGCTACGGACCCTACGTCACCGACGGGACCACCAATGCGACCATTCCCAAGGACATGAAGCCCGAGGACCTGACCGAGGCGCAGGCGATCGAACTGATCGACGCCCGCGCCGCCAAGGGTCCGCCCAAGAAGAAGGGCCGCAAGAAGGCTGCGCCCAAGAAGACGGCAGCGAAGAAAGCGGCGCCGAAGACGACTGCCGCCAAGAAGGCGCCCGCCAAGAAGAAGGCTGCACCGAAGAAGAAGGCGCCGGCCAAGCCGAAAACCTCTTCCGCATCGAGCGGAGACTGATCGCGGTGAGCGCCGAAGCCGAGGCGGCGGACGGGCTGCCCATGCCCCGCCGCCTGCTCGCAATCGTCGCGATCAGTTTCGGCACCGCCCTGTTCGTGCTCGACGGAGCGGTGGCGAATGTCGCGCTACCGACGATCGCGCGCGAACTGGGCGTGGGCAACGGGGTCGTTACCAATGTGGTGACCGTCTACCAGCTCGTTCTGGTGATGGGCCTGCTGCCCTTCGCCAGCCTCGGCGACCGAATCGGTCATCGCCGGCTCTACCAGCTCGGCCAGACGATCTTTCTCGTGACTTCCGCCGCGGTCTATTTCGTGAACGATTTCGCCGCGCTGCTCATCGCCCGAGCGGGGCAGGCCCTGGGGGCGGGGATGGCGCTCAGCGTTTCGGCGGCGATGCTGCGCGAAATCTATCCGGCGCGCAGCCTCGGCAGCGGGATGGGGATCAATTCGGTGATCGTCGCGACCACCTATGCCATCGCGCCGACGCTGGGCGGCTTCATCGTCGAACATGCGGACTGGCGCTGGGTGTTCGTCGCCGCCGTGCCGATGGCGATAGTCTCGCTGGTGATCGGGCGATCCCTGCCCGAGCCGGTGCGCCGCACCGATCGCGCGCCCGAACGGTTAAGCGGCATCTGGAGCGCGGTGACCGTGCTCCTGCTGATCGGCGGCCTCCAGCTGGCGACCCATGGCGAGACCGATAGCTACGGCATCGCCGCCGTCGCTGCGGGCATCGTATCGGCCTGGCTGCTGGTGCGCAGGGAGCGGGGCAGGGCCAATCCGGTCGTGCCGGTCGACCTGATCGCCAATCCGGTGCTCGGCCTGTCCGCGCTGGCGGCGATCGCGGCGTTTCTGGCCAGCTCCTCGCTGATGGTCGCGCTGCCGTTCCGGTTCGAGCAGGTCTATGGCTACGCGCCCGACGAGGTCGGCCTGCTGCTGCTGCCGTTCCCGCTGACCATGCTGTTCGTGGCCCCGGCAGCGGGCTGGCTGTCGGACCGGGTGGCAGCGACCAAGCTGGGGGTGACGGGCATGAGCATCGCCATCGCTGCGCTGGTGCTGCTCGCCTTCCTGCCGTCCGATCCCGGCGCGGTGGCGATCGGCTGGCGCCTGTCGCTCGCCGCGCTCGGCTTCGGGCTGTTCTTCGCGCCCAATTCGCGCCTGCTGATCGGCCGCGCGCCCAAGGACCGCTCGGCCGCCGCCGGGGGCCTCCTGTCGACCTCGCGCCTGATGGGCCAGACTCTGGGTGCGGCGCTGGTCGGCCTGCTGCTCGCGCTCGGAACCGGGCTGGGGCCGGTGCCGATGCTGGCGGCCTGCGGCTTCGCCGTGCTGGCCGCGGCCTGCAGCATGACGCGCTTCTTCGCCGTTACGCGCCAGCGCTAGTAGAGATCGGGCCGCGCGCTCAGCGCACCCAGTCGAGCCCCATTTCCTCGAAAATCTCCTTGTCCTCGCTCCAGCGTTCGTCCGCTTTCACGTGCAGGAAGAGGTGGACCTTGCGGCCCAGAAGCTCGGACAGTTCCTCGCGCGCGGCCTGTCCGATCGCCTTGATGCGCGCGCCGCCCTTGCCGAGAACGATGGCGCGCTGGTTGTCGCGCGCGACCACGATCTGCTGGTGGATTTCCACGCTGCCGTCGGGCCGTTCGAGATATTTCTCGGGCCGGACCGCGCTGTCATAGGGCAGCTCCTCGTGCAGCTGTCGGTAGAGCTGCTCGCGGGTGATCTCGGCGGCGAGCAGCCGTTCGGAGGCATCGCTCACCTGATCCTCGGGATACATCCACTCGCCTTCGGGCATCATTGCCGCGAGCGCCGCCTTCATTTCCGGCACGCCGTCGCCGGTCAGGGCGGAGACGAAATAGACCTCCGCGAAATCGACCTTCTCGCCGAGTTCCTGCGCCAGTGCCAGCAGCGGCTCTTTCTTGGCGCGGTCGACCTTGTTCAGGACCAGCAGCTTGCGCTCGGGCCGCTTGGCCAGCGCCTCGATCAGCGGTTCGAGCTCGTGGCGGCGCTGCTTGATCGGGTCGACCAGCAGCACCAGCGCGTCGGCCGCCTCCGCGCCTTCCCACGCAGCGCTCACCATCGCGCGGTCGAGCTTGCGCCGGGGCGCGAAGATGCCGGGCGTGTCGACCAGCACGATCTGCGTCTCGCCCGCGTCGCTTGAATCGAGCGCGATGCCCATCATCCGCGCGCGGGTGGTCTGGGCCTTGGCGCTGGTAATCGCGACCTTCTGGCCGACGAGCTGGTTCACCAGCGTCGACTTGCCCGCATTGGGCGCGCCGATCACGGCGACGACCCCGCATCTCGTGGTTTCGGAACTCAAGAATATCTCTCCATGAAGGCTTTGGCGGCGGCCTTTTCGGCCTCGCCCTTGCTGCCGGCGACGCCTTCCGCCTCGCCGACCTTGTGGACCTTGACCCGCACGGTGAAGCGGGCCGCGTGGTCGGGGCCGGACCGGTCGGTGACCTCGTACTCCGGCGGCTTGCGCTGGTTGCCCGCCGCCCATTCCTGCAAGGCGGACTTGGGATGCTTGCGCAGCCCCGCACCGCTTTCGAGCGCCGGACGCCAGAGCTGGTGGACGAGATCGCGGGTCGGCGCGAACCCCTGCTCGAGGAAATGCACGCCGAGCAACGATTCCATCACGTCGCCGAGGATATTGTCGGAATCGCGACCGCCATCGGCATGAGCCTGCTTGGAAATGCGGATATGCGGGGCAAGGCCGATGCCCCGCGCGATCTGCGCGCACATCTCGCGGCTGACCAGTGCGTTGAGACGCTGGGAGAGCTTGCCTTCGGGCGCGTCGCTCTGTTCGTAGAGCCATTCGGCGATGGCCAGCCCGAGAACCCGGTCGCCGAGAAACTCGAGGCGCTGGTAATCGCGCTTCTCTCCGGTGCTGCCATGGGTGAGAGCGGCGAGCCACAGGCTTTCATCGCCGACGCAATAGCCCGTGGCTTCGAGCCATTCGCGCGCTTCGGGAGACAGGCGGTTCATAGAAGTGTTCCGATGCGGTTCCAGCGGGCGGCGGTGAACCAGGTCCAGGGCTTTGCCCATTCGGCGCTGCCGTCGGTCGACCACAACACCATGCTCGCGCGCCCGACCAGCAGGTCCGTGGACACCAGGCCGACTCCGCCGCCCGGCAGGTCGGGAAAGCGGCTGTCCATCGAATTGTCGCGGTTGTCGCCCATCACGAACAGGCGACCCTCGGGGACGGTTACCGGGCCGAAATCGTCCTGCGGCGTGGGGCCGAGATCGATCACCGGATAGCTGCGGCCCGAGGGGAGCGTTTCGGTGGCCACGGGATAGACGCAGGCTCTCGTGCCATCGCGCGCGATTTCCTGCGCGCGACCGTGGCAGGCGGTGTTGGCCGATATGCGAACGGAGAGCGGCGCGAGCGGGCCGCGCTCCAGCATCCGGCCGTTCAGGATCACCCGCCCGCCGCGCACCGCCACTGTGTCCCCCGACAGGCCGATCGCGCGCTTCACGTAGTCGGTCCCGTCGGAAGGATGCTTGAAGATCACCACATCCCCGCGCTCCGGCAGGCTGGCGAACACGCGTCCGGAAATTAGCGGCGCCTCGAACGGCAGCGACAGCCGGGAATAGCCGTATGGCCACTTGGCCGCGACCAGATAGTCGCCCACCATCAGGCGGGGCAGCATGCTCTCGCTCGGAATGGTGAAGGGCGAGAACACGAAGCTGCGGAAGGCGAGCACGGCCAGCACCACCAGCGCGAGGAAGCGCAGATAGCTGCCCCAGCTTTCGCGGTCCTGTACTGCCCGGTCGTCGGACGCGGGGCCATCGGGCGCGGTCTTGCCATCCATCGTCGCTGCGGGGTTGCGGGCCATCGGCGGCGGCTCTACCCGCGCCGGATCGCGATCGAAAGGATTTTTGCCGTGCCGACCACCCCTGCCGATGCCGTCACCGCTGCCTGGGATCATATCGAGAGCCTGCCGCGCCCGACCTTGCGCGAACTCTTCAGCGCCGAGCGCGACGGCGGCGAGGGCTATGACGAACCGGGCGGCGCGGAGCGCGTGGCGATGCTGTCGGGCCGGATCGAATGGGGCGAGGACGAGACGGCTGGCGGCGTGCTGTTCGACTGGTCCAAGACCC
The DNA here is from genome assembly GCA_025698865.1 of Erythrobacter sp. Lineage (GTDB taxonomy): Bacteria > Pseudomonadota > Alphaproteobacteria > Sphingomonadales > Sphingomonadaceae > Qipengyuania. The sequence goes on along the minus strand of JAILWQ010000001.1, from coordinate 301,143 downwards.
ATCTCGACAGCGCGCTGCTCGCCGGGTTCGAGAAACTGGCCGAGGCGCGCGGTTTCGCGCAGCAGCGTGCCGCCCTGCTCGGCGGCGAGAAGGTCAACGTCACTGAAGGCCGCGCCGCGACCCACACCGCCGAGCGCGGCACCGGCAAGGACAGCGATGTCGAGGAAGCGGACGCGCTGCACCAGCGCATGAGACTGCTGGTCGAGGCGATCCATGGCGGCGCGATGGGCGAGGTGAAGCACCTGATCCATGTCGGGATCGGCGGTAGCGCGCTCGGCCCGGCGCTGGCGATCGACGCGCTGACCCGCGATCTCGAACTGGTCGACGTGCATGTCGTCTCGAATATCGACGGCGTGGCGTTGGAACAGGCCTTCGCCGCCTGCGATCCGGCGACCACCATGGTCGCGGTGGCGAGCAAGACCTTCACCACGATCGAGACCATGACCAACGCCGCCTCGGTGCTGAAATGGCTCGGCGAAGGGGGCGTGTCCGATCCCTCGGGCCGGGTGGTCGCGCTCACCGCCTCGCCCGAAAAGGCCGTCGAGTGGGGTGTGGACGAAACCCGCATCCTGCCCTTCAAGGAAACCGTCGGCGGGCGCTACTCGCTGTGGTCGAGCATCGGCTTTCCGGTCGCGCTTGCCGTAGGGTGGGACGAATTCGAGGCGATGCTGGCGGGCGCGCAGGCGGTCGACCGGCATTTCGCCGAGACCGAGGGCCGCGCCAATCTGCCGCTGCGCGCCGCCTTCGCCGACCGCTATTACGCGCGGGTGCGCAGCTGCCAGACCCGCGCCGTCTTCGCCTATGACGAGCGGCTGGGCCTGTTTCCCGACTATCTCCAGCAGCTGGAGATGGAATCGAACGGCAAGCGCGTGACCGCCGACATGCAGCCGGTGGACGAGCCGACCGCCGCGATCACCTGGGGCGGGGTGGGGACGGACGCGCAGCACGCCGTGTTCCAGCTGCTCCACCAGGGCACGCATCTGATCCCGGTCGATTTCATCGCCAGCATCGCGCCCGGCGACGCGCTCGACCCCGCGCACCATCGCATCCTGCTGATGAACTGCTTCGCGCAAGGCGCCGCGCTGATGGCGGGCGACAAGGGATCGGACCCGGCCCACAATTTCCCCGGCGACCGCCCGAGCGCGACGATCCTCGCCGACGATCTCGATGCCGCGACGCTGGGCGCGCTGATCGCCTTCCACGAACATCGCACTTTCGCGGGCGCGGTGCTGATGGGCATCAACCCATTCGACCAGTTCGGCGTGGAACTCGGCAAGTCGATGGCAAGGGCGATCGAGGCGGGCGACAGCGATTTCGACGCCAGCACGGCGCAGCTGGTGGAGGCGGCGGGGCTTAAATAATGCAGTAAACGAAAGCTCTTCGTGGCCGTCAGTTCTGCAACACCGTCATGTCGATCGATCCGTGCACGATGCGCAAGATCGCGACCGTGTCGTTCTCGATACGATAATAGATTAGATAGTCATCATGCAGCCTACGCCGGACTTCCGTATCGGCGAAGTGGGTCGCGACTGGAAAACGGCGCGGGAAATCCCTCAAACCCGCACATGCGATGCGCAACTCCTCGGTGAAGGAAAGTGCTCTTGCGTAATCATCCCTGGCGATATGCATTGCGATCCCGCGCAGATCGGCGCGGGCCTTTTCCGTGAACACCAACCTCATGGTTGTGGGCCGAATTTCTCTTGCAGTTCGCGCTTGATGTCGTCGAACACTTGATCGGCAGGTATCACTCGGCCTGCGAAGAGGTCCTGCAAACCCTCGGCGATGGCGCCGTTGAGAGCGACCAGCCGTGCCTCTCGATCCTGAACCAGACGGACGCCCTCACGCAGCACTTCGCTCTTGGAATTGTAACGGCCTCTGCTGACCAGTTCTCGCACGAATTCTTCCAGCGTTTCACCAAGGTCTGCGCTGATCATGATCCCGACTCCTGTTATTTTATCAACAGTTATCAAAGTGATGAAGCAAGCGCAATTGACTTCCGGCGCGCCAGCCCCCACATGGCCGCCATCGAGACGCCCGCCAGCGTGAAGCGGCGGTGGCGAGACAGCCTCCGGCCCCGGCAGCGTTTCGGTCCTTTTTCCAGAGCTTCCCTTTTCACGCGGGTGGTTTTCAAACCCCGCGATGCGTGCCGCATGGATGCGGCGCGCCCATCGCACATATGCGAGTTTTCATGACGCAATCTACAGAACACACTTTCGAGGACCTGGGGCTGTCGCAGCCCGTCCTCCAGGCCCTCCATCTCAAGGGCTATTCCACGCCGACGCCGATCCAGGCGCGGGCCATTCCCTCGGTGCTCGAGGGCCGCGACCTGCTCGGCATCGCGCAGACCGGCACCGGCAAGACGGCGGCCTTCATGCTGCCCAGCATCGACCGGCTGCGCGAGGCGGACAGGCAGACGCCGTTCAAGTCCTGCCGGATGCTGGTGCTCGCCCCGACGCGCGAGCTTGCCGGCCAGATCGCCGACAGCGCCAAGGATTACGGCGCGCTCGCCGGTCTGAAGGTGCAGTCGATCGTCGGCGGCACCTCGGTCAACAAGGACCGCAACAAGCTGCATCGCGGGACCGACATCCTCGTCGCGACGCCGGGGCGCCTGCTCGATCTGATCGACCAGAAGGCGTTCCAGCTGAACGGGGTCGAGATCCTCGTCCTCGACGAGGCGGACCAGATGCTCGACCTCGGCTTCATCCACGCGCTGCGGCGGATCAGCCAGCTCGTTCCCGACGATCGCCAGACGCTGTTCTTCTCCGCCACCATGCCCGCGCAGATCAAGGAACTGGTGGGCAAGTACTGCAACAATCCGGCGACCGTCTCCGTCACTCCGGCGGCGACCACGGCCGAGCGGATCGACCAGTATCTCTTCATGGTCCAGCAGGACGAGAAGCAGACCCTGCTCGAAATGATCCTCAAGGGCCAGCACGCGGTGCCCGGCAAGTTCGAGCGCATTCTGGTGTTCGCGCGGACCAAGCATGGCTGCGACCGGGTGGTGAAGAACCTCGCCCGCGCCGGGATCGCCGCCAATGCGATCCACGGCAACAAGAGCCAGCCGCAGCGCCAGCGCGCGCTCGACGAGTTCAAGCGCGGCAAGACGCCGGTGCTGGTCGCGACCGATGTCGCGGCGCGCGGGATCGACATTCCCGGCGTCAGCCACGTCATCAATTACGAACTGCCCAACGTCCCCGACCAGTACGTCCATCGCATCGGCCGCACCGCGCGCGCCGGGCGCGACGGGGTCGCCATCGCCTTCTGCGCCGAGGACGAGCGCGATTACCTCAAGGACATCCGCAAGAACACCGATGCGGAGTTCGACCGCCTGCCGCTGCCGGACAATTTCCGGGCCGTGGTGGAAGGCGTCGGCCCCACCAAGCGTCCGCCTCCGGGCCAGAAGATGAAGCAGCCGCGCGTCACCCCCACGGGCGATGCCGCGCGCCGCGCCAAGCCCAAGGCCAAGCACCCCGCGCGCAAGGGCAAGCCGCAAGGTGCCGGAGAGCGGGGCGGAGAACGCGCCGGCGGACAGGGCCGTCCCGGCGGCCGCAACCGGAACCGCAATCGCAGTCGCGGGAGCGGCGGTGGCGGCGCGCGCGGTCAGGCCTGATCCGGGCGGACAGCCGCGGTTCACCTTTTTGACCACATCCCGGCCGGAACGGGCATGATGTCCGTTCCGGCCCGGGGGTTCATCATGCGCCATCTTCTCGTCATACCTGCCACGCTGGCGCTCGCATCGTGTGCCGCGATCCAGCCTGCGCGGATGCGCCTCCCCGACAATCTCGCGGCGATCAGCACCACCGTTCTGCGCGGCTTGACCGGCTGGAACACCGGGCGGTTCGAAGCCGGGGATTATCTCGGCACGTTCCGCCGCTCCGAGAGCACCGAATTCCTGGGTGACAGCTTCACCCGGCGGGCGGCGCGGGCGGGCTTTACCGTCAGCGGTCCGGGCCTCGAATCCGCGATCGAGGGACGCTGCCGCATGGAGGAGCGCTCGCTCGATGCGGAGGCGGAGACCCCCGCCGAACCGATGGAATACAGCTGCGCCTTCGCCAGCGAGGGGCAGGCCATCCCGGCCCGTCTCGAACTGCGCGCAGTCGAGGGGGACGATACCGACACCAACCGTCACGAACGGCGCGGCGAGTTCGAACTGGACGGAGAGCGGATCGCGATCGCCTCGGTCCACGATGTCGAAGGCCTTGCCGGCGGCACGCTCGCCCCGATCGGCTATGTCGTCGAGAAGGACGGCCAACCCGTCGGCGCGCTCGACCTCTCGTCGGGCCCGGAACTGAAACTGCCCGCCGGAACCGAGGAAGATCTTGCCCGGACCCTGACGCTGGCAGCACTCGCCCTCGCGGTCCTGCCCGACCCGCCAGAGGATGCGATCGAGGGTGCGATCGAGGAGTGACCGCGATCTCCCCACGGCGACGGGGTGGACACGGCCCGTCGCGAAGCGCAAGACCGGCCGCCCCGGCTCCAGACGGACGAAGAGAATGAATTCCGGCTCCAACGCCAAGACCACGCCGATCGATCGCATCCAGGAAAATCTCGTCGCCCGGACGGAGCGGCGGGTGCTGAACTGGCTGTGCGCGCGGCTGCCGCGCTGGGTCACGCCGGACATGCTGACCGCCACCGGCATGGTGGGTGCGCTTATGGTGTTCGGCGGCTATGTCGGGAGCAATCTGGATCGCGGCTGGCTGTGGCTCGCGGTGGCAGGGTACCTCGTCCACTGGTTCGGGGATTCGCTCGATGGGAGCCTCGCGCGATTCCGCAAGATCGAGCGGCCGCGTTACGGCTATTTCCTCGACCATAGCTGCGACGGGTTCGCGACCATGCTGCTGGTCGTGGGCATCGGGCTCACGCCCTATGTCGAGCTGGAAGCGGCGCTGATCGCGCTGGCCGGCTATCTCCTCATGTCGATCCACGCCTTCCTGTCGGTCCGCGTGCTGGGCGAATTGCGCCTGTCCTATTTCAACGCCGGCCCGACCGAGTTGCGGATGGTGCTGATCGCGCTGACCATCGCGATGTACGCCGCCGGACGCGAGCCGCCGCTGATCGGCCAGCTCAACGTCTTCGACCTGTTCGTGGGCGGCGTGGGGCTGGTCCTCGTCGCACTGTTCCTCCTGCAGACCGCCCGCACGGCCCGGCGGCTGGCGATCGAGGAACCACCGCGAAACTGATCATTCGGGCGGGAGGACGCGCAGCTTGGCGAAGGCCTCTGGCTGGTTGTCGGCCAACCAGTCCAGCATCCCTTCGCGAATGTCGCAGCGCAGGTCGAACAGTTCGGGGGAATCCTTCGCGCTCATCAGCAGGCGCAACTCGATCGCGTCGCGTGCGGTTTCCGTCACCTGCGCCACCTGCACGCGTCCGTCCCAGCGCGGATTGGCCTTGACCAGCCGCTCGAACTCGGCACGGATCGGAGCGATCTTCGTGGCGGGGTCGAGATAGAGCATCACCGTGCCGAGGAGCTGCGCGGTCTGCTTGGTCCAGTTCTGGAAAATTTCCTCGAGAAAGCGTGTGGTCGGCACAATCAGGCGGCGCTCGTCCCAGATCTTGACCACGACATAGGTGGTGCGGATATCCTCGATCCGGCCCCATTCGCCCTCGATTATGACGACGTCGTCGATATTGATCGGCTCGGTCAGGGCCATCTGCACGCCGGCGATCAGGTTCTTGAGCGCGGGTTGCGCCGCCGCGCCCACCGCGAGGCCAGCAAGCCCCGCCGAAGCGACCAGCGTCAGGCCGATATCGCGCACGCCGGGGATCGAGAGCAGCACCAGTCCGACCGTCACGAACACGATCAGGAAGGTGGCGATCCGGTTGAACATGGTCAGCTTGGTGCGCTGCCGCCGCGCCGCCAGATTGTCGGCCACGCTGATATCGGCGCGCAGCTTCATCGCTTCGACCAGCGCGTGGAGAATGGCGATCGCGATCCAGCCGACCAGCGCGGGCATGACGAAACCCGCGACCCTTTGCCAGAAGGTGGCGAAGGCGGGGATCTCCCGCGCGGTCAGCACCAGCGCGAGCGCGATCAGGGCATAGCGGGTCGGCTGGGCGAGCCGGCGGATCAGCACATCGTCGGATTCGCTGTCGGACCGGCGGGCTATGCGCCGCAACACGGCAAAGGCCACCCAGTGCACCGCCAGCGCGGCCAGCACGGCGATCCCGCCATAGGCGACGAGGTCCCAGGGGTAGGGCAGGAGGCCTGCGGTCTCGGCCACCCGTTCGGCTATCGGTTCGGTCATCCGTGGTTCCGCTTTGCTTCTGCTACTCAAGTGGGGATCAGGTGGACAATGGGCGGCATCGCGGCGCTGTTCCCAATGCTTTCGCGGCCGCTGGCGTTGGCAATCGCGGGGCGGGGGGCCATATCGCCGGCTCAACACCCCACAACGGAGCGCGCGATACATGGCCGCCACCAGCGACACTGCCGAATACGATTTCGACCTCTTCACCATCGGCGCGGGCTCGGGCGGCGTGCGCGCCAGCCGCGTATCCGCAGCGCACGGCGCCAAGGTCGCCATCGCCGAGGAACACCGGGTCGGCGGCACCTGCGTGATCCGTGGTTGCGTGCCCAAAAAGATGCTCGTCTACGGCGCGCATTTCGCCGAGGATCTGGAGGATTGCCAGAAATTCGGCTGGGAGATCGAGAGCAAGAGTTTCGACTGGAAGAAGCTGCGTGACAATGTGCTGGCCGATGTCGACCGGCTGGAGGGTGCCTACACCAACACGCTCGAAAGCCACGACGTCACCATTTTCAACGAACGCGCCGAGATCACCGGTCCGCACGAGATCACGCTCGCCAGCGGGCGCAAGGTGACGGCCAGGACGATCCTCATCGCCACCGGCGCGCGGCCGCACATGCCGCAATGTCAGGGCGCAGAGCACGCGATCAGCTCGAACGAGGCGTTCCATCTCGACGAATTGCCGAAGAAGATCATCATCGCGGGCGGGGGCTATATCGCCAACGAATTTGCTGGGATTTTCAACGAGTTCGGCTGCGACGTTCACATCGTCAATCGCGGCGACCGGCTGCTGCGCCATTATGACGAGGCGGTGCGCGACCGGCTGCTCCAGATCAGCACGATGAAGGGCATCAACTTCCGCTTCAACACCACCTTCGAATACATCAAGCCGTGCGACGAAGGCGGCTATTTCGTGAAGATGTCGGATTGCGACGAGGAGAAGGCCGACCTCGTGATGTTCGCCGTCGGCCGCCTTCCCAACACCGAGGGTCTCGGCCTCGACAAGGCCGGGGTCGAGACGGGCGAGAAGGGCGAGATCAAGGTCGACCGCTTCAGCAAGACCAATATCGATCACATCTATGCCGTGGGCGACGTGACCGACCGGGTGCAGCTGACCCCGGTCGCGATCCGCGAGGGGCAGGCCTTCGCCGACACCGTGTTCGGCAAGGGCGATCCGGTCGCGGTCGATCACGGCTGCATTCCCAGCGCGGTGTTCAGCCATCCGCCGATCGCCGCGGTCGGCATGACCGAGGGCGAGGCCAAGAACAAGCTCGGCAGCGTGAAGGTCTATCTCAGCGATTTCCGCCCTATGAAGAACGTGCTGGCGGGCCGGAACGAGCGCAGCCTCATCAAGATGATCTGCGATGGCGAGAACGGCAAGATCGTCGGCATCCACATGATCGCACCCGACGCGCCGGAGATGATGCAGGCGGCTGCGATCGCGGTGAAGGCCGGGCTGACCAAGGCCGATTTCGATGCGACCACCGCCATCCACCCGACCATGGCCGAGGAACTCGTCCTGATGCGGTGATTTTCGGGAGGAGGCGCGGGCGCAACGCATTGCCAGCCCCGCGCCGTGCCGCCACAAGGGCGAGCAATGCGATTCGCCATCGGGGGAATTCGGTGAACACATTGGCATCTCGCGGGCAGCTGCGCGCAAGTTTCCTTCGCTGGGTGCTGGTGACGGTGCCGCTGTGCCTGCTCGGGCTGATCCCGGGCGCGATCTGGAATGCGAACACGGCGTGGTTCGCCAGTCTTGCCAAGCCGGCGATTTTTCCGCCGGGGGCGGTGTTCGGGATCGTCTGGACGACGCTCTACGTGCTGATGGGGATCGCCTTCGCGCTGGTCTGCGCGGCGTGGGGCGCGAAGGGGCGCACCGCCGCGATCGTGCTGTTCCTGGTGCAGCTGGTGGTCAATTTCGCCTGGACGCCGGTTTTCTTCGGCGCGTTCCAGATCATGGGCGGTCTCGTGGTGATCGCCGTGCTTGCTGTGCTGGTGATCGCGACCACCGCGATGTTCTGGAAAATACGCACGCTGGCAGGGGTGCTGATGGTGCCCTATCTCGCCTGGGTGCTGTTCGCCATGGTGCTGAACTACCAGTTCCTCCAGCTCAATCCCGAGGCCGACGGGGGCCGGACCGACGCGGCGGCCGCCCGGGTGCGGATAGCGGATTGAAGCGCAGGCGATGCGAGCCTAGATAGCGGCCATGCAAAGCCAGAACCCGCTCATCGCCGATTTCGTCAAGCTCGCCAATTCGGCCGCCGGCACCTTTGCCGGCATGACCCGCGAGGCGCGCGAGAGCGCCCGCGAGCGCGTGAAGGAAACCTTCGGCGGCATGGATTTCGTCAGCCGCGAGGAATTCGACGCCGTGAAGGCGATGGCGAGCAAGGCGCGCGAGGAGAACGAGAAGCTCGCCGACCGTATCTCTGCGCTGGAGGCGCGCATCGGCGGCGGCTGAGCCCGCCCTTCCTCATAGCCGATGCCCCTGCGCGCGCCCGCACTGGTCCTCGCCGCCCGCTCGCATGGCGAGACGGCGGTGATCGCCCGGATGCTGACCGAGGAATCGGGGCTGGTCGCGGCCTATATCGCTGGGGGGCGGGGGCGGCAGCTTCGCCCCGTCGTCATTCCCGGAAATCTGGTCGAGGCCGATATTCGGTCGAAATCCGAGAGCCAGTTGCCCTTCGCGCGGCTTGAGCTGCTTGCCAGCCGGGGGCCGTGGCTCTCCGAACCGCTGCCCGCCGCCGCCATCGCCTGGAACTGCGCGCTCACCGCAGCGAGCCTCGCCGAACGCAGCGCCTATCCGCAGATCTACCACGCGCTCTCCGCCCTGCTCGAAGCGATCTGCGCCGCTCCCTCCGCCCGCGGCTGGGTCGAGGGGCAGGTGGCCTACGAGGCGCTGCTGCTGCGCGAACTCGGTTACGGCGCTGCCATCGCGCGGCCCTCGGTCGCCGACCTCGCCGACGGTATCGCCAAGCTCGAGGCGCTGACCCGGCCGATCGCCGCCTATCTGATCGGGGAGGCGCGCGGAGACATCATGGCTACCCGCGCCCAGCTGATCGCCCGGCTGCGGCGCATGGTCTGAGCACTTCGCGTTAGCCTGCCGCTAACCATATCTTGAATTTTCGCGAATAATCCGGCTTCACCCATGGATATGAGTTCCGCCACGCTCGCGCCCGATCATCCCGCCGATATCGCGGCAGAGGAGAGCGCGCCCATCAGGTCGGGTTCGCTCGAACTCGCGATAATCCTCCCCACGCTCAACGAGCGCGACAATCTCGCCCCGCTGATCGACCGGATCGAGCGCGCGCTCGGCCCGGATGGCTGGGAGGTGCTGGTCGTGGACGACAATTCCGCCGACGGCACGGCCGAGGAAGCGCGCCGCCTCTCGCTCGCCGACCCCCGCGTGCGCGTGCTGCACCGGATCGGGCGGCGCGGGCTGGCTAGCGCCGCGATCGAGGGCTTCTGCGCCACCGCCGCGCCCTATGCCGCGGTCATGGATGCCGACCACCAGCACGATCCCGCCTTGCTGCGCGACATGCTCGCAGCGGTCAAATCGGGCGAGGCCGAGGTCGCGGTGGCCAGCCGCTTCGCCCAGGGCGCCAGCACCGCGGAATGGGGCCGCCCCGACCGGGTGAAGCTCTCGGGTATTGCCAACCGCCTCGCGCGGCGGCTGACCGGCGTCGAGTTGAGCGATCCGATGAGCGGCTATTTCCTGCTGCCCACGGCGATCGCGCGCGACCTCGTGCCGCGCCTGTCCGGCATCGGGTTCAAGATCCTGCTCGACCTCCTCGCCACATCGGACCGGCCGCTGAAGGTCCGCGATTTCCCGATGAACTTCTTGGCCCGCCGCGCCGGGGAGAGCAAGCTCGACCGGGCGATCGCCTTCGATTTCCTCGCCGGGCTCTACGACAAGAGCTTCGGCCGGGTGATCCCGACGCGTTTCGCGCTGTTCTGCACGGTCGGCGGGATCGGCATCCTCGTCCATTTCGCGGTGTTCTACGCCGTCATGCTGGCCGCCGGCAGCAGCTTCGGCTGGAGCCAGGCGGTCGCCACCTTCTGCGCCATGACCTTCAATTTCTGGCTCAACAACTGGCTGACCTATCGCGACAAGCGGCTGGTCGAACCGCGCGCGATCTTCTGGGGCTGGCTCGGCTTCATCGCCGCCTGTTCGGTAGGGGCCTTCGCCAATGTCGCGGTCGCGACGACGCTGTTCGACGGGGGCGTCCACGCGGTGCCCGCCGCGCTGGTAGGAATCGCGATCGCCTCGGTGTGGAACTACGCCCTGTCGAGCCGTTTCGTCTGGGGCCGCTTCTGACCGGTCACTTCCACCCCTCCAGCCAGGTCCAGTGGAGGAAGGCGCGCGGCCCCTCGAGCGGGGCGGCGGTCAGGATCGGGTAGAAATAGACGAACAGCGCGACGCTGCCCGCCAGCGGCGCCAGCGCCAGCCAGCGGCGCCCGCTCTGCCACAGCGCGTCGAGCGCCAGCGCCAGCGCGGCCAGCAGGAACATGCTGGGCAGGAAATAGTGGTAATAGAACTGGATCGGCTTGGCCGCGACGATCCAGAATCCCAGCGCCACCGCGTAGAGGATCACCACGGCGATTGCCGCGCGATCCTTCGCCACCAGCGCGCGGAACAGGCACCACAGCAGCGCCGCGAGCCCCAGCAGCATGGTCAGCGGATTGCCGACCAGCAGGATCCCGCGCTGCGCGCCGTCGGTCGCCTCGTAGAGATACCAGATCGCCCGCGTGTTCAGCACCCATTGCGGCCAGGTGCTCTGATAGGGATGCGACTGGATCACGCTTTCCTGCATCGTCACCATCTGGCGGTGCAGGGCGATGAGATTGGCGGCGCCGTCGGGCGATCCGATCGCCCCTTGCGCGAAATACCAGGCCGGCGCGAAGCTCGCGGCATAGACGGCGAGGGGGACCACGCCGAGCCAGAGCGCGGCCTCGACCAGAGTGATCCCCGGCACCGGCGCGCCGCGGCGGCTCAGCAGCAGGCGGCGGCGGCCCGCGCGCCATCTCAGGACCAGGAAGGCGAGGCCCGGCGCCACCGCCAGCGGCACCGCGTTCCACTTGGCCGCCATCGAGAGACCCAGCGCCACGCCCGCGATGATGAGCCGGCGGCGCCCGGTCTCGGGCTCGCGCATGGCACCGGCGCATTGCCAGTAAGCGAGCGCGAGGAAGGCGATGAAGAAGATGTCCAGCATCGCGATCCGGGCGTTGGCGAACAGCTGGAAGCCGGTGACCAGCAGCACGCCGTAGGCCAGCGTGGCGAAACGGCTCAGCGTCGCGAACCACAGTGCCCGCATCGCCGCGAACAAAGCGAGCGTGCCCGCCGCCAGCGGCACCAGCCGCCAGCCGAGCGGCGTGTCGCCGAACAGCGCGATGCCGAGCGCGATCAGCTCCTTGCCCAGCAGCGGGTGCTCGCGATTGACGTAATCGCCCAGCGCGAGGAGCTGCCGCGCGGCGGGCAGGTAATGCACCTCGTCGAAATAGGGGCCGCTCGGGATATGCAGCCGGACCAGCGCCAGCACCGCGAACGCCGCGCACAGTCCCGCCGTCCAGGCCAGTGGATCGCGCGGCTGCGGGGGTGCCTGTGTCATCGCGGCTCTCCTATGCCGGGGACCCTGTCCGGGCAAGCGTGCGCGACCGATCCGATCGGTGCGCAAAGCGCCTTGCCCACAGGATCGGCGGGGATTAGCCTGCCGCATCTACGCGAAAGGGGAGGGACATTTCCATGAAATTGAAAACTGCACTTCTGGGCGCTGCGGCGTTCGGCCTCGCGAGCGCGCCTCTGGTGGCGGCGGAGCGGGCCAGCGCGCCGGTCGAGAGCGAGAACGAGCTTGTCGGCATCAGCCCGGTGCTTCTGGTGCTGGCTGCCGCGGCTGTGGTCGCCGGCGCCATTCTCATCGCCGATGACGACGACGATCCGATCAGCGCGTAAGCCTGTATCGGGCGGAATTGCGAAGGGCGGGGCGGCGATGTCCCGCCCTTTTCTGTTGCCCTTCCTCCGCGCGGTGACCTATCGCGCGCGGCCATGAAGAAGACCACCGGAACCGACCGCTCGATCACCTCCCGCTGGCGCCCCGCCACCCAGGCCGTGCGCGGCGGCACCTGGCGCTCCGAGCATGGCGAGACGAGCGAGGCGCTGTTCCTCACCTCGGGTTATACCTACGACGACGCGCAGACCGTGGCCGACCGTTTCGCGGGCGAGGCCGAGGGGATGACCTATTCCCGCCTCCAGAACCCCACCGTGGCGATGATGGAGGAGCGGATCGCCCTGATGGAAGGCGCCGAGGCCTGCCGCGCGCAGGCGAGCGGCATGGCGGCGATGACTGCGGCGCTGCTCTGCCAGCTGTCCGCCGGCGACCATGTGGTCGGTGCGCGCGCTGCCTTCGGTTCGTGCCGCTGGCTGCTCGACAGCCTGCTGCCTCGCTTCGGGATCGAGACCAGCGTGGTCGACAGCGCGGACAATGCCGCGTGGGAAGCCGCGATCCGGCCCAACACCAAGGTCTTCTTCTTCGAGACCCCGGCCAACCCCACGCTCGACGTGGTCGACATGCGCGCGGTCTGCGATCTCGCCCGCGCGCACGGGATCGTCACCGTGGTCGACAACGCCTTTGCCACCAGCGCGCTTCAGCGGCCGATGGATTTCGGTGCGGACGTGGTCGCCTATTCCGCGACCAAGCTGATGGACGGGCAGGGCCGCGTGCTGGCGGGCGCCGTGTGCGGATCGCAGGAATGGATCGACGAGGTGCTGCTGCCCTTCCAGCGCAACACCGGCCCCAATTGCGCGCCGTTCAACGCCTGGGTGGTGCTGAAGGGTCTGGAGACGCTCTCGCTGCGCGCCCACCGGCAGAGCGAGAACGCGGTCGCACTCGGCCAGGCGATCGAGGACCGGGTGATCCGTGCCGGCGGCACCATGCGCCACCCCGGCCTGCCGAGCCATCCGCAGCACGCGCTCGCCAAGGCGCAGATGGCGGCGACGGGGCCGATCTTCGCGTTCGATGTCGGCAGCCGCCAGACCGCCTTCGCCCTGCTCGACGCGCTCGAGCTGATCGACCTGTCCAACAATATCGGCGATGCCCGCAGCCTCATGTGCCATCCCGCGAGCACGACCCATGCGGGCATGAGCGCCGAGGGGCGCGCCGAGATGGGCGTGACCGAGGGGCTGCTGCGGATCAATGTCGGGCTGGAGGACATCGCCGACCTCACCGAGGACATGGACCGGGCGCTCTCCGCCGCCGGGATCTGACCGCCTAGCGCCGCCAGTCGTTGCGCAGGGCGATCCGGTCGAGCTCCTGTCCCAGCGCGTGGGCGGTGGTCATCGCCGCCGGGCAGCGCGCATCGTCGGTGAGGGCGGCGAACACGTCGAGCCCGGCCCCGCCGATCAGGGCCATCAGCAATCCCTCGTCCCGGGTCATGCCCGAGGCGCAGCACGGCGCGAGCACGATCTTGCGGCGCGAGGTCCGCGCGAGATCCACCACCAGCGCCCGGCAGATCACCAGCAGCTTGCGGAAATCGAGACCGGTCGCATCCATCGCCAGCATGGTCGCGCGGGCATCGTGGAGACCGTGCTTCGCGATCCGGCGCAGCAGCACCAATCCGAGCGTCTGGTGGCGACGGGCGGGGAGAGGCAGGTCGAGCGTGGTCGATTCGGGCGTGGCAGGCATCGCGGGTCTCCTTTCCCGCGACACTATGCTATTGCAAGTCATTCGCAACCCCGAATGAGCGACGGGCGTGGAAATCTCCGCTGCGTTCCGCGCGCTCGTTGACAGGGGTGGGCGCCGGCAAGGGCGGGGCGGACCGCCCCACGGCCGCAGCGCTTCAGCGCCGGCCGATCAGCACCATCCCGCTGCTGTCCCGCAGGATATGCCTGAAAAAGGCCGTCCACACTCTCATCCGATGATCCTCCCCAATCCATCCGGTCGGGGCAGGTCATGCGATCGCGCGATTGAGAAGGCTTCAAGGGTCACGGTTACCCGATATCAACCTTTCGGACTCGCGAAGCGCAGCGCTTGGCCGCCTTCTTCCGTCGCAAACCCCTTGAGACGCGGGAGGTAATCGCTACCTTGTGGCCCGTGTTGAAAGAGCTTTTCCAGCATGCCGCCATAACCGACGGGATCACCGTCCGCGTGGCCGTGAACTTCCTGCCCGAACAGTCGCAACCCGCGCTCGGCAAGTGGTTCTGGGTCTATCATATCCGGATCGAGAACGGCGGCCACGAGACGGTGCGGCTGCACACGCGGCACTGGCGGATCACCGATGCGCGGGGCGCGGTGGCCCATGTCGATGGCGAGGGCGTGGTCGGCGAACAGCCGATGCTGCGGCCGGGCGAGGCGCATGACTACGTGTCGGGCTGCCCGCTCGAAACGCCCTATGGCTCGATGGAGGGCTTCTACACCTTCCACCGGGAAGACGGCTCCCCGCTCGAGGTTCGCATTCCCTTCTTCCCGCTATCGGCTCCCGCCACCGCGGGCTGACAGAAGCGTCAACCGGCCAGCAGGTCCGGCTCGTCGTCGACCTCGTCGAAGCTGAAATCGCCGATCTTGACCTTCGGCGAGAGGCCCAGCCAGCCGGCCAGCATCTCGAGGTCGCGCTCCACCGGCCAGGTGACCAGGTCCGCGCGCGAGCGGTCCAGCCGGAGAACGAGATTCTTCTTCTTGGCGCGCAGGGCGCTGGTCGTCAGCGACACTCTGGACGAGGCGCCGAGCTGGCGCGCCAGCCGGAAGGCGAGGCCCCAGCCAACCGCCTCGCGCAGATCGTCGTCGCCCGCGAGCATCCGCAGCGTATCGGGCAGCGCGGTCCGCCCGAGGCTTCCGAACAGGGCAGCGCAGATCATCGCCCGGCCGCGCGCGTCGACCCACACCCAGCGCTTGTCGAGCGCCCATTCGGTCGCGTAATTCACCCGCAGATTGGGTTCCACCCGGTGGAGCGCGATCGCCAGCTGTCCGGCGGCGAGACGCAGCCGCTCGCTGGTCTCGCCGTCGCCATGCGCCATGTCGGCGGTCCAGGCGGCCAGCAGTGCGGCATCGGTGATCGTGGCGTGGCGCTGGGCGGCGAACGCGCTGATCCCGGCGATCAGCGGATCGCGCGATTTCTCCAGCGGATCGAGCCGATCGTAGAGCAGCCCTTCGCGCAGGCCCCACGAGGAAAAGACCAGCTTTTCCGGCCGCAATTCCTTCAGCATGGCTCTCAGCAGCGCGGCGGCGTCGGGCAGTTTCTCCGCCCGCATGGCGGAGACGCCGCGAACATCGACCAGTCTGGCCGGCTTGCTGCGCACGAGCTCGGCGGCGAGCGCGTCGGCATCCTCCGCGCCGAGTTCGAAACCGTGCGGATCGGTCAGCGGATAATCGCGCGTCTGCATCGCGAAGGAGGCGAAGGCGCGCCAGGTGCCGCCCACGAGATATAGCGGTTCGTTCCTGCCGGGGGTCCACTGGGTCCCGGTCAGCATGTCGGCGACCCGGCGGCGGAAATGGTCCTTTTCGCGCAGGGCGGCGAGCCGCAGCGTGCCGAGCGGCAGGCTGATCCCGTCCTGACATTCCCCGCCCTTGATCCGGATCAGTTCGAGGCTTCCTCCGCCAAGGTCGGCCACCGTGCCGCGCGCGTCGCGGAAGGCGGAGATGACGCCCAGCGCCGACAGCCGCGCCTCTTCCGTCCCTTCCAGCAACCGCACCGCAAACCCTGCCTCGGCCGCGCGGCGCAGCAGATCCGGCCCGTTCGTGGCATCGCGCGCGGCGGCCGTCGCCACCGCGTCGACCTGCTCGATGCCGAGATCGTCGACGATGTGGCGATAGCGGGCGAGGGCGGCGATCGCCTCGTCCATCGCCTCGTCCGGGATCGCTCCGCCATTGGCGTCGAGCGCCTTGCCGAGTTGAGGCGCGACCTTCTCGTTCCACAGCGTCACTGGCGCGCGCAGCGGCCCGCCATAGATCACCAGCCGAACGGTGTTCGAACCGATGTCGATCACCGCGCGGCGGGGAAGCGGCCGCTCGGCGCGCGGGCGCCGCGATGGCGCGTGGCCGTTCATTCCGGTTTCCGCGTCAGGCTGAGTTCGGGCACGTCATGCTCCTCGATCGCGGCGCCGCGGCCTGACAGGGACGGATTGCTCATGAAATAGTCGTGGCAGTTGAAGCCGTCCTCGCCAATGGTCTGACGCAGATATTCGCCGTCCGGCATCAGTTTCCAGCTGCGTTCGGTGTCGAGAATATTGGCCAGCATCACCTGTTCGAGCACCTGATCGTGGACAGTCCGGTTGGTAATCGGCACCGCCACCTCCACCCGGCGCGTGAGATTGCGGCCCATCGCATCGGCGGAGGTGATGAACACCTTCGCCGCCTCGTTCGGCAGCATCTCGCCATTGCCGAAGGCCCATATGCGGGTGTGTTCGAGGAAGCGGCCGATGACCGACTTCACCGTGATATTGTCCGACAGGCCGGGCACGCCCGCGCGCAGTGAGCAGATGCCGCGCACCACCAGCACGACCTGCACGCCCGCCTGGCTCGCCGCGTAGAGCCGGTCGATCGTGCCCTTCTCGGTCAGCGAATTCATCTTGAGCCAGATTGCCGCGGGCATGCCGTCGCGCGCGCGGGCCGTTTCCGCCTCGATCAGGGCGTAGAGCCGCTCGCGCAGATCCAGCGGGGAAATCGCCAGCCGCTCCATCTCGCGCGGTTCGACATAGCCGGTGATGTAGTTGAACATCTTCGCCGCGTCCCGGCCATAGGCGGGGTCGGCGGTGAAATAGCTGAGGTCGGTGTAGATCTTGGCGTTGACCGGGTGATAGTTTCCGGTGCCGAAATGGCAGTAGGTGCGGTAGCCCTCTTCCTCGCGGCGGACGACCAGGCTGACCTTGGCGTGAGTCTTCAGCTCCTGAATGCCGTAGATCACCTGCACGCCGGCGCGCTCCAGTTCACTGGCCCAGCGCAGATTCCGCTCCTCGTCGAAGCGGGCCTTCAACTCGACCACGGCGGTTACCGCCTTGCCGTTCTGCGCGGCGTCGATCAGCGCGGCGATCACCGGGGACTGGTCGCCCGCGCGGTAGAGCGTCTGCTTGATCGAGACGACCGCCGGATCGTGCGCCGCCTGCTGGAGGAAATCGACCACCACGTCGAAGCTCTCGAAGGGGTGGTGGATGACGATGTCCTTCTCGCGGATCGCGGCGAAACAGTCGCCGTCATGCTCGAGGATGCGCTCGGGATAGCGTGGGGCGAAGGGCTTGAACTTGAGATCGGGGCGCGGCTCTTCGCAGATCGCGTCGAGATCGTGGAGGCCGAGCATCCCGGCCGATTTGACCACCATCGCCGCCTCGATGTCGAAACAGTCGCGCAGCAGCGCCTCGGCCGCGGCATCGCATTCGTCGTCGAGCTCGAGCAGCACGGCGCGGCCCCGGCGGCGGCGCTGGATGGCGCTGCGGAACACGCGCACCAGGTCCTCGGCCTCCTCTTCCACTTCCATGTCGCTGTCGCGCAGGACGCGGAAATGCCCGTCGCCGAGAATGTCGAAGCCGGGGAAGAGCAGCGCGGCGTATTCGACGATCAGCTTCTCGATCGCGACATAGATCGCCTTCTTGCCCGGCACGCGGACGAAGCGCGGGGCGCCGCTGGGAATGAGCACCATCTCCATCAGCTCGGGCAGGGGGGCGGGCCGTGCGACCCGGAAGATCAGCCCCATGCCGAGGTTCTGGACGAAGGGGAAAGGATGGCTCGGGTCGATCGCCTGCGGAGTGATCAGCGGCAGGATGTCGCTTTCGAAATAGGCGCGGCACCAGGCCTGCTTCTTGTCCGACAGCTCGGCGATGTCGGGGATCTGGATCCCCTGCGCGTCGAGTTGGCTGCGCAGCTCGGCCAGCGCCTTCTGCTGGCGTTTCTCCAGCGCGACGACCTTCTTGCGGATCGCGGCGAGCTGCTGGCGCGGGGTGCGGCCCTCGATCGAGGTTTCCTCGATCCCGCGGCTCGCCAGCCCCTCCAGCCCGGCGATGCGGATCATGGTGAACTCGTCGAGATTGCTCGCCGAGATCGAGAGGAAGCGCAGCCGCTCGAGCAGCGGGAAGCGCTCCTCCTCCGCCTCGGCCAGCACGCGGCTGTTGAAGGCCAGCCACGACAGCTCGCGGTTGAAATAGCGCTCCTGCGGGTCCTCCACGGTGTCCGGCTCCGGCGGCAGGGGCAGCGGCGCGTCGGCGGCGATCGGGTCGGGCGGGCTGTCGTCCATGGCGGGTGGCTCTAGTGAGGGGCCGTGCTTCCTGCCAGCAGCGGGGCGGGGCGGTCAAACTTATGTTAGAGTTGCGACGCGGTTCCGTCCTCCGGAGCCTCGCCCGGCCGCTCCCGCCGCCCTTCCTCGCGCCCTTCCTCGCGGGCAAGCTCCAGCTCGGCACGGTGGCGCAGCGCGCCGGACATCTCGTCGAGGATCTCGGCCCGGATGCGTTCGTAGAGCGGATGGCCGGCGGTGACGTGCGCGGCGTATTTCTCCGGGCGGCGGTTGCGCAGGAAGAACATCACCAGCGCCTCGTTGTGGCGGGTGCCGTAGGTGATCAGACCGCCGTCGCGGTCGGTTTTCCACACGGGCGTGCCCTCGATCGCGCGGGCGAGGGCGGAGTGCTCCAGCCGGTCGACCCCGCGCTCGACCGCCGCGTCCCAGGCGGCGGCGAAGCCTTCCGCACCGGGCTTGGCGCGCAGCTTGTAGAGCGCCTCCACGCTGCGCCCGATATGGAGCGCGGCCTTGGCGACGATGCCGGTGGCGGCGAGATGGGCGATAAAGGCGCGCTGCCGGGCCGGCGTGATCGAATTGCGCCGCGGCCGCGCATGGACGTAGGGCGCGAAGGCGAGCAGCGGATCGTCCGCCCCCGGCTCCTGTCCGAGAAAGGCGACCGCTGACGTCGCCCGCCGCGCAACGGCGCGGGTGGGGGTGAGGGAGGTATTGTTGTGCGGGGTGTCTTGGTATTTCGAGCCCACCTCCGTGGGCTCGTCCTCGGTGCTGTTCCCTCCGCTTCGCTGCGGGGCACCTGCGGGCGCGCAGTCGCGCTTGCGGCCGCTCACGCGCCCGTCTCCGGTAGAGACAAGGCACCGCCGCGCCGGCCCGGCCCCTCCTGCCGCCGGCACACCACCCGCCCCGAAACGCGTCGTCGATCGCGTGGAATCTCGGTCAGAGGAAGGGAACGACGGTCCTCGGCAGGATCAAACAAGGACTCAGCAGCGGAGCGGGGAGGGGTATGACCGGGCATGACCACGACTAGGTTGCAGGTTTAGCGCGTGTAGGAAAATGGTTTTCTAACCTTGGCTTTGTCCCCGCTCTTCAGCGCGACTTCTAATGTCAGACCAAAACGGCAGCAATTTCTCTAGCTCCCGTTGAAACGCAAATTTCTTGAATTGCTGCGAGGGTACCTTCAGTTCACGGTGGATCGACGTAATGGCCCAGCCTCTCCTTTTCTCAGATGCTGCTTCGCGTAGAGTTCGTATTACCGAATCCGCGCTTCCCGTTTGAAGAATGGCTTCAAACTCTGTCATATTGGCGAAAGCGATTGGAATTCGATCAGACGGGAGGGCTTCTGGAAATCTCTTTGCTAGCAAAGAGTAAGCATCCTTTAGCACCATTTCTTGACGCTTAAGGCCGCCTTGAAACCAATCATCTAAAGTCAACACCAATCCAACGGTATCTGCATGTAACGCTGGCGAGGCTCTCCCGATGCGCGAATGGTAAGCATGTCTCCATATTTGGAATACAGCTTTCGTCATCTCATCGTATCCATGCGGAGGTAGATCGGCTATGTCGGAGAACCGAGTTTGGTAGCTCATGCGGCTCGCTTTACACTCGATGACGACGTCGATTCCATCGGTGTCTATCCCCAAAAAGATGTCTGGAGTACGTATTTCTCCGTCGCGAGTTCTATATGACCTCTCCTCATATAGTTCTATGCTCGCTTGATAGGTCGATATCAGCAGAGACACATATCTTTCAAATCGCCTTCCGTAATCCTCTCGAA
This sequence comes from Erythrobacter sp., assembly GCA_025698865.1. GTDB lineage: Bacteria > Pseudomonadota > Alphaproteobacteria > Sphingomonadales > Sphingomonadaceae > Qipengyuania. The sequence continues at coordinate 280,923 of JAILWQ010000001.1, read as the reverse complement.
CAGCATGTCCACCGTCGACGATATCATAGAAGATACCTGTAGAGACTCGCTTCATTATCAAATCGGGTAGGGGGCAGTAGAGATAGCGATCTTTAAAACCCGCGCGAATGCAAGGTTTAAGGCGTAAAATGCTCGGCTTGTAGGCAATCTCGGAATCCTCAAAGCGTTCAAGTTGCGCGATTCTGCGAAGATCTTGAAAATCGCCAGTAAGGATAGTTGCCGCGATATCGCGTTCCTCCGACGTCATTCCAATCATATCAACATCAAGATTAAATACGCAAGATGGTGATTTCAAGAATATAGAAAGCAGGGAAAATCCATACGCGAAAAAAGAGTTGATGGAGATTCCGTATTTTTCTTGAAAACGCTTTGCGCATTCACCTTGTCCATAGACATAAATCCCTCGGAAGAGTTCTGAATAATTCAGAAATCCCGTTTGCCACTCAAACTGTCGACTCCCTATGTGAAAAAGGTGGTCAATAATATTTTCCGGCGGACTAAACACGGCGGACTCCGCATTTTCAATACGGCGGAGGTGGCCTATTATGAAGGCCCAGTGGTTCCAGTCGGTAGGACTAAACGAGCGGTAAAGTCCTTGGTGCTGATGTACAAAGTATTCATTTACTACCGTCTCGAGTTCCCACGGATGAATTCGGTATTGGTCGGCGATTCCTGCATTTTGCGATCCGGCAGGGGCATTTACGATGAGTGATTTTGATGGAGAGAAAGTCTCCGATTGATGCGCATTTAGCGCCCAGACACCTTCAAAAAATCTCGCTGGAGCAGCGCTGCCCAGCGCCGTTGCAAATTCTGGCCTCAATTTTTCTAGCAATATGAGCGCTTCTGATGTGGTGAGAGCATCTTCCATGCGATTGAGACTAAGTAAGCGCTCTATAACAGGTAAAGCGGTGTCACCCTTTTTCCCCCACCCTTGACCCCGCTCCCCCCACAAGCTAAGCGCCCGCCCATCCGGTGAAGGACTCGCCTCGCGCGTATCCTGCCGGTCAGATAGAGCTGAACATTGCCGGTCATGTCCCGGAGGGCCAGTCGAGAAGCGCTTCAGCGCTGGCGGCGTGGCTCTTTTCTATTGCAGCAGGGTAACCTGCTCGGGGCAGCCGTCAGAGTAACCCGGTGGCCGTGCGGCCCGTGGGTGGAGCGTTTCAGGCTCGTGCGGCGTGTGCCCCTTTTGCGAGGCGGACTGTCCTTTTCGGGCAGGCTCGCGGCGAACAGGGGTCCGGATGCCGCCCGAACCCAGCGATCCGCCCCGACTGCTAGTTGCTGCCACTCTCCGCGAAGGGCTGCCTCGTGTGGCCTGGTGCGGAACCTCATCAGGGAAAGTGGGAACCGGTTTCCCGCCCGGATGAGGTGACCCGGCCGGGCAAGTCGCCCGGTCGGAAAGCAAGGTGAAGAGAGAACTCATGCCGACGATCAACCAGCTGGTCCGCAAGGGCCGCGTTCCGCAGAAGGCCAAGTCCAAGGTCCCTGCGATGGAGCAGAACCCGCAGAAGCGCGGTGTCTGCACCCGCGTCTACACGACGACGCCGAAGAAGCCGAACTCCGCTCTGCGCAAGGTGGCCAAGGTTCGCCTGACCAACCAGCGCGAGGTCATCTCCTACATTCCGGGCGAGGGCCACAACCTGCAGGAGCACTCCGTGGTCCTGATCCGCGGCGGCCGTGTGCGCGACCTTCCGGGCGTGCGCTATCACGTGCTGCGCGGCGTGCTCGACACGCAGGGCGTCAAGGATCGCAAGCAGAGCCGCTCGAAGTACGGCGCCAAGCGTCCGAAGTAAGGTTTAGACGCGGCGGCGGCCCGCCCCCCCACCCGGTCACCCCTACGAGGGTAGGATCTGGGTGGCCGGGTGGGGGAGCGGGCCGGGGCCGCAAGGCAGCACGGACGTGCTGCCGCTCTCCGAAGGAGTTAGCAAACATGTCACGTCGTCGTCGTCCCGAGAAGCGGGAAATCCTGCCCGATCCCAAGTTCGGTGATCAGGTCCTTTCGAAGTTCATGAACAACCTCATGTATGACGGCAAGAAGGCCGTCGCCGAAGGTATCGTCTACACCGCGCTCGACACTGTCGAGACGCGCGCCAAGGCGAACCCGGTCGAGGTGTTCCATGCAGCGCTCGACAACATCAAGCCGCAGGTCGAGGTGCGTTCGCGCCGCGTCGGCGGTGCCACCTACCAGGTGCCGGTCGAGGTCCGTCCCGAGCGTGCCCAGGCGCTCGCCATCCGCTGGCTCATCACCGCCGCGCGCGGCCGGGCCGAGACGACCATGGCGGCGCGCCTGTCGGGCGAGCTGATGGATGCGTCGAACAATCGCGGCAACGCGGTCAAGAAGCGGGAAGACACCCACCGCATGGCCGACGCCAACCGCGCGTTCAGCCACTACCGTTGGTAACCGGGCGCCGGTAATCCGGCGCGCTTGAGGTCCGGGCTGCCCCGAAAGGTGGCGCCCGGGTCTTCAAGCGGTCACAAAATTTCCTACATGGGGGTCGAGCCCGTCTCGCCCCCGAACTCTCAGAGGTATTCCTATGGCCCGCGACTATCCGCTGGAGCGCTACCGCAATATCGGCATCATGGCGCACATCGATGCCGGCAAGACCACCACGACCGAACGCATCCTCTACTACACCGGCAAGTCCTACAAGATCGGCGAAGTCCACGACGGCGCCGCGACCATGGACTGGATGGAGCAGGAGCAGGAGCGCGGCATCACCATCACGTCCGCCGCGACCACGACGTTCTGGACGGCCGAGGATGCCTCGATGGACCCGATGTCGGCGCCCGAGGACCTGCGCGCGAACGAGCCCAAGCACCGCATCAACATCATCGACACGCCCGGCCACGTCGACTTCACGATCGAGGTCGAGCGGTCCCTGCGCGTCCTTGACGGCGCGGTGGCGGTGTTTGATGGAGTTGCCGGTGTGGAACCCCAATCCGAAACCGTCTGGCGCCAGGCCGACAAATACGGCGTTCCGCGGATGTGCTTCATCAACAAGCTCGACCGCACCGGGGCCGATTTCTACTACTGCGTCCAGTCGATCGTTGACCGCCTCGGCGCGACCCCGCTGGTGCTCTATCTCCCGATCGGGGCGGAGAGCGACCTCAAGGGCGTCGTCGACCTCGTCAACATGCGCGGCATCGTGTGGCAGGCCGAGGACCTCGGCGCGAAATACGAGTTCGTCGAGATCCCTGCCGACCTCGCCGACAAGGCCGCCGAATACCGCGAGAAGCTGGTCGAGACCGCCGTCGAACAGGACGACGCGGCGATGGAAGCCTACCTCGAAACCGGTGAGGCGCCCGACGCGGTCACGCTCAAGAAGCTGATCCGCAAGGGCACCATGGCCCGCGCCTTCGTGCCCGTGCTGTGCGGCTCGGCCTTCAAGAACAAGGGCGTCCAGCCCCTGCTCGACGCCGTGGTCGACTACATGCCGAGTCCGCTCGACGTGCCCGCCATTCGCGGCGTCCTGCCCGACAGCGAGGAAGAGGCCGATCGTCCCTCGAGCGACGATGCGCCGTTCTCCGCGCTGGCGTTCAAGATCATGAACGACCCGTTCGTGGGCTCGCTGACCTTCACCCGCATCTATTCGGGCAAGCTGTCGAAGGGCACCGTCCTCAACAGCGTGAAGGACAAGAAGGAAAAGATCGGCCGCATGCTGCTGATGCATTCCAACAACCGCGAGGACATCGAGGAAGCCTTTGCCGGCGACATCGTCGCTCTGGCAGGCATGAAGGACACCACCACGGGCGACACGCTGTGCGATCCGGCCAAGCCGATCATTCTCGAGCGGATGGAATTCCCCGAGCCCGTGATCGAGCTGTCGGTGGAGCCCAAGACCAAGGCCGACCAGGAAAAGATGGGCGTCGCGCTCAATCGTCTGGCCGCCGAGGATCCCTCGTTCCGCGTCACCACCGACCACGAGAGCGGTCAGACGATCATCAAGGGCATGGGCGAGCTTCACCTCGACATCCTCGTCGATCGCATGAAGCGCGAGTTCAAGGTGGAGGCCAATGTCGGCGCGCCGCAGGTGGCCTATCGCGAAAGCCTGTCCCGTCCTGTCGACGTGGATTACACCCACAAGAAGCAGTCGGGCGGTTCCGGCCAGTTCGGCCGCGTCAAGGTCAAGGTCACTCCGGGTGAGCGCGGCCAGGGTGTTGTCTTCGACGACAACATCAAGGGCGGCAACATCCCCAAGGAGTTCATCCCGGCGATCGAGAAGGGCTTCCGCGAGCAGGCCGAGAGTGGCTACCTCATCGGGTTCCCGATCATCGACTTCAGCGTGGAACTCTACGACGGTGCGTACCATGACGTCGACTCGAGCGCGATCGCGTTCGAAATCGCCGGTCGCGGTGCGATGCGCGAAGTGGCGGAACGGGCCGGCATCAAGCTGCTCGAGCCGATCATGAAGGTCGAGGTCGTGACCCCCGAGGATTATCTCGGCGACGTCATCGGCGATCTCAACTCGCGTCGCGGGCAGATCCAGGGCACCGACAGCCGGGGCAACGCCCAGGCGGTCGAGGCCTTTGTCCCGCTCGCCAACATGTTCGGTTACGTCAACGAACTGCGCTCGTTCAGCCAGGGCCGTGCCCAGTACACGATGCAGTTCAGCCACTACGACGAAGTGCCCGCGAACGTGGCGCAGGAAGTCAAGGAGAAGCTTGCCTAAGGCAGGCGCAAGGTCTAGGGGCGGCGCCTGATTCAGCGGGCGTCGCCTTTTTCCCGCAGAGAAATCAATCCAGACAGAGGTTATACGAGAATGGCGAAGGAAAAATTCGAGCGCAACAAGCCGCACTGCAACATCGGCACCATCGGTCACGTCGACCATGGCAAGACCACGCTGACCGCGGCGATCACCAAGGTGCAGGGTTCGGCCGTCGATTTCGCGAACATCGACAAGGCTCCCGAAGAGCGTGAGCGCGGCATCACCATCTCGACCGCCCACGTCGAGTATGAGACCGACGCGCGTCACTACGCCCACGTCGACTGCCCGGGCCACGCCGACTACGTGAAGAACATGATCACCGGTGCCGCTCAGATGGACGGCGCGATCCTGGTCGTGAACGCTGCCGACGGCCCCATGCCGCAGACCCGCGAGCACATCCTGCTTGCCCGTCAGGTCGGCGTGCCGGCGCTGGTCGTCTACCTCAACAAGGTCGACCAGGTCGATGACGAGGAGCTGCTCGAGCTCGTCGAACTCGAAGTTCGCGAACTCCTCAGCGCCTACGACTTCGACGGCGACAACATTCCGATCGTCAAGGGCTCGGCTCTGGCCGCTCTCGAAGGCCGTGACGAAGAGATCGGCGAGAAGTCGATCAAGGAACTGATGGACGCTGTCGACAGCTACATCCCGCAGCCCGACCGTCCGGTCGACCAGGCGTTCCTGATGCCGATCGAAGACGTGTTCTCGATCTCGGGTCGCGGTACCGTGGTCACCGGCCGTATCGAAACCGGCATCGTCAATGTCGGTGACGAAGTCGAGATCGTCGGTATCAAGGACACCCAGAAGACGACCGTCACCGGCGTCGAGATGTTCCGCAAGCTGCTTGATCGCGGCGAAGCCGGCGACAACATCGGTGCCCTGATCCGCGGCATCGGCCGCGAAGACGTGGAGCGTGGCCAGGTTCTCGCCAAGCCGGGTTCGGTCAATCCGCACACCGACTTCGAAGCCGAGGTCTATGTCCTTTCGAAGGACGAGGGCGGCCGTCACACGCCGTTCTTCGCCAACTACCGTCCGCAGTTCTACTTCCGCACGACGGACGTGACCGGCGAGGTCGTTCTTCCCGAAGGCACCGAGATGGTCATGCCGGGTGACAACGTGTCGATCGGCGTCAAGCTGATCGCTCCGATTGCGATGGACGAAGGCCTGCGCTTCGCGATCCGCGAAGGTGGCCGCACCGTCGGCTCGGGCGTGGTCGCGAAGATCACCAAGTAAGCCTTACGGTCTGAACATGCTGGGGCCCGTCCTTCCTCGGAAGGGCGGGCCCTTTGCTTTGTGGGGGGTGAATCAAGCCTCTGACGCGGTGAAGGTCGCGAGAGCTCGTCCAGGTGGCCGCGCACGTCCAACCGATCCCGAATTTGTCAGAAAACGGGGTTGCCAGTCATCATCCGTCTCCGTATATGCCCCTCCACGGACGGAGATTCGTCTCCTCCAACGGAATTCATGGAAGGTCGCCCGCTCCGGGAAACCGGGCGCACATGGGCGGGCCTTTCTTTTTTGCGGGTCGGAAACGGCAAGGTCGAAGACCCGCGTGGCTCTTTCGCATCGGTACAGGTAATGGAAGCACAGAACATCCGCATTCGCCTCAAGGCGTTCGACCACCGCGTTCTCGACCAGGCGACTGGCGAAATCGCTGATACGGCGCGTCGCACGGGTGCTCTTATTCGTGGCCCCATTCCCATGCCGACGCGTATCGAGAAGTTCACCGTGAACCGCGGTCCGCACATCGACAAGAAGTCGCGTGAGCAGTTCGAGGTCCGTACCTACAAGCGGCTGCTGGACATCGTGCAGCCGAACGCCCAGACCGTGGACGCGCTGATGAAGCTCGACCTTGCTGCGGGCGTCAATGTCGAGATCAAGCTGGCTTGATCCGGCACGGGGCATGGTCCCCGCGATATCGAGATACCGCCGGATCTGATCCGGGCTGCGTCTCCCGTCTCGCTTCCCATACTGGGAAGCATGTTTGGCCCGGACGGGCGACGCATCACTCAAATGGGCCAAGCAAGCACCTCGGATGGGCCGGGGTGCCTCTGTTAAGGAGTTTGACGATGCGCACAGGCGTTATCGCAAAGAAAGTCGGGATGACCCGTCTCTTCCAGGAGGACGGTCGGCATGTGCCGGTCACCGTTCTCGCGCTGGAGAATTGCCAGGTTACCGCGCAGCGCACGCAGGAGCGTGACGGCTATTTCGCTGTCCAGCTCGGCGCGGGCGAGGCCAAGCAGAAGAACGTCAACAAGCCGCAGCGCGAAGCTTTCGCCAAGGCCGACGTCGGGCTGAAGATGAAGGTCGCGGAATTCCGCGTCGAAGGCGAAGACGGGCTGCTGCCGGTCGGTGCCCGCATCTCGGCCGAACATTTCATCGCCGGCCAGAAGGTCGACATCACCGGTCACACGCAGGGCAAGGGCTTCGCTGGCGCCATGAAGCGCTGGGGCTTCGGTGGTCTGCGCGCCACGCACGGTGTCTCGATCAGCCACCGTTCGCACGGTTCGACGGGTAACCGTCAGGATCCGGGTCGCGTGTTCAAGGGCAAAAAGATGGCCGGCCACATGGGTGACCGTCAGCGCACCCAGCAGAACCTCGAGATCGTCCGCACCGACGCCGATCGCGGCCTGCTCTTCGTCAAGGGCTCGGTCCCCGGCGCCAAGAACAGCTGGATGCTCGTCCGCGACGCCGTCAAGGTGAAGCACGAGGATCTGCCGTTCCCCGGCGTCATGTACCGCAACCGTGACGAGTTCGAGCACCAGGAAGCCGAAGCCGGTCTGGTCGAGAGCGCGGCCGAGAGCCAGGTCAACCTCGAAGTCTCCGCCGAGCAGCAGGAAGAACTGCTGAAGCAGCAGGATGCCGGCGTCGATGCCGACACCGGCGCGGCCGATGATAACAGCACCACGCCCAGCGTCGACGACGCCGGCGAGAGCAAGGAGTCCTGATCGTGAAGGTCAAGGTCCAGAATCTGGATGGGAAGGCATCCGGCGATATCGAGCTCAACGATGCCGTGTTCGGTATCGAGCCGCGCGCCGACATCCTTCACCGCGTCGTCACCTGGCAGCTTTGGAACCGTCGCGAGACGGCCCGTCCGACGCGCGAGCGTTCCGACGTGGCCCGCACCGGCAAGAAGTTCGGCCGTCAGAAGGGTTCGGGCGGCGCTCGCCACGGTGATCGCGGCGCTCCGATCTTCATCGGCGGCGGCAAAGCCCATGGTGCCCGCAAGCGTGACTTCACCAGCTCGCTGAACAAGAAGGTTCGCGCGCTCGGTCTGAAGATGGCGCTGTCGAGCAAGGCAAAGGACGGTCTCGTGATCGTCGACAGCCTCGAGCTCAAGGATGCCAAGACCAAGGCGCTCAAGGGCCAGTTCGACAAGAATGGCTGGAACGGCAAGGTCCTGGTCATCGGCGGCGAGAGCGTGGATGACGGTTTCCGCAAGGCGGCCGGCAATCTTCCGGGCGTGAACGTGCTCCCGGCGATCGGTGCCAACGTCTACGACATCCTGAAGCACGACACGCTGGTCCTCACCAAGGATGCGGTCGAGAAGCTGGAGGCGCGTTTCAATGGCTAAGAAGCAGGCAATCGATGCGCGTCACTACGACGTGATCCTCAGCCCCCACATCACCGAAAAGTCGACCATGGCGTCCGAGCACAACGCGGTCGTCTTCAAGGTCGCGAACACCGCCACCAAGCCGCAGATCAAGGAAGCGATCGAAGCGCTCTACGATCGCAAGGTCGCTGCGGTGAACACGATGAACGTGAAGGGCAAGTCGAAGCGCTGGCGGGGCAAGCCCTACAAGCGGACCGACCAGAAGAAGGCGATCGTGACTCTCGCAGAGGGTCAGGATCCGATCGACATCACCGAAGGTGTGAGCTGATCCCATGGCACTGAAGAACTATAAACCGACGAGCCCCGCGCGCCGCGGCCTCATCCTCGTCGACAAGTCCGGCCTCCACAAGGGTGGTCCGGTCAAGTCGCTGACGGAAGGCAAGCGCAAGACGGGCGGCCGCAACAACAAGGGCCATGTGACCTCGCGCGGCATCGCCGGCGGTCACAAGCAGAAGTACCGCTATATCGACTTCAAGCGTCGCAAGTGGGATGTCGAAGGCACCGTGGAAAGGCTCGAATACGATCCGAACCGCACCGCTTTCATCGCTCTGGTGAAGTATGAGGACGGCGAGCTCGCCTACATCATCGCGCCGCAGCGTCTCGCGGTCGGGGACAAGGTCGTCGCCGGCGAGCGGACCGACACCAAGCCGGGCAACGCCATGCTTCTCGGCCAGATGCCGGTTGGCACGATCTGCCACAATGTCGAGATGAAGCCGGGCAAGGGCGGCCAGATCGCCCGTTCGGCCGGGACCTACGTCCAGCTGGTCGGTCGCGATCGCGGTATGGTCATCGTTCGTCTCAACAGCGGCGAGCAGCGCTACCTGCGGGCCGATTGCATGGGCACGGTTGGCGCGGTCTCGAACCCCGACAACCAGAACCAGAACTTCGGCAAGGCCGGCCGCACCCGCTGGAAGGGCCGCCGTCCGCTGACACGCGGTGTCGCGAAGAACCCGGTCGATCACCCGCATGGTGGTGGTGAAGGCCGCACCTCGGGTGGCCGTCATCCGGTCACTCCGTGGGGCAAGCCGACCAAGGGCGCCCGCACCCGCAAGAACAAGCAGACGGATAAGATGATCATCCGTTCGCGCCACGCGAAGAAGAAGAGGTAACCGGACATGGCACGTTCCGTTTGGAAGGGTCCGTTCGTCGAGCTCAGCCTTCTCAAGAAGGCGCAGGAAGCTCAGGAAGCGAACACCAGCAACAAGCCGATCAAGACCTGGTCGCGGCGCAGCACCATTCTGCCCGACTTCGTCGGCCTGACGTTCAGCGTCTACAACGGCCACAAGTTCATCCCGGTGTCCGTTTCGGAAGAGATGGTCGGCCACAAGCTCGGCGAATTCGCGCCCACGCGTACTTTCCCGGGCCACGCCGCCGACAAGAAGGGTAAGCGCTGATGAGCAAGCCTAAAGCACCCCGCCGCGTTGCGGAGAACGAGGCGCTCGCCGTCGGCACCACGATCCGTGGTTCGGCGCAGAAGCTCAACCTCGTCGCCGAACTGATCCGCGGTAAGAAGGCCGAAGAGGCCATGAACATCCTCGCCTTCTCGAAGAAGGCGATGGCGCGCGATGCCAGCAAGGTTCTCGCTTCGGCGATTGCCAATGCGGAAAACAATCACGACCTGGACGTTGATGCGCTGGTGGTTGCCGAGGCATCCGTCGGCAAGTCGATCACCATGAAGCGGTTCCACGTTCGCGGCCGCGGCAAATCCACCCGTATCCTCAAGCCGTTCAGCCGGCTGCGGATCGTGGTTCGCGAGATGGAAGAGGCGTAAGATGGGTCAGAAGAGCAATCCGATCGGTCTGCGCCTGCAGATCAACCGCACCTGGGACAGCCGCTGGTACGCCGAAGGGCGCGACTATGCCAAGCTGCTCAGCGAAGACATCGAGATCCGCAAGCACATTTTCGACTCGCTGCCCCAGGCCGCGATCTCGAAGGTCGTGATCGAGCGTCCGGCGAAGCTGTGCCGCATTTCGATTTACGCGGCGCGTCCCGGCGTCATCATTGGCAAGAAGGGCGCGGACATCGAGAAGCTTCGCACCAAGTTGTCGCGGATGACCGCCAGCGAAGTGAAGCTGAACATCGTCGAAATCCGCAAGCCGGAAATCGACGCCAAGCTCGTTGCGCAGGGTGTCGCCGATCAGCTGATCCGCCGCATCGCCTTCCGTCGCGCCATGAAGCGCGCGGTGCAGTCGGCGCTTCGTCTGGGTGCCGAGGGCATCAAGATCGTTTGCGGCGGCCGTCTCGGCGGTGCCGAGATCGCCCGCGTGGAATGGTATCGCGAAGGCCGCGTTCCGCTTCACACGCTGCGTGCCAATGTCGACTATGCCGAAGCCGAGGCGCTCACCGCCTACGGGATCATCGGCATCAAGGTCTGGATCTTCAAGGGCGAGATTCTCGCACACGATCCGACCGCTCAGGACCGCCTGATGATGGAAGCGCAGACTTCCGGCGTCCGGCCGGCGCGCTGATTGCAGGTATAGGAAAGAACCATGCTGCAACCGAAGAAAACCAAGTTCCGCAAGGCGTTCAAGGGCCGTATTCACGGCAACGCCAAGGGCGGCACGGCGCTGAATTTCGGCTCCTACGGCCTTAAGGCACTGGAACCGGAACGCATCACCGCGCGCCAGATCGAAGCCGCGCGTCGAGCGATCACGCGTCACATCAAGCGTCAGGGACGTCTGTGGATCCGCGTGTTTCCGGACGTGCCCGTGTCCAAGAAGCCTGCCGAAGTCCGTCAGGGTAAGGGCAAGGGTTCGGTGGAATACTGGGCCGCGCGCGTGAAGCCTGGCCGTATCCTGTTCGAACTCGACGGCGTTGCCGGCCCGCTGGCCGCCGAGGCATTCGAGCGTGCGGCGATGAAGCTGCCGGTCAAGACCAAGGTCGTCGCCCGCTTCGGCGACACCTCTCACCTGGGAGGCGAATGATGGCCCAGAACAAGTCCACCGCTGAAGACATGCGGACCAAGACCGACGACCAGCTTTCCGAGCAGCTCGTCGATCTGAAGAAGGAGCAGTTCAACCTGCGCTTCCAGGCCGCCACCAATCAGCTCGAGCGTCCGGCGCGGATCAAGGAAGTCCGTCGCGACATCGCCCGCATCAAGACGCTTCAGACCGAGCGCCAGGCCACCGCGAAGAGCGCGGCCGGCACGAAAGAGAAGGCCTGAACATGCCCAAGCGTATCCTCATCGGCACGGTCACCTCGAACAAGACCGACAAGACCGTGACTGTGCTCGTCGAGCGCAAGGTGAAGCACCCGCTCTACGGGAAGATCATCCGCCGCTCGAAGAAGTATCATGCCCACGACGAGCAGAACGAGTACGAACTCGGCGACATCGTGCGGATCGAAGAGACCAAGCCGATCTCCAAGACCAAGACCTGGGCCGTTAAGGACCGGGTCGCGGCGGGCGGCACGCAGGCGGTGGAAGCTGACCTGGAAGTCGAAGCCGCAGGCAACTGACGAATTAGGAACTGCCGGACCCGTTCCGGCAAGCCAGTGAGAAGGAACCGGATCGATGATCCAGATGCAATCCAATCTCGACGTCGCGGACAACAGCGGCGCCAAGCGCGTCCAGTGCATCAAGGTGCTGGGCGGGTCGAAGCGTCGTACCGCGAGTGTCGGGGACGTGATCGTGGTTTCCGTGAAGGAAGCCCAGCCACGCGCCAAGGTGAAGAAGGGCGACGTTCATCGCGCCGTGATCGTGCGCACCAAGAAGGACGTCCGCCGCCCCGATGGCAGCGTGATCCGTTTCGACAGCAATGCTGCCGTGCTCGTTAACAAGAGCGAGGAGCCGATCGGCACCCGTATCTTTGGCCCGGTCGTCCGTGAGCTTCGCGGCAAGGGCTTCATGAAGATCATCTCGCTCGCGCCGGAGGTGCTGTGATGGCCGCTGCAAAGATCAAGAAGGGTGACACTGTCGTCGTCCTGTCCGGCAAGGACAAGGGCAACACCGGCACTGTCCAGAAGGTCATGCCCAAGGAAGGCAAGATCGTCGTGGAAGGCGTGAACGTCGCCACCCGCCATCGCAAGCCGAGCCAGCAGAACCCGCAGGGCGGGCTCGACCGGTTCGCCGCGCCCATGTCGATCGGCAAGGTCGCGATCGCCGATCCGAAGGATGGCAAGCCGACCCGCGTCCGCTTCGAAGAGAAGGACGGCAAGAAGGTCCGCGTCGCAGTCAAGTCCGGGGAGACCATCGATGGCTGATTACAAGCCCCGCATGAAGTCCAAGTACGAGGACGAGATCGTCAAGGCGATGACCGAGAAGTTCGGTTACTCCAATCGTCTCGCCGTGCCCAAGCTCGAGAAGATCACGCTCAACATGGGGGTGGGCGAGGCGAGCCAGGACAAGAAGAAGGTCCAGACCGCGGCCGAGGAAATGGCGCTGATCGCCGGCCAGAAGCCGGTCATCACCAAGGCGAAGAAGTCGATCGCGCAGTTCAAGCTGCGTGAAGGCATGCCCATCGGTGCGAAGGTGACCCTGCGCCGAGACCGGATGTTTGAATTCCTCGATCGTCTCGTGACCATCGCAATGCCGCGCATCCGTGACTTTCGCGGACTGAATCCCCGTTCTTTCGACGGACGCGGCAATTATGCTATGGGCCTCAAGGAACAGATTGTGTTCCCGGAAATCTCCTACGACAAGATCGAGAAGGTCCGGGGCATGGATATCATCGTAACCACCACGGCGAAGACCGACGAGGAAGCGCGCGAGCTGCTCCGTCTGTTCGGTTTCCCGTTCCCGGGCGACAAGTCGTCCGAAGCAGAGAAGGAAGCGGCGTAAGCCGCTAGCAAAGGAACTTAAGTCCAATGGCGAAACTGAGTTCGATCAACAAGAACGAGCGTCGCAAGAAGCTCGTCAAGCAGTATGCGGACAAGTACGCGAAGCTCAAGGCGATCGCGGACGACGAGTCGCTCGACGATACCGAGCGTCTGATGGCCCGGCTCAAAATGGCCGAGTTGCCGCGCAATGCGAACCCGACCCGGGTGCGCAACCGCTGCTCCACGACCGGCCGCCCCCGCGGCTACTACCGCAAGTTCGGCCTCAACCGCATTGAACTGCGCGACCTCGGCAACAAGGGGATGATCCCCGGTTTGACCAAGTCGAGCTGGTGAGGGTTTAGAAGATGGCTATGACCGATCCCCTGGGTGACATGCTCACCCGCATCCGCAACGGCCAGCAGGCGAAGAAGGACAGCGTCCTGTCGCCCGCCAGCAAGCTGCGCGCAAACGTCCTCGAGGTTCTCCAGCGCGAAGGCTACATCCGTGGCTTCAGCGAGGATTCCTCGGGCAAGCACGCCGCGCTGCGGATCGAACTGAAGTATTTCGAGGGCGAACCTGCGATCAAGCATGTCGCTCGCGTCTCCAAGCCTGGCCGTCGCGTCTATTCGGGTTCCAAGGAACTGCCGATCGTGCGCAACGGCCTCGGCATCACCATCGTCTCGACGCCGAAGGGCGTGCTTTCGGACAACGAAGCGCGTTCGGAAAATGTCGGCGGCGAAGTGCTGGCGGAGGTGTTCTGATGAGCCGCATCGGCAAACGTCCGGTGGCGATCCCCAGCGGGGTCTCCGCCAACATCGAAGGCAGCACGCTGTCGGTCAAGGGGCCTAAGGGCACTCTGACCATGGGCCTGTCCGACCTGATCGACTACAAGGTCGAGAACGACGAGATCTCGGTGCAGCCGGCCAACGCGACCCGCGCGGCCCGTAACCACTGGGGCATGCAGCGGACGCTGGTGTCGAACCTGGTCGAAGGCGTCACGGAGGGCTTCACCAAGACGCTGCAGCTCACCGGCGTCGGCTATCGTGCGCAGGCGCAGGGCAAGAAGCTCAAGCTTCAGCTCGGCTATTCGCACGACGTCGATCTCGACGTGCCGGAAGGTCTCGACGTTCAGACCCCTGATCAGGCGACCATCCACGTAACGGGGATCGACAAGCAGAAGGTCGGTCAGTTCGCCGCAGAAATCCGCCGCTGGCGCAAGCCCGAGCCGTACAAGGGCAAGGGCATCAAGTACCAGGGCGAATACATCTTCCGCAAGGAAGGGAAGAAGAAGTAAGATGGCCAAGCTTTCCCTCTTCGAGCGCCGCCGCCGCCGCGTGCGGACCGCCCTGCGCCGCCGTGCCGGTGACAAGCCGCGCCTGTCCGTGCACCGCACCGGCAAGCACATCTATGCCCAGATCATCGACGATGCGTCGGGTAAGACGGTTGCTGCCGCTTCCACTCTCGGCGGTTCCTCGTCGGGTGCCAATGTGGACGCTGCCACCAAGGTCGGCAGCGACATCGCCGCTGCCGCCAAGCAGGCCGGCGTGATCACTGTCGTGTTCGATCGCGGCGGGTTCCTTTTCCATGGCCGCGTTAAGGCGCTGGCCGACGCCGCCCGCGAAGGCGGGCTGGAGTTCTGATGATGGCTGACGAAAACACAACCGAAGAGAACCAGGCGAACACGGCTCCGGCCGAAACGCCCGAGGTCGCCAAGGCGAAGGCCGGATCCGGCGTCGTCGAAGCCCAGACCGAAAATGCGGTGACGAACGAGAAGCCGGCGATCGCCGACACTCCGTCGGAAGCCGCGGCAAACCAGGATCCTGAGCAGGGTGCCGAAGGGCAGCCCGAGCAGCGCGGTCGTGGCGGCCGGGGCGGACGCGACAACCGTGGTGGTGGCGATCGTCACCGTGGTCGCGGTCGTGGCGGTCGCGACAACCGTCGCGGCAACCGTCGCGAGGAAGAAGACGACGGCATCATCGAGAAGCTGGTCCACATCAACCGTGTCTCCAAGACGGTGAAGGGCGGCAAGCGCTTCGGCTTCGCGGCGCTGGTCGTGGTTGGTGACGGTTCGGGCCGCGTCGGCTTCGGCAAGGGCAAGGCCCGCGAAGTGCCGGAGGCGATCTCCAAGGCGACCGCCGCCGCGCGCAAGCACATGGTCCGCGTTCCGCTCAAGGAAGGTCGCACGCTTCACCACGACGGCAACGGCCGTTTCGGCGCCGGTAAGGTGACTGTTCGCACCGCGCCTCCGGGTACCGGCATCATCGCCGGTGGTCCGATGCGCGCTGTGTTCGAAAGCCTCGGCGTCGCTGACGTGGTGACCAAGTCGGTCGGTACGTCCAACCCTTACAACATGATCCGCGCCACCTTCGACGCGTTGACCAACCAGACTTCGCCGAAGTCGGTCGCTCAGCGTCGTGGCAAGAAGGTTGCCGACCTGCTGGGTCGCGGCGGCGCGTCCGAGGCGGAGGCACAAGCCGACGCCGCGGCTGTTGCGGAGTAATTCGAGATGGCAAAAACCAACACCATCAAGATCAAGCAGATCGGCTCGCCCATCCGGCGCCCCGAGAGCCAGAAGAAGATCCTGATCGGCCTCGGCCTCGGCAAGATGCATCGTGTCGTCGAACTTCAGGACACCCCTGAAGTGCGCGGCGCCATTGCCAAACTGCCGCATATGGTCCAGGTGATCGATTGATCGTCGGGCGTCCCTAGCGGGGCGCCCGTTTTTTGAGCGCGAACAAAGCGAAAGCGAGTGCAGACTATGAAACTTACCGACATCCGCGACAATGATGGTGCCCGCAAGAGCCGCATGCGTGTGGGCCGGGGCATCGGCTCAGGCAAGGGCAAGACCGCCGGGCGCGGCCAGAAGGGCCAGAAGAGCCGTTCGGGCGTTGCCATCAAGGGCTTCGAGGGTGGCCAGATGCCGCTCCACATGCGCCTTCCGAAGCGCGGCTTCAACAACCCCTTCGCCAAGGATTATGCCGAAGTGAACCTGGGCATGGTCCAGAAGTTCATCGACGCCGGCAAGCTCGACACCAGTGGCACGCTCGACCACCAGGCGCTCAAGGCTGCCGGTCTCGCTCGCGGCGGCAAGGACGGCGTGCGTCTGCTCGGCAAGGGCGAACTGAGCGCGAAGGTTTCGTTCAAGGTCGCCGGTGCGTCCAAGGGCGCTATCGAGGCGGTCGAGAAGGCCGGCGGATCGGTCGAAGTGATCGAGAAGGCACAGCCCGAGCACGAGAAGAAGGCTGCGCGCACCGCCGCCAACAAGGCCGCCAAGTCGAACTGACGGGCAAAAAGTTCGGGAGCGGGTTCGACAACCGGTCGCCCGCTCCCTATCTGTCCGGTCATCGCCGGGGACGGGCCGGCGCCAAGCTAGGATCGACCACGTAACATGGCATCACGCGCCGACAACCTCGCCAGCCAGATGAGTCTGGCCAATTTCTCCAAGGCCACCGAACTGCGGCAGCGGATCTGGTTCACCGTCGGTGCGCTGATCGTCTTCCGCTTTCTTAGCTTCGTTCCCCTGCCGGGGATCAATCCGCTGGTGCTCAGCCAGCTCGCCGACCAGACGCGCGGCGGCATCCTCGACATGTTCAACATGTTCACGGGTGGCAGCCTCGAGCGCATGAGTCTGATCGCGCTCGGCGTCATGCCCTACATCACAGCATCGATCGTCGTGCAGCTCGCCAGCGCGCTGCACCCGACGCTTGCAGCGATGAAGAAGGAGGGCTCGGTCGGGCGCCAGAAGCTCAACCAGTACACCCGCTACGGCACGGTGTTCCTGTGCACGATCCAGGGCTGGTTCGTCGCGGCGGGTCTCGAAAGCTTCGGCGCGGCGAGCGGTCTTCAGGCCGTCGTCGATCCGGGCTACATGTTCCGCATCGGCGCCGTCATCAGCCTTGTTGGCGGAACGATGTTCCTCCTCTGGCTGGGCGAGCAGATCACCAGTAGCGGCATCGGCAATGGCGTCTCGCTGATCATCATGGCGGGCATCGTTGCCCAGTTCCCGCAGTTCGCCTCCAACCTGTTCGAAGGCGGGCGCACCGGGTCCATCTCGGCCGGGATCATCATCGGATTCATTCTGATGGTCGTCGGCCTGATCCTGCTGATCAGCTTCATGGAGCGCGCCCAGCGCCGCCTGCTGATCCAGTATCCCAAGCGCGCGACGCAGCGCGGCATGATGCAGGCGGACCGCTCGCATCTTCCGCTCAAGCTCAACACGGCCGGCGTCATCCCGCCGATCTTCGCGAGCTCGCTCCTGCTCCTGCCGCTCACGATCACCCAGTTCGCGGGCAATTCGGTGAACACCGACAGCACGATGGGCGGCATCATCGTGTCGCTGAACCAGTATCTCGCCCACGGTCAGCCGCTCTACATGACGCTGTATGCGGCCGGGATCATCTTCTTCTGCTTCTTCTACACCGCGGTTGTCTTCAACCCCGAGGAGACGGCGGAGAACCTCAAGCGCAATGGCGGGTTCATTCCCGGCATCCGTCCGGGCAAGCGGACCGAGGAATATCTCGACTACGTTCTCACCCGGATTACCGTGGTCGGCGCGATCTACCTCACGCTGGTCTGCGTCATTCCCGAATACATGATCGCCCAGACGGGTATTCCGCTGTTCCTCGGCGGCACCAGTCTGCTGATCGTCGTGAACGTGACCGTGGACACGATCAGCCAGATCCAGTCGCATCTGCTGGCGCACCAGTATGGCGACCTGATCAAGAAGGCCAAACTGAAGGGGCGGGCGCGCTAGGCGCAGCCCGAGGGGACAGGGGTTAGATGGATATCATCCTACTCGGACCGCCGGGAGCGGGTAAGGGAACGCAGTCGCAGCGCCTGGTGGAACATCACGGGATGCGGCAGCTGTCGACCGGCGACATGCTCCGCGCGGCGGTCAAGGCGGGCACTCCCGTGGGGATCAAGGCCCGGGAAGTCATGGACCGCGGCGAGCTCGTTTCCGACGAAATCGTGTCCGAGCTGATCGACGCCGAGCTGACCGCCATGGGTTCCGAGACCGGCGCCATCTTCGACGGTTATCCGCGCACCGCCGCCCAAGCGGCCATGCTCGACGAAATCCTCGCGCGGCACGGCCGCCAGCTCGACCATGTGATCGAACTCGGCGTCGACGAGGACGCGCTCGTCGAACGTATCACCGGCCGGTACACCTGCGCCAATTGCGGTGAGGGCTATCATGACGAGTTCAAGCAGCCCCGCGTGGAAGGCGTCTGCGACAAGTGCGGAAGCACCGAGTTCAAGCGGCGCCCCGACGACAACGAGGAGACCGTGCGCCATCGCATGGGCGTCTACCGGTCCGAGACCGCGCCGATCCTGCCGGGATACGAAGCGCGCGGCATCGTCTCGCGGGTCGACGGCATGGCGAGCATCGAGGACGTGACGCACGCCATCGACGCGATCCTCGCCTGAACGCATTTCCCGTTCCGGTGTCCGTGCACTGACGACCCGGAACTAGGCCCGCCGCCCACACGTTCCGAACCCGTTAGCAAGTCCGCTAAGGACGACGGGTAGGCAGAATTTATGGCATCGGTGTACGATCGACACGTCGATCTCGATCAATTCATGGAAGGCGTGAAGAAGCGCAATCCTGGGCAGGACGAATTCATTCAGGCGGTTCGCCAGGTTTCGCAGGACGTCTTCGAATTCATCGAAGACAAGGAAGAATATCACGAGGCGCAGATCCTGCGCCGCATCGCGGAGCCCGACCGCGTGGTCAGCTTCCGCGTGTGCTGGGAAGACGACAATCACAACATCCGGGTCCAGCGCGGTTGGCGCGTCCAGAACAACAACGCCATCGGCCCGTACAAGGGCGGCATCCGGTTTCACGCCGGCGTCACCGAGAGCGTGCTGAAGTTCCTCGCCTTCGAGCAGACCTTCAAGAACTCCCTCACCGGCCTGCCGATGGGCGGCGGCAAGGGCGGCTCGAACTTCAACCCCAAGGGCAAGAGCGATGCCGAGATCATGCGCTTCTGCCAGAGCTTCATGACGGAACTCTACCGCCATATCGGCCCGGATATCGATGTGCCCGCCGGCGACATCGGGGTCGGTGCGCGCGAGATCGGTTACATGTTCGGCCAGTACAAGCGGATCACCAATCGCTGGGAAGGCGTGCTCACGGGCAAGGGCCTCGAATATGGCGGCTCGAAGATGCGGCCCGAGGCGACCGGCTATGGCGCGGTCTATTTCCTCCGGAACATGCTGGACCACGCAGAGGACGGCATCGAGGGCAAGACCGCGGTGATCTCGGGCGCCGGCAATGTGGCGCTTCACGCGGCGGAAAAGCTGACGGAACTGGGCGGCAAGGTCCTCACCATGTCGGACAGCGACGGCTTCATCCATGACCCGGACGGGATCGATCAGGAGAAGATCGACTGGATCAAGCGGCTCAAGAACGAACGGCACGGCCGGATCAGCGAATATTGCGATGAATTCGACGGGGCCGAATTCCACGGCGACGGCGCCCGCCCGTGGAAGGTCGAGTGCGATATCGCGCTTCCCTGCGCCACCCAGAACGAACTGGACGAGGATGATGGCCGCGCACTGGTCGGCAATGGCTGCATGGCGGTGGTCGAGGGCGCGAACATGCCGACCACGCTCGATGGCGTGAAGGTGTTCCACGATGCAAAGATGATGTACGCGCCGGGCAAGGCGGCGAATGCCGGCGGGGTGGCGATGTCCGGCCTCGAGATGGCGCAGAACTCGGAGCGGATGAGCTGGGATCACGACCGGCTCGGCGACATGCTGACCGAGGTGATGAGCGGCATTCATGACAAGTGCGTTGAATACGGCGAGGCGGACGATGGTTATCTCGACTACGTGAAGGGCGCGAACATTGCGGGCTTCAAGAAGGTCGCCGATGCGATGCTGGCGTTCGGCGTCGTTTGAGGCGGCTTGCAGGCGCCCGGCAGCGGGTTGAAACCGGCGATGCAGAGCCCATATGGCGTGGGCGCCCTGATGTGCGCAAACCGGTTGACCCATACGGCGAATCCGATTAAGCGCGCCAGCATTCGACAGGTAAGGTCCAGTCCGGCAGGTGCCAGCCTCATTGCGCGCCAACCGGACTTTTTGCGTTAGACCTTCCCGCCGGATCGAAAACAGCGATGAGATAGGGTGCGCCGCCCGACGCAAGCGGCCGGACCCTGTGGAGCATGGAGAACAAAGTGGCTCGTATTGCCGGGGTCAACATCCCCACCAACAAGCGCGTTATCATCGCGCTTACCTATATTCACGGAATCGGCCGCACGACCGCGGTCCAGATCGCCGACAAGCTCGGCATCGATCACGCCCGCCGCGTGCAGGACCTCACCGACGAGGAAGTGCTGCGTATCCGCGAGACGATCGACGAGGATCATCAGGTCGAGGGCGACCTGCGCCGCAACACCGCGATGAACATCAAGCGCCTGATGGACCTGCGGTCCTATCGCGGCCTGCGTCATCGCGCCGGACTGCCCGTTCGCGGACAGCGCACCCACACCAACGCCCGCACCCGCAAGGGTAAGGCCAAGCCGATCGCCGGCAAGAAGAAGTAAGCAGGGCGGGTTTCCCGTCACGCTTTTCCCTTCTTGAGAATATAAGGAAGACATTCACATGGCACGCGAACCGAGCCGGATCAGGCGGCGCGACAAGAAGAACATCACCAGCGGCGTCGCGCACATCAACGCCAGCTTCAACAACACGATGATCACCATCACCGACGCTCAGGGCAATGCGATCAGCTGGTCCAGCGCCGGCATGATGGGCTTCAAGGGCAGCCGCAAGTCGACGCCTTACGCCGCGCAGGTCGCTGCGGACGATGCCGGCAAGAAGGCCGCCGAACACGGCGTCCGTACGCTGGAAGTCGAAGTGAAGGGTCCGGGTTCGGGCCGCGAGAGCGCGCTGCGCGGTCTGGCCGCCGTGGGCTTCACCATCACCTCTATCCGCGACGTGACGCCGATCCCGCATAACGGGGTCCGTCCGTCCAAGCGGCGCCGGGTCTGACACGAACGTCTGATCCGTAGCTGCCCGGCGGGAGCCCTTCCGCCGATCTCATCACGGACCGGACGCTTCGCCCAAGCGCTCCGGTCCCGTCCGCATCTAACCTCCAGGGGAAATCCATGTCCGTCAACACCAAGAACTGGCAGGAACTCAAGAAACCCAACACTCTCGAAATCAAGGATGGCGGCGACAAGAAGCGCAAGACCACCTTCGTCGCCGAGCCGCTCGAGCGTGGTTTCGGCCTGACGCTTGGCAACGCGCTGCGTCGTGTTCTCCTTTCCAGCCTTCAGGGCGCGGCAATCACCTCGATCAAGATCGAGAACGTGCTCCACGAGTTCTCCAGTCTGGCTGGCGTGCGTGAAGACGTGACCGACATCGTCCTCAACGTGAAGCAGATCGCGCTGAAGATGGAAGGCACGGGCCTCAAGCGCCTGCAGCTTTCGGCCACCGGCCCGGGCGAGGTCAAGGCCGGCGACATCGCCACGTCGGGCGATATCGAGGTGATGAACAAGGATCTCGTGATCTGCCATCTCGACGAAGGCGCGACGCTCAACATGGAGCTCACCGCCGACGTGGGCAAGGGCTACATCCCCGCCGTTCAGAACCGCCCGGCCGACGCGCCGATCGGCCTGATCCCGGTCGACAGCCTCTATTCGCCGGTCCGCCAGGTGAGCTACAAGGTCGAGAACGCCCGCGTCGGGCAGGAACTCGACTACGACAAGCTCAGCCTCACGGTCGAAACCGACGGCACCGTCACGCCGGAAGACGCGGTGGCCTATGCCGCGCGCATCCTGCAGGACCAGCTTACCCTGTTCGTCCACTTCGAGGACGGTATTCCGCAGCCTTCCAGCGCGATGATCGGCCAGGCTGCCGAGCCGCAGGAAAGCGACACCAACCAGCTCAACCGTTACCTGCTCAAGAAGGTCGACGAGCTGGAGCTGTCGGTGCGGTCGGCCAACTGCCTCAAGAACGATAACATCATCTATATCGGCGATCTGGTCCAGAAGACCGAGGCCGAGATGCTCCGCACGCCGAATTTCGGCCGCAAGAGCCTCAACGAGATCAAGGAAGTTCTTTCCTCCATGGGCCTGCGCCTCGGCATGGACATTCCGGGCTGGCCGCCCGAGAACATCGAGGAAATGGCCAAGAAGCTTGAGCAGGAACTGCTCGGCTGAACGGGTGATGGCGGCGCACCCTGAAGCGCCGCCGGCACTGGGCTACCTAGGACGGGCCCTTTTCGAACGAAGGACTAGAACATGCGTCACAAGATTTCCGGCCGCAAGCTGCAGCGCAAGACCGGCCACCGCAAGGCCCTGTTCCGCAACATGAGCGCCGCGCTCATCAAGCACGAACAGATCCTGACGACGGCCGCCAAGGCGAAGGAACTGCGCCCCTATGTCGAGAAGCTGATCACGCTGGCGAAGCGCGGCGGCCTCTCGAACCGTCGTCTGGCGATGAGCCGCCTCGGTGACGAGACCCAGCTGAAGAAGCTCTTCGACATTCTCGCCGAGCGCTATTCCGACCGTGAAGGCGGCTACACCCGCGTGATCAAGGCCGGCTATCGCGGCAGTGACGCCGCGCAGATGGCAATCATCGAATTCGTCGACCGCGATGTCGACGCCAAGGGTCAGGACAGCGGCCCGGTGATGAACGACGAGCAAGAGTTCGAAGACGCCTGATCGTCGTCACTACGAAATCGAACAGGGCCGGAGGGGAAACCTTCCGGCCCTTTTCTTTTGGCCCGGGTATGGCACAAGTGGGTGTATGATCCGCCAAGCTTTCCTCGCGACCGCCGCCGCCCTGACCCTCCTGCCGGCGGCCTCTCCGGCCACGGCGCAATCGATCACTCAGCAAGAGATCGATACGCGTTACGACCGCGCTCTGGCCGCGGGCTACAAGGCGTTGTTCCTGTGCAGCGCGATCGCCATTGCGGAACGCAACGGAGCGACCCGCACGCCCGAGAGCGTCGAACGGTGGGAGTTGTCCGGCATACAGCAGCCGCTCGATGGGTTGGTCGGGACGATGCAGGCTGTTCCCATCCGGGTGTCACCGGTGGCCTCGGGCGAGGGCCCAGGACAGCCGGCGCTCGCCGCCTATTCCGTGGAATGGGCGGATGATTTTGCGCCCCGTCTTGCAGTCAATTCGGGGGAGAGCGGATGCCGCCTTGCTCCGATCGGGACCGATCTGCAAACCGCGCTCGAAAAAGCGGCTCCGGCGTCCCAGCCAGCTTCGTCCTCAGCGGACGCGCCGCCCAGCGACCCTTCGGGTATCGCCCGTCGCGGCTTCGACGAAGCGCGTTACGGGGAGGGCACGCGGACCACGGCGGTGCTGGTCACGCGGGACGGCCGCCCCGTCGGGGAAGCCTATGAGGATGATTTCGGACCCGCCGTGCCCCAGCGCACCTGGTCGGTCGCGAAGAGCCTCGCAGCAACACTGGTGGGAGCTGCCGTGCAGCGCGGCGAGACCGATGTCGGGGCAAGCGCGGGTCTCGGCACCGGAAAGGGCGATCCCCGTCGCGCGATCACCATCGACAACCTGCTGCGGATGGCTTCCGGCCGCTATTCGGACACGCCGGGCAACCGCACGGACCCGCTCTATTTCGGAGGAGCGACCGTAGAGGAAAGCGCCACCGCCTGGCCGCTCCTCCACTCGCCCGGAAGTGTCTTTCGCTATGCCAACAACGACACGCTGATGGCCGTGCGCGCCCTTGGTGAGGGGACGGAAGCTCACCCGCCGGCTGAACTTTTCGCCCGCATCGGCATGGACGACACGGTTGCCGAGACGGACTGGCAGGGAGGCTACATTCTCTCCAGTCAGGTATGGGCGACGGCTCGCGACCTTGCGCGTTTCGGACAGCTCTATCTCGACGCCGGCGTGCTGCGTGGCGGTACCCGCATCTTGCCTGAAGGCTGGGTCGAATACGTCTCGTCTCCTTCCGGTCCGCAGCCCGAAGGAAAATTTGGCTACGGCGCCGGTTTCTGGCTGCTCAACAACAGCGAAGGCGTACCTCCCGATACGTTCGCGGCGATGGGCAATCGGGGCCAGTTCGTGGTCATTGTACCCAGCAGGGACGTGGTGATCGTGCGCCGCGGCGAGGACCCGACAGGCAGCCGCTTCGACATAGCAGCCTTCACGCGCGACGTGCTCGCGGCGCTCGACTAATCCGCGAGAAAGAGCGAGCCGGGCGGTTCAGACACGATCCATGCCAGGCGGTTTATGTCTCCAACTGGAAACCGCGCATCGTACAAGGGAACCGAAATGCTGAACATGCTCAAGGCAGGACGCGTGCCGGCGCTGCTCGTGGCTTCGGCCCTGATGGTGACGCCCGCCGCTGCGGCGGAAATGCCCTTGCTGTCGCCATGTCCAATCGGCGACGCTCGCCTCGATGCGGCGAGCTGGCAGAAAGGCGACGAGATCTACCAAGGTTATCGCCGTTACGGATACCGGCGCTACGGGCATCGTCGCGGCGGTATCGACGCAGGGGACGTGATTGCCGGGGTCACGATCCTCGGCGGGATCGCGGCGATCGTCAGTGCCGCGAGCAGGCGGAATGACCGCGATTATCGCTATCCCGATCCGCGCGAGGACGACCGCTACGTCAGGGACGATGCACGCGGGCTGGACCGCGCGGTCTCGATCTGCGTCAGCGAGATCGAGCGCGAGGTTCGCGTGGCGGATGTCGACAGCGTCGACCGCACCGCGCTGGGCTGGCAGGTCACCGGTTCGCTCTACGATGGCGCAGGCTTCTCCTGCCGCATCGGCAGCGACGGGCGGATCGAGGACATCGACTATGGCGCAGCGTCCGCCAACCTCATGGAGAGAGCCGCGCCGGGCGTCCAATATGATGACGAGCGCTATCTTTCCGCATGGGCCGATCTCGACGCGCGCGAATCTGCGCCAAGGACATCCGGGCTACCCGCCTATCCGGGCGGGCCGATAGACGGCGATCTCGAAGCGGAGGAGATCGGCACCGGCTATCGCGGCGCGGACCGTTAAGCGCGGGGCCCGCTCAATTCCCGCTTCTTTCGCGATAGGCCGGTAGCGCGAGCTTCCACCAGATCGCCGCCGCGCGCAGGACGAAGCCGGCACCTGCCGCGCAGATCCAGACCGGAACCCGCGGCAGGCCCGCGGTATCGCCGATCACGCACAGCCCCGCGGACAGGGCGGCGGCGGTGACGTAGAGTTCGGGCCGCATGATGATCGAGGGGCGCCCGGCAATCATGTCGCGGATGATGCCGCCCACGCAGCCAGTCACGATGCCCATCACCACGGCGGGGACGGGCGGCACGCCGTAGGTGAGCGCCTTGGCTGCGCCGAGCACGGCATAGGCGGTGAGGCCGAGCCCGTCGGCGAGATCGAGCAACCGCCCCTCCCACCAGCGCATCGGCGTGAACCAGGTGACGAGCGCGATGGCGAGGCACACCACGGAGACCCATGGGTCGGCGATCCAGAAGACCGGCGCGCCGATCAGCACGTCGCGCACCGAACCGCCGCCAACCCCGGTCACCAGCGCGAAAAAGGCCATGGTGACGAAGGTCTGTTTCTCGCGCGCCGCGATCAGCGCGCCGGTGAGGGCGAACACCGCCACGCCCGCAAGGTCGAGCCAGTCGAGCAGCGGCGTGAACACCGTCTCGTTCATGCCGCCGCCCCGCGTTTTGCCCGGCGGCGGCGGAACATCAGGATGCAGCCGAACAGCGATCCGCACACTGCGAGCATGGCGAACAGGATCAGCACCGGATGGCTGGTGTCCTCGCGCGTCTGCAAATCCATGATGTGCAGCCCCCACATGAAGTCGAAGACGCGCCACCAGCGCGTGCGCACCGCCTCGATCTGCCCGGTCTCGCTGCCGACATAGACGTGGGTGCCGTCCTCCAGCGCGACCTGCCACACCGGCATCGGGCGACGGAAATCAAGGGGCACGTCCTCGGCGGCGAATTTCGTCGCCGACAGGACCCGATCGCCACCGCGAATTTCCTCCGCCACCAGCAGACGCGCCTCGATCTCGGAGAACGGGGCCATGCGCGTCCCGTCGGCGCGGAAACGATCCGACGTCCCGTCGGCATAGGCGATCCGTGTCACGATCCCGCCGCCCTCCATGCGGGTCGAAACCGACTGGACCGGCCGGTCGGCATCGGGCGGCAGAGCTACCGCGATTTCCGCGCCGGCGGGCAGCGGCACGGGCGGCGCTTCGATCCGCAGGTGGTTGCCGCGCACCTCTTCGATGGGCGTGAGGACCATGACCAGCCCCGTCACGGTCCACATCAAAATCGGCAGGCCGACGAGCCAGCCCAGCCAGATATGCCATCGCGCAAAGCGCCGCATGGTCGCCTGCATCTTCATCGCCTCGCTTCGTGCGTCCTGTCTGACAGGCTGCCCCTGATTGCCAAAGAGGCGCTGAACATCATCGCGGGGCCGATAGCAACCGCGTCTGGTTTGTCGATCCGTTAGGGTTAGCCCATTTTGCGCTCCCCCGGTCGCGAGGCCCTATTCCCGAAGGCCGGTGGTCTCGCGCCCGCCCTGCAGCAGGGTGAGCGAGACGATCCTGCCATCACCGTTCCGGTTGAAGCGAAGTTGTGCGTCGACCACCTTCAGGAAGAAGCGATCGCGGCTTTCGGCGAAGACGGGGAAGGCCTGCTGGCCCGTCGCCTGCGTCATCAGCCTGCCGCCCTCGAGGAACATGCGGATCTTGAAGGTCGGAGCGAGGGCGTATGACCCCTCGTACTCGGCGAGTTGCACTGGATCGAGCTGGATTTCCGCCCGTTCGCCGGGGGCGTCGAGAGGCTTTCCCCTGGCCAGGGCCATCAATTGCGGTCCGAGCCGGTCGCCTGCCCGCCCGTCCATATTGGCAAGCACGGCGACGGTGATGTCGGCCTGCGGATCGTGACCCATCCAGCTGTTGAATCCGTCGATCGCGCCGTTGTGCCAGATGGTGCGGCCATCCTCGCTGTCCTCGACCACCACGCCGAGGGCGTAGGGCTGCTCCGCATCGGCATCGAGAAACTGCGTCATCGACGCTTCGCCAAGGACCTCTCCGCCGAACAAGGCGCGCTCCCAACGGAGGAGGTCACCGGTGGTCGAATAGATCGCCCCGGCGCCACTCGCCACGCTGGGGTCGATCAGATTGGCGTAGGTTCGCGGCGAACCGGCGGCATAGCCGCGGGCCTGCCGGGCGATGACCTGCCCACCTCCGTCGACCCCGGTATTCTCCAGCCCGACCGGACCGAACAGGTTCGCCTGCATGAACTCGGCATAGGACAGTCCGCTGATCTGTTCGATCAGCCGGGTAAGGATCGCGTAGTTCGAATTCGAATAGGCCATTTTCGTGCCCGGCTCGAATTCGAGCGGTCTGGCGATGAACCAGGTGATGATCTCTTCGGTGGTGGCGGGCCGGCCCACCCGCCCCCGCATGGCGGCGTCCGCAGTGTAGTTCGCAATCCCCGATCGATGGCGTAGCAGGTGGCGGGCGGTCATGTTGCCATAACTCGCCGGGGTTCGCGTCCAGTATTCGCGCAGCGGCCGGTCGAGATCAATCTGCCCGCGTTCCTGCAACAGGAGAATGCCGACCGCGGTGAACTGCTTGGTCAGCGATCCGATGCGGAACCTCGTGTCCGGACTGTTCGGGATGCCCCAGGCGACATCGGCCTCGCCATAGCCCTTGTCGAGCAGGACCGCGTCGCCCTTCGTGACAAGAACCGCGCCGGTGAAGGTTCCGTCCGCGGCTGCGGCGGAAACGACCTCGTCCATCCGCTCTGGTACGGGTGGCTGGGCAAGGGCAGGGAAGCCGACCAGCAGCGCCGCGGCGATCAGCAATCGTTGCAGCATGGGCGGCTTCCCCCTCACATGGCTCCCGGGCCGGAAGCGTTGGATTGTTGCGATCAGATGTGGATCGGCTTGCCCTGAACCGCCATCGCCGCTTCCTTCATTGCTTCGGAATGCGTCGGGTGGGCATGGCAGGTGTAGGCGATGTCCTCGCTCGTCGCGCCGAATTCCATCGCCTGCGCGGCCTGCGCGATCATGGTGCCGGCCGGTACTGCGATTGCCCACACGCCCAGCACACGGTCGCTGTCCGCATCGGCGACGACCTTCACGAAGCCGTCGGGCTCGTGATTGGTCTTGGCGCGGCTGTTGGCCATCATCGGGAACTTGCCGACCTTGACCTTGGCCTTGTCACCGCCGGCCTTCTCGATCGCTTCCTCGGTGGTGAGGCCGACGCCCGCGATTTCCGGCCAGGTGTAAACGACGCTGGGGATGATCGCGTGGTTCACGATGCCGGTCTGGCCCGCGATGTTCTCGGCCACGGCGATGCCCTCGTCCTCGGCCTTGTGAGCGAGCATGGGGCCGGGGATCACGTCGCCGATCGCCCAGACGCCGTCGACCGCGGTGCGGAAGTCGTGGTCCGTCTCGATCTGGCCGCGCTTGTTGAGCTCGATCCCGATCGCGTCGAGCCCGAGGCCGTCGGTGTTGGGCTTGCGCCCGATCGACACGAGCACGCAATCCGCCTCGATCGTCTCGGCATCGCCGCCGGCGGCCGGTTCCATGGTCAGCGTCGCCTTGTCGCCTTCGACCGAAACGCCGGTGACCTTGGTCGACAGCTTGAACTCGATGCCCTGCTTCTTGAAGATCTTGCGCGCTTCCTTGCGGACGTCGCCGTCCATGCCGGGCAGGATCTCGTCGAGGAATTCGACGCAGGTGACCTTGGCGCCGAGCCGGCGCCAGACGCTGCCGAGCTCGAGCCCGATCACGCCGCCGCCGATCACCACCATGTGATCGGGCACCTTGGCCAGTTCGAGCGCGCCGGTGGAATCGACGACGATCTGCTTCTCGTTATCGACCTCGACATTGGGAAGCGGAGTGACCGAGGAACCGGTGGCGATGACCACGTTCTTCGCCGTGACGGTCTCGTCGCCCACCTTGACGGTATGCGCGTCCTGGAAGGTGGCGCGGCCCTTCTTCCAGTCCACCTTGTTCTTCTTAAACAGGAATTCGATGCCACCGGTCAGGCCTTTTACCGCGTCGCGGCGCTGGGCGTGCATCTTGTCGAGATCGAGCTTGGGGCTCACCTCGATACCCATTTCCGCCATCGTACCGTTCGCCGCCGCGTCGAAATATTCCGACGCGTGGAGCATCGCCTTCGACGGAATGCAGCCGACATTGAGGCAGGTGCCACCGAGCGTCTCGCGGCTCTCCGCGCAGGCCGTCTTCAGGCCGAGCTGGGCGGCGCGGATCGCGGCGACGTATCCGCCGGGGCCGGCTCCGATGACCAGGACGTCGTAGTCGTATTGGGTATCGCTCATCAGCTTTCAGTTCCGTTGGTGTTCGCTTGGGCGCCGCCGAACCCGAGGGATTCGTCGACGCATTGAGTCACGATTTCCTGCAGCGCCGAGGTTTCCCCGGCGATGATGTCGGTGACGCTGAGCTGGTCCTGCGCCCGGCGGCTGGCGCACTCGCAGACCTGATCGACCGCGGCCGCGGGGACGCCGATATTCTCGATCTGGCTGGTGCAGGCGACGCGCAACTGCGCGGTCATCCCGCCGCTGCCTTCCTCGGCGCCGCCGACGCTGCCGGGGCCGCAGGCGGTCAGGCCGATCGCCGCGACGATCGCGATGCCGGCTTCGCGCAGATAGGGCAGGGGCCGTCTCACAGGTCGATCAGCATCCGGGTGGGATCCTCGATCGCTTCCTTGATGATCTTGAGCGCCGTCACCGCCTCGCGCCCGTCGATCAGGCGATGGTCGTAGCTGAGCGCCAGATACATCATCGGCCGGATCACGATCTCGCCGTTTACCACGACCGGGCGATCCTCGATCCGGTGAAGGCCGAGCACCGCACTCTGCGGCGGATTGATGATCGGGGTCGACATCAGCGATCCGAAGACGCCGCCATTGGAGATGGTGAAGGTGCCGCCCTTCATGTCGTCCATGGTCAACGTACCTTCGCGGGCGCGGGCACCGAAATCGGCGATATCCTTCTCGATCCGTGCAAAGCCCTTCTGGTCGGCATCGCGGATCACCGGCACGACGAGACCGTTCGGCGCGCTGACGGCGACCGAGATGTCCACGAAGTCGTGATAGACGATCTCGTCACCCTCGATATAGGCGTTCGCCGCGGGCACGTCCTTCAGCGCAAGGCAGGCCGCCTTGGCGAAGAAGCCCATGAAGCCGAGCTTGATGTCGTGCTTCTTGGCGAAGAGGTCCTTGTACTTCTCGCGCGCTTCCATGACCGCGCTCATGTCGCAATCGTTGAAGGTGGTGAGCAGCGCGGCATTGTCCTGCGCGCCCTTCAACCGCTTGGCGATGGTCTGGCGCATCCGGGTCATCTTGACCCGCTCGACCTTGCGCTCGCCCGAGCCTGCCGGCGAGGCAGACGGGGCGGGGGCGGGCGCGGAGTTCTCTGCGCCGCCGCCATCCTTCTTCGCCTGCGCGGCACGCAGCACGTCTTCCTTGGTCAGGCGCCCGTCCTTGCCGGTGCCGTCGATGGTCGAGGGATCCAGCCCGTGTTCCAGCACCGCGCGGCGCACGGCCGGCGACAGGGTCTGCGAATTGTCGCTGTCCGAAACCTGCTTCGCCTGTTCGGGCGCCGCCTTCTCCAGATCGGCGGACTTTTCGGCCGGCTGGCTCCCTCCGTCCTTGGCAGCGCCCTTGGCCGCTTCCTTGGGCTTGGCCGCGCCGCCGCCCGATCCTTCCTCGACCGTCGCGATGACCGATCCGACCTCGACCGTGTCGCCCACGCTCACCTGGTGCTCGCCGAGCACGCCGGCGACAGGCGAAGGAACTTCGACCGCGACCTTGTCGGTTTCCAGGCTGACGATCGGCTCGTCCACCGCGACGCTGTCGCCGGGCTGCTTGAGCCATTCGCCGACCGTCGCTTCGGTGACGGATTCACCGAGTGTGGGGACCTCGATATTGGTGGCCATTTCGTGTCGTTCCTCTGTCGAGCTCTAATCTCAGTTGCAATCGCCGCGCGCGGCGGCACCGCCGTCGGCAAGGCCCAGCGCGATCGTTACCAGTGCGTCCTGCTGCACCTTGTGGCGGCTGGCATAGCCGGTGGCGGGGGAGGCCGCGACCTCGCGGCCGGCATAGCACGGACGCATACCGTCCTTGCCCGCCGCGGTTGCCGCTTCCTCGATCAAACGATCGACGAAGAACCACGCGCCGTTGTTCTTCGGCTCTTCCTGGCACCAGACGATCTGTTCGAGGTTGGGCATCCGCGCGATGCGCGCCGCCAGCGGTTCGCCGGGGAAGGGGTAGAGCTGCTCGATCCGCACGATCGAGACATCTTCCAGACCTTCCTTGTCGCGGCGTTCCATGAGGTCGTAGGCGACCTTGCCGCTGCACAGGACGAGGCGCTTCACCTTCTCGTCCGCGATGTCCTTCATGTCGGACTTGATCCGCATGAAATGGGTGTCGCCCACGAATTCGCTCGCGTCCGACTTCGCCAGCGGGTGGCGAAGCAGGCTCTTGGGCGTCATGATGACGAGCGGCTTGCGGAACGGGCGCAGCATCTGGCGGCGCAGAACGTGGAAATAGTTCGCCGGCGTGGTAATGTTGCAGACCTGGATATTGTCGTTCGCGCAGAGCTGCAGGAAGCGCTCGATCCGGGCGGAGCTGTGCTCCGGACCCTGACCTTCGTACCCATGGGGCAGCAGCAGGACGAGCCCGTTGGCGCGCAGCCACTTGACTTCGCCGGCGGCGATGAACTGGTCGATCATGATCTGGGCGCCGTTGGCGAAATCGCCGAACTGCGCTTCCCACATCACCAGCGTCTTAGGATCGGCCATGGCGAAGCCGTATTCGAAACCGAGCACGCCATATTCCGACAGGATGCTGTCATAGACCTCGAACTTGCCGTGGGGCAGCGTCGCGATCGGGATGTATTTGTGCTCGTCGTTCTGGTCGGTCCAGATCGCGTGGCGCTGGCTGAAAGTGCCGCGGCCGGAATCCTGACCCGAAAGGCGCACGCCATAGCCCTCGGTCACCAGGCTGCCGAAAGCCAGCGCCTCGCCGGTCGCCCAATCGAATCCTTCGCCGGACTCGAACATGGCGCGCTTGGCATCGAGTACGCGGCCCAGCGTCTTGTGGATCTGGAGATCGTCCGGAACGGTGGTGAGTGTGCGGCCGAGACTGTCGAACAGCTTCTTGCCAAGCGCGGTGTCGACATTGCGGCGCGCCGTTTCGGGATCGGCCGGCTTGGACAGGCCCGCCCAGCGTCCGCCGAACCAGTCGGCCTCGTTGGGCTTGTAGCTCTTGGCGGCCTCGAAATCCTCTTCGAGCCGGGCGGTGAATTCGTCGATCAGCTGGTCGGAGTAGGCCTCGTCGATCACGCCTTCTTCGCGCAGACGCGCCGAGTACAGCTCGCTGATGCGCGGATGCTGGCCGATTTCCTTGTACATCAGCGGCTGGGTGAAGCTCGGCTCGTCGCCCTCGTTGTGGCCGAAGCGGCGATAGCACCACATGTCGATCACGATGTCGCGGCCGAAAGTGTGGCGGTATTCGATCGCCAGCTTGCAGGCGAAGGTCACCGCTTCGGGATCGTCGCCGTTGACGTGGAGAATCGGCGCCTGGACGCCCTTCGCGACATCGCTCGGATAGGGCGAGCTGCGCGCGAATTTCGGGCTGGTGGTGAAGCCGATCTGGTTGTTGATGACGAAGTGGAGGCAGCCGCCGGTGTTGTAGCCGCGAATGCCCGACAGGCCGAAGCACTCCCACACAATGCCCTGGCCGGCAAAGGCGGCATCGCCGTGGATCAGCACGGGCAGCACCTGTTCGTGCTTCTTCAGATCGTCGCGGATGGCCTGCTGCGCGCGCGCCTTGCCGAGGACGACCGGATTGACCGCTTCCAGATGGCTGGGATTGGGGACCAGCGACATGTGCACCGAGATCCCGTCGAACTCGCGGTCGGTGCTGGTGCCGAGGTGATATTTCACGTCGCCCGAGCCGCCGACATCGTCGGGGTTGGCGCTGCCGCCCTGGAATTCGTGGAAGATGACCTTGTAGGGCTTGGCCATCACGTTGGCGAGCACGTTCAGGCGGCCGCGGTGGGCCATGCCGTAGATGATCTCGCGAACGCCCATCTGGCCGCCATACTTGATCACCGCCTCGAGCGCGGGGATCATGCTCTCGCCGCCATCGAGGCCGAACCGCTTGGTCCCGACATATTTCTTGCCGAGGAATTTCTCGTACTGTTCGCCCCGGATCACGGCGGCGAGGATCGCCTTCTTGCCCTCGTCGGTGAACTGGATGGTCTCTTCGGGCGTCTCGAACCGATCCTGGAGGAAGCGGCGTTCCTCGAGGTCGGAGATGTGCATGTATTCGAGGCCGACCTTGCCGCAATAGGTGGTGCGCAGCGCGTCGTAGAGCTCGCCGATGGTGACCCAGCCGAAACCGAACACGCCGCCGACGAAAACCTCGAGATCCTCCTCGCCCTCGAAGCCGTGCCCGGCAAGGGTGAGGTCTTCGGGAATGTCGCGGTGCGAGAGGTTCAGCGGGTCGAGATCGGCGGCCAGATGCCCGCGCACCCGGAAAGTGCGCACCAGCATCATGGCGCGGTTGGAATCGTCCGACGCCTTTTCGAGCGCCTTTTCGTCAAGCTGCTTGCCCGCCGACTTGGCGGCCTGAGCCACGGCCACACGCATCTGCGTGGGATCGAGCGCCTGGACGAGATCCTCGCCCGACTCGACCACCTCGTTCAGCCAGTTGGGCCGCGCCCAGCTGGGGCCGGGTTGCGGACCTTCCTGCGCGCCCAGTTCGGGGAGGAAATCGTGGCTTTCGTTACCCATTGTTCAAACCTCTAGCGCTCCTGAACGGTCGAGCAGCGCAGGCGGTCCCCAATCATGCCGAATGGGCGACCGCCACAATCAGTGTCAGGCGAGTTCCTTGAGCATCGCGTCGAGCGTGATGCCGAGCTCGCTGGGCGAGGGCGAAACGCGGATGCCCGCATCCTCCATCGCCGCGATCTTGTCGTCCGCGCCGCCCTGGCCGCCGGAGACGATCGCGCCGGCATGGCCCATGCGGCGGCCCGGAGGCGCCGTGCGGCCCGCGATGAAGCCGACCATCGGCTTCTTGCGGCCATTGGCGGCCTGTTCCTTGATGAAAGCCGCGGCCTCTTCTTCCGCGCTGCCGCCGATCTCGCCGATCATGATGATCGACTTGGTCTCGTCGTCGTCGAGGAAGAGATCGAGCACGTCGATGAAATTGGTGCCATTGACCGGATCGCCGCCGATGCCGACCGCGGTGGTCTGACCGAGGCCGACCTGCGTGGTCTGGTGCACGGCCTCGTAGGTCAGCGTGCCCGAGCGGCTGACCACACCGACCGAACCCTTCTGGAAGATCGAGCCGGGCATGATGCCGATCTTGCACTCGCCGGGCGTCAGCACGCCGGGGCAGTTCGGACCGATCAGCCGGCTGTTCGAACCCTCGAGCGCGGCCTTCACGCGCACCATGTCGAGCACCGGGATGCCTTCGGTGATCGTGACGATGAGCGGGATTTCCGCGTCGATCGCTTCGCAGATCGCATCCGCGGCGAAGGGCGGCGGAACGTAGATGACCGAGGCATCGGCGCCGGTTTCGGCCTTGGCTTCCTTCACCGTGTTGAAGTTCGGCAGGCCGATATGCGTCGTGCCGCCCTTACCGGGCGTGACGCCCGCGACCATCTGCGTCCCGTAATCGAGCGCTTGCTGGGTGTGGAAGGTGCCGGTATCTCCGGTCATCCCCTGAGTGATGACCTTGGTGTTCTTGTTTACGAGGATGGACATGGCTTCAGTCTCCGGATTGCTGCTCGAGGACGGCGACCTGGGCCACGAAGCCCTGTTCCTCGTCCTCTTCGAAATTGGTGGCGATCATCTTGCCGTCGTGGTTGTAGGCCGCCTGTTCGCCCTCGACCATGCCTTCGCCGAAAGCGTCGGCAAAGGCGGTCTGGATAGCGGGAACGGCCGCCGCGCCCTCGGCGACGATACCGGTCGCGACGCACACCGCGGGAGCACCTTCGGCGAGCGGCACGACGATGAGCGGATCGCCCTCGGCGCGGTTGAAGAAGTGAACCGGCAGGTCGAGTTCTTCGCCCTCGTCGTCGGTGATCGTCAGCTCGGTCCAGCCTCGCTCGTCGAGAAGGGCCAGATCGACGGTCGCGCCGTCATGGGCGTCGGAACAGTCCTTTGCCGCATCGATCAGGCCCGCACTCCCGACGGATGGCAGGTCTTCAGTCGGATCGCTTTGCGCATGGGCGGCAGGCGCGAGGACGA
This sequence comes from Erythrobacter sp., assembly GCA_025698865.1. GTDB lineage: Bacteria > Pseudomonadota > Alphaproteobacteria > Sphingomonadales > Sphingomonadaceae > Qipengyuania. The sequence continues at coordinate 245,634 of JAILWQ010000001.1, read as the reverse complement.
AAGCGGCCCCGGCAAACGCCAGACTGCCGAACGAACGAAGAGCAGCAATACCCATGAACTCGATCCTTGTTGAAAGAGGGAACGATCCCGACCGTCGGGCCGGGAACGCGTTTACTTCAGGCTTTCGTCCAGACCCTTGCAGGCCTCGAGCAGTTCCTCGACCGCATCGGTCGAGACCTTGAGGTTGCCCTTCTCCTCGTCGGAGAGGTCGATTTCGATCACGTCCTCGATGCCGTTCGCGCCGATTACCGCCGGCACGCCGACATAGAGCCCGTCGAGGCCGTACTTGCCCTCGACATAGGCGGCGCAGGGGAGGACGCGCTTCTGGTCGCCGAGATAGGCCTCGGCCATGCTGATCGCGCTGGTGGCCGGGGCGTAATAGGCCGAGCCGTTGCCGAGCAGGCCGACGATCTCGCCGCCGCCGCCACGGGTGCGCTTGACGATCTCGTCGATGCGGTCGGCAGAAACGCCCTTGATCTTGGCGAAATCGTTGACCGGGATGCCGTTGATCGTGGTGTAGCTAGTGACCGGCACCATGGTGTCGCCGTGGCCGCCGAGAACGAAGGCGTTCACGTCCTTCACCGACACGCCGAACTCCCAGGCGAGGAAGGTCGCGAAGCGCGCGCTGTCGAGCACGCCCGCCATGCCGACGACGCGTTCGTGCGGCAGGCCGGAGAATTCGCGCAGCGCCCAGACCATCGCGTCGAGCGGGTTGGTGATGCAGATCACGAACGCGTCGGGCGCGTTGTTCTTGATGCCTTCGCCGACCGACTTCATCACCTTGAGGTTGATGCCGAGCAGGTCGTCGCGGCTCATACCGGGCTTGCGCGGCACGCCGGCGGTCACGATCACCACGTCGGCGCCAGCAATGTCGGCATAATCGTTGGTGCCGGTGATCTTCGCGTCGAAACCCTCGATCGGGCCGCACTGCGACAGGTCCAGCGCCTTGCCCTGCGGCATGCCCTCGGCGATGTCGAACAGGACGATATCGCCCATTTCCTTCTTGGCTGCGAGATGGGCGAGGGTTCCGCCAATCATGCCGGAGCCGATGAGGGCGATCTTCTTGCGTCCTGCGTTCTGAGCCATGAGAGCTGGTCGTGTCCTTCCGTGCCGCGGGACCGGTGTGACCTTCGAGCCATTGGCGCGCATCCTGTCCCGCAGGGGTGCCTTGCGCCGGCTGTGTTCGTGACGGCGACCTAAGCCGCGGCAGGGGCGATTGCAACCGGCAATGAAGGCCCAACACTAACTATCTTTGCAAATGGTTCGCGATAGCAACAAGCGCTGATTACGCAGCGTCGCGCACGCCCAATGACCGACGCCTGAACGCATCTCGTGTTCCCCGATTTACCGGGTCGAGCTGCCCTTCTCAGCCGAAGGCGTGGCGCAGCTTGTCGTTCTCGCGGTCCTGCGCGAGCAGCATGGCCGCGAGATAGTCGGGCACCGGGCGGCTGAAGTAATAGCCTTGGCCCAGATTACAGCCCGCGTCGCGCACCGCGCCGACCTGATCGATGGTCTCCAACCCCTCGGCCACGATGTCCATGTCGAGCGTCGCGGCCATCTGGCTGACGGCACGGATGATCGCATCGCTTTTCCGGCCGACATGCGGCCCGGAAACGAAACTGCGGTCCACCTTGATCTTGGAGAAGGGCCATTTGTGGATATAGCCGAGCGAGGAATAGCCCGTCCCGAAGTCGTCGAGAGCGAAGCGCACGCCGACGGCCGAGAGTTCCTCGATGAAGCTGACCACAGTCGGACTGTCCTCGAGGAACAGCGTCTCGGTCACCTCGAGCTCCAGTCGTGTGGGGTCGAGGCCCGCATCCCGGAGCGAATTCAGGATGCCGAGCGCCGCGCCCGGAGCCTTGATCTGCAACGGCGAGAGATTGACCGCCAGCGTGATGTCCTCGGGCCACTGTGCCGCGGCCCGCGCGGCCTGCGCGGTGATCCAGTTGCCCAGAGTGACGATCGCGCCGGTTTCCTCGGCGACGGGGATGAACTCGTCGGGTCGCAATTCGCCCTTCTCGGGGTGGAACCAGCGGACCAGCGCCTCGAAGGAGCGGATCTTGCCGGTCGTCAGATCGACGATCGGCTGGAAGAAGATCGACAGCTCGTCGCGTTGCAGGGCAGCGCGCAACTCGCCCTCGATCTCCCGCCGGCGCACCAGTTCACGCGTCATCGAACGGTCGAAGAAGGCCATCTGGTTCTTGCCGTTGGCCTTGGCGTGATAGAGCGCAAGGTCGGCGTGCTGCATCAGGGTTTCGGCGGTCTCGCCGTCTTCCGGCATGGCGGCGATGCCGACGGAAGCCTTCACCTCGAGCCGCTCGTCGTTAAAGCGGACGGGGCGATTGATCTCGCTCAGCAGGCGCGCCGCCAGCCTTTCGCAGGCGCGCTTGTCCTCGACCTCACACAGCATCACGAACTCGTCGCCCCCGAACCGCGCGACGATGCCGTCCTGCGGCACGACATCGGCCAGTCTCGCCCCGATTTCGGCCAGGACTCTGTCGCCGGTCTGGTGGCCGAGCAGGTCGTTGACTTCCTTGAAGCGATCGATGTCGATCCAGAACATGCCGAGCGAACGCTCTCCGCGCCCGGCGATCGCCTGATCGAGATAGTGGTTGAGGCCGGCGCGGTTGGCCAGATTGGTGACGATGTCCGTCCGCGCCAGAATCCGCATTTCCTCGGCCAGTTGTCGGCTCTTCTTCGCTTCGCCGATCGACCTGCGCAGCATCTTGAAGACGTTCAGCGTGATGCTCGCCATCGCCGGCAGGAGCAGCAGCATGTTGAGAGCGAGCAGATACAGGGCAAGCCCGCCGACCCACAGGCACGCCGCCATGACCGGCAGAGTCACCCAGGCGAGCTGGCCCAGCGCGATCACGGGCCGCCCGGCGTTGCGGGCGCAGATGCCGGTGCCGTACCCCAGTGCATTGGCGACCATGAGCAGCTCGACCCCGGCGGGCAGATCCATCACGATCGTCGCCGCCGCTATAATGCCGATCATTCCGGCATAGGCGAAAGCCCCGATTTCGTAGGCGATTTCGAGCCAGCGGGCGTTGTGGGACTTCCGACCGCGCGGCAGGCGATGCGCGAACGCGACGCGCGCGATCGCGATGGCGGCGAGGATCGCGGCGAGAACATACATCAGCCGCGCGCCGCTGAGCCAGGCGGCGACCAGGCTCGACACGATGCCGTTGACGGCACCGATCGCAAGGCTGCTGGGGTGGGTGTAGAGGGTCTGGACCAGCAGAAGCCGGACGCGATCGCTCAACCCGTCCTCACTCTCGTCAGACGGAGGCAGCAATTCGGGCTCGTCGGTTCCGCGCCGGTTCCTCATCGTCGCCATTATCCGCCCGGAACTGTCGAGAATTGGTTAACGCGGGGGTGAGTTGATCGTACGAAAACCCGAAAGCCCCTGCGTTCAAACTGTTAACGCTGGTTCGGCCATCGCATCGATACGCTGCGCAAGTCGCCGGTCGAGCGCGCGGCAGATACCCAGCCACCATTCGTAGGACTGCCGGTCGTCGGCGAAGAAGGCGTTCTCGGCCTGCTTGCGGGCCTCGCGCGCTGCCCCGATGCCGTGTTCCGCGAAATGGCGCAGCGCCGCTTTCAGAAGCAGGTCCTGCTGGTCTAGACCGAAAGCCTGATAGGCCACAAGGTCGCCTCTCGCAGCGCCGGGGACGCGGCGGATCGCGCCGGGATTGTCGTTGGCGGGACGGGCCACGGGCCTGCGCGAAAGGATGCGAGCGACCGGCGACTTCGCGGCCGAGCGGGCAGCGGCGAAATGGAATGGCATGCGACGGGCTCCGGCAAGGACAGGCGGTGGTTTCGGCTGTCTTTGGTTAGGGCCGGGTGCGCTAAGGCTTCGTTCCGCAGCAGAGTTATGACGCCGTAAAGGATTTCGCGCGCGGCGGTCCGCTCAATCCTCGCGATCGGCTCCGTCGATCCAGCGTCCGCTGCGGGCATATTCGGGCCGGACCTGACCGCCACCCGGCAGGCGGTCCTTCGCGGCCGGGGAGGGGGTGGCGACGGGTGCCGCCGCTGGTGCCACTGCTGGTGCTGGCGGGCTCGCGACATCGGGAACCGGCCCGAGCGGTGCCGCAGCCGGGCCGCGCATCGACGAAGGCGTCTCTGGCAGCGGGGCGAGCAGGCCCGGATCGCGCGGGCGGGGCGCGGCCAGCGGTTCGCCGCCGCGATAGGAGATGGAGAACGCGTCCGCCAGGCCGGCCCGGCCCTTCCAGCGATAGAAGCGGTGCGCGCCGATCGCGCCGATGAAGTCGAGACTGGAAGCCCAGTACGGATGGACCGCGTGGGTGTGGTAATGCGTCGCCGTGCCGACCGGCGTGAAGACATCCCCCGCGAGCGCCGAGAGCGCGATTGACTGCGCCACCGCCCAGCCACGCCGCGAGGGTGTGCGGGCAAGGCTGCCGTCGCAGGTGAAGGTGAACTGGCAGCCGGTGCTGCGCTCCGAGCCCTGGAACACAACGCCGCACACGCTCGCCGGATAGGCGGGATGAGCGACCCGGTTCAGCACGACCTGTGCCACCGCGCGCTGGCCTTCGTAGCTCTCGCTCGCCGCCTCGTAATAAACGGCCATGGAAAGGCATTGCAGTGCGCGCGCCTTGTCGAGGCCGCTGCCCGCGCTCTGGAAGGCGGGGGCGGCAAGGCCGGTCTTCTCCGGATCGTGGGCTGGCGCGAAGATGACGGTCTCGCCGCCGCTCGAGGCACCGGCGCTGCGCAATTCCTCGACATCGAAGGCGAGGCGGGGCTGTTCCTCCACCCAGTAGAATGCCGATCCCGGAAAGCTCTCTCCGGCGGTCTCGAACGGCATCGGGGTGAGCGGCGCGGGTTCCTGGTCGAGGCCGACAAGGCTGCGCCAGCCGCTGCTCTGCGCCACGGTCGGCACGGTCGCAGCGACCAGCAGCGCGCTCAGTGCCGCGATCCGCGCGCGCTGCGCCGAACGCGGATCGGCGCGCTTGCGGCTGCGCCGCGCGGCTGACCGCGTACCGGGCCGGGCAGGGGAGGTCGGGCGAGATTGCATATGCGGTCCGGCTGCAGCCAATAGCGGCGCGATCCTTTCCTTACCACTAATGCCGATGTCGGGGGAGGTGCGCGAAACGCCGGTCCCGCCGCAGGACTCGGTCCCGGACAAGGCGCTTGCCGCCGCTCGCCGTTCGGGCCAAGGGCGCGCGCATACAGATCACGGATGGACGATCGAGAGCGGCCCAAGCACGGGCGCACTTCGCTCGCCGCAGGAGATATCATGTTCAAGCAACTGCTTTTGTTGACCGTTTCTCTCGTTCCCGTGGCCGCTCAGGCGCAGGACACCGCCGATACGGAGGAAAGGGCCGACACCATCACCGTGACCGCCAACGGCCTTGCCACCGACATCGCCAATACAGGCCAGGCGGTGACGATCATCGACCGGGCCGAGATCGATGCTGTCCAGGGGGCCGACCCCACGCGCATCCTGCGCCGCGCTACCGGCGTGTCGATCACGCGCACTGGTCCGGTCGGCGCGCAGACCGGCGTCTTCGTGCGCGGCGCTGCGAACGAACAACTTCTCGTGCTCATCGACGGGGTCCGGGTGGCCGACACCGCCGCGCCTTCGGGCGGCTATGATTTCGGCACTCTGCTTGCCTCGGGCGTCGGCAAGTTCGACCTGCTGCGCGGTTCCAATTCCACCATCTGGGGATCGGACGCGGTCGGAGGCGTGCTCGACATTTCCACCCGGGGCCGCACCGGGCTGGAGGGAAGCGTGGAATACGGCGCGCGGGACACGCTCACCGCCAGCGCCACCGGAGGGATCGCGGGCGATAGCTATTTCGCCGGGCTCAACGCCAACTGGTTCCGCACCGACGGTTTCTCCGCCGCGGCCAACGGCACCGAGCGCGACGGGTTCGAGCAATTCTCGCTCGGCGGTTCGGGCTTCCTCGACGTGACGCCCACGCTCGAACTGTTCGTCAACGGCCGCTACGCGACCGGCGATCTCGACATAGACGGCTTTCCCGCGCCCGCTTTCGCGCTGGCCGACACGGCCGAAACGCAGGAGACCGAGCAATATTCGGGCGGGGTCGGCTTCAACCATTACGGGCAGGACCTGACGCTGCGCGGGTCATACTCGCTGTCCGACACCGAGCGCGACAATTTCGATCGCACCGTCTCGGACCTGCCGAGCTTCACCAGCGACGGCCGCTCGGACCGCCTCTCGCTGCGCGGCGAATACCGGCTGATCGGCGGTCTGGTGATCGCCGCAGGGGCCGAGCACGAATGGACCTCCTACGAAACCGCCACCGACGCGCGGGCAGAGGCGGAGATCACCGGCGCCTACGCGCAGTTCGGCTGGGTGCTGGGCGGACTCGCCGCCCATGTCGGCGGGCGGATCGACGATCACGACCGTTTCGGCACGGAGGCGAGCTTCGGCGGCGATCTCAGCTACGCGCTCGGCAGCGGCTGGCGCCTGCGCGCGAGCGTGGGTGAAGGCTTCAAGGCGCCGACCCTCTTCCAGCTGTTCTCGGACTTCGGCAACACCGCGCTCCAGCCAGAGCGCAGCACGAGCTACGACATCGGTTTCGAGCGGGGATCGCGCCGCGAGGGGCTGCATCTTGCCGCCACCGCCTTCCGCCGCGACAGCGAGGACCTGATCGCCTTCGTCTCGTGTTTCGGATCGACCGCGCCGCTCTGCAACGACCGCCCCTTCGGCACCTACGACAATGTCGCGCGCGCACGCTCGCAGGGTCTGGAATTCGAAGCTGGCGCGGATGTCCTGCCCGGCCTGCGGCTCTCGGGCGTGGCGACCGTCCTCGATGCCGAGGATCGCTTATCGGGCTTCGATCTCGCGCGGCGCCCGGACTACTCCGCCACGCTTTTCGCCGACTACACCACCGGTTTCGGCCTCGCGCTGGGCGCGGATTTGCGCCTTGTCGGCGACAGCTTCGACGATGCGGCGAACACGGTCGGGCTCGACGGCTACGAGGTGTTCGACCTGCGCGCCGCATACGACGTCACTGATCGCTACCAGCTGTTCGGACGGATCGAGAACGTGTTCGATGCCGATTACCAGACCGCCGCGGGCTACGCGACGGCGGGGCGGGGCGCTTTCGTCGGGGTGCGGGCGCGGATGTAATCCGCCGGGCTGCACGAAAGGCGCGGCATGGCAGGGCGCCTGCCACCGGGGCACCGATCCGGTCGCGAGGGGTTGAAACTCTCATGGCCGAACAACGCATTGTCGATCGCTGGTTCGCTCTCACGCGCGAGCGGATGCCGGCGCTTGCCGAGGAGCGCGGCTGGCCGGTCCGGCTGGATCATTGCTTCCAGCGCATCCTGCTCGACAATGCGGTGGGCGGCCATTGGTCGGAGGAAATTCCCGCGCCCGCCTATCGCAACGCGCCCGACGAGTTGCTCGAACGCGCGATAGCATTGGGCGAGGCGGCGGTTGCAGGCGAGGAAGACCTCGGCGAGCTTAACGAGAACTCGCTCGCCTGGCGCGGCAAGTAGGCAATTGAAACGAAAAAGGGCCGGGCATTGCCGCCCGACCCTTTCCCTTTACGCTATGTAACAGCCTCAGTTCGCGCCGGGCGCCGTCGTTCCGGCATCGCCGACCGTGGCGGGGCCGTCATCGGCCACTTCGCTGTCCGCCGCCTCTTCGCCATTGCCGATCAGGCCGCGCGCGACCAGCATCGGCGTGACGTCGGGCTGGCGGCCCGCGAAGTTCTGGAACATCTGGAAGTAATCCATCGTCCCGCCCTTGCTCAGCACGGTCTCGCGGAAGTGATCGCCATTGGCGCGGGTCAGCCCGCCATTCTCGCGGAACCACTTGCGGCTGTCGCGGTCGAGCATTTCGGTCCACAGATAGCTGTAATAGCCCGCCGAATAGCCGGTCGGCCCGCTGAAGATGTGGTTGAAATAAGTGCTGCGATAGCGCGGCGGCACCATGTCGACCTCGAGCCCGAGTTCTTCCAGCGAACGGCGCTCGAAAGCGTCGACCTTGGCCGGGGTGTCGAGCGCGGCGGCCTGCGCCGGAGTCAGCGCGGCCCATTTCATGTCGAGCAGGGCGGCAGCGACCGTCTCGCCGAAATCGTAGCCTTGGTTGAACTTGGACGCTTCCTCGATCTTGGCGATCATCTCGGCCGGGATCGTCTCGCCGGTGCGATAGTGCTTGGCGTAGTTCGACAGGATCGAGGGCCAGGTCGCCCACATTTCATGCACCTGGCTCGGATATTCGACGAAGTCGCGCGCCACGGCGGTGCCCGACAGGCTCGGATAGCGCTGGTCGGCGAAGAAGCCGTGCAGCGCGTGGCCGAACTCGTGGAACATGGTGTTGACGTTGTCGAAGCTCACCAGCTGGGGCTCGCCCTCGGGCGCCTTGGGGATGTTCAGCACGTTGTAGATCACCGGCTTGGTGCCCCACAGCTCGCTCTGGTCAACGAAATTGCTCATCCAGGCGCCGCCGCGCTTGGAGGCGCGCTGATACGGATCGAAGTAGAATAGGCCCAGTTCCGAACCGTCGCGGTCGAACACGGTGTAGGTCCACACGTCCGGGTGATAGACGGGCAGGTCGGTGCGCCGCTCGAACCGCAGGCCGTAGAGCTTGTTCGCCATTTCGAACACGCCGTCTTCCAGCACCTTGTCGATCTGGAAATATTCCATCACCGCGTCTTCATCGAGATCGTAGCGCTCGGCCTTGATCTTGTTGGCGTAGCGGTACCAGTCCCACGGCTTGACCTCGTAATCGCCGCCATCGGCCTCGATCGCGGTGTCGAGCATGGCCGCCTCGCGCCGCTGCGTGGCGGCGAGGGCGGGGACCATCTGGCCCATGAAGTCGAGCGCGGTCTTCGGGTTCTCGGCCATCCGATCCCACATGGCGTAGGTCGCCCAGTCGGGCTCGCCGAACAGCGCCGCCTTCTGCGCGCGCAGGCCGGCGATGCGGGCGATCAGCGCCCGCGTGTCGATCGAGGTCGTGCCGTCGGCGCGGTGATAGCTCGCCATGAACAGCTTCTCGCGCGCAGGCCGGTTGCTCATCGCGGGCAGGAGCGGTTGCTGCGTGGTGTTCTGCAAGGCGATCGCGAACTTGCCCGGCTGGCCCTTCTCGGCGGCGAGATCGGCGGCGGACTGGATGTCGCTGTCCGACAGGCCGGCAAGGTCGCTGCGATTGTCGAAGAACACCGTCTGGTTGCTCATCGCGTTGCGCGCGAGCTGGCCGAATTCGGTGGTCAGCGTGGAAAGCTGGGTGTTGATCGCCTTGACCTGCTGGCGCTGGGCATCGGTCAGCATCGCGCCGGCATGGACCATCCCTTCATAGGTGTCCTCCAGCAGCTTGGCGTCTTCCTGCGTCAGGTTCATCGAGGCGCGGTTGTCGTAGACCGCCTTGACCCGCTGGAACAGCTTGGGATCGAGCGTGATGGCATCGCCATGCGCGGTCAGCTTGGGGCTGATCTCGGTGTTGATCTCGTCCAGCCGGTCGGTCGTGTTCGATCCGGTGAGCGCGAAGAACACGGTGCTGACCCGGCCGAGCATCCGGCCTGATTTCTCCAGCGCGACGATCGTGTTCTCGAAGGTCGGCGCGGCGGGATTGTCGCGGATCGCCGCGATCTCGGCGCTGTGGATGCGCATTCCCTGCTCGAAGGCGGGGAGATAGTCGTCCTCGCTGATCCGGTCGAAATTCGGCGCCTGGAAGGGCAGCGTGCTGTCGGACGCGAAATAGCCGGTCCCCTCGGGGATGTCGGGCGAGTAGGCAGCGGCACCGTCGTTCATCGTCATGTCGTCCTGCATGGTGGCGCATCCGCCAAGAAGGGCGGCGGATGCGACGGTGGCCAGAATCTGGGCCTTCATAAATCATTCTCCGATTGATCGGGTGGCACGCGAGCGGACGCCCTGCGTGCCGGGATGGTTTCATTCGTAGCTGAACGCGCTTGAACAGAGGATTGATCGAAAAGGCAACCGGTTCTCCACAAACGACGACTGGCATCATCGCGCAGGGAGGGGCGTTGCCTGATTGCGGCCCGCCAGATCGCGCGCGGCGCGGGCCGCGTCGTCGAGGGCCTGTCGGTTGACCGTGACGATGGCGGGGCGCCCGCCCTTCCTGTCGACCACCAGCCACAGCGATCCGAGCTCGAAGAAAGCCCCCTGTTCGGGCACCACGGTCATGTCGGCGAGATCGAGCCGGCCGAGCGTTTCCAGCATCCGCGGATCGAACACCTCGTCGAAGACCTGTTCGACCATCTCGCGGCTCTCGATCGGGCGGCGTTCGCCCTCGGCGTCGATATAGAGCAGCGGCAGGCCGATCTGTTCGAGCATCCGGGCCTTGTTCCCGCTTTTCGCCGCCTCGCGAATGGCAAGGATGGCGGCGTCGAACTGGCTGGCCGTGGTGCCGGTGGCGCAGGAGATCGCGCCGCCTTTCACCTGATCGTGCGCGCGGTCGAACTCGACCGCGCGTTCGGCCTGCTCGCTCCAGACCATCAGCAGGCAGTCCTCCTTTGCCGTTTCCAGCGCCTCGTCGAGCCGCGCCTCCCGGTGCGAGGCGGCGGCGGCGGGCGACAGGCTCACCCCGTCGCGCTCGTCCGGCACGGGAGAACAGGAGATCGAGGCGATCACGAGGAGCGGGGAGAGATTACGGATCATGCAGACTTCAACTGATAGCGGACGACCGGTTCGTAAAGCGAACCACCCGCCCCGAGATGGCTTTCGTAGAGGATGAAGGCGTCGACCGGCCACGGGTCGGAACGCAGATCGCCGTGATTGGCGATCCAGCCGCCGATTGGCTCGGTCGAGCTGTTCAGCCGGGCGATGGTGATATGCGGCGTGAACCGGCGGGTCTCGGGCGCGCACCCCGTGCGGCGACAGGCTTTTTCGACCCGATCGGCAAGCTCGACCAGTTCGCGTGATGGGGCGAGGTCCGCCCAAAGGCTGTGCGGCCTTCCCCGCCGTTCGAAATGGCCCACGCCCGCGAGGGAAAGCGGAAAGGGTGCGGCCCGGACGGAGGAGAGGCTCTCCGCGATGTCGTTGGCGAGCGGCGCTTCCGCCTCGCCGATGAACCTGAGAGTGAGGTGGAGCTGGTCCTCGCCCTGCCAGCGGGCGCCCTCCAGTCCCTCCATCGTGTCGATCAGCGCATCGCGAATATGTTCGGGCGGACGTATGGCGACGAAGAGCCGGTGCGGCATCGGACTTGCTCGGCCTTCGGGTCAGGTGTTGTTTCGCGCCGCCTCGCGCGGATCCTCGTACCGCGCATCGAGAAAGATCTTCGCGCGCCGTTCGCTCCGGAACTCGAGGCCGCGAGCGATCCGTCCTCCGGCATAGGTATAGTCGAGCTCGGTCGCGATCCGTTCGTAATCCCCGGAAGCCACGGCGGCGTTGAGGCGCGGGCTTTCGCTCGCCGAAACATTTCCGGCACCGACATTGTAGACGAGATCGACCAGCGCATCGAATTCGTGCTGGAACAGCGGAAGATCGCCGACGAGACCGCGCACGCCGCTTTCCGCCTCGACCAGATCGCCTTCGAGAAATTCGAGGACCTGCTGCCGGCTGATCCGGTCGCCGACCCGCAGATTGTCCCTCGGCGTCACCAGATGTCCGACGCCGACGGTGGGGTAGCCCGCGACATCGCGATAGACGACGTAGCGTACCCCTTCCTCCTCGATCAGCGCCTGCTTGAACTCGGCGCTCGCATTTCGCAGCGAGGCCGGCATCCGTTTTCCGCCAAAAGCGTCGGTCAGCTCGGACGAATGTCCGTCAGTCGAGCCGGGCCAGCCGGGGCCGGAAAAGGCGGCGAGGCCGACTGCGCCCGCGGTCAGCAGGGCAGCCGCCGCTTTCCGACTGGAAAGGGACGGCTTGACCTTGAACACCCGGCGCGCCGCATCGCGGGCGCGCTTGAGGTCGCTGTGCTGGCGCAGTTTCTGATCCCGCGTCTGCCTGTCGCGTGCATCGCGATCGGACTTTTCCCGATCCGTATCGGACGGACGGGGCAGGGCGTCGAGCGGCGTGTCGAGATCCCGCAGCATCTGGCGAACCCGGTCGCGGGAGCCGGTTTCGCGGTTGTGTCTGTCGGGCAATCGGCCCGCCCGGGGCGCTGTTTTGCTGGAACTGGACGGCATAATCTGTGGACCTTTGGTCAACCTGTGTATGGAGCCTGTCCCGCTCGAGGGGCGGCTGGCCTCCGTTCTCACCCAAATAACGGACGAACCGTGCGAAAAGGTCCTCGGTTCGTCCGACGCGATGGGCGGATCGATGGACTCGACGATGTCTGTGAGGCCTCCGGGCGGGTGTTGCGATTGTGCGGAACGCCCCCATCTGATGGCCCATTGCCGGTATCGGACCCGAACCGGACCGCCCTCGCTTGACATCCGCGAACATAACAGGAACACGCCTTTTCATGGCTCTTACCAAAATCTCCGTCCGCGGCGCGCGCGAGCACAATCTCAAGGGCGTCGACATCGACCTGCCGCGCGACAGCCTGATCGTGATCACCGGCTTGTCCGGCTCGGGCAAGTCGAGCCTCGCCTTCGACACGATCTATGCCGAGGGGCAGCGCCGCTATGTCGAGAGCCTCTCGGCCTATGCGCGCCAGTTTCTCGAGATGATGCAGAAGCCCGATGTCGAGCATATCGACGGGCTCTCCCCGGCCATCTCGATCGAGCAGAAGACGACCAGCCGCAACCCGCGCTCGACCGTGGCGACCGTGACCGAAATCTACGACTACATGCGCCTGCTCTGGGCGCGGGTCGGCGTACCCTACAGTCCGGCGACCGGCCTGCCGATCGAGGCGCAGACCGTCTCCAACATGGTCGACCGGGTCATGGCCCTGCCCGAGGGGACGCGTGCCTATCTGCTCGCCCCCGTGGTGCGCGGCCGCAAGGGCGAATACCGGCGCGAGCTGGCCGAATGGCAGAAGGCTGGCTTCACCCGCGTCCGCATCGACGGCGAGATGTATCCGATCGAGGAAGCCCCCGCGCTCGACAAGAAGTTCAAGCACGACATCGAGGTGGTGGTCGACCGCATCGCGGTGAAGGAAGGCATAGAGACGCGGCTGGCCGACAGTTTCGAGACCGCGCTACGCCTCGCCGAAGGGCTCGCCTATATCGACCTCGCCGATGGCGTGGTGCCGGGGCGCGAGGACGAAGCGGGGAGCGGCGGCGCGATGAAGGGGGCGGGCCTCCCCGCCAACCGCATCGTCTTTTCCGAGAAGTTCGCCTGCCCGGTCTCCGGCTTCACCATCGAGGAGGTCGAACCGCGCCTCTTCTCCTTCAACGCGCCGCAGGGGGCCTGCCCGACCTGCGACGGGATCGGCGAGAAGCAGCTCTTCGACCCCCAGCTCGTCGTCCCCAACGAGGCGCTGAGCCTCAAGAAGGGCGCGGTGGTGCCGTGGGCAAAATCCAACCCGCCTTCGCCCTATTACATGCAGGTGCTCGCCAGCCTCGCCAAGGAATTCGGCTTCGCGCTCGACACCGCGTGGGAGGATCTGTCGCCGGAAAACCGCGACATCATCCTCCACGGCACCAGGGGCAAGCGCGTGCCGCTGACCTTCAAGGACGGGCGCAAGCAATACACGGTCAACAAGCCGTTCGAGGGCGTGATCGGCAATCTCAACCGACGCCTGCTCCAGACCGAAAGCGCCTGGATGCGCGAGGAGCTGTCCAAGTTCCAGACCGCGCAGCCCTGCGAGACCTGCGGCGGAAAGCGCCTCAATGAAAAGGCGCTGGCGGTGAAGATCCCGGGGCCTTCCGGCATCACCGACATCGCCACGCCGACCAAGATGAGCGTCGCCGATGCCAAGGCGTGGTTCCTCGGCCTGCCCGACCATCTCGGCGAGACCCAGCAGCAGATCGCCAAGGCCATCCTCAAGGAGATCAACGAGCGGCTGGGCTTCCTCGACAATGTCGGGCTCGACTACCTCAATCTCGACCGCACCAGCGGCACCCTCAGCGGCGGCGAGAGCCAGCGCATCCGCCTCGCCAGCCAGATCGGCTCGGGCCTGTCGGGCGTGCTCTACGTGCTGGACGAGCCCTCCATCGGCCTGCACCAGCGCGACAACGACCGGCTGCTCGAAACGCTGAAGCGCCTGCGCGATCTCGGCAACACCGTCATCGTGGTCGAGCATGACGAGGACGCGATCCGCGCCGCCGATTACGTGGTCGATCTCGGCCCCGGCGCGGGCGTTCACGGGGGCGAGGTGGTGGCCGAAGGCACGCTGAAACAGGTGCTGAAGTCCAAGAAATCGCTCACCGCCGCCTATCTCACCGGCCGGCGTGAGATTGCCGTCCCGGCCCAGCGGCGCAAGGGCAACGGGCACAAGCTCACCGTCCATGGCGCGCGGGCGAACAACCTCAACAACGTCACCGCGTCGCTGCCGCTGGGCACCTTCACCTGCGTCACCGGCGTGTCGGGGTCGGGCAAGTCGTCCTTCACCATCGACACGCTCTATGCCTCTGCCGCGCGCCATCTCAACGGCGCGCGCGTGGTCGCGGGCGCGCACGACAAGGTCACCGGCCTCGATTATTGCGACAAGGTGATCGAGATCGACCAGTCGCCCATCGGCCGCACCCCGCGCTCCAACCCCGCCACCTACACCGGCGCCTTCACCCAGATCCGTGACTGGTTCGCAGGGCTGCCCGAAAGCCAGGCTCGCGGCTACAAGCCCGGCCGCTTCAGCTTCAACGTCAAGGGCGGCCGCTGCGAGGCGTGCCAGGGCGACGGCCTGATCAAGATCGAGATGCACTTCCTCCCCGACGTCTACGTCACCTGCGAGGAATGCGGCGGCAAGCGCTACAATCGCGAAACGCTTGAGGTGAAGTTCAAGGGCCACTCCATCGCCGACGTGCTCGACATGACGATCGAGGATGCGGAGGAATTCTTCAAGGCCGTGCCCCCGATCCGCGACCGGATGCACATGCTCAACGAGGTGGGGCTGGGCTACGTCAAGGTCGGCCAGCAGGCGACCACGCTATCCGGCGGCGAGGCGCAGCGGGTGAAGCTCGCCAAGGAACTCGCCCGGCGCAGCACCGGGCAGACGCTCTACATCCTCGACGAGCCGACCACCGGCCTCCATTTCGAGGATGTCCGCAAGCTCCTCGAAGTGCTCCACCGGCTGGTCGAACAGGGCAACAGCGTCGTCGTCATCGAGCACAATCTGGATGTCATCAAGACGGCGGATTACCTGCTCGACCTCGGCCCGGGCGGCGGCGTCCGCGGCGGCGAGATCGTCGCCAGCGGGACGCCGGAGGAGGTGGTCAAGGTGCCGGAGAGCTATACGGGGCAGTATCTTGCGCCGTTGCTAAAGGGGCGGGGGCAAGCCCTGAAGGGGCGGGGGCAAGCGGCGGCAGAACATGGTGGCAAATCCCGCCCCATTGCGACCTGACTTCAGGAGAGCGAGCGGAACTTTCCGGTAGCTAGTGCTGCGCGCGATTAGTTGTTGATGAGGCCCAGTTTCACGCCTTTGACCGCGGCTGCGGTCCGGTCGCTGACTTCGAGCTTGTTGTAGAGCCGACGCACATAGGTGGCGACGGTAGGAGTTGCGATACCCAGGATTGTCCCGATTTCACCGTTGGTTTTGCCGAGCGCCATCCAGTTCAAGATCGCGACCTCTCGCGGCGCGAGCTTCTTCTGCCCGTCTCCCGCACTATTGACGATCCTGCCGCTCTGAATGTGCGTTGCCTGTGCGATCGCCTCAAGGACTGCGACGTTGGCATTATCAACCGCTGAACCGTTCAGCTGGCGAAAAGAGAACCAACCAGGGTACGGAGCAACACCCACGCCCGGCATTGGAAGGGTTCCAAAGGCCGGAACAAGGAACCCATCGCCTAGTTCCCATATGGAGAGACGTTCAAGATACGCTTCTTCCGCCGCACTCAATTCCCGTTTCTCCGTGATGTTGCTGAATTGAATACATCGGCCGGTTCGCACGACATAGCTGAGGTGAGGATCGTGCAGAAAATACTGTTCGTGGAGATATTCGCTGGCCCAGCCGTCCGGAAAACCGATCTCCTGCAAATCCATGCGTCCGATGTCACTGGTCGAAGGACGCAGATAGGCCACCGCTCCGAAACCCAAGGTCATCGCTTGCCGGTGGAGGAGCCGCAAGAGGGCCGTCCTGTCGTTAACCTGCTTGGCGGCTGAAAAATACTCCATTCATCTCATCCTAGAATGCAGAATCACAATAACGCGATTAACCATATTTGGTTTTCAATAGGATGCGACCGTCCTCCAAGTGAACGACATTGATCCGATGACGTTCCTGTAAACGATTTCCCTAATCGTGTTTTCCCGTAAGTTTCAGTCTGTTGGAAATGAAATAAGCGGCGTTCACTTATGCGGTTATGGGGGAATCTGTAGTGTACGAGGTTCACGAAGTAACAAAGATCATCCTCGTCGATAGCAACGACGAGAGACGCGTCGAGGTTTACAGGGTCGCTCGGGAAATCGCCGATGTCCTTCCGATCGCCAGTCTCGACGAGATCGGGGCGAACTGGCCGGAACGTGCCTGGCTTATCATCCATGCAGACGATGCGCGGCATGGCGACGTTCTCCAAAAAATGGCCGAGAACGAGAAATTCTATCCCATTCTGGTCTACAGCGAAGGTCGGAGTGTCGCCCTGATCGTTTCGGTCTTGCGACAGGGCGCGCAGGGCTTCGTCAACTGGCCGTGCGGTGCGGCCGAACTGAAAAAAGCTCTGTTCGGCTGTCATCGATGGACGAGGCGGGAAAGCGACTTGATGATCCAGCAATTCCATGCCCGAACGAAAGTCTGTACGCTTAGCCCTAGGGAAAGGCAGGTCACGCAGCTCGCCTGTGGCGGAGCGTCCAACAAGGAGATCGGCCAGCAGCTTGAAATCAGCCCCCGGACTGTCGAAGTCCATCGGGCCAAAGCGTTGATCAGACTCGTAGTTCGGAACACGGTGGAGGCTGCCCGCATCTGGATGCTGGCCGATGGCGCCCAGCAACTTCTGAACCGCGACCATGACGAGGAAGAACCTAGCGGCGTTACCGCTCCCGGTGCGTCTGCGAGATGGGCGGCCTAGCTAGACGGATGTCCTATGTGCGTTCGGCACTGCTGTCCGGTCGAGCGGGACAAGATGACTTTCCTACAGCCCCTCACATGCCATAGATAACCCGGTCCACCTTCCCGCAAAGGAACCGGACCATGAACGCTCCCACGCCCAATCTCCCCGCGCTGCTCGAACAGCTTCCCGACGGCGACACGCGCAAGCCGCTGCTCGAACTCACCCCCGCCGTGATGCGCGAGTTTCTCGAGGCGCTGGCGGTGGTCGGCTCGGTGCGGGGCGCGGCGCGGGTGGCGCGGGTCTCGCACCAGACGGTCTATCGCGCCCGGCGCGCCTCGCCCGAATTCCGTCGCTGCTGGGACGCGGCGCTGCTCCAGGCGCTGCCCCATGCCGAGGATGCGCTCGCCACCCGCGCGATCGACGGGGTGGAGGAGAAGGTCTTCTATCACGGCGAGGAGATCGGCACCCGCCGCCGCCACGATCCGCGCCTGCTGCTCGCCCATATCGGCAGGCTCGACCGGCTCGCCGCCCGCAGCGATGTCGCGGACCTCTCCGATCGCTTCGACGAGGCGCTCGACGCGCTGGAGAAGGGCGAGCCGCTGCCCGGTGGCGCGTGCGGGGAACCGGGCGCGGATGCGGGGGAAAATGTCTCTCCTGAACCGTGTAACACCCGGTCCATGTCCAACAGCGGCTCCGACAGCGACGGGGCGGGGGAGCCGGTTGTGAAGGACTGGTACACGCGGATGATCGAGGCGATGGAGGACGACCGGCCCTTCGATGCCCTGCTGCCTTCCGAACACGACAACCCCGAGCTGGTCGACGAGGTGCAGTTCTTCGCCTTCGAGGAGGGGCTGGACCGCTGGTGGGACGTCACCACCTACGAGGAACTGAACGCGGCCCGGGAACGCGAGGCCATCCTGGAGGAAGCGCGCCAGGCGATGGCCGGGGGAGGGGGCGGAAGGGCCTAGAAGGCCGAAGCCCAGAGGCTACCCACCGGGCCGGCGGAGGACCAGCGCCGAGGAAGGACCCGCAGAGGCGGGTCCTCAATCGAGAAGCGCGAGCTCCACGGTGCCCGAGCCGCGCTGGATCAGGCCGAGCTCGGTCGCGGCGGCGCGGCTCACGTCGATCACGCGATTGCCGTGGAAGGGGCCGCGGTCGTTGATGGTCACGGTGACGGTGTGGCCGTTGGCCGGGTTGGTTACCTGCACGCGGCTGCCGAAGGGCAGGGTGCGGTGCGCGGCGGTCATCGCGTTCATGTCGAACGCCTCCCCGCTGGCCGTCCGGCGGCCGTGGAACTTGCGTCCGTAATAGGAGGCGCGGCCCCCCTCGATCCGAGTGGTGACCGGGGCGGCCTCGACCGGCGGCTCGAAGCTGTCGAGGTCGACGGCGCGGGGTGCGGCGGCGGCGACCGGCAGCGTGCCGAACCGGGCGAACAGGTCGGCGAAGTGCTGGTCGCCGGTCTGCTGGACATGGCTGTGCGCGACGGTGCGCGGCGTGGTCTCGGCCAGAGCGACAGTGGTCGCGGAAAGCGCCAAGGAACCGGCGAAAACGGTCGCGACAGCGCGAAGAGATTTACGTGCAGGCATGGGAAAGACCCCTCCTTCCGAATGCCAGCCTGATAGCCGGCGAAGGGGTGCCGAGTCCCTAACGCGGCCGTCGCCCGCCCCAATCCCGCCACGATTCACCGCTCTTCGGGAACCAGTGAAATGCAGTTGCAGATGAGACGTTTTGGAGCGGCGACGAACTGCGGAACGGTCTTTGCAAGCATGCCGCGACTCGATTCGCAGTCCGTAAAGCGCCCGGTCCGGTCAGCGATCCCGCTTGGCGAGCAACCGCAGGCGCAGCGCGTTGAGCTTGATGAAGCCCGCCGCATCGGCCTGATCGTAAGCCCCCGCATCGTCCTCGAACGTGACGTGCGCCTCGGAGTAAAGCGTGTTGGCGCTCTTGCGGCCGACTACGCTGGCAAGCCCCTTGTAGAGCTTGAGGCGCACCGTTCCGGCGACCTTCTCCTGGCTAAGGTCGATCGCCGCCTGCAGCATCTCGCGCTCCGGGCTGAACCAGAGGCCGTTGTAGATGAGCTCGGCATAGCGCGGCATCAGCTCGTCCTTGAGATGCGCCGCCCCCCGGTCGAGCGTGATCTGCTCGATCCCGCGATGGGCGCGGGCGTAGATCTCGCCGCCGGGCGTCTCGTACATGCCGCGACTCTTCATGCCGACGAAGCGGTTTTCGACCAGATCGAGCCGGCCGATCCCGTGCTTGCGGCCGAGCTCGTTGAGCGCGGCGAGCAGCGTCGCCGGGCTCATTGCCTCGCCGTTCAGCGCGGTGCCATCGCCGCGTTCGAAGTCGATCGTGATGTATTCGGGGGTGTCGGGCGCGTCCTCCGGATGATCGGTGCGCGAATAGACATAGTCCGGGGTCTCCTCCCACGGATTCTCGAGCACCTTGCCCTCGGACGAGGTGTGGAGGAGGTTCGCATCGGTGGAGAAGGGGCTCTCGCCGCGCTTGTCCTTGGGGACGGCGATCTGGTGCTTCTCGGCCCAGGCGATCAGGGCCGTGCGGCTGGTGAGGTCCCATTCGCGCCACGGTGCGATCACCTTGATGTCGGGATCGAGCGCATAGGCCGACAGCTCGAAACGGACCTGATCATTGCCCTTGCCGGTCGCCCCGTGCGCCACGGCGTCGGCCCCGGTCTCGTGCGCGATCTCGACGAGGCGCTTGGAGATGAGCGGGCGGGCGATGCTGGTGCCGAGCAAATAGTCGCCCTCGTAGCGGGCGTTGGCGCGCATCATCGGGAAGACGAAGTCGCGCACGAACTCCTCGCGCAGGTCCTCGATGAAGATGTGGTTGTCGGGGATGCCCATGGCGCGCGCCTTCTCGCGCGCCGGTTCGATCTCTTCGCCCTGGCCGAGGTCGGCGGTGAAGGTGACCACCTCGAGCCCGCGTTCGACCTCCAGCCATTTCGCAATGACGGAGGTGTCGAGACCCCCGGAATAGGCCAGGACGACACGCTTGATCTCGGACATGGGGAACCCTTCGCTGGAATGTGCCGGGCGGCTAGCAGGGCCATGCCGCGCCGGCAATCCGCGAGCGTCTGCCCACCACGATCAGCGAAGCTGGCTGTCCTTGCTGCCGCGGCGGTTGATGCCCGCCTGACGTACGGCGCCGTCCTGTCCGCTCTGGCAAGCGACGCAGCGTTTGACGCCCGGCAGCGCCTCGCGCCGCTTGAGTGGAATGTCCTCGCCGCATTCGACGCAATATTTCGCGCTTTCGCCCATCGGCATCCGTGCGCGAGCGGCGTTCACGGCGTCGGAAACCGTGTCGTCTATCTGGTCCTGCACTGCACCGTCGCGCGTCCAGCCACCGGCCATCGCTGCTCTCCTCTCGACCCCGGATCTGGGAACGAAGGGCGCCGAATTCAAGCGGTTGAGGGATCCCAAGGGCTACGGTCGCGCCGCGAAAGCGCTAGATACCGGCATACCATTGATAGCCGCGATCCTCCCAGTAACCGCCCTGGCCGCGCCCGATATCGTCGAGGCTGGCCACCGCCTCGATCGCGGTGAGGTACTTGGCGTGCTTGTAGCCCAGCTGGCGTTCGATCCGCATTCTCAGCGGGGCGCCGTTGCGGATCGGCAGGGGCTCGCCGTTGAGACTGTGGGCGATGATCGTCTGCGGATGGAACGCGTCAACGAGGTCGACGCTCTCGTAATAATCCGACCCGTTGAGATTGTCGGCACAGCGGAAGACGACGAACTTCGCGTCCTCCCGCAGGCCCGCCGTATCGAGGATGGTTCCGAGCTGTGGCCCGGTCCATTCGCCGATCGCGCTCCATCCTTCCACGCAATCGTGGCGGGTGACCTGCGTGCGCTGGGGGAGGCGGCGGATATTGTCGAGCGTGAGGGAGAGCGGATTGTCGACCAGCCCGCGCACCTCCAGCCGCCAGTCGGCGAAGCCGGCCGCGGCCTGCGCCTGGTAATCGCCGTTCTGCGGGTCGGTCGATCCGTTGCCGCGAAAGAAGGGGCTGATCTTCGAGCGCGGATATTCCGGGGCGAGCGCGCTCCTGTCCCGCAGCAGCCGCTGTGCGCCCATGTGCCAGCGCTCGGCCGCCGAAAGCAGATTGGCCCCGGCCTTGGTCTCGGCGACCTTGTTGCAGCCGGCGACGAAGGCGGCCCCGACCATGGCGAGAAAGCCTCTACGCTGCATCGGTCCGGCCTCCGGTGATCATGTCGCGGATCTGTAGGATCGGTCCCGAGAGAACGACCAGCGCGACGTGGACGATGAAAAAGCCCGCGATGGAGAAGGCGAAGAGGAAATGCAGGCTGCGCGCCGATTGCCGACCTCCGAGAAGGTCGATCATCCATCCGAAGCTCGGCCCCATGCCGGGGCTGATCGCCATTCCGGTGACGATCATCATCGGCAGGAGCACGCCGAAAACAAGGCCGTAGCTCAGCTTCTGAAGGAAATTGTACTTGCCCGGCCCATGGTCGAAATCGAGCCGCAGATGCGCCTTGATGTCGCGCCAGATATGCGCAGGTCGCCATTCGCGCCGGTGGGTGGCGATGTCGCGCCTGAAATGGCGGTTCGCCAGCATCGCAGCCCACATGAAGAGCAGGCCCAGCGCGAAGGGCCAGGCGGCCAGAACATGCCAGTCGCGCGCGACGGCGAGGCTGTAATAGCCCGGAATGGTCATCCAGTCGGGAAAACGGGGCACGGCGAGCCACGCCTGCTCGGCCTCGAAACCCCAGTCGCCCCAATAGAGATAGCGGTGCGCGTTGGAGATGGTAAGGCCCGACATGAACAGGATCACCACGAAGGCGAGATTGATCCAGTGCCAGATTCTGGTGGAGATCGAGTGGCGTTTCATGCGGTCTCCCTGTCGCGGGCGAGATAGATCACGTCGCGATCCTGATCGAGCAGATGCTGGCCGCTGTCGCAGAACAGCGTCTGCCCGCTCGCGAGCCAGCCGCAGGCGAGGAACAGGGCGGCATCCGCGACCTCGTCGGCCCCGGTCTTGCGTTCGAGCAGATTGAGGCGATGTGAACGTTCGGCCTCCTCCTTGCTCTGGTCGTGGCTGGGCAGGATCGCTCCGGGGGCCAGCCCGTAGATGCGATCGCGCGGGTCGGACTGCGCCTTCGCCAGCATGGGGATGGTCGCGGCCAGAGCGTGCTTGCTCATCGTGTAGCTGAAGAAATCGGGATTGGGATTTTCCAGCTTCTGGTCGGTGATGTCGATCACCCGCCGCCCGGTCTTCGCACGGGCTCTTGCGAGAAATTCCTGAGCGAGGCGCGCGGGGCTACGCGCGTTGACCTGCATCGCCTGCACGCTTGTCTCGTGGTCGAGCGCGGCGACATCGTCCGGCCGGAAGACGCTCGCCGAATTGACCAGCACCCGCCAGTCCTCGAACCGCTTTGCGAGATCGTCGACCATTTCCACGGTGGCTCGCTCGTCGCCCAGATCGCAGCGGACGGTTTCCGCGCTGGGGAGCGAGCCGGCAAGGTTCTCGGACGCCTCGCGCGAGGAGAGGTAATGGATGACCACATGCCAGCCCGCCTCGCCGAAACGGCGCGAGATGGCTCCGCCGATGCGCTTGGCCCCTCCGGTCACCAGAACTGTGGGCCTTCCCTGCGTCATGGCGTCGCATCATAGGGGAGCGGGGCACAAAGAAAAGGCGCGTCGCCAGATTGACGACGCGCCCTGTCTTTTCCGCCCTTCGGCGTAATCAGCGGCAGCTGAGGCTGCCGCGATCGATTTCACGCCCGACGACCGCGCCCACCGCACCTCCGAGAATTGCGCCGAGGGTCCGGTCTCCGCTACCGGCGATCTCGTGTCCGGCGAGTGCGCCCACGCCCGCGCCGATGACGAGGCCGGTCGTTCCGTTGTCACGCTTGCAGTAATAGCGCCCGTCATCGCCGCGCCACATACGGTCGTTGCGGGAGATGCGCTGGGGTTCAATATAGTAGCCACGGCTGTCGTAGCGAGCGCGGTCCTTCGCGCGCTTTCCGTGAGCAGGCGCCCAGCGGGGAGGGTCAGCGAACGCCGGGGCGGCGGTCCCGATTCCGGTGACAGCCAGGGCGGACGCGGCGATCGCGAAGGTGATCCGTTTCATCTCTCGTTCCTCGTTACTCGATATCTCGACCTAATCCGCAAGGTCGGAGTGAGGTCCACAACCTCGGATGAACGTGCGAACGTCCGGCGCATTACGCGACGAGCCGTGAGAAATCGGCGGACAGGGCGTCAGCCGCCGAGCCGCTTGCGGGCCTTTTCGCGACATTCGGGACTGAGGCGGTCGACGGTTGCCAGCGTCTCGAGATCGGCGGGCGTAGAGGACCCGGCAGGCCCGTAGAGCGCTCCGAAGACCCGCGCGACGGACCAGTCCCCGTGCCCGGACCCGATCCTCTCGACCCGGTCTCCTGCCTGCGCGGTGCCTTCTTCCAGCACGCGGTAATACCAGCCGCATGCCCGGGTTTCCAGGATGCGGGCAACCATGCCCTTGCGTTCGAAGCGATGCTCGATCTTCCAGCATGGCTTGCGCGGCTGGCTCACCTCCAGCAGCGCCGTGCCGATCCGGAAGCGGTCGCCGATATGGACGTTTGCCTCGGTCCAGCCTTCGGTCGCGAGGTTCTCGCCGAACGGGGCAGGCGCATCGAGCAGAGGGTGATCGCCCAGCCATGCGCGCCACATCGCATTGTGGTCCCGGGCGTAGTGGTGGACGGCCATTTCGGCCCCGCCATGGTGCTTGTGATCCGCGACGGCGTCGCCTTCCAGACCCAGACGTCCGAGCGTGACACAGCCTTCCACAGGCTGCTTGTCGATCGCGCTGAACTCGTCGCCTCTGAACGGCCGCGGCTGGCCGACACACAGGGCGAGGAGCGGCGATGCGTTCACGCCGGGGCCTTCTCCGCCTCCAGCGCCGCTTCCCGATCGCGTTCGGCGCGGCTTTTCTTTTCCGCGGCGGTCTTGAGCTGGCCGCAGGCAGCGTCGATGTCGCGCCCGCGCGGCGTGCGCACCGGAGCGCTGATACCGCCTTCGAAGACGATTTCGGAGAACCGCCGGATGCGCTCCGGGGTAGAGCATTCGTAACCCGCTCCGGCCCAAGGATTGAAGGGAATGAGATTGACTTTGGCCGGCAGATCGAACTGCCGGATCAGGCGAACGAGCTCGCGCGCATCCTCGTCGCTGTCGTTCTTGTCCTTGAGCATCACATATTCGAACGTGATCCGCCGCGCGTTCGAGGCGCCGGGGTAGTCGGCGCAGGCCTGCAGCAATTCCTCGATGCCGTATTTCCGGTTGATCGGCACGATCTCGTCGCGAACGTCCTTGGTCACCGCGTGGAGCGAGACCGCGAGGTTCACGCCGATCTCCTCGCCGCAGCGGGCCATCATCGGCACCACGCCACTGGTCGAAAGCGTGATCCGCCGCTTCGACAGGGCGAGCCCGTCGCCATCCATCACGATACGCAGCGCGTCGCGCACATTCTCGAAATTGTAGAGCGGCTCGCCCATGCCCATCATCACGATATTGGTGAGCAAGCGTCCGTCCGAGGTGTAGTCGCTCTCGCTCTCTTCGCCCAGATCGTCCATCCGGCCTTTCGGCCATTCGCCGAGCGCGTCGCGCGCGAGCATGACCTGACCGACGATCTCGCCCGGCGTCAGATTGCGGACGAGGCGCATCGTGCCGGTGTGGCAGAAGCGGCAGTTGAGGGTGCACCCCACTTGGCTCGACACACAGAGCGTGCCGCGGTCGGCGTCGGGGATGAAGACCATCTCGAATTCGTGGCCATCGTCGGTCCGCAGCAGCCATTTGCGCGTGCCGTCCGTCGAATGCTGGGCCTCGACCACATTCGGGCGCCCGATCACGAACCGTTCGCCGAGCCAGGGCCGCATGGTCTTGGCGATATCGGTCATCGCCTCGAAATCCGTCACGCCGCGATGGTAGAGCCAGTGGAACACCTGCTTGGCGCGCAGCTTGGCCTGTTTCGCATCCAGCCCGGCATCGGCGAAGAGCGCGCGGATGCGATCCCTCGGAAGGCCGAGCAGGTCCACGCGGCCATCGGCGCGCGGCGTGATGTCGCGAGCGACAGGCACCGGGTCGATCTGCCCGGGAATGGTCATGAGGTTCGTGTCGGACATGAGAGCCCCGCATATAGAAGCGAAAGGCCTGAAATGGAAGCGAGCCCTACCGGCCGCTCGCCGGGCCGGGGTTCCGGTCCGGGAGTATCGCTTCGTCGATGCGATCGCACATCCCGTCGCTAATATTGTTTCAAAAATGCAACACATTCTTGTTGTGTCACGTTAATGAAACTCCGCATAATTCGCGCCGTTGGGGGATCACGCGCCGCGTGCTGCGCGGCGTCGAAAACATACGGAGTACTACAATGAAGAAGCTTACAGCCCTCATGCTTGCCGGTTCGGTTGCAGCCATCGCCACCCCGGCAATGGCGCAGGAAGCGAACACCTTCACCGGCCTGCGCGGCCAGATCGTCGGCGGCTATGACGACGTCACCGCTGGCAGCAGCGTCGATGACGACGGTAACGACAACAACGACCAGTCGATTGAAGGCTTCGCCTACGGCGCGGCGGTTGGTTACGATTTCGACTTCGGCGGCGCGGTGATCGGTGCGGAAGCCGAATACACCGATTCAACGGCGAAGACCGACTTCAACAACGGCGACTTCGAAGGCTTCGGCTTCGGCAATGTCGACGCCGGCCGTGACCTCTATCTCGGCGTCCGCGCCGGTGCCAAGGTTGCTCCCGACGTGCTGGCCTATGCCAAGGGCGGCTATACCAATGCGAAGCTGAACGTGCTCGCCAATGACGGCGAGACCGAGTTCGACGAAGACTTCGACCTCGACGGCTACCGTATCGGTGCCGGTGTCGAATACGCGATGAACACCAACACGTTCATCAATGTCGAGTACCGCTATTCGAACTACAGCCGCGCCGAAGTCGACTTCAACGACTCGCTGCCGAATTCGGATCGCTTCGACGTCGATCTCGACCGTCACCAGATCATGGCGGGCGTCGGCGTCCGCTTCTGATCCCTGACGATCTGAAATGAACGAGGGCCGGGGCGCGAGATGCGCTTCCGGCCCTTTTTCTTTCGGTTATCGCCGCGCGCAGCCGAGGGTGGCCGCGTCCATGGCACTGGCCGCGCCGGCGAGCGGGTAGGTGTCGGAGAGGCGGCGCCCGCCGGTCGTGATGCCGCGCACTGTCATGCGCGGCTCGGATCGCATGGCGGCGACGATCGCGGCGTCCATCGCCCGGTCGCGTGCCCAGCCATCCGTCCCGTTGCCGGTCAGGCGAAAAGTCTCCCGGCCGATGACGAGATTGATCGCGGAGCCGCGGCGCAATTCGCGGGAGAAGCGGAAATGCACCTGGCCGCGGACATTGCGCCGGGGCCAGGTGGCGATCGTCGCGAAGGGCTGCGCCTCGTTCGCCCGTCCGGTCTTCTCGGCCATGGCGATCGCGTAGCAGCGCGGCGCGGACGGATCGCGGAACGCGCCCCAGCTCTCGAACACGCCGAGGCTGTCCTTCGCTGCAAGCGGCGCCGCAAGTATCAGCGGCACGAGAAGGGTGAGAAGCGCGCGCCTAGGCATAGTCTATCGCGATCACTTCCCATTCCTTTTCCCCGCCCGGCAGGCGCACGGTGCGGCAATCGCCGATCCCCGCCCCCCGCAAGGCGCGGGCGAGGGGGCTGGTCCAGCCAATCAGCCCCTGGCCGGCATCCTGCTCGTCGTCGCCGACAATGGTGACGATCCGCTGCTCGTCCTCCTCGTCGGCCAGCGTGACGCGGGCGCCGAAGAACACGCGCGACAGGTCGCGCTGCTCGCCCGGATCCACCACGCGGGCGGATTTCATCCGGCGCGAAAGATGGCCGAGTTCCCGGTCGATCTCGCGCATCCGCTTGCGTCCGTAGAGATAGTCGCCGTTCTCGCTGCGGTCGCCATTGCCGGCCGCCCAGTTGACGATCTCGGCGATCTCGGGCCGTTCGGTGCCGAGCAGATGGTCGTAGCGCGCCTTGAGCGCGGCGTATCCGCGCGGCGTGATCGGACTGGTGCGGGCGGGAGCGGAGGCAGTCATCGCCTCGCTCCCTACCCCCCGCTCCCCGGGAAAGTCTATTGCAGGAAGTCACCTGCCGAACGCGCCCGGCCATAAGCGGTGCGGTCGGGATAGAGCTGTTCGTAGACGGCCGCGTTCTCGATCACGCGCTGGACGTAGTTCTTGGTCTCGAAGAAGGGAATTTCCTCGATCCAGCGTTCCCACGCGACCGCCCCGGTGCGCGGGTCGCCATTGGCCCGCAGCCACTTGTTCACGTTCCCCGGCCCGGCATTGTAGGCCGCTATGGCGAGCGGGTAGCTGCCATTGTAGTAGGAAACGAGCCGCTCGATGTGATTGCTGCCGAGGCGGATATTGTACTCGGCATCGTCGATCAGCGAGGCGGTCATGTACTGCATTCCGGCCTTGCCGGCCTCTTCCCGAGCGGTTGCGGGCATGAGCTGCATCAGGCCGCGCGCGCCAGCGTGGCTGATGGCGTTCTGCGCGAACTGGCTTTCCTGCCGCGAGATGGCGTGAACCAGGGTGAAGTTCGCGCCCGGGGGCAGGGGCAGGGTGGGGAAACCCTGGACGATGAAGCCGTCGAGCCCGTCGGCCCCCGCCGCCTCGGCCACGTTGACGGCAAGGTCGCGGCGCCCGATCTCGCGGGCGAGGTCGGCGACCAGCGCATGTTCTTCCGGCGTGTCGGCGCTCTGCGCGAGTTCGCGATAGAACTGGATGCCGGTGCGCCATGGCGCGTCGCGGGCGACCTCGCGCGTCGCGACGACCAGCGGCCGTGCGTTGAATTCCTGTCGCTGTTCGGCGGTGGGGATGGCCGGAGATTGCGAACCGATCTTTGGCACGCTCCGCCCCAGTTCACGCAGCGCGAGCTGTCCGTAGAACCGGTCCGGATAGGCCGCGGCCATCTCGTAATAGCGGTTGGCTTCGCTGCGGTTGCCGGCGCGGGCCGAGGCGTATCCGGCCCAGTAGAATCCCTTGGACCGGGTCTGCGGGGTCTGGGCTGCGGTGCCGTAATTGTAGAACAGCGGCGCGGCGCGATTGCCGTCGCCCATTTCCCACAGCGCCTTCGTGCCGCCGAGCCACATCAGCGATGTCCAGTCATCGCGAATGCGGTAACTTTCCCTCGAAATGTCCGTACCCGGCGCGAAAAGGTCCTCGGCTTTCGCGGCAATCGTCACCGCTCGCGCCGAATCCGCCCCGCGCGCCACGCGCAGCATCTCGGTGAGGAAGCTTTCCGAATCGTAGGGCGTACGGCCGAACCGCGCCCGCGTCGCGAGCAGGTTCACCGCCGACGCGCTGTCGCCGCTCGAGCGGTAATGGCGCGCGAGATTGAAGACATATCCCGGATCGGCCAGCGCGCCGTCGGGTACGTTCAGACCGGCCCCGCTCGGCGTTTCGCCCTGCACGAGCGCAAGGCGCGCCATCGCCATCTGGCGCATCGCCGGCGAGACGTTCATCACCTGCCGCACGGCGGCCTCTCCGGCTGCCTGCCACAGCAGGGCGTTCATCCGCGCGTCGTGATCTTCCGGAGTGAAACGCGTTCCGTAGAGGCCCAGCAGATAGGCTTCGGTCGGGCCGCTCATCTGGCCCCCGCGCCATGCCGCGCGTGCGACCTCGAAAGCTTCAGGCCGGTTCTGTGTCGCCAGCGCCAGGGCATAGCGCGCCCGTGCGGCATTGGTCAGCGGCGGGTTGCGGTCGAAGAAGGCGACGATGGTTTCGGGACCCGCCGGATCGCTGTCGAGCGCGCGTTCGGCCTTGCGCTGGAAGCTCTCCTGCATCGGCAGGCCGGGATAGGTCGTGATGAAATTCGCCACCGTGGAGAAGGCGGGGCGATCGGTGTCGCGCAGCGCTTCCCATTGCTGGATCGCCTGCGCCATCCGTCCCGGCTGGCTGGCGACGAGATTGCCACGGGCGCGGTCCCAGCTGGCGGCATCCTGCGCGTTTGCGATGGAAGGAACGGCCAGTGCGGAACCGGCCAGGAGGGTGAGGGAGAAAAGTGATTTGCGGCTCATGCTGGACATTATGCCGAGCGGCTCCTTATCAGGCGCTGAATGACGGTTTCCGCGGGGCGCGGGGGCTGCTGACACCCATCTCCGAATGCAGGACCAAAGTAAATGTTCTCAGGCTCCATTCCCGCTCTGGCGACTCCTTTTCGCGACGGTGCGTTCGACGAGGCGGCCTTTCGCAAGCTCGTCGACTGGCAGATCGAGAACGGCAGCAGCGGGCTGGTCCCCTGTGGCACGACGGGCGAGGCCTCGACGCTGTCGAACGCCGAGCACCACCGGGTGATCGAGGTCTGCGTCGAACAGGCCGCCGGACGGGTCCCGGTGATCGCGGGCTGCGGCAGCAACGACACGCGCAATGCGCTCCTCCACATGCAGTTCGCCAAGAAGGCGGGGGCGGCGGCGGGCCTGTGCGTCGCGCCCTATTACAACCGGCCCCGGCAGAACGGGCTGATCGCCCATTTCAGCTATCTGGCCGAGAACAGCGACCTGCCGATCGTGCTCTACAACGTGCCCAGCCGCACCGTGACCGATATCGAGGACGAGACGGTGGTCGAGCTGGTGAAGACCTATCCCGACCGTATCGTGGCCATCAAGGATGCGAGCGGCGACCTGTCGCGCGTCGCCGACCACCGCATGGGGCTCGATCATAATTTCTGCCAGCTCTCGGGCAATGACGAGCTCTGGCTGCCGCATTCGGCGGCGGGCGGCGCGGGATGTATTTCGGTAACCGCCAATGTCGCGCCGGCCCTGTGCGCGGAATTCCACGATGCGATCGCGGCGAACGATTTGGTCAAGGCGCGCAAGCTCAACGACCGGCTGTTTCCGCTGCACTACGCCATGTTCTCCGATGCGAGTCCGGCACCGGTCAAATATGCGCTCAGCCGGGTGCACGACTGGTTTTCGGACGAGGTCCGCCTGCCGCTGTGCAGCGCGAGCGAGGCCAGCCGACAGGCGGTGGACGAGGCGCTGGCGATCGCGGGGCTGCTCTAGAGCAGTTCGTCCTCGTCGAGCAGGGGCGCGGCGGGGAAGGGCGGTGCGCTGATCGCCATCGCCTCGGCGATCGATTCGGCGTGTTCCCCGATGTGATCCATCGCTCCGACCTCGGCGATGTGGAACATGGCGTCGCCCTGATTGACCACGGGCAGGGTGGCGTGGCCGATGATCACGCCCTCGACTGGACTTTCCACCGCGACGCTGCCTTCGCCGAACAGCCCGCCGACCATGGCCAGCAGGGTGCCCTTGCGCACGATGTCGCCCGATTTGCGCGAGCGGCGCGAGACCCCGCCCCGCGGCGCCCGGACCCAGGTCGAACGGTTGGAACGCATCGGCACGGTCGGGTTCTCCAGCCCGTCATTCGCCTCGATCATTCCGATATGGGCGAGCACGCGGAGCACACCGGAAGCCCCGGTCTCGATCGAATAACGATCGAACCGCAGGGCCTCGCCCGCTTCGAGGAGCAGCATTTCCACGTCGCGTTCCGCGGCGAGCGCCCGCAACGAACCTTCGCGCAAGGGGCTTTCCACGATGATCGGGGCGCCGAAGGCCATCGCCAGTTCGAGCAGTTGCGGCCGGTCGGTCGCTATGCGGATCTGCGGCAGATTGTAGCGATGGACCGCCGCTGAATGCATGTCGATGCCGAGCGAGCACCGCTCGATCACATTGTGAAGGAAGCAATGCGCCAACTGCGAGGCGAGGCTGCCATGCTCGTTTCCGGGGAAGCTACGGTTGAGATCGCGCCGGTCGGGGAGGTATCGGCTATGCGAGGCGAAGCCGTAGATGTTCACCGCCGGGACGAGGATCAGGGTCCCCGCCATGTGCTCGGGCTGCAAATGATCGAGCAGGCGCTGGATGATCGCGGTGCCGACGATCTCGTCCCCATGGATCGCCGCGCTGACGAAGACGCTCGGCCCCGGCTTCGCGCCATGGAGGACCTTCACGGCCAGCGAGGCTTCCAGTCCGGTAACCTGCTGGCTGACCGGGATCTTGAGCATGGCCGCGCTTCCGGCGGGAATGATCTGATCGTGTATGTGAAAAGGCTCAACCTTCGGCGCTTGGGAGAGGTCGGATACGGCGGGGTTCGTGCTGTCGTTCATCAGCCCGCGACTAGTCACGCCGGGCCGGCCCCGCGCAAGCGAAATCGCGACCCTTGGCGTTTGCGATCCGAATGTCTATCTGCCGCCTTCTCATGGCCCGTCCCAAACCCGCAACCTTCGACAAGCAGAAAACCGTCGCCGACAACCGGCGCGTGCGGTTCGACTATCATGTCGAGGAAACGTTCGAGGCCGGGCTCGCCCTTCAGGGCACTGAGGTGAAGGCCCTGCGCGCGGGCGAGGCGAGCATCAAGGAAAGCTACGCCGAGGTGCGCGACGGGCAGGTCTGGCTCATCAATGCGAACATTCCCGAGTTCAGCCACGGCAACCGCAACAACCACGAACCGCGCCGCCCGCGCAAGCTGCTGCTCCACACCCGCGAGATCGACAAGCTGTTCGGTGCGGTCGAGCGCAAGGGCATGACACTGGTGCCGCTGTCGGTCTATTTCAATTCCACCGGCCGGGCGAAGGTCGAACTGGCGCTGGCCAAGGGCAAGCAGGCCCACGACAAGCGCCAGACGATCAAGGAGCGCGACTGGAAGCGCGACAAGGCCCGATTGATGCGCGAGCGAGGCTGAGAAGCCGCATGAGAATATGCGGGGTGGCAAGCGCTCCGGCGCGCACCATATGGCCTGCGATGCCGACCCCGCTTTCCCTCCATTGCCGCACTTGCGCTTGGCGCGGTGCGCGCGCATTGCCGGTCGGTGGAGATGAGTGAGCCCCGTTTCTTTGCGCGCCTCAAGAGCCGGATGCGCGTGCGCATGCCCGAGCGCGAGGAAATGGCGCGCAACAAGTATCTCAAGCCGATCGCGCACCGGTTTCTCAGCCCGGAACTCTGGCGATTCACCCGGACATCCGTACCGCGCGGCGTGGGCCTTGGCCTGTTCGCGGCGTTCATCGTTCCGCTGGGACAAATCTTTCTTGCCGCGTTCCTCGCCCTGCCGCTGAGAGCGAATGTGCCGATCGCCGCACTGGTCACCTTCGTGACCAATCCCTTCACCTTCCCCTTCTGGGCGGTGGTCGCGAACAAGGTCGGACGGTTCGTTCTCAATGTCGATGCGGCGGTGAGCGCGGGCGACCTGCCGTCCGACCAGGGGCTGATTGCCCGACTGTTCGAGACAGCGGGCGTCACGGCGCTCGGCTTCGTCGTTCTCGCGCTGGTCTCCGCGCTTCTGGGGCGGGTCGTCTCGAGCTGGGTGTGGCGGTTCCTCGTTGCGCGCCGGCGCAGCCGACGGTTGCAGGCAATGAAGCGCAAGCGCGAGGAAATGCACGCGGGCGAGGGCGCCGCATGAGACTGTCCGAGGTCGGAAGCGACGACCCGCGCGCCGTATCCCTGCCGCCCGTACCGCTGTTGGTCGGTCTGGTGGCGGCGGTCGTGGTATCGATATTCACGGTCTGGCTGATCGGCGGCAACGGGATTGTCGCCACGGTCTATGCCGGCGGGCTCGTCGCGCTTGCGATCGGGGCGCTGGCAATGGCCCGGATGCACGGCGCTGTACCGGGCGAGTCCCTCGCTCAGCCCGACTGGACGGTAACGGCTGCGGCCATCGGCAATCGCCGCCTGGCGATCGCGATCACGGACCGGGCCAACCGCCTGACCTGTGCCAACGACACATATGGCGATTGGTTCGGCCAGCCGGAACCGCCCGCCGACCTGGCTTTCCCGGACCGGGGCCGATCCGCCATCGCCCAGGCCGCCAAGGCCGCGTGGCGCGACGGGCGCGGCGGGATCGAGGAACTGATCTGGAACGAGGGGGACAGGGAGCGCAGGTTCCGCGTCAAGGTCCTGCGTGCGGGCAGGGGCGAAGACTATCTCGTCTGGCGCATATCTGAAATCGTCGTCGAGCACAGTTTCGACGGTCTTGCCGGGCGTATCTCCGGACCGCTCGGCGCGGTCATGTCGCGCGCCGGGGTCGAACTCGCTCTGGTCGCGCCCGACGGCATCGTGCTCGCCCATTCTCCCGGTCTGGCGGAGCGATCGGAAGGGCGTGCCGACATCTCGTTGGCGGGCAAGGAGTTCGTCCGCCTGCTGAGAACCGACGATCGCGAGCGGATCTTCTTTGCCCGTGAAGGCCAGCAGGGCACGCCGCAGACGCTCGTTCACGTTCCGCTCGAGGAGCCGGGCGCCACCCCGCTTTCCGAGCCCGATCAGACCCCCTCGATCATGTTCCTGATCGACAGTGCGGTGGGCCTCGGCGGTGGCTGGGAATCGAGCGGGAAGACCGCCGTCCCGCAGCTCGAGGCGCTGCTGTCCGCCTTGCCGCTTGGACTCGCACTGACCGATCGCGATGGCCGGTTCCTCTTCGCGAACAAGGCTTTCCTGCGCGCGGTGGAGCGGGATCAGGGCGGATTGCCGCAATACCCGTCCGACCTCGTGGTTCGCGAGGACAAGGGGCCGTTCGCCGACACGGTGCGCCGTTTCGCGCGCGGAGCCACTGCGAGCGGCGATATTGCCGTTCGCCTCGCCAATGATCGCGAGGAGCCGGTTTCCATCGGTCTCGCCGGTGTGCGCGGGCTGGGCGATGCGGCGGTGCTGCTTTCGCTCTCGGATTCGACCGAGGAGAAACGCTTGCGGCGTCAGGTCGCGCAGGCGACCAAGATGCAGGCGGTCGGCCAGCTTGCCGGCGGCGTCGCGCATGATTTCAACAACGTGCTGACAGCGATCATCGGCTATTGCGATCTGATGTTGCTGCGCCACACTCCGGGCGACAGCGACTACGACGATATCCAGCAGATCAGGGCGAATTCGAACCGTGCGGCCTCGCTGACACGACAATTGCTGGCGTTCAGCCGTCAGCAGACGCTGCGCCCGGTGGTGCTGCAATTGCCCGACGTGGTCAGCGAGGTCAGCCAGCTGCTCAAGCGGCTGATGGGCGACAAGGTGGAGTTCTCGATCCGGCACGATCGCGAGCTTGGGCCGGTCCGGGCCGATCCCCAACAGCTGGAGCAGGTCATCATCAATCTCGCGGTGAACGCGCGCGATGCCATGCAGGCGCACGGGACCCGGACGGGCGGCGAATGGAAGGGCCGGCTGACACTGGCGACCCGCCGCGTGTCGGCGCGCGACGTGCGCAAGCTCGGCGTCGATATCATGCCGGCGGACGACTACACCGTGCTGATCGTGCAAGACACTGGCGGCGGCATTCCGGACCAGGTGATCAACAAGATCTTCGAACCCTTCTTCACCACCAAGGAGCAGGGGAAGGGCACGGGGCTCGGCCTGTCCACGGTCTATGGCATCGTGAAACAGTCGAACGGGTTCATCTTCGCCGACAATGTTGCCGGACCCGAGGGCCTGCCTTCAGGAGCGCGCTTCACGGTCTATCTGCCGGTTTACAAGGGCGCGGTGCCCATCGCGGTGCAGCCCGGCGAGAGCGATGAGCAGAAGGCCAGCGAATGGACTGGCGGCGCAAGCCTGTTGCTGGTCGAGGACGAGGACATGGTCCGCGCCGTCGCCCAGCGCGCGCTGACCCGCGCGGGCTATTCGGTCACGACTGCGAGCGATGGCGAGGAAGGCCTTGCGCTGATCGCCAACGGCAAGGGCGAGTTCGACCTCGTGGTCAGCGACGTGGTCATGCCGGTCAAGGATGGCCCGGCGATGGCGCGCGACATCCGCAGGGTGAAGCCGGACCTGCCGATCCTGTTCATGTCCGGCTATGCCGAGGAGCACCTGCGCAGCGAGATCGACATCGAGAACATGCACTTCATCCCCAAGCCCTTCAGCGTCCAGCAGATCAATGCGAAGGTCGCCGAGGTGCTGAGCGAACAGGTTCGCGCGAAATAAGCTGACGGACCCCCTCCCAAACGGGTTCCAAAAAAATTTCTGTTCCGCTCTTGTTCTCATGGAACAAAGGCAGTACATGGTTCCTATCGTTGAAGAGTCGAGCCCGGCTCTGGTCATTCGGTAGAGGAGCATGCAATGGCGGCCAATCTCAAGCTCGTGGACAAGGAAAACGACGTGGACCGTCAGAAGGCACTCGATGCAGCGCTCGCCCAGATAGACCGCGCCTTCGGCAAGGGGTCGGCTATGAAGCTTGGCCAGAAGGAAGCGATGAATGTCGAATCGATCTCGACCGGATCGCTCGGCCTCGACATCGCGCTCGGCATTGGCGGCCTGCCCAAGGGCCGCGTGATCGAGGTCTACGGACCGGAAAGCTCGGGCAAGACCACGCTCGCGCTGCATGTCATCGCCGAAGCGCAGAAGGCGGGCGGCACCGCGGCCTTCGTCGATGCGGAACATGCGCTCGATCCGGTCTACGCCAGGAAGCTGGGCGTCGATATCGACGAACTGATCGTTTCGCAGCCCGACACCGGCGAACAGGCGCTCGAGATCACCGACACGCTGGTGCGCTCCAACGCGATCGACGTGCTCGTGGTCGACTCGGTCGCTGCTCTGGTTCCCCGGGCGGAGATCGAGGGCGAGATGGGCGACAGCCATGTCGGCCTTCAGGCTCGCCTGATGAGCCAGTCGCTGCGCAAGCTCACCGGATCGATCAACCGGTCGAAATGCATGGTGATCTTCATCAACCAGCTGCGCATGAAGATCGGCGTGATGTACGGCAATCCCGAGACAACGACCGGTGGCAACGCGCTCAAGTTCTATGCCTCTGTCCGCCTCGACATCCGTCGTACCGGCCAGATCAAGGACCGCGACGAGGTGATCGGCAACGCGACACGCGTGAAAGTGGTCAAGAACAAGGTCGCCCCGCCGTTCAAGCAGGTCGAGTTCGACATCATGTATGGCGAGGGCATCTCCAAGATCGGCGAGATCCTCGATCTCGGCGTGAAGGCGGGTGTGGTCGAGAAGTCGGGCTCGTGGTTCAGCTACGACAGCATCCGCATCGGGCAGGGCCGGGAGAACGCCAAGACCTTCCTCAAGGAAAACCCCGAAGTTTGCGACCGGTTGGAAGCCGCCATTCGCGGTCGGACCGACGAGGTCGCCGAGGAGATGATGACCGGTCCGGACGCGGACGACTGATCGGATCTTCTCAAGCGGGAGCGCTGGCCGGCATCTTCCCCGCCGGTCGGCCCCGGCAGCCCCTGTCCCCACCGAGGCTGCCTCTCCCGGACGCAAGGAAAGCCGGTGCGCGCCGGGGCTGTCCCAAACAGTGCCCCCGGCAGCTCCGGCTTTTCTGTGTGCGTAGTCGATCGGTCACGACCTGCACGGTTTCGTTCCGATCCTCCGGCCCAGCCTTCTACCATGTCGCTCCGCTGGATCGAAGACTGTCGTTCGCCTAGCCTCCGTTGCGAATCATCAATCCGGAGAGCCCGCACATGACCGTCACCGTTCACCATCTGAACAACAGCCGCTCGCAACGCGTCCTGTGGCTACTCGAGGAACTTGGGGCGGACTACGACATCGTGGCCTATCAGCGCGATGCCCAGACCAATCTTGCGCCGCCCGAGCTCAAGCAGGCCCATCCGCTCGGCAAGTCGCCGGTGATCGAGGACGAGGGCCGCACCATTTCCGAAAGCGGAGCGATCATCGAGTATCTCTGCGTTCGCTACGGCAACGAGCACTGGGTGCCGCGCTACGGCTCCGACGACTGGGTCACGCACGCCGAATGGATGCAGTTCGCCGAGAGCAGCTTTTTCGTGCCCGTCATGCTCAAGATCTATGCCGGTCGGCTGGGCGAGGCGGCGGCGCCGCTCCTTCCCCGGATTGAGGAACAGCTCGCCGCCCATATCGCCTATGTCGAGGAGAATATCGGCGAAAACCTTCATTTCCTCGGCGACAACTGGTCGGCGGTGGACGTGATGATGAGCTTCCCGGCCGAGATCGCGATCATGCAGGGCTATGGCGACCGCGCGCCCAAGCTTGCCGCCTTCGTGGAGAAAATCCACGCCCGCGATGCCTGGCAGCGCGCCCGCGAGAAAAGCGGTCCCTATTTTGGCTGGTAGCCTTCCGTCACTCCGAGCCGATATCTGTTTCGCGGCTCGACACGGAGTGCGTCACCAAACCTCCGTCCTCGCTAGCACGCTTTCCAAGCTTGTCGCCCGGCATGGCTTTGCCTAACTGCTGAGCCATGACGTCGACCAACGAAATTCGCCGCGCCTTCCTCGATTTCTTCGCGCGGGCCGATCACGCCGAGGTGCCGAGCGCGCCGCTCGTGCCCTACAGCGATCCCACGCTGATGTTCGTCAATGCCGGGATGGTGCCGTTCAAGAACGCCTTCACCGGCCTCGAGACGCCGCCCGCGCCGCGCGCCACCAGCGCGCAGAAATGCGTGCGTGCCGGGGGCAAGCACAACGATCTCGACAATGTGGGATACACCGCCCGCCATCACACCTTCTTCGAGATGCTCGGCAATTTCAGCTTCGGCGATTATTTCAAGGAACAGGCGATCGACAACGCCTGGACCCTGCTGACAAAGGAATGGGGCCTCGATCCCGAGCGCCTGCTGGTCACCGTCTATCACACCGACGACGAAGCCTTCGATCTGTGGAAGAAGCGCACCGGCTTCGCGGACGAGAAGATCATCCGCATTCCGACCAAGGACAATTTCTGGGCCATGGGGTCTGACGGTCCGTGCGGGCCCTGCTCCGAAATCTTCTACGACCACGGCGATCACATCTGGGGCGGCCCTCCCGGATCGCCCGAGGAAGACGGGGATCGTTTCGTCGAGATCTGGAACCTCGTCTTCATGCAGTTCCAGCAGGAGGCGGACGAGATCGTCGGCGAACTGCCGCGGCCCAGCATCGACACCGGAATGGGTCTCGAACGCGTCGCCGCGGTGCTGCAGGGCGTCCATGACAATTACGATACCGACACCTTCCGCGAGCTGATCGCGGCCTCGGAGAGCCTCACGGGCGTGAAGGCGGAGGGCGCCAACCAGGCCAGCCACCGGGTGATCGCGGACCATCTGCGCTCGACTAGCTTCCTCCTCGCCGACGGCGTCCTGCCGAGCAACGAAGGGCGCGGATACGTGCTGCGGCGGATCATGCGGCGCGCCATGCGCCACGCGCACCTGCTCGGCGCGAGCGAGCCCTTGATGCACCGCCTCGTCCCGGCGCTGGTGACCGAGATGGGACAGGCCTATCCCGAGCTTCAGCGCGGGCAGGACCTCATCGAAGAAGTGCTCGAGCGCGAGGAAACCCAGTTCCGCCGCACGCTCGAAAAGGGCCTGCGGCTGCTCGACGATGCGACTGGCGACATGGCCGAGGGCGGCACGCTCGACGGCGAGACCGCGTTCAAGCTCTACGACACCTATGGTTTCCCTTACGACCTGACCGAGGACGCCTTGCGCGGCCGCGGTCTGGCCGTCGACCGCGCCGGCTTCGATGCCGCCATGGCGCAGCAGAAGGCCGCAGCCCGCGCCGCGTGGAAGGGTTCGGGCGAGGCAGCGAGCGACGAGCTGTGGTTCGACATCGTCGACCGCGAAGGTTCGACCGAGTTCACCGGCTACGCCTCGACCACGGGCGAAGCGTCGGTGGTCGCTATCATCAGGGACGGAGCCGAGGTCGAAGCGGCGGCCGAGGGCGACAGCGTCACCATCCTCACCAACCAGACCCCCTTCTATGGCGAGAGCGGCGGCCAGACCGGCGACGCCGGGCGCATCTGGACGCCGGCGGGCCTCGAATTCGCGGTCGAGACGACCAACAAGCCGCTCGGCCGGCTCCACGCCCATGTCGGCACGGTCGCGGCGGGGACTGTCCGGCGCGGCGATACGGTCCACCTTGTTATCGACGCCGAACGGCGAGACCGGATTCGCGCGAACCATTCGGCGACTCACCTGGTCCACGCCGCGTTGCGCAACCGGCTCGGCGGGCATGTCACGCAGAAGGGTTCGCTGGTTACCGATGAGCGGTTCCGCTTCGATTTCTCGCATCCCAAGCCGCTGAGCGACGAGGACATCTCCGCGATCGAGGCCGAAGTGAACGCCGAAATTCGCGCCAACGAGCAGGTCTCGACCCGGTTGATGACGCCCGACGATGCCGTGGCCGCAGGCGCTCTGGCGCTGTTCGGCGAGAAATACGGCGACGAGGTGCGCGTTCTCGCAATGGGCCGCAAGGGCGAGGGTGGGCGCAACTATTCTGTGGAATTGTGCGGCGGCGTCCATGTCGAGGCGACCGGCGATATCGGCCTGTTCCGCATCGTGTCGGAAAGCGCGGTGAGTTCGGGCGTGCGCCGGATCGAGGCGCTGACCGGGGAGGCCGCACGCCAGTGGCTGGTGGGCCGCGACGAGGCCCTGAAATCGATCGCCGGCGCGCTCCGCACCGGTCCCGAAGATGCGGTTGCCCGCGTGACGGCGCTGATCGAGGAGCGGCGCAAGCTGGAAAAGGATCTGGCGGAAGCGAAGCGCACTCTGGCCCTCGGCGGCGGCGGAGCGGGCGGCGACACCGGTGCAGCAGACGAGGATGTCGGCGGCATCAAGTTCTCCGGCCAGGTTATTGAAGGCCTGAACCCGCGCGAATTGCGGCCTCTGCTCGACGAGGCGAAGACGC
The DNA here is from genome assembly GCA_025698865.1 of Erythrobacter sp. Taxonomy (GTDB): domain Bacteria; phylum Pseudomonadota; class Alphaproteobacteria; order Sphingomonadales; family Sphingomonadaceae; genus Qipengyuania. The sequence continues at coordinate 206,062 of JAILWQ010000001.1, read as the reverse complement.
GGCTCGGTTCCGGGGTTGCGACCATCTGCGCGGTCAACGAAGGCAAGGGCGCGATCGCCGTCGCGGTTACCGACGACCTCGCCGAGCGGTTCAGCGCGGTCGATCTGGTGAAGAGCGGCGTCGAGGCGCTGGGCGGAAAGGGCGGCGGCGGCCGGCCCGACATGGCGCAGGGCGGCGGGCCGGATGGGGACAAGGCCTCCGAGGCGATTGCTGCCGTGCGCGAGGCGCTTGCACGCGAAAACGCCTGACGGGCGCGAACCCGTCAGGCGTTTCGTTCTGTCGAAAAATCAAGCGCCGGGCGTGGACTTGGTCTCGCCGCTGGAGCCGCGTTCTATGTCGTAACCTTCCGTATCGCCAGGTGCGCCGCGCTTGTCGGTCGGCGCGCTGTCCTTCTGAACGTCGGCGACGTTGTGCGGCTTGAACTTCTCGTCGTTCGGGATCGGTTTGGTCGGGTCTGCCATTTGCTTTCTCCTTTCCTCATCAATGCGCGAGGAGGGAAAGCGTTCAGAAATTCTCACTCGCCGACGTTCGAAGTCCTGAGCTTGGGGCGATAGTCGAGCGCGCCTTCCTGTTCGATCCGGGCGCGGAATTCGTCGCGCTTCTCGTGAATCGAGGCAATCACCGGCCCCATCGCGACGCCGATATCGACCAGCACCGCTTCCGAGAGCTGAAGCGAGCTTTCCAGCGTTTCCGGCACGGCATGGCTGGCCCCGGCGCGGTAGAGCTGCGCGGCGTGGCTCGCGTCGCGGGCGCGTGCGACGATCAGCAGGTCGGGATATTCGGCGCGCAGCTTGGAGACGAGGCGCTGGGCAAGGATCGGTTCGTCCATGGTCAGGACGACGGCGAGAGCCTCACCCATCTCCAGCCGGTCGAGCGACGCCCCGCGCGAGGCGTCGCCGAACACCGCCCGCATCCCGCGCGCCTTGGCCCGCTGGACGAGGTCGGCGTCGGAATCGACCGCGATATAGGGCTTGCCATGCGCGTCGAGCATCTGCGCCACCAGTCGCCCGACACGGCCGGCACCGATGATGACGACGCGTCGCTCGCCGTTTTCCTCGGGTGGAAGTTCGGCGACCGGCTCGATCCGCCGCGCGACGATCCGGCCAAGCTTGGCGAGCAGCGGTGTGATGGTAAGCCCGATCGCGGTGACGATCTGCCAGAACTGAGCGGTGCCGGGCTGGATCAGCAGTGCGGACGTGGCGGCCGCGAGAACGATCAGCGTGGTTTCCGACGGGCTCGACATGAGAATGCCGGTTTCGACCGATGTCCCGCGCCCCGCGCCCATCATGCGCAGGAGAATGCCGGTGACCACCGCCTTGAACGCCAGCACGCCCACCACCGCGGCGGCAAACATGCCGAGGCTTTCCCACACGGTCGCAAGGTCCACGCTCATGCCCACGGTGATGAGGAACACGCCCAGCGCAAGGCCCTTGAACGGCTCTATGATGCCCTCGACCTCGGCATGATATTCGGTCTCGGCGATCAGCAGGCCGGCGACCAGCGCGCCGACGATCGGCGACAGGCCAGCGGCGGCGGTGGCGAGGCTCGCGCCGATCACAACCAGCATCGATGCGGCGAGGAACAGTTCGGGGCTCTTGGTCCGGGCGGCCTGGGCGAATAGGCGCGGGAGGAAGAACCGCCCGCCGACCATCATCACCGCGACCACGGCGACGCCTATGCCGAGCGTTTCGGCCAGCCCTTCCCATCCGCTGCTGGCGGCGTTGGGGGCCATCGCGCCGAGCAGGAAGATGATCGGCACGATCATGATGTCCTCGAACAGCAGCATCGACAGCGCCGCCCGGCCGACCGGGGAGGCGGTGCCGGAAATCGGCAGCACGATCGCAGTCGAGGAGAAGGCGAGCGCGAAGCCCAGTCCGATGGCGCCGGTCCAGAACTGACCCATCATCGCCATGACGATCGCGAGCGAGGACCCGATGATGAGCACTTCGGCCGCGCCGAGCCCGAAGACGAGCCGCCGCAACTGCCATAATCGGTTGAAACTCAGCTCCAGCCCGATCGTGAACAGCAGCAGGATGATCCCGAACTCGGCGAAGGGTTCGAGCGATTCGGGGTCGGATATCGTGATGTACTCGAGCCAGGGCTGCTCGAAGATCAGGCTGCCGAGCCCGTAGGGACCGACCGCGATGCCGATCAGGATGAAGCCGATGACCGGCGTGATCCGGAAACGGGTGAAGACCGGAATGACGATCCCTGCCGCGCCGAGAATGACGAGTGCATCCTGAAGGATGGGGGAGGGAGCGATTTCACCGGCCATGCCGGCCTTATAGCGAGGAACGGCCCGCCGTCACCCGGCGCGATCGAGGAATTTTGCGGATCAACCGCCGCCGGGCGTGTGCGGCCCCTTGGGCGCGCTCGCCGCGCTGTCGTGATCCTCGCCCACGCGGGTCGGCACGTTGCCGACGCGCTTGTCCCATTCGATGCGGTAGAGATCGAAGCGGCGATCGGCGAGGTTCTGCACCGTGCCTTCGGCACGCGCCCAGCTGAGGTCGGACAGGTTCACGTCGCTGATCGTCAGCGTCTCGACATTCTCGGTCGCCTCGGCCGCGATGCCGTCGCGCGCGAAGGGGAAGTCGCAGGGCGTGAGAATGCAGCTCTGCGCGTACTGGATGTCCATGTTGCCGACATTGGGCAGATTGCCGACATTGCCCGAAAGAACCGTGTAGCACTGGTTCTCGATCGCGCGGGCCTGCGCACAATAGCGCACGCGCATGTAGCCCTGCCGGCTGTCGGTGCAGAACGGTACGAAGATGATCCGCGCGCCTTCGTCGACCAGGCGGCGGGCCAGTTCGGGAAACTCGCTGTCGTAGCAGATGAGGACGCCGATCGGCCCGCAATCGGTCGGGATCGCATCGATGCTGTCGCCGCCCTTGATGTTCCACCAATAGGCTTCGTTGGGGGTAGGGTGGATCTTCTCCTGCGCATAGATCGATCCGTCGCGCAGGCAGACATAGGCGACGTTGTGGATGTCGCCGTCGTCCATCCGGGTCGGATGCGAACCGCCGATGATGTTGATGTTGTAGGACAGCGCCATTTCCGAAAGGCGCGTGCGGATGCGCGGCGTGTAGTCGCTGAGCTTCTCGATCGCCTCGAGCGGGGTGAGTTCCTCTTCCTCCGCGCTCAGCAGCATCAGCGTGAACAGCTCGGGAAAGACGATGAAGTCTGCCTCGTAATCGGCTGCAACATCGACGAAATATTCGACGTGCTTCATGAACTCGTCGAAGCCGCTGACGGCGCGCGCCTGAAGCTGGCAGGTGGCGATCCGCACGCTTTCCACGTCGCGCGGCAGGCGATGCGCGGTGGGCTGATCGCTGTCCACATAGGGATTGCGCCAGACCATGCGCACGGCATGGGTTTTGGACTGGCGATCCTCGGGCAGGTATTTGCGCAGGATGCCCTGCGGTTCGAACCCGTTGGCGAGCTGGAAGCGCAGGACGGGATCGTGAATGCGGTTGTCGACCACCAGATCGACATATTCTTCCGGCGTTTCCGCACGGTTGTTCTTGCGCCGCATCGCCTTGGCGAGACCCGGCATCCGGCCACCGAAGACGATTCCGGTCAGGTCGAGCCGTTCGGCCAGCGCGCGGCGTTCCTCGTAGAGACGGCGGCCGATCCGCGTGCCGCGAACCTTGGGGTCGACGCACATCTCGTAGCCGTAGAGCCACTCGCCCTTGGGGTAGTGGCGGCTGCCGAAGCCGTTGCCGGTCACCTCGTCCCAGCTGTGGTCCGAAAAGGCGACGCGCTTCGACAGTCGCATGGACGCGCAATAGCCGACGAGCTTACCGTCGAGCTTGGCGACGAAGCAGCCCTCGGGATAGTTGTTGATCTGCCCCCGCAGCTCGCCATGCGTGTAGGGGGGCAGGTCGTCATAGGCGCGGCGAACGAGATCCGCGATCGCGCGGACATCGCTCGCCTTCGCCTGACGGACTTCCAGACGGGCCTTGGTGTTCGTCGTCATGCTTGTCGATCAGCGCGGGCCGGAAATCAGGCCCAGTTCGCCATTTCCTTGTCGAGATTGTCGACGATCGCTTCGAAGAACTGCTCGGTGGTGAGCCAGCTCTGCTGCGGGCCGATGAGGAGCGCGAGATCCTTGGTCATCTTGCCGCTCTCGACCGTCTGGACGCAGACCCGCTCGAGCGTCTCGGCGAACTTCACCACGTCGGGCGTGTTGTCGAACTTGCCGCGATAGATGAGGCCGCGCGTCCAGGCGAAGATGCTGGCGATCGGGTTGGTGCTGGTCGCCTTGCCTTGTTGGTGCTGGCGATAGTGGCGGGTGACGGTGCCGTGCGCGGCCTCGGCCTCGACGGTCTTGCCGTCGGGCGAGAGAAGCACGCTGGTCATCAGGCCGAGCGAGCCGAAGCCCTGCGCCACGACGTCCGACTGCACGTCGCCGTCGTAGTTCTTGCAGGCCCAGACGAACTTGCCGCTCCACTTGAGCGCGGCGGCGACCATGTCGTCGATCAGGCGATGTTCGTAGGTGATCTTGGCCTTTTCGAACTTGTCCTTGAACTCGGCGTCGAACACTTCCTGGAAGAGGTCCTTGAAGCGGCCGTCATACTTCTTGAGGATGGTGTTCTTGGTACTGAGATAGACCGGCCATCCGCGATCGAGCCCGTAATTGAAGCTCGCCCGCGCGAAGTCGCGGATCGAATCGTCGAGATTGTACATCGCCATGGCGACGCCGCTCGATTGGAATTCGAACACGTCGAGATCGATGTTCTCGCCGTTCTCGCCCTCGAAGACGAGGCGCAGCTTGCCGGCGCCGGGGATCAGTGTGTCCTTGGCGCGGTACTGGTCGCCGAAGGCATGGCGGCCGACCACGATCGGGTCGGTCCAGCCGGGCACGAGGCGCGGGACGTTGTCGATCACGATCGGCTCGCGGAAGACCACGCCGCCGACGATGTTGCGGATCGTGCCGTTGGGGCTGACCCACATCTTCTTGAGGCCGAATTCCTCGACCCGCGCCTCGTCGGGCGTGATGGTGGCGCATTTGACGCCCACGCCGTGTTCCTTGATCGCGTTCGCGGCATCGACCGTCACCTGATCGTCGGAGGCGTCGCGGCCTTCGATCGAGAGGTCGTAATATTTCAGGTCGACGTCGAGATAGGGAAGGATCAGCCGCTCGCGGATCCACTTCCAGATGATCTTCGTCATTTCGTCGCCGTCGAGCTCGACGACTGGGTTCTTGACCTGAATTTTCTGCATGATTGCCCTGTCCGCTTCAATCTTGGGGATGTCGATGTGGGCGGGCTTTAGCAGAGGAACGGGGGGGCGCAAGGGAAGCGGGCGCGACGGGTCCGTGGCTGCGGTGGCGCCTTATGCCGGGGTCTGGATCACTGCGCTCGCCAGATGCGGAGGGAGTGGATCTCCATCGTGCCCTTGCCCTGATCGTAGGGATCGTCGGGCGCGGCCTTCACGGCGAGGCCGGTCAGCGGATACCAGGTCACGCCGCGGAAGGGGTTGGCGTATTGCATGGTCTCCTTCCCGTCGACGAACATGGTGATCCATTCCGGGGAGACGGTGACCGCGAAGGTGTGCGGCGCGCTGTCGAGTGTGTTGTCGAGCCCGAACATGTCCATCGACATCGTGCTGGCCGAGCGGGTGAACATGCGCTGGTTCGACCGGCCGCCGTGCAGATTGGTCGAGAGCTGCCTGGGGAAGCGCCAGGACGGGTTGTAGCCAAAGCCCTCGTAGACATCGATTTCGGGCGGCCAGCCGCTCTTCGCCGCCAGCCACAGGGCGGGCCAGCTGCCGGAGCGGTTGGACATGGTCGCGACCCATTCGACCGTTCCGTATCTGAACTGCGCGGCTGACGTGTTGTGACCGGAAAGGATGCCCGCGATGAAGGGGTATTCGGTCACCGGCGTGCCCACGCGCAATGGACTGGCGAGCCGGAAGGATTTCAGGACCAGCGCATTGCCGGAACGGGCGAAGCCGCCCATGTCGGCCTTGCCGTAATAGCCGGTCTCGGCATTGCCGTCCTGGATGCGGCCATGGGCGAGGGCGGTCGAGAAGGTGCTTTCGCCCCCGCGATCGTCGAACTGGATGGTCGCGCCGGTCTCGTCATAGACTTTCTGGCCGTAGGGCGCGAAGGTCATGGCCCGGCGGCCGCCATCGGCAATGGGTTCGTTGGTCGAGCCGGCCTGCGCGGTGATAGTGCCGTTCGTTCCGCGATGCCCACCATCGGGTACATAGGACTGGCTGACCTTGACGGTGTTGCCTTCGGACATGCCGGCGACGTTGAAGCTGACCGTCTTCACCAGCGGATCGCCGGGGCGGAAGATGACCGGCTTCATCGTGTCGGGCGCGGCGCGACCGCCGCTGCCGTTGTGAACGCGCACGAAGGCGATGACCGTGTTCACCGTCTCGCGATCGAGCGTCACGGGAACGTGGATGACGGTGGATCCGGCAGGCACGCTGATCGACTGGATATCGACCTTGGCGGCCGAGGGATAGGCCATCCCGTCCTTGAAATCGAAGCTCGACGAGGGTGTCTGTGTCGGAGTGGGCGTCGGCGTCGGACTGGGCGCGGGGGTCGGCGCCGGGGCGACGACGGAGACGCCGTCAGTCGAACTCGGCGAGCCCGAGGATCCTCCGCCGCAAGCGGTGATCAGGCTCGCCATTGCGAGAGTGACTGTCGTGCGTTTCATCGTCTGCGCCTTGGAAAGAAACTGCCTTTCCCCAAGCTAAGCGAGTTGGGTGAACTTTCGGTAAAGCTCGGCACTTTTCCGTGCAAACACGAGGAAAGTTCGTACGCCGCGCGTACAAAAGCAGGCGCGGGCGGTCCTGGAAGGACCGGCCCGCGCTTTCAGCTCATCCGAATGTCGGAGATTTCGATGGTGGGCGTAGGAAGAGTTGAACTTCCGACCCCTGCGATGTCAACACAGTGCTCTACCACTGAGCTATACGCCCGACCGATCGAATTCCGTCGCAGTGGCTGCGACAGGCGGGCCATCTAGCTGCGGCCCTCATGGTGCGCAAGAGCCTATCGCAGCTTTATTTGCGCGAAGGGCAAACGCTCAGAGCGAGGCGCTGACGCGGTCGTCCAGCACCCGTTCCACTTCCATCACCAGATCGCGCAGGTGGAAGGGTTTCGACAGCACCTTGGCGTTGGGCTGTTCCCGGCTGGCCTTGAGAGTTACCGCGGCGAAACCGGTGATGAACATGACCTTCGTGTGCGGGCTCGTCTCGTTGCAGCGCTGCGCGAGCTCGATCCCGTCCATTTCGGGCATGACGATGTCCGACAGGAGGAGGTCGTACATGCCCGTTTCCAGTTCGGGCAGAGCGGCCGTTCCCCGATCGACCGAGGTCACGCCGAAGCCCGCCCGTTGCAGCGCGCGTTCCAGATAGGCGCGCATGGCGTCGTCGTCCTCGGCAAGGAGTATGTTGGCGCGGTGCTGGTCGTTCATGCTTTCCCCCATAGCGGCTGCGCGTTAAGAAATCTTTGGGCGATTTGAAAATCTCGCAGGGAGTCCCAGCGCGCGACATGTCCGGAATTTCGAACCTCGCCGGGGCCGATGGAACGGGCATCGCGGGTGGACGCATTCCGGGGACGCAGAAGCCTGCCTTCCGCTTCCATCCCGGCCGCGCGCCGAGCCTGCCGGTCGTGGTCGCGGTGCCCCATGCCGGGCGCGATTACCCGGCAAGGGTGCTGGACGAGATGCGCGAGCCGGACTGGTCGCAACTGCGGCTGGAGGACCGCCACGTCGATCTGATCGGGCGGGACGTCGCGCGGATGACCGGCGTGCCGTTACTGGTGGCCGAGGCGCCGCGCGCGCTGATCGATCTCAACCGTTCGCCCGACGACATGGACTGGACGATGGTGTCCGGCGACGCGCGGGAACGGCCGCGCGGATCGCTCGTCAATCGCCGCGCGCGTTCCGGGCTGGGGCTGGTGCCCCGCCGCCTTCACGGTCTGGGCGAGATATGGAAGGGGCGCCTCTCGCAGAGCGATCTCGCCGACCGCATCGAGACCATCCACCGGCCCTATCACCGGACATTGGGCAAGGCGCTGGAGGGCATCCGCGATGCCTGGGGGGCGGCGCTGCTCGTCGATCTTCATTCCATGCCGCCGCTCAAGCCGAACGGAGCGAACCCGAAGCCTGCCGAATTCGTGATCGGCGACCGGTTCGGTGCATCCAGCGACACGGGTCTTTCGGCCCGCACGCTCGAATATCTGGAAGGGGCGGGGCGGCGCACCGCGCATAACCGGCCTTATTCGGGCGGCTACGTGCTCGACACGCACGGCGCACCGCGCCGCAACATCCACGCGCTCCAGATCGAGGTCTGCCGGACGACCTATCTCGACACGCGGCTGGCCGAGCCGGGTCCGCGCCTTGGAAGCGTCGCCCGCCTTCTGGCCGGGCTCGTGCGCCAGCTGGCCGAGGACGTCGCGCGCATGGGCGAAACTGGCGGGCTGGCAATGGCCGCGGAATGAAAAAAAACCACCCCGTGCATGATGCACGAGGTGGCCGAGGTTCAGGGAGGAAGTGCGCCTCAGCGCACTTGTCAGGCGAGCCATGAGGGAAGCGCCGCCCGACATCAGTGATGTGGGGCGGCGCTCCGGCAATTCAAGATTTCTGGCATGGCCCGCCGCGCTTTTGGCGCTGCCCCGCAACGGCTCGTCGCGAAGCCGGCTTCGGCGGCTCCCTCAGCTCGCTTTTCAGGTCTGCGGAACCGCCGCGTCGGCCTGCGGCATCTTGCCCTGCTGGACCTGGCGCGAGAAGATGTTGCGCATCAGTTCGAGCGAGAAGATGTGGGCGTGGATCAGCATGAGCAGGCCGCTCTTGTTCCACTGCTCCAGCTTCTCGGTCGGCAGGTTCTGCAGCTTGTCCTGATCGATCATCTGGAAGCCGCGATAGACGAAGGGCTTGTCCGGATTGTCGTTCTGCGTGATCGCGATCTCGCCGTCCATCAGGAGATTTTCCTTGGTGATCTCCTCGATGAAGACGCGGGTGCGCTGGCCGGCCTGCTCGAAATGCTCGCAGAATTCGAGAATGCGCTTGGTGTTGTCGGTCGGCTGGCCGTCATCGGTGAACAGCGTCTCGCCTTCCTTGAGATCGCCGACGACCTCGCTGGTCGGATCGAAGCACAGCGAAAGCTCGTCGCTGTCCTGCCGCAGCTTGGCGAGCATGAAGGGATAGCGGCGGACATAGGCCGGCAGATAGACCGGCTCGTTGATCTTGCCGTTGTCGTCGACATAGGTGTTCACGCCTTCGTTCATGCCCATCAGCAGGAGCGGCAGCGGATTGTCGCCCGAGGAAAAGACGATGGGGAAATCGCGCTGCGCCTGCGCGAATTCGTCGACGGTCAGCGGGATGGCGTGCTGCGTCTTGAGGAAGTCCGCCGAATCGAGCGACTTCGTGCTCCACTTGCCGTGATCGCGGCTGTTGAGAGGCATGAGGTCGTTGTAGAACAGGGGCAGGGTGGGCTGCTGCGGCGCACTGGCCATGTGGTCTCTCCGGATCGGAAAAGGTGAATATGATGTGCGCCGCGAAGGGAGCCTTGCGGTCCCCGGCGCGTGGAGCGCAGGCCATTACGGCGTGGCGCCGCGCGGTGCAAGCAGCTTGCCCGGATTGAGAATGCCCTGCGGATCGAGCGCGTCCTTGATCGAACGCTGGACCGCGAGCGCCACCGGATCGCCGAGCCGCTCGAGCTCGCGCACCTTGGCTTGCCCGATGCCATGCTCCGCGCTGATCGAGCCCTGCCATTGGGCGACGAGGTCGTAAACGAAGGATGCAATGACCTCGCCGGTCTCCGCTTCCCAGCGGGCGCGGTCGGCGCCGGGTGGGGCGAGGACGTGGAAATGGACGTTGCCGTCGCCAAGGTGACCGAAGGCGATCGCCCTGTGGTCGGGAAAGCGCGTCTCGACCTTCGCGACGGCGTGTTCGACGAAATCGGCCATGCGCGCGACGGGCACGGAGATGTCGTGCTGCATCGCCGGGCCGATTGCGCGTTCCGCGGGAGAGATCGATTCGCGTAGGAGCCAGAACGCCTCGGCCTGGGTCTCGCTGGCCGCGATGGTCGCGTCCTCGACCAGACCCTGCTCGAAAGCGTCGGCGAGGAGGTTCTCGGCGAGGGGCAGGAGGCGGTCCTCTTCCCCGCGTTCGGCAACCAGCTCGACAAGGGCGTGCCAGCGGTGTTCGCCCGCCAGCGGTGCTCGGGCGTCGGGCAGATGGTCGAGCACCGCGCGCAGCGAATGGTCGGGCAGGACCTCGAACCCTTCCAGCACCTCGCCGGCGCGCTGCTGGCAATGGAGGAGCAGCCGGCGCGCGGTCGTTATGTGGTCCATGCCCGCCCACATCACCACGCGCCCGCCGATCGCGGGGAGCAGACGCAGGGTCGCGGCGGTGACCACACCCAGCGTGCCTTCGGACCCGATCAGCAATTGCTTGAGGTCGAACCCGCGATTGTCCTTCTTCAGCGGGGTGAGCGTGTCGATCACGCTGCCATCGGCCAGCACCGCTTCGAGCCCGAGAACCTGCGTGCGCATCGTTCCGTGGCGCAGCACCTGTGTGCCCCCGGCATTGGTCGAGACCAGACCGCCCACCGTGGCCGACCCCTTGCCGCCGAGCGTGAGGGGGAAGCGCAGCCCCTCCTGCTCCGCCGCGGCGTGAAGGTTCTGAAGGATCATCCCCGCCTCGCAGGTGATCTCGCGCGCCTGCACATCGAGGTGGCGGACCGCGTCCATGCGCCTCAGGCTTAGGAGAAGCGCCGTGCCGCTGCGGTCCGGCGTAGCGCCGCCCGACATTCCGCTGTTGCCCCCCTGCGGCACGACCGGAACGCCATGCGCGGCGCAGAGGGCGAGCGTCCGCGCGACCTCACCGGTATCGGCGGGAGAGGCGAGACCGAGCGCGCGCCCGGTGTAGCGACCGCGCCAGTCCGTCAGCCAGGGGTCGACGAGCTCGCCGTCGCGAGTGAAGCCGCGCGGGCCGAGGATGTCCGACAGCGCGGCGATGAAGGAATCGGTCATGTTCCGCGCTTGCCACAGCGGGACGCCCGGCGGCCAGCCTGCTTGTCATGTCCGGTCGCCGGATTAAGGAGATGTTCAACCGGCGACCGCCAAGGCCGCCCGCGATCCCGACCGCGACCATGCGGAAGCCCGGAGCAGAGCCGACCGATCACGCCCCGCATGAACCTGTTCGTCCCTCTCATCGCCCCCCTCCTGCTGTGGTTTCCCACGAAGGACGGCGTGACGGCGAGCCGCCATTCGCGGCTGACCGCCGAGCCGGCGAGGGTGGAGGATTCGGGGCGCAATGCAGCGTCGGAATGGCTGGAGGCGGCTCTTCCGGCAATTGCCCCCGTCGCGCATCAGGTGCGGATCGAGCAGCGCGTGATCTTGCGCATCTCTCCCCGGCCGGGCGCGGGGCGGCAGAATCTCGTCGCCGCGATGCCGGCTGCGCGCGGGGCGTCGCGCATCGTCGAGCGGCCCTATGGCGAATGCGTCGCGGTCGGCAATATCGCCGCGGTGCAAGCCCAACGCGGCAGTCGCCTGCTGCTATATTTGCGCGACCGGCGGCTGATCGCAGCGGATCTGGAAAAGGCGTGCTCGGCGCAGAACTATTATTCTGGCTTCTATTTCGAGCAGAATGCCGATCAGCGCCTGTGCGTCGGACGGGACCGGTTGCAGGCGCGCAACGGCGCGAAATGCTCGCTTTCCTCGCTCCACCAGCTCGTCGCTGTCGCCGACGACTGAGAGCGCACGCATTCCTTGACTTTTGCGGGATTTTCGGCAAGGGCGCTCGCGTCCGTGCGTGCACCAGTCGCGGCGGGCTCGTTCCCCTATCGTCTCTGACCGACGTGAACATCCGGATGACCCTGCCCGCATGACCTTTGCCGATCTCGGCCTCTCGCATGACCTGCTGCAAGCGGTCGAAGCCTCCGGATACACCGAGCCCACGCCGATTCAGGCCCAGGCCATCCCGCCCGTCCTGATGATGAAGGACATCATCGGCATCGCCCAGACCGGCACTGGCAAGACGGCGAGCTTCGTGCTCCCCATGATCGACGTGCTGGCCAGCGGCCGCCGCCGCGCGCTGATGCCGCGCAGCCTGATCCTGGCGCCGACCCGCGAACTCGCCGCGCAGGTCGCGGAGAATTTCGAGAAATACGGCAAGAACCACGATCTGAAACTCGCGCTGCTGATCGGCGGCGTGCAGATGGGCGATCAGGTCAAGGCGCTGAACGAGGGCGTCGACGTGCTGATCGCCACGCCCGGCCGGCTGATGGACCTGTTCGAGCGGGGCAAGATCCTGCTCAATGGCTGCGAGCTGCTGGTGATCGACGAGGCGGACCGGATGCTCGACATGGGCTTCATCCCCGACATCGAGTTCATCTGTTCCAAGCTGCCCGAGGCGCGCCAGACCCTGCTGTTCAGCGCGACCATGCCACCGCCGATCGAGAAGCTGGCGGCCAAGTTCCTGAACAATCCCAAGCGGATCGAGGTCAGCCGCGCGGCCTCCACCAACGAGAACATCACCGCCTTCAAGGTGCCGGTGAAGAACCGCCAGAAGCGCGACACGCTGGAATGGCTGCTGAGGAACGATCACGTGGAAACCGCGATCGTCTTCTCCAACCGCAAGACCACGGTGCGCGAGCTCAACAAGCACCTCCAGCGCAGCGGGTTCGCCAGCGGCGAAATCCACGGCGATATCGACCAGTCGACCCGCATCAAGGAGCTCGACCGCTTCAAGAAGGGCGAGATCAACATCCTCGTCGCGAGCGACGTCGCGGCGCGCGGGCTCGACATCAAGGGCGTCAGCCACGTCTTCAATTACGACACGCCCTGGCATCCCGACGATTACGTCCACCGGATCGGCCGCACCGGCCGCGCCGGGGCCAAGGGCCGCGCTTTCACCTTCGTTTCCGAAGGGGACGAGGAAGCGATCGAGAATGTCGAGAAGCTGACCAAGGCCAAGATCCCGGTCTTCGGCAAGAGCGACGTGCGCGTCGAGCTGGCCGAAACGGGCGGTGCTGCGGCACCCGACCGCGAAGAGAAGCCGAAACGCGCGCGGCGCTCGCGCGAGGACGAGGGCGAGCGGGATCAGGGCCGCGATCGGCGCCCCGCACGGCGCGAGCGCGAAAGCTCCGCCGGCACGGAGGCCAGCCGCCCGCCGCGCGGCAGGGGCCGGCGCGACGAGAACGACGGCGAACGCATCCCTGCCGGCGAGTGGAACGGCCCGCAGCCCGATTTCCTGGGCGTCAGCGCGACCTGATCCGTCTGCGCGTCAGGTGCTGACGTGCAATGCGCCGTCGACGGTGTGGAATGCGCCGTTGATATATTCCGCATCGTCGCTCGCGAGGAAGGCGACGAGGCTCGCGACTTCCTCGGGCCGTCCGTAACGGCCCGCGGGCACGCTCTTGTCGCGCTTGTCCTCACTGGTTCCCGCACTGTCGTCGAGCGAATCCATCATCCGGCTGTGGATCGGGCCGGGATTGACGCAATTGACCCGCACGCCCTTGGCGGCGACTTCGAGCGCGGCCACCCGGGTCAGGCCCAGCACCGCGTGCTTGCTGGCATTGTATCCCGCCATTCCCGGCGCGCCCGAAAGCCCGGCGACGCTGGATGAATTGATGACCGAGCCCCAACCCTGTTCGAGCATAATCGGCAGCACGTATTTGAGACCGAGGAACACGCCGTCCACATTGACGGCGAACACTTTGCGGAAATCCTCCAGCGGATAATCCTGGATCGGCTTCACCGGTCCTTCGATGCCGGCATTGTTGAAGAAGATGTCGATCCGCCCGAACGCTTCGTGTGCGTTCCTCACGTAGGCGGCGACCTCCTCGGGATCGGTCACGTCCGCCGTGAAGGTACGCACACCATCGAGCTCGGCCAGATCGCCGAAGTCGGCGTCGGCAATGTCCACGAGAGCGAGAAGGGCGCCGCGCTGGTGCATCAGCCGGGCCGTGGCGGTTCCGATGGCGCCGGCGGCCCCGGTGATCAGCGCGACCTTTCCTTCGAGCGGGCGGGGGGTGGACATGGCGGGTTTCCTTTCGAGGTGTTTGGTTTCCTCTTTGGAACGGCCGAAGGCGCCCGAATATCCGCGGTTTAGTCGGACGGCGTGACGAAGCTGTCGATGACGCGTTTCGTCCCGGCCTTCTCGAATTCGATTTCCAGCTTGTTGCCCTCCTGATCGGTCACGGTCCCGTAGCCGAACTTGTCGTGGAACACCCGCGCGCCGATCGCGATGTCGGTGCGCGGCCGGGCGGCGAAGCTCGCTGCGCTCCGGCTGTTCTCGCGGACCCGGGCCTGTTTGGGATCGTACCCGGTCGCGAGCGCGCGCTGCCAGCCGGGGCCGCGCGCGCTGCTCTTGTCGGGGCGTTCGCTGCTGACATGGGCGAAGGGGTCCTCGCTCTCGGTCCAGTTCGCGCGCCATAGCGACGCGCCGCCGGTCATGGTCGTCTCGCGCTCGACATGATCGTCGGGCAGTTCCTCGACGAAGCGGCTGGGGATCGAGCTGGTCCATTGGCCGAAGATGCGGCGGTTCGCGGCGTGGAGGATCGTGCAGCGGCGACGGGCGCGGGTGATCGCGACATAGGCGAGGCGGCGTTCTTCCTCGAGGCTGGCGAGCCCGCCCTCGTCGAGCGAGCGCTGGCTGGGGAACACGCCTTCCTCCCAGCCGGGCAGGAAGACGTGGTTGAATTCGAGGCCCTTGGCAGCGTGCATGGTCATGATCGTGACCTTCTCGCCATCGTCGCGCGCATCGTTGTCCATGACGAGGCCGACATGCTCCAGAAAATCGCCGAGCGTGTCGTATTCTTCCATCGCGCGGGCGAGTTCGGAGAGGTTTTCGAGGCGCCCGGCGCTTTCCGCGCTGCGGTCCTTCTGGAGCATTTCCTCGTAGCCGCTCTCGACCAGCACCTGGCGCAGGAGATTGGCGGGCGTTTCGGTCTCCGCCGCCTCGCGCCAGACGACGAACTGGCGAAGCAACCCGATCAGCGTGTTGCGCGCACGAGGCGGCAATTCGTCGCTGTCGGCAAGGTCGAGGCTGGCCCCGGCAAGCGGCATTCCGACGCGCCGGGCATGGCGGCTCATTGCCTCCAGCGTCTTGGCGCCGAGCCCGCGCTTGGGCTGGTTGTAGATCCGTTCGAAGGCCAGGTCGTCCGCGGGCTGCGCGATCACGCGGAGATAGGCGAGGGCGTCGCGGATCTCGGCCCGCTCGTAGAAGCGGAAGCCGCCGACGATGCGGTAATTGAGGCCGATCTGGATGAAGCGGTCCTCGAATTCGCGGGTCTGGTACTGGGCGCGCACGAGAATGGCGATCTGGTCGAGCGGGCAGCCCTCGCGCTCCAGCCGCTCGATCTCCTCGCCCACGCGGCGCGCTTCCTCGGGCGCGTCCCACACGCCGACGACGCGAACCCTGTCGCCCGCCGGAAGCTCGGTCCACAGCGTCTTGCCGAGCCGCTGGCTGTTCGCGTCGATCAGGCCGGAGGCGGCGGCGAGGATCTGCGGGGTGGAGCGGTAATTCTGTTCGAGCTTGACCACCTTGGCGCCGGGGAAATCCTTCTCGAAGCGCAGGATGTTGGCGACTTCCGCCCCGCGCCAGGAATAGATCGACTGGTCGTCGTCCCCCACCACGCAGATGTTCTTGCGCTCCTGCGCCAGCAGGCGGAGCCAGAGATACTGGACCTGGTTGGTGTCCTGATATTCGTCGACCAGGATGTATTTGAAGCGCTGCTGATATTGTTCCAGCACGTCGCGGTGCTGGCGGAAGATATTCAGCACATGCAGCAGCAGATCGCCGAAATCGCAGGCGTTGAGGCTTTTCAGCCGCTCCTGATAGAGACGGTAGAATTCCGTGCCGCGCCCGTTGGCGAAGCTCTCGTTCTCCACCGTATCCAGATCGCCGGGATTGAGGCCGCGGTTCTTCCAGCGGTCGATCAGCCCGGCGAGCTGGCGCGCGGGCCAGCGCTTCTCGTCCAGATCGTTTTCCTGGATCAGCCGCTTGAGCAGCCGCAGCTGATCGTCGGTGTCGAGGATGGTGTAGTTCGATTGCAGCCCGACCAGCTCGGCATGGCGGCGCAGCATCTTGGCGCCGATCGAGTGGAAGGTGCCGAGCCACGGCATCCCTTCCACCGCCTGTCCGATATGGCCGCCGACCCGCTCGCGCATTTCGCGCGCGGCCTTGTTGGTGAAGGTGACGCAGAGGATCTCGCTCGGCCAGGCGAGGCGCATGGCGATGAGATGCGCCAGCCGGGCCGTGAGCGCGGCGGTCTTGCCTGTCCCCGCGCCCGCGAGCATCAGCACCGGGCCGTCGGTCGTCACCACCGCCTCGCGCTGCGGCTCGTTCAGCCGCGCGGCATAGGGGGGCAACGCCGCGTCGGGCGTATCGAGAAGGGCGGGCAGGTCTGGCATGGTACAGTGAACAGGTAGGGAACGGCAGCGCTCCGCGCAAGCGCCGCGACCGGGCGTTCCCTCAGCACGACGGGATTGTCGGAACCAGTCGAGGACGGCGTTCGTTGCGGGGAGAGTTAAGAGAAGAATACGTTTTTACGAACAGGAGGTCAGCAATGAAGACTCTACTCGCAGCAGGTGCCGCAATCGGCCTGGCTCTTTCCGCCGCTCCCGCCCCGGCGGTCGCGCAAACGACCGGAATGCAGATGTCGGCGCAGCAGAAGACCATGTATGATGGCTGGCCGGCCGAGCGGAAGGCGGCTTACGACGCATGGCCGATGGAGGCCAAGACCTATTTCTGGACGCTCAACGACCAGCAGAAGCGTGGCTGGTGGGTGCTCAACGACGAACAGCGCGTTCGCATAGTCGGCATGACCCCGCAGCAGCGCACCGCCGCCTGGACCTCGATCATGAACCAGATGAGCGGTTCGGCTCCGGCAACGGCCGCTGCCGGGACCCAGGGCAACATGGCAGCAACGACCTCGGCGCGGACCGGACCTGCGGCCAGCGGAAACATGCGCTTCGTCAGCAATGCGGTGGTGCAGAACATCGCCATGGATCAGGCGCAGGGCGAGCCTCCGATCTGCGAGCGGGGCCAGACCGACAATTGCATCAATGCCTGGGAAGCCGGCAAGCGCGGTCGCGGCGTGACCAAGCCGCTCGACCGCTGGCCGGGCCAGCCCGCCAGCCAGCGGGACTGATCGACCGGACGTCCATCTCGCGTTCGCCGGCGTTTAGGGCGGCGAGCGCGAGGCTTGGAATGGGGCGGAGCCGCCGCGGCGGTTCTGCCCCTTTTCGTTTGGTAGCGTGAACTCCAGCTTCTGACCGACGCGTTTCGCTCTGCCCCATTTTCGACACATTTTCCGCCAAGCCGATCCCTTCCCGCGATCGGAGCTTGGCTCGCTCCTTGTGGCGGTAGCGAATGGTCTCCAGCTTGAATGGGTGCCCAGCGGGGGATTCGCAAAGGCACGCATGTTCGTCGCGACTTGGTCGTTCGAAGGAGATTACCAATGCGCAATATCATGATCACGAGCCTGATGGCCGGCGCCGCTTTCTCTACCGCTGCGGTCGCGCAGATGGAGCGGCCGCCGACCGAGGCGCCCACGACCAGCCAGGCCACGCAGGCTCCGCCCACGACGCGGGACCCCATGGCCGATCCGATGGCACAGACCGCGCCCGACAGTCAGGCCGATGCGGAAGTCGTCGATGCGATCGACAATATGGCAGGCGGCGAGATGACCGCCGAGCAACAGGCGCAGCACGATGCCTGGCCGGCCGAAACTCAGACCTATTACGCCAGCCTGACGCCCGAGCGCCAACAGCTGTTCTGGCAGTTGCGCGATGCGGACAAGGTCGCGCTGTCGCAGCTGCCCGAGGCTCAGAAGGAAAGCACCTGGCAGATGATCGAGCAGCAGGCGCAGGGCATGGCCCCGGCGCGCTGACCGATCAGTCCGGAGAGGCGAGGCGGAGCAGCGTGAGCTTCGCCTTGCCGACCCGCCTTTCCGCTTCGATGCGAAGCCCCTTCACCGCGACATCCTCGTCCCGCGCGGTTTCCAGCGCGGTCCATGTCGCCTCCCCGATCCAGCCGAGACGCAGCAGGCGGTCGAGAGCGACCTGGCCTGCTTCGGTGCCGTAGGGCGGGTCGAGCAGGATCAGGTCGAGCGGCCGGCTGGCCGGACCCATGCTCATCACCGATCCCGACTGCACCGTCGCCCGGTCGCGAGCCTTCAGCGATGCGATGTTCTCGCGAATGCTGTCGAGCGCGCCGCTTTCCTGCTCGACGAACAGGCACTTCGCCGCCCCGCGCGACAATGCTTCCAGACCCAGCGCGCCGGACCCGGCGAAGAGATCCGCCACGGCCAGTTCCTCGAACGATCCCAGACGGCTGGCGAGCATGCTGAACAGCGTCTCGCGCGTCCGGTCTGCCGTCGGACGGGTGCTCTCGCCCTTGGGTGCGACCAGTTTGCGGCCGCGCCATTCGCCCGCGACGATTCTCATCGCCTGTCGAGCCCCTTGCGGAAGCGTTCGAGATCGCCGCTTCGGACTTCCTGCGCCTGTCCGCGCGGCAGGTCGGCGAGGGGGAAGGGGCCGTACGCGGTGCGGATCAGGCGGTTCACCTCGAGCCCGAGATGTTCGAGCACGCGGCGGACCTCGCGGTTCTTGCCTTCGGTCAGGCTCATCTCGATCCAGTGGTTGCGTCCGCCGCCGCCGCGTTCGAGATCGGCCTCGATCCGTCCGTAGTTCACGCCGTCGATGGTGACGCCCTCGATCAGTTCGTCGAGCTGGGCCTGCGTGATCTCGCCGAAGGCGCGCGCGCGGTAGCTGCGCGGCACGCCGCTGGAGGGAAGCTCCATCGCGCGCTTCAGCTCGCCGTCATTGGTCAGCAGCAGCAGCCCTTCGGTGCTCCAGTCGAGCCGCCCGATCGGCATCAGGCGCGGCGTCCCCTTGGGCAGGGCGTTGCGCAGCGCGGTGTAGATGGTCGGCCGCCCCTTGGGATCGCGCTCCGCCGTCAGCAGCCCGGCGGGCTTGTGGAAGCGGAACAGCCGCGCCGCTTCGGGCCGGGCAACTGGGTTGCCGTCCACCGTCACCCCGCGCAGATCGGCGAGCTTGACCGCGGGCGTGTCGAGCACCTTGCCCTCGATCGCGACGCGCCCGTCCGCGATCATGCGCTCGACCTCGCGGCGGCTGGCGACGCCCGCGCGGGCGAGGAGCTTGGCGATGCGATCGCCTGTATCGGGAAGTCTGTCGGCCATGGCGCGCCGGGTAGGCCGTCAGTTTGCCGCGCGCAACGCCTCTTCCACGATCTCGTGATAACGGTGCACGCCGGCTTCGAGGGTTCCGACCGTGAGTTCTGCGATCGCGCCGCTGGCAAGGCCGTTCTGGCCCAGTTCTGCGGCGCGGAAATCCTCGCTCGCGAAAACCCCGCCATCGAGCAGCGCCCAGCTGCGTTCCCAGTGGTCGCGCGCCTTGTCGGTTGCCGGGGCCTCGGGGATGAGCATGAAATCCTCGACCAGCGTGAGGTCGTGCGCCTGCGGCATCATCGTCATCAGGTTGATGTAATCGGGGCTGGGAATGATGAGCGCGCCCGGCAGCATCTGGTAGGCGAAAGTGATCACCCGGCGCAGTGCGGCCATGTCGGTGAGGTCGACGCCGTCCATCTGCTCCAGCCGGCCGACGGCGCTGCGCGAATGCGGGCCGATCTGGTCGCCGCTGGTCACTCCGTCCTTGAAGAACGGACCGATCGTCTTCGCGTGGAGCCGGGTGACGTGGTAGCTTTCGAGGAAGGCATCCATGATCAGCTTCCAGTTGCCGCGCACCGTGTGGGTCTTGCGGCGGAACAGGACATGATCGCGCGTCCCGAAGGCGTCCATGTCTGCGCCGATGGTTTTCGCGTCGCTCCAGTCGGGATCTTCGGCAGGAGAGAACCAGATCAGTCCGCCGCTTTCGAGGCTGGGCAGTTCGACGAGCCCGTAATCGCCCTTGTCGAGACCCGGAAAGCTCTCTGGCCGGGGCAGGGCGAGCAGCCGCCCGTCGGTCGAGTAGGTCCAAGCGTGATAGGGGCAGACCAGCCGCTTGCCGCACTGGACCTCGCTGCCCTCGACCAGCCGCGTGCCGCGATGGCGGCAGACATTGAGGAACACGCGCACCTGCCCCTGTCCGTCGCGCGCGATCAGGAGCGGGCGGCCGGTGCTGTCGTGCGGCACCGCCATGCCCGGATCGGGAATGAGTGCGGAAGGGCACAGGATCTGCGGCATCCGGTCGAAGATCGCGCTGCGCTCGCGCTGGCAATAGGAAGGGTCGGTGTAGACCGAGGAGGGAACGGAGCGGATCGCGGCCTCCGAACGCGTCCCCCCGTCGCCGACCTGCCGCGCGAGGGCGAGCTGACCGTCGGTCGGGCGGCGCGATGCGGCGAGTGTGTCTTGCGCGGCCATCGTTCCTGTTCCTTTCATCCCAGACGCGCTAGGGTCGCAAAAAATTACCGGAATTGGAAGGACGTTAGCGTATGGCCGAAGCGGGAGCGGCGACAGGAAAACCATCGAAATGGCGTGCTCTCGGACTGGCCCTGCGCAACCGCAAGACGGCATTCATGGCCGTGTTCGGCTTTGCCAGCGGACTGCCCTTCGCGCTGTTCCTAGGCACGCTCTACGCCTGGCTGACCGAGGCGGAGGTCGACCTCGAGACGATGGGCGTCTTCTCGCTCATCGGGCTTGCCTATGCCTTCCAGTTCCTCTGGTCGCCGCTGGTCGACCGGGTGGACATTCCGGCGCTGCGCAAGCTCGGCAAGCGCAAGCAGTGGATCGCGCCCATGCAATTGCTGCTCGGCGTCATTCTGGTGACGATGAGCCTGCTCGATCCGGGCACGCAGCTCGGCTGGTTCAGCCTGCTCGCGGGGATCGGCGCCTTCGCCAGCGCCACGCAGGACATCGTCATCAACGCCTGGCGGATCGACGTGGCGGATGAGGAGGCGACGATCGACATCCTCTCGACCGTCACGCAAATGGGCTTCCGCCTTGCCGCGCTGGTGGGCGGGGCGCTCGGCCTCATCATCGCCGAGCGGATCGGCTGGCCGCAGACCTATGTGGTGATGGGTGTCATCATGCTCGCGATCGGGGTCGCCGGTCTGTTCGCGCCCGACGCCGATGTCGACCGGGCCGCGGCGATGAGCGAACACGCCGAGCGCACGGCCGAGCTCTACGAGGCCGGCGAGCTCGAACCGCGCATCCGCAACCGCGCGCTGCTCGCGGTCGGCCTGCTGTGGGGCTGGGCGATCGTGATCATGGTGATCTTCATGATCCGCGCGCTGGGCGGCTTCATTCCGCTGATGACGACTTCCTCGATCTCGGTCTTCGGATCGAGCTGGGTGATCGACCCCAATTTCCTGCTCGGCATGTTCGCCCTGAACGAGGAAGGGCGGCCCGACGTCACCGAATTCACCACGGTCATGGGGCCGCTGGTCATCATGGCGACCATCGTCGTTCCCGCCGCCATCGCCGCATGGCTGGTCCGGCTGAAGCGCGACGGGCGGCACGTGATCCGCGAAGGCCGGGTGGCGGACAGGCATGACGGGCTGATCCTCGATCAGCTCTATCGCGCGCTGTTGCTGCCGCTGGTCGAGTTCGTGGGCCGGATGGGCTGGTCGATCGTGCTCGTGCTGGCGCTGGTGCTGACCTACCGCATCACCGACGCAATCTGGGGCACCTTCGCCTATCCCTTCTATCTCGGCGAGCTCGAATACACGCTCGACGAGGTGGCGGTGGCTTCCAAGTTCTTCGGCGTCGGCGCGATCATTCTCGGCCTCGCGCTGGGCGGCTGGATGATCACCGCGATCGGGCGGATGTTCACGCTGACGCTCGGCGCGTTCCTCGCGGCGGTGACCAACCTTCTCTACGCCGACCTCGCGAGGGGCGGCGGGGCCATGCAAGTGGTGAGCGATGCGATCGGTTTCACCTGGGCGGTCAACCAGTTTCCGGGCGGCAGCGACCGGCTGGCGCGGCTGATGATCGTGATCGGGGGCGAGAACCTTGCCATCGGCATTGCCGGGGCCGCCTATATCGCCTGGCTCAGTTCGATCGTCGCCAAGGGCTACAGCGCGGTGCAGTATGCGCTGCTCGCCTCGCTCACTCTGTTGGTCGGCACGCTGGGGCGCGGGGCGCTGGGCGAGATGATCGAGGAACGCGGCTATTACGACGTGTTCATCTTCACCATGCTGATCGGCTTCGTGGCGGTGGTGCTCTGCATCCTCGAATGGATCCGCGAGCATCGGGCCGGAGCGAGAAGCGGGGTGGTCGCGCCCGATGCGGGCTAGGTCGGCACTTCCCTGTTGAGCCGCAGCACTTCGCCCGCCAGATAGAGCGAGCCGGAGACGAGCACCGGCAGGCCGTCATTGGGGAGGGCGGCCAACGCCTGCGGCACGTTCTCGGCCGGGCGGGCAGTGGGTCCGAAGGCGCTCGCCGGATGCCAGTCGTGCCCCGGCACTGGAACGACCGTGATCGAGGCGATGTTGTCGCGCAAGGGCGTCGTCAGGGCGGCAGGGTCCTTCGCCTCCAGCATTCCGACGACGAGATGCAGCCGCTCGCCCGCGAAATGCCGGGCAAGCGCTTCGCCGGCGCTGGGATTGTGCCCGCCATCGAGCCAGATCACCCGGTCGCCGGTGAGCGGGCCGGGAGCGAGGCGTTGCAGCCGCGCGGGCCAGCGCGCCGCGCGTATGCCCTGCGCCATGGCATCGCGCGAAACCGACACATGGTCCTGATGGCGCAGCATGGCGACGGCGAGCGCAGCGTTCTCCGCCTGATGCGCGCCAGGCAGGCTGGGCAGCGGCAGGACGAGCTCGCCGTGACGGTCGGCGTAGTGGAGCGCGGTGCCGCTCGCGCTCAAGGACCAGTCGCGACCGCGCATCGCCAGCGGCGCGCCGTGTGTCATGGCGGCGCGCTCGATCTCCAGCTCCGCCTCGGGCGGATAGGACAGCGTGACCAGCGAGCAGCCCTGCTTGGCGATGCCCGACTTCTCGAAGGCGATGCGTGCCAGCGGAACCTCGGGCGTACCTCCCTCGGGCGCGAGCAGGAAGCGCTCGTGATCGATGCCGAGCGCCGCGATCCCGCAGGCGGCGGGGGCAGGCAGGACATTCGTCGCGTCGAAGCGGCCCCCCAGGCCGACCTCGACCACGCAGGCATCGGCGGGGACGCGGGCGAATTCTGCGAAGGCGGCGGCGATGGTGACCTCGAAGAAGCTCGGCGCCAGATCCTCGCCCGCATCGAGAACTTCGGCGAGCAACTGGGCCAGCCGCTCGTCCCCGATCAGCTCGCCCGCCACCTGGATGCGCTCGTTGTAGCGCACCAGATGTGGGCTGGTGGTGACGTGAACGCGCTTGCCGTCGGCTTCCAGCATGGCGCGCAAGAAAGCGCAGACCGAGCCCTTGCCGTTGGTCCCGGCGACATGGAACACCGGCGGCAAGGCGAGGTGCGGATCGCCCAGCCGCGACAGCAGCGTCCGGATCGTGTCGAGGCCGAGCCGCCCCTGCGGCACGCTGAGCGCGGCCAGCCGGTCGAGCTGGGCCTGAACGGCCGGGCTGTCCGATCGGGCGAAGTCGCGCAGGGGCCTACGCCGCCTTGCGCGGTTGCAGATAGTCGAGCACCGTTGCCAGCGTCGCCTTCAGGTCGTGGCGGTGGACCACCATGTCGACCATGCCGTGCTTGTGCAGGTATTCGGCGCGCTGGAACCCATCGGGCAACTGCTCGCGGATCGTGTCCTTGATCACGCGCTGTCCGGCAAAGCCGATAAGCGCACCCGGCTCGGCAATGTGGAGATCGCCGAGCATGGCGTAGCTCGCGGTCACGCCGCCGGTGGTCGGATCGGTCAGCACCACGACATAGGGCAGGCCCGCTTCCTTCAGCCGCCGCGTCATCACGGTCGCCTTGGGCATCTGCATCAGGCTGAGAATGCCCTCCTGCATCCGCGCGCCGCCCGCCGCGGTCACGACGATATAGGGACAGCGGCGCTTCAGCGCTTCCTCGGCGCCCTCGCAGAAGGCGGTGCCGACCGCCATGCCCATGCTGCCGCCCATGAAGGTGAAGTCCTGCACGCCGACCACCGCCGGATGGCCGTCGATCGCGCCCGAGCCGGTGACGAAGGCGTCCTTGTGCGGGCTCTTGGCGCGCGCCTTTTTCAGGCGGTCGGTGTATTTCGCCGTATCCTTGAACTTGAGCGGGTCCTCGCGCACCTCGGGCTGGTCGAGCACGGAGTAGCCCTCGTCCAGCAGCAGCTCGAGCCGCCGGTCGGCGCCGATGCGACCGTGATGCTCGCAGCGCGGGCAGACGTCGTCGTTCTCGTGATATTCCTGCGCGAAGATCATCTCCTGGCAGGACGGGCATTTGATCCAGAGATCCTTCTCGCTCGCCCGCTTGGGGAGGAAGGACAGCGAATTGCGGACGCGGTTGAACCAGTTCATGCGGCGCCCTTTGCCGCAGAATGCACGGCGTCCGCAAGACTGGCGGTGAGTTCGCGCACATGGCGGGGCGCGTCGGCCCCGTGTTCGCCGACCAGCTCGACCAGCGCGGAGCCGACCACCACGCTATCGGCGACCCGCGCGATCG
The DNA here is from genome assembly GCA_025698865.1 of Erythrobacter sp. GTDB lineage: Bacteria > Pseudomonadota > Alphaproteobacteria > Sphingomonadales > Sphingomonadaceae > Qipengyuania. The sequence goes on along the minus strand of JAILWQ010000001.1, from coordinate 181,558 downwards.
CGCCCGCCTGTTCGGGTGTCCGCACGCCGAAACCGACCGCCACCGGCAGATCGGTCGCGGATTTGAGGATCGCCACCGCGTCCTCGATCGAGCCTTGCGCGGCCTGCTGCTTGCCGGTGATGCCGGCGACCGAGACGTAGTAGAGGAAGCCCTCGCTGCCCGCGATCACCTGCGGCAGGCGCTTTTCGTCGGTGGTCGGCGTGGCGAGGCGGATCGGGGCGATCCCGGCAGCGCGCAGGGCCGGGCCGAGCGCTTCGTCCTCCTCGGGCGGGATGTCGACGCAGATCACGCCGTCGACGCCCGCCGCGCGGCACTGGTCCGCGAACCACTCCGGCCCGCGCCGCACCATCGGATTGGCGTAGCCCATCAGCACCAGCGGTACATCGGGATGCCGCGCGCGGAAGGCGGAAGCGATGGCGAAGACGTCGGCCGTGGTCGTGCCCTTGCCGAGCGCGCGGATGTTGGCGTTCTGGATCGCCGGACCGTCCGCCATCGGATCGGTGAACGGCATTCCCAGCTCGATCACGTCCGCGCCGCCCTCGACCAGAGCGTCGAGATTGGCCGCGGTGTCGCCGTCACCCGCGGTGAGGAAGCAGACGAGGGCGGGGCGGGGCTTGCCGAAAGCCGAGGAGAGGCGATTCATATGGCCCTCTCCCCTTCAGGGGAGAGGGTTGGGAGAGGGGGCGCCCCCCGCATCTCGTCGATCGCTTCCGCTAAACGCACCAATACCCCTTCCAGATTGTCCATTACGTCCGAATTCGAAAATCTGATGACGCGGTATCCCCGCTCTCTCAGAAATTCCGACCGACGCGCATCGTAAAGCTCGCGTCCCTGATGCGTGTCGCCGTCGACTTCGATCACCAGTTTGGGATCGTTGGCGGCGAAATCGACGATGTAGCGATGATCCGCATCCTGTATCACCTTCTGCCTGCGGAACTTGATAGCGTCGAACCGCTTCGCCCGCAGCGCAAGCCAGAGCCGCGTTTCCGGCTCTGGCATGGCTTTGCGCATTTCGCGCGCGCGTTTCGTGAGATCGGCGTCTCGCATGCCCCTCTCCCAACCCTCTCCCCTGAAGGGGAGAGGGTTTAGATTTCCACCCCAAGCCGTTCGGCCACGGTGAAGATGTCCTTGTCGCCGCGGCCGCAGAGGTTGGCGAGGATTACGCTGTCCTTGTCCATCTCCTTGGCCCGCTTGGCGACCGCCGCGATGGCGTGACTCGGCTCGAGGGCGGGAATGATGCCCTCGGTGCGGCAGAGGAGCTGGAAGGCTTCCAGCGCTTCCTCGTCCGTCACGGCGGTGTATTCGACGCGGCCGGTGTCTTTGAGCCAGGCGTGTTCGGGGCCGATGCCGGGATAGTCCAGCCCTGCGCTGATCGAGTGGCCCTCGGTGATCTGGCCGTCCTCGTCCTGCAACAGATAGGTGCGGTTGCCGTGGAGCACACCGGGGAAGCCGCCGAGCAGGCTGGCGGCGTGCTCGTTGCCGTCGAGGCCGTGCCCCGCCGCCTCGACGCCGAGCATCCTGACGTCCGCATCGTCGAGGAAGGGGTGGAACAGGCCGAGCGCGTTGCTGCCCCCGCCAATCGCGGCCACGAGCAGATCGGGCAGGCGGCCGATGCGGTCCTGCATCTGCTGGCGCGCTTCCTTGCCGATCACGCTCTGGAAATCGCGCACCAGCTCGGGATAGGGATGCGGGCCGGCAGCGGTGCCGATGATGTAGAAGGTGTCGGCCACGTTCGCGACCCAGTCGCGCAGCGCCTCGTTCATCGCGTCCTTCAGTGTGCCGCGCCCGCTCGTAACCGGGCGGACTTCGGCGCCGAGCAGCTTCATGCGGAATACGTTGGGCGACTGGCGGCGCACGTCCTCGGCGCCCATGAACACCACGCAGGGCAGGCCGAAACGCGCGCAGACCGTGGCGGTGGCAACCCCGTGCTGGCCCGCGCCGGTCTCCGCGATGATCCGCGTCTTGCCCATGCGGATGGCGAGCAGGATCTGCCCGATGCAATTGTTGATCTTGTGCGCGCCGGTGTGATTGAGCTCGTCGCGCTTGAACCAGATTTGCGCCCCGCCGACCGCCTCGGTCAGCCGCTCGGCGAAATAGAGCGGGCTGGGGCGACCCACGTAATGTTCGAGCAGGTCGTCGAACTGCGCCTTGAAGGCCGGATCGGCCTGCGCCGCGCGATATTCGCGCTCCAGGTCGAGGACCAGCGGCATCAGCGTCTCGGCCACGTAGCGGCCACCGAATTCGCCGAAATGACCGCGCGAATCCGGCATCTGGCGAAAGGAATTGGGCAGGGGATCGTTCATCGCCGATCCGCTTTGCAAAAGCCCGGGTCCCTGTCCAGCGTTCAGGCGGGTGCGGTCGCCCGGATCGCGGCGACAAAATCGCGGATCTTGCCGATGTTCTTGACGCCCGGCGCGTCCTCCAGCCCGCTCGAGGCATCGACCATCGGCGCGCCGGTCGTGCGGATCGCCTCGGCCACATTGTCGGCCGTCAAGCCGCCCGCGAGAATCCACGGCATGTAGGGCTCCCACCCATCGAGGATGTCCCAGCGGAAGGACACGCCGTTGCCGCCTGGCAGTGCCTTGGCCGGCGCATCGAACAGCAGGCGGTCGGCGGCGCCGATGAACTTGCGCGAATTGTCGAGCGTCTCGGCGCTGCGCAGCCCGACCGAGCGCCACGCCTCGACTGGCAGGTGCTGGCGCACCAGCTTCATCCATTCCGGCGTCTCGCCGCCGTGGAACTGGATCACGTCAGGGCGGATCACTTCCCACGCACGGGTCAGCGGTTCGGGCTGGAGGCCGACGACCACCAGCACGACCTTGACCGTTTCCGGCACGCGGCGACGCAGCTTCGCCGCCTGCTCCAGATCGACGTGGCGCGGACTCTTCTCGTAATGGACGAGGCCGACATGCGTGGCGCCGGCGTCAACCGCCGCGTCGATGGTCTCGGGCGTCGAGAGCCCGCAGATCTTCACTTCTATTGGCAAGGGCGTAGTCATTGCGGTTGCCTCTAGGCAAAGCGCTGCACGGGCGAAACCCTCAGGGCGCGAGTTCGTAGACGACCGCGACATTGGCGGTCATCTCGAGCTCGCCCGGCTGGACCGGAGCCACCGGCGGCGGGGCGGCCATCGCCGCTTCGGCGCGGAAGCGAACCATGGGCTGCGGGCCGTAATAGCCGCCGCTCTCCGCCATCGAGACCACGCGCACGATCCTGAGGCCCGCGGCGGAGGCGTACAGCTCGGCCTTGCGCCGCGCATCCTTCACCGCGTCGCGGCGCGCCTCGTCGAGCGCGGGCTTGGGTTCGTCGATCTGGAAGTCCGGGCCATTGATCTGGTTCGCGCCGGCGCTTGCCAGCGTGTCGATGGTCTTGCCGTAATCGCCCAGGCTGCGCTGGCGGACCGAGACCGTGTTGTTGGCGGTATAGCCGATGATCGTCGGAATCTGGTCTTCGGGCGAGGGCGGCACGTAGGGCTGGCCGCCCTGCGCGCGAACGGCGGCTTCCTGATTCGGATCGCGGTAGATCGGCGAGATCGAAAGGTTGCTGGTCTGGATATCGCGCTCGGCGATGCCTGAGCGTTTCAACTCGGCAATCACGCGCTCCATGGCGCGCGAATTCTGGCCGAGCGCCTCGGCGGCGGTCTTCCCTTGCGTGGTCACTCCGGCGGTGAACACCGCCATGTCGGGCTCGCGCATGGCTCGCCCTTCGCCGTTGACGGTCAGCACCGAGTGGTTGTCGGCCACCTCGACCTGCGGCTGCGCTACCTGCGCGAAAAGCGAGGCGGGCGCAAGCAAGGCAGCGCTGGCGGCAAGCAGGAGGAAGGCAGCACGCATGATCGGCATCTCCGTGACGATTGATGTTGCCCGCCTGTTGCGCCGCTTCGCTTTCGCCGGGCTGAATGCGCGCTAGAGCGTGGCCTCGATCTCGCGCGCGGCGGCGAGCGGGTCCTCGGCGCGGCTGATCGGGCGGCCGATCACGAGAACGCTGGCGCCGTCGTCGCGCGCCTGTCGGGGGGTAACGACGCGCTTCTGGTCTCCGGCCGAACCGCCGGGGAGGCGCAGGCCGGGGACGACGAAGACGCCGTCCTTCCACTGCGCGTGCACCGCCGCCACCTCCTCGCCCGAGCAGACCACGCCGTCGAGCCCGGAGCGGTGCGCCAGTTCGGTCAGCCGCATCACGTGATCGTGAGGCGTGCCTTCGACCCCGGTCGCGGAGAGATCGCGCGCGTCGAGGCTCGTGAGCATGGTCACGCCGATCACCTTGCACTTCTCGCCCGCCGCGGCCTTGGCGTCTTCCAGCATCGCGCGCCCGCCGCCCGCATGGACCGTGACGATCGCGGGTTCGAGCAGGTGGATCGCCTGCATCGCGCCCGCCACGGTGTTGGGAATGTCGTGCAATTTCAGGTCGAGAAAGATCGGCAGGCCGGTCGCATGGGCGATCTCGTGCACCCCGTGGGTGCCGTGGGCGTAGAAGAATTCCATGCCGAGCTTGATGCCGCCGACATGCGCCTTCACCCTGACCGCAAGCTCCTTCGCCGCGTCGAGACGGGGAAGGTCGAGCGCGAGATAGACGGGGTTGCTCATACCCGGTCGGTCGTGTCCGGTCCCGCCGGGTCGGCAGGGTCGACCGGGCGGTCGGGGTCGAGCGGCTCGGGCGTCGCCGGAGCGACGGGTTCGGGGCGGACCGGCGCCGGCTCGGTGACAGGAGCGGCCGCTGCATCCTCGCGCGTCAGCACGGCAGGATCCGCCGCAGTGCCGGCGGGTGCGGCGCGGCTCGCAGCGGTGGTGCGGGCCGCGCTTTCGAGCTGGGCGATGCGCCGTTCGAGCCGCCACTTGGTGCCGCGATGGATCAGCCAGGTGGGCAGCAGCCCAAGCAGGAAAGCGAGGATCACCAGCGCCGGGACCTTGGTCTCGACGATCATGTTCTCCCACAATTTCACTTCGACCGGCTTCCAGTTGAAAGCCGTGAACACCAGGAGCGCCACCAGGATCAGAATCCAGAAAGCCGTGCGAAGTATTTGCATGGAGTGTCTACCCTCTCATTCGCCTTTGAGCGTCCGTGCTAGGCCGGGCGCGCCCCGCCGTCCAGCCGCTCGCTAGCCGAACACCCGTGTGAAGATCGTGTCGACGTGGCGGAAGTGATAGCCGAGGTCGAATTTCTCGTTCAGCTCGTCCTCGCCGAGCGCGGCGGTGACCTCCTCGTCCTGCTTGAGCAGGTCGAGCAGCTGGAGCCGGCCGTCGCTCTCCCACACCTTCATCGCGTTGCGCTGGACGATGGCGTAGGCGTTCTCGCGGCTGACTCCCGCCTGGGTGAGCGCCAGTAGAACACGCTGCGAATGGATGAGTCCGCCCATCCGGTCCATGTTCGCCTGCATCCGCTCGGGATAGACCAGCAGCTTCTCGACCACGCCGGTCAGCCGGGCGAGCGCGAAATCGAGCGTGATCGTCGCGTCGGGGCCGATGAAGCGCTCGACGCTGGAATGCGAGATATCCCGCTCGTGCCACAGGGCCACGTTCTCGAGCGCGGGCAGGGCATAGGCGCGGATCATGCGCGCCTGGCCGGTCAGGTTCTCGGTCAGGATCGGGTTGCGCTTGTGCGGCATCGCGCTCGAGCCCTTCTGGCCCTTGGAGAAGAACTCCTCCGCCTCCAGAACCTCGGTGCGCTGCAAGTGACGGATCTCGACCGCGAGACGCTCGATCGAACCGGCCACCACCGCCAGCGTCGCGAAGTACATGGCGTGCCGGTCGCGCGGGATGACCTGGGTGGAAACCGGCTCGGGCACCAGCCCCAGCTTCTCCGCGACATAGGCCTCCACCTCAGGATCGACATTGGCGAAGGTGCCGACCGCGCCGGAAATAGCGCAGGTGGCGATTTCCGCCCGCGCGTCCCACAGGCGCGCACGGCACCGCTCGAACTCGGCATAGGCCTGGGCGAGCTTGAGCCCGAACGTCACCGGTTCGGCATGGATGCCGTGGCTGCGCCCGATGGTCGGGGTATAGCGATGCTCCTCGGCGCGGGTCTTCAGCGCCTCGAGCAGGGCGTCCATGTCGGCGAGCAGGATGTCGGTCGCCCGGGCGAGCTGGACCGCCAGCGTCGTGTCCAGCACGTCGGAACTGGTCATGCCCTGATGCATGAAACGCGCCTCGTCACCGACCTGTTCGGCGACCCACGTGAGGAAGGCGATGACATCGTGCTTGGTCACCGCCTCGATCGCGTCGATCGCGTCCACATCTATGGCGGGGTTGGTCGCCCACCAGTCCCACAGCGCCTTGCCCGCACTTTCGGGGACGACGCCGAGCTCGCCGAGCTTGGTCGTCGCATGCGCCTCGATCTCGAACCAGATGCGATACTTCGCCTCCGGCTCCCACAGGGCGGTCATCTCGGGGCGGGCGTAGCGGGGGACCATGGAAACTCCGTGTCGAAAGGTTTGCCTTGGGCCGCTAGGGCGCAACCGGCGCAATGACAAGGCGGGCGTCGGGCACGCTCCGCCCTAGATCAACCCCTTCGCCCGCAGCGAGACATGCGCGTCGCCGGCGACGATCACATGATCGTGGACGGTGATGCCGAGGTGCTGGCCGGCATCGGCGATGCGGCGGGTGATGGCGATGTCGGCCCGGCTCGGCTCGGGATTTCCGCTCGGGTGATTGTGGACGAGGATCAGCGCGCTCGCGCCCAAGTCCATTGCCTTGCGGATCACCTCGCGCGGGTGGATCGCGGCCTCGTCCACCGTGCCTTCGTGGGCGAGGTGATCGTGCAGCAGCCGGTTGCGGGTGTTGAGGTATAGCACGCGGACGCGTTCGTGGGTCAACGCGCCCATGTCGATCGCCAGATAGTCGAGCAGCGCCTGCCAGCTGCCGAGGACCGGCTGGTCCATGACCTTGCCGCGCATCATGCGCCGCGCGGCGAGCGAGACGCTTCTGATCGCGGCCGCCCCGGCATCGCCCACGCCGGGCACCTGCTTCAGCGCATCGGGATCGGCGTTGAGCACTCCGGCCAGTGATCCGAACCGCGCGATCAACGCCTTGGCCGCCGGCTTGGTGTCGCCCTGCCGCATCCCCGCGAACAGGAGAAATTCGAGCAGCTCGTAGTCGGCCAGCGCCTCGTCCCCACCGGCAAGGAGACGCGCACGCAGCCGGGCGCGATGGCCGGTGCCGGAATGAGCGGCGGAGTTCGAGCCCGGTGGCGACAACCTTTATCTCCAGCAAGAAGTCGATGGAATTGCATTGCCTTCGGCGGGGTCAGGGCGCAAGGGAGCCCCGCGACTGTGTGAGGACGATGGCCGAAGGCGAGACAAGCCAGAGCGACACCGAGACAATCTCGCGCCCGCGATCGCGCTGGCGCAAGAAACGCTGGTGGGTCCCGAATGCGGTCCTGGCGCTGGTCATCGCGCTGGGCCTGCTGGCGTGGATGTCGCGCGAGCGGATTGCGAACGATTTCATCCAGGACCAGCTCGAGGCTTACGGCATCCCCGCGACCTACGAGATTTCGCGCATTGCCGGGCATCGGCAGGTGCTCGCCAATGTGGTGGTGGGCGACCCGGCCGCGCCCGACTTTACCGCCGAGGAGGTCGAAGTCCGGCTGCGCTGGCGCCTCGGCACGCCGCAGATCGGCCGCGTCATCGTCACCCGCCCGCGGCTCTACGGCAGCTATCGCGGCGGCACGCTGAGCTTCGGAGCGCTCGACCCGGCGATCTTCCGCGACACCGGGGCGCCGCCGGGTCTGCCCGAGATCGACGTCGCCATTCGCGACGGGCGTGCGCTTCTGGAAACCGATGCGGGGCCGCTCGGGGTGAAGCTCGAGGGAAGCGGGCTGCTGTCCAACGGTTTCGCCGGAACGGTGGCGATCGCCGCGCCGCGTCTGGATGCGAGCGGCTGCGCCGTGCGGGGCGGGAGCGCCTATGGCGCGTTGACCACCGCGAATGGCGAACCGAGTTTCGATGGACCGGTCCGCGCCGCCTCGATCGCCTGCGCGCGGCAGGGCCTCTCGCTGGAGCGCATGGACGCGCAGGTCGATGCCTCGACCAACGCCGCGCTCGACGCCTATCGTGGGCGGATTTCGCTCGACACCGGAGAGGCGCGCTACGGGAATTACGCCGCGGCCGGTTTCAACGGTTCGTTCCGCGCGAACTGGCGCGACGGGGTGCTCGACCTGCGCCACCTGCTGGCCGCGCGCGGAGTGCGCACGCCGCAGGCTCAGGCGGCTCTGGTGACGCTGGAGGGCAGCACGCGGGCCAGCGACGGGTTCGAGCGCGTCCAGCTGCGCTCCGATCTCGAAGGCAATGCGCTGCGGCCCGGTCCCGCGCTCGACAATTCGATCGGCGCGATCTCCCGGCTGGGCGAGGGCACGCTGCTGGCCCCGCTCGCGCGCAGGCTTGCCGCCGCGCTGCGCAGCGAGGCGCGGGGCAGCGCCATTGAGGCCGATCTGACGGCGCGCCGCAATGGCGATGCGCTGACCCTGCTGATCCCGCGCGCCGAGATGCGCGGGGGCAGCGGGACGCGGCTGATCTCCCTGTCGCAGGTGGATATCGGTACCTCGGGCGAAGGACCGGCGCGAATCAGCGGCAACATCGCCAGCGCAGGCGCGGGTCTGCCGCGCCTGACCGGCCGGATGGAGCGTGATCCGGGCGGCAGGACGGTCTTCCGGCTGGCAATGGAGGAATATTCCGCGGGCGATTCCTCGCTCGCCATTCCGGACATGACCATCGCGCAGGGGCGCGGCGGCGCGCTCGGCTTTGCCGGTCGGGTAGTGGCGAGCGGCCCGCTGCCGGGCGGGGCGACCCGCAATCTGCGTCTGCCGGTGAGCGGTCGCTATGCCGCGAACGGGAGCTTTTCGCTGTGGAGCGAATGTGCGCGGATCGGGTTCGACCGGCTCCAGCTCGCGCAGCTCTCGTTCGAGCGGCGCGAGTTGACCCTTTGCCCGCCGCCCGGCAGTGCCATCGTGAGCAGTTCCAGCGGCAATCTGCGCATCGCGGCCGGGACGCCGTCCCTCGATCTTGCCGGCACGCTCGGGTCCACCCCGATCCGCATTGCCAGCGGGCCGGTGGGCTTCGCCTATCCCGGCGTGATGACCGCCGCCGAGCTCGATGTGACGCTCGGCCCTGCCGGGACCGCGAGCCGCTTCGTGATCGACAATCTCGATGCGCGGTTCGGCGAGGACATCGCCGGTCGCTTTGCCGATGCGGACGTCACTCTCGACGCGGTTCCGCTCGACCTCAGGAATGCTGGCGGAACCTGGCGCTATGCGGGGGGCAGGCTGACCTTGGCCGACGGCTCCTTCGACCTGCTCGACCGCGCCGATCCCGACCGGTTCGAGCCGCTGAGGGCGCGCGGCGCGACGCTTGCGCTCGAGAACAATCTCATCACCGCCTTCGCCGATCTGCGCCACCCGCAGAGCGACCGGATCGTGACCTCGGCCGATATCCGCCATGATCTTTCGACCGGGCGCGGTCATGCCGATCTGGGCATCGCCGGGCTGCAATTCGATCCCGAGCTGCAACCCGCTGACCTGTCGCGCCTTGCGCTGGGTGTCGTTGCCAATGCGCGCGGCGTGCTCCGTGGGCGCGGGCGGGTCGACTGGGGCGAAAGCGGCGTCACGAGTTCGGGGGAGATCACCACCGACGGCTTCGATTTCGCCGCCGCCTTCGGCCCGGTTCGGGGCGCCAGCGGCACGGTGCGCTTCACCGACCTGCTCAGCCTCACCACCGCGCCGAACCAGACCCTGCGCGTCGCCTCGATCAATCCGGGTATTGAGGTCGTGGATGGCGAGATCGCCTTCGACCTGCGCGACTGGCAGTATCTCTCGCTCGACAGCGGACGCTGGCCCTTCATGGGCGGCGAGCTCTATCTGCGCGAGGTCGATCTGAATTTCGGCGTCGAGGAGGAGCGGCGCTATGTCTTCGAAATCGTCGGGCTGGAGGCGGGCGCCTTCATCGACCAGATGGGTGTCGGCAATCTGAGCGCCACCGGCACTTTCGACGGAACGGTGCCGATCATCTTCAACGCCGCCGGGGACGGCCGGATCGAGGAGGGACTGCTGGTCTCCCGCGCGCCGGGCGGCAATGTCTCCTATGTCGGGGAGCTGACCTACGAGGATCTCTCGCCGATCGCCAATTTCGCCTTCGATGCGCTGCGCAGTCTCGATTACCGGCAGATGCGGCTCGCTATGGACGGGCCGCTGACCGGCGAGATCGTGACGCGCGTGCGCTTCGACGGAGTGAGCCAGGGGGAGCGGGCGAAGTCCAATTTCATCACGCGGCGGCTGGCGAAGCTGCCCCTGCAGTTCCGCATCAACGTCCGCGCGCCCTTCTACCAGCTCATCACCTCGCTCCGCTCGCTCTACGACCCCGCCGCGGTGCGCGATCCGCGCGAACTCGGCCTGCTGTCCGACGACGGCACGCGCTTCCTGCGCGGGGAAGTGACGGCGGAAGAGGTCGAGGACCGCATTTCACCGGACGACATCGTTCCGGACACGCCAAGCGAAAGGAACTAGGCCATTCAGGACCAGGAAAGCGAGGGACGGCTATGACGGCTCCGAAACAGAACCAGGGCGAGGGATGGACACTCCGGCTCTCAGGCATCGCGATGCTGGTCGCGGGAATGGTCGCGCTCGGCGGGTGCATTACCGTGAACGCGCCGGAAGAGCCGATCGTGATCGAGCTCAACGTCAATATCCGGCAGGAGGTGATTTATCGTCTGGCCGAGGATGCGGGCAACACCATCGACCAGAACGCCGATATCTTCTAAAACAGGTGACATGATGAACCGTTCTATTCGACACACTCGCTCCGGCGTCCGCAACGCGGCCTTCGCGCTTGCCGCCGGCGCCACTCTCCTCGGCGGCATCGCCGTGCCTGCGATGGCGCAGCGCGACCCGGCCTACGCGTCCGCGCGTTCGTCCGGCCAGATCGGCGAGAAGATGGACGGCTATCTCGGCATCGTCGGGGCGGAGACGCCGGCGCTGCGCCGGATCGTCAACGACATCAACATCAAGCGCCGGGCGGTCTATTCCGAAAAGGCGCAGTCGGCGAACGCCACGCTCGAGGAATACGCATTCGCCGCCGGGTGCCAGGCGATCCTCAAGACCGAGCCGGGCGAGAAATATCAGGCGCCGAACGGCAGCTGGCAGACGCGCGGGTCCGGCGCTCCGGCACGCGATTCGCGCTGTCCGTAAGCCGCGAGGGCGCTTCGCACCCGTATCGGCCGCGGTTCGTCTCTCGGGGTAACTCCCGAATACAGCGGCGTGGGCTTGTTGACTTGCCCATACCCCCCGCCTAAGGGGGCGGCGCCCTCGGCGGGCATCTTGTTGCCTGTGCCGCAATTCCTTCGCGAGGCTGGCATGAACGACGAGAAACCTGCACGAGAACCAATCGGCGAAGATGCGCGGATCGACGCGCTCGAAGCGCGGCTCAACGCCGCAAGCGAGCGCGAAAAACAGCGTACCGAGCCGCAGGTGAAGGGCGCCGATGCGAATTACCGCAGCGGCGACCGTGTCCTGGCCGACTTGCTCGGCGGCGTTCTCGGAGGCCTGGTGTTCGGCTGGCTGTTCGATTGGCTCGCCGGCACCTTGCCATGGGGTCTGTTGGTCGGGCTGTTCCTCGGAATCGTCGTGGCCTTCAGGAACATCATTCGTTCCGCGAACCGGCGTCCGGATGGTCCGCCTCGCTAGCGGATCCGATCGTTGAGACCACAGGACTAGGGATTACCAGAAACGTGGCACAATCGGCTAAGGTCGACCCCATGCACCAGTTCACCATCGAGCCGCTTGCCGGCACGGGGAACTGGGAGATTGCAGGTCACAACATCGCCTTCACCAACAGCGCGCTGTGGATGCTGATCGCCGCGGTGGTGCTGACCGTGTTCGTCGCGGGCGGCATGCGCCGTCAGCTGGTGCCGGGGCGCTGGCAGATGATGGTGGAATTCTTCACCGGCTTCATCGACGACATGCTGGAAGCCAATATCGGCAAGGGCGGTCGCAAGTACCTTCCCTTCGTGTTCAGCCTGTTCATGTTCATCCTGTTCGCGAACCTGCTCGGCCTTGTCCCGCTCGGCATCGTCGGGGTCCATCCCTTCACCTTCACCAGCCACTTCACGGTGACGGGTATCCTTGCGGTCCTGTCTTTCTCGATCGTGCTAGCGGTCGGGTTCTGGAAGCATGGGCTGCATTTCTTTAGCCTGTTCGTGCCCGCCGGCACCCCGTGGCCGATGATCCCCATGATCGCGCCGATCGAATTCATCAGCTTCATGGTCCGCCCGTTCAGCCTCGGCCTGCGCCTCTTCGTCGCGATGATGGCCGGCCACGTGCTGCTCGAAGTGCTGTCGAGCTTCGTCATCAATGGCGGCAATGGCGGCCTCGGCCTCGGCCTGCTGGTCGGCATTCCCAGCCTCGTCCTGATGATCGGGATCGCCGCGCTGGAGATCCTTGTGGCCGGCATCCAGGCCTATGTTTTCGCGCTGCTGACGTCGCTCTACATCAACGACGCGGAAAACCTTCACTGAGTTTCCAATAGTCTTTCACGTTCAATCACGCATTTTCAAAGGAGTTAATAATGGAACCTGAAGCTGCAAAACTGCTCGGAGCCGGTCTCGCCGCTATCGGTGCGGGTCTTGCCTCGCTCGGCGTCGGTAACGTCTTTGCCAAGTATCTCGAAGGCGCCCTGCGCAACCCGGGTGCGGCGGACAGCCAGCAGGGCCGTCTGTTCATCGGTTTCGCCGCGGCGGAACTTCTCGGCCTGCTCGCATTCGTCATCGCCGTCCTGCTGATCTTTACCTGATCGCAGGATCGAGCCGACCCCTGACCCTCTCTCGCGCCGCTGGTTCGGCGCGGGGAGGGCGGGTCCTCTTTTCGTTCACGCATTAGGGCCTCTCAATGCCTCAGATAGCGCAACTCGGCGAAACCTTTGCCAGCCAGCTCTTCTGGCTGGTGATCTTCTTCGGCTTCGTGTTCTTCGTGGTCGGCCGCGGCATGGTGCCGCGTGTCATGGGCACCATGACCGATCGCGACAAGCAGATCGGTGACGATCTCGCGGCCGCGAAGACCGCGCGGGATGCCGCCGACACGCAGGAAGAGGCCTGGCGCGTGCGGGAGAACGAGAACCGGGCCGCTGCCCGCGCGCTCGTGGCTCAGGCGAAGGCGGAAGCCCTCGCCGAGAACGACCGCAAGCTGGCGACGGCGCAGGAGCGTCTGGATGTCCAGCTCGCCGAAGCGGAGCAGCGGATTGACGCCTCGCGCCGCAGTGCGCTGGACGAGATCGAATCCGTCGCTGTCGAGGCGGCGCAGGACATCGTCCAGCGTCTCGCTTCCGTGAAGGTGACCAAGGCCGGCGCTGAAAAGGCCGTGCGGGAGGCTTTGGCCAATGTCTAACACTCCTCCTCCTCCCGAAGTTTTCGCGACCGAGGCCGCGCAGGCCTTTGTCGAAGAGGGCCATGGCGGCGCGCCGGTGCATTCCGAGCCCGAGCTGTTCGGGCTGGCGCCCTTCCAGTGGGTGTCGATCGCGATGCTGCTGCTGCTGCTGATCGCGTTCCTCGGCGCGAAGGTCCACAGGATCATCGGCCGCGGACTCGACGACCGGATCGCGGCGATCCGCGGCCAGCTCGACGAGGCCAAGGCGCTACGTCACGAGGCCGAGACGCTGCGTGACGAATACACACGCCGGATCGCTGCCGCGGAAAAGGATGCCGAGACCACGCTCGCCACTGCCCGGACCGAGGCGGACAAGATCCGTGCTCAGGCGGAAAAGGACAGCGCGGCGATGATCGAACGCCGCAAGCGCATGGCCGAGGACACCATCTCGGCGGCCGAACGCGAGGCGGTGCAGGACGTCCGCAACCGCGCGGCGATGGCGGCGACCGCGGCCAGTCGCAAGCTGATCGCGGAAAAGCACGACGCCGAAGCGGACAAGGCGCTGGCGGACCAGATGATCGCCTCGCTCTGAACGTCCGGCGATACGAGAATCAACAAGGGCGGCCCGCAACGGCCGCCCTTTTCGGTTCAGGGTTCGAGCAGGATCTTCCCGACGATCTCGCCGCGCTCCATCGCCTCGAACGCAGCGCGCCAGTCCTCGAGTGGCATGATCCTGTCAACGTGGGGGCGGATTGCTCCGGAGACGGCAAGTTGGTCGACTTCCTCGGCCATTCCCGCCGCGCGGTCGGGAAAACGGCGGGCGTATTCTCCGGCGCGGACTCCCGCGACCGAGAACCCCTTGATCAGCGGAATATTGACCGCGATCTGCGGGATCCGGCCGGCCACGAAGCCGACCACCAGCAGCTTTCCCCCGAAAGCAACGCAGCGGGTGCTCTCGTCGAAAACTTCGCCGCCCACCGGATCGAAGACGAGGTCGCAGAGGCGACCGCCGGTGAGGTCGGAGACATCCTCGCGAAACCGGCCGGTGTTGAGAATGTAATGGTCGGCGCAGTCGATCGCTTTCAGCGCCTCGATCTTGGCCTGACGATGGGAGGCCGCGATCACCTTCGCTCCGAGCGCCCGCGCGAGGTCGCAGGCAGCGAGGCCAACGCCGCCGCTCGCCCCGTGGACGAGCACGGTCTGGCCCGCAATCAAACCCCCGAGCTCGACGAGTGCGACGTAAGCCGTGTTGTAGGCCGCGCCCATGGCAGCGGCGGTGCCGAACGCGATCTCGTCCGGAATGCGCCGAAGGCTTTTCGCCGGAATTGCGGCGAACCCGGCCATCGCGCCTGTCTTGGCGCCGCCGCGTACTCTGTCGCCAACCGTGAAAGCGCTTCCGGGCGCAGCCTTGACCACCTCGCCGGCGAGTTCCATGCCGAGCGTGAAGGGCGGCTCGGGTTTGAACTGGTATTCGCCCCGCGTCATCAGCAGGTCGGGATAGTTGAGCGAGGCCGCGCGAACCCGGACGAGAACTTCGCCATCCGCGAGATCGGGCACCGGCACCTCGCGCAAGGCAATGCCGGAAAGGTCGGGGCTCAGGCGTTCGACCCGCAGCGCCTTCATCGACCCGCGCACCGTGTCAGAAATTGTCCTTGGCGGCGCGCAGGGCGGCAAAGGTCTCCGCCGGACTGGCGCCGCCCCAGCGATCGCGCAGCGCGGTCTCGTCGGCCCGCAGGAACGGATTGGTCTTCAGTTCGCGCGAGAGCTGCGTCGGAACGGTCGGCCTGCCCTCGGCGCGGATCGCGTCGACCTCGCTCGCATATTGCTGGAGCGCGACATTGTCCGGATCGGCATGGAGCGCGAACTTCGCATTCGCCTGCGTGTATTCATGCGCGCAGTAGAGCGTGGTGTCGTCCGGCAGGGACCGGACGCGTTCGAGGCTGTTCCAGAACTGCTCCGGCTCGCCTTCGAACATCCTGCCGCAGCCGAGTGCGAACACGCTGTCCCCGACGAAGGCGATACCGTCATCGGGCAGATGGTAGGCGATATGGCCGTTCGTGTGGCCCGAGACGTCGATCACGCGCGCCTCGTGCTGGCCCAGGCTGACAATGTTGCCATCGCCCACGACGCGGTCGATCGGGGCGATCTTCTCGACCTCGCGGGGCGCCACGGTGGTGGCGCCGGTCGCTTTCACGATCGCCTCGTTCCCGCCGGCATGGTCGGGATGCCAGTGGGTGTTCCAGATCTGCGTGATCCGCCAGCCCTTCGCCTCCGCCTGCTTCAGATATTCGGCCCCGTCGGGGGTGTCGATCGCCGCGGTCTCGCCGCTGTCGGGATCGTGGAGAAGGAAGCCGTAATTGTCGGACAGGCAGGGGAACTGATGGATTTGGAGCATGGCCGGCAATGTAGGGCAGGGGGCGGGCCGAGAAAAGGCCCGCCTGCGGTGATCGCAAGCGGGCCTTTCCCGTGTTCCTTCAAGAAGGCGGAAGAGGCTTAGTCTTCCTTCTTCTTCAGCGCTTCGCCGAGGATGTCGCCGAGCGAGGCGCCGCTGTCGGACGAACCGAACTGCTGCACCGCTTCCTTCTCTTCGGCGATCTGACGCGCCTTGATCGAGAAGTTCGGCTTCTTCGAGCGATCGAAACCGGTGACCATCGCGTCGAGCTTGCTGCCGACCTGAAAGCGGTCGGGACGCTGTTCGTCGCGGTCGCGGCCGAGATCGGAACGCTTGATGAAGCCGGTGGCCCCATCCTCGCCGACCTGAACCTCAAGGCCGCCGTCGCGCACTTCGAGCACGGTGACGGTGACGGTCTGGTTCTTGCGCAGCGCGCCGGCATCGGTGCCGTCGGCCGAGGGAGCGCCCTTCTCGAGCTGCTTCATGCCGAGGCTGATGCGCTCCTTGTCGATGTCGACGTCGAGCACGATCGCTTCGACATTCTCACCCTTGCGGTGCAGCGCCAGCGCGTCCTCGCCCGAGATGCCCCAGGCGATGTCCGACATGTGGACCATGCCGTCGACGTCGCCGGGCAGGCCGATGAACAGGCCGAATTCGGTGGCGTTCTTGACTTCGCCCTCGACCTTGCTGCCGACGGGATGCGCTTCGGCGAACTCTTCCCACGGATTGCGCTGAGCCTGCTTGAGGCCGAGCGAGATGCGACGCTTCTCGCTGTCGACCTCGAGCACCATCACTTCGACTTCCTGCGAGGTCGAGACGATCTTGCCCGGATGGACGTTCTTCTTGGTCCAGCTCATCTCGGAGACGTGGACGAGGCCCTCGATGCCTGGCTCCAGCTCGACGAAGGCGCCGTATTCGGTGATGTTGGTCACCGTACCGGTCATCTTCGCGCCGACCGGGTACTTCTGGCTCACGCCGTCCCACGGATCGCTTTCCAGCTGCTTCATGCCGAGGCTGATGCGCTGGGTTTCCTCGTTGATGCGGATGATCTGGACGGTCACGGTCGCGCCGATCTCGATCATTTCGCTCGGGTGGTTGACCCGCTTGTAGCTCATGTCGGTGACGTGCAGCAGGCCGTCGATGCCGCCGAGGTCGACGAAGGCGCCGTAATCGGTGATGTTCTTGACGACACCGTCGATCACCTGGCCTTCGGTCAGCTTGTCGATCAGCTCGCCGCGCTGTTCCGCGCGGGTTTCCTCGAGCACGGCGCGACGCGAGACGACGATGTTGCCGCGGCGACGGTCCATCTTGAGGATCTGGAAGGGCTGCGGCATGTCCATCAGCGGGCCGACGTCGCGGACCGGGCGGATGTCGACCTGGCTGCCGGGCAGGAACGCCACGGCGCCGTCGAGATCGACGGTGAAGCCGCCCTTGACCCGGCCGAAGATGCGGCCCTCGACGCGCTTGCCTTCGCCGAACTCGCTTTCCAGCTTGTCCCACGCGGCTTCGCGGCGGGCGCGGTCGCGGCTGAGCATCGCTTCGCCTTCGGCGTTCTCGATGCGGTCCACGAACACTTCGACTTCGGAGCCGACCTCGAGGCCGTGCTCGTCTTCGTTGCGCATGAATTCCTTGAGGTCGACGCGGCCTTCGCTCTTCAGGCCGACATCGATGTGCGCCATGCCGTTTTCGATGGCAGTGACGGTGCCCTTGACGACGCGGCCTTCGAAGCCGCCTTCGTCAGCAGCACCGAGCTGCTCGTCGAGCATCGCGGCGAAATCGTCGCGGGTGGGATTGGCTGTGGTTGCCATGTTTTCAGTGGTCCTTCGTATCGTTTTGCTACCGGCCGCCGGTTTGCCCGGGGTCTTTACCCGTCTGCCTGCACCATTGCGGGCCGTACGGGGCAAGAGGGCCGTGACTTCGCACGCGCCGGATGCGCCCGCGAAGGTCCTGCGATACCATTGGTGTCGAGAACGGCCGGCCCCTTAGGCGAAAATGCCGTTTCTCGCAAGCGGGAGTGGGGATCGCGGCGTCCGCTTCCCTGTTAACCCGGTTTTAGGCGTGGGCCGGCTAGGCCGGTCCGTCGTCTCCCGCGGTGGGGCCGGGAGGGCGAGCGGAGCAACGCCATGGAGCACAGGATACCGCCCGAAGAGGTGAAGCCCGGCATGTATGTCCGCGGCTTCGGTGGCAGCTGGTTGGATCACCCCTTCTTCCTCTCGAAATTCGTCGTCAAACCCGAGCACCTGCCGAAGATCGTGCAGGCCGACATTCCCTATGTGGTTATCGACGACAGCCGCGGGGTCGGGCTGCGAGCGGACCCACCGGCGGCGCGCGATCATGTCGCTGCGGCCCTGCGGGAAACTCCGCCCAGGCCGCGCCCGGTCGTTCGCCGCGATGCGGCTTCCTACGACCAGAATCGCCGCGACGCGGATCGCGAGCGGGCGAGGGGGCTGGTGAAGAGCTCGCTGGTCACCATGCGGCGCACCTTCGGGGAGGTCCGCCTCGGCCGTGCGGTCCGCCTGTCCGAGGTCACTGCTCTGGTCGACGAAGTCGTGGCCACGGTCGAACGCAGTCCGCGCACCCTGCTCGAAGTGCTGCGGCTGAAGAAGAAGGACGAATACACCTATCTCCATTCGGTCGCGGTCTGCACGCTGATGATCAATCTCGCCCGGCATCTCGGGCGCGATGAGGATCAGGTGCGGGAATACGGACTGGCCGGCCTGCTCCACGATATCGGCAAGATGGGGATCGACGAGACTATCCTGAACAAGCCGGGCGGGCTCGACGAGAGCGAATTCGGCCAGGTGCGCCGCCATCCCGAACACGGCCATGAAATCCTGCTGCGCACCGCGAATGTGCCGCGCCTGGCGCTCGACGTGTGCCTGCACCATCACGAGCGGGTCGATGGCAAGGGCTATCCTCACCGTCTGTCGGGCGAGGCGCTTTCCGAAGCGGCCCGGCTCGGCGCGATCTGCGATGTCTACGATGCCCTCACGTCGGACCGCGCCTACAAGGCCGCGTGGCAGCCGGTGGAGGCGATTGCGGCGATGTGGCGCTGGGAAGGGCAGTTCGACCGTCGCCTGCTGTTCGCCTTCATGCAGAGCCTCGGGATATTCCCGCCCGGCCTGATGGTGCGGCTGCGGAGCAATCGGGTGGGCCTTGTGCTGGAGAACCGGCGCCGCAATTCCCGGCCGCGCGTGCTCGCCTTCTACGCGATCCGCGAGGGCGAGCCGATCGTGCCCGAAGAGGTCACCATCGCCGACAATTTCGCCAATGACGGCATCGTCGCCGCCACCTCGCCCGAAGAGTGGGGTCTGGCCGCCGAAGACTGCACGCCTGAATTCATCCTCAAGGGCGGGTTTCAGCGCAGGCAGCGAGCCGCGCTGGCCATGCAGGCCTAGGCGCCTTCCGGGCCCGTCTCCCGCAGGCAGGCTTCCACGACCTCCACCGCGGCAGCAATGGCCTCGTCGCGGCCGAGTTCGCTGGTGTCGATCACCCGCGCATCGTCTGCCGGCACCAGAGGCGCGACCGCGCGCTGGCTGTCGCGCTCGTCCCGGCGGCGCAGGTTCCCGGCAATGTCCGCCAACGTGCTGTTCGATCCGCGCTCCTGCATCTCGCGAAAACGCCGCTCGGCGCGCGCCTCGACGCTGGCCGTGACGAAGAGCTTCACCTCCGCTTCCGGCGCGATCACCGTGCCGATGTCGCGCCCGTCGAGCACCGCGCCGCCGGCCTGCGTGGCGAATATGCGCTGGCGGTCGAACAGGGCGGTGCGCACCACCGGATGAATAGAAACCCGGCTGGCAAGGCCACCCGTCGCCTCGTCGCGCAGATGCGGATCGGCGAGCAGGCCGTCGGGAAAGCTGCACGCGGCGAGCGCGTCGCCCGCATCGTCGGGATCGCCGCCGTCGAGGAAAACCTGCCGCCCGACGGCGCGATAGAGCAGGCCGGTGTCGAGATGCGGCAGGCCGAAATGCGCGGCGAGGGCCTTGGCGATCGTGCCCTTGCCGGACGCGGTGGGGCCGTCGACGGCGATGATCACGCCTCGCGCTCCTGCCCCTTGCGGCCGGTCCGCAGCGCCTTGGTCAGGCCGTAGATCGCGATCGCCGCCCAGAAGCCTTCGAGCACGAGGCTTGGCCAGTTGGTGTGGACCACCAGCGACACGGTCAGCAGCGCCGCGCCCGCCAGATTGGTGCCGTGGAGCAGGAAGGGGTTCGGCTTCTCGTTCAGTGTCAGATAGGCGTAGGCGCCGATGATGCAGGCGGTGCCGGCAAAGCCGACCCAGCTCGCCCAGTCGAGTTCGCTCATGTGGTTGCGTCCGTCAGAAGTTCGAGGAAATCGGGAAAGCTCGTCGCGATGGGCTCGGCGCTGTCGAGCGCGACGCCGCTTTCGCTGCGAAGCCCGGCCACGGCCATGCTCATGGCGATGCGGTGGTCGAGCCGGGTGGCGACAGGGCCGCCGCCGGCGAGCGGCGCGCCGCCGGTTCCGTCGATGGTCAATCCGTCTTCGGTCTGTTCGACTTTCGCGCCGACCGCTTCGAGCGCGTCTGCCATGGCGGAGAGACGATCGGATTCCTTGACCCGCAATTCCTCGAGGCCGGTGGTGTGGGTGCGCCCCTCGGCCATGGCGGCGGCAACGAAGAGCACGGGAAACTCGTCGATCATGCTCGGCGCGATGGCGGGATCGACCTCGATACCTTTCAGCGGCGCGTGGCGAACCCGAAGATCCGCCACCTTCTCGCCGCCGACCTCGCGCGGGTTCAGGCGCTCGATCGAGGCGCCCATCTGGTCGAGCACGCGGAAAATCCCGTCGCGCGTCGGATTGAGGCCGACATTCTCGATTATCAGGTCGCTTCCCGGCACGATGCTCGCCGCGACGGCGAAGAAGGCGGCGGAGGACGGGTCGCCCGGCACGGCGATGTCGCGGGGCGAGAGGTCCGCCGGGCCGGTAAGCGAGATATGGCGTTCGCCGTCCTGCTCGCGGATGTCGAGTTCGACGCCGAAGCCGCGCAGCATCCGCTCGGTGTGATCGCGGGTCGGCACCGGCTCGATCACCGTGGTCGTGCCCGGCGTGTTGAGCGCGGCGAGAAGGATCGCGCTCTTCACCTGCGCGCTGGCGACCGGCAGGCGATAGGTGATCGGAACCGCGGGCTGTATCCCCTCCATCGCGAGCGGCAGCGTGCCGCCGGGGGCGGGCGTGAAGCTCGCACCCATGCGCGACAGCGGTTCGGTCACGCGGCCCATCGGCCGGCGCGAGAGGCTGGCGTCGCCGACGAAAGTCGCCGCGATGCCGTGGCTCGCAAGTAAGCCTATCAGCAGCCGCGTCGAAGTGCCCGAATTGCCCATTTCGAGCGCCTGATCGGGCGGGAGCAGGGTGCCGACGCCCACGCCGTCCACGATCCAGTCCTTGTCCTCACGCGCGATCCGGGCGCCCATCCGGCGCATCGCCTCAGCCGTGGCCAGCACGTCCTCGCCTTCCAGCAGGCCCGAGATGCGGCTGCGCCCCACCGCCAGCGCGCCGAAGATCAGCGCGCGGTGGCTGATCGACTTGTCGCCCGGAACGCGGATGCGCCCGGTCAGCGGTCCGGAGGGGAGGATGCGGTGGGGGGTCACGAGATCTCCGTCTGGTCGGCGGGCGCGGCCGTGCGTGGACAGCGCGATGCGATGCGCGCTTTGACAGCGCCCATACCTTCTGGCAAGGCGCGCGGCGCTGTCGATTCCGGTGCTTGCATCGGGGGATCGGAATCCCATCTGACACAGGCGAATTTCCCGCTCCGTCCACCTCTGGGCGGAGCCAGCGATCTTAAGGATTAGACATGGTCAAACCGGAATGGGGCACCAAGCGGACCTGCCCGAACTGCGGGACGCGCTTCTACGACCTCGGCGAAGAACACCCCGTCACTTGCATCGAATGCGGTAACGAGTGGGAGCCCGAGCCCGTGCTGAAGTCCAAGCAGCCGATCCCGTTCGAGGAAGAGAAGAAGAAGGACGGCGAGGCCGACAGCGATCTGGCCGACGACGATCTGGACGATATCGACGAGGACGACGATTCGCCCGACAACGATGTCGATCTCGGCGGCGACGACGATCTCGGCGTGTCGAAGGGCAAGGGCGACGACGACGATGCCGACGATAATTGAATAAAGGTCTTGCCAAGGGCGGGCGTCGCGCATATCTGGCGCGGCCTCGCCCAAGGGCGGGACTTTCCGGATCGCATCCGGATACATGAATGGCTCGGGGCCTTAGCTCAGCTGGGAGAGCGCAACACTGGCAGTGTTGAGGTCAGCGGTTCGATCCCGCTAGGCTCCACCATTCATCGCATAAGCCGGGGCATACGCTCCGCACGCTGGCCGACGAGTTTTCGTCCGCCGGCGTTTTTCGCGTTTTGCCCGGATGGCCGGGCGTAGGAGGTGGCGATGTTCGACAATCTGTCCGACCGGCTCGGCAATGTGTTCGACAAGCTTCGCGGCCGTGGCGCGCTGTCCGAACAGGACGTGCGCGAAGCCATGCGCGAAGTGCGCATCGCCCTGCTCGAGGCCGACGTCGCCCTGCCGGTCGTGCGGCGCTTCGTCGATGCGGTCACCGAAAAGGCGATCGGTCAGGACGTCCTCAGATCCGTCACTCCGGGCCAGCAGGTCGTCAAGATCGTCAATGACGAGCTGGTGGCGATGCTCGGCGGCGAGGATAGCGAGCCGGAAGGCCTGAACCTTGCGGCCAAACCGCCGGTCGTCGTGATGATGGTCGGCCTGCAAGGTTCGGGCAAGACCACCACCACTGCCAAGCTCGCGCGGATGCTGCGCATGAAGCACGGCAAGAAGCCGCTGATGGCCTCGCTCGACGTCAACCGTCCGGCGGCGCAGGAGCAGCTCGCCGTGCTGGGGCAGCAGGCAGAGGTCGCGACGCTTCCGATCATCGCCGGTCAGCAGCCGGTCGACATCGCGCGGCGCGCCATGGAAAGCGCGCGCCTTCAGAACGCCGACGTGCTGCTGCTCGACACTGCGGGCCGCCTGCATGTCGACGAGGCGCTGATGGCCGAGATGAAGGCGATCGCCGGCGTCTCGACCCCGACCGAGGTGCTGCTGGTCGTCGACAGCCTGACGGGTCAGGACGCGGTGAACGTCGCGCAGAGCTTCACCGGCGAGGTGCCGCTGACCGGCGTGGTCCTCACCCGGATGGACGGCGATGCCCGCGGCGGCGCGGCGCTGTCCATGCGTCACGTTACCGGCAAGCCGATCAAGTTCGCCGGCACGGGTGAGAAGCTCGACGCGATCGAGGCGTTCGATCCCAAGCGCGTCGCCGGTCGCATCCTCGGCATGGGCGACGTCGTCAGCCTGGTCGAGCGTGCTGCCGAGACAGTCAAGGCGGAAGACGCCGAACGCCTCGCCAAAAAAATGGCCAAGGGCCAGTTCGACCTTGACGATCTGCGGATGCAATTGAAGCAGATGCAGCAGATGGGCGGGTTGGGAATGCTCGCCGGGATGCTTCCGGGCATGAAGAAGGCCAAGGCCGCGATGGCCCAGTCGGGCATGGACGACAAGGTTCTGGTTCACATGGATGCGATCATCGGCTCGATGACCGCCAAGGAACGCAAGAACCCCGCTCTGCTCAACGCCAAGCGCAAGAAGCGCGTGGCGGCCGGTTCGGGGACGCAGGTTCAGGATGTGAACAAGCTGCTCAAGATGCACCAGGAAATGTCCCGGGCGATGAAGCAGATCAAGAAGATGGGCGGACTGAAGGGCCTCGGCGCGCTGTTCGGCGGCGGAGGCGGCATGGGCGGTGCCGGCGGGGCCGGGGGGCTCGGCGGTCTGCCGGGTCTCGGCGGGCCGGAAGGTGGCAAGAGCCCCGGCGTCGATCCCAAGACACTCCCGGCCGACCTTCAGGCCCTGCTCAAGAACAACAAGTGATTTCAGACCATTACATTGGAAAGGTGAAGTAGCATGTCAGTTTCGATCCGCCTGTCGCGCGGTGGCGCGAAGAAGCGTCCCTATTACCGCATCGTGGTGGCCGACAGCCGCGCCTCGCGTGACGGCAAGTATCTCGAGCAGATCGGCACCTACAACCCGATGCTGCCGAAGGATTCGGGCGAGCGCGTGAAGCTCAACGAAGACCGCGCGCGTCACTGGCTGAGCGTCGGCGCGCAGCCGTCCGACCGCGTGGCCCGCTTCCTCGACGCCGCCGGCGTGAAGGAACGTGCGGCGCGCAACAACCCGAAGAAGGGCGAGCCGGGCGAAGCCGCCAAGGAACGCGCCGAGGAGAAGGCCGCCAAGGCTGCCGAGGCCGAGGAAGCCCGCAAGGCCGCCGAGGAAGAGGCGAACACCCCCTCGCAGGCCGAAGAAGCGGCTGTCGAGGACGGCCCGGCTGCGGGCGAAGGCGCTGCTGCGGAAGACGCCGAGACCGCCGGCGAAGCCGAAGCCAAGGCCGAGTAAGGCACTCCGATGCCGGACCAGCCCGTCACGCTCGCCGCCATTACCGGCGCGCACGGCGTGACGGGCGAAGTTCGCCTGAAGCTGTTCGGCGATGGTCTGGACAGCCTGAAAGCGCACGAGCGCTTCAACGACGGCGCGCTGACGCTGTCGAAATTTCGTAGCGACAACAAGGGCGGGGCGATCGCACGCTTTGCCGAGGTTGCGGACCGCACCGGTGCCGAGAACCTGCGTGGAACCGCCCTGACGGTACCGCGCGACAGCCTGCCCGATCTGGCGGACGGTGAATTCTACCATTCAGACCTGCTCGGCCTGCCCGCCGTCTCGGAAACCGGCGAGGTGATCGGCCATGTCTGCGCGGTCGAGAATTTCGGCGCGACCGATATCGTCGAGATCGAGAAGCCCGACGGCAAGAAATTCATGGTGCCGCTGACCGATCACGCAGTGCCGGAATGGAGCGGCGAGCGGCTGGTCGTCGCGGCGGGCTTCCTCGACTAGCGCCTGAGCGGCCTCGCCTTGGCCAAGTGATTGCGGATCGTGGTCGCCGCGACTCCGGCCTGGCCCATGGCATGGCTGATCTGGTCGAGGCCGATCACGACGTCTCCTGCGGCGAACAGGCCCGGCACGCTGGTCTCGCAATGATCGTCGACGAGGATGCAGCCCTTCTCGCTCAGTTCGGCGCCGCATGTCGCCGCCAGACCGGAACGGATCTGCGAGCCGAGTGCGGGGTAGAGGCTGTCGAATTCCATCCGGCCTTCCGCCGTTTCCAGACCGATGCGTTCACCTTCGATGGCGAAGCCGCCGCAGGGGCCGGCAACACGCTTGATGCCCGCCTCGTCTAGCGCCTTTGAGCATTCTTCCGATAGGTCGTGGTCGCCATGGGGGCTGATCAGCGTCAGGTCGGCGGTGAAACCGCGCAGGAATTGCGCTTCGGCCGTTCCGTGGTCGCTCGTTCCGATCACCGCCACCCGCTTGTCGGTAACCTCGTAGCCGTCGCAGACCGGGCAGTAGCGGATGAGCCCGCGCGACATCGCCTCGTCGTGTAGCTCGTCCTCGATACCCTCCGGACGGTTGTTGACCACGCCCGTCGCCAGCAGGACGGTCCGCGCGCGATATTCCTCCTCGTCGCAGCGGATGATGAAGAGATCACCGTCCTTCGCCAGATCGCTCACTCGTCTGCAATCGCGCCGCGCGCCGTATTTTGCCGCCTGTTCGTACATCCGGTCGAGCAGGTCCTGCCCGTTGATGCCGTCGGGAAAGCCGGCATGGTTGTGGCTGGTCGGAATCCAGCTCGCCCGGCTGGTCCCGCAATCGAACATGCGGATCGAGAGGTGGTAACGCGCCAGATAGATCGCCGCGGTCAGGCCGGCGGGGCCGGCGCCCACGATGATGCAGTCGTCGATCGGTTCGTCCATGTCGCGCTGAACGCCCGGGATGGCAAAGCGTTGCCCGTTTCGCTAACCGCCGCGGCGCAATGACGTTCGCCGCCACCATCCTGACGCTCTATCCCGAGATGTTCCCCGGGCCGCTCGGCACCTCCATCGCGGGCCGCGCTCTGGAGCGCGCAAGCTGGTCGTGCGAGACCGTGCAGATCCGCGATTTCGCCACCGACCGTCACCGCACGGTCGACGACACGCCGGCGGGAGGCGGCGCGGGCATGGTGCTGAAGGCGGATGTGCTCGGCGCGGCGCTCGACAGCGTGGCCGATGCGCGGCCCGTTCTGGCCATGACTCCGCGGGGCGCGCCGATCGGACAGGCGCGCATCCGCGAGATCGCCGCCGGGCCGGGCGTCACCATCGTGTGCGGCCGGTTCGAGGGCTTCGACGAACGCTTTTTCGAGGCGCGGCCGCAGGTCGAGCAGATCTCGCTCGGCGATATCGTCCTGTCGGGCGGAGAGACCGCCGCGATTGCCATTCTCGATGCTTGCATTCGCCTGCTTCCCGGCGTAATGGGCGCGCCCGAAAGCGGAGCCGAGGAATCGTTCGAGAACGGCCTCCTCGAATATCCGCAATTCACCCGACCTTTCGAATGGGAAGGGCGCACGATCCCCGAAGTGCTGCGATCGGGGGATCATGCGAAAATCGCTGCTTGGCGCAAGGCAAGGAGCGAGGATGACACACGGTTACGCAGGCCGGACCTTTGGGAGCGCTACAGTGGCGCTCGGGACCAGTCTGCCTCTGGCGCGCGGCGTGACATGAAGGATGATTAGGCGATGAACCTGATCCAGACACTCGAAGCCGAAGCGATCGAAAACCTCGGCAAGGATATCCCCGATTTCCGCGCGGGCGACACCGTCCGCGTCGGCGTGAAGGTCGTCGAAGGCACCCGCGAGCGTGTGCAGAACTTCGAAGGCGTCGTGATCGCCCGTTCGAACCGCGGCATGGGTTCGAACTTCACCGTGCGCAAGATGAGCTTCGGCGAGGGCGTGGAACGCGTCTTCCCGCTGTACTCGCCGATCGTCGACAGCATCACTGTGGTGCGTCGCGGCATCGTGCGTCGCGCCAAGCTGTATTACCTGCGCGGCCGCACCGGCAAGTCGGCACGTATCGCCGAGCGCCGGGACAACGCGCCGAAGTCCTGATCTTCGGATCGCGCAAGCGACACGGCAAGGTTTGCCAAAAGGGCGCTCCGGTCTATGCCGGGGCGCCTTTTTCGTTTCAGGACAGACCATTTGCCATGCGCGCACTCCTTGCTTCCACCTGCCTCTGCCTCGCCGCTCCTCTCGCCGCGCAGGAGGCGGGGGTGACCGGCGCCGCGCCCGAACTGACCTTCGAGCGGGTCTTCGCTTCGCCCGGCCTCGACGGGCCGACCCCGCGACAGGCGAAGCTTTCCCCGGATGGGCGCTATCTCACCCTGCTGCGCAACCGCGAAAACGATCGCGAGCGCTACGATCTGTGGGCCTATGACCGCGAGAGCCGGCAGTGGTCGATGCTGGTCGACAGCGAGAAGCTCGGTTCGGGCCGCGCGCTGTCCGAAGAGGAAAAGATGCAGCGTGAACGCGCCCGCGTCGGCAGCCTCAAGGGCATCATCACCTACCAGTGGGCGAGCGACGGCGAGGGCGTTCTCGTGCCCCTGGACGGCGATCTCTACCTCGCGCGGCTGGGCGGCGAGGTCGTGCGGCTGACCGACACCGAGGAAAGCGAACTCAACCCCGCGCTCAGCGAGACCGGCGAATACGTCTCCTTCGTGCGCGACCGGCGGTTGTGGGTCGGGGAAGTGGGCGCGGAAGCGAACCCGATCACGCCCGCCGAAGAGAGCGAGGCCGTCCGCTGGGGCGAGGCGGAGTTCGTGGCGCAGGAAGAGATGGGCCGCCTTACCGGCTACTGGTGGAGCCCCGACGATCGCCGCATCGCGGTCGAGCGTTTCGATGAAAGCGAAGTCGGCGTGGTCACTCGCGCCGCGATCGGCGCCACCGGCACGCGTGTGTTCGATCAGCGCTATCCGGTCGCGGGCAGTGCCAACGCGCTTGTCGAACTGTTCGTGATGGATCCGGACGGCGGCAACCGCGTGAAGGTCGATCTGGGTCCGGAGACGGACATCTACATCCCGCGCGTCGACTGGGCGCCCGACGGGAGCGCGCTGTTCGTCCAGCGCCAGAACCGCGCGCAGACCGTGCTCGACCTGTTGCGCGTCGATCCCGCGACCGGCGAAAGCACCGTCATCCTCACAGAGAACGCGGCGGTCGATGATTACTGGATCAACCTGTCGGACAATTATCGTTTCCTCGACGACCGCACGCTTCTGTGGTGGTCGGAAAGCGATGGCTTCGGCCATCTCTACCTGCGCACGCGCGAAGGCCCGGTTCAACTCACCGAGGGCGACTGGGTGGTCAAGGAACTGATCGGCGTCGACCAGCAACGCCGCCGCGCATGGTTCACCGGCAATCGCGACGGGGTGCTCGAAACCCATGTCTATGCCGTCGACCTCGACCGGCCCGGCTCGGTCGAACGGCTGACCGAGCCGGGCTACACCTATTCCGCTTCGATGGACGGGAAGGCGCAGACCCTGCTGCTCACCCGTTCCTCGCCCACGCAGCCGCCGCAGAGCTATATCGCGGATGCGGAGGGACAGCGCCTCGCCTGGATCGAGGAAAACGCGCTGGACGCCGATCATCCCTACGCGGCGTTTCTCGCCGGTCACCGCGCGCCCGAATTCGGCACGATCCCGGCCGAGGACGGCACGGAACTGCACTGGAAGATGATCCGGCCCGAGATGGAACCGGGCAAGCGCTATCCGGTGTTCTTCGCCCATTACGGCGGGCCGGGGCCGCAGACGGTCGATCGCGGCTGGGGCGGCGCGCTTGAACAGGCGATCGTCGACAAGGGCTACATCTGGTTCGAACTCGACAATCGCGGCAGCGCCAATCGCGGCGTCGCCTTCGAGCAGCCGATCTACCGCGCGATGGGCACGGTCGAGGTGCGCGACCAGAAGGCGGGGGCGGAATATCTGAAAACGCTGCCTTTCGTCGATCCGGACAAGATCGCGATCGATGGCTGGTCCTATGGCGGCTACATGACGCTGAAGCAGCTTCAGGCCGATCCGGGCCTTTACGCCGCAGGCATCAGCGGCGCGCCGGTCACGAAGTGGGAGCTTTACGACACCCATTACACCGAACGCTACATGGGCACGCCGCAAGCCGATGCCGCTGCGTATAAAGCCGCCTCGGCGATCCCCGATGCGGCGAACATCTCCGATCCCCTCCTCATCATTCATGGCATGGCCGACGACAACGTGGTGTTCGAGAACGCGACCGAGATCATCGCTGCGATGCAGGAAGCCAACGTGCCGTTCGAGATGATGCTCTATCCCGGCTACACCCACCGCGTGTCGGGCGAGAACATCTCGCCCCACCGCTACAACACCGTCTTCCGGTTCCTCGAGAGCCATGGCGTGACCCCGCCCGAATGAGCGATGGCGGCGGCAGCGCCCGGCATGGGGGCGGGCACGGGAGCGGGGGGCAGCTCGGCCTCGCCGCGGTCTGGGCGATCGCGGTGGGCGGCATGGTCGGCGGCGGGATATTCTCGACGCTCGGAGTCGTCATATCCAATGCCGGCCACTGGGCGGCGCTCAGTTTCGTGCTCGGCGGGCTGGTCGCCTACGCCACCGGACACAGCCTTGCCGCGCTGACCGTCGAGAAGGACGAGGCGGGGGGCATCTACAGCTTCCTGCGGGACCTCGAATTCACCCGCCTCGCCAGATGGAGCGCATGGGTTCTGCTGGCGGGCTATGTCCTCACCTGCGCGGTCTATGCCTACACGTTCGGGGCCTATCTCGGCCACGCACTGGGCGGCCCGTCGTGGTTGCCGCCTGCCATGGCTGCCGCGGCAATTCTGGCGATGACCGCGATCAATCTGCGCGGGGCGGGGCAGGCGGCCGGCGTGGAGATCGCCATCGTGGTCGTGAAGCTCGTCATTCTCGCCGCGCTTGCCGCATTCGGCCTGTCGCAGTTCGACGCGGCGAAGCTGTCGATCCCGCAGCAGCCGGGCATGATCGGCGTGGTGATCGGCGCGGCGAGCGTCTTCATGGCCTATGAGGGTTTCGAACTGGTCGCCTATGATTACGACGAGATGGCGGATCGCAAGAAAGTGATGGGCCGGATCATGCCGCTCGCCATCGGCAGCGCGGCGGCGATCTACGTGCTGGTGGCTCTCGCGGTGCCGATGCTGACCGGGACGCAGGCGGTGATCGAGAACGGCGAGGTCGCGCTCAGCCAGGCAGGGCAGGCCGCTCTCGGCACGCCGGGCCTCGTCGCGGTGACGGTCGCAGCCGCGCTTTCCACGGCGAGCGCCATCAATGCGACGCTGTTTTCCTCGGCCCGGCTGGCGCGCGAAGTCGCCGAAGACGGCGCGCTTCCCGCCGCGCTCGGTCGGCGCAACGACGCCGGCTCCCCGCAATGGGCAGTGCTGAGCCTGGCGGCGCTGGCGCTGGCACTGGCGGTGCTGGGCGGGCTCGACGGGCTGGTGAGCGGGGCGAGCGTGGTGTTCCTCCTCGTATTCGGAACGCTCAACGCATTGGCCGTCAAGGAAGGGGTGGGCCGGCGCTGGATCACGCTGCCCGGGGCGGTGCTTGCCTTCGCCGCGCTGCTGGTGCTGCTGGCGCATTTCGCCGGGCTGATCTGATCGGGGCCACCGCCTTGCGCATTGTGCGCTTGCGAGAGCGCGGTCAGTCGCTATCTCGGCCCTGCACTGAAACTGGAGAAGCGCATTGGGTTATCGGGTAGTCGTGGTCGGAGCGACGGGGAATGTCGGGCGCGAGGTGATGCAGGTCCTCGCCGAGCGCGGCTTTCCCTGCGACGAAGTGGCGGCGGTCGCGTCGAGCCGGAGCCAGGGGTCCGAGGTCGAGTTCGGCGACACCGGCAAGATGCTCAAGTGTCAGAACATCGAATATTTCGACTGGAACGGGTGGGACATCGCCCTGTTCGCCGCAGGCAGCGGCCCGGCCAAACAATATGCGCCCAAGGCCGCGGCGGCGGGCTGCGTGGTGATCGACAATTCCTCGCTCTACCGCATGGAACCCGACGTTCCGCTGATCGTGCCGGAGGTCAATCCGGAGGCGATCCACGATTATTCCAAGCGCAACATCATCGCCAATCCCAACTGCTCGACCGCGCAGCTGGTGGTGGCACTGAAGCCGCTGCACGATGCGGCGAAGATCAAGCGCGTCGTCGTCTCGACCTACCAGTCGGTTTCCGGCGCGGGCAAGGCGGGGATGGACGAACTGTTCGAGCAGAGCCGCAACATCTTCGTCGGCGATCCGACCGAACCGGTGAAGTTCACCAAGCAGATCGCCTTCAACGTCATCCCGCATATCGACGTCTTCCTCGACGATGGTTCGACCAAGGAGGAATGGAAGATGGTGGTCGAGACGAAGAAGATCCTCGATCCCAAGGTCAAGGTCAGCGCGACCTGCGTCCGGGTGCCGGTCTTCGTCGGCCATTCCGAAGCGGTGAACATCGAGTTCGAGAACGAGATTTCGGCCGAACAGGCACAGGACATCCTGCGCGAGGCGCCGGGTTGCATGCTCGTCGACAAGCGCGAGGACGGTGGATACATCACGCCCGTCGAGGCCGCCGGCGACAGCGCGACCTATATCAGCCGCGTGCGCGAGGACCCGACGGTCGAGAACGGGCTGGTCCTGTGGTGCGTCAGCGACAATCTGCGCAAGGGCGCGGCGCTCAACGCGGTGCAGATCGCCGAGCTGCTCGGCCGCGAATGCCTGAAGAAGGGCTGATGGCGCTGCGGACCGCTGTCGCGTTGTCCCTGGCGGCGGCGCTCGCCGCGTGCAGCGCCGCGCCGGAACCCTCGGGCGACAGCGAGCCGAAAGCTGCGGATGTCCGCGCCGATCCCGTCGATCGCGCGGCCACCGCTCAGCACGAGGAGATCGGAGCGAAAGCCCGGCTGGCTCTGCTGTCCGATGGCTTCGCCTACCGCGTCGCGGGTGGCACCTCGAGCGAGGAGGTCGGCTTCGGCATCCGGCGCGAGACGGTGGAGCGGATCGCCCGCCAGCAATTTGGCGAGCCGAGCGAGCGTTCGGCCAATGCCGAATGTGGAGCCGGGCCGATGGCGTTCAGCCGGTACGGGCAGCTGACCTTCAATTTTCAGGACGGCAGGCTGACCGGCTGGTTCCTCGACGGCGGAGGCGACCTCGCCACGGCGGACGGGGTGAAACCGGGCACGACCGTGTTTGACGATATCGAACGCGAACGCGGCGCGGCCATGGTCGAGGGCAGCTCGCTGGATCGCGAATTCCGCTACGCAGCCTCCGACGGCGGCGATATCGGGGGCTTCCTCGCTGCCGACGGCACCGTCGCCTCGCTCTATGCGGGCGCCAACTGCTTCTTCCGCTAGAGACGTTTCAAGCGACAAGCTGCCACAATTGCTGGGCGGCGAGGACGGTGAAGAGCAGCGCCGATCCGGCCAGCACGCCGTTGGCCAGCCATCCGTTCCGCGCTTCGGCTGGCACCCGCCGCGAATTGAGCAGCAGGAGGAGCGTGATCGCCAGGAACGGCATGAACAGCGCGCCGAACGCGCCGTAGACGATCACCAGCAGGAAAGGACGTCCGGCGAACAGCAGCAGCATCGGCGGGAAGG
Organism: Erythrobacter sp.; assembly: GCA_025698865.1. GTDB lineage: Bacteria > Pseudomonadota > Alphaproteobacteria > Sphingomonadales > Sphingomonadaceae > Qipengyuania. Next base: position 149,325 of record JAILWQ010000001.1, on the reverse strand, counting down.
TCAGCCAGCACAGGTAGAAGCGGAAGGCGGGCGAACCCTCGTGATCGCCTTCGGGGATACCTCCGCGCATCTGGTACCACCAGTCGGCGAAGAACAGGCTCATCCCGTGCCAGACGCCGAACAGGCTCGAAATCGCCGTCGCGGCGAAGGCGATCAGGAACAGGGTGGCGATGGCCGGTCCGAAGCGGTCGCCCAGCACGTCGGACAGGCCCAGCAGGCCCCGATCGCTGTCCTGCAAGGCGATCCCGGCAGAATAGAGCAGCTCCGCACCCACGATCAGCATGGCGATGACGAAGACCCCGGTGACGATATAGGCCGTCGCATTGTCGAGCCGCATGGTCGGCAGCCAGGGGACGCCGTTCCAGCCCTTGACCTGCGCCCAGTAGCCATAGGCGGCGGTCGTGACCGTACCGCCGACCCCGCCGATCAGCCCCAGCGTGTAGAACAGCGACCCCTCCGGCAGGCTGGGCCACAGCCCGGTCACGAGATCGGGAATGTCGGGAGCGACCAGTATGGCAAGGCCCACGATGATGACGAACATCGTGCCGACCAGCACTTTCATCATCGTCTCGAACGTCTCGTAGCGGTTGAACAAGACGAACACGAACCCCGCGAGGCCGGCGATGACGGCCCATGCCCAGAGCGGCAGCACGGGAAACAGCGCGATCAGCGGCAGGGCCGTCGCGCTCATCGCGGTCGCTCCGTAGATGAAGCCCCAGACGATCACGTAGATGCCGAAATACCAGCCGGTCCACCGCCCGAGCGACCGCCAGCCGGCGAGAATGGTCGATCCAGTCGCTAGGTGATAGCGGGCGGACCCTTCCGACAGCGCGATCTTCACCACGCAGCCCAGCACCGCTGCCCACAGCAGGGCGTAGCCGAACCGCGACCCGGCGATCAGCGTCGCGACCAGATCGCCTGCACCGACGCCGGTCGCCGCCACGACGATACCCGGTCCGAGCTGGCGCAGGCGCGCAAGACCCGTGGGCGCCTCCGCCGGGTGGGCGGACTGGGTATCTGACACGCTTTTCTCCTTTTCGGCGGCGACGTTTGGCAGAGCGAACCCTCGCACTCAACGGCGATCCGCCCCGGTCCATGGCTTGCGACGACCGCTTGCCTGCGCCATCGAGTGCGCGAATGGAGAAATCGACAATGACGGAAGTGACATCAGGATCATTCGAAAGCTTCGACGGCACCCGGCTCGCCCTGCACCGTTACGGCAGCGGGCGGCCCTTCGTGCTTCTCCACGGCCTGTTCTCCAGCGCCGGAATGAACTGGATCAAATGGGGCCACCACAAAACGATCGCGGAGCAGGGCTACGAGGTGCTGATGCCGGATTTCCGTGTGCACGGCGAGAGCGAGGCGCCCCATGACGCCGAGCGCTATCCCGCCAACGTGCTGGTGCGCGATGTCGCCGCGCTGATCGACCATTTGGGGCTGGAGGATTACGATCTCGGCGGATTCTCGCTGGGCGCGCGCACCTCGCTCCACGCGGTGGCGCACGGTACCCTCTCTCCGGGGCGGCTGGTCGTGGGCGGAATGGGTCCCTCGGGCCTTGGCGACTGGAACAAGCGCGCGGCTCATTTCCGCCGGGTGATCGATGAATTCGACGCGATCCCCAAGGGCGATCCGGCGTATTTTGCGGTGCAGTTCCTCAAGTCCCAGGGCGTCGACAGGACAGCGGCGCGCCTGTTGCTGGACACGATGCCCGATCTCGACCTTGCCCGGCTCGACCACGTGACCATGCCGACGCTGGTCGTCTGCGGTGATGAGGATCAGGACAACGGATCGGCCGAGGACCTGGCCGGTCTGCTGCCGAACGCCACCTATGTGGAAATCCCCGGCACGCACATGGGCAGCGTCACCGGGCCCGAGCTCGGCCGCGCGATCGCGGAGTGGCTGGGGCCGGCCACTTGATTAAGGCGCGTGTGAGGTGCATCCGGCAATCAGATTGACCGGACTCATTCGCAGGACACCTTCCATGAAACTGTTCCCGACTTCGCTCGCCGCCATCGCGATCGCCACCGCCGCACCTACTTTCGCCCAGGATCGCGCTCCCGCGACGGCGGAGGCCGCGGCTTATCCCATGACCCCGGCGGGCGCGAAGCAGTTCGTCGACGCCGTGGAGGCGGAGATGGGTCCGCTGACGGTCGAGAACGCCCGGGTCAACTGGGTGAACTACACCTACATCACCGACGACACCGACGCGCTGGCCGCGACGAGCAACGCCGTGCTGACGGAGAAAGGCGTCGAGAACGCGTTGCAGGCCGCCAAATATGCCGAGATCGCCGGTCTCGACCCGGTCGTCGCGCGCAAGCTGAACATCCTGCGCAACGGTCTCACCCTGCCGGCGCCGACCACGCCCGGCGCCGCGACCGAGCTGAACGAGATTTCGACCAGCCTTTCGAGCCAGTACGGCAAGGGCAAGGGCACGCTCAACGGCGAGGAGATCAACGGCTCCGACATCGAGGCGGAGATGGGCAATCCCGAGCGCACGCCCGCCGAACTCGCCGAGATGTGGGCGAGCTGGCACACCAATGTCGGCGCGCCGATGAAGGACGACTATGCCCGTTTGGTCGGCATCGCCAACGAAGGCGCGGCCGAGCTCGGCTTCGACGATGTCGGTGCGATGTGGCGCTCGGGCTACGACATGGACCCGGCCGAATTCACGGCCATGACCGAGCGGCTGTGGCAGGAAACCCGGCCGCTCTACGAGGCGCTCCACACCTATGTCCGCACCAAGCTGAACGAGAAATACGGCAGCGAGGTCCAGCCCGCGACCGGTCCGATCCGCGCCGACCTGCTCGGCAATATGTGGGCGCAGGAATGGGGCAACATCTACCCGCTGGTGGCGCCCGAGGGTTCGGGCGATCTCGGCTACGACATTGGCGAGTTGCTGAAGGCGCAGAACAAAGGTCCGATCGACATGGTTCGGATCGGCGAGGGCTTCTATTCCTCGCTCGGCTTCGAACCGCTGCCCGAAACCTTCTACCAGCGCAGCCTGTTCACTAAGCCGGCCGATCGCGAGGTCGTGTGCCATGCGAGCGCGTGGGACGTCGACAATGTGGACGACATCCGGATCAAGATGTGCATCAAGGTGAATGCCGACGATTTCGTCACCATCCACCACGAACTCGGCCACAATTACTACCAGCGCGCCTACAACGAACAGCCGCTGACCTTCCTCACCGGCGCGAATGACGGCTTCCACGAGGCAATCGGCGATTTCGTCGCGCTGTCGATCACGCCCGAATATCTCGTCCAGATCGGCCTCCTTGTCCGCGCGCAGGTGCCGAGCGCGGACAAGGATACCGGCCTTCTGCTGCGCCAGGCGATGGACAAGGTGGCCTTCTTGCCCTTCGGCCTGCTGGTCGACAAATGGCGCTGGGGCGTGTTCGATGGCTCGATCACTCCGGCACAGTACAACACCGCCTGGCACGATCTGAAGCGCGAATATCAGGGCATCGTGCCGCCGGTGGAGCGGCCCGCCGACGCCTTCGATCCGGGTGCGAAATACCACATCCCGGCGACCACGCCCTACACCCGCTATTTCCTCGCGCGGATCCTGCAATTCCAGTTCTACAAGGCCGCCTGCGACATGGCCGGCTGGACCGGGCCGCTGCACCGCTGCTCGTTCTACGGCAACAAGGAAGTCGGCCAGAAGCTGAACGCCATGCTCGAAATGGGCGCGAGCAAGCCGTGGCCCGATGCGCTGGAAACCTTCACCGGCACCCGCGAGATGAGCGCCAAGCCGATGCTCGAATATTTCGCGCCGCTGATGAACTGGCTGGAAGAGCAGAACGCGGGCAAGCAGCAGGGATGGTGAGGCACGCGCTTCTTCTCGCCGCCCCGCTGGCGCTGGCGGCCTGCGTGCAGGGCGGGGTGGATTCCGCTTCCACGCCGGGTTCGCAAGGCGCGCTGTTCGTGGCGGGCAAATTCGCCGACACGCTCGCGCGGATCGACCTCGCCACGGGCCGCGAGACGGTGCGGGTGGACAGCTGCGCCACTCCCCACGAGCTGGCGACGTCGCCGGACGACCAGTATGTCGCGCTCGCCTGCTATGGCGGGACGAGCGTCGACATCTTCCGCACTGGCGGGCTGGAAAAGGTGAAGTCGATCGATCTGGGCAAAAATGCCCGGCCGCACGGCGTCGTCTGGCACGCGAACGGCGATCTCTACGCGACGGCGGAGGGGCGCAAATCGGTCTTCTGGATCAAGGACCCGATCGGCGCTGCCGAGACCTTCGAATACGGCACGGGGCAGGAGGGCACGCATATGCTGGTCATCGCGCCCGATGGCCGCCACGCCTGGACCACCGATCTCGGTTCGAAGACGGTGACGCGGGTCGACCTGCTCACCCGCCGCGCCCCGCAGTCGATCAAAGTCGGCGTCGAGCCCGAAGGCATTGCGCTCGCTCCCGACGGGCGGACACTTTACGTCTCGGCGCGCGGGTCCGACGAGGCCTATGCGATCGACCCGCAGAGCATGGAAGTGCGCAAGACACTGGCGGTCGGTGATTTCCCGCTGCGCATCGCCGTTCGGCCGCAGGGCGATTTTGCGGTGACGTCTGACCTCGAGGATGGCGGTCTCTCCGTGATCGACCTCGCCGATTTCTCGGTCGCGCGCAGGATCGCGGTGTCCAGCCCGGCCGAGTCCGATGCCCGCTTTCAGGTGACGGTGCTGTGGTCGCCCGATGGCCGCCGGATCTATGTCGCCGAAACGAAGTCCGACACGATCGCCGAAGTCGATTTCGCCAGCGGCAAGGTCCTGCGCCGTCTCCCCGGCACCGGAGGCGGTGACGGCATGGCGATCGTCGAATAGGGTCGCATAGGGTCTGTTTTCACCAAAGGGGGTAAGATCATGGGGTTCAAGTCGTTCGTCCTAGCCGCCGGTTCCATCGTCCTTGGCACGGCCGTTCCCGTTCACGCGCAGGATGTCAGCGCGAGCGACCCGGAGGGGATGGTCGAGGTTCTCAACGGCGCGGGATACGAGGCAACGCTTGGAACCGACGATCTCGGCGATCCCAAGATCATCACCGAGATGGGCGGCTGGTCCACCAGCATCATCTTCTACGACTGCGACGCCGACACCCACGACGGGTGCGAATCGGTCCAGTTCCTGACCGGACTCGATCGCGAGAACCCGATGGGGGCCGAGGATGCGCTGGCGATCAGCCAGCGGTTCCGCTTCCTCGCCGTCTCGCTAGACGAGGAGGGCGATCCCTTCCTGCACTGGGACGTCATCACCGGCGACGGGATTCCCGCACAGACCTTCCTCGATGCGATCGGCCGGTTCGGCGAAACCGTTGGCGAGGCTTCGGAGATCATCTTCGCCGAGGAACGCGGGCAGGAATAGGTACGATTGCGATAATGCGAAAACCCCTGCCCGTGGTGGGCTGGCGCGAGCTGGTCCATCTTCCCGAACTCGGCCTGCAGGCGCTTCCGGCGAAGATCGACACCGGCGCGCGCACGTCCTCGCTGCACGCGACGGTGATCGACGAATACGAGCGCGACGGCGAGCAATATGTCCGTTTCGCGGTCGATTTTCCCGAGCAGCATGTCCGCCAGGTGTGCGAGGCCGTGCATATCGACTGGCGGGGAATCACCAGCTCCAACGGCAAGACCCAGCGCCGCCGGATCGTGAAGACCCCGCTGCGGATCGGCGATGTCGAATTTCGTGCGGAAATCAGCCTCGCGAACCGTTCGGACATGAAATTTCCGATGCTGATCGGTCGCTCTTCGCTTAGAAGGCGCTTCGTCGTCGACTCGGGCCATTCGTGGCTGCAAACACCCGGCCGCAAGCCGGTCGAGGGGCACAAACCCTGATAACCGGCCCGAAGGAGAGCGGCCCATGAAAATCGCCATGCTGGCGCGCAACGCCAACCTCTATTCGCACAAGCGCCTCGTCGAAGCCGCCGAGAAGCGGGGGCATACGCTCGACATCCTCAACACCACCCGCTGCACGGTGAACATCGCCAGCCACCGCCCGACGCTGAGCTACAATGGCGAGCAGCTCAGCGGCTACGACGCGGTGATCCCCCGGATCGGGGCCTCGATCACCAATTACGGGCTGGCCGTCCTGCGCCAGTTCGAGATGCAGGGCGTCTGGCCACTCAACGAGAGCATCGCCATCGGCCGCAGCCGCGACAAGCTGCGCTCCATGCAGATCCTCGCCAAGCACGGCCTCGGCCTGCCGCTCACCGCCTATGCCAACGACCCCAAGGCGGCGGAGGAGATCATCCGGGCCGTCAACGGCCCGCCGGTGGTGATCAAGCTGCTCGAGGGCACGCAGGGCATCGGCGTGGTTCTGGCGGAGACGATGTCGTCGGCCAAGTCGGTGATCGAGGCGTTCCGCGGCGCCAACGTCAACATCCTGGTGCAGGAATTCATCAAGGAAGCCGGCGGCACCGACATCCGCGCGCTGGTGATCGGTGGCAAGGTCGTCGCCGCCATGAAGCGCACCGGCGCGCCCGACGATTTCCGCAGCAACCTGCATCGCGGCGGCAGTGCTCAGCTGATCAAGATCACCCCGGAAGAACGCTCGACCGCCCTGCGCGCGGCGAAGCGGATGGGGCTCAATGTCTGCGGCGTCGACATGCTGCGTAGCAATCACGGGCCGGTCATCATGGAGGTCAATTCCTCCCCCGGCCTCGAAGGGATCGAAGCGGCGACCGGCAAGGACATCGCCGGGCAGATCATCGACTTCATCGAGAAGAGCGCCAAGGCCGGCAAGACCAAGACCAAGGGACAGGGTTGAAGGCGGGGCGCTAACCCGGCGCCGGGCAGTCTAGGCCGCGCGCATCTCCGCCGTGAAGGCGGTCGCCGAATCCTGTAGCGAGCGGACGTTGAGCACCAGCTTTCCGACCGTTTCGCGAAGGTCGCTCGACAGTTTCCCGGTCTGCCCTGCCTTCGCGGCGAGCAGCGCGCTGCGCCGCGCCATGTCGTCCATGCCCGAGGCCGTGTTCGAGGCGTTGGTCTCGATATCGGTCGCCGCGTTTCGCTGGTCGTCCACGTCGCGCAGGATCGCGGTGGCGGACTGGGTCAGTTCGCCCACCGCCTTGCTGATCGCGTCGAAACTGGCTTCCGCCTCGACGGCGCCCTTGCGAACCCCGGCGAGGATCAGGTTGATTTCGCCGGTGGTGCGCGCTGCCTGACCGGCCAGTTCCTTCACCTCCTGCGCGACGACGGCGAACCCCTTTCCGGCAATGCCCGCATTGGCCGCCTCGATCGCCGCGTTGAGCGCGAGGAGGTTGGTCTTCTCGGCCACCGCCGCGATGGCGCGCGTGGCCTCGCCGATGCTCGTCGACTGGTCGGAGAGAGAGCCGATGGCCCGCCCGCCGGTGTGGGTCCGCTCGCCCGCATCGCCGACAAGGAGGTTCTGGCGCTCGGCGGTCCCGGCGATGTTGCGGATGGACGCAGTGAACTGAGTGACGCCCGCCGCCACGCTGCTGACCGCCTCGGAGACCTGCGTCGCGGCGGTGGCGACCTCGCCCGCTTCGGTGCCTGTGTCGCTGGCGATCTCGTCCAGCGAGACGATTGCCTGCTCGAGCCTCTCGGCGCTGTTCGCGACCGCCTCCGCGACATCGCTGACCGACATTTCGAACCGTTCGGCAAGACGCAGAAGCTCGCGGCGCCGCGCTTCGGCCTGATCGTTCTCGATCTGGCCGCGCCGGGCGCGTTCTTGCTCGGCAATGCGTAGGGCTTCGGTCGCCTCGTTGCCCGCCCTCTCGCTGGCGCGCAGCGCCTCCGCGACGCGCGAGATCAGCGAGTGGAGCGTGACCGCGATGAAACACAGCATCGCCGCCTGGAGAACCACGGCGAGAGCATGGACCAGAACCCGCTCGATGCCGCCGCCATTCGAGAAGACCCATTCGGGCGAGGTAAAGGACAGGATCAGGTGATGCACCGCGATGACTGCCGCGGCGAGCAGGATCGCCCGCACGTCGCACAGGATGGTCAGCGCCGCGAGAGCGACGAAAAAGTACATGTGCATGTCGAGCTGCCACGCCGCGCCGCGCATCGCGTAAAGCAGGAGCGCGGGTTGCAGCGCCGCCATCAGCGCCACGGTCATGCGGGCGGCACCGTCCGCCCGGTTCCGCAGCGCGCACCAGGAGGGGAGCAGGTTGAGCAGGGCGCTGACGATCGCGGCCTCGACCGCCTGCGTGCCCATCCCGATGGTGAGGAGAGCCATCGCCAGCGTCGCGCCCCAGCCGGCCAGCGCTATCCCCCGGACGCCCTTGCGGCGCAGGGTCGCGATCTCGTCATTCTGCATCGGTCGCTCCGGCGCAGCCGCTGGCAGGGACACCGAGGGCGAGGATGCCGCGGCGCAGCAAAAGATCGAGGACATCGGGACGCGCGCCCTCCACGACGAACCCCTCGGCGATCGCCGTGCGGGCGACGAGCCGGCGCCCATCCTCGAGCATCACGACGGGCAGATCCCGCGCCGCATCGTGCGACAGGGGGTAAAGCGCGATCTGGCCGAACGCCGGTGCGCCGAGCAGCAGATAGCCCACCGCGGCGGCGACGATCCCGACCTGCCCCACCGCGACGGAGCGCGAGGATTTCGCCTCCGCCGAATATGTTTTTCTACCCATGCGCGCGAATTAGGCGGGACCTCTTGAAAAGGTATTAACCACCGCCCGGCACATGGACGCGCGGCTCAGCGGAAGGGCGGCTCGTTGAACGCCCGCAGCTTGCGCGAATGCAGGCGCGGGCCTTCCTCGCGCAGGTGGCGGCAGGCGGTGACGCCGATCTGGAGGTGCGCGGCGATCGCTTCCTCGTAGAACTTGTTGGCCTGCCCCGGCAGCTTGATCTCGCCATGGAGCGGTTTGTCGCTGACGCAGAGCAGGGTGCCGTAAGGCACGCGGAAGCGATAGCCCTGGGCGGCGATGGTCGCGCTCTCCATGTCGATCCCGACCGCCCGGCTCAGCGAAAGGCGGCGGGCCGTCTGGGTGTAGCGCAGCTCCCAGTTGCGATCGTCGGTGGTGACGACGGTGCCGGTGCGCATCCGGCGCTTGAGGTCGTTGCCGTGCTCGCCCGACACTTCTTCGGCGGCGCCGGCCAGCGCCTGCTGCACCTCGGCGATGGCGGGGAGGGGGATCTCGGGCGGCAGGACCGGGTCGAGCACGTGATCGTCGCGCAGATAGGCGTGGGCGAGGACGTAGTCGCCGATCTTCTGGCTCGGCCGCAGACCGCCGCAATGGCCGATCATCAGCCACGCCTCGGGACGCAGCACGGCGAGGTGGTCGCAGATCGTCTTGGCGTTGCTGGGACCGACGCCGATATTGACCAGCGTGATCCCCCCGCGCCCTTCGCCGACGAGGTGATAGGCGGGCATCTGGTGCCGGCGCCAGGCGGTGTCGGAAAGCTGCGCGCGGGCGTTTTCGGTGCGCTCCGCGATGTGCAGGCCGCCCGCTCCGGCGAGGTGCGAACAGCCATCGCTGCCGATCCGCGCCCCGGCCCAGTCGACGAATTCGTCGACATAGCGATGATAGTTCGTGAACAGGATGAAGCGCTGGAAATCCTCGGGCCGCGTGCCGGTATAGTGTGCGAGCCGGGCGAGACTGAAATCGGTCCGCAGCCCGTCGAACAGCGAGAGCGGGATGGGCGCCGAAGGATTGTCGAGCTCGATCCCGTCGGCCAGCTCGTCCCCGATATCGGCGAGTTCGGTCGAGGGGAAATAGCGCGCGACCTCGTTGGGATCGACACCCGCCATCTGCGCGCCGGCCCCGCCGTCGAGCACGTAGGGGAAGGGTATCTCCTGCTCGGAGGAACCGACCTCGACCTCGATCTCATAGTTCCGGGAAATCAGTTCGAGCTGCTCGGCCAGATAATCGCGGAACAGGCGGGGGCGGGTGACAGTTGTGGTGTAGAGGCCGGGCGCGTTCAGCCGTCCGAAGGCGCGGCTGCGATCCTCGGGCTGGTCGCCCCCACGAAAGCGCAGGCGCAGTTCGGGATAGGTGTAGGATCCGTCGGTCCGTCGCTCCTGCGCGGGCACGGTCCGGTCGCGGCCGAAGGCGATGACATCTTCGCGCAGCCGCTCGACCGCCGCGTCGTAAACCTTTTCCACCTTGTCGAGAATGCTGTCGATCGAATCCATGTTACCGGCTTTCGGCCCCTCTGTTCGTTTTATCCTGCACAGTGCCAGCGCACTCTAGCGGTTACAAAAAGGGCGCGGAAGCCGAAGCTGCCGCGCCCGCTTTGGTTCGTGGAGAAGCTGATCAGCTTTCCGCGACATCCTGCGAGGTGGTGTCGGGCGCGGTCGCCTCGATCTTCGCCTCGCGAACCGAGGTGCCCTCTTCGGTGCTGACACCGTCTTCGAGCAGGTCCGACGGGATCTCGCCCGGCTCGAGGTTCGGATCGATCCGGTTGGCCTCGGCCGCTTCCTCGATCTCGCGCTGTTCGTCCTCGAACATCTGCGCAAGAACGTCGACGCCCTGGCTCTGCAGTTCGGCCTCGTCTTCCGAGCGGGCGACGTTCGCCTTGACCGTCACGTGCACTTCGGGGTGAAGCGCGACGGTAACGTCGTGCATGCCGATCGCCTTGATCGGGCTGCCCATGACGACCTGCTTCTTGTCGACCTGGTGGCCCTTTTCGGCAAGGCCGTTGACGATGTCACGGACATTGACCGAGCCGTAGAGCTGGCCGGCGTTCGACGACGAGCGGATCATGACGATCTCGACGCCGTCGATGTCCTTGCCCGAAGTCTCGGCCTCGGTACGACGCTCGGCGTTTTCCTTTTCCAGACGCTCGCGGTTGGCTTCGAACACCTTCTTGTTGGCGTCGTTCGCACGCAGGGCCTTCTTCTGCGGAAGCAGGAAGTTGCGGGCGTAGCCGTCCTTCACGGTGACGACGTCACCGATCGAGCCGAGATTTCCGATCCGTTCGAGGAGGATGATATCCATGTGTCTTCTCCTCTTACTTCACGATGTAGGGAAGCAGGCCGATATGGCGCGCGCGCTTGATCGCCTTGGCGAGTTCGCGCTGCTTCTTCGCCGAGACGGCGGTGATGCGGGAAGGAACGATCTTGCCACGCTCGGACATGAAGCCTTGGAGCAGACGGACGTCCTTGTAATCGATGGTCGGCGCATCCTTGCCCTGGAACGGGCAGGACTTGCGGCGGCGGAAAAACGGGCGGGCCATCAGTCGCGCTCCTCACGGTCGGAACGACGCTTCTTGTCGCGCTCGCTCTTGCGCATCATCACGCTGGGGCCTTCCTCGTGCTCGTCCACGCGGATGGTCATGTAGCGGATGACGTCTTCGTTGATGCGGGTCTGGCGCTCGAGCTCCTCGACGACGGCGCCGGGGCCCTCGATGTTGAGCATCACGAAATGCGCCTTGCGGTTGCGGTCGATCTTGTAGGCGAGCGACTTGAGGCCCCAGGTCTCCGTCTTGGTGACCTTGCCTTCATTCGCTTCGACGATCTCGGTCGCGGTGGCGGCCAGTGCGTCGACCTGAGACTGGCTCAGATCCTGGCGCGCCAAGAATACATGCTCGTAGAGAGCCATGTCTTGGTCCTTTCATTGCTGCCGATCGCTGGCTGGTCCGTCCGGATGACGGGGCCCCTCCGGCCTTCTTCGAATCCCCGCCCGAAAGCGAAGGAAGGCGCGCTCATAGAGGGGATGGCGGGGATTGCAAGACTTGAGCGGCCGGGACGCGCGGGGCAGGGGCGGGATCGGCGGCGAGCGATTCGCCGGTAAGGAGATATCGCATGCCCGGTGGTCTTGTCGCCCTTCTCGACGATGTGTCCGTCATCGCGCGGACCGCCGCGGCCTCGGTCGACGACATCGGCGTCGCCGCCAGCCGCGCCGGGACCAAGACCGCCGGCGTGGTGATCGACGATGCGGCGGTCACCCCCTCCTACGTCACCGGCCTCGATCCCGCGCGCGAATTGCCGATCATCGCCAAGATCACGCTGGGCAGCCTGAAGAACAAGCTGCTGCTGCTGCTTCCCGGCGCGCTGATCCTCAGCTGGCTGCTGCCGCAGGCGATCGTCTTCATCCTGATGGCGGGCGGGGCCTACCTGTCCTACGAGGGCGCGGAAAAGGTGATCGAGAAGCTGAGCGGGACCAAGCACGGCGAGACGCTCGACGATCCGATCGAGGACCCCGTCGCGTTCGAGAACAAGCGGGTGAGCAGCGCGATCCGCACCGATCTCATCCTGTCGGCCGAGATCATGGCCATCACGCTGAACGAGGTTGCCGATGAGAGCTTCGTCGTGCGGGCCGGCGTTCTCGCGATCGTCGGCATCGCCGTGACCCTGTTCGTGTACGGCGCGGTGGGTCTGATCGTCAAAATAGACGATATCGGGCTGCATTTGACCGAAAAATCGTCCAACTTTCTCCAGAGTTTCGGCCGATTTCTGCTGAAGTCCATGCCGTGGTTGCTGTGGGCACTGTCCTTGATCGGGACGATCGCCATGCTGTGGGTCGGCGGCGGGATCATCATCCACGGCCTCCACGAACTCGGCCTGCACGGCCCGTCGGACTGGGCGCACGGTGTCCAGCATGCGGTGGAGCTGACGACCGGGGGCCTTTCCGGAGTTCTCGGCTGGACCACCTATGCCGCGATTTCGGCGCTGGTGGGCCTGGTCCTCGGCGGCGCGATCGTTCTTTTGCTTCACAAGGTCTTCAGGATCGGCGGCGAGGCGCATTAACCATTTCTCACGACGCGGTCCCGTAATGGTACGCAGCCCGGCTTAAGCTGGCCACAAATTTCGCTGTTTATCATTGCCATAGGTGCCGCCCGTCAGGTGGCACGCCGGATGGGGAGCGCGCGTGGGGTCGATCCGCCTCGTGCAGATGATTGTGTTTGCCGTCGCGCTCGCCTTCGCGGGCGCGGCGTCGGCGCGCGCTCTCGATCTCGGCCCGCGGACCTGCACGGGCGGCGCGGTTTCGGCGCAGCAGGCGCTCGCGCTCGATCCGATGGCGCTCGACTGCGGCTCCGGACGTTTCGACGGCAACCAGCCCTTTGTGCGCACTCATGTTGCGGTAAAAAGCTCGCAATTTCCGAACGGTGCGCCGCTTGTCTGGCAGACAAATCCGGCGATCTACGATTCCATTCTCCTGCGCTTCATCTACGCCGACGGATCCCGGCGCCTCGTTAAAGTCGATCGGCAGACAGCGGCACGCAACTGGACCGCCGGCAACAAGTTTGCGGTCGCGGTTCCCCCCGCTGCGGCTCCGCTGGTGGAGATCGATGCCGTGACCGAGCGGCCCCGTGCGAGCGCAACCATGCGCAACGCCACGCTGACGGACCGCGCCTCGGCCGCGCGCGAGCATTATGTCCGCTCGCTCGCCTATGTTCTCCTGTGCGGGCTGCTGATCGTGCCGCTGGTCTACGACCTGTTGTTCTACCGCGTCCTACGGGCGCGGTTCATGCTCTGGCACGTCGCCATGGCTGCCTCGATGTTCGCCTTCGTGCTGTCGAGCTCCGGTCTCGTTTTCGTTCCCTTTCCGGACCTGCCGCTCGCCACGCGGTGGCACCTCAGCACGGTCAGCCTGACGATCACGCTGGCCGCAGCGGTGCTGTTCGCGGTCGGACTGTTGGAGAAGCGCGTCGTCCCGCGTTGGCTTTCGCGGTATGCGCTGCTCGCGACCGGCGCGCTGCTGGCGATCAAGCTGATCGGCCTTCTGGGCGGGGAGCGGATCAAGCTGGCGATCGCATCCTGGTATTTCGTCGCGCTGCTGGCGATCTCGAGCGCCGCCTTCCTGCTGGTAGTGGTCGGTCTGGCGCGCAGGAGCCGGGCGGCCGTCTTCCTCGCAATCGCTTTTGCCGGGATGCTGCTGACCATGCTGCTCAACGTGATGGTGCGGATCGGCGCGGTCACCACCCGGTTCTCGCTCGACGATATGCTTTATGCCGGCCTCGTGATCATGGCGCTGGGCACCTCCGCCGGTGTCGCCGATCGCTTCCTGGTCCTGCGCGGGGAGCGGGATCGCGCCCGGAGCCGGGCCTCGATGCTGGGCAAGTTGGCTCTGACCGACGGATTGACGGGGCTGCTCAACCGTCGCGCTTTCGATCGCTTGGCCCGCCTGTTTGGCGAGCAGGCCCTGCTGCTGGGCGATATCGACCGTTTCAAGCAGATCAACGACGACTACGGACATCAGGTCGGCGACGAGGTCCTCCAGCAGGTCGCCCAACTGCTGGGAACGGGAATGGACGACCGGCCCGGTGCGCGCGTGTTCCGGCTGGGGGGCGAGGAGTTCGCCATTGTGGCACCATTCGAGAATGCGGCGGACCTCGAGGACCGGGCGGAGCGTCTGCGACGATCGGTCGAGGCCGAAGCATTCCCGACCGTGCCTGTGGGCTTGCCGACGATCACTATCAGCTTCGGCGGGGTCCTCGGCCACGGCCAGTCCATGCGCGAAGCCATGACTGCGGCGGACCGCGCGCTCTATCGCGCGAAAAGGGGCGGACGCAACCGGTCCGAGTTTGCCGAGACAGAGCTGCTCCTGGCCGAAATGCCGCCGGTCTAGCCGGGGCGGGCCGCGTTCACGCGAGCCGGGCGAAGATGTCGCGGGCGAATTCGCTCAGCGTGTCGTCGCGGGCGCCCATCACGACGATCCGGTCCCCCGGACGCGCCAGCGACAGCAAGCGGTCGCCGACCTGCTTACGGGTCGGAATATGTTCCGCATTGCCGCCGGCATCCTCGATCAGCCGGACGATCCGCTCGCTTCCCTCGCTGCGATCGACGGTGCCCCCGAAATAGACCGGGTCGCACAGGATCACGAGATCCTCCCTGTCCATCTCGCGGGCGAAGGTCTCGGCCAGTTCGGCTCCCATCTGGCGCAGCGGCCCGTAGCCATGCGGCTGGAAGAAGGCGAGCACCCGGCCCGGATGCGCCTTCAACGTGCGCAGGGTGGCAGCGCACTTCTCGGGATTGTGCCCGAAATCGTCGATCACGGTAATGGCCGCGTGGCTGGTGCCGACGATGTCGAAGCGGCGGGCGATCCCCTCGAAGCCGGTCAGCGCTTCCACCGCTGTGCCCACCGGAATGCCGGCGGCCGCCGCACCGGCAATGGCGGCAAGCGCGTTGGCAAGGTTGTGCCTGCCCGGCATTTCCAGCCGCAGGGCGTGTTCGCTTCCGTCATGCCGATCGACGATCGTTGCGGCCTGCCGCAGCGGACCTTCGGCCACGCTGCCCGGGACCACACCGATCTGCGCCATTTCCTGCTCGATGCCGAACGTGATCGCCTCGCCGGCGCGCGGCAGCAGTGCGAGCGCCTCGCCATCGTCGGCATTGATCACCGCGATCCGGCTGCGGGCGATGAAATCACCGAACAGCTGGCGCAATTCGTCCATGCTCTTGTGATCGAGCGACACGTTGAGGAGAACGCCGATGGCCGGGCGGTAGAGTGCGATCGATCCGTCGCTCTCGTCAACCTCGCTTACATAGAGGCTCCGCCCGCCCGCGACGGCGCTGGCGATCGGATGGGTCTCGGTGACGAAGTTCTTCATCACCGCGCCGTTCATGATCGTCGGTTCGCGGCCGGCGCGGTGGAGGATCCAGCCGAGCATGGCGGTGACGGTTGACTTGCCGCTGGTCCCGGCGATCCCGATCCCGGCGCCGCTGGTGTTGAACAGGATCGAATTGAGCTCCGCCCGCGTCATCCGCAGGCAGTCGAGATCGTTCGCGCGGGCGATCTCGGGCACGCTGTCTTCGATCGCGGCCGAGGCGATGACGATCTGGTCGCCCGAGACGATGCCGCTGCCGTCCTGCGGATGAAGCGCGATGCCCTGCGCTTCGATCGCGGCGAATTTCTCCGGCGTGCGGCCCTGGTCGAAGCTGCGGTCGGACCCGGCGACCTTAGCCCCGCGTCCGATCAGGATCTGCGCCAGGGGCAGCATTCCCGATCCGCCGATACCGACGAAGAAGAAGGGACGCTCGAACAATGCCTCGGGTGTGGGAAACTCGCTCATGGGCGCGCGGTATTGCGTTGTGCCGGAGCCTGCAAGCGCGCTAGCGTCGGGCCATGCCGACCAGGATAGCGATCTGTGCCCCGGGCAAGCCCTTGCAGCGGGAACGCGCCGAAGCCGTGCAGGCGCTCGCTGCCGGATGGCCGGACGTCGAGCTACATTTCCACGAACAGTGCTTCGTCGAGGACGGGCATTTCGCCGGTGACGATGCGACGCGGCTCGGCGCCTTGCTCGATTGCGCGAACGATTCCGGGATGGACGCGGTCTGGTTCGCGATGGGCGGCTACGGTTCCAACCGCATCGCGCGCGGCTTTCTGGACGGGGCGAACGGTCATGCGCGTTCGAAAAGCTATCTCGGCTACTCCGACACCGGGACGCTGCTCGGCGCGCTCTATCGGCACGGCGTGGGGCGGGTCGCGCACGGGCCGCTGGTCGGCGATATCAAGCATGATGGCGGAGAGGCGGCGATCGCGCGCGCGCTCGACTGGTTGACGGGCGGCGCGGAAGGGCTGGAGCCGCATCTCGACGCGCGCCCGGCGGCGGCCTTCAACCTGATGACGCTGGCGATGCTCGTCGGCACCGAATTCGCGCCCGACCTGACCGATCATGTCGTCATGGTCGAGGAAGTGGCCGAGCATCTCTATGCGGTCGACCGGCTGTTCTTTCACGTGACGCAGCATCTGGGCGGGATTGCCGGCCTCCGGCTGGGGCGGGTCAGCGACGTGCCCGAAAACAACCGTCCCTTCGGCAGCGACGAGGTGGCCATCGCGCAGGACTGGAGCTCCCGCAGCGGCATTCCCTATCTTGGCCGGGCCGATATCGGGCACGACGCCGCCAACAGGATCGTCCCCTTCGGCCTTGCCGCGCGCGGACCCCGCGCCTAACCGCGAGCCGCGATACAGGAGAGACACATGAATGCGTTCATCTTCCCGGGACAGGGAAGCCAGAAGGTCGGCATGGGCAAGGACCTCGCCGAAGCCAGCAAGCACGCGCAGGAGGTCTTCGACGAGGTCGACGATGCGCTGAACCAGAAGCTGTCCCGCGTGATGTGGGAAGGGCCGGAAAGCGAGTTGACGCTGACCAGCAATGCCCAGCCCGCGATCATGGCCAACTCGATCGCCACCCTGCGCGTCCTCGAAAAGGAATTCGGCGCTATGCTCGCGGACAATGCCGGCTGCGTGGCGGGCCACTCGCTCGGTGAATACAGCGCACTGTGCGGCGCGGGCATGTTCGGCCTCGCCCAGACCGCGAAGCTGCTGCGCCTGCGCGGGATCGCCATGCAGGACGCCGTGCCCATCGGCCTAGGGGCGATGGCCGCGCTGCTCGGTGCCGATATCGAGAAAGCGAGCGCGCTGGCCGAAGCCGCGGCGCAGGGTCAGGTGTGCGAGGTCGCCAACGACAACGACCCCACGCAGGTGGTGATCTCCGGCCATATGGAAGCCATCGACCGCGCCATCGAAATGGCGAGGGAGCACGGGATCAAGCGCGGCATCAAGCTGCCCGTATCCGCCCCGTTCCACTGTTCGCTGATGCAGCCCGCGGCGCTGCGCATGAAACACGCGCTGGGCGATGCCGAGGCCGCCGCGCCTTCGGTTCCGCTTTTCGCGAACGTCACGGCCGCCAAGGTCACCGATAAGGACGAGGAACTGGACCTGCTGGTCGACCAGATCACCGGCCGGGTCCGCTGGCGCGAAAGCGTGCTGGCCATGCGCGAGGCGGGTGCCGAGCGTTTCGTCGAGATCGGCGGCAAGGTGCTCTCGCCCATGGTTGGCCGGATCGACGGCGAGGCGCAGACCGTCAGCCTCGTCACCATGGAAGATCTCGAGAATTTTGCGAAGGGGAACGCCTGATGTTCAGCCTCGAAGGAAAGACCGCTCTCGTCACCGGCGCCAGCGGCGGTATCGGCTCCTCGATCGCCCGCGCGCTCGCATCGCAGGGCGCGCGGCTGGCGCTGTCGGGATCGAATGCCGACAAACTGCGCGCCTTTCGCGACGAGCTCAATTCCGAATTCGGCCACGACCATGTCGAGATCACCTGCGACCTGTCGAACACGACGCAGGTCGAAGAACTGATCCCGGCGACGATCGACACGCTCGGCGGCATGGACATCCTCGTCAACAATGCCGGCATCACGCGCGACAATCTCGCCATGCGGATGAAGGACGAGGAATGGGACGAGGTCATCCGGATCAATCTGGAAGCGAGCTTCCGCCTCATGCGCGCCGCCGCGCGCACGATGATGAAGGCGCGGGGCGGGCGGATCGTCTCGATCACCAGCGTCGTCGGCGCGACCGGCAATCCGGGCCAGATGAACTACACCGCGGCCAAGGCCGGCCTCACCGGAATGAGCAAGAGCTTGGCGCAGGAACTGGCCAGCCGGAACATCACCGTGAACTGCGTCGCCCCCGGCTTCATCCGCACCGCGATGACCGAGAAGCTCGACGACAAGCAGAAGGACGCGATCAATTCGCGCATTCCGATGGGCCGGATGGGCGAGGGCGACGAGATCGGCACGGCGGTCGCCTTCCTCGCCAGCGATGAGGCGGCCTATGTCACCGGGCAGACTCTGCACGTGAACGGCGGGATGGCGATGCTGAGCTGATCGCCCGCGCGATTTGCGCGATTCTTATCCCCAAGGAATCCGCCCACCTTCCGCCGGAACCTTGCCCGCTCTCGCAGCACGGCTAAGGTCCGATCCGAAAATCCGGCGCTGGTGGGCGATTCCGGCCCTCTGCGCGCCCTAGAGGGACGACAAGGACCATGAAGGCCACCATCGAACGCGCGACCCTGCTCCGCTGTCTCAGCCATGTGCAGTCGGTCGTGGAGCGGCGCAACACCATCCCGATCCTGTCCAACGTGCTGATCGAGGCGAGCGGGGACGGCGATCTCAAGGTCATGGCGACCGATCTCGACCTGCAGGTGGTCGAACACATGAGTGCCGCCAGCGTCGAGGATGCGGGCGCGGTCACGGTCTCGGCGCATCTCCTCTTCGACATCGCCCGCAAGCTGCCCGACGGCAGCCAGGTCAGCCTCGAGACCGCCGAGAACCGCATGGAGATCAAGGCGGGCCGCGCGCGCTTCAAGCTGCCGACCCTGCCGCGCGACGACTTTCCCGTAATCGTGGAAGGCGACCTGCCGACCAGTTTCGAGCTTCCGGCAAAGACGCTTGCCGAACTGATCGATCGTACGCGGTTCGCGATCTCGACCGAGGAAACCCGGTATTATCTGAACGGCATCTTCCTCCATGTCTCGGACGAGGATCAGCCCGTGCTGAAGGCCGCTGCGACAGACGGGCATCGCCTCGCGCGCTTCACCCTGCCGCGCCCGGAAGGTGCGGACGGAATGCCGGACGTGATCGTTCCGCGAAAGGCCGTGGCCGAACTGCGCAAACTGCTGGAAGAGGCGATGGACGGCAACGTCCAGGTCGACCTGTCCGCTAGCAAGATCCGCTTCACTCTTGGTGGCGAGGGCGGGGTGGTCCTGACCAGCAAGCTGATCGACGGCACCTTCCCCGATTACAGCCGGGTCATCCCGACCGGGAACGACAAGCTGCTCAAGCTCGATCCCAAGAGCTTCTTCGCCGGTGTCGACCGGGTGGCGACCATCGCCACGGAGAAGACGCGCGCGGTGAAGATGGGCCTTGAAAACGACAAGGTCACGCTCACCGTTACGAGCCCCGACAACGGCACGGCGGCGGAAGAGCTGGCGGCGGAATACAGCGCCGACGGGTTCGAGATCGGGTTCAACGCGGGTTATCTCAAGGACATCCTGAGCCAGATCGACAGCGACACGGTCGAACTGCACCTAGCCGATGCCGGGGCGCCGACGCTGATCCGCAAGGACGAGAACTCGCCGGCGCTCTATGTCCTGATGCCGATGCGGGTGTAGCGAACTACTCCCTCGCTAAGACCAAACGGGGGGCGCTCCGCCTCTCAGAGCCATGGTAATACAAGGTCCGCGCGGCTCGATCAGGCTGCCCGTGCCAGCTCCGCCTGCGTTTCCGATGCGTCGAGAAACTCGCGCAGCATCGCGACGCTTTCGTCGGCATGGGTCAGCAGGAACAGATGGCCCCCGTCCTCGAAGATCTCGAGCCGTGAATTGCGGATCGCGGCGTTCAGGATGCGGCCGTTGATCACCGGGACGATCTGGTCGGCTCCGCCCATCATGATCAGGACCTCCTTGTTCATGAACGGCAGTGCGGGCAGGCTGGTCCAGCCGAGCATGGCAATCAGCTGATAGAAATATCCGCGCGGCGTCGGCGGCTTGAGGCGCCCGATATGGTCGGACTTGCTGCCGGGGCGCCTGGTCATCCCGCCATAGAGCGTCATGAAATGCTCGTTCATGAATGCGGGATCGATGTAACGCCGCGGATTGACCATCTTCGACAGCGCCGCCGGCTTGCCGGGGATCATCAGCATTCCCGCCGTCGTCGCCGCCAGGACGAGCCGCCGCGTGCGTCCGGAATGCTGAAGCGCGAAATGCTGCGCCATCGCACCGCCCCAGCTCACGCCCATTACGTCCACCACGTCGATGCCGAGCGTATCGAGCACCTGCGCCGCGGTCCATGCCATGGTGAACGTGTTGTAGGGCACGGTGGGCTCGGGGCTCTCCCCGGTGCCCGGCATGTCGAACATCACGAAACCGCGCTCGGTCAGTTGTTCGGCGAGCGGCGCGACCGCCTCGATATTCGCGCCGATGCCGTTGAAGAACAGGATGGGCGGGTGGTCGGAAGGCTCGTTCAGCCGCCAGTGGGCGACGCGAAGCGTCCGGCCCCCGGCCTCGATCATCTCGACCGTAGCGGTCATCGGTTCGTCCTTCGTTGCAGTCATCGCGGTTTCCTCGGGCTGTCTCAGCAAGGTTCCATAACGTAGCGACCGGGCGCCGGGTCCAGCGGGGCGAAATCCTTGCTGCCCAGTTTCGCCGGCGCTTTCTTCTTCTTGCCCGAGCGTTGCTGGACCCAGCTGATCCAGAGCGGCCACCAGCTTCCCGCCACTTCCTCGGTACCTTTGAGCCATTCTTCGGCCGTCGGGGGCAGGGGAGCCTCGCCGTCCGCCTGGACATAATATTTCGCCTTGGGGTTGCCGGGCGGATTCAGGATCGCCTGCATGTGACCCGACTGGGAAAGCACGTAGGTCACGCTGTCCGATCCGAAGAGCTGGGTCGAGCGATAGGTCGCCTTCCACGGCGTGATGTGATCGGTGACCCCGCCGAGGATGAACAGGTCGCTGATTACCTTGGAAAGATCGATCCCGTGATCGACCATTTCGACCTCGCCCTTCCGGGTGAAGGCCAGCGTCTCGTAGATCGTCAGGAAATCGCCCATCAGGCTGGCCGAGAGATTGGTCGCGTCGGCGTTTCAGAACAGCACGTCGAAGGCCGGCGGGTCCTGTCCGAGCAGGTAATTGTTGATCACGTAGTTCCAGATCAGGTCGTTCGGGCGCAGCCAAGCGAAGCCGCGCGCCAGATCGTCGCCTTTGATCACGCCTTTCTGTTCGGCGCGGCGGCGGGCGAGCTGCAGGCCGTTGCTGGAAATGAGCGGCCCCGCTTCGATATCGTTCTGCTTGGGATGCAGCACGCAGACCATCAGAGTGAGCGCGCCCAGCAGCGAGTCCTCGTCGGCAGCCATCTTGCTCGCCAGCATCGCGGCGGTCTGCCCGCCCGAACATCCGGCCGAGACGTTGACCTTCTTCGAACCGGTGATCTTCGCGACCGCTTCCATCGCCTCGCGGCACGAGCCGACATAGTCGGCCATGTCCCAGCTGCCCTGTTCCCGCGTGGGATTCTTCCAGCTGATGACGAAGGTCTGGATCCCGTGATCGACCTGGTACTTCACCACAGATTTTTCGGGCGAGAGATCGTTGATGTACATCTTGTTGATCTGCGGCGGGATGGTCAGCTGGGGCACCGCGAAGACCTCGTCGGTCGACGGCGCGTACTGGATCAGTTCCATCATTTCGGTGCGCAGGACCACCGAACCTGCGCTGGTGGCCACGTTTTCGCCCAGTTTGAACGGTTTTTTGTCCACCTGGCTGACCATGCCCTTGTTGTGGACCATGTCGTCATAGGCGTTTCTGAGGCCCTTCATCAGCGAAAGGCCGCCGCTGGTGATCGCCATTTTCTGCGCCGATGGGTTGCCGGCGAGCGTGTTGGTCGGGGCAAGCGCGTCGACGATCATGTTGGAGACGAAGCGGGCGCGGTCCTTTTCCAGTTCGTCGAGCTCCAGCTCCTCGATCCACTGGCGCGCGCCCTTCTGCACGGCGAGGTAATACTGCATCCCGGCGCGCATGAACGGATTGAACTGCCAAGCCGGATCCTGAAACCGCTTGTCCCTGGAATCGGGAGCAATCTCGCTCTTGCCGGTCATGATCCGGACCATGTCCATGCCCAGCGCCTGACCGTGCTTCATCATGCGCTGCGGGTCGGACGCACTCTCTCGCAACATCACGGCCACGGCGCCGAAGATGTCCTCGCGCGTCAGGCCCACGAGGGGGCCGAGAGCGCTGGTGTGCTGGGCGGCTTCGTCTTGTAGCTTTGTCATCGGCAGGCCTCTCCTCCTGTTTGTGAACATCCGCCGGCTTTGTGCCGTACGCGATCAATTTTCCGAGCTGTCGCGCGCGGCGATCATGCTGTCGATATCGATGAACTTTTCGCGCGGCGAACCGTCTCGGGCCGCGGCGACCTCCGCTGCCTCGATTTTCTGCCAGTCGCGGAAAGTGACGATATCGAGCGCTCGGTCCTTAGCCAGTTCGTCGAAGCCTTCACGGCCCCGTTTTCCCGTGCCGGGACCGATGTCCCCGGCAATCAGGTCGACGATCGCGAAGCCGTCCGGCCGGTTGGTGCCGATCGTCCCCGAAGGACCACGCCTCGCCCATCCGACGCAGTAGAGGCCGGGCAGGATGCGCCCCTCGTCATTGGCGAACTTGCCGGCCCGTTCGTCGAACGGCACGCCTTCGATCGGCGAGGATCGATAACCGATGCAGGTGACGACGAGGTCGGCCGGAACGATGCGGGTCTCTCCCGTGCCGACCGCCCGACCCGCCTCGATGCTAGTGCGTTCCACCTCGACGCCCGTCACCTTGCCACCCTCGCCGATGAAGCGGAGGGGGCTGGCGAAGAATTCGAACGCGATCGTAATGCTTTTCTCGTCACGCACACCTTGCGGGATGGCCGCGAAGTCGCGCAGCAGATTGACCGATTTCCGCAGTCCGGGTTCGAGCAGGGCGTCATCTTCCACTGGCGGAAGATCGCCGGGATCGACTTGGGGGGCAGCGCGCTCGAGCTGCACCAGCTCGCCCAGTTCCTTTGGCGTCATCATGATCTGATGCGGACCCCGGCGGCCCAGGATCGATACGGTTTCGATCCCGCTGTCATCGAGCAGATCGAGCGCGTGGAGAACGATGTCGGAGCCGGCGAACTCCCGGCGTGTCTTCGACAGGATGCGCGCAACGTCGAGCGCCACGTTGCCCATGCCGATGACGACCGCCCGACGGCCCGAGAGATCGGGCGCGAGCCCTGCGAATTTCGGATGTCCATTGTACCATCCGACGAAAGCCGCGCTGCCGAAGACATTGCCAAGGTTGTCGCCGGGCAGGCTGATCGGGCGATCCTCCGGCGCTCCGGTAGCGATGACCACTGCGTCGTAAAGCTCCTGAAGGTCGGCGATCGAGACATCGGTCCCGATGTCGACATTGCCCACCAGACGCACGCTGTCCCCGAGAGCGGTCTGCTCGTAACGGCGCGAGACGCCCTTGATTGACTGGTGGTCCGGAGCCACCCCGCTGCGGATCAGGCCGAAAGGGACGGGCAGACGGTCGAAGACATCGACCCTGACCTCCTCGCCCCACTTCTTCTGCGCGGCTTCGGCAGTGTAATAGCCTGCCGGCCCGGACCCGATAATCGCGATATGTCGCATGGCGTTTCTCCGAAAGCCGCGAACGCGTTGCGATCATGGCGCGGACATGCTGCGGTGACAAGCTGCCCCGTGGGGTAGGAGGTCAGCCGGTTAGGCAATCGTCAAGTTTTCCGGCCTATTCCGGGCGCGGATCGCGTCGCAGAAGAAATGCCGCGCCCGATGATCGCGGGGAGCCAGCCAGAGTGTCGTTTATCCGGTTATTGTCCCGCGGAACCGGTTTCGCCGACAGGGACGGGCCGGGTTTTGCGGTATCCAGACGGGGTTTCGACGACCGCCGGCGACTAGAGCTGCTTGATAGTTACGAAGCGTCCGGGCAGGGGTGGTTCTGGGCGACCGATGCGGAGAACAGGCTCTCCTACCTCTCCGACACGGTGTACCGCAGATATGGCTGGGCGGAGCATGACCTGATCGGCCAGCCGTTCGGTTCCCTTTTCGCAACGGAGGCCGAGGCGGCAGAGGACAGGTCGCAGCGACCGCTGGCCTTCCTGCTCGGCGCGCGCAACACGATCAACCCTCTCCCGGTTAATGTCAGCCACGACGGGAAGGTCCTGCTGTGGGAGATCGCCGGCAAGGCCCTGTTCGACGCGCATGGCGAATTCCAGGGTTACCGGGGCAGCGCGCGCGACATTACCGAAAGTCGCGACCGTGAACGCAATACGGAGCGTCTGGCGCAGCATGACGATCTGACCGGCCTCGCGAACCGGCGGCGGATGGACATGTCGCTCGCGAACATCCTCGCGAGCTATCGCAGTTCCAGGCGGTCCTGCGCCTATGCGATGCTCGATCTCGATCGCTTCAAGCAGGTCAACGACACCTATGGCCACCCGGTCGGCGACGAATTGCTCAAGCAGGTTGCCGCACGCATCACCAAGATCGTCGGCAATCGCGGCGAGGTGGGACGGCCCGGCGGCGACGAGTTCAACATCATCCTGCCCGACGTCGATGATCGCGGCGTTCTCGGCGAATTGAGCCAGCGCCTCATCCAGATGATCTCGCAACCCTATCCGATCAACGGATCGCGGCTGGTGATCGGTGTCTCGATCGGAGTGGCGATCGCCCCTTATGACGGGATGGAACCTGACGCAGTGGTGAAGGCGGCCGACCTTGCCCTCTACGCCGCCAAGGGCGAGGGCAGGGGTCAGTATCGTTTCTATTCGAGCGAGATGAAGGAAGGCGCCAAGCGTCGGCGGCAGATCGAAGAGGATTTGCGCGGCGTCCTCGATACGAACCAGCTCGCCATGCACTACCAGCCGATCGTCTCCGCCGGAACGCGCGAGGTCGCGTGCTTCGAGGCGTTGATGCGGTGGGATCATCCCGAGCGCGGAACCATATCCCCGGCGGAGTTCATTCCGGTCGCCGAGGACATCGACATGATCAAGCCGCTCGGTGAATGGGCGCTCGCTCAGGTGTGCCGGGATGCGTGCGGCTGGCCTGACGAGATCGGCGTGGCGGTGAACATCTCGGCGCTGCAATTCGAATGCGACGATTTCCCGACCCGGGTCGAGGAGGTGCTGTTCGACACCGGGCTCAAACCCTCGCGGCTCGAGCTCGAGATTACCGAATCGGTCTTCCTCGGAGGTTCGGAACGAACCCAGCGCAAGTTCGAGGATATCAAGAAGCTCGGCGTGCGCCTGGCGCTCGATGATTTCGGCACCGGCTATTCCTCGCTCAGCTACTTGCGGACCGCGCCGTTCGACAAGATCAAGATCGACCAGAGCTTCGTGCGGGGCTGTACCGAGCCGGGAAACAACAACCCCGCGATCATGAGCGCGATCGTCAATCTGGCGCAGGCGCTTGAGATGCAGACTGTCGCCGAAGGGGTGGAAAGCAAGGACGAACTGGAACTGGTGATCGCGCGGGGGGCGAGCCACATTCAGGGGTATATCTTCTCCGCTCCGCTGTCGCAGGCGGACATTCTGGAGCGAAGCGCGAACGGGCCGCTCGCCTTCGAAGCGCGCGGACCGGCGCGCTATCGTGCCAGCCGTCGCTCCGTGTTCAGGCGCATCGGCGTCATCCACGAGGACTGCCGCTACCACGCGGTGATGCGCAACCTTTCGAAGACCGGCGCTCTCATCGAAGGGCTGGCCAATGTGCCCCTGGGCACGAAATTCGTGCTCGATCTGGGAGGCGGCCAGCTCGTCATCGCCACGGTGCAGCGTACGAAGGGTGCGGCGCAGGGCGTGGAATTCGAGATTCCGCTGATCAGCGATGGATCGGACCGGCTCTGCACCCGCCACCGGGCTTCGCCGCTCGAGATGCCACCGGAGGCAAGGACGGCGGCCGAAGGGCGTGATCTCGCCGGTGGCGAGCGGTCTTCGCCCGCGAAAGAACGCCGGTTCGCCGAGGTCGAGATCGACGCCTCCTGCGCGCCTTTCGGCGCATAGACACACCCCGCCAACACCCCGCTTGGCGACCGCCCGCCGCGCGGCTAAAGGCGGCGGCGCAATGACCGACCTCTCCAGAATCCGCAATTTCAGCATAATAGCCCACATCGACCATGGGAAG
Organism: Erythrobacter sp.; assembly: GCA_025698865.1. Lineage (GTDB taxonomy): Bacteria > Pseudomonadota > Alphaproteobacteria > Sphingomonadales > Sphingomonadaceae > Qipengyuania. The sequence continues at coordinate 122,991 of JAILWQ010000001.1, read as the reverse complement.
TCGACCCTCGCGGATCGGTTGATCCAGTTTTGCGGGGGGCTGACGGATCGCGAGATGTCCGAGCAAGTCCTTGATAACATGGACATCGAGAAGGAGCGCGGGATCACCATCAAGGCGCAGACCGTGCGCCTTTCCTACACCGCTAAGGATGGCGAGACCTACGAGCTCAACCTCATGGACACGCCCGGCCATGTCGACTTCGCCTACGAGGTCAGTCGCTCCCTTGCCGCGTGCGAGGGCGCGCTGCTGGTGGTCGATGCGGCGCAAGGGGTCGAGGCGCAGACGCTCGCCAATGTCTACCAGTCGATCGAGCACGATCACGAGATCGTCCCCGTCATCAACAAGATCGACCTGCCCGCCGCCGAGCCCGAGCGGGTGGCCGAGGAAATCGAGGAGATCGTCGGCATCGAGGCGACCGGCCCGTGGCAGGAGGGCGGGGCGGTCCTCGCCTCGGCCAAGTCCGGCATCGGGGTGGAGGACGTGCTCGAAGCGCTCGTCGCCCGCATCCCCCCGCCGCAGGGCGACCGCGCCGCGCCGCTCAAGGCCATGCTGGTCGACAGCTGGTACGACCCCTATCTCGGCGTGGTCATCCTCGTCCGCGTGATCGACGGCTACCTGCACAAGGGGCTGAACGTGAAGTTCATGCAGGGCGGCACCCAGCACCTCGTCGACCGGGTCGGCGCCTTCACGCCCAAGCGCGTCGACCTGCCCGAGATCGGCCCGGGCGAGATCGGCTTCATCACCGCCCAGATCAAGGAGGTGGAGCAGGCCCGCGTCGGCGACACCATCACCACGGTCAAGAACGGCGCGCCGGAACCGCTCAAGGGGTACAAGGAAGTGCAGCCGGTGGTCTTCTGCGGCCTGTTCCCGGTCGACGCCGCCGATTTCGAGAAGCTGCGCGAGAGCATCGGCAAGCTGCGCCTCAACGATGCCAGCTTCAGCTACGAGATGGAAAGCTCCGCCGCGCTGGGCTTCGGCTTCCGCGCGGGCTTCCTCGGCCTGCTGCATCTGGAGATCATTCAGGAGCGCCTCAGCCGCGAATACGATCTCGACCTCATCACCACCGCGCCCTCGGTCGTCTACCGGGTCCATCTCGGCCACACCAAGATGGAGGATGCCAAGACGATCGACATCCACAATCCCGCCGACTGGCCCGACGTCAACCGGATCGAGACGATCGAGGAGCCGTGGATCAAGGCGGTGATCTACACGCCCGACGAATATCTCGGCCCGATCCTCAAGCTGTGCCAGGACCGGCGCGGCATCCAGACCAATCTGACCTATGTCGGCGGCCGCGCGCAGGTGAGCTACGAGCTGCCGCTGAACGAGGTGGTGTTCGACTTCTACGACCGGCTGAAGAGCATCAGCCGCGGCTATGCCAGCTTCGATTACGAGCAGATCGGCCTTCGCGAAGGCGACCTCGTGAAGATGAACATCCTCGTCAACAACGAGCCGGTCGACGCGCTGTCCCTGATCGTCCACCGCAGCGTGGCCGAGGAACGCGGCCGCGGCATGTGCGAGCGCCTCAAGGACCTCATCCCGCGCCACCTGTTCAAGATCCCGATCCAGGCCGCGATCGGCGGAAAGGTGATCGCCCGCGAGACCATCGCCGCCCTGCGCAAGGACGTGACCGCCAAGTGCTACGGCGGCGACATCACGCGCAAGAAGAAGCTGCTGGAAAAGCAGAAGAAGGGCAAGGCGCGGATGCGGGAATACGGCAATGTGAGCATTCCGCAGGAGGCGTTTATCGCGGCGCTGCGGATGGGGGAGGAGTGAGCGAAGGCGCCTAACGCCAGAGCTTGCGAAGCAAGCGACAAGTTAGAAGCCGGTGCGCGCCAGCGCATCGCGAGCATCGGCCAGCGGGTCGGCGCAGCCGAACCCGACTGACGTCACGCGACGCATGGAGCGATTGCGTCAGCAATCGCGGAACGGCGCTTGATGAAAATTCCCTTTCGGGTCCGCTAAAGCTTGCTTCGGTACTGCCAATTAGCCAATCAACCGTGATGATTGAGGGGCGGGTTCATGTCAGAATCTAAAGTCCGAGCAGGAGCACTGCTTGTATACGGTGCAGTATTGCTTTTCGTACAGGCGGGCTTCGTCGATACTGGCCTGCAACCGAATGAGAACGCCATCTGGCTCTACGGCGGTATCGCTAGCTTGCTCTTTGGTAGCCGCATTCTGAACCCCTACTTTACCCCACCTTCTGGTGCCCTCATCAATGGTTTGACGGCAATGCTGGCTTTAGCGCCTGCCCTCCCGGTCGTGTTTCCGTGGACCAACGACGCATACGTTTTGGGGGCGATGATCGGTTATTGCGCGGTTATTGCTTCGGTTTCGATGCTTCTGCTCATATTTCGTGCACCCTTAGGCGAGGAGCCCCCTACTAGTTGGCGAGTGTTTGAGCGCGCTGTCATCGGATTGGGAAGCCCGAATATCATCTTCGGCGTGTTGATTGCCGCCGCTGTATGGTTGTTTCACAGGAACTCAGCAACTGAAGTCTTTGCGATACTAAGTACTTTTGCGATAATAGCTTTTGTTCGCCCTCTTGAGGGTATTGCAAAGTACATCGGGTGGTTTGTCGATCAACCTAAGCCTATCAATCACGCAGATTTGATCGGCTCGGTCGCCGCGCATCAATCGCCGGGTATCGTTCTTGTCCGGCAAGCGGAAGCCAAGACGATTAGCCGAGGTACTCCGATGGTTATCTCAGACCAGCATGGCCCCCCGCAGCTTGGCGTGGCGCTGAATTACGTGGGGCGAGATGAAGGAAACCTCCTACGGGTCCTGACATCCTCGCTGCCCAATCGACTTGCAGCGTTCTACGATGGTAGGGGCAAAGCGGCTGACGGAATGGCCGTGTCAATTGCGGTGACAGATGAGGACAAAGCGGAAATTCGAGCCCTCCAATGGATCGACCGTCTGTGCGGCATTGTCGATACCGACACGAGCCCAGAGTATCTACAGTTCGAAGTGACCAACGAAATTGGACTGGCTGAAGGCTCGCTTGCTGAGGCACGAATTGGTGAGAACCAGAGCGTCATCTATCAAATAGTCGACGGCGTTACCCGTGACGAGGTTGTGCAACAGAAAAACAAGTACGGGTACGCACGCGCCAAAGCTCGCAAGATCGGGGCATGGGACAATGGCGATCGCCGGTTCCGCCCGGTGCCTTGGATGCCTCGAATGAATGCCCCAGTGTTTCTACTAGAGAAACTTGAAGGCGGTCCCGAGGATGACTGCATTGGGCATTTTCCGGCGACCCCGTATGGGGTGAGACTCGATCCCTCAGAATGTGTCACCCATAACACGGCGATCCTCGGTATTTTGGGCGTGGGCAAGAGTTATCTCGCGATCGAACTCGTTGAGCGAATGATCGCGCGCGGTATTAAGGTAGTCTGCCTCGATTTGACCAATCAGTATGAGAACCTACTCGAAGATTTTATCGACCCTGTGCACGAGCAGGTGCGACGCGACTTCCTTACAACCGCAGGGCGAGGAGGAGTTGCAAACCAGAACAAGGAACAAGGCGGCTCACGTCACCGCTTCAAACAAGCCGTTTTCCGTAAGATGCGGGAGTTCATGGCAGCGGAGGACGACCATTATCTGTGGGTCATAAACCCGGCGCAGTTCCGGGTGACCAAACAGGTTTCAGGGATGTTTAATGGTAACGCTGACCTTGCCCACCTCACGCCTTCGGAAATCACAGCCATTTTTTCCGATGCGGCGCTGTTTGTATGTCAAGAGCTTGGTATGACTGATGAAGCCCGGCTCTGTCTGGTATATGAGGAGGCCCACTCGCTCGTGCCTGAATGGAATTCAGTTGCGGCAGATGGCGATAAGATGGCGACCGCGACGAGCGCACGAGCGATTCTCCAAGGGCGCAAATACGGTTTGGGCTGTCTGCTGATAACACAGCGAACTGCCAATGTGACCAAGACCATTCTGAACCAATGTAACACTATCTTTGCAATGCGGACCTTCGACGACACCGGGAAGGACTTTCTCGGTAACTACATTGGCTCGGATTACGCTGCCGTGCTGCCATCTATGCAACCTCGACACGCCGTCGTTTTCGGTAAGGCGTCCTCCTGCGAAAATCCGGTCTTAATTCGTCTAAACGACCAACAAGATTTTCGTGCTCGGTTTCGTCCGGACAATCCCCCACGACAACCGGAGCCTTTGGCCATGCCCGAAGGAGAGGAAGAAGATGTTGAGGCTCCGGATATACCTGAGGAGCCCGACGAACATTCATAATGCGTAACCTCATGCGCTACTCCTCTTCCCCCAGCGTTTGCCAGTGATCCTCGTCCTCGTTCCATTGTTCGAGTTCGTCCTCCACCTGCTCCAGCCCCTCGAGGGTGCCCGCTTCCTTCCAGTCGCTGCTGGTGAGCTGCATGAAGGCGGGGCCGGTGTCGTGGTCGGGCGGGCCGTCTTCCTCGGCGCGCTTGCGGCGGGCGGTCTCGGCGAGCATTTCCTGCATCGCCTCGATCTCGGACAGGGTCATGTCGACGGGGTCGAAATGCTCCACGATCGCGGCGTTCATGTCGTCCTTCTCCGCGCGGGAGAGGGCGGGCACGGTATAGGATTGTCCTGTCGCCCCGCTACCCGGGGACAGGATGCTCGCGGGATTGCCTGACAACCGGTCCGCGCCGGGGTCGAAATAGCTGGCGGCGAGGCGCCTGCCGTCCTCTCCGCGCATGTTCATGCGGAGGCAGAACATCAGCAGCCGGTCGTTGCGTACGCGGCGGAAGCCCTTGAGCTTGCCGGCGACGAAGACCGGCACGAGCTGCCCGTCGATCGCACGCTCGTAGGCGACGTCCTTCAGCCGCTGCACCCCGAGGTCGAGCGCTGCCTCCCATGCACGGCGGAAGCCTTCCGAGCCGGGCCGGCGGCGCAGGTAATAGGCCCCCACGGCGCTCATGTTGACGTAGCGGCAGGCGCGGCTGACGCTGCCGGTGTCGGCCAGCGCCCCGATGAAGGCGCGCTGGCGCTCGGGCGTCCAGCCGTCGTGGCGGGGCTTGCGGGGCACCGGGTCGAATGTGGGCAGGTCGCTCGGCGCGACGGGGGTGCGGATTTCGGTGGGGTCCTTGCGGCGGGTCATCGTCCAGTCTCCTTCGGGGCAAACCGGACAGGATGGAGCACAGGAGGGGGCCTGTAGGAAAGATCAGCCTCAAGATTCTCTTAACCCCGCCGCGATAGGAACCGGGGGCGAGGCGGCGGAATCGATGCCGGACAGCCTCGGAAGGGAAGCTTTTCATCGATGGCATTTCTTTGTCGTCTGATCGCCCGCCTGCTCGCCGACAGGGCGGGCAACGTGCTTGCCATCGTCGGGGTGGGGATGATCCCGCTCGCCATCATGATCGGCAGCGGCGTCGACATCAGCCGCGCCTACATGGCCAAGAGCCGGATGCAGAGCGCCTGCGACGCCGCCTCGCTCGCGGCGCGCCGGGTGATGCGCAACGACAGCTTCACCAGCGAGGTCGAGAAGACGGGCAAGGAGTTCTTCGCCTTCAACTATCCCGCCGGGATCTACGGCACCGAAACCTTCGCGCCGGTGATCACCAAGCCGCAGGCGGGCGTGGTGCGGGTGACGGCGGCCAGCCGGATCCCGACCGCGGTGATGAACCTGTTCGGCTTCCGCACCCTGCCGGTCGAGGTGAGCTGCAACGCCTCGCTCAATTTCGTCAACACCGACATCGTGCTGGTCCTCGACGTGACGGGATCGATGAACGAGACGGTCGGCGGATCGGTCAAGATTCAGGCGCTGCGCGATGCGGTGATGGCGCTCTATGACGAGCTGGCGCCGATCCAGGCGCAGCTGCGCGCACAGGGTCAGCGGCTGCGCTACAGCATCGTGCCCTATTCCAGCACGGTGAATGTCGGGCGTCTGCTCTATGCCCAGAACCCGTCCTATTTGCGCTCCACTGTCAGAGTGCCCTCGCGTGTGTCCAATTTCACGCAACCGTTCTCTTACAGAGGGTATACCCCGTACCGTCATAACAACTGGACATATCGCGATGTCGACTACGATGTTTCCGACTACATCAAGCCATCCGGCAAATTAACTTTCGCGGCGGACGCGACGGGGGTCGTTGAATATTCCAACAGCTATAATCCCCAGCAACTTGTCGGCGCAGTTTACTATGGAAACATCACGTCTGCCCAATGGAATGGCTGTATAGAAGAGCGCGATACCACAACCTCTATCGATGGAGGGACGAGCCTGACCATTCCCTCTGGCGCCAAAGATCTCAACATCAATCTTATTCCAAGCGACAATTCATCGCGCTGGCGGCCTATGGTTCCTGACCTCGTCTACAGACGGAGCACAGGCTCGACCACGGAAAGCTACAATGGCGGCGATACGGATACCAGGCTTGCGATCAAGGAGTACAGGCCGGAACAAGGCTACTGGGCCTGCCCCACCGAAGCCCGGCGCCTTGCCGAATGGGACCGCGGGGCCCTCAACAGCTACCTTCAGGGGCTGAACCCGGTCGGCGGCACCTATCATGATATCGGCATGATCTGGGGCGCGCGCTTCGCTTCGACCGGCGGCGTGTTCGCCGATGCCTGCGAGACCTATGCCGGGATGCCCTGCAACCGCCATGTCATCTTCATGACCGACGGGGCGCAGACGGCCTATTGCAACGTCTACAGCGCTTATGGCGTCGAGCGGAACGACAAGCGGGTGATGGGGGCGAACAATTGCTCGTCCGACGACCAGAACAACAGCGTCACCGCCGCGCTGCTGAAACGGCACGAGCAGCGTTTCCGGATGGCCTGCAACGCCACCAAGAATCTCGGCGCCTCGGTGTGGGTCATCGGGTTCGATACCTCGCTCAGTTCCAACCTCATCAATTGCGCGACCAATCCGGGCCAGGCCGATACCGCCACCAACCGCGATGCCCTGATCGCGAAGTTCCGGGCGATCGGAAACAAGATCGGCGCGCTGAGGCTGACGCAATGACGGGCGTTTTCCACAGGCTCGGGCGCGACGAGCGGGGCGCGGCGCTTCCCGAATTCGCCTTCGTCCTGCTGCCGCTGATCATGTTCCTCGTGGGCGGCATGGACCTCGGCTATCAGGCCTATCTGCGCTCGGTGCTCCAAGGCGCGCTTAACGACGTCTCGCGCACCGGATCGCTCGAAGCCCCCGAACTCGGCTGCAACGGCGCGACGGTCGAGCTGCGGATCAAATGCGCCATCGAAAAGCGCTCGGACGTGCTGGCGCGCAACGCGCGTTACGACGTGGAGATCAAGAACTTCTACGATTTCTCGACGATCGGCCGCAGCGAGCGCCTGACCACCGACCACAACGGCAATGGCGCCTACGATCCCGGCGACTGCTTCGTCGATCTCAACGAGAACGGGAAATTCGACCTCAGCGCGGGGCGGACCGGCGTGGGCGGTGCGGACGACGTGTCGTTCTACAAGGTGACGGCCCGGATGCCGCGCCTCTTCCCGATCCATCGCCTGATCGAGGCGTCGCCCGAATACGCGATCGTCGCCACCACAGCCCTGCGCAACCAGCCCTACGCCGCGCAGCGGCGGCCGCCTACGGTGTGCGTGTGATGGCCGAGTTCGCAGACCGCATATGGCGAAAGCTGCGCGGGATCGCCCGCGCCGACCGGGGAATCGCGATGGTGGAGTTCGCCTTCTCCCTGCCGATCTTCGTCGCCCTGCTGTTCGGCGGTCTGGAAGTCATCAATCTGGTGATGGCCCATATGCGCGTGAACCAGATCGCCATCACGGTCGCCGACAATGCCGGGCGCGCGCGCGAGGTGATCGACGAGGCGGACATCTACGAGGTCTTCGCCGGCGCGGACCAGGTCGGATCCGGGATAGACTTCGCCGAGCAGGGACGGATCGTCCTGTCATCGCTTCAGCCCAACGGCCTTTCGGGCAACAAGGCGGGCCAGATGATCAACTGGCAGCGGTGCCACGGCGCGATGGATGTCGAACCGGCCTACGGCCCTCAGGACACCGGCCGCACCAACAATCGCCTCGCAGCGGGGATGGGGCCCGCCGGCAAGCAGATCAAGGCGGCCGAGGGGACGGCCGTGATGTTCGTGGAAGTCACCTATCGCTATGTTCCGACGCTGCTGCCCAGCATCATGAAGGATGGCATGACGCTGCGATACGAGACTGCGTTCAACGTCCGCGAACGGACGAACCAGAACCCCACCAACACCCAGCACCTTCCAGTCAAATCCTGCTGACGCGCAAGGAACGCCCGCGCCATGAACCTGAAACTGACGATAGCGATCTGCCTCGGCGTGCTCCTGATGGTCGCGGCGGTCCTGCGCGACGACGGGGCGGTCGACCGGATCGCGGAAGGCGGCGCGCCTGCGCCTGTCGAGGGATCGGTGGTGCGCGTCGCGATCCCGCCATCCGGCGCGGGGACTTCCATGCCGCAGCCGGGGGCGAGCGATGTCCTGGAGGCTGGCAGCGATCTGCCGCCATTTTCCGGCGCCTCTCCTCTGCCCGCGGCGTCTGGCGCCTTGCCGGTTTACGAACCGCAACCGGTCGACGTCGAAGTGCCGCAACAGGTCTTCGATCCGCAGATCGCCGCCGACAGCCCGATCCGGTAGGGCAAGAGTATCGGCGCGGCACACAGGCGGACGGCGCCCTTTCACTTGGCGTTCACCCGCGCCGGGTCTATAGGCGCGGTCATGACCGCTTCCGCCGTTTCGCGCATCAGCCGCGCCGCCGTTCTTGCTTCCGCAACTCTTGCTCTCGCTGCCTGCGGCGGCGGTGCGGGAAGCAGGCCCTCGGACACCGCCTATGTCGCGCGCGATGTCGAATCGCTCTATGGCGAGGCGAAGGCGCGGATGGACGCGGGCGACACTCTGCTCGCCGCCGCCCTGTTCGACGAGGTGGAACGCCAGCATCCCTATTCGCCCTGGGCCCGCCGTGCCCAGCTGATGAGCGCGTTCAGCTATTACGTGGCGCAGGATTACAACAAGGCGATCGCTTCGGCCCAGCGGTTCCTCTCGATCCACCCCGGCAACAAGGACGCGCCCTACGCCTATTACCTGATCGCGCTCAGCTATTACGAGCAGATCAGCGACGTTCAGCGCGACCAGAAGATCACCGAGCAGGCTCTGGCCTCCCTGCGCGAGGTCGAGCGCCGCTTCCCCGCGACGGAATATGCGACCGATGCGCGCCTCAAGATCGACCTGGTACAGGATCATCTCGCCGGCAAGGAAATGGAGATCGGCCGTTTCTACCAACGCAGCGGGCGCTGGATCGCGGCGCAGATCCGGTTCCAGAACGTGATCGACAATTTCCAGACCACCAGCCACACCGCCGAGGCGCTGTATCGCCTGACAGAGAGCAGCCTTGCCCTCGGCGTGCCGACGGAAGCGCAGAAATACGCCGCCGTGCTCGGCGCGAACTATCCGGGCAGCGAGTGGTACGACAAGGCATACGATCTGGTCGAACGCCACGCCGCGGGCGTGACGGTGAGCTGACCGATCGAAAAAGCCCTCCGCCGGAGGTGACGCGCGCGGCGCGGTGATTTAAACGGCCCCGATGCTCACGCGCCTGTCCATCCGCAACATCGTTCTGATCGAGGCGCTCGACCTCGATTTCCGTCGCGGCCTCGGCGTGCTGACCGGCGAGACCGGGGCGGGCAAGTCGATCCTGCTCGATGCGCTGGGCCTGGTGCTCGGCAACCGCGCCGACAGCGCTCTCGTGCGCGGCGGCGAGGACAAGGCGAGCGTTACCGGAAGTTTCGAATTCGCCGCTCTGCCTGAACCGGTGGCCGAGGCGCTCGACGATGCCGGGGTGGAGATCGAACCCGGCGAGCCGCTGCTGATCCGCCGCCAGCTGAAGGCGGACGGCGGCAGCAAGGCGTGGATCAACGACCAGCCGGTCGGCGTCGCCCTGTTGCGCGAACTGTCCGCGCATCTCGTCGAACTCCACGGCCAGCATGACGATCGCGGCCTCGTCAACCCGCGCGGGCATCGCGATCTGCTCGACCGTTATGCCGGGGCGGACCGGGCAGGCGTTTCGGCTGCGTGGCGCGAATGGCGCACGGCGGAGGAGCGCCTCGCCGAGGCACGCGAGACGCTCGAGACCGCCAAGGCGGACCAGGACCTGCTGCTCGCGCATCTGGCCGAACTGACCGCGCTCGAACCGCAGGCGGGCGAGGAGATGCGGCTCGCCGAAGCCCGCGCCACCATGCAGAAGGGCGAGAAGCTCTCCGGCGATCTGGCCGAACTGCGCCATCTGTGGGAGGGCTCGGATTCGCCGCTGGCGGCCCTGCGGGTCGCGGCGCGGCGGCTCGACCGGATCGCGCCCGAACACCCGCTGCTCGCCGATGCGCTGGCAAGTCTCGATCGTGCCGTGATCGAGGCGGGCGAGGCGGAGGACAAGCTGCAATCCGCGGCCGAGGCCCTGGAACACGATCCCGCGGCGCTGGAGGCGGCTGAGACGCGCCTGTTCGACCTGCGCGCGCTTGCCCGCAAGCATCGCTGCGAGGTCGACGACCTGCCGGAGAAGATGCGCGAATTCCGCGCCGCGCTCGAGAGCATCGAGGGTGGAGAGGCGCAGTTCGACGCGCTGGAGGCGGCGGCGAAATCGACGCGCGCGGATTACGAAAAGCGCGCTCGGTCGCTACACGAGGCGCGCCGGGCGGCGGCGCTGCGGCTGGACGAGGCGGTTGCGGCGGAACTCGCACCGCTCAAGCTCGATGCGGCCCGCTTCCGCACCGATGTCGCCGAGATGCCGGAGGATCGCTGGGGGCCGCAGGGCATGGATGCGGTCGAATTCCTCATCGCGACCAATCCCGGCGCCGATTTCGCCCCGCTCGCCAAGATTGCCAGCGGCGGCGAATTGTCGCGCTTCATCCTCGCGCTGAAAGTCGCGCTGGCGGAGCAGGGCGGGGCGGCGACGGTCATTTTCGACGAGATCGATCGGGGGGTCGGCGGCGCGGTGGCGAGCGCCATCGGCGAACGCCTCGCAAGACTGGCGGATGGCGGCCAGCTGCTGGCCGTCACGCACAGCCCCCAGGTCGCCGCACGCGGCCGCACGCATTACATGATCGCGAAAAGCAGCGAGGGCACGGTGACTCGCACCAGCGTGCTGTTGCTCGACGAGGCCGGTCGCCAGGAAGAGATCGCCCGGATGCTCAGCGGCGCCGAAGTCACGCCCGAAGCGCGCGCGCAGGCCGACCGGCTGCTGGAGGGGGTGTGACCCTGGATCTGTCCGAGGCCGACGCGGCCAACGAGCTGATGCGGCTGGCACGGTCGATCGCGCGGGCGAACCGGCTGTATCACGCCGAGGATGCGCCGGAGATCACCGATCAGGAATACGATGCGCTGGTGAGGCGCAATGCGGAACTGGAAGCGGCGTTTCCGCATCTGGTCCGGGCGGATTCGCCATCGCAGGCGGTCGGGCACGAGGTCGCCGCATCGCCGCTGTCGAAGGTGACGCACGAGGTGCGCATGACCAGCCTGGACAATGCCTTTGCGGGTGAGGAGGTGCACGAGTGGATCGCGCGGGTGCGGCGCTTCCTGTCACTCGGGGCGGATGAGCCGATCGCCTTTACCGTCGAAGACAAGATCGACGGCCTGTCCTGTTCGCTGCGTTACGAGAACGGTGCGCTGGTCCGGGCGGCGACGCGGGGGGACGGGCAGGTGGGCGAGGACGTCACGCCCAATGTCGCGCACATCGCCGACATTCCCGCGCAGATCGATGGACCGGCACCCACAGTGTTCGAGATCCGCGGCGAAGTCTATATGAGCAAGGCCGATTTTGCTGCGCTCAATGCTGCGCAGCAAAAGGACGGCGGAAAGCTCTTCGCCAACCCGCGCAACGCGGCCGCCGGATCGCTGCGGCAGAAGGATGCGAGCGTCACCGCGACCCGCCCGCTTCGGTTCTGGGCGCATGGCTGGGGCGCGGCGAGCGAAGTGCCGGGGGAAACGCAGGAGGAGGTGGTCCGGCGGATCGAGGCATGGGGCCTGCCCGTCTCTCCGCTGTTTCGCCGGGTCTCGAGCGCGGAGGCACTGCTCGCCCATTACGAGGCGATCGCCGCCGAAAGGCCCGACCTGCCCTACGAGATAGACGGCGTCGTCTACAAGGTCGACCGGCTCGACTATCAGCGGCGCCTCGGCATTGTCGGCAAGGCACCGCGCTGGGCGCTTGCGCACAAGTTTCCGGCCGAGCGCGCCGAGACCACGCTGGAGAGCATCGACATCCAGGTCGGGCGCACGGGCAAGCTGACACCGGTCGGCAGGCTTGCGCCGGTGCTCGTGGGCGGCGTGACGGTGACGAACGTCACTCTGCACAATCGCGACGAGATCGAGCGGCTGGGCGTGCGGCCGGGCGACCGCATCGTCGTCCAGCGGGCCGGCGACGTTATCCCGCAGGTGGTCGAAAATCTTACCCGCGAGACGAAGCGCGAACCCTACCGCTTTTCCGACCACTGTCCCGAATGCGGCAGCGAGGCGGTGGCCGAGGAGGGCGAGGTTGATGTCCGCTGCACCGGCGGCCTCATCTGCCCGGCGCAGCGCACCGAGCGGCTGAAACATTTCGTCAGTCGCGGCGCGCTCGATATCGACGGGCTGGGCGAGAAGACCATCGATCAGTTCTTCGCGAAAGGCTGGCTGGAAAGCCCGGCCGATATCTTCCGGCTGAAAAAGCGGCGGGAGGAAATCCTCGCGCTGGAGGGCTGGAAGGACAAGTCTGTCGATAACCTGTTGGCAAGTATCGAGGCCCGGCGCGAACCGGATGCGGCGCATCTGCTGTTCGGTCTCGGCATCCGCCATGTCGGCGCTGTCACCGCGCGCGACCTGATGAAATATTTCCACACGCTTCCTGCCTTGCGCGAAACGGCGGAAAAGGCGCGAGCGGGTGACGAGGATGCGGCGGCTGAGCTGACCGCGATCGACGGGATCGGCAGCGCGGTGGTCGAGGCGCTGGGCGATTTCTTCCACGAGGATCACAATCGCGCGGTGTGGGACGATATTCTCTCGGAGGTCTCTCCGCCCCGCTACGAGGTCGAGACGAAGGACAGCGCGGTTGCCGGCAAGACGGTGGTCTTTACCGGAAAGCTCGAGACCATGAGCCGGGACGAGGCGAAGGCGCAGGCCGAACGGCTCGGCGCCAAGGCCAGCGGCTCGGTCAGCGCAAAAACCGACCTTGTCGTCGCCGGACCGGGCGCGGGCAGCAAGCTCAAGAAGGCCGCCGAACTGGGGATCGAGGTGATCGAGGAATCCGACTGGGCGAGGATCGTCGCCGAGGCGGGATGACTTCGGGGTTCACGAGCCGGTTTCGGGCGTCGCGATCCACTTCATGACCCCGCCGGAGAAAGGCGTCCACAGGCCGATCGTCACCCCGGCCGCGGCCAGCGTGTCGGCGGTCCACTGGTTCGAAGAATGGGCCAGCGTGTATCGGCCCGCCGCTTCGTAATAGGTTTGTCCGGGCGGGCCTTCCCGATAGGTCCTGCGTACCTCTCCTCTGTTCAGTGGGGGAGGCGCGGCCTCGACATGCGCGACGAGGTTTCGATACTCCTCCCGGCGCAGGCGCAACGGGCGGTGCCATTGGTCCGGAGCCGGCCGCGCGCGATAGCCGACGCGCAGCAGCGCGTCTCCGCCTCTCCATGCAATCCGGAGCGCGGTCGAGGGATCGAGATCGGCCCAGGTCGGGGTATCGAGAAAGACCTCCTTCTCGCCATAGCCGATCGCGACATGCGTCGGAGATTGCCCGCCCCGCTGTTGCGCCTCGATGACGGGGAAGGTCGTCCGCCAGTCCTTGATGGTGGTGTCGGCGGGCAAGACCAGTTCGGTGTGGATGCCGTTGGTCGTCACCATGATCTCGACCGCCGCAGGGTCACCGTCGGGCGGTTCGCGCCATCCGGCATTGCGCGGAATGGCCGAGCCGATCCAGCCGGCCAGCAGCGTTGTCAGGACGAGCGCGACGGGAATGGCGAGGGCGCCCAGCACCCATCGCCGCGCGCGCATCACCCCCGGTGCCGCTTGCGCAGCCAGAGGATCGACCAGTCGCCGCGCACATGGCGTCTCGCGAGGCGGAAGCCCGCCCGGCGATAGGCGCGGCGCACGTCGGGCTCCTGCGTTTCCAAAAGGCCGGACAGGACCACATGGCCCCCCGGCGCGACGGCGTCGGCGAAGTCGCGCGCCAGATCGATCAGCGGGCGCGCGAGGATGTTGGCGATCAGGAGGTCGAAGGGCGCGCGGGCCTCAAGAAGCGGGTGATCCATCCCCTCGGCGATGATCATCGCCAGCTCGCCGCGTCGTCCGCCGAGCGGCACGTCGTTCAGACGGGCGTTCTCCTCCACCACCGGGAGACAGACCGGATCGTTGTCGGACGCGGTCGCGTGGGCGCCGGGCCAGAGATGCATGGCGGCAAAGGCGAGCAGGCCGGTGCCGGTCCCGATGTCGGCGATGTTCCGCGCCACCACGCCCTCGCGCCGCATCAGGTCGAGCATGGCGAGGCAACCTGCGGTGGTCTCGTGGTGGCCGGTGCCGAAGGCCTGGCTCGCAGGAATGACGAAGTCGACCAGCTCCGGTGCTTTCGAGTAGTCCGGGGTGCGGACATGGAACCGGCCAGCGCGGATCGGCTGGACGCGCATCTGGCTTTCGACGACCCAGTCGCTGTCGGGGAGCTTCTCGGTACGGAACTGCGGCGGTGATCCCACAAACAATGCCTCGATCGCCGCCCGGTCCTCCATGTCCGGCTCGCGCGGCAGCCAGGCCTCGAACAGCCACTCATCCGGTCGCTCGGGGTCGAACTCGCAGGCCGAAACGACAAGCTCGGGGTCCCATTCGGGCGCGAGCTCCTGTGCCAGCAGGGCGGCCTCGGCGGTTTCGCGGGGCATTTCCGCGCTCATTTTCCAGTCGGGCATGGTTCGTTTCAGTTCCGGGGGAGGGGGAGGGCGCGGTCAGCGGACATAGCTCGCCCCGTTGGCGTCGAGCGTGGCGCCGGTCATGCTGGGCGGCGCATCGAGCGCGCACCATTCGATCATCGCGGCGATTTCCTCGGGCCGGGCCACGCGGCCCAGCGGTATGTCGGCGAGCAGGCCGGGGCCTCCGCGGCTCTCGAGATAATCGCCGGCCATCGCCGTGTCGGTGAAGCCGGGCGTGATCGCGAAGCTGAGAATGTTGTCACGCGCATAGCCGCGCGCGATCGTCTTGTGCAGCGCCAGCATTCCGCCCTTGCTCGCGGCGTAGTGCCAGTGCTCGGGGCTGTCCCCGCGATGGCCCGCCCGGCTCGCGACATGGACGATCCGGCCCGGACAGCTGCGTTCCTGCCAGTGGCGCACGGCGAAGCGCGAGAGCTGCGCGGCCGAGGTGAGATTGATCCGGAGCGTTTCCTCCCAGGCATCGAGCCACTGCATGTCCGAGACGTCGATCGGATTGGCGAGGAACAGGCCGGCATTGTTGACCAGCACGTCGATCGTCCCGCCGGCACGGGCGAGCGCGGCTTCCCACAGCTCGCCGGCCTCGAAGGGTTCGGAGAAATCCGCGGGCACGGTGTCGATCGTGTCGCTGGTGGTCGCCTGGCCGACGACCTTCGCGCCGCGGGTTTCCAGCGCCGCCTTGGCCGCCGCGCCGATGCCGCGGCTCGATCCGGTGAGGAGGATGTTCGTCATGCGGGCGACTATTCGCAAATTCGCAACGTTTGTCGAGCCCGCCCGCCTTGCACGTCGCGCAGGGTCCGCTAAGGAGGCCGCGAACGTCAAAAGGGTACATAAATGGCCGGACGCCCGCTTTCGCCGCATCTGTCAATCTGGAAATGGGGACCGCACATGCTGGTTTCCATCCTGCACCGCGTGAGCGGGGACGGGATGGCCACTGTCGGCCTCGCCGTGTTCCTGTGGTGGCTGGGCGCGCTCGCCGCCGGACCGGAGGCGTATGAGACCTTCCAGGCGGTGATGGGCTCGTGGATCGGCATCATCGTCCTGATCGGCCTGACCTGGGCCTTCTTCAATCACCTCTCCAGCGGATTGCGGCATTTCGTGCTCGACATTGGCGCGGGCTACGAACTGACCACCAACAAGACCTGGTCGATGGTTTCGGTGGCATCGGGCATCGTGCTCACCGTCCTCTTCTGGGCATTCATACTTCTCGCGAAATAAGGGCGGACCATGGGTAACGGAACTTCCATCGGCCGGGTGCGCGGCCTCGGCAGCGCCCATCACGGCGCGCATCACTGGCTGCAGCAGCGCTTCACCGCGATCGGCAACCTCGTGCTTGCGCTGTTCCTGGTGATCAGCATCGCGCTTTTGCCGGGCTATGATTATGCGACGATGAGCGAATGGGCCGGCAGCGCGATCCCCGCGACCGCCATCGCGCTCCTGATCGTCAGCGTCTTCTGGCACGCCCGGCTCGGCCTGCAGGTCCTGATCGAGGATTACGTCCACGACGCCGGGACCAAGTTCGGCGTGATCGCATTGCTCAATCTCGCGGCCGTCGGCGGCGCCGCCTTCGGGCTGTTTTCCATCGCCCGCCTCGCCCTTACCGGAGGTGCCGCATAATGGCCAAAGCCGATACCGATCCCAAGACCCAGTCCGAGCAGGCGAACGAGCGGAACGTGGCCCCGACCGAGGCACCGCCGGAAAAGACCAAGGACCGCAGCGGCCGCGAAGGCCAGTCGGCGGACAAATGGGGCGATTACGAGATCATCGACCACACCTATGACGTGGTCGTCGTGGGTGCGGGCGGATCGGGCCTGCGCGCCACCATGGGCGCCGCCGAGGCGGGGCTGAAGACCGCCAACATCTCCAAGGTGTTCCCCACGCGCAGCCACACCGTCGCCGCGCAGGGCGGGATCGCCGCCAGCCTCGGCAACAATTCGCCCGACCACTGGTCGTGGCACATGTACGATACCGTCAAGGGCTCCGACTGGCTCGGCGACCAGGACGCGATCGAATACATGGTGCGCGAGGCGCCGCAGGCTGTCTACGAGCTCGAGCATGCCGGCGTACCCTTCAGCCGCAATCAGGACGGCACGATCTACCAGCGGCCCTTCGGTGGCCATATGCAGAACATGGGCGAAGGCCCGCCGGTGCAGCGCACCTGCGCCGCGGCGGACCGCACCGGCCACGCCATGCTCCATGCGCTGTACCAGCAGAGCCTGAAATACGACGCGGACTTCTTCATCGAGTATTTCGCGCTCGACCTGATCATGGATGGCGGCAAATGCGTCGGCGTGATCGCGATGTGCCTCGACGACGGGCGCATCCATCGCTTCCGCGCCCATGCCGTGGTGCTGGCGACGGGTGGCTACGGCCGCTGCTATTTCACCGCCACCAGCGCCCACACCTGCACCGGCGATGGCGGCGGGATGGTGCTGCGCGCGGGTCTTCCGCTGCAGGACATGGAGTTCGTGCAGTTCCACCCGACCGGCATCTACGGCGCCGGCGTGCTGATCACCGAGGGTGCGCGCGGCGAGGGCGGATACCTCACCAATTCCGAGGGCGAGCGGTTCATGGAGCGCTATGCGCCCTCGGCCAAGGACCTCGCCTCGCGCGACGTCGTCAGCCGTTCGATGGCGCTCGAGATGCGCGAAGGCCGCGGCGTCGGGGCGGAGAAGGATCACATCTACCTTCACCTCGACCACATCGATCCCAAGATCCTGGCCGAGCGGCTCCCGGGAATTACCGAGAGCGGCAAGATCTTCGCCGGTGTCGACCTCACCAAGCAGCCCCTGCCGGTGACGCCGACGGTGCATTACAACATGGGCGGCATCCCGTGTAACTTCCACGGCGAGGTCATGGCGGGCGACCTGTCCGATCCGGAAAAGACCGTCCCCGGCCTGTTCGCCGTGGGCGAGGCGGCCTGCGTGTCCGTGCATGGCGCGAACCGCCTCGGCTCGAACTCGCTGATCGATCTCGTGGTGTTCGGCCGCGCGACCGGCCACCGCCTCAAGGAACTGATCCAGCCCGGCAGCAGCCATGCCGAACTGCCTTCCGACAGCGCCGATCTCGCGCTGACCCGGCTCGACCATTTCCGCCACGCCAATGGCGGCTCGCCGACGGCCGAGATCCGCGCCGAGATGCAGAAGGCGATGACCCGTCACGCCGCCGTGTTCCGCGACAGCAAGATGCTGTCCGAAGGCGTCGACATGCTGAAGGTGATCAACAAGCGGATGGAGGACATTCACGTCACCGACCGCTCGCTGATCTGGAACAGCGACCTGATCGAGACGCTGGAGCTCGACAATCTGATGGCGCAGGCGAACGTCACCATGGCAAGCGCAGAGAACCGCAAGGAAAGCCGCGGCGCCCACGCGCACGAGGATTTCCCCGAGCGCGACGACGCCAACTGGATGAAGCACACCATCGCCTGGTTCGATGGCTGGGGCGGCAAGGGCGGCGATGTCCGCATCGCCTATCGCCCGGTCCACGAGTACACGCTCACCGACGATGTCGAATATATCAAGCCGAAGAAGCGGGTCTATTGATCGACGCCAGATAGGGCTGGCTTGGGTCGCGCTGCTCCTCGGTGGGTGCAGCGCGACCGCCGGTCCGGTGCCGGCCTCGCTCGGGGCCGATCCGTTCTACAGCAGGCATGTCTCCGCCTTCGGAGTGCCGATCCTGTCCTCGGACCGGGTGTCGGACGAGGCTATGGTGGCTGCGCGCGCAATGGCGCGCGGGATGCTCGCCCATCGCCCCGATCTCGCGCGCTGGCTGGCGACCAATGGCTGGCGGATCGCCCTCATCGCCGAGGACGAGGCGCTGCTCGACCTTCCCGAAAACGCCGGTTGGGAAAAGCCGGGTGCCGACGATCCGCGTCTGACCCGATGCGAGCGCATCCATTACGAGGACCGCATCGGCCGCTTCACGCCCCGCGAATACTGGAACGCCCGGGCGCGGGCGACCGGCGGCAAATACATGGCGGACGGCGAGGAAGATGTCCTCGGCCGTCCCTCCAGCCGCTATTACGGCGAGACGATCTTCGTCCACGAATTCGCGCACCAGATCCTCTACGCGGTCGAGGCGATCGATCCCGTGCTCTACGCCGAAGTCGAGGCGTCCTATGCCGCCGCGCTGGCGCAGGGGTTGTGGAAGGACGAATACGGATCGACCACGGTCCAGGAGTACTGGGCCGAAGGCGCGCAGTTCTGGTTCAATTCGAACCGCCTGCAGGTGTTCGACAATCGCCGCATCCTGAGCGACCGTGACCTCGCCGAATACGACCCCCGGCTCCACGCCGCGCTGGCAAGGGTGTTCGGCGACAATCATCGCCTCGCCTCGGACCCGTTCTATCTGAGCAAGGCGCGCGTCCCGCCCGGGCCGATCCCGGCGAACACGGCGGAACAGTGCTGAGCTAGATCACCTCGGCGATCAGACCGCGTTCCTTTGCCTCCTCGCAGCCGATATACCAGTTGTTCGGCGCGCGGCGCTGGACTTCCTCGAACGCGACATCCGAACCGGCCACGAAGTCGCGGAAGCCCTGTTCCTCGATGGCGATCGACTGCTCGATCTCGTTCAGCACCGCCTCGAGCTGATGGGTGCAGCTGCGCAAAGGACCGGACAGGTTGATCGTCCGGGTGATCTGCCTCTCGTGAACCATCAGCGTGCTGTTGCGCGTGAGGAAACGGCATTCGACCGGAAAGCCTGCCATGAAGGTCGCCCCGGCCGAATAGACGCTCGCCTTGCCGAGGAACAGCATGGTGCGGCCGGCATCGCGCAGCAGGCGAACGTCGTCGGCCATGGCGCGGGCGATCTCGGGATTGCCGCCCAGCGTGGTGAGCGCGATCACCAGCGGCCCTTCCTCCGGCGCGGCGCTCAGCTGGTTGCGGAATTCGGCATACATCGCCTCGTCGACCGTGCCGATCAGCCGCAATTGTGGCGCGGTAAGCACTTTCTGGCGATCGCTGGACTGGTCGTTCATCGGTCGGGGTCATCCTTTTGTCGAGCTTCGACAGGGGGAGCGCCCTCGGGCTGCGGTCGTTCCACGAAATCGCGGAACATGCGACTATGTTTACAAGCGTAGTCGAATTGATCTATACCGTCCCGGCAGATCGAGGGGAGGATGCCACCTTGTCCAGGAAGAGCGAAGCGAATGGCGAGCGCATCAGCGACGCCGAACATGCCGTAATGGAGGCGCTGTGGGACCGCAGTCCGCTGAGCGCGGTCGAGGTGTGCGACCGGGTCTGCGAACAGCGTGGCTGGTCGATGCCGACGGTGAAGACGCTGCTGTCGCGACTGGTTACCAAGGGTGCCGTCGCGACCGAGCCCGAGGGGCGCAAGTTTCTCTATTCGCCGCTGATCGAGCGGGCCGATTATGTCGGCGGGGAATCGCGCCGGCTGGTCGATCGCCTGTTCGGGGGCCGGGCCGCTTCGCTCTTCGCGCAGCTAGCCGAAAGCGAGGCGCTGACCGATCGCGATCTTTCCGAAATCGAGGCCCTGCTGAAGGAGATGCGCAAATGATCGCCTTCCTGCTCGAAACGCTTGTCTGGACCGGGGCGCTGATCGCATTGGTTCTCGTCCTGCGTCGCCCGGTCGCGCGTCATTTCGGAGCGCGGATGGCCTATGCGCTGTGGGCGCTGCCGATGGCGCGGATGCTACTGCCGCCGCTTGTGCTGCCCGCATGGATGGGCGCGAGCGAACCCGCCAGCCTTCCCGCCGCCGTTCCGGCCGAGGACATGGTGGTCCCGGTCACGCGCACTCTCGGCGATGCGGTCGCCGCGGCGCCCGCAGCCGTCGCAGCGCCTTCGCCGGTCGATTTCGTGGTGCCGATGGTTGCGCTGTGGTTGATGGGCGCGGCGGTGTTCCTGATCCGGCGCTTCTCGCTCTATTTCCGGATGCGCCGCGAGCTGCTGGCCGATGCGCGACCGGTCGGCGAGGTGGGCGACATCCGCATCGTGGAAACGGCGCAGGCGGAAGGTCCGGTGGCGTTCGGCGTGCTCGACAAGGTGGTGGCACTGCCGGTCGGCATGATCGTGAGCCGCGACCGCGTCAGCCGCGATCTCGCGATCGCGCACGAGGTCGCCCATCATCGCGGCCACGATCTGCTGGTCAATATTCTGGTCCAGCCACTGTTCGCGCTGCACTGGTTCAACCCCCTCGGCTGGGCTGGCTGGACGGCGTTGCGGCGCGATCAGGAAGCGGCCTGCGATGCGCGGGTGGTGGACCGGCGTTCGCGCGAGGACCGTGCGCGCTACGCCGGGGTCATCGCCGATTTCGCGACGGCGCGAAGCCAGTCGTCCCGCCATGTGCTGGCAGCGCCGATGGCCTGCCCGGTGCTGGGCGACAAATCCATCGTCCACCGCTTGAGGAGCCTGACCATGAACGACATTTCCGCCCGTCGCCGCATCGCCGCGCGCACCTTGCTGGGC
The DNA here is from genome assembly GCA_025698865.1 of Erythrobacter sp. Taxonomy (GTDB): domain Bacteria; phylum Pseudomonadota; class Alphaproteobacteria; order Sphingomonadales; family Sphingomonadaceae; genus Qipengyuania. Next base: position 101,685 of record JAILWQ010000001.1, on the reverse strand, counting down.
ACGAGCATTCTGGCTCTGCCGCTCACCGCCTCGGTCAGCTACGCCGCGCAGGAACCGGTCGGAGCGCCGACTGCTGTCGGGGCGCCGGCGGAGAGCGCCGGACCTGCGCGAACTGTCCGCCGGGTCGAGACCGTCAGGACGGTCGGCACCCCGCCATCCTCGCTTGCCGACGAGGCGGCGAACGAAGGTGACCGCCAGACCTTCGAGCATGTCGAGCGCGAGATCGGCGACGATGGCGAGGAGCGGGTGGTCAGGCGGAGCTTCAGCTTCGACGGCAAGGATTTCCCGAAGATGGCCGAGCTTCGCGGCTGGAGCGCCGAGGATCGCGCCGAATTCGAGCGGAGCATGAAGGAAATGCGCGAGGCGTTCGCCGAGAATGGCGAGTTCAGCCGCGAAATGCGTCAATTGGCTCGCGATCTGGGCGATAACGGCAAAATGCGTCGCGAGCTGCGCGTAGCGGTCGACCAGGCCCGTGCCGCGAGCGCGTCGGGTGCCTTCGCTGCGGCGCACGCCATGGCGATGGCGCCCAAGGTGGTGATGGAATGCAAGGGCAACGACAGCCCGGTCACCAGCCGCACCGATGCCGATGGCTCGACCACCCTGTTCGTCTGCGAGACGTTCGGCAGGAAGGTCTCGCTGGGCGCGGTCCGATCCGCTCGCGCCGCGATCGAACGAGATGGCGATCTATCGCGGGAAGAACGCGCCGAGGCCCTTCGTTCGCTCGACGAGGCGATCGCCGAATTGTCCAACTGATTCCGGCGACAGGACCGGCCCGCCGCGTCAGTTCCCTTTCGAGCTGTCGCTGCGGGTCGAGCTTGTAGGGACGGTCTGCGCCCTGCCGACCGCAAGCTGCCCTGTACCCATCTCGTAGATATGCGCGCCGTCGACTGTCACGCGAACGCTCATCGGCCGGGCGGGGAAGGGGCAGTCCCGCGCTTCGCCCAAACCTTTGAGGAAGCCGCGCCGAGTGAAGCCCGCGACGATCGCCTCGCGCAGATCGCGCTGGGCGTCCGCCGCTCCGCTGATTTCGCGGATGATCGAGCGGAAGGGAATGAAGGAGCCGACAGCCTGCTCGGCCAAGCGGCCGACGCTGATCCGGCCCTGTTCGTCCTGCTCCTGATCGAGATCGTTGCCGAGCACAGCGTCGAGCCGGGCAATCTCGCGCTCGATATCGGCGCATTCGACCAGCCGCTCGCTGGCATAGGTCGCCATGACCGCTTCCGCGAGCACTTCAGGCAGATCGTCGCGCATCAGGTTGAGATCGCGCAGCGGCGTGGTGGCCACTTCGCCGGCATCGGGGCCGCGTTCGTGGACCACCTCCTCCTGTTTCTGGCGCGCATTCGCCTGGCTCGTCATCGAGACGGCGAGGGTGGCCAGAAGGAACCTAGCGCAATTGCGTGATGTCATCGCATTTCCTGTCGTCGCCTTGCAGGCCCAGCCGGAGGGCCTCGCTGCGCTGCCGTGAAGTGCCGTGGGTGAAGTTCTCGCTCGAAACGCGGCCGCCGGTCAAGCGATCGTCGCCGATCGCGGCGGCCGCCTGCATCCCTTCCTCGATATCGCCCGGTTCGATCAGATTGCGGTTCTTGCCAGCCCAGACACCGGCATAGCAATCAGCCTGCAATTCCATCAGCACCTGAAGCTGGTTGGCCGAGCGAGGGTTCTGCTGCTGTGCGCTGCGGATCTGGTCCGAAACGCCGGTGAGTGTCTGGATATGGTGCCCGTATTCATGCGCTATGACGTAATAGCGCGCGAAATCGCCGCCTGCGCCAAGCTGGCGTTCCAGCGTGTCGTAGAAGCTTGTGTCGATGTAGATTCGCTGATCGGCAGGACAGTAGAACGGACCAACCGCCGACGACGCGCTACCGCATCCTTGGGTATCGACCTGGCCATTGCGAAAGAGGTCCAGCCCCGGCCCACGAAACTGTTCGCCATAGCCCTGCGCCGCGAATTCGCGCGACCAGGTCTCGTTCAACGAGGTGAGAACATTGCAGGCCTCGGTTGCATACTCGCTGCTGGTGCAAATCGCTTGTTCATCGGTATTTACCTCGCCTGGAGAAGAGGCGGATTGCTGCTGAATACCCTCGACGGTCGAGACTGTCTGGATCGGATCCAGCCCGAAGACGAAATAACCAACCGCTGCCAGAATGATGGTCCCGCAGCCGATCCCGCCGGCCTTGCCCATGCCCCCGCCCCCGCTAGAGCGAACATCGATCTTGCTTGTGTCGAACGGATTGAGCCGCATTCCAACCTACCCCCAAATTGCCGGCCCCGATTGCCTGCCCCGAGATTGACCGCGCGCCAACCCTCGGCGATGGCGCGTGAACGTAGTCCAAACGTATGGAGGCCGATTTGTTTCAGAACCGTTTTCTCGAAGGCAAGCGCGCGCTGGTCACGGGTTCGACCAGCGGCATCGGCCTCGCCGTAGCGCGGGCTTTGCATGAAGAGGGCGCCGAGATCGTTCTCAACGGCTTCGGCGACGAGAGCGAGATCGCCGGGCTGTGCGAGGAACTGGGCGCAACGCATAGCGGCGCCGACCTGACCGACGTCGCGCAGATCGAGACCATGATGGCCGAGGCGGGCGGGATCGACATCCTGGTCAACAATGCCGGGATGCAGCACGTCGCGCCGGTCGAGGAGTTTCCGGTGGGGAAATGGGATCAGATCATCGCGCTCAATCTCACGGCCGCGTTCCATACCGCGCGCCTCGCCGTACCGCATATGAAGGAGGCCGGCTGGGGGCGCATCATCACCACGGCGAGCGCCCATTCTCTCACCGCCAGCCCGTTCAAGAGCGCCTATGTCGCAGCCAAGCACGGCATTGCCGGCCTCACCAAGACGCTGGCGCTGGAACTGGCCGAGCACGGGATTACCGCCAACTGCGTCAGCCCGGGCTATGTCTGGACCCCGCTGGTGGAGAACCAGATCCCCGACACGATGAAGGCGCGGGGGATGAGCAGGGACGAGGTGATCGACAAGATCCTTCTCGCCAAGCAGCCGACGAAGAAATTCGTCCAGCCCGAGGAGATCGGAGCGCTGGCGGTGTTCCTCTGCTCGCAGGCTGCGCAGAACGTGAACGGCGCGAACTGGAGCATGGATGGCGGCTGGACGGCGGAGTAGGACAAGCGCACTAGCGCCGCACCGCAAGCGTCGTTAGATGGACCGCCACGATTCTTCCCGGCAGGACTTTCCCCAGTGGCACATCTCGACATACCCCTCGGCCTTACCTTCGACGACGTGCTGCTCGTCCCGGCGGAAAGCGACATCGTTCCGTCGATGGCGAACACCGCCACGCGGCTGACGCGCGAGATCGGGCTCAACATCCCGGTGATTTCCAGCGCGATGGACACGGTGACCGAGGCAGACATGGCCATCGCGATGGCGCAGCTGGGCGGGATCGGTGTGCTGCACCGCAATTTCGAGGTCGACGATCAGGCCGCCGCCGTGCGCGCGGTGAAGCGCTACGAAAGCGGCATGGTGGTCAACCCTATCACCATTCACCCGGACGCCACTCTGGGCGAGGCGCAGGCGATCATGGCGGAAAACCGCATAAGCGGCATTCCCGTGACCGATCGCGATGGCAGGCTCGCGGGCATCCTGACCAATCGCGACGTGCGTTTTGCGGAGAATGCGCGCCAACCGGTCAAGGAACTGATGACGACCGACAACCTCGCCACCGTGCCGCTCGGCACCGGGCAGGACGAGGCTCGGCGGCTGCTGCACCAGCGGCGGATCGAGAAGCTGCTGGTGGTCGACTATGACGGCAAGTGCGTCGGCCTGATCACGGTCAAGGACATCGAGAAGGCGGTCGCCTATCCCGACGCCACCAAGGATGCGAGCGGGCGCCTGCGCGTCGCCGCCGCGACCACGGTCGGCGACAAGGGCTTCGAGCGGACCGAGGCGCTGATCGATGCCGAGGTTGACGTGGTGGTGATCGACACCGCGCACGGCCACAACCGCGACGTCGCCCGCGCGGTCGAGCGGGTGAAGAAGCTGAGCAATGCGGTCCAGGTCATCGCCGGCAACGTCGCCACGGCGGAAGCCACCAAAGCGCTGGTGGGCGCTGGCGCCGATGCGGTGAAGATCGGCATCGGGCCGGGCTCGATATGCACGACACGCGTGGTCGCCGGGGTCGGCGTGCCGCAGCTCACCGCGATCATGGACTGCGCCGAAGCGGCGGAGAAAGAAGGCGTGCCGGTGATCGGCGATGGCGGTCTGCGCACAAGCGGCGACGCGGCGAAGGCCTTGGCGGCGGGTGCTTCGACGATCATGGTCGGATCGATGCTGGCCGGAACCGAGGAAGCGCCGGGCGAGACCTTCATCTATCAGGGCCGCAGCTACAAGAGCTATCGCGGCATGGGCAGCGTGGGCGCGATGGCCCGCGGCAGCGCCGACCGCTATTTCCAGCAGGACGTCAGCCAGCAGAAACTGGTGCCCGAGGGGATCGAGGGCCAGGTGCCCTACAAGGGGCCGGCAGCGGCGACCGTCCACCAGCTGGTCGGCGGGATCAAGGCGGCGATGGGCTACACCGGCAGCGCCACGATCGACGATCTCAGAAAGCGTGCCCGGTTCGTGCGCATCACCAATGCAGGCCTCACCGAGAGCCACGTCCATGACGTCGCGATCACCCGCGAGGCACCGAACTATCCGACGCGCTGAGACCTCTCCACGCTGCGCTAGCTCCGTATCGGAGCAAGCTTCGCCATCCTCTCCGGCAAGCGGAGAGGAGCAGGGCCACACCAAATTCCTCTCCGCCCGCCGGAGAGGATACGAAGCCTTGGCCGCTCGCGATCTAGGCGGAGTTGGAGAGGCATGACCCCCGCCGCGCGTGTCGCGACTTCGATTGAACTGCTCGACGCCATCGTTACGGCCGCACGGGGGCAGGGCGCTCCTGCCGACCGTATTCTGGCCGACTGGTTTCGCGGCAATCGCTTTGCCGGATCGAAGGACCGGAGGGCGATCCGCGAGCTGGTCTATGCCGCGATCCGTGCTTGCGGTCCGATTCCTGAAAGCGGGCGCGCGGCGATGCTGCGTCTGGCCGAGGTCGATCCGGCGATCGCACCGCTGTTCGATGGCTCGCAATATGGCCCCGCGCCCATCGGAGAGGGTGAGGCCGTGGCGCAGGGCGGCATCGCGCCGGACTGGCTCGCGCAAAGGCTCGCCGCCGATGGCATAGCCGATCAGGAAGCGACGGCGCTGCTCGATCGGGCGCCGCTTGATCTGCGCGTCAACACGCTGAAAACCGATCGTGCGGGGATCGACCTTCCCGAAGAAGCCGAACCGACCGCTGCGCCGCAGGGTTTGCGCGTCGCTGCGGGCACGAAGGTCGAGCAATGGCCCGCCTATCGCGACGGGCTGGCCGAGATCCAAGACACCGGCTCGCAGCTCGCCTGCCTCGCGCTCGACGCCCAGCCGGGGGAGACTGTGATCGACCTGTGCGCCGGCGGCGGCGGCAAGACGCTGGCGCTGGCCGCGGCGATGGACAATCTCGGGCGGCTGGTCGCCTGCGACACCGATCGCGGCCGCCTGTCCAAACTCGCTCCGCGCGCCGAGCGGGCCGGCGCCACCACGATCGAGACGCGCCTGCTCGATCCCGGTCGCGAGATGGAGGCGTTGCAGGACCTCGCCGGGCAGGCAGATGCCGTGCTGGTCGATGCGCCCTGCTCGGGCACCGGCACCTGGCGCCGCAATCCCGAGGCGCGCTGGCGGTTGACGCCTCAATCGCTCGATCGCCTGGTCGCGACACAGGCGCAGATACTGGACAATGCCACGCGCCTGCTGCGCCCCGGCGGGCGGCTGGTCTACGTGGTCTGTTCGCTGCTCGACGCCGAAGGACCCGACCAGTTCGCCGCGCTGATCGAGCGCCATCCGGCACTGGCGCCGCGTCAAATTGTGCTGCCGCTCGGCCGCGAGCGCGGGCAGGGCATTCGGCTCACCCCGCACCATGACGGGACCGACGGATTTTTCATCGCCTGTGCAGGCGCGGCGTGATAGCTGATCGACGATGGCCCATCCGCCAACCACGTCCCGCGCCAGTTTGCAGGAGACCCTGATGCGTTTCGCCCCAGCCGCCGCCGCCCTTTCGCTCGCTCTCGCCGTCACGGCCAGCGCCGGGTTCGGAGCCGAGCGCGATCCGGCGCCGCGCGCCGCGATGTTGCTCGCGCAAGGTCAGGCATCGCTGGATGCCGGGGAAACGCAGGCTGCGATCGACGCCTTCGAGGCGGCGCTCACCGTCGATCCCGGTTACACGCCCACCCTGCTGCGCCTTGCGGAAGCGGCGCGCAGCGAGGGGCTTCAGGGCAAGGCAATCAGCTATTACCGCGAAGCACTCGTCCGCGAACCGCGCAATTACGCGGCGATCTCGGGCGAGGGTGCGGCCTTGGTGGAGAAGGGCGCTCTCGAAAAGGCGCGCCTCAATCTCGCCAAGCTGGAATCGCTGTGCGGTTCGGGATGCGAGGAGACCCGGAGCCTCGCCGCCGCGATCGCCACCGGCCCCTCGGAACGCGTGCTCACCGCCGAAGCGGTAATGCCCGATGCCGAGGCGGTGCAGTCGAACTGATCCGTCAGACGATCTCGCGAAACGCCTCGACCACGGCGCGATAGACGCGCTTCTTGAACGGCACTATCAGCTCGGGAAGCTGGTCGGGATCAACCCATTTCCAGTCGCAGAATTCGGGCGGATCGTGCGCCTCGAGGTCGATATCGGCGTCGGACCCGGTGAAGCGGGCGAGATACCAGACCTGTTCCTGCCCGCGATATTTGCCGTTCCACAGCTTGCCGATCAGCTCTTCCGGCAGGTCGTAGCGCATCGGCTCCTCCATCCGCTGGAGGATGGTGACATGCTCGGCCTTCGCGCCGGTTTCCTCGTTCAGTTCGCGCAGCGCGGCGTCTTTCAGGTCCTCGCCCGGATCGACGCCGCCCTGGGGCATCTGCCACCAGTCGCCTTCCTTGTTGTCGATCCGGCGCCCGACGAACACCTTGCCGGCGGCATTGACCAGCATCACGCCGACGCAGGGACGATAGCCGAGTTCGCGTTGAGGATCGCTCATGCCGCGATCCGATCGAGCTTGAGGCGGATCGCGCCGAGAAACGCCTCGAGGTCTTTCTGACCGCTGGGAATGGCTTTGCGCAAGGTCGTGAAGCCGTGAATGATACCCGGGAATTCGAAATAGCTCACTTCGGTCCCCTGCTGGATGAGATGCGCCGCATATTCCCGGCCCGAATCGCGCAAGGGGTCGAGCCCGGCGGTGCAGATGACGGTCGGCGGCGTGTTGGAGCAATCGCCCACCATCGGCGTGTGGCGCGGATTGCTGCTGTCCCCGCCATAGGACCGGGTGAAGAACGACATGGCCGCTCCGGTCAGCAGAAAGCCGTCGCCGAACAGGGCAAGGCTGTCATGCTGCGAGACGTCGCTCGCCACCGGATAGATCGGCGCCTGCAACAGCACCGGCGCATCGGCCGGATCGTTCGTCAGCGCGTTGGTGGTGACGATCGTGAGATTGCCGCCCGCGCTGTCGCCGGTGATGACGAGGCCGGTGATCTCGCGGCCCAACGCCTCGGGAGAGGAGGCGATCCAGCGCGCCGCCGCCTCGCAATCGTCGGGTGCGGCGGGGAAGGGGTGCTCGGGCGCAAGCCGGTACTCGATCGAGACCACGGGCAGGTCGAGCTGATGTGCGATCTCGGTACAAAGGGCATCGTAGACCTCGATATCGCCGATGACGAAACCGCCACCGTGAATGAAGACCACGCAAGCCCCCGCCGAGCGGCTTTCGCGCGTGTCGTAGAGCCGCAGAGGTATCTCGCCTGCCGGCCCGGGACAGGAGAGGTCGCGCTTCACCGGCAGCGCGATCGCGTCGGCATCCGCCAACGCGCCCATTGCCCGCATCTGTTCGCGTCCCACGACAGCACCGACCTGATCGACGCCGGGGCTGCCGATCTGTTCGAGCATGTCGAGAAACCCGCGGACATCGTCGCGCACGTAATGTTCGGTGTCGGCCATGGGCATCCTCTTTCTTCCTGCGGCATCCGAGATAGCGGCTCGGCGCCTCATTTCCACTCGACAATTCTTGTGTCTCACGAAAATCATTGCCGGGGCGGGGCGCGGCTCCTACCTCCGCTGCCATACGAGGAAAGACACGCCCTTCCGGCGTGCGAAGAGGTAATTCCATGGCGACCCAGCAGGTCGAAAGCCCGCGCGAAGCGGCGGAAACTCCCGAAGCGGTCGTCGTCCGCTTTGCCGGCGACAGTGGCGACGGCATGCAGCTGACCGGCGGCCAGTTCACCCTGTCGACCGCGCTTGCCGGCAACGATCTCGCCACTTTCCCGGACTTTCCGGCGGAGATCCGCGCGCCGCAGGGCACCCTGTTCGGCGTTTCCGCCTTCCAGATCAATTTCGGCAGCCGCCAGATCAACACGGCCGGCGACGCGCCCGACGTGCTGGTCGCAATGAACCCGGCAGCGCTCAAGACCAACATCGCTGCGCTCAAGCCCGGCGGGCTGGTGATCGCCGACACCGGCGCCTTCACCAAACGCAATCTCGACAAGGCGCAGTACGAGAGCAATCCGCTCGAGGACGACAGCCTCGCCAAATACGACGTGCTGGCCTTCGACATCAGCGAGAAGACGATCGAGGCGGTGAAACCCTTCGGTCTCGGCAACAAGGACGCGTTGCGGTCGAAGAACATGTGGACGCTCGGCCTCGCGCTGTGGATGTTCGATCGTCCGCGCGATCCGATCCACCAGTGGCTGCGGGCGAAGTTCAGGAACAAGCCGGACATCGCCGATGCCAACATCGCCGCGCTCGATGCCGGGCACGCTTATGGCGAAACGGCCGAACTTGCCGGGCCGCTGAAGCAGCTGACCGTTCCGCCCGTGCCCAGCGCGCCGGGTCTCTACCGCACCGTGACCGGGGCGGAGGCCGTTTCGCTCGGCCTCGTCGCGGGCGCGCAGCTTGCCGAGCTGCCGATGTTCTTTGGCGGCTATCCGATCACTCCGGCGAGCGCGATTTTGCATCATCTCGCCCGGCTCAAGGAATTCGGTGTCACCACCTTCCAGGCGGAAGACGAGATCGCCGCGGTCTGCGCCGCCATCGGGGCGAGCTATGCGGGGCAGCTGGGCGTCACCAGTTCGAGCGGCCCCGGCATCGCATTGAAGACCGAGGCGATGGGCCTCGCGATCATGACCGAGCTGCCGCTGGTGATCGTCAATTCGCAGCGCGGCGGCCCGTCGACCGGCCTGCCGACCAAGACCGAGCAGAGCGACCTCTACCAGGCGGTCTACGGCCGCAACGGCGATGCGTCGATGCCGGTGCTCGCCGCGCGCAGCCCATCCGACGCTTTCGAGGTCGCGATCGAGGCGTGCCGCATTGCGGTGAAATACATGACCCCGGTGATGCTGCTGACCGACGGTTACATCGCCAATGCCGCCGAACCGTGGAAAGTGCCGGACCCGGCCGAATTCGAGCCCTTTCCGGCGACTTTCCTCGAAGAACCGCGTGGCGAGCAATTGCTGCCCTACAAGCGCGACGAACATGGCGCGCGGCCGTGGATCAAGCCCGGAACCAAGGGCATGATGCATCGCATCGGCGGGATCGAGAAGCACCAGGAAACCGGCAATATCGATTATTCGCCCGACAACCATCAGGCGATGACCGATCTGCGCAAGGCCAAGATCGAAAACATCGACGTGCCCGATCAGGAGGTCTCGCTCGGCGAGACTTCGGGCAAGCTCGCGGTGGTGGGCTGGGGCTCGACCTTCGGTCCGATTCATCAGGCGGTCCGCAAGGCGCGGGCGAAGGGCTGCGATGTCAGCCACATTCATGTCCGCCATGTCTGGCCGCTGCCGAAGAATCTCGGCGAACTGCTGCGCGGTTACGACAATATCCTCGTGCCCGAGATGAACACCGGCCAGTTCAAGACCGTGCTGCGCGACCAGTTCCTGGTCGATGCACAGCCGCTGACCAAAACCAGCGGCCAGCCTTTCCAGATCGCGGAGCTGGTCACTGCGATCGGCCGGTATTTCGACGGGATCGAAGGCAATGAAGGCGGCGAGGTCGAGGTGAACCGGCAGCAATTGCCGACCATGCAATCCGGCCACGACGATGGATCGCTGCGCCGCGAAACCTCTCCGCAATCGCAGGAGCACAGCTCGTGAACGCACCGGTAAAGATCGAAACCACGCTCAAGGACTGGGAAACCGACCAGGAGGTGCGCTGGTGCCCGGGTTGCGGGGACTACGCCATTCTGAAGGCGGTGCAGCGCACCCTGCCACAGCTCGGCGCCGATCCCGCAAACACGGTGTTCATCAGCGGCATCGGCTGCTCCAGCCGCTTCCCTTACTACATCGAGAGCTACGGTTTCCACACCATCCACGGCCGCGCACCGGCTTTTGCGACCGGGGTCAAGCTTGCCAACCCGGAACTCGACATCTGGCTGGTTACGGGTGATGGCGACGGGCTTTCGATCGGCGGCAACCATTTGATGCATGTCCTGCGCCGCAACGTGAACATGCAGATCATGCTGTTCAACAACGAGATCTACGGCCTAACCAAGGGCCAGGCCTCGCCGACCAGCCGTGAGGGGACCAAGTCGCCGTCCACCCCGATCGGCAGCTACGACCACCCCGCGCGCCCCGCAGCCTTCGCCCTGGGTGCCGGCGCGCGGTTCGTCGCACGCGGTTTCGACGTGTCGAAGAAGCTGCCTGAAGTGCTGACCGCAGCCCATGCCCATCAGGGCGCGGCCTTCGTCGAGATTTTCCAGAACTGCATCGTCTACAACAAGGACGTGTTCGACGATTTCGCCGCGCCCAAGGGTGCGGAAGATCGCCAGCTCTGGCTCGAAAACGGAAAGCCGATGCTGTTCGCGGGCGATACCAAGGGCATCGCGCTCGACCGGGAGGCGCTGACGCTGAAAGTGGTCGACGTGGCTGATGGCGACTGGGAAGCGGCCGACGTGATCGTGCACGACGTCGCCAACCGCTCGCTGGCGCACATGCTGGTCGAGATGCCTTTCGGCGAATTCCCGATGGCATTGGGCGTGCTTTACGACGATCCGCGCCCGACCTTCGAGGAAGCGGTGATCGCCGAGCGGGAGAAGGCGAGCGAGGGCAAGACCGCCAATCTCGCGCGCCTGCTTGGCTCGGGCCAGACCTGGACGGTCGACGGCACCGCGCAGGACCCTGTCTGACCGGGCCCGGTCCAGCACCTTGCTACGCCCCGTTTCAAACGAATGACGGCCGCCGGAGGCTTGGGGAACCTCCGACGGCCGTTTCTCCTCCCCAGGAGAACTGAACTCTAAACCTGTTCCGCGTTGGGCACGTAATTGCCCAGCCGGTGGTGAAGCGCGTTGATCTTCGCCAGCTCCTCGCGATCGTCGGTCTGGCGGGCGTGGCTGGTCAGCGCGGCCCGCAGCAGGCGGAAATCGGCGGTGGAGAACAGGGCGCGGGCCCGCCCCGGTTCCGTCTTCGGTGTGTCTTCGGTCATCGTAGTCACCTTCACTCTCCTCAGGCTGCGGCGAACTGGTTCATGGTGTTGTCCTTGCCGCCCGCCTTCAGCGCGGCTTCCCCGGCAAAGTATTCCTTGTGGTCGTCACCCATGTCGGAGCCGGCCATGTTCTGGTGCTTCACGCAGGCGATGCCTTGGCGGATTTCTTCGCGCTGCACCGGCTTGACGTAACCGAGCATGCCGTCCTCCCCGAAATAGCGCTTGGCGAGATTGTCGGTGCTCAGCGCCGCCGTGTGGTAGGTGGGCAGGGTGATGAGGTGGTGGAAAATCCCCGCCTGCGCCGCCGCATCCTTCTGGAACGTGCGGATACGTTCGTCGGCCTCGACGGCGAGGTCGGTGCTGTCGTAATCGACGCTCATCAGCTTGGCCCGGTCGTATTCCGAAAGGTCGCGGCCTTCCCCGGCCCAGGCATCGTACACTTGCTGGCGGAAGTTCAGCGTCCAGTTGAAGCTCGGCGAATTGTTGTAGACGAGCTTGGCGTTCGGAACGACCTCGCGGATACGGTCGACCATGCCGCCGATCTGGCCGATATGCGGCTTCTCGGTCTCGATCCAGAGCAGGTCCGCGCCGTTCTGAAGCGACGTGATGCAGTCGAGAACGCAGCGATCCTCGCCGGTTCCGGCACGGAATTGATAGAGGTTCGAGGGCAGACGCCTAGGCGCCATCAGCTTGCCGTCGCGGCTGATGAAGACCTGCCCGTTGGCGATGTTCGCCGGATCGACCTCCTCGCAATCGAGGAAGGAATTGTACTGGTCGCCCAGATCGCCCGGTTCGCTCGAATAAGCGATCTGCTTGGTCAGTCCTGCTCCCAGGCTGTCGGTCCGCGCGACGATGATGCCGTCGGGAACGCCGAGTTCGAGGAAAGCATAGCGGATTGCGCGGATTTTCTGGAGAAAGTCCTCGTGCGGAACGGTGACCTTGCCGTCCTGATGGCCGCACTGCTTCTCGTCCGAAACCTGATTCTCGATCTGGAGCGCGCAGGCACCGGCCTCGATCATCTTCCTGGCGAGCAGATAGGTCGCTTCGGCATTGCCGAAGCCCGCGTCGATATCGGCGATGATCGGGACGATATGCGTCTCGTGCTCGTCGATCTGGTGCAGCAGGCGGTGGGTGTTGACCGCATCGCCCGCTTCCTTGGCGGCGTCGAGCTCGCGGAACAGGCCACCGAGTTCGCGTGCATCGGCCTGGCGCAGGAAGGTGTAGATCTCCTCGATCAGCGCGGGGACCGACGTCTTCTCGTGCATTGACTGGTCGGGCAGCGGACCGAATTCGCTGCGCAGGGCGGCGATCATCCAGCCCGACAGATAGAGGTACTTGCGCTTCGTCGTGCCGAAATGCTTCTTGATGCTGATCATCTTCTGCTGGGCGATGAAGCCATGCCAGCAGCCGAGCGACTGGGTGTAGTTCGCCGGGTCCGCGTCATAGGCTTCCATGTCGGCGCGCAGAATGCCGGCGGTGTAACGGGCGATGTCGAGGCCGGTCGGGAAGCGGTTCTGCACGGCCATGCGCGCAGCACTCTCGCCGTCGATGGCAGCCCATGAAGCGCCGGCCTTGCCGATGGTGTCGCCCAACCGCGCGATGTGGCTCTGATAGGTCATTGGAAATCTCCTGCGTCCGATCCGTGTATGAGCATGAAATACAGAGGTGGTGCTGGGACTCGCAGGGAATTTACAAAATATCTTGTCGTGGAAGCGCCAATACGGCAATTTACGATGTAAAGCTGTAAAGGAAATGACAAATGGCTGAAGAGGCAATCTTCGCCGGACCCGCCCTTCGCCGCCTGCGCAAGCGGGAGGGTCTGACCCAAGCCGCCATGGCGGCACGCATGTCGATCTCGCCGAGCTACTTGAATCTGATCGAGCGCAATCAGCGGCCATTGAGCGCGCGCGTGGTCATGGCCCTGGTCGACCAGTTCGCATTCGATCCGCGGAGCCTGCAGGCCGATCAGGACATCGGCGGGGTCGACGGGCTGATGCGTCGCCTGTCCGACGAACGCTTCGCCGATCTCGCCATCGACCGCGAGGAGGCCGAGGAATTCCTTTCCACCACGCCGCACGTCGCCTCGGCCTTCGCGCGTCTCTTCGACGGAGCGGGCACAGCGGTCCTCGCCGACAGCGATCCGCTTGCCGAATCGCGGCGCGAGATCGAGCGCTGGCGCAACCACTTCGCCGATCTCGACCACGCCGCCGAGGCGTTGGCCGACGAGATGCGCCTGTCGCGCGGCGACATCGCCATGGCACTGACCGAGCGTCTGCGCGAACGCCATCAACTGTCGGTCCGCGTGCTGCCGGCGGACGTCCTGCCAGACAGCATCAGCCGCCTCGATCTTCATGCGCGGCAATTGCAGCTGTCGGAAATGCTGGCGCCAGCCTCGCGCAATTTCCAGATGGCGCTCCAGATCGCGCAGCTCGAACAGCGCGACGCGATCCGCTCGCTGGCGCAGGGCGCCAAATTCGAGGACGAGGCCGCGCGTGCGCTCTTCCAGCGACATCTCGAAGGCTATTTCGCCGCCGCGCTCGTCATGCCGTATGGCCGTTTCCTGCGCGCCTGCGAGGCGACGGGCTACGATCTCCCGGTGCTCGAGCGCCGCTTCAACGTCAGCTTCGAGCAGCTCGCCCACCGGCTCACCACGCTCCAGCGGATCGGCCAGCGCGGACTGCCTTTCTTCATGGTGCGGATCGACCGGGCGGGGCAGTTCTCCAAGAGCTTCGTCGGGGCGAGCTCGGCTCGCTTCGCGGACGCCGAGGTCAGCTGTCCGCTATGGGACGCACACCGTGCCTTCGAACGAGGCGGCGAGATGATCGTGCAGTTCGTGGCGCTCGACGAGAGCGAGGCTCAGGAAGGTTCCGGCGGATGGCTGACCATGATGCGCAGCGTTGAGGGGGCGGGAGCTTCGGGCCGGGCGCGCTTCGTGGTCGCGATCGGGATCGAGGGCGTGCTCGCTTCCGATCTGGCACAGGCGCGCGGCGTCTCCCTCCGACCGTCGGAGGCCGAGCGTATAGGTCCGGGATGCGCGCGCTGCTACCGCGTCAACTGCGTCCAGAGGTCGCTTCCGCCGCGGGGGCGTCGCCTGCAATTCGAGCCGATGCGGCGGGGGACCTCTCCCTTCGAATTCGTAGCGCGTTAACGCTCCTTGCACGGAACCGGCTATAGCGCATCGCCGTTTTGACAAGCATCGAGGCTGCAGGAAGGCTGACGACATGACAGAAGAACGTATTACGGAAACCCGGACGCCCTCAGGCGACACGCAGACGACGCATACGATTGTCCATGACGATGGACGCAAGGGCGGCGGTGGAACGTGGCTCGTGTTCCTGCTGCTCATTGTAGTGGCCGTGGCGGCCATCTGGTTCTTCACGCAGCAGAGCGGCGCCGAAGTTGCCAAGGACAACGCCATCGCCGGCGCTGCCGAGCAGGTGGGGGATGCGGCCAGCCAGGTTGGCGATGCGGCACAGAACGCGGGCGAGGCGATCGAAGGCGCTGCCAACGGCAACTGATCCATACGTGAAGAGAGCCGAGAGGGCGGCGAGGTCTGACGGCCCCGCCGCCCTTTCTCGTCATACGAACCGCAAGATTTACCCACATTTCATGTATTGTCGCTATGCCGACAAGCTGGAGGTTACTCGGACGCACCCGCATGATCCGGATGTTCAAGCACTATATTCCCAATGCCGTGCTGGCATTGGCTCTGGTTGATTTCGTCCTGCTGCTTCTCGCGGCCGATCTCGCATGGCGGCTTCGCACCTATCAGATCGGCAGCTCCCCCGGCGGCTTGAGCGAGCGGGTGGTCGAGGTCCTGATCTTCGGGATCACGGAGTTCGCCGCGATCGCGGCGGTGGGCGGATATAGTGTCCAGGCCCTGCAATCGATCCGCTTTGCCACCGCGCGTCTGCTCGTCGCGGTAAGCCTTGGCGTGATCGGCATATCGGTGATCGATCTGGTGCTGCCCGGCGAGCTGCTGTGGCGCTCGATCCTGCTTTACGCGATGGTGATCGCCCTTGGCTTGCTCGTCGCCAATCGCCTGCTTCTGGGGCCGCTGCTCGGCACATCCCGTTTTCAGAGGCGTATCCTCGTCCTCGGCGCGGGCGGCAGGGCCGGCCGCCTCTCCGATCTGGCGCGAAAATCGGGAAGCGGTTTCCTGGTCACGTCCTTCGTGGCGATGAGCGATGCGGAGATACGTGTCGATCGGGCGATCCGGCGCGAGGATATCCATGATCTCGGCGGCCATGTCGACCGGATGCGCGCGGGCGAGGTGGTGCTGGCGCTGGAGGAGCGGCGCAACGCATTGCCGCTGAAGGACCTTTTGCGGATCAAGACCCGCGGGGTTCCGGTGATCGATTTCAGCAGCTTCATCGAGCGCGAGACGGGGCGGGTCGACCTCGACACGCTCAATCCCAGCTGGCTGATCTTCTCCGACGGATTTTCCTCCGGCCGCTTCTTCTCGAGCCTTGCCAAGCGCAGTTTCGACATCGTCGTCAGCGCGGTCCTGCTCGCGCTCGCAGCGCCCGTGATCCTGTTCTTCGCCCTGTTAATCCGTATGGAAAGCCCGGGACCGGCCTTTTTCCGTCAGCAGCGTATCGGCCTTTATGGCCAGCCCTTCATGCTCAACAAGCTGCGCTCCATGCGCAACGATGCCGAGGCCGGCGGGGCGCAATGGGCGCAGAAGAACGACCCGCGCGTCACCCGCGTCGGGCGCCTGATACGCACGATCCGCGTCGACGAGCTGCCGCAATGCTGGAACGTGCTGAGAGGAGAGATGAGCTTCGTCGGCCCGCGCCCCGAACGCCCGCAATTCGTGGCCGATCTCGAGCAGCAACTGCCCTATTATGCCGAACGGCACATGGTGAAGCCCGGCATCACCGGCTGGGCCCAGATCAACTATCCCTACGGCGCATCAATCGAGGATTCCCGCGAGAAGCTCGAATACGATCTCTACTACGCGAAGAACTACACTCCGTTTCTGGATATCTTGATCCTTTTGCAAACGCTGAGAGTGGTGCTCTGGCCCGAAGGCGCGCGGTAGAGGCGATGGACCGGACCTGCGATACGCGCGAGATCAGCGGGGCGAAGCAGCATGATCTTCAGGGGTGAGTGGCCGGCGGCGGCACTTGCGGTCCTGCTGATCCTCTCGGCCTGTTCCGGCGAGCAGACGGACGATGTGCCGCCGCTGGCTGCCGTCGAAAGCACCGAGTCTGCCGGAGTGGCACGGCTGCGTGAGGTCGGGCGGGCGCGGCTCGATGAGGGCGATCTTGCCGGAACGGCTGCCCGTTTCGACCGCGCTCTGGCGCTGGAGCCGGACAACGCCCGTCTGTGGATCGATATCGCGCAGATGCGCTATCGCGGCGGGCAGCAGGAACAGTCGATCGAGGCCGTCGAACGGGCGCTGGACCTCGCGCCCGAAGACCCGTCGGCACTGTTGTTCCGTGGTCAGATCGCGCGGGATGCGGAGGGGCTTCGTGCAGGGCTGGCGTGGTTCGAGCGGGGTCTGCGTTTCCATCCGGACGACCCGGCGCTCCTGCACGACCACGCGGCCGTCCTGATCGATCTCGACCGGCCAGCGGAAGGGCTCGTATCCCTCCGGCGTCTCGCCGAAGTCGCACCCGGAACGCCCGATCTCCTTTATCTCCAGGCGATCGTTGCGGCCCGTGCGGGAAATTTCGGCTTGGCGCGGAGCCTGCTCCAGCGGGTGCCGCCCGCAATCCTGGTCCGACCCGCGACAATGCTGCTCGATGCGGTAATCGCGATGGATGAGGGGCAGTATGACGGCGCGGCGCAAAAGCTCGACGCTCTTGCCCGGCGACAACCCGACAATGCGCGGGTCGAGCGTCTGCTGGTCCGCGCGCTCTTTCTGGGCGGTTCCTATCGTCAGGTGATCGCGCGCTTCGGCGATGCGGCCGCGCGCGACGGGGCCTCACCTTATCTGCGCGAACTGGTGGGGATGGCGCACGAGGCGATGGGCGAGCGGGACATGGCGGCCGCCTATCTGGATCGGGCAGCCCGCGAGGAGGGTTGGGACCTCGTCCCGCTCGAACCTCGTATGGCGGACAGGGCGCACCTGTCTCCGCAATCCGGCGATGCTCTGGCAGCGCGCGACGCCATTCGATCCCGCATCGGCTCCGGTGCGGCCGTGTCGAAGGCGCGGGCCTTTCTCGATGCGAGTCCCGGCGCGGGCGATGGGTTCGCTCTTCTGGGTGACAGTCTGCTTTGGGGAGGCGACGCGAGAGGCGCGATCGCCGCCTACAGCCGCGCCGCACGGATCAGGCAGAACTGGCCCCTGACATTGCGCATGGTCGCGGCGGCGATGCGCGTGGCGGAGCCCGAGCGTGCCGAGAGGATCGTCGCACAGTATCTCCGTCAGGGCGGCAACGAGACCGAGGCGGTTGAGCTCTACGCCGTCATGCTGGCACAGCGGGAAGAATGGACACGGGCGGCGAATTTGCTCGACACTGTCATCGATCGCAATTCCGCCAATCCCCGGATGCTCTCGCTCCGCAGCGAGGTAGCGCTGCGTCAGGGAGAGGCGGCAGCCGCGTTGGGCTGGGCCTGGAAGGCGTACCGGGCACAGCCCGCCTATCGCCCCTCCATCGCGGCGGTGGCGAAATCGACCGGCGACGCGGCCCTCAAAGCGCGCCTTGAGGACAAGCTCGAAGCGATGGCCACCCCTCGCTACTCGACAAGCTCTTCCTGAGCGGGCAGTCGCGCCGCATGATGATACGCGCGGTTATTGCCGACCCCATGCTGCGAATGCTGGCCGGAGCCATCGCGCTCGCGGCCATCCTGCCGGCCACCGGTAACGGGCGGGAGATCGCGGATTGGATCGTGGACGGGGCGATCTTCACGCTGTTCCTGTTCAACGGAATGCGGATCGCGCGCCGCGACATCGGGCGGGGAATCGCGAACTGGCGCTTCCTCGTGCCGCTGATCCTATGGGTGTTCGGAGCGATGGCTCTTGCCGGACAGGGGCTGTCGATGGTGGGCGACAATCTCCTGCCCCCCCTCATCGCGGTCGGCTTCCTGTATCTCGGCACCCTGCCTTCGACCGTTCAGTCGGCGACATCCTATACCTCGCTGGCGGGAGGGAACATCGCAATGTCGGTGGTCGGCGCGGCCCTGCTCAACATCCTCGGCGTGTTCGTGACAGTGCCGATCTTCCTGGCGCTGGGCGGCGCGGGCGAGGGCGCCATCGGCTTCGAGTCCATGCGCAAGATCGCGTTGATGCTGTTGCTTCCCTTCGTGATCGGTCAGGTGGTTCAGGGTTGGACCATCGGTTTCATCGCGCGGCACAAGCCGAAGATCGTCTGGATCGATCGCATGGTGATTGCCACGGTCGTCTACGTCGCGTTCTCGGGTGCGGTGGAGGAGGGCATCTGGCAGAGGCTCGACGCCGCCGCATGGGCCATCCTGTTCGGCATGGTCGCCGCGCTGCTGCTGTTCGCCACTGGCGGTGCCTGGCTGCTCGGCGGGCTTCTCCGACTGCCGCGCGCCGACCGCACGGCGTTCCTGTTCGGCGGCGCGCAGAAGAGCACGGCGATCGGCGTACCGCTCGCGACCATCCTGTTCTCGCCCGAGGCGGCCGGCTTCGTGGTCGTCCCGCTGCTGCTCTACCACCTGTTCCAGCTGGTGGTGGCCGCTCCGGTCGCGAGCCGGCTCGCGCTCAGGCAAGCGGCGTCGGAGGAAATTCCGGCAGCCCCTGCCGCTCGCGGCGATTGAGCCGGATCGACCACCACAGGGAGAGCCCGATAAGCGTCGCTCCGATCAGCCCGGTGATGGTCTCGGGAATATGGAACCGCGCCGACAGCAGCATGATGAGGCCGAGCGCGATGATCGCCCAGAAAGCCCCGTTCTCGAGAAACTTGTACTGGGCGAGGGTGCCCTTCTTCACCAGATGGATGGTCATCGAACGCACGAACATCGCGCCGATCGACAGGCCCAGCGCGATCACCACCATGTTGTTCGACAGCGCGAACGCGCCGATCACGCCATCGAAGCTGAAGCTCGCGTCGAGCACGTTGAGATAGAGGAAACCGCCGAGCCCGCTGCGCACGGCGGCCCCGGCGATGCGCTTTTTCTCCTCGTGGATCTCGAGCAGAGCGTTGATCCCTTCGACCGCGATGAACGTCACCAGTCCGAGGATGCCCGCGACGAGGAAAGTGAGCGCGTCCGCGTCGGGCAGCAAGCCCGATATGCCCCACAGCGCCAGCAGCAGGATCGCGATTTCGGCGGCGGGGAGGGCGGCGAACTTGGATAGGAAACGCTCGATGTCGCGGATCCAGTGGACTTCCTTTTCGCGGTCGAAGAAGAATTTCAGGCCGACCATCGCCAGGAAGGACCCGCCGAAGCCAGCGATCCCGACATGGGCGGCGCTGACGATCCGCTCGTATTCGTCAGGCCGGTTGAGCGAGAGCCGGATCGTCTCGATCGGGCCGAGCCCCGCGGCAATCGCTACGATGGCGAGTGGGAAGACGATCCGCATTCCGAAGACGGCGAAGGCGATGCCCCAGGTGAGGAATCGCCGCTGCCAGACCTCGTCCATCTCCTTCAGCACGGAGGCGTTCACCACCGCATTGTCGAAGCTGAGCGAAATCTCCAGCACGGAGAGGATCGCGACGATCCAGAGGATCTGGAGAACCCCGACGACATTCCCGGTGGCGCTCCAGCCGTACCAGGCGGCCAGCGCCAGGCAGATGATCGTGAAGACCAGCGAGAACCGGTAATAGGTGAGAAACGCCCGCATTTTCCATTCAGTCCTTAGGCTGGTAGGTCTGGTCCGCGCTCGGGAAAGTGCGCGCCCTGACCTCGGCGGCATATTTAGCGGCGGTGTCCGATATCGTCCCGGCAAGATCGCCGTATTTTTTCACGAAGCGCGGGACACGCTCGAACATGCCGAGCATGTCGTCGGTGACGAGCACCTGCCCGTCGCATTCCGCGCTCGCGCCGATCCCGATCACCGGGATTTCCAGTGTCTGCGACAAGGCGATCGCGATGGGCTCGACCACGCCTTCGGCCACGACGGCGAAGGCGCCGGCTTTCTCCACCGCGCGCCCGTCGGCGATGATCTTGTCGTGTTCCTCCTGACTGCGGCCGCGCGCGCCATAGCCACCCAGTGCGTTGACCGCCTGCGGGGTCAGGCCAACATGGGCCATCACGGGGATGCCACGGCGGGAGAGGAAGGCGATCGTTTCCGCCATGTCTTCTCCGCCTTCGAGTTTCACGGCAGCGCAGCCGGTTTCCGCCATTACCCGGCTCGCCGTGTCGAAGGCCTGCTGCGGGCTGGCTTCGTAAGTGCCGAAAGGCAGGTCGACCACGACCAGCGAATGGAAGCTCCCCCGCATGACCGCCGCGCCGTGCGCGATCATGATGTCGAGAGTAACCTGGAGCGTCGAGGGCAATCCGTAGATCACCTGTCCCACGGAATCGCCCACAAGCAGCACATCGCAATGCTCGTCGAGCAGCTGCGCCTGCCGCGCGGTGTAGGCGGTCAGCATCACCAGCGGCTCGCTCGTCCGCCCGTCGACTTTGCGCGCGCGGATCTTCGGCACGGTCAGCCGCCGCATCGGTTTTGGCGTGGGATTGGCCCGGCTGGTGTTGGTGTCTAGCTGGAATGTCGACATGGCCAATCCGTTAGACGCCTGTCGACACAATGGCAAAGCGCACTCGACGCGAATGGCCAAACCCTGCACAGGGACGCGCGAAGACGGCGCCGAACGAGCGCGAGACCGATAGGGAGAGGTTACCAATGGCCGCAGCATCGAAAACCACTGGCGAAGGCTGGTCGTCGCGCCGCGCCTTCGTGCTGGCAGCGATCGGGTCGGCGGTCGGCCTCGGCAATATGTGGCGCTTCCCGGCGGAAGCGGGGGCGAATGGCGGCGGCGCCTTCGTGATGTTCTACCTGCTCTGCGTGCTGCTGATCGGTCTTCCGGTGCTTCTGTCCGAAGTCATCATCGGGCGCCACGGACAGAGCAACGCCCCCGAAAGCGTCCGCCGCGTGGCCGAGGAGAGCGGCAAGTCCACGGGCTGGGCTCTGCTTGCCGATATCGGCGTGCTCGGCGCCTTCATGGTGCTCAGCTTCTATTGTGTCGTCGGAGGCTGGGTCCTCTATTACATCGGCGTCTTCCTGGGCGACATTTTCACCACTGGCATCGTCGGTGGGGCATTTCAGGGCCGCGACCCGGCAGAGGTCGAGGGGCTGCTCCCCGCATTGTTCGGCAACGGCGCTCTGATGCTGGGCCTTCACGTCGCTTTCCTCGCGATCACCTTCTTCTTCGTCGCGCGCGGGGTTTCCGGCGGGATCGAATGGGTGGCGACCTGGCTGATGCCCGCCTTCTTCATCCTGTTCGTCGCCATCACGTTTTACGGCGCCTTCACCGGCGGGTTCGACGAGGCGGTGTCCTATCTCTTCACCGTGGATTTCTCCGCGCTGACCGGGCCGGTGATGCTGGCGGCCGTGGGGCAGGCGTTCTTCTCGCTGTCGCTCGGGGTCGCGGGAATGATGACCTACGGCGCCTATGTCGGGCGCGACGTCAATCTGGCGGGTACCTCGGGTATCATCGCCGCCGCCGATTCGGCGGTCGCGCTGCTGGCCGGGCTCTGCATCTTCCCGATCGTGTTCGCGGCGGGGCTGGAGGCGAATGCCGGCCCCGGCCTCATGTTCCAGAGCCTGCCGCGCGCTTTTCAGGACATTCCGTTCGGATCGGTGATCGGACTGCTGTTCTTCGTGATGGTGTTCTTCGCTGCGCTGACCAGTTCGATCTCGTTGCTCGAGGCGCCATCCGCCTGGTTCAAGGACCGCTTCCGCATGCCCCGTCCGATCGCCACCGGGATCGTCGCCGCCGGGGCACTGGTGCTGGGCGGGTTTGCCGCCTGGTTCTTCGGCCAGCCGGTGCCGGTCGTGTCCGGGATCGCGCTGTTCGACGGGCAGGACGTGTTCTCCGTGCTCGACACCGCGACCAGCCGCATCATGATGCCGATCGGTGCGATCATGACCTCGCTCTTCGTCGGCTGGGTCGCCTCGCGCCGCCTGATCGACAGCGAGAACGGCCTGTCCGGGGGGCTTCATCACACCTGGCTTTTCCTAGTGCGCTGGGCCTGTCCGCTCGCGCTGGTGGTGATCCTGATCGTGGGAACCTTCCCCTCGATCGTGGGCGAGTGAAGATTTCGCTTTTGCGACAATGCCAGTCCGGATAAATCCCTCGCTTCTGGCTTGCTGAGCGGGATCGTCCCGTCCGGGGGCGTGGGAGGGGGCTCGCGGGCCATATGATCTTTGGAAGAGTGAAGCCGCTCGATGCCATTCTGGCGACGGCGGAGAAGAAGTCGCTGAAGCGCACGCTGGGCGGGTTCCAGCTGATGCTGTTCGGCATCGGCTGTATTATCGGCACCGGCATTTTCGTGCTGACCGCCGCGGGCGCGCAGAAAGCGGGGCCGGGCCTGATGCTGGCCTTCGCCATCGCCGGGCTGGTCTGCATCTTCGCGGCGCTCTGCTATGCCGAGGTCGCGGCGATGATCCCGGTTGCGGGGTCCGCCTACACCTACAGCTACGCTTCCGTCGGCGAGTTCTTCGCTTGGACGGTCGGCTGGGCGCTGATCCTCGAATACGCCGTCGCCGCCAGCGCGGTATCCGTCGGCTGGTCAGGTTATTTCGCCGGACTCCTGGCGCAATATCTCGACATCCACCTGCCCGCCGCCTTGGCCGCCGCGCCGCTGGCGCTGGGTGGCGAGGCCGGGGGCGTGATCAATCTGCCCGCCGTGATCATCGCCCTGCTGGTGACCTGGTTGCTGGTCGTCGGCACCAGCGAGAGTGCCAAGGTCAACGCGATCCTCGTGGCGATCAAGGTGACGGCGCTGACCGCGTTCGTCGCGCTGACTTTGACCAGCGGCGATTTCGACGCTGCGAACTTCAACCCCTTCCTGCCCGCGGGTGTGTTCGGCGGAATCGGCACCGGACTGGGCGCGGTCGGCGCGGCGGCGACGATCTTCTTCGCCTATGTAGGCTTCGACGCCGTTTCCACCGCGGCGGAGGAAACAAAGAATCCGCAGCGCAACGTGCCCTTCGGCCTGATCGGCTCGCTGCTGTTCTGCACCGTGTTCTACGTTCTCGTGGCCGCGGGCGCGATCGGGACGATCGGCGGGCAGCCCATCATGGGTCCGGGCGGTATTCCCTTCCCGGCGGGGTCGGAAGAGCTCGCGCGTCAGTGTGCGATGCCCGAATATGCCGCGCGGCTCGTCTGTTCGGACGAGGCGCTGGCACATGTGCTGCGCGAGATCGGTTTCTCGACGATCGGCAACCTCGTCGGGGTCGCCGCGACGATCGCGCTGCCATCGGTGATCCTCGTGCTGATCTTCGCGCAGACACGCATCTTCTTCGTGATGAGCCGGGACGGTCTGCTGCCCGCGCGCCTCAGCAAGATTCACCCGAAATATCGCACGCCCCATGTCATCACCGTGATCACGGGGATCGGCGTCGCCGTCGCCGCGGCGTTCCTGCCCGTCGGGTTGCTGGCCGATTACGCCAATGCGGGCACGCTCTACGCGTTCTTCATGGTGGGCGTGGCGATCATGGTGCTGCGGCGCAAGGATCCCCATCGCAAGCGCAGCTTCCGCCTGCCGGGTGTGTGGATTGTCGCCCCGCTGACGCTGATCGGCTGTGCGTTTCTCTATGTGAACCTGCCGACCATCGCGATCCTGGTCCTGCCCGTATGGGGGCTGATCGGGCTGCTGGTATATTTCGGCTACAGCCGCAGTCGCAGCCATCTCGGCCGCGGGGTGATCGAGGTGGTGGACGATGTGGGCGGCGCCGAGACGACGGTTCCGATCGATCCTCCGCCCGCCTCCTGAGGCGATCAATTCTCCATATACAAAAAGGGCCGCCTCGATGGGCGGCCCTTTGCTTTTCGGAAAGCGAGGATCAGAGGTTCGCGCTCTTCACGTGCTGCTCCTCGGCATCCTCGTGGACGTTCATCCCGAGCGCCATTTTGGCCGTGTCGAGCAGGCCCATCTCGCCATCCCAGATTTCGGCACGACCGAGATCCAGTCGCATGAAGAAGATGTCGGGATCGGTCTTGCCGCCGTCGTACCAGGCCTCGACGAAATTGTTCCAGAACTGGTCGAAACGCTCGCGGCTCGTTTCCTCGCTCAGCGTGCCGTTGAAGCGAGCATAGATATCGTGGCCCTTGCCCTGAAACGTCGCGGTAACGGGGCCGAGCGCGCAGAAATCGCTCTTGCGGTGAGTGAAGAACCAGATCGAGCTGTTGGCATCCTTGTCGAGCTGCGGGCTCATCGGAACCGCGGTGCCGGGCTTGCCGTCGAGTTGCAGGAACAGGAAGGGCGAGTCGGCGAGCGACTTCCAGAATTTCTTCTTCAGCTTGTCCGGATCGCCTTCATTGTACTTCATCGCGTATCTCCTGTTCGCGTTGGGTTTGTTCCATCAATGAACCAGAGGCGGGTCGGGTCCCGCGGGCTTTCGGTTCTGCGGGAAACAACGCGCATAGCGTTGCGAATCGCTGGACGTTGGAACATAAGAAGAACAAATGAGTCGTTCCGCCATGCCCTTCGAAACTCTCTCGCAGACCTGCGACGTGGCCGCTCTGGCAGCGCGGCGCAGCACTCGCTGGCAAACCGGTCTGGCCGCAATGCAGGGTGCGCCGTGTCATAGCGAGATCTTCGCTTCAGGGCGGGAGGCGAGCGGCGCGGGGGCGGCGCTCGCACTTGCGCTCGACGACTGGCGCCATGCCCCGCGCGGGGAAGGGCAGGAGGCGGAGGATCGCCGCGCGGTGCTGTGGGTGCAGACACGCGAGGCGGTGCGGATCGGCGGCATTCCCTATCGGCCCGGCCTGCCACGCGATCTGCGCCACCGGGTGATCCACGTTCTTGCGGAAAAGACGGAAGATGCGCTGTTCGCTCTGGAGGAAGGGGTGCGCTGCCACGAGATCGCTTTCGTGATCGGCGAGATGGCGGGCAATCCCAAGGCGCTGGATTTCACTGCCTCGCGCCGCCTGACACTGTCGGCGGAGCGGCATGGCGTGCCGCTCTATCTCGTCCGCCTCGACGCCGCGCACGACCTGTCTTCGGCGCGAATGCGGTGGGATGTGGTGGCGAGCCCGTCGCCCGCCCCGCGCTGGAACGCCACTGCGCCGGGAACGCCGTCATGGCGGGCCGAGCTTTTTCGCGCACGCGGTCATGCGCCCGGACAATGGGTTCTGCGCGGCGAGGAAAGCCGCCTGCTGGCAGAGCGCGCCGGAAGCGCGGAGACCGAAGCGCACGGATCGTCGGCGGGACTGCCACGGACACGTCCCTCCGCGGCGGGACGATGACCGCGGCAGCGGAGGGAGCAGGGAGAAGGCTAGAGCTGGGGACAGTGGTGGGCGAGGACAGGCCGCAGACCCGATCGCGCCGTATCCTCTCCATCTGGCTCCGCTCTCTGGCGATGGATCGCTGGCGAGCGGTCAACGATGCGCTCGACGATCCACGCCCGCTCGTTCTCATCGCCGATACGGCGCACGGCCCGCGCATCGAGGCGGTGAGCGTGGCCGGCGCAGCGGCGGGCGCGGGGCGCGGCATGATGCTGGCCGATGCCCGCACCCTGTGCCCCGGCATCGTTACCGCACTCTACGATCCGGCCGGCGATAGGGACTTTCTCGAGAAGCTGGCGGTCTGGGCGATGCGCTGGGGGCCATGGTCGGCGATGGACGCGCCCGACGGTCTGCTGGTCGACGTTACCGCCGTGCCGCACCTGTTCGGCGGCGAGGAGCGATTGCTGGCCGATGTCCATGCAGCCTTTGCACGGCGCAATCTGGCGATCCGCAGCGCGATCGCGCCGACTGCCGGCGCCGCCTGGGCTCTGGCGCATTTCGGGCCCGAACGCACGATACTGGACGATGTCCATGACATGACGGCACGCCTTGCCGACCTGCCGGTGGCGGCGCTGCGGCTCGACGAGGATGTGACGGGGGTGCTCCGCCGTCTCGGCCTCAAGCGGCTCGGCGAACTGACCGCTGTTCAGGACGGGGGCGGCGGACGTGACGCGATCCAGCGCCGTTTTCGCAATCGCCGATCGCCTGCCGCCAATCCGCTGATCCGCCTTGACCAGCTCCTCGGCCGCGTTCCCGAACCTCTGTTGCCGGTCATTCCCCGACAGATGCCGCTGGTCCAGCGCCGGTTGATGGAACCGATTCGCCATCGCGCGCTGCTCGATCAGGTGATGCACGACCTTGCGCTCGACATGGTGCGCGAACTCGAAGGCCGGGAGGAGGGCGCGCGGCGGCTCGAACTGGGCCTGTGGCGAGTCGATGGGGAGGTGGTGCTGCGCCGTCTCGAATTCGCCGCTGCCACGCGCGATGCCGATCATATGTGCCGGCTGTTCTCCTCGCGCCTGGACAATGTCGATGCGGGGTTCGGCATCGAGATGGTGCGCCTCCGAGCAAGCTGGGCCGAGCCGCTTTCGCTGGAACAGTCGGATTTCGAGGCCGCGGCGGCGTATCACGGCACCTCGCTCGCGACCTGCATCGACCGGCTCGCCGTCAGGCTGGGCGCGAAAGCGGTTCGCCGCCCGGTGCCCTTTGCCAGCCACATCCCCGAACGCGCACAGCGATGGCAGCCGCCACTGGAGCCGGAGCGGACTTCGCAGGAAGTCTTCGAATTCCATTACAGACCGCTGAAGATGCTGGAGAAAAGTGAGCGTATCGCCGTGCTCTACGCCACGCCCGACGGCTATCCCAAGCGCTTCCGCTGGCGCGGCGCGGTGCATGAAGTGGCCCGAGTGGAGGGGCCGGAGCGGATCGCGCCCGAATGGTGGCGCGAACGCGGCAATGCGCGCCTGCGCGATTACTACCGGATCGAGGACGAGACGGGCCGCCGCTACTGGATATACAGGCAGGGCCTGATCGGCGACGGGCGGGGTGGGGCGCCCGACTGGTATCTCCACGGATTATGCGCCTGACCGGCGGGCGGGAAGGGCGGTTCGCCTCCAGCCCGCCGATGCAGTGACAGCGCGTCAGTTTCGTCCGAGGAAATCGAGCAGATCGTCACCCAACCGTTCGGTCTGCGTGGCGAAGACGGCATGCGGCTCGCCATCGTACTCGATCAGGGTGGCGCCCGGCACCTTCTCGGCAACCTGCCGTCCGGTCGCATCGATCGGCACGGTCTCGTCCTTGGTGCCGTGGATCACCAAGGTCGGTACGTTGAAGCTCGGCAGATCGGGGCGGAAATCGGTGGTGGCGAAAGCGGCGGCGGACTGGAGCGTTGCATACTGGCTGGCCATCATCGTGGTCATCCAGGCCCAGTGCTTCTCTTCGTCGTACACCTTGTCACGCAGAACGCCGTCACCGTAGAAATCCTTGAAGAAGCCGGTGAAGAAATGGCGGAAGTTGGTTTTCATCCCTTCGGTCATCTCATCGAAGGTCGATTGCGGCACGCCGTCCGGATTGTCGTCGGTCTTCAGCATGTAAGGCATGACAGAGCTGACCAGCACTGCCTGCGTCACCCCCTTGCCCGAATGGCGCGACATGTAGCGGGCAATCTCGCCGCCGCCCATGGAGAAGCCGACCAAGGCGACGTTCTCGGTCGCGCCGGTTTCCTTCATGACGTCGGCCAAATCGTCGGAGAACGTATCGTAGTCGTAACCCGAAGGCGCGTGGTCGGAGCGACCGAAACCGCGGCGGTCGTAAGCGATCGCGCGATAGCCGTTATCGGCCAGCTTCATCATGATCGGGTCCCAACTGTCGGCCGAAAGAGGCCAGCCATGGATCAGGATCACCGGGCGGCCTTGGCCCAGCTCCTTGTAGCGAAGACGGGTTCCGTCACGGGTGGTGAGGTTGGGCACTGGGGGTTCTCCTGATGTTGCGGATACATCTTCACAACATCACGGATTTCCTTGCGTTCCGCGATTTCCGGCCAACCATTCTCCAGCACTCAATCGCATTCGACGAGCGTCAATCTGCCCTCCCGCTTGCGACCCATGGGAATCCGGTTGAAACTGGCGACGGCCTGCTCGCGTTCTTCTACCATCTCCGCAGTGCGGCGAATGGTTTCGAGCGGAATGGGCCGGTCGAACTGGAGACCGCAACTGCCCGGCCTCGACCACACCACCCGACAATATTGCTCCTCGTCCGACCAGGCGAGGAAGCCGCAGGCGCCGGTCATCGGCAAATTGCTGCCTTCGAACCGCGCGCCGGTCTGCGAGAGATCGGACAGTCGCCCCTCGCGGTTTCCCCCGGTCATACGCAGTCGTGCGTCGCTGTCGACGACCCAGCGTTGAACCTTGCGTCGGTCTGCTCCGATAGCGTGATGGTGCGACATTGCCTCGTATCCTTGTCCCGCGCTTTTCGCGCAACAAGGTGAAACCCGGGCCAAACAACGTGGTTAATATCGAGTGACGTTTCGCGGATCGAAAGAATCCTTGGCGAAAACAGCAACGGAACATATAAGGAACATATGGCTTCGCAGACCATCCTTCAAAAGCTCGAGATTCTCGCCGATGCGGCGAAATACGATGCGTCCTGCGCCTCGTCCGGCACGGCGAAGAAGAATTCGCTGGGATCGGCAAAAGGCATCGGCTCGACCGAGGGGATGGGAATCTGTCATGCCTACGCGCCGGACGGACGCTGTATCTCGCTGCTCAAGATCCTGCTGACCAATCACTGCGTGTTCGACTGCCATTACTGCGTCAACCGCAAGAGCTCGAACGTGGCGCGCGCCCGGTTCACGCCGCAGGAGGTCGTCGATCTGACGCTCGCCTTCTACCGGCGCAATTATATCGAGGGGCTGTTCCTCTCCTCTGGTATCGTCAAGAACTCGAACCACACGATGGAACAAATCGTCGAAGTCGCTCGCATCCTGCGGGAAGAGCACGATTTTCGCGGCTATATCCATCTCAAGACCATTCCCGAAGCGGATGCCGAAATCGTCCATCAGGCGGGGCTTTATGCCGATCGCGTCTCGATCAATGTCGAACTGCCGACCGATGCCGGTCTGACCCGCCTCGCGCCCGACAAAGACGCCCGCCAGATCGAAGGCGCGATGGGCAAGGTGAGAAGCGATCTCGTTGAGGCGAAGGATGCGAAGAAGCGGTTCCGCCACGCTCCGCGCTTCGCGCCTGCCGGGCAGTCGACGCAGATGATAGTCGGGGCCGATGCGGCGACTGATGCGGATATCGTGGGCAAGGCGAGCAGGCTCTACGACAATTTCCGTCTGCGCCGGGTCTATTACAGCGCGTTCAGCCCGATCCCCGATGCAAGCGCCGTGTTGCCGCTGAAGCGTCCGCCGCTGATCCGCGAGCACCGCCTGTACCAGTCCGACTGGCTTATGCGCTTCTACGGTTACAAGCCGGCCGAGGTGATGCAGGCGACGGAGGCGGACGGCAATCTGCCGCTCGACATCGATCCCAAGCTCGCCTGGGCGCTCAAGTTTCGCGACAGCTTTCCGGTCGACGTCAACCGCGCGACCAAGGAACAATTGCTGCGCGTGCCCGGGCTGGGGGTGAAGGCGGTCCACAAGATCCTCGCGAGCCGGCGCCACCGCACGCTGCGGCTCGACGATGTGGCGCGTCTGACCCTTTCGATCACCAAGGTGCGGCCGTTCATCTGCACGGTCGACTGGCGCCCCGTGATGCTGACCGATCGCGCCGACCTTCGCAGCATGCTTGCGCCCCGGACCGAGCAGCTCGAGCTGTTCGCGGCATGACGGTGCTCCAACATGTCGAGGCCGGCACTTATTATGTGGTGGAGATGCCGGAGCCGGACGATTTCGAGTTCTGGCGGGAGCGGGCGCGGGCTCTGGTCCAGTGCGACGTGCCGCCCGACCGGATCGCCTGGATCGAGCCGGGGGGCAGTGGCGATCTGTTCGCGCATGGCGAGAGGCGCAGCCCGATGCCCGAGGAAGGCGCACGGCCCGTGCGGGCCAACCGCCGCTTCGTCAGTCTGGCGAAGAACGCGATCCTCCATTCCGACCCTGACCGCTTCGCGCTGCTCTATCGGCTGCTGTGGCGGCTCCAGTCTAGTCCGCGGATCATGGAGGACAAGGCCGATCCCGACGTGCGCCGCATGGAGGAGCTCGACAAGAACGTCCGGCGCGACAGCCACAAGATGCACGCCTTCGTCCGTTTCCGCCTGATCGAGGAAGAGAGCGAGGATGGCGAACTGCGCGAACATTACGTCGCCTGGTTCGAGCCCGAGCATCACATCCTGCGCGCCAATGCCGGCTTCTTCATGCGGCGTTTCGCCAACATGCACTGGTCGATCCTCACGCCGCAGGGGAGCCTGCACTGGGACACCGATACCATGCGCGAAGGTCCGCCGGCCGAGCGGTCCAATGCGCCCGGCGGCGATCCGATGGAGGATCTGTGGCGCAGCTATTACGCGTCCATCTTCAACCCCGCGCGTTTGAAGATCGGGGCAATGCTCAAGGAGATGCCCCGGAAATACTGGAAGAATATGCCCGAGGCCGCGCTCATTCCCGAGCTCGTGGCAGGCGCACAGAAGCGGGAGAGCACGATGGTCGAGGCAGGAACGCTCGAATTCGAGGAACGACCCGAAACGCTGGCGGCGATCGACAGGGCGATCCATGCCTGCCGCAAATGTCCGATCGGGGAGCTCGATAATCAGGCGGTGATGGGCGAAGGTCCGCGCGATGCCGCGTTGATGATCGTCGGCGAGCAGCCGGGCGATCAGGAGGATCAGGCGGGAAAGCCCTTTGTCGGCCCGGCCGGGCAATTGCTGGACCAGCATCTCGAACGGGCCGGGATTGATCGCGGATCGGCCTATGTCACGAACACGGTCAAGCATTTCAAATATGTCCAGCGCGGCAAGCGGCGGCTGCACCAGTCGCCGGGTGCGAAGGAAATCGACACCTGTCGCTGGTGGATCGAAAGTGAGCGCGCGATCGTGCAGCCCAGACTGGTGCTGGCGATGGGTGCCAGCGCGGCGCGCGGTATGCTGGGCAAGACGGTGAGCATTTCCAAGGCACGCGGTGCACCGATCCCGCTCGAGGATGGCAGCGAGCTGTGGATCACGGCGCACCCGTCCTATCTCCTGCGGCTCGACGGCGCGGCGCGCGACGAACAATCCCGCCTGTTCGACGCCGATCTCGCCGCAGTGCGGGAGCGGTTGGAAGAATTGCAGGCATGAGGCCGGATGGCTTCACGCGAGGCTCGCAATGATAGGCCGAGGGGCGATCTCGCACCATGCCAGAAAACGACCATCAGATACCCAAGCGTACGCTGGCCGTCGATCCGGATACGATCGACCCGCCGGCGCGCGCTCCCTTCGTCGAACTGGGCCTGGTTTCTTGCTTCAGCTTCCTGCGCGGCGCATCGGATGCGGTGGACATCGTCGAGCGGGCTTACGAGCTCGGTTACGATGCGGTCGGGATCGCGGATGCCAACACCATGGCCGGGGTGGTGCGTGTCCACACCGAAGCGAAAAAGCTGAAACTGAAACCGGTTATCGGGACCCGGATAGAGACTGTCGAGGGTCTGGCCTTCCTCGCGTACCCGCGGAACCGCGCGGCCTATGGCAGGCTGTGCAAGCTTATCAGCGCCGGGCGGATGTCCACGCTCGACGACAAGTGGCAGGCCAAGGGGCAGTGCGACATCACGCTCGCCATGCTGGCCGAACACAGCGGCGATGTGCAGCTGATCCTCTTGCCGCCACGCGATCTCGACGAGTGCTTCACCCTAGCAGTGCCGAGCAATGTGGTCGCGTTTCCATCCGGAAGATCGTGTGTGGATGCGGAGGAAGACTTGGTCCGCGCTCCGCTGGGCACGCATGAAATAACCAAGCCTTTCGAACATCTTGTACCGCATATCGCAGACCGTCTCCCGGCATTGCGCCATATTGCTGCAAGCTATCTCCACACCGGCGACGATGTCGTGCACATCGAACGGCTCGACGCGCTGGCCAGGGCGAACGGCCTCACGATCCTCGCCACCAACGACGTGCATTACGCCACACCCGACCGGCGGCCGTTGCAGGATGTGATGACGGCGATCCGGCACAAGACCACCGTCGCCGCAGCGGGCCATCTGCTGCATGGCAATGCCGAACGCTATCTCAAGCCGCCCGAAACCATGATCCGCCTGTTCGACCGCTGGCCCCATGCCATTGCCGCTGCGCGTGCGGTGGCGGATGCATCTCAGTTCTCGCTTGATGAGCTAACCTACGAATATCCGGAGGAAATATATCCCAACGGCATGACGCCGCAGGAATTTCTGGAAAGCGAGACATGGTGGGGCGCGCAGGATCGCTATCCTTCGGGCGTGCCCGACCATATCGCCGAGACCCTGGAACGCGAACTGGCGTTGATCGCGAAGCTCGACCTCGCCCGCTATTTCCTCACGATCAAGGATATCGTCGATTTCGCGCGCTATCAGGCGAAGCCGCCGATCCTGTGCCAGGGGCGCGGCAGCGCGGCCAATTCGGCGGTCTGTTACTGCCTCGGCATCACTTCAGTCGATCCGGCCGAGCACCAGTTGCTGTTCGACCGCTTCATCTCCGAAGAACGCAAGGAGCCGCCCGATATCGACGTCGATTTCGAGCACGAACGGCGCGAAGAGGTGATTCAGCACATCTACGATACATACGGTCGCCACCGTGCCGGACTGTGCGCCACGGTGATCCATTACCGCCCGCGCATGGCGATCCGCGAGGTCGGCAAGGCGATGGGCCTGACGGAGGATGTCACGGCCTCGCTCGCCAAGACGGTGTGGGGCGGATGGGGCAAGGAAATCAGCGATCGGCACGCGGCCGAAACGGGTATGGACGTGACCGATCCGCATCTCCGGCGTGTTCTGAAACTCACCGAGCAAATGATTGGAATGCCGCGACATCTTTCGCAGCATGTCGGTGGTTTTATCCTGACTGACGGAGCGCTGACCGAAACCGTGCCGATCGGCAACGGGGCCATGCCCGATCGCAGCTTCATCGAATGGGACAAGGACGATATCGACGATCTCGGCATCCTCAAGGTGGATGTGCTCGCGCTGGGAATGCTGACCTGCATAAGGAAATGCTTTGGCCTGCTCGAAGAGCATCACGCGCGGCCGCTGACTCTGGCCACTCTGCCGCGTGAGGATTCCGCCACTTACGACATGTTGTGCAAGGGGGATTCGCTGGGTGTGTTCCAGGTGGAAAGCCGGGCGCAGATGAACATGCTCCCCCGGCTGCGCCCGCGCATTTTCTACGATCTCGTTGTGCAAGTGGCCATCGTGCGGCCGGGCCCGATCCAGGGCGACATGGTGCACCCCTATCTCAAGCAGAGGCGGCGTGCGCGCGAGGGGCACACCGATTTCCACCTGCCGAGCCCCTCGCCGGAGCACGGCCCGGCGAACGAGCTCTCCTCCATTCTGGAGCGCACCTACGGCGTCCCCATCTTCCAGGAACAGGCGATGAAGATCGCGCTCGACGCTGCCAAGTTCTCGCCCGTGGAAGCGAACCAGTTGCGCAGGGCGATGGCGACCTTCCGCAGCCGCGGCATGGTGGATGAGCATCAGGACAAGATGGTCGGCCGGATGATCGCGCGCGGCTACGATCCTGAATTCGCGGAGCGCTGCTTCAATCAGATCAAGGGCTTCGGTGAATACGGCTTTCCCGAAAGCCACGCGGCGAGTTTCGCGCATCTGGTGTATGTCTCGAGCTGGCTCAAATGCCATTACCCGGCGGCCTTCGCCTGCGCGCTGCTCAATTCGCAGCCGATGGGCTTCTACGCTCCGGCGCAGATCGTGCGGGACGCCGTGGAGCACGACGTGGAAGTGTTGCCGGCTGACGTCAATCTGTCAGGATGGGACTGCACGCTGGAAGAAACTGACGTCATGCCCTCACAGGAGGACGGGCGTGTCGCCCTTCGCCTCGGCCTGCGCCAGATCGACGGACTTCCCGAAGCGGTGGCGGCGAGGCTGGTGGGCGAGCGCGAGGAGCATGGTCCCTACCGCGATGTAAGGGCCGTGCGGGATCGTACGGGGATATCGCCTTCGCATGTCGAGCGGCTCGCGCAGGCCGATGCTTTCGGATCGCTGGGGCTTTCCCGGCGGCAGGCCCTGTGGGACGCGCGCAGTCTGGTGAACGCGCCCGACCTGCCGCTTTTCGCCGCAGCGGCGGCGCGTGAAGAGGGGGCGGAGAAGACGCGCACGCAGCTTCCGGCGATGCCGCTCTCCGAAGAGGTGGTCGCCGATTACCAGACTACGCGCCTCAGCCTGAAAGCGCATCCGATGGCGTTCCTGCGCGCCGGCCTTGCCGAGCGTGGCTTCGTGCGCGCCTGCGATCTGCGCGATAGGAAATTCCGCTCGGTGGTCCATGTCGCCGGCGTGGTGTTGATCCGCCAGCGGCCGGGCTCGGCCAAGGGGGTCTGCTTCATCACGCTGGAGGACGAGACCGGCGTGGTCAATCTGGTCGTCTGGCCCGATCTCAAGGAGAAGCAGCGGCGCGTGGTGATGGGCGCCCGGCTGATGGAGGTGCGCGGCCGGGTGGAGTATGACGACGAGGTGATCCACGTCATCGCCCAGCACATGAACGATGCCAGCCACGAGCTCTACCGCCTGTCGGACGACATGCTCAACGCGCCGGTCGCGCGTGCCGATCACGTGAACTCGCCGCTGCCGTCCTCGTCTTCGGGCAAGCTCAATCCGCGCGACAATCTGCGTGAGGGGGCGGACGATCCCTACAAGCCCGTCGAACCGTGGGAGGAACCGCCCGCCGGCAATCGCGAATGCGGCTTCCATGGTCCGCAATCGGACGGCCATCCGCGCAATGCAAGAATCATTCCCCGGATACTCCCGGCCTCGCGGGACTTTCACTAGACATGGCCCAAAGACCAAAGACCCGAATTTCCAAGCGCATCGGCAAGTTCACGGGGGATCGGCGGTTCATCGCCGTGCTGATCCTCGTAGCGATCTTCGTCGGCGGGCGGAGCTGGCTGGCCGAACATCCCGAGCACGATCCATGGGCGCCGCTCGACCTGACCGACCCGCCGGGCTGGGCGACCGAGGCCAAGCTGCGCGCCTTGCAGGACGATGTGCCTGCCTGTCGCGCCGTCCTCGATCGATCGGAGGTCGCTTTCACCGCGCTCGATCCGGCGGGCGATGGACAATGCGCGCGGCCAGATCGGACGCGGCTCGACGGCTACCCGCTGTCACCGGACAGCCCGCCCACCACCTGCCCCGTCGCAATCGCTCTGGAGCTGTGGCAGCGCGACGGAATCAACCCGGCCGCGCAGGAAATCTTCGGCAGCGAAATCGCGCGGATAGAGCATCTTGGCGCCTATTCCTGCCGTCGTCTCTACGGCCGTGAGAGTGGCGGGTGGAGCGAACACGCGACCGGCAATGCGATCGATATCGCAGGTTTCGTGCTGGAGGACGGCACGCGGATCAGCGTGCTGGGCGACTGGGAGGATGAAGGCGACAAGGGCCGCTTCCTTCATCGGGTGCGCGACGGAGCATGTCGCGCATTCTCGACGGTTCTATCGCCCGATTACAACGCGGCCCATGCCGACCATTTCCACCTCGACATGAGCGGCCGGTGGAGCGGCCTGTGCCGATGATGCGGCGTGACGCTCAGGCTTCGAAGGCGTAGCCCGCGCTGCGCACGGTGCGGATCGGGTCCTTGGCGTTGGGCATCTCGATCGCCTTGCGCAGGCGCCGGATATGGACGTCGACCGTGCGCAGCTCGATATCGCTGCCGGTGCCCCAGACCCCGTCCAGCAACTGGGTGCGGCTGAACACCCGCCCGGGGCTTTCCATGAAGAATTTGAGCAGGCGGTATTCGGTCGGGCCGAGCTGGAGCGTCTTGCCGCGGCGCGTGACCTTGTGCGCGACCGGATCGAGCGCGATGTCGCCGACCTCGACCGTCTCGCCCGCAAGCGCCGGGCGGATGCGCCGCATGACCGCGCCGACCCGTGCCATCAGTTCGCGCGGAGAGAAGGGCTTGGTGATGTAGTCGTCCGCCCCGGTGTCGAGCCCGCGGATGCGATCGTCCTCGGCCTCGCGCGCAGTCAGCATGATGATCGGGACATGGGCGGTCGTCTTGTCGCGGCGCAGACGACGGCAGACCTCGATCCCGCTGGTCCCGTCGACCATCCAGTCGAGGATGACGAGATCGGGCACGTCCTCGGCCGCCATGACCATCGCCTCGTCCCCGTCGGGCGTGGCGCGCACGTCGTAGCCTTCGTTCTGAAAACGATATTCGAGCAGTTCGAGAAGAGCGGGGTCGTCCTCGACCAGAAGCAGTTTGGCAGCGGTCACGCGGGGTTTGTCCTGGCGAAGTTTATCCAAGGTTCGTCACCCTCGTATGACCGCCAGGCTACAGTTCCGTGTCAGAGATCGTCGTCCACCGGGTAATTTCCGGTTGCCGCGAAATGGACCATCTCCGCGACATTGGTCGCGTGGTCGCCGATCCGCTCGATATTGCGCGCCACGAACAGCAGCTGGGCCGCGCTCGAAATGGTCGAAGGATTCTCGACCATGTGGCTGACGACATTGCGAAAAATCGAATTGTAGAAGGCATCGACCCGCTCGTCCGCAGCGATGACCTCGCGGGCCTGCTGCGCGTCGCGCGCGGCATAGGCGGTGAGGACGTCGTGGACCATTTCCGCCGCCACCTCGGCCATGGCCGGGAGCAGGGTGAGGGGTTCGAACTTCTTGCGGTTGGCATCGCCGATCTCGCGGCTCGCCTTGGCGATGTTCTTGGAATAATCGCCGATCCGCTCGACCACGCCGGCGATCTTGAGCGCGGCGATGACTTCGCGCAGGTCGTCCGCCATCGGCGCGCGCAGGGCGATGATCCGCACGGCGAGCTTGTCGATCTGACTTTCCAGCGCGTCGATCTGCTTGTCACCGCGAATGACCTTCTGAGCGAGCTCCTCGTCGCCCTTGATCAGCGCGTCCATGGATTCCTGGACGGCGACTTCGGCAAGACCGCCCATCTCCGCGATCAGGCCGCGCAGCTTGGTGATGTCCTCGTCGAAGGCCTTGACCGTGTGTTCCATGCTCAGCCGTACCTTCCGGTGATGTAGTCCTGTGTCCGCTGCTCGAGCGGGGTCGTGAATATGTCGGTGGTGCGACCATATTCTATCATCTTGCCAAGATGGAAGAAAGCGGTGCGCTGCGAGACGCGGGCGGCCTGCTGCATGGAATGGGTGACGATCACGATCGCGTAGCGGCCATTCAGCTCGTCAATCAGTTCCTCGATCTTGGCGGTCGCGATGGGATCGAGCGCCGAGCATGGCTCGTCCATCAGGATCACCTCGGGATCGACCGCGATGGCGCGGGCGATGCACAGCCGCTGCTGCTGACCGCCCGAAAGCGCGGTGCCGCTGTCCTGGAGCCGGTCCTTGACCTCGTCCCACAGGCCGGCGCGGCGAAGCGAGCGTTCGACCACCGCGTCAAGCTCGTCCTTGCCTTCGGCGAGGCCGTGGATCTTCGGGCCGTAGGCGATATTCTCGTAGATCGACTTGGGGAAGGGGTTGGGCTTCTGGAACACCATGCCCACTCGCGCCCGCAGCTGCACCACGTCCATGCCGCTGGAGTAGATATCGTCGCCGTCGAGCTCGATCGATCCCTCGACGCGGGCCGAGGGGATCGTGTCGTTCATGCGGTTGAGCGTGCGCAGGAAGGTCGACTTGCCGCAGCCCGACGGGCCGATGAAGGCCGTGACGTATTCGGTCGGGATGTCGATCGACACGTCGTCGATCGCCTTCTTCGCGCCGTAATAGACGGAGACGTCCTTCGCCCGCATCTTGGCTTCGGTCTTCTCGAGGTTGTCGTGGACTACGGTCACCAGGTCTTCTCGAATTTGTTGCGCAGGTAGATGGCGATGCCGTTCATCAGCAGGAGGAACAGCAGGAGGACGATGATAGCAGCGCTGGTCCGTTCCACGAACCCGCGATCGATTTCATCCGACCAGAGGAAGATCTGGACTGGCAGAACCGTGGCGGGCGAGGTGAAGCCGTCGGGCGGAGTGGCGACGAAGGCGCGCATCCCGATCAGCAGCAGCGGCGCGGTCTCGCCCAGCGCGCGGGCCATGCCGATGATCGTGCCGGTGAGGATGCCGGGGAGAGCCAGCGGCAGGACATGGTGGAACGCCACCTGCACCGGCGAGGCGCCGATCGCCAGCGCCCCGTCGCGGATGCTGGGCGGAACCGCCTTGATCGCGTTGCGTCCGGAAATGACGATGACCGGCATCGTCATCAGCGCGAGCGTCATGCCGCCGATCAGCGGGGCCGAGCGCATGTTGGGAAAGATCCACAGGAACACGGCGAGGCCGAGCAGGCCGAAGATGATCGAGGGGACGGCCGCCAGATTGTTGATCGAAACCTCGATGATGTCGGTCCAGCGGTTCTTGGGTGCGTATTCCTCGAGATAGAGCGCGGCCAGCACGCCGATCGGGAAGGCGAGCAGCAGGGTGACGATCATGGTCAGGATCGAGCCCTTGAGCGCCCCCCAGATGCCCACCTGCTGCGGATTGGTGGCATCCGAGCGCACGAGAAAACCGGGGTCGAACCGCGATGCGAGTGTGCCGTCGTTCGCCAATTGCGTCGCCAGCTGGCGGATTTCCTGCGCGCCTTCGCCTGCAAGACCCGACGCAAGGCCCGCGCTGGCGGGGAGCCAGAATGTGGTCTCGCCGCGCAGAATGGCAGGGTCGTCGATCACCGCATCGGCAACCTCGCGCCAGGCCTGCGGGTCGAGCTGGTCGGCCGCTTCCTCGCCCAGCGATTGCTCGGCGAAGAACTCCACGACCTGCGGCAGTCCCTGCGCCTCGAGGCTCTGGACCGCATTGGGCTGCGCCAAGGCTGCCGGGTCGCCCGTCAGGCCCGCCTCGCGGAAATCGACCGGCACTTCCAGCTCGGCGCGCTGGAAGCCGGCGAACCCGTTGATCGACATGTTGCCGAGCAGGAACAGGAGAACGACGATCGAGAAGACGATCGCGCCCAGCCCCATCCGGCGGAACCGCCGCTCGGACGCGTAGCGCTTTTTCAGGCGCTTCTCGAAAGCCTCGGTCCGCGTGGGCGCGCGGGTGGGGGCGGCACTGTCACTCATAGGCTTCGCGGAACCTCTTGACGACGCGCAGGGCAATGAAGTTGAGCGCCAGCGTCACCATGAACAGGACGAAGCCGAGCGCGAAGGCGCTGAGCGTCGCGGGATGGTCGAAGCTGCCCTCGCCGGTAAGCATCGCCACGATCTGGACGGTCACCGTGGTCATCGCCTCGAGCGGATTGGCCGTGAGATTGGCGGCGGTCGAGGCGGCCATGACCACGATCATCGTCTCGCCGATCGCGCGGCTGATCGCCAGCATCACGCCGGCGACGATGCCGGGCAGGGCGGCCGGCACGAGCACGCGCCTGATGGTTTCCGAATGAGTCGCCCCCATGGCGAGACTGCCGTCGCGCATCGCGGCGGGGACGGCGGCGATACTGTCGTCAGCCATGGAGGAAACGAACGGAATGATCATCACCCCCATCACCAGGCCTGCCGCCAGCGCGCTCTCGCTCGAGGGATTGGACATGCCCGCCGCCAGCGCAAGGTCGCGGATGAAGGGCGCCACGGTCAGCGCGGCGAAATAGCCATAGACCACGGTCGGCACGCCGGCGAGAATTTCCAGCGCGGGCTTGACCCATGTGCGCAGTCGGCCCGGCGCATATTGGGTGAGGTAAATCGCGCTCATCAGGCCAAGCGGAATGGCTACCACCATCGCGATGATCGCACCGATGAAGATCGTGCCCCAGAACAGCGGGATCGCGCCGTAGCGGCTGCCGTCCGGATTGGCGGCGTTGCTCATCGGGTCCGGGCTCCAGAAGGTCCCGAACAGGAAGTCGAGCGGAGAGACCATGCCGAAGAAGCGCACGGTCTCGAACACCAGGCTGGCGAGGATGCCGAGCGTGGTGAGGATCGCCACCAGCGAGGCGACGAGGAGGATCGCCATCACCGATTTCTCGACCCGGTTGCGGGCGCGGAAGTCGGGCCTCAGGCGCAGGAAGGAGAAGGCGCCGGCGGCGAAGGCGATGACGAGGGCCACGACGATCCCGACAATGTCGTACCGCCCGATAGCCTCGCGAAAGGGTTCGACCAGACCCCGCGCCTCGGCGTTGAAGACACCCATCGCATCCCCGGTCGCGACCGCTCGGGCCTCGTTGAGGATCGTCTGGCGCTGGAAGCCGAAGGCCGGCAGGTCTGCGGCGGCGGGCTGGGCGAGCACGTGCTGCATCACCAGTTCCGGCGCGATCGCGCTCCAGACGGCGACGAAGATCAGCACTGGAATCGCGATCCACAAAGCGACGTACCAGCCGTGATAGTTCGGCAGGCTGGCGAGCCGCGTGGGGCCGCTCTTGCGGAAGGACCACGCCCGCGCACGGCCCGCCAGCCATCCGACAAGCCCGAGCCCGATGGCCAGAAGGAGCAGGATGAGAGGGGACATGCGCTAGGGTGTGACTCTTACTGGAATTCCGACGCGTCGAGCGTGGTGTATTCGGTCGCGGCGCGCTGGTTGGCGGCCATGGTTTCGGGCGGCGAGGCGACTAGGCCGATCCTGGCGAGCGGTCCATCCTTCGACCACATCTTGGTCCATTCGGCGAGATACTGACGCAGGCCGGGAATGGCATCGAGATGCGCCTTCTTGACGTAGACGTAGAGCGGACGGGCGCCCGGATACTCGAAGCTCGCGATGTTGTCGTAGGTCGGCTCCACCCCGTTCATGGGAAGGCCCTGCACCTTGTCGGCGTTCTCCTCAAGGTAGGAGTATCCGAAAATCCCCACCGCGTTGGGATTGCCCTCGATCTTCTGGACGATGAGATTGTCCTGCTCGCCCTGATCGACATAGGCTCCGTCTGCGCGGACTTCGGTGCAGACCTGATCGTAACGATCCTCGTCGCTTTCCTCGAGCGCTTCCATCGCCGGGTCGGTCTTGCAGCCCGCTTCCAGAATCAGTTCCTTCAGCGCGTCGCGCGTGCCAGAGGTCGAGGGCGGGCCGTAGACGAGGATCGGAACGTCGGGCAGCGAGGGATCGACGTCGGCCCAGGTGCGGTTGGTCTGCTCGCCGCCATAGGGATTTGCGGCAAGCGCTTCGTAGACGATCTTCGGCGTCAGGTTCAGATCGATGCCGCCCTGCTTCGATGCGAGCACGAGGCCGTCCAGCCCCACCTGCAATTCGATGATGTCGGTCACGCCGTTCTGCTGGCAGGTCTGGAACTCGCCCGGTTTCATCCGGCGACTGGCATTGGCCATGTCCGGCGTATGGGCCCCGATACCCTGGCAGAAGAGGTTGATGCCGCCGCCGCTGCCGGTCGATTCGATGATCGGCGAACGGAAATCGGGATTGGACAGGACGAAGCTTTCCGCGACCATCTTGGCGAAGGGAAACACGGTGGAGGAGCCGACGGCGCGGATCGAATCGCGCGAGGCCGAGCCCGTCCCGCCGCAGGCGGCAAGGGCGACAGCCGACACGGCGGCAATGGCGAGGTTGCGAATCTTCGTCATGATCAATGTCCTGGGTTGGGATAGACGCCCAAGAGCGCCGAATTGTTACAAACTCGCGACAGCATTGTGACGCCGCGGTTCAAAAGTCGAACTGCGCGCGGACCCCGAACACATCGTCATTGTAGGATCGGTCGCCATCTGCCGCCGCCAGCGCCGCATCGTCGTATTCGAGGTGGCCGTAATTCAGCATGAAGAGCAGGTGATCGGTCGGCTTCCAGATGAGCGAGGCAAAATATCCGCTCTGCTGTCCGCCGATCACGCCTGCATCGTTGAGATCGAGCCAGTCGTAACGGACATTGACCTGTACCGAGCCGAAGCCGCCCTGGCCGACCTTTCGCTTGGGCCTGACCCGTTCGAACTTCCCGCTGCGGTAGGAACGGGTATCGCCGGGGGTGAGGAAATAGCCCATCTCGATCGATCCGCCGAAGAAGGTGGGATCGTCGGGCGCGTCGATCCGGTCCACCCGCTGCCAGAAGGCTTCGCCCATCGCGTGAAACGGGCCGGAGACGATTGCCGATTCCAGGCCGAGGCCCAGTTCGTCCCTGGCGCGCAGCGGGCGCGTGTCGACGAAGCGGTCGGACGTGAAATGCACCAGCGGGCGCTGGCGGTAACGCACGCTTTCGTCCGGGCTGCCGATATGGTTGTAGTGGAAGGAAACGCCGAAATGCGCCTGCGCCTCGCCGAATTTCGGCATGGCGACGAGCCTTGTGTCGAAGCTGCGATTGTCGCTGCGGCGGTCGAGCAGATTGTCGCCGAAGACACCTGCCTGAACCAGCCAGATGCCTTCCTCGGCAGTGGCCGAGGCGCCGACCCGCCGCTCGAAATTGAAGGCATCGGTGAAGGCAGCGCGCTCGATGAAGCTGACATGCAGGCTGCTGGTGAGTTCTTCCAGCCCTTGGAAGGTGTTGTGCTGGCCCAGCGTCACCTCGACGCCGCCGAACTCTCGGTGGATCAGCGCATCGAAGATGACGACCTCTCCGGTGGCGACATCCAGTTCCACCTTGTAGCCGACCTCGCCGGGGACCGTGCCCTCCGCTCCGAGACGCGCACGTCGCACCTCGTTGCCGAAGCCATCGTCGATCCCCGCACCGATCGGCGCGTCGATCGTGCCCGCATCCAGCATCAGGCGCCCGAAGACATCGAGACTCCAGTCGTCGGCATCATCCTCGACCGAGGGATCGGCGGGGAGGGCAGCTTCCGCCTGACTGTCCTGAATGCTCGATTCGGCGTTTGCTGCTGGCGGGGGCGGCAGCGTCTCCTGCGCCGCCAGCGGAGCCGACAGGAAACCGCCTGTCACGGCCACAGTCGCCAGGAAAACTGATCTGCCGATCATATCGTAACCCTTCCGCACAATCGCGTTCGGCCGGGCCAATATGACGGATTATTTTCGGTTATGTGACAGCAATCGCGACAATCGGCGATTGCGCGAAGCAGGCGTTCAATCTTCCAGCGGGAGGATGATCCGGACCGTCGTGCCCTGACCCGGCTGGCTCTCGATCGTCAGCCGCCCGCGATGTCGCTCGACGATGTGCTTCACGATCGCGAGCCCGAGGCCGGTGCCGCCCGACGCCCGGCTCCGGCCGGGATCGGTGCGATAGAAACGGCGGGTGAGATGGGGCAAGTGTTCGGCGGCGATGCCTTCGCCCTCGTTGCGGACGGTCACTTGCACGCGGCTTTCGCCAATTGTCTCGATCCCGACGGCGACCTTTCCTTCCGGATCGCCATATTTGAACGCATTATCGACCAGGTTGCGGATCATCTGTTCAAGTTGCTGGGTGTCGCCCAGCACAACCTGCGTGCCCTTCAAGGAAAGGTCGAGACGCGGAATTCGCTCGCTTCCCGCCCCGTCGCGCGCGGCACGTTCGACAAGCGGGCCGAGCTGGACCTCGTCGGCCGGGCGATCATGCTTTTCCGCCTCGATCCGCGAGAGCGACATGAGGTCGCTTACGAGATCCTGAAGCCGCCGCGATTCGCGATGGATGGTGTCGAGAAAGCGGGTCGCCAGATCGCTGTCGAGCTTTCCGGCGTCGTCGCGCAGCGTCTCGACATAGCCGATGATGGCGGCCAGCGGCGTGCGCAGCTCGTGGCTCGCATTGGCGACGAAATCGGTGTGCGCGCGGCTGATGTCGGCCTCGGTCGTGCGGTTGATGAATTCGAGGACGCCAAGCTCGCCATCGATATCCTTGCGATTGACCCGCCAGATGTCGCGCCGACGGGCGAGGCCGCGAATGACCGCGCTGCCCGATTCGCCGCGTTCGAGAAGCGCGATGGCCTCGGGATGGCGTAGCGCCATGCGAATGTCCTGATCGATCACATGCGCCCCGAACAGGCGGCGCGCGGCGGCATTGGCGATCGAGATGCGGTTGCGCCGCGTCACGAGGATCGGCGTGTCGGAATGTTCGATGAGGTCGCCGACCCGGTCAGCCGTGAAGGGCGTGGGCGTATCACTCGCCACGACTTCCGGCGGCCGCGCGCCGACGAGCCA
Source organism: Erythrobacter sp. (assembly GCA_025698865.1). GTDB lineage: Bacteria > Pseudomonadota > Alphaproteobacteria > Sphingomonadales > Sphingomonadaceae > Qipengyuania. The sequence goes on along the minus strand of JAILWQ010000001.1, from coordinate 57,258 downwards.
GAGCGATCCCAGCCAGACGAGCAGGACGATGCCGACCAGCCAGAAGGACACGCCGGAAACCAGCATCACGACCGCCGCGAGGAGGGCGAGCGCGAGCCCGGATAGGGGGAAGGGATTGTCCGACCGCATCGGCAGGCGCTCTAGTCGCCGCGTTCCGAGAAAGCCAGCGAGGAGGCGGATCGTGACCGTCCGCTGGTGACCCCTACGGGAATCGAACCCGTGTTTCAGCCGTGAGAGGGCCGCGTCCTAACCGCTAGACGAAGGGGCCGTATCCGACGATGTGACACCGGAAAAAGCAGGCGCAGCCGCTGGTGACCCCTACGGGAATCGAACCCGTGTTTCAGCCGTGAAAGGGCCGCGTCCTAACCGCTAGACGAAGGGGCCACGCCGTTTCCGGCCGCGGCTGCGTGGCGGGCCATCTAGGGCGGGGTTCTGAAACCGTCAACCCCGCCCGTGTGGTCTTCGGGCACTCATTTTTCAATCGGCCCAGGCGGCGTCTTCCAGATGCAATTCAGCGCGAGGCAAATCGCCCCAATCGTCGATCTTCGCGCGCCCGACGAGCCACAGGCGTCGGCCGGCCGGGGCGTGCAGCAATTGCTGGCCGAGCTCGCTTTCCGCCGCGCGAAAGGCGATGCCCTTGAAGCTGCGCCCGTCCTCGCCCGCTGCGATGACGCGCAGGTGATCGCTGCCGACCACGTCGCATTTGACCAGCCGGACCGGACCCACTGCCACCCGCGGACCAGGCCAGCCGACCCCATAGGGGCCGCCGGCTTCAAGCGCCTCGACCAGATCCGGCGTGAGCCCACCCGGCGCGACCGCCAAGTCGAGCACGGTTTCCTGCGCCGCGGAAGCGCGCGCCACCTGCTTGTGCAGCCGCTCGTCGAGCCAGTCCGTCAGCGCCTCGACCTGATCGGCGGCGACGGTCAGGCCAGCCGCCATGGCGTGCCCGCCGCCCGCGACCAGCAGGCCGTGCTCGCGCGCAGCGATGATCGCCGCGCCGAGATCGACGCCGGCGATGGAGCGGCCCGATCCCTTGCCCTGACCGGTTTCGGCATCGAGCGCGATCACGATGGACGGCTTGCCGGTCTTCTCCTTGATCCGGCCGGCGACGATCCCGATCACGCCCGGGTGCCAGCCGCTGCCCGCGCAAACGATGACGGCGCGGTTGTGCTGGGCGGCGATCATCGCCTCGGCCGCCTCCTGCACCTCCGCCTCGATCGCGCGGCGTTCCTCGTTGAGCTGCGAGAGTTGCGCCGCGATGGCGCGCGCTTCCTCGTCATCCTCCGTGGTCAGCAGCCGGACGCCCAGCGTCGATTCGCCGACGCGCCCTCCGGCATTGATTCGTGGCCCCAGTGCGAAGCCGAGATCGCTGCATGCGGGCGCGCGTTTCAGCCGGCTCGCATCGATCAGCGCGGCCATGCCGGTGTTCGCGCGCCGGGCCATGACTCTCAGTCCCTGCGACACGAATGCGCGGTTGAGCCCGTGCAGCGCCGCGACATCGGCCACGGTGCCGAGCGCCACGAGGTCGAGCAGGGAGAACAGGTCCGGCTCCTTTCGCTGCTCGAAATAGCCGCGCTTGCGCAACGTCCGCACGATCGCGACCGACAGCAGGAAGGCGACGCCGACAGCGGCCAGATGCCCATGACCGGCCGCCAGATCGTTCTCGTCGAGCCGGTTGGGATTGACCAGCGCCACCGTGCGCGGAAGCTCCGGCGAGCACTTGTGGTGATCGACCACGATCACGTCGACACCCGCATCGTGGGCGCGCTGCAACGCCTCATGCGCCATGGCGCCGCAATCAACGGTGACGACGAGGCTGCTGCCTTCCTCGCCGATACGGACCAGCGCCTCGCCAGAGGGGCCATAGCCTTCGAGCAGGCGGTCGGGAATGTAGTGCCCGGCGTCGTGGCCGAGCATCCGGAAGAGGCGGATCAGCAGGGCGGAGCTGGTCGCCCCGTCCACGTCGTAATCGCCGTAGATCGTCACCCGCTCGCCCGACAGGACGGCCTGTGCGATCCGTTCTGCGGCGGTATCCATGTCGTTGAATTCGGAAGGGTCCGGCAGGAAGGCGCGCAGGGTCGGCTCGCGGTGGCGCTCCAGATCGTCATGCGCGACGCCACGCGCGAGCAGCAATTGCGTGACGATGTCGTGATCGAGCGTCGCGCCGCCGCCCAGTTCCATGTTGCCGCCGCGCCAGCGCCACCTCTTTCCCGAAAGCGAACGATCTATTCCGAAAACTGCATTGGAGCTGCGCGTGGCCATGTCGACCACTCTACCGCGCGACTGGGTCGCCGGGAAGGCTCGGGCGTTGACAATCGACATGGAGAGCGGCTGACTGCCCGCAATGGCCGATCGTCCCCTGCTCATCATCTGGCACAGCCGCACTGGCGCGAGCGAGGCCATGGCCGGAGCCGTAGCTGAGGGCGCGGGCGATTCCGCAACTCTCATCGAAGCCGAAAAAGCGAACGCCGAACGCATTCTGGCGGCGCAGGGCTATCTTTTCGTCTGTCCCGAGAACCTTGCCAGCATGAGCGGGATGATGAAGGACATGTTCGACCGCACCTATTACGACGTGCTCGGCCAAGTCGAGGGCCGGCCATACGCCACCATCATCGCGGCGGGCTCCGACGGAGAGGGCGCCCAGCGTCAGATCGACCGGATCGCCACGGGGTGGCGCCTGAAACGCGCGATAGAGCCGCTGATCGTCAATTTCGACGCGCAGACGCCGGATGCGATATGGGCGCCGAAGACAGTGCCCTCCGCCACGCTCGCGCAATGCCGGGAGATCGGCGAGGGTTTTGCCGAAGCTCTGGCGATGGGCGTGTTCTAGCCGAACGCGGCGGTTAGGCAGTCTTCTCGCGCAGCGCATCCTTCGCCGCGGCGTATTCGCGCTCGAGCCGCGCCACCGTATCCTCGACCGGGCCGATCGCTCTGACGGCGCCGATGCCCTGACCCGACCCCCAGATGTCCTTCCACGCCTTGGCCTTGGTGTTGCTGCCGCTGCCGAAGTTCATCTTGCTCGGATCGCTCGTCGGCAGGTCGTCGGGATCGAGCCCGGCATTGACGATGCTGGAGCGAAGGTAATTGCCGTGCACTCCGGTGAAGAGGTTGGAATAGACGATCCCGTCGGCGCTGCCCTCGACAATGCCCTGCTTGTAGCCGTCCATCGCGTTGGCTTCCTCGGTCGCGATCCAGGGCGATCCGATATAGGCGAAATCGGCGCCCAGCGCCTGCGCCGCGAGGATCGAGCGTCCATGCGCGATCGAGCCGGACAGCGCCACGAGTCCCTCGAACCAGTCGCGGATCTCCTGCATCAGCGCGAAGGGGCTGAGCGTTCCGGCATGCCCGCCCGCACCGGCGGCGACGGGGATCAGGCCGTCGGCCCCCTTCTCGATCGCCTTGCGTGCGAAGCGGTTATTGATGACGTCGTGCATGGTGATCCCGCCCCAGCCGCGCACCGCGTCGAAGATCTCCTCCCGCGCGCCTAGCGAGGTGATGACGAGCGGCACCTGCCATCTGGCGCAGGTCGCCATGTCCGCCTCGATCCGGTCGTTCGAGCGATGGACGATCTGATTGACCGCGAAGGGCGCCGCGGGCCGCTCGGGATGGGCGCGGTTGTGCGCGGTCAGTTCCTCGGTGATCTGGTGCAGCCATTCGTCGAGCTGGCTTTGCGGCCGGGCATTGAGCGCGGGAAACGAGCCGACGATGCCCGCCTTGCACTGCGCGATGACCAGCTCCGGTCCCGAGACGATGAACAGCGGCGATCCGATGACCGGCAGGCGAAGTCTGTCGAATGGGGCGGGCAGGGACATGCGCTTCTCCAATTGTCTCTCGCAACGTGCGTAGGCAGGCGCGCAGACCGAGTCGAGATTGACGTTACGGAAGGTCGGATCAGCCCGGCAGGACGTGTTCGATCCCGTAGATTCGGGCAGCCGTTCCGGCGAACAGGGCGCGTTTTTCGTCGTCCGATGCGCCGCTCGCGATCCGCTTGAACGTGTTCCATAATACCGCGTAGCTCGCGCCCCAGCGATCGACCGGATAGTTCGATTCGAACATCGCCCGCTCCGGCCCGAAGGCGGTGATGCATTCGGCGATATAGGGCTCCCATTGCGAGGCCAGCTCTTCCGAGCCGCAGCCCTTTGCGGGGCCGCTTTCGGGCATTCCGCAGAAGGCCATGCCGAGCCCGCCGAGCTTTACCGCCACGTTCGGGCATTCCGCGATGCGCCGGATATTTTCGCGCCACCGTTCGAAATTCGCGTTCAGCCGGCCGCGATAGCTGGCGATGTTGAGCGGCGTGCCGCAATGGTCGAGCACGAATTGCTGATCGGGAAAAGCCCGCGCCAGATCGAGCAGGCCACCGAGTTGCGGCTCGAGCAGCCAGGCGTCGAAGGTGAGACCGTATTCGGCGAAGGCGGCCATTCCGGCCCGGAAATTGTCGGAGGCGAACAGCCCCTCGGGCGCATGGAAGGGCGGGCCGAGCACTGCGGGATCGGCATCCCAGGCCGCGCTGTGGCGGATGCCGCGGAACCGCCCGTTGCCCGCCGCGATGAGCGCCTCGACAACCGGCTTCACTGCATCGCCGAGCGTCAGATCCGCATGGCCGACAATGCCGGCGCAGGGTCGGTATTCGCCGTAGAGACCGCTCGCGCCCTGCGCCGCGACGCCGTTGACGAACTCGACCTCGCCGACCGGCTTCATCGCCTCGCCCCGGGAGGCGTCGTAGAAGGCGCCGCATTCCATGAAGACGGTCGCGACGATCCGGTGCCCGCTCTGCGTATCGGCCTGGAGTTGGTCGAAGGTGTAGTGCGCCGCGCCCGCGATCGCCTCGACAAAATCGTGCCGCGGTTCGGGGAAGGCGGCGATGAGCGGGCGCAGATCCCACAGATGGTGGTGCGGATCGACGATCGGCAGGTCGGGTTCGATGATCTCTTCGTTCATGCGGCTCTCCCTTCGGCGGTTTTCCGCCCGAGCCGCCTAGAGAACACGGTTCGCCGGCGAAGACCAGCCGCGAAAGCGGTCAGCCGCAGCGCGCGTCCCGGATGATGCCGCTGCTGTCGAGCATGACGTTGAGCCGGTCGGATCCCGCATCCGCATTCACTGCCGATCCGGCGGTCAGGAACCGGACGTTGGTTTGCGGGGCGATGGCTTCCATCACGGCGGTACGCGTCGCCTCGTCGGCCATGCGGCCGTAGAACGGAGCGACCTTCGGCGCGCCGCAATTGCGCGATTGGGGATCGGTCGCGGTGCCGGGGCTGTAGGGGCCGGGGGCGGCGCCCGGAGCCGGAGTCGCGACCGAGGCGGGCGTCGCGTTGGGGCCGGGCTGTGCGCCCTGTGAAACCTCGCCCGAACCGCCGATGCGGGAGGCGAAATCGTCGGCGTTTTCCTCGCCGGTTTCGCTCTGGCCGCAGGCGGAAAGGAGCAGGGCGGTGGCGACGGCATAACCGAGGGCGCTGGCGGATCTGATAGTCATGGCTGGCTCCGGAGAGGGAAAGTTGGTGCGTTTTCCGTTCTAACCGCGTCTAATCTTGCAGGATCATGACAGCAGACCGTCGAAAGCCTCCTCTTCCGGGGGCGCCAGGCCGATATTGCGTGGCCAGGATGGGGGCGGCTGGTTGCGGAACCAGGTGTATTGCCGCTTGGCATACTGCCGTGTCGCGAGTTGACCTACTGCCACCGCCTCTTCGCGCGAGACCTCGCCGCGAAGCCAGCCGGCGATCTCGCGAACGCCGATGGCGCGCATGACGGGGAGGGCGGGATCGAGATCGCGCGCGAGCAGCGCCTCGACCTCCTCGACCGCGCCCTGATCGAGCATCGCGGCGAAGCGCCGGTCGCACCGCTCGTTCAACCAGGCGCGTTCGGGCAGGAGGACCAGCGGGTGCAACGCGATTCGATCTCCGATTCCGCCGACCGTCTGCCTCTGCCAGTGGGCGAGCGGTCGACCGGTCGAGCGCACCACTTCGAGCGCGCGGGCGATCCGCTGGCTGTCCGCGGGAGCGAGCAGGGCGGCGCGTTCGGGATCGGCGTCCTGCAACGCGGCATAGGCATCGGCGACCGGCAGCGCGCGGACCTCCTCCCGCACCGCAGGATCGATCGGGGGGACCGCAGCGATTCCCTCGATCAGCGTGCGGAAATAGAGGCCGGTCCCGCCGACCAGCACCGGGACCGCCCCCTCGGCACGCAGCGCGGCGATCTCGCGCTTCGCCGCCTCGGCCCAGTCGCCGGCGGAGCAGGGAACGGCACCGTCCCACGCGCCGAACAGGCGGTGCTCGATCCCGCCCATCTCGGCGTCGCTGGGCCTCGCGGAAAGGACCTTCAGATCGGCATAGACCTGCGCGCTGTCGGCGTTGAGCACGACCGCCCGCCGGCCGCGCCGTTCGAGCGCCTGCGCCAGGCGGACGGCCAGATCGCTCTTGCCGCTCGCGGTCGGCCCTGCGATGAGCGCCACCTGATTGTTTTCGGGAGCCGAAATCTTGCTCATTGCGCGGCTGATAGCAGACCCTGACGGACTGGAAACTCGGCTCGAGGCGGCGCGGGCGGAACTGGACGCGGCGGACACGCCGGTGGCGATGGCCGGAATGCTCGATTTCTGCGGCGACGTGCTCCAGATTTCGCTGCCCCATGGAAACCCCGCCGAGCTCCGCGCCGTGCTCGACCGGCATTTCGGCCCCTGCGACCTGCTTGTCAGCGAAGCGGAGTTCGAAATCCCCCGCCTGTTAGTCTCCGATATGGATTCGACCATGATCGGGCAGGAATGCATCGACGAACTCGCCGATTTCGCCGGGATCAAGGACAAGGTCGCCGCGATCACCGAGCGCGCCATGCGCGGCGAACTGGATTTCGGAAGCGCCCTGAACGAGCGGGTCGGCCTTTTGCAAGGTCTCAAGGAAAGCGCGATCGTGCGCTGCCTCGCCGAGAGGATCGAGCCAGTCGTGGGTGCGCGCGTGCTCGTCGAGACGCTCAAATCGAAGGGTTGCCGCACCGTGCTGGTGACCGGCGGCTTTCATCACTTCGCCGATCCCGTGGCCGAGACGCTGGGCTTCGAGCATGTGGTCGGCAACCGGCTCGGCGTGGCGGACGGCAAGCTGTCGGGCGACTTGGCCGGACCGATCAGCGATGCCTCGACCAAGCTCGCCACGCTGGAGGATGAACGCAGCCGGCTGGGCGAGGGTGCCCGCGTGCTGGCGACCGGCGACGGCGCGAACGACATTCCGATGATCGCAGCGGCCGATTACGGGGTCGCCTATCGCGCCAAGCCCAAGGCGCGCGATGCCGCCGATGGCTGGATCGAGCGGGGCGATCTGACCGCGCTGCTGAAGCTGTTCGACATCCCCGAGCGCGAATGGGTCGCGGGATAGCTTCCCCTGCGCGGCTGGACACGCTATATTGACACTATTGTCAGTAAAGGCGCGACCATGACTGCACATCACATTGCCATGACCGGAACCGAAGCGGCTCCCGACGGAACCCTGCTGCGCGATCCGCGGCGACCCGCTCCGAAATATTCGCTGCGCAAGGCCTTCGGCCATTTCCGCGACCTGCTCGAGGACAAGGAAGAGACCAGCCACGTCTTCAAGATCTTCGAATCGCTGCCTTCCAAGGAATTCCCCGGCCGCGTGCGGCGTCTCGCGCTGAGCGAGGAAGGCGAGCGGCTGCGGCGGGACGAACCCTTTCTGCCGCCCATTCTCGACGATCACGAAACGCTGCGGACCATGCCGAAGGGCTCGGTCGCGCAGGCCTATTGCGATTTCATGGAGTCCGAGGGGCTGAGCGCCGCCGGGCTGGTGGCCGAGGCCGACAAGCTCGGCCGGCCGAGCTACGGCGATCTGATGGAATGGTACGGCCATCGCTCGCGCGACGTGCACGATCTGATGCACGTGCTGACCGGCTATGGCCGCGATGCGCTGGGCGAGCAGTGCGTGCTGCTGTTCACCCATGGCCAGCAGCCGAGCCATGGGCATCTGCTGATCGGCTATGCCGGGGCCTACAACATCATGAAGATGATCGACAGCCGCGCGCCGGTCTGGAAGGCCTGCCGTCAGGCCCACGGCACCGGCGTCGCGTGCCCCTCGCTGGTCGATCTGCCCATCCGCCTGCTGCTGGAAACCCAGCTGGAAGATGCGCGCGAACTGCTGCGGATTCCCGAGCCCAGCTGGTACCGCGAATGCCACCGCATTTGGCGCGAGGAAGGGATCGACCCTTACGATCTGCTCGGCAAGCAGCCCGCATCCGAAAAGCTGGCCGCGTGATTTATCGGTAAGGGCGCCGCGCTGGCGACGCCCTTACTCGGTCAACCTTCCATCCATTCCCGGAAGAACCGGCGGTGCGCCTCGCGCAGCGCCTCGATCTCGACTCCGAGCAGGCTGCTGCCGCCGACCGTGCCGAGGCGGCGGAAGCCGACCCGGGCCGCCTCCTCGCTCTCCGGACCCTCGGCGGCGATGGCGTTGAAGGCTTCGACGTCTGGCACGGTGATGACGTAGCGCGCCTGATCCTCGCCGAACCACCATTGCGCGGCGCTGTAGGCCTCGTTGCGCGAAACCTCCGCACCAAACCCGCCCGCCATGGCCATTTCCGCCAGAGCGACGGCAAGCCCGCCATCCGAGATGTCGTGGACCGCGTTGACGATGCCCTCGGCGATCAGCTTGCGGACGATTTCGCCCGCACCGCGTTCGGCGGCGAGATCCACCGGCGGGGCGCGGCCCTCGTCGCGGCTGTGGACGATGTCGAGCCAGAGCGACTTGCCGAGATGCGAGCGGGTGGGTTCGGGACGCGCCCAGAACTCGGGCGCGACGAGATAGATCGCGTCGCCTTCGTTCTTGAACCCGATGCTTGCCAGCCGGTCGTAATCCTCGACGATGCCGACGCCGCCGATCGCCGGGGTGGGCAGGATCGCCGACCCCCCGCCGGTCGCCTTGCTCTCGTTGTAGAGGCTGACATTGCCACTCACGATCGGGAAGTCGAGCGCGCGGCAGGCAGCGCCCATGCCGTCGAGCGCATGGACCAGCTGGGCCATGATCTCGGGCCGCTGGGGATTGGCGAAATTGAGGCAGTTGGTCACGGCCAGCGGCCGCGCGCCGACCGCGCAGAGGTTGCGATAGGCCTCGGCAATCGCCTGCTTGCCGCCTTCATAGGGGTCGGCATGGACGTAGCGCGGCGTGCAGTCGGTGGTGATCGCCAGCGCCTTTTTCGTGCCGTGGACGCGCACGACGCCCGCATCGCCGCCGGTCTGGAGCGTGTCGGCGCCGACCTGGCTGTCATACTGTTCGGATATCCAGCGGCGTGAGGCGAGAGCGGGGCTCGCCATCATGGTGAGGAGATCCGCGCCCGGATCGGTGCAGTCGGGCAGCGTGCCCTCGATCGGCTTGATGCCGGCCCAATCGGTGTATTCCTGACGCGAGAGGTACGGCCGGTCGTAGAGCGGCGCATCGGCGGCGAGGGGGCCGAGCGGAATGTCGCACACCACCTCGCCATCGAACTCGAGCACCATGCGGCGCGTGTCGGTGACCTCGCCGATGACGGCGAAATCGAGCTCCCACTTGCGGAAGATCGCCTCGGCCATGGCTTCCTTGCCGGGCTTCAGCACCATGAGCATCCGCTCCTGGCTTTCGCTCAGCATCATCTCGTAGGGGGTCATCCCTTCCTCGCGGCAGGGCACCTTGTTCATGTCGAGCCGGATGCCGGCCTTGCCGTTGGTCGCCATCTCCACGCTGGAGGAGGTAAGGCCCGCCGCGCCCATGTCCTGAATCGCGACGATCGCGTCGGTCGCCATCAGTTCGAGACAGGCTTCGATCAGCAGCTTCTCGGTAAAGGGATCGCCCACCTGCACGGTCGGGCGCTTGGCCTCGCCATCCTCCTCGAAATCCGCGCTTGCCATGGTCGCGCCGTGGATGCCGTCGCGCCCGGTCCTGGAGCCGACATAGACGATCGGATTGCCGAGTCCGGTGGCCGCCGAATAGAATATGCGGTCGGCATCGGCGACGCCCACGGTCATCGCGTTGACGAGGATGTTGCCGTCGTAGGCGGGGTGGAAATTGGTCTCGCCCGCGACGGTGGGCACGCCGACGCAATTGCCGTAGCCGCCGATACCCGCGACCACGCCCTTGACCAGATGCTTCATCTTCGGGTGCTCGGGACGGCCGAAGCGCAGCGCGTTGGCATTGGCCACCGGCCGCGCGCCCATAGTGAAGACGTCGCGCAGGATACCGCCGACCCCGGTCGCCGCGCCCTGGTACGGCTCGATGTAACTGGGGTGGTTGTGGCTCTCCATCTTGAAGATCGCGGCCTGATTGTCGCCGATGTCGATCACACCGGCATTCTCGCCCGGTCCGCAGATCACCCACGGGGCCTCGGTCGGCAGCTTCTTCAGGTGCAGGCGCGAGCTCTTGTAGGAGCAATGCTCCGACCACATGACCGAGAAGATGCCGAGCTCGACGAGGTTCGGCTCGCGTCCGAGCGCGTTGAGGACGCGTTCGTATTCGTCCGGGCTGAGCCCGTGCTGCTCGACGATTTCGGGGGTGATGGAATCGGTTTGGGTCGACATGGACGGGGCAATTAGCCGGGGTCGGTCCTTATCGCCAGTCCGACCTTGCCTGCGGCCCCCGCCCGGCGAGCGGACAGGCCGCTCCCGATGCGCGGCTTGACCCGATGGGCGGGCGCGGCCAATGGTCGCTGCGACATGGCAGAGGCTGAAACGGGCGCGGCTCCCGACATTTCCGGAATGAGTTTCGAGGACGCGCTGAAAGCGCTCGAAACCGTGGTGCGACGGCTCGAGAGCGGCGACGTTCCGCTCGACGAGAGCATCGATCTCTACGAACGCGGCGAACGCTTGCGGACCCACTGCCAGGCCCGCCTCGACGCGGCGCAGGCGCGGATCGAGAAAATCGTTCAGGGGTCGGACGGCAAGCCTTCCGGCACCGTGCCCTTCGACAGCGAGAACTGACGGCGATGGGACTGGCCGCCGTGGATAACGACATCCTCGCGGACGCGCTCCAGCGTATCCAGGAGGAGGTCAACGACGCCTTCGACGAACTCCTGCCGCCGGTCGCCGATGCCCGTTCGTCCCTTGTCGACGCGATGCGCTATGCCGCGATCGGCGGGGGCAAGCGGGTGCGCCCCCTGCTGCTCGTCGCGACGGCGGAGCTTTACGGCGTCTCGCGCCGGGCGGCGGTCCACGCGGGCTGCGCGGTCGAGGCGATCCACGCCTATTCGCTGATCCACGACGATCTTCCCTGCATGGACGACGATGCGCTGCGCCACGGCAAGCCGACCGTCCACCGCGCCTTCGACGAGGCGACCGCCGTGCTGGCGGGCGACAGCCTCCACGCGCTGGCCTTCGACATTCTGACTCGGGCCGACACCAGCAGCGATCCTTTCGTGCAGGCCGAACTCGTGCGCTGCCTCGCGCTCGCCAGCGGGCACGAGGGCATGGCGGGCGGCCAGGTGATGGACATGGCGGCCGAGGACAGCACCTACGATCTCGGACAGATCACCCGGTTGCAGCAGCTCAAGACCGGCGCATTGCTGGGCGCCAGCGTCGAGATGGGCGCGATCCTCGGCCGCGTGCCGCCGGAAGGGCGCACGCATCTGCGCGGTTACGCCCGCGACATCGGCCTCGCCTTCCAGATCGCCGACGACCTGCTCGACGTCGAGGGCGACGAGGCGAAGGCGGGCAAGGCGCTGCGCAAGGACGAGGGGCAGGGCAAGGCCACCTTCGTCACGCTGATGGGCGTCGAGAAGGCCCGCGCACAGGCCGGGATGCTGGTCGACCAGGCGGCCGAGCATCTGGCGAGCTATGGCGACAAGGCGAAGCTGCTCGTCGCGCTGGCCCGCTATATCGTGGAGAGAGACCGTTGAGCATCACCGGAACCAGCGCCACCGGCACACAGGAACGCATCGGTGTCTATCCCGGCACGTTCGATCCGATCACGCTCGGCCATGCGGACATCATCCGGCGCGGCAGCAAGCTGGTCGACCGGCTGATCATCGGCGTGACCACCAATCCCAGCAAGAACCCGATGTTCTCGACCGAGGAGCGCCTCGCCATGGTCGAGCGCGAGGTCGGCGCGCTGGAACTCGGCAATGTCGAGGTCGTCGGTTTCGATGCGCTGCTGATGAAATTCGCCCGCGCCCAAGGGGCGAGCATGATCGTGCGGGGGCTGCGCGCCGTGGCCGACTTCGAATACGAATACCAGATGGCCGGCATGAACCAGCAGATCGACGACAGCATCGAGACGGTGTTTCTGATGGCCGACGTCTCGCTCCAGCCGATCGCCTCGCGGCTGGTCAAGGAAATCGCCCTCTATGGCGGGGACATCGCGCCTTTCGTGAGCCCGGCCGTATGCGACGACGTGATCGCGCGGGTCGAGAAGATCGGCCCGCGCGGCGACTACTGAAGGGGCAGGACCTGTTCATTGCCTCGTCAGGACGTCGCCGCTAGAGGCCGCTTCCCTATTTCAAGACAAACAAGCAGACGGAATTTCGATGCTCAGGAAATCGATCGCCCTCGCCGCGCTTCTCCTCGTCGCTCCGGCCGCCATGGCGCAGGACGCGCCGACCGGCGATCAGGCCCCTAGCTCTGTCGAAGCGAGCCCGGCCGAAGCTGGCCAGGCCGAGGCGCCGACGAACAATGCCTATGCCCCGGTGAACTTCAATCTCTCCGAGGATCCGGACAATATCCTGGTGCTCGACCTGTCGAACGGTCAGCGCGTGGCGATCCGCCTTATGCCGGAATGGGCGCCCAACCATGTCGAGCGGGTCAAGACCCTCGCGCGCGAAGGCTTCTACGACGGGGTGATCTTCCACCGCGTGATCGACGGCTTCATGGCGCAGACCGGCGACCCGACCGGCACCGGGCAGGGCGGCTCCCAGCTTCCCGACCTCGCCGCCGAATTCAACCCGCAGCCCCATGTGCGCGGCACGGTGTCGATGGCCCGCGCGGCGAGCGAGGACAGCGCCAACAGCCAGTTCTTCATCGTCTTCTATCCGCGCTTCAGCCTCGACAAGCGCTACACCGCGTTCGGCCGGGTGATCTCGAACATGGAAGCGGTCGACGCGATCCAGCGCGGCGAGCCGCCGCAGAACCCGACGCGGATCATGCAGGCCTCGCTCGCGAGCGAGAACGCGCCGGTGCCCGCGCCGCCCGCTCCGGCCGCCGATGCCGATATCGGCGCGGACGAGCTGAACGCGCCGATCACCAACTAGGGGCGGGTCCGCTCCCTTACCGCTTGCTCTTGCCGGTTCGCGGACTATCGCGGCGCGCATGAACGTCGACCTCTTCGATTTCGATCTTCCGCCGGAGCGCATTGCCCTGCGCCCGGCGCGCCCGCGCGATGCGGCGCGGATGCTGGTGGTGCGCCCGCACGGCCCGCTGGAGGATCGCGGCGTGCGCGACCTGCCGGCGATGCTGCGCGAGGGCGACGTACTCGTCTTCAACGACACACGCGTCATTCCCGCTCAGCTCGAGGGGCGGCGGGGCGAGGCGCGGATCGGCGTCACGCTTCACAAGCGCGAGGATCTGCGCCGCTGGCAGGCCTTCATCCGCAACGCCAAGCGCGTGCGCGAGGGCGATCTCCTGACCTTCGGCGGCGGGGTCACGGCCATTGCGGAGCGGCGCCATGCCGATGGCAGCCTGACCATCGCCTTCACCGGAGAGGAGCCGGTCGAGCTGCTGCTGGAGCGCGCGGGCACCATGCCGCTGCCGCCTTATATTGCCGGGAAGCGCCCCACCGACGCGGCCGATCGCGAGGATTACCAGACCATGTTCGCGGCCCGGGACGGCGCCGTCGCCGCGCCCACGGCCGCGCTCCATTTCACGCCCGGCCTGATCGACGCGATCGATGCTGCCGGAATCATGCGCGAGACTCTGACGCTGCATGTCGGGGCGGGAACCTTCCTGCCGGTAAAGGCCGAGGATACCGACGATCATGCCATGCATAGCGAGTGGGGGCGGATCGACGCGGCGACCGCCGATCGGCTCAATGCCGCGCGCGCTGCGGGAGGCCGGCTGATCGCGGTCGGCACCACCAGCCTGCGCCTGATCGAGAGTGCCGCCGATCCCGACGGCACGATCCGGCCCTTCGAAGGCGATACCGACATCTTCATCACGCCGGGGTATACCTTCCGCGCGGTGGACGGGCTGATGACCAATTTCCACCTGCCCAAATCGACGCTGTTCATGCTGGTCAGCGCGATGATGGGGCGCGAGCGGATGCTGGAGGCCTACGCCCATGCGATCGCGCACGAGTACCGCTTCTATTCCTATGGTGACTCCTCGCTTCTGCTGCCGTAATCGCGCCGGGTGAGCGAACCCATTCTCGACATCGCCGGCCTCTCGAAGGTCTATCCCGGCGGCCTCAAGGCGCTCGACAATGTCGATCTGACCATCCGCAAGGGTGAGATTTTCGCCCTTCTGGGACCGAACGGAGCGGGGAAGACCACTCTGATCGGGGCGGTCTGCGGTCTCGTCCGGCCGAGTTCCGGCACGATTCGCGCGTTCGGGCACGACATGGGCCGCGAGTGGCGCCAGGCCCGCCGCCGCATCGGCCTCGTGCCGCAGGAACTGGCGACCGACATGTTCGAACCGGTGATGCGCGCGGTCAGCTATTCGCGGGGACTGTTCGGGCTCGCCCCGGACCCGGCGCGGATCGAGGAAATCCTGCGCTCGCTCAGCCTGGGGGACAAGCGCGACGAGCGGATCATGGCGCTGTCGGGCGGGATGAAGCGGCGCGTGCTGATCGCCAAGGCGCTGGCGCACGAGCCGGATCTCCTGTTCCTCGACGAGCCCACCGCCGGCGTCGACGTCGAGCTGCGCAAGGGCATGTGGCGGATCGTCGATGAAATGCGCGATCGCGGCACCACCATCATTCTGACGACCCACTATATCGAGGAAGCCGAGTTGATGGCCGACCGGGTGGGGGTGATCGCGAAGGGCCGCCTGCTGATGGTCGACGAGAAGGACGCGATGATGGCCCGGCTCGGCCGGACCGAGGCGCATATCACGCTGGCCCGTCCGCTGGGCGCGCTTCCGCCCTCGCTGGCGCAATATCCGGTCGAACTGGAGGAAGGCGGCGCCTCGCTCTGCTATCGCGGCGGCGACGGGACCGGGCGCGGCAAGGCCGAGGTCGCGGAAATCACCAAGGCGCTGATCGCCGCCGGGATCGACTATACGGGGATCGACGTGCGCGAGAGCAGCCTGGAGGAGATCTTCGTATCCCTCCTCGGCGAAGAGGAGCGGGCGGCATGATCGGCTGGCGTTCCACCTGGTCCATCTACACCCGCGAACTCACGCGGTTTCTGCGGACCGCCTTCCAGTCGGTGCTCGCGCCGGTGCTGACCACCTCGCTCTATTTCATCGTCTTCGGCGCGGCTATCGGCGGACGGATGCCCGATCTGGGCGGGGTGGACTACGGCGCCTTCATCATTCCCGGCCTGCTGATGCTGACCCTGCTCGGCGAGACGACCAGCAATTCGAGCTTCGGAATCTACATGCCGCGCTTCACCGGCACGATCTACGAATTGCTCAGCGCGCCGGTGGGCGTGGCCGAGACGCTGATCGGTTTCGTCGGCGCGGCCATGACCAAGAGCCTGATCCTCGCCGCGATCATCCTCGTGACCGCGCGGCTGTTCGTCGATTATTCGATCGCCCATCCGATACTTGCGGTGATCTACATCATGCTGGTCGCCGCGGCGTTCAGCCTGTTCGGCTTCATCCTCGGCATCTGGGCCGACAATTTCGAGAAGCTGGGCATCATCCCCCTGCTGTTCCTGACCCCGCTGACCTTTCTCGGCGGCACCTTCTACTCGATCGACATGCTGCCCGCCCCGTGGGACACGATCGCGCTCGCCAATCCGATCGTCTATCTGGTGAGCGGGCTGCGCTGGACCTTTTACGGGTCGAGCGACGTCAACATCTGGATCAGCTTCGGCATCACCTTCGCCTTCCTCGCGGCGTGCGTAGGCGTGATTGCCTTCATCTTCCGCACGGGCTGGCGACTGCGCGCCTGACTTGCTAGCGCGCCTTCCATGCCGAGAACAGTCGCCGCCGCCTTCCTGATTTCGCCGGTCGTCCTTTGCGCGGCGGCCGTGCCCGCCAACGCCGGGTTGCCCGACCCGGTGCGCGCCATGCTGGAAACCGCGCGGGCGAACAGCAACCCGGCCGTTTTCGACGCAGTCGCCGCCACCGCGCGGCAGACCAATCCCGACGATGCGGAGGAAATCGACGCCATCGTGGCCGAGGTCCAGGCCTTCCGGCAGGGCTCGGCGGCCAAGCAGGCGGAGGCCGAGACGCTGCTGATCCGCGAGGCCGGGCCACTCCAGCGCTGGTCCGGGAGCGGCGAGATCGGCGCCTTCACCGCCTCGGGCAACAGCAGCAACACCGGAATTACCGGTTCCCTCTCGCTCAAGCGCGAGGGGATCGACTGGACGCACAGTCTGCGCGCCAGCGCCGATTACCAGCGCGACAACGGACGCACCACCCGCGAGAGGTTCTTCGGCGCCTACGAGCCGCGTTACCAGATCGGCGACAATCTGTTCGCCTATGGTCTCGCACAGTACGAGCGCGACCGGATCCAGGGATATTCCGGGCGTTACGCCCTGTCCGGCGGCATCGGCGTGACCGTGGTCGACAATGCCTCGCTCGACCTGTCGGCCAAGGCCGGCCCGGCCTTTCGCCACACCGACTTCGTCGCCGGCGGCACCGAGGACGCGCTGAACGCGCTGGTCGGCGTCGATTTCGATTGGCGCTTCGCCGACGGGCTGACGTTCACGCAGGACGCCAATCTGGTCGCGGCCGCGGGCGGGCAGGCGGTCGCCATCATCGGCGGGCGCAGCACCTCGATCACGCTCGTCTCCGGGCTGGATGCCAAGGTGACCGAACGGCTGACCACCCGACTCGCCTTCACGCTCGATTACGACAGCAATCCGCCCGCGGGCGCGGTGGGGACCGACACGATCTCGCGCTTCACTCTGGTGTACGGGTTCTGATGAGCAATCCGCGTTTCGATTTCCGCGTCGATGCGACCGACGGGAAGGCGCGCACCGGTCGCATCGCCATGCGTCGCGGCCAGATCCGCACGCCTGCCTTCATGCCCGTGGGGACGGCCGCCACGGTCAAGGCGATGAAGCCGGAGGCGGTGCGCGCGACGGGGGCCGACATCATCCTCGGCAACACCTATCACCTGATGCTGCGCCCCGGGGCGGAGCGCATGGCGCGGCTCGGCGGGCTGCACGCCTTCATGAACTGGAATCGCCCGATCCTGACCGACAGCGGCGGCTATCAGGTGATGAGCTTGTCCGACCTGACCAAGCTGACCGAGAAGGGCGTCGAGTTTCGCAGCCATATCGACGGCTCGAAGCACATGCTGACGCCCGAGCGCTCGATGGAAATCCAGCGCCTGCTCGGCTCGGACATCGTCATGGCGTTCGACGAATGCCCCCGCGCCGACCGGCCGCTTGCCGAAATCGAGGCGAGCATGGAAATGTCGATGCGCTGGGCGAGGCGCAGCCGCGACGCCTTCGATGCGGGCGGCGATCACGCGGCGAACGCGGCGCTGTTCGGCATTCAGCAGGGCGCGCTCGACGAAAGCTTGCGCGGCCGATCCGCCGAGGCCCTGCGCGCGATCGGTTTCGACGGATATGCCATCGGCGGTCTTGCCGTGGGCGAGGGGCAGGAGGCGATGTTCGCCACGCTCGATTTCGCGCCCGGCCAGCTGCCCGAGGACGCGCCGCGTTACCTGATGGGCGTTGGCAAGCCCGACGATCTGGTCGGCGCGGTGGCGCGCGGGGTCGACATGTTCGATTGCGTGCTGCCGACAAGGTCCGGCCGGAACGGGCAGGCGTTCACCTGGAACGGCCCGGTCAACCTGCGCAATGCGCGCCATGCCGAGGACACCGGACCGCTCGACGAGCGCTGCACCTGCCCGACGTGCGGCACTTACAGCCGCGCCTATCTCCATCACCTGACCAAGGCCGGCGAGATGCTCGGCGCGATGCTGCTGACCGAGCACAACCTCGCCTTCTACCAGCAACTGATGGCCGCGATGCGCAAGGCCATTGGCGAGGGACGCTTCGCCCGGTTCGAGAAGCAATTCGCCGCCAATTACGGGCAGCGTGGATGACCTGGCGCCGCGCCGTGGTGATCGGCGCGACGGGCGGTATCGGACGGGCACTGGCCGATCGGCTCGAAGCGGAGGGAAGCGAAGTCGTCAGGATTGGCCGCAGCACCGACCGTGCGGAGGACCGGATCGACCTTTTCGACGAAACCTCGATCGCGATGGCGGCGGAACGTGTTGCGGCGGGCGCTCCGCCGGACTGCGTCATTGTCGCGACGGGAATGCTTCATGGCGTCGAGGGACTGCCGGAAAAGAGCTGGCGCGCGCTCTCGCACGAGGGGCTGGTGCAGAGCTTCGCGATCAACGCCGCTGGTCCCGCGCTCGTCGCCAAGCACTTCCTGCCCTTGCTTCCGCGCGAGGGACGCTGCGTCTTCGCCGCCCTGTCCGCGAGGGTGGGCAGTATTTCCGACAATGGCCTCGGCGGGTGGTATTCCTACCGCGCATCCAAGGCGGCGCTCAACATGCTCGTCCTCACGCTGGCGATCGAACTCGCCCGCAAGCGGCCCGAAGCGACCTGCGTTGCGCTCCATCCGGGCACGGTCGATACGCGCCTGAGCGAACCGTTTCAGGCCAACGTTCCGGACCGCCAGCTTTTCACTCCGGAACGGTCCGCCGCGCATCTGCTGGACGTTATCGAGAAGCTGCGACCCGAGCATAGCGGCCGGATCTTCGCGTGGGACGGCTCGGAAATCCGGCCCTGAACGAAAAAGGGCGGCCCGCGAAGGCCGCCCTCTTTGAATAGCTTGGGTACCGATCAGCGCGAGTAGAACTCGACGACCAGATTCGGTTCCATCGTCACCGGGTAGGGCACTTCGTCCAGCGCCGGAACGCGGGTGAAGGTGATCTTGTCGTTGCCGTCGGGCGAGACGTAATCGGGGATGTCGCGCTCGGGCAGGCTCTGGGCTTCGATGACCAGCGCCATGTCCTTCGCCTTGCTGCCGAGGCTGACCACGTCGCCGACCTTCACGCGGGCCGAGGCGATGTTGGTCTTCACGCCGTTGAGCAGGATGTGACCGTGGCTGACGATCTGGCGCGCGGCGAAGATCGTCGGTGCGAACTTGGCGCGGTAAACAACCATGTCCAGGCGCTGCTCGAGCAGGCCGATCAGGTTCTGGCCGGTGTCGCCCTTCATGCGCGACGCTTCCTGATAGGTGCGCTTGAACTGCTTCTCGGTGACGTCGCCGTAATAGCCCTTGAGCTTCTGCTTGGCGCGCAGCTGCAGGCCGAAGTCGGACATCTTGCCCTTGCGGCGCTGTCCGTGCTGGCCTGGACCGTAGGAACGCTTGTTGACCGGGGAGTTCGGACGACCCCAGATGTTCTCGCCCATCCGACGATCGAGTTTGTACTTGGCGCTCTTGCGCTTCGACATAGGTCTTTCCTTCGATTTGCTGGACCGCGCCTGTCGCGGCCATTCAACCCGGCATCGCACCGCATGGCCTGATTGCGCCATGCGCGGCCGCCGCTTCACCGGGATGCGGAGCCAATTCGCGAAGCGCGGCGCTTAGCAGAACCGCCGCGAGGGTCAAGGCCGGGGATGGACGCTCGACAGAGCCGGTGATTACGGGCTAGGCGCCCGCCCATGACGAACGCTTATCTGCTTCCCGAAAAATGCGAAACCATGTCCGAGGTGCGCGAAGGAGTCGACGCGACGGATCGCGAGCTCATGGACCTGCTGGACCGCCGCTTCGGCTACATGCGTGCTGCCGCGCGCATCAAGCCGGGACGGAGCGCCGTGCGAGATGAGGAGCGAAAATCCGAAGTTATCGCGAACGCGCAAAAAGACGCAGCCGGACGCGGCCTCCCGTCTCGGGAAATCGCCGAGATATGGGATCAGCTGGTCGAAGCGTCGATCGCTTACGAGCTACGTGAATGGGACGGCCGCGACCGCTCCTGAAGGAGGCTAGTTGCCGCCGCCCTCGGAGTTGACGGTGTCCTGAAGGTCGGTGCGAAATTTGAGCGCAGCCGCTTCACTGCGTGCCCATTCGCTGGCGCGTGCGCAGTATTTCTTCTTCACCCGGCTTCCGGTCGGCGCGTAGCGCTTGCAGATCACCTCGTCCTTGGCGGCTTCGGTCTTTTCTTCGGATTGCTGAGCCTTGTCCTGCGCTCGCGCCGGCGAGACAGACAGTCCCGTGAGGCTCAGCGACGCCGCGGCCAGAATAATAAGTGCTTTGGTCATCAGTCCCTCCAAACGATGGCGACCGATGTAACATAATTCTGCCCAAGGTTCAAACTGGTCACTCCGACCCTCGAAGTGGTCGCTGTCTTGGTGCCAGAGCCGAGAGCACACCGCGCAGGGTGCGGACTTCCAGATGATTCCAGCCCGGCTTGGTCAGCACCCCCCGCAAGGTCCTCCGCGTCGCCTTGGCACGGGCTTCAGGGTAGAAGAATCCGCTCGGCTCGAGCAGACTGTCCAGATGCCCGATCAATCCCTCCAGCTCCGCCTGCGGGGCGGGTGGGAGCGTGTCCTCGGCGGTGGGCTGGACGAGCGCGCTCGTCTTCGAACATTCGTAGGCGCACAGGATCACGGCCTGCGCGAGGTTGAGCGAGCCGAATTCGGGGTTGATCGGCACGGTGAGGATCGCGCGGGCGAGGGCAACGTCTTCGGTTTCCAGCCCCGACCGCTCCGGTCCGAAGACGATCGCGCTGCGTCCGGGGGCGCGCGAAATCTCGGCGGCGGCTTCCTCGGGCGTGACCACGGGTTTGGTCACTCCGCGCTTGCGGACGGTGGTTGCATAGACATGGCCGCAATCGGCCACAGCGTCGGCGAGCGTTTCGAAGACCGCCGCCTTTTCCAGAATCACGTCCGCCCCGGCGGCGGCGGGGCCTGCGGACGGGTTGGGCCAGCCGTCGCGGGGCGCGACCA
Source organism: Erythrobacter sp. (assembly GCA_025698865.1). Lineage (GTDB taxonomy): Bacteria > Pseudomonadota > Alphaproteobacteria > Sphingomonadales > Sphingomonadaceae > Qipengyuania. The sequence goes on along the minus strand of JAILWQ010000001.1, from coordinate 36,291 downwards.
GCCGCATCTCGACAAGGCCGAAATTAAGCATGGCGCGGGCCGCCTTGCCGATATTCTCGCCGAGCTGCGGGCGGACGAGGACGATGACGGGCTTGTCCGCCATCCCTATTCCGCCCTGCGCCCGTCGGCCGCTTCCTGCACCGTGCTGGCGAATTCCTCGAAATCGCGCGCCTCGCTGAAGTCGCGATAGACGCTGGCGAAGCGGATATAGGCGACGCTGTCCAATTGGCGCAGGCCGTCCATCACCATTTCGCCGATGCGCTTGGACGGAATTTCCGCTTCGCCCGCCGTCTCGACCTGTCGCTGGATGCCGGAGACGAGCTGGTCGATCCGCTCCTGGTCGACGCTGCGCTTGCGGCAGGCGAGGGCGATCGACTGTTCGAGCTTGCCGCGATCGAAGGGCTGCCGGCGGTCGCCGCTCTTCACCACGGTCACCTCGCGCAATTGCACGCGTTCGAAAGTCGTGAACCGCGCACCGCAACTGGCGCATTGCCGCCGCCGGCGGATCGCCGAATTGTCTTCGGTTGGCCGGCTATCCTTGACCTGACTGTCTTCGTTGGCACAAAACGGGCAGCGCATTCAGGAGCTTACTTCTTGATCCTGTTGTAGAAGGCATAGCCCGCCCCGGCGATCGCGCCGAGCGGCAGCGTCACCACCGGCAGAAGCGCTCCGGCAAGCGCGCCGATCGCGGCGCCGGCCAGCACCGGCTTGGTCGAGGGATGGTTCATCCCGCCCTTCGCCATGCCGGACATTTCGGCCTTGGCATCTTCCACCCAGTCGTTGCGGCGCGGATCACGGTTGTCCATTTCGTCTTGCTCCTCAGCGGCCCGGATAGACCGGGAATTCGGCACACAATTTGCTCACTCTCTGGCGAACGCTGTCCTCGACAGAGGAGTCGCCTTCCGGCCCCTGCGCGGCCATGCCGTCGACGACCTCGGCGATCAGCTTGCCGATCGTGCGGAATTCCTCCGTCCCGAAGCCGCGCGTGGTACCGGCCGGGGTGCCGAGGCGCACGCCGCTGGTTACGAAGGGGCTGCGGGTGTCGTAGGGAATGCCGTTCTTGTTGCAGGTGAGCCAGGCGCGATCGAGCCCGGCTTCGGCCGCCTTGCCGGTCACATCCCTGGCCGTGAGATCGACCAGCATCGAGTGGTTGTCGGTCCCGCCGGAAACGACGCGCAAGCCGTTCTCCTCGAGACTGGCCGCAAGCGCGCGTGCATTGTCGACCACGGCCCGCGCATAATCCCTGAAATCGGGCCGCAGCGCCTCGGCGAAAGCGACCGCCTTGGCGGCGACGATATGCATCAGCGGGCCGCCCTGCATTCCGGGAAAGACCGCCATGTTGATCGGTTTGCTCAGCGCCTCGTCGTTCCACAGGATGACGCCCGAGCGAGGGCCGCGCAGACTCTTGTGCGTCGTCGTGGTGGTGACATGCGCGTGCGGGACGGGCGAGGGATGCGCACCGCCCGCGACGAGGCCGGAGATATGGCTCATGTCGACCATCAGATAGGCGCCGACCTCGTCCGCGATGGCGCGGAAGGCCTCCCAGTCCCACACCCGCGAATAGGCCGTGCCGCCCGCGATGATGAGCTTCGGTCGATGCTCCAGAGCAGTCGCGCGGACCACGTCCATGTCGATCAGTTCGTCCTCGCGCCGCACGCCGTAGCTGACCGGATTGAACCACTTGCCGCTCATGTTCACAGGCGACCCGTGGGTGAGGTGACCGCCTGAATTGAGGTCGAGACCCATGAAAGTGTCGCCAGGCTCGAGCAGGGCAAGGAACACCGCCTGGTTCATCTGGCTGCCGCTGTTGGGCTGGACGTTGGCGAACTCGCAGCCGAACAGCTTCTTCGCGCGTTCGATCGCCAGCGTCTCGACCACGTCGGCATAGTCGCAACCGCCGTAGTAACGTTTGCCCGGATAGCCCTCGGCATATTTGTTGGTGAAGACCGAACCGGCGGCCTCCAGCACGGCGCTCGAGGCGATGTTCTCGCTGGCGATCAGCTCGATCTTGTCCTGCTGGCGCTTCAGCTCGTTGCGGATCGCGGAATGGATCTCGGGATCGGCTTCGGCGAGACTGTCGTGCCAGAAGCGGTCCATCGGCTCGCGCGTGTCGGTCTTGGTCTGGGTGGCCATGGTCAGGCGTCTTCCGTCTGCGATTTAAGAGTGACCGGCGGGGTGGAAAGCTTGTCCACGCGCCGTTGATGGCGTCCGCCGGCGAATTCGGTCTGGAGGAAAGCCGCGACACAGGCCTTGGCCATGTCGCTGCCGGTCAGGCGCGCGCCCATGGCGATGCAGTTCGCATCGTTGTGTTCGCGCGCGAGAGCGGCGGAAAGCGGCTCCGACACGAGGGCGCAGCGCACGTCGGGATTGCGATTGACGCTCATCGAGATGCCGATGCCCGATCCGCACAGCGCGATCCCGCGCTCAGCCGTCCCGTCCGCGACCACCCCGGCAAGGCGATAGCCGAAATCGGGATAGTCGACGCTCTCCTCGGTATCCGGGCCGAGGTCGGCGACCTCGTGTCCCGCGTCGATGAGCCAGTCCCGCAGTTCGGCCTTGAGGGCGAGGGCGGCGTGATCGGAAGCGATGGCGATGCGCATGGCAAGCGCCTTAGCCCCCCCGGTGATGCGGTTCCAGTCCGTTCGCGGCGTTTACCCGGAATCTGGCAGGATGGCGAAACTCGCGAAGACCGGACTTCGGCGAGCAAAAGATAAGGGAAAATACATAAGTACAATTGCGCGGAGGGGCCATCAGTCAAAATTGAAAATACCCCGACATCATGAGCTTATCTGAAAGGAGAAGATCATGTCAGTCAGACGAACTCTCTCCCGCACAGCGATATTGCTGGCGGGAACACTATCTTCGACAGCGGCCCTTGCTCAACTTACCCTTATCCAGATCAATGGAGAAGTGAATGCACTCAATGGCCGCGTGACTGTGGTCGAGGGCGATCTCCTTGACGTTCGGGCCGATGTCGATGTGCTCGATCTTCGGGTGGATGGCATTGATCTCGATATCGACGCGCTCGATACCCGGGTCGACGGGATCGATCTCGCTCTGGTTGACCTCAACGCCGATATCGACCTCAATGCGACGGACATCGCGAACAACCTGTTGCGTATCGAAGATCTCGACCTGGGCCTCGATGCGCTGACCGGCACCGTGGCTGGCAACACGGCGGCTATCCTCGGAAACACGACGCTGATCGACGGCCTGACGGTCGATCTCGATCTCCTCAACGGCGCAGTTACGGGCAACACCCTCGCGATCGCGAACAACACGTCGCTGATCGGTGACGTGTCGCTCGACCTCGATGTTCTGGAAGGCGCGGTTGCGGGGAACACGCTGGCGATCGCGAACAACACGACCGCGATCGCAGGCAATACGACGGCGATCGCAGACGTAACGGTCGACCTCGACCTTCTGGAAGGTGCCGTGGCGAGCAACGGCGTCGCCATTGCGAACAATACGGCTCTGATCGGTGACGTATCGGTCGACCTGGACCTCCTCGAGGGCACGGTTGCCAACAACACGCTCACCATCGCGGAAAACGCCGCCCTGATCGGCGACGTTTCCGTCGATCTCGACCTCTTGGAAGGCGCTGTGGCCGGCAACACCCTGGCCATCGCGGATAATGCCGCGCTGATCGGTGATGTATCGGCCGATCTCGACCTTCTCGAAGGTGCGGTCGCCGGCAACAGCCTCGCCATCGCGAACAATACCGCCCTGATCGGCGACGTCTCGGTCGATCTCGATCTTCTGGAAGGCGCAGTGGCGGACAACAGTCTCGCGATTGCGGACAATGCCGCGCTCATCGGTGACGTGGCGGCCGATCTCGACCTGCTCGAAGGGAATGTCGCCGTGATCGGCGCGGATCTGGACGTGCTGGAAGGTACGGTTGCCGACAACACCGCGCAGATTGCCGACAACACCACGCAGATCGCAGCGAACGCCGCCGCGATCGTGAACGTCGAAGGCGAGGTGACCGCGCTGGGCACTCAGGTCGCGAACAACACCGCCGGTATCGGAGCGAATGCCGATCTCATCGCGCGGATCGATGCCGATCTCGACGTGATCGAGGGCACCGTCGCCGGCAACACGACCCGGATCGCGGAAATCGACGCGATCCTCGACACGGCCGTCGGCATCGGCGCCGGAAGCAACGTCGCGATCGCTCAGAACGCGGCCGATATCGTCGATCTGGGAGTCGGGCTGGCCGATCTCGGGCTCGATGTCGCGCAGAACACCGCCGACATCGCCGATCTGGACGCGGGCCTTGCCGATCTGAGCGTCGACGTGGCGCTCAATACCAGTGCGATCGTCGATCTGGATGTCAGTCTGGACGCGCTCGAAGTGGATGTGGCCAACAACACGGCCGACATCGCCAACAATCTGACGCTGATCAACGCGAACACGACGGCGATCACCAATCTCGACGCCGACCTGACCGTCGTCGAGGGCAACGTGGCGCAGAATACCCTCGATATCGCCATCAATTCGCAGCGGATCGACGCGAACGACGCCCGTGACGATGCGCAGGATGTTCGGATCACGCAGAACACGACGGCGATCACCAATCTCGACGCCGACCTGACCGTGGTCGAGGGCATTGTCGCGCAGAACACCATCGATATCGCCATCAACTCGCAGCGGATCGATGCGAACGATGCGCGTGACGATGCGCAGGACGTGCGGATCACGCAAAACTCTACGGCCATCGTCGACCTCGACGCCGATCTGACCGTCGTCGAAGGCAATGTCGCGCGCAATACCACGGATATCGCGACCAATACCGCTCGGATCGACCGCAACGACGCCCGTGACGACGGGCAGGATGTGCGGATTGCCCAGAACACCACGGCGGTCGTCCGTGCCCAGGCCACCGGCGATGCGGCACTGGCTGCCAATCAGCAGCTTCGCTCCGACGTCGACAACGGCCGTGCCGGTCTCGTCCGTATCGGCGAGAACCAGACGGTCCTCGTCGCCTCGATGCAGGGTGGCAACGTCATCAGCTTCGACGGCACCGATGGCAACCGCCGCCTGACCGGCATCGCCAACGGCATCAACGCCAACGATGCCGCGACCGTGGGCCAGATGCGTCAGAACGACATGCAGGTTCTCCAGAGCGCCATGGCCTACACCGACCAGACCGCATCCTCGATGTTCGACCAGCTCGATCGGGTGATGCAGGTTCTCGACAGCAACAACCGCGAACTGCACCGCGACATCGACCGTGCGGGTGCCGGCTCGGCGGCCATCGCGGGCCTTCCACAAGCCTTCATCCCGGGTCGCGGCATGGCGGCGATGAGCGTCGGCGGACGCGGCGATCAGGCTGCCATCGCCATCGGCGTTGGCAAGGCGTTCTCCGGCAGGAACACGCCGGTGGTTCGCGCGGGTCTCGCCATGGATCTGGGCGGCGGAAAGGCCACCTACAACGTGGCTGCCGGCTTCCACTTTTAGCCGGCAGGGCGACCGGGGGGCTTGCCGCCTCCCGGTCATCACCCTTCGCGACAAAAGAAAAACCGGCGCCAGCATCCACCTGCTGGCGCCGGTTCGTCGCGCGCGACGGAAAGCCGGTACGTTACTGGTCGAGGAAGCTGCGCATCTTGCGGCTGCGGCTCGGATGCTTGAGCTTGCGCAGCGCCTTGGCCTCGATCTGGCGGATACGTTCGCGGGTGACCGAGAACTGCTGCCCGACCTCTTCCAGCGTGTGATCCGTGTTCATCCCGATGCCGAAACGCATGCGCAGCACGCGTTCCTCGCGCGGGGTGAGCGAGGCGAGGACACGGGTGACCGTTTCCTTGAGATTCGCCTGGATCGCCGCGTCGACCGGGATGATCGCGTTCTTGTCCTCGATGAAATCGCCGAGATGCGAATCCTCCTCGTCGCCGATCGGCGTTTCGAGGGAGATCGGCTCCTTGGCGATCTTCATCACCTTGCGGACCTTTTCCAGCGGCATGGAAAGGCGCGCGGCCATTTCTTCCGGTGTCGGCTCGCGACCTTCCTCGTGGAGGAACTGGCGCGAGGTGCGGACCAGCTTGTTGATCGTCTCGATCATGTGGACCGGGATGCGGATCGTGCGCGCCTGGTCCGCGATCGAGCGGGTGATCGCCTGCCGGATCCACCAGGTGGCGTAAGTGCTGAACTTGTAGCCGCGGCGGTATTCGAACTTGTCGACCGCCTTCATCAGCCCGATGTTCCCTTCCTGGATCAGGTCGAGGAATTGCAGGCCGCGATTGGTGTATTTCTTGGCGATCGAGATGACGAGGCGCAGATTGGCCTCGACCATTTCCTTCTTGGCGATGCGCGCCTCGCGCTCGCCCTTCTGGACCATGTTCACGATCCGCCGGAACTCGGGCAGCGTCATGCCGGTGGCGCTGGCGATGTCCGAGATTTCGGTGCGGATGCGATCGACCGCGTCGGCTTCCTTCTCGGCGAAGGCGGCCCACTTCTTGTCCTTCTTGGCGCGATCGGTCAGCCAGGTGTCGTCGAGCTCGTTGCCGATATAGGCGTCGAGGAAGTCGATCCGCTTGACCTTGTGCCGCTCGGCGAGGCGCAGCATCTGGCCACCGAGCGCGGTGAGACGCCGGTTGAAGGCATAGAGATTGTCGACCAGGAACTCGATCTTGGTCGCGTGGAACTGCACGCTCTCGACCTCGGCGGTGAGCTGGTCGGAGAGGTCTTCGTACTTCTTCTCTTTCGCGGCGGTGAAGGTTTCCCCGCGCGACATGACCTCGACCCGCTCCTTCTGGAGCTTCTCGAACTTCTTGAAGAGATCGGCGATGCGGGCGAAGCGTTCGAGCGATTCCGGCTTCAGCGCGGCTTCCATCTGAGCAAGGGACATGGTGTTGTCCTCTTCCTCGTCATCGTCCTTCTTCTTGGACGAGCCTTCCTCGCCGTCCTCGTCTCCGTCCGAATCCTCGTCGTGGTCTTCGTCCTCCTCGTCGCGGATGGTCGGGCCGGCGGTCTCTTCGGAGATTTCGCCGTCATCGTCGTCATCGGCGTCGTCGCTCATCTTGTCGGGCGGCGGCTCCTTGGAGAGCATGGCGTCGAGATCGAGAATCTCGCGCAGTTGCATTTCCTCGTTGTTGAGCGCGTCCGACCATTGGATGATCGCGTGGAAGGTGATCGGGCTCTGGCACAGGCCCATGATCATCATGTCGCGGCCGGCCTCGATCCGCTTGGCGATGGCGATCTCGCCCTCGCGGCTGAGCAGCTCGACCGCGCCCATCTCGCGCAGATACATGCGGACCGGATCGTCCGTCCGGCCCTCGCTCGCGGTCTTCTTGGCCGCGGCGGCGGTCTTGGTATCCTTGCGGGCGCTGTCCTTCTTGCCGTCGGCACCGACATGCATTTCCTCGACCTCGGCGTCCTGTTCCGCCTCGGCCTCGGCCTCCTCGTCGTTCTCGACGATCTGGACGCCCATTTCGGAAAGCGCGGTCTGCACGTCCTCGATCTGGTCGGGGCTCATCTCGCCGGGGGGAAGGGCGGTGTTGAGCTCGTCGTAAGTGACGTAGCCCTTCTTCTTGGCATTCGCGATGAGCTTCTTGATTTCGGCCTCGTTGAGGTCGATCAGCGGCGCGTCGCCATCTTCGCTCTTCTTGGTCTTGGTCGCCATGAGTAGTGTCAGTCCTGTGATCCGTGCGCGGTCTCTGTTTCCGGGCCATCCGCCTGCTGGGCGGCATGGTCCCGAAGGCCAGCCGTGGCTCGTCTTCTTCCGAAACGCTTCAACCGCTCGTTAAGTGCCAGCAGCCGCTCGCGCAGCCGGGCCTGTTCGGCGATCGAGCCTTCCGGATCCTGTTCGAAACGCGCGGTGGCAGCCGCAATGGCAGCTTCCAGCGCGGGCCTTTCGACCAGCAACGATACGGCTTCGGCCAGTTCCTCGCGCGCTTCGCCTGGGTCGGTGCCTTCGAGAAGAAAGGCGTATCGGGTGTTTTCCGGCGAGGCAGGATGGCCTTCTCCGAGCGATATGGGCGAATCGGCGTCGAAATCAAGCGCCTCCGCCGCCTCGATCAGCAAATCGATCGCCGGAGCGACGCTCCTGTCGCGGGCAGCGAAGCGCGAGAGAGCCTCCTCGTGCCGGGAAATCTGGTCGGGAAAGCGGGCCAGTCCGGCAATTACCGCACCGGCAAATCCGCTGCGCGCGCCGCCCGCAACCGCGCGTTTCAGCCGGTTCGCGACGTCAGCGCCGAGCATGGGGGCAGGCTTCTTCCAATCGCGGGCGGACCATTCGCGCTTCGCTCGCGGCGGAAAGGCGAAGGCGGAGAAGCGTTCGAGCAGTTCGCGCTTGTAGAGCGCCCGGATATCGGGATGCCCGATGGTTTCGACATGTTCGAGCAGGCGCGCCTTGAGCCCTGCCTTGGCTTCGGGCGAATCGAGGGGCTGGGCATCCCGCTCGGAAAGCCACAGCGTGTCGAGAAGGCTGGCGGGCGCTGCGAGCAGTTCCGTCATCGCTCCTGCGCCGCGCGCGCGGACGAGGTCGTCGGGATCCATGCCTTCCGGCAGGCGCACGATCCCCAGCGTATGGGCAGGGCGGAGCAGGGGAAGGGCGCGGGCGATGGCGCGCATGGCCGCCTTCTGTCCTGCGCGGTCGCCATCGAAACACAGGATCGGACGCTCGCATTGCCGCCAGAGCAGCTCGATCTGCTGTTCGGTGAGCGCGGTGCCCATCGGCGCGACCGCCTCGCCAATGCCCGCCGCAGCAAGCGCGATCACGTCCATATAGCCTTCGACCACCACGATCCGGCCGGACTGGCGCGCGGCGGGCGCAGCGCGGTGGAGATTGTAGAGCGTGCGGCCCTTGTCGAAGAGCGGCGTGTCGGGCGAGTTCAGATATTTCGCCACGCCCTCGCGGTCGGCGAGAATACGGCCGCCGAACGCGATCACGCGGCCGCGCTGGTCCTGGATCGGCAGCATCAGCCGGTCGCGGAAGCGATCGTACCGGCTGCCGTCCTCGGTCTCGGTCCGCATTCCGCTTTCGAGCAGCATATCATCCTCGAAGCGGGAGAGATCGCGAGCGAGCGCCTGCTTGCTGTCGGGTGCGTAGCCGAAGCCGAATTCGGCGACGATGCGATCCGAAAAGCCGCGCTTCGCCAGATAGTCCCGCGCTTTCGCGCCGTCGGCGCTGCGCAGCTTGTCGACGAACCATTCCTGCGCGGCTCCTGTCACGTCGACGAGACTCGCGCGTTTCTCGGCGCGTTTCGCGGCAACCGGATCGGGCGCGGGAACTTCCATCCCGGCGGTGGCGGCAAGTTCCTTCACGGCATCCATGAAAGGCATGCCGCGCTGTTCGATCATCCAGCCGATGGCATCGCCATGGGCCTCGCAGCCAAAGCAGTGATAGAAACCCTTGGCGTCGTTGACGTAGAAGCTCGGCGTTTTCTCGTCATGGAACGGGCAGCAGGCCTTGAATTCGCGGCCTGCCTTGGTCAGCCGCACGTCGCGCCCCACGATCGCGGACAGCGTGACGCGCGTCCGCAATTCGTCCAGCCATTGGGGGGATAGCGCCATGGGCGCTACCCTAATACCCAACGGCGCGCGCGGCTAGTTCGCCGCGCCGCGCTCCACAGAGTTTTCGGCCGGAGGGAAGGGGCCGGTGGCGCTCGCGGTCATGCCCCGCACCTCGAGGCTGTAGGCATCGGCCGGCCCGTCGGGCGGCACGGTCGACTGCCACCAGACCGTGAGGCTCTGGCCCGGGGTCCAGCCGGAACCATCGGTCACACGCCAGATGATCTCCTCGGCATCGTCGGTAACGGTGATCGCGTCGGCTTGCCCGAGCGCGGCCTCCGCCTGCGCGCGGGAATAGCCGATCGAGCGGTTGAAGCCGGTCGCAGGGCGCGTCATCCGGAAAAGGGCGGCGCCGGTCGTCCCGGAGGAAGGATCCAGATCGTCGGCCAGCGTGATCTCGTGGACGTAGGTGTAGACCGTGCCCTCGGGCATATCGGCCGGCACGCATTCCTGCGTGTCGCGCGGACAGGCGACGAAGCTTTTGATCCGGGCGATCTCGCGCCCGTCGGCCACGATCGCGGCTTCGGGCTCGGGACCTTGCGGCCCGACGATCTTCGCGCCGAGAGCCGCGGGATCGAAGTCCGCGGCGACGAGTGTGCGCGGCGCGGCGACGGTGGCTTCGGGCGTAGGCGAGGGTTCGGGCTCCGGCGCCTCGCCGCAAGCCATCAAGGCCAGCGGCGCGGCCAGCGGCAAGTGCCTCATTGCAGCGATTCCTTCACCAGACCGCTCGCCTTGCTCATATCGAGCGAGGCCCCGTGCCGCGATTTCAGCTCGGCCATCACGCGGCCCATGTCCTTGAGCCCGGCAGCGCCCGTCTCGGCCTTGATCGCCTCGATCGAGGCGCGGGTTTCCTCCTCGCTCATCTGCTTGGGGAGAAATTCCTCGATGACAGAAAGCTCGGCCTTTTCCTTGTCGGCGAGTTCCTGGCGGCCGCCATCCTCGTACATCTGGATCGATTCGCGGCGCTGCTTGGCCATTTTCAGCAGCACGTCGATCACCAGATCGTCATCCTCGGGCTTCTTGTCCGACGTGCGCAGTTCGATGTCGCGGTCCTTGATCTTGGCTCCGATCAGGCGGAGCGCGGCGGTCCTCTCCTTGTCGCCCGCCTTCATGGCGGTGATGGTTTCGGTCTTGATGGTGTCCCTAAGCATGGCGGCTCTTGTCGGTAGCTGTGGATGGAATGGCGTTCCCTTAGAACAGTGCGCCGCAAAACCAAGGGTTCCTGTTGACGGGCCGGTTGACGGGGGGGCGGACCATCCCTAGCAGCCGAGACTTAGCAAGCATCGCCGGAAAAAAGAGAGAACGGAGCGCCCATGGCCCTTTCCGCCAACAGTCACGCGCAACCAGAAGGCGCGACCGGCGTCATCGTCTTCGCCGACGGCACCGTGGTCTGGGGCAAGGGCTTCGGCGTCTCGGGATCGAAGGTGGGCGAGCTGTGCTTCAACACCGCCATGACCGGCTATCAGGAGGTGATGACCGACCCGAGCTACGACAGCCAGGTCGTGTGCTTCACATTCCCCCATATCGGCAATGTCGGCGCGAACGAGGAGGACGTGGAAAGCCGCGGCCTCGGCGCGGTCGGCTGCATCGTGCGGCAGGAGGTGACGCCGCATTCCAATTTCCGCGCTCAGAACCAGTTCGCCGACTGGATGCGCGCGCATGGCCGGATCGGCATTTCGGGCGTCGACACCCGCGCGCTGACCCGGCTGATCCGCATGAAGGGCGCGCCCAATGTGGCGATCGCGCACTCGCCCAACGGCCAGTTCGACCTCGAGGCGCTGCACCGGCAGGCGAGCGAGTGGAGCGGGCTCGAAGGGCTCGACTTGGCGCCGGGCGTCACGCGCGGCGTGCTGGAGGACTGGCGCGGCGGCCACTGGCAGCTCGGCCATGGCTACAGCGAGCACGGCAATCAGAAGCCGCATGTCGTCGCCATGGATTTCGGGGCAAAGGACAATATCTTCCGCAGCCTCGCCCGCGCCGGCGCGAAAGTGACGGTGGTGCCCGCGCGCACCTCGTTCGAGGAGATCGCGCGGCTGGAGCCCGATGGCGTGTTCCTCTCCAACGGCCCCGGCGATCCGGCGGCGACGGGCGAATATGCCGTGCCGGTGATCCGCAAGCTGCTGGAGGCCGACGTGCCGATCTTCGGGATCTGCCTCGGCCACCAGATGCTCGGCCTCGCTGCGGGCGCAAAGACTGCCAAGATGTTCCAGGGCCACCGCGGCGCCAACCACCCCGTCCAGCGCGTCGGCGGCGGCTGGGGCGAGAGCGAGGGCCTGGTCGAGATCACCAGCATGAACCACGGCTTCGCGGTCGATGGCGACACGCTACCCGAGGGGGTGGAGCAGACCCACGTCTCGCTGTTCGACGGCACCAATTGCGGGATCAGCATCACGGGCAAGAAGGCGTTCGGTGTGCAGTATCATCCTGAGGCGAGTCCGGGGCCACAGGATAGCTTCTACCTGTTCGAGAAATTCGTGGGGATGTTCGGGTGAAAGAGAGAGCTATTGCTTCTGATTATGCCGCCGCGGGGGCATTGCTTTCTATTTTCGATGGAAGGGAGATGAATGAGGTTCACAGTTTCACCCTTCAGCAACTTCAAACTCAATTCAGCTTCAATCTCAACGAAGGGTTTGACTACGATAGAACCGTTAAAGTCGTAAAGACTTTGCAAAAACTCGGACTTGGTGAATTTTATGAAGATCCGTTTGCGGACCCAATTTTCCAGGTTGGAAATCGCGCGATCTATAACTTCCTCGTCGATCGATCGAATGTTGGTGATATTTACGGGCGCGCTTGGAATCTAGGTGTTGACTGGCTCAAGACCGCCTTCGAAAATTCACATTTTTGGGAGGAGTTTGATCGCGAGCCACATCAGCTAGCGGGAATTGTGGTACCGAAGCGCGAAGACGTCTATCCGTTCGACCACAATTCTGCCGCATACAAAGAAGCGAAAGATCTCATCGACGAGCTTCTCTCATCGCTTAGAACTGGCAACGACGTAGGGCAGCTTTCCGCTCAAGACGTAGTCGAAGCTACAGGTAAAGTAGAATCATTGCGCGATGATCTAGAGGATCCGAATACGAGTTCGTACGACCTAGTCGCTAGTGCAAAAGATGTTTTGTCTTGGATAGGCAAGCAGGCTGCCGGCGCGGTTGTCGGCGCTCTGTCCATTTCTCTTCTCATAGCCATCGTGAACTTGGTGAGTGTTCCCTTCTAATGCCCAAACGCACTGACATCTCCTCGATCCTCGTCATCGGCGCCGGGCCGATCATCATCGGACAGGCCTGCGAGTTCGACTATTCGGGTACGCAGGCGATCAAGGCTTTGAAGGAGGAGGGCTACCGCGTGGTCCTCGTCAACTCCAACCCCGCCACGATCATGACCGATCCGGAAATGGCCGACGCGACCTATATCGAGCCGATCACGCCCGAGATCGTCGCCAAGATCATCGAGAAGGAGCGGCCCGACGCGGTCCTGCCGACGATGGGCGGTCAGACCGCGCTCAACTGCGCGCTCGACCTCGCCAATCAGGGCGTGCTGGAGAAGTTCGGCGTCCAGATGATCGGCGCCCATGCCGATGCGATCGACAAGGCCGAGAACCGCCAGCGCTTCCGCGAGGCGATGGATGCGATCGGGCTCGAAAGCGCGCGCAGCGGCGTCGCCAACACCGTGGACGAGGCCTATGCGGTGCTCGAGCGCACGGGCCTTCCCGCCATCATCCGCCCCAGCTTCACGCTCGGCGGCACCGGCGGCGGCATCGCCTACAACAAGGCCGAGTTCGAGCGGATCGTGCGCGAAGGTCTCGACGCATCCCCCACCACCGAGGTCCTGATCGAGGAATCGCTCCTCGGCTGGAAGGAATACGAGATGGAGGTGGTGCGCGACGCGCGCGACAATTGCATTATCGTCTGCTCGATCGAGAACGTCGATCCGATGGGCGTGCACACGGGCGATTCCATCACCGTCGCCCCGGCGTTGACGCTGACCGACAAAGAATACCAGATCATGCGCAGCGCCAGCATCGCGGTGCTGCGCGAGATCGGGGTGGAGACGGGCGGATCGAACGTCCAGTTCGCCGTCAATCCCGAGGATGGCCGCCTGATCGTGATCGAGATGAACCCGCGCGTCTCGCGCTCCTCGGCGCTGGCGTCCAAGGCCACCGGCTTTCCGATCGCGCGCGTCGCGGCGAAGCTCGCCGTCGGCTACACGCTCGACGAGATCCAGAACGAAATCACCGGCGCGACGCCCGCCAGTTTCGAGCCGACGATCGACTATGTCGTCACCAAGATCCCGCGCTTCGCCTTCGAGAAGTTCAAGGGCGCCAAACCCGAGCTCGCCACCGCGATGAAATCGGTGGGCGAGGTGATGGCGATCGGGCGCTGCTTCGCGGAGTCGATGCAGAAGGCGCTGCGCGGGATCGAAACCGATCTCGACGGGTTCAACCGCGTGGTCGAGCTGGAAGGCGCCAATCGCGAGGCGATCACCGCCGCGCTCAGCCAGCGCACGCCGACCCGCATTCTCAACATCGCGCAGGCCTTTCGCGAGGAATTCACGGTTGAGGAGATCCAGGCGCTGACCGGCTACGATCCGTGGTTCCTGCGCCAGATCGAGGCGATCATCTACGAAGAGAAGATGATCGGCCATAACGGCCTGCCGCGCGATGCGGCGGAGATGCGCCGTCTGAAAGCGATGGGCTTTTCCGACAAGCGCCTCGCCACGCTGGCGGTCCGCTCGGTCGGCGTCGCCGGCGGCATGGCGGAAACGCAGGCGCGCCGTTCCGGCCTGCTGCACGACGCCCTGCGCGCCATGGCCGGTGCGACGTCGGAGGAAGAGGTCCGCAAGCTGCGCCGCAAGCTGGGCGTCGAACCGGTGTTCAAGCGCATCGACAGCTGCGCCGCCGAGTTCGAGGCGATCACGCCCTACATGTACTCGACCTACGAGGCGCCGAGCTTCGGCGAGCCCGAGAACGAGGCCAATCCGAGCGATGCGCGCAAGATCGTGATCCTCGGCGGCGGCCCCAACCGGATCGGGCAGGGCATCGAGTTCGACTATTGCTGCGTCCACGCCTGCTACGCGCTGCGCGAAGCCGGGTTCGAGACCATCATGGTCAACTGCAATCCCGAAACCGTCAGCACCGATTACGACACTTCCGACCGGCTCTATTTCGAGCCGCTGACCGAAGAGGACGTGCTGGAGATCCTGCGGGTCGAGCAGTCGCGCGGCGAACTGGTCGGGGTGATCGTCCAGCTTGGCGGGCAGACCCCGCTCAAGCTCGCCGCCGCGCTGGAGCGCGAGGGCATCCCGATCTTAGGCACCAGTCCCGACGCCATCGACCTTGCCGAGGACCGCGAGCGTTTCGCGCTGCTCGTCAACCAACTCGATCTGAAACAGCCCGAGAACGGCATGGCCAAGAGCCGCGACGAGGCGGCGGCGGTGGCGGCCCGGATCGGTTATCCGGTGCTGCTGCGCCCCTCCTATGTCCTCGGCGGGCGGGCGATGGAAATCGTCGACAGCGAAGCGCAGCTCGACGACTACATCGCCACGGCCGTCAACGTGTCGGGCGACAGCCCGGTGCTGGTCGATCAGTATCTGCGCGATGCGATCGAATGCGATGTCGACGTGATCGCCGATGGCAACGAAGTCCGCATCGCGGGCGTAATGCAGCATATCGAGGAGGCGGGCGTCCATTCGGGCGACAGCGCGTGCACCCTGCCGCCCTACAGCCTGCCCGACCACACCGTCGCCGAGATGGAGCGCCAGGCACGCGATCTCGCCGTGGCGCTGGAGGTGCGCGGGCTGATGAACGTGCAGTTCGCCGTGAAGGAGGGCGAGATCTTCCTGATCGAGGTCAATCCGCGTGCCAGCCGCACCGTGCCCTTCGTCGCCAAGGCGATCGGCCGCCCCGTCGCCAAGATCGCGGCGCGGGTGATGGCGGGCGAGCCGCTGGCGAATTTCGAGCCGTTCGACATTCGCCCGAAGCACATGGCGGTGAAGGAAGCGGTGTTCCCCTTCAGCCGCTTCCCCGGCGCCGACCCGGTGCTGACCCCGGAAATGAAATCCACCGGCGAGGTGATGGGGATCGACGCCGATTTCCCGGCCGCCTTCCTCAAGTCACAGATCGGGGCGGGGATGAAGCTGCCGCGCTCGGGCCGCCTGTTCGTCTCGGTCAAAGACAGCGACAAGCAGGTGATCCTCTCTGCAGTCCGCACGCTGATCGAGCAGGGCTTCGAGGTCGTCGCGACCGGCGGGACGAAGGATTTCCTGAGCGACAACGGCCTTGACGTGACCCGCGTCAACAAGGTCGCGGAAGGCAGGCCGCACATCGTCGATGCCATCATCGACGGCGAGGTGGACCTGATCTTCAACACCACCGAGGGCTGGCAGTCGCTGACCGACAGCCAGTCGATCCGCGCTTCGGCGCTGGAAAAGAAGGTGCCCTACTACACAACGGCCGCCGCGAGCCGGGCGGCGGCTCAAGCGATCGCGCAGGTCAGCACCGATCAGCTTGAAGTGCGTTCGTTGCAGGACTATTATAGCTGACGAACGAGGACGTACCCCCCTGACAATCGAGCGATGCTGGCTCCGCGAACCGCGCGGGACCGGCTCGAATTGCCGGGCGGGGTGAGAACAGGAAGGTCCGACATGGAAAAGGTCCCGATGCTGGCGGAGGGCTACGAGAAGCTCACGGCGGATCTCAAGGTGCTGCGCGCCGAACGCCCGCTGATCGTCGACGCGATCGAGGAAGCGCGCGCGCATGGCGATCTCTCGGAGAACGCCGAATACCACGCCGCCAAGGAACGTCAGGGCCAGGTCGAGGCGCAGATCGCCGAGATCGAGGACAAGATCACCCGCGCCCAGATCATCGATCCGACCACGCTGTCGGGCGACAAGGTGGTGTTCGGGGCGACCGTGACGCTGCTCGACGAGAACGACAAGCCGGTGAAATACCAGATCGTCGGCCAGACCGAGGCGGACGCCAAGAAAGGCCGGATCAGCTACAATTCGCCGATCGGCCGCGCGCTTATCGGCAAGCAGGTCGAGGAAGAGATCGAGGTCACCGTGCCGAGCGGCGACAAGTTCTACCTGGTCGACAAGATCGAATTCATCTGAGGATTTTCGCCATCGCGTAGTTGTGGATCGGCACGGTTTTCTCGCCGTGCTCGATCACGAAGTCGCGTCGATGGAGCATGACATAGCCCGCCCGCGTGAACGCCAGGCGGGCAAGTTCGCTCGCTTCGGTGTAAAGTCGAGGGAAAGTTCGTGCAATCGCGTACCGTTCCGCTTCCGCGAGCAGGCGGTCGGCCAGGCCGCGGCGCGTGTGATCGGGATGGCAGTAGAGCTGATCGAGATGCCCGTCCGGTTCGAGCAGCGTGTAGGCAACCGGCTTGTCGGCTTCGCCAATCGCAACCAGAATTAGATCACCCGCGATGGCGCGCTCGCGAAAGCACTCGGCCGTCATGTGCCGAGAGAACCATGCCGCGATTTGTGCGGGCGAGTAAGCCCGCGCCCCGATATTCTGGATCGCGATGCGGGTGAGTTCGACCAGAGCCTGGGCATCCGCCGCGTGAAAACGGCGGATGCGATAGCTCACCGCGGGGTCACTTCGCGGGGTCGAGCAGTTTGTGAAGGTGGACCACGACGTATTTCATCTCGGCATCGTCGACCGTGCGCTGGGCATTCGTCCGCCAGGCTTCGACAGCGTTTTCGTAAGTCGAATAGACGCCCGCGACATGGATGCTCTCCGGGTCCTGGAACTCATTGCCGCGCGGATCGGTGACGCGGCCGCCCATCACGAGATAGAGCGTCTGCTGAGTGGTCGTTTCTTCCATGGTGGCGGCTTTCTGTCCGGGGAGGGGGCTGGGATTGCCGCCGATCCCATAAAGAAAGCGGCGCGACAGGCAAGCCCGCCGCGCCGCTAATCGTCATTCGCGCAATATCAGTGCGAGAAACGCGCGCGAAGGTCGCGCAGTCCGCGACTGGTCTTGCGTCCCGCCCTGCGCCGCGTGCTCCGGAGAACGTCGCCCGCGCTGTCGGCGTGATAGGCGGCATCCCGGCGCAGCTTGCGGGCCGTCGATCCGAGCGTATCGCCGAAATCGTCGAGAGCATCGCTGCCCCCGCGCAAAGCAACCGCACCGGCGGTCTGCGTACGGTCGAGAAGCCCGAGCGCATACGCCAGCGCCGCATCTGTCGCCGTAGCGGCCATCACACCCGTGCGACGGCCAAGACGGCGGCCCGGACGCGTCATCGCTCCGATCGCGAGCGCGACGACCGCGACACCAGCGACCGCGGTGAGGGGCCGTTCCTTCACGAATTCGGTGGCTTCGTTCAGCGCGTCGCGCGCCTGATCGCTGAACGAGCGTTCGGTGTTGCGGACTTCCGCCGCCTCGATCTTCTCGCGCAGCTGGTCACGCTTTTCCTTGTCCGTAAGGATCTTGGTGTCGGTATCTTCGCTCATCGGGGGCCTTTCGATCTGTAATTCGAGATGTAAGTGTCTGGAGCGGCAACGGGCGAATGGGGAGGGATGTTCCTACCGTTCCGCGAAATCGTGCGCCTCATCGTCCCAGTCCTCATCCTCGCCATCTTCTCTGCCGAACAGCACATCCAGGATCGGGTTGCGCGCGAACCAGAGGACGAGCGCTGCCAGAATCGCCGCCAGAACGCCGGTGTGATCCCCGGCGACCTCGACCGCTTCGTCATAAACGTCCCGCGCGCCATCCGTGACGCGATCGACCGCGCGTTCGGTCAGTCCTTTGTGGGCGATGTTGTTTTTCAGATTGCTGATATCTGCATCGAGGACGGCCTTCGCGGCATCGCGCAACCGGCGGTCGGCTTCCATGCTCGCCTGACGGGCACTCAAGAGCTCTCTCCCTCGAAGGCCGACCGGATCGCGCCGATCTGGCTCTTCAATCTACGCACGAAAAAGAGGCCCGCGACGATAAGGCTGGCACCCACGATCAGCGTCGCAAGCCATGGCCCGACCAAGGGCGCGAGGGCAATCACCAGTCCGACGGCAATCGCGATCAGCGCGAGGTGGAACACGCCGAAAGCCGCCGCGCCGTAAAGCGCGGCAAACTTCAACCGGCTCGATACGAAAGCGGCACGGCTTTTCTGAAAAGCCGTCTCCGCCTGCAAATAGTTCTTCGCGTCCTCGAACAGCGTGACGACGTCCGTCAGCAAGGACGGAGGGCGTGCGCTGTCGTCCACCTTCGCCTCGTGTGTTTCCACGCCGGGAGGGTCGGCCGGAACGTAGCCGGAGCCGACACCTCCACTGCTGTAGCCTGCGTCGTTCACGCCTGGCGATCCCACGCCGGGATCAGCGACGCGAACCACCGAGCATGCGCGAAAGCATGAAGCCGAAGGCTGCTGCCATGCCGACCGCGAGACCCGGGCTCTTGCGGACGAATTCGCGGGCATCCTGCCCGAGCTCGTCGATCGACTTCTCGTCAAGGCGACCGGCGTAATCGTCGAGCGAACGCGAAGCGCTGCGGGCATAATCACCGTATTTCGCACCGAGATGCTCGTCGACATAATGCGCGTTCTCGGACACGGCACCGCTCAGCGCGCGCAGGCCTTCGCCCGCCTTCGCCTTGCCCTGATTGGCCAGATCGCGGCTCTTGGTCTTGGCTTCGGCAGCGTATCCCTCGCCCTTGTCCTTGGCGTTCTCACGATAGGCGACCGCGCGTTCCTTGCCCTCGGCGCGCAGTGCGGCGGCGCCCGCCTTCGCCTCTTCGAGAGCGGCGTTGAAACGCGACTTGGCTTCGGCGCGATTGTCGCTGCCGGCAGCTGCGATGGTGCTGTCGGTGGTCGTGGTGCTGGGAGTGGTGGCGGTGTTGGTCACGGGAGTCTTCTCCTTGGCATTGGCCGTCTTGGCGACCGTCTTGCGAGGTTTGGTGGACGTCTTTCCGGGCTTGCTCGTCTTGCTGTTTTTCGGCGTTTCGGACGCTGAATTATCGGCCATGACTTTCTTGCCCCTTCGACTGCTGATTTCATCTCCGCAGGAACCGGTTCGGTCCCACGGTTTCACAAGCTGCAACGCAACTTGCGCGAGGATGTTCCGCCGCATAGAGCGCCCAACGCATCCCCGTAAGGCCGCCCGCGTTACGGGTGCCTTGCCGACATGAACCACGCCCACCGGAGTTCCGTTCCCATGACCGCGATCATCGACATCCACGCCCGTGAAATTCTCGACAGTCGCGGCAACCCGACCGTGGAGGTCGACGTGCTTCTGGAAGACGGCAGTTTCGGCCGCGCGGCGGTGCCCAGCGGCGCCTCGACCGGCGCGCACGAGGCGGTCGAGCTGCGCGACGGCGACGGCGCGCGTTATCTCGGCAAGGGGGTCGGCCGGGCGGTCGACGCGGTCAACACGGAAATCGCCGACACCGTTCTCGGCCTCGACGCCGAGGACCAGCGCGATATCGACTACGCGATGATCGCGCTCGACGGCACGCCCAACAAGGCGCGGATCGGGGCGAACGCGATCCTCGGCACCAGCCTCGCGGTCGCCAAGGCGGCGGCCAATGCGCGCGGCCTGCCGCTCTACAGCTATATCGGCGGCGTCTCCGCCCATGTCCTGCCCGTGCCGATGATGAACATCATCAATGGTGGCGAGCATGCCGACAACCCGATCGACATCCAGGAATTCATGATCATGCCGGTCGGCACCGACAGCATCTCCGATGCGGTGCGCTGGGGCGCCGAGGTGTTTCACACGCTCAAGAAGAAGCTGGGCGAGAAGGGCCTGTCGACCTCCGTCGGGGACGAAGGCGGCTTCGCGCCCGATCTCGCCTCGACTCGCGACGCGCTCGACCTCATCATGGCCTCGATCGAACAGGCCGGCTTCAAGCCGGGCGACGACATTGTGCTCGCGCTCGACTGCGCCTCGACCGAATTCTTCCGCGAGGGGAAATACGAGATCGCGGGCGAGAACCTCTCGCTGGATGGCATGGCGTTCGCCGAATATCTCGACCGCCTGTGCCGCGACTATCCGATCCGCTCGATCGAGGACGGCATGGCCGAGGACGATTTCGAAGGCTGGAAGGCGCTGACCGACCGGATCGGCAATTCGATCCAGCTGGTGGGCGACGATCTCTTCGTCACCAATCCGCAGCGCCTGCGCGAGGGGATCGATCAGGGCCTCGCCAATTCGCTGCTGGTCAAGGTCAACCAGATCGGCACGCTTTCGGAAACGCTCGACGCGGTCAGCATCGCGACGCGCGCCGGCTACACCAGCGTGATGAGCCACCGCTCGGGCGAAACCGAGGATGCGACCATCGCCGATCTCGCGGTCGCGACCAATTGCGGGCAGATCAAGACCGGCTCGCTCGCCCGGTCGGATCGGCTCGCCAAGTACAACCAGCTGATCCGCATCGAGGAAGAGCTGGGCGACAGCGCGGTTTATGCCGGGCGCGACTGCCTTGGAAAGCTGACCTGCTGAGCGAAGGTGGCGCGGGGGCTTCGCGCCCCCGGCTGGATTAACCTAGAGCGCGTATTGCTTGCGAAGGTCGAGCAGGGCGATGGCGGCCCTGGCGGCCTCGCCACCCTTGTTCTTCTGTGCGGGATCGGCGCGGACCAGCGCCTGGTCCTCGTTCTCCACGGTGATGATCCCGTTGCCGATGGCGATGCCGTCCATCGTCAGCGCCATGATGCCGCGCGCGCTCTCGCCCGCGACGATCTCGAAGTGATAGGTCTCGCCCCGGATCACGACGCCGATCGCGACGAAGCCGTCGAAACGGCCGCTCTCGACCGCCAGCGCGATCGCGCCGGGGATTTCAAGCGCGCCGGGAACGGTCAGCACCTCGACCGAGTGCCCCGCCTCGCTCAGCGCGCTCCGCGCCCCCTCGACCAGCATGTCGTTCAGATGATCGTAGAAGCGCGCTTCGACGATGAGGAAATTCGCCATGGGGTCAGTCTCCGATCGGCATGAAGTCGACGATCTCGAGGCCGTAACCCTCGATCGCCACGACATTGGGTTGGGAATTGGACAGGTAGATCATGTCCTCGACACCCATGTCGGCGAGGATCTGCGATCCGATCCCGACATTGCGCTGGGCGTCCGTGTCGTTGTGGCTGGCAGTCGAGGCAGTGCGGCCGGTGATGATCACGATCACGCCCGAGCCGTGCCGGCCCACCGTCTCCATCGCGCGCTGAAGCGTACGCTTGCGCTCGCCCGGGCGGCCGAGAATGTCGTCGAACAGCGAGATCGGATGGACGCGGGCGAGGGTGGGCTTGCCTTCCTCGACGTGACCCTTCTGAAGAACGTAGCTCTCGCTGCCGTCGACCGTGTTGCGATAGGTCAGCATCCGCCAGTCCCCGCCGTAACCGGACTGGAGCGAATACTCGCCCATCCGCTCGACCAGATGATCGTGCCGCATCCGGTATTCGATCAGGTCGCGGATGGTGCCGATCTTCATGTCGTGCTTGCGCGCGAAGGCGATCAGATCGTCGAGGCGGGACATGGTGCCGTCCTCGTTCATGATCTCGCAGATGACGCCCGAGGGATTGAGGCCGGCAAGGCGCGAGATGTCGACCGCGGCCTCGGTGTGGCCGGCGCGGACGAGCACGCCGCCATCGCGCGCTGCGAGGGGGAAGACATGGCCCGGGCTTACGATATCGTCCGGTCCCTTTGTCGCGTCGATCGCAACCGATACGGTCCGCGCCCGGTCGGCCGCGCTGATGCCGGTGGTGACGCCTGTCTTCGCCTCGATCGAGGTGGTGAAGGCGGTCTGCATGCTCTCGCGATTGTCGCGGCTCATCGGCTGCAGGCCCAGCGCCTCGACGCGCTTGCGGTCGAGCGAGAGACAGATGAGCCCGCGGCCGTGCGTCGCCATGAAATTGATTGCGCGCGGGGTGGCCATCTGCGCGGGGATGATGAGATCGCCCTCGTTTTCCCGATCCTCGTCGTCCACGAGGATGTACATGCGCCCGTTGCGCGCCTCGTCGATGATCTCCTCGGCGCCGACGATGACCGGCGTATCGTCGTTCGCCTCGAGGAAATTGCTCAGCTTGGCGAGGGTCTCGGCGGTGGGGTTCCAGTCGGCATCACTGCAATCGCGCAGCGTGTTGGCATGGAGCCCGGCGGCGCGGGCGAGGCCGGCGCGGGTCATGAGGCCCTCGGCGACGATCGTGCGAACTTTGTCGATGGTGTTCATGACGCCCTCGTATCACATTTCAATGTGAGCGCAATGGATCGATCACATCGGATGTGGAGAGAGGGCTTTGGCGCAGTTCGCCGTTAACGCCGGTCGAGCTCCGGCAACGCGCGAATGAAGTTGAGAAGCTCGGTCCGCCGCCTTTCCTCGACGGCAAATTGATCGTCGACCCCGAGCATCCATCGGTGCGACCGCCGGTGCGGCTCGCGATGGAGGGCATCGAACCGGTCCGCCATGGCCCCGACGTCCTCGCGATCGTCCGCCAGCCCGGCGTCGATGAGAGCGTCTTCTTCCCGGCGCAGCGCGGCCGCGATCTCGCCGATCGCCAGCTCCGGATGGTACTGAACGCCCCAAAACACGCCGCGACGATGTCTGATCTCGACCGCCTGTACCGGGGTGATGGCATTGCCCGCGAGCAGCGTGGCACTCTCGGGCAGACATTCGACTTCGTCCGCATGCAGGGCCGGCGCATCCCATACGGCAGGTCGACCCTCCAAAAGCGGGTGACCGATCCCAGCGCTCGTCCGGGTTATCCTCCGCGAAATCCCCGCCTCCAGCCGCTCCGCCATCCTGCGAATCTTGCCACCCGCCGCCGCGACCGCGACCTGCAAGCCAGCGCATGAACCAAAAGAAGGCGTTCCCGATTCGAAAACCGTGCGCATGAACTGCAATTGTCGCCGAACCGGTGGCGTCTCGTTGTAGACGTGCATGGGCGAGCCGGTGATGAAGACGCCATCGTATCGGGCGATCTCCTGCGCGGTATGAACCGGCGCATCGTCGTCCGAGGGGCGCGCGATGTCGACCCGGCAGCCCGGAACCAGTTGCGCCAGCGTGGCGGCGTAGGTCTCGCCCGAGCTTTTCCCCACATCCTCGCGTCGTTCGCGGCGATGGTCCGGAGTTCCGCTTTCCGCAATGAGGAAGGATTGTCGCATGCGTCCCCTGAGTATCGTGTCGCCAATCGCGTCGTTCGCCCCGGTCTAACAGCCGCGAATGAACGGGCGCCGAAGACCGCCGCATAGCAAACGCGCAATCGGGCCAAAGCCGCAAGCTGATTTGTGAAAAGTGGTGGACGCACTTGGGCTCGAACCAAGGACCCGCTGATTAAGAGTTTGATCAGGGGACCATTTTGGGAGTGTTCAAAGATGTCCAAATTTGCCTAGAAAGGTTTGGAGATATGACGACTAATATAATGATATACAATCTATATTAGTCATCGCGCCCTGTCAAAATTTGTTCATCAGGGTGCGATTTTGACGAGCGTTGTCCTTCCGCAAAGTGGAGCCTATATGGAGCCTATAGCGAAAAGGCATTGGCGCGAATTATGGTGAAACCGCTCAACAGGCAGGCAATCGAGACACTGATCACACGGGCTCGAACGGTCAAGGGCAAGCAGTTGGAGCTCGCTGATGACCGCGTTGCCGGGTTGCGCATCCGGGCCGGTGAGCGTTCGGCCACATGGCTCCTTTGTACGCGGCTGCGCAACGGGAAGCGCACCCGGATCAAGTTGGGAGCCTGGCCGGGCATGGGCCTGTCGGATGCGCGAGAGGCAGCACGGGTCAAGCACATCGAAGTTGTCGAAGGCGTTGATCCCAATGAGGAGAAGCGAGAGGCAAAGCGCGAAGCGATCCGTGCGGCGCGAATGCAGCGCAAACTCTCTGATGTGCTTGACGATTACGAACGCATGAAGCTCTCGCAACTGCGGCGCGGGTCGCAATGCCGCCGCGCCCTCGACGGAAAGTCCGGGGTGCTGAAGCAATTCAGTTCGAAGGACATCACATCGATCACACGGTCCGACATCGTGGATGCCGTGCGCAAACATGCGGAGAAGGCCCCCATGGCTGCGAACCGCAACCTGGCATACGTGAAGGCCTTCATGAACTGGTGTGTCGATCAGGAAATTGTGGAGAGCAATCCGGCGGCGAATATCAAGAAGCCCGCCAAGGAGCGCACCCGCGACCGTTTCCATTCACTTGATGAGCTGCTGGAAATCTGGGATGCCATGGGAGAGCTTGGATATCCCTTTGGCCAGCTCTATCGCTTGCTGATCGTGGTGCCCATGCGCCGCGAGGAAGTGGCAGCGATGCCGGTTACCGAGCTTGACCTCGGCGCCGATGGTGATCCCGATAACGCAGTCTGGACCTTGCCGGGTCACAGAACCAAGAGCGGGAACTCACTTCGGGTCCCGCTATCGCCGCTTGCCGTGTCGCTGATCAAGGATGCGCTGGCCGCGTCAGATCGTCCGAAGAACAGCCCGTTCGTTTTCAGCATGACCGGCGATACGTCAGTGTCCGGTTATGCCAAGGCCAAGCGGCGGCTTGACCGGATCATCCGCGAAAGGCGGATTGCGGCTGCAAAGAAGGCTGGCCGGGAGCCGGTCGACATGGAGCACTGGACCATCCATGATCTTCGCACCACATTCAGCACATTGGCATGTGAGGTTCTCGGCGCGGACATTGCAGTGGTGGATCGCATCCTGAACCATGTTGCCACCGCCACCACCTCGAAGATCATGCGGGTTTACAACAAGTCCGAGCTGTTTGACCGGCGCAAGCAGGTGATGCTCGACTGGGCCGCAATGATTGAACGTGAGGCGGCGGCGAGGGCTGGTTGACTCCGCCACATAAGGATAAGCAGCTTTCGCTTCGTCTGCTGCTTTGCTTGATCGACATAAGCGAGCGCTTGACAGCTTCCGGTTTTTCTTCCACATATGAGGAACGAAAACCGGAAGTGAGGTCGAAGGTGCTAGTTCTCAGGGCAAAGGAATGGGAGGTTTCTCAGCGTCTCCGTGAACTCGGGCTGGACCTCGAAGGGATGCAGTCGGTCTCCCGAGCTGGGTATAGGGCGCGAGTGGGTTGTTCACCACTCCATCCTCCGACATTTCCCGGAACCGCGGCTTGGGCAGCCTGCGTTCACGGGCTTCGTAGTCAGTATATTCCTGCGGGCTGGCGGTTCGCCGATCCCGGCAATTTCTCCATGACGATCAACGACGCGCTAAAGATTTACATCGTTTGCGCTACTGGCGATGAGGCGTCGGGAAAGCTTATTGGTCGGACTCCGACTACGAAAACGCCGAAAGGTCAGCGGACTGAAATTGCAGTCAAACGACAAGGCGAACTCTGGCCCGAAGCGGTTCCGGAAGATGCCGCAGCTGCAGGAGGAGTCGGTGGCTACAAAGCCTTCTGGTTCCTGCTGAATATCGAGGGACGGCGAATTTTTTCGGAGCTCTCTTCTCCGTCGGAAATTCAACGAGGCAAGATCACGTCTTGGAGCGAGAGGAACATCCTCCCGGTCATTGATCTGGACGACAGCCCAATCGTTGGCACTCGTGGTCCGCGCGATGGCTTTACAGGCGAATTCGATATCCCCGTTCAGCGCATCGCATAGGTTTACCTATGTTCAATGGAGAAAAACTGGCGCTTGCGCGTCGCCGAGTAGGACTCACGAAAGTAGCATTAGCGCAAAAGGCAGGTATTACTACCCGCGCCCTTAATGCTTTCGAGAATGGCGAATATACGCCGAGTGAGGCGACCGAACATCTACTTGCACAGGCACTCGGGTTTCCAGCATCTTTCTTCTATGGGGAGTCTCTGGAGGAGCTGGACGAGCACGGTGTTAGCTTTAGATCGTTAAAGCGTATGACCGCTAGCCAAAAGCATGCCGCGTTGGCGGCAGGCTCTTTTGCTTATGAGATCAACAAGTGGATCGACCATCGCTTTTCGCTTCCCTTACCGAATGTGCCGAACCTTCACGGTGAGTCCCCAAGCAACGCCGCTCGTATCGTTCGGGACGAGTGGGGGATCGGCAAGTTGTCGATCAGCAACATGATCCATTTGGTCGAGGCTAACGGCGTCCGGGTCTATTCGCTTTTCGAGAACGCCAAAGAGGTAGATGCTTTTTCGGTTTGGAATGGCAACACCCCTTTCATTTTCAGCAACCGCCTCAAATCATCGGCACATCGCAGGTTCGATATCGCCCATGAGTTGGGACATCTTGTCCTCCACCGGCATGGGGCACCATCCGGTCCTGTGGCTGAAAAAGAGGCTGATCAGTTTGCGTCGGCATTTCTGATGCCGTCCGACACCATCAAGGCGATTGGATTTAACATCGAATCGCTCGATGCCGTGCTGCGGCTGAAAGAACGGTGGATGGTTTCACCAGGCGCTCTTACTCGACGCCTGAAAGATACCGGGATGATTAGCGAATGGACCTACAGGTCGATTTGTATTGAAATCAGCCAACGAGGCTACCGCACGTCCGAACCCAATGATTATCCCCACGAGACCTCAAAGGTATGGCAGAAAATCACGGAATCCCTGAGGGCTAGTGGTCAAACCTTGCAATCCGTCTCCGATGAAATTGGAATTCCCTATGACGAGTTGCAGAAGTTGGTCTGGGGGCTGGTCACTGTTGGCATTCCTTCGGACAGCAAGGCCATCCAATCGACAAGGCGCGGTAGTCTCAAGCTCGTGAATTGATCTCGAATGCTGTTCTGGATGAGTCGTTCGCTGCGGTTACGCGGCATCGCCGGGCGCTAAGCGCCCGGCTGCACTTCCTTGGTCTCATCATCGAGCGGCGTCCGCAACACGATCCGGCCATTGATCGGCACGACCTCGAGCTGGAGCGACAGACCTCTGCGGTCGCGGTGGAACCATGCGGCTCCGACCTTGGTCCAGAAGGCTTTTTCGCCGCGATTGCTGACATGCCAGGCGATAAAATCAGGAGCTTTGGCCTCGGATGCGGTGGCGGGTGCGGGTGCTTGGGACGTGCGGGCCATGAGATGTTCCTTTCGTGTTGGTGGCTCGTTGCACCAGACAGAAAGGCCGCGCGGCAAATGGCGGGGGTCAATGTCCAACACGGGTGACGGCACGGAACCGGCGCGGGCCGGACATTGACCCCCCGCGCGCGCGCGGCCAGTGCGGGTGCAAGAAACGAAGTCGCCACACCGAAGGGAAGGGTGGGGCACTGCCGCCTCCCAGCCCGGCCATCAGCATCAACTCCGTATTGCAAAATGCGATACATTGCGCTAGATCAGCCTCGAGGAGATTGACCATGGCTCACGCGACACAGCGCAAGGATCATCCGCTTTCGATGCGGCTTGCCGATGCCGACATTGCGATCATCGACCGCGCGGCGAGCCTGCGCGGGCGCTCACGCACGGAATTCATGCGCGATGCGGCGGTGCGGACGGCAGAAGAAGTGATCATGGAGAACACGCTCATTCGCATGTCGCCCGAAGGTTTCGCCGCCTTCGTCGACATGCTCGACCGCCCGGCTAAGCCCGTGCCGGAAATGGTCGAGCTGCTGAAGCGGCCTGCTCCCTGGGAATCAAAGCCTGCTGCCGAATAGGCCGCCGCCGTGCCGATCTCCGGACCAGAGCCGCTCAGCGAAGCACATGATCTTGCGTCATTCTCGTGTGGCAAGCCTTCGCTCGACAACTGGCTGCGCACCCGTGCGCTCTCGAACCAGAAGAAGGGTTTCACCGCGGTCATGGTGGTCCATGACGCGGGGAAGGTGATCGGCTTCTATGGCCTCGCGCCAACCGCGGTTGTCCCCGCCAGCCTGCCGCGTGCGATCCGCACCGGTCAATCGCCAGATCCTCTGCCCTGCCTGCTGCTAGGCCAACTGGCGACCGATGCGCAATGGCGGGGCAAAGGCATCGGCACCGGCCTGCTCAAACATGCTTTGCAGCGCTGCGTCGAAGGCGCAGCGCTGATCGGTGGCCGGGCGCTGGTCGTCAACGCGGTCGATGAGGAGGCCGCGCAATTCTGGAAGCGGCGCGGGTTCTTGCCATCGAAGGACGATCCGATGGTTCTCGCGCGCTCGATCCTTGACATTGCCGCATCGCTCGAAGCCAGCGCGGCGAAGGGCTAGCCCCGCAATTTGCCGCAGCTTCAGAACAGGGACAGCTGCGCCTCCTCGCCTGCGACGAAGATGGCGGGCGGACCGGCCATCACAAGTTCGCGTCCGGCATGACGCACGATGATGCCGTCATAAAAGCCCGCCGGATCACTGCGCGCGTGATCGCCATCGCGGCACCGATCATGATAACTGCGCGCCCCACCTCCATAGAGCGAAGGGTGGACGAGCCGGTAGGCCTCGGCTCCGGCAGGACCAGTGCCGACACAGACCCAAAGCTCTCCACCATGTCGGAATAGCTTGCGGATGGGCTGCCCCATGCCGATGCGGTCAGCACTGTAGCTGGCACGAATATCGCCTTCGCCAATCTGCTTTTCGCTGGCGTGGCACCATGCACCGAAAGCAAGGCGCGACGGTTCCACAGTGTGGGAGTGGGCCGCCATATCAATACTCGCTCGCCAACATGATGGTCAGCACCCGCCGGGTCACGGCGGGATCGGCGGGATCTTCGCTGCCGAACCGCAACGCGCGGTCATAGGCATCGATCTTCCAGAACACGGTCATCGCAACATCAACAGGCCGCGAGTCTGACCAGACACCGTCCACGCCCTGATAGATCTTGCCGAAGTCGCGCTCTCCATAGGGATCATTGTCGGGCGTGAAGGCATCGAAGGTTTCGACCAGCTCGCGCAAACGCGACTGCTCCGCCTCGGACAAGGCACGAATACCCTCGGTCGCCACCACCACGCAGGCAATGCCCATGGCGCGGCGCGCCAGATCATTGAGCCGCGCAATCCGCTCGGCCCGCGTCAGCATTGCGCCGCTCATGACGCAAGGCTCCCGCCACACTCGCAAAGCCGCACCAGCTCGCCAAAATCCTCGCGCTCGCCGAGCTCGTCCGCCAGCTGCTGAACCGCCACGAGCGGCAGGCCGTTGTCATGCGCCAGCATGCGCAGCCAGTCCTCCCGGCACTCGGCCCCGCACGCGCGGTAATTCAAGATCAGGTCACCCATGGTCCAAACTCCATCCGGCAAAGCCGCATCCGTCACGCGGCATGCGGCTCTGCCTTCCGGCGAGGATGGGAGGGGGAGGGACAACCCCAATCGATGCCCTGGCGCGGGCCAGCGGGCACAGCCCGCCACACGGGGGCGTCTATTGGGGTTTGGGAACGAGAGGGCAAAGCCCTTGGCGTTCCCCTCAAGGATCGCCGCAGCGATCCGCACAGGAACGGCGCCCTTGCACGGCGCGAAGCCGCCGGACGCCCTGCGCGCGGGCCAAGTGGGCCAGCGGGCGTCCGGCAATGAGAGAGGCAAGAGCGCCTGCGGGTCAGCTCAGAAACGCCGCGCCCTCAGGAGCATGGCCAAAGGCCATGCGGGACAGAGCGCGTCCTCCAGCATCTCCCGCTCCGCTTGCACCCGCTCCTGATCGTCACCCGAATGGGCCGGGACTACAGGCCCGGTCCGCGCCTGCGGATAGAGCAGGTTGCCCGGCAGGGTAGCTCCAATCACGTTGCGCTTCCATGCTCCCCCTCGTAAGCTACTGTCAGAGGTGACTAAATGCCGAAACGAAGCAGTGCACGCGTCGGAAGTGAACTTTTCATCGTCGATAACAGCGAAGACGACTGGAAGGCACTCCGCTACCTGAAGGACTGGTGCGAGCTATCGAAGAGTATCGATATCGCGTCTGGCTTTTTCGAGGTTGGGGCCCTGCTGGCGTTAGACGGCGAGTGGCAGAAGCTGGATAAAATCCGAATTTTGATGGGCGACGAAGTCTCGCGCCGAACGAAGCGCGCATTTGAAAGTGCCCTTACAGCGGCAGCGTCGATTCTTGACGGCAGCCTTGAGGGGGAAAAGCAGAAAAACCATTTTCTTCACGGTGTCGGCGCAATTGTCGCGGCGCTGCGCGACGGCAAGATCGAGTGCCGGGTTTACCGCAAGGACAAGTTTCACGCCAAAGCCTACATCACGCATGCGCGAATGGAAGTCGTGGGCTCCAGCGCCCTTGTCGGCTCCTCGAATTTCACTCTTCCTGGCCTAACCGACAATATCGAACTCAATGTCCAAGTGACGGGCGCGCCGGTTGCGGTGCTGCAGGAATGGTACGATGAGCGGTGGGAAGAGGCCGAAGACGTAACCGCCGAAATCCTCAAGACCTTCGAGCGGCATGTTCGGGAATATCTGCCGTTCGATGTTTATGCCCGGTCCTTGCAGCAGTACTTTCTTGGTCACGAGGAGACAGCAACCGAATGGGAACGGGAGAAATCCCAAATCTTCCCGGTCCTCGCTCGGTATCAGCAAGATGGGTATGGTGGCCTGCTCAAACGTGCCGAGAGGTATGGCGGCGCCTTCCTCTGCGACGGCGTCGGCCTTGGCAAGACATTCATTGGACTGATGCTGATCGAACGCTTCGCCGTTCACGAAAAGAAGAATGTGGCCCTTTTCGTCCCCAAGTCAGCCAAGAAGCCGGTTTGGGAGCGCGAGCTTGGTAAGCGGCTCCCCGCCGTCCTGAAGGGCTATGGCCGATTGAAGGTTTTCAGCCACACCGATCTTACGCGCCCTGCTATGCAGGAAGAACTGGATCGCGTGGCTGAAGAGGCTGACGTAATCATCATTGATGAAGCGCATCACTTCCGGAATACTGGAACCAAGGGCGAGGAAGGTGAAGACCGAAGGTCACGCTATTGGCGTCTGTATGATTTGGCGCAAGGAAAGCAGATGTTTCTGCTCACTGCTACGCCGATCAACAACCGGCTTACAGATTTTCAGCACATGGTCGAGCTATTCACTCAACATAGGCCTGATCATTTTTCTGGCGGCACCCTCGGAATCCATTCGCTCCCTGGATACATTCGTCAGCTTGAAAAGAAGATCGAAGCCGAAATCTACGGGAACAGCAGCGAAGCGGAGCAGCTCGAACTCAACACCGCCGATGCTTCGATCCGATTGTCTGCCGACCCGCTTTTCGATGCGTTGGTGGTCCAACGCAGCCGTAGCTACGTCAAGGAGAGCATGAAGCGCGAAGGTGACGGGGAGGTGATGTTTCCGGAACCGCGCAAGCCCACCGTTGCCGAGTACTCAGTAAGGCAAACCTACGGCAAGCTGCTCGATATGGTCGCCGAAGCATTTCACAAACGCGAACCGCTCTTCGTGCTCGGCATCTATAACCCCTACGCCTACTACAAGGGAGATAGCGAAGAGGTCGCGACCGCACTCGAACGCGGCCGGCTGAAGCAAGTTGTCGCTCTCATCCGGACCAGCTTCCTCAAACGGTTCGAAAGTTCGGCGGAAGCGTTCAAGCAATCCTGTTGGCGGTTGCTCATGAAGATGCTCGCCTGGATGGAGGTTCACTGTCAGACGGAGCATGAAAAGGCCCAACTCGACCGTTGGAAACGTAAGCATGCGAAGCTTTTGGATTACAGCCCGCAGAAAGACATGTTCGATGAGGGCGAAGCCGAGGATGACCTCGTCCCTGAGGAGTTGCTTGAAGCCGTAGAAGTACGCGACCGCAAGCACTTTAGGGTCGAGGAGATGATCGCAGATACTCTCGCCGATCTCGAGCAGGTAGCGGATTTCCTCAATGAACTGGAGAAATTCAAGCCAAGCCAAGACCTTAAGCTGAAAAAGCTGATCCAGATGCTCACCAAAGACCCGGTGCTATCGAAGCATAAGGTCCTGATCTTCTCGGAATTTGGCGACACCGCACGTTATGTTGCGCAGCAGCTGAAGGAAGCGGGAATCGAAGGCGTAGAGCAGATCGACAGCGGCACAAAGGGGGACCGCGCCAAGATCATCCAACGGTTTGCGCCCTATTACAACGAAAGCTCCAGCGCGGAGCAAGGCGATAAGGAAATTCGGGTGCTGGTCTCGACCGATGTACTGTCGGAAGGTCTGAACCTTCAGGATGCCACCCGTCTGATCAATTATGATCTGCACTGGAACCCTGTTCGCCTCATGCAGCGCATTGGCCGTGTTGACCGGCGCATGAACCCTGCCATCGAAGCTAGGATAATCGCTGATCACCCAGATCAGAAAGAGTTGCGCGGCACCGTCGCCTACTGGAACTTCCTGCCGCCCGATGATCTGGACGAACTGCTTCGCCTTTACGGCAAGGTGGCGCACAAGACACTGCGCATCTCCAAGACGCTCGGCATCGAGGGAAAGCAGCTCCTGCGCGAGGACGACGACTACGAGGACCTTCGCAATTTCAGCGAGCAGTACGAAGGCCAGCGCAGCCCCGACGAGAACCTGCACCTTGAGTGGCAGGACTTGCTGAAGGCCAATCCCGGCCTAGACGAAAAGGTCAGCGCTTTTCCCAACGGCATTTTCTCCGGGAAGCAGAACCTCAAACCCGGCACCCGCCAAGTGTTTTTCTGCTATGCCCGCCCTGCCCATGACAAGGCCGCAAGCGAGGCGAGCGGCGAGGACATCTGGACTGTCGAGGCAGGCGACGTGCAGTGGTATCTGTATGATGTCGCGACGGGAGCGATCCGTGAAGATGCGCCGATGATCGTTGGCCCCATCCGCTCGACCCCGGAAACGTCGCGTGTCACACAGATGGAGCAAGCCAAGCTCTCCGACATCCGCATCGCGGTAGAAAAGCACATCGCCAAATCCTTCCTGCGCAAGGTCCAGGCCCCGCTCGGCGTCAAGCCGGTGCTCAAGGCGTGGATGGAACTGAACTGAGGCCAATCGAAAAATGACGGATATCACCGCCGAAGAACTGGCTAAGGTCAACAGCTTCCCTCGCCTCGTCGATCTTCTTCGCGACAAGCTCGAATGGCCGATTCCCGAGGATTACGGGCTGGAGGACGTCGTCTTCGAATATGAGCCGCGCGAACTTGGTCTGAAGGACGAAGACGCTGCCAAGCTTCGCGAAATCCATCAACTCCGTCCGCTCGTGACCAACCAACCTTGGGGCATCTTCTTCCTCTCGTTCGAGGACAAGACGATGTCGGTTACGGTGCTGCGGCGTATCCTGCGGGCGCTGGTGGTGAGCAAGCGCGGCGAAAGCAAAGGCGCGGAGCGCGCTGCATGGGACAAGCGAGACCTGATATTCGCCGCCAATTTCGGCAAGTCCGGCGAGCGCGAACTGGCCTTCGTCCATTTCAATGACGGAGCCTCGACCGGTGATCTACCGGTCATGAAGGTGCTCGGCTGGAACGCAAAGGATACCAAGCTCCACAACGAATACGCCGCCAAGATGCTCGCCAGCCGTCTGGCCTGGCCGGATGACACGAGTGATGACACAGCATGGCGCATGCAATGGTCGAGCGCGTTCGAGATCGGCTATCGCCAGGTCATCAAGACATCGCGCGACCTGGCGCTGCACCTAGCTGGGCTCGCCACGCAGATCCGCGCTCGCGCCAACGAGTTGCTCGAAGCCGAAGCCGACGATGGCCCGATGCGCACCATGCTGGAGGCGTTCCGCAAGAACCTGATCCACGATCTGGATGAGGACGGCTTTGCCGACATGTTCGCCCAAACCATCTGCTACGGCATGCTGGCCGCGGCGATCTCGCGTCCTTCTGGCGCGCTGGTGGCGGACAACATGGCCGACATGGTGCCCCGCACCAATCCCTTCTTGAAGGAGCTATTTGCCAATTTCCTCAAGCTAGGCGGGCGCGACAAGCGATCGAACCTCGATTTTGACGAGCTCGGCGTGCGCGAGGTTGTCGATATGCTTGATAACGCGGATATGCCCGCCGTTCTGCGCGATTTTGGTGACCGGAATCCGAAGGAAGACCCGGTCATCCATTTCTATGAGCTGTTCCTGAAGGAATACGATCCGGCGAAGCGAATGCAGCGCGGCGTCTTCTACACCCCGCGCCCTGTCGTGAACTTCATTGTGCGCGGGGTGGACGAAATTCTGCGCACCGAGTTCGACCTGCCGCTGGGTCTGGCCGATACGACGACCTGGGGCGAGCTTGCCGAGCGCAACGACAAGATCTCCATTCCCGATCACATCGCTCCGGACCAGCCCTTCGTTCAGATCCTCGATCCTGCAACCGGCACGGGCACCTTCCTGGTCGAGGTGATCGACCTGATCCACAAGCGTATGGCCGAGCACTGGAAAGGCCAAGGCAAATCAAAGGCTGAAACCGTTGCAGCATGGAACGAGTATGTCCCCGCGCATTTGCTTCCACGCTTGACGGGTTTTGAGTTGATGATGGCACCCTATGCCATTGCACATATGAAAGTCGGGCTGAAGCTCACTGAGACGGGGTATAATTTCAACTCAGACGAACGAGCGCGGATATTCCTAACGAACGCACTAGAACCTCGCCGTGACCTCGACCTGGAAGAGCGAATGCAATCGCAGGCCCTTGCTCGAGAAGCCGATGAAGCAAATCGTGCAAAAGAAAGTGCACCAGTCACGGTGCTTATCGGTAACCCACCATACTCGGTGAAATCCTTTAACATGGGCCGGTGGATCACAGCATTATGTGAGCCGTATAAAGAGCGAGTAAGGCAAGAAGAGAGTCAAATTCAGTCTCTATCGAATGATTACATAAAGTTCTTGAGGATGGGACAGGTCGCGATCGATCGTTCAGGAATTGGTGTTCTTGGTATGATCACAGGTCATGGCTACATGCTTGGGAATCAACCTCGCGACATGAGAAAGTCGCTTTTCGAATCGTTCACGCACCTGATGGCAATCAACCTAAACGGGAGCGTGCGTCGAGATGATGTGTCGGGTGCTGATGAACCCGTTTTCGAAATCATGACTGGCGTCGGAATTGGACTCTTCGCTGCTGTGCCGGGCAAGAATCAAGGGAAAGCTGTCTATCAAAGTTGGGAAGGCACTTTTGATGAAAAGATGGACCGATTGCTTACGAGCCAAGGCATTTCAGTGGATGCGGACGGTATCGAACCATCCGCGCCGAACTTTCTCTTCTGGAAGGAAGGTGAGCTCATAGGGGAGTTCAACACATACCTGGACCTACCAACTCTCTTTGGCACCGGCGACCGAGCTGCAGACAAGGAAAAATATTGGTCGACAGGCTTTGCGTCTCAACAAGATGAATTCGCCATCTCATTTGACGAGAGTTCGTTCGATCTGCGAATGCGAGACTTGGCTAACTCAGAGTCTCGCCTCGAGATCTCTGCAAAGTACCGGATGTGCTCAACAAACCAATGGAACTATGGGAACGCTAGAGCCTTCGCTTCATCTAATAATTGGAAAAATTCTATAGCTAAAATTGCTTATCGGCCTTTTGATTTTCGTTCTACGATATTAGATTCTCGAGTTCTCACGATTCTAAAAGACACGGTTCAGAGCAACCTCGACA
Organism: Erythrobacter sp.; assembly: GCA_025698865.1. GTDB lineage: Bacteria > Pseudomonadota > Alphaproteobacteria > Sphingomonadales > Sphingomonadaceae > Qipengyuania. Next base: position 492 of record JAILWQ010000001.1, on the reverse strand, counting down.
TAGCCAACGTTGCGCTTCTTACTTCCAGAATCTGTAATGACCTTAGCTACGCTCATTCATTCGTCACGGAAACGCGAACGGACAAAATTTTTCTTTCATCGAAAACCTCTACGAACACATATGTGCTGCCGCTTTGGCTGAGATCTGACGCTGACAAAGTTAAGCGCCGCCCTAACATTTGCGCCCAGACTGCGAACACCCTTGGCCGCCATATCGAGCTTTCCTACAATGACGGCATCAAGCGCGGCGAACAGCAGAGCATGGGGGCGGACTTTCGCCACCAGAAAGCCGAACAGATCGAGCTGCTCGACCAACCGTGGGATGGGCGAGGAGATCTGGAGAAGGACTTCGGGCCGCGCGATCTGTTCGACTGGATCTGACGTGACCCCCTGATTTTCCTCCAGTCTCGATTAGAGTCCGGCCCTGACAGAAGGACGGACGAGATGAAGAGAACGAGGTTTTCAGAAGAGCAGATCATTGGCGTACTGAAGG